>CAVWYR010000001.1:0-3215616 GCA_963759265.1 uncultured Solirubrobacteraceae bacterium
TCCTCGCGTCCCTCGAGCCGGAACACGACACCCGCCCGCGCGAGCCGCTCGTCGGCGGCCGCCAGGATCACACCTTCGGCCAGGCGCCCGAGGGTGATCTGCGCATCGGAGCGCTCGAGCACCGACAGGGCGAGGCACGTGAGCACATAACGTCGGCGGCTGAACGGCACCCGCGAGCGCGCGTCGCGCGCGGGATGCGTCGGGTCGTCGGTCGTGGGCGCGAGCTTGACCAGTCTCGCCACCTCGCTGTCGACGATCAGCCGCCAGCCCGTGTTCGTGTCGAACCACGAGCGCAGCTCACCGGCGTGACGGCGGACGAGGCGGAAGTCCTCAGCCTCGGCGCCACCCGCGCGCAGCATCGGTCGGCGCAGCAACGCGCGCGCCGCCCGTCGCAGCTCTGCCGATCGCGCGTGGTCGAGCGCACTCTCGAGCGCTTGGCTCACGCCAGGACCGCCGGAGGACTCGCCTGGCGCTCGGCACCCGCACCGCGGGAGGAGCCAAGCGTCACTGCACTCGCGCCATTCGGATATGGGTTCAGGTCGGCGATCTCGATCACGTGATCGGGCCCGCGAAAGATGCCGGTCGGGGTGTGGATTTCGATCAGCTGAGCGTCCGCGAGCGCGACCAGCCGGACGTGCAGGGTGCCGTCGGCGGTCGTGGTGGCAACCTCTCGCTGGCCCGATCGACGGGCGGAGAGGGCGTCGCCCAACAGCGCCAGGAACAGGCCAAAGGCATCCCGATCGAGCTCTCCAAGCTCACCGAGGTTGGTCGGCCGGCCGGTAGCGAGACGAGCGCGCGCGGCGGCGGTCTGCTCGGTCTGCCGCGCTGCAAGCTCCGCCAGCAGGCGACGGGCGTCCTCGCGGTCGGCGACGCGGTTGGGATGGCCACGGCGCTCGTAGCTGCCGGTGCGCCGCAGGCGTGGACTGATGTGTAGGGGAGGCGCCTGCATCCAGGATGTTGACACCGGCACGGGCTGCTCCTCACGTGCCTGGCGCGTGTCACCGTCGAGGACGAGGTGCCGCGACCCGTATACGCCGAACGCGGTGCGCCACAGCCGATGCAGAGCGGCGTCGTCGGGCGCCTCGGCGAACCACTGCGCGAGCGCACGGAAGTCGGCCGAGCGGTCGGAGCGCCCGGAGCGACGCTCGTTGAGCGTCGCTACCACCGTGAGCAGATCGGGGATCGCCTGCCGCGCCCTGCTGCGCAGCAGCTTGGCCTGGCTCGGGTGGCCGGGCTGGGAGACGAACCATTGCCGCAGCCCCCGCCAGCGCTCCTCCCAGGCCGCGACCTCGACGAGATAGGCCACCTCGCGAGGGTCCTCGCCGGCGGCGCCGTCATCCTCGCCGCCCGGCGCGGCGTCCTCGGCATCGCGGCGCGCCGCGATGCCGAGCAGACGCGACACGTCCGCCTGCTCGAGCTCGCCGAGCAGCGCGGAGATCTCCCCGCCCACGGTGACGAGATCCTTGATGAAGCGCTCCAGGTAATCGACGAGGTGATTCTTATAGGCGCGGAAAGCGTCCACGTCGGCGTCATACAGGTCGATCGTGCGCTGCAGCGACCCCATGAACGCTTGGGCGTTGCCGGCGAGGTCGGTGAAGCGCGCCACGAGGTCGCGTAGCAGCAGCCCCACGCTTCCGGGATCGGGCTGAGCCTGGACGGCGAGCTCGCGCAGCGCCCGCAGCTGGGTCACTATGTCCGTCAACGCAACCGCCTGCAGAGCACCACGCCGTTCGAGCTGCTCGTCGTACACGGCGAGCGCCCGCTCCGCGGCCTCGCCCGGGTGGGTCAGCTGATAGAGGAAGCGCGCGCGGTGGAAGTCCTCGACCGTCGTCACGCGGCTCGTATCAGGGTCGGCGCGTAGGTTGCCCCACTCGACGAGCTGCCCGAGGGCGTCGGCGACCGCCTCGACAGGTACGTGCCCATCGCAATCGGCGCGGGCGAGAGCCTCATGAAGATCCTCGGTGCGCAGATGCACCACGAAGCGCCGCTTCGCGGCGACGAACTCCGCCATCACCCGCCTGTAAAGCGCAACGTTCGGTGTTGCGAGATGCGCGAACGGTCTAAATTCGAAAGGCTCCACACTCAAGCACGTTAGCCTCCGGAGGGGACCGGTATACGCAGCGCCGGCGATCGCCTCGATCCGAGGCATGAAGAGCAGTCTTCCGGGAACGAGACGGCTGCTTCAGTGAGCCTTTAGCAAAGCCGAAGCTCACGGTCGTGTGCGCGCCAACGTGTGCGCAAACCTGTATCGACGAGCTCGCTGGACGCAGCCCGCGCGGGCAGGTCGGAGTCCTCTCCCCACGCGCAAAGCTGCGAGTCGCGCGACCAGACGGCGTGCAGGGCGATCACAAGGGCATCTTGTCGTGCGGACGGACGCCTCCCGAGACCGCCTACGCGGGCAGCGCCCACCGGGGACCACCGCGGTGGCGAGTCATGCAACCATCCTTCGGATGGCACACCACACGCGTAGGGGTCCGAAGAGCACGCGCGCCGGATGCCTGCTGTGCAAGCCACACAAGCACCAGGCCGAGCGCCATCGTGGCCGCGCTCGCAGCGACCGTCGTTGGCACGAGCAGCAGGTGGCAGCCGACCACGATGGCTACCGCGACCGCTCAGACCCCGCGAAGTAGACGCACTGCCGATGCCAGTCAAGTTCGGGCTCTGGAGGCTGGACGGGGAGTCGGCGCAGCAGGTGCGTTCGAACGTGATCGCATCCGAGGAGCGCCTGGAGAAGATCATCCAGGCGCGACTCGACATCCTTGGCCTGGACGATCTCTTCCAGATCGGGCGGCAGGTCATCACCGACTTCGGCAAGCGCATCGATCTGCTGGCCATCGACGGTGGAGGAGATCTGTACGTCATCGAGCTCAAGCGGGATCGAACCCCGCGTGAGGTCGTCGCCCAGGCACTGGAGTATGGGTTCTGGGCACAGGGTCTCTCGCTCGAGGCGGTCAGAGAGCTATACGCAAAGCACCACCAGGGCGAGGACTTCGACTCGGCGTTCACCAGTCACTTCGAGGGCGACCTGCCGGAGTCCATCAATACCGATCATCACCTCGTTGTGGTCGCCGGTGGTATCGACACCAGCAGCGAGCAGATCGTGGAGTATCTGCGGGGTTATCGGGTGCCGATCAACGTTCTGTTCTTTGAGTACCTACAAGACGGCGACCGGGAGTATCTGGCGCGATCCTGGCTGAGCGATCCCGAGATCGAGGCTTCCAGCGGCGCCAGCGGCAAGAAGCAGGCTCCCTGGAGCGGACTCGACTTCTTTGTCGCCGTCGGGGAGAACCAGCATCGCAACTGGGATGACATGCGCCGCTACGGGTTCGTTTCCGCAGGCCATGGCGAGAAGTACCGCAAGGCGATGAGCAACCTCTTCGAGGGAGCCCGTGTTTGGGCCGCGATCCCCGGGACCGGCTATGTAGGGATGGGTGAGGTGATCGCTCCGGCAGTCGCGATCAGCGACTTCGACGTCGAGGTCGATGGCGTGACCGTGCCGATCCTACAAGCGCCGCTCGAGGCGTCCAACATGGGCGAGGACGCGGACGATCCAGAGCAGAGCGAGTATTTGGCGCGGGTGCGCTGGATCGACGTCCGGCCGCGCGAGCAGGCGGTTTGGGAGAAGGGCATGTTCGCCAACCAGAACGTCGTCGCCAAGCTGCGACAGCCGTTTACGCTGCAGCGGCTTGCCGAAGTCTTCCGTGTTCCCACTGACAGGAATCCCGAGTAGCCAGGCCCATGCAGCAGACGCAGCGGATCTACGGCTCGGTGTCCTCGGAGCCCTCCGCCAACTCGCGTGCCCGGCGGGCGGCAAACTCGGCGACCTGCTGCTCCACCCGCCGCAGGCCCTCCATCTCGCCTGCGAGGCCTTCGGTGATCTGGACATCCTCACCGGCCATCAGGACACCGCGCTCGCCGACGGTGTAGCGAGTCACGGCGATCGGGGTGGCGATCCCCTGCAGGGTCAGGTGGGCGACCGCCGCGTTGCGGTCGGCGCAGAGGATGAAGCCAACGGTGGCGCGATCCTCGTCGTGCGCAACGAGCTCATTGACGGCGTTGACGTAGAGGTTCATCTTGCCCGCGAACTCAGCCTGGAAGGGGCCGATCTTGAGGTCGATGACCACAAAGCGGCGAGTCGGGTGGTGGTAGAAGAGGAGGTCGAGAATGAACTCCTCGCCGCCTATCTCCAGCGACTTCTGGCGCCCAGCAAAGTAGAAGCCCTCGCCCAGCGCGAGCATGAAGCGCTCGATGTCGCCCAGCAAGGCCGCTTCCAGGTCGCGCTCCTTGGCGCCTTCGGCGAGCTGCACGAAGTCCAAGACCACGGGATCACGGGTGATCCGCTGCACAACCTCAGCGTCACCGGCCTGTAGCGTGCGATCGAAGTTGGTGATCGCCGCCGCTTGCCGCTCATGCAGGCGGCTGGCGATATGGTGCGCGAGTTCCGCCTTGGACCAGCTCGACGCGCGAGCTGCGTACCAGTCGCGTGTCGGGCGGTCGGAGAGCTTGTCCAGCAGCAGCATGATGTGAGCCCAAGGCAATGCTCCAGTACCGGACTGGAGCATTTCCCGCTCGGGCCATGCTGCAGCGAAGGCACGCATGTAGCGGAGGCTGCTCACAGAAAACCCGCGCGCACCGGGAAAAGCCGCCCGCAGGTCCACAGACAGCCGCTCGATGATCTTGGGCCCGCCACGTCCGCGGCGATTCCCCTCCTCACCTTGGCGTCGCAGAATCTCTTGGCCGATCTGCCAGTACACGTCGATGAGCTCCGCGTTGATCGCGCGGGCCGCACGCGCCTGAGCGCTGCGGATGCGCGCCTTGATGTCCTCGAGGAACTCTTCGTAGCTGCGCGGCGACTCGGGAGTCTCGGCCGACCGATGAGCAGGCGGATCAGGCATCTGGCTCCGGAGCGTACCGATCGCCTGCGTCGATTCTCCGGGGTCGGCCGTCCCCAAATGCCCGTTCGACGAACGCGGCTCCGTTGGAGGGATCGGGCGCGTAGTGGCGGTAGATCTCGGTGGTCTTCGCGTCGGCGTGGCCCATCCACTCCTGGATCGCGCGTAGCGGTGCGCCGGCGGCAGCCATCTGCGTTCCGAAGGTGTGGCGGAGCTCGTGGAAGGTGATCTCGTGCACACCTGCTTCGGCGAGAGCGTCCTTGAAGCGCTTGCGCATCTTGGAAGGGTCGAGGACATGACCTGTGTCGGGGTGGCAGAAGACGAGATCCCTGTCTGCGGGAAAGCGCGAGCGTCGGCGTAGCTCATCGAGTTCGCGGGCGAGCCGTGCGGCCATCGGGACCGAGCGGCCTTCGTGGGACTTGGGGGTGTCCATCTGCCCGCGCGTGAAGTTGTCCGCCACGCGTACGCGCCCGACCTGCCAGTCGATGTCGAGCCACCTCAGCGCGAGCAGCTCGCCCTGGCGCAGGCCGGTGAGCGCGGCGGCCAGATATAGCGCCCGCTCGACGCCGCCGAGGGTGTCCTCCGGCACCGCGTCGATCAGCTTGTCCAGTTCGGGTGGCTGTAGGAATCGGACGCGTTGGTGCGGGGAGCGGTTCTTCTTGGGGCGGTCGACGTAGGCGACCGGGTTGCTCTGTGCCCAGCCGCGCTTGATCGCGAACGCGAACACGCCGTGGAGGAAGTTCAGGTGGTTCTGGACGGTCTTTGAGGACAGGCCGTCGCTGCGCTTGCGCTTGAGGTACTGCGCCACCTGGGCTGGCTCGATCTTGTCGATCGGGCGCTCGCCGAAGAACGGCACGAGATGACGGCGCAGGTGTCCGCGGTAGTCCTGGATCGTGGAGCGCTTACGCTCCATCACATGCTCCAGGTGATCGACGTAGGCACCGCCGGCCTCCTCCAGCGTGCGCCTGGCGGCGCCCGGCACGATCACGTCGCGCTCGATGCGCTTGCGCAGCTCCTTCTCGGCCTGGGCTCGTGTCAGTCCGTCCGCGGTACCCGGGGTGCGCTTGGCGGCGATCTTGCGCTTGACGCGAGTGCCGCCGGACCACCACGAGCCGTACCAGCTCACCTGCCCAGCCGCGTCGGCTCGCTCGAAGAGACGACCGCTGCCGTAGGAGCGCCTACTCATCGCCGGCGACCCCCGTGTCGGTGTCCCACGTCGTGCGGGGCATCAGCCGTCGACTTGCTCGGCGAGCCACTGTTCGAGCATCGCGCGGGTGAAGCGGATGTGCCGTCCGACGCGCAGGCACGGTATCCGGTGGGCGCGCACGGATTCGTAGACCCAGCTCGGCTTCACGGACAGCAACGCGGCCGCCTCGTGGGGACACAGCAGCGGCCCGTCCGCGAGTATCGACTCGACTACGGCGGTGCTTGTGGGTTCTGTCCCGTTCATCCCGTTAATGACCCCAAGTGGCCGGAAACGGCCAACGAGTTGGGCGAGGAGTAGATGGGGACGGCATTGGCGCGTCGCTGGAGACTCGTCGCAGTCGGCGCCACCGACCCTGCTGCTGGGTGCCTGCCGGGGCATCCTGAAGCGCCTATATCGCGATCAGCCCGAGCTCATCCAGCCGCCTGACCGCGCGAGACGCCCCGACTGACTCGCCGGAGATCTGCACGATGCCGTCCCGATCGAGCCTCGCGAGTGCGTTGCCGATGTCGAGCGGCTCGACGTTGGAGATCTCGACCTCGAGCTCTGCGCGCGACCAGCGTTACCCGTGATCGTCGCGAAGGAACTGCAGGATGTTCGCCCGTTCGATCCGCAGGTCGCACTCGCCCAGAACTTGGCTAGGTTGATCTTGCATGGAAGGGTCACTCCTTCTTTGCCGGGCCCCGGGCAGCTTCAACTGCGCCGGGGCCACTTAGTTTTGTGGTGTCTGTCGCGGTGGTCTGAGCCGAACCGAACGCGCGACCGCTATCGCACGGTAAAATGTAGCACGTAGAGTGCTATAGCCCTGTGGATAGGCTCCCGCCCATGAGCCCCGAGCAGCAGTTCGGCGCCAATCTCGCTCGTGCCCGGGAGAGAGGCGGCCTCAGCCAATCCGACCTCGCGCGCAAGGTTGACGTGTTGTACACGTACATCTCTCGACTTGAGACAGGCAAGGCCACTCCTTCCTTTGGTCTGATCATGCGCTTGGCTGTGGCGCTCGATATCCCGCCCTCGGATCTGTTCGCCGGCGTCAAATAGCGTTGAAGCCGTCTGGGGCGACCCGGTCAGCGCCCGCGATCGACGTTGCGGTTGACCATCGAGCGGTCGTGATTGCGGCTGGAGCGGATCAGGATGGCCGGGACGCGGAGGATTCGCAGCGGCCCGAGGTCGTAGCCGGGGCCGAATGCGGGGTCGTAGGGCTCGTAGGCGAGGGACGGTGTCTGCGCTCGGCTGGTGCCCATTCTGCGCGCGAGCTGCATGACGCGGTCGGCGTCTTGCCCTTGGCTGCCGAGCTCCTCGCGCGCGAGAAACCAGTCGGTGCCCTGGCGGGCGCGGGTCGCCTCGACGTAGGCGCTCTCATTGCTGGTCTGCCAGCCGCCGGTGACCACGACGGTCCGCTCGACCGTTGCGCCCTGCTGGCGATAGACGTGCTGGGCATAGCCGAGGCGCAGCGAGTCGACGTCCTCGCCGGCGAGGCGCACCGAACGCCCTGAGCCGTCCAGCTCCACCGTCAGGCCGCCGCGCTCGCCTACGCGTGTGACCTGGCCGCGGGTTCCGTTCTCCACCCGCGGTTGGCCCGGTGGGCGGTGTTGGGATGTGAAGGCGACGATGTCGCCTTCAGCGCAGCCCGTAGTGGGCGTGTTCGAGTGGGATCTCGCGGTGGCCGAGTTCGCCGCGCTCGGCGCGGAGGTGCTGGGCACGAGCGTTGAGTCGGTCGATCTCCTTGTTGGAGGCGTCAGCGATCAACGCGACCTGGCGTATGCCGTGCTTCTCGGCGAGTGTCATCCAGCGCTGGATGGCGGCCTCGCCGGCCTCGCCGCGGGTGTTCGAGAAGTGAAGCTGTGCGCGTTTGAAGTAGTGCGCCATCGCGCGCTCAGGTTCGCCGGCCCGAAGGGCAGCCCATGCCCCGCGCTCGTCGGGGTCCTGGGTGCGCCGGATGTCGGTGAGCTCTGCGTTTGGGGTATGGGCGGCGAGCCGGTCGAACATCCCGCCCGGCCCGATCGAGGGGAGCTGCTTGCCGTCACCGACGGCGATCAGCTTTGCTCCGGAGCGCTCGACCAGCTCGGTGAGGGCATCCATGCGCTTGTGGTCGACCATCCCGGCCTCGTCGAGGAAGACCGTCGTGGCCTGGTCGATCTCGATGGTCCCGGTCTTGGCGCGGGCGACCAGCGAGTCGAGTGTCAGCGTCCGGTCGGTTAGTGCTGGGCTGTCGGCTCCGAGCCGCTCGGCGGTGGACCCGGACACGGCGATCCCGATCGTCTGGCGCCCGGCGTGCTGCTCGGCGCGGGCGGCGGCGTCGATCACCACGCCCTTCCCGGTCCCCGCCGGGCCGACGAGCACCGCGGCACGCTCGGGACCCGTGAGAACTCGCAGCGCGTGATTCTGCTCGGTGCTCAGTGGTCCCCCGATGTGCTCGGAGACCTCACGCACAGCGTTTGCGCGAGCGTCTTCGCCGACGTCCCGGCCAGCTGGCTGGGCGAGCAGCTCAGCACGGCGCTCGATGGCCTGCTCCTGAGCGCGCACGGCGAGGGTGGTCATCCGCCCGCCCTCCAGGGTGAGCACCCGCCGGTCACGGACCATCTCCCGAGCGACGGCGAGCGCCTGCTCCGGTGGCATCTCCCCGGCTGTCTGCTCCAACGCGACTGCGTGCAGATCGCGCGCCTGGAACACGGCGTGCTGCTCGGTCAACCTCGACTCGATGCGATCCTCGACGGGGCGCTCGACCCCTGGCCGTTCGGACGCTCCGATCAGACGCACGGCCTGGTCGGGCCCGAACCCGTGGCGACGGCCCGTCTCGCTCCACACCCGCTGCAGGTCCCCGCGGGTCGTCAGCTCCTTGGCGCGGCGGTTCTCGAGCGCGAGGTTGCGCAGCTCCCCGCGCTCCGGTGCCCGGCCATGGCGGGCACGGAAACGCTCCGCAGCTCTGGCGACCTCTCGGCTACGTCCTGAGAACTCCTCGGTCAGGCCACGCGGCACCCCGGCGATCTCGAAGTACCGGCCGTCCTTACCCGTCCCGCGCTCAATCTCATAGCCCTCCTCTGCCAGCTCCTCGGCGAGCGATGAGCGGTAGAAGGCGCCCAGCTCGCGGGCCGAGCAGAAGATCGGGCGCGAAGCGACCGCGACGATCCTCTCGTCTTCCCTCACCGCCCCGCTGATCACGACATGACTGTGCAGCTGCGGATCTGGGGCCTGCGCCCCGCTGACTCCCCTCGCGGTCGTGTGCCGGTACTCCGCGGCGATCACATCCTTGGCGTGCTCCTCCACGACCTGGCCGCTGTAGCGGCGGCGTACCACCGGAACCTGCTCGCGCAGGTACCTCACCGTGCTCTCCACGGCCCTGGCGTGGGCGCCCTCGATCTGCTCGCGCTGCCACGGGTCGCCGAGCGCCCACACCGTCGAGACGGACTTCGGGGCGCTGAACGTCACATCGATCCCTCCGCCCCTGCCGCCACCGGCGCCCTCGGGTCGCAACCATCTACCGGTGCCCGGGTGGCGACCATCCATCAACGCGATGAAGTCCGCCCCATCGACTGGCTCGCCTGCCTGCACCCCGAGCCTCGCCAGCGTCTCCTCATCGGAGAGCCAACGGCCCGCCGCCTGCGTCATCTCGCCGTCTGGGGTCAGGTAGTAGTCCCCGCGTTCGGGCGCCACCGTCTTGCTCTCCAGGTAGCGCGCGTAGCCGCCGCCTCCGGACGCAGGGATGCTTGCTGCCGTCATCACATGTGTGATGACCCTGAGCGCCCCAAAACGGCCAACGAATTGCACAGCGCTCGCACAGCGAACGCACATCCGTGCATCTGGTCTGTCCGGCCTTGGCGTTGTGCAGCCGGCCGCGTGCGCTGTCGCCGTCAACGCACGCTGGATTCGGCTCGAAGGTGCTTACGCGTCTAAGCCGTCGGAGACTGTGAGCATGCGTCCGAGCTACCAGTTGGGACGCATGACTGCTCGGCCAGGCCAAGCGCGCTCTGATACCCGGCTATGAGAGGGCGCCACTTCGTCCCCACACTCCGATCTCAAGGATATACGGGAGGGCTTGGGGGCGGGGGCGTGCCTGCACGACCCATCATCCCAGCTTTCGCACAACATTGAAGGCGTCCTCGACTGTCTTGACCAAGCTACCTTTTCTGTTCTTACTGGCGACCGATTTGTCGATGACCGCGATCTGCCACGTGCTCGCGATCGCGGGCTCTGCAGTGAGCACCTGCGCGAGATTTCGCGCGAGCCCCCGGTTCTTATCCTCTTGAAGGATTTGAGCAAACCCGTCACGATCCGTGACGCTGAAGGCAGCCTCCGGTGAGGCGGCCCGGCGGAGAGCACGGTTCATGGCCCGCGCAAGCCGCCGCTCGGGCGGCGCGTCAGGCAGGTCGGGCGTGAGCGTCCGCAGATCGCGCAGGCTAGCTGCGTCCAATCG
This sequence comes from uncultured Solirubrobacteraceae bacterium, assembly GCA_963759265.1. Lineage (GTDB taxonomy): Bacteria > Actinomycetota > Thermoleophilia > Solirubrobacterales > Solirubrobacteraceae > Palsa-744. The sequence continues at coordinate 10,508 of CAVWYR010000001.1, forward strand.
GCCCGCGATGGCCTTCGGGAACAGGCGATCAAAGAGCTGGGCCGCGATTACGCCTCGTTCGGACACAAGCCACCGGAGAGAAGCCGCGAACAGGCGCGCGAGCGACTCATCACGTGCGGCCTCCGGGGACCATGAGGCCTCTAGCCACACTTGTTCGGGGATCGCGGCAAGAGCATCGGAAGACCACGTAGAGCCGAGTGCCTCAAGGAGCTCAGCATCCGTATGGGAACGCAGCCAATCCGTGACCTGCTCAGGCGGAAGTGCTGACAGCCACGCCGCAGCCGAAGATTTCTCGAGGTTGCCCGACAGCCACTCGAGCACGGTGACCGCCGCCTCCGGCCAGCGATCAAGCAGGTCGGCACGGTCGACATGCGCGTCCACGTCGAGTATCGCACCGACAATCTGGATCCGTATCGAGCGCGCCGGCCGAGCGTCTCGGAGCCCGAGCCAAAGCCGCTGCGCATCATCGACACCAGACCAGACAGAGGGAAGCGTCGCGATCCGCGGATGCCGGCGCACTAGGACCGAAAATGACGCCTCACGAGATGAAGCGGCGTCTAGCAAACCATCGGGTTGCGGCGAGCGCACCAGGCCCGCGACGAGGGCCCCAGCGACGCGCGACCGATTCGGATTGTCTGCCAGAGCGCTGAGAAGCGCTGCCGAGCCCTCTGCAGTCTCCGTCACGATGGCGGCCCGGTTGGAGATCTCCATCTGCTCGAACGTGTCTCCCGCCACCTCGGGTGCCGAAAGAAGCGCGAGCAGGATGGGTAGGTCCTCAACCCCCGAGCGCTCGGGGGAGGGACCAAACAGCGCCATCCTCAGCTTGGGCACCTCAGTGCTCCGCGGAAACGCAGAGCGGAACGTGCTGACGAGCTCTTGGGCTGGCGCAGCCTGCCGAGCCGCCGTCCAGATCTGCACTAGGGTCGCGAGGGTCGCGGGCGACGCCCCGGATTCCGGTCCATACGCCGCTAGGAAACGCGTGAGCTCGCCCGGCGAGCACAGATCCTCAGAAGCCGCCGTGCACCAGCCGGGCAGACGAACATCCGGCACGCCGTTAACGACTCTGACTCCGGAGAAGTCAGCGGAAGTTCGTCGCTGGCGGACCTCGGCGAGCTGAAGATCAAAGACCTGACCCTCGAGATGGCGCGGCGTAACTGCCTCTGCAAACGAGAAGTTCCTCCGCAGCTCAGGCCACTGCTGACCCCAGAGACGGAGTAGCAGCCGCGCACCGTTCCCGGGCTCGAGTGGCAACCGAACCGCGGCGACAGGACGTGGTGGCGGTTCATAGATTGCCCAGATAAGCGTGCGCAGCAGATCCTCCGGGACGCCGGCGAAATCCGGCGTTCGCACGTCAGAATGCTCAAGAGGAGCAGTGAACCGTGTAAGAAAGTCCTGTTCGTGGAGGTCCGGACGGCGATACAGGCCCAGCAGTCCGTCAGGGAAACGCAACTTGCCTAGGTCGGTCGTGTCCACCAGCAGGCTGTGGGTCCAGACGCATCCTGGCCGACGCTGCTCAGGCGCCGGCCACGTCATAGCGAGGACGAAGAAGCCCTGCTCGGGCAATGGGTAACCGCTCAAGAGACGAGGCAACGACGAGGCGTATCGGAAGTCTGCGGTGTCACTGAGGCCCAGCATCACCTGCTGGTCGGACTGCGAAAGCGAGACTGAGCTCGCGAGGAGGCGGTGTCCATTCCGATAGCCGTGGAGGGCCTGATGCAACACCACGCCGACGGCCCTACGCATCGGTGCCGAGAAGCCAGCTGAGCGGGAGGGTTAGGTCGTGACTGTCCCCACCGTCACGGACCAAAACACGACTCCCGGGCGGGTCGCACTTGGCCAGCGCCAGTCGAGCCTTCGGATCTTCTAGGTCTCCACCCTGGGCGCTCACGCCGAACGTCCGCCATGGGTGATCCTCTCGGTTGCTCTCAAGCATCTGCCACAACAGCGGCAGGTTGAGCTCCAGCCACTGCTCGGGAGCAAGCCCCTCCGCGGCGACCCGGTCCCACGCTGATGCTGCGACCGCGACACGAATGTGGGGGGAGACATCCCACACGGTTTCGATCAGATCCGCCAGCTTGGCCTGCGTAGGAGCGTCGCCCGGCTCCCAGGCTTTTGCGACGACAGTCTCGGCAGAAGGCCGGTCAGGGTCCTCGACGGTGATCAGCTCGGGGTAGTCCACGCGGTCGGCGCGGGCGAACAGAAGGAGGCCCGCAGCGGAGCCCGCAAGCGAGCGGAGACTCTCAAGCCACACTCCGCCCTCCCAGAGCGCGTCGAACGTCTCACCGCTCACGTCGGGTATCTCGAGATTTATCTCCTGATTGCCTTGATCCAGCACCGCAAGACCGGCATGTGCGGGCTCTCTGTGCTGACTACGCGGCATCGGCTCGAAGCGCAGCCAGACTTCCTCGATCTCGTGGAAGTACTGGCGCTCAGCTGGCACTTCTCGAAGCCGCATCTTCGTCGCGATCTCGGGGTCAGCCCGGAGCGTGTGATAGAGCGCCGCAAGATACGTGGTCTTACCAGACTCGGGAAGGCCCATCATGAGAATGCGTGTGGGCTCAGCCATCAGACCCCCCCCGATTTGAACGAATCGAACGTGCTGACCACCTGCACGGGGACAGGCGGTGGGACATGCGCGAGCTGGACCTGAGGCCGGCGGACCCATAGTGCGAGCAGCTCCTCGAGACCGTGGCCGAGCGGAAGCTCGGGGATTGTCGAGCGAGCTGCCGTCAGCACGATCGGAACCTCGGTATGCGAGTGCGAGTTACGAACCTCCTCAGCCAGACCACGCAGAAGCTCGTCGGCGACGTTCTGCGCCTCGACGCCGGCACGGTGCACCATGTCGAGCTTCGTCAATACGAGGCTGAGCACTTGTGCTGAGGCGAGCGTCCCGTCTCGTAGTAGGACCTGAAGCAGGTCATGCGCAGCCTGCCTCTCAGAGACTCGAGCAACCTCAGAGGCGATCCGTTCACCGTTGACGATCAGGCAGACATGGTCAGCACGACGTAGGAACGGCAGCTCGTCAGGCTGCGTAGTGCCCGCGACTAGGCGGGTGAAGTGTTCACCATAAAAGTCGCCAAGCAGCAGATCTTGCGAGGGAGAGCAAAGATCGCTAGCGCGCGTGCGGAGGTGAAGCCAGGGCAGAGCATCAAAGGCCGTGCGATCAGTGTCAGGCCGGTCCAACCCAGACACGACGCGGCCGAGATGGCAGCGGCGCTCGAAGCCAGGCAGCGTGCGAGATCCAGCGAACAGACGTCCGGCGACTGGGCCGCGGCCGAGGCGCTCGTACAGATTCGTCATGAGCGTGGTCTTGCCACTTCCGACCGGACCAGCGAAGACGACGACGGTCGGACGGGACGCTGCAGCGATCGCGAAGGACTCCTCTGGCGTGAGAGCATCTCCTCGTGCGACCTCGGTGCGCGCGGTCTGGGCGAGCGCGGCGTCGACATCGAGCTCGGGTGCCTCCTCCAGAAGCTCGGGCACGGTCGCCGAAGCATCCTCTGGTGTTGCGTCGTCGATCTCGCCAGCGTTGCTCATGCCATGGCCCTCACGGAGTACGCAAGCATCGCCTCGTCGTAGAGCGAGCGCGCAACGGTTCCCGCAGCAAGCTCGAGAGGCTCGATGAGCGTCGGGTCGCCGCCGCGAAGAATCGCGAGAAACGGAAAGAACTCTGTCGCCGCCTGAGGAATGTCGAGAGTCAGGCCGGGCCAAGGCACCGTGGCCGCCCGCTCGCCGAGCGCCGCTATCTCGACTGGCTTCTCAAAGCTTGTGCCTAGCTTTCGGCGTAGAAGCTCCTCGGTTGCGAACGGTCCCGGTAGTAGACGGGTGAGCGACGAAAGCTCGCTCGCGGACGTGATCGCCATGAGCATGGGGTCGCTGACCGCCCACGCGCTGCCAAGCCACCATAGGAGCGACTGCTGCTCCTCGGTGATCAGTTCGCGGCCCGCGACAGCGGCGGACAGACTGCCCAGTGCGTCGAGGGCTTGGCGCTCGCGATTGACCATCTCGGAGCTAACGGCGTCGAGCGCGGCGCTGATCGCGGGGAGACTTTGCTCGGTCGGTTTGATGCCCTCCGGTGCTGGAAGGTCGGGAGGGCGACCCGGCAACCCGGGAAGTACACGTGCGGCGCGGGAACGAAACTCGAGCCAGCGATCAGCGTGCGGACCGAGATCGACATGTGCTGGAGTCCAGCCGGCAAGGCGAACGCACCGCACCGCCATAGCGGCGGCGTTAACGCCAGGGTCAGCGTTGGCGTTAAGACTGAATGCGTTAATGAGCGTACTCGTTGCAAGAATACTCAAGAGCTGAGCCTGTCCCGAATCCTGGATCACGCGCTCCTTGGCGTTGAGGGCCTTACGGAATGCCTCGTTACCCTCACTGCTCGCCGGTCGGTGATGTGCGAGCCGTACAAGATCTAGAACGAGCGGCAGTTTTATCTTCCCGCCAGCTGGCCGCACGGCGACCCGGAGCGCGTCGACATCCACCGTCTCAGGAGTGAGAACCGCTTCGCGGAGGATGTCTTCAAACTGATCGGGCACGGTCAAGATCCGAGGAAGGGATTGGTGGACCCCGGCTGAGAGCCATGATACGTCTCAACCGCAGTCCAGAGGTCCGCGAGCTTGCCCGCCTGGCGGGCGGCCTCCATGAGCGCCTTAGGCACCTCTCGTGCGGGCACGGCTGCGAGCGGTCCCTGCTGCACATCTGCGGCCCGAGCCGCCGCGAACTGGTCGGCGCGCTGAAGCAGGGCCACTCGATGGGTGAGGCGGCGCAGCGCGTCCGCGTCGGCGCTCACGACGGTCTGTTCCTGGTCACGACCACCCCGATCATCGGGGCATGGGACCGCCCGGAGCGGGACCGTCTTCTCAACGTAGCCGTCCGGATAGTCGCTGTCTGCCACGAACTGTAGACCGTCCCACACACGCGGGTGTACTCGAAGCGCGAGCTGCGGCGGTTCACCGGACCGGACCTCGAGGCTCACGAAGTTATAGCGGGGCTCGTAGGGCTTCTCGGTCCGGGGCGGCTGCAACGCCCCTGCCGAAAGATGCCATCCGCCGTCGGTCTCCCGCAGCACGTGCGTATGGACATGACCGGTGACCTGCAACGCCACCAGGGAATCAAGAACGCGCTTGAACTCATCGTCGCAGAGCAACCACTCAAACGGGTGGTGGCAAAGTGTGACCTGTACGTCCTCGTCTTTGCGCAGGATCACGGCTTGCATGTTTCCGACCACGAGACGGTCGCCCTCATCGTCGTCATAGGTATCGGAGATCAGCGCCGAGTTCAGGCCACGCAGACAGAGCGAATAGCAGGGTGAGAGAGGAAGCCGATCAACCCAAAACGGCATCTGAGGTGAAATGTCACAGAGATATTGCGCGGCGAAGTTGTTGTAGTTCTCGAGCGCGGCAAAAAGAGCCGGACCGTCACTCGCGTCTGACAGCACGCGCTCGAGCTCGGAGTCCAGGGCGGCACCTGTGAGCTCTCGCAGGCGTGCACGAATGCGGCGCTCCTGAGGGTTCTTCGTCCTCGCATGTTGGACATCATGGTTGCCGGGGATCACCCAGACGAGATCCGAGCGAACCCCGAGCTTCAGGCAGAGGTCGCGCAGCCAATCACTTGCTTGGCCGTACTGGGTCGGATCAGCTGAGTACGCGATATCTCCGCACACCAGCACGCCGGTCAGCGGCCCAATCATGCGGGCATAAGCGGAAGCATCCCGCACCAGCTCGTTCCGCAGGCGACTGTCGAGCTCATGCGGGGAGCCGGCGGGGCGACCTGAAAAGTGAATATCCGTGAGCTCTATGAATGTCAACATCGAGCGGCTGTATCGAGGACTTGGAGACAGTACACGACTGATCAGGCTTGATAGAGACGTGAACGGTGCGCTGCCGCACGAGCCCCCGACCCTGACGTTCAGGTCGCAGGCGCCTGCCGTCATCAGCGCTCACGATTCGCCGCGGCGTGAGCCACGGCGTGGGTAGTCAAACTGGACGGCGCTGGGCTCGGGGAAAGTGTCGCGCCTAGTCGGATTGGCGACCGCTCTTGCGCGCTTCCCGCGCGCGTTTCGCCTCACGCATGTCGTTCTGTGCCTCGGCAAGTCGCTGCGCCGGGCTTGCGCCAGCGACCAGCGCGTGATCGCTGGCGAACGTGAGCCAGTAGTTGGCCCACGCTATCTCGTCCCGGTCGAGAAGCCAATAGAGGACTCGTGTCCCAATGTTGGCGGTGGGCTCCGGCTGGTGGTTGAGCGTCATCTTCTTCCGGATGCGACGCTCCTCGGCGGCCACGAAGGATGAGATCTTCGCTGCTTGAGCGTCTCGCCGCCCAGACAGGAACGAGAGTCGAATCGACTTGGCGAGCTTTGCTCGCTCAAACAACACGACGGCCCCGTCTCGCTTCCGAACCTGCGCGACTGGACTGACGCGATCTAGGAACTCGTCCAAGTTTCGGTCCGCGACGGGCCCTCCGAGGGCGTACCTAAGGAAAGCTCGCTCGTCTCGGCTACGGAGCGCGGCGCACACCATCTGCCGGATCTGGTCGGTATCGACGGCTGCGCTCGTGCCGCCGAGTTCGCTCTCGACCTGATCTACGACTTGTTCGACCCCGCTAGCGTCGAGGAACTTAGCGGAAGCTGCCAAGACTGATTGCTTGAGCTTGTCGCGGTCGAACGGCTCAGATCGTCGCCGACCTCGCTTCCCGACCGCGAACGAGAACGGGTCCGAAGAAGGGTCATATCGAAAAGCGACATCTTCAAGGTCTAGTTCGCGGAGCGTCGTTCCGACGGCAGTCCTGATTTGCTCGGCGGTCGGCTCGAGGTTTTCGGCTGCCAGCAAACCAACAACGACACGTCGTACGGCCTCGCTCAGCAGCTTGTCCGGGACTTGCGGGTTGTTGCCATCGGCGGCGCGGCGGAGGGACGCCAATAGCACGCCCCTAAGGAACGGCTCACGTCTGCCGCCTCGATTGATCCACAGGCGAGGACGCTCGTCAGTCTGGAAGCTCGTGCCGCATGAGTCACACCGGCGTCGCCGACGAACGACTTGGGGGTTCCGCGGCAATCGTCGCGTGTCCGTGACGCTCATCGGATCTCCGCACTTCGGACAGTCCATATGTCGGGACCCTATTGGTCTCCGGCGGCCGCCGGGAGGCAGCGCACCGAACCGGACGCCGACGGTGCCTACCTGTAGCCCGAGCAGGCGCTCAGACGCCCGATTCTGCTCGATTCCTGGACACTCGGCGTCGCAGAACCTACATTTCCGTTCGTAAAGCGTCCCCCACGTCTGAGCTTGTCGGGAGCTAGGGGGCGCACGACCAAGAGGAGCAGAATGTCGTCCAACACACCCCCTAACAGCGGTCAGCCGCAGCCGGTCCCCCAGCCGCTGTCTTCGCAGATCCTGCAGGTGGCGAACCCCTTCACCGAAGGGATCTACGCCGTCGGCGGAGACATCATCCAGAAAAACCAGACCCCTCCGAAGCCCCCCGGGCAGTAGCTGCCTGCTCACTCGCGAAGGCGAGGGCCTTCTCTCGCCGCATCAACTAGCGCCTGAGCTTCAAACGCATTGACGAGCATGAGGGCCCGCGCTCCTGAAGAGCACGGGCCCTCGGCTTATCTCGTGCCGGCTTCGCCCCGGCTCGGCGCCATCCCAGCCCGCCGGCCGCCGCTCCTTGGTCGCGCTCGCTCGTAGCCTTGCCAAATCACCGAGCGGAACGTCATCCGCGAGGTTCGCAACCCGAGAATCATCTCGTCCAGATCGAGTCATGCTGCCAGGAGGTCTGGTCCTGAGCTGCGGCCGCCCGATACCAGTTCGCGCCTACGCCGACGGCTAACGCGATGCCAACACACGCGCAAACGGAACCCTATTGGAACTCTTGCCGAGCCGCCCGCGGATCCGACCCACGAAAAAAGGCCCCGATTACCAGGGCCTTTCTTCATAGCGGGGGCGGGATTCGAACCCGCGACCTTCGGGTTATGAGCCCGACGAGCTACCAGACTGCTCCACCCCGCGTCGCTACATATGTTCTAGCAAAGAACAGCCGACCGGGCCCACGCCGGATTGCCACCGAGGCCGCGCCCAACGCGACGTGAACAGGCCCGGGCGGACCAGGGCGGCGAGTGCTCCGCCGGGCACGAACCCCCTACCATCCTGCCGGTGCGCGTCGCGGTAGTGGACATCGGCAGCAACTCCACCCGTCTGCTGATCGCCGACGTCGATCCGAGCAATGCGTCTGTTCGCGAGCTCGTGCGGCACTCGAACGTCACGCGCCTCGGCCACGGCGTCGACTCCAACGGCTCGCTTTCTGACGAGGCCGTGGAGCGCGTGTTCGGAACGCTCGAGGACTACCGCGCGGCGATCGACGCGAACGGCGCGAGCGCAAACCTCGCGGTCCTCACCTCCGCCGTGCGCGACGCATCCAACGGGGCTGCGTTCGCCGAGAGCGTGCGCGATAGGTTCGGGCTCGACGCGCGCGTTCTGAGCGGCGAGCAGGAGGCGCAGCTGACGTTCCTCGGCGCGATGAGCGGCCGGCCAGCCGACGATCAGCCCGGCTCCGCTGAGCCGACCGTCGTCATCGACATCGGCGGCGGCTCGACCGAGTTCGTCCTCGGCGTCGGGCACAGCGCCGGCTTCCACACCTCGTTGCATGCCGGCGTGGTGCGCATGAGCGAGCGCCACATCCATTCCGACCCACCTGACCCCCACGAGCTCCAAGCGCTCGCCGCCGACGTTCGTCGCACCTTCCTCGACGGCCTGCCGGCCGAGCAGCGCGCCGCCGTCGCGCGTGGAATCGCAGTCGCGGGCACGGCCACCTCCGCTGCGTCGATCGACCAGGAGCTCGACCCGTACGACCCCGCGCGTGTCCACGGCTACCAGCTGATGCTCGGCACCGTCGAAATGCTGCTCGCGCGCCTCGCAGACATGACCGAACAGCAGCGCCGCGAGGTCGTCGGGCTGCACCCTGACCGCGCCCCGACGATCGTCGCGGGGATGATCCTGCTCACGGAGGCGATGCAGGCGTTCGCGCTCGAGCAGGTGGAGGTCTCCGAGCACGACATCCTCTACGGCGGCGCCCTGCTCGCCGCGGGAGTGGTAGCCGGCGCCGGCTAGCTCAAGCGAGGTTCGACTTGCGCGGGTAGACGACCGTCGGATCGGTCAGCACGTTCACGAGCGCCGGCGCACCCGCCGAAAACGCGCGCTCCAGCGCGGCCCTCAGATCGCCCGGGCGCTCGACCAGCTCGCCGTGGCCGCCGAGCGCGCGCACCATCTCGTCATAGCGCGTGCCCGGACGCAGGTCGGCCGCGACCGAGTAGCCGTAGAGAAACTCCATCGGGTGCTTCTCGAGCGCCCAGATGCCGTTATTCCCCATCACCGCGACGACGTTCACGCCGTGACGCGCGAGCGTGTCGAACTCCATGCCGGAGAAGCCAAATGCGCCGTCGCCGACCATCAGCACCACCTGGCGCTGGGGGTGCGCGAGCTTCGCCGCGAGCGCGTAGCCCGCGCCCGTGCCAAGGCATCCGAACGGCCCCGGGTCGAGCCAGCAGCCCGGCTGATAGCTGTCGACCACACGCCCCGCGTAGGACACGAAGTCCCCGCCGTCACCGATCACGATCGCGTCGCGGTCCAGCACGGCCGCGAGCTCTGCGTACAAGCGCATCGGATGTAGCGGCGCCCTCGCGTCCTCGCGCTCGGCGCGCTCGGCCTCGCGACGCTCGGACTCGCTCGCGCGCAGCTGCGCGATCCAGCTCTCGCTGTTGAGCGCCTGCGCACCGGCGCCTATGCGCAGGTCGGCGAGCGTCAACGCGATCGCGCCGTAGCACTCCGCCGCGACCGCGCGCGGATGCTCGCGCTCCGGTTCGGCCGCATCGACGACGACGATCTCGGTGTCCTCGCCAAACGCGCCGCCGAAGCCCAGGCGGAAGTCCATCGGCACGCCGACCACGAGCGCCACGTCTGCGCCCTTCAGCGCCTGCGAGCGGGCGCGCGAGAAGAACAGCTCGTCATCCGCCGGCAGGCAGCCGCGCGCGAGGCCATTGAGGAACACGGGAATCCGCAGGGTGTGCGCCAGTTGCGCCAGCTCTTGCTCGCCATGGCCCCAGTAGAGATCCGTGCCGGCCATGATCACCGGACGCTCTGCGCCCGCGAGCAGCGCCGCCGCCCGCTCGAGCGACTCCCCCGAGGCGCCTTTGCCCGCGTCGGCGCCGGCCGCGCTCGAGCGCGCGCTCAGCGACCTGCCGTCACCGAGGGGCTCCGGCGCCTCCATGAACACGTAGTCCAAGGGGAAGTCGACGAACGCCGCACCGCCGTGTGGCGCACAGGCAGCGGCGAACGCATCGTCGACGAGACCTGGGATCTCCTCCGTGCTTCCAGGCGTCGCGGCCAGCTTGCTCAGGGGCCGCACGAACGGCACGTGGTCGATCTCCTGCAGCGAGCCCTGGCCCCAGCGCATCGCCGGCGCGCGCCCCCCCAACACCACAATCGGGGAGTGGTTCGCCTGCGCAGAGGCCATCGCGCTCATCCCGTTCGTCACGCCAGGTCCCGCGGTCAACGCGCAGACGCCCGCTTCGCGGGTGACCTTCGCCCAGCCCTCCGCAGCGAACGCCGCGGATGACTCGTGCCGCACGTCCACGATCTCGATGCCCTCCTCGCGGCAGCCGTCGTAGATCGAGAACAGGTGCCCACCGGAGAGCGTGAACAGCTTGCTCACGCCATGCGCCTTCAGGCGCCGCGCGATCAGCCGTCCGCCGTGGAACGTCGCCGTGTCAGTCGCTCCCAGCTCGCGGATGCCCTCGAGCGTTGGCAGCTGCTCGTCCCCTGCGGACATGCCCGCGACTCTACCCACTCGCGCAGCGGCGGAGGTGCCCGGGGTGGGACTCGAACCCACATGTCCGCAACGGGACCATCGATTTTAAGTCGATTACGTATACCTATTTCGCCACCCGGGCCACAGCCAGTCTATGCAAGCGACCTACGCCCGGTTCTGGCATCGATCGCCCATGTTTGAGGCCGCCAAGAGCCGGGAATCTGTCTTTATGTAGCCGAGAATCCCTCTTTATGTTGCGCAACTATGCCGTTGCTACGGTGTCTTACAGACCGACAGCAGCTATCGGACTGTCCCATGGAGGTATCCGCTCTCTCAAATCCCAGCAGCATCACGGGCCTGCGCGGCCCGTCTGCACTGCTGCGCCTGCAGTCCGACGAGCGTCTGATCGCGTTGACCCGCAAGGGCCAGCACGCCGCCTTCGAGGTGCTCTGCGCGCGCTACCAGACGCGCCTGCTGTCGTTCTGCCGGCACATGCTCGCCTCGCGCGAGGATGCCGAGGATGTCCTGCAGGAGGTGTTTGCGGCAGCCTTCAACGCCGTCCTCGCCGACGATCGCGAGATCAACGTGCGCCCGTGGCTGTATCGCATCGCGCGCAATCGCTCGCTCAACCACCTGCGTCGCGCCTCCGCGATCGGCGTCGACTCGATGGACGTGCACTACGCCGATCAGGGGATCTCGACCGGCGATAAGGTCATGCGTCGCGAGAGCTTCCGCGAGCTGATCGCCGACGTCCACGAGCTGCCGGAGACCCAGCGCACGGCGCTGCTCCTGCGCGAGATCGACGCGCTCTCCTACGACCAGATCGCGCAAGCGATGGAGACCAGCATCCCGTCCGTCAAGTCGCTGCTCGTGCGCGCCCGCATCTCGCTCGCGGAGGCCGCCGAGGCCCGCAAGCTCAGCTGCGAGGACGTTCGACTCGAGCTCGGCACCGTCGCCGAGGGACTTGCCAAGCTCAGCACGCCGGCGCGGCGGCACGTGCGCGGTTGCGAGCGCTGCTCGTTCTTCAAGAAGCAGCTCAAGGACAACAACCACGCGCTCGCGATGATCATGCCCGTCGGTCCGCTGCTGTTGGTCAAGAAGCTCGTGCTCGCCAAGCTCGGCTCGACCGCATCAGCTGGCGGCGCCCACGTAGCGGGCGGCGCCAGCGCGGTCGGTGCGACCGTCGGAGCCGGAGCCGCGGCAACCGGAGGCGGGAGCGTCGCCGGCGGCCTCGTCACGGCCGGTGCCGGAGCGCTCGCAACGAAGGCCGTCGCCGGGCTCGCCGCCGCGGCGATCGTCACCGCCGGCGTTGCCGCCGCCGACACCTCCAGCCATCATCACCACCACTCGCGCGTCGTCGCCTCCGCGGCTGTCGCGCCCGCCGCCAGCTACGCGAGCGCACCGGTGGTCGTCCACCAGGCGCTACAGCCTGTCAGCGCCGGCGCGCCGATCGCCCGGCGCAAGGCAGTGATGGCACACGCGGCTCGCCGCGCCGCCAAGCTGAAGGCCGCCAAAGCCGCCACGCCAGCGACGCCTCCCACGCCCACACCGGCGGCGAGCGTCCCAGCGGTCGCACCGGCAACAGTGCCCGGTGCTACCGCCGCACCCGCCAAGGCAGCCGAACCGCAGCCAACCGTGCAGGTCACCGAGGTCACGAGCGGCACCACGACGCTCCCCGCCGCGGCCACCTCCACGACGCCGACTACGACGGGGACGACAACCGCCCCGCCGGCGCCAGCGACGAGCACGACCACCCCCGTCGAAGCAGCGCCTGAAACCACGCCAGCAGCGCCCGCGCCGAGCACCGAAGCACCCGAGACCGGCGAAGCCGAGGGCACGGAACCACCGAACAACGGCAACGGCTCCGGCGGCACCGCCTCCCCGTAGCTCGGCCCAGCGCCCCAGCGCCCTCCTCGGCCCAGCGCCCTCCTCGGCCCAGCGCCCTCCTCGGCCCAGCGCCCTCCTCGGCCCAGCGCCGGCGCGGACAGAAACCCCGTGCCGCGTCATCGCGCCACTGCAGCGTCCCTCCCGCGCGAAGCCGACCTGCTTGCTCTCGCCAGCCGCCCTTTGATGGCGAGCTGCGAGGCAGCCGACTAGCCAAACGAAAACGTCTTCAACGGCCTCAGCAGCACACCCGTCGCCCCCACTTCTCGCGGTGAGGTCACCTGGGCGCTCGCCGTCGGCGCGGTCAGCATCACGACGTCCACGCCTTCGCGAGCGCCCGCGCGTTCGGGCAGCAACAGCACTTCGCGAACATACATCTCCTGTCCTGCGACGCGCGCGGAGTACGCGATTTGGTAGCCGGTGACGCTGTTGCTGATCCGCGTCTTGCCCTCGCCGCTGAACGCAAGGTCGCTGTAGCGCTTGCGCAGCGCGCGTATGTAGCCGGCCGCGTACACAGGCAGCTCGCCCGATAGCGAGCCCGTGTAATGCGGCAGCCGCAGCGGGTCGACCGCATAGGAGTACTTCAATGCGCCGTCCGGCCAATGGCTCTGCACCTTCACGTACCCGCCTGGGTCGGGCGCGACGCGATAGAGGCCGCGGTAGCTGAAGCTGAACGGAACTGGCCCGCCGTGCGAGTACGTCGCGTTTGCGAGCGTCAGTCCCGTCGCGAGCGCGAGCGCCACGAGCGCGACCCCCGCGAGCGTGACCGCGACGCGCGCAACGGGCGAGGCGGCATGCCAGCGCGGCGCCAGCAGCCGCCCCAGGGTGGGCCCGTACTCGGGCTTCATCGGCAGCGCCGTCATCGCCCCGGGGCGATCATTCACCGAGCGAGAACAGAGCTTCGAGGTCGTGGCGCGAGTACGCGGCGAACGCGACCATCGTCTGCGTGCGCGCGACACCCGACAGCCCGCCAATCTGGCCGGTCACGACGTCCGCGAGCTGCTCGTGGTCGGGTACGCGCACGATCGCCACGAAGTCCCACTCCCCCGTCACCGAGTACGCCTCGGCGACACCGTCGATGTCCGCGAGTGCGCCGCCGAGGTTCGATAGCGCGTCGCGCTCAGCCTCGATCAGAACCACCGCGTTGGTCATGCTCATCGCGTGACCATCATAAGGCTCTCAGGCCGGCGACCCTACGCCTCTCGCGCCGGCTCCCCTACGCCTCTGGCCCGGCCAGCCGGTGCATGCCGAAACCGGCAAGCAGCCCGAGCGCCGCGCCTGTCAGACCAGCCAACCAGCTGACCTCGGGGCGTGCAAACGGGATCGCCAGCAGCAGCGCCGCGATCGCCGTCGCGCCCAAGAGGTCGCCCTCATAGTCGCTGCCCGCGCGCGCTGACTCGAGGTCGGGCACTGCCCACGCCACCAGCAACGCCAGCGCCGCTGCGTTACCGCCGCTGACGATCGCGAACGGATAGGCGGCGCTCGCCACGAGCGCGCCGGTCGCGCCGGCACCGAAGAACAGCGCCAGCACCGCCACCGGGCCGTGGCGGCGCTCGATCAGCCAACCGAAGATCGCGATCGAGAGGATCGCGACGAACGCGTAGACGCCGTCGACGTAGGCGAACTCGTTCGTGAACAGCTTCCACCAGTTGCCGTTCAGCGACCCGACGACGGCCATGTGCAGATACAGGTCGGGCTTCGCGTGCAACAGCACCCAGACGACGCAGCTCGCGGCTACCAGCGCGATCGTCGCGTACGGGCGCTCGGAAGCCCAGCGGCCGGGTCCGCGCGCGGCGCGCTTGCGGCGTGTGCTGGGCACGGCGACGGGCCGCTTCGAGCGCCCGAACAGCGAGCCCAGCCTCCGGCGAGGGCTCGGAGGGTGGGTCGGGGCGTGTACGCGCGGCAGCTTCGGGGCGCGTCTGCGCAGGCGATTGCCGCAGTACGGGCACTCGGTGACGTACGGGCTCACCTCCGACCCGCACTGCTTGCAGACAACGAACAGATCAGCGCCGGAGGACATCGTCGACCCATTCTAAGGACCTCTCGACCGCGTCCCGCGCGGCTCTGGAATACTCACAGCCATGAGCCTCGGATACGACCAGAAGCTGTACATCCTCGCGTTCGACCACCGCGGGTCCTTCCAGAAGAAGTTCTTCGGGATCGACGGCGAGCCGGACTCCGAGCAGACGGCGATCATCGCCGACGCCAAGCACCTCATCTTCGAGGGCATGCTGCAGGCCGTCGGCGCGGGCGCCGACCCTTCCGTCACGGGCGTGCTCGTCGACGAGCAGTTCGGGTCCAGCGTGCCGAGCGAGGCGCGCGAGAAGGGGCTGAAGCTCGCGATGCCCGCCGAGCGTTCCGGCCAGAGCATGTTCGACTTCCAGTACGGCGATGACTTCGGCGAGCACATCGAACGCTTCGACCCTGACTTCACGAAGGTGCTCGTCCGCTACAACCCCGACGGCGACAGCGCGGACAATCGCGAGCAGCTCGGCAAGCTGCTCGTGCTCAGCGACTGGCTGAAGAAGCACAGGCAGAAGTTCCTGTTCGAGCTGCTCGTCCCGGCCGAGGACGCACAGCTGCAGTCGGTCGCAGGAGACGCCGAGCGCTATGACACGGAGCTGCGCCCGCAGCTGATGCGTCGTGCGATCGCCGAGATCCAGGGCGCTGGCGTCGAGGTCGACATCTGGAAGATCGAGGGCGTCGACCAGCGCTCGGATTGCGAGATGCTCGTCGCCCAAGCTCGCTCGGGTGGCCGCGACGGCGTCGTCTGCGTGGTGCTCGGGCGTGGAGCCGACGACGCGAAGGTCGACCTGTGGCTGACGCAGGCCGCGCCGGTCGACGGGTTCGTGGGTTTCGCGATCGGTCGCTCGATCTGGTGGGATCCGCTGAAGGCCTACGTAGACGGCAAGATCGAGCGCTCGGCCGGGGCGCGCAAGATCGCCGAGAACTACCTTCGCTTCGTGGCCGTCTACGAGCGCGCGAAAGCGCTCGCTACCTCAGCGTGAGCGCCATGAAAATGCGCCAGAGCCTCGCCGACTGGGAGCAGGCTTTCGTCAAAGAGATATCGCTCGATCGCCGCCGGCGCGACTCGCTGCGACGCACCAGCGAGCAGCGCACGCTCAAGCGCGAAACCGAGAGGCGTCACAAGCGCGGCTCCATGCGCTTCGTGCTGCTCGTGCTCGCGCTGATTCTCACCGCGGCGATCGTCACCGTCGTGATGTTCCGCACGCTTTACCTGCTGCTGGGCTGAGACCGACTTGCACCAGGCGCGGCGCGCGCCTGTCGAGCGCACCACCGCGATCGGACGAGGGCCTAGGCGCCGTCGCCGAGCTCGCGCAGCGACTCGTCGACCTTCGCTGTGTCCTCCGCGGTCACGCCGTCCTTGGCCGGGGCAGCAGTACCGCTTTCGCGATGGATCTCGAGGTAGATCTCCTTGCGAAAGACGGGTACCCGTTGCGGCGCCTGAATGCCGATGCGCACCTTCTCGCCCATGACCGACAGCACTGACACCTCAATCTCGTCCCCGATCATGATGCTCTGGTTGGACTTTCGCGTCAGAACCAGCATTTCGGTGCACCTTCCTCGTTTGCCGTTTGGCGACACCGGCGCCAGCCCCAAACCGCCGGAGAGCCAAGCATAGTCACAGGACCGGGAGAACGCGATCCCAAATTGTCAAACAGGTCTCGGGAGGGCGTTTTCACGACCGTGACGAGGCCTCCGCGGCACGCGCCTGCTGCGCCAGGCGGGCGCTTACGCTAGTCTCCCGGACCGTCCATGCCCCGGAAATCTCTGCGCCCGCACCTCAACCAGATCCGCGCCTGGGTGCGGCAGGGGCGAACGGACGCCTGGGTCGCCCACCAGCTGGAGGTCACCGTGCGCGACATCGAGCAGTTCAAGCGCCAGAACGAGCTCGTCAGCGACGACGAGGCGCCCGAGGGCACAGGCGCCGGCGACTACCCCGAGGAGATCGACCTGCGCGCGGAGGACGATGCGCTGATCGCGGCTGAGCTCGAAGCCGCAGAAGCAGAGGCAGAGCGCGCACGCGAGCAGGCCCTCGAGGACGGCGGCGAGGGCGACGAGGAGGACGAGGACGGCTCAGGCGCGACCCGCACCCGGCGGCGCAGTCGCCGCGGCGGTCGCGGCCGGCGCTCACCGGCCCGCAACACGGGCCCGCTCGAGGGCACATTCGATCACGGCGAGGAGGGCTACGGCCTGTGGCTGGACCCCGCCATCCAGGAGAACCCGATCTACGCCGAGCACTGGGCCGGGCATCGTCCGGTCGAGGTCGAGGTCGAGGAGGATCGGATCGTCATCCGCCGCGCTGGCGGCGGCGACTCCTAGCGCGCCAACGCGCGCGGCCGGTGTTCCGGCAGGGCGCTCGGCTCGCGTGTCTCCTGCTGGGGCTACTGAGCCTCTGAAAGCGTTCTGCGTCCGCCGGCGTAGTCGGCAGCGTCGCGCAGGTATCTGCCGAACGCCGCGTCGACGACGACTCCCGCCTCCCACGCCCAAGGATCCTCGGGGGCGTGCTTCATAGCCACCTGCAGACACCATGCGGTGCCCCCCTCATACAGCTCGACGAGCTCCTCGGTCGAGAAGCGACCGCCGAGTCGCCGGCGCAGCTCGGCGACAAGCGCGCTGGTGACGCGCTCAAGCACTTGCGCGCGCTCCGCGGGGGCGCCCGCCAGCCTGCGCTCGCCCTGCTGCCACTGGTAGATCGCTGTCTCGAACGACACCACGCGAGGCTAGCAGTGGACCGCGCTCGCCCTCAGCCGGGCACACGCGCGGCGACAGCGTCGGCGGGCGGGCGAGCGAAGGAGCGCTCAGTCGCCGGGCAGGCCGCTGATCACATACGGCTGCTCGCCTTTGCGCATCATTCCCAGCTGGCGAGCCTCCGCTTCGAGCGTCCCCGGGGCGTTCAGCGCTTCACGTTGGTGAACGAGCAGCGCGTGTTCGTGTTGCATCGCCGCCACCGTCGCGCTGTCGTGACGCGACTGGCGCCAGGTCGAGAGCATGTGCAGCCCAGCGCTCGCGTACAGGTAGGCGAGCGCGACCAGCACGCATAGCATCGCCACGCGTCCCATCCGGTCCCAGCGCACGCGCGCTCGCGGCGCGGAGCTCGCGCGCGCACGCCTGGGTGAGCGGCCGGAGACTGGAATCGCGGACATGCCTAACCCGAGTTCGCGGCGGCGGGCGCAGCTCCTGCAGCTGAACGGCGGCGCTCAGGAGCGCAGTGCGCGGAACGCGCTGGCCCCGGGGAAGCGCGCGTTCGCTCCCAGCTGCTCCTCGATCCGCAGCAGCTGGTTGTACTTGGCGACGCGGTCGGAGCGCGAGGGCGCGCCGGTCTTGATCTGTCCGCACCCTGTCGCGACAGCGAGGTCGGCGATCGTCACATCCTCGGTCTCGCCCGAGCGATGACTCATGACTGCTGTGTAGCCCGCGTCGCGCGCCATCGCGATCGCGCGCAGGGTCTCGGTCAGCGTGCCGATCTGGTTGACCTTGATCAGGATCGAGTTCGCGACACGGGACTCGATGCCGCGACGCAAGCGCTCGGTGTTGGTGACGAACAGGTCATCGCCGACGAGCTGGACGCTGTCACCTAGCCGCTCGGTGAGGGTGCGCCAGCCATCCCAGTCCTCCTCGTCCATGCCGTCCTCGATCGAGACGATCGGGTAGCGCGCGGCGAGGTCGACCCAGTAGTCGGCGAGCTCGGCGGGGCTGAGCGTGCGGCCCTCGTGCTCGAGCACGTAGGAGCCGTCGTCGTAGAGCTCGCTGGCGGCGGGGTCGAGCGCGATCGCGACGTCCTCGCCCGGCGCGTATCCGGCAGCGTGAATGCCCTCTACGAGCATCTGCAGTGCCTCCTCGTTTGAGCTCAGGTCGGGCGCGAAGCCTCCCTCGTCGCCGACCGCCGTCCCGAGCCCGCGCTCGTGCAGCGTCCGCTTGAGCGCGTGGAAGACTTCCGCGCCGACGCGCAAGCACTGCGAGAAGCTCGTCGCACCGCAGGGCACGATCATGAACTCCTGGAAGTCGACTTTGTTGTCGGCATGCGCGCCGCCGTTGAGCACGTTCATCATCGGCACCGGCAGCACGCACGCGTCGCGCCCGCCGAGGTAACGCCACAGCGCCAGCCCCTCGTCAGCTGCCTGCGCGTGCGCCGTAGCGAGCGAAACGCCGAGGATCGCGTTGGCACCCAGACGCGACTTGTTTGGCGTACCGTCGAGGGCGACCAAGGCCATGTCGAGGGCGTCCTGCTCGGCGGCGTCCATGCCCGTCAGCGCCTCAGCTATCTCGCCATCGACGTTCGCGACAGCGCGGGTGACACCCTTTCCCGCCCACTGCGCTGCACCGTCTCGCAGCTCGGCTGCCTCGAACTCGCCGGTTGAGGCTCCGGAGGGCACGGCCGCGCGACCGCGGGCTCCCGAACGCAGGCTCACCTCGACCTCGACCGTCGGGTTTCCTCGACTGTCGAGGATCTGGCGCGCGTGGATTTGCTCTATCTCACTCATGCTGCCGGCATCAGGCTGCGCGTCGCGATGGAGAACGGCGGCTCACTCTAGCCGCAAGCATCCGCGCCGCGTCGGCTCGCGCCCGCGCGGGCGCGCCCGCCTATTCGGCGGATTTGGTGGCGGTGGAGGTCGTCTTCGGCGCTTTGTAGGTACTGCAGTCGGCGACCAGGTAGCCCGTGCGGCATACCGTTTTGGACTTCCACTTGGTTTTGAATTCTTTCGTGAACTTGGTCAGCGACGCCTGCTCACCTGTGGAGACGAGCTGCTGTTTGATCGTGGCCTTGACCTTCGCAAACGGTTCGGAGGTGCCGGGCGTGATGCTCACGACTTCAAAGATGTAGTAGCCGAACGGCGTCTTGACGGGCCCGCTGAGCACGCCCTTGGGTGCGGAGAAAACGGCTTCACTCAGCGCCTTCTCCTCCTCGCCCTTGACGACTTCCTTGATTTCGCCGCCGTTTGCCTTGCTGGTCGGATCGATCGACACGTCCTTGGCGACGCTCGCGAAGCTCTTGCCCGATTCGATTTCCTTCTTGGCGGCTAGCGCCTCGGCTTCCGTCTTGGTGAGAATGATGCGGATGTCACGCTTTTCGGGAGTGCCGTATTTGGACTTGTTTTCGTTGTAGTACTTTTCGACCTGCGCCGGGGTCACGGTGCTCTTCGCTTTGATGATCTTCTTCTCGATTTTCTGCGAGAGCATGTTGAGCTTCACGCGCAACAGCAGATCCGACACCGACTGGCCGGAGGTGGCCAGGAATTTTTCGAATTCGGCGGTCTTCGGGAACTCCTCTGAGCGGATTTTCTTGAATTCCTTTTCGACTTCCTTGTCGGTCAGTTTCACGCCGAGAGATTCGCCTTCGCCGAGCACCCACTGGGAGGAGATCAGGAAACCGAGCACCTCCGACTGCAGGGCTTTGTACTGCGTCTCGCACTCCGACTTGAGCTTCTCGGTGGTCGGAGGGGTCTGGCCCTTGGCGGTTTTGGTGGTTTCTTTCAGGTGGGCGATGCACGCGGTGTAGTCGGGCGGTACCGGCACAACGGGCTTTTCGCCCGGGGTCGCCTCCGTGTTCGACGCAGAGGCGACTTTCATCCAGTGTTCGAACGCGGAGGTTGTGATCGGGGTGCCGTTGATCTGCACGACAGCATCGCCGGGAACGCCACCACACGCGGCGAGTCCGATGACTGCAAACAAAACGGCGCCGAGCGCCGCGATGGATCTGGAAGCTTTTGACACGACGCGGGCACTCTAGCGGAAAGACCCTTTGTTGTCCTTAACGAGTTGCTAAGCCGCCGATAAGCCTTTGCGCACGCCGTTCCTAGGCGGCCTCGCGCACGATCGCGAGCAGCGCGTCGGCGGCCCTCACGACACTGGGAAAGCGCTCGTTTCCGTCCTTTGGGACCCGCACGGAGACCTGCGAGCGCCCCGATTCATACAGAGCGTCGGGCAGCTCCTCGCGCAGGCGACGCGCGCGCGTGGAGTCGAGCTCGATCGGCACGACCGCGAGGCGATCGCCGCGGAAGCTGACTGTACGCGCGCCCGCCTGGCCGAACTTGATGCGCGCGCGCTGCAGCGCGAGCAGGTTCTCGACCGGCTCTGGCACCGGGCCGAAACGGTCCTCGAGCTCCTCGCGCAGCCGCTCGACGTCAGCGACCTCGAGCGCGCCCGCGACACGGCGGTGCACCTCGATCTTCGCCTGCTCGTAGGGGATGTAGTCGGCGGGCACGTACGCGTCGACGTTGACGTCCAGGCGTACGGGCTCCGGAGGGCCCTCGCCGACTTCGCGATCGTGTGCGGCGCCGTCGCCGTCGGCCGCTTCGAGCTCTGCCTGCGTGACCGCTTCGTCGAGCATCTGCATGTAGAGCTCGAAGCCGAGCGCCGCGACATGCCCGGACTGCTCATCGCCGAGGAGGTTGCCAGCGCCGCGGATCTCCAGGTCGCGCATCGCGATCTTGAAGCCGGCGCCGAGCTCGGTGTAGTCCGACAGCGCCGACAGCCGCTGCGCGGCCTCGGGGGTGAGGGCAGCCGCGGAGTCGTAGAGCAGGTAGGCGTACGCGCGCTCGCGGCTGCGCCCGACACGACCGCGGATCTGGTAGAGCTGGGCGAGCCCGAAGGTGTCGGCGTGCTCGACGATCAGCGTGTTCGACTGCGGGATGTCGATGCCCGACTCGATGATCGAGGTGCACACGAGGACGTCGGCGCCGCCGCGCAGGTAGTCCATCATCACCGCCTCCAGCTCGCCCTCGCCCATCTGACCGTGGGCGACGGCGAAGCGCACGCCGGGGCACAGCGCGCGCAGCCGCTCGGCGGTCTCCTCGATCGACTCGACGCGGTTGTGCAGGAAGAACGCCTGGCCGCCGCGATTGTGCTCGCGGGTGATCGCCTGCTTGACGAGCTCCTCCTCGTACTCGCCGACATATGTCCTGACCGGCCGGCGACCCTCGGGCGGCGTCTCGATCACGGAGATGTCGCGCAGCCCTGCAAGCGACATCTGCAGCGTGCGCGGGATCGGCGTCGCGGACATCGAGATGACGTCGACCTTGAGCTTGAGCTGGCGCAGCAGCTCCTTCTGCTTGACGCCGAAGCGCTGCTCCTCATCGACGATCAGCAGGCCGAGATCCTTTGGGCGGACGTCGCGCGAGAGGACGCGGTGGGTGCCGATCAGAATGTCGACGCGCCCGTCGGCGAAGCCCTTGATCGCATCTTTCTGCTCGGCGGCGCTGCGAAAGCGCGAGACGTGCTCGAGCGTGAACGGATAGTCGGCGAGGCGCTCGGCGAACGTGCCGTAGTGCTGCTGGGCGAGGATCGTCGTCGGCACGAGCATCAGCACCTGCTTGCCCTCGGCGGCAGCCTTGAAGGCTCCCCGCAGCGCCACCTCGGTCTTGCCATAGCCGACGTCGCCGCAGATCAGCCTGTCCATCGGGCGCGGCGATTCCATGTCGGACTTGACGAGCTCGATCGCATCGCGCTGGTCGGGTGTCTCGGTGAACGGGAAGCGCTCCTCGAACTCGCGCTGCCAGTCGGAGTCGGGGCCGAACACGTGGCCGCTGCGCCGCCGGCGCTCGGCATACAGGTTGAGCAGCTCGCCGGCGAGCTCTTGCGCGGCGCGCCGCGCGCGCGCCTTCATCGTCTCCCAGCGCGTCCCCCCGAGTTTCGACAGCGGCGGATGGCCGTCCCTGCCGGCGCCGACGTAGCGCGAGATCTTCGCGAGCTGGTCGGTGGGCACGAACACACGGTCATCGCCCTGGTATTCGAGGTACAGGTAGTCGCGCGTCACGTCCGCGACGGTGCGCGTCTCAAAGCCGGCGAAGCGCGCGACGCCGTGATCCTCGTGCACGACGATGTCGCCCGTGCGCAGTTCGGTGAAGGAGCGCAGCGCGCCGCGGCGGGCGCCGCCGACGCCGCCGTGACGGGCCCCGCCGCCAGCGGGCGCGTCGCTGCGCCGGCGCCTGAGCAACCGGTGCTCGGGGTACACGGCGAGCTTGAGCTGCGGGGCGACGAAGCCCTCGCGCAGGGACGCGGCGGCGAAGCGCAGCGAGGGCTCGAGCACCTGGTGGGAGACGGAGGATCGCGCGGCGTCGAGGTCGCCGGACAGCCACGTGGCTTTCATGCGCCCGAGGTTGTACGCCGCGCGCTCGCCGTCGCCGCGTCGCGGGAACGCGACGACCGTGCGATAGCCCGAGCGCACGAGCTTCTCGAGCTCCGGCTCCGCTTCTGCAAGCGAGCGCGCGGCGGTGTCGGCGGACTGCGCGCGCAGCTCTATCTGCTGCCCGCTCGAGAGCGCCGACAGCCAGATGCGGGTGCGCTGCTCGAGCGTCGAGCGGATGTCGCGCGGGCTTACGTACAGGTGATGCGCGTCCTCGTCGCCAAACGCCGCGCAGACATCGCTCCAGTGGTCCTCGAGCACCGGCTCGATCTCCTCCTCGGCGGCGACGAGCAGCCGCGTGTCCGCGCCGACGAGGTCGAGCAGCGCGCCGAAGCGCTCGACGGGAAGCAGCTCGGCGATGTCCGGTCGCTCGAAGTCCCCGCCGTCGCCATCCGCGCCGCCGCGGCCGAGCGCGCTGCCTGACAGCTGCTCGGCGGCGATCTCAGCGAGCTCGCGGTGCTCGAGCGCGAGCTCCGCCGCGGGAGCGATCTCCACCTCCTCGACCTCGCCGAGCGAGCGCTGCGTGAAGGTCGAGAACCAGCGCAGCGACTCGATCTCGACGTCGAACATGTCGACGCGCACAGCCCGCTCCTCGGTCGCGGGGAACACGTCGAGCAGGCCGCCGCGCAGCGCGAACTGCCCGCGCTCGTCGACCTGCTCGACCCGTTCGTAGCCCGCGCTCACGAGCTCGGCCGCGCACTCGTCGAGGTCGAGCAGCTCGCCGACGCGCAGCGTGAACGAGTGCGGGCGCAGCTGCGGGTCAGGCACCTTCTCCGAGAGCGCGACCGCGCTCACGACCACGACCGGCTGCTCCGCATCGGCATCGGCGACGTTGACGCGATCTTCGCCGGAGGCCTCGCCCCTGCCGGCGTCGAGCAGCGCGTCGAGCGCGGCCACGCGCAGGCCGACGAGGTGGGCGGGCGGCGCGAGATGAGACTCGTAGGCGACGCCGCGCGAGGGGTAGTAGCGCACGCGCCGCGGCGCCAACCATGCGCGCAGGTCGCCCGCCAGGTCGCGTGCGGCGCGGTCGTCGCCGACGACGACGAGCGTCGGTCGCGCGAGCGCGTCGGCGTCGATCTCGCTGAGCGCGGCGATCACGTATGGGCGCAGCGACGCGGACACGAACGCGTGGCCGCCGTCGCGCGCGAGGCGCAGCGTCGACTCGTCCTCCTGGACGAGCCCGAGCAGCGTGCGCAGCGCGCCGGTGTCGCTCGCCATCTAGGAGCCCTCGCCGCTCGCCGGCGCGTGCGGTCGGTCGCGATCGAGCACGACGCGCTCGACCTCTTCGCAGGCGCTGTCGATCAGATCGCGCACCTGCGCGTCGCTCTCACGAAAGCGCCCGAGCACGTATGCGGAGACGATCTCCGGGTCGGTCGAGTCCGGGCGCCCGACGCCGACACGCACGCGCGCGAAGTCGGCGCTGCCGAGCTCGCGCTTGATCGACTTCAAGCCGTTGTGCCCGGCAAGGCCGCCGCCGACGCGCGCGCGCACCTCGCCGAACGGCAGGTCGATCTCGTCGTGAACGACGAGCACGCGCTCGAGCGCCAGCTTCATCGCACCTCGCGCCGGCCCGACCGAGCGCCCGACGTCGTTCATGTAGGTCTGCGGACACAGCACGGCAACCGTTTGAGGATTGGATGGCGGCTCGTCTGGCGCGGGCAAGCCGGGAGGGTCGAGCGCGCGCAGGCGACCTTCGGCGATCCGGCCGCGGAAGCGGTCCTTGAACTTGCCGAGCCCCCAGCGCTCGACAAGCGCCTCAGCGACCATGAAGCCGACGTTGTGGCGCGTGTGCGCGTACTCGCGGCCGGGGTTGCCCAGTCCGACGATCAACCAGTCGACCGCGCCGCCACCCCCACCGCCGCCGAAAGGGCGTCGCAGGGGCTGCTACTCCTCGTCGGAGCCCTCGGAGGCGGCGCCCTCGGCGTCCGCCTGTGCGCCGTCCTCGCCCACAACCTCGGTCTCCGCTTCGATTTCGTCGGCGGTTTCGCTCTGCAGCCGCGGCGGAGAAAGCGTCGCGATGACCGTTTCCTCGAGGTCGTCGAGCAGCGTCACACCCTCCGGTGTCGCGAGCGCGTCGAGCAGGATCGTCTCGCCGATCTGCATCTCGCCGACCTCGTGCACGATCGACTCGGGGATCGCCGTCGGCAGCGCTTCGACGTTGAGCTCGCGGGTGATCTGCTCGAGCACGCCGCCTTCCTTGACGCCGGGAGCGTCATCGATGCCTGTGAGCTCCAGCGGCACGACGGCGCTGATCGCCTCGTCGAGGTTCACGCGCAGCAGGTCGACGTGCACAGTCTCGCCGCGCACGGGGTGGCGCTGGGCTTCCTTGAGGACCACCGGGGTCGATTTGGCACCGTCGATGCTGAGGTCGAGCACAGCGCCGGAGCCGGCTAGCGCGAGGCGCAGTTCGCGCGCGTCGGCATCGAAGCCGATCGGCTCGCCGCCGCCGCCGTAGAGCACGCCGGGCACGCGTCCACCGCGGCGCAGGCGGCGCACCGCACGCGAGCCCGCGGCGGGGCGGCTGTTGACGTTCAGCTTGGTGGTGGTGCTGGCCATGGGCGACTGCAGACTGTAGCAATCGGCGCTCGTCGGGCACGTAAATGCCACAGAGAGGAATTGGCGGCCCGAGCGCCGAACTGAGCGGCATGCTGGCGACCTTCCACTTCCTCACAGAACAGGTCTTTGGCGACAGCTACCTGGAACTTCTGACGCTCGCCGTGCTGGTGTCGGCGTTTGCGACCGCGTACAAACACATCGAATGCCACAAGAACGGCTGTCACCGCCTCGGTCGATTCCCGCACGGACATCTCAAACTGTGCGCTCGGCATCACCCGCTAGTGCCGGACAACGGCAGGATCACGGGCGAGCAGATCGCCGCGGTGACGAAAGCCGCTCCGGCGAAGGACGCGGTACCGAAAGCGCGATGACGGCGGCTAGAACAGCTGGTTCTCGCCGCCGAAGACCTCGCTGACGGAGTCATCGACGAAGATGCGCCGGATCGAGTCGGTCAGCAGCTCTGCGCACGGCAGCACGCGGACGTTCTCCGGAACGCCCGGACCGAGCGGGATCGTGTCGGTAACGACGATCTGCTCGAGCGGCGAGCGCCTCAGGTTCTCAAACGCGTCGCCGGAGAAGACGGCGTGCGTGGCAGCCGCAAACACGCGCGCGGCGCCCTCGTCCTTGACGGTCTTGGCTGCCGCGCCGAGCGTGCCGGCGGTGTCGATCATGTCATCGACGATCACCGCGGTCTTGCCGCGTACGTCGCCGATCACGTAGCCGATCTCGGCGACCTGCTGGGCGGGGCGCTCCTTGTCCAGGATCGCCAGCTCGGCGCCGATCTTGGAGGCGAATTTCTTGTTCAGCTTGACCCTGCCGGCGTCAGGCGCGACGACCACGAGATCGGGCAGGTGCAGATCGGCGAAGTACTGCGTGAGCATGAACAGCGCGGTCATGTGGTCTACGGGCTTCTGAAAGAAGCCCTGTATCTGCCCGGCGTGCAGGTCCATCGTCAGCACCCTGTCCGCGCCCGCGGCCTCGAGCATGCGCGCGACCAGTCGTGCAGAGATCGGCTCGCGCGGGGCGGACTTCTTGTCCTGGCGGGAGTAGCCGAACCACGGCGTCACGGCGATCACGCGGTGCGCGGAGGCGCCGACGGCGGCGTCGATCATGAACAGCAGCTCCATCAGCGAGTCGTTTGCGGTGATACCGGTCTGTGCGTTGCCGCACGTGGACTGCACGATGAACACGTCAGCGCCGCGAATCGACTCTTCATAGCGGCAGTACACCTCGCCGTTGGAGAACGTCTTGAGCGTCACGGGTCCGAGCTCGACGCCGAGCTTGTCGGCGATGTCCACGGCAAGCGCCGGGTTGGCGCGCCCGCTGAACAGCATCAGCCGCTTGCTGTAGTCGATCGGCAGGCTCGTCTGGGCGGACGGCTGCGTGCGCGTGTCCATCGCGCTCATCTCGCCAGGGAGTGTAAACGTCGCCGGCCGATCGGTCATCCCGACCCGCCTCGCCGCTCCGCGTAGCCCGCGATGTTGCGCTGGCGCTCGCGCGCGATCGCAAGCGCCCCGGGCGGCACATCCTCGGTGATCACCGAGCCGGCGCCCGTGTACGCGCCCTCGCCGACGCTGACCGGCGCGACGAGCGTCGTGTCGACGCCCGTGCGCACGCCTGCCCCGACGCTGGTGCGGTGCTTGGCGTGGCCGTCGTAGTTGGCGGTGATCGTCGCAGCGCCGAGGTTCGTGCCGGCGCCGACGTCGGCGTCGCCGATGTAGGAGAGGTGGGGGATCCTCGCGTCGGCGCCGATGTCGGACTTCTTGACCTCTACGAACGTGCCCACGCGCGCGCCGGCGCGCAGCAGCGTCCCCGGGCGCAGGTAGCCGAACGGCCCGACGCTCGCGCTGTCCTCGAGCTCGCAGTCGACGAGATAGGAGTGACGCACCGTGCAGCCGCGCCCGATGCGCGTGGCGCCACGAATCGTTGAGAACGGCTCGATCACCGTGTCTTCGCCGATCTCCACGTCGACGTCGATCACCGTCGTGTTCGGGTCGACGATGCCGACCCCGGCGAGCATGTGACGCTCGTGGATCGCGGACTGCGCGAGCGCCCGCACGTGCGCAAGCGCGACGCGGTCGTTGACTCCCAGCACCAGCCGCTCGTCCTGCACGACGTGCGCCGCGACCGTCGCGCCATCTGCCCGCAGCACGTCCAGCACCTGCGGCAGATACAGCTCACCCTGGGCGTTCTCGACGCTCAGCCGCGGCAGTGCTTGGCGCAGCGCGCCGGCGGCGAACACGAAGATGCCCGTGTTGACCTCGCGTATCTCACGCTCTGACTGGGTCGAGTCGCCTTGCACCTTCGTCTCGACCACTCGCTGCACGGCGCCGTCGGGGTCGCGCACGACGCGCCCGTAGCCACTCGGGTCCGCGAGGATCGTGCTCGCCATCGTCGCCGCCGCGCCGCCGGCGCGGTGGGCTTCGATCAACTCGACGATCGCCTCTGCGCTGACGAGCGGCACATCCCCGCTCAACACCACCACCGGCGCCGCCGGATCCTCGTCAGACGGGAGCGCTGCCATCGCCGCACGCGTCGCTCCGCCGGTGCCGTCCGGCCGTTCCTGCACCGCCAGCTCAACGCCCTCGGGCAGCACCCGCTCGAGCGCGCGCTCAGGCGAGTCGACGACGACCACCCTCGTCGCACCTGCCTCGAGCGCCGCGAGCACCGGCCACAGGACCATCGGGCGCCCGCACAGCTCGTGCAGAACCTTGGGGGTCCGCGAGCGCATGCGCGTGCCCCGACCGGCAGCCAGGATCAGAACGGTGGGGGCGCTCACGAGGGGCATGCTATTCGCTCGCCGCGCATCCGCACGATCAGCTGGGGGGCAGGGATTCGAACCCCGATTCTCAGGACCAAAACCTGATGTCCTGCCATTGGACGACCCCCCAAAGGGCAGCTCCAAGGATAGTCGCCGATCGGGCCGACTCGCCATCGCCGTGACGCGCGGGCCCCGGCAAACAGGGCCGTAACACTGCAACAACGCACCCGTTCGCCGCGCCTGCAAGGATTCCTCCCCTTGCCGGGCTGGACGACACAATGGGGGCGCAAGCTGCATGCCGTGCTGGTGGCGGCGCTGCTCGCGTCTGTCGGCGCGCTCGCGTGCGGCTGCGCCAGCGCGGCTGCCGCGAGGAGGGCGTCCGCCCCTGCTGCTAGGAGAGCGGCTGCCCCGCGCAACTGCGCGGGCGCGAACCTGCACCCGAACGCGAGCGACCTCGCGGCGGTCGATGCGGCGACGCTCTGCCTCGTCAACGGCGTGCGCGTCGCCCACGACGCACGCCCGCTGCGGGCCAACGACGAGCTCGATGACGTCGCCGCCAGTCAAATCGCATCGATGCTGATCGGCGACTACTTCGCCGACGTGAGCCCGTCCGGACAGACGGCGCTGTCAGTCGTCGCAGGCACCCCCTACCCCGCGCACGCGGCGTCGTTCGCGATCGGCCAGAACCTTGCCTGGGGCTGCGGACAGGATGTGACCCCGGCGCATATCGTCGCGGAATGGATGGCGTCGCCTCCGCACCGCACGATCATGCTCGGCGGCGAATACCGCGACGCCGGTGTCGCGGTGGCGCCGTCCGCGCCGGCGCTCCTCGACGCGCCACCCCCGGATGCGACGTATGCGTTCGAGTTCGGCGTGCGCTTCTAGAGCAGGGCCTCAGGAGCGCCTGCCCGAGCGCCGTGGCACCCGCCCACCCTCGGCGCCGATCTCCGATGCGGGCCCATCGGCCGAGGCGATGCCGAGCACACGCATCGACTTCAGACCGAGGCTGAGCTTCTCGCGGCCGTCGCTGGAGCTGACGTCGAGGCCCGAGAGCTCGCGCACGCGCTCGAGCCGGTAGTAGATCGTGTGGCGGTGCGTGAACAGTCGTTGTGCGGTGCCGGCGACGTTGCCGTCCGCCTCGAGAAAGGTCTCGAGCGTGCGCACGAGATCGGTCTCGTACTGCTCGTCGTAGGCGACGAGCGGCTCCACGGTCTCCGCGTAGAAGCGCTGCAGCTCGCTGGGGTTCTCGCTCATCGCCGAAAGCAGCAGGCGGTAGGCGCCGGTCTGCTCGAACGCGAGCGCGGCCCCGTCGTTGGATCCCTGCGCGACGTTCGCCGCGAGCAGTGCCTCGCTGGCGGCGCGCGGCAGCTCGGATGGGTCCTCGGCGACGCGGCTGCGCCCGAGCGCGAACGTATAGCCGGCGAGGCTCGCTTCCATCTCGTTGAGCACCGCGTCGGCGGCGCGCGCGGCGTGGGCGTCATCGCCGCCGGGCACGAGCACCAGCACCTCGGCGCCGACGATGCCGTCGCGCTCGGACAGCGCGGCGATCGAACGGCTCGCGACGGCGCGTGCCCCCCGCTCGGCGACCGCGCGCACGCGCCCGCGCCAGCCCTCGTCGGTCGGCGACTGTGGATGCGCGCGCGCAACGAGCATGCTCGCCCCGTCCTCGATCGCCAGCGAGAGCCCCCTGGCACGCTCCAGCAGATCCTCGCGCTCGGTGAGCTCGCGGCTGAGGATCGCCCGCAGGAAGTCCGCTGAGGCCGTTTCCGAGACTCGCTCGGGGGCACGCACGCGCTCGACCTCGGAGGCGATCATCGTCAGCAGCAGCCTGCGCATCGAGTCGCTCGGCTCGCTCTTGGCGCGCATGTGCAGCGTTCCCACAACCGTGTCGGCGACGCGCAGCGGCGCGCTGCTGACGCCCTCGCCCTCAGACAGCAGCGACCGCTCCTCCGCGGGCGAGCGGGCGGCGACCGCCAACGTCGCACCCCACGCGTCGGTTACCGCGAGGCTCGCATCGAGCGCTTTCGCGGCAGCACGCACGACCTCCGGCAGCCCTGCCCCGGACTCGACCGCCTCGGTGATCGCATCGAGCGCCGCGAGGTCTGACACGCCGTTCAGCCCCAGAAGTAGACGGCGGCAAGCGCGCCGGCCACCCCAATGCCCAACAGCACCGCGAGAACATAAAGCGACAGCACGGTCGCAGCCATCCGCTCCCACATGCGCGTGTAGGAGGACCACACCGGAACCAGGATCAGGCCGGCGAACAGCCCCAGGCTGATCACGCCTGCGGCGCCTGCGACCAGCTCATTGATGTGCGTCCTGGACAGGCTGGCCACGCCCACGCCGCCTGCCACGAGCTGATTGATATGCATACCGGTCATCGAATCTCGCCGGATTGTGACGTACGCACACGTCGACCGCGCGAGAAGCGCGACGCAAGCCTTATCGACGCAGATCCGCGACCTGCCCGAACGAGGCGTCGACGGGTGTCGCGAACATCGGCGCGGGCACGTTGGCGCCGAGCGCGGACGCGCCCGCGCGCGCCAGCGCGAGGCCACCATCGACGCCGACTCCGACGTTCGGGAACAGCCCGATGACGGTCGGCCCGGAGCCGCTCACGAGCGCCAGCGCTGCACCGACCTCACGCACCTGCGAGAGCGCATCGGCAATCTGCGGGCACAGCGACACAGCCGCGCGTTGGAGGTCGTTGTGCAGCAACTCTGTCGCGGCGGGCAGGGGCGCGCCGTGCTCCAGCGCGGCGCGCAGCTCGCTGCGACGCTCCTCGAGCACCTGCTGTGTCCGCGCGAGACCAAGGCGATCGGCCTCGGCGTAGACCGCAGCGGTTGAGAGCGCCACCGCGAGCGGCATCACGAGCACACCGAAGGAGGAGCGCGCGGGCACGAGCTCGTGCAGGCGCTCGCCTGCGCCGCTCGCAAGCCAGCGGCCGGGTGAGACCTGCGCGGGCACGTCGGCGCCGAGCTGCGAGGCAAGCGCGAGCAGAAGGCGCTCGTCGCCGAGCCCCGAAGCGTGCTTGGCGAGGCGCAGCGCTGCGGCGGCGTCAGCCGAGCCGCCGCCGAGACCGGCGGCGACGGGTATGCGCTTGACGATGCTCAGCCTCAGCGGCGGGGCCCGCCAACCTGTGCTCGCGCGAAACATGCTCAGCGCCCTCGCCGCGAGGTTCTCCTCGCTGCCACCGGGCACGCCCGGGCAAAGGACCTCGTCGCGTTCGCTGCCCGTGGGCGCCGCTTCGAGCGTCAGCTCGTCGGCGAGCGAGATCGACTGCATCACGCTCACCAGCTCGTGCTTGGCGTCGAGCGCTCGCACCGGCCCGACGAACAGGCCGAGGTTGATCTTCGCGGGCGCGAGCACGCGGTGCACGCCACGCATCGGCCCGCGCTCGCCGCCGCCGGCGGGCATGCGCTCGACGTTCATGCCTTGCCTCTCACAGCTCAAGCATTCGTGCAAGCGCGCGAAAATCCTCAGGGGTCAGGCGCTCCGCGCGCGCATCCGCAGGATGGCCGAGCCGAGTCAGCGCCTCGCGCACCTGCTCGCGCGAGGCGCCGCGCGCGCCACCGGCCTGCGCGAGCGAGCCGGCGAGCGTCTTGCGCCTGTGCGCGAAGCCGCCCGCCACGAGCGCCCGCAGCGCGGCAGAGACGGCCGGCGAGCCCGCTCGCCTGCGCAGCCGCACGAGCACCGAGTCGACGTTCGGCACGGGGCGGAACACCGTGCGCGGGATCGCGCGCAGCACCTCGACCTCGCACGCCAGCTGCGCGAGCACCGACGGCAGGCCGTAAGCGCCGCTGCCCGCTCGCGCCGCGAGTCGCTCGCCGACCTCGCGCTGCACCATCGCAACCCACAAACGCACGCTTTGCAGCTCCTCGACGCTGCGCAGCAGCACGCCGGCGGCGACGCCATAGGGCAGGTTCGCGACGACCTTGCCCGGCTGCGGGTCGAGCGCTCCGAGGTCGATCGTCATCGCGTCCGCCCAATGCACCGTGACGTTCGCGTAC
Source organism: uncultured Solirubrobacteraceae bacterium (assembly GCA_963759265.1). GTDB lineage: Bacteria > Actinomycetota > Thermoleophilia > Solirubrobacterales > Solirubrobacteraceae > Palsa-744. Next base: position 42,660 of record CAVWYR010000001.1, read on the forward strand.
GCGTCGGTCGCGTCGGCGAGCGCGTCGCGCAGGCGCTCGTCGATCTCGACGACGTGTACGTGCCGGGTGCGCTCGGCGAGATGCTCGGAGAGCACCCCGAGCCCGCCCCCCACCTCGAGCACGACGTCCTGCGGCGCGAGCTCAGCCGCGCGCTCGATCACACCGAGGATGTTCGAGTCCACGAGGAAGTTCTGGCCGAGGTCGCGGTCCGGGCGCACGGCGAACTGGCGCATCCGCCGCAAGCTCGGCTGCGCGGGCGCGTCGGGCCGGGCGCCCTGCTGTAGCGGATCGTCAGCCACCGCGCTCACGCCTGCCCCTCGATCGGGTGTGTCCAGCCGAACACACGCTCGGCGTTGCGCTCGACGCTCGCAGCGAGCTCCTCGACGCTGACGCCGCGCAGCGCCGCGACGAACGCCGCAGTGTGCGCGACGAACGCTGGCTGGTTGCGGTGCTTGCGCACCGGCTGCGGCGTCAGGTAGGGCGCGTCTGTCTCCACCAGCAGCAGCTCCTCGGGGACGATCCGTGCCGCATCCGCAAGCTCCGCGGCGCTCTTGTAGGTGACGTTGCCGGCAAACGAGATCGCGTAGCCGCGACGCACACACTCATCGAGCTGCTCGGGCATCGAGAAGCAGTGCATCACGACGCTCACCCCGTCGGCTTCAGCTGCGAGCTGCTCGAGCGTGTCGCGCTCGGCGGCCCTGGTGTGGATAACGAGCGCCTTGTCGGTTTCGCGCGCGAGCGCGATCTGGGCGGCGAACGCGCGCTGCTGGTCGGCCCGCGGCGGCGCGCTGTCGCGGTAGAAGTCGATGCCGGTCTCGCCGATCGCGGCGCAGCGCTCGTGCGATGCGAGCGCGCGCAGCTCAGCGAGGTCGGCGTCGTCGAAGCCGTTCGCGAGGTTCGGATGGCGACCGATCGCGGCGTAGACCTGCGGGAAGTCCTCCGCCGCCGCGAGCGCCGCGCGGCACGACGCGCTGTCGATGCCGACGGTCAGCATGCGCGTGACGCCGGCAGCGCCGGCCGCCGCGACGAGCTCGGCGTTGGGCGGCTCGCACAGGTGCAGATGCGTGTGGGAGTCGATCATTGCCCGGGCGGGTGGGAAGTCATTTCACGCGGACTTCGGGAACAGCGACTCGAGCGTGCCAATCGGCCGGCCGAGCGTGTGCGTGGAGTCCCACCTCGCGCCGGCTAGCGAGCGCTCCTCGCGACCGAGAGCGCTCAGCAGCTTGTCGGTGGCAGAGGGCATGTACGGGTGCAGCAGAAGCGCCAGCACGCCCAGACCGGCGACGAGCGTCGAGAGCACACGGTCGAGCTCATCGGCACGCGCGTCGTCCTTCGCCAGCTGCCACGGCGCCGACTCCTCGACGTAGCGGTTCAGGCGCCGCACGCGCTGCCAGATCGCATCGAGCGCAGCGGTGAGCTCGGCCCGGTCGATCATGCCTTCGACCGCCTGCGCGAGCCCCGCGAAGTCGCCGTCGAGCTGCGGATCGAGCGCGACCGCTGCGGGCACACCGTCGCGGTAGCGGTGGACCATCGCGATCGTGCGGCTCGCGAGGTTGCCGAGCTCGTTCGCGAGCTCGCTCTCGTAGCGCAGCTCAAACGAAGCGGTCGAGACCGAGCCATCCTGGCCGAAGGGAACGTCGCGCAGCAGGTAGAAGCGCAGCGCGTCAGGGCCGTAGCGATCGATCACGGCGAACGGGTCGAGCACGTTGCCGAGCGACTTGCTCATCTTCTCCCCGTCCATCAACAGGAAGCCGTGCACGAACACGTGCTCGGGCAGCTCCAGCTCGGCGGCCATCAGCAGCGCCGGCCAGTAGACGGTGTGGAAGCGCAGGATGTCCTTGCCGATCAGGTGGTAGTTGGCGGGCCAAAAGGTGGCGGTGAGGTCACGCTCGCCGGCGTAGGAGAGCGCTGAGTAGTAGTTCAGCAGCGCGTCGAACCACACGTAGAAGACGTGCTCGTGGTCCCACGGCACCTGCACCCCCCAGGTGAGCTTGTGGCGCGTCAGCGGGACGTCGCGCAGGCCGGAGCGAATGAACGACAGCGCCTCGTTGTAGCGCGTGCGCGGTGAGACGAAATCCTCGCGCTCGGCGTACAGCGCCTCGAGGCGCTCCTGAAAGGCGGATAGCTTGAAGAAGTAGTTGTCCTCCTGCTCGCGTGTCAGCTCGATGTGGTGAATCGGGCAGCGGTTGCCCTCGTCGATCTCGTTCTCGGCCTTGAAGTCCGCGCAGCGCGGGCAGTACCAGCCCTCATACGTCCCCTCGTACACGTACCCGTTCTCGCGCACACGCGAAAGCACGTCCTTGACGACCGCTTCGTGCTGGGGATCTGTTGTTCGGATGAAGAAGTCGTTCGTCGCGTCGAGCCGCGGCGCGAGCGCTTTGAAGCGCTCTGCGTTGCGGTCTGCCAGCTGCTGCGGCTCGATCCCGAGCGCGTGCGCGGCGTCGGCCACGGGCTCACCGTGCTCGTCGGTGCCGGTCAGGAAGAACACCTGCTCGCCACGCTGGCGATGGTGGCGTGCCATCACGTCGGCTGCGATGATCGTGTACGCGTGCCCCAGGTGCGGGGCCGCGTTGACGTAGTAGATCGGCGTCGTCACATAAAAGGTCATTTCCCGCCCCAGGCTACTGTTCGCCACGCGCGATCTCTCGGTAGAGCTCGTTTGCGCGTAGCCCAGTCAGCTTTGCGACGACTGCGGCCGCCGGTCGCGTCTTGGCGCCGGCGTCGATCAGCTCGCGTACCGCCAGCACCCCATCTCGCAGGCGCGCGCGTGCTGGCGCCGCTGCGCCGACGACCAGCACGACCTCCCCCCGCGGGGGAGCCTCGCGGTAGTGAGCCGCGAGCTCCGTCGCGGAGCCGCGACGGATTTCCTCGTGGAGCTTGGTCAGCTCTCTGCACACGGCTGCCTCGCGGTCTGGGTCCTGCGCGGCGAGCAGCTCGAGCGTGGCTGCCAGGCGCCCGGGCGACTCGAACGCGACGAGCGTCGTCTCCGCGCCCGTCAGCAGCGCGGAGAGCTGGCCGCGCGCTCGTGGCAGGAAGCCGACGAAGCACCAGTGCGCGGCCGGCAGGCCGGAGCCGACCAGCGCGGTGAGCACGGCGCTGGCTCCGGGCAGCACCTCCACGGCGAGCCCCACCGCGAGGCACTCGCTGACGAGCGCGAATCCGGGATCGGAGACCAGCGGCGTGCCGGCGTCGGACACGAGCGCAACGATCGCGCCCGCGCCGATGCGCTCCACGAGCTCGGTCGCACGCGCGCGTTCGTTGTGCTCGTGGAAGCTCACGAGCTTCGCGCGTATGCCGTGCCGGTCGAGCAGAACCTTCGTGTGGCGGGTGTCCTCGCACGCGACCAGGTCCGCCGCTGCGAGCGCGTCGAGCACGCGCAGCGTCACGTCCCGCAGGTTGCCGATCGGAGTCGGGCACACGACGAGCCGACCGACCGGCGCCTGCGGGGAGGTCATCTCGCAAATATAGGGTCCTGTCACAGATGGCCGATGACCGCGAGGACCCACCGCAGTACACGCGCTATCGCGTCCGTCCGCGACTCGCCCAGCGCGAGGCCGCGCACAGGGTGCAGGCGGAGCGCCTCACGGCGGGCCCCGATCGCGGCGGGCGCGGGCGCGGAGGATCGGGCTCCGCGCGCGAGCGCCTGCGCCGTTGGGCGAAACCGAAACGCATCCTGCTCGGGCTGCTCGCACTTCTCATCGGCTGGATCGTGCTGTCGCTCGTGCTGTTCCTCGTCAGCTCGCACATCAACCGCACGCCCCTGCCAAACGACGTCGCCCGCGAGCTCGACTCATCCGGCCCTCCGCTGACGTCGGTCAACAACATCCTCGTGCTCGGCTCCGACCGCCGCCAGAAGAACAGCAAGGAACCGGGGGCCGAAAAGACCGGCTTCGGCCGCTCGGACACGATCATGTTGATACGCACCGGCGGCGGGCACGCCGCGCGCCTATCGATCCCGCGCGACACCGTCGTTGAAATCCCCGGGTACGGCCTGCAGAAGGTCAACGCCGCCCACGAGATCGGCGGACCGGCGCTGTCGGTCTCGGTGATCAAGCACTGGCTCGACATCCCCATCAATCACGTCGTCGAAGTCAACTTCGAAAACTTCCCGCAGCTGATCGAAGCGATGGGCGGCGTCACCTACACGGGCGGTTGCATCACCTCGAATCTCGACGGCGGCTCCGCCGCCGGGGGCTTCACGCTGCGCCTGAAGGCCGGCACCCACCACCTCGACGGCAAGCAAGCACTTGCTCTGGCGCGCACTCGGGAGAACCTGTGTGCGCCCGATGAGACCGACATTCAGCGCGAGGAACACCAGCAGGCGCTTTTCACCGACATGAAGAACCAGCTGCTGTCTGTATCGAGCTTCTTCCGCCTGCCGTGGATCGCCTGGGACGCCCCGCCGGCGATCATCTCCGACATGAGCGGCCCAGAACTGCTCGGGATGTTCACCGCGCTCGCCATCACCGGCACACCCCCCACGCATGTGCTCAAGCCAACCGGGCAGATCACGCTGCCGACCGGCGAAGAAGGCCTGACCGTCTCAGAAGAAGCGCGCAAGGCGGACGTAGCGAAGTTCATGGCCGGCTGAGCAAATCCGTTTCAAAGCTGCGTATTAGGGCACCCTAATCTGTGTTAGCCTTCGCCCTCGATAACCGAGTGCAGAGGTCGGATTACCGAGGCAAGCCCGGATGGCAGAGAGTCGAGCAAACACCGAGCAGCCCCGAGAGGGCATGCCCCAGCCAAAGCCGAGCGGGTCCAAACGGCTGAACGAGCGCGTCAGCTTCTACGTGTGGACGGCGATCGTGCTCGCTGTGTCCGTGCTCGTGGTCGTCCTTGGCTGGCACGCGCGAGGCGGCACGACCGACCCCACCGCGCTGCCGCCCGGCCATAGGCTGAGCAACACGAGCGTCGTCATCAACAGCGCCATCCTCGTGCTGCGCGAGGGCCTCGAGACGATCCTCGTGCTCGCAGCCGTCACCGCCAGCTTCCTCGGCGGCAACCGCGTCTACCGCCGTCCGGTCGCGGTCGGCGGCGCTGCCGCAGTCGGCGGCGGGATCGCGACGTGGTTCTTCGTCGTGTGGTTCATCGGGCAGTTCCACGGCGGCGAGCTCGACGTGCAGGCCGCCACCGGGCTGCCATCGCTGATCGTGCTGCTCATCGTCATGAACTGGTTCTTCCACAAGGTCTATTGGACCGGTTGGATCTCGAACCACCACAAGCGTCGACGCGGCCTGCTTTCGGCTGATCCCGACATCAACAAGCGCCGAATGCTGCTCGGGCTGGCGCTGCTCGGCTTCACATCGGTCTATCGCGAGTGCTTCGAGATCGTCATCTTCCTGCAGAACCTAAGAGAGCTATACGGCTCGAGCGTCGTGCTCGAGGGCGTCCTCATCGGCTGCCTGTTCACCGCTGCGATCGGCGTACTCACGTTCGGGCTGCACCAGCGACTGCCATACAAGCGGCTCCTGGTCATCACAGGCGTGATGCTGCTGTCGGTGCTGCTCGTGTCGGTCGGCGAGGAGGTCAACGAGATGCAGCTCGCCGGCTGGATCGGCACGACCCCGGTCCACGGCCTGTACCTCCCGGGCTGGACCGGTACCTGGTTCTCGCTTTTCGGAAACTGGGAGACCTTCATCGGTCAAGCGATCGCGCTTGCGCTGGTGCTCGGCTCCTACGCAGCGGCGCAATACATGCGTGTGTGGCGCCCACGTAGACGCGGCGAGCAGGTCGCCCGGCGCGCCGAGCAGGCGCCCAGGCAGCCGGCCGACGTCGCCGTCGCCCCGAGCAATTCGGTCATCAACGCGCTCGGCTAGCGCGGCGGGCTCGCCCGCCGCGCCGCAAATGACGCTGTGCCCCGGGGCTCAGGGCTTGGCGGCGACCGGCTTGGAGTCGCCAGACTTGCCTGTGCCCTTCGCGCCCTTGCTGTCCGATGAGGACGAGGAGGAAGAAGCCGAGTCACCTGAGGAGGACTTCTCGCCGGAGCCCGCGGACTTCTCGCCGGAGGACTTCTCGCCGGAGGACTTCTTCTCAGCCGAAGACTTCTCTGAGGCGGCAGCGGTCTCGCGCTGGCGGTTGCGCGTGCCGTAGTCGGTGTTGTAGAAGCCTTTTCCCTTGAAGTGAACAGCCGGGGCATGCAGCACGCGCTCGACCGGTACACCCGTGTCGGGATCGACGCTGAGCGACTCGTCGCTGAAGGACTGCTGGATCTCGAACGTCGTTCCGTCCGGTCGTCTGTACTCGTAAATCGGCATGCGGCCGCCGATTATAGGAGCGTCTGGAGCGGCCGACCGCTCGCAGGGGGCAACAGATGGTCTGCGGCTAGTGTGGTGAGTCAGTGATAGTTGTGCAGTAGCGTTTGATGGAGTCGAGGATCTGCTCGGCGGTCTTGGTCCAGACGTAGGGTTTGGGTTCGTCGTTCCAGGTCTCGATCCATGCCCGGATGTCTTTGTTGAGCGCGGGCACGGAGCGGTGTGCTGAGCGTTTGAGCTTTTTGGTGGTGAGCTCGCCGAACCAGCGCTCGACGAGGTTCAGCCACGACGAACTGGTCGGGGTGAAGTGCAGGACGAACCGGGGGTGCGCGAGCAGCCAGCGCTTGATCATCGGCGTCTTGTGCGTCGAGGCGTTATCGAGTACCAGGTGCACCGCGAGATCGCCCGGGATCTCGCGGTCCAGGGTCTGCAGGAACTTCTTGAACTCGATCGCGCGATGGCGTGAGTGCAGCCGGCCGATGACCTTGCCTGTGGTGAGATCCAGCGCGGCATAGAGGCTGCTCGTGCCGTGGCGCTTGTAGTCGTGGGTCGCGCGCTCGGGGATCCCCGGACGCATCGGCAGGATCGGCGCAGTCCGGTCCAAAGCTTGGATCTGGGACTTCTCATCAACGCACAGCACTACTGCCCGCTCGGGCGGATTGAGATAGAGCCCGACGACATCGCGGACCTTCTCGACGAACAACGGATCCTTGGAGAGCTTCCACGTGTCCTGACGGTGCGGCTGCAGGCCAAACGCCCGCCAGATCCGCGAGACCGCCGTCTGCGTCAGCCCGACCTCCGCCGCCATCGACCGCGTCGACCAGTGCGTCGCGTTCTTCGGCGCCGACTCAAGCGTCCTGGTGATCACCTCCTCGACCTGCGCATCGGTCACCTTCCGGGGCTGCCCCGGCCGCGGCTCATCGAGCAGGCCATCCAGGCGGAACTCGAGAAACCGACGGCGCCACAGCGCGACGGTATTGCGATGAACACTGAGCCGCCGGGCGATCTCAGTGTTGCTCTCACCACCAGACGCGGCCAACACGATCCGCGAACGCAACGACAACGCTGCAGCGGTCGTGCGCCGGCGCGTCCAGCCCTCCAACAACTCCCGCTCTTCCCCAGTCAGCTCTATAGGCACAGCAGTAGGACTCGGCATCACCAAATCCTACTACTGCACAGATAACTAACGACTCACCACACTAGTCGGTGAGCAGCATGCGCGCGCAAGCGATGCTCGCGCGGATCGTTGGCTTGAAATCGCGCTCTGGCTCGCTCAGCATCCGCAGCGCGAGGCCGTCGCCGAGCGAGAACAGAACCTCGGCGACCGCCTCCGGCGAGGCGTGCAGGCGCACCACGCCCTCGCGCTGCGCCGCCGCGAGCATTCCCGCAACGTGCTCGCGGCTGGTGCGCATCAGTGCCTCGTACTCGAGAGCGATGTCCGGGTGTCGACGCGAGAGCGTGAACAGCTCGAAGATCAGCGTTACGAACTCCGGGTCCTCGGCCACCGTCGCTCCGAGCTGCTCCGCCATCAGGTTGATGAAGTCATCAGCCGTCTTAGCTGTTGACAGCTGCTGTTCAAGGCGCTCCAAGCGCAGGTCGCAGTCACGCTTGACCGCCTCGGCGAGCAGCTGCTCCTTCGTGCCGAAGTAGTAGTGCAGCAGGCCCCTCGACACGCCAGCCTCACGCGAGACGAGGTCGAATGTCGAGCCAGCGGTACCGCGCTGGGCGACGCTGCGCCGCATCGCATCGATGATCCTCTGCGCCTTCTCGCCCGACAGCGACCGCGTCGCGCGATCGCTCGTACGCGGCCCAGCGTCATCGACAACGACAGGCGATTCCGCGACAGCGGTGTCCGTGGCGCTCATCGGCCCGATGCTGAGCTCAGTTGCTGGCGACGCTCGCCGCCGGCGCGGGCGTCTCGGGCGCCGTTGTCGAGCTGTAGTCGAAGTCCTCCTCGGCCCCGAACATCAGGTCGAGCACCTTCGTGCGCAGGCTCTCGCTGAGGGCGATCGCGAGCACGCCGCCGATCCCCAGCAGCAGCAGCGAGCGCCCAAAGCCGCGGCGTCGACGCGCCGACTTGGGGGGCTCGCGCAATGAGCTGCCGGCGTCGCGCAGCGCGTTCGCCGCCTCCTTCAGCTCCCGCTGCAGCTTGCGATCCTCGAACAGCGCCTGGGTAGCAGGCTTGCCGTTGCTCATGCGCCCGTAGGCGCTGCGCGCCGCGACGTACGCCGAGAGCAGGTTCGCGCGCAGCTCCTCGTCTTCCATCAGACGCTGTAGATACCGGCTCTGCTGCGCCGAGCGCGCAGCATCCCCGGCCTTACCGAATTTGTCCTTCGCTGCCATTGTTGCCACCGCCTCTGCCGAAAGCTTGCAGGTCCGTGTAGCAATATACCCGTATACAAGCCCCCGCTACCTCCCTGCGGGTGCATCGCGGCGCTTGCATGCCGGCCTACTAGGCGTGCAGTGCGGCCTGCTCCTGCGCCGATGGAAACGCCCACGCGGCACGGGTGCGGCGCTCCTGACGGAAGACGAAGCGCAGTTGCTGCGGCGGTTTCAACTGCGCCTCGCTCGGTCGAAAGGTCGCGCACGGCTCGGACAGCTCGAGCGCGCACAGGAGGTTCACGCGGAAGAAGCACTCCTCACAGCTCACCTTGTGCGCCGCCCGCTTGGGCGCTCGCCTAGTCTGCACAGCCTGCACCTGGACCTTCCCCCTGCGAGTTCGGATTGAATGCGACGGCGCGATCAAAGCACCATTCCGCCGAGCACTCAAGCGACAGCCACCGCCCACCCCGCAAATCGCAGACAAATCCGTGTGCTACCCGGAATTAGCCTGCAAGTAGTCACATTCGCGTGACAAGCGCGTCGATCCGCCGGAGTTTCCGAGCATTTTGCCGACGCGCTGTGATCCAGCGTCATCATCTGCTCACATGCGCATCCTCGTCACCGGCGCAAGCGGCTTCGTGGGCTCGCTGCTCGTTCCCGCGCTGCGCGCGGACGGACACGCCGTGCGCGCGCTCGGGCGCGACCCCGAGCGCATGCGCCAGGCACTAGCGCGCAGCGATCGCCGACGCGAGCCGACCGGCGTCGATGCACCCGCGCGCAGGCCGATGAGCGTCGAGGTGCTGCGCGGCGACGTCCTCACCGGCGAAGGGCTGGCTCGAGCGCTCGACGGCATCGACGTCGCCTATTACCTCATCCATTCAATGGAGCGCTCAGCGGGCGGGCGCTCGGCGTTCGCCGAACGGGAGTACGTCGCAGCTCAGAACTTCGGGGCGGCAGCGGCGAGCGCAGGCGTTCGCCGCATCGTGTATCTCGGCGGCCTCGTCCCACGTGTAAGCGACGACCCGCGCCCCGACGACGCGCGTGTCTCGCGCCACCTCGCCAGCCGCGCGCGCGTCGAGCGCATCCTGCTGGCGGCCGTGCCAGACTCGCTCGCGCTGCGTGCCTCGATTGTCGTCGGCGCGCGTTCGCGCTCGTTCCGGCTGCTCGTGCACCTCGTCGAGCGCATGCCCGTGCTCACGCTGCCCGCGTGGCACACGTTTCGCACCCAGCCGATCGACGAGCGCGACGTGATCGCGATGCTCGCCGCATCCGCGACCGCGCAGCCGGCGCGCCGCTCGCTCGACATCGGCGGTCCCGACGTCCTCACGTACGGCGAAATGCTCACGCGCATCGCCGAGCTGATGCTCGTCAGGCGCCCGACAGTCAGGCTAGGGGTGAATTTGACACGCGTCACCGGTCGTGTCGCCGCGGCGATCGCAGGTGAGGAGCCCGAGCTCGTGCTGCCGTTGATGGAGGGGCTTCGTGGTGATCTGCTGCCCGCGCAAGATCAGGTAGCCCAACTGCTGGGGGTACGCCTGCATACGTTCGACGCCGCGGTGGAGCACGCGCTCGTCGAGTGGGAAGCATTCGAGCCACTTGCAGCGCGTTGACGCTCGCACGTCACGACCTCTCAGGACACGACCACGGCCGTCCCGCACGACCCTCATCCCACACCGACGATCAGCCATCACGCGTCGCCCAGCAGCTAGGGTTCGGCGACCGCCTGCGACAGTGGCGGTGCACCGATGAGCCTCGTCACAGCCTCCATCCGCATCGCCGCGCCACCCGCCGATGTGTGGAAGGTGATCATGGACCCAACGCGCCTCGGAGATTGGGTCACGATTCACCGCGAGCTGCTACACGCCGATGACGGCCCGCCGCGCGTTGGCTACTCGATGGATCAACGCATCCAGTTGCGTGGCGTCAGCCTCGAGGTTCACTGGAAGCTCGCCGTCTGCGATCCAAGCAAGCTGGCGGTGTGGGAGGGACGCGGCCCGGCGCGCTCGCGTGCGCACAGCGAATACGTCTTGCAGGCACAGGACGGAGGCACTCGCTTTGACTACCGCAACGAGTTCCGTCCACCACTCGGACCGGTCGGCGCTGTTGTGAGCCGCGCGCTGGTCGGCGGCATCCCCCAGCGCGAGGCGATGCGAACACTCGAACGCTTGCGCGCACACGTGGAGCAGGTTACGGGAGAAGACTAGTGTAAGGTGAAGACACCAGTGATGTGACAACCCACATCAACGCTAGTGAAGAGGATTCAAATCGTGACTGACTTCCTTGACGAGAAGCGCCAGGAGATCACAAATCGCCTGAAGGAGCTCAAGCCCCTCGTAGATGAGTACAACCGCCTCGAGACCGCCGCGTCGGCTCTCGCCAGCCTAGGCGGATCGTCGTCGTCGAGCTCCACAACAGCCACGGCTGCGGCGCCCGCACGCCGCCGCGGACCCGGACGTCCGCGCGGCTCTAGCACACGTAAAAAAGCGGCAAAAAAAACAGCAGCGGTGGCGGCGCCAAAAGCAGCCGGCAAAGCCGGTCGCCCCGCCAAACGGCGCGCCGGCCGACGCAAAGGCAGCGGCACGCGTGCCGCTGAGGCGCGCTCGTTCGTTCAAGGACAGCCCGGCATAACGATCCCCGAGCTCGCCGCGAAGATGGGCATCAAGCAGAACTACCTCTACCGGGTGCTGCCCGGGTTGGAGCAGGAAAACAAGGTAGAGAAGAAAGGCCGCGGCTGGTACCCCAAGGGCTAGTCTCGGAGCCTCTGGCGGCGTCCTCGGATGCTCGTGTGCTGAGCACACCACGCATCCTGCGTCCTTGCCAGGAACGACGATCCGTCGCCCTTCCACCCTGATTTGGGTGGGTGATCGGGGTCGGTCCGTTGGCAGGAGCTACGGCTGTCGCTGTTGTGAGGAGTTGGGCGTTGGTTTCTCGACAGGAGATTAAGGGGGCGTGGTTAGGTCGACCACGTCCCCTTAATGTTTCCTAAGCGTCTTGGACCTGTGAGCGCGCTTTGGACTCGTGCGCATGCTCTGCCCCATGCGTGAGGCAACCGCCAGCGTTGCGCGCTGAGCCCACCGCGCTGGCCGGCGGTGACGCGCTTCGCCTCGCGGGAGGCGGCTCCTAGATCAGGCCTTGCCCGGCTACTGTGTCGCGCTCGCTCTCCAGCTCGCCGACCGAGGCGGCGATCTTCTCGCGTGAGAACGGGTCGAGCTCGAGGCCCTCGACGATCTTCCACTGTCCGCCGCTGCAGAGGCACGGGAAGCCGCAGATGAGCCCCTCTGGTACGCCATAGGAGCCGTCAGACGGCACTCCCATCGAGACCCAGTCGCTGGTGCCCGTAACCCAGTCGTTGACGTGATCGACCGCGGCACTCGCCGCCGAAGCGGCCGAGGACGAGCCGCGCGCCTCGATGATCGCGGCGCCACGTTTACCGACGCCAGGTAGGAACTCGTTCTCGATCCATTCCTGATCGTCGACCGCCTTCGCCGCCTGCTCGCCGCCGACCTGAGCATGGAACAGGTCCGGGTACATCGTCGGCGAGTGGTTGCCCCACACACCCATCTGCGTGATGTCGGTGACCGGCACCGCGAGCTTGTTCGCCAGCTGGGCGATCGCGCGGTTGTGGTCGAGGCGCAACATCGCGGTGAAGCGCTCGGGCGGGATGTCGGGCGCGTTGTTCATCGCGATCAGGCAGTTGGTGTTGGCGGGGTTGCCGACGACGAGCACCTTCACGTCCGCGGCTGCGTTGTCGCTCAGCGCCTTGCCCTGAACGGTGAAGATCTTGCCGTTCTCCGCGAGCAGCTCCGCGCGCTCCATGCCCTTCGTGCGTGGGCGTGAGCCAACCAGCAGCGCGACGTTGACGCCGTCGAAGGCTTCGTCGGCATTGTCGTGAAGATCGAGTCCGGTGAGCAACGGAAACGCGCAGTCGACGAGCTCCATCGCCACGCCTTCCAAGGCGCCCATCGCCTGGGGGATCTCGAGCAGGCGCAGATCGACTGGCTGGTCGGGGCCGAGCAGCTGGCCACTGGCAATGCGAAACACGAGGCTGTAGCCGATCTGTCCGGCTGCGCCGGTGACGGTGACTCGTACGGGTTTGCTCACGAATTCATCTCCTGGTCTGTGCGTATAAAGCGTGGTTGTCGGGGTTAGCTGCGGGGCGTCACGCGATCGCGGCGCGAAGGCTCTCGTCGATCGAAGCGAGAAACTCCTCAGTCGTCTGCCACGGCTGATCGGGGCCGATCAGCAGCGCGAGATCCTTGGTCATCATGCCCTTCTCGACCGTCTCCACACACACGCGCTCGAGTGTCTCAGCAAAGCGCGTGACGTCGGGCGTGTCGTCCATGCGCCCGCGCGCCGACAGGCCGCGGGTCCATGCGAAGATCGACGCGATTGGGTTCGTGGACGTCGGCTTGCCCTGCTGGTGCAGACGATAGTGGCGGGTGACCGTGCCGTGCGCGGCCTCTGCCTCCACCGTCTTGCCGTCGGCGGTTCTCAGCACGCTCGTCATCAACCCGAGCGAGCCAAAGCCCTGGGCGACCGTGTCGGACTGCACGTCGCCATCGTAGTTCTTGCACGCCCACACATAGCCGCCTTCCCACTTCAGCGCGGAGGCCACCATGTCGTCGATCAAGCGGTGTTCGTAGGTGATGCCCGCGGCATCGAAGTCGGCCTTGAACTCGCTCTCGAAGACCTCTTCGAAGATGTCTTTGAAGCGTCCGTCGTAGCGTTTGAGGATCGTGTTCTTGGTCGACATGTAAACGGGGTAGCCGCGATCGAGGCCGTAGCGCAGCGAAGCGCGCGCGAAGTCCCGGATCGAGTCATCGAGGTTGTACATCGCCAACGCGACTCCACCACCGGGAAAGTCATACACCTCGAGCTCGATCGGCTCACTGCCGTCCTTGGGCGTGAACGTGAGCGTCAGCTTTCCCTCGCCGGGAACGACCATGTCGGTGGCGCGATACTGGTCGCCGAAGGCGTGACGTCCGATCACGATCGGCTTCTTCCAACCCGGCACCAACCGGGGGATGTTTGAGATGACGATCGGCTCGCGAAAGATCACGCCGCCGAGGATGTTGCGGATCGTCCCGTTCGGCGAGCGGTACATCTGCTTCAGTCCGAACTCCTCCACGCGCGCCTCGTCGGGGGTGATCGTCGCGCACTTGACGCCGACCCCGTACCGCTTGATCGCTTCCGCCGCCTCCACCGTGACGCGATCGTCGGTCGCGTCGCGATGCTCGATGCCGAGATCGTAGGACTCGAGCTGAACATCGAGATAGGGGAGGATCAGCTGCTCCTTGATGAACGACCAGATGATGCGTGTCATCTCGTCGCCGTCGAGCTCGACGAGCGGGTTCTTCACCTTGATCTTTGCCATGTGTCGATCCTTGCTGTATCTGCGCCGGAGGCCACGCCTCCGTGGGGATGGGGCGGCCGATGCTATCGCCCGCGCACAAACGAGCCCTGTGGCGTGGCCCGGCGCCCGCCAACGCGCCGCGCGCGCTCAGCCGTTCCAGCTCGCCTGCGCGCCATGCGCGACGAGCACGGTCGGCCTTCCGCCACCCCACGGGACGGTCACGATGCGCCCGCGCGAGGGCGGCTGCTCAAAGGAATCGGTGTCGAGCAACAGCATGCTGCCGTCGCTCGATATACCCGCGCCCTGCGCCTCTTGATCACCGAAGCTCAATGAGCGCGCACTGCCGGAGGCGACGTTGACGGCGTACGCCTCACTCGTGTCCTCTCCTACGAACTCCGCGAGCAGCCTGCTGCCGCTGAGGGAGAACTCGACTGGCACCAAGCCTTGCACGAGCGAGCCGACGCTGATGTGGGTGAGCTTGCGCACGCGCGGGTTGGTCAGCGTCGCCAGCCAGATCTGGTATTCCGGCGAGAGGCGTCGCGCGCGCTCGCGGTCATAGGCGATGTAGGTGGGTCCCCATAGCGGGTCGAGGCTGCGCCCGTCGCTGGTGATGGGATGCACGCTGGCGCCGTCTGCTTCGGCGACGTACAGGTTCGTCTTCGCCGACGGCGAGAGCGAGTGCGCCACCGCGTACACGAGCCTGTCGCTGCCGTCACGCGCGAAGCTCGCGCCGTAGATCGCGCCGTGGGCGATCGTCGTGACCGTGCCGCTCTGCGTGTCGATCACATCCAAGCTCGACGCGGTGGCGATACCGACGGTTGCGGTCGACTGGGCGTAGACCGCCAGATAGCGCGAGTCAGGCGACCACGCAAGCGGCGTCGCGGTCGCCGCTTCGAGGCTCAGATAGTCGGCGATCGCGCCACCCGAGGACGGATAGATGCCGATCGCCGGGCCGTGTTCCTGCTCGCCGTTCACCGTGCCGAACAGCGCCACCGCGACCGACTGTCCGCTCGGCGCCAGCAGCGGCTGCTGGCCCGGCCCGAGCAGCTTCGCTTCGCCGCCGTTCAGCGCGGCAAGCCAGACCTTTGGCGTCCCCGTCGCTGTCTGCGTGAGATAGACGAGATGCGGGAGGGTCATCCCCGCAGGCTCGGGAGTGAGGTCCGCCACCGCTTCCGCAGCGGCGCTGGCGGCGGCGAAGAAGGCACTCAGGAGCAGCAAGGCGACGCTCAGCGCGAGCGGTGCCCCACCCCGACTGATTCGCTTCAGCATCGCGCGCCAGCCTACTCTCTGCTTGACTGTCATGTGATGGCTGGCACTATGTCGCGAGCAGCAACGGGGGAGTCGCCGTGGCAGACGCACACGGTCACAAACCAGGCGCCGCCGCTGGAGAACATCGACGTGTTCTCGACCAACGTGCCGCTCGTCGAGGCCGTCGAGCGCGAGGGCGCCGACTGGGTCACCGAGCGCGCCTCCGCGTTGGGGCGCGTCGTCGGCGAGGCCGACGGCCCGCAGCAGCTGTGGGGCCGCCTGGCCAACGAGAACAAGCCGGTGCTGCACACGTACGACCGCTACGGGCATCGCATCGACGAGGTCGAGTTTCACCCGGCGTGGCACCAGCTGATGAGGCTGGGCGTCGAGCACGAGCTGCATTCGCTGCCATGGACCAGCGAAGAGCCATCGGCGCACACGGCGCGCGCGGCCCTGTACATGACCGCGATGCAGGCCGAGGCCGGGTTCTGCTGCCCGATCACCATGACCTTCGCCGTCGTCCCCGCGCTGCGCGCGCAGCCTGAGCTGGCTGGCGAGTGGGAGCCGCTGCTCACCGCGACAACGTATGACCCGCGCTCGATCCCCGCCGCACAGAAGGGCTCAGCGATCGCGGGCATGGCGATGACCGAGAAGCAGGGCGGCTCGGACGTGCGCGCGAACACGACCGTCGCGCACCCGCTGAACGGCGGCGGCGCTGGCGCGGAGTACGAGATCGTCGGACACAAGTGGTTCTGCTCGGCGCCGATGTCCGACATGTTCCTGGTGCTCGCGCAGACCGACGACGGCCTGTCGTGTTTCCTGTTGCCGCGGATCCTGGCGGACGGCTCGCGCAACGCATTTCACATCCAACGCCTGAAGGACAAGCTCGGCAACCACTCAAACGCCTCTTCGGAGGTGGAGTTCCACGGAGCGTGGGCGCGCATGGTCGGAGAGCCGGGACGCGGCGTGCCGACGATCATCGAGATGGTCGGCCACACGCGCCTTGACTGCGTGATCGGGGCCGCTGCGGGCATGCGCTCGGGCGTCGTCAGCGCGACCCACCACGCCGCGCACCGCAGCGCGTTCGGCAAGCTGCTGATCGACCAGCCGCTGATGCGCAACGTGCTGGCTGACCTGTGCCTCGAGTCCGAGGCGACGACGGCGCTCGCGATGCGACTGGCGCGCGCCTACGACGAGGCGCACGCCGACGCCGACGCCGGCGAAAACTCGAGTGACGCACAGCTGTTCAAGCGCCTCGCGACCGCGGTCGGCAAGTTCTGGAGCTGCAAGCGCGCCCCCAACCACGCGTTCGAGTCGCTCGAGTGCCTCGGCGGGGCGGGCTACGTCGAGGAGTCGGGGATGCCGCGGCTGTACCGCGAGGCGCCGTTGGCGTCGATCTGGGAGGGCTCGGGCAACGTGATGAGCCTCGACGTGCTGCGCGCGCTGACGCGCTCGCCGCGCTCGCTGGAGGTGTTCTTCGACGAGGTGGAGCAGGCATGGGGAGCCGACGCGCGGCTCGACGCGAGCGTCGCCAAGCTGAAAGACCAGTTCAGCGACCCAACGACGCTCGAGCAGCGTGCGCGGCGCGTCGTCGAAGGGATGGCGCTGTGCCTGCAGGGCTCGCTGCTCGTACGCGCCGCGCCGCCGGCTGTCGCCGACGCGTTCTGCGCCTCACGGCTGGGCGGAGAGGCAGGACTGGAGTACGGCACGCTGCCCGCGGGAGTCGACTTCGAGGGGATCATCGCGCGCTCGCGCGTGCAGGTGTAAGGGTCTCCCCGCGGGACCTCCGGGGGTCTCGCCGCGGATCGGCGCGCACGGCCGGACGGGCGCGTTCCAGGCCGACGCGGCGCCGCCGCAAGGCAAACGGCGGGCAATGCCCGTCGCGAGCACGCCGGCGGCCTAACATAAAGACATGCCACGGCGCACCAACTTCCAGCTCGCCCGCATCTTCGGGATCCGCATCGGCGTCAGCGCGAGCTGGTTCGTCGTGCTGTTCTTCCTGATCTACTGGCTTGCCCACTACTACTTTCGCGAAGTGCTCGGCGGCTCGACGAGCACCGACTACGCGATAGCCGTCGCGGGCGCGCTCGGCTACTTCGCCTCGCTGGTCCTGCACGAGCTGGGGCACGCGCTCGCAGCGCGCCGGGCGGGCATCGGCATCGTTGGCATCGACCTGTGGTTCTTCGGAGGGCTTTCGCAGATGCGTCGCGAGCCGCAGAGCGCGCGCGAGGAACTCGTCGTAGCAGCGGCCGGACCGGCGGTGACGCTGCTGCTGTTCTGCATCTGCCTGGGCCTCGCGACGCTGCTCGCGAGCGGGCGCGCGGTCACCGATGTGGTGGTCACGCGGGAAGGCTTCACGACGACGCCGGCGCTCGCGCTCGTCGGCTGGCTCGGCTTCATCAACGCGGTGCTGCTCGTGTTCAACGTGATCCCCGCGTTCCCGCTCGACGGCGGGCGCATCGCCCGCGCGCTGATCTGGTGGCGGACCGGCGATCGCAACCGCGCAACGCACGCTACGGGACGCTCGGGACAGGCGTTCGCGATCGCGCTCGGCGTGCTCGCTGTCTATGGGTTCGCAAGCGGGGGCTCATATTTCGCGCTGATCACGATGCTGCTCGCGTTCTTCCTCTACCAGGGCGCGAGCGGCGCCGTGATGCAGGGCGCGCTGGGCAGGCGCATCCAGAACATCACCGTCGGCGACATCATGGATCGCGAGCCGGTGACGATCCTCGGCGAGGTGACGCTGCTGGACGCTCAGGAGCAGTTCTTCCTGCGCTACCGCTGGCCGTGGTTCGCCGTCGTCGACCCGACGCGCCACTTCCTCGGCGTCGTTCGC
Organism: uncultured Solirubrobacteraceae bacterium; assembly: GCA_963759265.1. Taxonomy (GTDB): domain Bacteria; phylum Actinomycetota; class Thermoleophilia; order Solirubrobacterales; family Solirubrobacteraceae; genus Palsa-744. Next base: position 60,670 of record CAVWYR010000001.1, read on the forward strand.
CAGCAGCGCGTCGAGGGCGAGATCGCCGCTGGACGGCCGGCGCTGCCGGTCGTCGACGTGCTCGAGGAGGACATGCCGGTGCGGATCGGCGAAGAGGCGCCGCTGGAATCGCTGCTCGGCTCCGAAGGCCTCGGGCGCCTCGGGGCGATGGTTGCGGTCGACAAGGACGGCGTGCTGCAGGGCGTGGTGACGCTGGCGCAGGTGCGCAAGGCGCTGCAGCCCGCCCGCCCGGCGCGCACAGCGACCTGAACGGGGCCCCTGGCCCAGCCGCTGGTCACACGCCGCTCGTTATAGAGTCCCGGGCGCAGCGCCCCATAGCATCGCCACACGCCCCTCAGCCCCTCAAAGCCCCCCTTCCCCCAAGCGACCCCAGGGAGCCATGCCAGAACACGACGTGTTGATCATCGGGGCCGGTCTCGCCGGCCAGCGCGCGGCATTGGCCGCCGCGCAGGCGGGGGCCAGCGTGGCGATCATGAGCAAGGTCCACCCGGTGCGCTCGCACTCGGTGGCCGCCGCAGGTGGCATCAACGCGGCAATCAGCGTCGACGACGACTGGCACTCACACGCATACGACACGGTCAAGGGCTCGGACTTCCTCGGCGACCAGGATGCGATCGAAGTGATGTGCTCGGAAGCCCCGGCTGAGGTGATGCACCTCGAGCACATGGGCGTGACCTTCCACCGCAACGACAAAGGCGAAATGGACCTGCGCGCGTTCGGCGGCGCGTCGATGAAGCGCACCGCCTACGTCGCCGACATCACCGGTCAGGCGCTGTTGCATGTGCTCTACGAGCAGCTGATGAAGCACCACGAGTCGGTCGCGCGGTTCGAGGAGTGGTTCACCACCTCGCTGCTGCGCGACGAGTCCGGTCGCTGCACGGGGGCGATCGCGCGCGACGTCCGCAGCGGGCAGATGGAGGCGTTCATCGCCAAGAACGTGATCCTCGCGTGCGGCGGCGCGGGGCAGGCGTACAAGCCGACGACGAACGGGCTGATCGTGACCGGCGACGGCATCGCGATGGCCTACCGCGCGGGCGCGCCACTGATGGACATGGAGATGGTCCAGTACCACCCGACGTGCCTCGTCGAGACGGGGATCCTGATCACCGAGGGCGCCCGCGGCGAGGGCGCGCACCTGCTCAACGCGAACGGCGAACGCTTCATGGAGAAATCGGCGCCTAACAAGATGGAGCTGGCCTCGCGCGACGTCGTCTCCAGAGCGGAGCAGATCGAGATCAATGAGGGTCGTGGCGTGGGCCCGAACGGTGCTGGGATCTTTCTCGACGTGACGGTCGTCCCGCGCAAGCGTACGCTCGAGGCACTGCGGGAGATCGTCAATCTCGGCAAGGACTTCGCAGGCGTGGACATCACGCGCGAACCGATCATGATCCGCCCCGGCCAGCACTACATCATGGGCGGCGTCAAGACGGACGTCGACGGGCGTACCCCGATCGAGGGGCTGTATGCCGCCGGCGAGGTCGCGTGCGTGTCCGTCCACGGCGGCAACCGGCTCGGCGCGAACTCACTGCTCGACACGCTGATCTTCGGCCGGCGCTCGGGCGAACACGCGGCCGCGCGCGCCGCCAGCATGGTCATGCCGAAAATCGAGGCGAACGCCCAGCTGCAAGAGGACGCCGCGCGCCTGGAAGCGATCATCGCGCGCCCGCGCGAGGGCCGGCGCGTATCTGAGATCAAGAACGAGCTGGGCGAGATGATGAACCGCCAGGCGGCAGTGTTCCGCGACGAGCAGGGGCTGCAGAGCGCGCTCGAGACGATCGCGCGCCTGAAAGAGGAGACAGCACGCGCGTGGATCGACGACCGCGGCACGGTCTTCAACCAGGACGTGCTCGGCGCGCTCGAGCTCGGCTACATGATCGACTGCGCGGAGACGACCGTCGTCGGCGCGCTTGAGCGCAAGGAGTCCCGCGGCGCACAGTTCCGCACCGACTTCCCCGAGCGCAACGACGAGCAGTGGCTCAAGCACATCGACATCTCGCTCGGCGCCGACGGCGAGCCGCAAGTCAGCTACTCGCCGGTGACGATCACGCAGTGGCAGCCTGAGGAGAGGAAATACTGATGCTCGTGTCCACCCGCAGCGCGCCCGCACCTCACGACCGCAGGAGCTCCTGTAATGGCTGAAGCGCACGACCGCCCGCCCGAGCAGTTCACGCTGAAGATGCGCCGCTATGACCCTGAGTCGGGTGACGCCCCGTACTGGGACGAGCACACGGTCGAGCTCGAGCCCCACCGCTCGGTGCTCGAGGCGATCCTGCAGGCGCGCGACCGCTTCGACGGCTCGATCGGGATCCGCTGCTCCTGCCGGCAGGCTATCTGCGGATCGTGCGGCATCCGCGTCAACGGCGAGCCGGCGCTCGCCTGCCACACGCATCTGGATGCAGCCAAGCGCGGTGCTCGCGACGGCGTGATCGAGATCGAGCCGATGGGCAACATGCCGGTGATCAAGGACCTGATCGTGGACATGGACGCGGTCCACTGGAAGAAGATCCAGCGCGTCACGCCGTGGCTGCTGGCCAAGCAGCCGGTGCCCGAGCGCGAGTACATCGTCTCGAAAGAGTCGATGGTCGACGTGACGCAGACGATGGGCTGCATCCAGTGCGGCGCGTGCGTCTCAGACTGCCTGGCGATGGAGGTCGACCCGGGCTTCATCGGCCCGGCGGCGCTCGCGAAGGCCTACCGCTTCGTCGGCGACCCGCGCGATGACCAGCAGTTCGCGCGCCTGAACGACCTTGCGCAGGACCCGCAGGGCATCTTCGACTGCACGCATTGCTTCAAGTGCGTGCAGGCGTGCCCGAAGGACGTCAACCCGATGGGCCAGATCATGCGCCTGCGACGGATCGCGACCGGCGACCAGCACATCGTCGACAAGAACAACGGCGAGCGCCACGAGGCCGCGTTCGCGACGCTGATCCGCGACAACGGGCTGCTGTGGGAGGCCGAACTGCTGCCGCGCTCCTACGGCGGCAACTCGTGGTTCGGCAAATTCGCGCCGCCCGCCGGCAAAGAGCTTTTGAGCTCGCTGCCGGCGATCCTGAGGGCCCTGATGCGCGGCAAGGTCACGCCGATGGGCGCGCTGAAACCGCACAAGATCCCCAAGCAGGACCTGAAAGCCGTTCAGGCGATCTACGACAAGATCGAGAGTCGCCCAGAACGCTACGAGCTGAACCTGTACATCGTCGGCGAGGACGAGGCACCGCAGCCCGTCGCGGCGAGCCCCGAAGGGAGCAACTGATGAAGGTCGCCTACTGGCCCGGCTGCGTGAGCCGCGGCTTCACACCTGAGCTTCACGGATCGATGGCGAAGGTCGCGCCGCTGCTGGACATCGAGCTGGTTCAGCTCGATCGCGCGTGCTGCACGGGCGCGGGCGTCATCGCCGAGCACAACCAGGAGCTCGCCGACACGCTCAACGCGCGTACGTTCGCGCTCGCACAGCAGGTCGACGGGGCGACGATGATGATGAACATCTGCTCCACGTGCCAGGGCGCGCAGAGCGAGTGCCAGGAGCGCTTGGACGCAAACGCGGAGTACCGCGCGCACGTCAACTCGACCCTCGCCGGCGAGGGTCTCAGCTATGTAAATGATCCCACCCGCCCCTTCACGAACAAGAACTTCCTGTGGCTGCTCGTCGAGGAGATCGGCCTCGATGCTCTGCGCACGCGCGTCCGGCGCCCGCTGACGAACCTCAAGGTCGGCCCCTTCTACGGCTGCTACATCGTGCGTCCGCGCGAGCGCCTGGGCATCGATGAGCAGCGCCCGCGCGACAACTACCTGGACCTCGTGATCGAGGCCCTCGGCGGCACCGTGATCGAGTACGCAGGCATGCGCAAGTGCTGCGGCTTTCCGATCATCACGATGAACAAGCAGGCATCGCTCAAGCAGGCCGGACGCCACCTCGGCGACGCCGTCGACGCGGACGCCGACTGTCTGGTCACCCCCTGCCCGCTGTGCCATCTGAACCTCGACCTACAGCAGCCGATCGCGGAAGGCGTCGTCGGGCGCGAGCTCAAAATGCCCGTGCTGCATCTGCCACAGCTCGTCGGGCTCGCGCTGGGCCTCGACCCGAAGGAGCTCGGCCTGAGCCGCCACGTGGTGCGTCCGACGTCGGTCATCGACTGGTCCACGTCGGTCGTCGCCGCCGCCGGCTAGCGCGCCGGCATGACCGCCGTCTCAGCCGCGTGCGCATCCTCACCGTCGTAGGCAATCGCCCGCAGTTCATCAAGGCAGCCGCCGTCTCGGGCCCGCTGCGCGAGCTCCACGAGGAGATCCTCGTGCACACCGGCCAGCACTACGACGACTCGCTCTCGCGGATCTTCTTCAGCGAGCTCGGGCTCGGGCGCCCGGAGCGCGAGCTCGGGATCGGCGGCGGCTCGAACACCTCGCAGACCTCGCGCATGCTCGCCGCGCTCGAGCCTTTGCTCCTAGACGCACAGCCCGATACGGTGCTCGTTTACGGCGACACCAACTCGACGCTCGCGGGCGCGCTCGCCGCGGCGCAGGCGCGGATCCCGGTCGTGCACGTCGAGGCAGGCATGCGCTCGTTCGACCGGGCGATGCCAGAGGAGCTCAACCGCGTGCTCACCGACCACCTCAGCGAGCTGCTGCTGTGCTCCTCGCAGACCGCCGCGGAAAACCTGCGCGCGGAGTCCGTCGCCGGCGAGGTCGAGGTGGTGGGCGACGTGATGGTCGACGTCGCGATGCGCTGGCAGCCGGCGGCGCGCGCGAACACCGAGATCCCCGCCGCGTATGGCTTGCGGCCAGGCTCCTACCTCCTGCTGACCGCCCACCGCGCCGGCAACGTCGACGAGCCAGAGCGTCTGCGCGCGCTCGTCGAGCTGATACTCGCCCTGCCCACGCCCGTCCTCTTTCCGATGCACCCGCGGACCCGTGCACGACTGCAGGCGGCGGGGCTGTTGGGCGAGCTCGAGCGGCGCAGCGACGGGCTCGTGCTCAGCGAGCCGCTCGGCTATGTCGAGTTCAGCGCGCTCGTTTGTCAGGCCGGCGCGGTGTTGAGCGACTCCGGCGGCGTGCAGAAGGAGGCCTATCTCGCGGGCGTGCCGTGTCTGACGCTGCGGGCGAGCACCGAGTGGGTGGAGACCGTGCAGGCGGGCTGGAACACGCTCGTCGACCTCGACCGCGACGCTGCGCTCGCCGCGCTCGAACGCCCGCCGCCCGTCGAGCGCCCGCAGCTGTATGGCGACGGCCACGCCGCGGAGCGCTGCGTCGAGGCGATCACGCGCGCGGCCGTACCCGCGGATGCGCCAGGTCGCGCGTCCGGCCGACCGGGACGGGAGACTATCGGGCGATGAGCGCCCCAGCGACCGTCTTCCCGTGAGCGAGTCCTCCCGGCCGATACGCGTCGGCATCATTGGCCTTGGCTACTGGGGCCCGAACCTCGCGCGCAATTTCGCCGCGATCCCCGGCTGCGAGCTCGCGTGGCTGTGCGACGCCGACGCGCAGGCGCGCGCGAAGCTCGAGCCGTCGTTCCCAGCAGCTCGCTCCACCGCCTCGCTCGAGGATCTCCTCGACGACAGCGAGCTCGATGCGATCGTGCTCGCCACGCCGGTGCCCACCCACGCACAGCTCGCGATCGCGGTCGCGGACGCGGGCAAGCACTGCTTCGTCGAGAAGCCGTTGGCGACCACCGCCGCCGATGCCGAGCGCGCGGTCGCTGCCGGCGCACGCGCGGGCAAGCTCCTGATGGTCGGCCACCTGCTCGAGTACCACCCGGCGGTCGCGCGCCTGAAGCAGCTGATCGACTCCGGCGAGCTGGGCGGGCTTTACTACATCTACGGCAACCGCCTGAACCTCGGCAAGCTGAGGGCCGATGAGAACGCGCTGTGGAGCCTCGGCGCACACGACGTATCGGTGGCGCTGCACCTGATCGACGAAGAGCCCGAGGAATGCATCGCCCATGGCGCCAGCTACGTACGCGAGAACGTGCAGGACGTCGTCTTCTGTTACCTGCGCTTCCCCTCCGGAATCGTCGCGCACCTGCACCTGTCGTGGCTGGACCCGCACAAGGAGCGGCGCATCACCGTCGTCGGCGCGCGCCGGATGGCGACCTTCGACGACATGCTGATCGAGGGCAAGCTCACGATCTACGACAAGGGCTTTGACCAGGACACGCGCTCCTGGGGCGAGTACATAGCCCGCGCCGGCGACACGTTCTCCCCACAGATAGCCAACGTCGAGCCGCTGCGCATCGAGTGCGAGCACTTCGTGCAGTGCGTCCGCACCGGCGAGACGCCCCGCTCGGATGGCGTCAGTGGCCTACGCGTCGTGCGCGTTCTCGAGGCGCTGCAACGGTCGCTCGATGAGTCGAGCGACTGATCAGCGCCCGCTGCCCGCCGCCTGAAAGGCTCTAGGCGACGCTGGCGCGGCGACGATCGACACCATCGAATCGCCGCTGGTGGCGGCGATCGACGCGCAGAACCGGGCCGACGCGACGCCCGACCACGCGCAGCACGTATGCGTCGCGTGACACGCTGTAGCGGGTAATCGGCCTCGTCAGCACCAGCCAATGGTGCGCCACGTATGTACGTGGTCGTTTTACGGTTCGCAACGGTCCATCCCCCTGGATCTCAACTCTGCAAGCTCTCGTGTACCCAGAAATTGTCGCAGATCGCACGGCATAAAGCAGCACTTTTCTCGAGCGGCTACTCGACGCTGACGGTGCCCTCACCCGAGAGCTCGAAAGCGCTGTGCAGGGCCTGCACCGCCGCCTCGACGCGGTCGCGGTCGATCACGCACGAGATCTTGATCGGCGAGGTGGAGATCATGTCGATGTTCACGCCCTCCTCGGCGAGCACGCGGAACACCTTCGCCGCGACGCCCGGGTGCGAGCGCATCCCGGCCCCGACGATCGAGACCTTGCCCATGTCCTCGTGCGTGCTCAGGTTCGCGAACGCCTCCCCTGTGAGCGGCTCGAGCGCCGCGCGCGCGACACGCAGATCCTCGCGCGGGACCGTGAAGGAGATCTCTGCCTGCCCGCCTGCGGCGACCGGCTCGTTCTGGACGATCATGTCCACGTTCACGTTCGCCTGCGCCATCGCGTCGAAGATGCGCGCCGCTGCTCCCGGCGCGTCGGGCACACCCGTGAGCGTGACGCGCGCTTCCGAGGTCGAGTGCGTGACTGCTGTGATCAGTGGCTGCTCCATCGTCTCTCCTTCTGCGACCACAAAGGTACCGGGCTCCTCATCGAAGGACGAGCGGCAATGGATGCGCACGCCGTGGTTGCGCGCGTACTCGAGCGAGCGCAGCTGCAGCACGCCCGCTCCCGATGCCGCCATCTCGAGCATCTCCTCGAAGGAGACGGTTTGCAGCTTGCGCGCGTCCGGGACGATCCGCGGGTCCGCGGAGTACACGCCGGCGACGTCGGTGTAGATCTCGCATACCTCCGCTTGCAGCGCGGCCGCGACCGCGACTGCGCTCGTGTCCGAGCCACCGCGACCAAGCGTCGTGACGTTCCTCGCGTTCTCAGAGACGCCCTGGAAGCCCGCCACGAGCACGATGTGGTCCTCGGCGAGGGCCGCGCGGATGCGATCGGCGCGGACGTCGAGGATCAGCGCCTTCGTGTGCGACTCGTCTGTGACGATCCCCGCCTGCGAGCCCGTCAGCGAGATCGCGCGGTGGCCGAGGTCGTTGATCGCCATCGCGCACAGCGCGCATGAGATCCGCTCCCCAGTCGACAGCAGCATGTCCATCTCTCGCGGGTCCGGGGACGGCGAGATCTCCTCGGCCATCGCGATCAGCTCGTCAGTCGTCTTGCCACGCGCCGAGAGCACCGCGACCACCTGCTGGCCCTGTTCGCGCTTCTCCACGATCCGCCGCGCCGCGCGCTTGACGCGCTCGGCATCGGCGACCGAGGTGCCGCCGAACTTCATAACGATCACTGAGGACATCGCAGCGCAGGATATTCGGCCGGACGCCTCGCGCCCGCCGCGTGGCCAGCACCTGCCGGAACTCAGCTTGCGAGCGTGCGGTTGAAGGCTTTAGACCGCGCGACGCCCCGCGAACGCCTTGCCGAGCGTCACCTCGTCGGCGTACTCGAGATCCGAGCCGACCGGCAGTCCGCTCGCCAAGCGGGTGACCTTGACCTCAGGCGTACGCGCGCGCAGCTCCTCGGCGATGTGCAACGCGGTCGCTTCGCCGGTCGTCGTCGGGTTTGTCGCCAGCACGACTTCGCTCACGCTCGTAGGCGGCGAGCTCACCCGCGCGAACAGCTCGGCGATCTTCAAATCCTCCGCGTCGATGCCATCGATCGGCGAAAGCGCCCCGCCGAGCACGTGGTAGACGCCGTGATACTCATGCGTGCGCTCCATCGGGATGACGTCGCTCGGCTCCTCGACGACGCAGATCAGCCCGTGATCGCGGCGCGGGTCCTCGCAGAATCCGACATCGCGCCTCGTCGGTGAGGTTGAAACACACCTCACACAGGTGTATCCGCTGCTTGACCTCGACGATCGCCTCCGCGAGGGCCGTCGCATCCTCGCCGGACGCTCGCAGGATGTGGAATGCCAGGCGCTGCGCCGTGCGGCTGCCAACGCCCGGCAGCTTCGACAGCTCGGTCACCAGCCGCTGCACCGGCGGCGCGTAGGAGGCCGTGCTCATCGGCTCACATTCCCGGTAGGCCGAGACCGCCGAGCCCGCCCAGGTCGAGTCCCGCGGTCGCGCCCCCGAGCTTGCTCTCCGCCAGCTCCTGGGCCATCCGCAGCGCCTCGTTGACGGCCGCCAGCACCATGTCCGCGAGGATCTCGACGTCCTCGGGGTCGACCGCCGCCGGGTCGATCTTGATCTCGCGCACCTCCAGTGCGCCGCTCACCTTGACCGTCACCATGCCGCCACCGGCCGAGGACTCGACGAGCTCGTGCTTCAGCTGCTCTTGGGCGAGCTCCATGTCCTTCTGCATCTTCTGCACCTGGGCCATCATCTGCTGCATGTTCGGCATCCGCGGCTGCTTGGGCATTACGCGCCTTTCTCGTCGCTGGTCACAGCCTCATCCTCGGTCAGCTCCTCAGCGTCGAACTCCTGCATGAAGCGCGCGACCCACTCGTCCTCCGAGCGCTCCGTCGGCTCGGGCCGATCCGCCGAGACGGCCTCCTCACGAAGCTCGTACGACAGACGCCAGCGCTCGCCGGTGAGTGAACGCAGCGCCTCGCCGACAGCCGCGCGGTGGGCAGGGTCCTCTGCTTTTTTTTTCGAGAGCGAGGAGGTGATCGCGAGCGTCAGCTCCTCGCCGTCGACCGCCACCGGGCACGCCTCGCCAAGGACGGCGCCGAGCAGCCCGTTTTCACTGCGCACCAGGTCAACAACCGCCGGCCAGAACGCGAATATCGACTCCAGGTCCCTCGGTACCCGGGCGATCGCCTCGGGCGGCGGAGCGGGGGGCAAAGACGCGGGCGACCCTGTCATCAGTGCTGCCGATGACGACGCGGCCGCGGTACTTACAGCGGGCGCCGCACCCGTAGCTGGCGGCGGCGCATCCCCGCCCCTCGAGAAATCCGGCTGATCCTGCGGCGGCGACGACTCGCTGCGCGTCGGCGCCTGGTCGGCTTGCGCGCCGGCAACGCCAGGCACGGGCGCCGCGGGTGGCGGGCCTTGCTCGACCGCGTGCTGCTCGTCTGCAGGTGTCGCCACCGGTGCATTGGCGCGCGCTGGGGCGACACCCTCCAGCCGTTCGATCCGCGTCAGCAGCGCTCGCATCGAGCCGTCGACAGCGGGCCTCGCAGCCTTCACGAGCGCGAGCTCCAGCCGCGTGCGCGCGTCGGCGCCGGCGCGAACGGCCTCCATCGCCTCGCCCAGCAGCTCGAGCAGGCGCACAACCGTTGCGTGGGCGACCCGCTCGGCCTGCTCGCGCAGGGCGGCGTCGGCCTCCGGAGTGAGCGACAGCTCCTCGGGCACCTCGCCGAGGATCTGCACAACCATCAGCTCGCGCGCGCGCACCTCCAGGTCAGACGCGAACGAGCTCGCGTCGCGCCCCTGCTCGACGCATTCATCCAGCGCCGCCAACGCGCGCCTCGGGTCATCATCAGCGACCGCGTCTACCGCCGCTTCCAGCAGCCGCGCATCGGCCACGCCCAGCACAGCCAGCACGTCCTCCAGTGCTATCTGCGAGCCGCTGTAGGTGACCAGCTGCTCGAGCGTCCCCAGCGCGTCGCGGAAGCTGCCCGTGGCCGAGCGCGCGAGCGCGGCGATCGCAGGCGGCGGGATCTCAATCGACTCGGCCTGCGCCGTGCGTCGCACCACGCTCGCGATCTGCTCGACGGTCGGGCGGTGGAAGTCGAAGCGGTGGCAACGGTCGACGACCGTCGCCGGCACCTTGTTCGCCTCGGTTGTCGCGAGCACGAACACCGTGTTCGGCGGCGGCTCCTCGAGCGTCTTCAGGAAGGCGTTCCATGCCGCCGTCGAGAGCATATGCGCCTCGTCCAAGATGTAGAATCTTGCGCCGCCCGCTGACCGGTGCGTAGGCAACGCTTTCGCGAAGCTCGCGGATATCGTCGACCGAGTTGTTCGACGCCGCGTCCATCTCGATCACGTCGAGCGACGTCGCGCGTGCGATCGACACGCACGAGTCGCACTCCCCGCACGGCTCGATTGTCGGGTGGGCGGGATCCTGATCCCTTCGCTCACAGTTCAAGCACGCCGCCAGGATCTTCGCCATCGAGGTCTTCCCGGTGCCGCGCGAGCCCACGAACAGGTACGCGTGGTGGACCTTGCCGCGCTGGACCGCATTGCGCAGCGTCCTCACCACCGGCTCCTGGCCGACCACCTCGGCGAACGTGCGCGGCCGGTGCCTGCGGTACAGCGAGGGCTGCTGATCCTGTGACTGCTGCTGTTCGGACACCGTTCGCCTGAGTCTACCCACGCGCGTGAGCGGGCTCTGAGGCAGGCTCCGTCGGGCCCGTCGACAGGCTCGATCGCCCGCTCCAGCGGGTAGCGTCCGCGCTCATGAGCGCCTCACCGCAGGGCGTGCTGAGACGTCTCGGCGCCGTCTTCACGATCGTCGTCGGCGCGTTGGCGCTGCGCCTGATCGCCGGCGTAGGCTTCGCCAACTACGACACGCTGTACGCGCTCGCGTGGGGCGGGCAGCTCTCGCGCGGGCAGACGCCTGCCTACGGCGTGCCGATCGCCCCCACGCCCCACCCGCTGATCGAGCTGCTCGGCCTCGTGCTCTCGCCGCTCGGGCCGCGCGCTGTGGAGGACGTCACCGTCGCCCTGGGCTTCCTCGCGCTATCGGCCTGCGGCTGGGTGATCTACCGCCTCGGCGCAGAATGGTTCGGCTGGGCCGCCGGCGCGCTCGCGGCCTTTCTCTTCCTCACCCGCGCGGAAGTGCTCTCCTACGGCGTACGCGCGTATATCGACGTGCCGTACCTACTGCTCGTGCTCAGCGCCCTGCTGGTCGAGTCCCGTCACCGGCGCCTGCGAGCGACGCCGGCCGGGACGCCGGTGCTCGTTTTGCTCGCGCTCGCCGGGCTGCTGCGCCCGGAGGCGTGGGCATTCTCGGGGCTCTACTGGCTGTACCTGATGGGGCTGCTGCCACGATCGCTGCGCGAGATCATCGGCGGCGCAGGCTCGTGGCGCGAGCGCCCCCGCCGCGAGATCGCGCGCCTGACGCTGCTCGCCGCCTGCGCGCCGTTGATCTGGCTGCTCAGCGATCTGCTCGTCACCGGCGACCCCCTGTGGTCGCTGACGAACACCCGTGACACCGCCGAAAAGCTCGGCCGCGAGACCGGGATCACTAACGTGCCCGAGTACATCCCGCGCCGACTCGGCGAGATCCTGCGCCCTGGCGTGCTGGTCGCGGCCGCCGTCGGCGGCGTGCTGTCCCTGCTATGGCTGCGTCGGCGCGCGCTGCTCGGCGCGGGCGCGGGCGTCCTCGCGGTCCTCGTGTTCGCCCTCTTCGCCTCGTTCGGGCTCCCGATCAACACCCGCTACGCCCTGCTCGCAGCATCGTTCCTGTGCATATTCGCCGGCGCCGGCGTCTTCGGCTGGATGTCTCTGCCACGCGCAGACCGGCGGCGGCGCTGGTGGATGGCCGCAGGCGCGCTCGTGCTCGTGCTGCTGCTCGCCTTCGCCCCGTCGAACTACCGCGAAGCCCATCGCGAACTCGACAAACTCACGCGCCAGCACCAGATCGAAGACGACCTGCTCGCGCTCGTCGACAGCCACGCCATCAACCTGCGCTGCGGGCCGGTGGGCGTGCCCAACCACGCGCCGGTTCCACTGCTGTCGCTGTACCTGGAAACGAGCCCCCGCAACATCGTCAGTCCCGAAGCCGGCCACATAGCCTCGGGCGTCTACGTCGATCCCGCCAGCAAGGAAGTCGAGACGGACTACGTCCTCGACCCGCACGACCCGGTCGAGACGGTGGGCGTGCCGCCGGGCTTCTCGGCGTCGGCCACCAGTCGCGCGTGGCTGATCTTCACGCGCTGCAAGTAGTGGACCGTGCACCCCTCGTCGATACTCCCTGCACCCGGTGCCGGTCGTCGCCCGCGACTCCGGTTCGGGAGCTCCCGCTGCGCCTGCCGGTGATCGCTTAAGGCTGCTTCCTTCCGGACCTGACCTGGTTCGCAAGCCGACACCGCGCGGGACCCGAACCATCGACGCCCCGAGCGGCGGAGCGACCGGAGCCGGAGTCCCTCGGAGGGGAGTTCGGCCCCGCTAGAGCGGATTGCAGGTACAGGGCACCGCTACCTCCCCGCCTAGCACGGTCCATGAGCGATGCTAGCGCACCACGGCTCGGCCGAGTTCCGGTAGGCTGCCGCGCCGTGACCTACTTCAAGATCCTTCCCTCAATGATTCGCTCTCGCGCCACTGGTTCGCGCGTGAGCATGATCGCCGTTGCCCTTGGCGCGGCAGTCCTGATCGCCGGCTGCGGTTCGAGCGGCTCGAGCACGATCACGATCGGTAACGAGAACAGCGCCAACGACGCGCTCATCAAGGCCGGAGAAACGACCAGCACGGCCACCACGACGACCGCGAAGACGCCAACCAGCGGCCCGCTGTCGAAAGAACCGACCGTCACGCCCCCGAAGGGGCCGCCTCCGACCAAGCTGGAAACCAAAGAACTGATCACCGGAACGGGCACCGAAGCCAAAACCGGCAGCGCGATCTCGGTCAACGACGTCGGCGTCCTCTACAAGACCGGCGTAGTGTTCGAATCCTCGTTCAAGCGCAACGAACCGTTCACGTTGACGCTCGGCAAGGGTGAGGTCATCCCGGGGTGGGAACAGGGGATACCGGGCATGAAGGTCGGCGGCCGGCGTGAGCTGATCATTCCGGCGTCACTCGCATACGGCGCGAAAGGCTCGCCACCGAAGATCCCGGCGAACGAAACGCTCGTATTCGTGATCGACCTGCTGAGCGCCTAGGCAAACGGACGGCGCGCCGCGCAAGAACGCATTGCGTGGCGCTGCCGCCGGCCGATCCCAGACGGGCCATCGCAATCTCGTACTGCTGGCGCTGTTGAGCGCCGTGGCGGTCGCGGTCGGCGGCTGCGGCTCGGGCCGGGAGGTGACGCCACAGGCGCTGCGCCTGCAGCGCGCCGATCTGATCGCGGCCTCCAGAGCGCTGAGCGGCGCGCAGAAGATCCGCGGCCGCGGAGGTGGCGAGCACGAAGGCGGCTTGGCTGCTCGTCGTCAACGGCCTGCCGCCGCAGACGAGCTCGACCTCGCGCGCGGCGATCGAGGCCGCGAGCGAGCGCGCCGGGGCGCTGCACGTACCTGGACTGTTCGAAGAACGCGAAGCGGCCGCCCTCACCGGGCCGAGCTCTGGCCTGGCCGCCGCCTTCCGTCAGTTCGCGAGGCTGAGCGCCCTAGGCTGGCAGTTGATAGCGGCGAGCATCATGCAGATCGAACATGGATCCCCGACGGCGTCGCGCTTCGCCCGCGCGAACGTCGCGTTGTACATCGAGAGCGTCTACGACGCGCACTTCGGCCTTGCGCAGATCGGCAAGCAGTTGCTCGCCGCCTACAAGAAGCTCGGCGGTATGGCCGCGTTCGGCCCGTCACTCACACAGGCGGAAGTCGATGCGCTCGCGTCCAGCTACTCGGAAGCCAACGACCGGCTGCACCCCCACGCAGGCGTACGGCTGGGGTCGTGAACGCGGACCGGTGGCACGCTACGACGCCCAGGCGTCGATGCGGCCGCGCGTGCGCCTATGACCGCGTGTGCCGGTCAACGGCGTGCGCGTAAATCGAGTCCAGCAGCGCATCGGCGACGAACTCTGGTGCGACGCCCTTACGAAGGTACGCGTTCGCTCCGGCCTGCAGGAGGTCTCGAACCGCCCCATCGGACTCAGCGGCGGAGAGAACGACGATCGCGGTGTCGGGCGCGACCTCGTGGATTCCCCTGACGGCACGCAATCCAGCGCCGGCCGACATCGCGACGTCGACGAGCGCAGCGTCCGGCTTGCTGGCCTCGGCGAGCTTGACGGCAGCCTCATCGTCTGCGGCGAGCCCGACGACGTCAAAGCCGCTGCTCAGAGAGGCGTCCAACAGGGACTGAATCGCAGGGTCATCATCGGCGATCATCAACCGCGGAAGGGCGTTGTCGGGGTGGACAGAGATCATCGGCATCGACTCCTTCGCGGGTTGTAGGCGGTGCTCTGCAAGAGCCCACATCCATCGACGTGGCGCGGACGCCGCTTGACAATCCGCACGAGAAGGCAACAGATGGCGCTTATAGTGAGAATGGTTGCCTGCTCAACAAAGGAGCCAATTGTGGACGTGGAGATCTGGTCCGACGTCGCCTGCCCGTGGTGCTACATCGGCAAGCGCCGTTTCGAAGCCGCGCTCGAGCAGTTCGAGCATCGCGACGAGGTAAACGTGACGTGGCGGAGCTTCGAGCTCGACCCCGGCGCGCCGCACGAGCGCACCGGCGATCGCGCCGAGCGCCTGGCGGAGAAGTACGGCATGAGCGTCCAGCAGGCACGCGATGCCGAGCAGCGACTGACGGGCGTCGCCGCGGAGGAGGGCCTCGCCTTCCGTTTCGACATCGCGCGCAGCGGCAACACCTTCGACGCCCACCGGCTCGTGCATCTGGCCGAGGTCCACGATCTGCAGGATGCGATGAAGGAGCGCCTGCTGCAGGCGTACTTCAGGGAAGGCGAGCTGATGTCAGACCACGACACACTCGTGCGTCTGGCCACGGAGGTCGGGCTCGAGGGGCAGGAGGTTCGCGAGCTGCTCGCCGGCAGGCGCTACGCCGATGAGGTCCGCGCCGACGAGCGCACCGCACGCGAGCTGGGGATCAGCGCCGTGCCGACGTTCGTGATCGAGCGCAAGCTCGGGGCTTCCGGCGCTCAGCCACCGGAGGCGCTGCTCGATCTGCTGCGCCAGGGCTGGGCCAAGCGAAGCCCCGCGTCGGCGCTCGCCTAGGATGTGGGCGATGGCGATCTTCGAGAACCTCAACGCGCTAGACGGCGCCCCGCTGGATCAGGGTGAGCTGCAGGGGCGCACGGTGCTCGTCGTGAACGTTGCCTCGCGCTGCGGCCTGACCCCTCAGTACACCGGCCTCGAGCGCCTGCAGGAGCGCTACGGCGAGCGCGGCTTCACGGTGCTGGGCGTACCGTGCAACCAGTTCGGCGAACAGGAGCCGGGCAGCGCGGAGGAGATCCAGACGTTCTGCTCGACCACCTACGGCGTGAGCTTCCCGATGACCGAGAAGCTCGACGTCAACGGCTCCGAGCGCCACCCGCTGTACAGCACGCTGACCGCGACCGCCGACGGGGCGGGCGAGGCAGGCGACGTGCAGTGGAACTTCGAGAAGTTCCTCATCTCCGTCGACGGGCGCCCAGTCGCGCGCTTTCGCCCGACGGTCGAGCCCGAGTCAGATGAGCTGACCGACGCGATCGAGTCGCAGCTCGCTTCCTGAGTGGCCGGCACCGCTGGCTCGAGTGTCCCGTCTACCCACCAGCGCCGCGCGAGCCCAATAGAATCGGCTGCCCAGGGCGCGTAGCTCAGTGGGAGAGCGCTCGCTTCACACGCGAGAGGTCGCAGGTTCGAAACCCGCCGCGCCCATCCGACCCAGCCCGCACGCGACGGGCCTGGATCACCGCAGGCGATCGTGATCTCAAGACGACGAGTTAGGCTGCCGATGACGACCGCATGGCAGAGCTCGAGGGGCGTACAACCCGTCTAGCAGTGCTACTCGGTGTGTCTGTCATCGTGATCGGCGTTGCGGCTGCCGTCCCCCACCGCGCCAACGAGATCGGGGCGGTTGCGATCGGTATCGGCCTCTTCACCATCTGCTGGCTGAAGGGAAAGCGGGGCTTCGCCCTTTTGGGCCTGGTCATCCCCTTCGTCTGGTTGACCGGCGCGATCCGTCTAGCCAAGCCAGCCTCCTATTGGGCTTGGCACTGGTACGACGGGGCGAAGATGACACGCGCTCAACAACGCTACGCTCGCCCCGAACAGGCCCTTCCCGGTCCAAGCTGACCATCCTTCCGTGAGCCGATCAGACCGCTCCCCAGCGGCCTCAGCAAAGCCCGTCAGAAGGGCTCTGCCCCAGCGGCTCTGGCTTCTCAGTCGGCTCGCTGGACAGGTACGCCAAACCGCTCTCGCAGCGCGTCGGCGTCGATCGCCTCGTTGTATCGCCGCTCCGAGACCAGGCGACTGAAGAGCACTATGCGGTCCGCCGGGAAGGTGATCAGCGCGTCTTCCACCGCTTTGACCGGAGCGCCCTCGCCAGTATCGCCGTGAGCGTCGAGTCCCTCGTCGTCGAGGCCCTCGACCGTTTTGCGCTGAACAAGCTCTGCCCGTTGGAGCGTCTCGTCGGAGTCAGAGAGCCAGAAGCGCAGCGCGGACCGGTGAAGCGCCGGCGCGACGACCATAATCTCCGCGTCGTCGGTCGCGTCACCGAGCGCCGCGCGAAGACGATCGGCGGAAATTGGCTCGCTCGCGATCACCAAGACCTTCATTCAATATTCATCTCCTATGTAGATAGCTCGAGGGGTGGTCATGTCGTCCCTATCGCTTCGGGTTCGATGAGCGGGGCACCAGGGGCGCGATCAACAGCATGAGGCTCGGCAAGGATGCGCCACCAGGGGCAAGCGCACGATGAGAACTCGATCTACGCGCAAGAGTTGTGCTGGGAGTCTCCCCGAACGATAAACGGCGCCCAACCGACACCAAAGGGACTCGCCCCCGCGTCGCCGACTGCCAAGCTTGGCGACCGAGCCGCTGGCTCACTTCGAAGCAGCCGTCTTGCCCAAGAACTGTCCCCCAGAGGTCCTCGCCAAATGAGCTAGCGTCGGCGCACGCCTTGCCTCGCGGTCAGCCTGTGATGGCCTCGTCGAAGCGCGGCAGCCCATCGTCGGGCAGCTGCTCCCACGGAGCGGCGTATGCCACGAACTGGTGCGCCTGCGGACGTATCCCGGGATCGCCGTCGATCGCGCCGAGACGAACGATCCTGATCTCACCGCCGTCGAGCTCGCGGGCGAACACCGCCGACCCGCACGCGCCGCAGAAGACCTTTTCCAGGCCACTTCCTGCATTCCAGCCGCGCAGGTGCTCGCCGCCGCTGATCACGCGCAAGGAGTTTGGCGCCAGGCGTGCCGATGCCTGCATGCCCGTGCCGGTGCGGTGCTGGCATCGAGTGCAGTGGCAGTAGCCGGCCGCGACCAGCGCACTGTCGATCTCGAAACGGACGAGGCCGCAGCCGCAGCCGCCGGTGAGGGGGAGGGTCAAGGGTGGGGTGTCTGCGTCGGGCATTTGGCGAACCTACAGCAGGAGCCAGGAGTGTGGCTCGCTTACGTCTATGTGGTCGCCCACGACGCCGTGCCCTCATAGGACATCCCTATCGCACGTTCGACAACGTCTATTGGACGTCTGGCCACTTCGCAGGGATGCTTTGCCCGCTTTTTCGACTGGCTTTGTAGACTTCCCCGCGCTCGCGGAAGGGACGGCGCCGATGATCGAGGTAACCGCACTAACCAAACGCTACGGATCGCTCACCGTCCTGGACGGAGTCGACTTCGCGGTGCAGGCAGGTGAAATCGCCGCGGTGGTCGGGCCAAGTGGCGCCGGCAAGAGCACACTGGCGCGCTGCATCAACCTCTTGGAGAAGCCGACCTCGGGCTCGATCCTCGTCGACGGAAAGGACCTCACGCGTCTCTCACGCCGCGAGCTGCGCAGCGCCCGCCGCGCGATCGGCACGGTCTTCCAGTCGGCAGGCCTACTGCAGCGCTTGACGGCTGCCGAGAATGTCGAGCTGCCGATGCGCTACATGAGGATGTCCCACGGCGATCGGCTCCGGCGTGTGCGCGAGCTGCTCGAGCGGGTGGGGATGATGCATCGCGCGAACCACTACCCCTCGCAGCTGTCCGGCGGACAGCAGCAGCGGATTGGGCTGGCGCGCGGCCTCGCGCTCAAACCGTCGGTGCTGCTCGCCGACGAGCCGACGTCCGGTCTCGACCCGCAGACCACGACCTCGATCCTGAAGCTGCTCGCGGAGATGCGCGACGAGCTGCGGGTCGCGGTGGTTCTCATCACACACGAGATGGACGTCGTGCGAAACGTCGCTGACAGCGTCGCAAGACTCCACGAGGGAAAGATCGTCGAACGCGGCCCGGTCGCCGACGTGATCCGCTCCTCAGACTCGGAGCTCGCACGAGCGTTGCTGCCGCTGCCTCCTGGGCCGCTTCAGCCCGCGCTATGGCAACTGCGCTACGAGCGCCCCGACGTCGATCCGGCCTGGCTCACATCGATCGGTCGCGAACTCGATACCGACATCTCCGTGCTCGCCGGGCTGATCGAGACGATCGACGATGGCGGCGCTGCCGGGCGCGTGACCGTACGTGTCGAGCGCCCGCTGCCAGCCGCCGAGGTACGCGCGGCATTCGCCTCGCGGGGCATCTTCGCCTCGCAGGACGGAATCACAAAAGCCCGCGAGCGTGACCCCGAGCAGCTGCACCCAGAGGCTCGCCAGGAGCGCGGCATGATCATCGCAACCGCAACGCCGTGGTCCGGAGTCTCCTCGCTGCTGCTGCCTGCGCTTGGCCAGACCGCCGCGATGGTCGGCATCGTGATGAGCATCGTCGTCGCGCTCGGCCTGCCCCTCGGGCTGCTGATCTTCAACACATCGCCACACGGGCTCGCGCCGCATACGACCGTGCACGCATCCATCAGCTGGATAGCCAACCTCGGGCGTTCCCTGCCGTTCCTCGTGCTGATGGCCGCGATCATCCCCTTCACCCGGCTCGTCGTAAACACGACGATCGGGATCAAGGCTGCGATCATCCCGATGTCACTAGCTGGCATCCCGTTCTTCGCCAGGCTCGTCGAGAACGCTGTTCGCGAGATACCACGCACGCGCCTCGACGTCGGCCTCGCCTCCGGCGCGAGCGTCCTTCAGGTGATACGCACGATCCAGCTCACCGAGGCGCTTCCGGGGATCGTCGCGGGACTCTCCCTGAACACCATCGCGATGATCGAATACTCGGCGATCGCCGGCGCGATCGGGGCCGGCGGTCTGGGCTACCTAGCCGTCAACTACGGCTACGAGCAGTTCGACAGCCACATCATGATCAGCTGCATCGTCTTGCTCGTGCTGATCGTCCAAATCGTGCAGTTCGGCGGCGACCGCATCGTCCGGTCACTCACACACTGACCCAACAAAGGAGCAGAACATGTCGACCGATGTGAAGACCAGACCACCCACCCCGCAACTCCCTCCTGAGGACTTCCAGTTGCGCGGTGGTGGCAACCGCCGTAACTGGCTCGCGGCGGCCGCTGTGTTGGGGGTGATTGTCGTCCTGCTCGTCGTGCTGCTGTCGAAAGGGTCGTCATCGAAGAGCGTTAGGGGAAGCCATTTCGGAACGACGCTCCCGATCGCATACGAAGCCTCCAGCAGCTCCGAGCAGGCATTTCTGCAGTGGCTGAACAAGGCGATCGCGCCCACCTACGGGGTCAAGATCGAACCTGTAGGGATCCAAGACGGCAACCAGCTCGACGAAGCGACCGCTCACGGTCAGTTCGCCGCGAACATCTACCAGCACATTCACTGGCTCAACGAGGTCGTCCAGTCCACCGGCATGAAGCTGACAGCAATCGGCCCCGTATTCCAGTGGGCATACTCGGTGTACTCGTCCAAGTACCCGAGCCTCTCAGCGCTGCCCAACGGAGCGCAGATCGCGCTACTCAACGATCCCGCGAACACCGCGCAGGCGCTGTGGCTGCTCGAGCGGGCCGGTGAGATCACGTTCAAGCCCGGCACGATTCCATGGTCGGCGACCACCAGCGACATCGCCTCCAACCCCCACAAGCTGCACTTCGTGTTCGTCGACTACGGTGCCGGGCCGCGCACTCTCAGCTCGGTGGCCGCAGTGATCGCATACAACATGCAGTTCATCGCGGCAGGTACACCCGCCAAGGACAAGATCTACGCGCCGCCTGCGCCGCGCAGCTTTGCCGCCCAGCTCGTCGTTGGGAGCGCCTACCGCGACGATCCGCAGGTCAAGAAGCTCATCAAAGTGTTCTTTGACCCGCGCGTGCAGCCGTATCTTCGCACCACCGACAACCCGTCGCTGAAGGACCAGCTGAGTCCCGTCGCAAGCGCGGAACCGTGAGCAAGCGACGCATCCCCGGCTGACCGAGTCGGCTCTCGATCATGCCCTTTAGCGGGCGGGCATGATCGAGAGCGCCGCAGACGAGCTCCGTCGGCTCGAGCGTTCCGAGACCTCAGCTTGCGCTGAATCGTTCAGGCGCGGGGCTTGGTGAGTCGGGCCGCGGGCTCGCCGCCTGCGGCTCAGGCCCTGGTGGAACCGCGACAGCCGTCGCCGTCGTCGGCCCGAGGTCGATCCGCAGCACGGCGGTGCCGAACATCGCTGCGATGTCGCTCGCGCGTCGGAGGGTCAGCTCGACGTCCACCGCCGGGACGAGGCACGTCTCGAGAAAGCGTCGGACCTGTACCGTGCCGAGCGCCGCCGCGTCGACCTCCAGTTCCTCGATGTGGACGCGAGCGGGGA
The DNA here is from genome assembly GCA_963759265.1 of uncultured Solirubrobacteraceae bacterium. Classification (GTDB taxonomy): domain Bacteria; phylum Actinomycetota; class Thermoleophilia; order Solirubrobacterales; family Solirubrobacteraceae; genus Palsa-744. The sequence continues at coordinate 81,653 of CAVWYR010000001.1, forward strand.
TCACCGTCATCTGCGCCATCACGATGCACGCCGCCATGTCATCCGGCGTGGTAAGCGCCGCCTCCCGCACTCGCTCGAGCAGCTTTGTGGCGTCGGGATTCGGACCGAGCCGCTCGAGCATCTCGCTGACTCGCTCGCGTCCGAGCAGGTCCTCCGCGCAGCGAGCCTCGATCAGGCCATCGCTGAAGAAACACGCGACAGCGCCTGGGGGCAAGGACACGGTCGTCTGGCGCCGACCCGTAGGAACCGTCCAGCCAACCGGTGGAGAGGCGCAGATCGACAACGGCTCACGCGTCTGCAAGCCGTGCAGGATCGGCGGAGGATGACCAGCGCTCGCATATACGAGGCGGCCCTCGCGGGCATCGAATACGCCGACCGCAACCGTCGCGAAATGCTCGAGCTTCGGATCCGCGAGGGCGCGGCCGGCGAGCGCCAGCGCCGCCCGCGGCTCGAGTCCGGCTTGCACGTACGCGCGCAGCGTGTAGCGCGTGAGCGCCGCCTGGGCGAGCGCCCCATGCCCGTGTCCGGCGACGTCGCCGAGAATGATCGCGACCTTCCCCCGCTCCGGCACGAACACGTCGTAGAAGTCGCCCCCAGCCGCGGGACCATCGGCCGGGCTGTACGCGACGGACACGGCCAGCCCGCCGACCCGCGCGGGAATCTCGGGCACGAGCGCCGCCTGCATCGCACCGACGTCACGAAGCAGGACCGCGCGCTGACCCTCCAGGCGACGCGCCCGACGTGAGGCCATGCGCGAGCGTACGCCGAACCACAGCGCCAGCAACAGCAGCAGCAGGATGATCGGCTTGCTCCAGTTCGGCACCGGCAGCGGCAGCGGTATGTGGCCGCCGATCGTGTCCAGCGGGTTGCTCGTGTGCTGCGAGGACAAGCGCGACGTCGCGGTCGAGCGCGCGGGACTCGGGTCACCTGGACCACGCCCCAGCCCGCCGCCGGCGAGATTCGACGCCGCCGCGCCTGCGGCGAGGTGCCGCTGCCCGTGAGGCTTGCGTGCGGAGCCCTGCGATGTCCGCGCCTGCTCGTGTACACCGCTCGCGACGAGCGGCGCCTTGGTGGCGCGAGCCCCGTCATCGGCCGCGCGCGAGGACGTTACAGGCGCGGAATCAGCGGACGGCGCGACCGGCGAGTTATCAGAGTTGGTGGGCGTCGACGGCGTCTTGCCGGCACCCCCTGGATCGCCGCCACTCGGGGTGCTGGGCGCGCTGCCTGTCACAGGGGCTTCAACTTTGCCGGTGACCGGCGTGCTCGGCGTTGAGGCCGCCACGCTCGGCGCAGAAACCGCCACGCTCGGAGCGGTCACTTCCACCCCAGTCTTCGATGCGCCGACGCTCGGTGTCGTCACCGTCACGCCCGGCGTCGTCACGGTCGCGACCGGCGTCGTCACGCCGACGCTCGGCACAGACAGTCCGTCCGCCCTCGCATCCGCGTAGCCACCGCCGAACAGCCCCGCGCAGCTTGCGAGCAGCGACGCGGCTGTCAGGGACACGACACGCGCGAGTCCGCTCGTCATTGTCAGCCTCCGCCCGACACGATCCTCAGCCACGGCAGTCTCGTCGTAGATGAGCGCTCACGATCGCGCCTTCGACAGCCGTACGGTCGTGCTGCCGGATGCCACGCACAGCTGGACCGTGTCCATCAGGCGAGCCATCAGCGCGAACCCACGCCCGCCTTCCAGGCGGGCCGCAGCGTTTGCGTCCGGCAAGCGGAAGCTCCCGGAGTCGCGGATCGCCAATGTCAGGCGCTCCCCGTCGGCGTGAATGCTGAGATGTATGTGCCCTTGCGCGTCGGGCAGGCCGTGCCTGATCGCGTTCGTGACCGCCTCGTTGACAGCAAACACGAACTCGTAGCAGCGATCGGCGTCGAAGCCGAATGAGCTTGCAGCCGCGTGGGCGTATTCACGCGCCACCACGAGCTTCGCTGACTCGGCGGGCAGGCGCAGCTGCGGCGCCGCACACCCTGCGGTGTCGTATTCGACCGGCGCAGACACCTCAGCCGGCCATCATCAGCGCCGAGAGTGCCTCCTCGCGCGAATAGTGCACGGCGATCATGCTTTCGATTCCGGCGATCTCGAAGATCCGCAGTACCCGCCTGTTCTCCTGAGCACAGACGACCGAGAGCGATCCGCCGTCGCGCTCCTGCATCCTCATCACCGCTCCTACGAGCGCGCCAATCGCCGTCGAGTCGATGAACGTCACCGACGAGAGATCGAGCACGAGGCGTGTCATCCCCGCGTTGATGTGGTCGGCCAGCTGCTCGCTCAGCTGGGGCGTTGCGGCGTAGTCGAGCTCGCCTCCTGCGACGAGGATGCCGACATCGTCGTCACACGCGCTCCCGACCGCATCGTTGTCACCGATATAGAAAAAGCTCATCTGCTTCCTCCTAGGCCCCGAGTGTTGAGAGTCTCTTTGCCCATATATTCGGCCATGTAGAACTACTCCTTAATGGCGAGCCTGCCGACAACCTAGAAGAGCCCGCTCCGCACCCCGAGCTGGACGAGCCCCTCTGGACATTTGTTCTACTCGGACCAGCCTGACGAGCAGAACAGCGACATCGTCGCGAGCGGCCACGCCCTCGCCTGTCACCTCATCGCTGATCGAGAAGGAGCTCATCTGCACACCTCAGCAATGATTCCCGCTACAGATACGACCAAACCGAACGTTCGGCCAGATGGATTGTTTGGGCATTCGGCTCAGCGGGCTGAGCCGACCGGGACCTGCTGGGTGATGCAGTGGATGTTGCCTCCCCCCAACAGGATCTCGCGCGCGGGCACGCCCACGATCTCGCGATCGGTGAAGCAGTCGCGCAGCACTGCTTCCGCGGCCCTGTCGAAGCGCTCGTCGAGCAGCGGAAACACAATCCGCTTCGTGCCGGCGTAGAAGTTCACATATGACGCCGCCAAGCGGTCGCCGGCGCGGCGCGGGCGACTCCCGGGTACCGCGTCGACGCCCTCCGCCTCGCGCTCGCTGATCGTGATCGGGCCCGGGGACGGCACGCGGATGACCTCGATCGAGCGCCCGCGAGCGTCCGTCGCCCCTTCCAGGCGCTCCAGCGCGTCGCGCGAGATCGCGTGCTGGGGGTCGGACTCGTCCTCGCTCCAAGTCAGCAGCACGACCCCCGGTCGGGCGAAGCACGCGAGGTTGTCGATATGCCCGTCGGTCTCGTCGTTATACGCACCGCGGCCCAGCCAGATGATCTTCTCGGCGCCGAGGTGCTCGAACAGCACCTGCTCGATCTGCCCGCGCGAGAGCTCGGGATTGCGGTTGGGGTTGAGCAGGCACTCTTCCGTTGCCATAACCGTCCCCCGCCCATCAACGTGAATCGCGCCGCCCTCGAGCACGATCGGAGCGCGGTAGCGGTCGTCGCCTTCCAGCTCGAGCACCTTCTGCGCTACTCGTTCGTCGCGGTCCCACGGGAAGTAGAGACCGCCATCGAGACCACCCCACGCGTTGAAGTGCCAGTCCACGCCGCGGCGCCCGCCGCTGTCATCGACGACGAACGTCGGGCCGATGTCGCGCATCCATGCATCGTCGCTCGAGAGCTCCACCACGCGTATCGACGGTGACAGCAGCGTGCGGCAGTGCTCGAACTGGGCGTCTGAGACCGCCATCGTCACCGGCTCCGAGACGCTTATCGCCTCCGCTACCGCCGCGTAAGCCCGCTGCGCGGGCTTGGCGCCCAGGCGCCAGTTGTCGGGCCGCTCCGGCCACGCCATCCAGCAGCCGCAGTGCGCCTCGAACTCGCCCGGCATGCGGTAGCCGTCCGCAGCGGGCGTGGAGGCGAGGGTCGTGCTCATCTTCGACAGCCTAGAGTCATCGCCATGCAAGAGATACGCGTGATCACCGCCTCCGCACCCGACTCCCCCGCGCGTGTGAGCCCACCGCAGCGAGAGCCTTTCCGCATCGCCGCCGTGCAGGAGCGCTGGCACCCCGACCCGGACGAGCACGAGGCGGCGCTGGAAGCGGCGATCCGACGTGCCGCCAGCGAGGGCGCAAGGCTCGTGTGCCTGCAGGAGCTCACGCTTTCGCGCTACTTCGCCGTTGACCCCGGCGGGCCGCATGCAGCGGGCGCCGAGCCGGAGGAGCTCCCCGGCGGCGCCACCTACCGCTTCGCTGCGCGCGTCGCGAGCGAGACCGGTGTATACGTACACGCCTCGCTGTACGAGCGCGCCGACGCCGAAGACGGGCTCGGCTACAACACCGCGATCGTCGTCGCGCCCGACGGCCAGCTGCTCGCGCGCACGCGCAAGCTGCACATCCCCATCACCGCCGGCTATCACGAGGATCGCTACTTTCGCCCCGGGCCGGGAGACGCCCCCGCGTTCCCAGTACTGACGATCGCACCGGCGCATCTGGGTTTTCCCACCTGCTGGGATCAATGGTTCCCTGAGCTCGCCCGCGCATACAGTCTCGAGGGAGCCGACGTGCTCGTGTATCCAACGGCGATCGGCTCCGAGCCTGACCATCCCGAGTTCGACACGCAGCCCCTGTGGGAGCAGGTGATCATCGGCAACGCGATCGCCAACGGCGTGTTCATGGTCGCCGTCAACCGCATCGGCGAGGAGCCGCCGCTGCGCTTCTACGGGTCCTCCTTCATCTGCGATCCCTACGGACGCAAGCTGGTGCAGGCACCTCGCGACGAGCCGGCTGTGCTCGTCGCCGACCTCGACCTCGACCAGCGCCGCGACTGGCTCGAGCTGTTTCCCTTCCTGAGCACTCGGCGCCCGGACACCTATAGCCCGCTGACCGACGCTGAGGGCTGAGCGCTTCGCGCCGCGCCCGTCGCAGACCGCGCCGGCCTCGTCCCGCGCAGGTCTTGTGGCAAGCTTCATCGCGATGCAAGCAGTCGTTGTGCACGAGCCCGGTGGGCCTGAGGTGCTGCAGCTGGAGGAGCGCCCGACCCCAGAAGCCCGCGCCGGGTGGGTGCTCGTGGGGGTGCGCGCGTTCGGGCTGAATCGCTCTGAGCTGATAACCCGCGCCGGCGGCTCGGGCGCTGCCGTCCACTTCCCTCGCGTGCTCGGCATCGAGTGCGTCGGCGAGGTGCTCGACGCGTCCGATTCAAGCCTTCAAGCCGGGCAGCGGGTGCTCGCAGCGATGGGCGGCATGGGTCGAGACTACGACGGCGGCTACCAGCAGCGCGCGCTGTTGCCAGCCGGTCAGGTCATTCCCGTCGACACGACGCTCGCGTGGCCCGAGCTCGGCGCGATCCCCGAGAGCTTCGGCACTGCCTGGGGCACGCTCGAGGAGTTGGCGCTGCGCGCCGGCCAATCGCTGCTCGTGCACGGCGCCAGCTCTTCCGTCGGGATGGCGGCCATCACCATCGCCAAGGACCGCGGGCTGACGGTGCTCGCGACCACCCGCCAGGAGTCAAAGCGCGCCGCGCTGCTCGCTGCAGGCGCCGACTACGTGATCGTCGCTGACGAGGACGTTGCGGAAGCCGTGCGAGCGTTGTTGCCAGATGGCGTCGACGGGCTGTTCGAGCTGGTCGGCCCGGGCGCGTTGGGCCAAACGCTGCACGCCCTCGCCAGCGCAGGGCGCGTCTGCGTGACAGGCTTCCTCGAGGGCGACTGGGACACCGACGCGGTCGAGGCCGACGCCCGGCGCCGGGGCATCGAGCTGCGACGTTTCGGTAGCGGCGTGATCGACCGCGACGGCTACCAGAGCATCTTCACGGAGATCGTCCGCGCGGTCGAAGCCGGCCGCTACACGATCAGCCTCGACCGGACCTTTGCGATGAGCGACCTCGCCGACGCCCACCGCTACATGGAAGCCAACCGCGCAGCCGGCAAGGTCGTCGGGCTGCCGATAGGCTCTGCCGATGGATCCTGACCGCGCCCGTCAACTGCTCGCCAGCGAACGCCAACGACTCGAGCAGGCGATCGCGGGGCTCGGCAACGAGGCCGTCGACGGAGTCGAGCCCGAGCAGAGCGAACCCGGCGAACTCGGCTCCGAGCAGCTCTATGAAAGCGAGCGCGACGTCGGCCTCGCTGCGGATCTCACCGATAAGCTCGCAGCGCTCGAGCGCGCGGAGGCCCGCTTGGCGGCAGGTACGTACGGGCTGTCCGTCGAGAGCGGCGCGCCGATCCCCGACGAGCGCCTGGCGGCGCTGCCGATGGCCGAGCTGACGGTCGAGGAGCAGCAGCGCCGCGGACCTGGCTGAACTCCAGCGCCTCAGCCGAAGAACAGCTCCGCCGTCTCGTAAAGCGCGGGGTCAAGCAGCTTGGGCTCGCGCAGAGCCTGCTCGAGCTCGACCTCGACGATCTGGCTGGCATGGAGCGCGACCATCGTGCCGAAGCGCCCACCGGCGACGGCGTCCATCGCCGCCACGCCAAAACGCGTGGCGAGCACGCGATCGAACGCCACCGGGGTGCCGCCGCGCTGGACGTGGCCCAGGATCGTGACGCGCGTCTCATACCCCGTGCGCGCTTCGATCTCGCGCTCCAACAGCACGCCGATCCCGCCCAGACGCGCGTGCCCGAAGGCGTCCGTCGCCGTGTCAGCCTGAGTCTGCAGAGTCCCTTCCCGGGGTGTGGCGCCCTCGGCCACAACGACTATCGAGAAGTTGCGAGCGCGCTCGTGGCGGCGGCGCAGGTGCGCGCAGACCTCCTCGATGTCAAACGGCCGCTCGGGCACGAGGATCGCATCCGCGCCGCCGGCGAGCCCCGCGTGGGTTGCGATCCATCCTGCGTGACGGCCCATCACCTCGACCACGATCACGCGGTTGTGCGACTCCGCCGTCGTGTGCAGGCGGTCGATCGCGTCGGTGACGATCTGGACAGCCGTCTGGAAGCCGAACGTCACATCGGTGCACGCGAGGTCGTTGTCGATCGTCTTCGGCACGCCGACGATCGGCACTCCCCCATGGTGCAGGCGTAGAGCGGCGCCGAGCGTGTCCTCACCGCCGATCGGGATCAGGGCATCGACGCCGCGCTCGCTCATCGTGCGACGAACCTCGGCGACGCCGTCGCGGCCATCGGCGAACGGATTGGTCCGTGAGGTGCCGAGGATCGTGCCACCGCGCGGGAGGATCCCGGCGGTGCTCTCGAGCCCCAGCTCGAGCGCCTCGTCCTCGAGCACCCCCGCCCACCCGTTGCGAAAGCCCACGAAGCTGTTGCTGCCATCCGCGAGGCCGCGCCGGACCACGGCCCTGATGACCGCGTTCAGGCCCGGGCAGTCACCGCCGCCCGTCAGCAGTCCCACTCGTGCCATACCGCGCCAGATTAGCCCTCCAGCAGATGAGCACCCGCACTCGGGCGCACTTCGCGCGCGCCGGCCGGCGGGTGCGTGTCGGGCGCGAACAGCCCGAGCACGCTGCCCCCGAAGCCACCACCGACCATGCGCGCGCCGGCCGCTCCCGCGGCGCGCATGCGCTCGACCGTCGCCTCGACAGCCGGCGTCGAGGCCTCGTAGCAGTCGCGCAGGCTCTCATGCGAGGCATCGAGCAGCTGACCGATTCTCGCCAGCTCATCTGCTTGCAGCGCAGCGACGGCCTGCAACACGCGTTCGTTCTCGCCGAGCACGTGCCTCGCTCGCCTGCGCAGCGGTTCGGGCAGACGCTCGACGGCGGACGGGCTGGCCTCGCGTAGGGACTCGACGCCGAGCAGCCGGCAGGCCTGCGCGCACTCGTCGCGTCGCTCGTTGTAGCCGGAGCGCGCGGTCACGTGGCGCTCGCCCGAGTCGAGCACGACGAGCCGCCAACGACCGAGTCGCAACGGCACGGGCTCGACGTGCAGCGTCTGGAAGTCTATGCACAGCGCATTTTCCGCGACGCCATAGAGCGAGGCGAGCTGGTCGAGCAGGCCCGTTTGCGCGCCAACCCAATCGTTCTCCACGCGCGCGCACAGTTGCGCGATCTCGACTCGCCGCACCGTCTTCGCGCCAGCGGGGCACACGCGTGCACCGACGTCCGCCAGAGCGAGACACAGCGCGACCTCCAGCGCAGCCGAGGAGGAAAGACCGGCGCCCGCGGGGAGATCCCCGGTGATCTCCAGGCGCGTGCCGACGAGCGGGAACCCGGCGCTCGCCAGCTCGGCCGTCGTCCCGCGCACGAACGCGCGCCACCCGCGAGCGCGCGGGGGCGCGGCAAGCGAGAACTCGTCGTGCTCGTCCAGGTCGCGTGCGTATGCGCTCACGCGTTGCGCATCGCGCGACTCACGCGGCAACGGCTGCGCACGCACGGTCACCCCTTCGGCGATCGCGAATGGGAGCGCCAGCCCCTCGTTGTAGTCGGTGTGCTCACCGATCAGGTTGACGCGCCCCGGCCCGAACGCCGCGCTGCGCTCAGCCGGCACGGACAATCGCCTCGCGCAGCTTCGCGGCGGACTCCTCAGGCAGCGTGTCGGAGATGAACGTGCCCGCGCCCTGCTCGGAGCCGGCGAGGTACTTGAGCTTCTCGGCAGTGCGCAGCGGCGGGTAGAACTCGACGTGCACGTGCCCCCGCTTGGGCACCTCCTCGGCCGCGCGCGCGGTTTCCGCGGTCGGCGCCTGATGGACCGCCATCACGTACGGAAACGACCGGTCAAACAGGGCGTTGTATCCGCGGACGAGCGTTTGCAGGGCGCCCGCCAGCGAGCGCAGCTCAGCGGGCTCGCAATCGAGCAGGCTCGCACGATGCGCGCGCATGACCACGTGCGCTTCGTAGGCCCAGCGGGCGGCATACGGGACATACACGACGACGTTCTCGTTCTCGTACACGACGCGCCGAGCGTCCTCCAGCTCGCGTGCGAGCAATACGCACGTCGCGCACGCTCCCAGGCGAATGTCGGCAGCGAGCTCGCGCGACGGCACCGGCGGGACGAACGGATAGCCGTAGATCTGTCCGTGAGGATGGCGCAGCGTTACCCCGACCTCGACGCCGTGGTTTTCGAAGATGTAGACGTAGTCGACGTCCTCGCGAGCCCCGAGCTCGAGGTAGCGGTGGCGCCATACCCACATCAGCGCCTCGACGCGTGCGGGAGCGAGCGTCGCCAACGACGCCTCGTGATCGTCGCTGTAGACGACCACCTCGGCCGCGCCGTGAGGCGCCTCGAAGGCGGGAAAGCGATTGTCGAACACGGCGATCTCGAACGCCGGGAAGGGGATCTCGGTCTCCGGTGCGCCTGGAAGGGTCGGGCACAGCGGACAGTGGTCGCGTGAGGGCAGGAACGTACGCTCCTGGCGGTCGATCGCGTAAACGACCTCCTCGCCGCGCAGCTCCTCGAAGCGGAGCTCGCTCACGCGCGCGGCGGCGCGTCCTCGTCGCACCGCTCGTCTGAGTAGAGAATCAGCGCACGGCCGTCGTCTTTGACGTAGCGCTCGATCGCGATCGGGCCCGTGTGCTCGAGCTCGCGCCGCTCGCCGCTCCCGCCCGCCGCGCGCGGCTCCGAGCCTGGCGATCGGTCGCCCGGGTGGGGCGGCTCGGCGGGCTTACCAGCCATGCCCCGAGGGTATACCGAACGCGTGCCTTGGCGTTGGCGCACGAGCCGATCGGCCTCGAGGACGGAGAGCCCCCGGGACTAAACTGGAGCACGTGCCCAATCTGGGGTTGACGCGAGGTGTGGTTTAGCGCGAAGGTAGAAGCCGAGGCAGCGCAGACGGTATGGCCAAGCGAGTAGAGGAGGAGCAAATGCCAGACACCGACCAGGTCCAGCAAGCGGTCGAGCCGCTCGACTATCTAGACCGACCGGACGTCGATCGACCAGGCTTCGACCGGCGCGCCTTCCTGCGCCGCGGTGCCCTGACCGGCCTCGCCGCCGGTTCGGTGGGCAGCCTGCTGAGCGCGTGCGGCTCGAGCGCTTCGAGCGGCGGGAGCAGCGGATCCGACACGGTCTTCGGCTCGCACCCTAAATACAAGTTCGTGTTCGTCAACCACGTCACGACCAACCCGTTCTTCACGCCGACGCAGTACGGCGCCGCGGACGCATCCAAACTGCTCGGTTGCGAATACCAGTGGACGGGCTCGGAAAACAGCAACGTCGCCCAGATGGTCACGGCGGTCAACACCGCTGTCACGAGCGGCGCAGACGGAATCGCGGTCGCCCTAATTGACCTGCACGCGTTCAACGCGCCGGTCGAAGCGGCGCAGAAGGCGGGGATCCCGGTGGTCGCCTACAACGCCGACGCGCCCGGAAACGCACGCCTCGCCTACATCGGCCAGGACCTGAAACTGGCTGGGGAAGAAATGGGTAAGCGCATCGTCGCCGCGGTAGGCTCGGGCGAAGTCGGCCTGTTCATCGCCACGCCGGGCTCGGCCAACCTGCAGCCGCGCATCGAAGGCGCTGAAAAGGCGATCAAGGACTCCGGTGCTGCGATCACGGCGCACTCGGTCGCGACGGGCGCGGCGGTCGCACAGGAGCAGCCCGCGATCGAAGCCTGGTATCAGAGCCACAAAAGCGCGAAGGGCATGTACGCGGTCGACGGCGGGAGCACCGAATCGCTGGCGAAAGTCATGCAGAAGCTGGGCCTCGTGGGCAAGGTCCACGCCGGCGGCTTTGACCTCACCGAACAGACTCAAAAGCTGCTGAAAGAAGGCAACATCGAATTCACGATCGACCAGCAGCCCTATCTGCAGGGGTTCCTACCCGTTCTGGAGCTGTTCCTATGGCAGGTGTCGGGGTCGCTTACCGGCCCCGCGGAAGTCGACACAGGCCTCAAGTTCCTCAGCAAAGAAACGGTTGCCCCGTACGTCAATTCGAAGAGCCGCTTCGAGGGAACGTCCTCCGAAGCCAAAGTGGTCCCGATCCCGGCCGGTACGGCAGCTTAGCCAATGGCGGAGGTGGCCCGAGAGCCAGCCTCGCCCGAGAAACCGACGACGCCGCGGGGCGGCTCGGCGCGCGAGCGCCAGGCCGCCCCTTCGGTGCCGCGTAGGCTGCTCGAGCGCGCGCTTTCGCTGCGCGAGGGCAGCATCATCGTCGTCACGGTCGTCGTGGCGATCTACTTCTCCGCGAACACGAGCACGTTCTTCACCGGGGCGAACTTCAAGACTCTGCTCCCGTATTTCGCACCCCTCGCGCTTCTGGGCGCGGGCGAGGTGTTCGTGATGATCCTCGGCGAGATCGATCTCTCGATCGGGGGCATGTACATGTTCGCTCCGATCGTCTTCTACAAGCTCGATACCGCCGGGCTGGGCCTGGTGGCGTCGGCGATCATCGCGCTGCTGATCTGCATGGTCGTGGGCGTTGTCAACGGCGCCTTCGTGGCCTTCCTCGGCGTGAGCTCGTTCGTGGCGACGCTCGGCATGCTGTTCACCTTCGAGGGGCTCAGCCTGCTCCTGTCGCACGGCACGCCCGTGGCCACGCCCGGAGCTCAGGTGACCCAGACGGAAGTCAAAGTGCACCACGTGATCAACGGGCACAGCATCGTGCTCGTGGAAAAAGTGAACCACGTCGGCACCTTCGCGAAAATCTTCGGCGCGGGCGTCTACTCCGAGCTGATCTGGGCTCTGGTGGTCGTCGTGGTGCTGCAGGTCGTGCTGACGTTCACGCGCTGGGGCCTGTACACGGTCGCGATCGGATCCAACAAGCTGGGTGCGGCCGAGGCGGGCGTCGGGGTGAAGCTGGTGACGATCCGCAACTTCGTGCTGTGCGCGGGACTCGCTGGGCTGGTCGGCCTGCTCGAGGCAATCCGCTCGCAGACGATCCAGCCTGACCCGTCGGGGCCGAACGAACTGCTGCTGCTCGCGATCGCCGCGGCGGTCATCGGCGGCACCCTGCTGACGGGCGGTTCGGGCACCGTCGTCGGCGCGCTGATCGGTGCGTTGTTCCTCGGCATCCTCAAGGACGGGCTGATCCTGCAGGGGGTCAACGCGAACTACCTGCTCTTCTACACGGGCCTCGCGATCGTCGTCGCGATGACCGCCAACGTCTACGTCGGGCGTGTGCGCAGGGGGCACACCGGCAGTGGTTGACCGGCTGATCGAGCACGACGTCGTCGGCCCGACCTCGGCGCCGGACGATGTGCTGCGGGTCGAACACATCGCCAAGCGCTTCGGCCCCGTCACGGCGCTGCGCGACGTCAACCTGCACCTCAAAAAGGGCGAGGTGCTGGGCCTGCTCGGCGACAACGGTGCGGGCAAGTCGACGTTGATCAAGATCATCTCCGGTTTTCAGAAGCCGGACACCGGAAAGATGTGGTTGCACGGCAAGCCCTACGAACCGAAAAGCGTCGATGACGCCCGCGCCCAAGGCATCGACACCGTCTACCAGGACCTCGCGCTGATCGACGAACTGTCGGTCTACCACAACCTGTTCCTGCGTCGCGAGCGCGTGCTGAGGCCGCTGCCGCTGCTCGACAACAGGCGCATGAAGCGCGAAGCCCGCCAGGCGCTCGATGAGATCGGCATCAACATCCCGCGGATCGACGTGTCCGTGGCGCGCCTATCTGGGGGACAGCGTCAGGCGATCGCGGTGGCGCGGACCGTCAACGGGGACGCCGACATCATCCTGCTCGACGAGCCGCTGGCGGCGATGGGCGCCAAAGAGGGCGCCCAGATCCTCGACCTCGTTGCGCGCCTGAAGGCCGAGGGTCGCGTCTCGATCATCATGATCCTCCACAACTACGTCCACGTCCTGGAGGCGTGCGACCGCGTGAGCATGATCCAGGATGGCGTGATTGCACTGGACAAGCCCACCTCGGAGACGTCGGTGGAGGAGCTCACCGACATCGTCGTCAACGAGTACCGGCGCGCACGAGAAATGACCCACGAAGAAGCAGCGCACGACGAACAGGCCTCGAGCTCGAGCTCGCCCACCTCGATGCCGTAGGAGCGCAGAGCTGTCGCTCAGGCGTCGCTCGAGGGCGCCCAGATGTTTATCCCGCCGTCAACGGCGTGGTGGTCGATCTCGGCGAGCTCGTCGGCGCTGAACTCGGGCTTTGACAGCGCCGCGAGGCTCTCTTCGAGCTGCTCGACGCTGCTCGCTCCGATCAGCGCCGAGCTGACACGCGTGTCGCGCAGCACCCACGCGATCGCCATCTGGGCGAGCGACTGTCCACGCTGCGCCGCGATCTCGTTCAGCGCGCGCACGTGCGCGAGGTTCTCCTCACTGAGCAGGTGCTCGTCGAATGCCTCGCCGCGACGCACGCGCGAGTCCGCCGGCACGCCATGCAGGTAGCGGTCGGTGAGCAGTCCCTGCGCGAGCGGAGAGAACACGATCGCTCCCACACCGCGGCGCTCGAGGACCTCGAGCAATCCCCGCTCGATCCAGCGGTTGAGCAGCGAATAGGAGGGCTGATGCAACAGCAGCGGCGTGCCGAGCTCCGTCAGGATGTCGATCGCCTCCTCGGTGCGCTGCGGCGAGTAGGAGCTGATCCCAACATACAGCGCCTTGCCCTGGCGCACCGCGCTGTCGAGCGCCCCCATCGTCTCCCGCAGCGGTGTGCGCGGGTCGAAGCGATGTGAGTAGAACACGTCGACGTAATCGAGGCGCATCCTGGCGAGACTCTGCTCGAGACTCGCCAGCAGGTACTTGCGCGAGCCCCACTCGCCGTACGGCCCCGGCCACTGGTCATAGCCGGCCTTGGTCGAGATGATCAGCTCGTCACGGTAAGGGCGAAAGTCCTCCGTGAAGATGCGCCCGAAGTTGTTCTCCGCCGCGCCGTACGGGGGGCCGTAGTTATTCGCCAGGTCGAAGTGCGTGACACCTAGGTCGAACGCGCGGCGCAGGATCGCGCGACTGCCGGCGAGCGCGCGATCGTCGCCGAAGTTCTGCCACAGTCCGAGCGAGATCGCCGGCAGCTGAATGCCGCTGACGCCGGCGCGGCGATACGGCATCTGCTCGTAGCGGTCAGGGTCCGCGAGATACGGACGCACGGCGCGCCCCGGGTTGAAAGGCACGCTGGGATTATCGCAGCCGAGCAGCAGCGCGCGAGACGCCACCTCGCGACGCGCGGCGACGACGCCCGCGAAGTGTCTAGGTTCAGCAGATGAGCGATCCCAGCAGGCCCGAACAAGCCGCGCGCGCCATGACCGGGCTCGTGCGCCGTGGCGGGCGGGCTCTACGCGGACAGGTCGTCGAGCTCGTCGGCGGTCCCGCGCGTGCACGTGTGATCGCGCTGTTCGCCTGCGTGCTCGCGCTGAGCAGCGCGCAGATCGCCACCGTCGGCGCAGTGGCGCCTCAGCTCGAGCAGTCGCTGCACATCGGCAACACCAAGATCGGCCTGCTCAACTCGGTCGCGCTGCTTGTCGGCGCGATCGCGGTGCTGCCGGTGGGGATGCTCGTCGATCGCGCGCGCCGGATACCGCTGCTTGCGGGGAGCATCCTGCTGTGGAGCGTCGCGACGCTGCTCGCTGCCTTCGCGAGCTCATACTCAACCCTGCTGCTGACCCGCGTAGGGCTCGGCCTGGTCGCAGCCACAGCCGGCCCCGCGATCGCCTCGCTGACCGGCGACTACTTCCCCGCGCGCGAGCGCGGTCGCGTCTACGGTTACATCCTCAGCGGAGAGATCGGCGGCACGGCGCTCGGTTTCCTCGTCAGCGGCACGGTCGCAAGCGTGTTCTCCTGGCGTCTCGCCTTCGCGCTGCTCGCGCTGCCCGGGCTGTGGCTCGCGCGCGCGTTGTGGCGCACGGTGCCTGAGCCGCGACGCGGCGGACAGAGCCGTCTGGAGCGAGGCGTGCAGGATCTCGCGAGCGTGGCCGCCGAGACCGACCACACAGCCGAGCAGCCAGCGAACGATCGCCCGCGCCAGCCCGATCGTGACCTCGCGCGCGAGGCGGCCTCCCGCCACGGCTTCACGCCCGACCCGGCACTCGTCCTCGACAGCGATCCAAACACGATGTCGCTGGGCGCAGCCGTGCGCTACATCCTGCGCATCCCGACGAACCTGCTTCTGATCATCGGCTCGTCGCTCGGCTACTTCTTCTTCGCCGGCCTGCAGACGTTCGCGGTGGTGTTCGTGCGCGGGCACTATCAGGCGAGCCAAGCGACGGCGACGCTCGTGCTCGGCCTGCTCGTGCTCGGCGCGCTGGTCGGCACGCTCGCCAGCGGACGCATCAGCGATGCGCTCGTGCGCCGCGGCCTGCTTGGAGCGAGGGTGTGGATTCCCGCCGGGTGCTATTTGGGTGCCGCCGCGGTGCTGGTCCCTGGGCTCCTGATCAGCCACCTCGGGACCGCCGTCTGGTTCGACGTCGCCGGCGCGACGCTCATCTCCGCCGCCAATCCGCCACTGGACGCCGCGCGTCTGGACATCATGCCTTCCGGCCTGTGGGGGCGGGCGGAGAGCACCCGCACGCTCCTGCGCTCTCTCACCCAGGCGCTTGCGCCGCTGTTGTTCGGTGCGGTCGCCGACCTCGTCGCCGGCTTCGTCCCCGCTCCGGCCCCGATCGGCACCCACACCCACGCCATCGTCTCTGCGGCGACCGGCACCGGGCTGCAGGTCAGCTTCTTGGTCCTGCTCGGCACGCTCGCCGGCGCCGGCGTGTTCCTGCTGCGCGCGCACACGACCTATCCCCAAGACGTAGCAACCGCCAGCGCCGCATGGACGCCCGACACAAGCGCTCAGGAGCCATCGAGCGCGGCCTCGCGCCGGTAGCGCCGCCAGACGCGGCGGGCGCTCACGAGCGCGATGAGCACGAGCACAAGCGGCACGATCACCGCGCCCGCGATCAGCAGCCCCGCGAGCACGGCGGCCAAGACCGCGCCCGCGTCGTGCAGGCCGCGCGCGATCGTCAGCCCTTTGCTGGCGGGGTGAGCGTCGCCGAGGACCGTCACTTCCACTTCCGCATTGCTCGCTCGATGGGAGACCGCGTCGAGCGCCGAGCGCGCGTGCGTGATCGCGCTCTCGGACTGCGAAAGCCGTTCGCGCAAGCTCGCGATCTCGCCTTCGCTGCTGGCCGCAGAGAGCGCGCGCAGCAGCGCCTGGCGTTCGGCGTTCGCGTCGGCGAGTCGCCGGCGCCCCGCGTCGTAGGAGCTCGTGATGTCCTGCAGCGACTGGCTCTCCGCTCGCACCGGCGCGATCCGCGCGATCGACGCGAGCGCAGCGCTGAGCTTTTCGCTCGGCAGACTCAACGTCAGGCTCGCTTCGCTCGCGCCCACCTGCTGGACCTGCACGTGCGAGCTCTGCACATAGCCGCCGTCGTCAACGACGACACGAGAAACGCTGTCGGCGGTCTGCTGAACATCGGCTGGTGAGGGAGCCAGCGTGACGCTCGCGCCCAGCTGCTGCTCGCGCGCAGGCGCCGAAGCCGGTGCTTCCGCGCCCGACGCGCCCGACACCGCAGCCGGGCCGGCCACGAGCGGGCCCTGAACCCCGGCGGTGTCTGCGGGTTCGTCAACGCCTTTGTGCCTCCTCGTGCCCGCGTCGCCCGCCGAGGGCCCAAGCTCTCCAGAGGATGGGCCCGCCGCCTCGCCGAGGCGAGCAGAGGGCGCCCGCGGGGATGAGGCGTCGTGTGGAAAACCGGCGATGGCGATTGCGATGGCGGCAACGAGCACGCTCATCGCCGCTGCGACCGACGCCAGCGCTCGCGCTGATGGCCGCGGCAGGCGAAGCGACGGCAGGCCTCGCCGGTGCGCGGAGCGATCGGTCATCCGCGCCGCCAGGTCGCGCTCGAACTCCGGGGCGATCGGTCGCGCGAGCGCGCGCACGTCCGCGCGCAGCTCGCGCCAGGACTCCGCCGCGGGACCTTCTGCCGTGCCGTTCAGCGCAGACTCGAGCTCGGTCAGCCATGCCTCATCGGGACCGGCGTCGCCTTGGTCGGGGAATGGAACGATCCTCATGCGACCTCCCGTCGATCGAGCTCGACACACAGCTCGCGCAATCGCGTGAGCGCGCGATGCAGGCGCGTGCCGGCGTTGGACTCGCTGATGTCGAGCGCGCGTGCGAGCTCGCTGTTGGACAGCTGGCCGTGGAACTTGAGCAGCACCAGCTCACGCTCGCGCAGAGGCAGGGCCGCGAGCGCCTCGCGCACCGTTGCCCGACGCTCGACGTGCTCGAGCGCCGCCTCTGTGCCGCGGTCGCCGAGCAGGCCCTCGTCGAGCTCGAGATGAGGTTGGCGTCGGCGTCGGCGAAGCTCGTCGATAGCGGCGTTGCGGGCGATCGCGAACAGCCACGCGCGCGGCGTTCCCCTGCCGCGGTCCAGACGTGAGCGCGAGCGGTACAGGCGCTCGAACGCCAGCGCGGTCACGTCCTCAGCGGCGGACCTGTCGCCGAGCAGCGATATCGCGTATCCGTGCACGTCGCCCGCGCAGTCGCGAAAGAGGGCGTCGAAGACCGCGTCGTCGACGGGGGCGGCCACCGGCGTGCGCATCCTGGATGACCTGGGCTCTTCCTCGGTGATCGTCCGCATCACCTTAACTACGTGCGCGATCAAGATCCATCACGCACGTGTGTCGAGCGCGCGCCGGCAAAGCGGTGAGAGCCGCGGATCGCAGTCACCGCCCCCGTCGGCGGGAACGGCCGGTGGGCCGTGTGGCTCAGGCCTTCGGCTGCAGCGCGATGACCGGTATCTCGCGCGTCGTTTTCTGCGCGTAGTCGGCGAACCGCGGGTACAGATCGGCCTGCTCGTCGAACAGACGCTCGCGCTCCTCGCCGGTGACCACGCTCGCGTCGACGTCGATCGTCGCCGTGCCGACCTCGACCGTCGCCGACGGGTTGGCGAGCAGGTTGTGGTACCACGCCGGGTTCGTCGGCGCGCCCGCCTTGGAGGCGAAGATCACCATCCGCTCGCCATCGGGCAGGTACATCACCGGCGTCGTGCGAGCCTCGCCGCTCTTTGCGCCGACGCTCGTCAACAGCAACAGCGGCGCGCCCTCGAAAGGACCGGCGACCTTGCCCCCGTGGGCCCGAAACTCGTCGATGATCGCGCTGTTGAAGTCGGTCACAGCCGCACGGGCAGCTTCTTGAGCTGGTTGATGAACATCGATTCCACAAACGCCGGCGAGCCGGCGAGCTCGATCCGCGGATAGCGCTTGAGCGTCTCTTCGAACATGATCCTCAGCTCCAAACGCGCGAGCGCGGTCCCCAGGCAGAAGTGCCGGCCGCCGGCGCCGAACGCCTGGTGCTCGCATTCGCGACGCAGCTCGAAGTGATCGGGATCCTCAAAGCGCGTCTCGTCGCGGTTTGAGGACGCGTACCACATCACGACCTTGTCGCCCTCGCGGATCCTCTGTCCGTTGAGCTCGGTGTCGCGAGTGGCCGTGCGGCGGAAGTGCGCGAACGCGGGGAACATGCGCAGCGACTCCTCGACCGCGGCCGGGATCAGCGAGGGATCGTCGAGCAGCAGCTGCATCTGCTCGCCGTCTTCCATCAGCGCGCGCATGCCGCTGCAGTAGGTCGCCTTGGTGCTGTCGTTGCCGGCGGCCATCAACAGGAAGAAGCCCATCACGATCTCGTGTTCCTCGAGCTTCTCCCCGTCGATCTCGGCGTGCACGAGCACGCTCGTGAGGTCATCCGTCGGCGTGTGCTGGCGCTCGGCGATCAGGTGGCGGCAACGCTCGAACACCTCTGGGACGTCTTTCTCGACAGCGCCCTCGAAGCCGCCCGGGTTGATCTCCGGATCGGCGGCGCCGAGCGTGGCGTTCATCAGTTTCGCCCAGACCGCGTCGTCCTCCTCGGGGATCCCCATGAAGCTGCCGATCACGCGCGAGACGATCGGTTGGGCGACGTCGGTGACGAGATCGCACGTCTCGCGACCTTCCATGCGGTCGAGCACCTTGATCGCGATCGCGCGGATCGCGTCCTCGTGAGAGGCGATCCGTCGCGGCGTGAAGCCCGCCTGGAAGAGCGCCTTGAGGCGGTCGTGCTTGGGCGGATCCATGCCGATGAACATCGCCTGCGCGAGCTCGAGCGGGAAGCCTCCGGCGGCGAGCAGGACGCCGCCCCGTTCTGAGGAGTACGTGCGCCAGTCGCGGCTGACCGTGCGGATGTCCGCCGCGGTCGTCACCGACCAGAAGCCGGCCTCCTCAGGGAACTCTTCGAAGGTCTCCGTCCAGTGCACCGGGCAGCCGCCCCGCAGCTCCTTGAACACCTCGTGCGGCGGGCCGTCGTTCCAATGCTCGCGCTCCGTGATTTCCAGCGCCTCAATGTCGCGCCCCACAGTCGCCATTTCCGACCCCCAAAAGATCGTCCGCCAGGATGGTTGCCGCCATGATACTGGCTGGCTGGCCAGTTTGGACCGCACGTTGAACCGCGGCGGCCGGTCCTCAGCGAAGCGGACGTCGAAGCCCCGGCGACCTGCTCGCGGAGGCCCGGGGCCATAACCTGGGCGCATGATCGGAGATCGTCGATTGCAACTCGCGGCTGCCGCGGGGCTGGCGCTGGTGCTCGTCTCGGCGGCCTCTGACTTCGTGCTCGGCGCGTTTTGGGAGCATCACGGGCTGCTCACCTCGCTCGTCGCGAACCTGGTCGTCGTCGGCGTGACGGTGGTTGTCGTCAACCAGGTGGTGGAAGGACGTGACCGCCGTCGCTGGAACCTGCTCGCGCAGAGCGTGCTGTTCGCTCTGATCCAGAGCTCGCGGGCGACGTGGACGGGGATGCTCGATGTGCTCGAGCTCGCCGATGTGCAGAGCGGATCCGTCGAGTCGCTGATCGAGGGCAAGGACGTCGCGCTCGACTCGGCGCGCGTCTCGCGTGCCGCCGACGCGCTGCTCAGGGACGAGGAGCGCAGAGCGCGCTTGCAGAAACTCAGCGTCGGGCTCTCCAGCCACGCCTCCGAGGTGATCGCCAAATGGGCCCCGGTGATGGTCAGCGCGAGACCTTACGCGGCGGTGCTCGATAGTCACGTCGAGCTCGCGGGACGGTTGGAGTGGCTCAGCAACGTGCTCACCCACAACGAGCCTCCCGACGACCAGAGCCTGCGCGATCGCAGGCTCACGCTCAGCAGCATCGCCACCGAGCACGCTGAGCAGCTCGGTACCGACGAGTGGCTTCACGACCAGATCCTCGCGATCGTCACGCTCGCGACCAAGCTCGATTACGAAGCGCGCGCTTACGCCTACTCGATCGCCCCGCTCAGCTGGTGGGCGGAACGCACAGCCGGTCTCGCCGGCAACGAGTCTCCGCCGCCCCCGCTCAGCGAGGAGCTGCCGGAGCACTCGAGCTCGGCCCAGTAGCGCCGCCGCCCGCCGGCAGGCGGCTTTGCAGCGCTGGCTGGCAGGCAGTCGAGGTGGTACTACTAAGGCCATGCCTCGTGCGATCTGGACGGGCGCAATCAGCTTTGGGTTGGTCACCGTGCCGGTGAAGCTCTACAGCGCGGTGAATCACAAGAGCGTGCGCTTTCACCAACTCTCGAGCAAGACCGGCGTGCGTGTCGCGCAGAAGCGCGTCGATGCGCAGTCAGGCGAGGAGGTGCCTTACGAGAGCATCGTCAAGGGCTATGAGATCGCGCCCGAGCGCTACGTCGTGATCGCGCCCGGAGAGCTCGAGACGCTGCAGCCGAAGAAGACCAAGACAATCGAGATCGAGGATTTCGTCGAGCTCGCACAGATCGACCCGATCTACTACGACCACCCCTATTACCTCGCGCCGGGCGCCGGTGGCGCAAAGCCCTACCGCCTGCTGCTCGAGGCGATGCGCGAGACGAACAAAGTCGCGATCGCGAGCGTCGTGATCCGCTCGAAGGAGCAGCTCGTAGCGATCCGCCCGATGGGTGAGGCGTTGGCGATGGCGACGATGCTGTTCGCCGACGAAGTGCTCCCGCCGCAGCGGATCGACGAGCTCGCCGATGCCGCCGAGGTCAAGACGACGAAGCGCGAGCTCGACATCGCCAAGCAGCTCGTCGACTCGCTCGCCGGCGAATTCGAGCCGGAGAAGTACCACGACACCTACCGCGCGGACGTGCTGGCGCTGATCGAGCGCAAGGCGCAGGGCGAGGAGATCGCCGTGCAGCCGGCGCCGGAGGAGCCCGCCGCGCCGGCGCCCGACCTGATGAGCGCGCTGAAGGCGAGCCTCGAGGCGGCGCGCGCGCGCGAAGGCGACGGCAAGCCAAAACGCCGCAAACCGTCGGCCACAAAAGCCGGCGCCGCGAAAGCTGCCGGAGCTAAGGCGCCGACGGCAAAGCAACCCGCCGAGAAGAAGCCCAGCTCCACGCGCCGGGCGCCAGCCAAGCGGTAACGAGGGCCCACGCGTGGCCGCCCAGCTGCGGGGCTATCGGGCCAAACGCGACTTCACCGCCACGCCCGAGCCCGAGCCGGGGAAGCCTGTCACGAGCGAGCGCCCACGCTTTGTCGTCCAGGAGCACAACGCCAGCCGACTGCACTGGGATCTGCGTCTCGAGCGCAACGGGGTGCTCGTTTCGTGGGCGATCCCGAAGGGCCTGCCCGAGGCACCCAAGGACAACCGCTTCGCGGCGCACACGGAGGACCACCCGCTCGAGTACCTGGACTTCGAGGGCGAGATCCCGGCCGGGCAGTATGGCGCGGGCACGATCGACGTCTGGGATCACGGCACGTATGAGTGCCTGAAGTGGGAGCCGCGCAAGATCGAGGTGGCTCTGCATGGGCGCAGGCTCGACGCGCGCTACGCGCTGTTCGCGATCGAGGACGGGCCGGATCCGAAGGACTGGATGATCCACCGCATGGATCCACCCTCAGACGCGGATCGCGAGCCGATGCCAACGCACCTCGTGCCGATGCTCGCCACCAGCGGCGCGTTGCCCGCCCCCGAGGACGGTTGGGCGTTTGAGATCAAGTGGGACGGCGTGCGCGCGATCGCCTACTCGAGCCCGGGAGAGCTGCGACTGGAGAGCCGCAACCTCAACGACATCACCGACCGCTACCCCGAGCTCAGCCGCATCGGCCGGGCTCTCAGCTCGCACAGCGCGATCCTCGACGGCGAGATCGTGGCCCTCGACGCCAACGGCCGTCCGAGCTTCGGCACGCTGCAGCAGCGGATGCAGGTCAGCTCGAGGGCGCGAGCACGGCAGTTGATGAAGGACACGCCGGTGACGTACATGATCTTCGACCTGCTGTGGCTCGACGGACACTCGTTGATGGGCCTCACCTATGCCGAGCGGCGCGAGCTGTTGGCCGCGCTCGAGCTCGCAGGCGAGAGCTGGCAGACGCCCGAGCACACCGTCGGCGAAGGCCAAGCGCTGCTTCACGCGAGCGCCGAGCACGGCCTCGAGGGTGTGCTCGCAAAGCGCCTGGGCTCGACCTACGAGCCGGGCCTGCGCAGCAGCAGCTGGTTGAAGATCAAGAGCGTGCGCCGTCAGGAGCTCGTCGTCGGCGGCTGGCTGCCGGGCAAGGGCAAGCGCGAACAGCGAATCGGCGCGCTGCTCGTGGGGGTTTACGAGCCCGACGGGAGGCTGCGCTACGTCGGGCGAGTGGGAAGCGGCTTCACTGAGAACGAGCTGGACCGGCTCGAGCGGCTGCTCGGGCCGCTGCGCCGCGAGAGCTCTCCTTTCCAGAGCGGAGCAAGCCCACCGCGTCAGGCGCTGTTCAGCGAGCCGAGGTTGGTGGCCGAGGTCGAGTTCAGCGAGTGGACCTCCCGCGGAAGCCTGCGCCAACCACGCTACAAGGGCTTGCGCGATGACAAGGACGCGAGCGACGTCGTACGCGAGGAGCCGCCGCTGACGGAGGCATCCGTCGGAAAGCCGCCTCGCCGCGCACGCGGGCGAGGACCGGCCAAGGCGAGCGAGGGCGATGCCCCGCTGCTCGTGCGCGAGACGACCGCCGAGAGCGCGGAAGCGACGGTCGAAGGCCGCGAGCTGAAGCTCTCCAACCTGGCGAAGGTGTTGTATCCGCAGGCGCGCTTTGCCAAGCGCGAGCTGATCGACTACTACGCCGCGATCGCTCCGGCGCTGCTCCCACATCTCGCCGGGCGCGCATTGACGGTGACCCGCTGGCCGGACGGCGTGGAGGGCAAGTCGTTCTTTCAGAAGCAGGCACCGGCACACCGGCCCGCGTGGGTCGAGACGGTGACGCTCGCGAGCGAGCGAACGCCAATCGACTACATCCTCGCCTCGGACCTGCCGACGCTCGTGTGGCTTGCGAACCTGGCGGCGATCGAGCTGCACGTGCCGCTCGCGCGCGCCGAGTCGCCCGCGCTGGCGACCGCGCTCGTGTTCGACCTCGACCCAGGTGCGCCGGCGAGCATCGTCGAGTGTGCTCGCGTCGCGCTGCAGCTTCACGGCATGTTCGAGAACCTCGGCCTGCAGGCCTTCGCCAAGACCTCGGGGTCGAAGGGGCTGCAGGTGTACGTGCCGCTGAACTGCGCCGATGCCAGCTTCGAGCGCACGAAGCCGTTCGCGAAGGCGGTGGCGGAGACGCTCGAGAGCGCGCAGCCGGAGCTCGTCGTCTCACGCATGACGAAGGCCCGCCGCGCGGGCAAGGTGCTGATCGACTGGAGTCAGAACGACGCCAAGAAGACGACGGTCTGCGTCTACTCGCTGCGGGCGCGCGAGCTGCCGAGCGCCTCGACCCCGGTCGACTGGCAGGAGGTGCGCACGGCGCGCGACCGCGAAGACCCGGCGAGCCTCGTGTTCGACGCCGGCCAGGTGCTCGAGCGCGTGGCCGCGCGTGGCGATCTGTTTGCGCCCGTGCTCTCGCTCGTTCAGGAGCTGCCCGGCTGACGGACGCAGCGCGAGCGGCCGGCGTGCTCGCTGCGCGCGACGCGCTGCTACTCGAACTCCGGCGCGCTCCACCCGGGCATGACGTCGGGGAGCCCGTCGCTGACGCGATCGGGGAAGCGCGCGGGGCGCTTCTCCAAGAACGCGGTGATGCCCTCCGCGGCGTCGGCCGATTGCCCGCGCGCGACCATGCCGCGCGAGTCCGCGCGGTGAGCGAGCATCGGGTGCTCGGCGCCCAGCATCCGCCACATCAGCTGGCGCGCGAGCGCGACCGATACCGGCGCTGTGTTCTCGGCGATCTCGCGGGCAAGCGAGCGAGCAGCGTCGAGCAGCTCCGCCTGCGGGTGCACGCTGCGCAGCAGGCCGCCATCGAGCCCCTCCTGCGCGGAGAACACCCTCCCGGTCGCTACCCACTCCATCGCCCGGCTGATGCCGACGACGCGTGGGAGGAACCAGCTCGAGCATGCCTCGGGAATGATGCCCCGCCGCGCGAACACGAAGCCGATGCGCGCGTCGTCCGCCGCCAGGCGCACGTCCATCGGCAGCGTCATCGTCGCGCCGACACCGACTGCCGGGCCGTTGATCGCGGCGATCACCGGCTTCTTGCATTCGAAGATCCGCAGCGTCAGCTCGCCGCCGTTGTCCCGCCTCGCGCCTGCAACGGCCTCGCGCTTGCGTGCGTCGAAGGTGTCGCCGCCGCTCGCGAGGTCAGCGCCCGCGCAGAAGCCGCGACCGGCACCGGTGACGATGATCGCACGCACCTCGTCATCGGCATCCGCTTCGTCGAGCGCCGCGCGCATCTCCTGGCCCATCTGCGCCGTCCAAGCGTTCAGCCGCTCCGGTCGGTTGAGGGTGATCGTCAGCACGCTGTCGGCCACCTCGGTTGTGATCTGCTCGAAGCCCATGCTCGCCGCGCATCATATGCGGGCGCTGAGCACGCGACGCGCCAGCTTCGCTTCTCGGGCCTCTACAGCTTTAGATCACGAGCGCTCAGCTGGCGCTCGTACGGGCCGCGCCCGGTCAGACACACGGCGCCACAGCGCGCTGCGAGGGCGAGCGCATCCGCGAGCTCGAGGCCTGCACCCAGAGCGAAAGTAAGCCCCGCCGCGAACGAGTCGCCGCAGCCGTAGGAATCGACCCGCTCTCCCGGCGGGGACGCGGCCGCCCACCTGCCGCTCGCGCCCGAGCGCTGCTGATATCTGCCGCCACGCTCGCCCTCGGTCCAGACCACAAGCTCCGCTTCGCCCTGCGCGAGCGCCGCCTCGCGCAACTCGACCTCGTCATCGCCGCTCAGCACGAGCGCATCGAGTGGGACGCCGTGCCCGAGCGCGGTACGCGCCCGCGGGCTCGCAACCAGGACTCGTGAGCGCGCGCGCGCGACGCGCAGCTCCGCCTCATCACCGGCGGTGAAGTACAGAGAGTCGATCCCCTCGAGCCCGCTCCAGCGCTCCTGCCCTTCACCACCGCGCGGTTCCAGTCGCGCGCCAAACGTCGTGATCGTGCGCTCCCCCGCCTCGTCAACGAGCGTCACCGCGCGTCGACTTGGTGCCTGCGCCGGCGCCGCGCGCACATCCACGCCGAGCTCCGTCAGGCGCGTCACCGAGCGGCGGGCGTACTCGTCGTCACCGAGCTCTGTCACGAGCGACGCGGCGCCAGCGAGGCGCGCGAGCTGCACCGCCGCGACCCCACCACCGCCCGCCGGCTCCTCGAACGGATCGTGCGCGTGCACCACCTCGCCGGCGCACGGCACGTGCGCTACGCGCGCGAACTGCACCCACTCGACGTGGCCCACCACCGCTACCGTCGGCCGCTCGATCGCCACGGAGGCCAGTCTCACACACTCGCCGCTCGAGCACCCCCGCAGCTGGCTCGAGGACATAGGATGGCGGCGATGACACCACTGGTACTCGTCGAGGAGCCGGCGCCGCACGTCGTTCAGCTCGCGCTCAACCGACCTGAGCAGCTCAACGCGATGACCGCCGAGCTGTGCGAGGCGATGCACGAGCAGCTGCGAAGGATCGCCGCCGAGCGCTCGTGCAGAGCGGTGATCCTGACAGGAGCGGGGCGCGGCTTTTGCGCGGGCGTCGATTTGCGCGGCTACGGCGCCGCGCCAGCCAACAACGAAAGCGACCTGCCCCGCGACCGCCTCGACAACCAGGAACACATGTCGAGGCTCGTGCTCGGGCTGCGCGCGCTGCCGCAACCGGTGATCGCCGCTGTCAATGGCCCCGCCGCCGGCCTCGGGCTTGCGCTCAGCCTCGGCTGCGACATCCGTTACGCCAGTGTCAAGGCCGTGTTCCGCGCCGCCTTCATCAACATCGGGCTGTCCAACTGCGATATGGGCACCAGCTGGCTGCTGCCTCGCCTGATCGGCGCGTCGCGCTCGCACGAGCTGATGCTCAGCGGGCGCAGGTTCGACGCCGAGGAGGCCCTGCGCATCGGCCTGCTCGCCGACGTCGTCGCGGAGGACGCGCTGCTCGCCCGTGCGCTGCAGGCCGCGGAGCAGATCGCAGCGCTCGCGCCGTGGGGAGTGCGCCTGACCAAGCGCGGGATGTGGAGCGCCCTCGAGATCCCCTCCGAGCAGGCCGCGATCGAGTTCGAGGATCGCCAGCAGATCATGGCGACGTTCAGCAACGGCGTACCCGAGGCCGCCGGTGCGTTCCTCGAGAAGCGCCCCGCCAGCTTCGCCGACTGACACCCGGCGAAAGCCGACCCCACCAACGATGAGGAGCCACAACCAGCGATGAGCGATCTCTTTGACGTCTCCGGCAAGACCGCGCTCGTGACAGGCGGCTCGCGCGGCATCGGGCTCATGATCGCCCGCGGCCTCGTGCAGGGCGGCGCTCGCGTGATCGTCTCCTCGCGCAAGAGCGCCGATGTGCACGCCGCCGCCGAGCAGCTCGGCGGGCTCGGTGACTGCCACGCGATCCCGGCGGACATCTCCACACAAGAGGGCACACAGGCGCTCGCCGCCGCTACACGCGAGCGCTTCCCGGCACTCGACATCCTCGTCAACAACGCCGGCGCCGTGTGGGGCGCGCCGCTCGAGGAGTTCCCGGCGACCGGCTGGGAGAAGGTCCTGAGCACGAACGTCGAGGGCGTCTTTAACCTGACCGTCGCGCTGCTGCCAGAGCTGCGCGCAGCCGCGAGCTTCGAGGACCCCGCGCGCGTCGTCAACATCGGCTCGATCAACGGCCTCGTGCCGCCGGCGGTTGAGAACTACAGCTACAGCGCGAGCAAGGCCGCCGTGCATATGCTCACCCGCCACCTCGCCAAGCGTCTGGCGTCCGATCGCATCACGGTCAACGCGATCGCCCCCGGGCCATTCGAGACCAAAATGATGGCCTGGGCGCTCGATGACCCCGAGGCTCGCGAGGAGCTCGAGAGCGGCGTGCCGCTCGGGCGCATCGGTCGCGGCGACGACGTTGCGGGCCTGACCCTGTTTCTGTGCTCGCGCGCGGGCGCGTACCTGACCGGGACCGTGATACCCCTCGACGGCGGGATCACCGGCTGCGGCTAAGCGCCGGCAGCCGCTGCTATCGCGCCAATAGCCGGTGCCAGGCGCCGGCAGCCGCTGCTATCGCGCCAGTAGCCGGTGCCAGGAACCAGCAGTTGGTGCTAGGGCGCCTTCGCGAGATAGCTGTGACCGGCGGTCACCCTGAAGCGATGATGGGTGACGAGGTTCGTCACCTCGACGCTGTCGGTGACCACATGGATCAGCGTCCCGTCGCATAGATCCTCGGTCAGCCACACGGTGCCCAGCACGGCCCCCGCGGCGTAGTTGCCCTTCGTCGAGTAGCTGCCGTGGCCGCTCGCCCACAGCTTGCGCACGACGTGCTTGGGAGGGGCGTGGCTGGAGGCGGCACTCGCCATGCGAGCGCGCTTACGCGCCCTCGGGCACACGGCGAAATCGCCGGCGCGCAACGTCGCAAACACGCGGCCACCGTGGACCTGCGTGAGCTTGAACTGGCCTTCGTAGAAGGTCATCGTCTGGAGCGAGCCGTGCGGACCGGCGGTTGTGACCGCGACCTTGCCATTCGTCGCGTTCACGACCGTCCCGAACGGCACCTGGCGCAGACCGGTGAGCAGCACGAAGGTGTCGCTTCCCGGCAGCTTCACGAGCACCGTGCCCGAGACCGGCGCGAGGTTGCCCGTCGCCCCCAGCTGTGGTGCAGGCAGCAGCGATCCCATGCTGGAGAGGACGCCCCCGCCAGCGTCGGGGATGGCTGTGAGCACGACGGTCGGGGGGGTCGCGAAGGTGAATTTCGGCCCGCCCGTCGACACCCCGTTCGCGTCGGCGACGACCACTTCGACCGCTCCTTCCAGGTGAGGAGGCGTGATCGCCGTCAATTCCGTTTCCGAGAGCACTTCCACGAAGCTCGCCGCGACGCCACCGATTTCGACCGTCGCGCTCGGTGTGAACCCCGACCCGATGATCGTCACCGGCGTCCCACCTTCGCTCGGCCCTGATTTCGGGCTGATCGAGGTGACCGTCGGCGCGGGCGCCTGCGATGGAGGCGAGGTCGTCACGTACGTGTAGGCAGGGCCGCCCGTCGAGGCACCATTCGCGTCAGCCACCGCCACTTCCGCCGCGCCAGGCGCATTTGCGGGAGTCACCGCCGTCAGTTCGGTTTCCGAGAGCACTTCCACCGAGCTCGCCGCGACGCCGCCGATCTCCACCGTCGTCGCGCCTGCGATGAACCCCGACCCGGTGATCGTCACCGGCGTGCCACCCGCGCTCGAGCCGGATTCCGGATCGATCGAGGTGACCGTCGGCAGTGGCGGAGGCGGTGACGACGGCACGTATGTGTAGGTGGGGCCGCCCGTCGAGGAACGGTTCGCGTCGGCCACGACCACGGCGGCCGCGCCGAGCGCATGCGGGGGGGTCACGGCCGTGAGTTCCGTTTCAGAGAGCACCTCCACCGAGCTCGCTGCGACGCCGCCGATTTCGACGCTCGCACCGGCCGTGAAGCCGGCCCCCCGGATCGTCACCGGCGTCCCACCCGCGCTCGAGCCGGATTCGGGGTCGACGCTCGCGACCGTCGGCACCGGAACAGTCGTGTTCGCAAACGCCCACACCGCACCCGGCTTCGTCCTCGCGGCTGGCGCACCGATCAGCGCTGTCTCACCATCGGCGGAAAGCGCGACGCTCGCCCCGAACCGTCCCGGCGCGCTCGCGTCCGGGCTCGCGCGCTTTGCACCCTGCTGTTCCCAGCTCGTGCCCGAGCGCGTGAACAGCCAAGCCGCCCCGACATCGCCGGCGTCCAGGCGCGCGCCGATTAGCGCCACCTCGGCGTCGGCTGAGAGCGCGACGCTGTAGCCGAATTCGCCGTCGCCGAGCTCTCCGGCGCCCGTCAGCTCTGTCCCCGCCGGCCAGCTCGTGCCGCTGCGCGTGAACACCCATGCGGCACCGATCCCGCCGTCGTCCCGGCGCGCGCCGATCAACGCGGTGTTGCCGAATGCCGACAGCGCGACGCTCGAGCCGAACTGACCTTCGCCGTCCTCCGCCGCGCCTCCCGTCAGCTTCTGGCCCTGCTGCTGCCAGGTCGAGCCCGAGCGCGTGAACACCCATGCCGAACCGGTGAGGCCGTCTTCGGTCCCGACGCCGTCGGTTCGGGCGCCGATCAGCGCCGTGCTCGCATCGGCGGAGAGCGCCACGCTCGAGCCGAAGCGGCCTTCGCGGCTCTCTTCTGCTCCGCCCGTCAAAATCGGCCCCTGCTGCTCCCACTTCGATCCCGAGCGTGTGAAGACCCACGCCGCCCCGCGCTGATTGAGGCCTTTCGGGCCGCCGATCAGCGCGGTGTCGCCGTTGCCGGACAGCGCGAGCGTCTGACCAAAGCGGCCTTCCGCACTCTCTTCCCCGCCGCCCGTCAGCTCGGCGCTCTGCGTCCATTCGCTGCCCGAACGCGTGAACACCCACACGGCGCCGCTGTTTGCATCGGCCGCCGGGCCACCGACAAGCGCGGTCGTGCCGTCGGCCGACAGCGCGACGCTGCGCCCGCCACATTCGCCCGGTTCTTCGGCGCACGGTTCGCCGCCGGCAACGCCTTCTTCGTTGACGGTAAGGGGCTCTCCGACCGGTTCCCAGGTCGAGCCTGAGCGGGTGAACACCCACGCCGCACGGCTCGCGTACTTGTGACCAATCAGCGCAGTGTTGCCGTCGGCCGAGAGGGCGACGCTGTAGCCGAACAGCGCTGCTTCGCTCCCCGACCCTCCTGTGAGCATCGCGTTTTCGATCAGCGGATCGATCCGGATCGGGTAGCGCGCGCCGGCGGTGTCGACCCTGAGCAGGATGGTGCGGCCATCGAGCACGAGCCAGCTGCGCAGCACACGCCCGCGTGCGTCGGTCGCCAGCAGATCGCCGTAGCGAAGCAGCGATCCACGCGCACCCGCGAAGAGAATGCTCCGCCCCGCCTCATCGAGCGACGCCCGAACATCTCCGGAGAACCTCATCGCAAGCGTCAGCGCGCCGCTCGCGCTGACGGATGGCGCGCGCGCGAGCTCGAACCCCTGCTCGAGGCCGAGCGGCCCGTTCGCGTAGTGCTCTTCGATGCCCGCGCGCTTGTAGTCGGCGCGATTGGCGTTGGCGCTCAGCCTCGCGCCACCCACCGCCCGCAGAGAGGATCCGTAACCCACCGCTTGCAGGCCCAAGCCGAGTCCCACACCGCGGGAGGCGAGCTGCACTCCCGAGCGCGCGAAGCGTACGGTCAGCTTCTGCGAGGGGTTGCTGGCCTGGAACCCGGCGCGCGAGGCGCTCAGTCGATATGACGGCTCGGCCGCGCCCAGCGTCGCCGATACCGGGCCGAGCGCGGCCGCCGGCAGGCTCGACAGCGCCGCCTGCCGGTTCGCGTGAGACCCGACCGCCGCTGTCGAAGCGCGCTCGCTGTCGACGCGCGCCGACAGCCACGCCCCCACCAACAACGACATAAGGGTGCCCACCAGCAGCATGCGCCACAGCACCGCAGAGTTCACCGGACGTTCCCGATGAACACCGATCGAACGGCCTGTTGCTACTTCAAGAGGCCCAGCAGGCCCGCGCACGTCACCCCCGCCCAGCATCGCAGTTTGCGCCAATCGAGCAGACAGCGTACATCGATCTGCACGAAAACGGACAGGCCACGCGATCGGCTTGCCGGGTGAGGCGCTGCCACGTTGATGTCCGTCGGTTAGCATCGGCGCCCCGGGGAATGGCGAAAATTGACGGCACGGCGATGACATGGGCAGCAGGCGCCGACAGCGACGCAAGACGCTGGCGCTGGTGGCCGTCGCCGTGCTGGCCGGCGGCATCGGCGTCTTCGCCTACGCCACGCACCTGCTGAGCCGCAGCGAACAGCAGACGATCGACGCACGCTTCGCGATCCGCGGCACGCGCAAGCCGCCGTCGGACATCGTGCTCGTGCAGATCAGCGTCGCCGCCGAACGCGAACTGAAACAGCACGGTCTCGTCTCGCGTTCGCCGCTGCCGCGCAAGTACGACGCCGAAGTCGTCGACCGCCTGCGCCGCGCGGGTGCGAAGGCGATCGCGATGGACATGGAATTCACGCAGGAAACCAACCCGGCCGAAGACAACGAACTGATCGAAGCGATCGCGAGGGCGCACGGGAAGGTCGTGCTCGGGACCGCGAACCCCGCGATCAGCCCGCCCGGCGAAACAGAAATCTTCGGCGGCAACTCGTTGCTGCGCCAGATCGGCGCACGCCCGGCAGAGGTCAGGCTGACGCTCGACAGCGACGGCACGGTGAGGCGCTTCGCGCGCCAGTACAACGACCTCGGCAGCTTCCCGGTCGTCGCCGCTGAAGTGAAGAGCGGCCGCTACATCCCGGCCTCGACATTCGAGCACGGGACGCTGCCGATCGACTTCGCCGGGCCACCCGAAACCTTCAACTCGATCTCCTACGCGAAGGTCATGCGCGGGGAATTTCCCGCAGGGATATTTCAGGGCGCGCTGGTGATCATCGGCGCCTCATCGCCGATCCTCCACGACCAGCACTCCACCTCGACGACCAGCGGCGTGGAAATGTCGGGCCCCGAAATCTGGGCGAACGCTGCGGCGACGCTGCTCGAAGGTGTCCCGCTCAGAGATGCGCCCGAATGGGTGGACATCGCGGTGATCCTGCTGCTCGGCATGGCGGTGCCGCTCGGGAGCCTGCGGCTGCGCCAGTGGCGCTCGATGGCAAACGCGCTCGCGCTCGCGGTCTTGTTCACGATCGCCGCACAGGTCGTGTTCGACCGCGGCGCGATCCTCACCTTCGTATACCCGCTGCTCGCGCTGATCCTCGGCACGCTTGGAACGCTCGGCGTCCTGTACATGAGCGAGACGATCGAGCGCGAGCGCGTGCACGACCTGTTCTCGCGCTTCGTGCCCGCGGACGTCGTCGAGCAGGTCGTCGCGAGCGCCGGCGACAACCTCCGCCTCGGCGCCGTCGAGCGCGACGCCACGGTGCTGTTCTCAGACCTGCGCGGCTTCACCAGCTTCTCCGAGAAACTGCCGGCCACGCGCGTGATCGAGGTGGTCAACTGCTACCTCAACGAGATGACCGAGGCGATCCTCGCCGCCGGGGGCACGCTCATCTCCTACATGGGCGACGGCATCATGGCCGTGTTCGGTGCGCCGCTCGAGCAGCCCGATCACGCCGACCGCGCGCTCGCGGCGGCGACCGAGATGATCGGCTCGCGCCTGGCGGCGTTCAACGCTTGGATCGCCGAGAACGGCCACGATCACGTCTTCGTGATGGGCGTCGGGGTCAACAGCGGCCCGGTCATGGCCGGCAACATCGGCTCAGAACGGCGCGTCGAGTACACCGCGCTTGGCGATACCACCAACACCGCCTCGCGCCTGGAGGGGATGACGAAGGGCAGCGGCCACATGCTGTTCATCGCCGACTCGACGCGCGAACGCATGAAAGGCCACCCGTCGAGCCTCGAGCTCGTCGGCGAGCTCGAGGTCCGCGGGCGCGTCGCGCCCGTGCCCGTGTGGACGATCGCGGACCCCGATCAGAGCCCCGCTCACGTCGAGCACGACGCGCGCACCGACGCGGTCCGCCCTGGCTAGGGAACGAGCACGATCTTGCGGTGCGAGCCGGCCTCGAGGCGACGCCACGCCTCGCCGACCTGCTCGAGGGCGAGCGCGTCGATCTCGAGCTCGATCTCGCCGGCGCCCGCCGCCTCGGCGAGACGCCGGTAGGCCTCAGCCTTGACCTGCGGTGGCGCCGCGAAGTTCGTGTGACCCATGATCACGAGCATCTTCCCCCGGATCGGCGCCGAGGCCAGCGACACCTCAGGACCGGCGCTCGCGCCGAGCTGCACGATCCTCGCCCCGAAGCTCGCGGCGTTGACCGCCGCGACGAACGGCTCTCCGAACACCGCATCGACGACCACGTCGATGCGCCCGTCGGCCGCCTGCGTCAGAGCCGCGGGGAGGTCCGCCGCCTCACCCAGGCGGACGCTCGCGTCCGCGCCGATGCGGATGCAACGTTCGAGGCCCTCGCGTGAGCGCGCCGCCGCGACCACGCGCGCCGCGCCGAGCAGCTTTGCCGCCTGCACCGCGACCTGCCCGAGCACGCCGCTCGCGCCGAGCACGAGCACGTGCTCGCCCTGCTTCAGCTCCGCCCGCCAGCTCAGCGCGAGCCACGCCGCCAAGCCGCTGATGCCGAGCGCGACCGCGACACCGTCGTCCAGCCCGTCGGGCACCGGATAGGTCGAGCCCGGCTCGATCAGCGCGCGCTCGGCCATCGAGCCGAACGGCACGATCGGGGCATCGAAGTAGACGCGCGCACCGTCCAGCCTGCCGACGCCCTCGCGACCGGCGACCGACGGCAGCGGTGGCTTGCCGGCGTAGAAGCGACCCGCGCAGATCGCCACATCGACCGGGTTCACGCCGGCGGCGAGCACCTCCACGACGGCCTGATCGGGGGCCGGCGCGGGCTCCTCGAACTCGCCGGCGCCAGGGACGCCGTACTCGCGCAGGACCGCTGCTCTCACGGCTTCATCCTCGCAGGCACGAGGCGTCTCACACGCGCGTGCGCGAGCGCGAGCCTCGCGGCCGCGCGACCGGAAACGCCATGCACAGCTCCGCCGGGGAACGTCGCCGCGCTGCCCAGATATAGGCCCCGCACGGGCGTGCGGTAGGGCGATAGCGACGGCACCGGGCGGAACACGACCTGGTCGAGCGAGTAGCTGCCGCCACCGACGTCGCCGCCGAGGAGGTTCGCGTTGCGGTGTTGCAGGTCGTTCGGCCCGAGCACGTGGCGAGCGAGGATCAGGTCACGAAAGCCCGGCGCGAAGCGCTCCACCTGCGCCTCCATGCGCTCGACGTGGCGCTCGCTCTGGGCCTCCCAATCGAGGCCCTGGGGACCGTGCGTATATGCCCACGCGGTGTGCTTGCCCGCGGGCGCGCGCGTGGGGTCGGCGAGCGACTGCTGCCCGAGCAGCATGAACGGACGCTCAGGCAGGCCAGCGCTCATCGCCGTCGTCTGCAGCACCTCCGGCGCCGATCCGCCGACGTGCACCGTGCCAGCTTCACGTGCCTGCGGCGCCGTCCACGGGATCGGGCCGTCGAGGGCCCAGTCGATCTTCAGCGTCGAAGGGCCGAGACGGTAGCGGCGCAGCGCCCGCGCGTACGCCGCCGGGAACGCGTCCCCGACGAGCCCCGCGAGTGCCCCCGGCATCAAATCCGCGACAACAGCAGGCGAGCCCACAGGCTCGCCCCCATTGCACTCCACGCCCACCACGCGACCGCGCTCGACCACGATCCGCGTCACCTTCGCGCCGGTGCGAACCTCGCCACCAAGCTCGCGCAGGTGCGCGACGAGCGCCTCCGCGAGCCTGCCAGCGCCCCCCTCTGGGCTCGGCCAGCCGACGCCGTGGCCCAGCAGCGTCAGGTACGCCGCGGCGATCGCGCTGCCACCGCCGACCGGCGGCACGTCGGAGTGCATCGCCGAGCCGTACAGCCAGGCGCGCGTGCCGTCGTCCTCGAACAGCTCCTCCCCCAGAGCACGCGCGGGCATCAAGAGCAGTCGCGTGAAGTCGAGGATCCCGCGCGGGCCCAGCGCGGCGGCCAGGCGCGCGCTCCCCCGCAGCGGCGGAAAGCCCGCCAGCATCGTGTCGCGCAGCGCGTCGAAGTGGCGAACGAACGGCGCAGCGAACGTGCGCCAGCGCTCGCCATCGCCGGCGTGGATCGCATCAAGGCTCGCAGCCGTCGCGTCGAGGTCTCGATACAGGGCCGCCGCCGTGCCGTCGGGGAGCGGATGCGCGAGGCACGCCCGTGGGTGGATCCAGCGCAGGCCGTGGCGATGCAGCGGCAGGCTCGCGAACACCGGCGAGGCCGCGCCCGCCGGGTAGACGGCGGAGAACGTGTCGTGGTGGAAGCCCGGCAGCGTCAGCTCCTCAGTGGCCACCGCGCCGCCTGCGCGCTCGGCCGCCTCCAGCACCAGCACGCGCCAGCCCGATCGCGCCATCGTTATCGCCGCCGACAGGCCGTTGGGGCCCGAGCCGACGACCAGCGCGTCATAGCTCATTGGCGCGAAGCATATGCGCCCGGCAGCCGCCGTCCTGGACAGCGACAGACAAGTCGAAGATAATGCGCGCGATGCGCCACCAGAGCTCGATCGTGTCGCTGTCCTGGATCCCCTCCGAGGCGATCGAAGGCACGCAGCGTCTCGCCTTCGACGCGGGCGTCGCCCATTACGACGAACCGCCGCCCGAAGTCCTCGACGATCTCGACGCGCTGCGCGCCGCCGACCGCTTCCGCTTCGCGAACGTGCTGCGAGTGTGGGTTGACGTCAACGACTCCGGGCGCATAACCGACCACGGGCGTGAGGGCGGCGGGCTGATGGGCGCGACGACCGTCAAGGTCGGCCCGCTGGCGCGCACCTTCGAGGCGGTCGGCCTGCCCGACATCGTGCCCGATCCCGTCAAAGGCGATGGCTGGGTGCGCTTCGCTCAGACCGCCGGCGGGCGCACCGGCGTGCCCGCTCCGCGCCGGGTGCGCCGCCGGCCGTTCGTGCAATGGCAGGCGCCGCTCGTGTGGACCACGCTGTCGCTGACGCTGCACGCCGACGGCAAAGCCGCAGCCGAGATGACCGGGCACAGTCGCTTCCCGCGCCACTGGATCTACGACGCGAGCGGGCGCCTGTGCCAGAAGTCCGGGCTCGCCGACTTCAACGACTGGTATCGCAAGTCCTTCGGTCGCCAGACCCCGTGGGGCGAGACCGACTCCAAGGCGCTCGTCACCGCCGTCGAGACAGCGCTCGAGCGAAAGCTCTCCGCGCAGATCATGCAGGGCGCCGCCAAGCCCGTGATCCGTAAGCTGACGCCTGGTAGCGCGCTCGTGAGGCAGGGCGAAAGCGGCTCGGAGGTGTTCCTCGTGCTCGACGGCGTGCTGCGCGTCGAGGAGAACGGCGCGCGTCTCGCCGAGTACGGACCCGGCGCGCTGCTCGGAGAGCGCGCCCACCTCGAGGGCGGCGCGCGGACCTCGACGCTCACCGCCGTCACGCCCTGCAGGGTCGCCTCAGTCGAGGCGGCACAGCTCGACCGCGGGGCGCTGCGGGAGCTGTCCAAGGACCACCGTCGCTCACGGCCTGACCGGAGCTGAGCCGCTTGCAGATCCGCTTTTGCGGCGTACGGGGCTCGCTCCCGGCGCCCGGCATCGAGTTCGTGCGCTACGGCGGCCACACCTCCTGCCTGGCGCTCTCTCACGACGGCGCCACCGCGCCGACGCTGCTGCTCGACGCCGGCGCAGGGCTGATGGCGGTCTCCGCAGTGCTCGACGGCGCGCCGTTCACCGGCACGATCCTCCTCAGCCACCTGCACTGGGACCACGTCCACGGGCTGCCGTTCTTCGCCGCCGCCGACCGCGCCGACGCGCGCGCCAGCGTGCTTCTGCCCGAGCAGGACGGCGGGCAGGACGCGACCGGCGTGCTGGCGGGGTTGATGGCGCCGCCGTACTTCCCGATCAAACCGACCGAGCTGCGAGGCAGCTGGACATTCGACACGATCGCCGCAGGCGAGTCAGAGATCGAGGGCTTTGACGTGCTCTCGCGCGAGATCCCGCACAAGGGCGGGCGCACGTTCGGCTACCGGATCAGCGACGGACACTCGACGCTCACCTACATGCCCGACCACTCCCCCACCTCGATCGGCCCGGGTCGCGACGGCTTCGGCGAGTACCACCCCGCCGCCGTCGAGCTCGCGCGCGACGCCGACGTCCTCGTCCACGACGCGCAGCTGTTCCCCGAGGACTTCGCCGCCGAGGGGAGCTTCGGGCACTCCGTCGCCGACTATCCCGTCGGGCTCGGCAAACACGCCGGCACGCGCGCGGTCGTGCTGTTCCACCACCGCACCGCGCGCACCGACGAGGAGCTCGACGGCCTCGCCCGGCGCTTCTCCGGCGCGTCCCCTCACGTGAGCGTCGCGACCGAGGGCACCGTGCTCGAGCTGTAGCTTGCGCCGCGACGCCAAGCGGCGGCTGTAATGTTCACCGGATGAGTTGGCAACTGCTCGCTGGGGCCGCGTGCGGCTTCGCGGTGGCGCTCGCGACGACACCGGCCGGCGTGTCAGGCGCTGTCCTGCTCCTGCCCGTACAGGTGAGTGTCCTCGGCGTTCCCAGCCCGGCGGTCACGCCGACCAACCTGCTCTTCAACGTCGTTGCCGTCCCGGGCGGCCTATGGCGCTTCTGGCGCGAGCGACGGCTCTTCAACCGACTCAGCCCGACGCTGATCGCAGGGACTCTCCCAGGCGTGATCGCGGGCGCGATCATTCGCGTGGAGCTCTTGGCGGGTGGCCGGTCGTTCATGTTCATCGCCTCGGGGATCCTCTTGCCGCTCGGCCTCTGGCTGTTGCTCGGCTCCCAGCGGATCGCGCCGGAGCGTCCCGAACCGGGCCGTCGCGAGCGTCGGCTGCTCTACATCCTGGCCCTCGCCGTCGGCGTGGTCGGCGGCATCTACGGGATCGGCGGCGGTTCGATCCTGGCGCCAATCTTGATCGGCTGGGGGTTCTCCGCCTTTGAGGTCGCCCCCGCGACGCTCCTGTCGACGTTCATCACCTCCGTCGTGGGGATCGCCGCGTACGAGGCCCTGCAACTCGTCCACGGCGGGAACGTCGCGCCTGAGTGGGGTTTGGGCCTTTGCATAGGGGTCGGCGGCTTCGCCGGGAGCTACCTCGGCGCCCGCCTACAGAGCCGTCTACCCGAGGCATCCCTGCGACGCCTGCTCGGCCTGATCGCGTGCCTCACCGCCCTTCGCTACGCGCAGGAGGCGATCCAGCATCCGGCCACGCGGCCTGCCCACGCCGCATCGCGCTGAGCGCCAAAGGGACCCGAGTACAGCGAGGAACGACGCGAGGTGTCCTCGAGAAACCCGGCGAAAGCGACGGTGAGGCGCTGATATGAGGGTAGCTGCTCCCTGTGACGGCGTTGATAGCGCGATATGGGATCTGGGGAGTGTTCGTGCTGATGGTTCCCGAGAGCGCCTGCATCCCGGTGCCGAGCGAGGTCACCCTCCTGTTCTCGGGCTTCGCCGTGCATCAGGGGTGGATGAGCTTTCCCTTCGCAGTGCTCGCGGCAACGGCGGGCAACGTCGTAGGGTCGCTTGCTGCTTATGGCCTCGGGGCGAGCGGCGTGCTCGCCGGCGTGCCGGGAGTTCGCACGGTTCTCGGGAGGTGGGAAGGGCTGATCGAGCGTCAGGGCACGCGCGCCGTGTTCACCGCACGTCTGCTTCCGTTGGCTCGAAGCTTCGTCTCGCTTCCCGCCGGAGCACGAGGCGTCCCGCTCGTCCCGTTCGTGATCTTGACGACCATCGGCTGTGCCCTCTGGGCCGCCGCGCTTGTGCTGACTGGGCTCTTTGTCGGCGCCGCTTGGGTGGTGATCAGCTCCGTGCTCGGGCGCGTGTTGCTGGCGAGCGGTCTCGCCGTGGTTGCGCTATCCGTGATCCGAGGACACCGAAGCTGAGCGGTTCGGGGCTATCGTGGGCGCATGGACGAGCCATTCGTGATGAACGTCGCCGACGCGCCGGCGATGAGCCACTCGCGCCGGGCGACGATCATCGACTTCGAGTCCGACGAGTCGCCCTGGCCGGACACGGGCGTGAACATCCAGATCATGCAGCCAGGGCAGCCGAATTGCCGCTACCACTCAGAGCCGGTGCAGGAGGACTTCCTGGTACTGCACGGCGAGTGCATCGCGATCCTCGAAGGCGAGGAGCGCCCGCTGCGCCAGTGGGACTTCCTGCACTGCCCGGCCGGAGTCGAGCACGTTTTCGTCGGAGCTGGCGACGGCCCGTGCGCCGTGCTGATGATCGGCTCCAGGCGCAAGGACGAGGCGCACTACCCGGTCAATGACGTCGCGGCGACGTACGACGCGTCCGTCAAGAGCGCGACCGACGAGCCCGCCGAGGCGTACGCCGACTGGCGCACCGAGCCGCCGCGTCCGACGCCCAACCCTTGGCCGTTGGGCAGCTAGGGCGATCTCCACCACCACGAAAGCGAGCGCTAGATCTTCAACACGAGCTTGCCCGTGTTCTCCCCGCTGAACAGGCGCAGCAGCGTCGCCGGGAAGTTCTCGAGGCCCTCGGCGATGTCCTCGCGCGAGACCAGCTTTCCCTGTGCCACCCAGCCGGCCATCTCCTGGACCGCCTCGCCGTAGCGGTCGAGATAGTCCGACATCACGAAGCCGGTCATGCTCGCGTGGTTGACGAGCAGCGAGAGATAGTTGGCCGGCCCGCAGAGCCCGTCGGTCGAGTTGTATTGGGAGATCGCGCCGCAGATCACGACGCGCGCGTTGCGAGCGAGGTGCGCGAGCGCCGCGTCGAGGATCTCGCCACCGACGTTGTCGAAGTAGATATCGATGCCGTTCGGGCACTTCTCGCCCAGCGCCGCGTCGACATCCTCGGCCTTGTAGTCGATCGTCGCGTCGAAGCCGAGGTCCTCGAGCAGGTGCTCGCACTTGCGCAGGCCGCCCGCGATCCCCACCACGCGACAGCCCTTCAGCTTCGCGATCTGGCCGACAAGGCCACCGACCGCGCCGGCAGCGCCCGACACGACGACCGTGTCGCCCGGCTGAGGGCGCCCGATGTCGAGCAGCCCGAAGTACGCAGTCACGCCGGGCATGCCCAACGTGCCCAGATACACCGGCAGCGGCGCCAGGCTCGTGTCGACCTTGAACACGCCTTTGCCGTTAGCGATCGCGTACTCCTGCACCCCCAACAGGCCGCCAACGTGATCGCCGACCGCGACATCCGCGTCGTTCGATGCGATCACCTCACCCGCCGAGAACGAGCGCATCACCTCGCCGATGCCCACCGGCGGGATATAAGAGCGGCCGTCGTTCATCCAGCCGCGCATCGCCGGGTCCAGCGACACGTACTCGACCTTCACGAGCACCTCGCCCTCTCCCGGCTCGCGCACCGGCTCCTCGCTGTAGCTCCAGTCGCTCGGTTTCGGTAGGCCGACGGGGCGAGCGGCAAGTCGGAACTGGTGGTTTACGGCGTCCATGGCATCGAGGCCTCCTGATCCGCGGTGGAGCGGCCCCCACCTGCCCTCGACACCATATCCGGGGCGCGCTCCACGCAAATCCGCGCGCAGCGCACGGCATCGCTGGTGGATGCGCCCGCCGGCACGCTCGTCGTGAGAGTATTTCGCCGCCACCGCCTGAGCGAGCGACCCGCAAACAGGTTCCCAGCGACCCATCCAGGTTCCACCCACCCATCGACAGCCACGGACCCAAGGAGCCACACATGCCAGACATCGAGTTTCAGACCAGCGCCGGCAGCGCCCCCGGATACCTCGCCGTGCCCAACGCCGAGCACGGCCCTGGGATCGTCGTGATGCAGGAGTGGTGGGGCCTCGACGAGCACATCCGCTCGGTCTGCGACCGCTTCGCCGCCGAAGGCTTCTACGCGCTCGCGCCAGACCTCTACCGCGGCGAGACCACGACCCAGCCGAGCGAGGCCCAGCAGAAGATGATGGCGATGTCTATGGACCAGGCCGAGAAGGACATGTGCGGCGCCGCCGACGCGCTCGCCTCCCAGCCCGGCTTCGAGGGCGCCGGCGTCGGCGCCGTCGGCTTCTGCCTCGGCGGCGGGCTCGCCGTGTGGGCCGCCGCGACCTGCCCGAACATCACCGCCGCCGTCAGCTACTACTACGTGATGCCGCACGGCAAGCCCGACTTCAGCGGCATCGACGGACCCGTGCTCGGCCATTTCGGCACCGCCGATGAGTTCATCCCGCAAGAGGACGCCGACAAGCTCGAGTCTGAGCTCAAGGACGCCGGCGTCGACGTGACCTTCCATCACTACGACGGTGCCGGACACGCCTTCTTCAACGATACGGACCGTCTCGGGACCTACGACGCCGAGCTCGCCCAGACCTCATGGGAGCGCACGGTTGACTTCCTGCGCTCGGCGCTCGGCAGCTGAGCGTCGAGCACCTCCCACCGTACTTCCAGCTTGTTGAGAGTCGTCTCTACGCTGCTCGCAGCGGCCGCGCTGCTCGCCGCCCACCTGGTCGCGCCGGGGCCTGCTCACGTCGCGCACGCGGCGGCCGTCGTGCCCGTCGCGCGCGCGGCGGCCGCGGTGCCCTCGCACGCGAACAGCACCCCGTGGTCCGCGCCCGCCACGCTCAGCCCCTGTCCCGCCGGTGCGGCGGCGCGTGTGGTCTTCCCGAGCGACAGCCCGAGCCACGCCACCGGCCGCGGCGCGATCATCTGGAGCGCGTCGTCAGCGTGCCCCGGAGGTGAAGGGACGCGCGTGAACGCGATCGGAGCCGGCGACCTGCCGGGCGCTGCGATCATCCCCAGTACCGCAGCCGGTCAGCCGCTCGCGCCGCTCGGCCCGCTCGTGGCGAGCGGCGCGCCCCATGGCAAGATCATGATCGCCGGCGCCAACCCGCGCGAAGCCGACGAGGGACTCTCGATCCAGGGCGCGGCGCGCGGCCCGTTTGCCGTGCTACACCCCAGCGCGGGCTCCACCGATCCCATCGCCCTCACGACCGCGTACCTCGGCGACGTCGCGCTCGCCTCCCCGCCCGCCGGCGGGCTCCAGCGTGGCGGCCTGGGCGTCCACGTCGAGCGCTTCTTCTCACACAGCTTCACGCGCAACGTCCTCGCACGCGCCGCCCGCGGCGGTGGACGCTTGCAGGCGCTCACACTCGCCATGGACTACCGCGCCGAAACCCTCGCCGTATGGGTCCAACACGGTGCCCTCTACGCCCGCCTCGTGCCGAGCAGGGGTGCAGCGCATCCGCTCGAGCGGCTCGCCTCGATCGGCGCGCACCCAAGGATCGCCGCGCTGCTGAGCGACGACAACCGCGCGATCGTCGCTTGGGTTGAACAGCATGGGATGCAGACGAGCGTGTTCATCGACCGCTCGAAGCCCGGCGTGCGCTTCGGCTCCCCCGAGTTGCTCGAACGCTTCGACGACCCCGATGGCCTCTCGTCGCCCGCCGCCTCCCCCAGCCTCGTGCGCCTCAGCTCCGAGAGCGTCGTGCTCGCCTGGGCAGGCTCAGCCGACGGCCACTGGGTCGTGCGCGCGGCGCCCGTCGACCTCAACGGGGTGCTCGGCCTCAGCACGATCGCCGCGCCCGACGCCGACGCGCTGCTCGCCGATCTCGCGCCTGGACCCGACGACGATGCGCTGCTGCTGTGGACCGAGCCGCAGCCGACGGCGGCGGGCACCCCCGACGTGCGGCGCGAGGCGCTGTTCGCCGCGCACGGCCTCAACACCTCGCCGGGCGCGGGCCTGTTCGGCGAACCCGAACTTGTCGCCACACCCGCGCCTGTCGGCGACGCCGCCGTCGCCTTCGACCCGGCGAGCGACCGCGCAGTGGCCGTCTGGCAAGGCGAAGCCGCCAGGATCGAGTATTCGATCGGCGGCCGCGCAGGGGGGCCGTGAGCCGACCGCCAAAGCGGGCGCACCGCGCCGCGCACGGACTTTAGGGAAGGATGCTCCCGCATGGATAGGGACTACGAGCTTCAGACGCACGGAGCCGAGGATCGACACTGGTGGTACCGCGGGCGCCGGAAGGTGCTCGATGGGATCCTCGCCGGGCTCGGCCTGCCAGCGAACGCGCGCATCCTCGACGCGGGCTGCGGCAGCGGGCGCAACATGGTCGAGCTCGCCCACTTCGGCACCGTCACCGGCGTGGAGCTCTCGCAGACGAGCGTCGCCCTCGCGCGAGCCCGCGATGTCGGGGAGGTGATCGCGGGCTCTGCGCTCGAGATGCCGTTCGCCGATGACAGCTTCGACCTGGCGGTCACGCTCGACGTGATCGAGCATCTCGAGGACGACCTCGCGGCGCTGCGCGAGCTACGCCGCGTCGTCGCCCCCGGCGGCGCGCTGCTGGTCACCGTGCCCGCATACCAGTGGCTGTGGAGCGGCCATGACGAGATCAACCATCACCATCGTCGCTACACCCGCCGCTCGCTACAGCGCGTCGCCCAACAGGCCGGCTGGATGCAGCTACGCACGACGTACTTCAACTCGCTGCTGCTGCCCGTCGCGATCATGCTGCGGGTGCTCGAGCGCGTCAACACGAAGACGACCGAGTCGAGCCTCGACCTGTGGGTGCCACCCGCACCCGCCAACTGGCTGCTCGAGCGTCCGCTCACACTCGAGGCCGCGGTGATCGCCCGCGGCGCGCGGATCCCAGCTGGGCTCTCGCTGCTCGCCGTCTTCCGCTAGTCGCTGGAGAGGACGGGGGCGCGCACGCGAAACGTCCAGGCGCGGTTGACGAAGAACGTGCTCACCGTCACGACCGCGGTCGCGCACACCTGGGCGACCAGCTTGTCCAGGTGGGCGTCGTGCACGAGCACGTAGAGCAGCGCCTCGTCGAGGCCGAGGCCGCAGGTCTGCACGACCCCCCAGCGGACGGGCGTGAGCGCGTCGCCTACATGGTCGCGGAAGGTCCAGCGGCGGTTCAGCAGGAAGCCGTTGATCGCTCC
Source organism: uncultured Solirubrobacteraceae bacterium (assembly GCA_963759265.1). Taxonomy (GTDB): domain Bacteria; phylum Actinomycetota; class Thermoleophilia; order Solirubrobacterales; family Solirubrobacteraceae; genus Palsa-744. The sequence goes on from CAVWYR010000001.1 coordinate 125,073, forward strand.
GACGACGAAGCCGATCGCAGACGCCGCGAGATACCACACGCCGAAGCCCTTCAACAGCACCGTGTACACGACCAGCGTCAGAAGCGTGTTGGAGATGCCGACGATGCCGAACTTCACGAACTGGACGAGCACCGGCGCGCTCAGGCCTCGTGACCCCCGCGCTACGCTGGGGAACGGTTTCCGCGTGTCAGTCGTTTGCTCGGAAGGCATTCACAGACAGCATGAACGATAAATTGAGCGCCGGCTTAATCAGCTGATCGAAGATGACGCGAGGCAGAAGTCCTTCGAGCGTCGCCAGTAAGGGCAAAGAACATGTCGGATAAACCACTTCGCACTCCCACCCTGCTCAGCGTCGTCGCTCCGATCTACGACGAGGAAGAGCTCGTCGAGGAGTTCGTCGCTCGCGCCAGCGCCGCGGTCGCCGACTACGAGTTCGAGCTGGTGCTCGTCAACGACGGCAGCTCCGATCGCACGCCCGAGCTGCTCGACCGCATCGCCGCCGCCGATCCGCGTGTGCGCGTAATCCATCTGTCGCGCAACTTCGGTCACCAGGCCGCGCTCACCGCCGGCCTCGAGCACGCCGTCGGCGACGTAGTCGCGATGATCGACGCCGACCTTCAGGACCCCCCCGAGCTGATCCCCGACATGCTCGCCCAGTGGAGCCAGGGCGCCGACGTCGTCTACGCCGTGCGCAAGCAGCGCGAAGGCGAGACCGCCTTCAAGCTCGCCACCGCATCGTGGTTCTACAAGCTGTTCGACAAGCTCGCCCAGGTCGACCTCGAGCCGAACTCCGGCGACTTCCGGCTGCTCGACCGCAACGCGCTCGACGCGCTGCTGGCGATGACCGAGCGCTCGCGCTTCCTGCGCGGCATGACCGTCTGGGTCGGCTTCACGCAAACCGCCGTCTCCTACCAACGCGACGCCCGTCACGCCGGCGAGACGAAGTACACGCTGCGCAAGATGCTGCGCTTCTCACTCGACGCGATCGCCTCCTTCTCGCATCTGCCCCTGCAGCTGGCCACATACGTCGGCCTGCTCTCCGCGAGCGTCGCGTTCATCGCCATACCGGTCGTCATCGGCCTGCGCATCGCCGGCTCATATCTGCCCGGCTTCGGCTCGATCACGATCGCGATCCTGCTGCTCGGCGGGATTCAGCTGATCGCGCTCGGCGTCATCGGCGAGTACGTCGGGCGCATCTACGACGAGGTCAAGCACCGGCCCCTGTACATCGTGCGCGACGAGCGCAACCGGCCGAGCGGCGCAGGCCGCGCGGCGGTCGTGGCCCCTGGCACCCGCGCCGGGCTGCCCGCGCGCGCGCCCGAGCAGGTGGTCTGAGCTCTCACCGCGCCCCACGCGATTCTGTTACCAGGGCGTGACGCAGCCGCGTCAACCTGCGCCCACCGGCGCGAGACGTGTTTTCATCCGCCGATGCGTTGCCTGCAGCGCTCCCACCCCAACGGACGCGGACCTTCGCTCGCAAGCCTCGCCACGACCTTCGCATTCGCCCTGGCGTTGGCTGCGGCCGGCGCGGGTGTCGCACACGCCGAAGCCGGCTGCCCCGGAGCGGGCTTCGGTCCGTGCCCGTACACGGCGGTTCAGATCATCGGACAGCGCGCGGAAGGCGTGCTGCGCTTCCCGGAGGCGGTCGCGGTCGACACCGAGGGCAACGTCTATGTCGCCGACCAGTTGAGCTACGTCGTCCAGGAGTTCACCGCCGCCGGCACGTTCGAGACGCAGTGGGGGTCCTACGGCGCGGGCGAGGGCCAGTTCGGGCCGATCGGCGGGCTGGCGACCGATGCGGCGGGGGACGTGTACGTCGTCGACTCGAGCCACGATCGCATCGAGAAGTTCTCTCCCAGCGGGACGTTCATCACCTCCTGGGGCCGTCGCGGCAGCGAGGTCGGCGACTTTGACTTCGGCTCCTCCGAGAACTACACGCAGCCCCCGGGCGGGGGCATCGCGGTCGCCGGCGACTACGTGTACGTGGCGGACTCCGGCAACAACCGCGTTGAGCGCTTCAACCTCGAAGGCGGTGAAGCGCTCGCGTGGGGCACCTACGGGAACGGGCCCGGCGACTTCTCCTACCCACGAGGCGTTGCAGCCAACGAGAGCGAGGTGATCGTCTCAGACGACGACAACCACCGCGTCGAGCAGTTCAGCCCGGATGGGGTGTTCGAGTCACAGGCCGGCTCGCAGGGCGATGGACCGGGTCAGTTCGCGTTCCCATACGGCGTCGCCCTCGACGGCGCCGGTGACGTGTACGTGGCCGACGACACCAACGACCGCATCGTCAAGCTCAACCCGCAGCTCGGATTTGCCGGCGCCTGGGGCGGCTTTGGGTCCAAACCCGGCGAGCTTGCGTTTCCGCGCGCGGTTGCCAGCGACCCGGCCGGGGATACCTATGTCGCCGACACCGCGAACGACCGGATCGAGGTGTTCAGCCCGGAAGGCGAGTACCTGCGCACGATCGGCCTCTCGGCCCACGGCCCCGGGCTGATGACCGCTCCGCGGGGCCTGGCGATCGACCCGAGCGGCCAATTGCTCGTCTCCGACACCGACGGCAACCGCATCGAGCAGTTCGCGCCGCCCAGCGACGCCTACAGCGGACAATGGGCGCTCGCCGGCGGGCACGCAGCCGGGTTCTACTACCCGGAAGGCATCGCAATCGACCCGCGCGGGTCGGTGTACGTCGCAGATGTCGGCAACGAACGCCTCGTGCGATTGTGGGGTGACGGCACCTACCTCGGCGAAATCGGCGGCCCGGGCGAGCTCGGCGGCGCGCAGCTCGCCGGCGCCGGCTCGGTCGCGGTGTCCGCGCAGTCGGGCGACACCTGGGTCGCCGACGCGAACCACAACCGCGTGCTCGTGTACAGCCCCCAGGGAACGCTGCTGGCGAAGGTGGGAGCGGGCGAAGGCAACGGGTCCGCCGGCGATGGGCCCGGCGCGTTCAGCCACCCCGACGCGCTGGCCGTAGCCACGAGCGGCAACGTATATGTGGCCGACACAGGCAACGATCGCATCGTCGAGCTCTCACCGATAGGGGAAGTGCTCGAGGAATGGGGCTCCAGGGGCGGCGCTGACGGACGCTTTCGCTCGCCGACAGGCGTCGCTGTCGACGCCGCGGAAAATGTCTACGTCCTCGACAGCGAAAACAACCGCGTGGAGGTGTTCAGCTCGAGCGGACGCTTCCTCGAGAAGTGGGGTGAGCGCGGAGTAGGCCCGGGCGAATTCTCCCAGGCGACGGCAATCGCCGTGGACTGCAACGGCGATGTCTACGTGACCGACACGAACAACAATCGCGTCGAGCGCTTCGACCTCGCCGCTCCCGCCGCCAGCGGCTGCGTGGCGCCCGGCGCGTGGCCTGCGCCCCTGAACGTCGCACCGGTGCTGCATGTCAGCGTTCCCCGCGCCGCGGGGGTGCTCGCGCGGCGCGGCCTCGCCCTCGCGGTCCGCTGCCAACGGGGCTGCAGGATCCTCGTCACGGCGACGCTCTCGGCCCTCGGCCATCATGCCGCGATCCCGCTGGTGAGGACGGCGCGCGGGCTTCCGGCGGCGGCGACCGGCCACGTGCGCCTGCTCGTCGCGCCGCGAGCACTGCACCGCCTGCGCAAGGAGCTCGGCGACCACAGGGCCTTGAGGGCCAGCGTCACGATCGTCGCCGCCGGGCCGACCGGGCTGCGCACGACCGTGACCCGCAGCTATCTCGTTAGCCGCTGATTCGCTCTGGCCTCCCCCAGCCTCTAAGCTCGATAATAGGAGCATGAGCGTCGACGAGCTTTCAAGCGAGGATGATCCCCCAGGCATGGATCACCGCCGCGAGCGGATCAGGATCGAGACCGAGCGGCATCGGATCGAGGGGGCGCTGACGCTCGCACGCGATGGCTATCGCAGCCGGGTCTCGGATGTGCTGAACGCCTCCGAGCGCGACTTCATCACGCTCACCGATGTCTCCGTCACGCCGCTCGACGGCGGCCCCGTCGAGCTGCATGCGTATCTGAGCCTCGCGCGTCGGCACATCGTCTTCGCCGTCGCCGCCGAGGACGCGCAGTAGCCGAGGGCCGCGCGCGCCTGGCCGGCACTAGTCCTCGCGTACGTAGCCGATGCGCGCCACCTGAATGTAAATCTCGCTCGCATCGGGCGCCGTCAGGATCACCCAGCCCGCGGGCGCGACGATCGCGCCGCTACCGCGTCGCAAACCGTCCCTGGAGTTGACGATCTTGTTGAGCGTCTCCTCGGTGCCCTCTGAAACTTCGATCTCTGTCTCGTCAAGCAAGATACGCGCCACCTGGGGCCCCTTTCCTCGAGCGCGTGTCTCGCGCTGTTCCCGACTTATCGACTGAGGAATCTTACGCTACGGCGGGGCTCAGAGCTTGAAGCTTGCGGCGCTGTAGACCGTGCCCACCGGCGCGGAGGTGTTCGTGACCGAGATCGGACCCGCTTTCGCGCCGGCCGGGACAGTCACGCGGAGCTTCGTCGAGGACGAGGATTTGACATTCGCTGTGACCCCGTCGAAGCTCACGGTCGGGTGGCTGTTGAAGCCGACCCCTTTGAGCGTGATGGTCTTGCCGACCTTCCCGCTCGCCGGCTTGAAGCTCGTCACCGAGAGTGTCGGCGTGAACTTGGCGGTGCTCGTCGCGCTGCCGCTGGAACCCGACAGCGAGATCGTCCCCGGGACCGCCCCGTTCGGGACGATCGCTTCGATCTGGGTCCCCGAGAGGATCGTGAACTTCGCAGTCCGGCTCCCGAACTCGACCGCGCTGACACCGTCGAAATCTGAGCCTTCGATGGTGACCGGGCTGCCGGTGATCCCCGAGATGGGCGTAAAGCCCGTCAGCGAGAGCACGTCATCGTTGACGAGCGCGGTCGGCGCCGAGGCCGCCGGGGGGCCGCTGCCGGCGTCGTTGCTCGCGCTTTCTTGAACGCGGATCGTAGAACCGAGGTCGCCCGCAGTGACGGCGTACGTTTCGCCATTCGCGCCGGCTATCGCCGAACAGCCGGCACCGGATGCGTTGCAGCGCTCCCACTGGTCGCTCGACGAGGTGGGTTTGTTGGTCCACGTCCCGTCGTTCGCTTCCAGCGTCTGGCCCACCGCCGCGGTGCCCGACACGGTCGGCGGGGAGCTGCTCGCCGGAGTACCCGGCGCGGAGAACGCGCCCAGCCCGATCGGGCTGCCGACCCCAGTCGGGCCGTCGTAGTCGACGGCCGCCTGACACTCGGTCCTGACACCACACGAACCGTTGTTCCCAGAGACAACGTCATACAGATCAGCGTCCTCGCCGAGGTGTGCGTAGAGCGTGGAGCCCGGATAGGCGACCCCGTGCGCCCCGCCCGCGAGCCCGAACTCGGACGCGATGATCGGCGAGGCAACCGATGTGCCGCCCCACACGCCCCAGCCGGTGGGATCGCCCTTGCCTTCGGGAGTGCTGTCGTAGACATCGACGCCGGTTTCCGGATCGCCGATCGCGGCGACGTCGGCTACCGAGCGCGCATCGCCGCAGCCGGTCGCCGAGAAGCCGCTCGCGCCGCTCTGCCAGAGCGGCGCCAGGAAGATCTCGCTGCAGCCGCTGCCGCCGTCTGCCCAGACGGTGCTGGCCCAGGTTTCTTCGCTGACCGTGAGCGATGTGCCTCCCACGCCGACCACATCCGGCGAGTCGGCGGGAAAGTTCGCGGTCGTGGGTTTCCCGCACGCGCTGTTCAGGTAGCCGCAGTCGCCTGAACTGGCGGTGACGACAAGCCCGGGGTGGTCGTAGTAGAGGGTGTTGTATTCGGAGAATTCGCTCGCGAATTCAGTCACCTCAGGGCCGGCGTAGGAGTTGCTGATCTCTGTCGCGCCAGCGTTCACGGCGGCGTTGACCGAGGCTCCGAGATTGGCGAAGGAGTCGTTGTCGGCCTCGACCAGCAGCACCCGGCAGTTCGGGCAGACGGCATGCGCCATCTGCACGTCAATCGATATCTCACCGGCCCATTCGCCTTCCTTGGCCGGAAGCGGGCTCGCATTGCCTTCCTGATTGATCTTGCGAAAGCAGCCGTTCGCGGCCGTGCAGGCAGGCAGTCCGAACTGATGGTCATACACTTCGAGGTCGGCTTCCGCAGTCGGATCGTCGAAGGCGTCGATGACCGCGACCGTCTGCAGCGTCGCGGAGTCCGGTTCGCTCGGCAGCGAGTACGCGGCGTGCAGGCTCTGGGGCGTCAGGAACCCTGGCCACGGCTGTTTGTAGGTCACCGCGGGGGTCGCGCCGGAGCTCGCTTCGCCGGCTTGGCGAGCGGCGCTTGCGCTCAGTTCCGTACTTGTGAGCGACGCCGGCACAAGCCTCATGCCCGTACACGCGGCGTAGCCCGGGGGCGGGGTGCCACACAAGCGCTGGACGCGGTATGCCGCACGCGAGGACGCAGCGCTGGCGGTCGCGCTCGCAGCCAGAGCGAGTGCCAGGGCGGCCACCAACACCGCCGTGATCAGCCTCCGCCGACACGCCACCGACTTCCACTCCCCACCGCAGACCCTCACGTCCATGAGCGACCCATCGTACCGCCTCATCGCGACGCAGAAGACAGGTGGGGACAGATGAGTGATTAAGTCTCAAACCGCCCGCGGGCGGCGAGAGCCTGCCGGCAACCGCTACTCGCCCGGCGCCTGCTGGGACCCGGACGCATCCTGCGGGCTCGCTTGGGTCTCGGCGCCGTCGGCGCCGGCAGGCGGCTCGCTGGCCTTGAGCGATTGGACGATGTCCTCCGCCTTGGCACCCACCTTCTGCAGGTGCTCGTGGTACTTGCCGCCCGTCCGCTCGTCGGCGACCGTCGTCGCCTTCGCGACCGCGTCATGAATCTGCTCGCTGTGCTCGACGACGGCGTCCTGGGCCTTCCCCTGCAAATCTTTGAGCTTGTCTGAGAGTCCCATGCAATCCCCTTTCGCGCGATACGTGGCCGTGCCACGACGATGCTAGCCCCGTCCGGGGGTTTGCGAGCGGCGCCCGCGGGGAACGCTCTCAGACGGCAGCAGAACCTCGCACGATCCGACTGGCCGTAGGCGCAACTTGCGAGCGCCTGGCGTGTTCAATTGACATGGGCCGGCCGCGAGGAGATTGATCCGGAGCTACCCGGATCCAGACGCACCCGTCCAACAAAAAGAGGAGAGATTTCGATGCGCAGAGCATCCACCTTTGTCGCCCTTCTGGGCTTGACGCTGCTGGTGTTGCCAGGCGTCGCCTCGGCGGCACCGACGGTCAAGTTCAAGGCCGAAGCCGTTCCGATCTCGGGCTACCCGGGTACCGGGAACAAACTCGGCGCCGGTGCGGCGCTGAAGACGGAATTCACGATCTCCGGAACCGAATACGGCGGCTTCCCCGCGCCGCTGATCGGCGTCAACGTATCGCTGCCGACCGGCTCCGTGATCGACTCGAAGGGCTTCAAGACGTGCTCGAAGGAAGTCCTCGAACAGCAAGGCGCCCCTGCGTGCGTCAAGAAAGGCTCTTCCGCCGGTCCGATTGGCAACACTCTCGGGGTGGTTGCCTTCGGCGATGAACGCGTCCCTGAGGAAACGGAACTCTATTCGTTCTTCTCGTCGACCGGTGGGCTGATGTTCTTCGCCGACGGGCACTCGCCTGTCTCGCTGGAAATCATCTCCAACGCGCACTACGTCAACCTCAACGGTGGCGGCGGCTTCGGCCCGAAGGTGATCAGCGAAGTGCCGCTCGTCGTGACGGTGCCCGGTGCGCCCGACGCGTCGGTCGAAAAAATCAGCGTCAAGGTCGGCGCTGCGCACGGACCGAAGAACAACCCCAAGAAGGACACCTACTACGGCAGAATGCCGAAGAAGTGCCCCAAGGGCGGCTTCCCGCTGAAGGCGGAACTGATGTTCGCGCCCCACGCGGAAGCGACGAGCCCAGGAGCGGGCACGGAAACGGTGACCGCCACATACAAGGCGCCTTGCCCTAGGTCATAAGTTGGCGACGGGAGCTCGCGATGAGCTCCCGCGAACTCGTCGTTCACAACAAGGCCCCGTCGGCAATTCGCCGGCGGGGCTTTGTGACACAAGCCCTACAGCGGCGGGACCTGGTTGTTGACCTGGACCCGTGATAGAGGTGGTCCTGGTCCTTGCAAGCAGCCGGGAAGAAGAACTGGACACCGTCGCTACGGACACCGTTGTAGCTCGCGTATAGCGTCGCGCGTCCGACCGTTCCAACTTCACACTTTTGACATCAGTCTCCGATGTCCCGAGACATAACACTCGGCACGGGGTCGCAGAAGGAGCACTCATGTCACCCGGCGATCGCCGTGATGCTTTCCGTAGAGCGGCTGAGGAGCCGAAGCTTCTGGCCGTTGAATGTCCAGATCCAGTTGAAATAGGGGCGGGTATTTTCGCCGAGCTCCTCGCTCACGAGTACCGGCCCTCCGCTGGGATTGCGGGCGAGAGTCGCCGGGTTCGGCTCCGGCTTGATCGCAACTCTGTGGAGGCTGCGCCCCTGGGCGCTGAGTTGCACGACGTACGCGTCCCCGTTGTATTCGCCGTGGCGACTGAAGCCTCGTGGCGCGCCGTGTTCGCATGCTTCGATGGCGGCGATCCCTTCAGGGTCGAACACCGCCGATAGGTAGCTGCAGCCTCGGGGCGCTTTGATGATTTGGGCGCTCGACAGTGCGGCCGGGTGCGCGGCGGCGAGGACCTCGATCTCTCCTGCCAGTTCTTGGGTGCAAATCCCGTAGCCGTCGTACTTTCCGACGGGTTCAGCTGGATTTGAGGGGGCGAACGTAAAGATCAAGCCGGTGCCATTTGCGTCCCAGGACGGCGTCGAGATCCAGTGGCAGACTCTCGCTTTGGCACCGATCGTCCAGCTTCGTCCGGTGTTGTGATCCTCGACGAGGAGATGTTCGTTGAAGTAGGAGCGGGCGCAGGGCGCCACCTTGAACACGACCTCCCCTTCGTCCGGGCTCGGCACAGCGTCACCGACCAAGGTCGAGCTCGGGAAGGTCTGCACCGTCGTTTCGGTCCCGGTGCTCAGGTCGACTCGTACGACATCGCCGGCGCAGCTGTTTGGTTCCGGATCTCCTCCGGCCGTGTCGTTGCGCTCCCGCGGCCCCACGCTGCGGGTGACCCAGAGGGTGGTGCCCGATCCGAGCACCGGTGCGAGTCCGCCCAGTTCAGCCAGGCGAGCCGTTGGGCTGCCTGAAGTTAGCGAGCGGCTTTCGAGCACGGGCGGCCCTTGGTCCTGACCAGCGAAGGTGAGGAAGATGGCCGAGGGGTCAAAGCTGGCGGTGGGCGTTACCAGACGAGTGGGAGCAAAGCTCGCGACGTGCGCCCGAGCCTCCGCTCGACGAGGCTGACTAGAGATCGTGGCTGCCATCGACGATCCACAGCCCACGGATAGCACGCACAATCCGAGACAGCACAGACGAAGGCCGCGCCTAAACACCACATCCCATCTTCCGCCCTCCAACGCGCGCCGTCAACTTCTGCGGCAGTGGAAGCCGCCAGTGACGCCCCACGGCCGCGACCATGCGTGCGTTCAGGGGGACGGCGGTCCAGATGAGCGACGTCCGGGTCGGGGCCCGAAGGACCAAGACGCCTCCATACGCCCGCAACCGCTACCTCTGAGCCCGCTAGTCGCCAGCCGCTGCTCTCACGCGAAGGCCCATGTTTACAGGGGTTCTTCTTAACGGAGAGGGCGGGATTCGAACCCGCGATGGAGTTTGACCCCCATACTCGCTTAGCAGGCGAGTGCCTTCAGCCACTCGGCCACCTCTCCCTGGGATCGGCATGCCAGTGTAGAGCCTGGTGGCGCACGCGATCCGTTCGAGGGCGCTCGCGATGGCCTTCAGCCGACGGCGCCGTCGGTCATCCTGGGAGCGCCGCGAGGATCAGTGCCGATGCGGCGGCGCGCGCGGGCCCGGCGATGTCGGGGTTTCGGTCCATCTTGGCGGCGAGCCCTGCGCCGTCGTAGATCAGTTGCAGCTGGCTTGCGAGCAGCGCGGGGTCGGGCGCACCGGCATCGGCGGCGAGCTCGCTGAACAGCGTGTGGATGTCGTGGCGGTAGGACTCAGCTGCGCCGTCGATCTGCCCGCCGGCCGGTGCCTCGGCTGCGGCCGCCGCGAAAGCGCACCCGCGGAAGCCGGGCGTATGGAAGAGCTGGGCCTGCGCGTCGAACACCGAGAGCAGGCGCTCCACCGGATCTTCGACGCCGGCCACGGCCGCGCGCAACCGGGCGAGCGTCTGCTGGTGTCGCGCGTCGAGGTAGGCACAGACGAGCTCCTCCTTGCTGCCGAACGTGCGGTAGAGCGAATCCTTGGCGACGTCGGCGTGCTCGATAACGCGGTTGATCCCGACCGACTGGATGCCCTCCGCGTAGAACAGCTCGCTCGCCGCGTCCAACAGCCGCTCCCGCGGCGAGCGCTTCGCCTCCTGCTCGTCGGTCGAGGTACCCGCTCCGGTGGGCATCCCCGCTCAGTCCTCAGGCCCGTCGGGAGCGCTCACCGTGAGCTCGACGCGGTCCGGATAGAACGCGACGTGATCCTTGATCTGCGCAACCGCCGGATACGGCTCGTCGTAGAACCAGACCGCGTCGGTGCCTCGCTCCTCCTCAGCGATGATCGAGTAGTAGGACGCGTCGCCCTTGTACGGGCAGTAGGTGCTCAGCTCGCTTGGCGTGAGCAGCGACCGGTCGACATCGGCGAGCGGGACGTAGCGGACCGGCGGGTGGTTCGCCTCGAGCAGGACGAGTGTCGATTGGCTGTCGGCGATCGTGCTCTCGCCGCTGCGGACGACCACGCGGTCGCCACTCGGGACAATGTCGATCTCGTGGTCGGGGCCGGGGATTTTCATCTCACGTGACATCGAGGTTCCTTTCGTGCGGTCTAGATTGCCGTCCGCCCGCCGTCGGCGGCGAGCGTGGCACCGGTGATGTAGCTCGCCTTCGGCGAGGCGAGGAACGCGACGAGCTCGGCGATCTCATCTGGCTCGGCGGCGCGCTTGAGGATCGTGGTCTCGCCGATGGCATCGAACAGCTCCCGGTCGTCGGCGCGCGTGTAGATCGGGCCCGGCGCGACGGTGTTCACGCGCACGCCGGTGGGGCTGTACTCGGCGGCCCACGAGCGGGTGAGCGCCGCCAGCGCAGCCTTGGTGGCGCCGTAGGCGGCGCCACCGGCGAGGCCCACCGTGCCGGCCATGCTGCCGATGTTGACGATGCTGCCGTGGCCGCGAGCGGACATGCCTGGGGCGAAGGCGGCGACGAGGTAGTACGGCGCGCGCACGTTGGCGGCGAACATCGCGTCGAACTCCTCGACCCCAACATCTGGCGTCGCGCCCCAGACCGAGAAGCCGGCGTTGTTGACGAGAATCTCGATGTCCCCGACCTCCTTGGCAAGCCCGACGAGCCGCCGTGGATCGCTCAGGTCCGCGGCGAGGAACTCGGCCTGTCCGCCGGCGTCGCGGACCTCAGCCACAGTGCGCGCGCCACGAGCCACATCGCGCCCCAAGGCCAATACGTCGGCGCCATCACGCCCCAAAGCCCGGGCGATCGCCGCACCGAGCCCCCCGGTCGCGCCTGTCACGAGCGCTCGTTGCCCAAGCAGCGGCCGCTGCGCGGGAGTCGGGTCGGGGCCGGGAGCGGTCATCAGCAGGTCCTTTCGTACAGGTTGGTCTGTCTGGATGCGGACAATATCAGACACACCAGTCTGTTCGGCCTCCCCCGTCGGCTCGCGTACGTCGGGATAGGTCAGGCCCCGCCTCACCCGCCTACATGGGCGGGCTGCCGATCCTTGGTTGCTCGATCCTGCGAGATCGCGGCTGAAGGCTGAAGTCCCTCCTCGGCGTCGGCGTGCACGATCAGCACGGGGACGGGACTGTGGTTCAGCACGTAATGACTAACGCTGCCGAGCAGCACGGAGCGCACCGCGCCGCGCCCCCTGGAGCCCATCGCCACGAGGTCATACGCCCCCTCGGCTATCTCGCGGACGAGCGCGTGGCGCACCGGCTCGCCGCTCAACACGGTGCGAACCGACACATCGTCGGGAACCAGCTCGGCGGCCGTCCGCAGGATCGCCTCCGTCTCGGTCTCGGCGTTCCCGGCGAGCGACGCCGCGACGGCGCCACCTGCCCCGATGTAGGCGCTGGCGGGAGGCGTTACGACGGCACTGAAGAGCGTCAATCGGCTGTGCTCGGACTCGGCCAGATCGATCGCTTGCGCGAGTGCCTGATCTGAGTCCGGTGAGCCATCGATCGCGACGAGGATGTTTCGAAACATGGTGTGCTCCTTTCTCGGGTGTGGAGCTCGGCCGGTGCCTGTCTCGATATATTTATAGCAGCACACTATATAGTTTTGCGATATTGTTTAGGCGAGCATGTCCTCACAAGCACAGCGGGTAGAGCGGGTCGACTACATCGCCGAGCACCTGCTCTCGCGGGCCGCCGTGCTTGTGCGCCTGCTCGTCAAGCAGGTGCGCAGCAGCGAGATCTCCCGAACCGAAATGGAGGTCCTGAGCATCCTCACCGAAGGGCCGCGAAGGATCACAGAGCTCAGCGAGCTCGAGGGGATCGCGCAGCCGACGATGACGTTGCTCGTGAAACGCCTCGAGGAGAAAGGCTGGGCCCGGCGAGACGGGCTGCCAGAAGACGGACGCGTCGTCATGATCAGCCTGACCAGGGCGGGACGCGCCGCACAGCAGGGGTTCCGCGCACAGTTCCTCGCCGCCTTGAGAGCTGACCTGCAGGAGCTCTCAGACGAACAGCTCGAAGAGCTTTCAGCCGCAACGGAGACACTCAACTCGTTCGTCGAGGAGCTACAGCGGCGGGCCGTTGACAGATTCGGGTGATCGCCCGCCGGTGGCCCCCGTACCATCATCGCCCCGTGGACCTCGAGACCACAGCTCGACTGGCCGCGATCCATCATCCTGTGGCGGTCGAGGTCCATCTCCCCGGATTGGCGGCGCGCGCGCCAGAAGCCGAGCGAGAGCTCGTCGCTCGCGCGGCTCTGGACCGGGACCGATGCTGCGGTTACTTCCCGGCGCTCAAGGGCGTTCACGGCATCGACTGCGACCTGCCGAGATGCCATGCATTCGCGACCAGCCTGCCCGCCATCACCCACGCGGGCACGACATTTCGATTCAACTTCCTGCGGCTGTCCTTGAAGCAGCAAAGCATTCACCCGGCATACCATCTGGACTCCGACGCGGCGACCGCGCTGAGTGGCGACGTCGCGACGATCAGGCGGCGCCGGGTCGAGCGACTGCTCTTGAATCTCAGCTCGCGAAATGAGCGAACGCTGCGCTATCTCGATGTCGATTCACGCTGCGTCGACCTGGTCGCGGACGGGTCCTACATACGCGCCGCGGATCCACGCAGGCTCGCCGGCCACGCGCTTACCGCGAGGATCCCGCCACGTCGCGACTCCTACGTCGCCGGCCTACTGTTCGCGGCCAACCTGGTGCTGCATTCTGGCGTCGATGACGTAAGCGGGCATTTCGTCGCCGCTTATGGCATCGACGAGGTCGCTCGCGACGCCTCGGCCGAGCGCGTCGTGCAGAACGCGGTCAAGACGTCGTCGCGAAGCTCGCACTGCATCGCCGGCTGAAGGCGGTGACCGAAGACGCGCTGACGCAGCTCACCTGGTTGGCGTCTCCCGCGTCGGCCGTGCGCAAGCGCCAGGTTGTCGAATATCAGCAGCTCGCCGGGCTGCAGCGGTATCTCGATCTCGGCGTTGCAGAGATCGAGGCCGTAGCGTGAGAAGAACCCCAGCTCAGAAGCCAGGCTGTCGAACTCCAACCCGCATAGAAACCCCGGCGCGAGCTTGACGCTGGGGAGGATCGGCGAGCTCGACGCCGCGGCGGCCTCGATGATTCGCGCGAGGCTGCCCTCCGTGTAGCCACGGTCATCGTCCCAGGCGCCGTGCGATCGCCCATACGACACCAGTCGCTCCACGAGCTCCCGAGGGTGCGGCCAGCGGCGTTGCTCCAGCAGTGCGACCAGTGGCACAAGGCGCGTTGCCGCGTGGACGTGAACGATGTCGGGCGGGACATGCAGCGCGGTGTACCGGGCGACGTCTTGGGCAATCTTTGGATCAAGTGGCAATCCGAAGTCGAAGTGCAACGTCTGGAAGTCGCGGGAAGGCACGCCGTCAATCGGCGGGACGACGAAGTCACCGACGATCGAAAGCGGCGGCAGCCCGCGCTCACGGCAGCACGCCTGGACGAGGGCACCCGCGGCGCCGAGCGCCGCATCACTGGTTCGGAAAGGCTCCTCGATACGCACGAACCCCTCGGCGTCGAGTTTTTCGGCCGTTCGGCTCGCGTGCGCACCCCCTCTGGTCTCGCTCGGCCTCATGATGCCCGCTCGGTGAGGGGCAGGTTGTCCGGCTCGTAGGCTGGCGCCGGGCTCCAGCTCACTTCCATTCTCATCTGTGTGCGAGCGAGGATCCGTGCCAGCTCGGGGGCAAATGCAAGGCCGAAGAGGAAGCTCGCGATCGTGTCTGTGACATCGAACGGAAGCCCCTGGCCAACGACCAGCACGAACGCCGCCGGGGTGTGCGTCGCACCGAGCGTCCAGGTGTAGAGGTTCATGACCTCCTTCGCGACCAGGGCGGTGGCGGCGCACGCCAGCGCCAGGGCCAGCCGGCCGAGGCACCGGGAGCTGAGCGCGCCGAGGGCGCCGCCCGCGAGGCCGACCATCCCCCATGCCGCCATCTGCCAGGGCGTGTAGAGACCTTGGCCGAACATGAAGTTCGAGACGAGCATCCCGATTGCTCCGACCGTGAAACCGGGGAGCGGGCCGAGCGAGTAGCCGACGACGAATGTGATCGCCGTGATCGGCTTGACCTCCGGGAGTGCCGCGAAGGCGTCGCGGCCGAGGGTTGCGAGCGCGGCCGTGACCGCAACGACCGCCGCCAGCCGCGCCGAAGGCCGGCGGCGCTCATACGCGACCCACCCAGCCGCCAACACGAGGGCGACGACGAGGCAGGACGCCAACGGCCAGCTCACGACGACGCCCGCAGTTGCTTGCGGCGATTACACCTACGCATGGAGCCGACCCCTTTCCACGAGGGCTTGTGGGCTTGGGTCGGAGGCAGGTTCCTGACTCCCGGGCAACACCCCGTGTATCCGCTCGCCCGGCGCTGAACGGTCGCAAGCGCATGCTGCGCGCCAGCGGGTGGTTGGCCCGGTCACAGTGGCGGGTCCGCGCCGGATTCTCACCGGACTTCCCTTGACCACCGACCGTATGAATGCCGAATCCTACCCGAGCGTGCGCGCCCCCGACCGTTGCGCTCTCGAGCACGGACGAACGCCCCGTCCCTCCAATCAGACGTGCGCGAGGATCGACTCCAGTTGGGTCCGGTCATCGGCATCCAGCGGAAGCAACGGCAGCCGCGGCACGCCGGCCGGCTCGCCCAGCATGTCGAGCCCTGACTTGACGGCTGTCGGCAGACCCTTGGAGACGATGAAGCTGAGCAGGGGCAGGAGCTCCTCGTAGATCTCGGTCGCGCGCTCGTCATCCCCGGCCGCAACGGCCTCGTAGAGCGCGATCACCGGGGCCGGCCGCAGGCACGGGGCGGCAGTGCACCACCCGCTCGCTCCCGCGAGCAGCGCCTTCAGCACGAGCGGGTTGCTCCCGTTGTAGAACGGGAGCTCCCCCGCCGATAGCTGCTTGAGATCGAGCATGCGCTGGATGTCGCCCGTCGACTCCTTCACCATCATCACGTTCGCGATCGACTCGAACATGTGGTTGAGCAGTGTCGGCGACATGTCGATCCCAGAGGTGGCCGGGTTGTTGTAGGCCATGATCGGAATTGAAATCGCGTCGCTGACCGAGGTGTAGTGCTGCACGATCTCGCGTTCGTTGAGCGCCCAGTACGAAACGGGGATCACCATCACCGCGCTCGCCCCGGCCCGCTGGGCGTATTCGGCGCGGGCCACCGTTCCGGCGGTCGTGAGGTCGGATGACCCGACCACCACGGGCACGCGCCCGGCGACGGCCGCGACGGTGGCGTCGACGACCGTCTTCCACTCATCGAAGCTGAGGTACGCCGACTCACCGGTGCTCCCCAGCGGGGCGATCGCGTGGACGCCGGCGTCGACCATCGTGTCGACGAGGCCGGCGAGCCGGTCAACGTCGATGCCCTCTGTACCGAAGGGCGTGATCGGGTACGCGATGATGCCGTGGATCAGTGGTTCTTGGGCCATTCGAGGTTCCTTTCAGGTGACGCTGCCTTTTCTGTGACGGGCGATTTTCACCGCGCTTGCGGGTCGGCGATTTGGACGCTTGCTGCTCGCTTGACCAGCGCAGCGGCGCGGTCCGCCTCGCCGAGATCCTCCAGCTCGTTGGCGTACCCCGCGAAGCACTCGCCATGAATGCGGTCGAGATCTGCGCCGAGCATCCGAGCGGCGAGCTCGGCGTCGGCGATCCCGTCGTTGCGCCACTCAAGCGCCTTCAGGGCCAGCGCGCCGCCGGGCAGGCCCTCGGTCGCGTACCAGCCGGCGGAGCTGTCGTTCAGCCCGATGCGACCGGTCCTGAGCGTGTACATGAACCGCACCGGGAAGAGGATCGCCTTTGTCACGGCGCGGGGTCCGCCGGCGAGGAGCCCCCGCGTGTCGCGCGTCCGCTCCAGGTAGGCGTCGGTGAACTTGTTGAGGATGTGATCCGCGCTCATCACCACGAGTTCCCGGTGTGACGGGCGGATGCTCGGCTCGCGCCGGTCGGATCCGAGCAGCAGGCGTCCCGAGTCGAGCAGGTCGAGCCGATCGATCGGCCCGAGCCGGCTGTGCGCGCCTTTGCCGGTTCGGACCGTGTGCCAGTCGGCCCAGAACACCGAGAGGCGCTCGGACAGCGGGCTGCTCGCCCTGTCCACGACGAGCGTCTGCACGCTTTCCATCTGCTCCGCCGTGCCCGGTGCCGTCGCCCTGACGATGATCGCGACATCGACGTCGCTGACGAGAGGGGCAAATCCGCCGTGCGCCAGGCTGCCGAGCACGAAGATCGCCTCGATCTCCCCGCCCAGCACGGCCTCGGCCGCCTCCACGGTCTCGGCGATGACCTGCTCTGCGGTCGCGGTGCTCATATCGGGCTGGCTGGTCCTTGGGTCGTGCCGATCGCGATAAGCTCCTGGCAACCGAAGTTGCCGATCGGCAAAATACCATATCGTCCAGGCCATGGAACCCCAAGCGAGCGCGACAAAGACCCACGAGACGACCCCCGACGCGAGCGAGGACGATCAGCGGATCGCGGCGCTGATTCGCAGTCACCGGCTCCGGCGGAATCTGACGCTCGCCCAGCTCTCGGACTTGTCGGGAATCTCGGTTGCACACCTCTCGCGGCTCGAAAACAGTCAGCGAACACCGACGGTGCGGCTGCTGCTGCAGCTCGCGCGGGCGCTCGGTGTGCCGCTGGGCGCGCTCGTAGGCGAGTCAGCGGCCGAGAACACGGCCTACGTATCGCGCAGCGGGGACAGGCACACGATCGCGGCCGGCGACGTGTCACTGCAATCCCTGTCGGATCCTGAGCTGCGCTGGCTGCAGGTCGTCGAGCTGAGCCTTTTGCCGGGCCGTCTCGGCGAACCTGCGGCACACGCCGGCGAGGAGTGGGTGTATGTGCTGAGCGGCAAGATCGAGGTGGACGTGAACGGAAGCACCTCCGCCTTGGCCGCGGGCGACGCGATCCATTTCCGTGCCGACATGACCCATGCCCTGCGCAATCCCCACGAGGACAGCGCGACCGTGCTCGTCGTCAACGCGTTGGAGGGGCAGGGACTGCACCCCAGCCACCGACCTCAACGCAACGGGCGCCACCCATGACACGTGTTGCGGTGGTTCAAGCGGCGTCAATCCCCTTCGACTCCACCGCGACCGTCGTCAAGGCCGAAGGCTTGCTGGCCGAGTGCCGGGCGGGCGGCGCCGAGCTCGTGGTGTTCCCGGAGGCCTTCATCGGCTGCTATCCGAAGGGCAGCGCCTTTGGTGCCGTTGTCGGGAGCCGGTCGGGGCCGGGCCGGGACCTCTACCGGCGCTACTTCGACTCGGCCGTCCAGCTCGATGGCCCCGAGTTGGGATGCCTCGTCAGCGCCTGCGCCGCTCACGGGATCTTCGTCGTCGTGGGCGTGATCGAGCGGTTCGGCTCGACGCTCTACTGCACGGTCTTGATGATCGATCCCGTGGCCGGGCTCGTCGGGATCCACCGCAAGCTCATGCCGACCGGCACTGAGCGGCTCATCTGGGGCTTCGGAGACGGCTCGACGATCGGCACCGCCGAGAGCTCGGCCGGGCGCGTCGGCACCGTGATCTGCTGGGAGAACTACATGCCGGCGCTACGCCAGGCGATGTACGCGCAGGGCGTCGAGCTCTACTGCGCGCCGACGGCCGACGACCGACCGACATGGATGTCGACGATGACGCACATTGCGCTGGAGGGCAGAGTGTTCGTGCTGAGCGCCTGCCAGGCGATCCGCGCGGACGCCTTTCCAGGCTCCTACCAGCAGGAGATCGCCGCGGATCCCGACTCGTATTTGATGCGGGGCGGCAGCGCGATCGTCGCGCCCGACGGCTCGGTCCTCGCCGGGCCCGTGTTCGAGGACGAGGTGATCCTCTACGCCGACATCGACCTCGCTGAGATCACCCGCGGCCACCTCGACATGGACGCGGTCGGGCATTACAGCCGTCCCGACATCTTCGAGCTACGCGTCGACACCAGCCGTCGCTCGCCGGTCGTCTTCTGCGAAGGCGGCTCCACCATGGGCTCGACGACAGCGACTGGCGAGGCGCACGAGCGATGACGCGGACGGCCGTCGCGATCCGTCACGTGCAGTTCGAGGATCTCGGCCTCCTGGGGCCGCTCCTGGAGCACCACGGGTTCGCGACCTCCTACCTCGACGCGCCGTGCGACGAGGGCACATGGCGCAGCGCGCGTGATGCCGACCTGCTCGTCGTGCTTGGCGGCCCGATCGGTGTAGCGGACAGCGACGCCTATCCGTTCCTACGCACCGAGCTCGATCTCATCGGCGAGCGTCTTGCCCGTGACCGGCCGACGCTGGGCATCTGCCTTGGTGCACAGCTGATCGCCGTCGCCTGCGGGGGGAGCGTGCGGCCGGGGGTCGCGGCAGAGATCGGCTACGCGCCGGTCACGCTCACGAGCGCCGCGCGCGACTCGGCGCTGGAGCCGCTGCGGAGTGTCCGCGTCCTTCACTGGCACGGGGACGTGATCTCGACGCCTCCCGAGCTGCCGCCGCTCGCGTCCACGCCGCTCTGCGAGAACCAGGCGTTCGCGCGCTGGCCGAACGTGCTCGCCCTTCAGTTCCACCTCGAGGCCGAAAGCGCGTCCCTCGAGCGCTGGCTCGTCGGCCACGCCTACGAGCTCGCCGCCCGCGGTGTCAGCGTCGCTGGCCTGCGCGAGGACGCCTGCGCATACGCCGAGCGGCTCGCGCTCCAAGCGGGGCAGGTGTTCGACACCTGGCTGTCCGGGCTCACGCTCCCGGACATTATGGGCCGCCCACCCTGACGCGCCGGACGCGGACGAAGCTAGACGGCAGGGGGTCCACCCAACCTAGTTCTCGCTCCACCCGCGCCCAGCAAGGCGAGATTACCGAACCGCCGGCACTCGGTGTGGGGGTGGCCGTCGCCGGCGACCCCCACACGCGAGATCACTACTTCTCGTGTGTCGTGGCCGAAACCATCCCCACACGTGTAGGGGTGACCGCCGCCGCGCCAGGAGCCGCGGTGACGGGATCGGTGATGCGCTGGCGATGCGGGAACGTCTCGTGCAGCTCCTCGCTGGTCGCGATGTCGTGTGCGGATGCCGCGAGCGCCAGCTCGAGGTCACGCTCGATCGCCGGGAGCGTCGCCGGCGCCGCGCGCTGCATCTGGTAAAGACGCGCGCCGCCGAGCAGCATGAATGTGAGGAATATGTAGGGGAACAGGTTCACCGGATAGGGAGGCGCCGGGTAGAAGCTGCCGACCGTCGGCACCAGCAGGCACAGGAATGCCGCGACCGCAACCGCGACGTTGCGGCGCTTCAGCTCGCCGAGCTTGCGCAGGTAGAACGGTGCGGCGATCGTGATCAGGAAGTAGGCCGAGAGGAACCCGAACGCGGCCATCGTCCCTGCGTCGCCGAACAGCGTGTTGGGGCTGGTACCTGTGAGGCTGAAGATCGCCGCGACGAGGAAGATCACAGCGCCGTAGGAGGCCAGCGCCACGTGCGGGGTCATGTTCTTCTGATGCACCGCGTGAGCCCGCTGCGGCAGGAAGCCATGGCCGCTCAGCGGGAAGATGATGCGTGCACCCGCGTTCAGGCAGGACAGCGACAGCGAGAAGAAGCTCACCATCGCACCGAGTGCGACGGGGATGTGAAAGAAGGACACCTGGTAGGCCGTGGCGATGTTCGTCAACGGCGTTGAGAGGGTGCCCAGGTCCACGCCCATGTGGTTTGTCGCAAAAACCTCAACGTAGCTCATGAACACCATGAACGCACCGGTGATGAGAAGGCTCCATATCACTGCGCGGGGCACGTTGCGCAGCGGCCGCTTGGCCTCGCTGCCAAGTGTCGTGGCGCTCTCGAAGCCGACGAGGCTGAAGATGCAGATCACGATTGCAAAGTCCATGCCTTTCAGGCTGACGCCCTGGAGCTTCACCTGCGAGGTGTCGACCGAGAGGCCGTGCTTGAACAGCACGACCGCGGCCAGCGCCAGGATGCAGGCGACCGACAGGGCCTCGAGCGCGAGGGTCAACAGGGAGGAGATGCGGATGTCCTTCCACGCAACCGTCAGGCAGACGGCGCCGCTGATCGCGAACAGCAGAAATGGGGAAACCGTGCCGTGCACTCCGATCGCAGACAGGAATTCCTGCGCGAAGATCGCAAATCCGGCGAGCCCGGCGGTGGCGATCCCCCAGTAGGACCAGATCAGAGCCCATCCCGACAGCACCCCGGCCGACGGCCCCAGGCCGCGCGCGGTATAGGCGTACATCGATCCGGCCGTCGCAGAGCGTCGCGCGAACTGGTTGAGGCCGAACACAACGAACAGCAGCATTACCGTGCCGAACAGATAAGCCGCCCAGGTTCCCTGGCCTGCGTCACCGAAGGCCAGGGCGATGATCAGCACCGCCGTCATCGTCGGCGAGATGAGCGCCACCGACTGGGCCAGCAGCGGTGGAAAGCCCAGGGCATGTGGGCGCAGTCGGGGCGAGGACTCTTGCGGGCTGCCAGCGGGCAGCCCGGCGGCGGTACCGGTACTCATAACGGGTGGACCCCCTTGTTGTATATATATGTGTGAAGCTGGGATTCCCGACCATGCCGGGAACCGAGGCGAACGTTACGCCGGCGCGTTCGCTGTGCGTATGGCCCGATGGCCAAGGGGAGGTGCCCCGGAGCGGCCGATCCGCCGCGAATCTTGCTCAGTGACCACTTTTGCCGACAGTCACCTTCGACACGAGTCCACTTTGTGACAATGTGCGCAACGCACACGCACTCCGGCGAGGAGGCTTTGCTTCACGGGCTCGCCGCCACGTCGCCGTGACGCGAGCAAGCACGCCGAGATCCTGTGATCGAGCACGAGGCCGGCCGGCTCGATGAGCGAATGGGCCGCGTGGGGAACGTCGGTGGGGACCTTGGCGCTCGCGGGCGTGACGCTGGTTGCCGTGCGCTCGTCCAACCGCTCGGCGCGCGTGGCCGAGCGCAGCCTGCTCGTGGGGACGCGCCCGGTGCTCGCATGCGCGCGCCCGCAGGACCCGGTCGAGCAGGTCCAGTTCGCCGACGGGCGCGTGCTCGAGGTCGGTGCCGGTCGTGCGCTCGCGTGCAGCGAAGGCGAGGCGATCTACCTGGCGATCCCGTTGCGCAACGTCGGCGCCGGGATCGCACAGCTGCGCGCGTACCACCTCGACGCGGCATCCGCGGTGCGCGCGGCCGAGGACGCCCGCGGGGTGGCACTGCACCGTCGTGGAGACCCCGCCCCCGAGGAGTCGAGCTTCACTCGCCAGCAGCGCGACCTCCACGTCCCCGCAGGGGACGTCGGCTTCTGGCAGGCGGCGCTGCGCGATCCGAGCAGCGAGCTGTTTGCCGCCACCGACGAGGCGATCCGGACAGGCGGACGCCTCACCGTGGACATCCTGTACGGCGATCATGAAGGCGGCCAGCTCGCGATTGCACGCTTCGTGCTGCTCCCCAGCAGCGATGGGCGCTGGCGCTGTGACGCGACGCACTACTGGAACCTGCCCCCCGGCCGTGGATGACGCCCCAGTCCTCGCTCTCAGCCCTGCTCGAGTCCCGCGACGAGGGTCTCGAGCATCAGCTCGAACGAGCGGTCAAGGCTCAGCGCCAGGCCAAACCCACCCTCCGCCTCGATTGAGATGAAGCCGTGGAGCGCTGAGCGGACCACGCGGACTCGGTGTAGGACCTCATCGCCGCTGAAGCCCCAAGCGCTCAGTACGGCAACGATCACCTCGACCGCGCGCGAACCCGCATCGACCAACTCCGCGTCCTCCGGCGCGGGCGCCCGGATCGTCGCGGCGTAGCGCCCCGGGTGTTCGTGCGCGTAAGCCCGATACGCATGTGCCAGCGACCGCAGCGCGTCCGTGCCGGAGCGTCCAATGACGGCGTCACGAAGGATCTCGGTCAGCTCACCAACGCTTTGTAGCGTCAGCAGGCGCAGCATTCCGGGGAGCCCGTCCACGTGGTTGTAGAGCGAGGGCGCGCGCACCCCGAGACCCTGGGCGACGCGGGCCAAGGTGACCTCTGCCAGGCCGTCTGTGTCGGCGATCCTGGCAGCTTCCCGCACCACCCGGGGTGCGTCCAGTCCGGCGCGCGGCATGTCAGCTGCCGCGCTCGATCGCCTTCGCCATCGCGGCCGTCGGTGCATCGACGATCTTGCCGTGGCCCGGAGCGAGGTGGTGGGGATTCAGCGCGAGCAGCTTCTTGGCGCTCTCGAGCTCGGTCGGCTTGTGCCAGGTGGCGGGCGCCGCGAGCGGGAACCTCCAGTTGCCCTTGGCGGAGGTGGCGACGCCGCCGAGGGTGGTGAACACGTCGCCACAGATGACGGTGTTGCTGCGTGGGTCGAGGAATGACACGTGTCCAGGCGTGTGGCCAGGTGTGGCGATCACTCGGATTGAGCCCACCAGGTCGCCCTCCTCAATGGTTCGGGTGGGCTTTGTCCGCGCGCCTGGGAGGCTGCCTCGCACCTTCGTCTGTGGCTCATCGGGATCGAGCGTGAGAATCCTTCTCGAGTAGACGTGCGTCCCGACTGGAGATCAGTACCTCCGCCTCGGGCAGCAATGTATGCAGCGCGTCGAGTGAGCCGATGTGATCGCCGTGTGCATGCGTGAGGGCGATGCGCACGATCGGCGCATCGAGCTTCGCCGCCGCTGCCTGGATCGCCTTGGCGGATCGGGGGATCATCGAGTCGACGAGCGTCAGTCCGTCGTCCTCTTTGACGAGGTAGCAGTTGACAAAGCCGAAGCGCGAGACACGAGTGATGTCTGACATGACCGAACCTTTCTCGAGGGGTAGCTAATGCCCATAGTAGTACAACTATGGGCCTTAGTCACCTCTGGTCGCGCACACAGGCGACCTCGGCGATGGTTCGCAGCGGCTCCGCGGACAGTATGCTTGCGCCGCCTACGGAATCGTCGTCCCGCCTGTCGCAGGCCGATGCCCCCGACATGCCGAGAGCCCGAGAATGACAAAGGTCCGTGACGCCGCGTTCGAGCTGTTCCGCACGCGCGGAATGACAACGATCTTCGGAAATCCGGGCTCGACCGAGCTGCCGATGCTCGGCGAGTTGCCCGAGGACTTTCGCTACGTTCTGGCGCTGCACGAGGCGGTGGCCGTCGGCATGGCCGACGGCTACGCGCAGGCGAGCGGCGCGGTCACGCATGTGAACCTGCACACCGCACCCGGGCTCGGCAACGGCGTCGGGGCGATCTTCAACGCGCGGGCCAACAAGGCGCCGCTGTTGGTCACCGCCGGGCAGCAGGTACGGTCGTTGATCACCTTGCAGGCGAACCTCACCAACCGCGACGCGGTCGAGGTGCCCCGGCCGTTTGTGAAGTGGAGTCACGAGCCGCCTCGGGCCGTGGACGTGCCGTCCGCGCTCGCGCAGGCGATTCACCACGCGAGCCTTCCTCCGCGAGGACCAGCGTTCGTGTCGATCCCGATGGACGACTGGGAGATCGAGATCGAGCCGGTCGACTACAGGCATCAGATCGCGCGCACCGTCAGCGCGACGGCGCGGCCCGACGCGGCGCAGATCGCGACGCTCGCCGCGCGGCTGGAAGCGGCCGAGCGCCCGGCGTTCGTCGCGGGCCCAGACATCGATGCCTCGGGCGGCTGGGACGCGGCGATCGAGCTCGCCGAGCGAGCGCGGCTGGCCGTGTGGGCCTCGCCCGCGACCGGCGGTGGGCGGATCGGGTTCCCCGAGAGCCATCCCTCATTTCAGGGAATCCTCCCGCCCGCAGTCGGCCCCCTGGGCGAAGTCCTGGCCGACTACGACCTCGTGCTCGTGGCCGGATCCTCGATCTTCCCTTACTACCCGAACATACCCGGCGAGCTCCTCGCCGAGGGCACCGAGCTGATCGCGATCACCAACGACCCCGATGAGGCCGCGCGGGCGCCGATGGGCACGGCGATCGTCGCCGACGTCGCGCTCACCCTGCGCGCGCTCGTCGATGCGCTCACGGATCCCTCCGAGCGCCCGGCACCTTCGGTGCGCGAGCCCGCGCAGGCCCCGCCCGAGAGCGAGCCGCTCTCGCCGGGCGCTGTCCACGCCACGCTCGCCTCGCTGTTCCCAGAGGATGGGATCGTCGTGCTGGAGTCTCCCTCGAGCACACCCGCGATGCGCAACCAGCTACGACTCTCCCGTCCTGGCTCCTACTACTTCAGCGCCGGAGGCGGCCTCGGTTTCGGCCTGCCCGCGGCGCTCGGAGTCCAACTCGCCGAGCCGCATCGTCAGGTCGTCTGCGTTCTTGGCGAGGGCTCAGCGCAGTACGCGATCACCGCCTTCTGGACGGCCGCCGCCTACGCGATACCGGTCAAGTTCCTCGTCCTGCGCAACAACGAGTACTCGATCCTCAAGTGGTTCTCCGCACTCGAGAGCATCACGAGCGCGCCCGGGCTCGAGCTCCCCAATCTCGACGTGGCGGCCACCGCCAGCAGTTACGGGGTTCCGTCCGTCAGCGTCGGCGGGCGCGAACAACTCCACGCCGCGCTCAGCGATGCCCTCATTGCGCAGGGTCCTCGACTCGTTCAGGTCGACGTCACCCCCGGAATGGCGCTCACCTAAGGCCACTGGAAAGCACCTCAGCTGGGCCGCAGCACAGCAACCGCGCGACACCCACCGAAGTCCTCGGGCATATTCTCGGAGGTGACGATGTCCGCGCTTGACGACTCTCAAGCGATCCGCGCGCTCGAGTCCGTGGCGGTCGGCCTGCCTGCGGGGCTCGAGGTCAGCTGGTTGGGAGTCTCGGGATATTGCCTGACCTACGAGGGCGTATCGCTCTATATCGACCCGTACGTGTCACGGGTCCCCTTGAGCTCCCTGCTCCTGCGGCGCAAAGCGCTACCAGACCCGGCAATGCTCAACGCCTACGGACGCGCTCCCGGGGCGGTCGCCGGCGTGCTCGTCGGCCACACGCATTTCGACCATGCGGTAGACGCGCCGGCGATCGCCGCGCGCCATCGCGTGCCCGCCTACGGGTCGAGCTCGCTCGCGCACCTGATGGCATTGCACGGCCTCAGCGAGCTCGCGATCGAGGTCCAGCCGCATCAGCCCTACGAGATCGGCCCGTTCCTCGTGACGTTCGTGCCCAGTCGGCATTCCAAGCTGCTGCTCGGGCGCAAGGTGCCGATGGACGGTCCGCTGACGTGCGAGGCGCTGGACGGTCTCGTGCCGAGCGCCTACCGCTGCGGACCGGTGTACGGCATCCGCCTGGAGGTCGCGGGGATCTCGCTCTATCACCAGGGAAGCGCAGACCTCGACGACGAGGAGCTTCGCCACGACCCTGTCGACGTGTTCCTCGCGGGCGTCGCTGGCAGGGAGGTGACGCCGCGCTACTGGGAGCGCGTGCTGCCACGCCTGGACCCACGCGTGATCGTCCCGACCCACTACGACGATTTCTTCGCTCCGCTCGGCGGCCCCGAGCGATTCGTCCGCAAGGTCAACCTCGCCGGGCTTGAAGGTGAGATCGCGGCGGCCTCCGCAGACGCGACGGTGGCGGCGCTCAAGCGGATCGACACGGTTTAGCTGCCGGACCCGAGGCTTCTACTCGTGCTGGAGGTACTTCAGCACGGCGAGCACGCGGCGGTGATCGCCGGCGGACTGCAGCAGGTCGAGCTTTCCGAGGATGCTCTGCACGTGCTTCTCGACCGCGCCAACGGTGAGCACGAGCGCGTCCGCTATGCCGGCGTTGGAGCGGCCCTCGGCCATCAGCGTGAGCACTTCGCGCTCACGCGGGGTGAGGCGTTCGAGTGGGCCGTCCTCGCGCCGGCGGGAGAACAGCTGCGCCACGACCTCCGGGTCAAGGGCGGTGCCGCCACCCGCGACCCTGCGAACCGCCTCGACGAACTCGACGACGTGCATGATCCTGTCCTTCAGCAGATAGCCGACGCCGCCGCCGGGATCGGCGAGCAACTCGGCGGCGTAGGCGTGCTCTACATACTGCGAGACCACGAGGATCGCCGTTCCCGGCACCTGCGCGCGGGCCCGCAGCGCCGCCCGCAGGCCCTCGTCGCGAAACTCCGGCGGCAGGCGGATGTCGACGACGGCGATGTCGGGCCGGTGCTCGAGGACCGCTTGCACCAGGCTCTCGCCGTCGCCGACTGCGGCCACCACATCGAAGTCGTTGTCGCGCAGGAGTCGGGCCAGGCCGTCGCGCAGCAGCGCGAGGTCCTCGGCGATCACTACGCGCAAGGCAGCTCGGCGGTCAGGACGGTGGGACCGCCGGGCGGGCTCAGCACCCGAAACGTGCCGTCCAGTGCCTGCACGCGGCCGCGTAGGCCGCGAAGGCCGCTGCCCTCGGGGTCGGCGCCGCCTGCGCCGTCGTCGATGATCTCCAGGTGCAGCGCCGCTCCGCGGCGCGCGATGCGTATCTCCACGCAGGTGGCGTGGGCGTGCTTGGCGGCGTTGGCTAGCCCCTCGGCGGAGACGAAGTAGGCCGCGCTCTCGACCGCCGCGCCCGGCCGCTCGGGGAGATCCACGGACACACTCACCCGCGTCGGGCTGAGATCCGCCAGCGAGCGCACCGCTGCCTCGAGACCGCGGTCGGCCAGCACCGGCGGGTGGATGCCGCGCGCGAGGTCGCGCAACTCGCGCAGCGCGTGCTCGGCGCCGGCGCGCGCCTCGGCCAGCAGCTCGCGTGCCTCCTTCGGCTCGTCCGCGTCGAGCTTCTGCGCGGCCATCCCCAGGCTCATCCCCAGCGCCACCAAGCGCGCCTGCGCGCCGTCGTGGAGGTCGCGCTCGATTCGGCGGAGCTTTTCCTCCTGCGCGTCCACTGCCCCGGCGCGCGTGTCGGTGAGCACGTCGATCCGTTCGCTCATCTGCTGGGCAGGGAGGCTGAAGAACGCGATGCTCGCCTGGACGGCGAACACGATTGCAAAGGCGAGGGCCGGCCATTGCGGCCAGAAGCTGCCACCGCCGCCGGCGGCCCACACGCCGATGTTGAACAGCGTCAGGCTGACCCAGATCCCCCCGGTCAGCGCGAGCGCGAACGTCATGTGCGCCCGTCGCCAGATCGCCGGACGACGCCGCAGCAGCTGCACCCAACCGTGTATCGCGAGGGCGAGCGCGAGCGGCAGGAAGACCCAGACCGGCCAGAAGCTGCCGCCCCCGCTCAGCGCCCAGACCAACACGTCCACCGTCACGATCAGCGTCGAGGCCCACAGCTGGATAGCGAAGGCGCGCCCTAGCTGCGCCGACCCGGGCATCGGCACACGCTCCTCGGCGGGGAGGCTGTCGGCGGGGGGTTCGATCGGTGCGGCCATCGCGATGGGCACAGCCAGGGTGGCACGCCAACGGCCGTCATGCCAGCTCGACGACGCCCCGTGCCCCGCTGTGTTCCCGGTTCACGCGAGGCAGCCATCCGAGCCAGTGCGGCAGGTACCAGTTCCGCTCGCCGAGCAGCTTCATCGTGGCAGGTAGCAGCACGCTGCGGATCAACGTCGCGTCGATCAAGACCGCGACGGCGAGCCCGACCCCGAGCTGCTTGATGTCGAGCGTCGGCAGAGAGGCGAAGATCGCGAAGACCGCGACCATCACGGCAGCGGCCGCCGTGACCGTCCCAGCGGTCGCCCGGATCCCGCGCGACACCGCATCCGAGGTGCTGGCCCCGCGCTCATGGAGCTCCCTGATGCGACTCACGATGAACACGTGGTAGTCCATCGAGAGCCCGAACAGCACCGGGAACAGGAACAGCGGCAGCCACGCCACGACCGCGCCGTTGGAGTGGAAGCCGAGCAGGCTCTCGAGATGTCCCTCTTGGAACACCCATACGAGCACGCCGTACGCCGCCCCGACGGACAGCAGGTTGAGGACGATCGACGTGAACGGAATCACGATCGAGCGGAACGTGATCAGCAGCAGCAGGAACGCGAGCCCGAGCACGAACGCGAACACGATCGGGGCATGATCGGAGAGCGTCCGGTTGAAGTCACTCGTGCTCGCAGCCATGCCGCCAACCGCGTAGCTGACGCCGTCGAGCCGTCCGAGCGTCGCCGGCAGCACGTGCCCGCGCAGCGTTTGCAGCGCACGCATCGACGCCGCGTTCTGCCCGTTCCCAGGCTGTGGAATGTCGATCTCCGCCACCGTGCGCCCGGCATTGACATGCGTCGTGATCGGCTTGCTTGCCTCGCCACCTGCAAGCATCCCGTACTCCGCCCGCGCGAGCGCCTTGCGCACGGCGGGAGAGTCGACGTGCGCGGCGCTCACGACCACCTGCGCCGGTTGCGGCGCGCCGGGGAAGGCATGTTGGATCTGGGTGTAGGTGCGCTCGATCTGCAACTGACGCGGAATGTCGTTTCCGCTGAGGAAGCTTGTGTGCATCCCGAACAGCGGCAGTGCCAGCGCGACCAGCACACCGATCGACAGCGCGACGGCGACCCGCGGGAAGCGCAATACCGGTGTCAGCACGAGATCCCAGACGCGTGAGCTCGCGCGCGCTCTGCTCGCACGCCTGACCGCCCCCTTCTCGACTTTGTCGCCGAGCCTGCCGAGCAGCGCCGGGAGCACCGTGAGCGAGCCGACCATCGCGGTGAACACAACGAGCATCGCGCCCACCCCGAGTGACGTGAATACCTTCGAGCCGGTGAGCAGCATGCCCGCCATCGCGATCAACACCGTGAACCCGGACACAAGTACCGCTCTCCCGGAGGTGGCGGCGGCGCGCTGTAGCGCAACCGCACTCGAATGTCCCTGTCGGCGCTCCTCGCGCTCGCGCCTCAGGTAGAAGAGCGAGTAGTCCACGCCCACTGCCATGCCCATCAGCAGCATCACCGAGCTCGTCGCTTCCGACTGATGCACGATGTGGCTCGCGACGGCCGCGAGCCCGCTCGAGGCGAGCACGGCGGAGAACGCAAGCAGCACGGGGATGCCGGCGGCGACGAACGCGCCAAAGGCGACGAGCATGATCAGGAACGTGATCGGCACCGACAGCCTCTCGGCCCTCGCGAAGCCTTCGCTGCTGAGTTTGCTGAGGGCGTGAGCCGCGCTCGCGTCGCCGAACTCCGCAACGACGAAGCCTCGGCTCTGACGTTGGACGCCCGCGACCGCGTTCAACACCGGCTGCACGCGCTCGGCGGCGGTTTCAGAGCTGCCGCGCATCGAGAACTGAACGAGCGCCGAGTGGCGGTCCTTGGAAATCTGGCCACCGCCGCCGGATGCAAACGGCGAGCGCACGTCCTTCACCTGAGAGGTCGCCGCGACCGCGCCGAGAACGCGTGCGACCACGTGCTGGAACGTCGCTTCGCTCGCGATAAAGCTCTTGCTCTGTACGAGCACCGCCTCGTTGGCGGACTGATCGAGGTCGGCCCGGGCGAGCGTCGCCTGGGCGCGCGCCGAGCCGCCGCTGCCCTGTTCGGATTCCGTGAGCTTGACCACGCCGACAGCCTGACCGAGCGCCGCCGAGGCGATCACGAAGGCCAGCCAACCGAAGGTGGCCTTCTTCCAGTTCGCCGCACTCCATCGTGCGGCTCGAGCTGCGATGTTCACCGGATTCTCCTTTCGCTGGGATGGCATGAAAGGAGCTTCCCGGCCGGATCGCGGTGAGCCAATGAGGCGTTCTGGCGTCCGTCCCCCCAGCTACCTGGCGCGTTGCGCTTCCCCAAATGCTCCTCGCGCGACGCGCCGCGTGCGGCCCTGGGCGGGGGCGGACGCCGGTTAGAGGGCTGCAGACGCGCTGACGCGTGAGCGGGCCCGCGCGGCTCGATAGCCTTTGTCGTCAGGACGTGGAAGGGTGGCAGAGCGGTTGAATGCACCGGTCTTGAAATCCCACCGGCCGAAAAGTCGCGCCTTTGCCAGCGCCCGGATTCTTGGCTTTCCTGAGCCGTTTTCCGCACCGTTGCGCGGGATTCGGCGGGTTGGCGGCTGCGGGTGTGGGGCGCCGCGAAACCGCTGTTAACCGCATGATCCGCGCTCGGACTGGCGCGGATTTGGCGCGAGTCGGGCGGGGTTGGTTGAGGGTTTCAGCCGGGGCATCGGATGGCGGCCTGACGGGCGCTAGGCTCTCGTCGTTGCCGTCATCGGCACTAGGGAAGCTGAAAGCGGCTGCGCCCCTCGGCACGCCGCGCCAGGCGCCCGGAGGCGGCGGATCGTTGTTGGCCGGATCTAGGTGCTCAGGTCGGAGCGGATGATCTTGAGCTTCGCGCCGTTCGTGGCCGGTCGTTCTAGGTCGCTGACGAGGTTGACGTGGATTGGTGGTGGCTCGGCTCCAAGTGTGCGCAGTCGTGTTCGGATTTCAGAGGCGAGCTGTGTGGTCCACTCTGTCGAGTGAGGGTCTCGCGCGACGGCTGAGACGGTGATGGAGTCGGCTCGTTGTAGCACTTGGTAGCGGGCGATCTCCGGGCGCTCCTCGATCGTCTCCTCGAAGTTGTTCGGATGAACGAGAATCTCTCTGCCGTCGGCGCCGGCGAGACGAATCGTGTCCTCTGCGCGTCCGCTGAGCTTGACGATGCGCTTGCTCTCCAGCCCGCAGCGGCATGGCTCGCTCGTGAGAGTCATCTCGTCCTCGAGGCGGTAGCGGATCAGCGGCAGCGTGCGGTTCAGCCAGCTCGTGACGAGTAGGCCGTTGGCGGGCTCCCCGTCGGCGACCGGTTCCCCGTTGTAGTCGACTGCTTCCGCGATGCAGGTCGTTTCGCGAATGTGCAGGCCTTCGTGGGCGGGGCACTCAAACGCGAGAACCCCGCCGGTCTCGGTCGTGGAGTAGGTATCGAAGGGCTCGATGCCCCATGCGTCGCGGATCGAGGCGCGGGCGCTTGGTACGAACTGCTCGGAGGTGCAGGAGACCCATTTCGGGGAGATATCCAGACGCCCGGCCCGCTGCTCCTCAGCGAGGGCAGCGATAACGCTCGGATAGCCAGAGAGGAAATCTGGACGGAAGCTCTCCAGAGCGGGTGCGAGCTCTGAGACGGGTGTGATCACGTCCAGCCGCAGCACTGCATAGGCGGGCGAGCGGCCGGAGGTAGCCATCCGGTTGGTCATGTGCACGTCACCGCCCGCGGTGATCTGCGCTATTCGCCTACGCGGCAGCAGCCGCGGCCCGAACCCGTAGGTGGAGGCGATCCAGACGTAGGCTCCGAGCACCCGCTGCCATGAGACGCGGTCGAAGGGGACATACGTCGCGATCCCCGACGTACCGCCCGATGCAAGCACTCGGTACTCGTCGAGCAGCAACGGATCGGGCCCGCTCACGCTCTGCAAGTGGTGTGCGATTGCCGACGTCGTCAACCGGCGGTCGGTCGTGAGGAGATCGAAGGACTCCGCGAGATCCTGCTTGTACATCACCGGCAGATCTTGCAGCGTGGCAGCCGATGAGACTAGCCCTCGTAGGAGTCGCCGCTCGTGAAATGGGCACCGCTCTTTCGCGAGCGCCAGGAGCGCATCGAGCTGCTGATGCTGGTGGCGGTCGATCTCCGCGCGAGTTCGAGCGCCCGCCGCTGCCTCTGCTCGCCCACGCCGGATGACCTTGATTGTCTCGCTCGGCTTCACCTGACTCCAATCCCAAGATCCAGATACACTATGTATGCCAGAATATTCAGATACGACACGTATGTCAAGTCATCCGACCCGTCGAGAGTCTCAAGCCCACACCCGCCGGCGCCTGATCGAGGCGGCGAAATCGGCATTTCGCGAGCACGGCTTTCACCGTGCCTCCGCGGAGAGCCTGGCCGCCAGCGCCGGCTACACCCGAGGCGCCCTGTATGCGAACTTCGACGGCAAGGAGGGCCTATTCCTGGCCGTACTCGATGAGGAAGTCGCCGTGCGGCGCACCGTGCTCGCCCAATCACGCGACCCTGAGTCCGCCGCGCGCCGCTATCGCACGCTCCTAGACGAAGACCCCGGCTGGACACTGGCCATGCTCGAGTTCACGATCCACGCCGCACGCCATCCCGAGCTGGCCGAGCAACTCACAGCCCGCAACGTGGAGCTGCGCGCGAGCATCATCGAGACTCTGCTAGAGCGAGACCCCGGACTCTCCCCCCAAAACGCCGAGACCGCAGCAAAGCTCGGCATGGCAATCAACACAGGCGTAGCACTCGAGCGAGCCCTCGACACCGACGCAGCCGGCGAGAGAGAGCTCACCCGCGCGTACGCAGCTGCACTGTGGCCCGGTTGACCTCCACAGCAGAGCGCCTGACACTTGACGCGAATAGAGGTTTCGCCAGCGAATCAGCCAGTCGCGCGCTACGGGCCTATGACTCGATGATCGTCTCTTGTGTCCGCGAGTAGCGGCCGTATGCGTGCCACAAACTGGTCCGGGTTGACGAGGTGAAGCATGTGGCCGGTTCCGTCCCAGGTCTCGACGCGCGCGCCGCGCGCGAGGCCCGTAAGCCAGGCCGCGTAGTCCGGCGGTGGCGACGAGCCGTGCAGCGATAGAAGTGGTGCCGTGATACGGGGCAGGATCGCCTCGGCGATCGCGGTCAGCTGCGCTGGAGGGGTGCTCAGCAGCGCGTCCCAGATTCCGAGGACGACCTCGCGCGGAAACGCAAGCACCCTGCGCTCGATATCCTCGACCCCCGTGTAGGGCTCGAGCCCCAGAGCGCGGTCAATCGACAGCACGGCCTCCATCGTGCGCTGGCTACACAAATCCTCGGCATGGGCCTGCACGAGCCCGGCGAACTTGCCGAACCGCAGCGACTCATCGACGCACACGACGGCACGCGCACCATGCGCCGCGGCGTATACGGCGGCGATGCTCGCACCCAGGGAATGACCGACGATCGCGGGCTCCCCAAGCGCCACCTCCTCGACGAGGGCCCGCACGTCACCGACCAGCGAAACCATCGAGTACTCCGAGGCGCGGGAGGAAGCCCCGTGACCACGTAG
Source organism: uncultured Solirubrobacteraceae bacterium (assembly GCA_963759265.1). Lineage (GTDB taxonomy): Bacteria > Actinomycetota > Thermoleophilia > Solirubrobacterales > Solirubrobacteraceae > Palsa-744. The sequence goes on from CAVWYR010000001.1 coordinate 158,549, forward strand.
ATCCAACCGCACGCACGTGAACTCCTCGGCAAGCAGCGTGGTGACCGGATCCCAAGCCTGCCGGAAGGAAGTAAGGCCATGCACGAACACGACCAGAGGACCGTGCCCCGCGACATCGTAGGCAATCGTGGGCCCGTCGTCCCGCTGCAGCGTTCCGCCGCGCGTCACCCCGGTCACGCCCGGTCGACCGTCGCCTCAGGGCGCCGTCGACCGCCCGCTCGAACCAGTCGGACAGCGCGCATATCTACCACTCGCCGGACACCCCCCGCACTCTACGCTGCACGCGATCTGGAGCGGCCCCGGGCAGACCGATAGCCTTGATGGATCGCGGAAGGGTGGCAGAGCGGTTGAATGCACCGGTCTTGAAATTCGGAGGTCCAGAAGTGGCGTGTCTTTGCCGGCGCCCGGATTCTTGGCTTTCCTGAGCCGTTTTCCGCGCGGCTGAGCGGGATGCGGCCCGATGGTCGCTGCCGGCCTGCGACGCCGCGAAACCGCTGTTAACCGCCTGAGTCCGCACGGTCCGCGCTTGGACTGGCGCGGATTTGGCGCGAAACCGGGCCAGTCGGTTGAGGGTTGTACCCGCAGGATCACGGGCACCACATGAACGCCCCGCCGCGTTTGCACTCGCGCTGCGCGCCCATCGAGACGTCGCCGATGCGGTCGCGCGCCGAAGCCGCTGTCGAACGACAGCGATTGCGTGTTAGGCTCGCGCGCATGTTCAGGGGATGGCGGTGCATCTTCATCGCTTTTGCGTTCCTGATGATCGGCGTCGGTGCGGCGTCCGCACTGACGACGGTCACGGTCAAGCGCTGCGGCTACGCGGCCAAAGGCTTCTACGGCAAGGACGCGATCTATCCGTGGCACATGTCATGCGCGCGGGCCCGGACAATTCTTGCCGGCGCCATGAACCCACACGCCAGGTACATCAGCCTGACGGCGGACGGGGCCGCCACCGGCGACGCCGGGCCGGTGCTCATTGACGGCCGCTGGTGGGTATGCGGCGGTCGTATGGGGTTCTACTTCTGCGGCTATCCCTACCGCCCGGCCTACGTCTCAGGGACCGGCGGCGGAACCACTTGGAAGGGTCCCTTCACGGAAGAGTCCGACTACAACGCGTGCTCGGCCGGGGGCACCTGCGGTCCCCGAGATGTTGTCTATCTGCCGCACTGAGCAGCATTGCGCTGGGGGCTACGCGGCCTGCACAAGGTCCTATAACGGGCCTTATGTAACGGCGGATTTCTCCCTCACCTCCATGTGTCGGTGATCAAGCGCCGTCGTCGTCGTAACCGCCGTCGTCATAAACGCCGCAGGTGTCGGCCAGACCGCCACCGTCTTCATCGCCGGCGCCGGTGTCAGCCAAAGTGCCACCGTCAGCTAGATCAGAGTCCCAAGTACGAGTGGGATGACGCGCTGGGCGCCGGCACGACGAAGCTGCCCGCCGACCATCGCGAGCGTCCAACCCGAATTGCGCCGGTCATCGAGCAACACACCGGTACCGGGTGGCGGCGTGGCGGTGATCTTGAAGGCCCCGCGGACGTTGGCGGCCTGCTGCACTGCGTTCGCCATGTTGACCTGCGGCGGGCGATCTTCAGTGCGCTTCACGAGTTCGAGGTGCGGCACCCCGAGCTCGCTCGCGAGACGCTCAGCGAGCGCCACGGTTACCTCGCCGAGGCGTGCGGAGGGGATCGGCGTGACCCACGCGACGGATGTCCCGGCGCCACGGAGGATGTCCGCGAGCCCGACGACGATCTCGGGCGCGAGAGTCCCCTCGTGCAGTCCACGCTCGATGGCTGGCCGCCAGCCGCCATCGCCGAACCGTGCGAGTGCCCAGCCAGGCTCGGTGCGGACGTCTTCGGGGATCTTGCTCATGGCACCGGTGTCGTTTGGCGCCATCTTCTTGACTTCCAGGTCCACCGGCCTGGCCCGCAGGTGACGTTCGGCCATCTCAACCAGCAGGGGGTCCAGCGGACTATCGAACCGTGGCGTCGTGCAGACCGAGCACCGACCGCAGTCCCGCGCAGCCGGGTCATCGAGCTCCTCCTGCAAGGTCCGCATCAGACAAACGCCGTTAGCTCCGAACGCCACCATCGCGTCCTGCTCTGCTCGACGGAGCGCGGTGACCCGTCGATAGCGCTCCGCGTCGTACGTCCAGCCCGACCCTGGGATGAACTGCCACCGAGTTCCGTTGCGCTGGACCGCACCCTCGACATCGAAGATCTTCAGCATCGCCTCGATTCGACTCATGCCGAGGTTGATCGCCGCCATCAGCTCGCGCGTCGTTCGACCCTCCTCACCGGCGGCCTCGAGCTCCGCGAGAGCAGCTGCGACCCGGTTGCGATCGGGAAACGCCTGCTCAATGAAGAAGTCCTGGATTCGTCGATCCTCGCCACCCCGCAATAGGACAACGTCGGCGTGCTCGACACCACGTCCGGCACGGCCGACCTGCTGGTAGTAGGAGACGACTGAGCCGGGTGCCTGGTAGTGGACGACGAACGTCAGGTCAGCCTTGTCGTAGCCCATTCCGAGCGCACTTGTGGCGACGACTGCCTTGACCTCGTTACGCAGCAGAGACTTCTCGGTGGCGTCTCGCTCCTCGGTGTCCTGCTCGCCGCTGTAGGCCAGCGCAGAGATTCCGTTCGCCGTCAGGAAGCTCGTGACTTGCTCGGCGTCGCGCTTAGTCAGCGTGTAGATGATCCCTGAGCCCGGGAGTGCCGGTAGGTGTTCAGCCAGCCAAGCGAGCCGTTCGGCAGGTCGCGGGAGCTGAAGGACCTCAAGGCGCAAGCTTGTGCGAGCCAACGGCCCGCGGTAGGAACGCAGTGGCTCGCCGCCGGGAGCGGACAGCTGCTCCAGGACGTCACCGACGACGCGGTCATTCGCGGTAGCGGTCGTCCCGAGTACCGCGACGCCGGGCGGGAGCGAATCGAGCATGTCCTTCACGCGCCGATAGTCGGGGCGAAAGTCGTGGCCCCAATCTGAGATGCAATGCGCCTCGTCGATCACGAGCAAGCCCACTGAAGCGGCGAACAGCGGCAGCATGCTCTCCCGGAAACGCGGGTTATTTAGTCGCTCCGGGCTGATCAAAAGCAGATCGATCGTGTTGGCCGCGAGTTGGTCGCGAACCTCGTCCCACTCCTCGCGGTTCGTGCTGTTGATGGTGTGCGCGCGCAAGCACAGTCGCTCCGCCGCGGCGATCTGGTTTCTCATCAGCGCCAACAGCGGGCTGACGATCAAGGTTGGGCCCGCCCCGGCCTCCCGCATCAATGCAGTCGCTACGAAATACAACGCGGACTTGCCCCAACCAGTGCGCTGCACGCACAGAACTCGCGCTCGGTCAACGACCAAGTCGTGGATTGCGTCTAGCTGCCCCGGGCGGAATTGCGAGCCCTCGTCGCCGGTGAGCGATCGCAAACGTTCCAAGGCAGCGTCCGCCAAGGTCTCGGAAGTTATCGCCGGCATGCTGCAATCGTCTCACGGCCGCCGGGAGACCCGAGCTGCTAGACCCGAGCTGCTGAGCTAGACCCATCGCGAGCCGTCGCAAAGGTGATCAACCGCTCGTTTTGCGCCGCCGCGACTGAGGACCCTGCCGACTTCCCCGCGGTAGCCTGCGAAACGGCGTGCTCTAACGCGAGTGCCATGCATGCCCGGGAGCGATTGGGAGGTCCGCTCCACATTCTGGCCCACGACAGCGGATCTCTCGGAGGCCAGCGGAGGACTGCGTCTCGCTTCGAGCCTCCCCGAGCCGGGCGTTTGCCGACCCGGGCGTCCTGTATACGCTGCTCTCTCCAGACCTACCGAGAGCGAGGAAACGCACCGTGCCCGACTTCCTTGATGCGACGCGTAAAGAGATCACACAACGCCTGAACGAGCTCAAGCCGCTTGTCGACGAGTTTAATCGACTTGAGGCCGCCGCTTCGGCCCTGGCTGACGCGATCGGATCTGCCGCGACCGACGCCGGCGCAGCGGTCATCCGTCGTGCACCAGGTCGACCGCGTGGCTCAGGTATTCGCAAACCTGCGACAGCAACCGGCACGCCGAAAACGACCCGCAAAAAACCAGGTCGTCCCCCCGGGCGCAAGAAAGTGGAGCCTCGCGCCTCCGCGACCACGCCTGCCGGTGGGTCTCCGGCTCGTCGCCCGGGCCGGCGCAAAGGCAGCGGCTCGCGCGCTGCACAGGCCCTCACCCTTGTTCAGGCGGAGCCGGGGATCACGATTCCAGAACTCGCCGCCAAAATGAAGATCAAGCAGAATTACCTTTATCGGGTGCTGCCCGGTCTCGAGCAAGAAAAGAAGGTGCAGAAGAAAGGCCGGGGCTGGTATGCCAAGGCATAGCACTACACGCCGGCGCGCAAATCCCAAGGTTATTCCTCCGAGGCCGGCGTCCTCGTCGGCCTGAAGGCGGCGCTTAGATCACAGCGGGCGAGGTGAGGGCGGGTAAGGCTTCGCAAGAGCCTTGACTGGCGGCGGGACGTGGCCGGGCTGCCCGAGCATGTCCGTGACGAGCTTGTGGACGAGGCGATCGGCATTGTGGTCATGGCGAGCAAGCCAATCCGCGACGAGCAGCACCTACAGGGCGCGTTCTGGTCTTCGATCGGTTACCTGCTCATGGCGCACCGCTCGGCCTGTAGATATCCACGTGCAGGTGCCCCGAGGCGGCTGCTGAGCCGCCGGCGAGTGGAATCTCGACGACTTCTCTGGCTTCTGGTTCTAGTTCTGTGGTCTTGGTGCCGAGTGCCCTCCCCGTTTCTGTGCGCACGGTGAACGTCGCGGCGCAGGCGTCGCTGACAGGGTCCCCGTGATGTGAGCCAGGTGTTGTGCGTGTCCGTCATGTCCCGTTGGTGGGATGAGAGGATGGACACGATCATGAAGCGACGTAGGCACACGCCGGAGCAGGCAGTCCGCAAGATCCGTGAGGGCGAACGGCTGCTGAATGAGGGGCAGGAGCTCGCTGAGGTGCTGCGGCATCTCGAGATCACCGAAGCGACGTTCAACCGGTGGCGCGCGCAGTACGGTGGGATGAAGGCTGACGAGGCGAAGCGGCTGAAGGGCCTCGAGGTGGAGAACCAGCGTTTGAAGAAGCTGGTCGCTGAGCAGGCGCTGGACATCGACATGCTCAAGGAGTTGGCGGAGGGAAACTTTTGACCCCGGAACGCAGACGCCGCGCCGTCGGTCGGCTGCAGCAGCGTTTCGGGGTTTCCGAGCGCCGTGCGTGCCGCGTCGCCGGCCAGCACCGCTCCACTCAGCGCAAATCTCCACCGCTCCCGCGTCCGGCGGATGAGCGGCTCGCTTGCCGGCTGCGGGAGATCGCTGGCGAGCATCCGCGGTGGGGATGGAAGACCGCTCATCAGATCCTGCTGCGGGAGGGTTGGACGCTGAACCGCAAGCGAACACGCCGCATCTGGCGCGAGGAGGGCCTGTGCCGGCCCGTGAAGACACGCAAGCGCCGTCGGCTTGCCGGAGTGCAGAAACAGCGTCTGCGGGCGAGCAGGCCGAACGAGGTGTGGGCGATCGACTTCCAGTTCGACGAGACCTCAGACCGGCGCAGGATCAAGCTGTGCAACATCGTCGATGAGTACACCCGCGAGGCCCTCGCGATCCGCGTCGGTCGCTCTTGCACCGCCGATGACGTAGTGGAAGTCATCGCGGGCCTCATCACCGAACGCGGCACACCCGACTTTCTGCGCTCGGATAACGGCCCCGAGTTCATCGCGTGGGCGCTGCGGGACTACTGCCGGATGACGCTCATGGCCACAAGCTACATCGAGCCCGGAAGCCCGTGGGAGAACCCGTTCGTTGAGTCCTTCAACGGCCGGCTCCGCGACGAGCTACTGAACATCGAGGAGTTCGGCTCCATCGCCGAGGCAACGGTCGTGATCGAGGACTGGCGCCAGGAGTACAACAACTACCGCCCCCACTCAGCACTCGGGGGACGCTGTCCAAGCGAGTACGCCATCACCACAAAGAAGAACAACCAAAACAACCCAGAACACGCATAGCCCCTGGACTCACTACCGGGGCCCCGTCAGTCATTTTGCTGTCGGCCCGCCACAGAGCAGGCACATGCGCCGACGCCACAGTGCTCGCCTCGGACGATCAGCGCTCGCGTCAGCCGACGGATTGCGAGGGAGGTGGTTCCCCTAGTCAGCGTATGAAAGAAATTCGACCTGCAACACTTCGCGCTCCTGGAAGTCCACGTACTCGACACCCGCATTACAGATCGTAGCCACACTCAGGGCTCCGGGCTCCGGCGAGACGGCAGCCGGTGTCGTAACAAGTTCGTTGGCCTGCGCCAAGGCACCTCCAAGCTCTGGTCCTACGACAAATCGCTTCCCTTTCCGGTAGCTCCAATGAAGGAGCCCTCCGGTCGGAATGGCGATTCCCGCAAGGGCCACCTTCTCGGTAGTGATCGCGAATACACCGGAGAAGCCCGGGCCCCGTCTACACGCCAACTGAGGCGTCGAGGTCTCCAAGCAGCGCAAGTCGCTGGCTCGCCTTGGCTCTACTAACAACAAGCCATCCGCCGCGTACACGGCGCGCGTATAGTTCACCTTCATCGAGTTCCGGTCCAGGCGCCGAGAATACACCTGGGTGACCGAGAACGGGTTTCATTGCTGACAGCGATGAGGGCCTAGCCCCGGGGTGAGACGCCGAAACCAGCACGCTCGCAAGCAGCGGCCATCCCGCCAAATCATATGATGTGCTGGCGCAGGTGATGAACCCGCTACCGACGACTCCCGAGTAGCGGTGCAGGCTGGCGATCACGCTCCCGCCATCCGCGGACAGGTCTCTCGCACTGGCTCTCATGTCAATCTTGCAAATCCCTTGAGATGGTTTAGCCGGATTGGACACCTTGACTGTCGGGCTCCATGCGAGCACCCTATCGGCAGCTTCTGCATTCGACTGCGGGATCGCCTTGCCTTCGCCGTTCCTCGGTATGAAGTGCGGAAGGCCGTCAGTGGAGGGCCACTTTACCCTAATTGCCGCGGCCCGGACTCCGGCTGTAACTCTCGGCACGGGCCGGGTCGGGACAGATACCCCGTCACCCACTAGCGTCGAAGCCGAGCTTCCGTCGACAACTTCAAGGCGCAGCACTTCTTCTGTCGTCACGGCCACGCCGACTGCTTCCGGTGGGTCTGTGCTGCCTACCCAAGCTTCCTCGAGCACCGCCGTGTGATGCTCTGCGCCCGCACATGCCGCGCCCACGCCGGGCGCTATGAAGCACCACCCGGCCCAGCCTGCATTTAGCTCTGGGACGGGTAGCACTTCGCTGGAGTCGCCAGCGGCTGAACCCACTCCGCCTGACACCGCGGTCGCGGCGCTGCCGCACCCCGACGCAAGCAACCCTGTGAACACGGCGATCGCCGCAGTGCACAGCAGCTGAGCGGCGGTTCGTGTCTCTCCGGTTCGCCGCGATCGCGCGAAACGACGTCGCCTCACGTCGGTGCGGTCTGAGATCAGGCGGCTCATCCCTCTTCCACGCCCCCCGGGGGGAGATCCGGACCTTCACCCGGTGTGTTTTCGCAAACTTTTTTGTGAGTTTCATACGCCACGACACTCGACGTCCAAATTGTGTCGTTGCCGGGTGCGTGCCAGTCTCGTCCGTATGCCCACGACCGGTAGCTCTGCCCGACCTCGCATCGGTAAGTAAAGGGTCCGTAATGATGCCCTTCGCCATCAAGGGCCGTAGAAAATACCGTTTTCTTGGTCGTTCCGCTGATATTTGCCCATTCACCATTTGGTTGCAGTTCTTGCACCAAGAGCTCCACTTCAAACCTGTTGGGGTGGCCGCATTTATAGGCAGCTTCGTACGTTATTTCTCTAAACGAGATCTCCAGCTTCGCCCCCACTTTGCATTCGTCGATGTTAGTGCCGTGCTGTGGATCTTCAACACACCATATGACTTCTTCGTTGCATCCAGCCACTGGCACAGTGCCTGCTGGGTTTTCGGCGAGTTCCTGTGCGCGTTCTGCTTGCTTGGCTTCACCGATGCTTAGCGCCGCAGAGATCGCGTCATACGTTGCGCCTTCGGCGTTTGGCCTTTCGTACGGGCTGAGGTACTTCATGGGTAGGGGTAGTTCGATGGGCTGGGTTTGTAGTGGTCGTCCCGTCTCGGGGACGTAGGTGGCTCCGTCTTGGGTGATGGTGCCGGAGGGTAGTTCGCTTGCGAGGCCCGCGGCGCCGAGCCAGGCGTATTTGGGTGGCGCTTCGGCTTTGGTTGGTACGCCATACTCGGTCGGATCGTACGTTTTCAGGAGTTTTGTTTCCGTTTCGCTGATGCCCGCTTCCGCGACCACGTTTCCCTGAAGGTCGTGTAGGAGTAGAACGGGCGCAGTGCTGTTGGTTTGCGTGGCAGCAAGTTCTCCGCCGATTCCGGGGATGTTCCGAGTCCATTTGCCCGTGCTCACTTCGAGCGTCCATGCTAGCGTGCTCCCCGGCCCGTCGTAGTGGCTGATGCTCTTGGCGGCTTCTGCGCCGCTGCCCGTGACGGTTTCGCGTGTGCGGTCTTCGGGGTCGGTCACGTATTCGATGGTCGTACCGTCCTGGGTTTGTTTGTAGACTTGGTTGTCGACGTAGAAGCTACTCGTAAGGCTTGATCCCCCAGCCTCGCTCGCGGGAAGTGCGGTCGTGTTTCCGAAGGCTTCGTATGTTACGCCGGGGTCGCTGAGCCGGTTGGCGGTGTCGTACGTGTGCCATTCGGTCGTGCCGCCTTCGTTGGCGCATTTGTTTTCGGCTGCAGGTTCGCGGGTGGTGAGCGTCGTGCGGTCGCCTTCTTCGTCGTAGTTGTAGACGCGGGTTTTGCAGCCTTCTCCGGCTGGTGTTTCCTGGACCTGGTTGAGCCAGCCCGCGCCGCCGTAGCTATAGGTCTCTGCGGAAAGGCTGCTGACCTGTGTAATCGTTTCGCCGTGGATTGATGGGGTGATCTGGTCGCTCAGCCAGACGCATTTTTCGGCGCAGTGAGCTTCCTTTTTGTATTCGATCCCCGTCTGTTGCCCGGCAGGATTGCTCGTGTAGTAGGCAGTCATCCCATTCGGGTAGCCCTCTTGTTTGAGTCTGCCGCCGATGGTGTAGCTGGCGGTAAACGTGCCGGCTGCCGAGTCTTCGAGCTTGATAAGCTGGCCTGTTGTTTCGTCGTAGTGGTATTTCTGTTTGCCTTCGTAGCCGTCTTTTTTGATTGCTTCTTCGGTTCCATCGGTGAGTTCGGTTACGCGCCCGTCGATGTCTCGCTTGTATTCTGCGGTGTTGCCGTCCGCGTCGGTGTAGCGTTCGAGCTGTCCGAGGTCGTTCACGATGCTTGTGATCGTCTCGGTTTTTTCGCCGACCGTGGTGCTTTGGGTTTGTAGCGCTCCGGTATGTTCGTTGTAGCCGTTGGTGACCGTGGGAAGCGGCTGGTCGTTACTCGAGCTCTCTTCGGTTTTGACTGGTCGGCCGGATTCTTCGAACGTCGTTTTCCTTTTCCGTTCGACGGTTCCGAATTTTTCGGCGATGGTTTCTGGTTGCTCCCACATGTTGTACGTGGTGTTGGTGACGGGAAGTTGCGGGACGCCTTCGCTGGGTTGGGCGACAGGTTCAGTTTGGCAGGGTAGGTTGATCCATTCGGGGTGGTTGCGGCACGCAGGTACGGCCGCTTCTTCTTTCGCCGTGTAGTACGTCGTCTTGGTGTCGTGAGCTCCTTCGTTGCCAGTGATCGTGGGTACCCATCTCTCGACGCGGTGGTTGAGGTCGTCGACGACATACATTTCTCCGGCAGGGTTGATTGCGCTGCCCTCGGGGAAGTCCACTTGCCCGTTGCCGCTACCTTCTGTCCCGAATTGGGTGAGGTATTCCCCGGCCGGCGTGAACACTTGGACGCGGTTGTTTCCTGTGTCGGTCACATAGAGAGCTCCTGTGGTAGCGCTGGTGGCTATTCCGACTGGCGCTTCGAGCTGGCCGTTCCCTCTCCCTTTCGTGCCGAACTGACCAGCATATTCGCTTTTTTCGTTGATCGCCTCGACGCGGTTGTTGCCGGTGTCGGTCACGTATAGATCTACGCCTCCTCCGGCGGTTCGGGCGAACGCGAGGCCCCAGGTGCTCGTGAATTGTCCGTTACCCGAGCCTTTGGTGCCGGCCTGGCAGCTGCTTTTGCAGACCTCGTATTCTTCTTTGCCATTGCTGACTCCCCAGCCGACGGCCTCGATGAACGTTCCAGCGGCGGTAAACTCTTGGAGTCGCCTGTTGAGGGAGTCTCCGACCCAAACGTCGTTGCTTGAGTTGACGGCGATGGCGAGAGGGGTTTTGAATTTTCCGGCGGCGGTGCCGACGGATCCCCATTGTGTTACGTATTCGCCTTTTTCGTTGAGCACCTCTATTCGGTTGTTACCGGTGTCGACGATGTAGATGTCGCCGCCCGCGATCGCGATGCCGGTTGGTTCTTCGAGCTGGCCTTTGCCGGTGCCAGCGATACCCGCTTTGCAGCTGCTTGCGCATACCTGTAGCTTCGCTTCGCCATTGCTCACTCCCCAGCCGACCGTCTCGATGAACGTGCCGCTCGAAGAGAACTCCGAGATCCTGTTGTCTTTGTACTCGGTGACCCAGATGTCGCCGTGTGCGTCGATCGCGTCGTAGGTCGGCACTTCGAGTTGTCCCGCTCCAGAGCCTTTCGTCCCGAACTGCGCGGCATATGCCGGTGGCACTTTCGTGTCTTTCCCGGCGGCGGCCGGTGTCTGCGTTTCCACTACGTTTCCGGTGGCTTCTTCGTACTTGACGGTGCTCGTGAGGTTTAGTCCGCCCGGTTCGGTCGTGGTCGACGTGGGCTGGCGGAGTTTCCAGCCGAGGTTGCTCTGCCCGCTATAAGAGGTGTCTGTGGTGCGTTGGTCGAATTCTTCTTTCGCCGGTGTTTCCGCGCCGTCGACGACCTTGGTCACAAGCTCGTAGGTTTCGCCTTCGGGCGCGCCTTCGTCATAGAAGTACTTGACGTGGTTGCGCGCAAGGGTTGTTTCGTTCGCTTCGTTCTTGCCTTTGGCGAGCTTCACGGTGTGCTGTGGTCCCCAGGTTTCCGTCAGCTCACCTTTGCTGTACGCGCTTTTGGTGTCGAGCAGTTCTGATGCCGTGGCAGGGTTCGCTTCTTTGAGTGCCGTCGCACGGTTTTCGGCGCTGAGTGCCCGCACGATCTCGTTTTCGCTGTTGAATTCGGTCGTACTGATTGCTTCGGTCGGCGTGCTGCCGCTCGGGCCGGCGACGTTAACGGTTCGCATCTGTTCGTCTTGGTAGGAGATGGTGGCGCGTTTGTAGTTTGCTGCGGGCCAGCCCATCGGCTCATCCGGCGGGAAGATCGCCGTCGCTTCGACCGGGTCATCTTTCTGCGCCCATTTGGAGACTTCGCCGCTGGTGAGGTTCGGCAGTCCGCTTCCCGAGAGAGAAATGTTGTACTCGATTGTCGAAACCGGATTTTCCGTGATGGCCGGCGGAGTTGGCGGAGGGTTGTTCGTGGAGTAACTCGGTTTCCACTTCGCGACGCGGTTGTTGGCAGAGTCGCCAATATAGACGATCCCGGCTGGTCCGACCGCGATGCCTCCGGGTGAGGAAAGCTCACCTTCACCGCTACCTGAGGTGCCGAAAGTGTCGAGGAACGCGCCAGCCGCGTCAAACTCCTCGACACGATTGTTACCGGTGTCCGCGACGTATATATCACCGCCGGCCGGTTCACAGGCGATCTGCTGGGGATTGGAGAAATCGCCGTTTCCGCTACCGGCCGCTCCGATTTCGCGGATTAGGCTGCCGCCGAGGGACCACTGCTGGACCGCATCGGCCCGATAACCGGTGACGTAGAGAGCGCCGTCGCATTCCGCAACGCCGACGGGCAGGTAGGCATTTATACCCCCGAGGTATGTCCCTTCGGCGGAGAACTCTTCTGCGCGCGAATTGCTCGTGTTGGCGACCCACACGTCCCCGTGCGAGTCCACCGCCACCTGGTTCGGATAGTCGAGTTTGCCATAAGTGGCGCCTTCCCCACCAAAGGATCTGATCAGGGCTCCGGAGAGCGTCAGCTGATCGATCCGGTCGTGTCCACGGTTTGTCACGTAGATGTCGCCACTGGTAGGGTCAAACGCCACGCCTGCTGGTTCGAGCATCGAATCCGGCGTGTAGGACGCGAGGAATGTCCCGCTCGGTGAGAACTTCTCGACCCGGTTGCCTGCGAGGTCCGCGACCCACACGTTGTCTTCTGAGTCAACTGCCACTCCTGCTGGGGAGCTCAGCTTTTCGCTTTCCGACCCGGTATTCCCAAACGCGCTTGAGTAGGTCGGGGTCGGCATCGCAACGACCTGGCTCGGTGCACTCCACGACGTCACCGCTCCCCAAGCGCTTTGCGCGGTTACCAGCGCCTCGAGCGTGTACCCCGCGTCCCGCGGCTGCGGGGTATAGGTCTGGTTCACGGCGCCGGCAATCGCGACGCACGCCTGGCCTGAGGAGTTACAGTCCACCCACTGGTAGCTGTAGAGAGCAGCTGATGTGGACCATGAGCCGTTCGTCATGCTCAACGTAGTGCCGATGACTGGGCTCGTCGTCGACAGCGTAGGCGCGGTTGTGTTTTTGAGCACTTCCACTGTCCCTAGCGCTGTTTTCGGACCCAGCCGGCCCACCGACAACAGCCGTCCTGAAGTTATGTCTTGCGCCGTGGTTCCGTAGTGCAGCAACCACGGCTCCTGTCCTGGCGGCGTCACCGCGGTGACGTGATTTTCGTCGTCATAGCCATAAACGGTCTTCAACGCCGGTGAGATGCTCGGGTTCCACTCGGCCCGCAGCCTCCCCTGCTTGTCGTAGCGGTAAGCGGCAACCGGTGTTTCTGCGCTTTTTTTCGTTGTGGGGTTGTACGCGATCGCTATGACTTCCTTGAGTCGGTTCTTATAGCCTCCCCATTCGCTTTCGGCTTCGCCTCCCGCGGTCGTTGATTCGTCGTACACGAATGTCAGCGCGCGACATCCTGCCGCCCAGTGACCAGGTTCGCACGTTAGACTCGGATGAGGCGCCAACTCGAGCGTCGGCTCGACCTCGAACTTGCCTGCACTCACTTCGACTGTCTTGTATTCGTCGGTCGTCGTGTCCGTCGCGACCGGCCCTTTGGCGAGAGTTGGCATCCAGTGATTTGCATGCGCGGGAAGCGTAAAGACCGTCGTGGTGTCTTCCTTGCTGTCTTTGAACAGGTACGCTGGCCTGCCTTCATAGGTCGGTTCGTACTTCAGTTCGAGGTTCGCGTCGCCCTGCGGGGCTTCAAAGCCCCCGCCAGTCTTCGCCTTGAAATACGACAGCCCGGTCGGACCCACGACCATCACACTGCCTTCGGGCAGCACTTCGAGGCTCGCGAGACTCCCCAGGCTCGCATTCCACGGCACCCCGAGCGGGCCTTCTTCGCCCTCTTTCGGATTCCGCGAGTCATAGTGCCGCGAGAGCCCGAGCGAGCCCATGCCGCCACTCATGCTCACATCGGAGGCTTCTAGCGCGAAATCTCCCGACTCCGGGTTGACGGACCCCGGCCCAGCCGCGACTGGGCTCGCTGCATACACATTCACGGTGTATTCGGCATCGTCGCGCTGACCGGTGTTGCCTTCGGCTTGCACCGTCAGGGTATGGGCACCTGCGCCGAATTCGGCGCCCGATAGCGACCACTGCGCCGCGGCCCGACACGGTCCGGGCGTGCACGAGCCGCCCCCATGCCCGATTTCGGCCCCGTCCATGTAGAGCCGGATTTCTTTGACGCCCGAGCTTGGTGTTGTGCCTTCGCCGTCGCTTGCTTCCGCTACCAGGTGCGCCGGGCCTTCGCCGAGCGTCAGTTCTTTGCCACCTTCGCCCTTGGCTGGAAGGCCACTGACGGTGATCCCGTGAGGCGCCTTGTTGTCAACTTTGAGGACCCTTTCACCTTCGCCATGTTCAGCCGAGGACGAGTACGGCATAGAGCTTCTCGCCGAAACACGGATGTGGGCTTCGGGTTCTGGAAGCGGTTTGGCACCATTGTCGGTCAGGGTTTTGTAGCTCAGGACTTCGTGTTGTTCAGTTGCGCATTGGATTCCGACACAGCTGCTAGTCGGGACGTAGTTGGTGCCGCCGACTGTTTCCCAGCCGCCCGGCTCGTCGACTTCTACCTTGGTTTCGGTGACACCAAGGCCAAGATCTTCCGAGAAATATTCTAGCTTGCCCGCGCCCAGCCCGAGCCACGCGGGGGCACCCGAAAGCACATTGGTAGCACCTTCGACCTTTTCAGACCACGTATTGTATTTCACAGTCGAGTGCTTGCTAGATTCTTGCGCGATCCCGGTGGCGACTTCAGCGTGCGCGTAGAACTGTTCCCCCGTCGAGCCGGCTTCGTTCGTCGTCAGGGTAAACAAAAATGCGTTGCCTTCGGCGTCGTGTTCCGCCGAGCCGCACCCCGACACCCCGCATACCGTGGGTTCTGAGTTATAGGGGCTACCCGACACCTCGACCTTGTTTTCTCTGCTACCACCAGATTTATAGAGTTCAATGAACGCGTTCATCCACCCGGGCGTGTAATGCCCCGGATAGAGTTCATCCTTCATAAACACGTCGAAGATCTTTGTATACCCTTTGGTTTTCTCGGACCAAGTGGCGTAGTCATTAGCCTGGAAACTTCCAGGTTCGTGCTTTATCCGGAGTTCAGGGCCAGCAATTTCGTATTTGTAGCCAGCCCATTCATGAAATTCCCAGTTTCCAGGGACCACACTCGACCACGCCTGCCAATACCCTGACAATTCTGGATCGACCAGAATAGGATACTGATAACTTCCTTCGCCATGCTTCACGCTGACGGCCAGCACGTTGCCGGATACCGACGTGCTTACTGGGACCGGGGTCCCGGTAGCGTCAGCCGCGGCTGGCGGCTTGATCCGCGCGACTACCACGCCTTCGTCCAGCACTTCTGCGCCCAGCCCGCTGGACGAGGCGACGAGACGCGCCCCCTGTGGAATACCCACCCGGTAGTAGAAGACTTCCGGGCTGTCGACCGCACGTAGGATCGTGCTCGCCTCAACCCCAAACGACGATGGCTTCAACACCGTGTCCGAATCCGTCTGCGTGTTCGCGAAAAAGACCCCGGTCCCGTCGATCACGCCTTCAGAGCCACCGAGCGGCACCCCGTGTTCGTCGACCGGCGTGAGGGAGAGCCCAACACCAGTGATCTGCGCTCCTTCAGCGAGATGCTTCGGGATGCTCACCGCCACCAGCGGATTCTCCGCTTCAAAGCCACCACCCGTTTCTCGAAGCGAGAGATTCACAGCTGCCCAATGACCCGCAGCCGACGCGACCGCGATCGGCACCGTCGACTGCATCACGCCAACTTCGCCCGAGCCAGTTTCGACCTGCTCGACAGTCGCACCCTCGAAGCCGAGCGACCGCACGCCCTCCACCAACGGAGGCGGCCCACCATCCTGTTCCGCCGTCACGCCCGGGAACGCTTCGCGCAAAGTCTGCGCCGCTTGCGCCGGATTCTCGCCCTCAAAGCGCGTCTGCGACGCTTCCCGCGCCGCGATAGCTTCAGGATTCGTACGCACAACTTCCACCGCTGCGCGCTCGCCCGCACCTTCCTGCAGAGCCATTTCGCCACCAACGCCGAGAGGACTCGTAATCGGACTGGCGGCCGCGTCACGATCCACAGCCGTAGCGCTTGCGCCGCTCGAGAGCCACGCCAAGAAACACGCGGAACACAGCAGACAGACCCCAACTCGAACCAGCCCTCTCCGCAGTCTCCGGACGGCACGCCACATGTTTCGCCCCCAGCTAGCTAAAGTGCCGCGCCATCGGACGCGACCCCAGTTGACAGAATGATTGCGGCTGACCGTATGCGATTCCGGGCCGCCTGTCTATACCCGGTCGCTGGAACTTCCGGGTAGTGAAAACTAGCCACCGGCGAAATGACTGTTGTCAACTACTGCTACCGGTCGGTCCTACGGGCATGCCGATTAAGTCTTGCCTACTCTGAACATGTAGCTTGCGACAGATGTTCGCGGTGTGCTTTCGAACGGTTTCGGGGCTAACTTTTAGTGCAGCCGCGATCTCCCCGTAGCTTCTCGCACGACTAAGATGCGTAAGCACTTGCTCCTCGCGCGGCGTGAGAGGCGCAACATCGCTGCGATGGCGTCGTTCGACCCGATACCCATCGGCTGAAATGAACGCCCGTTCGCCTCGCGCCACGAGGTGAATAGCACCAAGCAGATCGGCTGCGGAGGCATTCCGGGCGAGACACGTGGCTCCGGCTCCAAGGATGCGCATGCCGTAGTCGCGAGAAGGATGATGCGCCAGAACGATTACCCCGACGGCCGGAGCGACCTCGCCCAGACGCTCGACGAGCGCAGAGGACGTGGCGGGCTCATCTAGGATCACCACCCGCGGCGCCTTCCGCACGACAAGCTCTTCAAGGTCGGCTTCCTCCAGACCACTGGCTAGGACACAAACGCCACGATCCCCCTCGAGAGCATCGGCCAATCCTGGGCGCACCAGAGGATCGAAGCGCCCGACAACGACAGTGATGATCTCCCTATCGGACACGCGCTCATCGGTGCGTTTGCGCGCGACCGAGCTCGAGAATAACGAGGAGAGGGGCCTTCCCTTCACCGCTCATAGCTTCTGAGGAGCCGGCATAGACCCTGACGCGAGCTGCCATCCGCCGCCTCGGCGAACAATCTCGCCGTAGGCCTCCAGGTAGTGGACGATGCGCAGCACATAGGTGTCGGGTAGCTCGAGCGTCATCGCGAACTCGCGTGTCGTCAGCCCGGGCTCGCGAGCGAGCCGAGCGAGTAGCGCTCCGCCGCTCATATCCAAGCTTGGTGCCAAAAGCCCATCGGTTAGCGTCCCGACCGATACTCCGAGTGCGCGCGCGAGCCAGAGCAGAATCGGGAAGTTCGGGGCTGTGCTGCCAGCCTCGATACGCGACATCCCCCCGTGGGGCAGAAGGCAGCGCGCGCCGAGCTGGTCCTGAGACAGGCCCACAACAGAGCGCAGCGACCTGACCCGCTCCCCAAACACGCCCAGCACATCGTCGAGCTCGGCCCTGTCGGGGCCGCATAGCATCTGCCGTACAAAGGGCGGCGCGGGCACCTACGCGATCCCCTGGATCGTCATCCAAGCAATCACCTGCGCGGCACTGCGCCCCGCGCTGCTGACCGGGAAGAACACCTTCTCGACACGCCCGCCCCCAACCACAAGCGTTAGCCTGTGATACCAGCGGCCCCCCTCCGCGTCGAACGTCGGCAGGCCGAGATCACGCGCGAGCTGGAAATCTGGATCCCGCAGCAAGATGTGCGAAACACCATCGGCGAGCGCCGTGTCCCGTTGGGCGTGCTGAGATTGGCTGCTCACACCGATCGCCTGGTAACCCCTGGCTTCTAGGTCGCTCTGATGGCGCAGGAACGCGCGGTGCTGCCCAGCATCCACCAGCGGAGTATCCTCGCCGTCCTCCGGAGACCAGGCTCCTCCCGGGTACACATAGATCACTAGAGCGAAGGTCTGTGCGAACTCGCGCAGATCGATCGCAGATCCTCGATACCCGCTGAGGACCACAGACGGAAGCTGCAGACCATGCAAGCGATCCGCCAAGCGACGCGCCTCACGAGATCGCGTACCCGTCGAAATCATCGCCGCGCCGCGCACCGCTCACCCAGCCGATACTCGGCGATATCGCCGCGAGTCACTCTGCTCCAGCACCCCAACGGCAACCCAGGTGTGCACATAACGGTGGGTCGTACTCGCCGACATGCCGAGCTGCTTCGCCACGCCCGTCAGCTTCCGCTCGGCGCCATCGGTAGGGAAGGCACTGAGCACCAGCAGCGCACGTACCGTCGAATGCGAAAGGGAATCGTCATCCAAGAGCGACAACAACAGACCGTCCAGCCATTCGCCGCTGCTCACCCCTGCCAGCGCCGCCACGAGGCTCTCACCGCCAAACGCCTCGCGAAGCACAGACGCGACCTGCGCGCTGTTGAGCATGATCGTCACGTCTTGACTTTTACTCACGTCGCCCACTGATAGCTCCAAGGGCTGCCGTTCACGCGCCGAGCACTCATGAGCTACCCGCTGCCCTTCCCGCGTACGAAAGCTCCAGCGAGCAGTGATGGGCGCAGCCGATGATCAGCGGACGTCGACCGTGATGTGACATCACGGTCAATGCCGCCCCGCGAACCGGCAAATCGTCCACGAGCGTCTGACCGCTACGCGCGGGCGATCCACTCGTCGGTGCGTCCGCGCTTGATGCCATGCCAGTCCCGCTCGCCAAACGAGTAGTCGATTCGGGGTGAAGGTGACCCCGTAGCACTGTGCCATTCCGCAACACGGTTCGGCATAATGACACAGGCTGGAAGTCCCGAGATTCGGAAGTGAGCACCGGAAATGGAAACGTTGCGTGCGCAACGCAAGGCGTTGCGCACGCAACGAATGTGCTGCCCAGGCAACGCATCCGGGGCCGTTCTACATTGTCAATGAGGTGTTCTAGCTCTAGATGTCTGGTCTCGAGTTGCCCCTCAGCGGTGCTCTACCGGCGAGGTCGCAGGCAGACTCTCCCTCCGTCGCAGGGCACGAGGATCGCACTTCGCCAGCGGGGCGCCTCGACGCGCCGCGCGACTGGCAGCACGCGTGTCTCCACGAGCACTGCGCGGAGTACGGCCTTGATCTCCTGCATGGCGAAGTGCCTGCCGAGGCAGTGCTTGCGTCCCCCGCCCCAAGGTAGCCATGTTCGCGGCGCGGGGACTTCGTCGAGGAAGCGCTCGGGCCGGAACTCGTACGGCCGCGGATAGAGGTCGGGCTGGTGGTGCATGAGATAGGTGCAGCCCGCTAGATGTGCGGGCGACCGATATTCCATGCCCCCGATCTCTGTTGGCTGCACGACTTCGCGCGGAATCACGAACAGGAACACCGGCCTGCGGCGCATTGCCTCGTTTACCGTCGCCGTCAGGTACTGCTCGTGGTCGCCGCTGTCGAGCGTCTCGGCCAATCGCTCCTGTACGTGCTGATTGTGCGCGAGCAACTGGAATGCCCATGCCAGCTCGCCGGTTGTTGTCTCGTGGCCGGCCAGGATCATCGACATTAGGTTGTCCCTGATTTCGCGGTCGGTCATTGGCGAGCCGTCTGCTTGCTCACCGTCGAGCAGCATTTCGAGCAGGTCGACACGTCCCCTGTCGCGTTCGGTGCGCCGCTGGGCCATCAGGCCGTAGATCACCTCGTCAGCGGCGGTGCGCTCGGACACGAATCGGCGCCATGCGAGGCGCCATCCAGGCAGATAGCGAAGATTCGGCTCCTGCAGCAGAAAGCTCGTGCTGATCGTCAGTGCGCGCATCAGCTCGCAGTGGAGTCGCTTGAGTGCCTCTGGCTGCTCGCCGAAGATCACTCTCAGAATGACGCGGAGTGTTAGCGACCGGATGCGGGGGTGCAGCGCAACCGCTGTGCCCCGTGGCCATTCGGCAACCTCCCTCTCAACAAGCTCGAGCATCACCGTTGTGTGCTCACGGATCATCTGTTGGTGAAACGCTGGATTGACCGTCCGGCGGCTGGCGAGATGCTCGTCTTCCTCGAGCAGCATGAACGAGCGCTCGCCGATCAGTGGCGTCAGGATTTTGGAGCCAGCGCCTGGGTGCAGAACGGCCGGGTCGGCGGTCAGCACAGCTCGGATGTCCTCCGGGTGTGAGAGAAACACCAGCGGCGGCATGTAAAGCGGATAAACGCAGAAGCGGTCGCCGAAGCGGCGGTGTGCCTGCTCGAAGTAGCGGTAGGCAAACCAGCGACAACCTGCGGTCTGGAGCGTCGCCGGTAGTTTTCCGCTCGGCGGCAGATCGCCTTTTAGGCGAATCTTCAGCGACGTGGGTTTGGTGAACGACATGGCTCTTGTCCTCCTTCTGTTGGGTTAGGTGGAGCGCACGGCGTAGGCGGTTCGCCACAGCCGTAGTACGGGCACCAGGACGCGGGTCAGCGACCCGCCTGCTTCGGCGAGCGTCCTGGTGCTGTCACGCATCGCCGGTATGCGGGCGCTGTCCTTGGACAGGTAGAGCGCCGCCATGCTGGCTGCGATGACGATGTGTTTCTCGCCGCCCTCAAGCTCGGCGGCCTCGCTCAGACAGCGGCGAAGCAGCCAGCCGACGCGTTCGACCGCGTCGGCGTGGGAGGGGTAGTGCGAGATGTAGATGTGATCGCCGGAGTCGGCGTCCTCGAGCTGGTCGACGTAGCTGTCGAGCATCGTCGCCGCGACCGAGGTCCACGGGCAGTAGGCGCGCCGGGTCCGGTCGACCTCGCCGGGGTCACACTTCGCGTCGGTCGCGAGGGCGAGAAGCGCAAAGATCGTCAGTCCCGCGGAGCACGCGCCGCTCAGCTCGAACCAGCTCGCCTCGTGGCCAGCGGGGAACTCGGCTTCGCACCACGCCTTTAGTGCCTCGTCACGGCGAGATGGAGACTGGTGGTTGAGCGCGAGTACCTGTGCGCGGCGTGCCTCCTGAACGACGAGTGAGCGGACCTCCTCGTAGGCCGGGAGCGCTAGGCAGCATTCGCGGCATGTCTCCACGAGCGCGTCGAGGTAGCCGCCGTCGTCACGCCAAGGATGGTGGCGGTAGTAGTCGGCGCGCTCCTGTCTTGGCTGGAGTGCGTCGACTAGCGCGAGGTGAAGCTGGCGGCCGTTGAGCTCGTCGGGCGCCCGCTCGTGGACGCTATCTAGGTAGTCCCAGGTGAGCTGGTAGGTGACGAGCAGCCGCAGGAAGTTGGGACTGCGGGCGCGCGGTAGGATCGCGAAAAGGGCAGCGCCGTCGGTCTGCCCTCGCTTTCGGCGGATCGCCGAAAGTGCGTCGTCGCGGATCGGCGGTTGTGGTATTTGCTCGGCGCGTGCTCGCCAGTAGCGGACTTCCCGTGCGACCGCGGGAAGTCCCCACGTCAGCTCTCGCGCGACGCCCGAACAGAGGGCGCGCAGTTGTTTGGGCGAGAGGCGTGCTGGGTTCGGAGCGCCGCCTCGGAAGCCCCTTGGATGCGTGTTAGTACGCCGGGCTGACGGACCTGGCCCGCACACGCACGGCGATCCATCCCCACGACGCCAAGATCACGACCGCGACTACGCTGACCAGCGCGAAGCCTGAGACCGCGGCGACGCCTTCGATCGAATACACCACGGGGAACCCGGTCACCGTCGCCAAAAAGTGGGAGCCGAGGAGCTGGGCATACAGCCCCCACACGGCCCCGATAAGGCTTCCCGTGCCGAGCAGAAGCGCGCTCTCCCAAACCAGCGCACGCCACAACACGAGTCGCGGGATGCCGTTGCTGCGATTCGCGGCGATCCGGTCGCGTCGTTGCCACACGAGGGAGCCCATTGCAGCGACGATCGCGAGGATGGCCGAGGCGAGAATCAGCCAGCGGATCTGCGTGAGCCGCTGTAGGCCCTGCGCCGCGAGCGCATAGTGCCGTTGCTGGCGCTGGTCGGCCGTTTCCGCGACGAGGCCTGGCTGTGTGCGTAGAGCGGCAGCTACGCGGTCACGAATGGCGGCGACCGGGATACCGGGCTGGGTCTGAAGCTCGTATGCGGTGGGGTCGCTTCCTTCCCAGCCGCGCGCGTATTCCCCGGAGTTGAGGATGACGGCGCCCGGTGGCCATCCGAGGTTCGTCGTCACTCCCGCGAGGCGCAGGGAGAGTGGGTGCGGCGACGGAAGGCCGAAGGACTGTCCGATGTGCAGGTGGTGTTCGGAGACGAGGGCCTGCGAGAGCACGGCCCACCCGCCCCCACGGACTCGCGCCGAGGCGACAGCGACGTTCGACGCCAGCAGCTGGCTGCGTGGTACGACGCTGAGGGAGCTGCTTGCCGGCGCGATGATCCACAGCCTGCGCGCCCCCCAATCGAGGAAGCTGCCCCGGTACACACCCACGCGGCTGACTCCAGCTATCCGCGCGAGATTTTCCGAGTTCAGCGGGGCAAAGGTGACGGTGCTCAGCAGGCTTGAGCTGCCGCGCGGTGTGATCCAGATATCGGCACTCGAGTCGAGACCGCGGGCAGAGGCATCGAGGCCGCGCTGTAGGTTCGTCGCGACGCCGTGGAACTCGACCACCCCGAAGACAGCTACGGCGGCAAGGAGCGCGACCGCAAGCGAGCGGACGCGGGTCTGCGGCGCGCGGAGCTCATCGACTGCCATTTCCCCAGAGACGCCGCCAACCCGCGTCACTGCCGGCGCGAGCAGTCTCAGCAGGAGCCCGTAGAGCAGTGGCAACAGGCAGCCAAGTGCGACGATTAGCGTGGCGTTGCCGAACACCGCGGCTCGCGTGTCGGCGAGCAGCACGGCCGTCGTGATCGCCAGGCACACCACTCCAAGGACCAGCAGCGTCATCTGTGTTTTGCGGGTGAGCGTGCGCCTGTGAGTCATCCGCAGCCGACGGGCGAGGATATGCCGCACCGGCCACAGCACGCCGAAGACAGAGGCGAGCATCCCCACCACCACGGCGAGAGCGACGCTCTGCCACGTCACGATCCGCGCGTTGCCGACCGGGAACGCGAACGATAGGTAGCCCGGCTGCGTGCGAAAGACAAGGATCGAGAGGACGTCTCCCACCACCAGCCCGAGCGCGCACGCAAGCACACCGATCACCGAGGCGTCGAGCAGCAGCACCTGGACTGTGCGTTTGCGGGTCGCGCCTTGCTCGCGTAGGTCTTCGATCAGCTTGCGACGCGCCGGGATCGTTATCAGCATCGCGTTCAGCGCGAACATGAACCCGACCAACGCAGCGATGCTGCTGAAGAGCAGCTCGCTCTCGCTCTCCGGCGAGACCGCGACACCGAACACGCGCGCGTCGAAGTCAGCCGGGTTCAGGTTGATGTGCGAGCGCGCCGCGAGACGGGCCAGGGCACTGCGGGTCGCGGTGGCGTCCGCGGGACGGTAGCGGACGAAGATGCGGGTGAGGCGGCCGTTGTCGTTGGCGACCTTCTGCGCGTAGTCAATCGAGGTAACCGCGAGGGGGCTGTGGACGAGCCGGCCGACATCGTCTGAGGTGAGTGTCGTGCCGACGAGCGTGTTCACGAAGCGAGCGCCGATCTGCAAACGGACCGCGGCGCCGGCGCCGATTTCGTGCGAGAGCGGTTCTGGCAGAGCTATGCCGTGGGCCTGGCGCAGCAGGTTCGCGGAGAAGTGCCGCAGCAGCGGGATCGTTGCGCGCAGCGCAGTCGGTTCGACGCCGATTAGGTCAACCGAGCGTTCTCCCGAGCTTCCGATCACGTTGACCTGGCGCTCGAGCACCGGGAAGGTGCTCTGCACGCCTGGCTGACGACGGACTTCTTCGAGCACGGCTTCGCTGAAGCCTTCCGGTCCCCGCGCGTCGAGTTGCACTTGAGAGGTACCGACGAGCTGCGTCGTACTGAGCTCGGCGGCGGAGTGCGTCAGGCTGGTGCTCGAGATTTGCGATCCGAACAAGAGCGCCACGCCGACCGCGACGCCGAAGGTCGCGAACGCCAACTGGATGAGCACCGATCGGGCTTTGATGTGCGCCGTGTAGAGGAAGCGGATGCTCTTGAGGCTCACAAGCCTGCCTTCTCTTCGCGGATGCCATCAGCGAGCGCCGTCCCCGAATCGGCTACGTAGGCCTGAAGCCTTCCGTCGCGCAGTTCAAGGACCTCGTCGGCGAACGCCGCGGCTTCGTGGTCGTGCGTGGCGAGCAGCAGCGCGACGCCGCGTTCGCGGCAGAGCTCCCGCAGCAGCGTAAGGACGAGACGGGTGTTCTCGCTGTCTAGGTGCCCCGTTGGCTCGTCGGCGAGCACCAGCTGCGGATCGGTAGAAAGCGCGAGCGCGATCACGACGCGTTGGCGCTCGCCCATCGAGAGCTGCTCCACACGATGCTTGAGCCGGTCGCCGAGCCCCAGACGCACCAGCAGCGGCGCGACCACGCTTTCTGCGTGGCGTGCATCGTCCATAGCGACGCGAATGGCAGCTGCCCTGACGGCGGTCGCTCCCTGCTGGAGTACACCGGACTCGCCGATGATGCCGAGCTTGTGCAGCCGGTACTCGTCTGCTTCCTTGTTCGACATCGCGGCGACGTCGCGGCCGTCGACGCGAACGCTGCCGCTGTCGGGCACGCTGCGCAGACCGACGATCAGGTCCAGCAGCGTCGTCTTGCCCGACCCGCTGGGACCGTACAGCGCGACGAACTGGCCTCGCGCGACGGTCATGCTCACTCCGTCTAGTGCGCGGACCGCGACACGATCGAGCTGGTGGCGCTTCGCGAGGTCACGTATCTCAAGCACCTACGCGGGACCTATACCTCGTGATCCTCGCTTCTCGGCTTGTCGGAAGGGGACGATCACGTCGTTGGGATCTTCGTCGTGGTCCTCGTCTTCGTCAGGTGGGCCGGAGGCGCTTGTGAGCTTTCCGCGTGAGAGCTCCCATACTTCGTGGGCGAGCACGACAGCAGAGTCGAAGTAGCCGGTGCTGAGCAGCACACCGCAGCGAGGCTCGGACTCTTCGACGAGCGAATGCAGCAGGTCCGAGGCGACGTCGGTGTCCTGGCTTGTGTGCCCGTCGAGGAGGTCGTCGATGACGACGAGCTGCGGGGCGCCCGCGAACCCACGCGCGAGCCCGACGAGCAACCGCTGCCAGTTCGAGAGCTCTCCCCACTGGCGACTAATGCAGTCCTGCGCCCCGACCCGCTCGAGCGCCGCAGCAGCGAGCATCCGAACGTCGGAGCGCCCATGCACCGCAAGCGGCCAGCCGACGTACTTGGAGACCTCAAGCTCTTGGTGCGGCCCACCACGAGTGACCCACACAACGTCGCGGCCAAGCTTCGGCGCGGCGGCGCGCTCGCGACGGGCAGACAACCAGCCACGCCACCCCGGCGGACTCGCACCCTCAAACGACCGGCCCGCGAGCGTGACGCTGCCCGCGTCGGGTGTCTCCATCCCAGCCGCGACTTCGAGCAGCGTTGTCTTGCCGCCCAGCCGCTGACTGATGACCCCGACGACCTGCCCACGCTCGACCTCAAGCGAGACATCCTTCAACACACCAAGCCACGACTGGCCCCGCCAGAACCCCTTGCAAACCCCATCAAGCACAAGCAACTCACCCACCACCAACCTCGCTGCTCTCCATGTTGTAGGCGTCGCGTATCTGCTTAAGGTCTGCACGGAGCGCCTTGAGCCTTTTCGTCATCATGCCGCCGACTTTCGCGGCGTCTTTGGCTTTCGCGATCCGCAGCTCTAGGCGCCAGTCGGTAGGCAGGTCGCGCCTGCGTCTTTCCCGACGCGCGCGTTTCTCTTCCTGTAGCCGTTCCTGCGCGATGTTCGTCGCAGCAGCGAACGCCTCTTGTTGCGCGAGGATCGACTCGATGACCGCGGGAAGTTCCACTATTTCGTAGAACTCCAGCTTGCATTGCAGCGCGTCGCGTACGGTCGGCGGCATTTCGGTTTGGCGCAGCCATCCGTAGAAGTGCTCCTCGCCCTCCGGGGTTGCTCGGTAGCGATCGAGTGGACGCTCAGCGCCTTCTTCGACGAGTTCGACGTATCCATCCTCGGCGAGGCTGGGGAGACCTTTGTGCGCAGTGCCGCGATCGAAGCGCTCCGATGAGAAGCGCCGTCTCATGCGTCGCGCGATGCCCTGTACCGTGTCCTCCTGTTGGATGACGAACCCGAGACACAAGAATCTTCTGGCTTGTTTCCCCTACCGTGGTCATGGGCATCGCCGGATCGTAAGCAAAATTCTCATTAGCCGGAATATTCGCGTACGCTAGACTTCTGTAGACAATCCGGCTCTACTAGCAGAATGACAACCGTCAGCGCCGGCTTCTAGCGGGCATGTCTGCGCCCGCACGTACGCCAGGATCACGGCCAGAGTGCTCTAAACGCCTTCGGAATCTGCTCGCGTCGGGAAGGGGACGATCACGTCGTTGGGATCTTCGTCGTGGTCCTCGTCTTCGTCAGGTGGGCCGGAGGCGCTTGTGAGCTTTCCGCGTGAGAGCTCCCATACTTCGTGGGCGAGCACGACAGCAGAGTCGAAGTAGCCGGTGCTGAGCAGCACACCGCAGCGAGGCTCGGACTCTTCGACGAGCGAATGCAGCAGGTCCGAGGCGACGTCGGTGTCCTGGCTTGTGTGCCCGTCGAGGAGGTCGTCGATGACGACGAGCTGCGGGGCGCCCGCGAACCCACGCGCGAGCCCGACGAGCAACCGCTGCCAGTTCGAGAGCTCTCCCCACTGGCGACTAATGCAGTCCTGCGCCCCGACCCGCTCGAGCGCCGCAGCAGCGAGCATCCGAACGTCGGAGCGCCCATGCACCGCAAGCGGCCAGCCGACGTACTTGGAGACCTCAAGCTCTTGGTGCGGCCCACCACGAGTGACCCACACAACGTCGCGGCCAAGCTTCGGCGCGGCGGCGCGCTCGCGACGGGCAGACAACCAGCCACGCCACCCCGGCGGACTCGCACCCTCAAACGACCGGCCCGCGAGCGTGACGCTGCCCGCGTCGGGTGTCTCCATCCCAGCCGCGACTTCGAGCAGCGTTGTCTTGCCGCCCAGCCGCTGACTGATGACCCCGACGACCTGCCCACGCTCGACCTCAAGCGAGACATCCTTCAACACACCAAGCCACGACTGGCCCCGCCAGAACCCCTTGCAAACCCCATCAAGCACAAGCAACTCACCCACCACCAACCTCCGAGAGATAAAGGGTGCTGAGAGCGTAGCCGCCACGGGAGTGTCCGATGTTCTGTGTAGGCATGAGTCCAAAGGAGGCTCATGTCGACATCAACGCAGGTTGAGACGCAGGATCCGGGTTCCGCTGGCGTTTCGCGGAGCGAGCCCGGAGGGCGAGCGCAGCGAAACGCCAGCGGCCGGGAGGTTGATAGACCTCCCGGGGGTGGGCGACGTGCCGCGAGAGGTCCGGGAGCTCCTTCCTGACGAGGTGGTTCGACGAGCTGCTCGCCGGCGCCCGGGGCGAGGAGGAGATCGTCGGACCAAGGGCCTACGCCTCCCGGCCGTGCCGCTCACGCGCGACCGGATCGCGACAGCCGACGAAGCGCACCGGCTGATCGCCGCGCTCGAGGAGCGAGACCAGGCGCTATGGGCGACCGCGATGTACGCCGGACTCCGGTGCGGCGAGCTCCGCGCGCTGCGCACGGACAAGCTTGAGCTACACCTCAAGCGGATCGGAGTCGAGGCCGGCTGGGACGCATACGAGGGCGAAATCGACCCTAAGACCGAAAGCGGCCGGCGCAAGACGGTCGTCGTCAAGCTTCTCGAAGAGCTCCTGATCAAGCACCTCGAAACGACCGGGCGCACCGGCAGCGACCTCCTCTTCGGCAAGACCGCCGACCATCCCTTCTGCCCGAGCACGATCCACAAACGCGCCAAGCGCAGCTGGAAGGAAGCCCGCGAACGCGAAGACGACGAAGGCATCATCCCCGAGGGCGAACGCATCAAGCCCATCGGGCTCCACGACTCCCGCCACACCGCCGTCTCGCACTGGCTCGACGCCGGCATCAGCATCGACAAGGTCAGCAAGTACATGGGCCACGCCTCGATCACCATCACGATCGACCGCTACGGGCACCTACTACCCGGCGGCGAGGCTGAGGCCGCAGAACTCCTCAACGATTACCACGCCCGCCGCCGCCGCAACCACCGGGCGCCAGTAGCCCCGTAGAGGCGCCTAGCCCAGCGCGTAGAAACACCCAGCCGAGCGCGAGGGCTCAGGCGATCATCCAGCGGCCGGGCATGGCGGCGGACTCTTTGATTCTGCCTTTGGCCGATGCACCAGAATTGGCTGCGTGAGCCATATCTTGCACGTTGAGCGGGATTCGCTGCGCCGACGCGGATAAGGCCGATATCGGCATTACCGCTCAGAACCGCCCGAAACCGCAGGTTGCGCGCGAGTTTGCCTCGCTGATTGAGGGTTCGAGCGTGGCGAAGATGCCATCATGCCCGTCTCGGCGAAGCGCGCTCTATAGCTACGCTGCTCCTCCTGATGGAGCGACGCAAGGAGATACCTGCCGGCTCTGCCACGGCCCTCCTCGTTGAGCTGGACTCTTCGGTTGCGCAAGGTCGCAAGGGCGAAATCTTGGCCGCCGTTGCGTTCGCGTTGGACGCCGTGTACCGCGTGATGGCTTCAGCTCCCAGGCCGCACGCGGGTGACGGTGCGCAGGCGCTCGCAATGTCTCATCTCGCGACGAGAAGCCTGAGCGATCTGGTCGCATCGGCTCATCTCGCGAGTCATGCCTACCTGCAGCAGGCGTACACGGTCCTCAGGCCTGTTCTCGAGAACTGCGACCTGCTTGAGCTGTTCTATCGGGAGCCTCGCGAAGCTCTCCTCTGGCTGGAGTCTGACAAGCCTGGGCGGCTGTTTCGCCCGGGAGAGGTACGTAAGCGGGTCGAAGCGCCAACAGAAGATGGTGATGCGTACGGATACCTCAGCGAACTAGGGTCTCATCCCCGCGCCGCGGGATCTCGGATCGCAAGCGTCTTCCATCTCTCGGACACAGGTCTGCTGGAGCGCGTTGAGTCCAGGATCGGACCCTTCCTCCTCTCCGACCCTGCGACCGTCGAGATTTATCTGTGGATCTTCCAGGTGCTTGTGCGGTTCGCAGGCAAGCTTCGTCGCATGTCTGTGGTTGACAGCGCGTTGTCCGATGAGGCGTGGTCTACGGCCTTCCTGGCTTCGGTGCTGGCGGCGGGACGAGGTTGCAAGCTGATCCACGCAGAGCTACTCGACTTGGGCTTCGAGGGCGATCGTGCGTATCTCGACAACGTGTACGACGGGTTGTTCTCGCAGATCGTCGAATACCGGAGAGCGGCAGGCTATCGGACGCCCGGCTGGGTCGTACTTGGTGGCGCACCCCTGCCCGGCCCAAGTTCGACGGCCTGATCTCTCCGGACTACATTACGTCGACAAGGCTTCAGGCTAGGCCGGGCTCCTTAGGTCTCTGTTCATGTCGCGCGTCCCGCCCCGCAAGGGTCCAACTGCGTCCGACACCGCGACGATTCCACTGTGCCCAACCTACGGGACAATGACGCGGGACGGCTGCGGGAGGGACGCCTTAGGGTCCCCGACCCTCGCGTGCGGGTCGCCTGGCCAGACGGTGAGACCGAAGTCGTGTTGCGAAATCCGCATCCCGGTGTTGGGAAGCGTTAGCCGAGTCTTGTCGAAGACGACCAACGCATCGTGCTTGCCGTACTGGTGGAGCTCTTCGGGAATCAGCCATGGGTGGACATCGCGTCCGGCAAGCTGGTCCGTCGACGGCCCGTGCGTCTTCGCCTTCATCGCAAAAACTTTCGCCATGTCCGTCTCGGCTCCATAGGTGAGCTCGGACGTGTACTGCTCGCCGAGGGTGACGCAAGAAATCGGCACGAACGTCGTGAACCGCGGAATGAAATCGTGGATCCCTCTGCCCTCGAGATCGATCATCGCCGCGCCGTAGGTCTCATATGCCCCTTCGTAAGCGGCCATCACATCTTGCGGGACGGCGCGTGGCCTAAATCTGGTGAAGTCTGCGGCGTAGCTGCGCCCTAGGAGGGACTCGTAGTAGTGGGCAGTGAGCACCCGGATCATCATGTAGAATTGCTCCTCGACATCCGAATCGCCCGAGAAGATCTTGGTGGGCTGTCCCGTTGTGACGGCGTGATACACCGCTTGGAACACGAGCGCCTCGTCGGTCTTATAGGGGCTCAGCGGCTTCAGGTTGAGCTGCAGCGTTCGCTCACCAAACGCAGCTTGTAGCTTCATCTTTAGGTCGTTGAGCTCGTTTGCTGACGGCTTTCGGCCGTCAGTGTGCACCTCGAAGTGTCTGATGGACGAGTCGAGCAGGAGGCGCCGGTATGCGAGCAGATTGACGTAGTAGTCGAAGCACCTAGACCAGACGTCGTCTTCGATGTCGGGGTGCAAGACAATCGCGGGGTGCCTCTTCTTGAGCGCGTTGCGAAGTGGATGGCCCCGGTTTCGCTGTAGGTACGGCACGAGCTCACGGACCACCCGCGCTGTCACGTGCACGCGCCCGGGCTCGGCGAGCAGCGCCCCCCACCACTCCGCGTCCAGCCAGGTCAGGTTGGTGTCGATGAATAGCGCGTGGTCGGTGTGCTTCGGGAGGTGCTCCAGCTGGTCCTTCATGTCCGTCGCGAGTCGCGGCGATTGCCGAAAGCTAAGCCGCGAGATAAACGTCGGGTCGTCGAACTTCTCCTGCGTGATCGGAAGCGAGACAGACTCGTTCTTGTGGTCTTGGCCTAGGAGGCGACCGACCCTCGTGAGTTTCGTCGCAGTCATCGTCCGACCGAGTCTAGGACCCGCGGGCTCCGCCCTAAGCTGGGCTTTGCACGGCAGGGTTCGACTCGAGAGCGGCTCATCTGCCCACATCCTGGGGTAGCGATGCCGCCGGGATGCCATCGCCAATCAGAGCCTCGACGGGAAATTTCCACTCGCCGGCCATGGTGTCTCGCTCGTAATTCAGCGTGCAGAGGTCTTTCAAGGGATCGCCCTCACATTCCAGCCAAAGGTCTTGAACCGGCAATCCGGATCGCCCCTGAAACCGATCACTAATCGTTGCGGCCGCTAGCGAGCTCGGAGGGCAGGGCGAGGCGGGCGCCGCAGCAATAGGAACGGGCCGTTGAGGAGATGAGAACTCGCGACCGAGCCTGTCCGATCTGTGGAACGTATGACGGAGGGGGAGGGATTCGAACCCTCGTCGGAGGGATGACCCCCGAAACAGTTTTCAAGACTGCCGCATTCAACCGCTCTGCCACCCCTCCGAGCCTGGGCGACTCCCGAAGGCTAGTGCATCAGCACTCTGGAAAACGATGGTCCTGCGTTCGCAGAAAGACCGCGGAGCGACGGTCCGCTGAAACACGGCCTCCGCCCCGCGATCGTCCTTGCATGTTCGATCGCCGCTTGCCGTCAAGCAGCGATCAAGCCGAACAACAGAAGCAGCAGACCGACCGCCACCGCGATCAGCGCCGGCGATGTGCCGACGGCATTTGCCGCGTTCAAGTTGGCGGCGTGCGCGACCGCGGCGGCGCCTATGGCGAGCCCGACCGCGGGTACGGGCTTTCGATAAAACGGAGCCTCCATTCTACTACCTACCTTCCGGTTGTCGTATCCTCTATCGATGGTCTTCGATGCCAGGTTGGCCCTTATCGGTATTGGCAAGTGGCCTACACGGTATCGGTCTGATGTTGCTACCCGCGCAGCGTTTGGCGTAGGCTGTAAATGGGATGACTGAACCCGAAGCGTGGGAGCCACGGGTGCAACTGCTGGATGCTGCAAGGGCCGCCGGCTTCAAGCTCAGCGACCCGCAGCTTGGACGACTGCACCGCGCAGGGCTGGTCCCGAGCCCTCGCACACGCCCGCTCGGACGGGGGAAGGGCACCGTTTCGGAGTTCCCGCCCGGTAGCACCACTCGACTTCTCCGCACCCTTGAGATCCAGAAGCAGGAGCGCACGCAGAAGTTCAGCACTGTGGCGTGGCGTCTGTGGTGGGAGGACGGCGGGCCACCGCCTACCCCCGCGCGCGAGCTGCTAGCGAGCGTGGCCACCCGCTGGGACCGCGAGCGCGACGAACTCTCCGACCTGCTCACACGCGAGGCGGAAGGCGATCCCGAAGCCGAGCGGCAGGTGGAGACGCTCTACACGGAGGCCGAACAGGGTCGTGTGGCAGGCCCGCTGGGGACCGCTCGCCGCAATGCCGGACGTGACGGCTTCGCCAGTGTGGCACGCGTGATGGCCGAAGTTGCGACTGGACGCTTCGAGTCCTACCAAGACCATGAGGAACCTGCTCGGGACGGCACGCCACAGCCGCATACCACGGGAGCGCTCGTAGAGCGCGCGCTACGCCTCGACCGTGCGCGGACCGATCGCATTGCGGGTAACGAGCCGCGATTCATAGGTCGCTCGGAGACCGATCTTACGCGCCTATCTAGCTTCTTCGGCGAGCGTCGGCTCGGACAGTTCGCCAACACGCCGGACGCCGAACTCAACCGTGCACGCACGGAGGTACGTCGCCTGCTCAACCTGGTCGCAACGTTCGCTCCGCTGATCGAGCGTGTAGTCGGCCGCGACGCGTCGGGCTACGGAACGATCGGACGCGTACTGAACCCGCGCACGCCTCGGTTGCAGGCGTTCACGTTGCTCGCCTGGCTCGTCCTACGTCAAGACCCAATGCTACTCGAGGCCACGCACACCCTTGGGGCGCTCGTGCCACAGGTGCTGGCTACAGTCGAGCTTGAGCAGCTATCTAACCAGCTCGCCCAAGAGGTGCCAGCACTCGCGCCGGCGCTCAACGGGGCGGCGCGCGCGCACGCTCAGGGCGACTCTGAGGAGGCGGCGCGCTTGCACGCAGAGATTAAGCTGGTATCGAATGAACACCGCGAACAGGTCGACAGCTTCTTCCGGCGACACCCCGAGGTCGACGCACTGATCACCACGGCGGAGAGCTCAGGTTGAACGCAAGCCCGTTGGCGCCTTCGTCAGCTCCCCGCCACTGCGAGAGCCTCCTCTATTCGTGTCCAAGCATTCTCTGGTTCTGCGTCCCACTCGACACACGCGACCGCGACGCCGGCCTGGGCGTTGGATACGTCGTCACTGCGCCCGCTCATACGTGCGAGCGCGGAAGCGGCAATGGTCTGCTCTGTCGGCTGGCCGTTTATCAGCGCAGTAGCCTCATCGTTGACTCGTCGACTCATTGCCTGCAGCGTGTCTCGCACCTCGGTTAGGAGCTGGCTATCGTGGTTGTCCGCGAGTTCTTCGATCTCATGCAGTGCGCTATGCGCGCGGGTGATGGCGTCCTCAAGCGCGGCGGCCTCCTCGGGGTGCATTTCGTTGCCGCGCACCGAGGCGATGATCCCGGATGCTTCGTTCAGACCGGCAAGGCCCCGTCTTGCCGTGTCGCCGCACTGCTCATCAAGGATCGGTAGCGGCAGGTTGGGCCAATCACGGATCGACTGGTCGCCGGGGAAGATGTCATTAATTACATGAACGCCGCCCGAGGCCACGATGTACCGATTTCGAATTGGCGCCATGAGAAAGCCCGCCCGGTCTTTGAGTGGTGACTTGCAAGCGTCAGCGAGACCTTCAAGGTTTCTGTGCCAGTCGTAGATCGTTGACACCTCGATTAGAACGAGGAAGTCATCGTTGGGCCAGCGATCCAAGTCTCCCTCCCTTTCACAGTGGACGACGCGGGCTCTCACTCCCTTCTTGGCAAGTGCGTGCTCTAGCTGGTCGGCGATCGTCTGCATCCGTGTGGCGGTCCGATCACGAGCGATATTGGCCGCGATGTTGAGCCGATTTCTGCCGCCGGCGCGTAGTGCAACATCATGGACGCGCTCGGCGAGGACGACGCGTAGGTCAAGCAGATTCTTGCGAAGTCCGGACAGCTCCGAGAGGGGCCGCTCGTCAAGGAGCCGCCAGTATTCCGGGTCGCGAAGTTGGTCAACGTGCTTTACGATGCCTGGGATCACAGGCGAGACGTTATCCCCTTCAAAGAGTCGTGGGAGGAGGTTATTGGCGATCATGATGCCCATGAAGCTGGCAGGATCGTCTGGCTGAAGATCACCTTCTTCGAGTGGCTGGGCAGTCTCTATGGGTACTGGCGCTGGCGCCAGCGCGTTGGCGGCATCAGCGAGCGAGCAGATCTCGCGGTTAAGCTGGTGTGAGGGTTGTTTTCCGCGAGCCCAGACATCGACGGCTCGATCTACGGTGCGTGACGTGAGGATGACGATATCGCGGACCGCAAGGAGATGAGTCGTCTTGTCTGGGAATGCGACCGCAGCCATGCCTGCTCGGATGCGTGCGCGATTCCATGAGATCTGGACCTTGCTAGGTAGGTTGCTGCGCGGAATGCACTTTTCAGCCAGAGGGAGACCGCGGAAGCCGGCAGTGTTGCCGGTGGCATCGACAGCACGACACACCGCAATATCGGTCTCTGGCGCGAATGCCGCCAGGTAGCCGGCGAGGTCGACGACTTCGTCGTGAACGTCTGTTTGTGCCGAGTCAGCAACGTAGGCGTAGTCGGCTTGGGCCGTGGGATGGCCCCCGTCATCGGCTCCAACATGAGCGTCACGCACCCACGGGTGCCCTTGTTCGAGTCGTTTGAGAAGCGCTGGTGAGCCCCCCAGCTCGTTGGCGAGTTGGATCGCCAGCTGAGATGACACGCCGTATGCCGCCTGAAGCAGCAAGCGAACATCGCTGATCGGCGCCACATCAACGATGCGCGCGAGCCCACCGGTGTCGATTGGAAGCTCCATGCTCACCTCACCGAGCGCTGCCAATACCACTGACGCAGAGTGCACATCGGCGGCGCTGGCGAGCGCCCGCGAGACCTGCGGTGAGATTTTTGTAAGCAGAGCTTTGCGAAGATCGATCGCTTCTCGTGCGCGCAGGCGGCCAATCGCTCGCTTTATCGGCTCTGGAAGGATGTCGTGCTCACGACCATGGATAGCGAACGTTGCGACCGTTGCGACGTGAGCCACACCGACACTCTCGGCGGCGAAGATCTCGCGCCAGTCTGCGGTCATACGCCGGAAGCCGACCCAGCGAAGCGCATGCAGTGCTGCGGCGAGGGCCTGGGGATCCGGCTTGCGCTCGAGGCGCGCAGCGAGTGCCTCGATAGCGATATCGTCGGCGACCGCTCCCTCAAGCAGGAGTCGAATCACAAACGGCTGTAGCGCTGGACCCGCTATGAGACCAATCACCCGCGTCACGGTGTCCGCGAGTACCGGGGGCGGAACGTTGTGGATCGTCTCCATCAGATTGCGCGAGCGCAACTCATGCAGACCGCCCAGCGCCCCGTTGCGCTCGCTGATGAGGTGCTCAGCGATCAAACGCGAGAGCGCACCTTTCATATCGGCCGCATCTGCCGCGAGCGCCTCGGTTAGCTGGCCGCCATCAATGTCGGCACCGAAAGAATCGGCCGTCGAAACCAGGCCGAGCACATCTAGCTCAAGCGCGCGCCGCTCGCTCACCCTGCGGTTCACCTGCCCTGCGATCGTCGTTTGAAGGCGCGTGCCCTCAGTCAACAGATGGCCGTACTCAAGCAGCAAGCCCTCGCTGTCCTGGTATGCCTCACGCCACTCCGGCCAGGAAGTTCCCCCTGACTCGCGCAGCTCACGCCAAATCCGCTCGGCGAGCTCCGGTGCGAGCTCCGGCCGCACCTGGACGGCATCATAGGCCGTGCGGAGAACAAACAGAATCCTCCTCGCGACATGCTCCGAGCACATATGCGGTCGGGTGATTACGCAATTCTTCGACGAGACGGTCGTAACCCGCCCGGTCGTCTCGCCCAACATCGTCTACAACAAAGCCAATCTGCGCGCGAGTTTGCACGAGCCCCTTCACCAAGCGGACTAGGGAAGGAACGTCGTCATCGCGCACCCGACGGACGCGATACCAGCGGATATGGTGCCGACTCATGTGCGCCGTCAGCCAGATGAGCGCTGACTTACCGGCGCCCGATGGGCCAATGGCGAGCGCGTGACGGCGGTCCGCTATCCCGACGAGCAGCTGATCGACCTCGGGTCGTTCGACTGGCAGCCCGGCGACGACGTGCCCTGCAACGACGTCAACGCCGCTAAAGAAGCGGTCATCGTCGATTGCCGTCGCGAAGTCCACGAGTTCAACCACGCCTCCGCGTACTGCCTCGTCGAGAGCCGAGGGGTCGATTGCCTCGTTTACGTCGTCGAGCCAGCGTGCGATTTCGCTGGCGGTCGCCTCCGCGGCGTTGTCAACAGATCGCTTGCCGTTCTCGTCGGCAAGATGTGCCAACTTGCCGCAAAGAACCGCCTGGTGTGCGACGCAGCTCGCTGCGGGAATTCGGAGGCGCTCGGTGAGCAGCTGGATAGCCGAATCCTCGGGGGAGGACATCACGAGAACATGGGTTCGGCTCAAGAAGTCCTTGACGCCTAGGTCCGCGACGGCCTTCTCAACCGTCTTCTTCAGCTCGGACGAGCTAGCCGACGCGAGTGTGTGATCCAGCCCGGCTTCGACACCAGGCAGCGGGCGCTCAAGCACTAGTGCGGCGTGCGCCGTCCTGTCAAGAGCCAGCCTTTCGGCGAGGTGCCGCCAGGCCGGCCGAAGTTCAGCGAGCCCAAACTGGCCACGATACTCACGACGCGACTTCGACTGCATGTGCAGCCAGCCACTCTCAAGCTCAAGCGAGACGTCCTCAAGGCCCTCGGGAACCAGCCGCCGAAGCTGCAAGTCACCACGCCAAGCGCGCACCGCTAGCTCGGTAGCCACCGCGTCCTGGTAATGGAACCCACGACCAGCATGCGAACCGCTGCGACTTCTGTCCCAAAGTTCGTCTACCACTCCCACAACGATATGAGGATCGGTGGTTCGAATCCCGCTCGCTTTTTGTGGCCGATCCTCGGCCGAGCAGCAGGGTCGCTGGCTGTTACCCCGCGAACAGGGCGTCGATCTCAGGGGCTAGGAGGTCGAGCACCCGCAGGGCTTCGTGTGGCGGAGTGAGGTGTCTCATGCTGGCGTGGGTAGTCTCGTTGCGCAGGTCGCGGATCAGGTCCCAGCGCGTGCGCTTCTCAGCGGGGATGATGCCTGCGGCGATCAGCCAGTCAACGCGGGTCATCATGTCGGGCCAGCGCACGTCTCCTTCGGGGTCGCGTTTCTTGTTCGGTGGCCCTTCGGCCTGCTGGTAGCGGTGCAGGAGGGCCGCGTCGGCGACGCGCCGCAGCTGGTGTTCGCCGATCGCGTAGATTGCGTAGTAGAACCAGCCGTAGAGCAGCAGTCCGCGGGCAGCTTCCCACATGTCGCGCACCTGGCTCGGGACGGTAGGTGCAAGTTCGACAGAAAGGAACTCCTCGGCCCAGCTCTCGCCGGTCGGCGGGCTGTGCTTGCCGGTGGCGAGGTTGACGTTCACGAACTTCAGGCAGATCGGGTCGGGATCAAGCCAGTTGCCGGTCGTCAGGTGCTTCACGCCATCGTCTGGGACTTCCGGCTCGCCCATGGTCGCGCGGCTGCCTCAGCGGACGAGTCGACGAGACGGCTCCTCGCCGAACAATGTCTCGATCGAGTCCACGCCAAGAGCGTGCTGCATGCGAAGCAATGTGGTCATGCTCGGATTCGTCTCGGCCCGCTCTACGCGACTCCACTCGGCCTGGCTCATGCCTGCGCGACGACCAGCATCGTCCTGACTCCACCGCCGCTGCTCTCGAAGCAGCCGAAGGCGGGCACCGAACTCCTCCCTCGCCTTCGTGAGACGCTGCTCGCTGAGCCTCGCCGGCATCTGGCTGTCCGACGAGCCATGCATACTCGCATGAGCATACGGCCTTTTGTTGGGCTTATGGCGGTTTATTCCATGCATATCCACATTGCTTAGGGGCGGTGCCGTGACGCTTCAACTGCTCCAGGGCGGATTTGCATCACGAGACGTGGCCAAGGCGAAGCTGCCGTCCCTCGAGGCTCAACCGTTCCGGCCAGGCGAGCTGGTCATGCCGATCTACATCACGCTCACCGCGGAGAGTGGCGCGCGCGCTCTGCGAGAAGCAAGCGTCTCCGGTCTACCAACGGAGCTTTGGGCACGCCTTGCCATCGAGGCTGACCGCCAGCTTACGCGTGCGGCTCTCCTGGCTGGCCTCGATCGCGACGCGCTGACGACGCGCCTCAACCAGCTTGCGGACGACGACGAGGCAACGGCAGTCCCCCTAGGAACTCGGAGCCTGAGCGGTTACGCCCGGCTCCTTCGTGCGGCCGAGCCGTCGAACGAGCGGCGGTCAAGACCGAGAGGACTGACCCTTCTCGTTCCGGACGCGCTCGCGTTGTGCTGGACACGGAGGGCGAATGAGTGCCGCCTGACACTGTCGATGTGGACCAGCGAGCGTGTGCTCGGCGCGCCCGTGGGTGTCGCCCGGTGGGAGGCGACCGCTGCGACCGAAGGAGATTCGCTTGGCGAGTGGATCCTCGCGGCTGCGCTGGTTTGTCCGAGCTAGAGTGCCGCCGCCCACGAGACGTTCGCGCCCCGCGGGTACTGTGTCAGACCTGCACGCGCCGACGCCGCCCCAGCTCGGGCCAAGGTGCGCACCTCGTGCGTGAAGTAGTGGATCATGTGCTCCTTCAGCGCCGCCGAAGTCGCGCCTTGCAGCAACGCTCCGCAGCTCGTCACGGGACACGCGGGCAATAGACCTCGCCGAGCATCAGCACGGGCCTGGGTGTGCGTCAGCTCGTACCATCGATGTGGAACCTCGTACTGGATCGGTGCGGACCTCATTTCTTCAGCCGCTTCAAAGATGACGTTCTCGGCCACAAATTTGTGGTGCAGCGCCCCGCTCGAGAATCCCGCGGCGCCCGCCGCGGAGAGCACCAGTCCGAAACGCCCAACGGCGTCGGCGACGGCCGGGACGCCTGCTTCGGCAAAGGCATCCACCGCCGCGCGGTAGGCGCGACACTCGGCTTGCCCCGCCGTCTGCGGGTCGAGGCCAGCGAAGCGCAAAAACACGAGATCGACGCCCAAGCTTGCGTAGTCAGCCGCTGCCGTCTCGATGTCGCCTGCCACCAGTGTGCTCACCGGCGCGTGAACAAACGCCGCCAGCGGCCGCGTATGGTCGAGAGCGGCGGTGTCGGTGATCAGATCAAGGTTCAGGGCGTACCAGCCGTCCCCGCGACGCTCGAACGTAAAGTACGGAGCCGTCACCACTTGGGCGCCGGCCTGTTGAGCGACCGCCGCCGCCACGAATGCGCGGCGATCGGAGGGGTTCGCGAAGCTGATGCGGCTCAAGGGCAGCCCGAGTACCTGCGCATGTGGCATCAACGCAACCCGAGGAGATGGAAAGTCGCCGGAACCACCAGCCACCAGAATCGGCGTATCGGGATCGACCACAAACGCCGCGCCGGCTTCGTGTAGAGCGTTGGCGAGCTCGCGGCCGCTCTCGCCGCGTTTGGCAGCCGTACTCCCCGCCGGATGCGGTGCGAGATGGCGGCCCCGCAGTATCGCGGCGTCGAACAGGCCTTCCTGCGGGTAGCTGCGCAGGAACTTGTGCTCGTTCCAGAACGGTCTATAGAAGAAGAACGGATCTCCGCCGAGAGCCGGCAGTACCTGTGTGCGCATGCTCACAAGGTTAGGGCACAAGCCCAAGCGCCACGCGGCCGATCTCGCGGCGGAAGACGAGTAGGCGGGCCTCCCCAGCAGGGGTCTTGGCAGTGAGGTACGTGCCAATGCCTGCGCTCGACATTGTCTGCTTGCGCAGGGTCGGATAGGACGGAAAGGCTCCGACCCGCTGGTTCATCTCGCGCACGGCACGCCTGCTGCGATGCGCGAGCGCGTTGCGGATGGCGAGCGCGGCATCGACGATCTCGCCGGCCCCTGCATTCACCAACGCTGAAGTACGAGATGCATAGCGAGGGGCGAGTTCCTGGTTTGCCCGTTCGGCGAGTTCGGCCAGCGACCGGAACTCGATATTGCCTTCGCGCGGGTCTAGGAGCTCACGGACCTCTTCGAGCTTCGGATGCCTGCTGAGCGACAGCGACGGCGCAGGAAACGTTGCTTTGTAGCGCCCGTACTGTTTCGTCGCCTCTGCTTGGAGCCAATTGTTCATCCGTTGCTCAAACGCGCGCTTGTAGCGAGAGGCATCACGGTTTACGCATCCGATGAACCACTCCGAGACGAAGGTCTCCCAGCCCACCACGTAGCGCAGAAAGATGTCCTCCGCGATCGTCTTGCGACGGTCAGCGTGTGCGGAGCCGGAGCTCGCCCAGACCGCGTGGCCGTTGTCGAGCACCTCGACGAAGGTCTGGCGCGTCTTCCGCAAGTCCATCTTCCGCGCCATCCCGCGATCATCTCACCGTGGGACTCCCGACAGTCGGGCGACCTGAGCCTCGGCACGCGGTCCCAACAGCCGGCAACCACCACCGCGGGTTCTAATGTCCTCCGCGCAACCCTCAACCTAGTCTTCGCGAGGACTGGCGCGAGTTGTGGCGCGAGCAGTCGATTTTCCGCATTACAGAGCCAAAAGCTACCGGTCTTGAAAACCGGCAGGCGGGTATCCCCCGTCTCGGGAGTTCGAATCTCCCCCCTTCCGTATCCCGCTCAGCTGCGCGCTCCCGCGTCGGCGACGGTCATGCGCACGCTCGGCGGCGCGTTCGGCGCGCAGCTGGCGCACGTCGAGTCGGGAAACAACGCCCCACCTCTCGAGCGGCTCGGCGTCGATCCTCAGCGGCGCGCGAGTCTACGCCCGCTCTCGGTCTCGGGCGGCGTGTAGTTCAGCTCGAAATGGTGGTAGAGGGCGGACTCGTCCTGCTGGGTGAGCTCCTCGCCGTGCTGCTCGATGTTGGGCGCGGACTCGACCTGGCGCTTGGTGACCGACACCTGCAGATCATCCGGGCCGATTTGGATCCCGCCGAGCGGCACGAAGGTCAGGTGGCGGCCGATGAAGCCTTCCTTGACGGTGGCGAACTGCGGCTCGTCGTTCTCGATGTCGACGTACACGTCCTGAAGCTTGCCGATCTTCTCACCTTCGCAGTCAAGCAGCATCTTGCCGTGCCACTCGGCGACGCTCCACTTCGCGTCTGGCTGGTTCTCGGTTGAGTCCTCTGGCTTTTCGATCGCGTCCTGTGAGTCATTGGACGCGTCCTGTTGGTTCTCGGTCATCTCCAAAGCCTCCGTATCTGCCGTCACACGACGACAATGACCACTCTAGAGCTAGCCAAGCTTGGCCTCGCCTCATGCCACGGAGAAGGCCGTCCGTTCATGAACTCATGGCGGGGGCGCCGCGTCGAGGGCGTCGAAAACGGAGTTGTATGGCAGCTAGCTTTCGAGGCACCGACCGTGAATAGCGCGCTCGTTACCAAGCACAACCGCCACGAGCTGTGCCCGCGTATGGGCTTCGAGCTTGGACATGGCGTTACGCACGTGCGTACGGACCGTCTCGGGTGATACGTGGAGTTCCTGAGCGATCTCGGCGGTGTCGTGTCCGAGCGCGATCAGAGTGACCACCTCGCGCTCGCGATTCGTCAACGGCAGCTCACCAGCCGCCGAGGACGGCGAGAGCATCGGCTCCTCCTCGACCATCACCACGTAGATCGCCAAACGGCGTCCCTCCAGGAGCTCGAGCCGAGCCGCGAAGTCGATCCGCACCTCAGAGCCATCGGCTCGGACCAGGGCGCGTTTGCCGGCGTATTCGCCGGATTGCAGAAACGCCAGCCACTCCCTCGTCGCCGCCGGCCGCTCGTCCGCTCTGATGTTCTCGACGATCGACGAGCCAACGACATCGGCTCGATCGCGCCCGAACAGCGACAGCGCAGCATCATTCACTTCAACGATCAGCCGTTGATCATCAAGGAGCACGATCGGATTCGAGGTGCGTTTGAAGACCAGCCAAAACAGCCGCTCCCACCCCGCCCCCTCGCCAGGCTCCTGCATCACGCCAGCGTACGCCATCGCTTCAGCTCCGGCCGCACCCGGCGAGCGAAGTCCGCCGAATCCCACATACGGGTGATTGGGCGCAGGCATCTGACCTCCTAACGTGCTCAGCCGGCCACGCGGGATCGCCGAGGCTGCTTGCCCCCCATGCAGCTGTGGCCCCCGCGTGGCCGTGTCCCGGAGCAGGCGCCGTGACCTCCACAGCTCGACGCCTTCTGTCAGGCTAGACTGACACGATGCAGATCGACGAGATTCGTAAGGCCGCGACCTCTGAGGACCCGGCGGTGGGGTTGCGCGCCGCGCTAGCGCTGCGACGTCTGGCCGAGCGAGTGGAGGCAACGCAGATCGCCGTCGCGCGGCGCCGAGGGTGGTCGTGGCAGCAGATCGGCGACGCGCTCGGCGTCACACGCCAGTCGGTGCACGCAAAGCACGGAAAGGAGCTCTGAGGAGACACATGAGCAAGCGCCCCGGGATGCCGCACTCGCGCGAGCGCTATCACCCGTGGTCCACGTACATCGCGGCGCGCGAAGAAGCTCGCCGCCGCGGCGACCGCAGGGTCGGCACCGAGCACCTGCTCGTCGCGTTGCTCGAGAACCCCGTGCTCGCAAGCGCCGTCGGCTCCGACGCCGAGCGCGCGCGTTCGGCGCTCGAGGCGATGGACACCCAGGCGCTCGTCATGATCGGCATGGATGCGCCGCCGGTGGTGGCGCCCCTGCCGGCCGGCGATCCGCGCGAGCTGCCCGCGCGACCCAGCTTCAGGACCGTCCTGCACAAGCGCCTGCGCCTGACGCCCTGCGCCGCCAAGGTCCTGCGCGAGTCCTCCAGAGGCATGCGACGTGGCACGCCCCACCCCGGGCCCGAGCACGTCCTCGCCGAGATCCTCGAGCTGCAGGCACCCGACCCCGCAGCCGAGCTGCTCGCCACGCTCGGGGCGCAACCGGCCACCATCGCAGAGCGCCTCGCCGATGTGTAAGCGGGTCACGCCGCCAGCCGGGGCGGTGCGCAGGTGAGCGCCGTTGTCAGCGCCGAGCTGCTGTCCAAGCGTTTCGGCGAGCTAACGGCTGTCGCGGATCTATCGTTCGAGCTCGGCGCCGGCACCATCACGGGTTTTCTGGGGCCCAACGGCGCCGGCAAGACCACCACGCTGCGGATGCTGCTGGGTCTCGCCGCACCCACCAGTGGACGTGCGCTCGTCTTCGACCGCACCTACACGCAGCTCGAACATCCCGCGCTGCGAGTCGGCGCCGTGCTGGAGGCCACCGACTTTCACCCCGGGCGTAGCGGCCGGGACCATCTGCGCACGCTGGGCCTCGCCGCCGGGCTGCCGGACTCGCGCGCAGACGAGGTGCTGCGCCTGGTCGAGTTGCAGGATGCGGGCAAGCGCCGCGTCAAGGGGTACTCGCTGGGCATGCGCCAGCGGTTGGGGCTCGCAGCCGCCCTGCTCGGCGACCCCGAGCTGCTGATCCTCGACGAGCCGGCAAACGGCCTTGACCCGGAGGGTGTGCGCTGGCTGCGCGACTTCCTGCGTGGGTTCGCCGCGCAGGGGCGCACCGTGCTGATCTCAAGCCACGTGCTCGCCGAGGTCGCGCAGACAGTCGACCAGGTCCTGATCATCAACCACGGACGGCTCGTGGTGGAGTCCTCGCTCGAGCAGCTGACCGGACGCGTTGGCGGCTCGGTGCGCGTGCGCTGCGCCGATGCCGCGCAGCTGCAGCAAGCCCTCAGCCGGGCGCAACTGCAGACGAGCACGAGCAACGACCATGCGCTGCTCGTGCATGGCGCCACGAGCGAACAGGTCGGCGAGATCGCGTTCGCCGCCGGCGTCCCCGTGTACGAGCTCCTCACCGAGGGCTCCTCACTCGAGCAGATCTTCCTCGAGCTGACCGCCGAGGGGCAGCCTTGATGGCACAGATGAGAGCCGAGCTTCTGAAGGTGCGCTCAACACGCACCACGCTCGGCCTGCTGCTGGGCATGATCGCGTTGATTCTTCTATTCGCGCTACTGACTGGCCTGGTGAGCAAGGCGAGCGGCCTCGCCAGCCCCGAAGACCAGCGCCAACTGCTGGGCCTAGGCAGCGTCGCCGGTATCTTCTCCGCGCTGGCGGGAGTGCTGCTGGTGACCAGCGAGTTTCGCTTCGGCACCATCCGCCCAACGTTCCTTTTCACCTCGCAGCGCCCGCGTGTGCTCGCTGCCAAGCTCGCCGCCAGCCTGTTGGCCGGGATCGCGTTCGGCGTGATCGGCGAGGGCATCGGCTTCGCCATCGGCTACGTGATCCTCGCCGCGCGCGGCATCTCGTTCACCCTCAGCGCCGGCGATGTCACGCTGCTGATCTTGGGAACGCTCGCCGCGACAGCGCTGTGGGCCGCGCTCGGCGTAGGCTTCGGCGCGATCGTGCGCAACCAGGTCGGCGCCGTCATCGGCCTGCTCGCCTGGGGCTTCATCATCGACAACCTGCTCTTCGGGCTCGTGCCGTCGGTCGGCCGCTTCACGCCGACTCGCGCCCAGGACGCGCTGATCGGGCTCAAAACCGACCACCTGCTCTCGCCGGCCGCAGGCGGACTCGCGCTGCTCGCCTGGGTGATTGTGCTCGCGCTCATCGGCATACCGCTGGTCACGCGCCGCGACGTCAACTGAGGCCTGCTCCCCTGCTCGTCGAACTCGCCAGTTTGCAGGCCCCTAGCCGAGGCCGGGCTCGGACGCCGTCGCCGAGGTCCCGAGGACTTCGCCTGCGGCATTCAGCGCCTGCACGGCCAGATACGGACCGACCGTTTCCGCGGGTATCGGAATCGTGGTCTCAAAGCCGCTACGCGGTACCTCTGTGACGGTCGCGAGGCTCGAGGCGTTCGGGCCCGCGAGCACCCTCCACGAGCTCACCAGCGTCGCGCCGTTCCAGCTGGCGTAGACCGTGGGCCCCGTCGCTTCGCTCGCGAAGGCGAAAACCGGAGGGTAGGTGGGCGTGCCCGTCCAGGCGAAGCGAAAGTCGCGGTATGACTCGTACTGCCGTGGCAGGTGGGCATCGAACAGCAGCTGAGCCTCCGGACCGAACTCGGAGAGGTATGGCTGCTGGCCCCAGCCGACGAGCCAGTCGCCGTTGGCCAGCGCCTGTGTGCTTCCCTGGCTTTCCACGACCAGCGGCGGCGTGTGTGTCAGCCTCGCGACCAGCGTCGCCGTGTCCGTCGCCGCGTTGAGGCTGATGACGATCGCGCGTGACTGGCTGTGCGCCGTCGGCGCGGCGCCGTTATCGAAGATGCTGATCGCGCCGCCGGGCAGTTCGCGCGCGTCGTGCTGCCACGCGGTTCCGGTGCCGGCCCCCATCTTGAAGCTGCTGTGTTTGCCGCCCAGTCGCCAAACGATCTGCCCGCTCTGCGCGCTGACCTTGTAGACCGTCCATGTGTTACGTGAGGAGATCAGCAGGCTGCCGTCGTGGTCGAGGTTGATCGAGTTGAGATGGAAGAAGTCGTACGGCGAGGCCGCTGTCGTCGTCTCGGGCAGCGAGGGCTCGTAGGATTCGTCGAGCGCGACGTGATCGATGCTCGTCCATTCGAACATCACCAGCCCCGTTCGGACGTCGATCTCCTGCGCCACGCTGTCGGTTACGCCCCCGTCTGCGAGGCC
Organism: uncultured Solirubrobacteraceae bacterium; assembly: GCA_963759265.1. GTDB lineage: Bacteria > Actinomycetota > Thermoleophilia > Solirubrobacterales > Solirubrobacteraceae > Palsa-744. The sequence continues at coordinate 203,473 of CAVWYR010000001.1, forward strand.
GCCCATGGCGGACAGGTCGCAGCGGATCGGGTGATAGGCAGTGATCAGCGCCGTGCCCTGTGGTGTCAGCTGCAGCTCATGGAGGTCCTCACGCAGCCCATTGCCCGCACGCACGTGCGCGATGTCCGTGTAGGAGCTGTCGGCGATCACGCCTTCGCCGGTCCCGAAGCCGTGCACGTTGATGTCCCCCTGCCACCACGTCAGCACCGGCTTGCCTTCGTATTCCTGGACCTCCAGGTCGGCCGCAGCGGTGTTCACGGGAAGCGGATCGAACCACAGCAGGCCGCCACTCGGTTCGAGGATCATCGGGCCGCCCTGGCCGGGCCCTAGGTAGGGCGCGAGGAACAGATCTCCGGCGGCCGCCGCTGGAGACTGCGCGGTGACGGTCACGGTTGGGGGCTTCAGGTCGGGGCGCGAGCGAAAGCTCTGCACTTCCGCGCTGCCGCGATGACTCGGCTCCGGCGTCGAGCTGATCCTGTCTTCTTGGGCGATCGTGAACTCGTCGAGCAGCGCGCGCACGGAACCGGCCGTTCGCAGCTGCGCGCGCACCGTCACGCGCTCGCCTTCGGCGAACGGCCGCGACGGCAGGAAGCTCGCGCCGTCGCCCTGCGAGTAGGCCTCCAATTGTCCCCGATGGACGCCGCTGCGCGAGCCGACGACGCTGATCACGCTGAGCTCCGCGGCGGGGACGCCGAGAAAGCTGATCTGCGTCTGCGTCGAGGCGTCGCGGCTGCCAGGCAAGGGCGATAGCGTAACCGCGCCGTCCTGCAGCGCCGAGCGGTTCAATACGGTCGGCATACACGACGGGCCGGTCGCTGAGGCCCCCGCTTCCCCACCCATGAGCGTCAGCCCGATGACTGCGCCCGCCCCTAGGATGAGAGCGCGTATGGAGAACATGGACGCAGAGGAGGATACGAGAGTCGATCGACGCACGGCCATCAAGCGCGGGCTGATCGCCGGCGGGCTGATCGCAGGGGCTGGAGCCGCGATCGGTGTCGCCGCCGCCGACACCGACAGCGACTCGGGCTCGCCGTCGAGCGCCGTGAGCGCTCCGAGAGCGACGCGCTCACGGCCCCAGTCTCGCTCGGACAAACCGAACATCCTCGTGATCGTCGTCGATCAGCTGCGCTTCCCGACGTGGTTCTCGCCGGGAGCCTCGGGCGTCGGGCTGCCGCCGAACCTCCTGCGCCTGCGCCGGGGAGCGATCTCGTTTGGCAGGCACTACACCGCATCCAATGACTGCACTCCCTCGCGCTCGACGCTCCTGACCGGACTCTACACGCACCAGACCGGCTGCATGATCACCGGCGGCAGCACCCTCGATCCCGGATTCCCGACGTGGGGGACGATGCTTCGAGACCACGGCTATCGGACCCGCTGGCTGGGCAAGTGGCACCTCACCCACGGCGATAATCACTGGACCTCGCTCAGCGGCGAACAGGCGCTCGAGCGCTACGGCTTCGACGGCGGCGTCTTCCCCTCTCCAGACGGCGCCCCCGGCCAGGGTTGGCGGGTGGATCCACACATCGCCGCCCGCTTCTCCGAGTGGTTCGTCGAGGAGGGCGGCGCGGAGCCATGGTGCACGACGGTCTCGTTCGTCAACCCGCACGACATCGCCTGGTGGTACAAGTGGACCGACCGGGTCCCGCCCGAGTCGAGCGCGAGGCATGTCGTGCCGCGACTGCCGCCGAACTACGAGACACCCGAACAGCTGGCCGAACGCCACAAGCCGCGCTTGCAGCGCTCCTTCCAGGAAACGGCGGCCGCCTCGTTCGGGCCGGTGCCCTTCACCGGCCCGGAAGCGTTCAACGACTGGCTGACGTTCCTCGATCTCTACATCAAGATCCAGTTCGAGGTCGACCGTCACATCGGTCAGGTCATATCCACGCTGGAAAGCCGGCCGGAGGTGGCGGCGAACACGGTGATCGTGTTCACCTCCGACCACGGCGAGTACGGCGGCTCGCACGGCCTTCGCGGCAAGGGCGCGAGCGCATACGAAGAGGCGCTGCGTGTGCCGTTGATCGTCAAGGATCTGCGCGGGAAGCTGACCGCGGCGCCAGAAGTGCTCCGCACCCAGCTGACCTCGAGCGTCGATGTCGCGCCGCTGCTGCTCACGATCGCCTCCGACTCCAACGAATGGCGTGAGGATCCCCACTACGCCTACCTTGCCGGCCGACTCGACCTCGCCGAGATCCTGGCGGACCCTGCGGCGCCGGGACGCCCATACGTGCTGCACGCGACCGACGAGACGGTGACGGAGTTCGCGATCGAACCTTACGCGGCCAACGCCCCCCTGCACATCGTTGCGATACGCACGCCGCAGGCCAAGTATGCGACCTACTCAAACTGGCCCGAAACAGGCATCAGCCCGCTGGCCGACGGGCTGGAAGTGGAGCTGTATGACTACAGCACGCAACGCGGGCGGCTCGAGCTGGAGAACACCGCGGGGCACAGCGCGCTGGAGGAGACGCTGCGCGCACAGCTGGCGCAAGCGATGCGCGAGGAACTGCGCGGGCCACTGCCTCCGCGCCTCGTCGAAGCGCACTCTCGCGGCTTCTCCGACTACTTCTCGACGGCCCGGCACGCCGCGACGAGCGCCGCCGCAAGGCGCAAACGCCGTGCCGAACGAGAAAGTGGCAGGCCGGAAAGCGAAATCCCCGACGCGGACTCGCTCAGGGAGGGTCTCGTACCTTCACTGCCAAGGAGACGCCAATGACGCCCCCGGCGGCGTTGAGCGCCTGGGCCGCGAAGTAGGGCCCGGCGTCCGCCGCCGGCAGGGCGATCGCGGTCTCGAAGCCGCCCTTGGGGGCGCTGCTCACCGCTGCCAGCGCGCGAGCGGAGGACCCGGCGAGAATGCGCCACGAGGCGACTTCGCTCGCGCCGTTCCAGCTGACGTACACGCTCACCCCACCGTGCGCCCCCGGCGAGCGCAGCGCCGCGAGCGCCGGTGGCTGCGTCGGATCGCCAGTCCAGGGGAACACGAAGGTGCGGTAGGACTCCCAGTCGGGGGGTAGATGCGCGTTGAAGAGCACCTGACCGGAGGGCGCGAGCTCGGAGAGGTAGCCGGCCTGTCCCCAGCCGACCATCCAGTCGCCTTCGGGAGTCACCTGCAGGTTGCCCTGGCTGTCGGCCACCAATGCGTTCTCATGTTCGTAGCTGCGGAGGAGCGTTGCCGTCTTCTCCTGCGGATCGAGCGCGACCTCGATCGCACGCGACTGTCGCTGTACCTGCGGCGAGGCGCCGTTGTCGAAGAACGTGATCGCACCGTCTGGCAGCTGGACCGCGTCGTGCTGCCACGCCGTCGCCGTGCCCGGGCCCATCTCGAAGCTGCTGTGCTTGCCCCCGAGCTCCCAGTGGACCTGGCCGGTGCTGGGATCGACGTCGTATGCCGCCCACGTGTTGCGCGAGTCGACCAGCAGGTCGCCGTCCTGCTCGATGTTCAACGAGTTGATGTGGAAGTAATCGAATGGGTTGGCGCGGCTCGTGGTCGCGGCTAGCGAGTAGGAGTTCTCGAGCGGCACATGGTCGAGGCTGTGCCACTCGTACATCACGAGGCCCGTTCGCAGGTCGATCTCCTGCAGCAACGTGTCCGCGACCGCGCCGTCGCGCGGGCCGCCGGCCGCCGAGAGATTGCAGTCGATCGCGTCGTACACCGTGATCAGCGCGGTGTCTTGCGGGGTGATCTGGAATTCGTGCAGGTCAGGCTGGTAGCCATTTCCGGCGCGCACGACCGCGATCGTCTGATACGCGCTGTTGGCGATGACGTCGCCGGAGGTGCTGCTGCCCTTGGCGCTGAGCGGGTCCTGCCACCAGGTGAGCACGGGCTTGCCTTCGTACTGCTGCACGCGCAGGTTGCCGGCGCGCGTGCCCGGCGGCGAGAGCGCCTTGAACCAGATCAGCTGACCCTCGGCGTTCAGGATCATCGGCCCGTACTGACCGACGCCGGCGTATGGCGCGAGGAAGAGGTCGCCGCTGGCCATATGGTCCTGCGCGGAGACCGTCACTTCGGGCGGGCGCAGTTCCGGACGCGAGTGAAAGCTCTGGAAGTCACGTGGAGTCGAGCTGCTCGCGTTGGGGTTCTTGGCGACGCCGACGACCGCTGCGCTCGATGAGCCCGGTCGGTCGGCCACCGCGACGGTGAAGCTCCACGCGAACGGGGTCGCGTGCCCGGATTGCACGAGCTCGGCGTGGACGCTCACGAGCTCGCCTTCAGCGAACGGGCGTTCGGGAAGGAAGCTCGCACCGTCACCCTGCGAGTAGGCGAGCAGGTGCCCGCGGTGCGGGCCGCTTTGCGAGCCCTCGACGGTTACGTCCGCGAGCTCGCTCGCCGGCACGCCGAGCATGCTGATCTGGGTCGTTGCGGATGCGTCTCGCGTGTCAGGGCCGGGGGAGACCGTCACGCGTTCTCCCGCGAGCGCGGCCGACACGTTCAGATGCGACGGCACGCAATCGGGCGAGGTCGGCGCTTCGGCGGCGAGCGCCCGCCCGGGCGCGAGCGCGGCGAGCACGAGGATCCCGACGAGCCAGGCCAGCGAGGCGACCGCGGCGCGCACTCGCCGGCAGGCGGTCGGCGGCGCCACTAATCCTTGACGGTCGCCGACGAGCCGATTACCGTGCCCGCTGCGTTGAGCGCCTGGACCGCTACATAAGGACCCGCGCTCGACGCCGTCAGCGTCGTCTGAAAGCCGGACTTAGCGACCGTGCCGACGGGGCTGAGCGCGCCCGCGGAGGCTCCGGCGAGAACCCGCCAGGAGGCGACCTGGGTGGCACCGTTCCAGCTCACCGACACGGCTATCGTGGCGCCGGCGCCCGGCGAGGCGAGCACCGACGGCGCGCTTGTCGTCGGCTGCCCGCTCCATGGGAACAGGTAGGTCCTGAAGTCCTGCACGTTCTTGCCGAGAGTGCCGTCGAGCAGCACCTGGCCGGAGCTCGTGTACTCGGTGAAGTTCGGGAGCCCGCCGTAGCCCATCAGCCAGTTCCCGCCAGGCAGGCTGAGCATGTTGCCCTGGCTGGAGGCGAGCAGGGTTTTGCTGGGATTGGTCAGGGCTTTGACCAACGTGACCGTGTGCGCGGACACGTTCGGGTCGAGCACGAGCCCCCGCGACTGCTTCTCCTCGGCGGGATCGGCGCCGTTGTCGAACACCGAGATCAGCCCGCCCGGCTGCCATTCGGCGTCGTGCTGCCAGTAGGTGTGCGTGCCCGCTCCGAGCTTGAAGCTCGAGTGATCACCGCCCAGGCGCCAGCGCACGGCGCCGCTGTCGATGTCCACGTCATACAACGTCCACGTGTTGCGCGAGGACAGCAGCACGTCGCCGGAGCTCCCGGGATCGACCGAGTTGATGTGCACGTAGTCCCACGGGTAGGCTGACGTCGGCGCCGGGTTGTGTGATTCAGCGATCGCGACGTGCCCCAGCGCGTGCCACTGCCACATCACCAGGCCGGTCTTGACATCCACCTCCTCGATCACCGAGTCGGTGATGACCCCGTTGGATAGCCCGTGATAGGTGGAGAGGTTCATGTAGATCGGGTCGAACACGTCGATCCATGCCGTCCCTTCAGGGGTCAAACGGAATTCGTGCAGGTCGGCGTAGTAGCCGTTGCCGGCTCGCACCGCCGCCACCTTCTGGTAGGCGGTGTTGTAGATCACGTCTTCGCCCTGGCCGAAGCCGACCTCGAGGATCCGCCCCTGCCACCAGCTCAGCACCGGCCGGCCCTGGTACTGCTGGATTTTCAGGCTCGTCGAGTCCTCGCCGGCCGGGAGCGGGTGAAACCAGATCAGGCTGCCGTTCTGTTCGCTGATCATCGGCCCGGGCGAGCCGTCTCCCTGATATGGAGCGAGGAACAGGTCTCCGGGCACGGCGCCGCCCTTGGCGGGGGTGGTGATGCGAACCGTCGAGGGGGTCAGCGACGGCGCGGAGCTGTAGTGCTGCACGTCGCTGGGGCTGCCCGGGTTGATCGGGAACTCCTTCTGGCTGACGGGCGCCTGGTGGGCGACCGTGAAGTTGGTCCTCACCGGGTATGAGGCCGAGCCGACCGTCACCGTCGCGCTGACGTTCACGCGCTCGCCCGCGACGAACGCGTGCGCCGGCAGGAAGCTTTCGCCGGTGCCCGTCGAGTACGCGCGCAGCACGCCCGTATGCGCGCCGCTGTGCGACCCGACGGCCCGTACGTTGGAGACGTGCGTCCCGGGCGGCCCGAGGAAGCTGATCTGCGTGCTCGGGGAGGCGTCCGGCGTGCCTGGCTGGGGGGAGAGCGCGATCGGCGCGGAGGCAGCAGCGCTCGCGCGGCTGTTGCTGGCGCTCGGCGGGTCCGAGCTGGTGGCGCTGGCCGCGGGAGCCGAGGAGGTTGAGCCGCACGCACACAGTCCGGCGCATAGCGCCAGCGTGACGAGCAGCGCTTTCGCGCTAGTCATCATTGCGTCGAACCCGAGAACGAGCGCGAAGTTCCGATCACCTTGCCGGCGGAGTCGAGCGCCTGGACCTCGAAGCTGGCGTAGCCTCGCGCCAGCCCGATGGCCGTCTCGAACCCCGTCTTGGCGCTCCTCGCCACGACGCTCAGGCGGCCGGCGCCTTCTCCTCCCAGCACCCTCCAGGAGACGACCCGGGTCGCGCCGTTCCAGCTCGCGTACACGGTCGTCTTTCCGCCGTGCTCGCGAGCGGCGCCCGCGGGCGAGGTGAGCGGTAGGCCGAGCCAGGGCTCGACCATCGTGCGGTAGCTCAGATTCTGAGCCTGGGAAGTTGGCTTCGAGCACCCGCTGGCCGGACGAGTCGTACTCCGAGAAGTAAGGCTCCGATCCCCAGCCGATGAAGCTGCCGTGGTTCGCGATTGGCTGGGTGTCACCCATGTATTCGGATTCGAATTCGTCGTTGCCGGTGTACTGGTGCAGCAGATCGGCTACACGCGTCTGCTGATTGAGCTTGAGCACGAGCCCTCGAGACGGGCCGGTCGCCGGGACCGACGTGCCTCCGCCGGTCAGCTGACAGCAGTGATCGTCGAACATCGTGACCGTGGAGTCTGGTCCGAACGCGACATCATGCTGCCACTGGAAGGCGGCTCCCGGCCCGAAGGTGAAGCTCGAGTGCCTGCCTCCGAGCGTCCACTCGATCTTGCCTGTGTCGATGCTCACGAGGTAGGCGGCCCACGTGTTGCGCATCGACACGAGCAGCGTCCCTTCGCCGCTGAGGTCGACCGCGTTGACGTGGTAGGCGTCCCACGGGAAGCCGTTGGTCGGCACGGTCGCGCGCGAGTCGCCCAGCGGGATGTGCTGGAGCGCATCCCAGCTGCGCAGCAGCTTGCCGGTCTTCAGGTTGTACTCCTGCACCGCCGAGTCGATCAGCGCGCCGTTGTAGGCGCCGCCGTAGCTCGAGAGGTTCTTGGCGATGTTCTTGTTCGCCGTCACCCACGCGTCTTCACCTGAGACAACGAACGCGTGCAACGTCAGCTTCCAGCCGTCCTTGCCCCTCAGCGTCGCGATCGTCTGGTAGTGCTGGTTGACGACGACGTCTTCGCCGCTTTCGGTCGAGCCGGTGCTCGTGACAACCCCCTGCCACCAGGCGAGCGCCGGCTTGCCTTCGTAGGTCTGCAGGCTCAGGTTCGAGGCGACCAGCTTTTCCGGGACCGGCTTGAACCACACGGGCTGCAGGTCATCATCGAGGATCAGCGGCCCGCTCTGCCCGATCAGCGGTGGGTAGTTGAGGTTGTAGAAGTTGGTCGTGAAGATGTAGCCGGGCGCTAGCTCACCAGCGATCGTCGCGCGGTCCTTGTGGAGCTTCGGCGGATGCAGCGAGGGCTCGGTGACGAAGCTGTATGCGCCGCGCGTGGTGTATGCACCGACGGGCGCGCCGTGCGAGCCCGCGAAGGCGGCGTCGACGGCGACGAAGCCGACGATCACCGCTCCAACCACGACCACGAGGCGCCGCGCCGCCGGCAGCAGCACCCCGTCGGGCTTCGGCAGCGCTGTGAACGTCACGAGCGCCGCCGCCGCCGCCAGGCCGCCGCCGATCAGGTAGGCCAGACGGAAGCCGTCGGTCAAGGACTCCGCCACCCCGTGGCCTTCGCCGATGAGGTGGCTGCTGTGTGAGGTGGCGAGCGTCACGAGGACCGCCAGCCCGAGCCCGCCGCCGATCTGGCGCGAGGTGTTGACGAGGCCCGAGGCGAGCCCTGCCTGTCCCTCCTTGGCGCCCTGCGTGGCGGCGATCGTCGAGGGGACTATCGACATCGCGATCCCGGCCGCGGTGAGCAGGCCGGGGAGCATGACGTAGACGATCGCACTGCCGCTCGAGCCTATTTTCGCGAGCAGCAGCATCCCTGCGGTCAACATCAGCAGTCCACCGCCGAGCACGGTGCGCACCCCGAAGTGGCTCACGAGCCTGCCCGCGCGCGAGGCGACTACCCCGATCACGACGGTCATCGGCAGGAACACGAGCCCGGTCTTCAGCGGTGACAGGTAGAGCACCTGCTGCAGGTACAGCGAGCTCACGAACCACATCGGGAACAGCGATGCGCTGAACAGCAGCACGATGTTGTTGGCGATCCGCAGCGGCTTGGTCAGCTCCTTGAAGGGAATCAGCGGTTCGCTCGCGAAGCGAACCTCGATCACGCCGAACACGGCCAGCAGCAGGACGCCGACGATGATCGGGCCGAGCGCGGCGAACGTGCCCAAGCCCGCGAGTCCGGCTTCGACGATCCCGAACACCAGCACCATCTGGCCGATCGTCAACGTCAACGCGCCTGCGAGATCAAAGCTGCGTCCCGGTGCCCGACGGCGCTCGCTCACGACCGCGTAGGCCACGAGCGCACCGGCGATCCCAATCGGCGGGTTGATCAGCAATACCCAGCGCCAGCTGAGGAATTCGGTGATGACCCCCCCGAACAGCATCCCTGCCGCCCCGCCGAGGCCGTTCATCGCCGCCCACGCGCCGATCGCTCGATTGAGCTGCACACCCGGCGCAAACGACGAGGTGATGACCGCCAGCGAGCAGGCCGCCATCAGCGCGCCGCCAAGGCCTTGGATCGCGCGAGCGGCGACGAGCGTGGCCCGATCGGGTGCCAGTCCACCGGCCAGCGAGGCGATCGCGAACAGCAACAGCGCCGCGACGAACATGCGCCGCTGCCCGAAGTGATCGGCGGCGCGGCCGCCGAGCATCAGAAAGCCCGCGAACGTGATCGCGTAGGCGTCGACGATCCACTGCAGTTCGGGCGCGGAGAAGCCGAGGGACGACTGGATCGAGGGCAGCGCGACGTTGACGATGCTCAGGTCGAGGATGACCATGAACTGGGCCATGCAGCAGACGACCAGAAGCCAAGTCGAGCGCGAGATGCGCCCCCGCTTTGCCACCGGCGCCGGGGCCACCCCCGGGCCTGCCGTCGTCTCGACGCTCATGAGCGCCCGACCGCCGGCGTGCGATCAGACAGGCTCGCCCAGCGCCGCGAGCGCTTGGTAGGGTGAGCGCCCAAGTCCTCGAGCGACAACTGGAGCGAGCCCCGTGAAAAGAACGTCACTGACCGCCATGCTAACGGCCTTGGCCGTCCTGGCGACGAGCGTCGCGGTCTCTGGGTGTGGCGGAAAAGGCGCGAGCTCCTCGACCAAGCAGACGACGAGCAGCCCGACAACCACCACGACGGCTCCGCACAAAAAGTACAACTCGAAACCGGGCTACTGAGCCTCATTGGGACCCGCCGGCGCTCGCGAGCGAGGCGGCGTAGCTGATCACCTTGACCGTCGGCGAGGTCGCGAGCGCTTGCCCTTTTGAGTCGAGTGCCTGCACGGCGATGTAGGAGTAGCGCTTGGGCAGGGTCGTCGAGCTTTCAAAGCCGCTCGCCGGCATCGTCGTCTGCACCGCGAGCGAGCCGGCCTGCTTGCCTGCGAGCACGCGCCATGACGCCACTTCGGTGGCGCCGTTCCAGCTCGCGTGGACGATCGTCTCTTCGCCGGTGTCGTTGAGGCTCGCGAGGACTGCCGGGGGGTCTGCGGGGCGCGCGCTCCATGCGTAGCGAAACGCGCGGTAGAAGGCCATGTCGAACGGCTCGTGGGCGTCGAACAGCAGCGCGCCGTCTTCGCTGTACTCGCTGATCTCCGGCAGCCCGCCATAACCCACGACGCTGCTCCCGTCCGCGAGCGTCTGCATGTTGCCCTGGCTGGCCGACAGCAGCGGCGGGCTCGCGTGCGCGTAGACGGCGGCCAGTCGCGCTTCATGGGTCTGGAAGTCGAGCTTGATGCGCACGCCGCGCGACTGGCTGTGGATCGGCGGGTTCGAGCCGTCGTCGAAGAACGTGACCTCGCCGTTCGCGAGGATGCGCCCGTCGTGCTGCCAGGCCGTTTCTGTGCCGGGACCCATCTTGAAGGAGCTCTTGAGGCCACCAAGACGCCAGAGGATCTTGCCGGTGCCGGCTTCCAGCTGATAGCCGGCCCAGGTGCTGCGCGCGGAGATGAAGATGTTCCCGTCGGGCTCGGGGTCGATCGAGTTGATGTGGAACCAGTCCCACGGCGTCGCCGTGCTGGGCGCTTCGGTCTCGGACTCTTCGGCGGCGACGTGGTCGAGGCTGTGCCATTCCCAGCGCACGAGACCGGTCTTCATGTCGATCTCCTGAATCGCCGTATCGGTGATCGTCCCGTCGCGTGCGCCCTTCACCGACGCGAGGTTGCAGCGGATCGGGTTGAACGCCGTGATGTAGGCGGTGTCGCGGGGGCCGATCTGAAAGTCGTGGAGGTCCGCGCGCAGGCCGTTGCCGCCGCGCACGGTCGCGACCGTCTGGTAGTGCGAGTTCATCACTAGGTCTTCACCCTGGCCGAAGCCGAGCGAGAGCACGCGCCCCTTCCACCACGTCAGGTCGCGCTGGCCTTCGTAGGTCTGCTCGTTGAGGTCCTCGGCCGCTTCGCCGCCGGACAGCTTCTCGAACCAGACGAGACGGCCCTGCGGCGTGTAGATCAACGGCCCATACTGGCCCGGGCCGGGGCCGTTGGTCGTGAGGATGTCGCCTGCCGCCGGGTCTCTGTCGGGCACCGTGACGGTCAGGATCGGCGCTTGAACGCCCGGCAGCGTCGCAAAGCTCTGGTAGTCGGCCGGCGCCGCCTGGGGGTTGGGGAACTCCGTCACGTGTGCGGTCGAATAGGGGGTGTCGACGTGAAACGCAAAGCTGACCGGCTTTGCGCCGCTGGGTTCGTCGATCACCGCTCGCACGAGCACGCGCTCACCCGCCGCGAACGGCTTGTCGGGGATGAAGCTGGCGCCGTCGCCCTGGGAGTAGCCGGACATATGGCCTTCGTGCTCACCGGACTCCGAGCCCGCCGCGGAGACCTCGCGGATGTTCGCGGCGCTCGTGCCGAGGAAGCTGATCTGCGTGTCTGGGTTGGCTGTGTTCGTTTCCGGCTCGGGCGAGACATCGACGTTCGTCTCGGGCAACGCGGCGCTGTGCTCGAGCGACGCCGGCAGACACGCGGGCGAGCTCGCGCTGTCGGAGCCGCCAGCGCGCCCGCCAGAGGAGCCGCACCCGGCAAAAAGGACGGCGACGCTCACGCCCGCGATGGCCGCTATCAGCAGGACGATGTATCCACTTCTGTTCATGCGCTCTTGGTGGCCCGACGATCCGGGCGCGAGGACTGACGCGGCCGGCAGCCCGACGTCGAGCGACTCTTCGCCTTCGCCTGGACCCCCCGGGGCTCTGACGCAGAAGACCGTTCGGCGCAAGACAATACCGAGGAACCTTCAGCTCACGCTAAGCGATGCGCAGATCCGGGGCATCCTTAGGAAGTTCTTCAGGCGACCGCCCGCAGGTGCCGGTAGGGGGCGCCACGCAGCTCCCGCACCAGCGAGTCGAGCACGCTGTCCTCGTCGCGATCGTGACCATCGGTGACCGCGCCGATGACCGCGCGCTTGCGCTCGAGCAGCGTTGAGATCGTCTCATCGATCGTGTCGGCCGCGAGCAGGTAGTAGGCGTTGACCGCGTCCTGCTGGCCGATGCGGTGACAGCGATCCTCGGCCTGGTCGTGCTTCGCGGGCGTCCATGCGAGCTCGAGGAAGGCGACGTTCGAGGAGCGCGTCAACGTGAGCCCGTGACCGGCGACCTCGATCGAGCAGACGATCAGCTGGTTGGCGTCGCTTCGATCGGACTCCTGGAAGCTACGCAGGGCGGCGTCGCGGGCGAGCGCGCTGTCCTGGCCGAGGATGTGCAGCGCCGTGGGGAAGCGCGCGAGCACCGCGCGTTGGATCTCGCGGTGGCCAGCGAACACGACGAGCCGCTCACCGGAGGAGCAGAAGTCGTGGATCCAGGAGAGCGCGGCGTGGAGCTTGCCGCGCGCGGCAAGCAGCTTCAACGCGTTACAGCGCACGAGGCGCTCGGCGCGCAGCGCCGCCGCGACCCTGGCATCGAGCTCGTGCAGATCGTGCGGCTGACTGCGAAGCCAGGCGATCAGGTCGCGCTCGGCGAGCCGGTAGTCGGCCTCGTTGTCGAGCTCGACCGGCACGATCGCGCGTGTCTTGGCCGGCAGCTGCGGCAACACGTCGGCCTTCAGGCGGCGCACGAAACAGCGCGCACGCAAATGCCAATGCAGCCGTAGATGGGCGTCGGCCCCGCGAAAGCGCTGTCCGAAGCGCACGCCCGAGCCGAAGTCCTCCAGGCGGCCGAGGATGCGGAGCTGTGAGATGAGCTCGGCCGGCCGGTTGGTCACAGGCGTCCCCGAGAGCGCGAGCACGTAGCCGTCGTGCGGCACCACCGCCGACAGTCGCTGCACCGCCTGGGTGCGCTTGGCAGCGGCGTTCTTGCAGTAGTGGGACTCATCGAGCACGAGCGCGCGCGGGCGCAGCGCGCACAGCTCGGGCAGGCGAGCCGCGACGATCTCGTAGTTGACGACCGTGATGTCGGCGAGCGGCTCGGCTGCGCCAGCAGCGCTTCCGTTGCCGCGCAAGGCGCTGGCGCTGCGGCCCGGAAGCCAGCGCTCGAGCTCGCGCAGCCAGTTGAGCTTGAGGCTCGCAGGGCACACGACCACGGCCGGGTAGGCGCCGGAGGCCTCAACCGTGGCGAGCGCCTCGATCGTCTTGCCCAGGCCCTGCTCGTCAGCCAGGAACGCGCGCCTGCGCTCGAGCAGATAGCTCACCCCAGCGCGCTGGAACGGCTTGAGCTCGCCGCCGAGACCGGGCACGCGCAGTGACCCGTCGGTCGCGGCCGACAGCGCGACGAGGCCGGCGGCGCGAGCGTGCTGCTCGCGAATCTCCTGGAGCAGCGCGAGCGCGTCGGGATCGACCCAGACCTCGCCGTCGGCGAGGAATTGGTCCAGCTCGGGCACGCAAAACGGATCGGCTCGCATCGCCGCGAGCTCGGCGTGCTCGCGCGCCGGGGCCGCACGGCGGATGTTGGGCATGAGCGCGCCCCGCAGTGCTGCGAACTTCGCCAGCAGGGTCAAATCGTGCCCCGGCGCGAGCACGAACGTCGGTTCCTCGTGGACACCCGAGCGCTCGAGGACGGCCGGCGGCGCCGCGCGACCGTCCTCCAGCGCCGAGATGCAGCGGCGCGCGGCGGCGCTGACCCAAGCGTCCAAGCCGCCCATCAGCCGCCAGGAGTCGAGCGTGAGGGCGATCGTCACGCCACCTGGAGCGCTCCGCGCCCGCGAGCGCAGCGCCTGCGGCAGGCGCCTGTCATCGCCGAGCAGCAGGAACACCGGCGCCTCGCTCGGTCCCTGCACCTCGATGTGTCCTCGCCACGTGGTCGCGCGCTTCAGCCACGCGCTGACCCGCGGCTCGACGCTCGCATCCTCGATCTGCTCGAGCAGTGCCAGCAGCGCCTCAGCGTCGTGCTCGACCGCCGCGAGGCCGAGCGTCCCGCCGGGACCCTCGAGCGCCCGCAGCCCAGCGCGAGCGGCGAGCACCCGTGCCAACGGCGCGCGCACAGCGGCGAACAGGAGCCAGTGCTCGCCGCGGCGATCACGGCGGAACTCCACGTCATAGCCGCCCGCCGCGCCGGCGCCGGAGTGCTCCTCAGCACCCGCCGCCGATCGCGGGGCGTCGCGCGCACCGCGAGCCTGCAGCGCGCGGCGCGCCTGCTCGCTGAGCCTCAGTCGCGCCTGGGGGGCGTCGAGCTGCTCGAGCAGGGCCGCAGAGCGATCGTCCAGTGGCACCACAGCGCGGCCGATCTCGGGGTGCTCGCGCGCATCGGGGTGCTCGAGCAGGCCGCTCACCGACGCGTCGGCGCCGTCGGTCGCGAAGCTCAGCCACCAGTCCTCGTCCGGGCGGGCGAGATCGATCAGGCACTCGTCCCGACGACGCCGCGCGCGCCTGCGCGCGATCGTGCGCTCGAGCTCGTCGCTCACCTGCGGCTCGTGCGCGAGCCCCGCGAACAGGTGCGCGAGCGCCTCTGCCTGGTCGGGCCCGAGCGGGATGCACCAGGCGCGCTCCGCCGGATCCCAGCGGCGGCCGGGGATCGCCCGCAGCAGCTGGCGCAATCCCTCGTCGTAGGGAAAGCGCAGAACGGCCTCGTCGCGGGCCAGGGTCGCTGAGAAGGGCGCATAGGACACGGAGCCCGCCACGATAGGCCCCCTGGGGGATGGCCGCGTCGGACGGTTGATAGCTTGGTGACGGTCAACTGCGCGGCGGGGAGGTCGACATGGGGCTGGTTGGGAGGCTGGCTGGGCCAGCGGTACTGGTCGCGCTGATAAGCGCGGCTGCGGCCTCGCCGGCGAGCGCCGGGCCGGCGCAGTCGCCGACCCGCGCCGAGAGCGTCTCCGACGCGTACCAGTTCCTCGACGAGATGATGGACCTGTACGCGAGCGGCTCGGTTCCCCGACTTGTGCAGAGCTTCAGCGGCGGCGTTCTCGGTGAAGAGCACTACACCGACTCCGTCACCTACGACGACGCGCTGATGATCGACGCATACCTCGCAGAGGGCACGCCTGAAGCACTCTCGAGAGCCGAGACGATTGGCGACGGGCTGCTCTACGTGCAAGCGAACGACCCCGCCCACGACGGGCGCCTGCGGGCTGCCTACGCCCCCACTCCGCTCTCGAGCCCAAGCGATGTCAAGGCGACCGAAGAGACGAGTGATGTCGGCAATATGGCGTGGGTCGGCCAGGCCCTCGTTCATCTATATGACGCCTCCGGCGAACAGGCATACCTGAGCGGTGCGCAGGCGATCGGCAACTGGGTGCAAACACACTGCCGCGATTCGCGCGGGGCCGGCGGCTACACCGGAGGCCTGACGGCGCGCGGCAAGCGCATCAAGTGGAAGTCCACCGAGCACAACATCGACCTGTACTCGCTGTTCACCCTTTTGGCGCAAGCAACCGGCCAGTCGGAATGGTCGACGCGAGCCACGTGGGCAGAGCGTTTCGTCGAGGCGATGTGGGACGCGAGCGCCGGGCACTTCTACGTCGGCACAAGGAACAACGGCAAGACCCCAGAACGGAGCGTGCTGCCGGAGGATGTCAACAGCTGGTCCTACCTCGCGCTCGAGAACCCCACGTTCGCGAGCTCGCTCGACTGGGACGTTCAGAATCTCGCGGTGAGCACGGAAGGGTTCAGCGGCGTGAGCTTCTGCAGCGGCGACCGCAGCGGCGTGTGGTTCGAGGGCACGGCTCACCTGGCGGACGCGCTCGAGCTGCGCGACGGACCCGGGGACGAAGCTCAGGCCGACGCGTACCTGTCCGACATCGAACATGCCCAGACCGCGGGGCTCAACAACGACGGCCTGGGCATCATCGCCGCCTCCAAGAACGGGCTAAGCGACTGCGAAGGCGAATTCTATTTCGCCTCTCTGCACACAGGAGCGACCGCGTGGTATCTGCTCGCAGCCGAGCACGTCGATCCGTTCCTGCCGATCGACTGACGCCTGCGCGCCGCTCATTCGCGTGAGCCGCGTGTCGGGATCGGCCCCCCGAACAGGGTTTGCGCCGCCGGACGCGCCGCGCCCGCAAAGCTGTAGAGCGACGTATCGGCGCCGCGCGGCCCGTTGCACGCGGATTCCTGTGCTTCGCTTGGAGCCTTCAGCTCGTAGTAGAAGACGTGCGCCACGTTGAAGTCGAAGTTGATCAGCGCATCGAGGTAGCGAGCCCCTTGCTGCTGGGCAGCGGGCGTCGAGATCGTGCCAGCCTCGCAGTGGTAGGCACCAACCTCGGTGAACCAGAGCTCGAGGCTCTTGAGCGGAAGCGCGCGCTCGAAGCTCGAGATCGTTTCGGTCGTCGCGTACTTCACAGCGGCGTAGGGATGAAAGCCCCAGTTCGCGGGGAGCGGACGGCGCAGCCGCGCGACATATTCCTGCTCGTATCTCACGCCCATCCCAGTCGCGCCTTCCCTGACTTCTTGATGGCCGGCACGCTGATACTGCGAGTCCAGAAAGTCCCCCGCGATCGGAGTGCATGCGTATCGCGCGCACAGCGAGGTCGCGATGTTCATGAAGCCCGCCGCCGCGGCCGCCGAAGGGTGCCACATGTTCACCCTGCCCTTGCCGGAGTTGTTCGGCTCGTTCCAGGCCTCCAGGTAGCGGATCGGCTCCCCCGCCGAGGCGGCATAGGACAGCAGCGCAGCGACATATTCGCCGTAGAGCGCAGCCGAGGCCGGCACGCGCGGGAGCTCGGCCGCCTTGCCCGCGAACGGCGATTCTGCCTGCGCAATCGCGACATCCGGGGTGAGACCGAGCCACTTCACGTCCCTCAGCCATGCGGCGAACAGCTCGAAGTGAAGACCTTCGCCATCGGCATCGCCGATCACGTCCCACGGCACGACAATGCGCGCGAGGCGGATATGCGGGCCTGCGCTGCCTGTAATCCACACGGTGCGGAAGAGCTTCGCGAAGCTGCTGTCGGCGAACGACGACAGCGTCAGCGAGCCTCCCCAGCGTGCGAGGTCCTGTTCTGAGATGCCGTCGATGCGCGCGCGACGCGAGGGCGCGGTTGTGCTTACGAGAGCGGCGCCCGCGCAGAGCGCCACGAGACAGACGGCGAGCGCGCGCCGCAGCGCTCTAGGCATAGCCCCAGCCTAGAACGCGTCCCATGAGGCGTCGATCCGCCGGGTGGCAGGGCCGATTCTTGTTCCATACGCCACAAAGTCCAAATGGCCCGATGCAATTTGGACGTCTGCGTCATCGTCGGCGGCGAAACTGCAAGCTCGCGCTGCGGTTAGTGCAGATGGGAGCGGGGTGGTTTTCTAAACCTCCTGAAAAAGTCCGGTGATCAAAATACATACCGTGAACCTGGCACACATGCCCGGCGCCATAGCCCGCAGTCCGAGGCGAAGGGCGGCCGCGTGATGGAACCAAACGACCTGCCGCTCGACGCGGTGTCAACGATGGCGCTGGTAGTACGCGTGATCGACGACATCGACAAAAGCAGCGAAGAACAAGTCGACACGTTGCTATGCGAGCTCCTTTGCGCCGCATGGGGCAGCGTGCAGGCGCAGAACCAGTAGCTATTCCGCGTCCGGCCAGGCGGCGACGCCCATCACACCGTCGCCGTCGTCGGGCTTGGGGCCACCCACCGCGATGATCTCCAGCCCGTCGGGGCCCGCCTCAAAGGCGCGCACCACTTCTGGCGCCACGCGCACGACGTCCCATTGGCGCAGCTCGTACACGTCGTCGTCGAGGAGCACGCGGCCCGAGCCGGCGACGACGACATAGGCCTCCTCCTGCTCGCGGTGACTGTGCGCCATCGGGCTGCGCAGGTTTGCCGCATAGCGGAAGTAGCTGATGCCAAGATCGCGCGAGTCGAGGTGCTTGCGCCCGAAGCGGCCTTCGATGCCAGGGGCCCGGTCGCCGACGGAGTCTTCGACCTCGAGCAGGTTCATGGTGGCGAAACGGGACATTCGATCTCCTTTGACTGGGGCGGACGCGGGCACTATCAGGGGCAACCTTAGCTCCGCGCCTGCAACGGGTCACGACGGAGCTGAATATGCAGCTGTGGCCGCCCCCGTCGGGGAGCGGCCACAGTCTGTCCGGCTCAGGTTCCTCCCAGCCCCAAGCTGAGAGTGGCGAGCTCGCTAGACCTTGCCTTCGCTCGGCAACGTGGCGGCCGGGAGCACCGCCGGTGGCGCCGACGTCGGCGCGCTGACGGTGATCGGGAACGTTTGGCTCGCCATCGCCTGGTTGGCGAAGTCGCCTGGGATCAGGACACGGTAAGTGCCGCTTCCGCTGCCGAACAGGTAGTCGGCAATCGTGTAGCCGCCGGTTTCGCTGACGGCTCCCGTGTCAACGACATGCCAGCCCCCGCGAGGCCCGGTGTTCTCGCGCTCGAGATAGACGATATGGCCCTTGCGTATCGGTGTGACGGTGCCGGAGAAGGTCGCCGCTTCGCCCGAGTGCAGCGCTTCTGTCGAGGCCGTAGCCGTGAGGACGTACTTGACGCCCTCGAACTGCACCGTGGACTGAGCCGTGCCGGAGTCCACCTGGTAGTAGGTGCTTTCGGTGGGGGACTCGGTGAACGTGTATTCACCCGATGAGTTGGTCATGATGGTTGCGACTTTCGTGAACGGATCGCTGCCGTCGGTATGAGCCATCAGCGTTACCGGCGCATCCGACGCGCCCGCGACCTTGCCGGTGAGCGTGACCTTCTGCCCATCGCTGATCGGGTTCGGGGCCCCGGTGAGCGTGAGGCTCGCGTTCTGCGGCTGGGAGATCTCATACGACAGCGTGTTCGACATGCCACGCACGTCGAGCCGGTGGTAGGGACGCACCAGCACCCGTAGGTTGGCTTCGCCTGGAAGCACGAACGTGTGCGTGATCGAGTAGGCGCCGCCGGCACCGACCGTGCCGACCTGGATCGCGCGCCATTCTTCAAACCAGGTGAAGCCGGAGCTGGTCGCGTTCTCGCGCTGCAGCACCACCCGCGCGCCGGCATCGGCCGGCGAGACCACGCCGGTGAACGTCACGTGGTTCTGCGCGCCCGTGAGCAGCGCAGCATCTTCCGGGTGCAGCGGTGCGGTTTCGAGCGAGACGAGCGGCGCCACCTTGACCTGCTTGCTCGCGCTGGTCGCCCCCTCCGCGCTCGCGTAGAAGGTCGTGTCGGTCGTCAGCTTCGGGGCGATGTAGGAGTAGAAGCCGGCCGGGCCCGTGGTCGCGGTGTCAAGCACCGTGAAGGCCGTCGCGCCGGCCGTGTGGCCGTACACCGTCACGGTCTGCCCGACGGCGGTCGCGCCGATGCATCCGAGCCGTCCGTAGACCTCGGCGGCTTCGCCGTTGGCGACCTCGTGTGGCGCAGCGAACAGACTGACTCTGCAGCTGCCGGCCGGGATCGCGCCCCTATGCGCCCCGGGTTGAAACGGCGCCGCCGCGGCGGCCGCCGGGGCCATCAGAGCAGCCGCGGCCGCGAGGGCAGAGACCTGTTTGGTGATGCGCATGTGTGCCTCCTTCGCCTGGACGATTTCGGATGGGCGTTTCGCTTGGGTGGAGCTGTGCGTCCATACCTAGGCCTGCCCGTGCCTAGGCCTGCCCGCGCCCTGTAACCCGTAAACGGCGCCCTCGATGCGGTGATCGTGGATTTATGGCCAGATGGGGCGGGAAATCGCAGGGGACACGCGTCGCGCGACGCCGCTCCGCGGGGTTCTCGACTGCGGCGATTCTAGCGGAGCGAGTCGGCGAAGTTTAAGCTGGTTAGCCAGCTCACGACGGATGATGTCATCTGTCGGTTGCCGCGCGGAAGAAAGGTCGCCAAGCGGCGTCTCAGCGGAAGACCAAGGACTCGGCAAGGCTCAGCGACCAAGCGCATCCACCGAGCCCTCAAGCGCAATTCCTAGGAGGATGAGATGCACAGAATCTCGACGCATCGCACTCGCGCTGCTCACGACCGCAATGCTCGTTGGATCGGCGATGACAGCGTCCGGCGCGCTCGCGGGCCCGGTGGTGGCGGACCTGACTACCTCGGTGGCCCCCAGCGTGCCGACCGCCCCTGTCCTGCACGGCGTCGCGCCCGGCTCGGCGCCGTGGGTGGTGAAGAACAGCGTTGCCCAGCTCAACGAAGGCCTGCTGACCGTGAGCATCCAGGGACTGATCATTCCCGAACTCGGCACCGCTGGGCCGGTGACCTCGGTGGACGCCGCGCTGTACTGCGGCGATGAAACGACACCCGCCCTGATGACGAAGACGTTCCCGCTCTCAGAAAAAGGAAACGCGCTGATCCTCGAACGGGTGAAACTGCCGTCCAACTGCCTGACCCCGACGCTGCTGATCAACCCGCTCGGGATCGCGTCGATCTACATCGCCGCCGCAGGATTCCCGTCGAACCAATCAGAACCAGTGTTTGCGACGTCGCTCGCGCCGAGCGTTCCGAGCGACCCGATGCTTCACGGTGTCGCCGCCGGCTCTGCGCCGTGGGTGCTGAACAACAGCTTTGCCACGCACATCGGCGGCTTCCTTACGGTCAGCATCCAGGGACTGATCATCCCTGAACTCGGCACCCCCGGGCCGGTGAGCTCGGTCGACGCCGCGCTGTACTGCGGCGACGACACAACACCCGCCCTGATGACGAAGACGTTCCCGCTCTCAGAAAGAGGGAACGCGCTGATCCTCGAACGGGTGAAACTGCCGTCCAACTGCCTCGCCCCGGCGTTGCTGATCAACCCCCTTGGAATCGGGTCGATCTACATCGCCGCTTCAGGATTCAGCTTGTAGAGCCTCAGCCGCTCGACGCCCCCGCGGCCTTCAGGCGCCGCGGGGGGTCAGCCGGCCTCCTCGAGCAGGACCCTGGCTGTCCTCCCGGTGGTCGCAGACGTGGCGGGGTGCGCGCGCATCGCCGTGAGAAAGGCCTCGCGGCCGATGCGCACAACCACGGCAATCACCCGGCCGAACCGGTTCTCCACGAGCGATGCGCGCTTCGTCGCAGTGGAGCTCATACGCGCATCATCCTGCGTTCGGCGTTCGGAACGCCGCTTTCAGGTCGTGACCGACGGCGGTGGTCGACGTGCGTCAGGCGAGCTTGAGCGGGATCTCCCCGTAGGGGTCAATGCGGTAAACGAGTGACACACGGTGATAGCCGTCCGCGATGTCGGCGCCCGTTTCGGCTCTGACCAGGAGAACGGGGCTGAGATCCGTGCCCTCGATGACCTTGATCAGGTCTTTCATCACGCCCGGGTCGTCCAGCGGCGCGGCGGTCAATCCCGCGGCACGCAGAATGTCGTTCGCGCGCCGCCTCGTGACCGGGGCCTTGCGCAGGCGCTTGACGATCTTGTGGACGGCTTCCGTGTCGAGCTTGAGTGACAGGTAGGCCTCGGCGGCGCCGTAGTCGTGTTCGGCGACATCATCGAGCCATCTGATGTTCTCAACCGGTCCGGTCTCGATGCTTGCTGCTTTCGCCTTGGACATAAGCCAATCATGTTAGACCTCGTGCTAGCGAAGTCGACGCCGATCCGGCGCGGTTTTCCGAAGCCGACGCGGGGACTCGAACCCCGGACCCCTTCATTACGAGGGTCGGCCCCGAGCCCGATAAGGCCAGGCGCCGTGCTGGTTCGGCGCGGCCCGGCAAGCTGTACCAGCAGCCGTACCGCACACCGACGCTGCGGGAGCTGAGGCCGTGGAGCCGCCTGCGTGGCCTGCGTGACGAGCACCAGATCGGCTCGCCACTTCGCAGCGTCGATGCTACGTTTAGCCCATGACTGTCAAGGAGCGGCTACATACTGCGGTCGAGACGATGAGCGACGAGGAAGCACAAGCGGCACTTCGCACTCTCGCCGAGTCCTCCGGTGATCCGGTTGCCTGGATGCTTGATCACGCGCCGCTCGATGACGAGCCTGAGACTGAGGGAGAGCGCCGAGCAGTCGCTGAAGCTCACGCCGACCGCGAGCGGGGCATTCAGCCCGTGCCGATTGAGAGCGTGATCGCCGAGTTCGACGGCGATCTGTGAGCGAGCCCTACTGGCGTGTCGTCGTTGACGACCGCGCTCGCAAGGATCTCCGCAGGATCGACCCGCCAACCCGCGAGCGCATCCTGCGTGCTATCGCTCGGCTGGCGCAAGGTGCAGAGCTGACCGGCGATGTCAAGCGACTTCAGGGCTCACACGAGTACCGGCTGCGAGTCGGTGACTGGCGCGTGCGATTCGAGCGCAACGACCAGCAGCTGACCGTCACAGTCGTGCGTGTCCTTCCGCGTGGCCGCGCATATGACCGCTGAGCGTCGAGGCCAAGCGAACCTATGCGGCGAATCGAAGGCTGCCGCGTCGCCTACCCAGAGGTTCAAGCCGGGGCCGACGGCCCGCATGGTTCGGGCTATGTCATCGCGGCGTCCGGCGCGCAACTGTCGTGCGCGCGCAGGCTGGCGGCGATCTACGTGCTCAGCGGATTGGGCGCAGCTCGACACCGTGAGCTGCCCGTTGCCAATCGGTGTCGGCTGTCAGAGCTGGAGCGTCCAGCCGTCGCGCGAGTGCTAGGCACGCCCGGTCGCCGAGTGAGAGCTCTGCATCGCGGGTCAACAGTCGTAGCCGTGCCGTGTCGATGGCGTCAGCGGCCGTGAACGGCTCGACGGTGATCGCACCGTCGAGTAGTCCGCTTTGGGTGAGTTCGGCCGCGAGCTTCGCCGGGTCGGCTCCCCGATCGGCGGCGCGGCTGAATACCTCGGCAAGATTGACGGTCGAGATGACCGCACCGCTGGCGATTGCCTCGGCTACGACGTCGGCGCCGGGCTCGTCTCGGAGATGCGCGAGAAGCGCCGAGGCGTCGAGTACGGACGCCAACTACTCGGTGTCCTCGCGCTCGGCTTCCGCGCGCCGCTCGGCGAGCAGTTCGTCCACCATCGACCCTCCAGGGAGGCCACGGAGCAGGCCGCGACTCTGCTCGGCCACGACACGATATGGGCGCAGTCGCAACGAGCCGTCGTCCTCGGTGCTCAGCAGCATGTGAGTACCGGGTTTCAGGTCCAGCTCACGGCGTACAGTGGACGGCAGGACAAGTCGCCCGCGGTCGCCGACGGTGATGCGACTCTCAGTGTGGGCCATACTGTGAGTGTACCACGATTGCGGCGTGGCCCACACAGCTCCGCGGCGCGATATACGGAAGCGGCGCCCGCCCTGCTCGGATTTAGCCCACTGGCACCCCGTACCGCTCATTCATGCTCAGAGCTCGAAATCGCCTTGCTTGAAGGCGTCGGAGAAGCCAGCGAGGTCGGGGAACAACACGCTTCTCTTGCGGTTGTAGGTCCCGCGGAGCTGCCGCAGAACGCGCCCCTTCAGTCTGGATGGAATGACAAGTGCGACGAACGGCAACCTTTGGGGACGACCCGGCCCGCGCTCGTCTGGAGCAAAGAGCGATTTCAGCGCGGATGGCGCCGGTGGGTCTCCGGGCGTGATCGGGAAGCTGTCAATGCCCGCGATCCCCGGGTTCTCGGGCGTCGCGCCGACGATGAACAGGCCCTCCTGCGCGGTCATGCGCACGTCAGGCAAGGAAGGTCTCACGAGGAACGCCCGGCCTTTTGACGCTGAGTCTGTCGGCGCCTGCTCCAAGGCTGCGCCCCAAGGGTCTTCTAGGTGCATGTACGTGCGCGAGCCCCCTGCCTCCACCGTTGGGTACTCCGGTAGGTCCGAAGTGTCGAAGGCGAATAGCACTCCCGACGCATCCCGGTCCTTGGCCGCCCGCTGACACGCAAACCAAAGAGCGGTCATGGGATTGCGTGTGACATCGAGTAGCCGGGTTGACGATCGAGGTCGATGTCAGCGACCTGGACAGGAGCGTGCGCGGTTGACCGTGGTCTCGAAGGCCTCGACCGAGTGTAGGCCGAACTGTGAACAGCCCCAAAGGCATCGGCGCCAGCGGTTATAATGAGGCACATCTCAAGGACAGCGGTCGGTGTGCGCTCCGCGCTTTCAACGCGGAAGCTGCCCCGGAAATCAAAGCGCTTGAGTGATAGCTCGACAGACACAGCCCAGTGGGCACAGTCTTCAGCTAGGCCGGGTGGCCTTTCTGGAGTCGAGCAGGCACATGGCTCGCCCTGCCGAGCGAAGGTGCCAAAGGCGAAGGGAAGTCCGCGCCATATCGCGTCCAAGGCGCACACCACAGACTCGGCGGGGAGGGTCGTGTTGTGCGCCGAGGAGTGCGAATGGCCAGACAGTTGCAGCGGAGCCGGGAGCAGATCGAAGATGAACTTCTCGCGTTCGAGCTGACCGAGCGCCGATGCTTCCTGATCCTGACGATCGTCTTGTACGCGCTTGCAGTTGTCTTCGCTGTGCTCGGTGAGCATTGGCCGGTTCCGAGCGTGCCCGGCGTGTTGGGGACCGCCTCGGCGTACACGGCTCATCGCCGGCCAAGGGGCTGACTCAGCCCGCCAGGCGCCGCCGAACGGCTGCTGCGGGCCGCGCGCTGGCTACGACTCCATACCAGCGCCCGTACCGCAAACTCGGGGTCTCCAATGTCCCAAAGGGGCAGCTCATGGCCGGTGACGAGTTCCGCGCCTGATCGCCAAATGCTCTGCAAACAAGCCACATTCTGTGCGCTTGCGGGCTCCCCGTGGCACGAAGCGGGGTACGGGCAATTCATTGCGAGTGGCGTGCTCTTGCCAGCCGAGCTATATCGAGACCAACACCGTCGAATCTTGCGCAATGCGGCACTGGACGAAGCTCAAGCCTCGACGAGCCTTCCGGCTCATTCCTTCCGATCCAGTCCAGCAAAAACACAGTCCTGGCTTGGATTTCTGCCCGTTTGAGCGAAAATGCATACGGCAAGCCGGCTCGGCGCCACACTCCGCCAGACACTCGATGACGTTGCTCGCGATCGACAATTCCCGAAGCCGACGCGGGGACTCGAACCCCGGACCCCTTCATTACGAGTGAAGTGCTCTACCAGCTGAGCTACGTCGGCGCGCCTGAAGATGCTAGCGATGCGCTCAGCTCGCGCGTGGCTCATCGCTCGCTCTCTAGGCGATCGCCGGCGCCCGTGCATCGAGCGTCGCGAGCAGCGCGAGCAGCGCGAGCAGCGCGAGCAGCGACTGTCCGTGCTTCTCGCAGAAAGCGGGCCCGATTCCCCTGATCGCGAGCAGCTCCTCGACGCTGTTCGGTCGCCCGCGCAGGAGCGAGCGCAGCACCGAATCGGCGGCGACGGTGAACGCCGGCTTGCCCTCGGCGCGCTCCATGCGCCACGCGCGCAGCTGCTCGAACTGGTGCTCGTCGACCGGCTCGCCCGAGTCCTGCTCGTGCAGCGGTGTACGCGCGCTGCCGGCAGCGCGCGCGCCGCGCGGGCGGCGTTGCCCGATGAGCGGTGCGAGCAGCGCCTGCTCGAGCGCGCCGTCGGGGTCGCACACGTCACAGCATCTACCGCTCGGCTCAGCGAGCGCACCGTCGCCGAAGTGATCGAGGATCTGGCGCCTGCGGCACGTCTGCCCGTCCGCGCTATAGCGCTCGATCGAGCGGTAGGCCTCCCAGCCGCGGTTGCGCGCCGCCTGGATCGCCGTGTGCGCCATGCGCGGGCTGCCGCGGCCCGTCAGCGCCACCTGCAGACCATCGTGGCCGCCCGGGCTCAGCTCCAGCGCGCCCGCGCGCTCGGCGACCGACAGCAGCACCCGCTGGCGCTCGCTCAGCTCGCCGTGACCGATCGTCAACAGCCCGCCCTCGGCGACGCCGCGCAGGCTTGCGACATAACGCTTGACGTCCTCGACGGTCATCTCGCGCTCCTTGATGAACCTGATCAGCCTGCCCAGGTCCATCCGTGACGCCAGCAGCAGCGCCCTCGCAGGCTTGCCATCGCGGCCGCCCCTGCCGGCCTCCTGGTAGTAGGCCTCGAGACTCGTCGGCAGTGCCCAGTGGGCGACCGTGCGCACGTCCGCCTTATCGACACCCATGCCGAATGCGTTTGTCGCCACCACGACATCCGCCCGACCGTCCATGAACGCCGTCTGGCTCTCTCGCCGCAGCTCCGGGCTCATGCCCGCGTGATAGGAGCGCGTCGTGATGCCCTGCTGTGCGATCTGCTGTGAGAGCGCGTCGGTGTCCTTGCGCGTTCCGCAATAGACGATCGCCGGGCGCGCACGTGGGTCGCTGAGCACGTGCATGAGCCCAGCGCGCTTGCGCGCGACCGCGCCCTTGCCCTCGAGACCGACGACATCGAAGGTCACGTTCGGGCGGTCAAACCCGGAGCGGATCGAGACCCAGTCGCGCAGCCCGAGTCGCTGCGCGATCTCCTGCGCGACCTGCGGCGTCGCCGTCGCCGTCGCGGCCATCACCGGCGGCCGGCCGAGCGCGGCGATCGCGTCGTGCAGCCGCAGGTAGTCCGGCCTGAAGTCGTGCCCCCACTCGGCCACACAGTGCGCCTCATCGACGACAAACAGCGCCACCTGCCTGCGCGCGAGCGCGGCGCGAAACGCCCCCGAGGCGAAGCGCTCGGGGGCGGCCAGCACAAGCTGCGCGGAGCCATCCTCGATGTCGCGCAGCGCCTGCTCGTTGTGACCGTCCTGCATCCCGGAAGCGAGCATCGCCGCACGGACGCCCGCGTCGTCCAAGCGCCGCCACTGGTCGGCCATCAGCGCGATCAGCGGGCTTACGACGACCACCAGCGGTCGGCTTGGCATCCACTCGCTCGCGAGCGCCGGCAGCTGATAGCACAGCGACTTGCCACCGCCTGTCGGCATCACAACGAGGCTGTCGCGGCCCTGCAGGGCCGCCTGCACAGCCTCGAGCTGGCCTGGTCTGAACTCGTCCAAGCCGAACCGCGCGAGCAACTCGTGGGGCGTCGGCAGCTCGGCGTCGAGCGTCGCCGACGCGGGTGGCACGATCGTTTGCACCGCTGGGAAGCTACCTAGCGACTCGGTTGCCACACGACGCTCCCTCCGCGGGAGGCCGCTGACTCAGCTCGACGGCGACGGCGCAGTCGGCGTGGGCGTGTGCCGTGGGGATGCGGGTGCTTTGTGCAGCTTGGCGTGCACGGGGTGGATCGGCTGCACGAGATGGAGCCGATGCGCGTGCGCCGGCGGCGTCTTGTGATCGTGGTCGAAGACGTGGCTTACGGCGTGCTTGACGCTGTGCGCTGCGTGCCCGACGACATGGCGCACGCCCGGCGAGAGCGCGTACGCGATCAGCGTCGCGACGATTCCGAGGGTTGCGATCGCGAGCGTCAGACGCGCGCGGCGGCGCTCTCCCTCCGGAGAGGAAGGTGCCGCCCTGAACGGGGAGATCGCCATGACTGACAGCAAAAGCTAGCGCCCGCTGCGACCTGGCGAGACACGCTGCCGGTGCGGGCGCACCAGGTACAGGCGCCCGCTCGGCGCGCGATTGCGCTCGTGGTGCTCGAGCAGTGCCTGCACGACCAGCGCATGGCGGCGCTCGATCTCCTCCCGCGAGAGCCTCGCCGGCTGCTTCCCGAGGTAACGCAGCAGCATCCGTGCCGGCACGACTCGCACCCCCTTGCGCCGCGCCAGCGGCCTGTCGACCCACGCGCGGCTGAACACGATCAGCGGCTCGACCTCGACGCCGGTCACCCGCTCGATCGTCTTTCGCTGCGCCTGCGCCTGGCTCAACATCGCGCCGTGAAGCCGCGCGACTCGGACCGGCCCGGGATGGCTCTTCGTCTCAACCGTGAAGATCCCCGGAGGGCCGATCAGGATGTGATCGACGTTTCCCCTCCCGAGCGTCGCGTCGTGGATCACGAGCCATCCGCGCTCTGACATCTGGTCCAGCAGGCCGCCCACCTGCTCCTCGCCCGTCGCCCCGCGATCGCGACGCTCCACCAGCGGCAGAACGTAGCGCGAGATCACGAACATGCTCACAAGCAGCGCCACCTCTGAGGCCAAGAAGGCCTTGTTCTGCAGGCCGAACGTGCGACCCAGCAGCGCCGTCGCGACGGCGAGCGTACCGAGCGTCACGAGCGTGCGCATTCGCAGACGCAGCACCGTCGCGCGCGCATACTGCCCGGGGGTGCGACGGGTCGGATCGGTGTCGACTACGAGCATCTCACTTTCCTGTTGTCTTGCCCCTAACCCTCTCATCGGCCGGATCACGCCCGCGCCTTGAGCAGCGTCTGCAAGCTCGCGCGAGCCCGGAGAAGCGTGGAGAGCATGCCCCTGGATTTAAAGCAGCGATATCACCGCGTCGAAGCCAAAAGCACACCGCGAAAGAGCATCGATCGCCGCTGGTAGCCCCGCCAGACGATCGTCTCCGAACGAGCGTGCTCCCATGACGAACCGTGCCGCCACCGCCCATCCTCCCGACATATGCCTGATCCTGCGCGCCGACGGCGAGCAGCGCTGGCTGATTTCCGAAGTGGTGCCGATCGTGCGCCAGCTCGAGCAGCCGGGACTGATCCCAGACGACCAGGTCGGCGCGGCGCTTGCATACCTTGAAGTCCTGTGGCTCGATGCCTGCCAACGCGCGGCCGAGACCGACGCGGCACGCGAGCAGCTCGACGCCGAGGGCGACCAACGCGATCGCACGCTCTATGACCGGGCGTTGCGCTATCACGCCGCGGTGCGCAGGCTCCGCTCCGCACTGCGCGTGCGCGTCGGCGCGCTCACGTCCCTGTGGGATCGCGCTCCCGCGTACGAGCCGAGGTTCGAGCAGCACGCCGGCTCCTGAAGCGATCGCGTACGCTCCCCCGCGATGGCGCTCCGCTTCGACCTGCAGTCGCACTCCACTCACTCCGACGGCGCGCTGGCGGCCGCCGAGGTCGTTCAGCGCGCGGGCGCTGCCGGCGTCGAGCTGCTCGCGCTCTCCGACCACGACACCATCAGCGGCGTCTCCGAGGCGATTGCCGCGGGCGAGCGCTGCGGCGTGCGCGTCGTCTCGGCGGTGGAGATCTCAGCTGTCGACGCCGGCTCGCCGGTCCCACGCGAACTGCACATCCTCGGCTACGACATCGACTACACCGGCTCGCTGATGACTGCCCGCCTCGCTGACTTCCTGGCCGATCGCGAGAAGCGAACGCTGCGCATGCGCGACGCGCTGCGCGAGGTCGGCTTCGAGCTCGACGAAGCCGAGATCGAAGCGCGCATCGCCGAGGGCAAACCGATCGGGCGCCCCCACCTCGCCGGCGCGGTGCTGCGCGCGCCCGCCAACGCCGAGCGCCTCCAGCGCGAGGGCATCGACGATGTCGGCTCGCTGATCCGCGGCTACCTAATCGAGGGCAAGCCCGCGTTCCGCCTGCGCGAGACACCTACCGTCGGGGAGGCGATCGAGGCGATCCACGACGCGGGCGGCCTCGCCGTCTGGGCGCACCCCTTCTGGGACATCGCCGATGCCGAGGAAGTGCTGTCGAGCATCGAGCGCTTCGTAGCGCTCGGCATCGATGGCGTCGAGGCCTTCTACATCACGCACACGCGCGAGAACACCCAGCTGCTCGCGAGTCGCTGCGCCGAGCTCGACCTGCTGACGACCGGCTCAGCCGATTTCCACGGCCCCGAGAACCGCCAGTTCTCCGAGTTCATGGCCTTCGACACGTACGGCATCGAGCCAAACCTCGGCCGCCTCGCCTGAGGGCATCTCGCCGGCGCCGCGCGCTGCGGGCGCCAGAGCTCGCGCTGTTCGCGCCTAGCGCAGTCGTTCCCTAGCCAGAGCCCTGCCGTCGCGTGCGCGCTGGACGACGACCTCCGGGCCGACCCCGCGGGGGACGGCGAACAGGAACACGCCTTCGTTTACGCCGATCCGCCGCGAAGCCTCGCGGCGTCGCACGTTCGTCGGTGCGACGCCCGCCGCTTCCAACGTCAAGTAGGCCGTCGCGCGCCCCACGATGCCGCCGTAGAAGTCCGGTGAGCAGTGCGCCGGGTGCCCACGCCTCGCGTGTTCGCACCCCGAGCCCGAGAACAGCACGCCCGTCGGCAGCCTCTTGTAGGTCGCGAGGACGGGGAACGAGGCGCCGCCTCCGTCGAGCGGCGCGCCCGCGCGTTGTTCGCGGCGGTCGAGCGTGAGCGATTGGATGGTCGAGTCTGTGTCTGACATCTGCCTGATCTGGCGCGAGACCGCTTCCCGCAGGGGCTCGTGCGTGCCGGGGCGCAAGCGCGCCAGCAGCGCGAGGCGCGCGTGCTCGCACAGCCGCGGGTCGAGCAGCGTGAACGGCCCCTCGCCGTAGGCGACATACTCGATCAGGCTGAGTCCATCCGGGAGACGCACGACGCGGATCGTGCGTGCGAGCACGGCGCCGCCGCTGTTGCGCTCGGCGAGCGCGACCACCGCCGCCGGCGGGGCTTCGCGAGGCGCTCGCGCGAGCGCGGGCAACGTCGCGGTGATGCGCGACTCCGGCGCTTCGCCCGAGAGCCTGGAGCGGCGTGGCCCCGTCATGCGGCACGCCGCGGAGCTCCCTGTCGCGCCGAGAACGCGGTTGAGGAGCACGTTTTCCGGGCTTTCGCGAGACTGCGTCACGAGCTTCGCGGCGGCCGCAGCGGCGGCGAACGCGAGCGGAATCGCGATCAGCGCGAGCAGGCGCCGGCGCCGTGCCCCGGAGTGCGCCCAACGCACGCGCGAGCGCGACGAGCGCGCTGGCTCGCTCGTCGCGCCCTGCGCTCGGCGCTCGGCGACGCTCCCGAGCAGCTGGCGTTGCAGGTCCTCGAACGCGCTCATGCCGTCTCCGTCAGTCGTTGCCTGAGCCGGCGCAGCCCGCGGTGTACGCGCTGGCGCACGACCGCCTCCGAGCAGCACAGCTCGCTTGCGATCGCCGCATAGGAGCGCTCGTCGAGCACCCGCGCACGCACGGCCGCGCGCTGCGTCTGCGGCAGCTCGCCGAGCAGTTGCTCGAGACGCGCAGCGTCGCCCAGCGACGCGAGCTGATCGACGCGCGCGAGGTCATCGTCCTCCAGCACCAGCGGCTGATGCCCGAGCGCGCTCCGCGCGGACGCCTCGACGCGACCACGGCGCATGCTGTCGCGCAGCTTGTGCTCTGCGATCGCGAACAGCCACGCCGGCGCGGACCCGCGTCGCGGGTCGAACTCGGCGCACGCAACCACGACCGCCGCGAACGTCTCCGCCGTGAGGTCGAACGCCGTCTCGCGCACGGCCACCCGCCGCAGGTGATATCCGGTGACCGACGGCAGCCAGCGCCGGTAGAAGACCTCGAACGCGACCTGCTCGCCGCGCGCAGCCGCGAGCAGCAGCGCATCATCGTCGATCTCGCCGTGGGCCACACCCGTTCCTTCGCAGCCGACGTGGCCTTGTGACACTCAGGCTGTGAACAGCGCCTGAAGGCGATACGCGAGCGCCTCCAGCGCGAGCTCCTCGGAGACGTTCAGCGACAGGCTCAAGCGCGTGTCGCTGACGAGCTCGATGCCGCGCCGCAACGCAACCTGCTCGCACCCGTCAGCGTCCTCTTCGAGCTGCGCGCGCCGGTCGACCGCGTAGATGAGCTCCGGGGCGCCCGCGCGTATGCACAGCACGTCGCGCAGCCACAGCTCGGCGATGCGCAGCGCCAGATCGAGCGTCTGCGTGCGCGTGCGCCGCTCGCCTCGGCGGCGCGCGTCGGCGCCTTCGCGTTCATAGCGCTTGCGCTCCTTGCTCGGGACGAGCTCCAACTCGCGCTCCATCTGCGCCTGCGCGCGCTCGCCTGCGTCAGTGCCGGCCGCCTTCGCCGCCTCGAGCAGACTCATCCAAGGACGCCGCGCGGTGTCGCCCGCGAGCGACGCGCGCACGAACTCCTCGGCCCCGCCCCGCAGCGCGCTTCCCTGCTCGCTCGCCAGCCACGCGGCCTGGCCGGCGTCGCCGAGCGCCAGTCGTGCGCAGGCCCGGGCGTGATCGCCCTCGACGCCGTGCAGGCGCTCGGCGATCAGCGCCCACGGAAGCGCGTCGAAGCGCACCTGCTGGCAGCGCGAGGCGATCGTCGCGAGCACGTCCTCACGGCGATCGGTCAACAGCAGCAGGTGCGTGAACGCCGGCGGTTCCTCGAGCGTCTTGAGCATGCGGTTGGCCGCCTGGTCGTTCATCCTGTCGGCGGCCTCGATCACGAACACGCGCCGCGCGGACTCGAACGGCGTGCGCGTCGCCGCCGCGACGACCGGCTCCTCGATGTCCGCGACGAGCATCTCCGCCGCGCCCGACGGCGTCACCCACGTGAGGTCCGCGTGACAGTCACGCGCTACGCGCGAGGCAACCGTGTCCGGGCTGCGCGCGCCGTCCCTCAACAGCGCTGCCGCGAAAGCGCGGGCGACTGCACGCTTGCCCGTCCCGGCGGGGCCGTGGAACAGGTACGCGTGCGAAGGGCTGGCGTTCGGCGCGAGCGCCGGCGCCAGCACCGCCCGGGCATGCGGATGCGCGTCGATGCCGGGGAGCACCGGGGTCGCGTCCGGCTCGGCGGATGGAGGCGCGGCGGGCATCTGCGGCCATCCTAGACCCGGCCGTCAGCGTCGGTCCAGAAGTCGCGAGCGCTGTCACGGCGAGCTCGCCACAGCTCGCCCTTCGCGACAAAGCTGCTGACACCGCTGAACTGGTCGGCGTCGGCGACCTGCCATGCCCCGTTCAGAGCACCCGAGAGCCCGGCCGAGAGCGCCTCGAAACCCTGAGCGGTGTGCAGATCCGCCTCGACTCCCTTGTCGATCATGAACTTCAGCTGGCGCACGGCCTGCTGGTTCTTTGACAGCAGCACGTGCACGAGCGCGTCGACCTCCGCGTCGAGTCGGTCATCCTCGACGACGCGGTTCCACAGCCCGAGGCTGGCGGCCCGGCTCGCCGGGTGCAGAGCGCCGATCAGGTTGATCTCCTTGGCCATCCTGCGTCCGATCAGACGCGCCATGCGTGTGGTTCCGCCCCAGCCCGGCGTGATCCCGACGTCCACCTCCGGCATACCCCATTTGGCCCGACGCGTGGCGATCACGAAGTCGCACGCCATCGTGATCTCGAGGCCTCCGCCGACGGCGAAGCCATCGACCGCGCTGATGGTGATCTTGTCCAGGTCCGCGAGCGCGTCGGCCATCCGCTGGTAGACGCGAACGCGGCGCATGACCTGGTTGGCGTCGCCCCACAGCGCCATCTCGCCGATGTCGTCGCCCGCGCAGAACGTGGCGCCCGCGCCCTGGATGACGAGCACCTTGGCCGTCTCTGAGCGCTGCACGAGCTCGAACGCGCTCACCAGCTCGTCAGACAGCTGCATCGACAGCGCGTTGCGACGCTCAGGGCGGTTCAACGTGATGCGGACGATTGGGCCCCGCTGCACGTAGAGCAGCTGCTCGAACCGCGGCGGGGCGCCGGCGAGTGCGCCATCGCCCGCCGACGTCGCCGCCGCCGCCAGCGACGGATTGTCGATCACATAGAGCCAGCCCCCGTCCGGTTGGCGCCGCGCGACCTCCGTGCTAGTGCCATCGAGTCCTGTTGGCTGGCCGTCGTCTCCGCCCAGCGACATGCGCCAGCGATTGGACAGCAACGCGACGTCGCCCGCGAACACCGCGCGGCTGCTCGTCGGCGTGATCTCGGGCGCCATCGCCAGCAGGCCCTGCAGGCGCTCGCGAATGGCGTCGCCGCCCGACGCGGTGCCGCCGTCGGGGCCGACGAACGTGGCGCTCTCCTCGTAGAGCGAGAGCAGGCCGTCCAGAATCTCCTGCGTTGACGCGCTCGGCGAACAGCCGGCCGAGCTCCTCTGGATCAATGACGCACATCTTCATCCTCCTCTTGGCAACACGAGCCGTAATTGAAGCGCTACCTCCGCGCATGGTACCGTTGACGAACTAGTTCGGAAAAGGATCCGCGAAGGGTGCACGAACTAGTTCTGCCCCATGAACCAGGCAAACACACGGCCCGAGCCGGACGCGGTCAAGCGCGCGCTCGATGTGCTCGGCGATCGCTGGACCTTCCTCGTGCTGCGCGAGGCGTTCTTCGGCGTGCGCCGCTACGGCTACTTCCAGCGCAACCTCGGTATCGGGCGCAACGTGCTCGCCAATCGCCTCTCGGCGCTCGTCGAGCACGGACTGCTGGAGCGTGTCCGCTACCGCACCGAGCCCGATTGGTACGAGTATCAGCTCACCGCCGCCGGCCTTGACCTGTTCCCCGCGATCCTCACGATCAAGACCTGGGCCGACCAGCACCTTCTCGACCCGGCGACGCCCAAG
Source organism: uncultured Solirubrobacteraceae bacterium (assembly GCA_963759265.1). GTDB lineage: Bacteria > Actinomycetota > Thermoleophilia > Solirubrobacterales > Solirubrobacteraceae > Palsa-744. The sequence goes on from CAVWYR010000001.1 coordinate 237,370, forward strand.
CTCCGCATTCGCCACCGAGCGTGCGGCGCACAGCTGACTCCAGTCGTAGTCTGCGAAAGCTGTGGCGAGCCAATCTCCGCCGCCGACGTCGAGTACCAGAGCGACTGACGGCCGCTACCGTCTCGGCGTGGCTCGCGGCACGTTGATCACGATCGAGGGGCTCGACGGCGCCGGCAAGTCGACGCTCGCCGATGGGCTGCAGCGCGCGCTCGCCGCACGCGGCGCGCCTGTGCATCTGCTGCGCGAGCCCGGCGGCGTAGAGGTCTCCGAGCGAATCCGCGCGCTCGTCAAGGACCCTGAGCTCGACGTGCTCGCGCGCACCGAGGCACTGCTCTACGCAGCCGCGCGCGCCCAGCTCGTCGAGCAGCGCCTGCAGCCGTTGCTCGACGACGGCGCGGTCGTGCTGCTCGATCGTTTCGTGGACTCCTCGCTCGCCTACCAGGGAGCCGGCCGCGCGCTCGGCGTGGGCGAGGTGCGCGCGATCAACCTGTTCGCCACGCGCGGGCTCGTCCCCGAGCGCACGCTGCTGCTGCGCATCTCCCCCGCCGCCGGACGGGCACGCCAACGCGAGCGCGCGATCGAACCAGATCGCCTGGAACGTGAGAGCGAGGAGTTCTTCGCGACGATCGCCTCCTCATACGAGGATCTCGCTGGCGCCGAACCCGAGCGGATCCGCGTGATCGACGCCGACCAGGCGCCCGAGCAGGTGCTGCGCGACGCGCTTGCGGCGCTCGCAGGCCTGCGACTCGGCGCCGGTGCCGGCCCCTAACATGCGCTTGTCGTGATCCACCCACACGCGCAGCACCTCGCTCACGCCGGTGGGCTCTCCGCGGGCGGCATCGTGGTCGCCGCGCTCGCCGCGCTCGTCGCGCTGCTGTGTCTGTTGTGGGCGATCGCGCGGATGCTCGCGTTCGAGCCCCGCTGGGGCATCGCGCTGCGCCATTCCGTCGCAGAAGCCGGCTTTCGCGCAGCCGCCACCTGGGCCGAACTGCGCGACTGGGCACGGCTCGGGCACTGATGCGCGCGGGCGTCCGCAGCACCCTCCGCAGCGGCTGACGCAGATGCCCGCGAAGCCGCTGTTTGGGGGCTTCGCGAGGCCGGCCCAGGCGCCATCACCGCTATCCTGTAAGGAGCGAATCACGTCTCTTGGCAGGCCCCGAAAAGGTCCGTCCGAACGGAGGCGGATCATCCTCTGTTACCCCCAAAAACCCTGTATTCGCGCCGCAAACTGGGGGTTTCACGCGGCTCAAGACGAGGAGAACGGTTAGATGGATGGCGCCCCGCAGACCGCAGTAGCTGAAGTTGTCCAGGCCGGCACGGCGCTGTCGATCAAACGCATGTTCACCAGTCCGGGCGTCCACCCGTTCGATACCGTCGAGTGGGAGCTGCGCGACGCGCGCATCGGCCACGGCGACCGCGTCGCGTTCGAGCAGCTGGGCGTCGAGTTCCCTAAGAGCTGGTCGCAGAACGCGACGAATATCGTCGCCCAGAAGTACTTCCGCGGGCAGCTCGGCTCGCCCGAGCGTGAGAGCTCGGTCAAGGAGATGATCAGCCGCGTCGCCGGCACGATCACGGGCTGGGGACGCGCCGGCGGCTACTTCGCAAGCGAAGAGGACGCGCGCGCGTTCAACCACGAGCTCACGCACATCCTGCTCAACCAGATGGCAGCGTTCAACTCGCCCGTGTGGTTCAACGTCGGCTTCGAGGAGAGCCCGCAGTGCTCGGCATGCCTGCCCCACCACGCGCTGGTGTCCACCCCTGAGGGAATGGTCCCTATCGGCGAGATCGTCCAGGACGAACAGGTCGGTCGTGAGGTTTACGACTCCCAGGGAACCACCCGTGTGGTTGCCGTCAAGGACAACGGCCGTAAGCTGGTCTGGCGCGTCGCGCTACGCAACGGCAGCTTCGTCGAAGCGACAGCCGACCACGTGGTCAAGGCCGTCAGCGAGCGCCGGTCGCAGCCGCAGTGGCTACGCGTGGATCAGCTCCACCCAGGAATGCGCATGCATCTGCATCCGCACCGCAGCAAGGTCGCAGAGCCGATGCGCGTGGCGGTCGGCGCTGGCAATGCCGACGCGGCATTTGAGCTTCTCGAAGAGACCGACCGCGTAGCCGTTGCCGAGGCCGCGCTCGCCGGCTGGTTGCAGGCCGACGGATTCGTCGGGCAGTACAAGAACGGCACCAACCGCTCGTTGACGCTCGAGTTCCAGGTCGCAAACGACGACGAGTTCGACTGGATCGTCGAGAACCTGGACATCGCCTTCCCGGACGTGCACCGCAAGGTCCGCGAGGCGGACACACAGCAGACGCGTGTACGCCGGATTCGACTGTACGGGGAGGTTCTGCGCGAGTTCGTCGAGCGCTGGGGCCTGCTAGCGCGGGGCACCGAGATACGCGTTCCGCCACGGCTCTTCACCGCGTCGCACGACGAGATCGCTGCCTACTTGCAGAGTCTCTTCCAGGCTGACGGCTACGTGTCGGTACGCGGTGACGGCGACTACGAGAATGCGCGTATCGCGTTCGCGGTGATCGGCGAGCGCTGGACCGAGGACGTGCAACTGCTCCTCGGAACGCTCGGGATCTACTCGCGCCGCAGTCACAAGCGCGAGAAGCGCAGTGATCGTCACGACCTGCACGAGGTCTCGATCTCGATCGGCTCCGAGCGCGCGCGCTTCGCGGAGCTGATCGGCTTCGTCGGACGTGCGAAGCAAGGGAAGCTCGTGCAGTCGCTTGCTCTGCACAATCCGAAGCGCTGCCCGGACCTGCGCGAGGAGGAGATCATCTCGATCGAGTGCGTTGGCGAGATGAACGTTTACGACATCCAGACCGAATCGAACGAGTTCCTCACCAACAACGTCGCGGTCCACAACTGCTTCATCCTCTCGGTCGATGACACGATGGAGTCGATTCTCGCGTGGAACACCAAGGAGGGCATGATCTTCCGCGGCGGCTCCGGCTCGGGCATCAACCTGTCGAAAATCCGCGGCTCGAAAGAGCCGCTCGCGAAGGGCGGCACCGCGTCCGGTCCCGTGTCGTTCATGCGCGGAGCGGACTCGTGGGCGGGCACGATCAAGTCCGGTGGCAAGACCCGGCGCGCCGCCAAGATGGTCGTGCTCGACGTCGACCACCCGGACATCCGCGAGTTCATCTGGTGTAAGGCGAAGGAGGAGGACAAGGCGGCCGCACTGCGCGACGCCGGCTTCGACATGTCGATCGACGGCGAGGGCTTCAAGTCGATCCAGTACCAGAACGCGAACAACTCGGTGCGCGTCACCGACGAGTTCATGCGCACCGTCGAAGAGGACGGCGAGTGGCGGCTGACCTCGCGTACGACCGGCGAGCCGGTCGGCGAGCCGATCCCCGCGCGCGAGCTGATGCGCGAGATCGCCGAGGCCGCCTGGCGCTGCGCGGACCCGGGCGTGCAGTACGACACGACGATCAACCGCTGGCACACCTCGCCCAACAGCGGGCGGATCAACGCATCCAACCCATGCTCGGAGTACATGCACGTCGATAACTCCGCGTGCAACCTCGCGTCGCTGAACCTGATGAAGTTCCGTCGCGCCGACGGCACGCTCGACGTCGCCTCCTTCGAGCACGCCGTTGACGTCATGCTGCTCGCGCAGGAGATCGTCGTCGGGCCCTCCAGCTACCCGACGGAGGAGATCACGACCAACGCGCGCGCGTTCCGCCAGCTCGGGCTCGGCTACGCAAACCTCGGGGCGTACCTAATGAGCAACGGCATGCCCTACGACTCCGATCGTGGGCGCGGCGCAGCCGCGGCGATCACGGCGCTGATGACAGGCCGGGGCTACCGCCGCTCGGCCGAGGTCGCGGCCGCGCTCGGGGCCTACGACCGTTACGCCGAGAACCGCGAGGCGCACAACGGCGTCATGCGCATGCACCGCGAAGCCTCCTATGCGATCCCCGACGCTGCCTGCGTCGACGGCGAGCTGCTCGCCGCGGCGCGGCGCTCGTGGGACGAGGCTGTCGAGCTCGGCGATCGCTTCGGCTACCGCAACGCTCAGGCGACGGTGCTCGCGCCGACCGGAACGATCTCGTTCCTGATGGACTGCGACACAACCGGCGTCGAGCCTGACTTCTCGCTCGTCAAGTTCAAGGAGCTCGTCGGCGGCGGGCAGATGACGATCGTCAACCGCACCGTGCCGCTCGCGCTGCAGACCCTCGGCTACTCCGAGCAGCAGGTCGAGCAGATCGAGGCGCACCTCGCCGAGCACGGCACGATCCTCGGCGCTCCAGGCCTCGCCGAGGAGCACCTCGCAGTGTTCGACGTCGCCGTCGGCGAGCGCGCGATCACGCACATGGGCCACATCACGATGATGGGCGCCGTGCAGCCGTTCCTATCCGGCGCGATCTCAAAGACCGTCAACATGCCGCAGGACTCGACCGTCGAGGACATAGCCGACGCCTACACGCAGGCGTGGCGGCTGGGCATCAAGGCGCTCGCGATCTACCGCGACGGGTCCAAGACCGCGCAGGCACTGCGCACAGACGCGCAGCAGACCGTTGCGGAGCCAGCCGACGTCGCGTCGTCATCGGAGGTGGACGCGCTCGTCGAGGAGGCCGTCACCAAGGCGCTCGCCGAGGCAGGGCCGCGGCGCAAGCGGATGCCCCGCGAGCGCCAGTCGATCACGCACAAGTTCTCGATCGGCGGTCACGAGGGCTACATCACCGCGGGCATGTACGACGACGGCTCGGTCGGAGAGATATTCCTCACCGACATCGGCAAGGAGGGCTCGACGCTGCGCGGCATGATGAACTCGTTCGCGACCGCCATCTCGATGGCGCTGCAGTACGGCGTGCCACTCGAGACGCTCGTGCAGAAGTTCAGCCACATGCGCTTCGAGCCAGAGGGCATCACCGGCAACCCCGAGATCCCGTTCGCGAAATCGATGCCCGACTACATCATGCGCTGGTTGGCCTCGCGCTTCCTCGACACCGACTCCCAGGAGGAGCTCGGCATCCTCACACCCGCCGTGCGCGCGCGCAAAGCCGCGCAGGACGCCGCGCAGACGGTCGGCGGATCGGACACCGCCGGCCCCGCCGCCTACGTCGAGCTCGCCGACCCGCCACACGGCTCAGCCGGCAACGGCGGCGCCAGCGCGCCCGCCGCGTCCGCCTTCACCGACTCGCCCCCAGTCGTGCCCGCCCGCCTACAGGGACTCGACCTCGGGCCCGCGTGCAGCCAGTGCGGAGGCATGATGCAGCGGACGGGCAGCTGCTACACGTGTTCTTCGTGCGGCAACAACACCGGCTGCGGCTGAGCCGCGATAGCCGGCGCTGGCCGATCGGGGAGAGCATCTGATCACCGATCGGTGGCGTCCTCGATCGCTCGTGTGCAGAGCACACGTCGCGGGACTGCCTGTGCCCCGAAGGGGTACGTCTTTGAATCGCTTGACTCTCGCGGCTTAGGGGCGCAGTGTGCGTTACGTGCCGGTTCCGCCCGGCGGGCAGCGACTGCTCAATGGGGATCGAATGCCGCTTTGATCGTGTCGCGCTCGGCGAGGTAGATCGGGCGCATCCAGCAAGCGCAGGAGGCGAAGCGCCGCGGCGTGCTCGGCAAGCCCGGCAAGCTCCGGATCCGGGCCTGAGCGAACAAGTATCTGGACGTCACGCGCGGCTGCCGTGCGCCGACGTTCGCGCTCCAGCGCGCGGCTCACGACCTCAGGTCGGCAGCTGCTCGCGCGCGGCGTATTCGCCGAGCGTCATGCGCGAGTCGGAGCGGTCGAGCATGCTCATGAACACGGCCACGAAGGCGATGCCGAAGACGAGCGCCTCGACGAAGCACATGCCGGCACCGGCGAGGTGCTGGTCGTTGATCGCCGACAGGCCGTACGCGCGCGGCGCGCTCGCATACAGCGCGTACTCGGTCGTCGTGAGCCACGTCAGCGGCAGGCACACGCACGCGCTCGCCAGGCGTGTGAAGCCGAGCAGCGCGAGGCGCTGGCCGTTGGGACGCAGGCGCGCCCGCGGGAGTGGGTCGATGATCAGCCACCACATCGCAAGGCCCGTGTAGAAGAGCGTCGCGTGCTCGAAAGCGTGGACGGCCGAGTGCTGCGCGGCGAAGTCGAACACCGCAGGAATCGCCCAGATCCACGTCGCCAGCGCCCACAGCGGGACCGCGACCCACGGCGAAGTCAGCCGCGCGAGCCAGCGCCCCGACTTACGCCCGGGCGCGACCGCCATCAGCGCCTTGCGTGAGAGCCCGAGCGGCAGCACCGGCGCGCGCAGGCCGAGCACGAGCAGCGCCGGCGCGATGTCCGACAGCAGCACGTGCTGGAACATGTGCGCCGAGAGCAGGTACGTGTCGCCGATCGGGTCCAGCGGCCCGAGCAGCGCAGCCCCGATCGTCAGCAGCCCCGCCACGTAGGGAACCCAGTGCCCGGCGTTTGGCGCGGACGTCGAGGAGCGTGCTCGAGCGCGTTTGTACACCCGCGCATACACCCAGCCGGCGGCGAGCAGCGCGATCACCGTCAGCGGTTGAAAGCTCCACGAGCCCCAGCCTGGGTAGTGGGTCACCGGATCCTCCCTGTAGCGCGGGGGTGAGCGGTTGCGAGTTGGGCCTGCGAAGCGCCGGTCATGCCTGGCGGCATCCTATCGATCCCGCCCGCGGTCGGGCGCGCGGCAGATCCTCCCGCGCGCCCAAGGACCGCCGCCCGACGCTGGCTATCTTGTCTGGATCGCCGCTCCCTCCGACAGTCTCCCGTCGCCCGAGTCGCCGCTGCAGGGCGGCTGCCTGTGCGGCGCGGTGCGCTTTGAGATCACCACGCCGTTCCTGTTCGCCGGCTACTGCCACTGCACGCACTGCCAGCGACGCACCGGCACCGGCTCCTCGGCCAACGGGCGAGTGGCGCAGGATGGCTTTCGCCTGCTAAGCGGAGAGGACCACCTGCGCTCCTTCCAACCACCGGAAGGCGTGCCAAAGCTGTTCTGCGTGAGGTGCGGATCGGCGCTGTTCAGCGGCGATCCGTTCTCAGATCGGGAGGTCGCCGTCCGGCTAGGCGTGCTCGACCACGATCCGGGCATCCGCCCTCAGTTCAGGCAGTTCACAAGCTCCGCAGCGTCCTGGGAGCCGATCCCAGACGACGGGCTCGCACGCCACCCGCGTTCGCGCGGCGCCTGAGCCTGACCCGCTCACGCAGCCACGCCAGCGATTGCGGCTCACCGCAGCGCTCGCGCCAGCCGTCGAGCACGCGCTCGAGCAGCGCGCGGTCCTCGAGCTTCGCCAAAATCTCGACAACGCCGCCGCCGGCCTCAGCGGGCCCTAGACGCACCAGGTAGAGCTCGCCGGTATCGCTGACCCACGCCGCACGGTGTAGAGGGCCGTCGGTCTCCTCTCGCCACCACAGACCGACATCGAGCTCGCGCGAGTGGATGCGTCGCTCGTCTGCGTTGTAGAAGCGCGCGAGCGAGTCGTAGCGCTCGCGCGGGGTGATCTCAGGTGGGGCTAAGACCGTTGGGCTCATGCTTGCACACCGGCTTTCGGGGGAGGGTTCGGGAAGCCTCCTTGATGTGCCTAAACCAGGGGTTACCGAGTCGTAAGGATCGGCAACGAGCGCCTCGCGGCGCGAGCCGCAGGGATCACCGGCCCGCGCAGCGCCATGTGATCCCTGCGAGCGGCGGCTCAGCCGTTGAGGCGCTTCTTGAGCGCGCTCGCGGCAGAGAACTTCGCCGCCTTCGACGCTGCGATGTTGATCGTCTCACCGGTCGACGGGTTACGTCCCTGGCGAGCCGCTCGGTGGCTGACGCTGAACTTGCCGAAGCCGGCAAGTGCGACCTCACCCCCGGCGGCAAGCTCATCGGAGACCACCTCGATTGCCGCCTCGACCACTTGACGTGCCTGGCTGGCGGACAGCCCAGTGCGCTCCGCGACCTGCTCGCCCAGCTCGTTCTTTGTCATGCCACTCCCTTCTCGAGTGTCTTTGCTGCGAGCAGGCTAACCGCTCCTCAGGACGACGACACGCAATCAGCCGGCCGGCGGATCGCGAAGAAGCCCTAATTTCCGGGGAACTTCAGCGGTGCGACGGGCCGAAGCGGTGTCTCGACAGGCCGCTCTGCGCTCTTCCTGGCCCGGAACGGCGCCAGCGAGCCGGCTGCGCACGCCGACCACAGCAGGCACACCCACACGCCGCTCGCGAGCATCACGTGCAGCCACACCAGCTCTGTCGGCAGATGCGTGTAGTACTGATCGAGGCCGACCGCGCCCTGCAGCGCGAGCAGCACGCAGAGCACCGTCAGCGGCCGTTGCACGTCCTCGCGCACCTCGCGCCGGCGCGCGAGCCACCACACGAGCACGGCGGCGACGCTGAACACGAACGCGATCTCCGCGTGGCGGTGGATCACGAAGTCCATCGTGCCACGACCGTCGAAGTCCAGGCGGTTGATCTTCTGCCCCGGTGAGCCCCCCGCGTGCGGGCCGGCCGCGGTCGCCGCCGTCCCCGCGAAGATCGTCAGCGCGCCGAGCGCCACGAGCCAGCGCAACGCGCGGACGATCGTTCTGTCGGTGCCTGAATCGAGCCGCCGGGCCTCAGAGGGCTCGTGGCTGGCCCGCCAGACGAGCACCACCGCCGCAACCAGGATCAGCATCGACAGCGCGAAGTGGCCCATCACCCAGCCGTAGTCGAGCGCGCCTTTGACCGTCAGGCCGCCGAGCACCGCCTGCGCGAGGACACCCAGCGGCAGCAGCGCCCCCAGCCACACGAGATCGCGCCTGTACGGGCGCCGGCGCAGCGCCGCGAGCCACGCAAAGCCCGCCGCCAACGACACAGGAACGGTGACAACGCGGTTTGAGAACTCGATCAGCGCGTGCGTCCTCAGCGGCGGGTACACCTCGCCGTAGCACTTCGGCCAGGTCGGGCAGCCGAGGCCCGAGCCGGTCAGGCGCACCGCCGCGCCCGTCAGCACGATCAGGGTCAACGCGCCGAGCGCGACATAGGCGAAGCGCACGTACTGCTCAGGCGTCACCGTGTAGCCGTTGGTGCGCTCGCGCAGGCGCTGCAGACGGACCGACATCGCTGCTAAGGATGCCACTCGAACGGCAATTCCTCGCTGATCTCGCGCAGACGCGGCGCCGCCGCATCGCGCTCAGAGACGATCAGCTGCTCGAGCGGCAGCGGCCATTCGATGCCCACGTCCGGGTCGTTCCAAGCGATGCCGCGCTCCACCGTCGGGTCGTAGTAGGCGCTCTGCTTGTACATCACGTCGGCGACGTCGCTGAGCACGCAGAAGCCGTGCGCGAAGCCCACCGGCACGTACAGCTCGCGCATGCTCTCCTCGTCGAGCTCGACCGCCTCCCACCGCCCGTACGTCGGTGAGCCACGGCGCAGGTCCACCGCCACGTCGACGATCCGCCCGCGTGCGCAGCGTACGAGCTTGGCGACGCCGTCGCCGATGTGGAAGTGCATGCCGCGCACGACCCCGAGCGTGGAGCGCGAGTGGTTGTCCTGCACGAACAGCTCCTGCGGCGGGATCCCAACTTCCGCGTGCCACTCGCGCCTGTACGTCTCGCAGAAGAAGCCGCGCTCGTCGCGAAAGACGCTTGGCTCGATCACCACGAGGCCCTCGAGCTGCACGGACACGCTGCGCATGGGCGCAAGAGGGTAGCCGCCGACGGCGCCGGGCGCGCTGCGAGCGTCTAGATTGGCGGGTCAGTGTCAGCGATGCCCGCCAGCGCAAAGGACGTCTGGGCGCCCGGGCCACAGCGCCCGCGGCTCGCGCCCGGGGCCGTGCACGTGTGGCGCGCAGATCTCACCAAGCTCTCCCCCGGCCTCGCGGAGCTGCTCTCAGAGGACGAGCGCGGGCGTGGCGAGCGGATCCTCAACAAGCGCGAAGGCGAGCTGTGGAGGCGCTCCCGCGGGCTCCTGCGGGAGCTCCTCGGGCGCTACCTCGAGCTGGAGCCGGCCTCGTTGCGCTTCGCCGTCGGCGAGCACGGAAAGCCCGCGCTCGATCACGATCCTCTGCCCTTCAACATGTCGCACTCCGGGCAGCTCGCGCTGTATGCGTTCAGCGACGCGGGGGCCGTCGGCGTCGACGTAGAGGTCGTCCGCCGGCCGATCGACGAGGTCGCGATCGCCGCACGCATGCTTGGCAAAGGCGAGGCGGACCGGCTGCAAACCCTCGATCCGGACAGCCGTCGGCGAGAGTTCCTGCGCGCATGGGCGCGTCACGAGGCCGAGCTGAAGTGCCTTGGCGTTGGCGTTGGCGGGGACGACGCGCAGGCGGAGCACGCGGAGCGCAAGCCGTCGGTGCTCGACCTGGAACTCGGCTCCAGCGCAGGCGCGGCGGTTGCAACCGAGCACGACGCACACGAGCTGCGCTGCTGGGATTGGCCGCAGTAGCGCTCGCTGCGGCCAGCCTCACACGCGCGGGGCCCAGCGCTCGGCGTTGTGATCGTGGACCTCGCGCAGGATGCCCGGCACGCCGAGCGTGATGTCCCAGCCCGGATAGTCGCTCTTGAAGGGCTCGAGGTCACTGATCCACCAGCGGTGATCGCCCACGCGGTTGTGCGCGTCGAGGCTCCACTGCAGCTCGCGCCCGGCGATCTGCTGGCACAGCTCGATCGCCTCGAGCATCGAGCAGTTGCTCGCGCGCCCACCGCCGATGTTGTAGACGGCGCCCGAGCGCGGCGAGCGGTGGAAGGCCGCAAACGCCGCCACCAGGTCGGCGGCGTGGATGTTGTCGCGCACCTGCTTGCCACCGTAGCCATAGACCGTGTATGGCTCGCCCGTCATCGTGCAGCGCATCAGGTAGGAGAGGAAGCCGTGCAGCCTCGCCCCCGCGTGGTTTGGGCCCGTCAGGCAGCCACCGCGAAAGCACACCGTGTGCATGCCGAAATAGCGCCCGTACTCCTGCACGAGCAGGTCGGCGGCGGTCTTTGAGACCCCGAACAGCGAGTGCATCGAGGCGTCGATCGACATCGTCGTGTCGATCCCCGCGTGGTAGCGATGGCCCGCCGGGAGCTCGAGGCGTTTCTCCAACTCGATCAGTGGAAGATCGTTGGGACGGTCGCCGTACACCTTGTTGGTCGAGCAGAACACGAACGTCGCGCTCGGGGCGTGCTCGCGGGCGGCCTCGAGCAGATTGAGCGTGGCGTTGGCGTTGACCGCGAAGTCGAGCTGCGGATCGGTGGCAGCCCAGTCGTGCGAGGGCTGCGCCGCCGCGTGGATCACGAGCTCGATCTCCCCCGCGTGCTGCGCGAAGACCCGCGAGACGCCGCCGGCGTCGCGGATGTCGATCTCCAGCGAGCGGAACTCAGCGGGGTAGCAGCGCAGCAGCATCTCGCTCGTCGATGCCGTGGAGGCATCGGGGCCGAAGAGCCTGGCACGCATGTCGTTCTCGAGGCCGATCACGTCGTATCCCGCCTCGACGAAATGGCGCACCGACTCCGAGCCGATCAGGCCTCCCGATCCGGTCACGATTGCTGCTGGCATCCGGTCCTTTCTTGCAAAGCGCGACGGGTAGACGAGGTTCGCGCTCGATGATCCAAGCACGAATGACGGCCGTGCGCCTCGGCACGGGTCGCGCCCGCCGCCTGCATCGACGCGCTGGCGGGTGTCCTCGCTCGAGGCCGGGACGCCTAGAGAATCTTCACTGAGACCGTCTGGCTGAACGTCTGACCGCCGACGACCGCTGTGATCGTCGTCGCAACCCCGCCCGCCTTGCGGATCGTGCGCATGATGCTCGGCACAAGTCGAATCGGCAGGTGGCTTGTCGTATTGCCGGGCACGCTGAAGCGAACCTGGCGCGTGCTCACCCGCCTGCCCGCGGCCGTCAGTGTCGCGACGCCGTTGCACGTAGGGGTGAGCCGGCAGTAGATCGCGACCTCCACGATGCGCGCGTGGTTGATGCCGTCGGTCTGGGGGTGGAGGTCGATCGGCGGCAGCACGGGCGGCGCTTCCTTGGTGCCGCCGCTGCACACGTAACGGGCGTTGGGGCCCGTGCCGAGTGTCACCTGCATCATCAGTTCCTCGTTCTCGTTGGACGCGAAGCCTTCCATCGGGGCGAGATTCGACGAGGACAGCACGGCACCGTCGCCCGTTCCGTCGTTCTTGATGAAGGAGTCCGCGGTCGACCCACGCACCGCGCCGAGCACCTCATAGGGAACACCGTTGCGGTAGACGTTTTCGACGTAGCCACCCTCGTCGTTGAAGGCAACGTAGTCCCCGGCGCTCACGCACAGGTTGACCGGTTCATAGGTCGAGACCGTAGAGCCGCTCGCGCCGTTCTGCCCACATACCGGGATTTCGAAGCCCTGCGAGGTGAGGTTGACCTTGGCGCCCCCGCCGGCGAGGGGCGATATGTCTTGGAAGTGAATCTGCGTCAGCGGCGATGGCCCACCGGAGGCAGCCTGAGCGCAACCCTCGAGGTGGACTTCGAGCGCTTGCCCAGCAGCTGGCGCCTGCGGGTCGCCGGCTGTCGACGCGACATTCCACAATGCCGTGTCTGCACCGGAGTGGTAGGTATGGAAGACGCCGTTGGGCGCTTCGGGGCTCGGCGGCACCTGCGTGTTGACGCCCTCGTAGCTGAGGCCTTCCGCCGTGTTCAGGGTCGCTGGCTGTGACAGCGGGCTGCCGAAAGTCTGGATCGCAGCGCCGGCGGTCGCGGGCGAGATCAGCATCGCGAGAGAAGCGACGCCCGACCCGAGAAGGGGTAGCAGCCACCGACGAGCGCCGATGCGAGGTGCAGAGGTGTGCGCTGGAAAAGGCACCGCGGCCAAGATCGGCAGTCTTGCGCAGCCACTTGAGCCAATGCGCCGCCAGACGACCTATGTCCGCCGCCGGTCGACCTCTGTCGGATCCGGCGCTCCGCTGGATAGGCTGTCGCCGTGGTCGATCGTGCGCGAGTCCGGGTCCCCGCGAACGACTTCGCCCGTCAGTGGCAGGAGGTCCGCGACGAAGCGATGGACGCACTCGACCGGGTGGGGCGGAGTGGCTGGCTCGTGCTGGGCGAGGAGGTCCGGGAATTCGAGCGCGAACTAGCCGAGTGGTGGGGCATTCCGCACGCCGTCGGCGTGGCGAGCGGGCTGGACGCCCTCGAGATCGCCCTGCGATGCGCCGGCTTGCCGCCGGGCGCACGCGTTCTCACGACCCCCCTGACGGCCTTCGCGACCACGCTTGCGATCATCCGTGCCGGAGGGGAGCCGGTCTGGTGCGATGTAGACGAGTCGGGCGGCCTCGATCTCGACGGGGTAGAGGTTGCTCTGCGCGCGGACCGTTCGATCCGCGCGCTCGTGCCCGTCCACCTCTATGGGCACCCCCTGGACATTCGTCGTCTCGAACGGCTCGCTGCGGAGCACGAGATCCTTCTGATCGAGGACTGCGCGCAGTCAGTCGGCGCCGAGCGCGACGGCCGAGCGACCGGCTCCGCGAGCATCGCCTGCGCGACAAGCCTGTATCCGACGAAGAACCTCGGAGCGATGGGCGACGGCGGAGTCATTCTCACCTCTGACAGCGCGGTGGCAGAGCGCGCCAGACGTCTTCGCAACTACGGCCAGAGCGGGAAGTACGAACATGATGAGCTAGGGCTCAACAGCCGTCTCGATGAGCTGCACGCCGCCATCCTGCGATCTGCCTTCATGCCTCGTCTCGGTCAGTGGCTCGAACGCAGGAGCATGATCGCCGGGCACTACGAGGAGGCCCTACGCGGCAGCGCGCTGCGTCCGCTGCTGCCGGGCGGTGGCCGCTCGGCTCACCATCTGTTCCCTGTCGAAGTGAGCGAGGGTGACCCCCAGGTGCTCGCCGACAGCCTGAGCGAGCGCGGGATCGGCATCGGCCGTCACTATCCGTTCCTGTGTCCCGACCAGCCCGCCGCCAGCGCCTTCAGCCGGCGCCAAGCGCACCTGCCGGTCGCCCGACGGATCGCCGATCGCGAGTTGTCACTGCCAATCCACCCGCAGATGACCGACGCCGACGTTGAGGCCGTGCTTGACGCCTGCCGCGAGGCGTGCGAGTGAACGCGCCGGCAAATACGCTCGTCGTCCCGGTCTACCGAAACGCCGACTCGATCGCCGGGCTCGTTGAGACCGTTGCGGACATCGCAACCCGGGTCAGCGGCGGCCTCGAAGCCATTTTTGTCATCGATGGAAGCCCTGACGATTCCAGCCTGCGGCTGCAGGCTGCCCTGCTACGAGGCCCTCTCGACGCGAGAATCGTGGAGCATTCCCGGAACTTTGGCGCATTCGCAGCAATCCGCACCGGCATGTCGCTCGCCCGCGGGCGCTACGTCGCAGTGATGGCCGCCGATCTCCAGGAGCCGCCGGAGCTCGTCGTCACGTTTCTCAACCGTCTGGCGGTCGGAGACGTCGACGTCGTGGCCGGACAGCGAAGGAGTCGCGACGACCGCAACGACGGGCTCTCCAAGCTCTACTGGGCGCTGTATCGCCGCTTCGTGCTGACCGAGAATCCCACCGGGTGGCGTCGACGTGTTCGCATGTACCGCGCCCGTTCGCGACGTGGTGTGCTCGCTCGAGGACGTTCATACCTCGCTCATAGGCCAGCTGTTCTGGGTCGGCTTCAGGCGCGAGCTGGTCCCCTACGACCGCCTGCCGCGTGCCGGGGAGAGCAGCTGGACGTTCCGACGCAAGCTTCGCTACCTCTCCGACAGCGTCTTTGCCTTCACGGAGCTTCCCGTCCGACTTCTCTGGCTCGTCGGGCTCGCCGGCATGAGCCTTGGCGTTGTCCTCGGAGCGATCGTGCTCGTCGCGCGCATCGTCGGGGCAATCACCGTCCCTGGCTACGCCGCCACAATTTTGATCCTGCTGTTCTTCCTGAGCCTGAACTCGCTCGGCCTTGGCATCATCGGCTCCTACGTATGGAGAGCCTACGACACGATCAAGGGCCGTCCCGGCGCGATCGTCCGTGATGTGATCGAGATCCCCGGGCGGCGAGCAGATGGCTGACGCGTTCATACACAATCAGGCTCTGTGCGAGAGTGACGAGATAGGTCAGAACACGCGCATCCTCGCGTTCGCGCACATTCTCCCTGGTGTTCAGATTGGCGCTGGCTGTGACATCGGCGACAGCGCGTTCGTCGATCGCGAAAGCGCTATCGGTGATCGCGTGAAGATCGGTTGCGGTGTTCAACTATCAAGCGGGGTCAAGCTCTGCGACGACGTCGTCGTAGGAGCGAACGCGACCTTTGCGAGTGAACCACGCGCGCGTGCTGACGGCGATAAGCACACTGGCGCAGTCGTAAACGCGGGCGCCTCGATCGGCGCAAATGCCACGATCTTGCCCGGAGTCGAGATCGGAAGAGGAGCGAGCGTGAGCGCGGGCGCAGTGGTCACACGCTCGGTCCCGCCGAATGCGATCGTCGTAGGCAACCCGGCTTACATCGTCGGCTACTCCGAGACACGCACAGTAGATACTGACGCGCAGCACATTTCGCGCGGGCGACCGGCGACTGTCGAACTCGATGTCCGCGGTGTCCGTCTGGAGCGCTTCGCCGAATTCTCAGATCTGAGAGGAAGCCTGACAGCGGGCGACGTTCCGGACGACGCCGTTCCCTTCGTCCCCAGGAGATGGTTCCTCGTCTACAACGTGCCCGACCAGGAGGTGCGGGGAGAGCACGCTCACCGTGTTTGCCACCAGTTCCTCATCTGTGTCACAGGGAACATGACCGTAGCTGTCGACGACGGCGAGCGCCGGACCGAGGTCACACTCGACTCACCTACCCTTGGGCTGTACGTACCGCCGTTGGTCTGGGCCAGTCAATTTCACTATGACCCAGACGCCGTATTGCTGGTGTTGGCGTCCCACCCATACGACGCTGACGACTACATCCGTGACTACGAGCTCTTCCTCACAGAGGCGACGGAGGCATAGCCCCGACGCCATCAGGCGTGAGGACGCTCCCAGGCAAGGGTCTGCTGCTCGAGCGCCTGAAGCTCCGCGACCGTCGTGAGGCTTGGGGCGACATCCATGCCGCGGATCCACACGAGCCCGCTGGGTAGCGGGTTGACCCGCTTCTCGAGCGTCGGCGTGGTTCCATCGATCGCTAGGTTCCGAAGGATCAGCGGCATGTTCAAACCGGCCTTGGTGAAGAAGTGGATCGTCGTAAAGAAGCGTCCGATGTTGATCTCCGTCAGGTTCGGGCTCCCATCACGGCTATAGGTCATATCTACTCCGAAGACGCCATGGGGCGTGGCGTCGATCGCCAGGATCGAGGCACGCGCCAACTCATCGATCTCCGGATCATCGACCGTCGCCGCCACGCGCGTCACACCAGTGACTCCTGCCGGCGCGCGGCTCGAGAACGCCCACTCGTAGCGACGTCGCGTCTGGGCGACGATCAGCTCCCCCTGCCACCAGATCGACTGCCAAGTTATGCTGTCGCGCCCGAGCATGCTCGCCGCGGTGAAAGCGCCCCACCCATCGAAACGATCGATCCATGCGCTACCGAAAGCCGCAGAATCGGTGGCGATCGCGCCGCTGCCACCCCCGCCCTCGATCGCGCGCAGCCAGACCTGAGGACCAAATCTTGCGATCGCCTCGTCAAGGTCGGCTCGTGAGTTGAGCAGCATCGTCACGGGCACCGGCAATCCTGCCTTTGCCCAGATCTCATACGACTGATGCTTGTCGACACACACCTCAACCGTGCGCTGGGCGGGCAGAGGGACCGCCACTCCCTGCGCGAGGATATGCTCGCGCAGGCGTGACACCGCTCGCACCTCGAAGTCGTGCTGTACGAGTAGCAGGCTGGGCTGCGTCCTCTTCAGCAGCGCCAGCAATGCCTGGTTGTATGCAGGATTGCTCGCCTCGGGAACCAGATGCGCCTCATCGACGCTCGCCAGGAACAGATCCGCCGGCGCCGAGGACTGGCCTATGAGATAGTCGCCGTTCGCCGACGCGCGCAGCGAGCTGACGACGTTGTTTCCTGGCGCCCCGCCAACACCGCCGATCTGGACACGCACGTTAGACACTTGTTTCAGCTCTCCCGAGGACGTCCGTGGCGGCCCTCTCCAGTACCACGACGTGCTCGATCTCACTGCGAAGTCCATCGCTCAGCGTGACCCGACGCCAGTCACCGATCGTCTCGCGCAGCAGGCCGGTGTCGAAGCTCACCGACGGCGGGTTGGCATGATCGCTCAAATACCGTATGCGTCCGATGAAGCCGACGATCTCGATAAGCGTCTGGGCGATCTCCTCGAGTGTGTAGGTTTCGGCTGCCGCCAGGTTCACGCATCGCGGGATCCCATCCCTGAGCCCCACGAGGCGACGAATCGCCTCAGCCGCGTCATCGACGTACATCAGGTCGCGGCGAGTGCGACCATCGCCGACGACCGTAGGCGGGCGTCCCTTCATCAGCGCCCGAATGGAAGCGGGGACGAACTTCTCATACGCCTCCTCGCCCGGTCCGTAGAGATGCCCCACGCGCATGATGCATGCCTCGTAACCACGTGCTCTTGCATCCTCGATCACGATGTGCTCGCCGAGCAGCTTCGAGGCGGCGTAGGAGTCGATCGGGTCAAGTCGCGAGAGCTCGGTCAACTCGCCTTCGCCGCGGATGCCGTAGACATCGGCCGTGCTGGCGAACACGACGCGGCGTGGCGGCGGGTCCAGCGCGCCCAGCAGAGCCTGCAGCCCAAGGACGTTCGAATCCACGATTTGCTTTACATCTGATTGTCCGGCGCCCTTCGTCGTCCAGGCCGCAAGATGGACGACGACGTCCACATCTGGATGACTACCCGGCTCGAGGTCCCCCAACCTGGCGCCAAGGAGCGTCAGCGACAACTCAGGATCCGCTTCGAGGGACCGTCGCACCCCGCGGCCGAGGAAGCCTGTCTCTCCGGTCAGCAGGATGTGAGTCTTCGACACGCGCGCAGCATACAGACAGCTATGGCCGCACCACGTCCGGGGAAGCCGCCTCCTCCTTGGCTGTTTGATCCTCACGGCTTGAAGCTGCAGCCCGAAACGACCAAAGCCGATTGGCGAGAAACGTCACGGGAGCGGCAATCAGAATCGACAGTCGCTGCGCGACCGCCGGATGTAGTCCGGCGGCGGAGTAGAGCACCGCGAAGCTCGCGTAGTTCACGACGAAGCTAGCGGCCGCCACGATGCAAAAGCGTCCAAGATCGGTGCGAATGCTGCGTCCGCTCGGCGGAAACGCCCACACACGAATCAGCGAGAAGTTGAATATCCCGTTGATCACAAACGCGATGCCGAGGGCCACGTAGGGCGGAATGCCAATCGCGAGCTCACCAGCGTAGAGCACGATCGCCAATGCATATCCGCAGAGTGCGACGATCCCATATCGAACGAGCTGAGCAATCGGATGCTCAACCGGTGAAAGCCGAAAGGCGCTTGTGGCCACGGTTACCCACTTCCATCCAGCCAGGCGATTCCCATCGAGCTTGCCCTGGCGCTCCGAGCCGCTCATAACGCCCTCAGTACGTCAGCGAGAGATACAGGGGCCCCGGCGTATAAGTCCCGGCGACAGCCTGACACGCTCGCTCGTCGTTCGGCCGGGCATTTCGACCCGTGGCAGCATCAAGCAGTCGGGCCGTCCCGTAAGGCGCCGTGACGGCGGGCGCGCCCACGCCCTGCAGTCCCACCCCGTCAGCTCGGCAGACGAGACTCAGGCCAGCTATCACTGGGTAGGCGGACAGCGTTCCGTCTTTGTACTGCAGCTTGATCATGCCGTTGACGTCCCAGCTCGAGGAAAAGATGGGCACGCCGAGCGTCTCGTACGCGGGATAGTTGCTCACGAACACCGTCGCGCCAGGGGACAGCTTCGGGAACTGCATCCGCATCTCTCCAATGCCAGCCTCCTCAGCGCGATAGGCGGCGTTCCAAATCTGGCTGTGACGCTCGAGCACTTTGACGTAGGCGACTCCGAGAAGCAGAGCCAGCACGATTGTCAGCGCTGGCAGCAGACGCATCTTTGGACGCAACCTTCCTACGAGCGCTGCAACAACTCCCAACGTCGCGTAGACAGTTATCACAAGCCCAAAGCCGGCGAGCGCGTTGACACGGTTTGTCACCCCATAAACGCTTGGCGTGTAGTACGGATTCGCGGGAATGAACATTGTCCAGCCAAGCACTGCGACGAACAGGCCGCCGGCCGCCAGCAGCAACCAGGACCGGAGCCCCCAGCCGACGTGCTCGCGTGAGCGTCTGCGTGTCGCCAGATCAACGACAAGCCCGACGATCAGCACGAGCGCTATAGCCGTTAGTGCGAGTGACGTGCGTTGGGTCCCCACCGGAACAAGCGTGCGCCCGAGGATCGTGCCGCCGCTCGTGACGATTTCCTGAAGGTGCTTGAAATCCGCTGAGGCGCCGTACGATTCATGGTTCGTTTGGGTGCCGACCCACAAACCGCCGACGACTACTACAAGCAAATCTATCGCCCAGCGCACTCTAGCCGCGCGCCATCCCGCGCAAAGCCAATACAGGACGCCGAAACCGGCAATCAAGGGCAGCGTGACTTCATAGGTCAGGATCGAGAGCAGATACAGCAAGGCGGCGAAGCCGTGCCAGCGCCACGACCGTTTCTGTAGACCAATTATGGCGAGCCAGAGCCCAGCGAAAGCAAAGGCAATCGACAAGGTCGCTTGATCCGCCGTCTCCCAGAAGCGCGTCGAATCGAACCACGGATAGAGGATTGTCAGTGCCGCTATAGGCCAGGCGTGAAGCCAGGGCACGCCGAGGGTACGAAGAATCCCGTAAAGGATGCCGGCGACCAATATCGCGAGACTCGCCGCCCACGCGAGTTGATAGGCCATGTGTGTACCGAACACAAAAAATATGAGCGGCTCATAGAGAATGAGAACTGGACGGTAAAGCGTTAGTTTGACGAACTCGGACAGTGCGTGGTCGAGACCCGGACCGCCGGGCGGACGCAACACGTCAGCACCGTTGCTCCAGTCGTCCAGATAGAATCCCCCGTGGAGCACATGCGGCGCGAAGGCAAGCGCGCCGACGACGGCGAGTGCTAGCCACGCACCGATGAGCTCCCGCAAGGGCGGACACGCGATGCGGCGCGCTAGCTCGGACTCAACTGGCTTGACGCCCGGGGGCGTCACGGGCCCGGGAGGCGGCTTCTTCTGCGCGAGCGTCATGTAGGCCTCGAAGATACCGGCACGCGAGGATACGCCCGAGTTTGCCGCGGTTAGAATGCGACACCGATGTCTGGACCTGGGTCTCCGTCTGAGCAGGCGTACACGCTCGCAAGCCTAACCGAGGAGGTTCGCTCGCTAGCATCCAGGGTTACACGTCAGGAGGCCCGCTCAAGCCAGCGGCTGGAGGAGATCCAGAGCGCGTTGGGCACGGCATTGCAAGCGCTTGAGCTCATCCATGACGATGACCCTGGAGCTCGTCGACGTTTGCAGGAGGCCCGCAGCGAGCCGTGCTATCAGGATGCGTTCGCGGTTGACGATCCGCTCGTCTCGGTCGTCATCCCGACCTGGAACCGCGTCGACACACTAATTGAAAGAGCAATTCCGTCAGCACTTGGACAGACTCACCCCAACGTCGAGGTCATCGTCGTCGGAGACTCCTCCCCCCAGATATCGGCGCCGCGATCGAAAAGCTCAACGACGCTCGCGTGAGCTATCACAACCTGACGATCCGCGGCCCATACCCGGATGACCGTTATAAAGCGTGGCTAGCATCCGGCACGCCGGGCTTCAATGCCGGCGTGAAACTGGCACGCGGTCTCTGGATTGCGGCCCTTGGCGACGATGACGCATTCGTACCACAGCATCTAGAGAGGCTTCTTGCGAAGGCGCGCGCCGAGCGTTTGGAGTTCGTGTACGGATACATCCGGCCGCGAGTGGCCGCTGCCAACCAAGATCTCATGGGAGGCTTTCCGCCCGCCTACGGGCAGATCGGGCTACAGGCGGCGCTTTACCACGCAGGTCTGCGATTCCTGGAGTTGGAGCTTGGTCACGAGATCTTCGACACCCCGAACGACTGGGGTCTCGTGTACCGCATGATGCGGATTGGCGTGCGCATGGGCATGATCGACGAGGTCGCGGTCGACCTCTGGCCATCCATGCGGAACTATCCAGAACCTCAAGCACAGCAGTCGGCGGAGGAGACGGCGTACGATCCGGAGCAGCATGTCAGTGACCTAGAGATAGAGAATGATCATCTGCGGGCGCAAGCCGCCGCGCTCAGCACGCAGCTGGATGAAGTGCTGAGTCGGGTTCAGCCGCTCGACGCCCTCGCAGGGGAACTAACGCGCCAGCTCGAGGAGGTACGGCGCTCGCGGAGCTGGCGCTTCACTGCTCCCCTACGGCGCATGCGCTCTGGGCTGTAGAACACCACGGCGACTCTCCTGTGCGGACGCCGATCCAGCTAGCCGATCTTGCGGCGAATCCACAAAGCCGCTCCGCCGCGAGCCGTGTATTTCGATAGATCTGGAAACGCCCGCTGCAGTGAGTCTGGGTGACGCTGGATCATGTACTGCGATCCCCAGACCACCTCGAAGGCGCTGTTGTAGCTGAGGAAGGAACGCACGAGGTAACTCTCGTTCCAACCCCACCCCTCCATCACCCACGGCTCTGGATAGTCTCCGGGCAGAAACACATCATGGATGTGCACGTACACACCAGGTGCCAGGCGAGGGATGATCTCGTGAAAGATCCAGGTGACATCCCCGCCGGTCTTGACCGTATGCGAAGTGTCGATGAGCAAGATATCGCCGTCGGCCAGATCCTCGAAAAGCTCCAGAGGGGCGTCCTGGACGGTTTCGACACGCAGGTCCGTGATGCCAGCCACGCCGGCGACGAGAAATGGGCGCGGGTACGGCTCGATGCAGGTGAATTTCAGCGAACCACCGAACTCCTCGCGGTTGATCTGCGCGGTCAGGAGGGATGAGTATCCGCAGCCGACCTCGATCATCGCCGCTGGCCTAAGGTGGCGGAGAAGGCCCGTGAGCACCCACGCGTCCAAGGGAGGGTATTGGCTGTTCAGCGCCCAGTATTCACTTGGATCAGCAGGCTCGTCGTGGCTGAGCCTGAGCGCCTGCTGCACGGCAAACACCTCATCGCAGAGCTCCACCTGAGCATCCTCGCGCCAGTCTATGTCCGGCGTGGGACGCGGCGTCCGCGGCCATAAGCGCCCGCGGCGGGCTACGAGCTCGCGTGCGTCGTACATCGGCGAGTAATAGTGCCCGGGCTCGAATCGAATCGGTAGGAGCGAGGACGGCGTGATTGTCCGGTCGTCGTGGCTGAGCTCCGGGACAGTGGCCACCGGCCGAGCGAGGAAGTAGCCGTTGAGCGTACGGAACTCGCCCCGCGGCCCCTCGCTCAAGGTCAGCTCCTGAACCTCGAACCCGCTCACCTCGAGCATCCAACGCATCGCAAGCCGGCCGGGGACGAACCACCACGTTTTGTCGCCCGCGTACGCGTCGGGCACGAAGCGTATGTACTCAGACTGCTCGGCAGATGCATGGAGCATCGAGCCAAACAGCATCTCGCCGTCCGGCGCGAGCATCGAGCGCAAGCGCAGCAGCATGCCCATCGGGTTCGGCTCGTGATAGAGGACGCCATGGCAGTGGATGAAGTCGAAGAGGCCGTGCTCGCCCGGGTCAAGCTGCTGCCAGCCGATCTCGCGGAAATCGACGCCCGTTCGGTAGATCGACTCGAGGAACCGGGCCTGGTGTACGAACTCGTAGGGCTCGCAAGCCAGGACCTCCCGAGCGCCACGCAGCTTGAACATAAACGGGTCGTAGCCAGCGTTCGAACCGACGTCGAGCACGCGCTTGCCACTGAGGTCGGGGACGTGATCGCCTATCGACTCCCAGCGCTGGTCGTTTCGCCAAACCCCCGGGATGACGAGGTTTCCCGCCAGCAGGAAGGGCCCCTGAAGCCACGGCTCGAGCGCGGCTATCTGCTCTGCCAGCTCGGTTACCCGTTGCGGCGGAAGCTCATCCGGAAGCTCCGGGGAGAATCGTGGCAGTCGCCATAGGTCCTTCGCCTCGGTCGCCTTCCCGATCTGGGCGAGCTGCCGGGCGACGTCGCCGCGGATCACCGCCAGACCAGCCTCGATCGCCGCTGGCGAGCCGCCGCTCGCATCTGCATCAGTTGTTGGTTTGTCTGTCATGCCGGTCAGCCTGCGTCTCGCAGGGGGTCCTCGGAACCTGTCAGCGTCTCGCCGAAGCGCGAGGCCCAGGGGACGCCAAACCCAGGCCGCCGCAACGTACCGGTCACGGGCGCCAGCGCAAGAGCGTAACCGAGGATCTGGACCGAGCCGTAGCCAAGCTCGCGCGCCTCACTCGGGTCGCGCGTGACGAGCTGGTCGGCGGTAACCGGGTGGACGGCCGAGAAGAGGGGGCATCGGTCCGGCCCAGGCTCTGGCAACAGCCACGCGCGCGAGCTCTGACCGGGCGGAGCCGGCACGGCGATGCCTGGTCGCACAGCGGTATGACGCAGCGCCTCGACGCCGCGACGGGCGATCGCTCTGGCTCGAGCCTGTGCTCGTCCGAAGCCTCGCCAGCTGGCAGGCGCGCCGATCCACCGGAGTGTGCGACGCACATCAAATGGATGTCTCGTAGGTGCATAGTTATCGGTGTGCAGTCGCCCTTCGGCGTCGACCCAGGCAGCGATGCCGCCCCCCGGGTCACGGTCCAGCAGGGCCCCCAGCTCCCAGGGGGTGTCGCCGACCTGCGCGACGTTGAGTGCAATCCGATGTCGCCGCGCGACGGGGTCGACGCTACGCAGGAGTCCGCGCAACCACGCTCTGGTGGGAGGACTGGTCGGGACGACACGCGGGTTGATCGGAAGGCGGTCGATGTAGCCGAGCACCGCGAGCGGAGGCCACGCGACGGCGCCGCGCAGCGGATCGTCCTCGCCGCAGATGAGAACCGGCGCGCCGGTTCTCACGTGGTGACATACCAACAGCGGCTCGAGCATCGAGAAGGCGACCTCGTCGACATAGCCGAGGCTCTCCTCCATCTCGTCGGCCGTCGGCTCGCCGCCGATCGCGATGGCTCGATAACCATGCTCGATGTCGCGCTTGATGCGCCTCGTGCCCTGGAAAGCCGCCAGATGGACAATTCCGAGGCAGTGCTCGGGCATATAGCCCTCAGGTGGCGCAGACGTGGACGTGACGGCCCACTCCTCAAAGCCAAAACGCTGGCTGCGAACAAGTACGGCGCTGGCAGGCGGAACCCACGTCGGGGTCGCACCCCAGCGGTCCACGGACGCGGCGCTGCCGCCGAACAGTGGCGTCTCGGCCAGTCGCAACTCGCGCTCGTACCGTTCGGCCCTCGATCCGACAGGAGCGACCAGGCGGCAGTCGAACTCACCCGAAGGAGCCGACAGAATCCGTCCAGTCGGAGCGAAGATGGCGCCACTCGACGTGCGATCGCCGGATCTGCATCGAGCGAACAATCGTTCCGAGAGGATCGCCATTGTCGAGGCGAGACGGCAGTCCGAGCGCCGATGCATCGGCCCGCGAGAACGCCACCGAGTGCGGTTCGACAGCAGGATCATCACCCGTCACCACAGCGAAGGCATGCCGACCCAGATCGTGCGTGTCTGCGAAGCAGAAGACCGTCCGCCGCTGCGTGCGCTCGAGCAGTCTCACGATACGCTCGATGCTTCCTGGGTCGCAAAGCAGGTCCGGAAGAGCGCGTGCGGTGAGCATGAGATGACGTCCGCGACTCACCTCGAGTGCATGCGCCAACAACTCGGCCCGCCCGAGTCCGACGGGGAGTCTGCGTATCGGCGGACCGCCGCCGTTGTCATCCACGTCACGATCGATCGCAACGAGCAACTCGAAGTCACGATACTGCTGCGCTCCGAGGCGATCTCGAGCGGCCTCCCAACCCGGGCTCCCCACCGCGAACGGCGCGATCGTGATCAAGGAGAGTGCGGGCGCGTATCGCGCCTTCATGCCGACGCCGACGGGCGAGGCCGGCTCGTTGCTAACACGGGTCGGGAAGAGTCCCGGGTGTCGGTCTGCGAGGTTGACATGGAACGGCGCTCGCGTCCACTCGACCAGATCAGAGCGCGTAAAGCCCTCCTTGCGATAGAGAAGCGTCTTGCCTCGCGCCGGCTCGCCGCTCACCCCGCGCGCCGCGAGCTGAAGAAAGAAGTCCCAATCCTCGTGGCCCAGCACGATGTCCTCGGCATAGACGACGCCGAGGTCGAAAACCTCGCGATCAATCAGCGCACACGTATCGATGTAGTTTTTACCAGCGAGAAGCCACGGGTTATAGATGGGCGGCTCAAAGTAGTCCTCGCGATTTCCGAAGTATTGGCAGTTCTGGTAGATAAAGCCGACGTGCTCTCCAGCTGCCTGGAGTTGCATGACGAGCCTCTCGATCGCATCTGGGAGAAGCAGATTGTCGGCATCCACCGGGAGCAGGTAGCGCCCCGTCGCCTGGCTGACCCCCTTGTTGCGCGCAGAGCTCGGGCCGCTGTTGTGAGCCATCCGTACGAGCTTCACCGACTCATCAGCATCGAGCTCGCGGAGATAGTCCTTGGTATCCGCCTCGGTTGAGCAGTCGTCGACCACGACCATCTCCACGTCGGCGTACGTTTGCGCACGAATCGACTCGACACATTCCCGCAGCACGCGACCGTGGTTGAAGCACGGCGTGATCACGCTGACGCGCGGAGTTCCGCGAGTCGGACGCGACGAGAACCTCGGCCGCACGACCGGCGATACCGAGCTCTCGATCGGCGCCGCGGGCCGATCGGACAACAGGCGCTCGTACAGCTCCGCGTGGCTGGCCGTCATCTCCTGGACGGTGAAGCGTCGCTTGA
This sequence comes from uncultured Solirubrobacteraceae bacterium, assembly GCA_963759265.1. Classification (GTDB taxonomy): domain Bacteria; phylum Actinomycetota; class Thermoleophilia; order Solirubrobacterales; family Solirubrobacteraceae; genus Palsa-744. Next base: position 263,105 of record CAVWYR010000001.1, read on the forward strand.
CAAGCTCGCGGCCCTCCCGTCCGACGTCGTGGCGCAGATCACGGCTGCGGATCAGCGGCTCCAGCGCATCGGCGTAGTCCGCCGCACGCTCACGCCGCGTGACCAGTGTGCCGCCGGCCTCGCCCATCAGCTCGACAATCCCGGGGAGCGCTGGCGCAACGATCGGCAACTCCATCGCAAGCGCTTCGTAGACGATCACGGGTACGCCCTCGAACACACTCGTCATCAGGAGGATGTCGCTGCCCGCGTACCACGGTCGCAGCTCGTGCGTCGGCGGCTCGAAGCGCACTCGCTCTTGCAAGCCGTGAGTAGCGACCTGATCGCGGACATCCGACTCGAGCTCGCCCCCACCGATGACGTGTATGCAGAAGGAGAGACCGCGCTGATCGAGCTCGCGAGCTACCTCGACCATGAGCAACGGATCCTTCTGCGCAACCAAGCGGGCCACGAAAAGAAGGTGAACGACGTCCTTGTCAAGGCCGGGTGTCGGCTTGACGCGCGCGCGATCAAATATCTCGGCGTCGATCCCTGTGGGGATGGTGACCACGTTCTCGCGTGGTACGCCGTAGCCAATGACGGCCTCGCCGACGTGGGCACTCGACACGGAGTAGGCGTCGACCAGGTTGCCGTAGCGTGTGGCCACGTAGCGCACGTAACCGTCCCGCGTGGGCTCCTCGACGTGCAGCTGCACCACCACTCTCGGTGGCCTCTTCAGTGCGCGAAAGTCGGGGAGAAGGTCGAAGCCAATCCGCGAGTTCATGAGGTGGATGAGCTCGATCCTTCTCGAGACGATGAACTCCGCGATGAACTGCGGAAAGTGCTGGCCCTGCATGAGCTCGGGCAGCACCCATATCTCCTCCGCGAACTGCTCAACCTCCGCGAGACGCCGGTTATCGGACGGCTGCGTGGTCAGCAGCGACGGCGCGAATCGCGACCTGTCCAGCCAGCGGAACCAGTCGAGGGTATTCGTGTCTGAGCCGCCATAGTCGACCCACGGGGCGAGATAGAGAACGGGGATAGGGCTTCGGCTCATGTTGCGCTGCGGGCATCCGCCGTTGCACGGATTGTGAAACCAAGCGGCATGATCTTCTGGGCGTCCAATGGCGCGAGTAGAAGCATCGCCTCTGCGATCTCCTCCAGCGAGGCACGAGCTTCCTGACGAAGCTCATCCATACCATCTGGAGCCGAGCCCATGGCCCAGCCGACATTGCGCAAGACCTGCGCGGCAGTGGTGAAGCAGTCCGTACGGGGCCTCACCTCAACATCTGCGAAACCAGCCTGGCGCAGGAGATGCTCGATCCCGTAACGCGTGTAGCGGTAGTAGTCGAACGGTGCCTCATGCTCCTCCCATACGAAGGGAACAGTCGCGATCACCACGCCGCCGGGGCGCAGGATGCGCCGAAACTCGCGGAGCGCCAGCAATGGCTCCGCAACATGCTCAAGCACCTGCGTACAAAGGACAGCGTCGAAGGATCCGTCCTCGGCGGGGACCGCGTCTGCCTCGCCGTACAGGTCGACACCGCCTGAGTGCGGAGTCTCTGCGCGGTCGAGCGTCAAGTAGTGCTGATCGCCGAACAACTCTCGATACGGTGCCTCGCCCGCGCCGATGTCGATGACGCGGCTTCCAACCGGCAGCAGGTCAGCCTGCTCGGCCACGAAGCGATAGATCGACGCGCGCTCGAGCGGCGCAGCTTCGATGAATGCTCGAAGCCGCTCCGAGCGGCCGCGGAGCGATGCCGTCAAGTCTGAGACCTCTGCCATGCGGCCCGAAAGTCTACGTAGTCATGTCAGCGACCCCGGGTGGGGACCCCCGACCGGCCGGCTCGGCGCGCCGCCGCCCAGTCCCGGAGCGCGACGAGGATGTAGTGTTCCGGGCGTGAGCCTGTGCCTGATCGTGGGGGGCGGTTTCCTCGGCTCACACGTGGCCTATCAGCTCGCCGCACGAGAACACACGGTGGTCGTGTACAGCCGCTCCTTCAACGGGTGGCTTCTCAATCGGGATCGCTCGAGTAAGGGGCGGATCGAGCTCGCGGAAGGAGAGCTACCCGCAGGCCCCGGCCTGCAGGAATTGATCGACGCAGCCGATGTCGTCTTCTATCTGGCAGGCGCAAGCACTCCAGCAATGGCACAAACCAACCCCGGCGGCTCGATCATCAGCTCGGTGGTGCCCGCGGCCGCCGTGCTCGACCTGATGCGGCCAACGGCGACACGCAGGATCGTCCTGGCCTCTTCCGGCGGCACCGTGTACGGCGCAGTGACGCAGCTTCCAACTCCCGAGGAGCATCCGACGAAGCCCATTAGCCTTCATGGGCACAACTCGCTGACGATCGAGCGCTATGCGACGTTCTATGCAGAGCAATACGACTTCGAGCCGACGATCATCCGCTACTCAAACCCGTACGGTCCCGGTCAGCTGGCCCGTCACGGACAGGGCGTGGTGGCTGCCTGGTGCGAAGCTCTCGCGCACCGGGAGACGATCACGATCTACGGCGACGGCGCGGCACGACGCGACTTCGTCTTCATCGAAGACGCAGCTGTCGCGACCGTGCTCGCAGGCCTGCAGGGCATCGGGCCTGTGATCTACAACGTTGGATCAGGGCGCTCGTGCTCACTTCAGGATCTGCTCGGAGCTCTAGAGCGCGTCGCCGACCGTCGGGCCGAGGTTCGACGCATCCCGGCGAGAACGGTCGACGTCCCCACCACCCAGCTTGACTGCACGCGCATCCGCAGGGACCTCGGCTGGGCGCCCACGACGTCGCTCGACGATGGTCTGAGCGCCAGCTGGGAGTGGGCGCTGCAGCTGCCCTACGAGCGCCGAGACCAGATGTAACCGTCCGCATCGAAGGCCACGACACATCCGCCGCGGAGCTAACCTCGCCTCGGACATGCACTTCTGCTTCGTGAGCACCCGCCGTGGCAGCCATTTCATGACGGAGTTGCTCGTCGCGATCTCGGCGGCTACGGAATGCACGGGGCACACAGTCGAGATCGCCCTCGACGAGTTCCCGGCTCCCGATGATGAGACTGTCTACGTCGTCGTGCCGCACGAGTTCCATGCATGGGGCAACCCAGAGGGCTTCCCCGACGAGCAGCAGCGGGCACGAACGATCGCCCTATGTACTGAGAATCCCGGGACCGAGTGGTTCGAGCAGACGCGTCGGATTGCCGGCGAGTTTGGCGCTGCGGTGTCCATCAATCGCTCGAGCGCGGCGGAGTTCAGGCGGCTGGGCGTCCCGTGCGAGCACTTGCAGCTGGGCTACTCGCCGCTGTGGGACAGCTGGCGTCGCGATCAGACAGCTCCGCGCACCCTCGACGTGCTCTACCTCGGCGCCGCCGACCCCAGACGTGACCCGCTGCTGGCAGGCCTCGGCGCCGACCTGTGGGCACGCGAGTGCGAGCTCCTCATCCCTCCCCTGGAGCCACGCACCGGCCCGCGGCCAGACTTCCTGAAGGAAGCCGATAAGTATCGTCGCCTGCGGTCAGCCAAGACCTTGCTCAACCTCCATCGCACCACATCCGCGGCACTCGAGTGGATGCGCTTCCTGGAGGCGATCTGCAATGGATGCGTCGTTGTGTCCGAGCCATGCCTCGACAGCGAACCGCTTGTCGCGGGCGAGCACTTCGTGAGCGCGAGCGCCGACTGGATCGGGGACGCACTCAACAGCCTGCTCGACGACCCCGACCGGTTGCAGCAGATGAGGGAGCGAGCCTACGACTTCGTTCACGGGCAGCTGTCGATGCGGCCGGCCGCGGAACAGCTGGTCGAGCTCGCCGCCGAGCTATCTCGACGACCTCCTCGAGCGCAGCCCCTGGGAGTGTCGGCCGCGGGAGCTCCTATCGAGGCGCCAGCCCAACCGGAGCCGGCCAGCGAGCGCCAGCCGATCCCGAAGTCCTCGCCTCCCGGCAACTCGAGCACGCACGCTGCGGGCGTGCTGCGCCGTCCGCTGACGGGCATCTACAGGCGCATCCGCTACGGCTCGAGCACGCGGACACTCCAGCAGTCGAAGGCCTACGCGCACTGCGTGCCACAGGTGAGCGTGCTGAGCGTCGTCTCGAACGCAACCGTGGAGGAGAGCGTCGAGGCGCTCACGAGCGTCGCCGCCTCGACCGCGCTCGATCTCGAGCTCCTGATCCTCGATGACGACCCGCTCGGTCAGTCGACATCAGCGCTGAGCAGCTTCCTAGACGAGCACCCCTCGCTTCCAGCGAGGCTTCTGGGTCAGTCGGTCAACCGTGGCCTCGCCCACTCGCTGAACGTGCTCGCCGACGGCGCGCGCGGCGAGCACCTGTTCATCCTCGACGCGACGGGCGGCATCTACCCATCGACGCTAGCGCGCCTCCTAGCATCGCTCGACGCGGATCCGCAGGCGATCTTCGCCTACCCAATGGTCGCCCTCTACGAAGAAGGTCGCCCTGTCGAACTGCTCGGCTCGCTTCCCTGGGAGCCCGAGCGACTGATGCGCGAAAGCTGGATCGATCCGATGGCGCTCATACGACGCCGGCGGCTCTCAGAACTCGGCGGCTACGACGCCGACCCACGTCTGGCTGGCCTGGAGGCCTTCGACCTGTCGCGCAAATGTGCAAAGGCGGGAGCCCACGGGGTACAGGTGCCTCAGGTTCTCGCGTGGCATCGGCGCTCCCCGCACCGCGGCGCGGAACCGAGCAGGAGGCGTGCGCCGGCACAGTGGGAGCTCGTGCGGGGGAGCCACTAACACGCGGGGCCAGGCCTGTCTCCGGAATCGGAGCTCCGCTCATCGCCGCTGCGCATCCTCCCCGACCAGCAGCGAGGAGACCGCGAAGCCAAGCGTGCGGTTCTCCGGGGGCATCCGAGGATCTCGTTGGCCAGGGTTGGACCAGGTCGTGTCGGACTCGAATGACAGCACGTAATCGCCAGGCGCCAGCGACAGCGAGAGCGTCTGCTGTGCCCAATCTCCCGCCTGCCACGGCAGGCGCATCGACCACAGCCGCTCGGCGGAGTCCACGTGTCGCGCGGAGATACTTACCCCCCCGGTCGAGCCCGGAGGAAATCGGTAGTTCAGCGTGGCCGTGCCCCGCGCGTCCGTGAGACGCACGATCACGCTCGCGTTGCGGGTAGCCCACCTGTAGCTGCGCCCCGCGCCGTACTCCGGTTCATACCATCCGCTCAACAGCTGGTCCTGGACCGCCGGCGAGGCCATGTCGAGACCGGCCGACACGAGATCGTAGGACTCCTCGAAGGACATCGCCGAAAGCGCGAAGCCGAGCAGGCGAGTCTTCAGCGGAGGCTCAAGCCAGCCGTGGGCGACGCTGAACACGACTTCGTAGTCCCCGGCCGAGAGCGCGAGCAGGCGGTTCTCGACCGAACGGGCAATGTACTGCCACGGCAGGAGCGTGGCCCAGACCGCAGACAGCGGGTCCTCGGAGCTCAGCCGGCGCACCTGCAGGTGGACCCCCCCGGTATCGACGGGGACGTGGGCGTAATCGAGTCGCAGGCGCCTGGCGGGCCTGTCCAGCCGTATCAGTGTCGCCGCGTGGGCTCCGGCCCAGCGATAGCTGCGCCCCTCGACGTGCTCCGCCGGGAACCACCCGTGGACCAGCTGACGCTCGCTGCGGGAATCGGCGACGTCGATCGCACTGCCCGCCTGTTCGGGACTGGGTAGCAAGATCGGCGGGACCCCCGCGGGAAAGTCGTCTCCCCAGGACTGGTCGCCCAAGCGCTCCGGCGCCCGCACACAGCCCCGTAAGCGCCGCCGCGTCCCCACCACGCTTCGCAGGTGGCGGGCATTCCAGGCGAACGCCTTCAGCTTCAGCGCGCGCCGAGGCGCATCGGCGTCGCGCAGCTCTCGTGCCTCATGTGTTGCCCAGCTTCTCAGCGTCCGCAGCGTCGCGTGCTTCAGCACAACCCGCATGCGGTGGCGCTCACACAGCAGCTGCTTGGCTGAGGAGTCGCCGCCTGCCTGGCCGAAGCCATGGTCGACCCATGCCTCCTGGGCCACCACCACGCGATACCCGGCACGCCACAGCCGCACGCCGTAGTCGACGTCGTCGTAGTAGTTGAGCATGTGATCGTCGAACGGTCCCACACGTTCGACCGCCGAGCGCCGCACGGCCATTCCGCACCCCATCGGGTACAGCGCCTCCGAGGCGATCTCCGCCCACTCGTAGGACTCGTTCATCGACAGGTCGGCTGCCCATCCCTGACGGTTGACGATGCCGCCAGCGCCGTTGATGACCAGCGGGCTCGCGTCAAAGAACACGGTCGACGCGACGCCTCCTATGCTCGCATCAGCCTCGAACGGTGCAACGACCTGGCGCAGCCAGTCCGGCGCAGCGAACCCGTCGGCGTCGATGAACGCCACCAGCTCGCCCTTGGCCCGACTGAGGCCGAGGTTGCGTGCGTGAGGGCAACCCCTGTTGGCGGGACTGCGCACGACCGTCACCGCGCCGCCTGAGGCCGAAGCCGCCGCCTCAGCCACATCGAGCGTTCCGTCCTGCGAGCCGTCGTCGACGACGACGACCTCATAGTTGCCGTAGTCCTGAGCCAGCAGCTGATCCAGGCAACGCCCGAGGACCTCAGCCGCGTTCCAGCAGACGACGATCACCGACGCAAGCGGTTCGCCGCCCATGCCGGACACGGCGTGCGGGTACGGTGGGCCTGAGCGCCGCTTGGATCGCAAGAGCCTGCGGATCTCCCTCTGCTCGGCTCGCCATCGCTGGGCGTCCATGGCTAGCGCCCTCCGGGGCGCAGCGTCTGAGGAGTGCGCGGCGCGCGGGTGTTCGGAGGCTCGTACATGGTGCGCGAGGTTATCGACGAAGCGCCGACGCGCGCCCTGGCCGACGGACGTTGCCCCTACACTTATCCGCAGCCGCCTGGCGGGTGCGCAACTCGCCGCCGGCGGACGCGTTGCTATGACATCGCACGCAGCACGTCTAGCGCTATGAGACGCAATCTCGCCATCGTTCCCGCCTACAACGAGGTCGAGGCGATCGCCTCGACCGTCGCGTCGATCCATGAGGCGGCCCCTGAGTTCGACGTGCTCGTCGTCGATGACGGTTCTAACGACGCAACCGCCGAGGTCGCGGCCGCGACCGGAGCAGCGGTGTTGCGCATGCCCTTCAACCTCGGTATCGGCGGGGCGATGCAGGGAGGCTACATCTACGCACTCGAGCACGGCTACGACGTAGCCGTTCAGGTCGACGGCGACGGGCAACACGACCCCAACCACATCCGCGACCTGCTCGCCTGCCTGCACTCGGGCCGCCAGCCGAACATGGTCACCGGCTCGCGCTTCCTCGACGCCAGCGGCGAGGGCTACCGCTCCTCAGCCACCCGGCGACTGGGAATCCGCATCTTCTCCGGCGTCGTCTCGGTGATCACGCGCCAGCGGGTGACCGATCCGACTTCGGGATTTCGCATGACCAACCGGCGGGGTATCGAGCTATTCGCGCGCGATTATCCGCACGACTATCCGGAGGTCGAGGCGATCCTGCTGATGCACGCCCACCGGCTGCACAGCTGCGAGATCCCCGTGCAGATGCGCCCCCGCCTAACGGGCGAGTCGGCGATCTCATCGACTCAGTCGGTCTACTACATGGTCAAGGTCCTGCTGGCAGTGTTCGTGGGCCTCTTCCGTCGTAAGCCGATCGAACCCGGGGAGCCCTCAAAAACGCAGACCGCGGAGCTATCGCCGTGACTCGAATCAGCCTCCTGCACGGAGTGTCGATCCTCGTCACTCTCGCGTTGCTGCTGCTGGTGTTCGAGTTGGTGCGTCGCAAGCGCCTGTCCGAGCGCTACGCGATCCTTTGGCTGGTTGCCGCCACGACGTTGTTTGTGCTCGCGGCCTGGAAGGGACTGCTCACCTCCCTGGCAAACGATGTCGGAATCTCCTACCCGCCGTCCGCGCTATTCGCGGTCGCCATCGGTCTGATTGGGATGATCCTGCTGAACTTCTCGCTCGCCGTCTCGCGCCTGTCCGACCAGAACAAGATCCTGGCCCAGCGAATCGGCCTGCTCCAGCAGCGTGTCGAGGAAGTCGAATCGGGAGCGACAGCTCAAGCACCCGTCGATCAGGCCGCCGCCCCAACCACGGCCGAGCGCGGCCCGCACGAGCCGCTCGCGCCCGAAGAGCTCACAAGCACGCGCTGAGCACCTTGGCCGACGGCGGCTCCGACGCGATGGCAGTGGTGGTCGTGACGCATCAGTCCGCCGCGGACCTCCCGCGCCTGCTCTCGGCGCTCAGCGGGCAGCTGCGTGCAGCGGATGAGCTTGTGATCGTCGACAACGCCTCGACTGATGGGACCGCAGCGCTCGCGAGCTCGCAAAGCGAGCGGGCGCTCGTCGTTGAGACCGGAGAGAACCTGGGCTTCGCCGGCGGCTGCCACGCCGGAGCAGCAGCGACGCGAGCGCCGCTGCTGCTGTTCCTAAACCCGGACTGCCAAGCCCAGCCGGGCTGTTTGGAGAGATTGCGCGACGCCTCGCTCACACACCCCGAGTGGGGCGCGTGGCAGGCCGCGGTGCTGCTCGAGGACGGCCGTGTCAACAGCAGTGGAGGAGTCGTCCACTATCTCGGCATGGGCTGGGCCGGCGGCTGTGAGCAGCCGTTCTCGGCGCTGCCCTCGAACGACCGCGAGGTCGCGTTCCCCTCAGGCGCGGCGATGGTCATCCGGCGCGACGTGTGGAGCGAGCTCGGCGGCCTCGACCGCGAGTACTTCATGTACGGAGAGGACCTCGACCTCGGCCTGCGGCTGTGGCTGGCCGGGCAGCGCGTCGGCGTCGTTCCGGCTGCCCGTGTCACCCACGGCTACGAGTTCGCAAAGGGATCGTCCAAGTGGTTCTGGCTCGAGCGCAACCGCTGGCGCACTGTGCTGTCGGTGTATCCGACAGCACTGCTCGCGCTGCTCGCGCCAGCCCTGCTCGCGAGCGAGATCGCGCTGCTCGCAATCGCCGCGCGCGAGGGGTGGCTGCGCCCGAAGCTGCGCGCCCAGGTTGCGACGCTCGCCGCCCTGCCACGCACGCTCGCCCGACGGCGCGGATTGCAGCGGACACGAAGGATCGGTTCGCGCGAGCTCGCCGAGCACCTGACCTCCTCGCTCGAGAGCCCGTATCTGGCGGTCGCCGGCAAGCCGTGGGTGAGCGTGCCCCAATCGCTCTATTGGCAACTCGTGCGCCAGCTCCTGTCCGTCCTCGACCGCTGATGCGCGTCGGGCTCGATCTCCTCTTCCTCGTGCCAGGCGAGACCGGAGGCCGTGAGAGCTACGCCCGCGAACTCGTACCCGTGCTGCTCGAGCGCTCCTCCGATCTGGAGCTCGTGGCGTTCGTCAACCGCGATGCCGGTCCGCGACTCGCACGCGAGCTCGGCGACGGCGTGCGCGCCGTCGTCGTTCCCGTGTCCGCGCGCAGCCGTTCGCAGTGGGCGCTCGGAGAGCTCGCGCTCGTGTCGGTCGCTGCGAGTAGAGCAGGCGTCGAGCTGCTGCACTCGATGGCCAACTTCGCGCCCGCGTGGGGTCGCTTTCGGCGGGTGGTCACGATCCACGACCTCCAGTATCGAGCGCTTCCCGAGCTGCTCTCGCCGCCTGCGCGAGTCGCAACCGCAGCGCTCGTGTCGCTCGCCGCCCGCCGCGCCGACCGGATCATCGCCGTGTCCGCCGCCGGCGAGCAGGAGATCGTCGGCGGGCTCGGCGTCGAGCGCGAGCGAATCGATGTCGTCCCCAACGGCGTGCGTCCGCCCCCGGAGCCGCCGGACACGGAGACCCTGCGCGAGCGCTTAGTGGTTGGGCGGCGGCCGGTCGCGCTCGCCGTCGCGAGCAACCTCCCGCACAAGAACTTGCCCGCCGTACTCGACGCGCTCGCGCTGATCCCCGACGCGGGTCGACCGTTGCTCGTGATCGCCGGTTACGGCACCGACGGGGAGCAGCTGCGCGCTCGCGCGATCGGGGCCGGCGTGATCGCCGATGTCCGCCTGGTCGGCCCCTGTACGGCGGCCGAGCTCGAGTCTCTGTACGCGATCGCGGATTGCCTGGTGCTCGCCAGTCTTCACGAGGGCTTTGGGCTGCCGGTGCTCGAGGCGATGGCGCGGTCCGTGCCCGTGGCCTGCTCCGACATCCCCGCGCTGCGCGAGGTCGCCGGCGAAGCCGCGCTCTTCTTCGACCCGAACCTCCCGTCGCGGATCGCCGCACGGATCTGCGAGCTGATCGAGGATCGCGAGCTCGCGGAGCGGATGGTGGCGCTTGGGCGCTCGCGCGCGGCGACGTTCAGCTGGGCGGCGGCGGCCGAGGGGACGCTCGCGAGCTATCGTCGCGCACTCGCCTGATCGCGGTGCGAATCGCAAGACCCACCAGCCCCAGGGCCAATGCGACGACGGCCAGCAGCGTAACCCACTTGCCGAGCACGATTGGCCAGGTCCTCGCCGTGCTGAATGTGACCCTCGTCGGGCCCCCTGCCGGGTTTCTGTTCACCCGCATCACGAGCTCCGAGTAAGGCGTGCGCCCGACGAATTTCGCGCCGTGTACGGCGACCAGATAGGGCCCCGAGATCACATCGGTGGTTACCGTGCCGTCGTGAGGCGGGGTGAGCGTGACCGCATAGCCGTTTCTCGGCCTTTCCGTCACCGGGACGGGAACGACGTTCGCGCCCTGGCCGTTGTAGACCGTCACCCCGGGGATTTCCGGGATCGTCGCGCTGAGGACCGGGAGCGAGACGTCCTGAAACTCGAGATAGGTCGCAAAGCGAACCCAGTAGTCGGGCAGCGTGCTTCCACCCGGGAACGCATCGCTGCGACTGGGGAGGCTCGACGGGGTGCTCCACTGCTGGTAGATCGACTGGCCGCCCTCCAAGCCCGCGACCAAGACTCCCGCGAGGATCAGCACGGTCCTCGCGCGCCCGCGACCCTTCGCCACGAGTGCGATCACCGCGAGGATCGCCAGCGCGGCCACGCAGTAGTCGACGTAGCTGATCAGCCTGTACGGGAACTGGATCGCCCACAACAGGCGCGGCAGCAGCTTCCAAAGCGCGGGAAACAGGAGCACCGCCAGGAACGGCACGGCGGGGATCGCAAGCGCAAGCGCCAGCCGCCTCCACCTATCTGCCAGCGCCGTCCAGCCGATCGCCAGGGCAGCAACCGACCACGCCAGCACGAGGACGGGAAGCTGTAGATCGAAAGTGGGCAACCCTGGAATACGCGAGTGCCGGAAGGGGTCGAGCAGCAGCAACGGTGAGAGCCCGCCGGTCACCTCAGGTGGCTTGCCGAAGGATTGGCCGATCACAGTGCGTCCCTCATACGCCACATCTGGCAGCAGGAACCACAGGTTCACGGCCGCCGCGAGCAGGCCGAGGGCGCAGACGGCGAGCACCCTGCGCAGCGGCGGCAGGCGATCGCGCCCGAACGCAAGCACGAGCGCCACGCACAACAGGATCAGGAAGATCGTGCCGTAGAGCAGCGTGATGTTGTGGCTGCCCGTGAAAATCACGACGGCGAAGACGAAGGCAACGACGGGGCCCACCCGCCAGCGATCCGCGCGAAGCAGGGCCAACGCCGAGGCGACGAGGAGAGGGATCGCAGAGGTCGCCATCGTCTCCGGCCAGGCTCCACGCGCGTAGATGTCTGTCATGTAGTAGGCCGACGCGACGAAGAAGAACCCCGCGACGTGGGCAGGCCATCCGCGCACGCCAGCCTGTTTGGCGAGCCAGCTGAAGCCACCGAACGCCATCGCCATCGCCAGCGCGAACGAGGCCACGTACGCGACCACGGTGTGTCCGCCGATCACCACCGCGACAAGCGCGACGAGCGAGTACAGAGTGCCGCCATAGAACGCATACCACGGCTCGAACGCGCCCATCGTGGACTGCACGAACAGGCTCGGATGACCCAGGTAGCTGATGTTGCGCGCCTGCATCTGCACGAGCCACAGGTGCCCGGGCCAGTCGCCCCCGAACGTCCTGTCGGTGAGAACCATCGGAGCCATGAGCACGGCGATGACACCCGCGGGAAGCAGCCAGTGCCAGCGCGAGCGAAGGTTCGTCCCCACGCTTCGCAGCCGTGTCCGGCCTCCGATCCGAGGCCTCGCGATGCTCAACTGGTACGCAGTCGGGTTGGGCCTCGACAAGGGGCGCAACACTACCGGGGCACTACCCCGGCTCGCTCATCGGATGCGTCGCAACAGCACCTGCAGGAGCTCGTCTGGATATACGTGCAGCAACGCGAGCAGTCCGAGATAGATGACGGATGCGATCCCCCACAGGACGATGCTAGGTAGCGGCAGCGCCAGCACGCTCGCGGCGAGCAGCGTTACAAGCGCGACGCGCGGAAAGGCCGCGAGGCTCGGGCGCAGATGGGCGTGGCCACGGGTGATCGCGAGCATGTATCCCCCGGCCACTACGAACTCGCACACCGCCGAGGCGATCGAGGCGCCTTCGGCGCCAAGACCTGGAACGAGGGCTACAGAGAGCAAGATCGACACCGCGAGCGCGGCGAGCGTCACCCGCAGGAGCGCAGCGTGCATGCGCAGCGACAGCAGCGTGTAGCTCCATGTTGCGGCCAGAAAGCCGCCGAGCAGCGCGACCGCCTGCAGTCTCAGCACCGGAACAGCCGGCGCGAACGCCTTCCCGCCGATCACCGCGATCACGAACGGAGCGGCGACGAACAGGCTGAGGGTCACATAAGCGCCGGCGATGAGCGCGGTGTCGCCCACCTTTCCGACCGCGTAGCGCAGGCGCTCGTGATCGTCGCGTCCGGCGCGCGCGAAGATCGGGAAAGCCGAGCTCGCGATCAGCCCCGACGTTCCGCCGATCACCTCCACGACCTTGTAGGCGGTGGAGTAGTAGCCGGTTTGGTGCGCGCTCGAGATCAGCGACACCACGATCAGGCCGACGCGCGGGTAGAGGATCGCGACGGTCGCGGCGGCTGCGAACGGGAGCGAGTCGCGCACGAGTCGCCTCCATGCGGCGAGCTCGAACAGCGGCATCAGCGCGACGCGGTGGCGTAGATAGATGACGCAAGCCAGCAGGGCGGCGGCAGAGGAGGCGACGCTGACGAAGAAGAACGGGAATAGCTGCGCCCCCACCAGCACTAGCAGGACGGTTCCACCGGCAACCACCGCCGAGTTGACGAGTTCGAAGAACGACGCGGCTCCCCAGTCCAGCTGCGCTGTCAGCGAGATCGAGTAGGTCTGCTGGACGTTCAGGAGCATCAGGCCAAGCCCGGAGACGAGCATCCCGAGGACAACCACCCGCGGGTATCCCGCGAAGGCCATCAACAGCGCCGCGAGCGCGAGGCCCGCCAGCGTCAGCGCGGTGCGCAGCCCGAGCAGGTTCGCGAGCAGCGCGCGGCGCTCGACAGGCGAGGCAAGCGAGTACTCGCGCGTCCCGATCCCGCTGAGGCCGAACTCGGTGACCCCTGCGACGATCATCACGACGGATGAGGCCACCACGAAGCGTCCGAAGTCGGCTACCCCGAGGTGGCGCGTCATCAGCGGGACGACGGCCGCCGTGAGCAGGATCGTCGCCGCGTAGGCACCCCCTCGAATCGCGCCGCCGCGAATGACCTTCGCGCCCGCCTCGGGACGGTCGAGGATGTCTGGCGGTGGCACAGCCTCCAAGCCCGCCATCTCGCTTTCGCTCGGCATCGGCGAGGTACGTTACGCCGGAGCTCACAGGAACTCGACCGGCGCGGGTGCGCCAGGCGCATGCAGCCCCAGGGCGCGCAGCAGCCGCTCGGCGACCTTGCTCCATGTGTACAGGCCAGAGCGGGCACGCGCCGCCTCGCCCATGCGCCGAGCCCTCGCCGGCTCGCAAAGGCAGAGCATCGCGTCCACGAGCCCATCCTCGTCCCCCGGCGAGACGACCATTCCGCCGTCGGCTCCGATCGTGTCACGGGCCCCGCCCGCAGCGGTAACGATGCTTGGAATCCCGGCGGCGGCGGCCTCCACGTGCACGATGCCGAACGGCTCGACGAGCGACGGCATCACGAGACAGGTCGCGGACGCGAAGAGCGCTTCCAGACGCTCGCGATCCCGGGGGGCGGTCTGCGAGAGCACACCGTGGCCGCGAACTCCCGGCGTGCTCAGCGGAGGATGGCCACCGACGATGTCCAAGGCGGCGCCGGGTATGGACGCACGCACGCGGGAGAACGCACGCAACAGCAGCGGACCGCCCTTGCGCTCCCAGTCGAGCCCGACGAACAGGAAGCGTGGAGACCCCCACTCGCGTCCGACGCAGGGCACCGTGTGGTTGGGACCCAGGCCCACAACCGCGACTCGCGCGACGCTCACGCCGTAGTCCTCGGTCAGCGATCGGGCGACCCAATGGCTGGCTGCCGTGCACATGCGGGCGCGGTCATAGATCCTCCGGCGCCGCCCCTCCCAGGCCGCGAGCGCGGGCTGGGACATGCGACTGAAGACGGGATGGATCGCCCGAGCCTGGCGCAACGTCATGTCCTCCAGCGTCACGTAGGGGACGTCCGCTGCCAGGGAAAAGGTGGTGCCGATCTGGATCGCACCGTCCAGGCCGGCGCCCGCCGTTCGGCGCGCAGCGAGCAGGCTACGCACGCTCGACGTCAGCGCCGAGCTTTCGGCGTCGAAGCGATTGCGCGTCCGCGCCGAGCCGGCCACGAGCAATGCCTTCTCGACGGGCTGAGGCAGCGAGAGATCGAACGCCCGCGTGTCCACGCCAAGCGCGTCCAGTGCCACGAGGATGCCGGCTGTCGTTCCCGACCACGTGCTGATCGAACGCGGATCGCCCACCGAGACGACAGCCACCCGCGGAGCTCTGAGCGCCGGCTCGCCGGCGCTCATGCGAGCGGTCGCGCGCCCACCGCCCCGGGGCGCGGGGGCTCGGCCGCGGGCGAGGGACCCTGGCCGAAGTACCGATATTTCGCTACGTAGAACTGGAGCATCCCCGCATACAGCCCCTGAAAGAACGACAGCCTCACGTTCTCCCGTGGCGAGTACACATCGCGCTCGCGGGCGAGGTTGACGAGAAACACGACCGGCACGTAAGGGAGGAACAGCACCGGCGCGAGACGATTGAGGATGTGTCGCTGGGGCGGCCAGTCCGAGGGACCATCCCAGTTGAACTTGGGCAGCTCGGCAAAGTCGGTGAGCAGCTGCTCCGCATGGATCTTCGCCGAGCGACGCCACTTCGTCAGCACCGTGCGCAGAGCGAGGTTGTTGTAGGTGGGGCGATGCTCGAGCTCGAGTTGGATCCGCCTGACCGGCGGATCCACGGTCTCGCCGCTGTGGTGCACCCCCAGCGCGTGCACGCGCGCGCGGCGGAAGAGCGCGAGCTTGTACGGGCCCTTCTCGGTGATGTGGCGCTGCCCGTCCCAGATACGCCACAGCAGTTCATAGCCGTTGACGTCATCGTCGCTGACCAACTCGCGCAGACGTGCCCGCAGCGGCTCGCTCAAGTACTCATCAGCATCCAGGGAGACGATCCATTCGCCCCGCGTCTGCTCGAAGGCGAATATCGTGGTTGCCTCAGCATGACCGCACAGTGGACGAACGAATATCCGGCAGCCATAGCGGGCGGCGATCTCGAGGGTCGCGTCCTCGCACTCGCCATCGTGGACCAGCACGATCTCGTCCACGACTCCCGCGAGGCTCGCCAGGCAGCGCTCGATCACCGCCTCCTCGTTGCGGACCACCAGAGACGCGGAAATCGAGCCGCGCGCCGAGAGCGTGCTCTCGTCGGATTCCATGACGCAACAGGATAGGGATCGTCACCACGCGGACGGAGTCGCCCGCAAGCAGGCGGACTCGCCGCGGGTAAGCGTGATCATGGCCGTTCACAACGAGGAGCGCTTCCTGACGGAGGCCGTTGAGAGCGTCCTCGCCCAGAGCTTCGACGACTTCGAGATCCTCATCTCCGACGACGGGTCGACAGACGCCACGACGACGATCGCGCGCTCGCTCGCCGAGCGCGAACCGGAGCGCATCCGCGTGCTGCGCGGCGAGCAGAACCAGGGCAAGGCGTTCGCCCTGAACCGGGCGCTGGCGATCCGCAGGGGCGAGCTCATCGCATGGCTGGACGGCGATGACGTGATGCTGCCAGACAAGCTCGCCCGCCAGGTCGCCGCTCTCGATCACGATCCGCTCGCGGCCGGGTGCTGTCACGACGCCGAGATGTTCGACTCCGACAGCGGCCGGGTGATCGGCCGCTTCTCGACCGTCGCCAACGGCGGGCCACTGCGCAGCGGCGGGATCGAGATGTGGTTCGACCCGACCTACAAGATGCTTCCGTCCGCCACGATGATCCGCTCGTCACTGTGCCCTGCGAGCGGCTTCGACGAGCGCCTCACATTCACCAACGACTGGCTGTTCGACATCGAGGTGTTCCGGCAGGGACGCTGCATCGCGATAGACGACACGCTGGTCCGCTATCGCCGCCACTCCGACAACTTCACGACCCGCGCAGAGGCGTCCGGCGTCTCCTACGAGGAGGGGCTGATGACGATGGCGATCGTCACGGCGAGACACCCCGAGCTCCAGCGCCGCGCCCGCACGATGAGCGCCGCGATCATGCTCGGGCAGGCGCGTCGCAGCGCGGGACGCCGGAAATGGCGGCTCGCGCTGAGCTACGGCGCGGCAGCCTGCGGCGCAGGCGGCATTGCCGGGCTCCTGGGAGTGGCGGCTGCAATGCAGCGCTCACAGCGACGACGCAAGCGCTTTGCAGCGTCATAGGCCTAGCGGGCGCTCTCCGGGCGCGGGCCGAGACGGCCGAGGCGCGCATCGCGAAAGCCGCTGCGGACCGCTCGGAGCGCCTCCCGGCGATTGGCGCGGGTCAGCGCATGCAGGGAGAACGTCGCGAGGATCGCGACGCGCCTGAACACGGTGCCGAGGACTCCCAGCGGACGTCTGCGCTCGAGCACGACAACCGTGTTACGGGCTCCGTAATACAGCGTGTGGGTCGATCTGGCCGCCCCTCCGGTCGAGGCCGAGACACGATGCCAAGCGCGCGCGTGCGGCGCGAACAGCACCTGCATGCCGGCGCGTCGGACGCGAAGCGCCCAATCGACGTCCTCGACGTACGCGAACAGCTCCTCGTCCAGGAGCCCGACCGCCTCGATCGCCTCACGCGAGATCGCCATCAGCGCCCCAACCGCTCTCCCGGTCTCGCAGACGTGGCTGTAGCGGCCCGAGTCCGCTCGCCCATGGCCGCGCGGTCGTCCCGAATAGCCCAGCAGCTCGCTCACGCGCTGGCCCGCGAACCAGATCGTGCGGGGACGATCGGCGAAGAAGACCTTGCCGGCGAGGATCCCCGCACGCGGGTGCAGACGGGCGGCACGGATGAACCCGTCAACCACGTCCGCGGCCACGGTCACGTCGTTGTTCACGAGCATCACCCACGCCGAGCCGTGCTCGAGGGCCCAGCCGATGCCGAGGTTGTTGCCGCCCGAGTAGCCGAGGTTGGCGCCCGCCTCGATCAGGTGCACACGCGGAAAGCGCGCGCGCACGGCCTCTTGCGAGCCGTCGTCGGACCCGTTGTCGACGCAGACGATCTGCAAGCGAGGGTGGGTCACCTTCTCCAGCGACTCGAGGCAGCGCATCGTGTCCTCGCGCCCGTTCCAGCTCAGCACCACCGCGTACCACGCAGGCTCGCTCGCGGCACTGGGCGCGTCGTCGGCAGAGCTCATGCGCACGACAGTATGGCCTCGATCTCTGAACGTCCGCGACGGACGGTGCCGCGTCGCAACCGACAGAGCCGCTATAGATGCGCGCTTGCTCGGATCGTTCCTCGGCGCCTGGGTCTTGTTCCCGATGGTGATGCTGGTGACCAGCTTCGGCTGCGGCCTGCTCGTGCGCAGGCTCGCCGGAGGGGACCTGCCGGGCCTGCTCATCACACCGGTCGGCTTCGCCCTCGTTGTCGCCATCTCCGCTTTCGCGACCTCCTACGGCTGGCTCGCTCCGGCGGGCGGCCCGATCGTCGCGGTGGTGGCGCTCATCGGCCTGGCGCTGGAGGCTCGCGGCCGCGACCTGTCGCTGCCGCGCCCACGTCTTGGGCCATGGCTATGGCCGGCGCTCGCCGCGCTCGTGGGCTTCGCTGCCGTCGGGGGGCCCGTGTTCCTGTCGGGGGCCGTCGGCTGGACGGGCTACACGCGGATCGTCGACATCGCCTTCCAGATGGACCTCGCGCAGCACCTCGCCGACGCCGGGCGTGCGGTGCCGACCAACGCGAACTCCTCCTACAACGTCGTCAACGCCAAGCTCCTGAGCATCGGCTATCCGGCCGGCGCGCAGTCGACGCTCGGCGAGATCGCGGGTCTGATCCACGTCAACGTCGCCTGGTGCTACCAAGCGTTCCTCGCGTTCACTGCGGCGATGGGCTCGTTGGCGATCTTCTCGATTCTCGGTCGCGTGACCCGCAACGGGTTGATGCGGTTCATCGGAGCAGCTGTGGCGATTCAGCCAAACATCCTCTACGCCTACGCGCTCGAGGCGGGGATCAAGGAGCTAACGACGGCCGCCCTGCTGCTTATCGTCGTGGCCGTTCTCGCGAACGAGCTTCCCGGCGAAGGCCGGCGGCGAGGTGCTGTCACCCTGGCGGTCGCCGTCTCTGGAGCGTTCGCTGCCTTCAGCGTCGGGATCGGGCCTTGGCTGGGGCTGCTGCTGATCGGAGCGTTTGCCTTCTCGTTGACGCGTCGCGGCAAGCGTCGCTATGCGCTCGAAAGCTGGGCGGTGTTCGCGGCGGTCGTGGTCGTGATCTCGCTTCCCGGTCTCGTGACGGCGGCGAAACTGCTCAGTGTCGCCGGCACGGCGATCGGCGGCGTCGTCGAACTCGGCCTCGGCAACCTCGCCGACCCCGTCTCGCGCTGGTCGAGCGCGGGCGTCTGGCTGACGGGCGACTACCGCTACACGCTCACGAACCCGACCCCCAGCCACATCTTCGATGTGATCATCATCGTGCTGGCTGTGACAGGAGTAATTGTCGCCGCCATCCGCAAACGCTGGGCGATCGTCATCCTCGGCGTAGCGAGCCCGATCGCGCTCGAATACTTCATCGACCACAGCAGCGCCTGGATACAGCTCAAGGCCTTCACGATCACCGCCGCCTTCGTCGTCACCCTCGCGTTCGTCGGCGCGGCGACGCTGCAGGCGAGTGGTCGCCGGCCGCTCAGCGCCCTCGGTTGGCTCGCCGCACTCGTGGTCAGCGCCGGCGTTCTCTACGGCAACGCGCTGATCTACCACGACACCACGCTGGCACCGGGCGCTCGCTATCACGACCTCGCGGCGATCGCGAGCCGCTACGCCAAGCAGGGCCCGACCCTGGATCCGAGCTTCGACGAATACGCCGAGTACTTCCTGCGCGGCGAGGACGGCTCCACGCTCGTGGATCCCGCGAACCTGAGCTTCGAGGTGCGCCCCGGGCTCGGCAACGGCGAAACGAGCTTCGTCTGGGACCTCAATCAGCTCGTGCCCTCCTTCATCCAGCACTTCCCGTTGATCATCCAGCCGCGCAGCCCCACCGCGACCCGCGCGCCGAGCAACTATGACCTCGTCGACGAGACCCGCTACTTCGACGTCTGGCGTCGCGACCGTCCCTCGAGCACCGTGCTCGAACACGCTCCACTGTCGGGAGGCCCGCATGAACGAACGCCCGCCCTCTGCCATGTGCTGGTGACGCGCGCGGAGCACGCTGGCTCGGAAGCGGAGCTTGCCTATGCCAAGCCCAACACCGTCGCTGTCGCAAACCCGGCCGATGGAGTCCGCCCCGGCTACTGGAGGGCACTCGGGCCCTCGACGGTGGCCGCTTACGGCGCTGGCAGCGACGTGATGAAGGTCGTCATACCCGCCTCCGGCAGCTACGGCATCTGGCTGCAGGGATCGATTGGCAGACCGCTCGCGGTCTATGTCGACGGCAAGCGCCTGACGAGCATCGGCTACGAAGAGCGCTACCCATCCGAGTTCTTCTACATGACCTCCGAGACGCTGACGGCTGGAGCACACACGCTGCGGATCGTGCGCGGGGGCGGGAGCTTGCATCCGGGCAGCGGAGACGCACACATCGAAACGGCGTCGCGCACGATCGGCGCGATCGTCTTCAGCCGCGAACCGACGAGCGCCAACCAGATCTACGTCGCACCGGCGAGCCGGATGGCTCAGATTTGCGCCGCCCCAGTCGGCTACCAATGGATCGAGCTGCTCAAGCCCGGGGGAGCACCCCCTGACGCGCTGCCCGCGCCCCGTTGACAGCAGCCCGCGTTCGGCCGCTGCCAGAGCCACGGGCGAGCTGCTGCAGCCGGTCGCGCATCGCCGCGCCCGTCGCCGCAGGGGAAAGCGAGCGCGCGATGTCCTGCGCGGCGCGAGCGCCCTGACGCTGAGCCTCTCCTGGGTTATCGAGCACCCGCCGCATGAGCTCCGCGGCGTGCTCGACACTGGGTTCTGCCCATTCCCCCTCCGGCGGATAGATCTCGCATTCCGGACCCACGCGAGCGATCGTGTAGTCGACCAGATAGCTGTTCTCGCCGTTCATGAAGTCGACGTTCCCCGAATACCCGGTGGCGATCGCGGGCTTGCCGATCGCCATCGCCTCGGCCAGCGTCAGCCCAAAGCCCTCGGCTCGATGGAGCGATACGTAGCAGTCGCACGCCGCCATCAGCCCGTTGAGCTCGTCATTGGTGAGCGAGCGATCCACGACGTGGATGTCCTCACGCCCGTGCGCAGCCCACAGGAGCTCCTCCTCTGCCAGCGGACGCAGCGGTGCGTTGATCGTCTTGATCAGCAGCTGCGGACCCTCACCAGGCGCGAACGCGCGCTTGAATGCCTCGATCAGCCCGACCGGGTTCTTGCGCTGCACGGTGCTCAGGTAGTCGAAGACAAACAGGAACAGAAAGCCCTCAGGCACCCCCAGGCGCAGTGGCGCGACCGCCTGCGCCGGGCGCGACACGGGTGGCGGCAAGGCGAGGACCGGTACCTGGGCAGCCGCGCCGATGTTTTCCGCCATGAAGCGTGAGTACACCCAGAATCTCCTCGACGAGTGCGAACGCGCGATCCCAACGCGGCGGGATCGTGTTCGTCTCCCAGCCCCAGATCCCGATGCGCGGCCCCTCAAAGTAGTCCTCGCCCAGACGCTCGACCAGATCGGGAAGCTCATCCGCATTGACCGCGACGATCTCAAAGCCGTGCCGGCCCTCGTGAACGAGGTCCTCAAAGCCGTGCCGACCGTACTCCTCGCTCAGCACGACGGGAAGCGCCAGGTGGTGAAGCGGCACGCTCACCGTCATCACGGGAACGCTCGCGGCACCAAGCGCCTTGGCGTAGCCCCGCGCTGCGGCGCCGAGCCCGAGCGTGTGGCCGAGGTACCCGGTCAGGCGCACGGCGAGCTCGTCCTCGCTCACGAGTGGCCGCCCAGCAGCTCCGTCTGAGACGGTCGAAGCGATCGGCGTAGAGCGGACCGCAGGCCGAGCGCCCGTCGGCTGCGACTCGGCGAGAACGGCGACCTGGACAGGACCATCACCCGGCGGGGGCGGCATGAAGCGCTCGGGGATGCCAAGCTCGTGACGCCCAAACGCCCAGCACCACGCGAGATAGCCCGGGCCGTCGCCGCCGTCGAGGTCGGGGTACTTGCGCACCACGTCGGGGCGCTCGCGCGCCACGCGATGGAAGACGTAGCGGTTGATGCCGTAGGCGCTGCCCCTGGGAGCCGGTCCCTGGAGCCACGCGAGAAACGCACGGGTGCCGTCCTCGCTGAACAGATCCGGCGGGCATGCGCCGAGCGCGAGCGCAGACGCGAACGCCGCACGTAGATGCTCGTCGTAGACGAGACCGTCGAGACGTCGTCCGACCTCCGCGTGATGGTCCGCGTCGCGCCAGCCGCCGGCGCGGAGCTCCCCCGCGTAGCGCTCACAGAGCTCGTGCAGAACCGGTGAGCGACTGACTCGCGCGCGGCTCGCGCCGGGACTGAGCCGGTACGGGTGGTCGGGGTCAAAGCCAGGCATGTTGAGGAAGCGCAGCGGCCAGCGTCCATCGATGAGCTCCCCCTCGAGACTTCCTTGAAGACTGTGGCGATCGAGATTCCACATGTTGAGGTTGCACCCGGGTATGTCGAGCACCGCCGTCGCGAAGCGAGCCGGAGCGAGCTCGAGCAGTCGCGCGAGCCAGGGACGGTCCTCCGGACGCTCACCGCCTCTGCGGGCGTCGAGCGATCCCAGCGTCTGTTCGACATGGGCCCGCCACCACTCGAGAAAGGCGCTCGAGCGCGGCGTGTTGTCGATGGCGATCATCGTCTCCTCCATGCGCCCGATCCGTTCCATCTGCTCTCGTGAGGGCTGCAGCCCATCCTCGGGAACGTCGGCCATCAGCCGCGGCACGAGCAGGACCCCGCGTGCTGCTAGCGCTGACTCGATTGGATCGAGCTGGCCGAGCACCCACACGCTGCTCGGCAGATGCAGCACCGGCTCCGAGCGGCACTCCGCGTAGCGCGCCAGCAGGTTGGGCAGCAGCAGGGTGGTCAGGTCGTCTTCGTCGTGCAGGGCGAGCAGCGCCTCGAGGTCGAGGTCGAGCTCCCGGCAGACCGAGCGCAGACCGGGGATGCCCTCAGCCGCCGCGACAGACGCGGCCACGTCCTCGCTGGCGAGGAGCAGCAGCTCGTGCGACCAATCAGGCTGGTGGCCGCTGAGCGAGCGCGCGAGCGCGCGAGCGCGCGGCAGGGCGCTGAGGCTCGTGAGCGTGACGACCCGCATCAGCCCTCGCCATCAGCGTCGCGCGCGGCCGCGCTCCGACGCAGCGACTCGACGGCCAGGATGAGCTCACGCACGAGGTCCTCCAGGCGCTCGATCTGCTCGGTGTGGCGTTCGCGAACGTGCGCAAAGTCAGCCTCCAGACGCCCGATTGTGGCCGCCGTTTCGGCCCGGCGCACCCTGTAGCGTGCGTACGATGGCGCGACCCGGGGCAACGCCTTGCGGGCAATTGCCGCGATGCGTACGCGTAGCGGGTGGATGGTTGTCTGTCTGGTTTGGTGCTCGACGGTCATCGGCTGGTGCTGGCCGGCATTATCGCCCAACCTTGCTGGGTCCCACGGGACTGCTCTAGGCTGCTGCTTCGCCAGTCGGCATGCGATGCACGTGAACCAGCCGCCAGAGACGAGCCCGCCCCTTGCAAGGGGAAGCGTTTGCGTCGTGATCGCCGCCGGCGGTGAGCGGGCGCGCCTGGATGCCTGTCGCCGATCGGTACGGGCGCACACGCACCCTGAGACGCCGGTTCACGAGGTTTCGGCGAACCCGGCGGCCGTCAATCGCGCCCTCGAGCAGCTTGCTCCCGCCGACGTCGTTGTGCTCGATGGGGCTTGTCGCGTGAGCTCTGGCTGGCTCGAGCGCCTACGCGACGCTGCCCGGAGTGACACCAACGTCGCCACCGCCAGCGCGCTGGCGGACGTGCGCACGGGACTCGCGCTACATCCGACGGAGGACTCAGACGGCGTGCAGGAGGACTTGGCGGAGCTCGCCGAGAGCGTCGCCGAGCACACGCTGAGGCTGCGTCCGCGACTGACGCGGGCGGTCGGACCCTGCGTGTACGTGCGCCGAGAGGCGCTCGAGCTCGTCGGCCAGCTCGACGAGGAGCTCGATCTGCCGACGGCGCTCGAGCTCGACTTCGCCCAACGTTGCCTGCTGTCGGGCTTGGCGCACATCGCTGCTGACGACGTCGTCGTTCAACTGCTCGAGCCTGTTTCCGCGATCGACGAGCGAGGCCCACACGCACGCGGGCAGGTGCAACTGCCGGCGCGCCTGCTCGAGCGCTACCCGTACCTCCTCGAGAGTCGTACGCCGGCTGAGTCAGATGTCCTCACATCTGCGCTCGCGGCTGCGCGCGGACCCCGCGCGCCGCTCTGGGTGACGATCGATGCACGCGCCCTCGACGGCGCCGTCACAGGGACGCAGGTTCACATCCTCGAGCTGATCCGCGCGCTCGCAGAGACCGGAGCGCTGCGGCTGCGACTGCTCGTCTGGGCGGAGCGGATCGACCGTGAGACCCTGGAGCTCCTGCGCGCTCTCCCGGCGACGGAGGTTCTCGCCGTCGAGGATGTCGACGCCGGCACACCCAGCAGCACCGTCTTTCACCGACCCCAGCAGGCCTTCTCGGCCGGAGATGTCGCGTTCGCGCTTGGCCTCGGCGAGCGCGTCGTGGTGAGCCAGCTCGATCTGATCGCCTATCGCAACCCCGGCTACTTCGCCGACGCCGGCGCGTGGGAGAGCTACCGTCGCGCGAGCCGGCATGGACTCGCAGCCGCCGATCGCGTTGTCGTGTTCTCCGATCACACGCGCCGCGAGCTGCTCGCTGACGCACTCGTCGAGCCGGCAGGCGTCCGCGTCGTGGCTCCAGGCCTCGATCACCGGGCGGCGAGCAAACCACGGGCGCCCGTAGCGCTCGGCGAGGGCCCGAGCGCCTCGCTCTCCGGAGGCTTCTTGCTGTGCCTCGGCACGGACTTTCGCCACAAGAACCGGGTGTTCGCGCTGCGCCTGCTCGCGCAACTGCGCGAGGACCACGGTTGGGGCGGACGACTTGTGCTCGCCGGCACGCACATCTCGTATGGATCTTCGCGCGAGCTCGAGCGCGCCTTCCTAGACGAGCGCCAGGAGCTGCGCGAGGCGGTGGTCGAGCTCGGCCCGGTCAGCGAGGAGGAGAAGGCGTGGCTGGTCGGCCATGCGAGCGCGGTCGTCTACCCATCGGTCTACGAGGGCTTTGGCCTGATTCCGTTCGAGTCCGCCCTGAACGGCGTGCCTTGCGTGTTCGCGCCCCAGTCCTCGCTGGCCGAGGCCGCACCACTGGAGACCGCGACGATCCTCCCCTGGGATCCAACGCACAGCGCGATCGCCGCCCACGCTCTGCTCACAGACCCCGATCTGCGCACGCGACACATTCAAGCGCTGGCGGCGGTCGCCCGCAGCCTGACCTGGGCCGCCGCGGCCACCAGCATGGTCGAGATCTACCGGGAAGCTGCGCTCGCTCCCGCGCGCGCAGCGGCCATGCTGAGCCGTGACGCGATCGCGCGAGAACAGGACCTGACCGCCGCCCACCTAGACGTCGTCGAGACGCTCATCGGCGAACGTGAGCTCATCCGGCACGAATTCGAGGCGCTCGGCCCCGGGCGCGGCCTGGTCGGCAGCTACGGAAGCCTGCCCCAGGATCTGCAGCACGCGCTGCTCGCGTTGAGCGCACGACCGGCTCTGAGCCGCCCACTGTTCGTCGGACTCGCTCGCATGTTCGCAACAGCGCGCGCGCTCAGTCGTGTAGTTCGGGGCCGTTCTCGCGAGCCGCTGTGAGCGGATACCGTCGGCTTCGTGAGCCTCGTCGCTATACCCTGCAGTGACAGTGAAGCCCGAGCCGACCGCCACCCAGGGACGCCCGATGCTGGCCGCACAGGGGGTGCATAAGCGCTTCAAGGTCCCCGAGGAGCGCAGCCATACGCTCAAGGAGCGGGCACTGCATCCGCTTCGCCGCTCGCGCAACGAGGAGCTGCACGCCTTGAAGGGCATCTCCTTCGCGGTCGAGCCGGGCGAGTTCTTCGGCATCGTCGGGCGCAACGGCAGTGGCAAGAGCACATTGCTGAAGTGCCTGGCCGGGATCTACCGCACGGACACCGGCAAGATCTGGTGCAACGGTCGGATGTCGACGTTTATCGAGCTCGGCGTCGGCTTCAACCCCGACCTGGCGGCCTACGAGAACGTCACCTTGAACGGAATCATGCTCGGGCTCTCCCCGCGAGAGGCACGAGCCCGTTACGAGCGCGTGATCGAGTTCGCCGAGCTCGAGGAGTTCCAAGATCTAAAGCTCAAGAACTACTCCTCGGGGATGCACGTGCGTCTCGCCTTCTCGGTCGCAATCCAGGTGGACGCGGACATCCTGTTGATCGACGAGGTGCTGGCGGTGGGCGACGCCGCATTCCAGCAGAAGTGCTTCGACGTCTTCAACCGCATGCGCGAGGAGGGCCGCACGATCGTGTTCGTCACGCATGACATGGGCGCCGTCACCCGCTTCTGCCATCGCGCGATGCTGCTCGAGCGGGGCGAGCTCGTGGGCATCGGCGATCCCCGCGAGATCGCCGATCGCTATCTGGAGATCGCCTTCGGTCGCGAGGTTGGCTACCAGGACCCGGATGTCGGAAGCGCAAGGATGGGCGACGGCGCGGCGCGCGTGACCGATGTCTGGCTCGGCGATGACCCCAACGATCGCCGTGCGGTGGCTCCGCAGTCCGAGCCGATGACGCTGAAGGTGTTGGTGACGTTCAACAGCGACGTGCGAGATCCGGCCGTGAGCATGACGCTGCTGAACGATCAGCGCCAGCCGGTGGTCGTCGCGACCACCACGCAGGACCACGAGCAAACCGGGGGCTTCAAGGACGGCGAGCACGCCTTGTTCTCGTTCTCCTTCCACAACATGCTTGCGCCCGGGCGCTACCACCCGATCCTGACGATCACCCACCGCGGCGACGGCCTCGATGTGATCGACCGCTTCGCGGGTGGGCTGTCGTTTGTTGTCACAGGCATGGCGGCGAGCGGCGGCATGGTCGAGATCCCTGTCGAGACTGATGTCACACGCACCGGATACGTGCCGCCGAGTGAGATCGAGCCGGCCGGCGGTCGACGTTGAGCACACCAACGCTCGCCGACCTCCCCGAGAGCGCGCCCGGAGCCACCCCTTCCGAGTCGATGGGGGAGCCGATTCGCGGGCCGCGCGCGTTGGGTGACAGCTGGCCACGTTTCTGGCACCTCGCCTACAACATCGCGCGTAGCGAATTCAAACTGAAGTTCTTCGGCTCAGCGCTCGGCTACCTGTGGCAGGTGATGCGCCCACTGCTGCTGTTCGGGGTGCTGTACGTGTTCTTTGTCGTCGTCTTCAAAGTGGACAAGGGGAAAGGCGCCGCCGGCGATTTCTACGGGGTTCAGCTGCTCGGCTCGATCGTGCTGTTCACCTTCTTCGCCGAAGTCACCGGCGGGGCCGTCCGCAGCGTCGTGGACCGAGAGAACCTCGTGCGCAAGATCCAGTTCCCCCGGCTGGCGATCCCGATCTCGGTCGTCTTGCTGGGACTGTTCAACTTCGCCCTGAACCTCGTCGTCGTGATGATCTTCGCGATGATCTCGGGGGTCCGGCCAATGCTCACCTGGCTGGAGCTGCCGTTGATCATCCTCGTCCTGGCTGTCCTCTCGACGGGCGTCGCGATGCTGCTCTCAGCTCTGTTCGTGCGCTTCCGCGACATCTCCCCGATCTGGGAAGTGCTCTCGCAGATCCTGTTCTACTCCGCCCCGGTGATACTCCCGGCGGAAACCGTCAAGGAAAAGCTCGCGCACGGCGAGCAGCACGTCGTCGTCATCGATCACACCGTTCACGTCTACTACACGCACGTACTGCTCTACCACATCCTCTACCACCTCTACACGCTGAACCCGCTGGTCATCATCTTCCAGCAATTCCGTCATGCGATGATCAACCCTGCGGTCCTCGGCGCGGTCGGCATCATGGGCAGCAAGGCGGCCTTGCTGGAGCCACTCGGGCTCGTGGCGGCGATCTTCGTGCTCGGCTTCTGGTACTTCAACCGCCAGGCGCCGCACATCGCCGAGGACCTGTAGGCCAGGGGCAATGCGGGTCGACTTTCGGCGGTCACGCGTAGCTCGTGAGCTCGGGCGCGAGCTACGACGTAGTCTCCGCGCGCTCCCAATTACAACGGGGCCAGGCGCCCACCGCGTCGCCTGCTCGGTCGCGATGTCTCGCGCGGACCGCTGGGCGATGCGCACGTGCCGCTATTCCTCGATACTCGGGCTAGTTCGTTCTCTCACCTCGAGTGTCGTGTTCAAGGCTTCGCCGCTCGAGAAGTACTTCCATAGCTGACCGCCACTCGCCCGAACGCCGATCTCGTACTTTCCGCCGGTGTTTGGTAGCGCGGTCACGCTTGGGCTTGTGTGAGGCGTCATTCCGAGTGTGGTTTCGTGGCCTCCTGCGCTGGGGGAGTATGTCCAAAGTTCGGCGCTGCTCCCTTTGATCGCGTTGAACGCCACCACGTACTTACCTTCCGACAGCCCCGCAACGCTCGGACTTGAACCTTCGCTCATGCCGAGCGTCGTCCCGTGGCCTCCTTCGCCAGGCGAGTACGTCCAAAGTTCGTTCAGGCTACCGTTCGCAGCATCGATCGCCACCTCGTAGCTACCGTTCGACAAAGCCGCCACGCTCGGGCTCGTCCCCGCCCGCATCGCCAGCGTTCTTTCGCGGCCTCCTTCGCTAGGGGAGTACGTCCAAAGTTCGGTGCTGCTCCCTTTGATCGCGTTGAACGCCACCACGTACTTACCTTCCGGCAGCCCCGCAACGCTCGGACTTGAACCTTCGCTCATGCCGAGCGTCGTCCCGTGGCCTCCTTCGCCAGGCGAGTACGTCCAAAGTTCGTTCAGGCTACCGTTCGCAGCATCGATCGCCACCTCGTAGCTACCGTTCGACAAAGCCGCCACGCTCGGGCTCGTCCCCGCCCGCATCGCCAGCGCCGTGTCGTGATATTCCCCGCTCGAACTGTACGTCCACAGTTCAGTTTTACTTCCATCGATAGCGTCAAACGCCACCACATACTTACCTCCGGGCAACATCGCCACACTCGGACTCGACCCTTCACTCATCCCCAACATCGTGTTCGTCCAGCCGAGCATTTCCGTCGCGGTGAGGTATGTCCACAACTGCCCGCTGCTGCCGTTAGGCGCGTCCCACACGATGGAGTATCTTCCTTCTTCGAGCGCCACGACGGCCGGGCTTGTTTTGGGACTGAGGCCAAGCTTGGTGCTTCGATATTCGCCGCTAGATTCGTAGGTCCCCAGTTCACTACTGCTGCCGTTGCCAGCGGCGAAGGCCACCACGTACTTTCCGCCGGTGTTTGGTAGCGCGGTCACGCTTGGGCTTGTGTGAGGCGTCATTCCGAGTGTGGTTTCGTGGCCTCCTGCGCTGGGGGAGTATGTCCAAAGTTCGGTGCTGCTCCCTTTGATCGCGTTGAACGCCACCACGTACTTACCTTCCGACAGCCCCGCAACGCTCGGACTTGAACCTTCGCTCATGCCGAGCGTCGTCCCGTGGCCCCCTTCGCCAGGCGAGTACGTCCAAAGTTCGTTCAGGCTACCGTTCGCAGCATCGATCGCCACCTCGTAGCTACCGTTCGACAAAGCCGCCACGCTCGGGCTCGTCCCCGCCCGCATCGCCAGCGTTCTTTCGCGGCCTCCTTCGCTAGGGGAGTACGTCCAAAGTTCGGTGCTGCTCCCTTTGATCGCGTTGAACGCCACCACGTACTTACCTTCCGACAGCCCCGCAACGCTCGGACTTGAACCTTCGCTCATGCCGAGCGTCGTCCCGTGGCCTCCTTCGCCAGGCGAGTACGTCCAAAGTTCGTTCAGGCTACCGTTCGCAGCATCGATCGCCACCTCGTAGCTACCGTTCGACAAAGCCGCCACGCTCGGGCTCGTCCCCGCCCGCATCGCCAGCGCCGTGTCGTGATATTCCCCGCTCGAACTGTACGTCCACAGTTCAGTTTTACTTCCATCGATAGCGTCAAACGCCACCACATACTTACCTCCGGGCAACATCGCCACACTCGGACTCGACCCTTCACTCATCCCCAACATCGTGTTCGTCCAGCCTCCAGCGAACGTAGAGCTGTCGAGCCACAAGGCGTCGGTTGGTGCCTGGAAAGCGATTGACGGCGTCGGAGTCACGAACATGTGGTCCTTCCCTTCGGCGACCACCCCACCGCTCGTCGCCACGATGCGAAAGTGGTAAAGAGTATTCGGTTCAAGCCCGCTCACCAGCTGAGTGTGCTGACGGCGTTCGTGTTCGGTACCTGTTATTTGAATCGCCGTTTCATGTTCATAGGTCGTGCTCTTGCCATACTGGAAGTGGAATTCTGCGGGATAGCCGTTTGGGTTCACTTCTCCGGCCAAAACCGCTTCCACTTGCGTTATTCCTGTCGCCCCGCCCGTTTCTGCTTCAACAGGGCCAGGCGTCGAGAACGTATGTTCTTCGCCGGCGGGCGTCGAACCTTCACTGTTCCACGCAACGAGACGGTAGTGGTAGGTGGTGCCCGGCTCGAGCCCTTCGATCGTGCTGCTCGCCGATTCCTCGCCTTCGCTCGACCCGGTGTGGCCTTCTCCCGAGTACTGCGTTCCACCGCCGCTCGTCCAGTATTCGAAGTGATAGCTGGCGGAGAGCTTGCCCCCCGGATACACGCTGCCGGTAACCGTCGCGACTTTTGGCTTTGTTTCGCCCGACACGCCTCCGGTGTATCCCCATGGCAAGCTCTTGTTGCCCCATATGTAGCTCGCCGCCGGGCGTGGGCGATCTGGGGTATTGGGATCGGTCGTTGGCACGTACAGCGCCGTGTCTGGTTGCTGTTCCTTGGCTTCGTGAGCTTCACATTCTGTCTGCGGCTGCCGCGATTCGCCGTGGAAAAACGAGTAGTAAAACACGTGTTCGGGCTCGGCGTAAGGGATCAGTTTTTGGACGAGATATTCGGCATCTTCTCGCTGGACCTTTTCCTTCTCAACTTCGCCTTTCCACTGGCAATTGTACGCACCGACCTCCGTGAACCATAGCGAATTAGCCCCGTCGCCCCACTTTTCCTTAAAGGCTTTGACGGTGCCCGAGGCCTGTTTCTTCACGGCGTAGTATGGGTGCATGCCCCACTCTGGAAATGTCCAGCCTTTGAGGGCGGCTACATATTTTTCCTCATATCCCACCATCGTTTCACTGTCAAGCAGATCAGCTACGACGGTCGTGCAACCGTGGCCAGGATTGCTACAGATGGTCGCGGCTTCCTTCGCATATTCGGCAGCCTTCGCCGGGCTAACATATGTCGTCGTCGATTGGCCTTTTTTCGCACCTTTCGTTTCTTCCACGCCGTTGTTCGGCTCATCCCACGGCTCGACAACACTAACGCCTTTGCACTGTCCCAGGAGAGCCGTGAGCGCCCCACCATATTCTTTGAGCGTCGGGCGTACTTCGCTCGACTTGAAGCTAGTCAAAGAGAGGTCGAGGGTGAGGCCCAGATGTTCACTGTCAGCACACCAAGTCCTATAGATGCTGTCGACCCCGCCCGCACTTTCATACCAGGGCATGGTAAAGCGAGAGTATTTGATGTGTCCGGCCGGTAGCCAGATGTCTTCGAAGGACCGCGTGAAGCTGGTGCCCCATTCCGACATGTTCTGATCCGAGATCCCGTCTACGTATGACGTCGCGCCCAGGGCCGACGCAGTACTCAAGGCCGAGCCGATGCAAATTACTAGCAGGAAGACAAGAAGCGCGCGGATGTAGAGACAACCGCTCCGAGCCGACGCGGTGTACCTTTTACGCGATATCTGCAGATCTCCCACGAGAGCCCCCCTATCGAGTGTCCGGGCCAGTTCTACACTGGTCGTGTGGCAGTGTCTATTTCTGTGATCGGAAAAGGCCGCAAAGTCGATGTAATACGATCGACGACGACGTACACCGTGCAGGGCTAATCCGGAACTGCGCTCGGCGCCTGCGCCAAGACCTCGCCCGCGACCGCCATCCGCCGCGAGCGCGCCACCCGCTCGAAGAACTGCTCGAGGTCATCGATCCGCCGCTCCCACGCGTAGCCCGCCGCCGTCTCGATGCCCGCGCGCCCGAGCCGCGAACGGAGAGTGGGATCGGCCAACAGGCGCGCCAGCGCGGACGCAACCGAGCGCGGGTCGGGCTCGGGCATCAGGCAGTTCTCGCCGTCCACGCAGAAGTCGCGATTGCCGTGGGCGTCGGTGCACACGACCGCCGCTCCTGTCGCCATCGCCTCCAGCGGCGGCAGCGCGAAGCCCTCGTGGGTGGAGGTCTGCACGAACACGGTTGCCTGACAGAACAGCTCGTTGACCCGCTCGTCGCTCGGCGCGCGCACGTAGCTCATGCCGGCGTCGCTCGCGAGCTCGGGCTCGATGCCGAACAGGCACAGCTCCGGTCGTGGCTCTTTCAACGCTCGCCACGCCTCCAAGGTCAGTGGCAGGTTCTTGAGCGGGTTCGAGCGCCCGAGCGCGAGCACCATGTCCTCGCGACGTTGGACGTCGACACGCGGACGGAAGCTGTCGAGATCGATCCCCGGGGGAATCAGCTCGGCGTCGAGCCCGAGCTCGCGCAGCCGCTCGCGGTTCCAGGTCGAGATCGTCATGTAGCGGAACTCGGGGCGGTAGGAGTCGAGCACGGCATGGCGAGCGCGCTCGTGGTCCGGGTAGTAAGAGGTCTCGATGTCCTGAACGAAGTACACGGGGATGCCGCGCGCCACGCTCGCGCGCCACACGGGCGCCGCCGTCATCCACCAGGTCGC
Source organism: uncultured Solirubrobacteraceae bacterium (assembly GCA_963759265.1). Classification (GTDB taxonomy): domain Bacteria; phylum Actinomycetota; class Thermoleophilia; order Solirubrobacterales; family Solirubrobacteraceae; genus Palsa-744. The sequence continues at coordinate 295,362 of CAVWYR010000001.1, forward strand.
GACCTTGATCGCGTCCAGCGGCGCGAGCGCCGCGACGAGCGCGTCGTAGTCGGGGAAGCTGTGCACGGGCAAGCGCAGCGTGAACCACTCGGGCGCCTCGCCGAGCGTGTACAAGGACACCTCGTGGCCGCGCTCGGCGAGGCGGTTGAGGTGCTCGAAGATGTCGCGGTGCCCGCCGCCGACACCGGTGCCCTCGGTCACGTACGCGATCCGCAAGGGGCCGCCGGGCTCGCCGGCGTAGACCGAGCGGGCGTCGAAGAACTCGCTCCAGCGCTCCCAGAACTCACGCTGGGAGCTTCGCTCGCGCTCGCCCACGTCGGTGCCGCGCGTAACCGACTCGTGGTGGACCAGGCGAGCAGTCGGGAAGTAGCGCACGCGAAAGCCCGCCTGCCACGCGCGCAGGCACCAGTCGACGTCCTCATAGGCCATCGCATAGCGCTCGTCGAGCCCGCCCACGCGCTCGATCAGGGCACGGCGCACGTACATGCACGCGCCTGTCACGGCCAGCGCGTCGCTCGCCTGCGCCGCGGGCCCCCAGTCGCCGGGCTTGAAGCGGTAGCGGTGGTCAAACCACTCGGGCGCATCGCGATTGCGTACCGTGCCCGCGAACTGGATGCGACCGTCGGGATAGAGCAGTTGCGCACCGACGATCCCCACGTGATCGTCGTAGTGGGCCGCGTACTGCAGGCTTTCAAGCCATCCCGGCAGCGCCTCGACGTCCGAGTTCAGCACGACCACGTCGCGCTCGGGCGCGCTCGCGTGCAGGCCGCGGTTGACGTTGGCGGCGAAGCCGCTGTTGTGCTCTGACTCGACGAGGACGTCGATTCCTGCGATCCGCCGCAGCGCGGCGATGTGCTCGGGGCCGCTCGCGTCATCGGCAACGATCGTGCGAGCCATCCCCCGCGGCACGGTCTTGCCGATGCTGCGCACGAGCGCGCGCACGCGCTCGGCGTCGCGGTAGCTGGGCACGACGATGTCGACCGGGCGGCCGTGCTCGCGATACCAGGCGACGGCGCGGCGGCGTTCCTCATCGCGGGCGTGCGTCCGCAAGCGCAGCCGCCGCGCGAGCGGGGTGAAGCGCAGCGGGAACGTGACCAGCCGGAACAGCACCGTGCGCAGGCCAAAGTTGGCGTAGGTCAGGTAGATGCGCCGACGCAGGTTCGAGAACGTGCCTTCGGGCCTGCCTTGAATGGGATCGTCGCTCATCGTGGCGTTAGGTCTAGCGGCTCGAAGGACCGGCGACCCTCCAGCGAGAGCCAGCCGCGCGCGGCGCCCGGCAGCCGGTCGGCGCGTGAGCCGAGCAGCGCCCCGGCGAGGCGCGGGAGATGGTGACGGCAAACGGCGAGAAGCGTCGTCCGGCGCTCGGCGGCTGCGACGCCGGCGAGGTCCAGCTCCGCTCGGGCCCAGGCGAGCTCGCCGCGCAGCCGGCGGGCGAGGTACGGCGGCGAGACGGGCTCGCGCCAGCCGTAGATCTCGAGCAGGCCGCGCCACTCATCGAAGCAGCGGCGCAGCTCCTGCGCCGGCGTGTAGGCGTGGGAGTGCACAACCACCGCCTGCGGGACAAGCGCCTTGGCAACCCCCGCACGAAGCATGTCTATTGCCAGCACGCGGTCCTCGGCGTAGGGGACCTCGCGAAAGGGCGTGCGCAGCCAGCACGAGCGCGAAAGGCAGGCGTTCGCGTCGGTGAAGAAGCCGCGCTGGCCGATCAAGGCGAGCGCGGGCAAGGTGCGCCGCTCGATTTGATCCAGACGCTCCACGCGCGGGCCGCCGTCGGGGGCAAGCGAGGCAAACCAGCGTTCCAGTTCCATGCTCACCGCCGGCGCCGCGCTGGGGCGAGGGCGATAGGGCCCGTAGACGATCCCCACGTCTGCGGCGAGCTCGAAGCCGCCGAGGAGCGCCGCGAGCCAGCGCCCATCGGCGGGCTCGGCGTCCTGGGTCAGGAACGCGACGTGATCGCCACGGGCCTCGCTCATCAGCAGGTTGCGTACCCCGCCGTGGCTGAAGCGGGCGGGATCGATCTCGAGCACGCGTGCTCCATGCGCGCGAGCGAGCTCGAGCGATCCGTCGCTCGAGCCCGAGTCACACACCAGCAGTTCGTGCGCGACGCTCTGCGCCGACAGCGCCGCGAGCACGCCGGCGAATAGCTCGCCGCCGTTGCGCACGGGGATCGCGACGCTGACCTCAGCCATAGAAGGAGGTGAGGGTCAGCAGTTGCGAGGCGTAGCTGAAGGCGATCATCGCGACCAGCAGCGCGACGCCGACGTCGAGCATGCGCCGGCGCCCGAAGGCGTGCAGCGCGCCCACCACGAGCAGCGCGAGCGGCCCGATCGCCGGAAACGCGTAGCGGCCGAATTCGGCGATCAGCGGCCGCGGCTGGGTTGTGTAGTAGGCCGCCTCGAAGCCGGCGACGACCGCGAGCGGCATCGCGATCAGCACGAGCGTCTCCAGCCAATTGCGTCGCAGCCATCGCCACTCGCGGCGAGCCGCCCATCCGGCGAGCGGAACAGTGGAGACCATCGTGATCAAGACGACGATGGACACCCACATGGGGAAGAGCACGTCGTACCAGCCGAACGCCGCCCAACCACGTTCGACGAAGATCACGAAGCCGGGGTCGCTCGTGAGCACGAAGCCGCGCGGGGACGGGAAGTACTGGGCCATGAACGGCAGCCTGGGCAGGACAGACTGCCAGAGGTAGGAGAGGAAGCTGGGGATGTGGTGCAGCGCTTCGCTGGCGGCACTCGCGTTGGAGCCGATCGCAGCAGAGCCGGTCGCGGCGGTGGCCGGCTGCAGCGAGCCGAGCACGTGCCCCGAGAACAGGAGGACGAGCACTGCGCCGAGCGCGAGTGCGCCCCACGCGAGCAGATCGCGACGGCCGTGGTGGCGCCACAGCGTCGCCACGAACACCAGCCCGGCGACCGGGTACAGCGACAGCCCAGTCCCCTTGACGATCGGCAGCGCGATCAGCAGTGCGCCGGTGAGCAGGCCCCACGGAACCGTTATGCCGCGGCGGAGCATGCGTATCAGGAGCAGCTCGAGCGCCGCCGCGGCGGCGTTGACGCCGACGTCGTTGTTGACGATCCCCGAGATGAACCCATACATCGGCTCATAGGCGACGAGCATCGCGGCGAGCACCGCCAGCCACGGGCGCCGCGGCGCGAGCTCGCGCGCGAGCAGGAAGGTGAACAGCACGACGAGCGCGCCGATCAACGCCGAGGTCAGGCGCATCAGCGTCAGCTGCGAGAAGATCGAGTCGTGTCGGGTGATCAGGTACGCGGGCGACAGCGCGAGGTAGTACAGCGGCCCGTGAGCGGCTGAGGTCGAGTACCCGCCGCCGTCGCTCGCAGACGGATGCAGGCCTGCCACCCGCTCGTCGTAGCTGCGTTGTTCGAGCGTCAGCCACGGCACCTTGCTGTCTCCAACCTGGTGGTCGGTCAGGAAGCTCGTGTCTTCGAGCGCAAGCCCCTCGGCGCCCGACCAGCGCTGCAACGGTGAGTCGGGGTTGCTGCTGGGCGCCTCCCCGCGTTCTACCAGCGACTGCACGTAGGCAAAGTGGTCGACCTCGTCCGGCCCCTGGAACACGGGCGTGATCAACGCCCAGCAGCACGCGTTGACGGCCGCGATCGCGAACAGCACGGGCGCCAGGCGCCGACCTCGGCCCGCGACCGCGAGCGCGAGGCAGCGCAGCGCCAGCAACGCCATTGCCGGGAGCACGAGCAACAGCAGCAGCGGGTAGGTCCAGGCACCGACGAGCCCCGGGCGAAACAGCGCCGCGCGGTCGAAGATCGCGCCCGCTCGCTGCAGATAGCTCCGGCTCGATCCCGCCGGCGGCAGGTACCAGATCGCGATGCGTGCCGCCAGCGCGCTGCCCCCGAGCGTCGGCGGCGAGGCGCCGGGCGCGGACAGCTGCGTACCAGCCCACACGACCGGGCCGGCGGAGCTCACGCACAACGACGCCGATCTCGCCGGGGGCGCCGCGGGCGTCCGCGGGATCGGGAAGTCCGCGTTGGTGATGCGATTCGCCGGCGTGTGCAGTGGGCCCAGGTCCGACTTGATCGAGCGTCCGGCCGCGTTCAGCGCGAGCTGCAGCGACGGACGCTCGCGCGTGGGCGAGGTGACACGCAGGCGCACGGCGCCGGTCCCAGCGGGCAGCTCGAGGCCGGGGACGCACAGACGCACTCCAGCCGGCGCGGCGGTCGTGTAGACCGCGTCCTCGACGCTGTCGGTGCCGGTGTAGTACGGGCGCGGCTTCAGGCAGTAGAAGGCGACCAATGCCAGAAACGGAACAGCCGCGAATGCGGCGATTCGCCACACACGGCGATCGCCGGCGAACACCGCCGCCAGCATCCGGCGGGCGCGCTCCACCGTCAGCGCCGGCGCAACCCGAGGATGCTCAGGAGGAACGCCGAGAAGAAGATCTGGATCCCGACGATCACGAGCGTGGCGGCGATCACCGCGAGGTGTTCGTCGGCCAGCGAGCCGAAGCCGTGGGCGATCCATGTCGCCAGAATCAAACCGCCCATCACCACCCCGATCAGCATGAACACGCCCCCCAACAGCAGGCCGTGCTCGAGCCGAAAGCGCGCGCGCATGCGGTCGAACCAGGGGTCCTGCTCGCCCATGAAATACGTCCCGTAGGCGTGTGCGCACAGCCCCAGGGCCAGCACCTGGGTGCCCACGATCATCAGCAGCGCACCGCCGATCAGCGCGTGCACGCCCCAGGCGCGCCCGAAGAAGTCCAATCCCGCCCCGACGAACACGACGATCAACGTGCCCAGGCCGGCGAGGATGGCTCCCGGCGCGATGAACAGGTGGTTGGGGCTGTGCACGAGCAGGAAGCGCAGGTGGCGCCAGCCGTCGCGGAAGCTCGACAGTTTGCTCTCGCCCCCGCGCGGGTGGTATTCGATCGGGAACTCCGCGATCTTGAGGTTCTCCTTCGACGCGCGGATGACCATCTCGGAGGCGAACTCCATGCCGGTCGTGCGCAGGTCCAGGCGCGCCAGCACGTCGCGGCGCAGCGCACGCATGCCACAGTGCGCGTCGCTGATCCCGGTGCGGAAGAACAGGTTCAACAGGCCCGTGAGGATCGGGTTGCCGACGTACTGGTGCAGCCACGGCATCGCGCCGGGCTTAATGTTGTCCATGCGATCGCCGATGACCATCTCCGCGCCCTCTTCGAGGGCTGCCACGAAACGAGGTATCTCGTCAAAGTCATAGGTCAGGTCGGCGTCGGCCATGACGATGTAGCGGCCCCGCGACGCAGCGAAGCCCGCGAGGTAGGCACTCCCGTAGCCGCGCCTGCGCTCGACGATCACGCGTGCACCCGCGCGCTCGGCCAGCTGCGCAGAATCATCCTCGGAGTTGTTGTCAGCGACGAGCACCTCGCCGGCCACGCCCATGCGCACGATCGCCTCGAGGGCCGCCGTCACACACGACTCGATGTTCTCGGCCTCGTTCAAGCAGGGAATCACGACCGATACGAGCGGCAACTCGGTGCCTTGAGCATCGGGCGCCGCCGGGGAGGCGCTTGTCGGGACGAGTGTGCTCATCGCGGGGCGGTTTTGTTCATCGGCGGAAGCGGATCGCAGCCTGATCTGCCAGCAGCGCCGCTAGCTGTGCGTTTATAACGCCTGGCAGGGCGGAAAGTGGCGCTCGAAGGTGGCCGCAGCGCGCTCGAGCGTGAGCGCACCGACGAGATGAGATGCTAGCGGCATGCGCGTCTGCCTAGTTTATGACTGCCTCTTCCCGCACACGGTCGGCGGTGCCGAGCGTTGGTATCGCGACCTCGCAGAGCGCCTTGTCGCCGATGGGCACGAGGTCACCTACCTGACGCTGCGCCAGTGGCCACGCGGCGCGCGTGCCCAGATCGACAGCCGCGTAAAGGTCGTGAGCGCCGGCCCGCGCATGGCTCTCTACACGGCGAGCGGCCGGCGGCGCACGCTTCCGCCGCTGGTGTTCGGGCTCGGCGTGTTCCTGCACCTGCTGCGCGCGGGTCGCCGCTACGACGTCGTGCACACCTGCTCGTTTCCGTACTTCCCGCTGCTCGCCGCGGCGCCGCTGCGACCGCTGATGGGCTTCAGGCTCGTCGTCGATTGGTTCGAGGTGTGGAGCCGCTCCTACTGGCGCGAGTACCTCGGCGCCGTCGGTGGACGTATCGGCGAGCTCGTCCAGCGCGCCTGCGCTCGCGTCCCCCAGCGCGCGTTCTGCTTCTCCGAGCTGCACGCTCGCCGGCTGCGCGAGGAGCGGCTGAACGGCCCCGTGACGGTGCTGCGCGGCCTCTACGGCGGTATCGCCGAGCCGGCCGCACCGCGTCGAGCAGACCCGGTCGTGCTGTTCGCCGCGCGCCTGATCCCCGAGAAGCAGGTGACGCTGGCGGTCGCCGCGATCGCGCTCGCCGCGGCGCGCATCGAGGGGCTGCGAGGAGAGTTCCTCGGCGAAGGACCGGAGCGCGCCGTGCTCGACGCGGCAATCGTCGAGCACGGGCTGCAGGGGATCCTCACAGCGAGAGGCTTCGCCGATGCCGACACGCTCGATGCCGAGATGCGCCGGGCTATGTGCATGCTCGTGACCTCGCGCCGCGAGGGCTACGGCCTGGTCGTCGTGGAGGCGGCCGCGCGCGGCACACCGAGCGTCGTGCTCGCAGGCGAGGACAACGCCGCCACCGAGCTGATCGTGGAGGGCGTCAACGGCACGATTGCGCCGCGCCCCGATCCCGAGTCGATCGCCGCGGCGATCGTGCGCATGCACGAGGCCGGCGAGGCGATCCGCGACAGCACCGCGCGCTGGTTCGCCGAGAACCTCAACCGGCTGTCGCTCGAGTCCTCGCTGGGAAAGGTGCTGGAGAGCTATTCCCGTTGATCCGGCAGGCGCACGGCCGGTGCGGTCCTCGTCAACCCGGGTTCAGTGCGCGCCGATAGCTGGCGAGCGTCAAGGCGGCGGTGCGCTCCCAGGTGAACTCGCGCGCACGCTGCAGGCCACGCTCGCGCAGGGTCTCCCTCAGCTCGACGTCCTCGAGCAGACGCTCGAGCGCTGTGGCGATCGCGCTGTGATCGCGGGGGTCGAACAGCAGCGCGGCATCGCCGGCGACCTCGGGCAGCGATGAGGCATTCGAGCAAGCGACGGGGACGCCGCGCGCCATCGCCTCCAGCACCGGTAGGCCAAAGCCCTCGTACAGCGACGGGAACACGAACGCGCGCGCGATCGCCCACAGACCCTCCAGCTCTGCCGCGCTGAGCCACGCCGGGAAGCGCACGTCATCATCGAGGCCCAGCGCCCTCACCCGCTCGCGCAGCTCGGCCTCGTGCGCGGTGGGGTAGCCGGGGAGGATCAGCGCCGGGCGATCCTGCGGTGCCAACGCCGCAAACGCGCCGATCAGCGCGAGCAGGTTCTTGTGCGGTCGCTTCGCCGACAAGCTCAACACCACGCTGCGCTCGCCGATGTCCAAGCGCGCGCGCAGCTCGTGCTCGGGCATCGGCGCCACGCGCTGCGGCGAGCCGAGGCCGAGCGGCACGACGTCGATGCGCTCGGGATCCAGTCCGAGCAACGCGACCAGATCGTCACGCGTGCTCCGAGAGTCGGCGATGACCCGATCAGAGCGGCGAGCCGCCGCCGGCACGAGCACCCTCATGCCCTTGTCGCGCACGCCCGCGTGCGCCTGCGGGAAGCGCGCGTAGATGAGATCGTGCACCGTCACCACCCGGCGAAAGCGCCCCCAGAGCGGCGCGGTGCTCGCCATGCTGTGGAGCAGATCGACACCCGCTCGCGCGGCGAGGATCGGCAGCAGCGTCTGCTCGCCAAGCACCCACTGGACGCGGTTGCGCGCGTTCACAGGCACGCTCACGACCGGCAGCAGCTCGGCCCACGGCCCGCCCGCAGCGGCGGCCTCGCGATTGACGAACGCCGTGAAACGCGTGTCCGCGGGAGCCGCAGCGAGCAGCGCGGGAATCAACTCGCGCGCGGCCACCTCCATCCCGCCGGTCTCACCTGGGACGAGGAAGATGAGGTTCAGGCCGACGTGCATCGCCGGCGTGAGGCTACCCTCAGCGCCGTCATCCTCGCGCCGCGCCAACATGTAGAGATGCACTCGCTCGCGGGCGATCTCCGAAACGGGCGCACCGCGCTGGGCAGCGATGCCTCGCCGGCGCTCACGATCGGCATCGACGCCCGCGCCGCCGCGGAGGTGGCGGGCGGGCGCGGGCGCTTCGTGCGCGAGCTGCTGCGTGCCCTGGCCGGCCGCCCAGACGCACACCGCTACATCCTCTACGCGCGCCGGCAGTGGCTCGACGCGGAGCTCGACGAGCGCTTCAGCTGGCGGCTCGTCGACGCAGCCGATCCCTGGTGGCATCTCGCCAGCGCGCGGCGCGCCAACCGCGAATGTGACGTGTTCCTCTCGACCAACTCCTATCTGACCTTGTGGTTCCTGCGCATCCCCGGCGTGCCGGTCGTCTATGACATGACGACGTTCGAGCGCTCGATGCGCCCCAACCGCCGTTCGGCGGTGATCGAGCGTGCGACGCTCGGCCACGCGGTGCGGCGCTCGAGTGCCATCCTCGCAATCTCCCACGCCACCGCCGCGAGGCTCGCCGAGCGCTTCCCGCGCGCGGCGGCCTTGACGACGGTCGCGCCGCTGGGGGTCACGACGCTCGAGAACGACGAGCCCGCGGACGCCAAAAACGGCGCGGCGCAGAACCTGCCAAAGACGGGCTTCGTGCTCGCCGTCGGGACGCTCGAGCCGCGCAAGAACCTTCCGCGCCTCGTCGACGCCTACGCTCGCCTTCCCGAGAGCTTGCAAGCCCAGCATCCGCTCGTCGTCGTTGGAGCCCACGGCTGGGAGACCGGGGAGACGCTCGAGGCGCTGCGCTCACTCGGCGAGCGCTCGCTGCTGCTCGGCAGCGTCTCCGACGCGGCGCTCGCCGAGCTCTACCGCCGTTGCGCGCTGTTCTGCTATCCGTCGCTCGGCGAGGGCTTCGGCCTGCCCGTGTTAGAGGCGATGGCCAGCGGCGCGGCGGTCATCACCTCGAACAACTCCTCGCTGCCAGAGGTCGGCGGGGACGCGGTGGAGTACGTCGACCCATTCGACGTCGCGAGCATCACCGCCACCCTGCGAGCGCTCCTGGAATCGCCATCGCGGCGCGAAGCGCTCGGAGAGCTGGCTCGCGAGCGCGCCCGGCCGTCGACGTGGAGGCGGACCGCCGAGATCACCGTGCGGGCGCTCGAACGGGCGGCGGGCGGTGGCTGAGCCGCTGATCAGCGTCGCGATCCCGACATACAACCGCGCCGCGAAGCTCACGCGGGCCGTCGAGTCGGTGCTTGCGCAGACGCACGCCCACCTCGAGCTCGTGATCTCCGACAACGCCTCGGTCGACGAGACGGAGGCGATATGTCGCAGCCTGCTCGAGCGTGACGCGCGCGTGACCTACCTGCGCTCGCCGGTCAACCGCGGGCCGACCGCGAACTTCAACACGCTGTTCGCCGAGCTCGCAGGCGAGTACGTGCTGCTGCTCTCAGATGACGATTGGCTCGAGCGCGACTATCTCTCGTGCTGCCTGGCGGAGCTGCAGCGTCGTCCGGAGCTCGTGCTCGTGTGCGGCCGCGCCAGCTACGTCAAGGACGGCCACGCGTTCAAGCGCGGCGTCGACATGCAGCTGCTGCAGCAGTCGCCGAGCGAGCGCGTGCTCGAGTATCTCGCGAACGTCGATGAGAACGGGGTCTTTTATGGGCTGATGGCGCGAACGGTGTTGAGTCGCGCAGCGCCGTTGCGCAACGTGCTCGGCAACGACTGGCTGTTCGCCGCCGCGATCGCCTTCCAGGGAAAGCTCGCGACGATCGGCGAGAGTGCCGTGAACCGCGAGCTCGGAGGAACGAGCGCAGACTTTCAAAGGCTCGCGGCGACGCTCGGGCTGCCCGCGTGGCAGGCGCGCGTGCCGCACCTCGTGATCGCGTGGCAAACGTTCAAGGACGTGTGCTGGCGCGCGCCGGTCTATCGCGAGCTCGCTGCGCCGCGGCGGGTGGCCCTCGGGATCGCGGGCGCGTGGACGGTCATCAGCTGGCGTTCCTTGGCCTGGCACCTGACCCTGCCCGCGTTCGCTGCGATCGGCGCCCGCCGCCGCGGGCGCTGGCTATGGCGCGCGTACGACCGTCTCACGCGCCTGCTCGGCGCAGGACACAGCGCCTAGGAAAGGCACGCTCGCAAGCAAGTCGGGCTACCGTTCCTCGACGCGGCCCCAGGCCATCAGCTCCAGGCGGCCGCGAAGCTTCGCGTCGGCCTGCTCGTACTGGCTGGTGCGGTTGTCGGCGATCAGCAGGTTGCGCTGCCCGCCGCTGCGGAAGGTGGCGCTCTCGAGCCAGCGCTCGCGAGGGTACGCGCACCCGTCCGCGCCGACCACGACGACCTCCAGCTGGCGCTCCCAGACCTGGCGCGCCAGAGAGGCGCGGCCGCTCTCGAACGCCCAGGCCGAAACCTTGGAAGCCGGCCGGGGCCAGCGCAGCTCGAGCAGCAGGCTCCGCTGGATCATGAACCCGTTGGTCCGCAGGTGGGGGTTGGGGAAGGGAGGGAAAAGGCGTCGGCGGAACGGTCGCAGCCAGCGCGGGGCTGCAGTGAAGGCGCTCTCGAACGAGCCTCCGCTGCCGGCGAGTCCGATTGCGGGGTCCTCGAGCGGCGCGGCGAGCTTTGCGAGCCAGCCGTCTGCAAGCGGGCGGCTGTAGGAGTTCAGAAAGCACAGCCGGCCCGCCTTCAGCTCGAGCGCCGCCTGGCGATAAGCCTCGATGTCGAGGACGGCGCGGGGAGTGATGACCCGCTCGTACGCGATACCCTCGAGCGCTCGCTCGACCTCCTTCAGCCTTGGGTCATCAGGGCCGCTGAAGCCGTTGCAGATGACCGCCAGGCGATGCTCGATCGCGGCCGGGTGACGGGTGTAGGAAGCGAGGAAGTCAGCGAGCACCTGTGGACCGAGCGGCGCCCACACCAGGTGCGCGACGCAGATGTCCGCGCTCCCCGCGGCCCGCGGGTGGGAGCGATGGCCGCGGTCAACGTTCACGTCTGCCGGCGGCGAGCGCCCGTTCGAACTCCCGCGCGCTCAGGCGGCGGGCTGCGCGGATTCGCCGCCGCTCGGGGATCCACCTCGGCAGCGAACGAGCTGCGTCCGCAAGACCCCGCAGGTGCGACCGGAGCAGCCCCGAGCGGGCGCTGGCAAGCATGCCGCCGAGCTGATGGCGGAGGATCCATTGCGCGTTGCGCACGACCCAACGACCGGGGAGGTTCTTGACCATGACGCCGAGCGTGTTGCGCCATTGCAGGGCGTGGTAGGTCGGGTTGCGAGTCCCATCGGTCGTGCGTCCCTCCATGTGGTAGCCGATCGCGCTCGGCACGTACAGGCTGGGATACCCAGCCTGGAGCGCGCGCAGGCCCCAATCGAGGTCCTCGAAGTAGGCGAAGAAGGACTCGTCGAACGGGCCCACCTCGGCGAGGACGCGGGCACGGTACAGGCCCGCACCGCCCGTCGGCGCGACGACCTCCTCCTCGACACCGTACTGATCGCGGTCCAGCTCACGATGGCCGCGCTTGGTCCCGGCGCCGCCGCGCGTGAACACGTCGCCCGCCCCATCGAGCTCCTCTCGCCGGTAGTAGTTCCTGAGCCGGCACGCCGCCGCGCCCGCCCGCGGGGTGCGCTCGAGCGCGCTCACGAGCTCGGCCAGCCAGCACGGGTCGAGCTCGAGGTCGTTGTTCAGCAGCGCGACGTACTCCCCGCCGGCCGAGGCGACCCCTCGGTTGAGCGCCGCCGCCACCCCAACGTTCTCAGCAATCGCCACCACACGCACGCTCGGCCACTGCCGCGCGAGATACTCGAGCGAGTCATCGCGCGAACCGTTGTCTACGACCACGATCTCGCTCGCGGGATGGGTCTGCGTTGCCAGCGAGGGAAGGATCACGCCGAGCAGCTCGCGGCCGTCGTAGTTGAGGACCACCGCGCTGACGGTGGGGAGCGCAGGCACGGCCGAGACACTAGCCGTCGAGCGCAGGGCCGCCTTGCGCGGGCGGCCGCGAGCTCGCGGCGCGAGCGCACTCGCGCCACCAGCGCACGGTGTCGGCGATCCCGTCGGCGAGGTCGATCGCGGAACGAAACCCGACCTCGTCGCGCAGGCGAGCCACATCCGCCACCAACAGGCCCGGCTCGTTCGGACGCTGGGGCCGGCCCGCGCGGTCGATCAGATCCCCGCGGCCGGTTGCAACGGCGATATGCCCGACGACCTCCGCGACCGTGCTCGCGTCGCCGGAGGCGATGTTCACGGGGCCGGTCACCGAGCTTTCCAGCAGCGCGACGATCGCGTTGGCCGCGTCGTGCACGTGCAGGAAGTCGCGCCGTTGGGCGCCGGCGCTCGTCGCCACCGCCTCGCCCGCGAGCAGCGAGCCGATCACGGAGGACACGAGCCGTCCCGGAGCCTCGCGGGGTCCGTAGAGGAAGAAAAGTCGCCCCCAGGCGAGCTCGAAGCCCTCGCGCTCGGCATACGCGCAGCAGACCCTGCGCAGAGCGTCCTTGGCGACCCCGTAGAGCGTGGTGGGCCCGATCGGGGAGTCCGCCTCGCGCAGCGGCCGCTGCGCGCGTGACCAGTCGTACTCCGCACAGGAGCCGAGCAGCAGCGCCCGCCTGCCGCCGGACTCGGCGAACAGCCTCACCAGAGACAGGCTGCGCTCGACCCAGAGCAGGTTCTCGGGCGCCTCCCAGAAACGGCCGTGCTCGACATACCAGGCGAGGTGGACCAGGCTCTCGGGGCGCAGCTCGCCGACCAGCTCCTCCACGCCCGCGCCGGCGAGCAGGTCGACCATGTGCCAGTGAACGCCGTCGAGCTGCGGCGGAGAGGTGCGTGTCGTGACCGCGTGAACCTCGTTGCCGCCGCGCAACAGAGCCGCGAGGGTGGGCCATCCCAAAAAGCCGCTCGCGCCGGTCAGGAGCACGCGCCGGCTCATCGCGAACTCGCTCGGAACTCTCTCAGCATCGCGCCGTCACGATACCGGCGCACCGGTCCGCCGCCAGCCCGCCACTATCCTGTCCGTCGCCTCTTCCATGACGATCTCGATTCTGCTTCCGACGCGCAACCGTCTCGACTATCTCAAGCTCGCGATCGAGACCGTCCGGCGCCAGAGCAGCTCTGACTGGGAGATCGCGATCTCCGACAACGACTCCGAAGAGGACATCGCCGGCTATGTGGCGTCACTGGGCGACGAGCGGATCCGCTACTCGCGCACGGCGGGCTTTCTTCCGGTGACCGAGAACTGGAACGCGGCGCTCGCGATGAGCACCGGCGACTACGTGGTGATGATGGGCGACGACGACGCTCTCCTGCCCGGTTATCTAGCGAGGATGGAGGAGATCGTGGAGCGCTTCGCGGATCCCGATCTCGTGTACGTCGGATCGCTGCTGTTCACGTATCCCGGCGTCGACCCTCGACACCCGGGTGGTTTCCTGGCAGCGAACTCGTATGCCGAGTTCCTCGGCGAGCAATCCGATCCCTTCGTACTCGCGCGCGAGCTGGCACTCGACGCCGTGCGCAGGTCGATGGACTTCCGTCATGCGTTCAACTTCAACATGCAGCTGTCGCTCGTCAGCCGTGCTCTGATCGACTCGCTCGAGCGCAGTGGAAGCTTCTTCCAGTCGCCGTTCCCAGACTTCTACGCGACATGTGTTGCGCTGGTCAAGGCAGAGGAGATCGTGGTCGACCCGCGGCCGCAGGTGGTGATCGGCGTGACCCCCAAGTCCTACGGCTTCTTCCATCTAAACGAACGAGAGCAGGAGGGGCGGGCACTGCTCGGCGCCGAGGCTCACAGCACTCCGCAGCTGCCGGGAACGAACATCAACGAGGGCTGGCTCAGGGCGATGGAGGCGATCGAGCACAACTACGGCGACGAGCTCGGCCTCCGCGTCAGCAGGCGTCGCTATCGGCTGCTGCAGGCCGGTCACGTTTATACGCGCCGCTTCCGCGGCGTGGGGACGGACGCTGAGCTCGCGGAGCTCAACGCCAGCCTCGGCACCGGCGAGCGCCTGCTGTTCGCGGGCGCCCACGCCGCAGCGAGGGTTCTCGCCCGGCTGCTGCCGAAAGCCCTGTGGGACAGGGTCTCGCGCCGAGCGCTGGGACAATACCCGGCGTGGGAGCCGACGAGAGAGGAAGGCAGGTACGCCGATATTCTCGAGGTGTTCGAGCAGCGCGGGACCAACGAGGAGGATCAGGTGGTCACACGCTGACGTGCGCGCGCCGACGCAGCTCCTGACGGAGCTCCTGCGGAACCGCCCCCAGCACCAGCAGCGTCGCGAGGTAGACCGCGCCGGCAACGACGACGCTGACCAGGACCGGCAGGTGGACGAGCGTCGTGGCGACCGCGAGCGTCGTGGCCACGACCACGGCTGGGACCACGCGCATCGGCGGCGCCAGCGACCGATCGGCACGGGTCAGCGCAGCGCCGCTCAGACCCGCCAGCACCAGCTCGCCGGCGGCGGTCGCGATCGCCGCCCCGCGCGCTCCGTCGAGCGACACCAGCACCGCCACGAGCACGCTCCCGAACACCAAAGCGAAGATGTTGACGGCGAGGATCGCACGGTGGCGACCGAGGCTCAACAGGCCGTTGGACCACACAGCTCCGGAGAAGCTCGCGCCCAGACCGATCCCCTGGATGGCCAGGATCGAGGCTGCCGGACGGAACTTGTCGCCTCCGACGATGTGGATCACAAGCGAGGAGCCGATCGCCAGGCACAGCGAGATCAGCACGCCGAGCATCAAGCTCACCTCGAAAACCCGACCCACCGCATAGGCCAGACGCACCCGATCGTCCCGCGCGGCGCGCGAGAAGATCGGGAAGGCCGCGCCGACTGCGAGGCCCGGCAGCACGAGCAGCACCTGAATCACGCGCGCAGACACTCCGAAGTAGCCGAGCGCATGCCCGTTCGAGAACAGCGAGACGAGAACGACCGCCATGTAGAAGTACAAGGTCCCTGCCGCCACCGCCACGGAGTAGGGCAGCACGTTCTTGATCAGGCTCCACCAATCGCCCACGCGAAACGCCGGTCGCAGCGGGATGCGCCCCCGCACCTTCCACGCGTTGAGCGCCAGCACGACCACGCCTACCGGAATCGTGACGGCCAAGAACGCGAGCAGGTGAGCATTCGCGGCTACCAGCGCGAGGATCAGCGCGGCGCTGAGCAGCGCCCGAAGCAGTTCGAAGGTGGCGACCCAGCCGAGACGCAGATCGCTCACGAGCGACATTGCGAGAGCTGATTGCACGCTCAGCAGCACGAGACCCACACCGGCGAGACCCACACCCACGACCAGCGTCGACTCATACCCTGCGAGCGCGGCGAAGATGGTGATGCCGATCGCCCCGACCACGCTCGTCGCGAGCCGAAGCCCAAGTAGATTGCGCGCGATCGCGTCGCGGGCGGCCCCCGTGCGGACCGACAACTCGCGCACGCCGATCGCCGTCAGGCCGAGGTCGGTGACACCGGCCACGATCGCCACGAGAGCGGTGGCGACGGAGTAGAGACCCGTGTCGACCACGCCGAGGTGGCGAAACAGGAGCGCCGCCGCCCCGACACCGGCAACGGTTCCGAGCGCGTACGCGGCGACTCGCAGGGTGCCTCCGCGGATCGCCGCCGAGCCGGCGGCCGAGGAATCCAGCAGATCACCGCCGCTCGGCGCGCGGCGGGGCTCGCCGCCCTGCACAGGATTACGAGCACCATCATCGCTCCCCATCGCTCATCACTCCTTGACGAACACGGCGGTGTAGGCCGTTCCGTTCATCCCCCGTCGTTCCAGCGGCGCAAGGCACAAAGCCAGCAGGCGGGCGCAGAAGCGCGAGATGCGGTTGGACGGTCGCCGCGATGGGTCGCCGCGGATGGCGTACTCCCAGCCGAACACATTCCAGTAACGCCCGGCGGGATCCGCTGTCGTGACCTCCGCGAGCCGTAGGCCGATCGTCTGCGCGCGCGCCCTGAGCGTCTCGAATGGAATCAGGAACAGATGGCGGGGGGCATCCACGTGTGCCCAGCGAGAGCCGAGGACACGGAACTGAAGCGAGGCAGGGTTGGGCATAGCGAGCGCGAGGACACCACCGGGCTCGAGTTGACGAGCGGACTCGGCGAGCATCTCCCACGGATGCGGCAGGTGCTCGAGGACGTGCCACAGCGTGATCGCACGCACCGGGCCGATCTCGACCAGGGCCCGCTCGGGTGTGCTGCTGCGGATCGCACGCACACCCAGCTCCTCGAGGTAGGCACAGCAGCGGGCGTCCATCTCGACCGCGGTCACGTCATAACCCGCCCGCTGCGCCGCGCGCGCGAACACACCGAATGCCGCTCCGACATCAACCAGTCGACCGCTGCCGGTGTGGCGGGCAATCATGGCCAGCTTCGGCGACTCCCCGTCGGCGGCACGTTCCATCAGCTCCGGCGAGGGCAGCACGTAGTAGTCCTCCGCGTAGTAGCTGCCGAGATCGTCGGGGACCTCGGCCAGGAAGATCGTCGCGCACGAGCGACAGCGGCGATAGTCGAAAACTCGCCGGGTGATGGCGCGATTGCGGTCGCGAACGCTGAACGCCGCGTCGCTGTCGCCCCCGCACAGCGGGCATGGCCACGTCCCGTTCACGGCTCGAAATCCGGATACGCCGCGTCGCGCTCGGAGACGATCCGCTCGCCGTCGACCGGCGGCCAGTCGATCGCGAACGTGGGGTCGTCGTAGCGCACCCCGCGCGCGGACGCAGGCACGTATCGGTGGCCCATCTGGTAGAGCACCTCGCAATCGTCGGTGAGGGTCTGAAAGCCGTGGGCGAGGCCCGCCGGGATGTAGAGCGCGTGCCCGCTGTCCGCGCTCAGCTCGACGCCATACCAGCGCCGATAGGCCGGTGAGGCCGGCCGCAGGTCGACGGCCACGTCGAAGATCGCGCCGCGCACGCAGCGCACCAGCTTGGACTCGCCGTGGGGATCGGCCTGATAGTGCATACCCCGCAGCGTGCCGCTCAGCCGGCTGAAGGAGGCGTTGCATTGCACGAAATCCGTGTCGCAGCCATGGGCGAGGAGCTCCTCGCGGTCGTAGGTGCGTGCGAACCAGCCGCGCTCGTCGACGATCCTCTCGGGTTCGATCAGCCAAACGCCGGGCAGAGTGCTCCGCACAAACCTCATCGCCCCCTCGCCCTCGGACCGGCGCCGGCGGTGGACGGGGCCGGGTGGACCCTCACGAGAGCAGCGTCAGCTCGGGTGTGCGCGCCGCGAAGCGCCCACCCCACTCGCGGATGTAGCTCAGCTGCTCGATGATCTCGTCCTTGAGGTTCCACGGCAGGATCAGAACGACGTCCGGGCGCTCCTCGCGGATCGCCTCGGGGGAGCGGATCGGAATGTGGCTGCCGGGGAGGAACTGTCCCTGCTTGTGCGGGTTCAGGTCGCACGTGTACTCGAGGAAGTCCTGGCGCACGCCGCAGTAGTTGAGCAGCGTGTTGCCCTTGGCCGGAGCGCCGTAGCCGACGACGCGCAGACCCTGCTGCTTGAGCGCGATCAGGAAGCTCAGGATCTGGCGCTTGTCGGCCTCCACGCGCCGGCCGTAGCCGAGATAGGTCTCCAGACGCTCATAGCCCGCCGCGCGCTCGCGCTCGCTCAGCTCGCGCGCGGCGTCGGTTTCGGGCTTCTGCGGATCCTCCGCGTGCGCACCGAAGATGCGCAGCGAGCCCCCGTGCGTGGGCAGCTCCTGTACGTCGAACAGCCGCAGCCCGTGGGCTGCGAACACGCGGCTGACCGTCAGGAAGGAGAAGTAGGAGAAGTGCTCGTGATAGATCGTGTCCCACTGGTTGCCATCGATCAAGCGCATCAGGTGCGGGAACTCCATCGTGATCACGCCGCCGGGCTTCAGCAGGATCTTCATGCCGGCGACGAAGTCGTTGAGGTCCGGCACGTGCGCGAGCACGTTGTTGCCCAGCAGCAGGTCGGCCGCGGACTCGCTCGCCAGCGAGCGTGCGGTCTGCACGCCGAAGAACTCGACGAGCGTCGGGATCCCCTTCTGCAGCGCCACCTTCGCGACGTTCGCGGCCGGCTCGATCCCCAGCACGGGGATCTGGCGCTCGTGGAAGAACTGCAGCAGATAACCGTCGTTGGAGGCGATCTCCACGACATGGCTGTCGCCGCCCAGCTGCAGGCGCTCGATCATCTGCTCGGCATACGAGCGGCTGTGCTCGAGCCAGCTCGACGAGTAGGAAGAGAAGTACGCGTAGTCGGAGAAGATCGCGTCGGGTGTCTCGAACTCCTCGAGCTGCACCAGAAAGCAGTTGCCACAGACGAGGGCGCGCAGCGGATAGAACGGCTCCATCGCGTTCACGCGCTCAGGTGGCAGAAAGGAGTTCGCCAGCGGCGAGGTGCCGAGGTCGGCGAACACGCCCTCGACGCTGGCGCCACAGAAGCGGCAGGCGGTCTGGCTCATCGAACGGGTTCGGCGCGATCGCTCATGACGAGGCGCCAGCGTATTGAAAGGCCTCGATCTGGCCGATCGTGACCGCGCGCATATCAGCACCGTCGCGTAGCTGCCCGTACCAGTCGACGGTCGCCGCGAGCGCTTCATCGAGTCCCAGCAGCGGACGCCAACCCAGGCGCGTGCGGGCCCGCGAGGAGTCGAGCTTCAGGTAACGCGCCTCGTGCGGATGCGGCCCGTCATCGATCGCCCAGCCGATCGGCGCCGGCCACAGCTCCCCGACGCGCTGCACGATCCACCCGACCGCGCGCGCGTCCTGCTCCGGCGGCCCGAAGTTCCAGGCGCATGCGAGCTCGGGGTGATCCCACAGCGCCTGGGCGAGCACGAGGTAGCCGCTGAGCGGGTTGAGCACGTGCTGCCACGGGCGGATCGAGTTGGGATTGCGCACCCGCACCTGCTCGCCTGCGAGCGCCGCGCGCATGATGTCCGGCACCAGCCGGTCCTCCCCCAGTCGCCTCCGCCGATCACGTTGCCCGCACGCGCCGAGGCCAGGCGCACCGCCGGCCGGTCGGCCTGCGTGGGTGCCGAGAAGAAGGAGCGACGAAACGCATCGGTGACGAGCTCGGCGCAGCCCTTCGAGCTCGAATACGGGTCGTGCCCGCCCATCGGCTCCTGCTCGCGATACCCCCAGTCCCACTCGCGGTTCTCATAGCACTTGTCCGAGGTCACGTTGACGAGCGCCCGCACCTGCTCGCCGTGCAGACGCACCGCGTCGAGCACGTTGACGGTCCCCATCACGTTCGTCTCATACGTCTCGCGCGGCGCTGCGAACGAACGGCGCACGAGCGACTGCGCGGCCATGTGGATGACCACTTCGGGGGCAGCCTGGCCGAGCGCCTCCGCGAGCGCCGCAGGGTCGCGCACATCGCCCACGATGTTGTGCAGGTCCTCCCCGACGCGCGCCAGCTCATAAAGCGACGGCTCGCTCGGGACGTCCACAGCGAACCCCGTCACGCTGGCGCCAAGCGACTGCAGCCACAACGCCATCCAGGCACCCTTAAAACCCGTATGGCCGGTCAAAAGCACGCGACGATCGCGCCAGAAGCCCGCGTTCACGCTCAGAGGGGGCACCGGGCCTGCGTCGCTCATCGGCGTGCTAGGACCACGTGCGCCAAGGAGCCGCGCCGGAGCTCCACAGCCGCTCGAGCTGGTTACGGTCGCGCAGCGTGTCCATCGCCTGCCAAAACCCCTCGTGACGGTAGGACGCGAGCTGGCCCTCTGCCGCGAGCGTGCGCATCGGCTCCTGCTCCCACACCGTTGTGTCGCCCCGCAGGTAGCGCGCGATGCCAGGCGAGAGCACGAAGAAGCCTCCGTTCGTCCAGCCGCCGTCGCCGCGCGGCTTCTCCTCGAACTCGCGCACGAGCTCGCCATCGAGCTCGAGCGCCCCGAAGCGACCCGGCGGCTGCACGGCTGTCACGGTCGCGCTCGTCCCGCGCTCGTGGTGAAAGGCGATCAGCGCCGTGATGTCAACGTCGGAGACACCATCGCCGTAGGTGAAGCAGAACTCCTCATCGCCCACGTACGGCAGCGCCCGCTCGAGCCGCCCTCCCGTCATCGTCTGCTCGCCCGTGTCCACGAGCGTCACCCGCCACGGCTCCGCTTCTGAGCGATGAACCTCCATCGCACCTCGAGCGAGGTCGAACGACACGTCACACGTGTGCAGGTAGTAGTTCGCGAAGTACTCCTTGATCATGTAGCCCTTGTAGCCGAGGCAGATCACGAACTCCTCGATCCCGTGCGCTGCATACATCTTCATGATGTGCCACAGCATCGGCTTGCCGCCGATCTCCACCATCGGCTTCGGGCGCACCGCCGTCTCCTCGCTCAGGCGCGAGCCGAAGCCACCGGCCAAGATCACTGCCTTCATAGCAGCGCAGCGTAGTCGACGGCCACGGCGGAGCCTCGTGCGCTCAGCGCTTGGTCACCGCCGAGCTGCCGAGCAGCTGACCTTCAGGACCGAGCGCCTGCGCGAGGTAGTACGCGTCATCGCTGCCGACGGCGATCGCCGTCTCGAAGCCGCTCGTCGCGACCGTCTCCAGCGGCACCAGAGCGCTCGCGCTGCCTCCCGCGAAGATCGCCCATTTGCTTACGCCGGTGGCGCCGTTCCAGCTCGCATACAGCGTCGTGGCTTCGCCGCTGTCCTTCACCCCGAGCGCCGGCGGCGCGGCCGGCGTCGCGCTCCACGGAAAGCGGTACGCGCGATAGGACTGCCCAGGGGAAGGGAAGTGCCCTTCGTAGAGGATCTGCCCCGACGGACTGAATTCGGTGAAGTACGGCTCTTCACCCCAGCCCACGAGCGAGGCGCCGTCGGCGAGCACCTGATCGTTGCCCTGGCTGCCGGTCAGGATCGGCGGCGTGCGCACGTAGCGGCCGACGAGTTCGACCGACCGCCGCGGCCAGTCGATGCGCTCGCGGATCGCACGAGACTCAGAATGCTCCTTCGGGGTTGCGCCGTCATCGAAGATCGTCAGCGTGTGGTCGGGCTGCCACTCGACATCGTGCTGCCACGCAAAGCCCGTGCCCGCACCCATCCTGAAGCTCGGGCGCCGCCCGCCCAGGCGCCACATCACCGCGCCGCTGAGGTGATTGATCTCATACGCCGCCCACGTGTTGCGCGAGGAGATGATGAAGTTGCCGTCGCCCCACGGGTCGAGCGAGACAGAGTTGAGGTGGAAGAAGTCCCACGGCTGGCCGGCCGAGCTCGGCGGCGGGGCATACGAGTCCTCCAGCGCGACATGGCCGGCGGCTTCCCATTCGAACATCACGAGGCCGGTCTTGATATCGATCTCCTGGAGGATCGCGTCCTGCAGGATGCCTTTGGAGGAGCCGCCCACCGAGGACAGGTTGGCGTCGATGAGCGAGTACGCGGTGATGAAGGCGGAGCCCTGCGGCGTGATGTGCATTTCGTGTAGATCCGCGTAGTAGCCGTTGCCGGCCGACACCGTCGCAATCGGCGTGTACGAGGTGCTGTAGACCTGCTCCCTGCCGAAGCCGATGCCGAGGTCCTGTGGGACCTCGCCCTGCCACCACGTCAGCACCGGCTGGCGATCGTAGCTCTGCACTTGCAGGTCCGCGTCGATTTCGCCAAGTGGCGCTGCGTGAAACCAGACGAGCCCCCCCTGTTCGTTGACGATCATCGCCCCCGTCTGGCCGTAACCGTGTGTCGGCGTCAGGAACACGTCACCGCTCGAGGCCTGCTGCGCGTGGGTCGTGACCTGCACGACCGGCGGCTCGAGGTTCGGGGCCGATACGAAGCTCTGCTCGAAACCTGGTTTGCTCAGGCCGGCGGGCTTGCCGACGACGATGTCGTAGTCGGCTACGTGCGCGATCGTGAAGCTCGTGCTCACACGCTCGCGGTGGCCCGCCGGACCGACCAGCGCGCTCGCCGTCACGCGCTCACCCTGCGCAAACGGACGCGCCGGCAGGAAGCTCGCGCCGGGAGCGCTCGCGTAGGACTCGAGCTTTCCGCTGTGGCCGCCGCTGCGCGAGCCGACCACCGCGATACGGGAGATCTCCGTCGCCGGCACGCCCAGGAAGCTGATCTGGCTCTCAGGCGAGGCGTCGGGGGTCCCGTTCAGCGGCGACAGCGCAACGGCGATGCCCGCCTGGGCGGTGGCGGGGACGGCCGCCAGCGTCATCGCGCACGCCATCGCCAGCGCGAACGCGCCCAGCCGGCGTGAGACTCTTGACTGCATAGGGGCCGCCACGATCGACCTCATCCTCCTGCATCTCGGTATCGGTCCGTCTCAGGTGATTCGGTCAACCACGTGTGCGTCCCTGCACGATCAGTGCTCGAGCACCCCGACCACGCTCGAGGAGCCCGTCGCAAATGGGTAGTCGGCCTCGGCTTCGCACAGCACCCGGAACTGGTAGTAGGCGGGGCCGGGGAACTTGAAGCGGTAGCTCGCGTGGTAGGCGCCATGCGCTTCGCTGCGGATCACATCGAACTCCAGCCACGGGCCACCCGGCGAGCGTGCCTCCAGCACCAGCAGCTTGCCTCCCTTCGGTACCGGAGCGCCGCGCAGGCGTCCGGAGAAGTAGATGCTGCGCCCCACGCTCGCCGAGCGCGGTGCAACGCGCAGCGTCAGCGCCGCGCGCACCCTCAGCGTCAGCGTCCTCGTCACGACCGGCGGCGAGTCGCTCGCGTCGCTGTATGCAAAGCGCAGCGTCCGCGAGGAGATGTCCGCCGGCAGCTGCAGCTCGAAGCGCCCTTCCGGCCCCGTCAGCGGGCTCGCGAGCGCAGCCGCCCGTGCACCCGCGTATGCCGGCGTCGAGGACACGCCGATCCGTGCCCCCACGATCGGCAGGCCGCCAGGGCCCGTCAGTCGGCCGATGACCGCGTGCGCGCGGCCGTACGCGCTCGTCAGGCGCTCCGCGCTGCTCGCCTTCCAGCCAACCGCGAGCGTCGCCTGTGCCGACGCGTTCGTCCCGTTCGGTGCGCCCGGCACGCCCGGCGCACCCGCTGTTGCGGGGTTATCGACGGTGATGGTCCTGTCGAGCACCGTCGCCGCATTCCCCGCCGCGTCGATCACGCTCACCACCAGGTGGTGCGCGCCGTTACCGATCCGCGCCGTTTCCAACCCGACGTCCGCGCTCAACGACCCCAGGCACGGCTGCACGTAGAGGAACGCCGGCAGCCCGTCCGTCGTCTCGCCCACGTCCCTGCAGCGCCCGCCGTCTTCGTCCAGCACCGTGCGCTGCACGACCTCGCCGTCGACGTTGAAGACCGCCTCGTAAACGCCTGAGCCCGGGTCGCTCGCGCTGAACGCCACGTCGCTCGTGCCGCTCACCGTCGGCGCGCTCGCCAGTTCCCCGCTCACGTTCGACGCCGACGGCCCCGCGCTCTGTTCGAGGATCAGGTCCGCCGCGTAGAGGTATATGACCGCCGCGTAGCCGTTGGGGTCGCCGCTATAGCTCTGGCATTCGCCGTTCGGCAAACCGGTCGAGCAGGACACGTCCGCATAGAGATGCGGACCGAGGTTTGACGCTGGAACTGCAATGCGATTGGCAGCCGACATAGGCTGTCCGGGTTCGCCTAGCGTGATACAGGGCATCGCATAGAGGCATTCGTCGAACACGTCCGTAACACCAGGGCCAGCAATCCAAAACTGATAGCTCCCGGTTTCCTGGGCACCGCCGTGGAGGTAACCCGCCCGCCAAAGCGTCGCAGCTGCCAATCTGTCTCCCAGCGGCGTTTCGAACGACCAGCTCGCCCGGTCCAGATTGGCTATGTGGGTGCTTTGGTCCCCGAGAGCCGCAAGCAATGCTCCACCTTCAGCGCAGGTGTCGTCGGCGTAGTCATCTACCTTGCCCCCGACCGCGACGGACCCGCTCCACCCATCCGCAGGAGCGCTTTCCCCGGAGGGCATCCGGCACGTGTAGACGTGATACGCGCCGGCGTCGGCGCTCGCGGCGCTGAGCGCGGCGCAGACGACTGTCGACGCGCCGAGGGCGATAACGACGGCGACGATCCTCGTCGCCGCCAACGCCCGTTTCGACATCCGCTCGAACACAGACACCATCCCACCTCATGTCGCTCGCAAAGCCGCTGTGGCCCCCCTCCAAATTGTTCCACCTTCTGGATCGGGACACGCCGGCGGCGCTCACAGCGAGAACGTGATCGGCAGGCTCTCCATGCCGTAGATCCCGGTGACGCTCTCGAACACGGGCTCGCCGTCGAGCTCGAGCTCGCGTACGCGTCGGGCGAGGAACGACAGCGCCTCGGCGAGCTCGGCGCGCGCGAGGTTCGCGCCGACGCAGTAGTGCACGCCGGCGCCGAACGTCAGCTCGCGCGCGCCTCCGCGGTCGGCGCTGATATCGAAGCTATCGGCGCTCTGTGGGCCGTCCTCGACGGGGGCCAGGTCGCGGTTGCCGGTGAACGTGCACACGATCACGATCGTCCCCTCGGGGAAGGTGACGTCGCGAAACTCGAGCTCCTCGGTGGTTATCCGCGCGGTGAACGGCGTGATCGGCTCGAAGCGCAGCGCCTCGTCGACGGCCGCCTGCGCGAGCTGCGGATCGGCCACCAGCAGCGCCCACTGCTGCGGGTGTTCGGCGAGCAGCCGCACGGCGTGCGCGAGCTGGCTCTGGGTCGTGTCGACGCCGCCTGCGAGCACGTTGAACACGAGGTTGATGCACTCGACGTCGGACAGCTTCTCGGGCTGCTGCGCGGGGTCGGCGGCGGCGATCAGCGTCGAGATCAGGTCGTCGCCGGGGTCCTTCCTGCGCTGCTCGAGCAGCCGTTCGGCGTAGGCGTAGAACTCCTCGACGGCGCGCTCGATCTGCTCGCGCTGATCGACGCTCGCCATGCTCGCGGCGTCGAACTGGCGCTGGATCCAGTTCGACCAGTGGTGCAGCTTCGGCGCGTCCGCCAACGGCGCCCCCATGACGGTCGCGATCGTCAGCGACGGATACGGCTTCGCGAACGCCTCGACGAACTCGCAGCTGACACGGCCGTCGCTCTGCGAGGAGGCGACCGCCTCCTGCAGGAGCCCCTCGAGGAAGCCCCGCATCGCCGGGCGATAGCGCTCGACCGCCCGCGGCGAGAGCGCAGGGTTGACGAGGCTGCGCAGGCGCGAGTGATCGGGGCCGTTCACGTGCAGGATGTTGCGCTTCATCTGCTCGTGTAGCGGCCCCTCGCTCACGCCGAAGATCTCGGCGATCTTCATCCCCGGAAACGTCGCCGAGCGGGTGCGCAGGAAGAACTCCCCCGACTCGCGGTCGAGCACGATGTACCCGAATGGCCCCCGCGCCAGCCAGCCACCGCTGCGCAGCTCGCCGAGCGCCGTGTGAAAGCGCTCCCCGCGTAGCGAGGGCTCCGTGTAGTCGAAGTGCGGGAGTTCGAGCTCGTCGACGAGCGTCATCGCCGGCGGCGTCTATTTTTTCGGATGGACCGCCTGCTTGAGGGCCGCGCCGGCTGAGAACTTCGGCGCCTTCGACGCTTTGATTTTCACGCGCTCGCCGGTGCGTGGGTTGACGCCCTGGCGCGCCGCGCGCTTGACGACGGAGAACTTGCCGAAGCCGGTGATGCTGACCTCATCGCCTTTTTTGAGCGTCTTCGTGACGGTGTCCAGCAGCGAGTCCATCGCGCGGGCCGAGTCGGCCTTCGTCAGACCGCTGTCGGCCGCGATGGCCTCGATCAGTTGCGACTTGTTCATTGTGTTCCCTTTCAAGTAGATGTGCCCGACGTTGTGCCCGGCGACCGGGCAGGGTACCGCGCCAGCTTCGTTTCCGGATTCAGAAGGCCCTTCGGGTCAAACGCGCGCTTGATCTGCTCGTGCAGCTCGACCGCCCGGCGCCCCCATTGGGACTCGAGGCGCCCACGCTTGGACCAGCCGACGCCGTGCTCACCGGCGATCGAGCCGCCGAGCTCGAGCACCAACGCGAACAGCTCCTCGCCGGCCGCCGCGGCGGCCTCGAGCTCGCTGTCGCGCTCGGGGTCGACGAGCACCGTCGCGTGCACATTTCCCTCGCCCCCGTGACCCCAGGCGCACGAACGCAGGCCGTGCGCGCTCGCGATCTGCTCGAAGCGCTCCAAGCCCTCGGCCAGGCGCTCGACGGGAAACACGATGTCCTCGCTGACCTTCGCCCCGCGCACGGCCGTGACGGCCGGGTTGGCCCCGTCGCGCCAGCGCCACAGCGCCTTTGCGTCCGCTGGCTCGTGCACCGCGAGCACGCCACCAGGCAGGCTGTCCATCAGCTCCACCAGCGCGGCACGCTGGGCGCGCGTGTCCTCGCGCGAGCCGTCGACCTCGCAGATCAGCGCAAAGCCGGCTCCGGCCGGCACCTCGCCTGGATACGCGCCCGCCGTCATGCCGAGCGTGTCGCGGTCCATGAAGTCGAGCACCGACAGGCGCAGCCCCGCTTCCAAGACCGCGACGATCGCCGCGCAGCCGGCTTCGCGCGAGCGCACGAACACCATCAGCGCGATCGCCGCCTCTGGCGCCGGCAGCAGGTGCAGCCTCACCGCGGTGATCACGCCGAGCGTGCCCTCTGAACCGATCAACAGGTTCTTCAGGTCGTATCCCGCCACGTCCTTCGCCGCCCAACCGCCCACCTGCACGAGCTCCCCAGGCGCGAGCACGACCTCCATGCCTGCGACCCACGCACCCGTCACGCCGTGCTTGAGCGCATGCGGACCGCCGGCGTTTGTGGCCACGTTGCCGCCGATCTGCGACTGCTCGGCGGCGCCGGGGTCGGGGCCGAAGAACAACCCGTTCTCGCGCGCGAGACGCTG
Organism: uncultured Solirubrobacteraceae bacterium; assembly: GCA_963759265.1. Classification (GTDB taxonomy): domain Bacteria; phylum Actinomycetota; class Thermoleophilia; order Solirubrobacterales; family Solirubrobacteraceae; genus Palsa-744. The sequence goes on from CAVWYR010000001.1 coordinate 322,093, forward strand.
CACGTCGCCGGTGCTCACACCCGCCTCCGGGAACATCCGCCACAGGCCCGGCTCGAGCTCGCGCACCCGTCGCAGGCGCTCGAGCGAGAGAACGATGCCACCGTGCGTCGCGACCGCGCCGCCGACGAGGCCGGTGCCGCCGCCGCGCGCGACGATCGGCACGTCGTGCTCGTAGCACCACGCGACGACGTCCGCCGCCTCATCGGCGTCTCCCGGCAGCACGACCGCGTCCGCGCGACCTTCGATGCGGCGGCGGTCGGAGCTGTCGCGGTTGTAGAGCGAGCTGCGCGGCGCCTCGAGCACGTGCTCGGCGCCGACCAGGCGGCTGAGCTCGCTGCGCATGATCCCCGAACTCACGAGCCCATTGTGCGCCACGACGAGCGATCGAGCGCTCGGATCGCTTGGCAGCGCAACTCCTGCGCCGGGAAGAAGTTGAATATCTGAGTCATGGCGAGCAAGGGGATGGCACCGTTGGGCGGGTATCGAGGCGTCCTCGCGCTGGCGCTGACGGCGTTATCGCTCGTCGCTGCGCCGGCGGTGACGCTCGCCCACGAAGCATCCTCGCCGCCGCTGTGGCAGCTGCCGCAGCTGGCCGACCGAAGTCCACCGTTCGCGTCCTTCGACGGGCTCGGGGCGATCTCATGCCCATCGACATCTGCGTGCGTTGCGCTCAGCGGCACCGGTCACGCGTTGAGCTCCACCGACCCGACCGGTGGTCCTACGGCGTGGACGCCTACGACGATCGGCACCGAGCACGGCTCGATACGCGCAGTCTCGTGCGCGTCGAGCTCGCAGTGTGTCGCGACCGACACCAACGGCGATGTGATCACATCGGCCGACCCGATGGCGAGCTCACCGAAGTGGGAGATCAGCAAGGTCGATGACCGTCCGTACAACGCCCTCGACGCCGTCTCCTGTCCGAGCGCTTCACTGTGTGTCGCGACCGACTACGAAGGCAACGTGCTGAGCTCGACCGATCCCACCGGCGGCGCCGGCGCATGGAAGCTGGTACGAGTCGACGAGGGGCCAACGGCCTCGGTTCCGCGCGGGTTCGCCGGCGTCTCCTGCCCGACGACGAACCTGTGCGTGGCTGTCGACTACGAAGGGCGTCTGTTCAGCTCGACGCGACCGACGGGAGACGCGAGCGCATGGCAGATGACGCAGATCGAGCTTCCGCCGGGCTCCACTGAAGGCCTGAACACCGTCTCGTGTCCATCCGCGTCGTTCTGCGCGATCGGCGGCCACGGCGTGATCCTCACCTCGACAGCTCCTACGAACGGCGCGGGCGCGTGGCAGGTCACGAACCTCGGCGTCAACGCGGAAGTCCGGGCGCTCGTGTGCTCGTCGCAGGCTCTGTGCGTGGCGGGTGCTTCCGCGAACGAAGGAATACTGCTGGGCTCCTCCGATCCGACTGGTGGCGCCGGCGCGTGGAATATCTCGCGGGGAACCGGCGTGGAGGTCCCAACGGGGGCATCGTGTCCGTCCTCAGCGCTCTGCGTCGTGGTCGACGAGGCCGGCCACGCGCTGACTTCGACCACTCCAGGGATTGCGCCTGAACCCTGGTCTTCGAGCGAGGTCGACGGCTTCAATGCGCCGACCGACCTCGCCTGCCCGTCGACTTCGCTCTGCGCGGCGAGCGACGTTGCCGGCAACGTCGCTTTGAGCTCCAACCCAGCTGCCGCGCACGCTACGTGGCGCGTGCAGCGCGTCGACGCCGGCCACACGCTGAACGGGATCTCCTGCGTGAGCTCGTCGTTGTGCGTCGCCGTGGACAACGCGGGCGGCTCCTTCACGACGTCCGATCCGGCTGGCGTCGGGGCCGCGTGGCACGCCGCTGCGATCGATCCTGAGCACTCGCTCACCGGCGTCTCCTGCCCGTCCACCGCGTTGTGCGTCGCCATCGACGACGCCGGCGATGTCCTGACCTCCGCGGACCCCGGCAGCGCAGCCCCGGTTTGGCAGAAGACGCCGATCGACGCAGGTGATCCGCTGGTGGCCGTCTCGTGCCCCTCTCGCCGCTTCTGTCTGGCGGCCGACAGCGACGGCAAGGTGCTCGCCTCCAGCGACCCAATGAGGGATCGATGGACGATCGAGCGACTGTCCCTGCCGCCGGTGGGCGAACGCGGCGGTGCGATCCCTGCGGCGATCGTCGGCGTCTCATGCGTCTCTGCGCAGCTGTGCGCCGTGATAGCGAGCGACCGCAAGCTGCTCACCTCCAGAGACCCGACGCGCGCCGGGAGCTGGAGATTGCGATCCCTCGGCGAGGACCCGAGCGCGCTGTCGTGCGCCTCGCCGTCGTTGTGCGTGATCGTCGGCGATGAAGGCGATGCGCTCGAGTCCACCCACCCCTGGAGCGCATCTGCGAGATGGACGAGCGTGCAGATCGCAAACGAACAGGCGATCAACGATCGGCCGATGCTGACGGCCGTGTCGTGCGCGTCTGCGTCGTTCTGTCTCGCGAGCTCCCGCTACGGCAACGTTGTGGCCGGCATCCGCCGCCGTTCCGGGCACGGGCGGAGGCGCTAGATCGTGGATAGCATTGGCTCCTGATGGCGATCAGCACAAAGCCGCCTGGCGACGGGCAGACGCCAGAGGACACGCCGGAGGGCAACTCGACCGGCGCACGCGAGGCGCGCCGCTCCTTTCGTACCCTCTCAGACGAGCCGGTACGCGAGCTGTACACCGCTGAGGACCTCGCGGCGGGCGCGAAGATCGGTCCCCACCCGCCGCTCGATGACCCGATCGGGCGCCCGGGCTCCTATCCGTTCACGCGCGGCATCCACTCGACGATGTACCGCGGACGGCTGTGGACGATGCGCCAGTTCGCGGGCTTCGGCACGAGCGAGGAGACGAACGAGCGCTTTCACTATCTGCTCGAGCACGGCCAGACGGGCCTGTCGACGGCGTTTGACATGCCATCGCTGATGGGCCACGACTCCGACCACGCGCGCTCGCTCGGTGAGGTGGGGCGCGAGGGCGTCGCGGTGGACACGCTCGACGACATGCAGACGCTGTTCGGCGGCATCGACCTCGGCGAGGTGTCGGTGTCGATGACGATCAACGCACCTGCGGCGATCATGCTCGCGTTTTACGTCGCGGCGGCGGAATCGGATATCGGCGCGGCCGGGCCGGTCGCGCGCGAGCGCCTGTCGGGCACGATCCAGGCGGACATCCTGAAGGAGTACATCGCGCAGAAGGAGTGGTGCTTCCCGATCGACCCGGCGATGCGCCTGTGCGGCGACATGATCGAGTGGTGCACGCAGCGGATGCCGCGCTGGCACCCGATCTCGATCTCCGGCTACCACATCCGCGAGGCCGGCTCGACGGCACAGCAGGAGCTCGCGTTCACGCTCAAGGACGGGCTCACATACGTCGAGCAGGCGGTCGCGCGCGGCCTCGACGTCGACGAGTTCGCGCCGCGGCTGTCGTTCTTCTTCAACGCGCAGATCGACTTCTTCGAGGAGATCGCGAAGTACCGCGCGGCGCGGCGCATCTGGGCGCGCGAGCTGCGCGAGACGTTCGGCGCGAAGGACCCGCGCTCGTGGCAGATGCGCTTTCACGCGCAGACGGCGGGCGTGTCGCTGACGGCGCAGCAGCCGCTGAACAACATCGTGCGCACGGCGGTCGAGGCGCTTGCGGCGGTGCTCGGCGGCACGCAGTCGCTGCACACGAACTCCTATGACGAGGCGCTCGCGCTGCCGACCGAGGAGGCGGTCACGATCGCGCTTCGCACGCAGCAGATGCTCGCGCACGAGACGGGTGTGACGAATACGGTCGACCCGCTCGGTGGCTCCTATTTCGTCGAGTCGTTGACCGACGAGATGGAGGCGCGTGCGTACGAGTATTTTAAGAAGATCGACGAGCTCGGTGGAATGGTTCAGGCGGTCAAGCTCAACTATCCCCAGCGTGAGATCGCCGATGCGGCGTTCGCGTTGCAGCAAGAGATCGATGCGCGCGAGCGGATAGTCGTCGGTGTGAACAGCTTCCTCGCCTCCGACGAGCAGCCGATCCCGACGCTGCGCGTCGATCCGGCGCTCGAGCGCAAGCAGATCGGCCGCCTGCAAGCGGCGCGCGCGGGACGCGACGGCGCGGCTGTCGAGCGCGCCCTCACCGCGCTTCGCGCTGACGCGGCGCATGAGGATCGCAACCTGATGGAGCCGCTGCTCGAGTGCGCGCGAGCGCACGCGAGCGAGGGTGAGATCGTGCAGTCGCTGCAACAGGTCTTCGGCGACTACGCCGAGACGCCGGTGTTCTGAACGTGCGGAGGTTCGCTGCGGGCGTCGTCGCTGCGTCTTTCGCCCTGGCGCTCGCAGGCTCCGCGTCGGCATCGACGGGGGTACTCGCGTGGGGAGAAAACGGAGTGGGGCAGCTGGGTGACGGCACCACCCAGGGCAGCGACACGCCCACGTCGGCGAGTGGGCTCACCGGTGTCACCGCGCTCGCCGGCGGCAAGCGCCACAGCCTCGCGCTCCTGAGCGACGGCACGGTCATGGCCTGGGGTGAAAACGATTGGGGACAGCTCGGCGACGGCACCCACACCGGCCCCGACAGCTGCTATGCCGCGTATGCGAGCGCGTCCGGCGACACGGTCGCGTGCAGCACGACGCCCATTCCGGTTGAAGGGTTGAGCGGGGTCGTGGCGATCGCTGCCGCTGCCCAGGACAGCTATGCACTGCTGAGCAACGGCACGGTGATGGCATGGGGCGATAACGAAGTCGGACAGCTCGGCCAGGGCACCACGACAGGGCCGGGACACTGCTACAAGGAAACCGAACCGACCCAGTGCAGCACGCGACCGGTCGCGGTGGGCGACCTCAGCGACGTAACGGCGATCGCGGCCGGACAGAACTACGCCCTCGCGCTGCTGAGCAACGGCACGGTCATGAGCTGGGGCTCCAACGGCCAGGGCGAACTGGGCAACGGCACGAGCGTCTCCTTCACGACCCTCCCGACGGCTGTCAAAGACCTCGACGGGGTGACGGCGATCGCGGCGAACTTCGACACGAGCCTCGCGTTGAAGAGCGACGGCACGGTGACGGCATGGGGCCAGAACAGCTTTGGAGAACTCGGCGACGGCGGCCTCACGCAGAGTGACGTCCCTGTTGCAGTGCGCGGCTTGCACGGCGTCAGCGCGATCGCCGCCGGCGCCCAGGACGGCTACGCGCTGTTGAACGGCGGATCGGTGATGGCGTGGGGCGACGCCGGCGACGGGCAGCTCGGGAACGGCACTGAACGGGGATCCACCGAAAAGGGCGTCAGCGAATGCTTCCCCGGGAACTTCTGCAGCACCGCCCCGGTGCCGGTGACTGCGCTCGAACACGTCACGAAGATCGCGGCCGGCAGTGAATCTGGGATGGCGCTGCGCAGCGACGGCTCGGTGATGGCGTGGGGTCACAACTGGGGGGGCCAGCTCGGCGATGGAAGCACCGAAAGCAGTGATCTGCCGGTGCTCGTGAGCGGGCTCAGCCAGGTGACGGCGATCGCGGGCGGGTCGCGCTTCGGGCTCGCCTACGGCACGCTCGCCGAACCTTCACCCGTCAAGCCGGCGCCCAAGCCGCTGACCAGGGCCGAGAAGCTGGCGAGGGCGCTGAAGCAGTGCAAGCGCAAGCCGAAGAGCAAGCGCGCCGCCTGCGAGCGCGCCGCGAGGAAGAGGTTTGCCTCGCCCAGGAAGCAGAACGGGCGAGATCTGACACCGCCGGTCGCGTCGTCGGCTGAGAGCGGTGCTATCGCTTGAGACTGACGATCTTGGTCGCAGTGACCGGGGGATACGCGGTCGGCGTGAACCGAACGCTGGCGGTCAGCTTCAGCTCCTTCGCAAACGCGAGCAACCGCCGGCCGGCGCCGGTCAGGCGGACCTTGATCTTGCCGGCACCAGCGACGGAGAACGCAGCGCTCCCCTGAGCGATCAGCACGGGGTTGCGTTTGCCGTTCGTGGCCAGATGGCCTCCCGGGGCCACGCGCCACCACTGGATGACCAGGACCCCCGGCTCGGGAGCGGTGAACGTCTCGGTCACCCCGCCGTGCTCGAGCAGCGCTCCGATCTCGGCGCGCGGCCCGCTTGGTGCGAGCGCGCGGCCGATCTCGCCGCGCAGCGCGGCGAGCGTCTGTTCTTCCAGGCGCTTGCGCGCCAGCGCTTCTTCTTCGTGCCTGCGCGCCGCTGCGGCTTCTTCTTCCTGACGCTTCTTCGCTGCGGCCGCTGCGGCTTCTTCTTCTTGGCGCTTCTTCGTCGAGGCTTCCTCTTCTTGTTCTCGCTTCTTCGTCGCCGCTTCTTCTTCGCGCTTCTTGGCTTGCACTTCTTCCGCGGAGATGGCCCTCACTTCGACCGGCGCGCTCGTTCGTACGGTGAACATCGCTTCCACACCGGTCGTGACCAATGCTCCGCCGCCGTGCTCGCCCGTGGGAATCGCCGTGAGCTCTTCGCCGCCGGCACCTTCGTATTCGTCGGGCGTCTGCATGCTGCCCGCCTGGCTGAGCGCGACCGTGAAGACGCTCGCTACTTGGTTGACCGGGCTGCCGGGAGCGAGGAAGGGGCCGCGCCCTTCGGCGGATTCGCCGCCGCACTCAAAGGCAATGTAGGTGCCCCCGTATGGATCGAGCAGCATGGCGACTTCGTGCTTGGCCTGATCGGTGTACACGAGATCCGCTTCTATCGGCCCGGATCTGATTTCTCCTTCGCCCGCGTGTTCAGAATGGCATCGCACGTTCGATCCGCCTTCCGTTTCGCATCCGGTGAGCGTGTATTCCGAAACCGTCGAGCGAGGCCCGGTGATCTCGCCTTCGCCGTGAGAGGCTTCACACTGCACAAGGCTTGAGAAGCCGGCCATTTCGGCGGTCACCTGCCCGCTTTCGGTTGTGAAGGGGATCGGCAGATGGTCGCCGGGGGTCACGAATTCGAGCACCGGCGAGGCCGCGCTCGCGCTCGCGGGAACGAGCAGCAGCACCGTTGCGACGGTCACCAGAGCGACAGAAGCGCGACATCCTCGCAACCGCCGGCCGACGCAAGACTTCCACATAGCGAACTCGAATATGCTCATGGAACTTCAGAGCATACAGCTGCCGGCCAGGCGCTTTCTGCGCCACTCGCGGCCCACGCCCGCCGGCGCCAGCGATGCCCGGGCCGGTGTTGTCGGTGCCGCCGGCCTAAGCGCCGGCGGCGGCCTCGTCGGGCTTCAGGCGCTTGCGGCCCTTGTGGTCGGCGCGCCCGGTGCCGATGCACTCGCGACACACGATCCACTTGCCCTCCGCCTCAGCGTCGTACCAGGTCCAGCCCGCGCCGCCACAGGTGGAGCAGCGCTCCTTCTCGGGTATGTGCCGGTCGCTCTGCGCCATTGGCGACGTAGCCTACATTGCCGGTCATGGCGCTCGCCTGGCGAACTCGAACGAGCCCTCGCGCGTCGTCGGGCGCTTGCCCCAGTTGGTCGCTTGGGCGTATCCGATCAGCCGCTCCAGGTAGTCCTGCGGGTCCGGCTTCTCGATGCCTGCGCTCGCGAGCGCGGCACGGGCGCGGTCGTCGCTGAAGCGACAGCGCACGTCGAAGTAGGGCACGAACGTCTCGGCGCCGGCGGGCAGCCCGCTGACGCTGTCGAGGGGGGCGAAGCGCACGGGCTCGCGTCCGGAGATCGACGCGTGCAGCTCGACGAGCTCGCCGGCGCTGAGCGCGCTCTCGCCTGCGACGAGGTTGTACGTGCCGCGCGCGCTGTCGTCGTCGAGCAGCGCGAGGATGCCGTCGGTGACGTAGTCGACCGGCACGAAGTCGACGATCGAGTCCTCGCGTGCGGGCACCTCCTGCAGCAGTCCCCGTTCGAAGGCGCGCATCGGCCAGTAGAGAACGTTGAACGCGGAGGTCCAACCGCTGGCGCTGTGACCGACGACGATGCTCGGGCGGGCGACGGCCAGCGGCAGATCCTCAGCGCCACGCAGCACCCGCTCGGCCTCGAACTTGGAGCGCTCGTAGGTGTTGCGGAACTCCTGAGCGACGTCGAGGTCGCGCTCGCCGAACTCGCCGGCGTGGCGGCCGCTGACGTAGGCGGTCGAGACGTGCACGAGCCGGCGCAGCGTCCCGCCGGCGGCGATCTCACGGGCGAGCTCGAGCACCCTTTCGACGCCGCGGACGTTGATCTCGCGCGCCTGCACGAGCGGCAGCTCGAACGAGATCGAGGCGGCGCAGTGGACGATCCTGTCGACGGAGGCGATCAACCAGGCACGGTCGCCGGGCGAGAGCCCCAGCCCGGGCTCCAGCAGATCGCCGCGCACGGCGCTGACGCGCGCGGCGGTGGTGGGAAGCTCGTCGTACAGGCGCCTGAGCAGCCCGTCGAGGCGCTCCTGGGCGCCGTCGTCGTCGCGCGCTCGCACGAGCACCACGACCTGCTCGCCGTCGCGCTCGATCAGGCGCGCGAGCGCGTCCATCCCGAGGAAGCCGGTGGCCCCCGTCAGCAGGATCACGCCGCTCATGCCTCGGCGCTGGCGGGGATCGCGGCGGGCGACGGGCAGCCGATCGCGTGAAAGCCGCCGTCGACGTGCAGGATCTCGGCGGTGATCGCGCGCGCGAGCGGCGAGAGCAGGAAGCATGCGGCGTCGGCGACCGGGCCTGCGTCCTCGGTGTCCCATGCGAGCGGCGCGGTCTGCGACCACACCTCGGCGAGCTGGGAGAAGCCGGGGATGCCGCCGGCGGCGAGCGTCTCGATCGGGCCGGCGGAGACCAGGTTGACGCGGATCGCGCGCCCTCCTACCTCGCGAGCGAGGTAGCGCGTGACCGCCTCGAGCGCCGCCTTGGCGACGCCCATCCAGTCATACGACGGCCAGGCGATGCTCGCGTCGAAGTCCAGGCCGACGACACCGGCCCCGTCCGGCGCCGCCTCGAGCAGCCCGAGCAGGCCGGCGACGAGCGCCTTCAGCGAGAACGCGCTCGTCTGGTAGGCGACGAGGGCGCTCTCCAGCGGCGTCTCCAGGAAGCCGCCGCCGAGGGCGTCGGGCGGCGCGTAGGCGACCGCGTGCAGCAGCCCGTCGAGCGCGCCCCAGCGAGCGTCGAGCTGATCGCGCACGCGCTCGATGTCCTCGGGGCTGTTGACGTCGAGCTCGAGCACTTCAGCCGCCCGCGGCAGCTGTCCGGCGGCGCGTTCGGTCATCCGTTTGGTGCGCCCGAAGCCGGTGAGGATGACCTCGGCGCCGAGCTCCTGGGCGCGTGCGGCGGTCGCGAACGCGATCGAGTGGCGGTCGAGCACGCCGGTGATGAGGAGCCGTCGGTCGTCCAGCATCACAGGGGCAGTGGGGCGAACTCTCCCGGCGATGCATCGCCGGCTATCGGCTCGCGCCACGACGCCGCGGCGGCGTCGCCGGCGAGCTTCGCGTTCTCGTGCGCGGCGTCACGGCGCCAGAGAACCTGGACGGTGGCGCGGGCGACGAGCGCGTCGTCCTGGTTGCGGATCTGCCAGCTGAAGTCGACGAGCCCGCCGTGCTCGTCGATCGGACGCAGCGCGGTGAGCTCGCCCACGACGTGGATCGTGTCGTCGAGTCGCACCGGGCGCTTGAAGACGACATCGCCGACGCGCCTGAGCGCAAGCACACGCTCGGGGTCGAGCGGTACGAGGCCGACGGCGAGCGAGAGGATCAGCATGCCGTGGGCGATGCGCCCGCCGAACGGGCTGGCGGCGGCCCACTCGGGGTTGCAGTGTTGTGGATGCCAGTCGCCGGTGAGCGCGGCGAAGACGATCACATCGGTGTCGCGGACGGTGCGCTGCTCGGAGCGGAACTTCTGTCCCAGCGCGAGCGCATCGAATGGGTCAGACCACTGCATCGCGACCTCCTCTACTAGAGCGGGATGTTGCTCGCACGGGACTCGGGACGGTGCACGCCGGCGAGCGCCTCGAGGCAGGAGGCGACGCGGCGACGGGTGGAATCGGGCGCGATCACCTCGTCGACGAAGCCGTCGGCGCTGGCCCCCTCGACGTGCAGGTGCTCGGCGGCGTAGCTGCTGGCGAGGCGTCGCCTGTGCGAGCCGGGATCCTCGGCGGCGGCGATCTCGCGCCGGGAGAGGATGCCGACCGCCTGCTCGGCGCCCATCACGCCGACTTCGGCGTCGGGCCAGGCGAACACGTAGTCGGCGCCGAGCGCCTTCGAGTTCATCGCGATGAAGGCGCCGCCGAAGGCTTTGCGCAGGATCACGGTGACGCTCGGCACGCTCGCCTCGGCGAACGCGTGGACGAGCTTCGCGCCGTGGCGGATCACGCCGTCTGACTCCTGGCGCGACCCCGGCAGGAAGCCGGGGGTGTCGACGAGCACGAGTAGCGGCAGTCCGAACGAGTTGCACGTGCGCACGAAGCGCGCGGCCTTCTGCGCGGAGCTCGCGTCGAGGACGCCGCCGAGGTGCTTGGGCTGGTTGGCGATGATCCCGATCGAGCGGCCCTCCAAGCGCGCGAAGGCGCAGAAGACGTTGCGCGACCAGCGCGGGCTCACCTCCATCAGCCGGCCGCCGTCGACGAGCGCGCCGGCGACGTGGCGGATGTCATAGACCTTGCGGGCCTGCGAGGGCACGGCGCGATCGGGCGCCAGCTCCGGCGCGGGCACCGGCGGCCACATCTGCGGTTGCTCGCCGGCGTGCTGGGGCAGATAGTCGAGCAGATCCCTCGCCATCAGCGCTGCGTCGACCTCGGTCGGGGCCGTGAAGTGACAGACGCCGTTGCGCTCGTGCACGCGCGGCCCGCCAAGCGCCGCCATGTCGAGCACCTCACCGGTGACCTCCGCGACGACAGCGGGACCGGTCAGGAACATCGACGCGCTCTTGGTCATGATCACGAAGTCGTTGAGGGCGGGGCCGTAGGAGGAGCCCCCGGCGGCGGCCCCGCAGACGATCGAGATCTGTGGCACGAGCCCTGACAGGCGCACGTGCTCGCGAAAGATCGCGCCGTAGCCGGAGAGCGCGGCGAGCCCCTCCTGCATGCGCGCCCCTGCGGACTCGATGAAGCCGAGCACGGGCACCCGCGCGCGCCCGGCCAGGCGCAGGACTTCGACGATGCTCTCGGCGTGGGCTTCGCCGAGCGAGCCGCCGGCGAAGGAAGCGTCCTGCGCGTAGCAGTAGACCTGGCGCCCGTCGACGCGAGCGTGCGCCGCGAGCACGCCATCGCCGGGCAACGCGCGCTCGCCCATCCGCCGTGAGAGCACCTGCGTGCGCAGCAGCTGCAGCGACCCCGGGTCGGCGAGCAGCTCCAGGCGCTCGATCGGCGCCAGGCGCTCGTCGGGACGCTCGAGCAGCGCGAGGCTCACGCGGCCTCCAAGCAGAGGACGGCGTTGTGGCCGCCGAAGCCAAACGAGTTCGACAGCGCGAGCACCGCCCGCTCCTCGCTCGCGGTCCCGTCGGCGCCGTGGGCCGCGCCGGCGCCGTTGCGGGCACGGGCGAGGGGGCGAGCGGAGCCGGGCACGTAGTCGAGGTCGAGCCCCTCGTCGGGCTCTGACAGGCCAAGCGTCGGCGGAGCGATGCGGTCGCGTAGCGCGAGCAGCGTGGCGACGGCCTCGACGGCGCCGGCGGCGCCGAGCAGGTGCCCGATCGCGGACTTGGTCGAGGACACGGGTATGCGCTTGGCGTGCTCGCCGAGCGCGAGCTTGATCGCGTGCGTCTCAGCGCGGTCGTTGAGCGGCGTCGAGGTGCCGTGCGCGTTGACGTAGTCGATCTGCTCGGCGGCGACGCCGGCGTCGCGCAGCGCGGCGCTCATCGCCGCCGCCTGGCCCTCGCCGTCCTCGCGTGGCGCGGTCAGGTGGTGGGCGTCGGAGCTGGCGCCGTAGCCGCGGATCGTGCCGAGCACGCGTGCGCCGCGCGCGTGTGCGGCGTCGGCGCGCTCGAGCACGAGCACACCGGCGCCCTCGCCCATCACGAAGCCGTCGCGACGCGCATCGAACGGGCGCGAGATGCCGCTCGGCGAGAGCGCGTCGAGGGCGCTGAAGGCGGCGCGAGCGAGCGGCGTGAGGCCGGCCTCCGAGCCGCCGGTGACGACGGCGTCGGCTTCGCCCGATTGCAGCATGCGCAAGCCACTGCCGATCGCGTGGGCACCGGAGGCGCACGCGGAGCTGACCGCGTATGAGGGGCCGCGAAGGTCGTGGCGCATGGACACCGCGCCGGCGCCGGCGTTGCTCATCATCAACGGCACCGCGAGCGGCGAGACGTACTCGCCACCGCGCTCGCGCAGCGTGTCCTGGCCGCCGGTGAGCGTGGCGATGCCGCCGACCCCGGTGCCGAGCACGCAGCCGATGCGCTCGGCGGCGTACGGCAGCTCACCGCCCGACTCCCAGCCGGCATCGGCGAGGGCCTCGGCGCTGGCGGCGAGCGCCAGCTGGGTGAAGCGATCGGCGCGGCGGGCGTCCTTGGCGGAGAGGAAGTCGCTCGGGTCGAACTCCTCGCACGGAGCCTCGCCGTCGCGCACGCCGCAGACGCCGGCTGTCCAGCGCTCGTACAGGGTGCGCGCGCCGACGCCCAGCGGCGTGACCGCGCCCACCCCGGTGACGACGACCGGCTCCATCTCTACAGCCGCGACGCGATCAGCTGGATGGCGTCATCGACGGTCTTGACCTCGGCGACGTCGGAGCCCTTGAGCTCGACGCCATAGTTCTCGTGGACGATCTGCGAGAGCTCGGCGAGGTCGAGCGAGTCGATGTCGAGCGCCTCGAACGTCGCCTCGCGGGTGATCTGCTCGGGGTCGGCTCCGAACGTCTGCAGCGACTCGATCACAAGGGTCTCGATCTGATCTTCGGTGATGGTTGTGCTCATGGGCTTCCTTTCTGCTCGCTTGGAGGGCGCTTGTGCGTGTGATTGGTGTTGATGACTTGGATGGCGTTGCGGGTCGATTGGCTTGGTGGGCTCGAAAGCGTGGGCGTGGCAGGCGCCGGCGGCTATGCGGCGAGGCCTCCGTCGACGTAGAGGGTCGAGCCGGTGACGTAGCCGGCCTGCTCGGATGCGAGGAAGCTGGCGGCCGCGGCGACCTCCGCGGGGCGCCCCGCGCGCCGGGCGGGCACGGCGCTGAGCAGCTCGCCGTCGAGGTCGGCTGTCATGTCGGTGTCGATCAGCCCGGGGGCGATCGCGTTGACGGTGACGCCGCGGCGGGCGACCTCGACGGCGATCGTCTTGGTCATGCCGATCAGGCCCGCCTTGGCGGCGGCGTAGTTGGCCTGGCCGGCGTTCGCGCGCGGCCCGACCACGGAGGCGACGTTGATGACGCGCCCGAAGCGCTCGCGGATCATGCCGCGCAGCGCGCGCCTGGTGGCACGGAAGGCGCCGGTCAAGTTCGTGTCGATGACGTGGCCCCAGTCGGAGTCGGTCAGCGACAGCGCGAGGTCATCGGCACGCACGCCGGCGTTGTTGACGAGCACGAGCACGCGTCCGAGCTCGCCCTCGACCGTGTCGAACAGCTGCTCGAGCTGCTCCTGCGCTGTCACGTCGCCGCCGGCGGCGAGCGCGCGCCCGCCGCCGTCGCGGATGCGCTTGACGACCTCCTCGGCGGCGTCCTCGCCGGCACGGAAGTTGACCGCCACCGGCCAGCCGTCGGCGGCGAGCGCACAGGCGATCGCCGAGCCGATGCCGCGCGAGGCGCCGGTCACGAGCGCGCACCCGACTCGCTCGCTGGCGGCGCTCATGCGCGAGCCGCCTGACGCGCCAGAGCTGGAGCGCTCGCGGACGCGACCGGCGTCACGAGTCACCCCACGTGATCACGGTGGCGCCCCACACGAGGCCGGCGCCGACCGCACCGAGCACGATCCGCGCTCCGGGCTGTAGCTTGCCGGCCTTGCACGCCTCGCCGAGCGCGAGCGGCAGGCTCGCGGCGCTCGTGTTGCCGAGCTCGGCGATGCAGTCGAACACGCGCTCCTCGTCGAGGCCGAGGCGGTCGGCGACCGCGGAGAGGATGCGCGAGTTGGCCTGGTGATAGACGAACAGGTCGATGTCCTCGAGCTCGAGCTGCGCCAGCTCGAGCACCTCGCGGGTGCTGCGCGAGAGCTTCTCGACGGCCATCAGGAACGTCTCGTGCCCTTCCATCTCGAGCACGCCGCGGGCGCGCGTGGCGCGGATCGCGTTGGCGGCGCCGCCGTCGCTGCCGAGCACGAACGGCCCGATCTGTCCGGCGGCGTCGCGGGAGACGACGAGCGCGCCCGCGCCGTCGCCGAACAGCGGCGCGGTGCGCCGGTCGTCGAAATCGATGAAGCGCGTGAGGATCTCGGCGCCGATCACGAGCACGTGCCGTGCGCGGCCGGCCTCGATCCAGGCGGTTGCGTGGGCGAGCGCGGCGAGTGCGCCGGTGCACGCGGCGCCGACGTCGAAGGCGGCTGCGTTCTCGATGCCGAGCTCATAGGCGACCAGGGGCGCCGTCGCGGGTGTGATCTCGTCGGAGGCGATCGTCGCGACGAGCACCATCTCGATCTGGGCAGCCTCGAGGCCGGCGTCCCGCAGCGCGATGCGCCCGGCGCTCACCGCGAGGTCGCTGACGCGCTGAGCGGGGGCGGCGTAGCGGCGCTCGGCGATGCCGGTGCGCCGCTCGATCCACTCGGCGCTCACGCCCAGGCGCTCGGCGATCTCCGCGCTCGGAACGCGGCGCTCGGGCAGCGCCGTGCCGAGCCCGACGATGCCCGCGGTGTGCGTGCGGCGCGAGACCCGCGCCTCCGGTGCGGACTGCGCCTGCAGAATCAGCGAGGGCGTTTGCAGGGTCTCCTCAGGCGACACCGCTGGTCTCCCTGATGCCCGCGTCAGGCGCGCTTTCGAGGTCGAGCACGCTCGCGCCGGGCAGGTTGCGCTTGACCAGACGCGCGAGCACCTCACCGGGGCCGAAGTCGATGAACGTGTCGGCGCCGAGATCGGCGAGGGCGAGCATGCTCGCGCGCCAGCGCACCGGGCGCACGATCGCCTCGGCGAGCTCGTCGCGTACGTCGGCGAACGGCAGGCCGCTGGCGCCGGAGATGACGGGGATCGCGGGCGTGCGGAGCTCGACCTCCTCGAGCGCGGCGCGAAAGGGCTCGACCGCGCCGGCCATCGCGGGCGAGTGAAACGCGCCGGCGACGTCGAGCAGGATCGCGCGCACGCCCGCCGCGCGCGCCGCCCTCGAAGCCGCACGCAGACGCTCGGTGGGTCCCGCGAGCACCGCCTGGCCGGGGGCGTTGTCGTTGGCCAAGACGACGTCGTGTCCTCGAGCGAGCTCCAGCACCTGCTCCTCGGAGGCGCCGAGCACGGCGAGCATGCCTTCATCGCGACCGCTGCTGACGGATGCCATCAGCTCGCCGCGGCGCACCGCCAGCGCCAGGCCGGAGGACTGCTCGAGCGCACCCGCGGCGACGAGCGCGCTCAGCTCTCCGAGCGAATGCCCGGCGAGCGCGGCGGGGCGCACGAACGCGGGTCGCTCGATCCAGCCGGCGACGCTCGCGCAGAAGATCGCGGGCTGGGCGTAGCGTGTGCTCTCGGCGACGTGAGCGAACGGATCCTCGCCGACGAGCGAGACGCACTCGGCGAGCAGGCCGGGGACGACGCGCTCGACTCGCTCGCGCAGATCGTCGGTGTGGCTCCCCTGGCCCGGGAAGAGGCCGGCTATGACGCCTGTAGACATTCGCCACCAACCTTCCCGGCGCACGCGCGCAGGGGCGGCGAGGGGGCGGGCGAACCCCTCAAATGGGGGGTGCGGTCCGTGCGCCTGAGGGGGTCCTCTCGGCGCGCGCGCTTCAGCGGTGCAGGCCCAGGCGCTGCGCGCGCTGGACGGCGTCGGCGCGGTTGCGCGCGCCGAGCTTGCGATAGAGCGTGCTCGTGTGCTCCTTGACGGTGTGCGGTGAGAGGAACAGGTCGGCGGCTATCTCGCGGTTGGTGGCACCGCCGGCGATCAGCGCGAGGATCTCGCTCTCGCGCTCTGTGAGCTTGGGCGCGGCCCGGTCGGCGACGTCGATGAAGACCTCCTTGCCGTCCCCGACCATGCGCACGAGCTTCGCGATCTCAGGAGCCGGCCAGTCCTTGGAGATGAAGCCGGCCGCGCCCGCGGCGCGCGCCGCACGCGGCGAGATGCCGCCGGCACCGGACATCAACAACACGCGCGGTGCGGGCGCCTCGGCGCGCAGGCGCTCGCAGATCTCCGGTCCGGACTCCGTTCCGAGGAACAGGTCGACGAGCGCCACGTGCGGCTCGTAGCGGCGGCAGACGCCGATTGCCTCCGCGCCGGTGCGCGCGCTGAGACAGCGATCCACCCACGGCATCTGGCCGAGCATCAGCCGGAATCCCCAGTGCACGACGTCGTGATCGTCGACCACGAGGACTCGCAGTCGCCTTTGCAGCTCCGGCGTGCTCACTGGCCGGTGGGTACCACCAGGCGCACCTGCCATGCACCTGGCTCGGCCTCTCCGTACTCGAGCACGCCGTCGTGCTGGAGCGCCTCGAGCGTTGCCAGGCGCAGACCGACGCCGCCGGGTCCGTCGTTGTGCAGGTGCGCGCCGTCGTTGCGCACCTCGAGCACGAACGTGCCCGTCTCGTTGCGCAGCGCGACTTTCACGAAGCTCGCATGGGCGTGCTTGTGGGCGTTGCGCACCGCCTCCACGAGGATCGACTGGGCGAGCGCCTCGAGGCTCTCGGGCACCTCTTCGGTGGTCCCGCCCTCGAGCACGATCTCGAGCTTCGGATACAGCGCGCGGATCCTTTCGAGCTCTTCAGCGAAGGTGACGGTCGTCGGTCGCGAGGCGTGGCCGAGCGGACGCGTGAGCGCGGTGCGCAGGTCCGCGAGCGCCGTCTGCACCTCCGCCGCGCAGCGCTGCTGGCTGTCGGCGTCGAGAAGCTCCTCGCGCGAGAGCGCGAGCGAGACCCCGAACAGCCGCTGCACGACGCCCTCGTGGATCTCGCGTGCGAGGTCGATCCGCTGCTGCAGCTGGCGGCTCTGCTCGTCATAGGCGGTGACCTCGCGGGCGACGGAGGCCATCGCGATCGCCTTGCCGAGCGTCCACAGCAGATGACGCTCGTCCTCGTCCATCGCGGGGAGCTCCGCCTCGCGCTCGGAGCAGACGACGCCGACGTAGCGACCGGCGGCGGCCATCGGCGTGCAGACGATGCGCACGCCCTCCAGGAGCTCGCGCACGGACGGCGGCACCCTGAAGTCCTCGGCGCCGATCACTTCGAGGATCTGATCGGTGGCGAGCGCACGGCGCGCAACCGGCACCGAGTCGAGCGTCACGAACATCTCGGCGAACAGCTCGAGCTCGATGCCGTGCGCCCCGACCGCGCGCACGCGCCGACGGTCGCTGTCGTAGCGGAACAGCACCGCGCGCTTCATCGACGTCAGCCGGCAGATCGCCTCGCAAAGGCTGCTGAAGAAGGCATCGGGGGGCGAGCCCTCGCCGACGCGCGAGAGCAGGTCGGAGACGACCTCGAGCACCTCGATGTGGCCCGTGGGCGCGCCCTCGTGCTCGAGCGCTCGCCCGCCGGTCGGCGAGCCTGAGCTAAGCGGGGTCGCGCCGGGCACACGCGCAGAATCCCACGAATGCCAGAGCCAGCGTCGCCCGCTTGCCCGCGCAACCCCCCAAACAGGGGGTGGGCGCACGACGCCGTGCAAATCGGGCCGCGCGCGATCGCTAGTCTTCGCGAGCACAGCCACTCTTCGCAAGTTCTTCGCGCGCCGTGGTGTCGAGCACTTAGGATCCTGGCGCGCCCTTTGCCAGCGTGGTCCTGCGCGCTGCAACGATCGATCGCTACCCGCAACGCCCCAACAGGAGTCCCGCCCTTCCGATGAACCACGAGAGTCACCATGCGGCTGCGTAGGGCGCTGCTGTTCGGCGGGATCGTGGTGGTGGTCTCGAGCGTCGCCACGCTTGCGCTCGCGTCCCGCCGAATCGCCGCCGAGCAGTCCGCCTACAGCGCGCCGAGCGCCGGGCGCTGCGCCCCCGAAACGCTCAACCGCTCCGCGGTCCTGCCGGGGACGAGCCTGTCGGTCTCGCCGCTGCCGGGCACCTACGTCGCCTCGCCAGACACCCAGATCAGCCTGCTGGGGGTGCCGGTGGGCGACATCAGCGACGTGCGCGTGAGCGGATCGCAGACGGGCTCCCATGCCGGGCGTGTGCTCGCCTACTCGCAGGGAGACGGCGGCAGCTTCGTGCCCGTGAAGCCGTTCAGCCCCGGCGAGACGGTGACCGTGCACGGCCGGCTGACGGTCGCGAGCAAGCCGCAGCCGTTTGCCTTCCACTTCGTGGTCGCGCACGAGGACACCTCGCTCGCGAGCGCCGGCAGCTCGAGTGACACGGACCGCGATCCGGGCGAGTGGCAGCACTTCCAGTCGCGTCCGGAACTGAAACCGCCGGTCGTCGTCGTGGGCGCGCAGTCCTCCGCGGCCACACCCGGCGACCTCTTTACCGCGCCCTACAACGGTCCCGGCCCGAGCGGCCCGATGATCTTCGAAGCGAACGGCGACCTCGTGTGGTTCGACCCGCTGCCGGCGAACCAGGACGCGACCAACCTGCAGGTGCAGCAGTACGAAGGCAAGCCCGTGCTGACGTGGTGGCAGGGCCACATCCCCCCGCAGGGCTTCGGTCAGGGCGAAGAGATCGTCGACAACAGCTCCTATCAGCAGATCGCGCGCGTGCGCGCCGGCAACGGCTACCTGGCAGACCTGCACGAATTCCGCATCACTCCCCAGGGGACCGGGCTGCTGACGGTGTTCGATCCGGTGGCGTGCAACACCTCGTCGGTGGGTGGGCCCAGCGGCGGCGCGGTGACCGACAGCGACTTCCAGGAAATCGACATCAAGACCGGTCTGGTGCGAAGGGAATGGGACAGCCTCGACCACATCCCGCTGAGCAACTCATACAGCGTGGCGACGGGGTCGAGCATGGCTTGGCCGTTCGACTACTTCCATCTGAACTCGATCGACCCGCTGAGCGACGGCCGAACCCTGATCTCGGCACGCAACACCTCGACGCTCTACGAACTGAGCTCGCAGAGCGGCCAGGTGATCACGCGCATCGGCGGCAAGAACTCGAGCGTGAAGCTCGCATCCGGCGCGATCACGGCCTATCAGCACGACGCAAGCGTGCTTCCGAGCGGTGCGATCAGCGTGTTCGACAACGGCGCGACCCCGAAGGTCCAGCCCGAGTCCCGCGCGCTGATCCTGTCGGTCAACGCCCGGGCGGGGACCGACAGCGTCGTCGCGGAATACGCGCACCCCAGCCCGCCACTGTCCTCGAGCAGCCAGGGCAACGTGCAGTCGCTCGAAGACGGCGACGTGTTCGTCGGCTGGGGGGCGGAGCCTTACTTCTCGGAATTCAGCCCCGGCGGCCAGCTGCTCTACGACGCCCACATGCACGGCTCCTACCAGTCCTACCGCGCGTACCGCTTCGCGTGGACAGGCTCGCCGAGCGAACCGCCTGCGATCGCCGCGGCCACAAAGAACGGTCACGTGACCGTCTACGCGAGCTGGAACGGCGACACGCGCACGACCAGCTGGCAGGTGCTCGCCGGCCCGACGGCACAGCAGCTCAAATCGGTCGCGAGCGCAACGCGCGACGGCTTCGAGACGTCGATCGAAACCCCGGGCCCGGAGCCGTTCGTGGCGGTGCAGGCGCTCAACGCGACGGGCGAAGTGATCGCGACGTCGCGAACGATCCCCGGCTGAGCGCCGGGGGCGCGGCCCCCTGTTGTCCTTTTGCGACAACTGTGAGCTCGTGTTTTGTGTAGAAAGGTTAAGCGGCGCGCCCGGTTTGATAACCTCGACTTTGCCCTAGAGTCAAGTGGAGGGAAGCTCTGAATGGCGGCTCGTGATGTCAGACATAAGCCGCCGCCGTCCGACCGCGCGCGGTCGGACGCGCGCAATGGACGCGCCAGACAGGCAGCGCGCTATCAGCCGCTGCCTACCGGCACACACGGTTTGGACCCGGAGCTGGTGAGGCGCGATCAGCGCGAGCGCCTGCAGACGGCGTTGGTGGAGCTGGTGGCCGAGAAGGGATACGCGGCGGTACGTATCATCGACCTCGCGAAGCTCGCGCACGTCTCCCAACCGACCTTCTACAGCCTCTTCGCCGATAAGGAAAGCCTATTCCTCAGCGCTTACGACGAGGTCGCGGCGCGGACCGCCAAGGCGGTGGACGAGGCCTACCAAGCCGACGGCACGAGCGATCAGCGTCTGCTCGCGGCGATGCGCGCGTTCGCCGGCCTTGCGGTCGCGGAGCCCGACGGCACGTCGCTGCTCGTGCTGGGCGCATTCGGCGCGGGCACGAAGGCGCTCGAGCGGCGCAGGCGTACGCTGAAGGAGCTCAAGCGCAGCATCTACGCCAGGGAGGCCGCTCGAGCAGATCCGGCGGACCTGACGGTACGATTTGTCCTGGGTGGCGTTCGCGAGGTGGCGGCATCACGTCTGCGCAGCGGCCGTGCAGCCGAGCTGGGAGCGCTGGCGGACGAACTGTCGGCTTGGGCCGCGTGCTACCCGCGACGGCTTCCGGGCGGAGTGGATGCGCCGCGGACGACGCCACGGGATGCGAGTGGCTCGCGCACCGCGCTTGCCTCTGAGCGCGCCCGCCGCGCCGAGGGGCGGCTGCCGAGTGGTCGCAGCGACCTCCCGCGCCAGTTCATCGTCAAAAGCCAACAGGAGCGGATCGTCGACGCGACCGCGGCGATCGTCGCCGAGAAGGGACTCGCGGCCCTCACGATCCCCGAGATAGCGCGCCGCGCGAACGTCTCCCACCAGACGTTCTATGCGATCTACGCCTCTAAGGAGGAGGCGTTCCTGGGCGCCCAGAAGGTGGGCATGCACCAGGCGCTGCGCATCGCAGTAGAGGCCTACCAAGGAGAGGCCGCCGACTGGCCGCGCGCCGTGGCCGCGGGCACGCGGGCGCTGACCGACTACCTAGCCTCCGAGCCGGCACACGCGCACCTGACGCTCGTCGACACGTTCGCGGCGTGCCCTCAGGCGATCGAGATCCGCGACGCGGGGATGCACGCGTTCGCGACGTATCTCGAGCCGGGATACGAGCTCAATCCTGCGGGAGGCTCGGTGCCGCCGATCGCCGCGGAGGCCATTGTCGGAGGGATCTGGCAGGTCCTGTACGACTACATCGAAGACGACTGCATCGATGAGCTTCGCGGCACGGCGCCCCAGCTCGCGTACCTCGCGCTGACACCGTTCCTCGGGCCCGAGGAGGCGGCGCTCGTCGCCCGTCAGTCCGCGGCAGCGCTCGCGAGCGCGTAGGCGATCCTGCCTTCGCGCCGGGCGGGTGTGATCGTGCCGGCGCGCTGCAGCCCTCGCAGCGCCTGACGGATGTCGCGGCCGGGGATCGCTGTCACGAGCCCGAGCTCGCCGACGGTGTGCGAGCCGTGCTCGAGCGCTGCGACGATCGCCTCTTCGGCGGGGCTCGGCGACGCTGAGGCTGCCGGTCCCGTCGCACGGGCCGCGGAGCCACGCCGCTGGGGGCGAGGGCGAGGGCGAGGGCGAGCGGCTGGAGCGGAACTGGCGCGCGCCGGGCGGGCGGCATCGGCCTCGAGCGCGGCCTCGGCCTCGAGCGCGGCGGCTGCGTCGAGCAGGCGCTCGTACTCGGCGAGCGCCGGGCGCAGCTCAGCGAGGCGACCATCGATCTCTGTGCGCACCCGCGCGAGCAGGTCAGCTGCCATCGAGTCCCGTTCGCCGTGCGTCGAAGCTCAACTTGGCGTCGCGGTCGAAGGGACGCTCATCTGCGGTCATCTTTTAGCACGTGCCAGCGCGCGCCGCGAGCCGCGGCGCGGCCCGCTAGGTCGAGACACGCAAGTAGGCGAGAACCGCGAGCACCCGCCTGTGGTCGTCGTTGCACGCCGGCAATTCGAGCTTGGCGAAGATGTTGGTGATGTGCTTCTCGACCGCGCCGGGGGTGACGATGAGGCTCTCGGCGATCGCCATGTTCGATCGCCCCTCGGCCATCAGCGCGAGCACCTCGCGCTCGCGTGCGGTGAGCGCCGACAGCGCGTCGCTCGTGCCGTCGCGGGGGGCGAGCAGCTCGGCGACGACCTGGCGATCGAGCACGGTGCCGCCCGCCGCGACCGTGTGAAGGGCATCGAGGAACGCCCTCACGTCACCGACGCGCTCCTTGAGCAGGTAGCCGATGCCGGCGGTGTCGCCGCCGATCAGCTCGCTCGCGTAGGCGGTCTCGACGTATTGGGAGAGGACGAGCACGCCGAGCGCGGGCTGGCGGCGGCGCGCCTCGATCGCGGCAAGCAGGCCCTCATCGCTGTAGGTGGGCGGCAGGCGCACGTCGACGAGCGCGAGATCCGGCTTGTGCCCGGCGATCGCCCGCAGCAGCGCCGGGCCGTCCTCGACCTGTGCGACGACCTCGATCTGGTTCTCGCGCAGGAGCGCGACGAGTCCCTCCCGCAGCAGCGCGAGATCCTCGGCGATGACTACCCGCAAGGCAGCATCACCTCGAGCACCGTGCCGCCTAGCTCGGGGCTCTCCACGCGCAGGCTGCCGTCGAGTGCCTCGACCCGCGCGCGCAGCCCCGCCAGCCCGGAGCCAGCCGGGTCGGCGCCGCCGCGACCGTCATCGCCGACGACGACCGCGAGCGCCCCGCGATCGTCGGCGATCAGCACCCAGCTGCGCTGCGCGTGGGCGTGCTTGGCGGTGTTCGTGAGCGCCTCTGCGATCACGAAATACGCGGCGCTCTCGACGGCGGGCGCGAGGCCGCGGTGGGTGTCGACCTCGATCGACGTGCCGAGCCCGTAGCGGGCGGCAAGCGACTGCACGGCCGCGACGAGCCCGCGGTCGGCCAGCAAAGGCGGGACGATCCCGCGGGCGAGATCGCGCAGCTCCGCGATCGCGTGGTGGGCCTCGCGCTGCGCGTCGAGGATCAGGCCTCGAACCTCCGGCTGGTCGTGCATGCGCAGCTCGGCCCGTCCCAACTGCAGCGTCAGGGCGACGAGGCGCGCCTGCGCCCCGTCGTGCAGGTCGCGCTCGATTCGTCGCAGCTCGGCCGCCTGCGCGTCAACGGCCTGGCGGCGTGTTTGCGTGAGCATGTCGATCCGCGCGCGCAGCGCGCGGCGGCCGTGGGCGACGAGCACGCGGTCGTGCAGCGCGATCAGCGAGTAGGCGCTGCCGGCGGTCGCGAGGCCGAGCAGCGCCCACGCCGGCCAGAAGGTTTCGACACCGGCGAGCAGCCACGTCAACAGCCACGTGAACACGAGGATCACCGCGGCGACGCCGACTAGCGCCCACACGCACGCCACGCGGCGCACCGCCCCAGGCTGCTGGCGCCAGGCCCAGCTGGCGGCGAAGTCGAGCAGCACGAGGTCGCCCAGCCCCAGCCACGCCCACGCCGGCCAGAAATAGCCCTGCCCGTCGAGCGCCCAGATGGCGGTCACGAGGACGGCGCTGAGGAATGCCAGACGACGCAGGAGCGAGTGCGCGTATTCGCCGATCGAGAGGCTGGAGGCGAGTGCGGGCATCCATCGCCTCGGGCTCCTCGCCGATGCCAGGGACAGGTCCGTCGCAAGCCGCATGCGTCGCGCCATCGCCGCTATCGTCTCACGGCGGGGAGCCGCGGGGACTCGATTACACGCGGACGGTGCCGCCGACCTTGCGGCGGACGTCGCGCACGGTCACGCCGCGCGTGAGGAAGCCGCGCACCGCGTCGTGCGTCTGTCGCGGCAACTCGATCTGGGGTACGTGGCCGCAGTCGAGCTCGAGTTGACGAGCGTTCGGCAGCGTTTCGGCGACGTGGCGCGCAAAGGCGCTCGGGACGAGCCTGTCGCGCTTGCCCCAGACGAACAGCGCATCGGCACGCAGATCGCGCAGCCGTGTCCAGAAGCCGTCCGCGCCGTCGGGCTCCTCGAGGTAGATGTGGCGCGCGGCGGCGTAGAAGGCGGCGCGGCCGGCGGGCGTGAGGTATGCGCGCAGGAACTCGTCGACGCCGGCTGCCGCCCATCCGTCCTCGGCGCCGGGCACGACCCGGTGGACGATCGCCTCGACGAGCCGCCGCGGGGTGAGCTGCACGAGCCCGAGCTTCGGGCGCATCAGCTTGACGAGCGGCGCCCAGGGGCGCTCCCGACGCCACGCCAGCGAGGGACAGAGCAGCGCCAGGCGCTCGACGCGGCCGGGGTATTCGAGCGCGACCTCCAGGGCGATGCGCCCGCCGAGGCTGTTTCCGATGAGGTGCGCGCGGTCGAGCTCGAGCGCGTCGAGCAACGCGATCACGGCGCGGGCGAAGAAGCGAGCGTCGTAGCTCGCGCCGATCGGCTTGACCGAATCGCCGAACCCCGGTAGGTCGAGCGCGATCACGCGGAAGCGCGGGCTGAGCGCGCTGATGGTCGACATGAACGAGACCTTGGTCGCGCCGAGCCCGTGCAGGGCGAGCAGCGTCGGTCCGCTGCCGGCCTCGATCACCGACAGCTGCCCGCGGCGCGTGGAGACCATCTTCAGCCGCAGGCGCGCGGGATCGGTCTGCCCGCTCGTCGCCGCCAGAAAGCCGACGCCGAGATGCAGGTTGCGCCGCAGCTTCAGGCCGCCAGAGTGGAACGCGCGCATGCCCCCGCGGACGTCATCGGCTATCGCCGCCCACACGCGCGCGTCGGCGGTGAGGGTCGCGTCGGCGTCGCCGGCGGCGGGGACGAGGCGCACGCTCGGCCCGTCGAGCAGCGCGTCCCACGCCGCCGCGTCGGAAACCGCCAGACGAATACGCGCCCGGCCGCCGGGCGGCTCGAACGTGTCGCGGTCAAAGCGCTTGATGAGCGTCTGCAGCGATCGTGGCGGCTTGGTCACGGCCACAGAAGTCTACGTGGCGCGCGGGTCGTCTCTACAGCGCCTTGGCGGCCTGCCTGGCGGGGGCGATGCGCTGCACATCCCAGACCAGGCCGGCGCGCTCGAGCCCTGAGATCACGAGGCCCGATAGATCGAACTCGCCGCGCCCCATCCCGTGGAACGCGGACGTCGGAAACGCGTGGTGGTTGTTGTGCCACGCCTCTCCGAACGAGAACGGCGCGAGCCACAGCAGGTTGCGCGAGTGATCGTCGGTGGCAAAGCGCCGCCGACCGAAGAAGTGACACAGCGAGTTGATGCTGTAGGTCACGTGATGGAGCACGAGCATGCGCACCACCCCGCCCCACAGCATGCCCTCCAGACCGGCGGCTAGGGTCCCGCCGAGCAGCACGCCGAGCCCGAACGGGATCGCGAAGCCGACGAGCGACCACAGCAGGAACGTCCGATCGACGAACGCGACGACAGGGTCGGCGAGCAGGTCTGGGGCGAAGCGTTCACGGGCGCCGCGCTGGCTGTGGTCGAACAGCCAGCCGACGTGCGCGTGGCCGAGCCCACGCAGAGAGCCGCGCAAGCCGCCGCCGTGATCGACGTGCGGGCTGTGGGGATCGCCAAAGCGATCGGAGTAGGCATGGTGCTTGCGATGGTCGGCCACCCAGGAGATCACCGGGCCCTCGACCGACATCGTCCCCAGCACCGCCAGCAGCCCGCGCATCCCCGCCGAGGTCTTGAAGCTGCGGTGGGTGAGGAGCCGGTGAAAACCGATCGTCACTCCGAGCCCGGTGGGGATGTACATGACGAGGAAGATCGCGACGTCGCGCCAGCGCAGCTCGTGGTTCCACATCTGCGAGCACGCGAGCACCAGCAGCAGCGGCGGCACGAGCGTGATCACGCCGGTGATCGCGCGGTCCACGTTTTCCATGACGGGCTCCTGGATCTCTTCCGGGCTGGGACCGTCGAGGATCGGAGCATCATCTGCCGAGGGCGCGTCGAGGGCGTCCTCGAGAGCATCCGTGGGCTTTGGCTCGGCGACACTCCCCGCTACGGTGTTCATTGCCCCTTATATCTTCTGGTGTGCGCCGGCAATTGTCGATGCGGCCGTCCACCGAATACCCGGGGGTAGACCGCCGACAGCGGGGTGGGGTTAGCTGGAGTGCGCGAGGCGTTCGCGGGCGTGCTCACGATACGTGCGGCAGCCTCGCTCAGGCGTGGCGTTCGTGGCACGATGCGGTGGTGTCGCGGCCACAGCCACCCGCCACGAGCCCGCGTTGGCTGCTCGAGGAGGTAGCGAGAGCGGGCCACGAGAACCTCGACGAGGGGCACGTCGGGCGCTATGACGAGAAGGAGGATGCCGGCGCGGAGGACGAGGTTCTCCTTTGCCAACGGCTTGGGCTCACGCGCGAGTCGACGGTCGTCGATCTCGGCGCGGGCACGGGACAGTTCGCGATCGCTGTCGCGTCGGCGTGTGCACGGGTGGTGGCGGTGGACGTCTCGCCGGTGATGCTCGAGCGATTGAGAGCAAAGGTCCTCGACGCGGGACTGACGAACGTCGAGGCTGTGCAGGCGGGGTTCCTCAGCTACGAGCACGAGGGCGCCGCGGCTGAGCTGATCTACTCGCGGCTCGCGCTCCATCATCTTCCCGACTTCTGGAAGGCGCTCGCTCTGCTGCGCATGCGCCGCATCCTGCGCCCGGGGGGCGTGCTTCGGCTGTCGGACGTGGTCTACAGCTTCGGCCCTGATGAGGCACGGGCGCGGTTGGACGCCTGGTGCGCGAGTGCGGGCGATGACGCTGAGCAGGACTGGAGTCGAGCGGAGCTCGAGGAGCATGCTCGCGAGGAGAGCTCGACCTTCAGCTGGCTGCTCGAGCCGATGATGTGGCGGGCCGGTTTCAATATCGAGCAGGCCTCCTACTCTGAGGACGCCATCTTCGCGCGCTACGTGCTGCGCGCCGTTTGATGCCTCAGAGCATCAGCCACTGTGAGCAATGCGCGCGTTCCACGCGCGTTCGATCTGACTCATCAGAGCTGGATAGACGACGTGATGGCGAAACGGCGCGATCGCAGCCATGTAGATCTCGCCCAGCCTTCCGCGCGGCTTGACGTAAACACCCATCTGGCCCTGAAAGACACCTTCGCTCTTCTCGACCCAGCCCAGGTGCATAACCGCGTGCACTGTGCGGTTCGACAGCTCAGCCGCCCACTCCACATCTGTGCGATACAGCGCCACGAAGTTTCCCGGCGGCGGACGCAAATCGCTCGCCGTGCCGCGCAGATCGGCCGGCAGCCGCGCGCTCAGCGTCGTTTCGGCGCTCCCCGGGATGGCCAGCGCCTGCGGCAGGCCATCCCAGCGCAACCATCCGCCGACGCGATAGCGAATGCTGAACAGGGCGCGGCTGGCACGCGAGTGGGCGTGGGCCGGATCGAGCGATGCGATCACCTCGAGCAGCGTCGCGAAGTCACCGGCGCCGCCCTGCGCCGGCAGCGCCCATGCATCCTCCAGCCTGAAATCGGGCGCTAGCTCGCCGATCCGCCAGGCGTGGGACTCGTACTCGCTGTTCGCGAGCCTCATCGTCACTCTGCAGTCGCGCTCATCTCCTGCTGGGCTCGCTCGAGCTCGGCCTTCATCGCGTCCGTGAGCGCGAGCATCGCCGAGCGCGGGCGCACCATCACGGTCATCTCGTCGATCAGCCCATCCTCGCCCGTATGCAGGAAGTCGCACCCCTGCAGCTCGCGATCCCCGACGCGCGCTCGGAACAGGAGCGCGTGGTCGCTGGCATCCTCGGCGCCGATCTCCCGTTCGTAGTCGAAGTCCTCAAACACGCGTGCGATCGCGCGCAGGATCACGCCGAGCGCGTCGCGCCCCTCGTAAGGCCGGAACACGACTGGGCTGTTGAACACGACCGCTGGCGAGAACAGCTCGAGCGCCCTGTCGGTCTCACCTGCCTCGATTGCGTTGCGGAACGGATGCATGAGTCGCGACCTTTCTGTAGCGGTGCACTGGCGCACACGATTGCACGCAGCGCCTCGCTCGAGTCTGTCGCCCGCGGCCTGTCACGTCCTAGAGCTTGCGGAAGGTCTTGATGACGTTGCCGTCGGGGGCTCGCCAGATCATCGTGGGCACCCAAATCGGACCTCCGCCCGCGCTACGCGGGACGGTGACCACGACCGCATTGTTGATGGCGGCGGTTGTGACGGTGAAGGGTGGCGAGATCTTCCTGCTGTAGCCGCTCGCACGGCCAGCGGGGTAGCGCAACGTCACGCTCGCGACACCGTCGGGCACGATCATCGTGATCGTCGCGCTCGTGCTCGAGCCGGGCGGGCCGGTTCCGACGTCATTGCCCTGCTCGATCTGAGTGGCGCTCGCGCCGCCGCCGCCGGAGCCGCCGATCAGCCCGGCGCCGAGGTTGACGTGCGTCGCGAGCTCCATGATGCCTTGGTGGGGCCGCTCCCTTGTCCCGCAGCCGCCGATGATCCCCGGGTAGATGTAGTAGGGACTGCCTGCGACAACGCGAGCCAGGCGGATGTAGTGGACGAAGACGCCCTGCACGACTCCTCGCGCGACGATGCCGCTCGCGTCGTCTGCGGCGGTCGCGGGCCGGCGCAGGACGCCGAGGATCGACAGCAGCGACTTGCTCGGCGCGCCTTGCAGCGCACCGCCCTCGCGTGACGGGGCGCACGACGCGGGTGCCCGGCGGGCGCCCTTGGCTGGCACGCGGCCGGCCGCCCCGGCGGCGATCCCCGGATGCGATCCACCGCTGCCGCCGGCCCAGCCCAGCAGGATCGCGGCCAGCGCGCCCGTGACGAGGATCCCGGCCGCGGCCGTACCTCGCTGACGGCGCTGGCGCGCTCGCGCCTCTTCGATGACGCCGGCGTCCGGCGCCTTTGACGGTGGCGACTCGACGGTCGCTGTCACCGGATGTCAGCAGTGTGCGCGGGCATCTTCTGAGCTACTATGAATAGCACAATGATAGACGTCAAGGTCGATCGCGAGGACCCGACGCTCCTGCACGACCAGGTCGCTGCGCAGATCCGGCGCGCGATCGCCGACGGCGAGGCACGACCGGGCGAGCGCCTCCCGCCCGCACGACACCTCGCCGCCGTCATGCACGTCAACACGAACACCGTGCTACGCGCGCTGCGCATGCTCCGCGACGAAGGGCTGCTCGAGCTGCGCCCGGGCCTTGGCATCCGCGTCAGCGGCACGCCGCAGCGCGGCAGGCTGCTCGCGAAGGCGATCGAGCTCGTCCAGCTCAGCCGCGAGAGCGGCTATGACCGCGCCGAGTTGCTCGAGATCATTCAGCAGCTCCCCTAGACGGTGACGGTCTCGAGCGCATCGATGATCGTCGCGACCTCGGTGCGGGCGGTGTAGTCAGCGTGGGTGTCGGCGAACACGACCGTGCGCTCGGGGTCGATGATCAGCACCGTCGGCATCGGCAGCTCGGGCGAGTCCGCGTCGTTGACGTGCCGCAGCTCCAGGCCGAGCTCGCGCTGTGCGGCGAGCACGTCCTCTGCCGGCTGGAACGCGATCCCCAGCTCGCGCGCTACACGAGCCCCCGCGTCAGATAGCACGGTGAACGACAGGCCAGCCTTTTCGGCGGTGCTCAATGACCCATCCGGGCTCTGCGGGCTGATCGCGACGAGCCTGGCGCCGTAGCGGCCGAGCTGCGGGAGCAGCTCTGTCTGGTAGGCGCGCAGCGCGAGGTTGCAATAGGGGCACCAGCCGCCGCGGTAGAAGACGATCACCGCAGGGCCGTCGGTCACGAGCTCGGACAGCGTGACGGGCGAGCCGCTCGCGTCCGGGAGCGTGAAGTCCTCGAGCCGGTCACCCACGCCGATGATCCCGGACGGCTCTCCGCGTTCGCGCCAACCCTGCTGCTCATCGGCGAACACCCGCGCAAGCTCGGCCGGTAGATGGGTGGCCGAGGCGGCGGAGATCTCGGCTGACTGCTCGGCGATGGTCGTCATGTGGGTCTCCCTCAGATTGGATTGGCGGGTGCGGTCACCAGCCTCGAAGCCTACACGATTGGATTGCCTAGTCCAATCACATAGACTATCGGCAATGGGCACGCAGGCGCCAAGCACCGAGAAGGGGCGAAGGACGCGCGAGCGCATCGTGCGCGCGGCTGCGGAGCTGGTCGCCGAAAGGGGAGCCGCGGCCGTGAGCCTCGACGACGTCGGCTCGCGCGCACAGGCCAGTCGCAGCCAGCTCTACCACTACTTCGATGACCGGGCCGACCTGATTCGAGCGGTCGTCGACGCGACCTGCAACGCCGTTCTCGACGCACAGGATCAGCTGCTGGCGAACCTCGACAGTTGGGCTGGCATCGAAGCGTGGATGGACGCGCTCGTCGCGCTGCAGCTCGAGCTTCAGGCCCGCGGCGGGTGTCCGCTGGGATCGCTCGCAGGACAGCTGGCCGAGCGCGACCCCGAGGCGCGCGCGGCGCTGGCGCGGGGCCTTGACAGCTGGGAGGCTCGCGTGCGCACCGGTCTCGTCGATCTCCGCGCCCGCGGCGAGCTCTCTGACGACGCGGACCCGGCGGAGCTCGCCAAAGTGACGATGGCGCTCCTCCAGGGTGGGCTCCTGCTCACGCAGGTCCGGCGCGATCCCGGGCAGTTGCGCGCCGCCCTCGACGCGGCGCTGCGCTTGCTGCGTGCGTCCAGTGCGACAGCTGGCCAGGCCCGCGCGAAGCAGCTGCTGGGTGCCGAGGCCTGAGAGGATCGTCGAGTGCCGGTCCTCAAGTTCGACGACAGAGCTTCGAGCCGAATCGAGGCGCAGTACGCGACGCCCGACCTCGTTCGGCAGCGAAGCGTGGTGCGCGCGGCGCTCGACCTGCAGCGCGGCGAGGACGTGCTCGACATCGGCTTCGGACCGGGGCTGCTCGCGGCGGAGATGGCCGCGGACATCGGTCGGAGCGGCTCGGTGCATGGCATCGACCCGAGCGAGAGCATGCTCGCGATCGCGCGCGGGCGCGAGCGTGGGGCGAGCTCCGCCGAGGTGACGCTGATGGCCGGTGACGCGTGCACGTTGGCGTTTGCCGATCACAGCTTCGACGCAGCAGTCGCGACACAGGTGTACGAGTACGTCCTGGATATGCCCTGCGCGCTCGCGGAGGCCTTCCGCGTGTTGCGACCGGGAGGGCGGCTGTTGATCCTCGACACCGACTGGGATTCGATCGTGTGGCACTCCGACGACGACGAGCGCATGCGACGCGTCCTCGCGGCCTGGGATCAGCATCTCGTGGACCCTCACCTGCCGCGAAGACTGACCGGACTGCTCGACAGCGCCGGTTTCACCGTGACCGAGCGCATCGCGCACCCCTTGCTCAACGCTGGCTATGACCGGAACACGTTCAGCGCGGGCCTGATCGAGCTGATGGCGTCGTTCGTCCCGAACCGCGAGGGAGTCAGCGAGGCAGGCGCACGCGCGTGGGCGGATGAGCTGATCGGGCTCGGCAGCGACTACTTCTTCAGCCTCAACCGTTACCTCTTCACAGCAGTCAGGTGAGCACGCGCACTGCGCGAGGCGCGCGCGGCGCCGGCTGTCATACGCTGTCCGCTCCAGCGACCGCGAGGAGTCCCCGAGTGCCCCCGAAGATCCCGCTGCCCAGCGACGACGAGCTCGACGCCGAGAACGTGGCGATGCTCGCCAAGCTTCCGCCGCTGAACGTGTTTCGCATGGTCGCCGGGTCACCGCGCGCGTTTCGCCCGTTCCTCGCGCTCGGGCGCGCCGTGCTCTCGACGGCGCTCGACGCGCGCCGGCGCGAGATAGCGGTGCTGAGGGTCGCGCACGCGACACACGCACGCTACGAGTGGGTCCAGCACGAGCAGCTCGCAAGGAACGCCGGCGTGAGCGATGAGGAGATTGAGGCACTCGCGCGGGAGGAGCCGGTGACGAGCTGCGACGAGGAGGTCAACCTGATCTGCCGCGTGGCGGATGAGGTCAGTCGCGACGTGCGCCTCTCCGACACGGCGCTCGAGCAGATCACAGACCGCTATGGGCCGAGCCAGGCGAGCGAGCTGATCCTGCTGGTGAGCTACTACAACATGGTCAGTCGCTTCCTCGAGTCGACGAGGGTCGAAGTCGAGGAGGAGCTCCTGCTCGAGGGACAGACGCCTGGCTCGTTCACGGGGCGCACAGGCGATCGTTGAGGCGGCAGGTGAGGCTCGAGGGGAAGGTCGGCATCGTCGTCGGCGCGGGACAGTCGCCCGGCGAGACCGTCGGGACCGGCCGAGCGGCAGCGATCGTGTTCGCGCGCGAGGGAGCGAAGGTGCTGCTCGCCGATCGCGACATCGACTCGGCGGGCGAGACGGCGAAGATCATCGCCGACGAGGGTGGCGTCGCCGAATGCGCGCTCGCCGATTGGACGAGCGCGGCCGACTGCAAGGCGTTGGCCACAGCTTGCCTCGACGCCTGGGGGCGGATCGACTTCCTCCAGAACAACGTCGGCATCGGCACCGGCGACGCGAATCCGCTGGAGCTCAGCGAGGAGGCCTTCGACCATGTCATGGCGGTCAACCTGAAGGGCTGCATGCTGTCCTGCCAGGCGGTCGTGCCGGTGATGCGGGCGCAGGGCTCGGGGTCGATCGTGAACATCTCCTCGATCGCCGCGATCGCCGCTGCCGTTCCGCTGACCGCGTACCGGATGTCGAAGATGGGCGTCAACGTGCTCAGCCATTCGCTGGCGATTCAGAACGCGCCGCACGGCGTGCGTGTGAACACGATCATGCCGGGGCTGCTCGACACGCCGATGGCGATCGACGCATGGGCGGCGGCACGTCGGCTCCCGCGCGAGCAGGTTCGTGCTCAGCGCGACGCGATGGTTCCGCTTCGCGCGAAGATGGGCAGCGGCTGGGACGTCGCCTACGCAAGCCTGTTCCTGCACTCGGACGAGGCTGACTTCATCACCGGCGCGGTGCTCCCCGTCGACGGCGGTCAGCTGGCCCGCGTCGGCGGTTAGGCACGCGCGTCCGTCTTACCCAGCTCGGATAACACGTCGGTTCCAGCTCCGCGCGCAATCCTTGGAAGGATTGACCTGTGAGCGACGAGAGCCCAACCCCGCTGTGGATTGAGCTCGACGGGGCGGTCAACGTAAGAGCGGTGGCCCCGCGCATGTTGCTGCGCGCCGACAACCTGCAGTCGCTCAGCGCGCGCGACGTGCGCCGTCTCGTCGATGAGCACGGCGTGGAAGTCGTGGTCGACCTGCGCACCGACGTCGAGGTCAAGCTCGAGGGGGCTGGTCCGATGTGCGCCGAACCGGGCGTGCGCATCGAGCTTCGCTCGCTGCACCCGGACTCGGCGGGCAACATCGACCTCGACCCGAGCACGGTCAAGCCATGGGAGTCACATCACGACGACGAGTCGCTCGAGGAGCCCCCGGTGGTGCGCGTCTACATGAGCTATCTACGCCGGCGACCCGACTCGATCGTCGCGACGGTGCGGACGATCGCCCGCGCTCGCGGCGCTGTGCTCGTCCACTGCGCAGCCGGCAAGGACCGCACCGGGGTGGTGGTCGCGCTCGCGCTCGACGCGGCTGGGGTCGACCGGGCCAAGATCCTCGCTGACTACCTCGCCAGTGCGCAGCGCATCGATGCGATCTTTGCGCGCCTGCTCAGCTCGCCGCTATACCGTGCTGAGCTCGAGGGCCTGGACCCCGGGCGCCACGCGCCGGTTGCGAGGAGCATGGAGCGTGTTCTCGAGCTCGTCGATGAGCGCCACGGCGGCTCGGCGGCCTGGCTCTCGGCTCACGGGCTCGAGGACGACGACCTGCAGCAGTTGCGGCAACGGCTGTTGCCGGCCACCGCGAACCGGAACAGCGCAGAAGGAACGCCTAGGCGCTAGGGCAGTTGCGGCGCGCTCAGCGCCTGCGAATGATCGCGGCGGCGGTGGCGGTCGCGACGAGGACACCGTCAGCGCCGCGCAGCTCGCCGGCGAGGAACGCGACCTCCCTCCCGCGCCGCACCACGCGGCCCGCTCCGCGAAGCTCGCCCGGTTGCGCTGGCCTCAGGAACTGAACCTGAAGATCGATCGTCGGCGCCCAGTGGCCGTCGGGCAGCGTCGCGACGAGGGCCGGGCCGAGCGTGTCGTCGAGCATCGCCGCCAGGAAGCCGCCTTGGACGTCGCCTGCGGGGTTGAGGAACTGCTCGGTCGCCGTGAACGACACCTCGATCGTTTCCGCATCCGGATCGACGCTAACCAGCTTCCAGCCGAGGAGAACGGCGGCAGGCGGGGGATCACGCCGCCCTTCGAGCACATCCCAGAATGGCCCGCGACGGGCGGCGCCTGGGTGGTGCTGGTCGCTCGTCGACACGGCCTCATCGTATTGGCCGATCGGCGCCCGATCCAGCCGCGTATCACCGTAACTCGCGCGGAGGGCTTAAGCTCTTCGGCGTGTCACGGTCGAAGAAGCGCTTCGCAGAGTACTCACCGGCCAAGCAAGCCTGGATCGCTTTGGTCTTCGCGGTCTCGCTGGGGCTGGTCGGGGCCGCCGAGCGCGACCTCCAGCACCGCCCGGCCGACCAGGTGCGGGGCAGCAAGCTGATCTGGCGCATGGTTTGCCTGAACGCGCTCGGCGCGGCGAGCTACCTCCGCTGGGCGCGGCGATCAGCGCCGACACGCAAATAACACCCCGGGCCCGACCGGGTCGCCGGGGAGACGAAGTACAAGATCAGCGGTCTGCCGCCGCATCGTGGATCTCGGTGAACAGCGAGCCTTGTCCTGCTCCTGAGCCCGAGGCGCCGCCGCCACGACCTCGCAGGACGAACGCGATGCCAACGGCGACCGCAGCTCCGGCGATCGGCCCAGCGACGTAGACGAGATAGTTCGAGAGGTTTTCGCCGACGAGGTCGGGACCGAACGTGCGCGCGGGGTTCATCGAGGCGCCCGAGATCGGGCTGCCCCAAAGCCCCGCGAGAGCGATATAGCCGCCGACGCCAAACGCGCCAAACAGGCCGACATTCTGGGCACCCGAGGCGGTACCGAGAATCACGCTCACCAAGCCGACCGTCAGGATGAACTCCATCCAGAACGCCGCGCCGGCCGAGTACGAGCTCGCGACATAGTTCGATCCGAACGTCGCCGACACATTGATCACAGCGTGTAGGAACAGCGCGGCGAGCGTCGCGCCGGCCAGCTGCACGACGATGTAGCCGGGCACGCGCCGCCACGGGAAGTCGCGGCGCAGCGCGAACGCGATGCTGACCGCCGGGTTCAGATGGGCACCAGAGACCTTGCCCATGAACAGGATGATCCCCATCACCGTCAACGCCGGCGCGACGACCGCATCCGTATGTGAGATCACGTGCGGAAAGGCATGGCCCATCATGCCGCCACCGGCCGCCGCGAGCACCAAGAAGAACGTGCCCAACAACTCGGAGAACAGACGTCGCCACTCCTGGCGAGGATCCTTGAAATCTTCGACGCGATCGATGATCCCCTGCTCGTAACGAGCGATCGGACCCATCGGCTGAGCGCCGGGGCCCGCCGAAGCAGGCGCTGTTGCCATCACGACACCCCATTCTCGAACGGTAGGGCTCGAAGTCTCGCCGATGCTGCGTTGTCCGCCTCATCCCGATCGGATGACCTCGGGGCTGCGCGCGACGGCTGCGCGAGTGGCTGCTGATCGCTCGGATCGCCCGAGCGCCGGCCTGTCTAGCTTCCCGCGGTCGCGAGCCAGGGGTGCGCAGCGGTGATCTCGTCCGCGGGGAAGAAGCTCTCGAGGCGAATCTCCTGGAGCGTCACGTCTTGCGGCGTTCCCAGCGTGGTGACGGTCGAGAAGTAGCTCAGCGCGACGCCATCCTTCGCGAACTCGACTGGGACGATCGGCGACGGCGCAGTCCGGAAATCGGGGGAGCGCCACTCGAACGGCACACCCGGGTAGGCGAGTGCCTCGGCCAGCAAAGCGACGGTCTCGCGATCAGGGATGCCGCCCACTGCCTCGCGGTGGACACGCTGGATCAACGCCTCCGCGGTTGCCTGCCAGTTGGTGACGAACGGCCGCAGCCCCTCAGGGTCGAACATCAGCCTGATCACGTTCGTCGGCCCCTCGATGTCCCGCTCGTCGAGCAGCCAGCCGAAGAACGCAGCCGCGGCGGTGTTCACGCTGACGAGGTTCCAGTGGCGGTCCATCACCACCGCCGGGAAGGGCTCGTGGGCGGCCAGCATCCGTTCCAGCGCAAAGCGCACCTGTGCCGCCTGTGCCCCCTCAAGACCCGCCTCGCGGTAGAGCGGCGCGTAGCCGGCCGCGAGCAGGAGCTGGTTGCGCTCACGGATCGGCACGTCGAGCGCCCGCGCCAGTCGCAGCACCATCTCGCGGCTCGGCTGCGAGCGACCGCTCTCGATGAAGCTCAGATGGCGCGCGGTCGTGGACGCCTCGAGGGCCAGGCCCATCTGGCTGAGGTGCCGGGCGGCTCGCCAGTGGCGCAGCAGCTCCCCCACCGGGCTGGCCTCGGGGCGCCCTGGAGGTGCTGTCCTTGACGCGGCCATGGGGCCTGAGTCTAGGCACCGCCAGACGCACGGCGATTCCCTCCGGGGGAATTGAGTCCACGCCCTCCTCCCCACAGACTGCTCGCAGAGGACCCGGCAACCAGGGTCAAATGCAAGGCAAGTAAAGGGAGATCCAAAATGAGCAAATTCAAGATCCATACGATCGAGTCGGCGCCGGCGAGCTCCGCGAGCGCGCTGCGCGCTCTCGAGCACGGCCTCGGGTTCATGCCGAACCTAGCGGCGACGATGGCCGAGTCGCCGGCGCTCGTGTGCGGATTCGTCGATCTGCGAAAGACGCTCGCGGGCGGCGAGCTCACAGGCGTTGAGCGCGAGATCGTCGCCCTCGCGACGAGCATTGAGAACGACTGCGACTACTGCATGGCTGCCCACTCGACATTCGCTCTGATGCGGGACGCCGACGCAGGCACGGTCGCTGCGGCGCGCGCCGGCAACGCCCCGGACGACGCGAAGCTAGGCGCGCTGTATCGCTTTGCGCGCGAGCTTGTCGCGCGGAAAGGTCACATCAGCGAGGCCGAAACTCAGGCGCTGTTGGATGCTGGGTACACACCCGGCGCGCTGTTCGAGGTCGTCGCCCAGGTGGGATGCACGACGCTCGCGAACCTCGCCGACAACATCAGCGGGACCCCGCTCGACAGTGCCTTCGCGCCGCAGGCGTGGGCGGGAGCCGCCGCTTGAGCAACGCGCCGACCGACCGGCGAGCGGCGGGCGAGCGCGTCTGGTACTTGACCCCGGCGCACAACGACCGGCTTTCGCTCGACCGGTCCCCCGGCTTGACCCGGCCGCTTGCGAACGGGCGAGGATCGAGCCGAGGGCCGTGTCGCTAGAACATCCACGAGGGCGTGTCCCTCTGGATAGACATGGACCCATCCCTGGGGTTACTTGGTTCTGATCTCGATCTTGCCTCTCGCTTCCTCGACATCCCGAGCTACCTCTGAGAGCGTTACGGGACTCGATTCCCACGTCACTCCCCCGTCTTCCGAGGTTTCTAGGATGAGGGCCTGTTCGCCGTGCCCTTCTCCGAACGTGGTTGTGAACTTGGGCGTCATCTTGTTGACAGGGGAAAGGACGCCGGCGAATTCCCCGACCAGCCTCACGATCTTCCCGGGTTCATATTCGACGCTCATGAGGGGTTCGCCCACTTCCGCGTAGTACAGGTCGAAGGCCTTTTCATTGTTGGGAGGAGGAAGAGGAGGCAGTATGCCTGTTCGGGTCGTCATTTTGATATTCGGCAACGGCTGCACTGGACCGCCTGAGGACCTCTGAATGGTGCAGAATTCGTAGACAATGTGCTCTTCGTCGGCGCCGAGGCCAAGCCACTTCCCACTGTCGGTGCCCGATTCGCAGAAGACTACGGGAAAGCCACCGGGCCCCACGAGCCGAAACACGCCCTCCCGGGATGTGAATCCCGGTGGCGGCGGGGGGAAGATCTCTTCCCATTCGTACTTGTTCTTCTTGCCTTGCGCTTTCTGCGCTTCGGTCACGGCGTCGACGCAGTTCTTGTCGCGGTAGGCGCCCGTGTATTTCCCTTCGACCTTCGGCGCTTTCACGCATTGGCCGACTTCAGCGGCCTCCGCCGATGACGCGACCGCGCCGAACGCGACCACGGCCGCCACGCATACCCCGATCCTGCTGATCGGTCTCATAACCGAACCCCCTATCCTGGGCGGGCTCGTAAGCCCCCCCGATCCGCGCGACGCCCAACAAGGGCGCCGCCCCCGCAATGACGCATAGCAAGCCCACGCTACCCCAAGCCAGCTAGCAATGTCAACGGAACGTGAGGACGCCTCGGCTACCTTCGCGTTCGGGACACCGTGGTTGGTCGAGCAGCTACCCAAACAACGTGTCGGGGGGCCGATGGGGCGTTGGCTGGGTCCAGGCTTGGATGGCAGCAAGCGGCCCGCTAATCGGCCATGTCGGGACGAACCCATCTCGCGCTGCTACGAAGGCCAGGAATGGATCCAACATATAGACGGCTGGAGGCTGGGAGCGCTGTATGTCGTTGCGCGTGAGCTTGTCGCGCGCAGAGGCCACATCAGCGAGGCCGGCGAGCGGCGGGCGAGCGCGTCTGGTATTTGATGCCCCGTGCTCGCGAGCGATGAAGCGCTACTCGACAATCCGGCGTACGCAGCGCTGTGCGGGCCGCATGCGAGGTTCGCACAGGTGCATGGGCGCGCGCGCCGATATCCGGTCGACGTCGCGCCGTTCCTCGCGCTGCCCTCGCTGCCCTCGACGGAGGACTGGCGGGACGCCGCCCATTTGGTTGAGCCCGGTAGCTACGTCGCCGTCCGATACGACGGCGTCGAGCTACCTGAGGCTTGGCAGGCGATCCGGTCGTTCGACCTCGCGCAGATGATCGGGGAGCAGGTCACCGGGGCCGCGTGCGGTGAGGCGGTGGCGCTCGGCGCCGCCGATGTACCGGAGATGCTCGAGCTCGTCGCGGAGACCGAGCCAGGACCGTTTCTGACGCGAACGATCGAGCTCGGCGACTACCTCGGGATCCGCCGCGATGGTGTGCTCGTCGCGATGGCGGGCGAGCGGTTCCGCCTGGACGGCTGGACCGAGATCAGCGCCGTATGCACCAAACGCGAGCATCGCGGTCGCGGCCTGGCCTCCCAGCTTGTCGGAGCGTTGCTGGCTGGCATAGAGCGGCGCTCGCAGCGTGCGTTCCTGCATGTCCTCGACACCAACACCAGCGCGATCGAGCTCTACGAGCAGCTTGGCTTTCGCGTACGCCAGGCCGCGACGCTCACGATCGTGACGCACGAGCTCCCAACCGCGCAAACGTAGCCTCAAGTCGTGAGCCGCGCGGCCGCGGGGCTCACGACGCAACGGCGAGCAGCTGCCATTCGCCGGGGACGCCCTTCAAGACGTGCGTGCCGCGTTCGGCGAACTCGATGTCAGAATCCAGCCACCAGGTCGCGGACCGTACTCGTGACGAGCACCTCTCGCGGACTGGCGAGACTGGCGACACGCGCGCCGATGTGCACGGCCACGCCGGCGAGGTCCTCGCCGCGCACGACGCACTCGCCGGCGTGCAGACCGGCCCTGACCTCCAGGCCAAACGCGAG
This sequence comes from uncultured Solirubrobacteraceae bacterium, assembly GCA_963759265.1. GTDB lineage: Bacteria > Actinomycetota > Thermoleophilia > Solirubrobacterales > Solirubrobacteraceae > Palsa-744. Next base: position 361,355 of record CAVWYR010000001.1, read on the forward strand.
CACCTCCTCGCCAATCGCTCGCGCGCAGCGGATCGCACGGGCCGGGCCATCGAAGCTCGCCAGGAACCCGTCGCCGGTGCTCTTGACCTCCCGACCATGGAAGCGCGCGAGTTCACGCCGCACGGTTGCGTCATGGGCCGCGAGCAGTTCGTGCCAACGCTGGTCCCCCATCTGCACCGCCCGTTCGGTCGACCCCGCGATGTCGGTGAACAGCACGGTCTTCAGCACACGGTCGATCTCACGCTCCGCTCGCGTGCCCGTCAGGAACTGTTCGACCTCGTCGAGCGCATCCTCGTCGTTACCGATCCCGCTGAAGTGAAACGCGCCCGGGAACACCGCCAGGCGGGCGCCGCGGATGTGATCGGCGAGATAGCGTCCATGCTCGAGCGGGGTGAGCGGATCATCACTGCGGTGGACTACCAGCGTCGGCGCCGAGATCGCGCCAAGCGCCTCACGAGCATCGACCCGCAGCCCAAAGCGATTGGCTGCCGACGCCATCGCCGGCGTCGCGGCGTTGCGCTCAAGACGCGCGTAGCGCCGCCGCGTCGCCTCGTCGTCGGGCGCGTCGTTGGTCGAGATCATCGGCCACACGCGGCCGGTACCCCAGCCGGTCTGCATCTGCTCGGAGAAGAGGTCGCCGATTCGCTGCTCGACACCAAATGGGTAGTCGGGCGCCCAGGCGAGACGGGCGAACGTCGACCACAGCACCAGCGCGGTGACGCGCTCGGGATAGGTGGCGGCGAACAGCAGCGACATCGGCCCTCCCTCCGACATGCCAACAATCGCAGCGGACTCGCTGCCTGCTGCATCCATCACCGCCCGCACATCGTCCATCCGCTCTTCCAGCGTCGGCAGCGCGGCGCTTCGGTCGGAGAGACCCATGCCGCGCTTGTCGAAAGTGATCAGCCGCGCGAACCGCGCCAGCCGCCGGTAGATCGCAGCCGTCGGCGGCGTCTCCCAACCCAGCTCCACGTGCGAGAGCGAACCGGCCACGCATACGAGGTCCGGTCCCACCCCCGTCGCCTGGTAGGCGATGCTGAGATCGCCACTTGTGGCATAGCGGGTCTCCCCGGGCGTGACCGGTTGGTGAGCGCCGCCGCCTGTCGCCGGATACTCCATCCTCTCAGCGGCAACACGGGTTGACGGCCGTTGAGCTCATGCGTCCATCATCCGACTTCCACGGGACGGGCGCAGCGAGGTCACGGTCGGCCTGCGAGACCGCCGCCGTCTCGTGTCTGGCCACAACCGCCGAGCGAGGCGCGCCGCGGAGAGCTGAATGAAGAGGGCAGCGGTGTTCCTACCGGACCGAGGAAGGTTGCGGGGGCGCCGGAGTCATGGCCTTCCGAGGGCCGCTATGGCTCTCCCTGTTCGGTGCGCACGGCATTCCGGGCGGGATCACACGACGAAAGGGAGGAACCATGATCAAATGGAGCCGCATCCTGTTCGTAGGCGTCCTGCTCGCAGCTGCTAGCAGCGCGGCGGTGGCGACCGCCGGTGCCAGATCGAGCAGCGCTCACGAGTCTTCGACGGCGACGGTCAATCTCGCCAAAACCGCCCGCGGGTGGATACTCGTCTCCTCGACAGGCTTCACTCTCTACGAGTTCACGAGGGACAAAAGCGGCAAGGACACCTGCATGGAAGTCAACGGCTGCTCGAACGTCTGGCCGGCCCTGCTGAGCACCGGCGCACCGACGGCCGGACCAGGCGTCAAGTCCTCGCTGCTTTCGACGATCACGCTGCCAGGAGGCGCCAGCCAGGTGACCTACGCCGGTCACCCGCTCTACACCTACAGTGGAGACACCGCGCCGAAGCAGACCGACTACGTGGGAGCGCTGGAGTTCGGCGGCTACTGGTTTGCGCTGAAGAGGCGAGGCCAGGTAGTGAGGTAGCGACGGGCATATCGCCGCGAGGCTTGCGGGCGTGGAGGGAGACGAGCGCATTCCCCTTCCTCCACGTACCGCGTTTCACCGCCCAGCGCGCTGAACATCGCCGATCGCTGACGCGAGCTTCTCGTCGGGTTACGCGACGAGGCGAACTTCAGCTGACGTGGCTCTTCGCAGCGCCCTCGCGTGGCGATTGCCGCCACGCGTGAACGGATGAGAGGGGAGCAGAACCAGATCGAATCCATGCTCCTGCGCCCACTGCGCGAGCGGCGGATCGGGACGACCGACGAGCACCGTGAAACTGGCGTGCTGGGCGGTGGACGCAAGCATGTCCCTTGCCTGGCGCAACTCGATCTCAGCTTCCTCGCGCACCGCGATGTTGTACGGCCCGGTTCCGCCCTTGCCGCAGCAGCGGGAGGGACGTGCCTGCGGCGCGAGCGTCACAACCGAGAGCTGGTCGCCAGCTTCGGCGAGTTCAGCCGCCTCTCGCAGCGTCGCTTCGCCGGCGCGGCCGGGCTCGAAGACGGCGAGAATGCATCGGCTCGCGCGCGGTGGCTGCGCGCAGACCGGACTTTCACGGGATTCCCGATCAATGACTTTGGGGATCGCCTGTCCCACGTTTGCAACGTTAGCGCGGACGCTAATCGATCCAGGCCACGTCTAGGGCCGTCAGAGTCTCCGGGTGCTGGGGGCTGCAAAATAGGATGGCGGTCATGGAGCGGACTGCCTCGATCGAGATCGACAGGCCGCCGGCGACGGTGATCGCTGGCGAGGTGGTCCTCGAACGCTGGCGTCCGAGTGATCTCGAGTCGCTGTTCGCGACGATCTCGGCGAACATTGAACATCTGCGACCTTGGATGGCTTTTGCGGCGCATCACGGACGCGATTCGGTCGCGCAGTTTCTCGCAGCCAGCGAGGCCGGCTGGGATAGCGGCGAGCGGTTCGAGTACGCGATTCGGAATCGGGACGGCGTGACAGAGGGAAGCGCCGGCCTGATGGCCCGGGTCGGGCCGGGCGGGCTCGAGATCGGGTACTGGCTCGACGCTCGACACACTGGGAGGGGCATCGCCACGCTCGCGGTTGCGGCGCTGGCCGAGGCGGGGCTTGAACTGAGCGCAATGGATCACGTCGAGATACATCACGACGAGGCGAATACCGCCAGCGCTGCGATACCTGCGCGGCTCGGCTTTCGCAAGATCGGGAAGTTCGCGGTGCTGGAGCCGAAGGCTCCGGCGGAGGTCGGTCGCGACGTCCGCTGGCGACTCGACGCCACGCAATTCGCCGCGAGTCCAGCGACGTCGCTGTTGAACGGCGCTCGCTCGGCCCGCGATCCGAGTGGCAGTTGACACATCTACCGCTTATGCCTAGATTGTCTAGGTATGGCGACGGGCGAGGTTCAAGGACATGTCGACGGGATGCTGCTGGCGGTCTTGAGCGCGGGCCCGCTGCATGGCTACGGCGTCACAGAGGAGCTTCGCCGGCGCAGCGGTGGCGAGTTCGATCTGGCGGAGGGCACGATCTATCCAGCGCTGCATCGCCTGGAGTCCTCGGGTCTGTTGGTCAGCCGCTGGGAGGTCGTCGGCGGTCGCCGACGACGCGTGTATGCGCTGTCGAGATCCGGCCAGCGTGAGGTTGTCGACCGGCGGGCCGGTTGGCGGGCGTTCAGATGCGCCGTTGACGCGGTGTTCGGCAGCGAGGCGCTTGAGGCCAGCTGATGGACGCGCCCGATCCGATCGATGCGTATCTCCGCGAGCTGAGGCGCGAGCTGCGTGTGCGAGGGAGGGCACGGCGGCGGATTCTGACCGAGGTTCGCGCGCACCTGCTCGACGCAATCGCGGCCGAGGGCTCGAGGGGCGTCGGGGAAAGCCTGGCCGCGCAGCGTGCGGTTGCCCGTTTCGGGCTCGTCCCGGAGACCGCGCATCAGTTCAACTGTCTTGCCGGTCGCCGCGGTGCGGTCGTGCGGCGGGCGCTGGTGCCGTGGATCGCGGCGGTCGCGCTGACCTCGACGGCCAGTGCGACGGTGTGGGCCTTCCAGGTCGCCCCGGCCGCACCCCGGCAGGCTGCTGCTCATCCGGGCACGGGAGAGCGCTGCGTGCTAGCGGCCAGAGCGTTTCCCCCTTTGCCGACAAACAGCCGAGACCGCCGAGCATTCCCGCTTGTGCCCCAAACGCAAGCTATTTGCGGCGCGCACGCGAGCGGCGCGAGGCCAGCGCGATGAGCGACACGAAGGCGGCCGAGAAGACCGACCCAAAGCCCGCGTCGAAGCGGTCGAAATCGGCCACGAGCTCGATCGTCGAGCTAGTCGTGATCGTCGCTGTGGCGTTGGGCCTGGCACTTGGCGTCCAAGCGGTGCTCGTCAAGCCCTACCGTATCCCGAGTGGCTCGATGGAGCCGACGTTGATCGAAGGACAGCATGTGCTCGTCAACCGCATCGGCATGGACTTCAGCGAACCCCATGTCGGTGGGATTCTACGTCTTCCACCCGCCCGCAGTGGCCGAGCAGATGGAATGCGGACCGACGCCACACACGGTCACCCCCGGCGCTGCCGCGTGCTCGGCTCCGGTGCCACAGAAGTCGAGCGAAAACTTCGTCAAGCGGCTCGTCGCCGGCCCGGGAGACGAAATCTACATCGCGGGAGGCCACGTCTTTCGAAAGGCCGCGGGCACGAGCCGGTTCGTCGCGGAGAAGGACACCTACATCAAAGCCTGCGGCTCAAGCGCCGAGTGCAACTTCCCAACGCCCATCAAGATCCCGCCCGGGCACTGGTTCATGATGGGCGATAACCGCGGCGACTCCGACGACAGCAGGTACTGGGGACCCGTCCCCACCGGATGGATCATCGGGCAAGCCATCATCACCTACTGGCCCCCCGATCGCATCGGTATCTTCTAAGGCTCGTCGAAATAGATTCTTGAAGCCCTCGGCGACGGCTGAGAGCCCGATGCTCCGGTAGAACGCATGCGCCTCAGCGCGATGCTTGCCGGACAGGAGCTGGACCTTGAAACAGCCGCGTGCCCGCGCGTCAGCGAGGAGGTGCTCCATCAACGCCTTCCCGACTCCTCTACGCCGCGCGAGGGCCGAGACGACGACGTTCTCGACGATCGCCCAAGGCTCCCCACGATGAGTGAGGTTCGCCACGACCAACAGATCGGCCGTACCGACGAGCTGGCCATCGACGACCGCGACCGCCAACTCGCGGCTCGGGTCAGCCAGGATCTCGGCGAGCACCGCTCGGCCCTCCCCTTCGCCACTGGGGGCCGCCGTGATCTTGGCACCGGCGAGCTCCTCGTAAAGCGCGAGCAGCGAGCCGAGATCGGACTGCGTCGCGCCACGGATGAGGATCCCCGATGTGTCGGTCCGTGTCGAGACGATCCCGGATGCGCCGATGCTGGCGCCAATGCCGTCGAGCGTCTGCTTCATCGTCTGAGCGCCCCGATCCATCACGGCGTCGAGGCTGTCCGCCAGCGCATCGGGCAGGAAGTCGACGACCCAGACCAGGCGACTGCTGTCTTCTCCGTCTGAGAACACCTGCACGGATGCGTTGTAGTGCGTGGCCCCCATCGGGGAGTCCACGGCGCAGTAGACGAGCCGCCGCGCCCGGTCGTCGAGCTCCACGAGCGGCTCGCGCTGCACCGTGCCTGTGAAGAACGTGACGATCCGGTCTTGCCCATCAAGGCGCGTATCGGTGACGAAGCCGGGGACGAGCCGCGTGTGAAGCGAGCCGAAGTCACGCACCGCGTCCCAAACGTCCTCCGCTTTGGCGTTGAGCGCAAGTTCCTTGCGTACAAATCCCACCAACCCTCCCTTCCTCCTCGACAGCACTCGAGCGGCCTGCCGGGCGCTCTGCCTCGGCCGCTAGCTTTCCTTATCTGCGCGGAGGAGCCTACGCTGGACCGATGTCGATGACGTACGCGCCCCGTCCATTGCGGACAGCCACCGTGGCGGACGCCGCCGAGGTGGCGGATCTGCTCGACCGGTTCAACCGGGAGTTCGACACACCGACGCCCGGGCCTGCGGCGCTCGGCGAGCGTCTCGAAGCTCTGTTGTCCACCCCGAGCGTCGTCGCGCTGCTCGCGGGCGATCCCGCTGTTGGGCTCGCTCTCCTGACGCTGCGTCCCAACGTGTGGTACGCAGGGCCTGTCGCCCTACTCGATGAGCTGTACGTCGTGCCCGTCGAGCGCGGGCGCGGCATCGGCACCTCGCTACTGCAAGCCGCAGAGCGGGAGTGCATCGGGCGCGGCAGCGAGCTGCTCGAGATCAACGTCGACGGCGAGGACGTCGACGCACGCCGCTTCTACGAGCGACACGGCTACGCCAGCCATGAGCAGGATCAGACAGAGCCGCAGCTCTACTACTACCGAGACCTCGTTCTGCCGAGTTAGGCGCTCGGCGCGCTAACCGCCGCGCTCGATGCTGGTGGCGTTCTCGAAGCGAGGCGACCAAGGCTGTGCGGAGCTCGTCCATGCCTCGATCGTCGGCTCGACCCACGACGCGTCATCGAGACTTCCCGACTTGAGCAGTGCCAGCTCCGGCAACACCGCCGCGATGCTGAAGACCGGCGCCCCACAGACCGTGCAGAAGCTCCGCTGCGTTTCACCTTTGTGGTCCTCGCCGATCGTCGTGAACGTCGCCAACGTGTCACCCTCGACGGTAAGCGCCGAGCGGGGCACTCCCACGACGACCGTGAACGGGCCGCCCGTCTGGCGCTGGCAATCGCGGCAGTGGCACGCGACCTGAACGACGGGATCGGCGTCAGCGCTGTACGTGACGCTCCCGCACAAGCACCTACCCGTGATGGGACTCGTTCGAAGACCCATGCTGTGACTCTACACCGACGAGCGTTGGCCAACGCCGGCGCCTACCATCCGGGCTCTTGCCACTAGTCTCAGCAGGGATTGATTTCATCAGGCGAGAGCGCGCCGAGCGCGCCGGGAGGTGAGCGGAGCATGGCCAGGATCATCTTTTTGGGCGGCGGCGTGTGCGGGCTGGCGGGAGGGATGATGCTCGCGCGCGACGGGCACGAGGTGACGGTGCTCGAGCGCGATCCGGCGCCGGTCCCGGACTCGCTCGATGAGGCATGGGGAACGTGGGACCGCGCCGGCGTGAGACAGTTCCGGCTGGCGCACTTCCTGGCGCCTGCGGGTCGCGCCGTGCTCGAGGAGGAGCTTCCCGAGGTCTTCGAAGGGCTCGTGGCCGCCGGCGCTGCGCATCTGGACCTGCTCGCGTTGATGCCTCCCAACCTCGCCGAGGCCGGACCGCGGGCGGGCGATGAGCGGTTCGTGACCTACACCGCGCGCCGCCCGATCTTCGAGCAGATCCTGGGCAAGACCGCGGCGGAGGAGCCGCGACTGGAGGTTCGGCGGGGCGCGGAGGTGAAGGATCTGACGATACGTCTCCTCAACGGGACGCCGCACGTCGAGGGCGTCCGACTGGACTCGGGTGAGACGCTGCGCGGGGATCTCGTCATCGACGCGATGGGCCGGCGCTCGCCGCTCCCGCGCTTGCTGAGCGACGCCGCCATAGGACCCCTGCACGAGGAGTCCGAGGACTCGGGGTTCATCTACTACGGTCGCTACTTTCGCTCGTCCGACGGGACGACGCCGCAGCCCTTCGGCCCGCTGCTCGCGCCACTCGGCAGCTTCTCGGTTCTGACCCTCCCCTCCGATAACGGCACGTGGGCCGTGACGCTCGTCACCTCGAGCGGGGACCGCGTGCTCAAGCGGATGCGCGACCCCGATCTGTGGACGGCCGTCGTCAAGGCCTGTCCGCTGCACGCGCACTGGCTCGAGGGCGAGCCGATCGGCGAGCTCGAGTCGATGGGCGGCGTGCTCGATCGATACCGAAGGCCGTTCGTCGACGGCCGGCCGCTGCTGACAGGCGTCGCGCTGCTGGGTGACGCCTCGTCCTGCACGAACCCCTCGCTGGGTCGCGGGATATCGCTCGGGCTGCTGCACGCGCGGGCCCTGCGAGAGGTCGCAGGCTCGCACCTGGACGATCCACGGGAGTTCGCCGAGGCGTGGGACGCCGCGACAGAGACAAGCTTGACTCCCTGGTATCGCGAGACCGTCGAAGAGGACAGGGACCGCTTGCGCGAGATCGACGCGCTTCGAGATGGGCTCGAGCCGGCTCCGCCGAGCGAGCGCCCAGCCGTTCTCAGGCACGCGCTCACTACCGCCGCGGTGTTCGACCCCGATCTGTTCAGGGCCTACCTCGAGTCCCGCGCCGTGCTGAAGCCCCTCGGGCAGACGTTCTCCGAGGACGGCGTCGCCGAGCGGGCGCTCGAAGTGGCTGGCGAGAGCCAGCGCCTGCAGCTTCCGGGACCCGGCCGCGAGGAGCTGATGGCGCTGCTCGGGTAGTCGTCACCCGGGCTCGAGCGCCCGCCCGCGAGTCGCCGACGAGCTCGACCGCTGCGGGTCAATCGGGCGAGAGCACGTGGGCGGTCTTCGCCTCGACATGCCCATCGAGCAGATCGAGGTAGACGCGCTGGACCTCATCCAAGCCGCGGTCGCGGATCACCTCGAGCCAGCCGCCTGTCCACTCACAGAACGGGTGCCACGCCGCAGAGACCCTCCGCTGAAGCTCGGCGCGCCCCCAGTCCTCAGAGCGCTTCACCACGCGGTCGGGGGCGAAGAAGAGGGTTGGCGTTGGCCCAGGCATCTCGCCGCCGCCAGCACCTGTTTCCTCCCAGTGCGTGCGCCCCACTCTCATGCTGTAGAGGAGCTCCTGCGCATAGTGCGAGTGGACGGCGAGGCTCACGCTTGCGTCCCCGGCGATGTCGACGAAGGTAGCCGGCGCTCGATCGAGCGATTCGATTGCGTCGTAGGTCACGGTGCGGGTGTAGACGCCAAGGCTCTTCACGAGCTCGGCATTGCGTGCGGAGGTCAGCCCAATCAGCTCGACTCCGTCGCGCTTCGCCAGAAGGAAGGCGGCTCCGATTGCGGTCTTGCTCGATGCGCTTGAGATCACGATCGGCCCGCGCGCGGCGAGCCCATCGTCGACGAGCTGGTCCTCGATCAGAAACGATGTGAAGAACAACGGGCGCAAGAGCATCTGCAGATCCTCAGTGTCCGCGCGGTAGAACGGATCCGCGTCGCTCGCCACGTAGCGCTGATACGTAGACGGCAGCGCCGCTCGATGGGGCGAGCCGTCGACGAAGCCGTTCGCGTCGGCTGCGGCGGGCGTCACGGCAAGGTAAGACGACGGCGGGAGGTATCCGTAAACGCGCGTGCCAGGCGCGACATCGCTTGCCTCGCTTCGCTCGACCTCGGCGAAGCCCCACATCGGGATACGACCCCAACCGCTCTCGGCCGGAAAGAAGCCCCAGTAGGACATCATCTCGCCGAGCACCGCATACGTCACGTTGTTCGCGCTGAGTCCGAAGCTGTCGACCCGAAGCAGCGCCTGGCCAGGCTCGAGCTCGGGCATCCCGGACTTCACGATCCGGCACTCGCGGAGATCGTCGCGCTTGACGAGGAAGTCACCCATCGGCATCGAGGATGCTCCCATAACTGGGGTCGGAGCGCGGCGGCGCAAACGAGCGAACGCGCTGCAGAGGTGCAGCGATATCGAGACGTGATCGTTTCGAAACTATGCTATGTTCCGATTACGGAACGACTTAGTTCCGAAAACCCGTCAACTATGGAGGGCACCTTGTCCGCCGCAACCACCCGTACTGCGCCGTCACTGGCGAGGCTGCTGATCCTCGGACCGTGCGCCCATGAGTGCAATGCCTGATGTTGAGCCGGGTAGCCGGGCGGTAGGCCGGCCGCGTGAGGCCAGGGCTGACCAGGCCATCCGTGCGGCGACGCTTGAGCTAATGGCCGAGCAGGGCGTTCAGGCGCTGCGGATCGGCGATGTCGCTGCCCGAGCCGGTGTCGGTAAGGCCACGATCTACCGGCGGTTTCGCTCAAAGGACGAGCTGGTGACCGATGCCGTCGGCGGGCTCGTCAGCGAGATCGCCATCCCGGACACGGGCTCGACCCGCGGCGATTTGCAAGCGCTCATGTACGAGGCGGTCGAGCTCTACAGCGACACCCTCGCAGCCGGGTTGATGCCAACGGTCGTTGACGAGATGAGCCGCAACCCGGAGTTCGCCGAGATCGCTCGAGACCGCTTCCTGACGGGCCGGCGAGCCGCGCTGCGCGAGGTCTTCGAGCGTGGCGTCGGCCGCGGTGACCTGCGGGGCGACCTCGACATCGAGCTTGCACTCGACGTCCTTGGCGGCCCTCTCTTTTATCGCTTGATGATCACCGGGGGGTCGATCGATACGCGCCTGGCAACAAACGTCGTCGAGCTGATCCTGCGCGGTTTCGGACCCGCTAGCCCGGACGCCAGAACGCCCGCAAGGAAACGACCAGCCAACAGTGAGGACAAAGCGAAATGAAGATTCATGCGATCCAGACAGGAACCGTCCAGGTCAAGCAGAGCTTCCTGCACCCGCGGCCGGGCCTGCGTCGGCAACTGGGCCTGTTCATGCCGAGCGAGTGGTCAGAACCGCTCCCGATCTACTGCTGGGCAATCGAGCACGACGGGGTCCTGCGGCTCGTCGACACAGGCGAGACCGCCGCCGCGAGGGACGTCGTGTTCGCGCGCATGAACGTCACGCGCGAGGAAGAGCTCCCGGCGGCGATGGCCGCCGCCGGCTTGAGCCTCGAGGATGTCTCCGAGGTCGTGCTCACACACGCCCACGGCGATCACATCGACGGCCTGGTCCACGTGCGCGAGCGCGTGCTGAACAACGAGGTGGAGCTGCGCTACGTCGCCGCGCCCTTCTCGCGTCTGATGCGCCGCGTTCTGCACCAGCCGCTGCCGCCCGGGTTCGCGCCTGAGGGGTTCGCGCTAGACGACGGCCCCTTCGGCGCATTCCAGCGCAGCCGTCGGCTGAGCGATGACGGGAGGATCGTCGCGGTCGACACCCCCGGGCACACTCCCGGCCACGTGTCGGTCATCTGCATCGATGACTCAGCGCGCCACGTGATGCTCGCCGGGGACGCGACGGACACGCTCGAGCAGCTGCACGCGCTTCGCCCCGACGCAGTGGCGCCGAGCGCGAAGGTCCATATCGCGACCCTCAAGACGATCCTCGAGCACTGCGCGAAATACCCGACGATCTACCTCCCCTCTCATGACCCCGAGTCCGGCGCCCGACTCGCGGGTGCCGTCACCGTCGCCTGACCGGGGTCCTTGACAATCACGAATCGAGGTCTAATGTCAGCGTTTCAACGCGGGCCAAACCGGGGGCGATCCGGCCCGCACATCTCCCGCCTCAGGAAGCAGGGCGCGATGCGCGGTCTTGCCAGCTGGTGCATGGCCCACCGCCGCCGCGTGATCGTTGGCTGGATTGCTGTCGCGGTCCTGGCCAGCGTCCTCTCCCACGCCATCGGACCGAGCTACTCGAGCGTGTTCGGCATCCCCGGTACCGAGTCCCAGCGCGCGAAGGAACTGCTCACCCGAGAGTTCCCGGCACAGAGCGGAGATATCGACACGGTCGTCTTCCACGTCTCGCGCGGGACGATCGACTCGCCCGAGGTCCGGGCGGCGATCATCCCGCTTCTCGCGAAGATGCAGACGCTGGCGCACATCGCCGGCATCGTCAGCCCCTACTCGGCGGCAGGCGCCGTCCAGGTCTCCGCCGACCGCAAGACAGCGTTCGCGACCGTCAACTACGACAAGGCCGCCAACCTGCTTTCGAACAGTGCCGGCAAGCCGCTGCTGGCTGACGTCAAAGCCGTCCACGTGCCGGACCTCCAGGTCGCCGCCGGCGGTCAGGTGGTTCAGCAGGCGGAGGGGTTCAGCGTCGGCCCTGCGACCGGAGTCGGCGTTATCGCGGCGCTGCTGATCCTGCTGCTGACGTTCGGGTCGCTCGCTGCCGCAGGACTGCCGCTGATCACAGCCGGGCTTGGCCTGCTGACGGGAGTCGCGCTGATCGGCATCGCAACGCACCTGACGAACATGTCGAACATCTCACCGGACCTGGCGTTGATGATCGGGCTCGGCGTCGGGATCGACTACGCGCTCTTCATCGTGACCCGTTTCCGGGAGAGCTACGTCGCGATCGGCGACGTCGAGCTGTCCGTCCTGGAGGCCATGGATACATCCGGCCGCGCGGTGATCCTTGCCGGCTCGACGGTGATGATCGCGCTGCTGGGGATGTTCGCGACGGGCGTGGCGTTCATGTACGGCCTCGCGATCGCCGCGGTGATCGCGGTGCTCCTCACGCTGCTTGCGTCGTTGACGCTGCTGCCCGCGCTGCTCGCTCGCTTCGGACCCCGGCTCGTGCGCCCGAGCGACGCCGCTGGAGGGCGGTTCAAGCGCGCACGCCCCGCGACAGGGACCAGTGCGACAGCCCCGGGCACGGGCGCTTCTGATCGCTCGGCATGGCGCCGCTGGAGCGCGACCGTGCGGAGGCATCCATGGCCGCTGGCGCTCGTCTCGCTGGCGGTCATGGTCTCGCTCGTGACGCCCGTCCTCGCGCTGAGGCTGGACGAAAGCGACGCCGGAAACAACCCGAGCGGCCTGAGCTCGCGGCACGCTTTCGACCTCCTCGCCGAGGGGTTCGGACAGGGATTCAACGGCCCGCTGCTGCTCGTGGCCGAGCTCTCCGGTCACGAGCACCACACCGCGCTCTCGACGCTCAGGGACGACGCCGCTGCAACGCCGGGCATCGTGGCGGTCACCCAGCCACGGATCTCGCCGTCGGGGAGCCTGGCTGTCATGCAGGCCTACCCGAGCTCGGCGCCGGAGGCGCTCGCTACCACTGAACTCGTCAACCACCTGCGCCACAGCGTCCTGCCTCCATTCGAGCAAAGCACCGGCACCCCGGTCCTGGTCGGCGGGTTCACGGCAGGCTCGATCGACTTTTCCAACTACCTCGCGAACAAGCTGCCGCTCTTCTTCGGCCTCGTGATCCTGCTCTCAGCGCTCCTGCTGCTGCTCGTCTTCCGCTCGATCGTGATCCCCGTGCAGGCCGCAATCCTGAACCTGCTCACCGTCGGGGCGGCGCTCGGAGTGACCGTCGCCGTCTTTCAATGGGGATGGCTTGGAAGCCTGCTCGGGGTGCAGAAGGGACCGATCGAGGCCTGGGTGCCGGTGATCATGTTCGCGGTCGTCTTCGGCCTCTCGATGGACTACGAGGTGTTCCTCGTCTCTCGCATTCGCGAGCAGTGGCTGTTGCGACGGGACGCGTCCGCCGCGGTGGCCGAGGGCCTCAGCCTTACCGGCCGCGTGATCACCGCTGCAGCGGCCATCATGGTCTGTGTATTCCTGTCCTTCGTGCTTGGCGATGAGCGGACGCTCAAGGAGTTCGGCTTCGCACTCGCTGTCGCGGTCCTCCTCGACGCCGTCGTCGTGCGATGCATGCTGCTGCCGGCCTCGCTCGAGCTGATAGGCCCGATCACATGGCGCCTCCCGCGCTGGCTCGAGAGCCGCCTGCCTCACATCAACATCGAGGGCACCCAGACGCGGCCACCGGAGCCGGCCGAACGCGGCGGCTCCGAGCCTGCGGCGGACCCGATCCCGGCGCCGGTACGAGCGTGAGATCCCCCGAGGTCTACCGAGCCCTCGTCAACCCGGCCACCGGCGAGACGATCCAGTTCACCGCGCAGCCCCAGGGAGAGGACGAGGATGTCGTCCGCTTCAGCTGGCGCAGCAAGCCGGGCGGCGAGATCACCGAGCACATCCATCCCCTCCAAGAGGAGCGCTTCAACATCACTGCCGGCGAAGCCCACTTCGTAATCGACGGTGAGACGCGCAGTCTCGGTCCAGGCGAGACGATCATCGTGCCGCCCGGCACCCGCCACTCTCAGCAGAACCGGGGATCGACGGAGGTCAGCGGCGTCGTCGAACTCCGCCCAGCCCTCAAAACCAGGGAAATGCATGAGGCCTTCGCGGGACTTGCCGCCGAAGGAAGGACCACCTCCCGAGGCGCGCCCAAGAACCCGCTCCAGCTCGGCGCGACGATCTGGCACTTCCGTCACGAGAGTCGGGCTACCACCCCGCCGATCTGGGTCCAGAACGCGATGCTCCCGCCACTCGCAGCACTCGCGAGGCTATTTGGCGTGCGCGCGCACGACGACCGCTGGGACAGCCGGGCCGCCGGCTGAGGTCCGGGCGCTCTCCGACACGCGGCGAGCAGTGGTAAGACAGGTTCCGCGCGGCGCAACCCTGCAACAAGCTGTGATGAAATCGCAACGTGCGTTTTGCCATCGGACTGCCGAACGTCGGCGCCTATGGCGACCCCGGGCTGCTGGTCGAGCTTGGGAGCGTGGCCGAGCAGTCGGGTTGGGAGGGCGTCTTCATCTGGGACCATGTCGCCTACCGTGAGCCGGGTTGGCCTGTCGCCGACCCTCAGGTGGCCGTGGCCGCGCTCGCCGCAAGCACGAAGCACGTTCGACTCGGCGTGCTGATGCTCGCGCTGCCGCGCAGACGGCCGTGGAAGGTTGCCCGCGAGCTCGCCTCCCTGGACGTTCTCTCAGGAGGGCGCGCGATCTTCGGTGCTGGACTTGGATCGCAAGCCCTCGAGGAGTACGAGGCCTTTGGCGAAGAGGGCGATGCGAAGGTCAGGGCGGAACGCCTTGATGAGGCGCTCGAGGTCGTTGTCGGTCTCTGGTCAGGCGCGCCATTCACACACCGCGGCAAGCACTACACGGTCACGAACGGCCAGTTCCTGCCGCGCCCGGTGCAGCGACCGAGGATCCCGGTGTGGATCGCCGGTCGCTGGCCGGCGCGACGGCCATTCGCGCGCGCCGCACGCTGGGATGGCGTATTCCCGACTCACGTCGACGTCGGACACGCGCATACGACGAGCCCCGCTCAGCTCGAGGAGATCGTGACGTACACGCTCTCGCAGCGGAATTCGTCGGCCGGTCCGTTGGACGTAATCATCGAGGGCCAGACAGATGCGGCGGACAGCTCATCGCAGGCGCGCCGAATCGCCGATTACGAGGACGTCGGGCTCACCTGGTGGGTCGAGAAGCTCGGATGGTTTCGCGGCTCGGCCGACGACACGCGCCGGCGCATCCAGGCCGGCCCGCCGCGGCGATAAGCCCGGACTACGGCTCGACCGGCTTGAAGTCGAGCAGCGCGTCTTCGCCGCCGCCGGCGACCCCGTAACTTGACTCGGGGACTTCGTTCCACGCGCCGGGCAGGTCGCCGACCGGCTCGGAGACGATCAGGCGCGTATCCCCCCCGATCTCTTGGAGGATCTCGCGCTCGGGGTACATCGCCCGCAACGTGTTGAGCTCTTTCGAGAAGAACAGCGAGCGCGACTTTCCCTCGGAGGAGTAGCGGAACGCCCAGATTCGCCTACCGTCGCTCGTCGCAATCGTCCCCTGGAAAGGGAAGCGGATACCGTGGTCGTGGCCGACGCGCTCGATCAGGCCGATCGTCTTGGCGACCGCCTGCGGGGGGTCGCTTTCGAGGCCGAGCGTGAGCGCGAGGTAGAAGAGTGTCTCGGTGTCGGTCTGTCCAGAGATCAGGGGGTACAGCGAGGGGTCGATCGCCATCGTGAGCTCGCGCTTGACCTGCGCGAAACCGTCGAGGAAGCCGTTGTGCATGAACAGCCAGTGGCCGCGGCGGAATGGGTGGCAGTTGGTCTGCTGAACCGCGGAGCCGATCGCCGCGCGGATATGGGCGAAGAAGTGACCGGATTCGATGTGCGCCGCGAGCTCGCGGAGGTTGCTGTCGTTCCACGCGGGCTCGATGCTGCGGAAGATCCCCGGTACCTCTGCTTTGTCGTACCAGCCGATCCCAAAGCCGTCGCCGTTCGTCGGCTCTGCCCCCAGTCGCGAGTGCAGGCTCTGGTCGATAAACGAGTGCGCGGGCGAGATCAGCGCCCGCTCCAGCAGCAGCGGCGTTCCCGTGTATGCGAGCCAGCGACACATCGCGCCAGACGGTAGCCGAGAGATCGCGGCGATGTGTCAGGACTTGATCTTGACCCGTGACCGCAGCTGTGTCGGTCCGCCTACCTTTGAGCATGATCTTGCACGTTTGCGTCTCGCTGGGCATACACTCGGTGCGTCAATCTCGCAGCACGATCAAAGGGGGCTCAATGGACGCGGATGACGTTCCCAGCTGGTGGATATTCGCCGGCATCCTGCTCGGCATCAGCGGTGTGTTGAATGTGATCTGGGGCATTGCCGCGATTTCCGAATCGCACTTCTTTGTCCTCAACACGCATTACATACTCAGCGAACTGAAAACGTGGGGCTGGATCACACTGATCCTCGGTGCCGCGCAGCTGATCGCCGCGGTATCACTGTTCGCGGGCGGCGCGTATGGTCGCTGGTTCGGGGTCCTAACGGCGGCGCTGGTGGCAATCGCCTCGCTGTTTGACATCCCTGCCTATCCGTTCTGGTCACTGTGCGTGTTTGCGCTCTCGGTGATCATCCTCTATCAGCTCGTAAAGACGCCTGACGCGCGCGCAGTGGGCTAGACGCTCTCAGGTGAAGCGCGAACTGCGTGGGCGGGCTCCGATCATGCTCGCCCACGCGTGTCGGCGTCTGACGCGCGCGGGCACCAGCGGCGCAGGTGGCTCTCGCCGGGAAGGCGGGCGCGCGCTGATCGACATTGCCCCCTGACAAGCTGCTCCGGTCAGTCAGGCGGGATACTTCGCCGGGCGATGCCCGAGGACTTCACGACATCCGACCCGGTCGAGCTCGTGCTGCGTGTCGTCGAGGCCGCGAACCGGCGCGACTTCGATGCGATCGAGGCCTTCTACGCGGCCGATGTCGTCGTTCGGGGCGCAGAGATCGGCACGTTCGAGGGCCGAGCGGCGGCACGTGGCGTATTCGAGGACGTCATTACGCCTTACGAGGAATTCCGCTCCGAGACCGAGGAGGTCCTCGATCTCGGCTCTGGGGTGGCCTTCGCCGTGGTCATCGCAAGAGGCCGTTTTGGGGGCAGCAGCGCCGAGGTCCTGTTCCGCTATGCGACCGTCACGATTTGGAGAGCAGGCCTCATCGTGCGGCAAACCAACTACACCGACGTTGACGAGGGCCGCGCCGCCGCCGAACGCCTCGCCGAGGAACGCCGCCTCAGCCCTGCGGAGTAGGCGATCTGGCAACAGCTTGCGCGGCGCCTCAGCCGGCGCGCACGTCGAGCACAACCTTGCCGGTTGCGCGGCGCTCATCGAGCGCCTTCAGCGCGTCCGCCGCACGCTCCATCGGGAAGCACTCGCCGACGACCGGCGAGACGAAACCCTCGTCGACCATGCGGTTGACAGCAGCGCCGATCTCGCGGTTCAGCTCGGGCTTGCTCATCACGTATGCGCCCCAGCCGGCTCCCACAACCTCGGTGTTGCGCAACAGCAGCCTGTTTACGCGCACCTCGGGGATCGCGCCGCCGGTGAAGCCGACGACCACGAGCCGGCCACCCTCGCGCAGCGAGCGCAGGCTGTCGGTGAAACGGTCTCCGCCAACCGGGTCGAGCACCATGTCCACACCACCGCCCGAGAGCTCGAGCACCTGGTCCTTCCAGCCCTCGCCGAGCAG
Organism: uncultured Solirubrobacteraceae bacterium; assembly: GCA_963759265.1. Lineage (GTDB taxonomy): Bacteria > Actinomycetota > Thermoleophilia > Solirubrobacterales > Solirubrobacteraceae > Palsa-744. Next base: position 378,727 of record CAVWYR010000001.1, read on the forward strand.
CAGTACCTCGTCTGCGCCGGCCTGTTCGGCGACCTCGCGCTTTGGGGCGCTCGAGACGAGCGCGATCGTCTTCGCGCCGAGCCCCTTCGCGACCTGCAGCGTCGCGGTTCCGACACCCCCGCCCGCACCGTGGACGAGCACGCTCTCCCCCCGCTGCAGGCGTCCCCGCAGCGCGAGCGCGAAGTACGCCGTGTGGTAGTTGAGGATCAGCCCTGCGCCCTGCGCGAACTCCAGCTCCGGAGAGAGCGCGAACGTGAAGAACTCGGGCGCCACCGCCGTCTCCGCGAAGCCTCCGAGCGCGCAGAACGCTGCGACGCGATCGCCGGCCTTGACCTGCGCGCCCTCCGGCGCGCTGCGCACGACGCCGGCGACCTCGCTGCCCGGCACGAACGGCAGCGGCGGTTTCATCTGATACTGGCCACGCGTCTGCAGCAGCTCCGGGAAGGACACGCCCGCGGCGTGCACCTCCACGACGACACCCGCACCGGGCGTGAGCATGTGCGAGGGCTCTGGCTCGGGCAACTCGACCAGCGCCAGCGCGCTGTCGGGCCCAGACTCCTCGACTATCTGGATCGCTTTCATCGGGGGAGTATCGCCGAAAGCTCGGCCGGCCCGCGAACGGACCGGCCGAGGTTGCGAGTTGGTCAGGCTGCTCGCGCGCCAGCTGCAGGCGCGCTCGCGGCCTTCGCCCTACGGAACCGAGACGCCCGAAGTCGGCGGAGCCGGCTGGGCGGTCGTGAACGGGGTGATCGGCGAGCCGGACGTCGGGTCGGTGACGAGCGGACCGCCGAACAGCACGATCTTGCCGTTTCGCACCTGGCCCATCTCGACGCCGCCGTAGCCGCCGTGTTCGGTCTTCGAGTAGCGGAACGGCACGAGTCCCGGCCCGGTCAGTTCCGCGCCTTTTTCGTTGACGACGTCGATCAGCTTTTCACGGGTGAGGTTCTTACCCGCAAGCTCGAGCGACTGCGCGAGCGTGTACGCGTTTGCCATCCCGTACTCGACGTTACCGTCGAACGGCGCGCTCGGGTCGTACTGGTCGCGGACTTTCTTGAACAGCGCGATCCATGGGTTCGAGAGGTCCGAGGAGGACGGCAGATAGCCGTCGGTGATCGCTCCTTCGATCAATTCGGTTCCCGCCTTGCCTTTCGAGAACGTCTTGAGCAGTCCGCCGACGGTGGTCGGATCGATGCCGACGTTGGAGACGACGAGCTGCGGTTTGTAGCCGAGGGTGAAGGACGTCAGCTGTCCGAGCGCCGTGTAGATCGGCACGGTGAAGTCGACGACGACTTCTGCGCCCGCCGCCTTCAGCGCGGTGATCTGCGGAGCGACGTTCGTTACGCCCGACTGATAGGGCTGGGTGGAGACGATCGAGCTCGCCGGAACCTCGTCCTTGATTCCTTCGAGACCGCCCATACCGAAGTCGTCATCCTGGTAGAAGACGCCGACCTTCTTGCCGGCGAAATGCTGCTTGATGTACTGCCCCAGGATCTTGCCCTCGATCGTGTAGTTCGTCTGCCAGCCGAACGTCCACGGCTGCGCCGTGCCGTTGTCCCAGCACGCGCAGCCCGAGGCTACGAACATGTCCGGGATTTTCGAGCTGTTGAGGAAGCCGACGACCTTCGTGTGGGTTGGCGTTCCGAGCCCCTCGAAGATCCCGAAGACCTTTTCGTTCAGCACCAGTTCGTGGACCACGCTGACCGTCTTCGTCGGGTTGTATTCGTCGTTCTTGATGATCAGGTGGATCGAGCGTCCATTGATTCCGCCTTGCGCGTTCAGGTAGTCGAAGAACGCTTGCGAGGCCGGCGCGATCTCGCTGTAACCAGGGGCGGCCGGCCCGGTCAACGGCTGATGGGTGCCGAAGGTGACGCTCGTCGCTGTCACCCCTGGGACGCTGCTGCTGCCGCTCGAGCCGCACCCGGCGACGGCGAGCGCCGCCGCGAGGACGCAGACGGCCCCCGCCGTCCGGGCTTTGTACCTGTTTGCTCTCATGTGCTTGCTCCTCCTGATCCTGATGTTGAGTGCTTGTCAAGTTCTCTCGAGCCTGTCGGGCTTCGACGCACGAGGCCTATGATCCTGCGCAGCCCTCCTTGTATTCCGCTCGGCCACACCAGCATCGCGATGATCAGGACGAGTCCATAGATCGCGAGCGGCAGGTTGTTCGACACGTTCGTCGACAGTGAGAAGGAGTGGGCGATGTCATCAGCCCAGCCCGGCAGCAGCACGAGCACGGCCGCACCCCAGATCGCGCCGAGCTGGGAGCCGAGCCCTCCGAGCACGATCGCCGTGAGCAGCGACAGCGACAACTCCAATTCAAACGCGCCCGGGGCGGCCAACTGCAGGACGACCGCGAGCAGCCCCCCGCCCAGCCCCGCGCACGCGGCGCTCACGACAAACGCGAGCGTCTGCACGCGACCGACGTGCAGACCGCAGAGCGACGCCGCGATCTCGTCATCGCGCACCGCGCGGAAGGATCGCCCGACGCCGCTGCGCACGAGGTTGTTCATCAGGAACACGACGACGAGCACGCCGATGCCGGCGATCCACGCCTCCCAGCGCTCGAGTGGAAAGCTCGCCCCCAGCCACGACGGCACCTTCGGCGGTTCGATCGTGAGCCCGTTCGCCCCGCCGAGCGTGTTCGGGTACTTGTACGCGAGCGCCGGCAGGCCGATCGCGAAGGCGAGCGTCGCGCCCGCGAGATACGGCCCGCGCAGGCGCGTCGCGGCAGCGCCGACGAGCGTCCCGACCACGGCGGTGACGACGACGGCCGCGAGCAGGGCGGGGATCAGCGCCCAGTGTTCGTTGCCAACCAGCAGCGCGACCGTGTAGGCGCCGACAGCCATCAGCGCGCCGTGACCGAGGGAGATCTGCCCGCTCAGCCCCGTCAGCACGGTCAGGCCGGCGAGTACCACGAAGTAGTAGGAGCCGCTCGCGAGCTGCAGGTCGTTGTATTCGCTGAGTCCCTCGCTCGCGACGAACAGCACAACGCCTGCGAGCAGGGCGAGCCCGAGCGAGCGCACCAGCGTGCTCGAGGGCACCCGCAGCCGCAGGCCTCGCGCCGCCGCCGCAGTGTCTTCCGGCGTGCTCATACGCGGCGCTCCCGACTGGTCGAGAACAGCCCTCCAGGTCGGATCATCAGCACCGCGATCAGCACCACGAGCGCCGCGAGCGTGACCAGCGAGGCGCCCTCGTAGCCCGATACATAGGAGAGCACGAGGCCGAGCAGGATCCCGCCGACGACAGCCCCCGGAGGACTGTCGAGCCCGCCCAGCACGGCCGCGGTGAAGCCGAAGATCAGGATCGGGTCGAACTGGTTGGGGCCGACGAACACCGACGGCGCGACGAGCAGGCCGGCGAGCGAGCCGACGAGCGCCGCGAGCGCCCATCCGAGCGTGAACATCCGGCCCACGCGCACGCCCTAGCAGGCGCGCGACCTCAGGTGCGAGCGCGGAGGCACGCATCTTCAGGCCGAGCGCCGTGTAGCGAAACAAGACCGCGAGCGCGCCCGCCACCGCGAAGACGACGAGCACCGTGAAGGTGTCGTTCGGCGCGAACAGCAGTCGCGTGCCGCCGACCTCGTAGCCGCGGATCGAGAACGCAGGAGGGAACGATCGCGGTGTGTTGCCCCAGATCATCCCTGCAGCCGCCTCGAGCAGGATCAAGAGGCCGAGCGCGACGATCACCGCGTTCAGCGGGGGACCCCCCTCGACGCGGCGTATCAACACGCGCTCGACGACCGCGCCGAGCACCAGGCCGGACGCCAGCGCAACCGCGAAGCCCAGCCAGTAGGAGCCGGTCGAGCTGATCACATCCGAAGCGATGAACGTCGTGATCATCAGCATGCCGCCCTGGGCGAAGTTGACGATCCGCGTCGCCCGCCAGATCAGCACGAGCGCAAGCGCGACCGCCGCGTACACCGCTCCGGTGGAGATGCCGTTCAGCGTCAGGTCGATGAACCTCGTCATCCTCAGAACCCCAGGTACGCCTGACGCAGGCCCTCGTCGGCGGCCACGACCGCCGCCGCATCGTCCGCGACGACGCGACCGAGGTTCAACACGATTCCGCGGTCGGCGATCGACGAGCGCGCTGCGCGCGTTCTGCTCGACGAGCAGGACCGCGAGACCGCGCTCGGCCGCGAGGTGGCGGACGAGCTGCATGATCTGGGCGCTCACGATCGGGGCGAGCCCCAGCGACGGCTCGTCGAGCAGCAACACCCGCGGCGCCGACATCAGCGCCCGGCCAATCGAGAGCATCTGGCGCTCGCCGCCCGACAGCGAGCCGGCGAGCTGCGTACGACGCTCTCGCAGCAGCGGGAACAGCTCGTACATCTCGCTCAGCGCCGCGCTGTCCGCGCCCCGCCATAGTCCGCCCAGACGCAGGTTCTCCTCGGTCGAGAGCTCGGTGATCACGCCACGGCCCTCCGGCACGTGGGCGAGGCCGAGGCGGACGATGTCCTCGACCGCCACGCCGAGGATCTCCTCGCCGTAGAGCCGCACGCGCCCGGCGCTCGCCGGCTCGAGTCCCGAGATCGTGCGCAGCAGCGAGGTCTTGCCCGCGCCGTTGGCCCCGAGCACCGCCGTCACGCTGCCCTCGTTGACCGCGAGCGTGACGCCATCGACCGCGCGAATCGGACCGTAGTCGGTCGTCAGCTCCTCGATCTCGAGCGGCACCGCGCCGTTCACGTGCGCGCCCCGCCGGCTGCGCCGCCGCCATCGCCCTGCTCGCCCTGGCCGAGGTAGGCCTCGAGCACGCGCTGATCGCGCCCGACACTCGCGGGATCCCCCTCGGCGATCACGCGACCGAAATCCAGCACCATCACGCGGTCGCAGACCGACATCACGAGATCGACGCGATGCTCGACGAGCATCACCGCCATCGACCCGCGCAAGCCGCGGATGCGCTCACCGAGCTCGCGCAGCTCGTCGCCGCCGAGCCCACCGGCCGGCTCGTCGAGCAGCAGCAGCTCGGGCTCACCGACGAGCGCACGCGCGAGCGCGACGCGCTTCTGCACCGCGTACGGGAGCGTCGGCGGCAGTCTCGCGGCGACGTCCTCGCAGCCGAGCTCCGCGAGCATGCCCAGCGCGCGCTCGCGCAGCGCGCGCTCGTCGCGATCCGAGCGCGGCAGACCGAACAGCGCGCTCGCGAAGCCGGCACGGCGAAAGCGCTGCGCTCCCAGCATCACGTTCTCGAGCACGCTCAGGCCCGGAAACAGGCCGACGCCCTGCAGCGTGCGCGCGATCCCGAGCGCGGCGAGGCGGTTAGTGCGTACCTTCGTGAAGTCCTTGCCCTTCCATGCGAGCGTCCCCGACGTCGGCTGCTCGAAGCCGCAGATCACGTTGAAGAGGGTCGTCTTGCCCGCTCCGTTAGGACCGATGACCCCGAGAACCTCGCCCGCGTGCACCTCGACCGAGACGCCGTCGAGAGCGGTGATGCCACCGAAGCGCACCGTCAGCTCACGCGCCGCAAACGCCGCGCCCCCGCTTGGCCTCCCCTCCTCTGCCATCACGCAGGAAGCTACCCCGTACCTCGGCTATCTCAATCGTAACGTGCGACCGTGAAGCCGATCAGCAGCGGCACGTTCACGGCAAAGACGACCAGCGAGAGCGTCAGCACGACCAGCGGGCCGCCGCTCGTGCTGTTGCGCAGGAACACGTACTCGATCATCGCCGAGATCGTCGCGTACGCCAGCAGCGCCCACTTCGCGACCGCGAAGAAGCGCCCCCACGGAAAGCCCTCGACGCGGCTGAGCGCGATCACGTTGACCGCCAGCACCAGCATCGAGGCCGCGAGCAGCGCGACCGCCGGGCCCAGCGGAACATGTTCTGGGAGATGGGCCGAGAGGTAGATGCCGCCGGCGAGCACCAACGCGAGCGAGAACATGCCCAGCGCCGTCACCGGGGGCAGGCGGCGCTCGCTCATCCCGCCGAGAGCTTGGTCATGATCACGAGCGTCGCGATCTGCAGCAGGCCGGTGGCGCCCGCGGTGTAGATGAAGCGTTTCATCAGTTTCTCGATCACCGCTGGATTCGGCCGGGGCTTCTTCAGCTCGGTCAGCACCGCGATGTTCGCCGGCTCGAGCAGGCCGAGGGCGATCACCGCCATGATCGCGACGACGATGAAGCTCGCGACGACCCAGCCGTGCAGAGGGTTCACCGTCAGGTTCGTCCCGAGGTGGGTCGACAGCTCCCACCCGGCGGCGAGCGTGACCGTCACCACCGTCGGCATGATCAGCACCATCTTCGGCATCAGCCTGGTCGTGAACTCGATGCGCGCGGGGATCGACAGCTGGCCCAGGATCGGCCCAAGCACGAAGCCGAGGAACAGGTCGATGATCGTCCACGCAGCCCCCGCAACCACGTGTAGAAAGATCAGCGGCCACAGGTTGTCGGATGCGATGCCCGCGATCGTCAGCGCGAGCACGACCGCGACGATCGGCAGCCCCGCACGCGGCACGATCTGGAAATCGGGAACCTCGAGCGCGTGCGGCGCTGCGTCTTCCCCCACGGTCCCCGACGGAGCAACAGCCACGTCTGCCATACGCGGAATCTAGCGCGCAGGCCGACGGAACGCGAGTCCCCGGGCGACCCCCGGAGTGTGCATGTCAGCGAGCCGCCACGTCGCGGCGGCGGTCGCGCCGGCGACGATCAGAACCGACGGCCAAGCGCCGAGCGCTAACGCGAGCACGTGTGAGAGCACGAGCGCCGCAAGGCCGACGCCGGCCAGCGTCGCCGCGGTGCGCGGCCCGTGTCGGCGCACCCACATCGAGATGCACCAGAGCCCGCCGAGCGCCAGCACGATCCCGCCAAGCGATCGCGATCCGCTACCGGCCGCGACCGCGTAGCCGACGATCAGCGAGCCCGCCGCGAGCGGCGCTGTCGGCATCGTGCGCACGCCGCGCAGCGTAGCGCTACGGCTACGGATCGATCACCGACGCGCGCGCGACGGCCGCGAACATCGTCGTCAGATGATCGATGATCTCATCCGTCGAGGCACTCACGTCACCGTTGATCCAGTCGACGAGCATCTCCATCGAGGCACCCATCAGCAGGCGGGCCGTCAACACCGGATCCATACGCAGGCGCACGTCGGGCTCGGCGAGCGACATCGCGTTGCGCACGAGGATGTCCGCAAACGCGTGCCTGTTGTCCCTGCGCAGCCGTTCCAGGCGCTCGCTCACGCCGACGACCTCGAGCGCGATCACGCGCGCCTTGCGCCGGTCCTCGATCAGGATCGCCCACGACGCCCGCAGCCCTTCCCGCGCCTGCTCCTCGACCGTCTCCGCCGCGACCGTCGCCTCGACCACCGCCGTCGCGAGCTCCCCCACCGCGCGCTGGTAGACGTGGTAGAGCAGATCCTCCCTGCTCTTGAAGGACTCGTAGAAGTAGCGCGAGTTCAGCGACGCGGCTGCGCTGACCGCGCGGATCGAGCTGCCAGCGTAGCCCGCCGTGCCGAACAGCTCGAGACCCGCCTCGAGCAGTCGCTCGCGTCTTTGCTCGCGACGCTCGTCGACGCTCAGGCCTCGGTAGCGGCGGGGCTCGCGCTCAACCGGCGCGTCGACAGATTGTTCCGTTGCCATGGTGCCCGATCAACGATAGAGAGCGTGCCCTCTGGGACCCCATCGGAGGGCTCGCGCACGCGCCCCCGCGGCGTCGGCCAAAACCCGTGTACAAACAGGTCTGGCCGTGCTACATTCTGGCCCCGCCAAATTGGCATGGCAGCGCTACAAACCAAGGAGAGGGGTTCGCAGTGTCACGTTTCAGGGGAATGGCGCGAGCGGCGCTCGCGCTCTCAGTTCTGCTCGCGCTGACGATGGCCGCCACAGCCTCGGCGGCGCCGGTGGAAGGGCCGTCTGGATCGGCCTTCTACACGCCACCAGCGACCACGCCCGCCGGCAGCGCCGGCGAACTCGTCTGGTACAGGCCAGCCACGATCAACCTCGACGTCACGCTTCCGAGCAACAAAGCGTGGACGGTGCTCTACCAGTCGACCGGCCAGCGCGGCGAACCTGACTGGGTGACCGGCACGGTGATCGAGCCGACCTCCAAGTGGAGCGGCAAAGGATCGCGCCCGGTCGTCACCGTCGGCATCGGCACACAGGGCATCGCGCCACAGTGCGCGCCGTCCAAGCAGGTGATCACCGGCACCGAGTACGACGGCGCGGCGATCATCGACTCGCTGAAAGCCGGCTACGCGGTGGACCTCACCGACTATCAGGGCTACACCAACGGCGCGATCCCGACATACACCGCGGGCAAGGCCGAGGGCCAGGCCGTGCTCGACATCGTGCGCGCCGCCCGGGAGCTCCCCGGAGCGGGCCTTACCGAAAGCAACCCCACGTATGCGTGGGGCTACTCGCAGGGTGGCCAGGCCGTCGGTTGGGCCGGTGAGATCCAGTCCAGCTACGCGCCCAGCGTGAAGCTGTCCGGCATCGTCGCCGGAGGCGTTCCCGCCAACCTCCAGGAATTCGGCGCCTTCAGCGGCGAATCGGTCGGGATCGGGGCTGGGAATCCTCTCGGCGATCGGGCTCGAGTCCGCCTACCCGGAACTAAAACTCGGCACGCTCACCGCTGCTGGTGAAAAGGCCGTCGGCGAGGCGCTCAGCCAGTGCGCGGTGCAGCTGATCGAGTCGTTGCGCGACGCCAACTTCAAGGAATTCACGAGCAATCACGAGAGCCTTGAAGAACTCGAGAAAAGCGAACCGAACTTCGAGAAAGCACTCGAAGAACAGTCGCTCGACAACAAAGCGGTCTCGGCGCCCGTGTATCACTTCCACGGGCTCGAAGACGAGTTCGTGCCGGTCGCCCAGGACGTGAAGCTGCACTACGACTGGTGTGAAATAGGCGTCACCGACGACTTCCAGCTGTACTCTGGTGATCACCTGTTCACCGACCCGCTCGGGGCTCCAGCCGCGATCAAGTGGATCGAAGAACGAGTCGCCGGTAAGAAGGCGCCGAGCACCTGCGTCCGATCACAAAGCGGGCGCCACGCTGCCGTCGAACGCGCGGCTCACGCCCGAGACCGGCGACCTGATCATCAAGCTCGTCAACTGGTCGCTCAAAGGCAAGGTGACCGAGAAATCGGGCATCGCAGAGGAACTGCCTTCCGGCTCGACGTTGAGCGCGGAAGCCGACGCCTCGACCGGCAAACTGGTCTCCACACTGAGCATCCCGCCGATCGACCAGACGTTCTACGTCGGGCTGATACCGGTGACGGTCAGCGGGGCGCTGACGCCGACCGGCCCGGCGACGGGCACGTTCGCCTTCAGCGAATCGGGCAACGAAGTCTCCGAGAGCGCGGAAGGCAAGGCGAACGAGGAAGTGGGTGCCGTGAAGATCGGCCTCTTCGACCTCCCGATCGGCTGCAAAACGGTCGAACCGATCAACCTGCCGCTGACGATCAAAGAGCCCACCAACGAGCTCGCAATCGGTAACTTCGAGTTCAAGGCGGAAGTGACCCTGCCGCCGTTTGGCGGCTGCGGTCTGCTCGGACCCGTGCTCACCGCGACGACGTCAGGACCGGGTAACACGGTCGAAATCACAGCATCGCCGCCGGCGCCCATCAGCTGGTAAGCGCGGCGCTGCTGGGGCCGGCCGCGAGTCGGCGATCAGCTGACCGCGAGTCGGCAGTAGCAAGGGGGCCCTCCATTGGAGGGCCCCCTTCTTCGGGAAAGCCCTCTCGGGAAGTGCCCTCTTGCGAAAGCCCTCTTTGGAAAGCCCTCGCCGAGACCCGCGAAGACGTTCGCGCTCGGGTTATTCGCGCTCGGGTAGGCGCGGCAGCACCAGCAGCGAGCAGCGGGCGTGGCGCTCGAGGTAGTCGGAGGTGCTGCCGAGCACGAGCCTGCGCACGGGGCCGTAGCTGCGCGAACCGACGACGAGCAGGTCCACCTCATCGCCGAACTCGGCCAGCTCCTCGGTCGGGAGACCGTACACGGCGCGACCCTCTACACCCTCGAGCTCGTCGAGGCCTTGCTGCGCCTCGGCGACCATCGCGTCAATGCCCGCGCCGGGCGTCGGCGCGACCACACCGGCATAGGCGTACGTGGGGATCGAGACCACTTCCAGGGCGATGATCGTGGCGCTCGTGGGAACGGCGAGCTCCCGCGCCTTCGCGAGCGCGGCCGCGCTCTCGGGCGAGCCGTTGTATGCCACGCCGATCTTCGCGATCGGGGTCGGCTGCGCGCTGTAGCCGCGCGCGCCGATCGCGACAGCGCAGGGAGCGCCGTTAAGCGCCGCGCGTGTGTCATCGCCGATCATCACGCGCCCGAACGCTCCGCGCCCGCACGAGCCGACGACGAGCAGGTCTGCAGCTTGCTCCTCGGCGCGCTGGTGCAGGCCCGCGCCGGGGCTCGACGCGCGCACGCTGACGATCTCCGCCTCGACACCCGCGGCGGCGCGCTCGTCCTCGAGCAGCTTCACGGCGGCGGCGTCCTGCTTCGCAGACACGTGCGCGAGGGTCAGCTTCCCGCTCTGATCGAGCAGACGCGAGGCGAGCGCGATCCCGTCGCGGCCGTTCGAGCTGCCATCGACTCCCACGAGCACGTTCCTGAACATGTCATCTCCTTTGCCGGTTGCCGACGATGGTAGGCGGCGCGAGCGCGAGATACGCGCCAATCAGAGCTCGAGCAGCGCGGCGATCTCGTCCAGGGACTGCACGATCTCAGCGCCGGCGCGCCTGAGCGCCTGATTGTCGGCGTCGGCGCCGTAGCCGATGACACGCATGCCCGCAGCCACGGCGCCGGTGACGCCCGAGGCGGTGTCCTCCACGACCACGCTGTCGAGCGGGTCGACCCCCATGCTGGCGGCGGCGTGGAGGAAGAGGTCCGGGTGGGGCTTGCCGCGCGCGACCGAGTACGCGGAGAACAGCTCATGATCGGCAAACAGCTCGCGCAGCCCGGTCAACTCGAGCGAGAGCCTGATCTTGTGCGGCTTGCCCTGCGAGGCCACGCACCGCGCGACGCCCGCCGCGCGAACTCGCCAAACGGCCTCTGCGGCGCCCGCCACCGGCTCGAGCTCGCGCCGGAACGCCGCATCTCGCTGCGCCTCAAAGCCCTCCTGCCAGTCCTCGGGAAGCGAGCGACCGAGCTGGCGCTCGGCGACGCGAACGATGTCTTGAAGCAGCAGGCCCTGGTATTCCCGGCGCGACTGCGCGAGCGTCGTCGGCAGGCCCTGCGCGCTGAGCATCTCCGCCAGGACGCGATTGGAGATCGGCTCACTATCCACCAGCACACCGTCGCAGTCGAAGATCACGAGCTGCGGCTTGGGCACAACGCCGTAGCATGCGTGGCGTGCCGGACGAAGCCGCGAGCCCGCCCAGCAGTGACGATGGGCGTACCGAGCCCCATCCGCCGTTGCCGCGTGATAAGCGTGGGTGGCAGGTGGCGCCGGCGCCGGATGGGCGTGGGATGCCTGAGCGCGCGCCGACCGGGCCGCCGCCGCACCGCATGCGCGGCTTTTGGTATTTCGTGCTCGCGCTGCTTGCGCTGAACGTGCTGTCGGTCCTGTTCTTCAAGCCTCCCGCCAGCGAAGAGCGGGTGACGGTGCCGTTCAGCCCTTACTTCCTGGAACAGGTGAAGGGGGGCACGGTCGGCACGATCTCCTCGAAGGGCGACACGATCCAGGGCAAGTTCAAGGAGAAGGAGCGCTACCCCGCGAGCGATCAGAAGGCGACGCCGACGAAGCTGTTCGCGACGCAGGTGCCGAGCTTCTGGAATGGCGCGCAGCTGTCGGCGCTGTTGCAGGAAAAGAACGTCGAGATCAAAGCCGAATCGACGACCACCAGCGAGCCGCTGCTGGAGGAGATCCTGCTCGGGTTCGGTCCGACGCTGTTGATCGTCGGCATCTTCTTCCTGATCTTCCGCCGTGCCGCGAAAGCCGGCGGCGGGATGGGCGCGCTCGGCAACTTCGGCAAATCCCAGGCGCGGCGTGTGGACCCGGAAAAGATCCGTGTCACCTTCAGCGACGTCGCCGGGATCGACGAGGCCAAGGCCGAGCTCTCGGAGATCGTCGACTTCCTGCGAAGTCCGGAGCGCTACGGACGCCTCGGCGGGCGCATGCCCCACGGCGTGCTTTTGTCCGGTGCGCCCGGGACGGGCAAGACGCTGCTCGCGAGGGCCGTCGCCGGCGAGGCACACGCGGCGTTCTTCTCGATCTCCGCGTCGGAGTTCATCGAGGCGATCGTCGGTGTCGGCGCCTCGCGCGTGCGAGACCTGTTCGCCAAGGCCAAGGAGGCGGCGCCGTCGATCATCTTCATCGACGAGCTCGACGCGATCGGACGCTCGCGCCAGGGCTCCGTGTCGGTCACCGGATCCAACGACGAGCGCGAGCAGACGCTCGATCAGATCCTGACCGAAATGGACGGCTTCGAATCCTCCCAGGCGGTCGTCGTGCTCGCTGCCACCAACCGTCCCGACGTGCTCGACTCCGCGCTGCTGCGCCCCGGACGCTTCGACCGTCGCGTCGCCGTGCAGCCACCCGACCGCAAGGGACGCGCGGAAATCCTCGAGGTGCATACCCGCTCGATACCGCTCGACGACGACGTCGACGTGCAGGCGATCGCCGCGAGCACGCCCGGCATGGTCGGGGCCGATCTCGCGAACCTCGCGAACGAGGCCGCGCTGCTCGCCGCCCGCCGCAACCACGAGAAGGTGCAGATGAGCGACTTCACCGACTCGCTCGAGAAGATCCTGCTCGGTGCGCCGCGTGGCATCGTGCTCTCCCCGGCCGACCGCGAGCGCACCGCCTATCACGAGTCCGGGCACGCGCTCGTGGGGATGCTCACCCCGGGTGCTGACCCCGTGCGCAAGGTCTCGATCATCCCCCGCGGGATGGCGCTCGGCGTCACCCTCTCGAGCCCCGACTCAGACCGCGTGTCCTACTCACTCGAGGAGCTCGACGCGAAGATCCGCGTAGCGCTCGCCGGCCGCGTCGCCGAGGAGGTCGTCTACGGCGCGATCACCACCGGCGCCGAGTCAGACATCCAGCAGCTCACCCAGATCGCACGCCAAATGGTCGGACGCTGGGGCATGAGCACCACGATCGGGCCGATCGCCGTGCTCGCAGACGAGGGGCAGGGGATGTTCCTCCCAGGAGCCAGCGAGACCTCTCAACAGACACAACGAATCGTCGACGAAGAGGTGCACACGCTCGTCGAAACAGCCCACAAACAAGTCACACAACTACTCGAAGAGCACCGCGACCAGCTCGAGAGCCTCGCCCAAGCACTCCTCAAAGCCGAGACACTCGACGCACCCGCCGCCTACGCGGCCGCCGGCGTGCCGCTGGACCAACGCGAGTCGGCTGCCGCAGCGGTGTGAGCGCTCAGGCGGAGCGCGACTTGGACTTGCGTCGCGCGTCCGCCTCCTGCGGCGGAAAGCGCTTGCGCTCGTCGGCGGTCATCTTGCGGATCGTCAGCGATCCATCTTTGACCTGGCGCTGGACGTCCTCCAGCTTGACGCGGCGCTTCTCGGCCGCCCTATCCGCCTGCGTGAGCATGTAACAAGGTTAGCGCGGCGACGGCGCTTTCCACAGTGTTGGCGCCGAATCAGCGCACCGAGGCGGCGTGAGCTGAACGCGCCTCTGCGAAGCTCACCATGCGGCCACTGTCCTCGTCCCACAGCTTCAAGCGCACGGCGCGCAGGCCGTCTCGGAGCGACAGCGTCGGCACCTCGTGAAAGATCGGGTTCTCGTCGTGTGCGCGCTGCAGGTTGTAGTTGGGTATGCGCGCGCTCAGATGGTGCACGTGGTGCAGCCCGATGTTCCCGGAGAAGAACTGCATCAGCTTCGGCAGCTTCAGATATGAGCTGCCGCGCAGCGCGGCGTCGGCGTAGCTCCAGTCCTCCGCGCTCTCCCAGTACGCGTCCTCGAACTGGTGCTGGACGTAGAACAGCCAGATGCCGGCGGAGCCGGCGAGCAGCACCGTCGGCGCCTGCACGAGCAGGTAGTCGCGCCAGCCCATCAGCCAACACAGCGCGGCGACCAGCACAGCGAGAGCGATGTTCGTGCCGATCACGCTGCGGCGCATACGCGGTCGCGCCGAGCGCGCAACCAGGCGCGGGCCGATCAGCAGGGCGACGATCGGCCCCACGCCGAACATCACCACCGGGTTGCGAAACACGCGGTATTCGAGCCGCCCGCGCGGGGACAGCGCGTCGTATTCACCGACGGTCAGCGTGCGCACGTCACCGCCGCCGCGCCGATCGAGATCCCCCGAGGTGGCGTGGTGGATCGCGTGATCGTGTCGCCAGCGCAGGAACGGCGAGTAGACGAACAGCCCGAGCACCGTGCCCAGCCACAGGTTCCCCCTGCGCGAGGCGAGGAACGAGCCATGCGAGCAGTCGTGAAAGAGAATGAAGGTGCGCACCAGAAATCCCGCCGCTGGGATCGCGATCACCAGCACCAGCAGGTAGGAGACGCCAATCGCGAAGTACATCGCCACGGACAGCGCCAGGTAAGGCACGACCGCCGTCGCCAGATCGAGCATGCTGCGAGCGAGGCGCGGCCGCGCGTACGGAGCGAGCGCGTCACGCCAGTACGCTCCGCCGCCACTGGGCTCCCCAACTGTGGCGGCGGGGCTCGCCGATGCGACTTGGCTCATCCTTGCTCCTTGTTACTGATGCTTCGCTCCTCGTCGTCGCGCACGACGCCGACTTTGCGCTGCACTGCCTATAGTCGCCCGACCGCGATTTAGATCATTACCGGCTTGGGATCATTACCGGCCTGGCGGCGGATCGATGCGCCTACGGGCGCAAGCTTCAGTGAAGCTCCGCCGAGAGCGTCTGTCCCATCCACACGTGCGTGATGCCGGCTTCCTCGAAAGGCTCTGATTCGACGATGAAGCCCGCTCGCCGGTAGACGCCGGTGGCCTGCATCTGCGCTGCCAGGCGCACCTTTGGGCACCCTCGCTCGCGGGCTCCGGCCAGCCCCAGCTCGAGCATGCGCGAGGCGATGCCGCGCCCTCGCCAAGCGCGCTCGACGGCAACGCGGCCGATTTTGGCCGTCTCGCCGTCCACGAGCAGCCGCAGCGTGCCGATCACCCGCTGCTCGCTGGGCTCGAGCGCGACGACGTGGCGCGCGTGCTCGTCGCGCCCGTCCATCTCCTCGGCCCGGGACACGCCCTGCTCCCTGCAGAACACCTCCTCGCGCAGCGTTAGCGCACCGCGCAGATCCTCGGCAGCGCTCGCCCAGCGAACGGATATCTCGGCTGCGTCCATGTGGGAACTATCGCGCGCTTGCGGCGAGCTCGGCAGCGACCGAGCGCGGGGTCAGGCGCCGCAGCGCCACAAGGCCGAGGACGGCGACGAGCAGGCACGTCACGCCGCCCACGCCCAGCCCCGCGCGGGCGCCGGCCGCGGCCATCACCCAGCCGACGAGCGGTCCACCGATCGGCGTGGAGCCCTGGAAGGCGACGAACCACAGAGCCATCACACGCCCGCGCATGCTCGGAGCCGAGTTCAGCTGCAGGGTCGAGTTGGCGGTGGCCATGAACGAGATGCTCGCGCCGCCGGCGAGCGCTAGCGCGATGAGCTCCACAGGAAGGTTCGGCGCGAGGCTGGCGAACAGCAGGACGACGCCAAACGCGCTCGCCGCGACGATCAGCGTGGGCAGTCCGGTCCTACCGCGCGCCGCGACGAACAGCCCGCCGACGACCGCACCGACGCCCATCGCGGCGGTCATGAAGCCGTACGCCGCCGCACCCGCGTGCAGCCCCTCGCGTGCCATCACCGGCAGCGTGACCTGGAACTCGTACGCGAGGCAACCGGCGAGCGCCATCATCGCCAACGGCACGCCCAGCTCCGGCGTGCGCCTCACGTAGCGCAGGCCCTCGCGCAGCTGTCCCGGCTCGCGCCCGCTTGGCGGGCTGGGGAAGATCGCGTCGCGATCGAGCGTCATCAGCGAGGCGACGACCGCGACGAAGCTGGCGGCGTTGACGAGAAAGCAGACGCCCTCTCCGACCGTCGCGATCAGCAGCCCCGCGACGGCCGGGCCGATCACACGCGCGACGTTGACGAGGACGGAGTTGAGGCTGACGGCGTTACGCAGGCTCTCGGAGCCGACCATCTCGAGCATGAACGACTGTCGCGCGGGGTTCTCGAAGGCGTTGTTGAGTCCCAGCAGCGCCGCGAGGGCGCCGATCTCCCATAGGCGCACCGCGCCGGTCACCGTGAGCACGCCGAGGATCAACGCCTGCACGCCCATCGCGATCTGCAACGCGACCATCATCCGGCGCTTGTCGACACGGTCGGCGATCACCCCGCCGTAGGGTCCGAGCAGCAGGACGGGGAGCGTCTGCAGTGCCACGATCACGCCGAGCGTCGTAGCCGAGCCGGTGAGCGTCAGCACCAGCCAGGACTGCGCCGCCATCTGCATCCAGGTGCCGATCAGCGATACCGACTGGCCGGCGACGTAGCGCCGGTAGTTGGGGATCGCGAGCGCGGCGAACGTAACGCGCCCGGCGCCCATCAGGCGCGTCATCGAAGCCTGCCGGGGAGCTGCTCGGCGAGCTCCTCGAGCACCGGCAGGGCGCTCCACAGCGCCTGGCGCTGGCTCTCCTCGAGAGCATCGACGTGGACGCCCAGCGCCTGCGTGCGCTCGCGGTGGATCCGCTCGCGCATACGCCGACCGGCGGCGGTGGCATGCGCAGATGCCGAGCGCCGGTCGCCGGGGCGCGGGGAGCGGACGATCAGGCCGGCGTCGCAAAGCTGTGCGGTGATGCGCGAAAGCATCGTCGGGTTCAGGCTCTCGATCTCGGCGAGCTCTGAGAGCCCGATCGGACCGAGCCTCACGACGGTGAACAGAACGGAGATCTGCGAGGGGGTCAGGCCAGAGCCGGCAACGGTGGGTCGCAGGCGCCGCGAGAGCCTGCCGATCACCGCGCGCAGCCGCGCCGTCGACTCCGCCTGCGTCGGATCGAGCTCGTGCTCTGGCGTTACCTTCGTGACCGTCATCGGACCGCCGGACTCCTTTTAGTTGCTTGCCAGCAAGCATTATAGAAGCTCCCGCGTAGCGGCCCGTCGCGTGCTCGCGCGGCCTACGGGCACGGCCGGCGCCGCAGCGTCCTAGGATTTGTGGATGGCGATGACGTCGGCTCACCGTGGCGGGCTGTCGGCTGGCTCTGGCCTCAAACGCTTCTTGCTCGGCGCGGCGGGCATGCTGCTGGTGGTCGTGATCGCGTTGGTGGTCGCGGTGCTCGCGCTCTCGGGGGTGACGCTCGCGGCCAACCGCACCGCGCTGGCGCAGGTGAGCGTGCAGGCGTTCGGCGGGACGATCGAGCACGTCCAAGCGTTTGGGCCAGGAGGCAAGAGGGTGCCGCTGGCGGTGAAGAACGGGCGCCTGACACCGCTCACGCGGCTGACTCCGGGTGAGCAGGTCTCGGTTGAGGTGGAGGTCCGCCGGCCGGGATGGCTCGGCTGGGCGTTGGGCGCCAAGCGCAACGAGCACCTGACGCTGCGCACCCCGGTTGCAAGCGTCACCGAGCCGTGGATGACGGTCGGAACGGGCTCGGCGGTACGCGTGAGCTTCGACCAGCCTGTGAGCATGGTCGCCTACGGCACCACCGGCAGGCTGGGCCACCACCTGCACAGCGACTCGCAACGCTCGGTCTCGCTCGGCACCCAGGCGGCGACCGGCTCGATCGAGATCGCAGCCGCGCCACGTCCCTGGGAGAAGCTCGGCGCGCCGATGCAGGTCAGCTGGTTCCCACCGTCCCGGGAGCCGGTGATGGTCAGCCTGCCGGCGGCCGGTACGCAAATCGCTCCAGCGACGCCGATCTACCTGACGTTCTCCAAGCCCGTCAGCGAAGTGCTCGGCTCTCGACGTCCGCACCTGTCGCCGGCCACCTCGGGGCACTGGCGCGAAGTCAACAGCCACACGCTCGCGTTCACGCCCTCGGGCTTCGGGGCGCCGCTGGACTCACAGTTGCGTATCCAGCTACCGCGTGCCGTCGCGGTCACTTCGGGGCCCGCAAGCACGCTGCGCACGACCGGCCAAGTCGAATGGACGGTACCGCCTGGATCGACGCTGCGCCTACACCAGCTCCTCGCCGAAGCCGGCTATCTGCCGGTCGACTGGCAGCCGGCCGGCTCCCCCGTGGCGCGCACCGCCAGCGCAGAGGCACAGGCGGCCGTCGACCCGCCGAGCGGCAGCTTCAACTGGCGCTACCCAAACACCCCGCATCAGCTGCAGGCGATGTGGAATCCGGATGAAGCGAGCGTGATCACCAAGGGCGCTGTGATGAAGTTCGAGAACCTCAACGAACTCACCGTCGACGGCATCGCGGGGGCAACCGTTTGGCGGGCGCTGCTGCGCGACGCGATCGCCGGCAAGCGCCTGAGCAGCGGCTACAGCTACGTGTACGTGCACCGCGAAGTACCGGAGACGATGACGCTCTGGCACAACGGCCACATCGTTCTCAGCTCACCCGCGAACACAGGCATCTCAGGGGCAGAAACGGAACTCGGGACGTTTCCGGTGTTCGAGCACCTCCCCGAAACAACGATGAGCGGCACCAACCCCGACGGCTCGCATTACGAAGATCCAGGGATCAAATGGGTCAGCTATTTCAACGGCGGCGACGCGCTGCACAACTTCGATCGCGCGTCGTTCGGCTCGCCGCAAAGCCTCGGCTGCGTGGAGCTCCCGCTCGCCGCCTCCGCAGAAATCTGGCCGTACACCCCGATCGGCACGCTCGTCACGATCGAAACCTGAGCGCGCAGGCGGCTCACTGGCTGCGACGAGCGAGCCCGGGCGTGGACACAGCCCAAAAGGCCCATTTTCCGAGCATTCGCTTTGGCCGTGTGGCCAAGGTCACGGTCGGTGTTTCGCGGGTAAGGTTCTTAGATGGCGGCATTGGAGTCCCACTTCGGTCGCTTGCTGGCCGCGCTCGACGAGGTAGATCTGCGTGAGCTGTCGTTGTCGCTGTCCGATGATCTGCGCGAGCGCGAGGTCACCTTCGGCGCCACCGAGGGTGAGGATGCACAAGCGTTCGTCGTCGACCCGATCCCCCGTGTGATCGAGCGCGAGGAGTGGGCCGGACTAGCAGCCGGCCTGGCCCAGCGGGTGCAGGCGTTGGAGTGCTTCGTCGCCGACGTCTACGGTGAGCGCAGGATCATCGCCGCCGGGCGTCTGCCATGGTCGGCGATCACGAGCGCCGAGTTCTTCGAGCCGCGGATCGCAGAACTGCTGCCGCCCGCCACAGGACGCTGGATCCCAATCGCCGGTCTGGACGTCGTGCGTGATGGCGAGGGGCCGTTCGTCGTGCTCGAGGACAACCTGCGAACGCCTTCGGGGATCGCGTACGCGGTTGCAGCGCGCGAGGCGCTCAGCGGACGCCTGACGGTACCCGAGGGCATGCGCGTGCGCTCGCTCGAGCCGGTCTACGAGTGGCTCGGCGAGGCTCTGCGCGCGGCAGCGCCGCGCGAGGCCGGTGATGACCCGTCGGTCGTGGTGCTTACCGACGGGCCGTCGAACTCGGCCTACTACGAGCACCGCGCGATCGCCCGCCGACTGGGCATGGCGCTCGTGCGCGTCGCGGATCTCAGCGTCCGCTCCGGGCGACTGTTCGCACGCAGCGACGACGGGGTGATTCCCGTCGACGTCGTCTATCGCCGTACCAACGAGGATCGACTGTTCGATGCGGCCGGCGCGCTCACTACCGTCGGGGAGGTCCTGCTCGGCCCGCTCGAGGCGCAGACGCTGGCATGCGTAAACGCATTCGGCACGGGAGTTGCAGACGACAAGCTCGTGCACAGCTACGTTGAGGAGATGGTGCGCTTCTATCTTGAGCAGGAGCCGCTGCTGGCCTCGGTGCCAACGCACGACCTCTCCCAACCCGGGGTGCTCGAGATGGCGCTTGAGCGCATCAGCGAGCTCGTGGTCAAGCCGCGCAGCGGACACGGCGGCATCGGCGTGGTGGTGGGGCCGCGCGCAGACGCGCAGACGCTCGCGGCCGTCTCGCGCGAGCTGTCGGCGGCGCCGGAGCAGTTCATCGTCCAGGAGACCGTCCACCTCTCGCGCCAGCCAACCGTGTGCGGCGATGAGCTCGAGCCGCGTCACGTCGATCTACGCCCGTTCACGTTCGCCATCGGCAACCGCGTCGAGGTCTTCCCCGGTGGGCTCACGCGTGTCGCGCTCGAACGCGACTCGCTCGTCGTCAACTCCTCACAGCGCGGCGGCGCGAAGGACACGTGGGTGCTCGCATGAGCGCCCAGCGCAGCCGCGCGAGCCTGACCAACGCCATCCGGCGCCAGCCGCTGATTGGCGTGACGACTTCGGAGCTGCGGCTCCCGAGCCAGACGAGCAACGACCGTCACGGCGAGCCCGCTCGCGTGGAGATGGCGCTGGGGATGTCCTACCTGCGCGCAATCGAGCTCGCGGGCGGACTGCCGGTCGTGCTCCCGCCGCTGCAGCTGGACCGGATCTCGTCGCTGCTCGATCGTCTCAGCGGCGTGCTGCTCTCCGGCGGACCTGATCTCGACCCGGCCGCATACGGACGTAGGCCGCATGCGGAGCTCGGGACGACCGAGCCGCAGCTCGACGTATTCGAGGTGCAGCTCGCGCGCGAGGCCGACGCCCGCCGGCTGCCGATCCTCGGCATCTGCCGCGGCGCGCAGGCGCTCAACATCGCGCGCGGCGGCACCCTGCACCAGCACCTCCCCGAGATCACCGACGGCTCAGTCGACCACCGCCAGAGCGAGCCCGGAGAGCAGGTCACCCACAGCGTCCGCGTCGCCCCTCGCAGTCGCCTCGCGACTGTGCTCGGCACTCGCCACAGCGCTGTCAACTCTTTCCACCACCAGAGCGTCGAGCAGCTCGGCGCGGGCCTGCACGCGGTCGCGTGGGCCGAGGACGGCGTGATCGAGGCGATCGAAGCGAGGGGCAAGTCGCTGATGCTGGGGGTTCAATGGCACGCAGAGACGCTGGTCGAGGATCCCGCGCAGCTCGCCCTCTTCCGACACCTCGTGAGCAGCTCCGAGCAACGCGAGCTGGCAGGTCCCACGCGGCGCGCCCACTCCACACGCCGCGCGGCCTGAGCGGTGGACTCGCCCGGGGCGCGTGTGCTCCCGGCGTGGGGACAGTGGCCGTCTGGCGAGACTGGTCGCCCGTGGACAGTCGGCATCGAGGAGGAGGTGATGCTGCTTCACGCCAGTGATTTCGCGCTCGCACCATGGATCGACAGCATCCTGCCCACCCTGCCCGCACACCTCGCTGAGCATGTCGATGCGGAGACGCACGGCTCGGCGATCGAGCTACGGACCGGGGTGCATGACGATGTCGCGGCAGCGCTCGCCGAGCTCGCGACGCTGCGCCGCGAGCTGTCCGGCGAGCTCGCCGGTCGCGGGCTGCGGGCTGCGGCCGCGGGCATGCACCCGACCACGGTGTGGCAGGAGACGCGCATCTCGGGTGGGGAGCGCTATCAGCTGCTGTATGCGTCCCTGCGCGAGCTCGCGCGCCGCGAGCCGACGTTCGCCCTGCACGTCCATGTAGCGGTCCCCGACCCCGAGGACGCGCTGCGGGCGATGAACGGCATGCGCGCGCATCTGCCGCTGCTGCTCGCGCTGTCGGCGAACTCCCCGTTCTGGCAGGGGCGAGAGACCGGCCTGGCCTCAACACGCACGCCGATGTTCGGAGCATTCCCGCGCGTGGGGTTGCCCCGCGCCTTCGCCGACTACGAGGACTACGTCGAGAGCATCGACCTGCTGCTGCGCTGCGGGGCGTTTCCCGAGCCGACGTTCCTGTGGTGGGACGTGCGCCTGCAACCGCGATGGGGGACCGTCGAGGTACGCATCATGGACGCCCAGATCACGACCGAGGACTCCAGCGGGCTGGTCGCGCTGGTGCAGTCGCTTGTCCACATGTATGCCCGCGGGAGCCCCGCCACGCTGACCTCTCAGGCAAGTGCCGAGCTGCTCGCCGAGAACCGCTTTCTGGCGGCGCGGGACGGCATGCAGGCGCGCTTCCTCGACTCCGCATCTCGAGGGTCAGATCTCCGCGCACGAAGTGCTCGCGAACACGCTCGATGCGTGCGCCGAGCACGCGCAGGAGCTCGGCTGTAGTGACCAGCTTGAGTGCGCGCGCCGGCTGAGCCGCCACCCCGGCGCTGAGCGCCAGCGCGAGCGCGCACGTGAGGCGGCGGGCCTTGGCGGGCTGGTAGCGGCGCTGGCCGACGCCTTCTGATGTGCGGGCTCGGCGGCGAGCTCGCCTGGGGGCGGTCGGTCGACCTCGATGCGCTGGGGCGCCTTGCGGACTCGCTCGCACCGCGCGGCCCTGACGGCGCCGGAGCATGGCACCAGGGCGGGGTCGCGCTCGTGCACCGGCGCCTGAAGATCATCGACCTCTCCGCTCGTGGAGATCAGCCACTGCTCGACTCCGAGCTGGGCCTGGCGATTGCCTTCAACGGCTGCATCTACAACCACAACGAGCTGCGCTCGCAGCTCCAGGCCGCCGGCTACGCATTTCGCTCGAGCTCGGACACTGAGGTGATCGTCAAGGCGTTTCACCATTGGGGAGCAGAGCGGTTCGTCGATCACCTGATTGGCATGTTCGCGTTCGCGATCGTCGAGCTGGCGTCGGGACGGGTCGTGCTCGGTCGCGACCGACTCGGCATCAAGCCGCTGTACATAGCCGAGCTGGACGGTGCGCTGCGCTTCGCCTCGACGCTACCCGCGCTGCTCGCCGGTGGTGGCGGGGTCGACACCGAGATCGATCCCGTTGCCCTCCACCATTACCTCAGCTTTCACTCGGTCGTGCCGGCGCCGCTGACGATCCTGCGCGGGGTACGCAAGCTCGCACCGGCGACGCTGATGTCGATCGAGCCCGACGGGGCGCACAGTGAGCGCCGCTACTGGTCTGCGAGCTTCGAGTCCGACCGATCGGTCGAAGGGCTCGACTGGGAGGAGATGACGCTCTCGGCCCTGCGCACGGCTGTGAAGCGGCGGATGGTGTCCGACGTCCCCGTGGGGGTGCTGCTCTCCGGTGGCCTGGACTCCAGCCTGATCGTCGCACTGCTCGCGCAGGAAGGCCAGCGAGAGCTCGCGACGTTCTCGATCGGCTTCGCCGACGCGGGCGGCCGGCGCGGCGATGAGTTCGAGTACTCCGACCTCGTCGCATCCGAGTTCGCCACAGCGCACGAGCGCATCGAACTCGACGGCAGGCGACTGGTCCCTGCGATCGGCTCCGCGATCGACGCGATGAGCGAGCCTATGGTCTCACACGACTGCGTGGCGTTTTACCTGCTCAGCGAGGAGGTCTCCCGGCGCTTGAAGGTCGTGCAGTCGGGCCAGGGCGCCGACGAGGTCTTCGCCGGATACTCGTGGTACCCACCGCTCGCCGACGCTCCGGGAAGCGGCGCGAGCGCCTACACCGCCGAGTTCGTCGACCGCTCGCACGCGGAGTCCAGCACGATGGTGCAGCCGCGGTTGCGGCTCGCATCCGACCCCTCGCGCGAGCTCATCGAGCGCTCCTTTGCCACCCCTGGCGCGAGTGCGCCACTCGATCGCGCCCTACGAATTGACAGCGAGGTGATGCTCATCGACGATCCGGTCAAGCGCGTCGACAATATGACGATGGCGTGGGGCCTGGAGGCGCGAACGCCGTTTCTCGACCATGAGCTGGTCGAGCTGGCGGCGCGCTGCCCGGCCGAGCTCAAGCTCGCGCAGGGCGGCAAGGGAATCCTCAAGCATGTCTCGCGCGGGCTGCTGCCGGACGCGGTCATCGATCGCCCAAAGGGCTACTTCCCGGTGCCCGCACTGTCACACCTCGACGGCGAGGTGCTGGAGCTCGTGCGCGACGCGCTGAGCCCCGAGCGAGTGCAGCGCCGCGGTGTGTTCGAGCCCGGCTACGTCGAGATGCTGCTCGCCGCGCCCAACACCCATCAGACGACGCTCGAAGGCAACAAGCTCTGGCAGGTCGCGCTGCTGGAGCTGTGGCTGCACGCGCACGTGGACGCTTCCGCCCGCGCCTAGACCCTTCGCGTCGGAAGAACGCGGCGCATCCGCTCGAGCGCGGCCGGCTCGCCTTCGACGCGGGCACCCGCTCGCGGCGCACTCACCCGTGCCCCCGGCGCGACGCTCTCCAGCCGCGACAGGTCTCCAGCGGTCAACGCGGCGAGCGTGTCGGCGTCCCCGCCGATGCGCACAGCCGGGTTGCTCGCCGGTCCCATGTAGGCGTGGCCTTCGCCGTCAGCGACCTCGAAGTGCACGACGGCGTCTCCGTCGATCTCGAACTCGTATTCCTCGTTCACGCCGGCGGCGGCGAGCGGATCGAAGCTCGCGCGCAGCGCGAGCATCAGCCAGTGCGCGCGGAACGGACGACCCTGCGTGCCCGCCGGCAGCGTGCGCATCCCCCAGCGCGCGAGCTCGGTGACGGCGTCGGCAAGGCTCTCGCCCTCGTCGGTGAGCTCGTACACCGACACCGATGCCGCCGGCGCGTCGAGCTGGCGACGACGCACGAGGCGATTGCCCTCCATCTCGCGCAGGCGTGCGGCGAGGACGTTCGTCGGGACGCTCACCAAGCCGTCTCTGAGATCGGTGTAGCGACGGGGGCCGGCGAGCAGCTCGCGCACGATCAGCAGCGTCCAGCGCTCGCCGATCAGATCGAGCGCGTGCGCGAGAGAGCAGTGCTGGTCATACACGCGCGCCATATCTGTGCTTTACTATAACAAGTGGTAACTGCGCAAATACAAGCGCCAACGTGGCACCTCGATGGCAGGGGCGCGCCCCGGTGAGCTCCACGGTTGACCGCCCGCGTAAGCGGCGCTGGGAGATCCTGTTCGGCCGCTACACCGCCAACCCGATGATGCGGGGGCTGTTCAGGGTCGGGATCACGCCACCCGGGATGGCGCTCGTAGAGACGGTCGGACGGCGCTCGGGCACGATCCGCCACACGCCGGTCATCTGCTCCGCCGACGGTGACACGCTGTGGCTGATCGCACAGCACGGAAAACACGCTGGCTGGGTACGCAACTTCGAGGCGAGCCCCGAGGTGCGCGTGCGACTCGGCCGCCATTGGCGCAGCGGCACCGCCGAGCTGCTTCCCGATGATGACGTCAAGGCCCGGATTGACACGTTCGCCGATGGCTCGCTCGGCAAAGCTGTCAACGCGGCGACGTTTCGCGCGCTCGAGAGCCAGCCGGTGACCGTGCGGATCCTGCTGCAGGCGTAAGCGCGCCCGACACGCCGTCAGGCAGGCCGACCGCGGTTGAGCCCGTGTCGGTAGGCGTAGTCGACGGCCTGCGTGCGGTTCTGCAGGCGGGCCTTGGCGAAGAGGTTGTTGATGTGCGTCTTGACTGTCGACTCGCTGATCACGAGCTCTTGCGCGATCTGGGCGTTGGTGCTTCCCTGAGAAAGCAGCACGAGCACCTCTACCTCACGCGCGGTCATGCCGTCCGGCAGGGGCGCTCTGTCGGGGGATGGTGCCGCGTCGATCGGGGCCTCCCCCTCGAGCGGATCCTTTCTCGCAGCGGGGATGCTCGCCGCGGCCAGCAGGCGCTCCTGCACCTTGCGGTCAAGCACCGCGTTGCCGGCAGCCGCGGATTGAATCGCGCTGACAAGCGCGTGGCGCCCCGTGTCCTTCGTCAGATAGCCGATCGCGCCCGCGTGCAGCGCGGCCATCACCGACTCCTCGTCTGCGTGCGTGGTCAGCACGAGCACCTGTATGCGTGGGTCGGCGGCTCGGATCAACCCGGTGGCCTCGACGCCATCCATCACGGGCATGCGCAAATCCATCAGCACGACGTCGGGCTCGAGCGACGCGGCGAGCGCGACCGCCTGCTGCCCGTCGGCTGCGTCGCCGACGAGCTCGATCTCCTCGGCAAGGTCGAGCAACGTCATCAGTCCTTCGCGCACGAGCGCCTGGTCGTCGGCGACGACGACGCGCAACCTGGCAGGGACGGGTCTCATTGGGGGACCCTCATCTCGAGCGTCCAATTGCCGTCGCCCGGCCCCGCGTGCAGCTCGCCTCCCAGCAGCGCCGCCCGCTCGCGCAGCCCGCGTAGCCCCTGCCGTGAGCCGCTCAGCGCGAGCGCAGACTGGACTTGACCGTCGCTAGGCGTGTCGTTGACCACCTCGAGCACGGTCTCGCATTCACCGAAGGACAGCGTCATCCGCACCGGCAGACCGGACGCATGCTTGCGCGCGTTCGACAACGCCTCCTGTGCCGCCCGGTAGAGCGAGAGCCCGGCCTCCGCGTCCTTCAGGGGCCGGACGGTACCGGTGATCTCGACATGCGCGTCACCGTACTGCTCGGCCAGGCCCTGGAGCAGATCGGGAAGCGATACCGGCTCCTCGCGTAGCGCTGTCACGGCGCGGCTCGCTTCGTGCAGCCCGTCCACGGCAACCGCGCGCGAGCGCGCGACGGCCTCGCGGGCGCGCGCCAGCTCTCTCTGCTCCAGCAGCGCGTCGGCGGCCTCGAGCTGAACCACGAGCGCGCCGAGGGAGTGGGCGAGCACGTCGTGGACGTCGCGCGCTATTCGCGCCCGCTCGTCGGCCACGTCCGCGCGCAGCCGCTCGTGCTCGGAGCGCTGGCGCTCGGCGAGCAGCAGCTCAGCCTGCTCGGCACGCAACCGGTACGGGCGCCGCCACAGCCCGCCGCTTGCCCCGAGCAGAACGATCAGGCACCAGGTCAGCAGCGAGACATCGGGGCTGAAGATCAAATCCGCGACGCACAGGCTGAGCTCGGCGATGGCGACGAGCAGCAGGCCCTCCGCGAGCGAGAACAGCACGACGGCATCCATTGCGGCGATTGCGGGGAGCGCTATCGCCGAGCTGTCGGGCGAGACGATCGCCGCGGTCGATCCACCGATGAGACCAATCGCGCTGATGGCGAGCGCCGAGCGGCTTCCGATCAGCGGTTTCAGCCAGCGCACGAACCAGCCGAACGCGGCGAGCACCAGCCCGAGCAGGACCACCAGATGCCTGCCCGCCGTGCCGGGCGAGGGATCGGCGGCGAAGATCGTCTCCGCGACCACCGCGAGGCCGGTCACGCGGGCAAGCACCAGCAGCGACGAAGGCCAGGACGAGCCCTCCAGCGCTCGTCCCAGCCCGGCCACCGCGAATCGGCGTTTGCCCTGATCTCGCACTCTCATGCTCTGCAGCTTGACGCGTTGCGGGGCGTGGCCGTTTGCGGCCACGCTAGGCGGCCGCGAGCTCGCGTGCGACCGAGGCACCTTGTTGACGCGCGTGCGAGCCGCGCACAGCGAGGACGAGGCTGCGCGTCAGCGCCAGGGCGAGTGCCATGAAGATCAAGGAGTCGGTCAGTCCCGCGCTGCCCAGCTGATGTTCACCGAGGAAGCGCCCGAGCGGGGATTCGAACCAGTGGCTGGCGCCGTACTCGAACCCGAGCCTCACAGCGAACACGACGAGCCAGAACAGCGCGTAGCCGAAACCCGCCTCGCTGACGGCCAGCCCCTGCTTGCCGCCACTCGGGTCGAACTCGACCCGCAGGAACGCATGGCAGGCGACGCCCAGCAGCACACCGACGCCTGCGCCGATCAACATCAGCGCCGGGTTGTGCCCCCAGGCCGGCACCGCCGTGAGATACAGCGAGACGATCGCTGCGGCGCTCAGCAGCGGGCGCAGCACCCGCAACGGGCCGATCTTGCGTCGGCCGAGGTCGGCCTCCAGCAGAACACCAAGGACGACGAGATTGATTACCCACACACTGACTGACATGAAGCCTCCGATGAGTTGAAGATCAGGACACCCCAAGCCTGCTCAGCGGAGACCGGCATTTCATCCCCTCTGGGGTGGATCCTGGGTGGAGGGGCCCGGCCAGCGCGGTGCCTGCATCAGAAGAGCCTCCACCCAGGATCCACCCGCCGATCCACCCGGCGGGGGATGAAACGAGGAGCCGGGCCAGCCACGCTGTCGGTGTGTTCGCAATCAACTACATCGGTGTTCAATCGGAGGCTTGGTAGACATGCTCGAGGTCATCGCAGCAATCGCAATCGTGCGCTACGTAATCGGCCGTCAGCTGCTCGGCGAGCCGCTGCGCGGCAAGCGGCTGATCCTGCTGCCGGCGGTCCTCGCGGTGGTGGGCGGGATCGACGTGGCCGGCCACGGCCACCATCCGGGAGGCCTCGACATCGTCCTGATTGCGGCTGCAGCGATCATCGCCGCAGTGATCGGCGTCAGGCAGGGGTTGGCGATGCGCCTGCAGGCACGTGACGGCGTGCTGTGGGGCCAGATGCCGCCTCGCAGCTTGTGGCTGTGGCTCGCGCTGGTGCTCTCGCACGGGCTCCTCGACCTCCTCGCCGTTGGGCTCGGCGCCCATCTCGCGGCGAGCTCGGCGGCGATCCTGTTGACGCTCGGTGTCAATCGGCTGGCGCAGGCGCTGGTGATCGCGCCGCGAGCGCTGTCGGCCGGAATCCCGTTCGCGCCGGAGAAGGATGGATCGACCTTCCTCGCCGCCGCCTACGGCGCTTATCGCCGGCCGACGCGTGGGTGCTCCGCCGCCGGCGAGCGCTGAGGGCTCAGCCGGTCTGCGCGGAGGCCGGCGGGAGCGGCTTCAGCAGGCTCATGCGATTGCCCTCGGAGTCGTGAAAGCTGCCATACAGGCCGACGCCGGGAATCTCCTGTGGCGGGCCGGCCACCGTGCCGCCGGCCCGCTCGACAGCTTTCAGGGACGCCTCGACGTCCTCGACGGCAATCACCACCGAGGGCGACTGTGAGGCCGCGTCGCTGGTCT
Source organism: uncultured Solirubrobacteraceae bacterium (assembly GCA_963759265.1). Taxonomy (GTDB): domain Bacteria; phylum Actinomycetota; class Thermoleophilia; order Solirubrobacterales; family Solirubrobacteraceae; genus Palsa-744. Next base: position 407,402 of record CAVWYR010000001.1, read on the forward strand.
TCAAGAAGAAGCCACCGTTGATCGCCCCCGGCGTCGTCGGCCTGCTGCCGTCGGACGGTGTCGTCGTGACAACGGTGTAGCTGCCCATCTCCGGCCCAAGCGCTTCTGTCTGCCAGCCGAAGACGGTCGCGTAGAAACTAGCCATCCGCTCGCGGTCCTCGGCCGGGAGCTCGAAATGTACGACTGGATCCATCTGCTCACCTCGCTTGATTTTGACCTGTCGGGCGACCGAGTTGGGGACGATACTCGCGCGGGGGCGCCAGCGGGCAGCATGGGGAGCAGCGACTGGCTCGGGTGCTCGCATCGCCGGCGAAGAGGCTAGGAAACCTGGCTGACGACTCCGTCGATCGGGCCGTGCTTTCCTGGGTGCAGCGATTCCGAGCAAATCCGAGGAGCGAAAGGCAGGCACCGCAGTTGGCCATCGCCGGAGACACCAAGGCAGCGCTGCTGGCGGCCGCGGTCATGTTCCTCTGGGCGCTGCTGCTCGGTGTCTGGAAGTACCACCAGATCGCCACGTCCGAGCAGCACGTCGCCCATCGCTACGTCGACATCGCCCACCGGGCAGCTCTCCTCTACAGCTTCGCCCTGCTGCTGGTCGCGACGTTTGTCCAGCTGAGCGGCTGGAGCGAGCTCGTCAACCTGCTGGCCGCGGGCGCGATGGCGCTCTACTTCTACGCCGCGGTCGCCACCTACACCGTGCAGGGCTGGCGCCGCGAGACGGACAACCAGTTTCGCGATCCCGCACCGGGGACGCACGCGTTCATGGTCACCCTGATCGCCGCCGAGATCGGGGGATGGCTGGTGCTGATCGCGGGGTTTCTGGATGGGCAGGTGTTTTGAGCGACCTCACCAACGCGACCACAGGGAGAGACATGCAGATCACCAAGAGCTCCATCGACACCGCCGCCGGGCCCAGCGACTGGTTCACCGGCGCGGTCTACATCGACACCGTCGCCGCACCCTCCGAGCACTCGCGCCTATCGGCGAGCAGCGTCCACTTCACCCCAGGCGCCCGCACGGCGTGGCACACCCACCCCAACGGCCAGACGATCTACGTCACCGAAGGGCTCGGCCGCTGCCAGCGTCGCGACGGCGCGATAGAGGTCATCCGACCTGGCGAGCGCGTGTTCTTCGAGCCTGGCGAGGAGCACTGGCACGGTGCTGCTCCCAACCGCTTCATGACCCATATGGCGATGCTCGAGGTAGATGAGCATGGCAACGCGGCAAGCTGGGGCGAACATGTAGCCGACGACGAGTACGAGGCCGCGCCTGCGGGCTGATCCTGTGGCGCTGACCCGGCCTCAACGCCCCGCGCGGCCCGTTGAGCTCCCGGGGGGCAGCGTGCGCGTGAGCTTGATCGCCCCCCGCCCCCAAGCTCCATCCTGAGCGAGCACAGCGGCCGCACGCGGCCGGCACGCCGCCGCGATCGCTGCGCCCACCGCGCAGAGGCCCGCGCAGACGAGCGTGACGACGTTCCAGCCGTCGACGAGCTGCGCCGGCGTACCCGTGGCGCCGCCGACAGCCGCGACCACGGCCACCACCAGTGCCACGCCGGCCGCGCCGCCGAGGTAGCGGGCGGTGTTGTTGGCGCCGCTCCCCATACCGGCGCGCTCGTGCGGCACCGACTCGACGGCCAGGCGGCCGAGCGCCGCATTCGCTAGGCCACTGCCGACTCCTGCGATCAGGAGGCCCGGGATCAGGCGCGTCCAAGATGAGCCCGTGGTGAGGCCGCTCAGCGCGAGCTCGCCCAAGCCGGCGAGCGCCAACCCGATCGCCAGGCGCCTGTGCGAGGGCACGCCCGCCGGCAGGCGGCGGGCGCCCAGGGCCGCCACGGCGCTGGTTACCGACCACGCGCCCAGCACGCCTGCGCTGCCGATCACGCCGATGCCGAGCGCGCGCTGGTAGAACGTCGCCGAGTAGCTCATCAGGCTTACGATCGCAAGGCCGGTGAAGAGCGCGCCGCTGACGGACGCCACAAACGGCGCCTCGCCCAGCAGGCGCAGATCGACCATAGGAACATGACGGCGCAGCTCGATCGCAGCGAACGCGCCGAGCAACACCACCCCGCCGGCGAGCAGGCAGACGGTCGTGGCACTCGTCCATCCGCCGCGGCCCTCGACGAGGCCCGCCGTGATGCTCGCCATCCCCCCAGCGAGGGCAACGAGGCCCGGGAGGTCGAGCGGCCGCGGCGTCGCGGCGCGCGACTCCGCGACGGTGGCCGCGGCAGGCACGAGGGCGACCGCGCAGCCCGCCTGCAGCCAGTACCCGCTGCGCCAGCCGAGCGCCACCGCGAGCGCGGCGCCGGCGAGCGGACCGATCGCGATTCCCGCGCCGAGCGCGGCGCCCCACACCCCGGTCGCGTGCGTACGCGCAGCGCCAGCGGGAAACGCGTGTCCGATCGCGGCCAGGCTGGAGGCGATCACGCCCGCACCGGCGATCCCCTGCAGCACCCTCGCGGCGACGAACACCGCCATATCCCCCGCGAGCGCTGCAAGAGCGCTGGCGACGGCGAGCGCTGCAGCGCTGGCGACGAGCACGCGCCGGCGCCCGAGATCGTCCGCCAGCGCGCCGAGCATCAGCAGCGCGGTGGCGAGGCCTAGGCTCATGCCGCTCAGCGCCCAGGTCTGTCCGCTGACACCCGCGCCGAGCGAGCGGCTCGTCTCGCCCACTGTCGTCACGACCGCGCTGAAGTCCGCCAGCACCAGCAGCGTGCCGAAGGCTGCCACCGCCAATGTCCAGCGCGGGGGTCGTGGTTCGCTGTTCGCACGCAGAGCCATAGGACGTCCTCCTCGGTTCGGTGATCGAACTCACACCCTAGCACCCTAAGTTCAATGACCGAACCGCGCGCTACACTCTGCTCAGTGCTCGGGAGAACCTACGATCTGCAGGACTGCTCACTGGCTCGTGCGCTCGAGTCACTGGGCGAGCGCTGGACGCTCCTGATCGTTCGCGACGCCTTCTTCGGCGTGCAGCGCTTCAGCGACTTCCAAGGGCACCTGGATGTGCCGAGGGCGGTGCTGTCCGATCGTCTGAGCGGACTCGTGCGCGACGGCATCCTGGCGCGCAGAGCAGACGAGCAGCGTCCCGGGCGCCACGTCTACGAGCTGACCGACGCCGGGCGCGATCTGTGGCCGGCGCTCTACTCGCTGCTCGTCTGGGGCGGGCGCCACCGCACCCCCAACAGCCGCACCTTCAAGCACGCTGCCTGCGGTGGGCTGCTCGATGACCGCGGCGTCTGTCAGACGTGCTCGAGCACCCCGCCGCCGCAGGACATCGTGATCACCCCCAAGCGAGGGCGCGCACGCGAGCGCGAGGATCCCGTCGCGGTCGCGCTGCGCAAGCCGCACCGGCTGCTGACGCCGCTGAGAACCTGAGCCGCTCCTCAATCGCGAGCGCGGACGGCGGAGACGTTCAGGCGCACGTAGTCCAGCGGCAGACGCACACCCGCGAGGACGGCAGCGGTGAATTGCTCGCGACGCTCCTCGGGCAGGCGCGCAAGATGCGCTGTGAGGATCGACGTGGGCACGAACGCGGCCACGTCGTTTGGATAGGTTGGCCGCTCCTCGAGCCAGCACCGAATCTCGGTGAAGCCAGCCTCCGACAGACGCCGTTCGGTGTCCTGGGGGCCCGCGAAGACCCACGGCGAGAAGCCCACGAGCTCGGGGGCGCAGTCGCCGGCTACGGCCTCTATGACCTCCCGCACACGATCGATGTTGCCTTCTCCTCCACACTGGACCTCGATCACCCCGCCGGGTCGCAGCGCTCCGGCGAGGCGCGCCCAGAGGCGATCGTGGTCGGTGACCCAGTGCAGCGCGGCAGTCGAGAGGATCGCGTCCACGGGCTCGTCGAGATCGAGCTCGAGAACGTCTTGACACCACACCTCAGCGCGATCACCGAGCCTCTTGCCAGCGAGTGCGACCATGTCGGCCGACGCGTCAAGCGCCAACACGCGACCGCGCGGCACGAGTGCCAGCAGCGCCTCGGTCACCCGCCCGGTGCCGCATCCGACATCGAGCACGCTTGCGTCAGGAGCGATGCCCTCCAGCCGATCGAGCACCTCCGAGGCCCAGGCCTGCTGGGGCTCGCTCGAGCGGTCATAGGTGCCGGCGTCCCAGGGAGTGCCCATCACGGCGGCAGGCTATCGGCGAGACGGCAGGCGAACAGGCACCACATCTCCATGATGCCAAGATCGAACCCAGGTCCTCGTTCGTGCCGCCGCCCGAGACAGGGCGAACGGCGGGGGTAAAAACGAGAGCGACGCGGCGGTGACGCCTACTCGGGTGCGCTTCGCTGGAGACGCTAGGACGAGGGCGTGTGCCATCTGGTCTCTCCCTCCTCGGTGATGGCCTCGTGAAGCGCCTGATCGAAGGACCTAGGCAGGAAGTCGAACAGTTCCATTCCTGATGGGTCGGTGACCGTAGTGTTGGTGGAGAGCCCCTCAATCAACGGCCTCGCGACGCCCGCGTCGACCGGTGTGACGAGCCCGATCCAATGCGACGATAGCCACGGCGTGAGAAGCGGCACCGGGATGCGTGGACGACGGCGCAATCCCAGCGCATCGGCCATCCGGTCGAGCATCTCAGCGTAGGTGAGTATCTCGGCCGAGCCGATCTGGATTTCGCGGGAGCGCGTCTCAGCGATGCGAGGGGCTTCGACCAGATACCGCAGCACATCGCCGATGGCGATTGCCTGGGTCGGTGTGCTGAGCCAAGACGGTGCAAGCATCACCGGCAGGCGCTCGACAAGCGAGCGGAGCGTTCGGTAGCTCTCCGAGCCCGCCCCCACCACCATGCCAGCCCGAAACCAAGTTAGTAGTGGTCCCTCATCACGGAGGATTTCTCCGACGCACAAGCGCGAACGCAGATGCTCGGAGGCGGGACGATCGCCTAAACCACCGAGGTAGACGATCCGTTCGATCTTGGCGGTCGTCGCGAATCTGGCGAAGTTCGCGGCGGCCGTCGCGTCGCGTTTCTAGTTGGCATCGCCCCCGCGCCCCATCGAGTGCACGAGGTAGTACGCGGTCGTATAGCCCTCTCCGATCGTGCTCAGGGACGCTGGGTCAAGCATGTCGGCGCGATGGACGCTGACCGCCGGATCGAAGCTCACGCGGCTCGGGTCGCGCGCGACGCACCCGACCGGCTCTCCGAGCGCGTGAAGCTCACGAACGAGTCGGCTGCCTACGTAACCGGAGGCTCCGGTGACGAGCGCGCGGAACATCAGGACGAGTGAGCATACGCTCCGGGCAACGATGCCGGCGCATCGATTTGGTCAGCGGCCGCCGAAGATCGCCGCCTCGTCTTCGAGAACGCGTGGCTCGACCAAGACCGAGTAGTCGCGGTCCAACCGAAGCCGTCATTCCCTGCCGCTCTTCCAAAACCGCCGCGCCCAGCCAAGGCTAACGGCGGGGGTAAATACGGGAGCGACGGGACTCGAACCCGCGACCTCTGCCGTGACAGGGCAGCGCTCTAACCTGCTGAGCTACGCCCCCGCGATGCTTGGAGCGCCTCGTCGACGGTCCGTGCCTCATCAGTATGCCAAGACTGGAGCATGGTCTTGCCCGCCCCGCCGAATGACCAGCTGAACGCGTCACTGCAGGCGCGCGCTCATGCTGAGCCTGTAGCTGAGCGGCTGCTCGCGCGCGACGCCCGCGCCCACCGCCTCGACGTAGATGTGCGGGTCGGAGAAGAGCGTCAGCTGGAGGCGTTCCAGGAGGAATCCGAGCGGGTGGACAACGAGCTTGCCTTCGCTTGCGCCTGCCACCGCCCTGACCGACGCGTCCAAGCCAAACAGCCCGCCCGTGGCCTCGACTTCGACGTCTCCGCCTTCGCTGCGCAAGAGCCGCATCTCAAAGCCCGCCGGCAAGGCTGCTTTGACGTCGGCGTCGCTCGCGAGCGCCTGCCCCGCCAGTGAGCTGCCTTGCTTGTGCAAGCTGGCATCGCTCAGCCGCAGGGCCCCGAGCTGCACGGTTTCGGCGCCGACATCCATGCTCGACACTCCCCGCGCTTCCCACAGCAGATCCCCGGCCTGCGACGGGCTCAGCGAGAGGCTCTTGGCCTTCACATGCACAGAGTCAGCGTCGCCCCACAGGAGCTCCAGCGCGGGCCACGCGCTCACGCTCGCGCTCTCGACGTCTCCATAGCGCCCGACCCTCGACTTGATCCGGCTGGCGGCGATCCGCGGCAGCACCACCTGCGCGATGATGAGCAACGCAATCAGTCCGCCGAGCAGCGAGAGGCCGAGCCTCGCGCTCATCGGGCTGCTGCGACCGCGCCACATCCCCAGCAGCTTCGCAGGGGCGTCGGCAAGTCTGTCGCGATGCGCGGCTCGCTAGCCTTAGTCCTCAGGCAGGGGCGCGTAGCTCAGTTGGCTAGAGCACCTCGTTTACACCGAGGGGGTCGCCCGTTCGAGTCGGGCCGCGCCCATCTCCCGCACCTCACCACGCAGCCAAACCCGATCGACACAACCGCCGATGACCGACGAGTCCCCCATCCGCATCGCTGTTGTCGGCTCGGGCCCCGCCGGCTTCTACGCCGCGGGGCACCTGCTCAAGGACGCCGCCGGACGCTTCGAGGTGGACATGCTCGAGCGGCTGCCCACCCCCTGGGGCCTCGTCCGCTCCGGCGTCGCCCCCGACCACCCCAAGATCAAGTCGGTCACGCGCGTCTACGAGAAGACCGCAGGCAACCCGCGCTTCCGCTACTTCGGAAACGTCACCTTCGGCGTGCACGTCTCGCGCGAGGAGCTGTTGAGCCACTATCACGCGATCGTCTACGCCACCGGCTCTCCGTCTGACCGACCGTTGGGCATAGCCGGCGAAGAGCTCCCCGGCTCGCACGCCGCGACCGAGTTCGTCGGCTGGTACAACGGCCATCCCGACCACACCGAGCTCGAGTTCGACCTCCTTTCGGCTGAGCGCGCGGTCGTCATAGGCAACGGCAACGTCGCGCTCGACGTCGCCCGTATGCTCGTGCTCGCACCTTCGGAGCTCGCCCCGACAGACACCGCCGACCACGCTCTCGAGGTGCTCGCCGCGAGCAAGGTGTGCGAGGTCGTCATCCTCGGCCGGCGGGGGCCTGCACAGGCCGCCTTCACCAACCCCGAGCTGCTGGAGCTCGGCGAGCTGGCCGACGCGGACGTGATCGTCGACGCGGACGAACTCGAGCGAGCGCTCGCGACGCCCGACCCGGAGGCCGAGGCCGACATCACCTCGCGGCGCAACGTCGAGATCCTGCGTGACTACGCCTCCCGCACGCCGACCGGCCAGCGCAAGCGCATCGTCCTGCGCTTCCTGCTCTCACCTACCGCGCTCGCACCCGACGGGCACGGTCGTCTCGGCTCCATCGAGCTCATCCGCAATGAGCTCGTGCCCGCTCCAGCCGGCGGCCTGCGCGCGCAGCCGACCGACGAGCGAGAGACGCTCGCGACCGGCCTTGCGTTCCGCGCGATCGGATACCGCGGCATCCCGCTCCCGGGCGTCCCGTTCGACGAGCGCGCCGCCGTCATCCCGAACGAGGCCGGGCGCGTGCTCGACAGCGACGGCGCCACGCCGCTCCCCGGCGAGTACGTCGTCGGCTGGATCAAGCGTGGCCCCTCCGGCGTGATCGGCACGAACAAGAAGGACGCGCAGGAGACGGTCGACGCGATGCTCGCCGATCTCGCCCCGCTGGGCGTCGCCGATGATCACGCGCCGTCGCCGAGCAGCGACTCAGTGCACCTCCCGAGCACACCCGAGCGGGCCGCGATCGAGGCGCTGCTGCGCGAGCGCCAGCCCGACCTGGTCACCTACGCCGGCTGGGAGGCGATCGACCGCCGCGAGCGAGCGCTCGGCGAGCCCGCCGGGCGTCCTCGCGTGAAGCTGACGTCGATCGACGAGCTTCTGCGGGCGGCCGCCGCGGAAGAGCCGTAGAGATAGCGCCATCCACACCGGCGCTCTTCAGCCATCGGAGTGCCGGTCTGCCAGACTGTTCGCCCGCAGGCCCCGTTAGCTCATCTGGTAGAGCGCCGGACTTTAATCCGGTGGGGCGAGTTCGAGTCTCGCACGGGGCATGACGAGGTGGCAGTACAGAGCTCTGAACTGATTAGCTCTCACGCGTGCTTGGTATGCCAGCGGGCGTGACCGCGTGCCTATTCGACCTCGACGGGGTGCTGACGCAGACGGCCAAGGTCCACGCCGCCGCGTGGAAGCAGATGTTCGACGCCTTCTTGCGCGAGCGCGCGAGCCAGACCGGCGAAGCGTTCGTGCCCTTCGATGCCATCCGCGACTACGACGAGTACGTCGACGGCAAGCCTCGCTATGACGGCGTTCGCGCTTTTCTCGCCTCTCGGGACGTAAAGCTCCCGGACGGCGCCCCGACAGACGCGCCGGACGCGGAAACGATCGACGGTCTCGGCAACCGCAAGAACGAGATCGTGCTGAGGCTCATCCGCGAGCAGGGTGTGCAGCCTTATGAGGGCTCGGTCCGCTACGTCGAAGCGGCCAGAGCGGCGGGGCTGCGACGTGCCGTCGTCTCCTCCAGCACCAACTGCCGCGACGTGCTCGCGGCGGCTGGAATCCAGGATCTGTTCGAACAGATCGTCGATGGGGTCGTCGCTGAACGCGAGCACCTCCACGGCAAGCCGGCGCCGGACACGTATCTCGCGGGCGCGCGCGCCTTGGATGTCCAGCCCGCTGAGGCGGCCGTGTTCGAGGACGCCCTGGCGGGTGTCGAAGCCGGTCGAGCGGGGCGCTTCGGCTTCGTGATCGGCGTCGACCGGGTGGGCCAGGCCGACGCCTTGAGCGCCCACGGTGCCGATGTCGTCGTAGACGATCTGGCCGACCTGCTGGCGGCGTCGTGATCCAGCACCCGGCGTTTGTGGGCGATCCCTGGGCAGTGCGCGAGACCGAGCTGGACCTCGAGCGGCTGGCGCAGACGGAGTCGGTGTTCGCGCTTGCCAACGGCCACATCGGCCTGCGCGGGAACCTCGACGAGGGAGAGCCCAGTGGCTTGCCTGGCACCTATGTGGCCGGTGTCTATGAGGTACGGCCGCTTCCTTACGCCGAGGCTGGCTATGGCGATCCCGAGGCCGGCCAGACCGTCATCAACGTGACGAACGGCAAGGTCATCCGCCTGCTCGTCGAGGACGAGCCGCTCGACATTCGCTACGGCGAGCTGCGCCGCCACGAGCGCGTGCTCGATCTCCGCGCTGGAGTGCTGCGCCGCAAGGTTGAGTGGGTGTCTCCGACAGGACGGGCCGTGCGCGTGAGCTCGACGCGCCTTGTCTCGTTCACGCAGCGGGCGGTCGCCGCGATCCTCTACGAAGTCGAGGCGCTCGAGCGTCAGATGCCGGTGGTCGTCCAGTCCGAGCTGATCGCCAACGAGCAGCTGCCCGTTACCGAGAGCGATCCACGCGCCGCGGCGGCGCTCGCGTCGCCGCTGAAATCCGAGTTCTTTCACGCGCGTGACACGCGTGTGCTGCTCGAGCATTCGACCCGTGCCAGCGGCCTGACGATGGCTGCGGCGATGGACCACATCATTGACGGGCCGCAGCAGACATCGGCCAGCTCCGAGGCCTTCGAGGACCTCGGCCGTGTGCTCGTAACAGCCGATCTCGTCCCCGGAAAGCCCCTTCGAATTGTCAAGTTCCTAACCTATGGATGGTCGCGCCAGCGGTCGGCTCCCGCGATCCTCGACCAGGTTGCGGCGGCTCTCGCGGAGGCCCAACACCGTGGCTGGGAAGGGCTCCTCAGCGACCAACGAACATACCTCGATGACTTCTGGGCTCGCGCCGACGTCGAAATCGAGGGTGACGCCGAGCTGCAACTGGCGGTGCGCTTCGGTCTCTTCCACACGCTTCAGGCCGGCGCCCGGGCAGAGCGCCGAGCGATCGCGGCGAAGGGGCTCACCGGGCCAGGCTATGACGGCCATGCGTTCTGGGATACGGAGACATTCGTGCTGCCGGTCCTGACATACACGGCGCCGCACGCCGCGCGCGATGCGTTGAGATGGCGACATCTCACGCTCGGGCTCGCACGGGAGCGAGCGACCTCGCTGGGGCTGAAGGGCGCGGCGTTTCCGTGGCGCACGATCCGCGGGCAGGAGTGCTCGGGGTACTGGCCTGCGGGGACAGCGGCGTTCCACATCAATGCCGACATCGCCGACGCCGTTATCCGCTATGTGGCGGCGAGCGACGACGATGACGAGTTCGCGCGCGGTGCCGGCCTCGAGCTGCTCGTCGAGACGGCCCGGCTGTGGCGCTCGGTCGGCCACCACGATGGCGCCGGGCGCTTCCGGATCGACGGCGTGACCGGTCCCGACGAGTACAGCGCCATCGCTGACAACAACGTCTACACCAACCTGATGGCCGAGCGCAACCTGCGCGAGGCCTTCGAACGCGCAAAGCGTCATCCCGAGCACGCTGCTGAGCTCGGCGTCGACGAGGAGGAGGCGGCCTCGTGGCGCGACGCCGCCAAGGCGATGCTCATCCCCTATGACAAGAAGCTGCGGGTCCATGCTCAAGCCGAGGCGTTCACCGACCACGATGTCTGGGACTTCGATGCGACCGGCCCCGAGCAGTATCCGTTGCTGTTGCACTTCCCCTACTTCGACCTCTATCGCAAGCAGGTGGTCAAGCAGGCAGACCTGGTGCTCGCGCTACATCTGCGCGGGGATGCCTTCACCGACGAGGAGAAGGCGCGCGACTTCGCCCACTACGAGCGGCTGACCGTTCGCGACTCCTCGCTGTCGGCGTGCACTCAAGCCGTCATCGCGGCGGAGGTCGGCCACCTCGAGCTGGCCTACGACTACCTCTGCGAGGCCGCCCTCATCGATCTCGACGACCTTCAGCACAACACGCGCGACGGTCTGCACATCGCGTCGCTCGCCGGCACGTGGATCGCAGCAGTCGCAGGGTTTGGGGGGCTGCGAGACCACGACGGGGTCCTGAGCTTCAGTCCGCGCCTCCCGAAGGAGCTCACCAGGCTCGCCTTCCGCGTGTGCTTCCGAGGCCGAAGGCTTCTGGTAGAGGTCGCCCCTGAGCAGGCATCGTACTCGCTGCTCCAAGGCAGTTCGCTCGAGATCGTCCATCACGGCGAGAAGGCGACGGTCGACCCAAAACAGCTGCTGACCCGCCCGATCCCTCCGCCACCCAAACGCGACGCCCCTAAACAGCCAGCCGGACGCGCCCCGGAGCGCAGGGCAACATCGTCATGAAGCAACGCGCTCGGCTCTGCGTCTCCTCAGCGAGCGGTTACGATTGCGTCCGTTGAACGCGTCGCCCATCGACCACTTCCTCGCAGCCATCGACAAGCTCGACGTGGAGGCGGCGATCGCGCTGATGGCGCCCGATTGCCAGATGCTGATCGCCGATGGTCGCCGCGCCGAGGACACTGCGAGCGTGCGCGAGCTGATTTCCGACCTCCTAGCGACGCTGCACGAGGCAACGCACCGGGTGACAGCGCAATGGCACCCCGAAGACGATGTCTGGATCGCCGAGATCGAGGCGACCTACGAACTCAAGGATCGGCTGAGGATCAGCGTTCCGCGCGCATTCGTGCTGCGCGACGGACCGCACGGCATCGTCGGCCTCAACGTCTATGGCGCCCACGAGCACCCCCTCACCGAACACCGAACCGGCGCTGAGGGAATGAGACTCGGGGGACGCTGGATACCACCGCTCTGATGAGGATCTGTGATGAATAAACCGGTGTTGTTCTGCTACGACGGCTCAGACGGCTCGCTGTCGGCGATGCGCGCCGCGGGCGAGCTCGTGAAGAACCCTGCCGACGCGGTCGTGCTGGTCGTGTGGATGTCGGCAGTCGCCAGCCTGGTTCGAGCAGGCTCGTTTCTGACGGCTGTGCCGAACGAGGGCGAAATCGACGAGCAGGAGGCCGCCTTCGCGAAGCGCATCGCCGAGGAGGGTGCCGCTCGAGCCGCAGAGCACGGCTACAACGCCTCGGCACGGACGGCGCAAGCCGACCTCTCGGTCGTCGCGACGATCGGCGAGATCGCTCACGAGATCGACGCTGGACTGATTGTCTGCGGCCAGCGCGGCCGCGGTCCAATCCGCAGCACGCTGCTCGGCAGCGTCTCGCATGGACTCTCGACACACGCGCAACGCCCGGTGCTGATCGTTCCCGGCCACGCTCGCTGAGGCTCGGGAGTCGGCAGCCCGGCTGGGCCGGCCCCACGCTCCTCTGCGCGCCGGCGAGCGCGTCTATCGCGGGGAAGCGGGGCCCGGCAGCGCCTCGCCCGCGACGTTCGACGTCACACCGAAGTGGCAACAGGGGCCGGTCACCAACACCGGGGTCGCCGACACGGCTGGAGCCGACACGGCTGGAGTTGACGCGGGCACAGCCGTCTCGCGCAGCACGTCCGGCGCCGTCGAGACGTCGCTCTTGGCTTTCGAGGGGAGAATCAGCAGCGCCAGCAGGAAGCCGAGGGCGAAGATGCCCGCGGCCCACGCGAACGCGGTCGTGTAGCCGTGGATCGACGCCGCGTTACATGAGTCCGGGCGTGCCGGCGTGGCTCGATGCGTAGGCCGCCGTGGCGCTGGCGAAGATCGTGCTCAGCAGGGCTGTGCCGACCGAGCCGCCAACCTGCTGAGAGGTGTTGACCATCGCCGAGGCGACGCCGGCCTCGGAGCCGTCGATGCGCAGTGTCGCGGTGCTGAACGCCGGCGCGAAGATGCAGCCCATGCCGAGGCCGGTGATGATCAGCGACGGCAGGACGTGGCTCGCGTAGCTCGCCGCCGGGGGCCAGACGGGTGAGCAGGAGCATCGAGGTCACGCCCAGCGCCATCCCGATGACCACAAGCGGCTTCGGGCCCGTGCGAGCGATCAGCTTGGTCTGCACGGTGGTGGAGGTGACGACGAGGACGGCGGTCAATGGCAGGAACGCCAGACCGGTCTTGATCGGGGAGAAGCCGAGATTCTCCTGCATGTAGTAGGTCAAGAACAGGAATACCGCGAAGACTCCGGCGCCCGCCAGCAGGATCGAAAGGTAGGCGCCACCGCGCGCGCGGTCGGTGACGATGTGCAGCGGCAGCAGCGGATCGGCTCTGACGCGCTCGACGAGCACGAACGCGACGAGCAACACCACGCTCGCGCTGAGCGAGGCGATCGTCAGCGGCGCCGTCCACGAGTGCGTCTCGGCGTTGGAGAACCCGTAAACCAGCGCAAACAGGCCCCCGCACGCAAGCAGCACACCAGGGATGTCGATGCGTGGGCGACCCTCAGGCGGGTGGTTCTGCAACAGCCTCAGCGCCACGAGCACAGTGGGTAGCGAGATCAGCACGTTTACGTACAGGCACCACCGCCACGAAAGCGTCTGCGTGAGCACCCCGCCGAGGATCAGCCCGACCGATGCGCCCCCGCCGGCGATCGCCCCGAAGATGCCGAACGCCTTCGCCCGATCTGGCGAGCCGGCAAAGGTGACCGTCAGCAGCGACAGCGCGGACGGCGCAAGCAGCGCTCCGAAGGCGCCCTGCAGCGCCCGCGCTGCGACGAGCATCCCGAAGGACTGCGCCAACCCCCCGATCGCAGAGGCCGCCGCGAAGCCGATCAGTCCCGCGACGAACGTCCACTTGCGCCCGAACAGGTCGCCGAGCTTTCCCCCGAGCAGCAACAGGCTGCCGAACGCGAGCGCGTAGGCGGTGACCACCCATTGGCGGCTGTCGGTTGAGAAGCCCAGCGAGCGCTGCGCCGAGGGCAGCGCGATGTTCACGATCGTCGCGTCGAGCACGACCATCAGCTGCGCGACACCGAGCAGGGCCAGCACCGCCCAACGACGTTCCGCGGGTGCAGCGCTCCCCGCGGCCGTCACCGCTGAGGTCCCGATACGCTCGCCACCCGCCATTGACCGTATCCACTCTAGGTGACCTTTACCTGTGTGAGCTCTCCGCTCAGGAACTCGCGGATGTAGCGAGTGACGAGCTCGGGGTGCTGCTCGGCGATCCAGTGTGTCCCGTCCGGCACCGGCCTGAACGTCAGGTTTCGAACGAAACGCTCGAGGCCCGCGTGCGAGGCCGGCCGGACGTACGGGTCTGCCTCCGGATAGATGACCATCGTCGGCACGTCGACATACAACGGTGCCACGTCAGGGGTGTAGTTGCCGCGGCCTGGGGTACCGTCCCGATCCGGCGGTGCGATCCCCTCGACCTCGTACCAGTGCAGCGCCGACTCGATCGCCCGCGGAACGCGCCATGAGCGCCGATAGGCCTCGCGATCCTCCTCGGAGAAGAAGGGGTGCTCGAGTGCCTGCTCGAGCACGGCGAAGTCGTGGGCCGCGACCGCCTCGATCGCATCCGGTCGGCGGAGCCCGAGCAGATACTGGCTGGCCCTGATCTGCTCGTCGTCCTCGCGCTGAGCGCGATCGAGCACGCCCGGGTGGGCACCGCCGAGGCTGATCAGCGCGTCCAGCATTTCCGGGAAATGCAGTGCAAACGCCCACCCGACGAGGCTGCCCCAGTCGTGACCGACGAGCACGAAGCGGTCGTAGCCGAGGTGCTCGACGAGGGCGCGCAGATCTGCGACCGCGGGCCAGATCCCGTAGCTGTGGACGCCCTCGGGCTTGGACGAAAGGTTGTAGCCGCGCTGATCGGGGGCGACGACGAGGTGGTCGGCGCTGAACGCCCCCAACTGGCCGCGGAAGGCGTAGTGGAACTGGGGGAAGCCGTGCAGGAAGACGATCAGCGGCCCCGCGCCGGCGTGCGCGTAGTGCAACTCGATCCCGTTTACAGCCGCGGTCGCGTGGCGAATGTCAGCGTCGGTGTCGGTCATCGGCGGATCATCTACCCCGATCGTTGGCGCGCCGTTGGCGTCTCGTCAGCGCATGACGATCTCGGAGTGCAGCGCCAGCAGCGCAGGCCCCGGAGCGACCCCCAGGGTCTCGCGCAGACGCAGGCGAAACTCGTCGTAGGCAAGGAGCGCCGCCGGTCGCTCACCGCGCGCATCGAGCGCGCGCATGAGCAGCGCGGTCGCCGCCTCGCTCAGCGGCTCGACTACGACGAGCTCGCGCGCCGCCCGCTCAGCGGTGAGCAGCTCCGTCTGGCCGAGCTCCAGTGCGGCTGCGGCGAGCGTCGCGAGGGCGCGTACATACACGCCCTCGAGCTCCCCGCGGCGCTCCTCGACCCATTCGCCGTCGTGCCCTGTCAGGAAGCTGCGGCGCGTCACGTTCATCGCGACGTGCGAGGCAACCCAGGCACGCTCGCATTCCGCGCGAGCGACCGCCGACTCGGCGTCGTGAATCGCTCGCGCAGCAACCTCCACATCGACATTCGCCTCGTCATCGAGCGTCAGACGCAGCGGCCCGTCAGCCGAGAGCGAATCGCGCCCAATCGTCGAGCGGAGCTTGGAGAGCAAGGCGCGCAGCGCCTGGCCGGACGCCGCCGGGGGCTGTTCTCCCCAAATCGCCGTCGCAAGCTGCTCCCTCGTCGTGACACGGTGGCGGTTATCGACAAGCCAGGCGAATGCGATCCGTCCCTGGGCCCCAGGCAGCCGCCCCGCCAACTCAGCTCCCTCGGATTTCACGACGAGGCGCCCACACAGCTGCACGACCACATCGGCGAACATACCGACATGGCAAAGCGAATCGTCTGTGAGTGCGGCTACACGATCCAGGGCGAGGACGACAAGCAGGTCGTCGAGCTCGGGCGCGAGCACATGGCGGCCAACCATCCCGCAATCGCGGCCGTGATCACCACCGAGCAGCTGCTTGAGATGGCCGAGGAGGAGTGAGGTCCCGCCGCCGGCGTACTAGGCGCCAGCGCTGTCGGTCTCGCCGGGCTCGAGACGACCAAGCCTGACGCTCCGCCCTCGATCGAGGATCGCGCGAACGCCGATCGCTTCGAGCGCGACGAGCTCGCGCAGAGCATCATCGTCTTCAGCAAGCCGGCAAGAAACCCTGAACGTCGGCTCGTCGGGAGTGTCGCGGCGCACCTCGAATTTGATCTCCTCCGCGACCGGCACGAGGCGTGTTGCGAGATCGAATGCCTCAGAGGGCGTGAAGTCCAGCCAGCCGCGATCGCCGGCGTGCGCCGGCGGGCGATGGGAGGCGAGCATCAACAGGACCTCGTCGCGAACCGTTTGCCCATCGGCATCGAGATCCAAAAGCACGCGCGCGCCGACGCTGTCGCTCTCGGCCACCAGGCTGAGCAACAGGTGCTCGGTGCCGATGTAGTTGTGCCCCAGCCTCAACGCTTCGCGCAACGCGAGCTCGAACACCCGCTTGGCCTCCGGCGTGAACGGCACCCGCCCCGATCTGACCGCCTGCTCGCCGGCGCACCCGACGATCCGCACGACATCCGCGCGCACCGCCGCGACCGTGACGCCCATGCTCCCCAGCACACGCCCAGCCAGGCCTTCGTCCTCACGCACCAGTCCGAGGAGGATGTGCTCGCTGCCGATGTGGTTGTGCGCGAGCGTCCGTGCCTCTTCTTGGGCGAGGACGACCACCCAGCGGGCGCGCTCTGTGAACCGCTCGAACACAGACCCGAGATTAGCCCGCTGCGCTGTTAGGGAACTGCCGGCCTGGTGCGCGAGGGCGACTAGCTGGCAGCCACGGGCGCGGGCGCTCGGCGCTCTGCCCACGGCCGTGCCTGCTCGAGCTGGGAGGAGAGCGCGATCAGGCCGGCCTCCTGCCACGGACCGGCGACGAGCTGCACGCCGACCGGCAGCCCCTCCTCACTCCAGTGCAGCGGCAGGCTCACCGCTGGCAGGCCGCTGACGTTCCCAAATGCGGTGAAGGCGACGCTCCGGATCACGTCCAGCACCGGCTGGTCGGGAGCCCCGTGCTGGGCCTCGAGGATCGTGCCGGCAAGCGGGGGGAGGACCGCGGAGGTGGGTGTGACGAGCACGTCGAAGTCGCGACCCCAGCGCGCCACCTCCCGGCGACTGATCAGCTCGAGCGTGCGGGCGGCGAGCACGTAGTCGTAGGCGCCGAGCTCGCCGCTGTGGCGATGCTGGTGGGCGATATGCGGCTCGACCGCCGACCAGTCCACCCCCTCGTAATCGGCCAGGCCGCCGACGGTGAGGACGATGAACGGCGGGACCATCTCTTCGGAGAACGTCGGCACCTCGACCTCGGCGACCGAATGACCCAGCTCCTCGAGCGTCGCCGCGACCTCGCGCGCGCCCGCGACGCACGCATCATCGGTCGGTAGGCCGAGCGGGGCCTGCGCCATCAGCCCGATCCGCAGTCGACCGGGCGGGGTGTCGGTCTCCTGCGCAAACGGACGCGAGGGCGCCGGTGCGTTGTACCAGGCGAGCGGATCCGGGCCGGCGATCGCGTCGAGCACGGCGGCTGTGTCGGCGACGGTGCGCGAGACCACCCCCTCGACGACGGCGCCGAGCCAGCTCTGCGCGAGTCGCGGGACACGCCCACGGCTGGGCTTGAAGCCGACCAGCCCGCAGTAGGAGGCGGGGATGCGGATCGATCCACCGCCGTCGTTCGCGTGCGCGATCGGGAACATCCCGCCGGCCACCGCCGCCCCGGCGCCGCCGGAGGATCCGCCGGGCGAGCGGTTCGTGTTCCAGGGGTTGCGGCTGATCCCGTAGCGAAGGTTCTCGGCGACCGTGATCACGCCGAACTCGGGCGTGTTCGTGCGCCCGCACAAGACGAACCCTGCGCGCGCGAGCGCGTCGACGACGAGCTCGCTCTGCTCGCTGACGCCGTCGGGGCCGCCCCGCGAGCCGTAGCTGACTGGCCAGCCCGCGACGGGTGTGAGGTCCTTGATCGGTAGCGGCACACCGAGGAACGGGGCGTCGTCGCCCGCCGCGAGGCGCTTGTCCGCCTCGACTGCCGCCGCTCGTGCGTCGTCGTCGTTGCGCCAGATGACCGCGTTCAGCTGCGGATTGCTCGCATCGACCGCCGCCAGGCACGCATCCAGCAGCTCGACAGCCGAGAGCTCGCGACGGCGCAGCCCCGCGGCGAGCTCCAGCGCCGCAGAGGAGGGATCGAGCGAGGGCATCGCGCCTGCGACCCTACCAGGCCGGCTGGCCGCGTGGCCAGCCCGCTACTCGGCGTATGTGAACTCGACGATCGCGATCGCGAGCATGCTGAGGCCCAGCACCGCGACGACGCCCACCTCGAACAGCGCGGGGAGGTGCCAGCCCCACCAGGTGACGCCCGGATCGAGCGCGTGCCTGGCCACGGCACTTATCTGGACATGCGAGAACACCACGCGGCGCATCGGGTCGACGGCGTAGGTGAGCGGGTCGAGGCGATTGAGGATGTTCAGCCATGGCGGCAGGTTGGAGACGGGGAACAGCGCTCCCGAGAGGAAGTACATGGGCAGCACCACCATCTGCGTGAGCGCCATGAACGACTGCACCTGCGTGATGCGAGCGGCGACCATCACCCCGAAGGCCGTGATCGAGAATGCGAGCAGGACCTGCAGCGCAAAGACCTCGACGATCAGAACCGGCGAGTAAGGGACGCCGACGAGGGGTGCGAGCGCGAGCACGATCACGCCCTGGAAGCCCGCGACGGTTGTGCCACCGAGGCACTTGCCGACGATCAGCGAGCTGCGGCGCACGGGCGCGACCATCATCTCGCGCAGGAAGCCGAACTCGCGGTCCCAGACGAGCGAGGCGGCCGAGAACATCGCGATCAGCATCACCGCCATGCACAGCACGCCGGGGTAGACGAACGTGCGCAGGTTCACGCCGTGGGTACCGTTGGCCGACAGCACCGAGAGGCCTGTGCCGAGCACGAACAGGAACAGGAACGGCTGCATCAGCGAGGCGACGATCCTGAGGCGGTCGTGGCTGAAGCGGATCAGCTCACGCTGCCAAACGACTTTGACCGCGCGCAGCTCGCCGCGCACGCTGCGCGTGGGCAAGCGGACGCTCGCGATCGCGTGGGGAGCGCCGGCGCCTGCACCGCTCGCGAGAAGCTCACCCGCGCCCGGCGCCCGTGCTGGAGCTGTGCCGGCGTCCGAGGCGGTCGTCTCGGTGGCCATCAGCGGCCCGTGATCCTGCCGGCGTTGCGGCGTTCGAGATTGGAGCCCGACTCGGCGTCGCGGATGGTCGTGCCGGTGTAGGACATGAAGACGTCGTCGAGTGACGGTCGCGCGACGCTGACCGAGCGGATCGCCACGCCGAGCTCGGCGAACAGGCGTGGCACGAACTGCTCGCCGCCGTCGACGCCGAACGTGACCTCGCCCTCGGCGATCGTGGCGTCCAGCTGGAAGTGATCGCGCAGCGCGGCGATCGCCGCCTGATCGTCGTCGGTCCGGATCCGTATGCGGTCCTTGCCGACGCTGGCCTTCAGCGCCTCGGGCGTGTCGAGCACGATGATCTGTCCCTGATCCATGATCGCGATGCGATCGCAGTACTCGGCCTCGTCCATGTAGTGCGTGGTCATGAAGATCGTGATGTCCTCGCGCGCCTTCAGCTCGCGGATGTAGCCCCAGATCGAGCTGCGCGTCTGCGGGTCGAGCCCGACGGTGGGCTCATCGAGGAACAGCACGCGCGGAGAGTGCAACAGCCCGCGCGCGATCTCGAGCCTGCGTTTCATGCCGCCGGAGTACGTGTTGGCGAGGCTGGAGCGCCGCTCCCACAAGCCGACCATCTCCATCACCTCGCGCATGCGCTCACCGACGAGCTTGCGCGGTACGCCGTACAGCTCGGCGTGCAGGCGCAGGTTCTGCTCGGCGGTGAGGTAGCCGTCGAGCGTCGTCTCCTGGAAGACGAGGCCGATGTTGCGGCGCACGTCGTCGCGCTGGGTACGCACGTCGAAGCCGGCGACGGTGGCGGCGCCGTCGCTCGGCTTGACGAGCGTGCAGAGCATGTTGATCGTCGTCGACTTGCCCGCTCCGTTCGGCCCCAGGAAGCCGAATATCTCGCGGCTCGCGACCTCGAAGTCGATGCCTCGCACCGCCTCGATCTCGTCGTAGCGCTTGACCAGCCCGCGCACGGACACGGCGGCACTCGGCCTCGAGGCGGGGATGGGGCTGGCTACTGTGGTCGCGAGCTCGTTCACTTGTCCTAGTCCACGGTACCGGGATCGGCACCGGGGTTGGTGTCGGCGCCCGCGTCGCGATCGCCGGCGATGTCACCGTCTGCGAGGATCCGGTACAGGTCGCGGCGGGCCGCCGAGAGCACGTCGCGAGCCCTCGTCATCTGGCCGGTGCTGCCGGTTCGCATCACCTGCATGAACGCGAAGCCGACCTCGCGCATGAGCTTTCCGAGCTCGTGCGCCTCGCCTGCGGCCGAGCCCGTCTGCTCCCACGGCGCCGGACGATCGGCCGGCCGCTCAGCGACAACTGCGCGGCCCTCGTCGGTGAGCGCGAACAGCTTGCGCCCGTCGCCCTCCTGCGTGCTGATCAATCCCTCGTCTTCGAGCTGCTGCAGCGCCGGGTAGACCGAGCCTGGGCTCGGGCTCCAGACGCCGCCGCTGCGCTCCTGGACCTCCTGCATGATCTGGTAGCCGTTGCGCGGCTCCTCCGCCAGCAGCAAGAGCGCGGCCGTGCGGATGTCTCCGCGACGCGCCCTACGGCCGCGACCGCGTGGACCGCCGCCTGGGCCGCCGCCTCGCGAGAAGCCGAACGGGCCGGGACCGAACTCTCCCCGAGCCTCGGGGCCGCGACCGCCGCGGTGGCCGTGATGGCCCTCGTGGCGCTCGCCACCGTGCCGCGGTGACCTGCAACCGGGCTTTGCTCCTGTTGAATACATCTCATTTCCGAACATATCTATTTCCTATCGTGAGCTATCAAAGTAGTTACGCGATATATCGTAGCACCACGACCGCCGAAGCCCTCCCCGCTCCGTGCAGGGCAAAGCGCGGCGAACAGTCAGCCGCTTTTCCGGGACCTTGCTTACGCCGCGTAGCGCTGCGCGGAGCGAGCGCGGGCCTTTGCGGCCTCGACCTCGCGGTCCTTCGGCGGCGCGTTCGTGACGAGCTCGTCGAGCAGTCGTGCGGAGATCTCGCTGACGGCGTCGACCGCGCGCTCGAAGGCCTCGGCATTGACCTGCGAGGGCTTGGTGAAGCCGCTTATCTTGCGCACGTACTGCAGCGCGGAGGCGCGTATCTCCTCGTCGCTGGCCGGCGGTTCGAAGTTGTGGAGGTTGCGGATGTTTCTACACATGCTCCGATCGTAACCGATCGTCTTGCGGGCGCCTTCGGAGCCGGGCAAGCCGCTCGCTCACGATCTCCGCCGGCCTGGATGGTCGATTCCGCAGCGGCGGGCGAGGGCGTGACGATCTCGTTGGGGGTCGAACATCCGTCCTCTCGCCCGGGTGCTGGTTCCGTCAGGCCCGTGGCCTCCGCCGAGGACAGTTCCGGTGCGAACGAGCAGAGCATCCTGCGTAGCGGCGACGAGGCCCGAGCCCAACTTGAGGTGTCGTCTGAGGGGCGCGGTTCGCGCGAGCGGCTCGCAGTGCGTGCTCCTTGCGCTGACGGCCGCGGCGCTGTCGGGCTGCGCTGGTGCGCACGCGGCGGCCCCTACCTCGCCTACCTTCGCCGTGACCCAGGCGAGCGCGCTCGCGTTTGCCCAGGCCGTCAACCTCCGCGCCAGCGATCAGCCGGAAATGCAAGCCCTCGGGGCTGAAGGTGCTGCTCCGAACCTCGAAGCTTCTACCTCCGCTTTCGCCCGCTGCGACGGGGGGATCAGCCCGGATCGGTTCCTCGCCAACATTCGTTCCGTGTGGCTCTCGACGCGGGGCGCACGCGAACTGCGCCTCATCCGCTCGCGAGTGACGGTGCTGCCGAGCGAAGCTCTTGCCCGCCACAACCTCGCCGCATTCAGCAGCCCTCGCGGATTGCGCTGCGCGCGACGCTCGGGCGCGTCGATCTCGACGTTGAGCATCGCGCTGCCGGGAGGCGTCCATGCGACCGGGCAGCGCATCATCGCGCCCAGCGAAGGGCCCGCGCACGAACTGGGGTACCACGACATCGTCGGATTCGTCTGCGGGCCGGCCGAAATCGTCCTCACAGCAGCTGGTTACTCCCATCCGGTAGCTGCGCAAACCGAGCAGCATCTGCTCGGCGTCCTGTACCGGCGTGCGGCAGAGGCTCGCGGCGAGCTCTAGGTAGCGCTGCTCAGTGGCGGAAGTGGCGCACGCCCGTGGCGACCATCGCCGCACCGGCTGCGTCTCCTGCGGCGATGACCTCCTCGTCGCGCACCGACCCGCCCGGCTGGATGATCGCGCTGACGCCGGCGTCGAGTGCCAGCTGCGGACCGTCCGCGAACGGGAAGTACGCATCGGACGCAAGCGATGCCCCGGCGAGGGCGTCGGGGAGGAATTTCTGCGCCTTCTGGACGGCGATCCGTACCGCGTCTACGCGGCTCATCTGGCCGGCGCCGATGCCGATCGTCGCTCCGCCTGCGGCGAGCACGATCGCGTTCGAGCGCACGTGGCGACAGACGGTCCAGGCGAACAACATGTCGCGCGACTCCTCCTCGGTCGGCTCGCGGGCGCTGATCGTGCTCATCTGCTCGCGCGTCTCGGTGACGAGATCGTGGGTCTGGACGAGCTGGCCGCCGATCACGGGCTTGGATTCGACCTCACGCAGCGGCGCGGGCCAGTCGCTGAGCTCGAGCAGGCGCACATTTTTCTTGACCTGCAGCGCCTCGAGGGCGGCGGCGTCGTAGCCGGGAGCGAGCAGCACCTCGATGAACTGCTTGCCGAGCTCCTGCGCGAACGCGAGGTCGATCGGTCGGTTGACGGCGATCACGCCGCCGTATGCGCTTTCGGGGTCGCATGCAAAGGCCTGTTCGTAGGCCTCCTGGCCGGTGGCGCCGATCGCACAGCCACACGGGTTGTTGTGCTTGACGATCGCGCACGCGGGCTCTGCGAACTCCTCGACGAGCTCGCGTGCGGAGCTGAGGTCGAGCAGGTTGTTGAAAGACAGCTCCTTGCCGTGTAGCTGCTCGACACCCGCGAGCAGGTGCGTCGGCGAGCCGACCCGCGCGTAGAAGGCCGCCTGCTGATGTGGGTTCTCGCCGTAGCGCAGGTCGCTGACCTTCTCGTAGGCCTCGCGCCAGCTCCCCGGGAAGCCCTCGCCCTCGCGCGAGGCGAACCACGTGGAGATCGCCGCGTCGTAGCGCGCGGTGCAGGCGAAGGCCTTGCCGGCGAGTGTTTTGCGGGTCGCGAGCGACAGCCTGCCGTCGGACTCGCGCAGCTCGCCCAGCACGCGCTCGTAGTCGGCGGGGTCGACGAGGACTGCTGCGAACGCGCTGTTCTTGGCAGCTGCGCGAATCATCGATGGGCCGCCGATGTCGATGTTCTCGATCACCTCCGCCTCGCTCGCGTCGCCGCGCGCGACCGTCTGCTCGAACGGGTAGAGGTTCACGCACACGAGGTCGACCTGCTCGATCTCCTGGTCGGCCGCCGCCTTCAGGTGCTCGTCCTCGTCGCGGCGCGCCAACAGGCCCGCGTACAGGCGCGGGTGAAGCGTCTTCACGCGCCCGTCCATGATCTCGGGGAAACCGGTGAAGTCCTCGATCGCGCGCACGGTGACGCCCGCGTCGGCGAGCTCGCGCGAGGTGCCGCCGGTGGAGACGAGCTCGACTCCCAGCTC
Organism: uncultured Solirubrobacteraceae bacterium; assembly: GCA_963759265.1. GTDB lineage: Bacteria > Actinomycetota > Thermoleophilia > Solirubrobacterales > Solirubrobacteraceae > Palsa-744. The sequence goes on from CAVWYR010000001.1 coordinate 430,900, forward strand.
CGCGAGTCCCTGCGCGAACTCGACGATCCCCTGCTTGTCGGAGACCGAAAGCAGCGCGCGGCGCACGCGCACCTCGCCCGGTGCCGCGCGCTGCACTCCAGGCGCGTGATCCCCCTGCGGGGACGATGCGGTCATCAGCTCGCCGTCCGTGGTCATGACCCTCAGCCTACCCGTCGCCCGAGCGGATCGGCTCGCCAGCGCGACTCGACGCGCGCGCGGGAAGCGGCGTGCGACCGAGCAGCGTCCTGCGCGGGTTCGCGGGGTCGGCTGCGAGCGAGCCATCGGCGAACAGGGCGACGGCCCGTGGCAGCAGCTCGTGCTCGAGCGGGCGCAGCGCGGCGAGCACCTCAGCCGCCTCGCGCGCATCTGCGAGCTCGACCGCCCCTTGCAGGATCACGGGACCGGAGTCCACGCCGGCGTCGACGAAGTGCACGGTCACGCCAAAGACCTTCACGCCGTAGGCGAGCGCCTGCTCGATCGCGCCGATGCCGGGGAACGCCGGCAGCAGCGATGGGTGGACGTTGATCACCGCGCGTGGGAAGCGCGCAAGGAAGGACTCTCCCAGCAGCTCCATGTACCCGGCGAGCACCACCAGCCGCGTGCCGCGCTCGAGCAGCCAGGCGGCGAGCGCCTGATCGCGCGCGCCGCGGTCGGGGTAGGCCGCGCGGGCGAACACCGCCGTCGGCACCCCGCGCTGCTCGGCGCGGTTCAGCGCCGGCGCGTCGGCGACGCTCGAGGCGACCGCGACGACCTCGGCCTCGTGTCCGTGGACGGTGTCCAGCAGCGCCTGCAGGTTGGTGCCGCTCCCGGATACCAGCACGGCGATGGGAAGTCGCTCGCTCACGCGCCGATCACCATAGCTGTGAGCAACGTCACGCTTATCGGATCAAGGTATGTAGGCCAGAAGTCAAGGCGCAGCGCTCCACTGCCCGCAAAGGGATCGACCACGGTAGCCGATGGGCGCAGCCTTGCGGGGACTCGAATCGACCACCAGGTCGTCAACCACTCGGCCGGCGAGTACGTGCGGGGGAACGCCTACACAAACACGATCGAGGGCGCGTTCGGGAACATGAAGACCGGGATGCGGGGCTGCTACAAGAAGGTCTCGCCCCACTACCTACAGTCCTACTGCGATGAGTACGCGTGGCGCTCGAACGCGAAACTCAACACCGAGCCGTTGTTCGAGCAGCTTCTAGAGCGGGCGACTACCGTCTAGTCCCGCTGAGCTGCTACTCGGGACCGAGTCGCAGCTCCTCGCTGCCATACGTGATTTCGAGCGGCTCGATCACGATCTGACGCTCCCCTGACTCCACGTGGCCCGCAACAATAGCGCGAAGTTTTTTGCTGGCCGCCGCTTCGACAATCTTGCCGCCGGAGCCCGCGCCGCAATAGATCGCGAATCCGTGCCCCATGTTGAAGGTCGAGTACGCGACCCGAGGCGTCATGTCTGCCTTCTCGACGAGGAAGTCGAGGACCTCGGGTGCCGGTAGGAGTTGATCGATGCGATAGGTGTACTCGTGTGTTGGCCGCATCAACTTGAGGAATCCATGACCCGTTAGATGGCTCATATAAGTCACGGGCAGTCCCGTATCGAGGATCGAGTCCACCAAGTCCTGGTACATGTGCGAGCGACGAAGCAGTGCCTCACCAAACCGGGTGCCGCTCGGAAGTAGCGTCGCATAGCCCTCGGGCAGTTCGCTAGCGATCAACCGGGCGAGAGATGAGCCGTTCGCGTGGAGCCCGGTGCTCTCTACGAGCACGATTTCGTCGCCGTCGGCTAGAGCCTCTCCTAGGATTGGGGGCCGACCGTCGGGAATTACGCCAACCGCGCTACCCGCTAGCTCGATGTCGTCACCGCCGACTAGTTCCGGCAAGGATGGTGACTCGCCACCGCCCCAAGTGCAGCCAGCATCGACGCATGCTTTGAACCAGCCGTCGATCAACTCCCCATACCAATCCTCATGGTTAAACCAGTCGGGCTTGCCCGTGGCGAAGTAGGCGTTGACGACAAGCGGGCGTGCCCCGACACAACAGAGGTCATTGATGATGGCGGCAACCGTGTCATAAGCCACCGAGGCGAAGTGGTTGCTCCCCTCTTCGGCGACAGCCCTGGCGATAATCGACTTGGTTCCGAGGCCCTCCATTACCAAGGCGAGCGTCTGATCGCCCGCTTGAAATACGAAGGCCGACTCGCCACGGGAGGCGTCGTTCACTTTGCCTCCCCTCTTCTCGATGTGCGATGAGGTTTGGAGAGCCGCTTTGACGGCGCGACGCTTCCCTGCGTCCAGGACGGCGTAGTCGACCCCAGCCTGACGGTATGCCTGACTGCCTCCCTGTTGCGTGCTGCTCATGATCGCGGTCTACCTTCCTCGCGAAGTGCCACGACACGTGACAGCTCAATCAACGTTTGCCGATCATCTATGGCCGATCGGACGGAAGTTTAGCGCCGACAGCACAGCGCCCCGATTGCATGTGCTCGCTCAGCTCCTCCGCCAAACTGGCAGTCTAGCTTTGTCGCGAGCTGCGGTTTCGCGAAAGGGCGGACCGCTGGCCTATCTTTTGCGCGCAATTTACGGACCTCCGTCTAACTACTGTCCGTCTACATCACCGGGCTCGCCCCAGATCAGCCGGTCTAGCACGTCCTCCACGTCCTCGCGCTTCGGCACGGGGATTCTGATCGGCTCGTAGGGCTCGCCGGTCTCAGGGTCGACACCCTGCGGCTGCGTCTGCTGGGTCTTCGGGGCATCGTCGGCCATCCCTCACAGCCTACCGAGGTGGCCGTGGCACAGGCCCAGCACACGCTGTAGCGTAGTGGACTACTGGCGGACTACAGCAAGGCGACTAGATGGCGCCACGACAGCGCAAGCGGGAGCGGGAGACCAGCCCGATCAGGATCGACTCGGCCGCGCACGCACATCTCAACACTCTGATAGCCGAACTAGAACCAGAGGGACTTCCCAGCTACGTCAACCAGACCGATGCGGTGTCGGCCTTGGTGCTGTTCGCAACCCCACAGCAGCTCGCCTGGATGCTCGCTGCCTACTTTCGCGCTACTGGCGGACTACTAGCAAACGACACGAATCCGCCGGACGACGAGGTATAAAGTTCCCGACGACGAAGATCGATACGGATCAATCGCCACGAAAACGCCCGGGGGACAACGACAACACAAGGCCAACCGGGCCACATAAGCTACGGGGGCGCTGCGCGCCCGGAGGGATTCGAACCCCCGACCTTCCCCTTTGAAAGAGGGATGCTCTGTGGACTCGGGCCTGTGAACCTCTGTCTCTCCGCTGAGCTACGGGCGCGCACGCATCATCCGCACGGTTGCGGACGGACTTTTCGACGTCTACGGGCTAGCGCGGCGGTGGACGCTCAGGGCGATCATCGCGATCCCAGTGCACGACGGCCACGAACCTACCTACCTTGAACCGATAAGCGTGAGCAACGTCACAGAGCGCGCCCGCCCCGTGGCCTTCAATGGAGGCAGGGTGGAGAGGGCCCAAACCAGCATCAACGACGGGACGGGCCCAATGCTTACAGCGATCATCGTCACAGTCATCATCGTCGTGCTGCTCGGCTACTCGCTGCGCTCTGGCCGTTCGGGGCGCAGCGGTGAGCTGATCGTGCACCGGCCGTACAACAACCGCTACAACGACGCCTCAGGGGCGCGCGAGGATCACCTCTCCTAGAGGCTCCTCCTCGAGCGAGTACTTACCGGCGGCGCTGTGGCTGCCGGTAAGCGGGTAGTTGCCGCTGAAGCAGGCGTCGCAGTGGCTCGCGCTGGTTCCGCGAATCGCCTCGTAGACCCCCTCCAGCGAGAGGTAGTGCAGCGAGTCGCAGCCGAGCTCGGCGGCGACCTCCTCGACGGTGCGCCCGTGGGCGATCATCTCCTCGCGCGTGGACATGTCGATGCCGTAGTGGCAGGGGTGCTTGATCGGCGGCGCGGAGATGCGCATGTGGATCTCCGCGGCGCCGGCGTCGCGCAGCATCTGCACGATCTGGCGGGTGGTGTTGCCGCGCACGATCGAGTCATCGACGACTACGAGGCGCTTGCCGGCGATCACCTCGGGCAACGGGTTGAACTTCAGCCGCAGGCCGTGCTTGCGCAGCTCCTGGCCGGGCTGGATGAAGGTGCGCGCGACGTAGCGGTTCTTGACGAAGCCGTCGTCCTGGGGCAGCCCGGCGGCGCGCGCGAGGCCGCGCGCGGCAGGGTTGCCGGAGTCGGGCACGGCGATCACGAGGTCGGCCTCGACGGGCGACTCGCGCCACAGGATCTCGCCCATGCGCCCGCGCGCGACCTGCAGCACCTGGTCGTTCATGCGCGAGTCGGGGCGGGCGAAGTAGATGTACTCGAACACGCACAGCGCACGCCTGCCGTCGGGCACGACCATGCGGCTCTGCAGGCCGTCGGCGCCGAGCGTGACGAGCTCGCCCGGCTCTACGTCGCGCACGAATTTGGCGCCGATGATGTCAAACGCGCAAGACTCGCTGGCGACGCAGTAGCGGCTGGCCCCCGAGCGATCGGCGCCGCCGGCGTCGCCCTCGAAACGCTCGGGCGCGGACTCGAGCACGCCGATCGACAGCGGGCGCAGACCGTGCGGGTCGCGAAAGGCGACGACGCGGTCCTTGGTCATCGCGACGATCGAGAAGGCGCCGCGCAGGCGCGGCAGCACGTCGGCGATCGCGTCCTCGACGAGCTCGGCGGGATGGGTGGCGATCATCGCGGCGATGATCTCCGAATCGGAGGTGGAGCTGAAGGTGACGCCGCGCTCGAGCAGCTCCTCGTGCAGCTCGAGCGCGTTGATCAGGTTGCCGTTGTGCGCGAGCGCGACCTCGCGCCTTGAGCCGTTGGTCCCCTCCGAGCGCTGCACCGGCTGGGAGTTCTCCCAGGCGTTCGAGCCGGTCGTCGAGTAGCGCACGTGGCCGATCGCGAGCTCGCCGGCAAGCGTGCGCAGGTCGTTCTCGGTGAACACCTGGTTGACGAGCCCGAGCTCCCGGCGCGTGATGATGTGCCCGCCGCGATCGGCCGCGGCTATTCCCGCCGACTCCTGGCCGCGGTGCTGAAGGGCGTACAGCGCGAAGTACGACAGACGCGACACCTCGTGACCGGGCGCGTACAGTCCGAACACTCCGCACTCGTCGCGCGGTCCGTCACGCATCACTGTTCACAAGCTAGCAGGGTGGCTCACGAGGCCTGCGCTGTAGGCGCAGGCGGCGCGATCGGACCGCGCGGTGTCGACGCCATGAGGCGATCGACGGCGCGCATCCCCGGGAGCATCAGCCCGCCAAGCGTCACCGCTGCACCGGCTATGCCAGCGCCGATCAGCGTCGTTCGCACCCCGAACGCGGCACTGAGGGGCGCAGTCAGCGCGAAGGAGATGGGCAGCAGGCCGATCGAGATCAGCCAATCGAGGCTCGAGACGCGCCCGAGCATGCGCGTGGGCACGTGTCGCTGCTTCATCGTCGCCCATACGATCGTGCCAGCGGTCTCCATGAGGTTGAACGCAACGCTGGCGAGCATCAGCTCCCACATCGCGGTGGCAAGCCCGTAGCCCGCGACCGCGAGTGTCCCGAGCGTCCACACGGCGTAGATGAAGCTCATGCCGCGCGACGGCAGGCCGCTGCGCGTCATCGCCAGCGCAGCGGCCACCGCGCCGAGCCCGCCGGCGCCGAGCACGAGCCCGAGCTGCACGCCGCTGCCGTGGAGCTCGTGCTTGACCATGAACGGCACGAGCACCTCGGCGGGGCCCATAAACAAGAGGTAGGCGAGGCCAGCGCTCGCGAAGGTTCCCCACAGCCATACATGCCGGCGCACGTATGCCCAGCCTTCGCGCGCCTGGCCGGTCGCCGCTTCGAATGGCTCGGCAGCGCCGAGCGAGGCAAACGAGCAGCCAGCCGACATCGACCACAGCGTCGCGGCCGACACCATGAACGTCGCTGCATCCACGAGAAATGCGGCGTCCAGGCCGAGCACGCCGATCAGCACGCCTCCCACTGCCGGACCAGCGAGGCGCAGCGCCAGCGGGCGCACGACCTGCTCAAGGGCGTTGGCCTGGCCCAGTTGGGAGTCCTGCACGAGCTCGGGCAGGATCGCGTCGCTGGCCGGATCGAAGAAGGCCTGGGCTGAGCCGTAGATGGCGACGATCACCATCATCTGCCACAGCCGCAGTGTCCCGCTCGCGGCCAGCGCGGCCATCAGCATGAGCAGCAGAGCACGCAGGAGATCTGCGATCAGCATCACCCGTCGGCGGCTGTGACGGTCTGAGACGACGCCCCCGAACAGCAGCAGCGCGATCAGCGGCACGGTCATGGCGATCCCGAGCAGCGACAGCGCACTGGGGGCGTTTGAGATCGTGTAGGCCTGCCACGCGAGCGCTACGAGGAACACCCCATCTCCGAGAAGCGACACGCAGCGACCGGTGAACAGCAGCCGGAAGTCGCGGTTGGCGAGTACGTGCCTAGACGCCATCGCCCGGCGCCGGCGCCGGCTTGACCGGCTGACCGGGCTCCTTGCCGTGGTGCTCGGGCCGTTCGGCGAGGTAGTCGATCAGCTGACCGGCCTCCATCGGTTCTGCGAAGTGAAAGCCCTGTCCGAGCTCGCAACCGAGATCGCGCAGGCGGCTGAGCTGGTCGTCGAATTCTATGCCCTCGGCGACCACCGCGAGCGAGAGCGAGCTGCCGAGCGCGACGACCGCGCTGGAGAGGTCGGCCGCCTCGCGGGTGGACTCGGGGCGCAGGAACGAGCGGTCCATCTTGATGACATCGACGGGGAAGCGGCTGAGATAGCTCAGCGAGGAGTAGCCCGTGCCGAAGTCGTCCATCGCGATACGCACGCCTAGCGCACGCAGCTCCTCGAGCTTGACGATCGCGACCTCGGGGTCCTCGATCAGCATCGACTCCGTTATCTCGAGCATCAGCAGCTCGGGCTCGAGTTTCGACTCCGCGAGGGCCTCACGCACGTCGGAGATCACGTCGCTGTGCTGCAACTGTCTGACGGACAGGTTGACGCAGATGTACAGCGCCGGGTCGTCGGTCCACATCCATTGCACGGCAGCTGCCTGTAGACACGCCTCGCGCAGGACCCAGCGTCCGATCGGGACGATCAGGCCGGTCTCCTCGGCGAACGGGACGAAGTCGGCGGGAAGCACGAGCCCGCGGTCGGGGTGGTGCCAACGCAGCAGCGCCTCCATCCCGGCTACGCGGCCGTCGGCGAGGCGGATTATCGGCTGGTAGTGCAGCTCGAACTGGCCTGCCTCGAGCGCTCGCTGAAGGTCCGCGCGCAGCTCCAGACGGGCTAGCACGCCGGCATGCATCTCGGGCTCGAACAGCCGGTAGCTGCCCTTGCCGTCGCGCTTGGCGATGTACATCGCCGCGTCGGCGTCGCGGATCAGCTCATCCGCGCCGGCAGTCGAGGATGCCTCCATGATCGAGATGCCGATCGAGCCGCGCACGACGAGCTCCTTCCCGGCGACCACCAGCGGGCGGCGCAGATCGTCGAGCACGCGCTCGGCGACCTCGGTGGCGACCTCCGTGCTGTCGAGGTCCTCGAGCAGCACGACGAACTCGTCGCCGCCGAAGCGCGCGGCGGTGTCGCTGGTACGGATGCTGTTGGACAGGCGCTTGGCGACGTCTATCAGCGCTGCATCGCCGGCGCCGTGGCCGAGGCTGTCGTTGATCGTCTTGAAGTCGTCGATGTCGAGGAACATCACACCCAGCTCGCGTTGCTCGCGCCGGGCGCGGCCGATCGCGTGGCGCACACGCTCGACGAACAGCGCACGGTTGGCGAGGTTGGTCACCGGGTCGTGGAAGGCCTGGTGGGCCAGCTGCTCCTCGAACGTCTTGCGCTCTGAGATGTCGCGCGCGTTCAACACGATGCCGCATACGTGCGCGTCGTCGAGCAGGTTGGTGTGCAGGATCTCGAACTGGCGCAGCTCGCCGTCACGGTGGCGAAGCGTGCATTCGATCACCTGCCCGTCGCGGCGCGCGTAGGCGGAATCCGTCGGCGAGTAGCCGCAGCAGGCCGCCCGCGTCCTCCGGCGGTACGAGGCGATCGAAGCGGGTGCCGATCAGCTCCTCCGGCTGATAGCCGAGGATGTGCTCGGAGGAGGGGCTTTGGTAGGTGATCGTGGCGTCCTGGCCGACGACGGTGATCAGATCGCTGGAGTTCTGCACGAGCGAGGCGAAGCGCGCCTCGCTGTGCTGCGCGTGTATCTCCTCGGTGAGGCGCGCGCGCTCGAGCGCGAGCGCGAGCTGGGTGGCAAGCGCCTGCAGACCTCCGCGTGCTTGGCGCGAGGCTTCGCTTGGGCAGCCGAGCACGAGCAGTCCGAGGAGTCCTTCGCGCAGCGGGAGCGCGAGCACGAGTCCGCAGGCTGAGTCGTGTTCGAGCTCGAGCGCGGCGAGTACGGTGTGCTCGAGCGTGACGCAGCGGGGTGAGCGCTCATCAGCGAGCGCGAGCAGCGTCGCGGTGACTCCCTCGGGAAGCGCCCGCGGCGACCAGTCATGCTTGTCGTTGCGGGCGACCGCGTTCAGCGAGTCACCCTCGATCAGGCACAGCACGCCGACGCCCGGGCCATCGAGCAGCGGGACGATCATGTCCAGAGCGGCCTGTTGCATCTCTTCGCGCGTCGCACAGGCGACGAGCGCTGCGCCGAACGAGCTGAGCAGCCGCTCGCGCGCGACCGATCGCTCTTGCTGGCGGACCAGGTCGACCATCCGCATCACGACCAATCCGAACAGCACGACGGACGCCGAGACAGTCACCATCAGGTCGAGGTCGCCGCGGTGCAGCTCCCGGATGAAGATGCACACGGGCGCGATCAGCGAGGCACCCGCGAGCAGGCTCAGACGCGTCGGCGTGAGCTTGGCCTCGCGATCCTTGGCGACGCCGTCGGCGACCGGCTCGTCCATCGCGGCCATCGAGGGGTGCAGCGCAGAGGCGCCCCACAGCAGCTGGTAGGAGAACCATCCGAGGTCGAGCACCAGCTGGTGGTGGAAGGTGCCGTTGAGCGTCATCACGCCGTAGACGAAGTCGGTCGCAAGCAGCGAGATGATGCTCGCGCCCATCAGGTAGAAAGCTGGCTGGCGGCGTCCGCCGTCGAGCATTAGGCGGATCGCGGCGGCGAGCAGGATGATGTCCCCCATCGGGTAGGCGACCGACACGAGCTTGGGCAGCAGGCCCGTCGAGCTTTCGTGGATGTAAGGGGCGATCTGCAGGATCCACGACAGCACCGACAGCCCGAGCGTCAAGATCGCGGCGTCGATCAGGGTGTTGCGGTTGCGCTGCGGGTTGCGCCTGCGTACGAGCAGCAGAAGTCCGAGCATCTGCGCCGGGTAGACGGTGAGATAGATCGCATCGCCAATCGAAGGGAACGGCACTTCGTGGTGCAGGATGTAGGCGCGATAGCTGTAGGTGTAGAAGTCGCCCATCCAGTACAGGAGGAACCCGAACGCGAACAGCCACCAGGGCAGCGCGTAGCGGGGCTTGTTTCGACGGATGCCGACGATCACGGCGATCCAGCTCGTCATGCCGAGCGTGTTGAACAGCGCCTCGCTGCCTTTCAGCGGGGTGGGCAGCAGGTATAGGCCCATGCCGACGGCGCCGAAGGCGAGATAGGCGGCCCATAGCGGCGGGCGCCTGGCCGAGCGCGGGCGGCTGAGGACTTCGGCTGTGACGGCCTCGACGCTCATGCTGCCTTCAAGCTCGGCTCGGCCGACGCCGATTGCAGCTCGCCCATCTCTGCGAGCTCCGTGAGGGCGCCAAGCAGGACATCGACCTCGGCGTCGGTGTTCGCAGCGGTCAGCTGGACGCGAAAGCCGACCTCGGGCTTGGGCACGAGCGGGTAGGCGGCGAGCGTCACGTACACGCCCCGCGCGAACAGCATCCGCCCCACCTCGTCGATGCGATCGTGCTCGCGCAGCGGGATCTCAACGATTGGCAGGCCGGAGCGATTGGGAGTGTGCACGTCGAGGTCCGCCAGCTTTCCCAGCACGCGGGCGCTGTGGCGGTGCACGACGGCGCGCAGTTGCTCGCCGCGACTCTCGTTTACGTCGAAGCCGGCGAGTACCGTCGCGAGCGAGGCGACGGGCGAGGGCCCCGAGTACAGGTATGGGGGCGCGGCGACCTTCAGCATGTTCTTGATCTCGGTGGGGCAGGCAATGAAGGCGAGCAGCGACGAGTAGGCCTTGGAGAAGCCCCCGACGAGCACGATGTCCTCGTAGCTCTCGTCGCAATGGCGCACGATGCTGTTGCCGCGGGCACCGTAGGGGCAGGACTCCGCCGTTGAGCGCTCACCGATGATCCCGAAGCCGTGCGCGTCATCGACGTACAGCAGGGCGCCGTGGCGGCGCGCGACCTCGGCGAACGCGCGCAGGTCGGGGGCATTGCCAGTCATGCTGTTGACGCCGTCCATACACACCAGCCGCGCGGGGTCGCGCTCTGCCGCGAGCAGCTCGTCGAGGTGCTCGGGGTCCTCGAAGCGAAAGCGGCGTACGGCGGCTCCGCGGGAGCGAGCGATCAGGCAGCCGTCGTAGATCGTCTTGTGTGCGCGCGCGTCGAGGAAGATCGTCCCCGAGGCGGCGAGGACGGGGATGACGGAGTTGTGGATATGGGTGATGGTGGGCAGCACCAGCGCGTCCTCGCAGCCGAGCAGTTCGCTCAGCCGCGCCTCGATCTGCTCGTAGAGGACGGGGCTGCCGAGCAGCCGCGACCAACTGGGGTGCGTCCCCCACGCCTCCAGGTATGCGGGGATCGCAGCGATGATCTCGGGGTCGAGGTCGAAGCCGAGGTAATTACAGGAGGCGAAGTCGGCCAGCCACTGTTGGCCTACGCGGATCATGCGCCCGTCGACCTCGTCGATGACGGCATCCATCATCGGATGCGCACTGCGCAGGGCATCGAGATCCCGCAGCGTCTCGAGCCAATGATCGAGCCAACGCCCGCCGCGGCGCGCGGGCGTTGCGGCACGCGAAGAGGCGCCCGGCGGGCTCGGCGCACGCGCGGATGCGGAGAACGGCGGAGATGACATGTCCGGGCGACCATCGTCGCGCGCCCGAGAAGCCTTGATGTCTTGCGGCAAAGCTCGGCACTTCAGCGCCAGCCGCAAGATTTGTTGCAGCCGCTTTGTCGTGCTAATCCGAATCTGCGCCTAGGCGAACAGCTCGGCCAGGCGGGAGTGCGCGGCGGCGAGCTCTTCGAGCGCGACGGTCAGCATCGTGCCGGCGCTGGCGCCGGCCTCGACGATGCTGAGGACATCCTCGCCGACCCTGCCGAGCGTGCGCACGGGCACTGACACGCGCTCGGCGAGCTCGCGCAGGCCCTCGGCCTCGCCGCTGAGCAGAAAGCCGCCTGGCCCCTCGCCGAACAGCGCGGCGGTGATGTCCGCCCACGGCGGCGGGTCGAGACTCGGCGCCGCATCCCGGTCAGCGCCGGCGAGCGCGGCTGCCTCCCAGAAGCGCTCCTCGAGCTCGACCTCGGCGCCCAGGCCGCCGGCGAGACAGCACTCGGCGAGCGCGACAGCGAGGCCACCCTCGGCGATGTCGTGGACGCTCGAGAGGGCCCCGGAGCGCACGGCATCGCGGACGGCCGCGTGCGCAGCGAGGACCGCGTCGAGATCGACGGCGGGGAGCCCGTCCGGGAGCGGCTCGCCGCGGAGCTTGGCGAGCTCGCTGGCTGCGAGCGACGGCGAGAACGGTCCGAGCAGGGCGATGTGATCGCCTGCACGCTGGAAGCCGAGCCGACCGGCCAGGCGCGCGTCGGGAAGCCTCCCGACGATGCCGATCACCGGCGTGGGGTAGATCGGCCCGGTGGCGCCCTCGTTGTAGAGCGAGACATTGCCGCCGACGATCGGCGCACGCAGCGCACGGCACGCGTCGCCGAGGCCGCGCACGGACTCGCTCAGCTGCCAGGCGATGTGCGGCTTCTCGGGGTTGCCGAAGTTGAGGTTGTTGGTCGTGCCCAGCGGCTCGGCGCCGACACACGCGAGGTTGGCGGCGCACTCGAGCACCGCCTCGACGGTTCCGAGGTACGGATCGGCGGCGACGCGACGGCCGTTGCAGTCGATGCTGACAGCGAGCGCGGAGCCGTTGGGGAGCGCGAGCACGGCGGCGTCGGCCTGCTCGGGCCGGCGCACCGTGCGCGACTGCACGATCGCGTCGTAGTGCTCGAACAGCGGCCGGCGCGATGAGATGTTTGGAGAAGAGAGGAGGGCGAGCAGGATCTCCTTGGGCGCTGTGGGGAGCGTTCCCGGCGCCGTGGGGGCCGGCGGCGCGTAGATCGGCTGTGCCGGCTTGCGCGGCTCCAGGTCATACAGCGGGCAGTCATCGACGAGCGCCGCGACGGGCATGTCGCCGACGAGCTCGCCGTGCTCGAGGATGCGCATGCGCCGCGTGTCGGTGACGACGCCGATGGCGGCCCCGCCGACCTCCCACTTCGCGCAGAGCGCGAGCACGGCGTCGAGGTTCGCCGGCACGACGACGCACAGCATGCGCTCCTGGGACTCCGAGACCATCACCTCGAAAGGCTCCATGTCGGGCTCGCGCAGGGGCACGTCGGCGATCTCGAGATCGATGCCGACGCCGCCCTTGGAGGCCATCTCGGCGGCTGAGGAGGTCAGGCCGGCGGCGCCGAGATCCTGCAGCGAGACGATCAGCCCGCGCTCGAGCAGCTCGAGCGAGCACTCGAGCAGCTTCTTCTCCTCGAACGGGTCTCCGACCTGGACGGTCGGGCGCTTGGCGTCGAGCTCGACGCCCTCGCCCTCGCCGGCGCCCGAGCCGAGCTCGGCGGATGCGAGCACGGACGCCCCGCCGATCCCGTCGCGACCGGTCGCGGCGCCGAACAGCACGACCAGGTTCCCGGGGCCGGCGGCGGCGCTGCGCATCAGCCGCTCGCGCGGCGCGAGGCCGAGGGCCATCGCGTTTACGAGGCAGTTGTGCTCGTAGGGGGCCTCGAAGTAGACCTCGCCGCCGACCGTGGGAACGCCGATCGAGTTGCCGTAGTGGGCGATGCCCGAGACCGCGCCGTCGAGCAGATAGCGGGCGCGCGTGCCCGCCCCGGGGCCATCGCCTGGCTCACCGAAGCGCAGCGAGTCGAGCACCGCGATCGGGCGTGCGCCGATCGCGAAGATGTCGCGCAGGATCCCGCCGACGCCGGTGGCGGCGCCCTGGAAGGGCTCGACGGCGGAGGGGTGATTGTGGGACTCGACCTTGAACGCGCAGACGAGGCCGCCGCCGACGTCGACCGCCCCGGCGTTCTCGCCGGGGCCCATGACCACGTGCTCGCCGTCGGTCGGCAGCGTGCGCAGCAGCTTCTTGGAGTGCTTGTAGGCGCAGTGCTCGCTCCACAGCAGCGAGTACATCGCGAGCTCGACCTGGTTTGGCGCGCGGCCCTGCTTGACGCACACGAGCTCGTACTCAGAGCGCGTGAGCCCGAGCGCGAGCGCGTCATCGACGTCCGGCAGGGCTGTCGCCGTCTCGCTCACCGGGCGCGCGCGCCCTCGACGGCGAGGCGCATCGACTCGAAGATCTTCAGCCCATCGCTCGAGCCGCCGGTGAGCTCATCGACGGCGTGCTCGGGGTGGGGCATCATGCCGAAGACGTTGCCGGCCTCGTTGCAGACGCCGGCGATGTCGTGCAGCGAGCCGTTGAAGTTCTCGCCGGGCGCGTAGCGCAGCACCAGCTGGCCACAGCGATCCATCGCGGCGAGCGTCTCGGGCTCGGCGTAGTAGCGCCCCCAGGCATGCTTGGCGGGGATGCTGAGGCGTTCGTCGAGCGCGCACGCGCCCGTGAACGCGCCGCCGCTGCTCAGCACCTCGAGCTCGACCTGCCTGAAGGTGAAGCGCAGGTTGGCGTTGACGAGCAGCGCGCCAGGGAGCAGGCGCGCCTCGCAGAGCACCTGAAAGCCGTTGCAGATCCCGAGCACGAGCCCGCCTTCCCGCGCGAAGGCGATGACCGACTCCATCGCGGGCGAGAAACGCGCGATCGCACCGGCGCGCAGGTAGTCGCCGTAGGAGAAGCCACCCGGCACGACGATCGCATCAGCGCCCTTGAGGTCGCGCTCGGCGTGCCAGATCAGCTCGGCGTCGCCAACCAGGCGCGCGGCATGCAGCGCATCGACCTCATCGCAGGAGCCGGGAAACTGAAGGACGCCGAAGCGCACGTCGCGTCAGCCGCTGCCGTCGAGCAGCTGGACCTCGTAGTCCTCGACCAGCGGGTTTGCGAGCAGCCGCTGGCACATCGGCTCGAGCTGCGCGGCGTCCTCGACGTCGAGCTCGACGAGCCGGCCGATGTGCACGTTCGCGACGCCGGCGAAGCCGAGCGCCGGCAGCGCGCGCTGCACCGCCACCCCCTGGGGGTCGAGGATGCCCGCCTTCGGGCGAATCAGCACACGCGCCCTCACCCGCCGGTCCGCTCCAGCCACTGCTGAAACGGCTCGCCGGTGATGAGCTCGTAGGCCTCGACGTAGCGTGCTCTCGTGCCAGCGACGACATCGTCGGGTATCGCCGGCGCGGGTGGCCGCTTGTCCCAGCCGCTGGCGGCCGCCCAGTCGCGCACGTACTGCTTGTCGAAGCTCGGCTGTGAGTGGCCGACCTCGTAGCCGTCGGCGGGCCAGTAGCGGGAGGAGTCGGGCGTCAGCACCTCGTCGCCGAGCACCAGCACCGGGGTGTCGCTGGCCTGATCGCCGTTGTCGAGGCCGAACTCGAACTTGGTGTCGGCGAGGATCACGCCGCGCTCGCGCGCGTGCTCGGCGGCGAACGAGTAGAGCTCGATCGAGGCGTCGCGGACGCGCTCCATCAGCGCGCGATCGCCGACCAGCTCGACCGCGCCCTCGAAGTCGATTGCCTCGTCGTGGCCGACGTCGGCCTTGGTGCTGGGCGTGAAGATCGGCTCGGGCAGGCGCTCGGACTCGCGCAGGCCCTCGGGCAACGCGATCCCGGACACCGCGCCGGTCGCCTGGTAGTCCTTCCAGCCCGATCCAGTGATGTAGCCGCGCACGACGCACTCGACCGGGAGCATCTCGAGCCTGCGCACGACGAGCGCGCGCCCGAGCACTTCCAGCGGGACACCGGCGACGGTCGAGACGAGGTGGTTGGCGACGATCTGCTCGGTTCGTTCGAACCAGAACACCGACAGTCCGGTGAGGACCTTGCCCTTGTCGGGGATTGGCGTCGGGTGGACGGCGTCGTAGGTGGAGATGCGGTCGCTGGCGACCATCAGCAGCGTCGGGCCCTCGGTTCCCACCCGCTCCAGGTCGTACATCTCGCGCACCTTCCCGCGAGCGATGAGGGCCAGATCGTCGAGCGTGGAGGTCACTTGGCGCGATGCTACCAGCGCCTGAGGATCGGGCTGCGGGCGAGCGGTGCGCGCCGGCGGACGCGAGCGTCAGGCGATCTCCTCGAGCCGCGCGATGATCGCCGGCGCGTGGCGCGTGTAGTGCTCGTAGTCGAAGATCGCGTCGAGATCGAGGCCGGCCGCGAGCGGTGCCTCGGCGAGCAGCTCGCGCAGCGCGATGCCCTGATCCCAGGCACGCTGGGCCAGCTCCTGCACGACGCCGTATGCGTCATCGCGCGAGGAGCCCGCCTCGACGAGCGCCAGCAGCACGCGCTGGGAGAACAGCGCCCCGTGGGTCAGCTCGAGGTTCGCGCGCATGCGCTCGGCATCGACGGTCATCCCCCGCACGAGCGCGATCGCGCGATGCTGGAGGTAGTCGAGCAGGATCGTCGAGTCGGGCAGGATCACGCGCTCGACGGAGGAGTGCGAGATGTCGCGCTCGTGCCACAGCGCGACGTCCTCGAGCCCTGCCTGAGCGTTTCCGCGCAGCACGCGCGCGAGCCCGGAGATCTGCTCGCTCTTGATCGGGTTGCGCTTGTGCGGCATCGACGAGGACCCCTTCTGCCCGGCGCGAAACGGCTCCTGCAGCTCGCGCACCTCCGTCCGCTGCAGGTGGCGGACCTCGGTTGCGAAGCGTTCGAGGCCGGCGCCGGCAAGAGCGATCGCGCTCAGCAGCTCGGCGTGGCGGTCGCGCGGGACGACCTGTGTCGAGAGCTGCTCGCGCGCGAGCCCGAGCCGCTCAAGGATTCGCGCCTCGAACTCGGGGCTGGTGGAAGCGTATGTGCCGACGGCGCCCGATACGGCCCCTACGGCGACCTGCGCGAACGCGCGCCGCAGTCGCTCGGCGTTGCGGTTGGCCTCGAACGCGAAGCCGGCGAGCTTGATCCCGAACGTCGTCGGCTCGGCGTGCACGCCGTGGGTTCGCCCGACGCAGAGGGTGTCGACGTGCTCGCGCGCTCGCGCGATGAACGCCGCCGTCAGCGCTTGCGCGCCGGGGACGATCACCTCGCCTGCCGCACGCAGCTGCAACGCGAGCGCCGTGTCGAGCACGTCGGATGAGGTCAGCCCGAAGTGGATCCAGCGACCCGCCTCGCCGACGGAGGCGGCGAGCACGTCCACGAACGCGGCGAGGTCGTGCTCGGTCACGAGCTCGCGCTCGTCAACCGCTTCGACGGTGAAGCTCGCCTCGCGGATCGCAGCCAGCTCCTGCGCGCTGGGGCCCTCGTCGCCGAGCAGGCCGGGGAGCTCCTCGCAGGCGGCGATCTCGACCTGGCGCCACGCGTCCATGCGCGCTTCGTCGCTCCATAGGGCGCCGAGCTCGGGGCGGGTGTAGCGGGCGATCACTTCACGTGATTATCGCCGACGGCCCGCCCGAGGCTCTCACGCCTACTTGTTGGCGGTCGTCTGCAGCGCGCTGAGCTGCGAGCCGACGGCCAGGACCGTGGCTTCTTTGCTGCCCTCGATCGCCACACAGACCATTGCGAGCGTGGTTGGTTCGGTCGTCGTCAGCTGTGCCTGCATCGCGATCGTGCTCGCCGCGTCGTATTCGCTCCCAGAGGAGTTTGAGAGCTGCTGCTGCCACTCGCCGAGGTCCAAGGCTTGCGGGAGTTCCACGACGCCAACGGTTCCCGAGGTGTCGACGAGCTCGCAGATGACTCCAACGAACACCGCTTTTGTGGCTTGAGCGGCTCCGACGACGGTCTTTGCGTTCACGAAGTAGCTGCCGGCGGGGATCGTCTTGCTGACCACGACGTCGCCTTTTTCGCTCGCCGCGAGGTTGGATGGGCCGAAGCTGAAGCTCGCATAGTCGGCGCCGACGCCGTTGCTACCCGCCGCGCCAGGGCTTCCCGCGACGCCTGGGCTGCCGGGCGCGCCCTGGGCGCCGGCGGGTCCCGCGGCGTTCCACGACAGCTTGCGTTCTCCGTGCTTGCACTTCGCCGTTGCGGCGACGAGCCGCATCGCGCCGCTCTTTGTGTTTACGCACGTGTAGAGCCTTGCTGCGCTCGCCGCAGGGGCCACCGCGAGCGCAAGCGGCGCGCTGGCCGCGGTCGCGCCTACGAACGCCCTGGACGGTGCTTCACGGATACGTCTTGACATGGGTCAGCCTCCGCTGGTCGAGTGGCCACCCGCGCCCCCGTGGGCACGGTTCGCCAATTCTCCACGGCAGGGAGGTCGTTCAGGCGCCGAGGATCTGTGCGGCGAGGATCGCGGCGTTGCGGGGGTTGTCAAGGCCGACGCACGCGACGGGCACGCCCGGCGGCATCTGCACGATCGAGAGGATCGCGTCGAGGCCGCCGGCGGCGGTGAGGCGCCCGGACAGCGGCACGCCGATCACGGGCAGGTCGGTGTGGGCGGCGACGGCGCCGGGGAGCGCGGCTGAGATGCCGGCGCCGGCGATGATCACGCGCAGGCCACGCATGTGCGCGTTCTTCGCGTATTCGGCGACGACGTCGGGTTCGCGGTGGGCCGACATCACGCGGACCTCGTGCATGATGCCCCTCTCCTGCAGCTCGTTCGCGGCCTTCTCCATCACCTCCATGTCGCTCTTGGAGCCCATCACGATGCCGACGCGCGGCGCATCGACATCGATGTCGTCGAGCTGCGCCTGCACTTCCGCCTCCTCCATCGGCTCGGGCACGAGCGAGATCCCGGGTGCGCCTGTCGGCCGACCCTCCTGCCCAGAGGGCTCGTCTGTGTGCATGGCGAGGATCTCCGCCACGTTACAGAGAGGCGATGAAGTCGTTGACCGGGATCGCCGAAAGCGTCTCGTAGCGGGCGGTGCCGCGCGAGCCGAGCTCGAGCGATACGCGCGCCATCGTGTTGTCGTCGGGCGCCTCGACGATCGAGATGAAGTCGACGTGACCGAGCGTCGCCCATTGCGCCGTCACCGTCGCACCGAGCTGCTCGACCTCCCTGTTCACCTCGAGGATCCGCTGCGGGTTGTTCTTGACGGTCTGCACCCCTTCGGGAGTGAGGCTCGTGAGCATGATGTAGGTGGGCATGGGTCTCCTCGCGTGGTTCGGGCGTGATCGTGGGCGTGTCGTGTGCAGCGTCGTTTGTAGCGGATCGGCTGGCGGGCCGCTTGCTGCGGATCGCGTGCGGGCGCGGCTCGGCGCTCGCGGCCGTAGCGCGGCGCGCAGGCGCCCCTCGATCAGGCCGCCAGCGAGGAGCCGACGCGCGACTTTTCCAGCGCCAGCTCGCCTTCGCGCGTGTCGACCTTGACGCTGTCGCCGGCGCGGATCTCGCCGGCGAGCAACGCCAGCGCAAGACGGTCGGTCAGTTGCTTCTGGATCACGCGTCGCAACGGGCGCGCGCCGTAGGTCGGGTCGTAGCCGAGGTTCCCGATCAGCTCGCGAGCGGCGTCGGTCAGCGTCACGCTCACGCCGCGCTCGGCGACGCGCTCGATCACCAGCGCGACCTGGAGATCGACGATCTCGGAGATCTGCTCGCGCGTGAGTGACTCGAAACGGACGATGTCGTCGAGGCGGTTGATGAACTCGGGCTTGAAGTGCTCGAGCAGCGCGGTGCGCAGCTCCGCGTCGCGCCCCCCGGCGGGCACGGGCAGGTTCGAGGTCATGATCAGGACGGTGTTCTTGAAGTCGACGGTGCGCCCCTGGCCGTCGGTGAGGCGGCCGTCGTCCATCACCTGCAGCAGCGTGTTGAACACGTCGGCGTGGGCCTTCTCGATCTCGTCGAGCAGCACGACCGCATAGGGGCGGCGGCGGACGGCCTCGGTGAGCTGGCCGCCCTCTTCGTAGCCGACATAGCCCGGCGGCGCGCCGACGAGCCGCGAGACGGAGTGTTTCTCCATGTACTCGGACATGTCGATGCGGATCATCGCGTCCTGGGAGTCGAACATGAACTCGGCGAGCGCGCGTGCGAGCTCGGTCTTGCCGACGCCGGTGGGGCCGAGGAACAGGAACGAGCCGATCGGCCGATTCGGATCCTGCAGGCCCGCGCGCGAGCGGCGCAGCGCCGTCGCGACGGCCTCTACCGCCTCATCCTGGCCGACCACGCGTTCGTGCAGGCGCTGCTCCATGTGGATCAGCTTTTCGGTCTCGCCCTCCAGCAGCCGGTTCACGGGGATGCCCGTCCAGCGCGCGACCACCTCTGCGACGTCGTCCGCGTCGACCTCCTCTTTGAGGAACACCGGCGCGTCCTGCGCAGCCTCGTCACCGTCGCCGTCGGGTTCGTCGTCGTGCGCCTCGGCGAGGCCGCCCTCGAGCGATGCGAGCTCTTTTTCGAGCTCGGGGATCTCCCCGTAGCGCAGCTCAGCTGCGCGCTGCAGGTTGGCTTCGCGTTCCGCGCGCTCCATCTCGCCGTTGGCCTGCTCGAGGCGCTCCTTGAGGTCGGATACGCCCTTGATCGCGTCCTTCTCCTTCTGCCACTGCGCCTTCATCGTCTGCGAGCGCTCCTTCAGCTCGGCGAGCTCACGCTCGATCGCGCCGCGGCGCTCCTTGGAGGCGGCGTCCTTCTCCTTGCGCAGCGAGGTGAGCTCGATCTCCAGCTGCATCACGCGGCGGTCCACCTCGTCGATCTCCGTCGGCAGCGAGTCGATCTCGATGCGGATCTTCGACGCCGCCTCGTCGACGAGGTCGATTGCCTTGTCGGGCAGGAAGCGGTCGGCTATGTAGCGGTTGGAGAGAGTCGCAGCGGCGATCAGCGCGCTGTCCTGGATGCGCACTTTGTGGTGGACCTCGTAGCGCTCCTTGAGACCGCGCAGGATCGCGATCGTGTCGGCGACCGACGGCTCGCCGACGGTGACGGGCTGGAAGCGGCGCTCGAGCGCTGCGTCCTTCTCGATGTACTTGGCGTACTCGTCGAGCGTCGTCGCGCCGACGGCGCGCAGTTCCCCGCGCGCGAGCATCGGCTTGAGCAGGTTGGAAGCGTCGACCGAGCCCTGGGCGGCGCCGGCGCCGACGATCGTGTGCAGCTCGTCGAGGAACAGGATGATCGTGCCCTGCGCGTCGGAGACCTCTTTGAGCACTCCCTTGAGGCGTTCCTCGAACTCGCCGCGGTAGGCGGCACCGGCGATCAGCGCACCCATGTCGAGCGCGATCACGCGCCGTTCGCGCAGCGACTCGGGGACGTCGCCGGAGACGATCCGTCGCGCGAGCCCCTCGACGATCGCGGTCTTGCCGACGCCCGGCTCGCCGATCAGCACCGGGTTGTTCTTGGTGCGCCTGGAGAGCACCTGAATCACGCGGCGGATCTCCTCGTCGCGTCCGATCACGGGGTCGAGCTTGCCCTGCTCGGCCATCTCGGTCAGGTCGCGACCGAAGCGCTCCAGCGGGCTCTGTTGCTCCTCGGCGCTCGCACCCTGGCCGCTCGCCGGCGGCCCATCAGGCGGCGTCATCGCTGCTCTCCTTTGGGCGCGCGCGAAACGGCGAGCGAGCGTCGGCTGCACGCACGAGCTCGAGGCCGCCGCGATAGGGCACGGTCAGCTCCGCGCGGAAGGAGCGGCGCACCTCCTCGAGCTCGTTCGCGAGCTGCACCTTTGCCTTCAGCGCTTCCAACTCGATCTCCTCGATGCGGGCGTGCATGCCCTCGATCTCCTGCTCGAGGCTGAGCACGCGCTCGACGCCGGCGAGGTTGAGCCCGAGCTCCGCCGTCATCTCCTGGATGCGCCGCAGCCGCTCGACGTCCTCTTGCGAGTAAAGGCGCGTGCCCTTCGGCGAGCGGTGGGGCTCGATCAGCCCGCGCGCCTCGTACATGCGCAGCGTCTGCGGATGCATGTTCGCGAGCTCGGCCGCGACCGAGATCATGAACACGCCACGGTTCGTCTCGACGGTGACGCGCCTCACCTTACGATCCATCGCCCGCTCCCTTGCTCGCCGGCTCGCCCGCGGCGGCGCCGTTGTCGAACAGCCCCGCGCGGGGGTCGCCGTCGAGCGTCTGGGAGAGCTGCTCGATCGCGCTCTCCTGCTCCTTGCTGAGCTTCTGCGGAACGTCGATCACGAAGCGATAGTGGATGTCGCCGCGGTCGGAACCTGAGCCGCCGAGCTTGGGCGGGCCCTCGCCGCGCAGCCGCTGCACGGTGCCGGACGCGGTGCCGGGTTTTACGCGCAGCGTCTTCGTTCCCGACAGCGTTGGGACCTGCACCTCCGCGCCGCGCAGCGCCTCGGGGATGCTCAACGGCACCTCGACCTCGAGGTTGTCTCCCTTGCGGGTGAAGAGCGCCGAGGGCGCGACGTGGGTGATCAGGTAGAGGTCGCCGGGCGGCCCGCCGCTGCGACCGGGCTCACCCTTGCCGGGCAGGCGGATGCGGCTGCCGTCGCGGACACCGGCGGGAATGTTGACGCGCAGTTTCTTGACCGTGCGCACAGCGCCGGCGCCGTTGCAGGTCGGGCACGGATCCTCGATCACGGTGCCGGTGCCGCCACAGAGCGAGCACGGTTGTGAGATCGAGAACATCCCCTGTCCCTGCGTCTCGATCCCGCGGCCCTCGCAGCGCGGGCACACCGACGGTGCCGTGCCCGGCTTCGCGCCGGTGCCGTGGCAGGTCGGGCAGCTCGCGTGCATCGGGACCTGCAGAGGGATCTGTGCCCCGGCGACCGCCTGGTCGAAGGTGATCGACACCTGAGCCTCGAGGTCGGCGCCCTTCTCGGCGCGCGGTTTCGTGCGCACGCGTCGACCGCTCGTCGAGCCGCCGAACAGGTTCGAGAGGATGTCCCCCATCGAGGAGCCGTCGAAGTCGAAGTTGCCGAAACCACCGAAGCCGCCCCCGGGGCCGGCGCCGCTGGCGAACGCGCCGGAGCCGCTGTCGTACTGCTTGCGCTTCTCGGGGTCGCCGAGCACGTCGTGTGCCTGGGAGATCTCCTTGAAGCGCGCCTCGGCCTGCTTGTCGCCGGGGTTGCGGTCTGGGTGGTACTGGCGCGCGAGTTTGCGGTAGGCCTTCTTGATCTCCTCGGCGGTCGCTTTTTTGTCGACCCCGAGCGTCTTGTAGTAGTCGGGTCGTGTCGCCATCAGATCCCCGGCCTATGCGGCCACGACCACGCGCGCCGGGCGCAGAATGCTGGCGCCCAGGCGGTAGCCCGGCTGGTAGACCTCGACCACAGTCCCACTCGGCTTGCCGCCGGGTGCCTGCGGGGCGGTGGCGACCGCCTCGTGCACCTCAGGGTCAAACGGCTCGCCCGCCGGGGAGAACGACTCGATCCCGGCACGCGCCAATGCCGCGGCCAGCTCCGAGCGCACGAGGCGCACGCCCTGCAGCAGTGGATCGTCCTGGTCCGCGTGCTCGATCGCGCGGTCTAGGTTGTCGAGCGCCGGCAGCAGCTCCTTGGCCAGCGAGCATGCACCACGCTCCTGCGCGGCGGCAGCCTCGCGCGAGACCCGCTTGCGGTAGTTCTCGAAGTCCGCCTGTGTGCGCTGCGCGAGCGCGAGATAGTCGTCGCGCTGCTTGGCCGTCTTCACGAGCTCGTCGAGCTCGCCCGCGAGCAGGGCGCCGTCGCCGCTGTCATTGGCCTGCGCGTCATCCACGCGCTCGCCGCCCGCCGGAGCGGACGGCGCGGGCCCGCGTGTCCCGGGCGCTGCCTCCCCCGGCGCCTTGGCGGCGCCGGGGTAGTTCAGCTGGTCCTCGAGCGTTTGCTTTGCGTCTGTCATCGCGACCCTATGCCTGGGGCTCTTCGACGACCTCGGCGTCGACAACGTCCTCGTCATCCGAGGAGGACGCGTCGTCGTCGCCGCCGCTGGAGGCTCCGTTGCCGGAGGCCGCAGCCTGCTCCTGGGCGCGCTGGTACATCGCCTCTGAGACCGCGTGGAAAGCCGTCTGCAGAGCCTCCGCCTTGGCGTTGATCGCGGCCGGGTCCTCGGACTCGAGCACCTCCCTGGCCTCCTTGATGGCCTCCTCGATACGCGACTTGGAGTCGGCATCGACCTGGTCACCGAGATCAGCCAGCTGGCGCTCGGCCTGGTAGGCCGCGTTCTCGGCGTTGTTGCGTGCCTCCGCCAGCTCGCGCGCGCGACGATCCTCCTCCGCGTGGGACTCGGCGTCGGAGACCATGTTCTTGATCTCCTCGTCGGAGAGCCCGGAGCCGGCCTTGATCTCGATCTTCTGCTCCTTGCTCGTCCCGAGATCCTTGGCGGAGACATTGAGGATGCCGTTGGCGTCGATGTCGAAGGCGACCTCGATCTGCGGTATCCCCCGCGGCGCCGGCGGGATGCCGGTGAGCTGGAACTTGCCGAGCGACTTGTTGTACTGGGCCATCTCGCGCTCACCCTGCAGCACGTGGATCTCAACCGACGGCTGGTTGTCCTCAGCGGTCGAGAAGACCTCGCCCTTGCGCGTGGGGATCGTCGTGTTGCGCTCGATCAGCTTGGTCATGACGCCGCCCTTGGTCTCGATGCCGAGGGTCAGCGGCGTGACGTCGAGCAACAGCACGTCCTTGACGTCGCCGGCGAGCACGCCGGCCTGGATCGCTGCGCCGACGGCGACCACCTCATCGGGGTTCACACCCCTGTGCGGCTCTTTGCCGGTCAGCTCTTTGACCTTCTCCTGGACCGCCGGTGAGCGCGTCATGCCACCGACGAGCACGATGTGGTCGATCTCCTTGACGCCCTTGTTTTTGGCGTCGTCCATCGCCTGACGAACCGGCGCGACCACGCGGTCGAGCAGGTCGGAGGTGAGCTCGGCGAGCTTCGCGCGTGTCAGTCGCGTGTCGAGGTGCTTCGGACCCGACGCGTCGGCCGTGATGAACGGCAGGTTGATCTGCGTCTCCTGGGTCGTCGAGAGCTCGATCTTGGCCTTCTCGGCGGCCTCGTACAGGCGCTGCAGGGCCATCGGGTCGGCAGACAGGTCAATCGCCTGGGACTTCTTGAACTCGGACACGAGCCAGTCGACGATCGCCTTGTCGAAGTTGTCGCCGCCGAGGTGGTTGTCGCCAGCGGTCGACTTGACCTCGAACACGCCGTCGCCGATCTCCAGCACCGACACGTCGAAGGTGCCACCGCCGAGGTCGAACACGAGGATCGTCTGGTCGGACTCCTTGTCGAGGCCGTACGCGAGCGAGGCGGCGGTCGGCTCGTTGATGATGCGCTTGACGTCGAGGCCGGCGATCGTGCCGGCGTCCTTTGTCGCCTGGCGCTGGTCGTCGTTGAAGTAGGCGGGGACGGTGATCACCGCGGAGTCGACGCGCTCGCCCAAATAGGCTTCGGCGTCGGACTTCAGCTTCTGCAGGATCATCGCCGAGATCTCCGGCGGTGAGTGCTGCTCGCCACCGGCTTCAACGCGGGCGTCGCCGTTGGGTCCGGAGACGACCTTGTAGGGGACGATCGACTCCTCCTCACGCACTTCGGCCTCCTTGCGGCCCATGAAGCGCTTGATCGAGAAGACGGTGTTCTGCGGGTTGGTGACGGCCTGTCGCTTGGCGACGGTGCCGACGAGGCGCTCGCCCGACGCGGTGAACGCGACGACCGACGGGGTCGTGCGCCCGCCCTCGGCGTTCTCGATGACGGTCGGCTCGCCACCCTCGAGCACGGCCATGCACGAGTTCGTCGTGCCGAGGTCGATGCCTATGGTCTTGGCCATTGCAAAATACTCCTTCTATACGCTTTATAAATCTTAGTGAGAGTGTGGCAGATTTCCTACGCCACGTCAAGTGGTCTCACGCAGAAAAGCGATGGCGGCCCGACGCAGCCTGGCTACCCCCCACGCGGGGGGTTTAAGCCTGCGATCGTGGTAACGATCTGCGCTCCGAGTGTAGAACTTGCTTAGTGACTCGGCTGGAGCGCAACGCCAACATCAGCGCCGTCGTGATCCCGTTCCTCGCGGTGATCCTCGCGGCTGTGCTGCTGTGGAATCAGTTCCTCGGCCCGCGCGACCTCGTGATCTTCGCCGTCATGTACCTGCTGACGGCGGTCGGCGTCACCGTCGGCTACCACCGCCTGCTGACCCATCGCGCGTTCAAGACGCGCCCGTGGCTGCGCTACACGCTCGCGGTGCTCGGCTCGATGTCGCTGCAGGGCGGCGTGATCGACTGGGTGGCCGACCACCGCAAGCACCACACGTTCACCGACGAAGAGGGCGACCCGCACAGCCCCCACGCCGGCCAGGGCGCGGGCGTCAAGGGGATGATCACCGGCCTCTGGCACGCGCACGTCGGCTGGCTGTTCGAGACGCACGGGCAGGCGTCCTCGAAACGCTTCGCGCCGGACCTCGTCGAGGACGCGACGATGCGTCGCATCAACAAGAGCTTCCCGCTGATCGCGCTCGGCAGCCTCGTGATCCCGTTCCTGCTCGGCTTCATCCTCAGCGGCGGCTCGCTCGTCGCAGGCGGCCTCAGCGCGCTGCTGTGGGCGGGCTTCGTGCGCATCTTCCTCGTGCACCACATCACCTGGAGCATCAACTCGATCTGCCACTTCTTCGGCAGCCGCCGCTTCGACACCGACGACGAGTCCACGAACGTCTTCTGGCTCGCGCTGCCCTCGCTCGGCGAGGCGTGGCACCACAACCACCACGCCTTCCCCCAGTCCGCGTTCCACGGCCTTCGCTGGTATGAGCTGGACCCGTCGGGGTGGCTGATCCTCGGCATGCAACGCGTTGGCCTCGCGTGGGACGTCGTGACGGTCTCGCCCGAGCGCGCGCGCACGAAGCTCAAGAGCAGCACCGCCTCCGCGCCGAGCTGAAGCAGCTCCCGCGTGTCGCGCCCGCAGTCGGCCGCGCGCGCTACCGTCTGGGAATGAACCTGGTCCCGTCGGGGCCGTTGAAGCCTCGGCTGCGCGGCGTGCTCCACGAGTACGCGTTCTTCGTGTCGCTCGTGTGCGGCGTGGTGTTGATCCTCGCGGCATCCGACGGGCGCGCACGCCTGGCGGCGTCGATCTATGCGGTCGCCGTGTCAGGTCTGCTCGGCACGAGCGCGCTCTATCACCGCGTGACCTGGCGCCCGAGCGCCAGGCGCTGGATGCGGCGCCTGGACCACTCGATGATCTTCGTGCTGATCGCCGGAACGTACACGCCGGTCGCATTGCTCGCGCTGAAGGGGTCGCTCGCGAACATGGTCCTGATCGTGCTGTGGGCGGGAGCGCTCGGCGGGGTCATCTTCAAGCTCCTGTGGATCGACGCGCCAAAGTGGCTGTTCGCGGCCGTGTACGTCGCGCTCGGCCTGGTCACAGCCGCGGTGTTCGGGGAGCTTCCCGCGGCGATCGGCTGGCTCGGCGCCGCCGGGCTGGCGTGCGGAGGCCTGCTCTACGTGGTCGGAGCGGTCGTGTACGCGAGCGGTCGACCGAACCCGTGGCCGAAGGTGTTCGGCTATCACGAGGTCTTCCACGCGCTGGTGATCGCCGCTGCTGCTCTGCAGTACGCGGTTATCGCCTTCGCGGTCCTCCCCCGCGGCTAAGGGAACCCCTTGCGGCTCGGGCACATGCGCGCCAGCGCGCACTGTGCGCAAGCCGGTGAGCGCGCGTGGCAGGTGCGTCGACCGTGGCGCAGCAGGTTGACGTGCAGCTCGAGCTCGTGGCCGTCGGGGGTGAGGGCGAGCATCTGGTCGTGCAGCTCCTCGAAGGGCGCGCCCGCTCGCAGCAGGCGCAGGCGCACGCCAACGCGCGAGACGTGCGTGTCGACCGGCACGTCGCGGCGGCCGTATGCGAACAGCAGCACGCACGCAGCCGTCTTGCGCCCGACGCCGGGGAGCGAGACGAGGTAGTCGCGGGCCTCCTCGATCGGCGCTCGCGCGAGCCACGCGAGCGACAGTCGCTCGCGTGCATGAGCGCCGGCCGGCTCGGTGCAATCGTCTGAGATCGCGCGCAGGATCGCTTGGATGCGCCCCGACTTGACCTTCGAGATCCCGCCCGGGCGGATCGCCTCCTCGACCTCGCTCACCGGCGCGTCGCGGACCTGCGACCAGCTCGGCAGTCGCTCGCGCAGGCGCAGGTAAGCGACATCGCGATTGCGATCGTTGGTCGACTGCGACAGCACCGTCAGGACGAGCTCGGCGATCGGATCGCCGTGGGGGCGCATCAACGGCACGCCGTAGACCTCGCGCAGGCGTTCGCGGATCCTCACGACCCGCGCGTGCGTCGGCGGCGTCCACGCTCGCTGCTTGCTGGGCACCGCACAACGGTATCCGCCGCGCGTGCCCCGCTATATCCTCGGCCGGTGCCCCAGGCGAGCGACCACACCGGCGCGCGTCCGGACGCGATCGAGCGTGCGGCGGACTTCCTGAGCGCACGGTGAGCGGTCCCACGTACCTGCTGAGCGAACCGGTGCACCGCTCGCGCAGGCGCGGAGCACGCGGCGCTGATCCGCGCCGATGGCCCCCGGCGTGGACGGTCACGGCGGCGTTCGCGGTCATCTACCTGATCGTCGCGCCCGCCAGCCCCGACCTCGCCGCGGCCAGCTACCGCAGCGACCTGTTCTCGAGGATGGGGTTCACGCTGTGGGACAACTCCTGGTACGCGGGACACCACCTGCTCGCCTACTCGGTGCTCGCTCCGGCGCTCGGCGCCGCCATCGGCCCACAGCCGCTGGCGGCGATCTCGATGGTGATCGCGACGGCGCTGTTCGCGGCACTGATCGACGGCTGCTTCCCGCAGAGCGCGACGCGCGTCGCCGGGTTGTTCTTCGCGCTGGGCGCGTCGGTCGCTCTGCTCTCCAGCCGCGTCCCGTTCGACCTCGGCCTGGCGTTCGGCCTCGCCGCCCTGCTGCTCGCCCGTCGCGAGCACATGGCGTCGGCGCTCGCGCTGAGCCTGCTCACGCCCTTGGCGAGCCCCGTCGCCGGCGCGTTCCTCGGGCTCGCGTTCCTCGCGTGGGCGATCGCCGGCCCAGCGCGCGCCTGGCCGCTCGCGCTGACGATCGCCGCACTCGCGCCGGTCGCGCTGCTCTCGCTCGCCTTCCCCGAAGGCGGCACGCAGCCGTTCGTGGCCTCCGCGTTCTTCCCCGACCTCGCGGGCGTGCTGCTCGTCGCTGCGCTGATCCCGGCCGAACAGCGCATGCTGCGGATCGGCGCGCTGCTGTACGCGCTCGTGCTCGTCGGCTCCTACCTCGTATCGAGCGCGGTCGGCGGCAACGCCGACCGCCTCGGCGCGCTGATGGCTGGACCGGTGCTCGCGTGTGTGCTCGTCGGCTCCACGCGGGGGCGCGAGCGCCTGCTGATCGTGCTCGCCCCGTTGCTCTTCTACTGGCAGGCGAACGCGCCCGTGACCGACTTCGTCTCGACGGTCTCCAACCAGTCGGTCAAGGCCTCCTACTACGCCCCGCTGGTTGGCGAGCTGCACGCCCTGCGCATCGGCTACGGCGCACGCCCGGCGCGCATCGAGGTCGTTGCGACCGCCGACCATTGGGAGGCGCGCTGGGTCGCGCCGCACGTGATGCTCGCGCGCGGCTGGGAGCGACAGCTGGACATCGACCACAACGCGCTCTTCTACGAGGGCACGCCGCTCACAGCCGCGCGCTACCGCGCGTGGCTCGCGCGCAACGCGGTCTCCTACGTGGCGCTGCCGGATGCTCCGCTCGATTACTCAGCGCTCGCCGAGGCGCGCCTGATCCGAGGAGGGCTGACCTATCTGCACGAGGTCTGGCACTCCGCGCACTGGCGCCTGTTCGCGGTAGGCGACGCGAGCCCGCTCGCGAGCCCCCCGGGCGTCCTCGCCGGCGTCGGCAGCGACTCGCTGACGCTGTACGCGCCGCGCGCCGGCGCGTACACGGTGCGCGTGCATTTCACGCCTTACTGGGCGCTGGCGAGCGGCGAGGGATGCGTGGCGAGCGCCCCGGGAGGCTGGACTGAAGTGCGCGCGCGCAGTCCCGGCAGCTTCCATCTCGTGATCGACTTCTCGCTCGCGCGCGTGTTCACCAGCGGGCCTCGCTGTCGCTGAGCATCGTCTAGGATTTCTTGGTTGATGATCGCCCGCGCTCGTCTCTTGCAAGCGCGCGTTCTGCCGCACGGATGGCTGGACGTGCTGCGGCAGGTATCCCTGTTCGGTGCCGCCTACCTCGCCTACAGGCTCGTGCGGGGCCTGGTCGCGGGGGACGCCAACGCCGCGTTCGCGCATGCGCGCGATCTGATCTCGCTCGAGCGCACGCTGCACGTGTTCGTCGAGCCCTCGATCCAGGCGTGGGCCTCGGGCAGCCACTTCGTGATGGTGCTTACCAGCTGGACGTACGTGAACGCGCAGACGACGGTGACGGTGGCCGCGCTCGTGTACCTGTATCTGCGCCACAACCGCAACTTCTACTTCGTGCGCAACATGTTCATGATCGCGATGGCGATCGCGCTCGTCGGGTACACGGTGTTCCCCACCGCGCCGCCGCGATTCATGCCCGAATGGGGCTTCATCGACACCGTCTCGAACCTCACCGGCGTGCACGTCTCGCACGCGAGTGCGACGATGAGCGCGCTCGTCAATCCCTATGCGGCCGTGCCCTCGATGCACGTCGCGTTCGCGTTGATGATCGGCTGGACGCTGGCGCGACTCGTGCGCTGGCGTGTGGTGCGCGTCCTCTGGTTCCTGTACCCGTTCCTGATGGCGTTCGTGATCGTCGTGACCGCCAACCACTTCATCTTCGACGCTTTCCTCGGAGCGCTCACCGCGGGTGTCTCCGCGTACGGCGCTAGTTGGCTCGCTCGCGCGCGTCCGAACGTCTGGCGCTTCTCGAACGTCTCGCCCGTGCGGCTGACGGCGAGCGGGTAGAGCGGTCGAGCGAGGATGCCCCCGCCGCCCAGGCAGCACAGCCCGTCGCGACGCACCCGGCCCGGCTCGACCCGCTCCGGCCACCGCAGCGCGCGTGCCCCGATCGGGGCGGGCGAACGTCGCGAGCTCGTACGCAACCGGCTGATCGAGTCGCGCCTGACGCCAAACGCGATCTCGCTCACCGGCTTCGTGCTCAACGTGGTCGCGGCGGTGCTCGTGTGGGAACAGCTCTTCTTCCTCGGCGGCCTCGCGTTCATCGTCGGCTCGACGATGGACACGCTCGACGGGCGCTACTCGCGCATGTCGGGCAAGGGCACGCCGTTCGGCGCGTTCCTGGACTCGACGCTGGACCGCATCGAGGAGGGGATCGTGCTGGCGGCGGTGGCCGGCTACTTCGCGCTGCAGGCCGACCGCGTGGCCGTCGCCGCGGTGGTCGTGGCTGTGCTCGCGTCGCTGATCGTGAGCTACACCCGCGCGCGCGCCGAGGCGCTCGGCGTGGAGTGCAAGGTGGGGATCGCGACCCGCCCTGTGCGCGTCGTGATCCTCGCGATCGGCCTGGTCTTCGCGAAGGGCGCTTCGCTTGGCAGCTTCGAGCTGCTCAAGCCCGCGGTGTACGTGCTGGCGGCGCTCAGCGTGATCACCGTTGCGCAGCGCATCTGGCATGTGCGCCGCGAGCTGTCGGTGTGACCTTCGCGACCCGCCGGAGTAATCTCCTGCCGTGACCAACGACAACAAGAACGGCCGCGCCGAGAGCAACGGCGCCGCCTCACAAAACGGCGCATCGCGCTACCAGAAGGAGAAGGTGCGCGTCGCGATCATCGGCGTCGGCAACTGCGCATCGGCGTTCGTGCAGGGCGTGCACTACTACCGCGACGCCGACCCCGCCAAGCGCGTGCCGGGACTGATGCACGTCGACCTCGGCGGCTACCACGTCCGCGACATCGACTTCACCGCCGCGTTCGACATCGACTCGACGAAGGTCGGAAAGGACCTCGGCGAAGCGATCTGGGCCGGACAGAACAACACGATCAAGTTCGCCAAGGGCACGCACGCGGTGCCGAAGAAGCTGGGCGTGCGGGTGCACCGCGGCATGACCCACGATGGCCTCGGCAAGTACCTCAAGGAGAAGATCACGAAGGCCCCCGGCGAGACCGCCGACATCGTCAAGATCCTCAAGGACACCCATACCGACGTCGTCGTCTCCTATCTGCCGGTCGGCTCCGAGGACGCCACCAAGTGGTACGTCGAGCAGGTGCTCGAGGCCGGCTGCGGCTTCGTCAACTGCATTCCCGTGTTCATCGCGCGCGAGGACTACTGGGACAAGCGCTTCAAAAAGGCGGGCCTGCCGATCGTCGGCGACGACATCAAGTCGCAGGTCGGAGCGACGATCGTGCACCGTACGCTCGCGCGCCTGTTCGCCGAGCGCGGCGTCGAGATCGAGCGCACCTCGCAGCTGAACGTCGGCGGCAACATGGACTTCTACAACATGCTCGAGCGCGAGCGCCTGGAGTCGAAGAAGATCTCAAAGACAAACGCGGTCACCTCGATCATGGATCACGAGTTGCCGAAGGGCGACATCCACGTCGGACCGTCCGACTACGTGCCGTGGCTGACAGACCGCAAGTGGGCTCACATCCGCGTCGAGGGACAGGCGTTTGGGGACGTGCCGCTGAACCTCGAGCTGAAGCTCGAGGTGTGGGACTCGCCGAACTCGGCAGGCATCGTCATCGACGCGGCTCGTTGCTGCAAGCTGGCGCTCAACCACGGCGTGAGCGGGCAGCTCGATGGGCCGTCCTCCTACCTGATGAAGTCGCCGCACAACCAGCGCCCAGACGAGCTTGCGCGCCGCGACACGGAGGCCTTCATCGCCAAGTACGCCGGGCGGCCGGGCACACAAGCGAAGCGCAGCTCGAGGGCGCCGCGGTCTGCGAAAGCGCCCGCGCGCGTCGCCGGCAGCGCGAAAGCGCGGGCAGCGGGCGCGCGCCGCGGAGGCTAGCCGCCGCGGCGAAACAGCCCGCCCCGCCGCGAGGGACGATAATCGTCGAGCGATGGCGCCCTCCTTCTCGATAGCTCACGTGACGCCGTATCCGTGGGAGGCGGAGGACAACGCCGTCAACGCCCACGTCCGACGCGTCGCGGCTGAGCTCTCGCGCCGCGGCCACCGTGTGCTCGTGCTCGCCCCGTCGCGCTCGCAGGAGCGGGTGCGAACCTCGCGCAAGATACTCCGGGCCGCGCGCACGAGCCCGGCGGGAGCGGCGTCGCTCTTGCAGGGAACCGACCGCGGCACGCCCCTCGTGCTCGCGGTCGGTGAGGTGCTCGACTTCCAGGATCCCACCCGTCCGCCACACGCCGGCGGTGTCCGGCGGCGAACGTCGGCGCTGCCGATCGACGTCGCGCGCACGGTCGAGGAACTGCTGAGCCACGTGCCACTGGACTTCGTGCACGTGCATGAGCCATTCGCGCCGAGTACCTCCAACGCCGCCCTGCGTCATTCGCGCGCGCTCAACGTCGGCTCGTTCCACTCCTCCAGCGAGCACATGCTCTCTACGCTCGTCGCGCGCCGCTTCGTCGCGAGCTTCTTCGGGCGACTGGACGCGCGCACCGCGAGCTTGCCGGCCACCGCCGAGCTGATGCGCCATCACTTCCCGGGCGAGTACCGCTTGGTGGCGGACACGGGCGACGCCGCCAGCGAGTTCGAGCAGATCTACGGCGAGCTGGCCGCACGGCGGCACTCGAGCGAGGGTGACCGCGCGCTGCGGCGCACGCTCTCGACGCGTCCGCTGATCGAGGTCGACCTGCACATGCACACCGACCACTCGCACGACTGCGCGACGCCGGTGGAGGTGTTGCTCGCGAGCGCCCGCGAGCAGGGATTGGGAGCGATCGCGGTGACCGATCACAACGAGATCTCCGGGGCGCTCGAGGCCAACGCGCAGGCGGCCAGATCGGATTCCCGCCCGCCCCTGAAGGTGATCGTCGGCGAGGAGGTCAAGACGGCCGGCGAGGGAGAGGTGATCGGGCTTTTCATCCAGGAGAAGATCCCCCGTGGGCTGAGCCTCAAGGACACCGTTGCCGAGATCAAGCGCCAGGGCGGGATCGTGTACGTGCCCCACCCTTTCGACCGCATGCACTCGGTGCCCGACTATGAGCACCTGCTGAAGATCCTCGACGACGTCGACGCGATCGAGGTCTTCAACCCGCGTGTTGCGATCAACGCCTTCAACGAGGAGGCGGTGCGCTTCGCCGCCAAGTACCGGATACCGGCCGGCGCCGGCTCGGATTCGCACGTCGCCCAAGGTCTTGGCTCGGTGCGCATCCGTATGCGGGACTTCGACGGGCCGGCCGAGTTCCTCGAGTCGCTGCGTGACGCCGACATCCTCACGCGCCCTTCCTCGCTTTTGTATGTGCAGGCGCTGAAGTTCCTGCAGACGCGGGCCACGCCTCGCTCGGCTCGACGCGCGAGCAAGGCGCGCCGTTTGAAGCGGTTGAACCGCACGCACGGCGGCGGACGGAGGTAGGCGAAAGCGCAAGTACTGATGCACAGTCAAGGACAAGAGGACGCCTCGTCAAATCCCTCGGGGTCGATGCCCGTAACCGATGATGAGATCCGCGAGAAGTATCTGGAGCGCGCCATCCGTGAGCTGAACACGCTCACGCGCGAGCTGCAGGCCTGCCCGCACTGTCCGCGCGGCAACCTCATGCCGGTGCTCGGGTCCGGGCACCCGCAGGCGGACATCATGCTTTTGAAGTACTCCGCGCTGCCGTCGGAGATCGAGGAGGGAGTCGCCTTCTACGGACGGGCTGGGGGCGCGCTGATGAAGTCGCTCAAGCGATTGTCGATCGATCCGCTCGCGGTCTACGGAACGCTGTGCGTGAAGTGCCCGCTCAGCGACGCCTCGCTGGCCGACTTCGCGTGCGTCGCGCGGGTGGTCGAGGAGATCGCGATCGTGCAGCCGAAGATCGTCGTCGTGATGGGCCCCGAGGCGCTGAGCGCGCTCGCGGACATGGAAATTCCGCTGGCGCGGCCGCTGCGCGAGACGGTTGGAGAGATCCAGCAGCTGACGCCGACGATCGACGCGTTGTACGTCCCGAGCATCGACGAATCGCTCGACGAGCAGGACGCCAAGCGTGCTTTCTGGGCAGCCTTCCGCGTGCTCGGCGACTGGTACGCCGCGCAGCCGCCGTACTAGAGCGTCAACACGACCTTGCCGAGCTTGCCGCCGGCCGCGAAGCGCTCGTAGGCCGCGGCGGCCTGCTCGAGCGGGAACGTCGCGGCGATCGGAACGCGTAGCGCACCGGCGTTGAACAGCGGCAGCACTTCGTGTTCGAGACGGCGTGCGGCGAGCGCTTTCTCCTCCAGCGGGCGTGCGCGGAGCGTAGAGCCGTGGATGCGCGCGCGCTTGCCCATCAACGCCAGCAGGTTGACCTCGGCCTTGACCCCGGCGCTGACGCCGATGACGGTGATGCGTCCTCCCGTCGCGAGCGCCTGGAGGTTGTCCGGCATGTTCGGCGCGCCGACGAGCTCGAGGATCACATCGAAAGGCCCGCGCTCGACGAAGCCCTCGCACGCGATTGCCTGCGCACCTAGCGCAGCCACCTCCCGGCGCAGTTGCTCGTCGCGCACGCTCGCGGTGACGCGAGCACCGACGGCACGCGCGAGCTGGATCGCCGCCGTGCCAACACCGCCGGCGCCGCCGTGGACGAGCAGGTGCTCACCGGAGCGCAGCTCGGCCTGGATCAGCAGGGCGTCGTGCGCCGTCACGAACACCTCCGGCAGTCCCCCCGCGGCCGGCCAGTCCAAGCTCTCGGGGACGGGCATCAGCTGGCGCTCGTGCACCGTCGCGAGCTCCGCCTGCGCGCCACCGCCGACGATTGCCATCACGCGATCGCCCACCTGAAACCGTTCGACCTGCGGTCCAACAGCCGCGACCTCGCCCGCGAGCTCCATGCCGGGGATGTCCTGCGGCGAGCCGGGCGGAGCCGGGTAAAGGCCGCGCCGTTGCATCATGTCGGCGCCGTTCAAACCCGCAGCGTGGACGCGCACGAGCACCTCTTCGCCCCGCGCGACCGGATCGGCGTGCTCCTCGATGACGATCTCCTGCTCGCGGATGGTGGCGGCGCGCATCGCGCAAGCCTACGTTCAAACGTCTGCGCGCGCTGGCATCTGTCCTACCCGGGTGCTCACTCGAGCAGCCGCGTGTCCGCGTCTGAGTACCCGGGCGCGCATGCGCACACGATCCGCAGCGGCTCAGCGCCGACGTTGAAGACCTTGTGGCGCGCGCCGGGCGGGATCAGCGCACAGTCGCCCTCCTGCACGATCCGCTCCTCGCCGTCGATCAGCAGCCGACCACGGCCCGCCGTGACGAGATACAGCTCCTCCGTGACGTGGTGGAGATGTTCGGTCGTCGCCCCGCCCACCGGGATCGTCGCCTCGGCGAGGCTCTGGTTCTGGGCGGGCGCGGACACCGGGCCCGCCCACTCCCTGATCTGCGAGCCGTCGAGCGTGGTGAACGGCTCTATCTGTGCGTATGAGCGGACGTCCATCGCAAGCCGCCCTCAGGCCGCGGCCGCCTGCGCCGAGGTGCAGAAGGCGCATCTGCGCGCCTCGCGCGGGATCTCACTCAGACATTCGCTGCACGGCCGCGTTTCGGACTCCGTGTCCAAGCCCGTCTTGCGGCGCGCCATCAGTGCGTTGATCGGCCTCACCACGAAGAAGAAGACCGCCGCCGCAATCGTGATGAACGCGATCAGCGCGTTGATGAATTCGCCGTAGTGAAACGTGCTGCCATTGATCGTGAAGACGAGGTCCGCGAAGTTCGGCTTGCCGATGATCGCCGCCACGATCGGCGTAAGCAGGTCCTTCACGAGCGCCGTCACCAGCGCCCCGAACGCCGCCCCGATGACGATGCCAACCGCCAGGTCCACGACGTTGCCGCGAAGCAGAAATGCCTTGAAGTCCTTAGCCATCCCGTCCCCCAATCTCGAAGTCAGCGCCGGCGCTTGGAGCAAGCCGGATCTTCGCAGCAGGCTACGACGCCGAGGACGCCGACCGATCGGAGATCGGCCAGCGCCGGCCCTCGTCCGCCCACGCACCCGAGCGGGACGAGGGCCAAGCAGATCAAGGACGCAGGGAGCGTGGCGTGCTTTGCACGCGAGCGACTGAGGACGCAGAGCTGCGCCGGCCCTCGTCCCGCTCGAACAGGGCGACGCACTCGATGTGGTGAGTCTGCGGAAACATGTCCACCGGACGCACCTTGCGCAGGACCCAGCCCGCCTCGACGAGTTCGGCGGCGTTGGGAGCGAGCGTGGTGGGGTTGCACGAGACGTAGACGACGCGCCGCGGCGAGGCGTCGATGATGCGGTGCACGACCTTCTTGGAAAGTCCGGCGCGGGGTGGGTCGACGAGCACGACGTCGGGGCGCCCGGCGCGTTCGACAAGCTCGGGGAGCGCCGTGCGCGTGTCGCCCGCGAAGAAGCGCACGTTCGTGATCCCGTTGCGCCGCGCGCCTGCGATCGCGTCGGCGACCGCTTGCTCGACCAGCTCGATTCCCCACACCTCGCCCGCCCGCTGGGCGAGCGTCAGCGCGATCGTGCCGATGCCCGCATACAGGTCGTAGACGCGCTCCCAGCCCTCGAGCGCCGCGTACTCGCCGGCGATGCCGTACAGCAGCTCCGCCATCTCCGTGTTCGTCTGAAAGAACGCCTCCGAGGAGATCAACAGATCGAGCTCGCCCAGGCGCTCGGGCAGCTCGGCCTCTCCCCACACGAGCTCCGTCTCGCCCCCGGCCGTCGTCTCGGCGAGGCTGCGCGAGCGCGTCCACAGCACGCCGCTGAGGCTCTCGCCCAGCGCCTCGCTGAGCGCCGCCGCCAGCTCGCCCGCCTCCAGCTCGCCGTCGGTGCTGACGATGCGCACCTGTAGCTTGCCCGTACGCCGTCCTTCGCGCACGACCAGGTTGCGCAGGCGCACGCGGCCGTCCGGCCCAGGGCCGACCCGCTCGCTGCGCTCCGCCCGCTCGCCGCGCGGCGCGTCCCCTTCGCCGCCGCGTCGGCTGCTGCGCTCCCACGCGCCCAGGCCCTCGGCACGACACCAGCCCAGCGCCACGCGGCGCGCGAGGTTGCCGCGCTCTGAGGCGAGCAGGCAGTCCTCCATCGGCGTCACGCGGTTGCCGCCAGCCGGCGCGTGGAAGCCGCACACGAGCCCACCGTCCTCGCCGGTGCCGAACGAGTACTCGAGCTTGTTGCGGTAGCGCCACTGCTCGAGCGCCGGCACGATCTCCTGCAGCTCGAAGCCCTCGAGATGGCCGATGCGGCGCAGCGCCTCGTCCACCTGCCCGCGCTTGATCTGCAGCTGGCGCTCGTACGGGATCACCTGCCAGGCGACCCCCGGATGATCGGCCGTCGGCGCGATCCGCTCGGGGCTCGCCTCCAGCACCTCGATGGTGCGCGCGTGCGCGTAGCTGCGCTTGCGCTTGTGCACGACCGCGCGTACCCGGTCGCCCGGGATCGCGCCAGAGACGAACACGACGTATCCGCCGTCGCCCAGTCGCGCCACGCCCTCGCCGCCAAACGCCAGCGAATCGATCGTCAGCTCGAGCTCATCGCCGCGCTGCGGGCGCGCGCCGGTGAAAGCCGGCGCGGTCGCGGCGACATCCGGCGGCGCGCCCGGCGGCGGTGACGCATCGGACGCCTCGGGCGCGTCCAATACGGGAGGGGTCGCCGAGTCGCCGTCCATCAGCCTGCAACGAGCAGCTCTAGCAGCGCCTTCTGCGCGTGCCTGCGGTTCTCGGCCTGATCCCAGATGTGCTCGCGCGGGCCGTAGAGCACCTCCGCGGAGATCTCCTCACCGGGATGGGCGGGCAGGTCGTGCATCGCAAAGGCCCCCGCTGCCGCCGCGTCCAGCAGCGCGTCGTCAACGCGGTACTCCGCCAACGCGCTGCGCCGCTCGTGCGCGGTGCTGTCGTCGCCCATGCTCACCCACACGTCGGTGTACACCGCGCTCGCCCCGGCCACGGCCTCGTAGGGGTCGCTGTGCAGCGTCACCCGTCCGCGCGCGCCGGGTGGGAGCGCCACGTCGTCCTCCAACGCGTATCCAGGCGGCGAGGCGAACGCGACCTCCAGACCGGCCAACGCCCCCAGCACGGCAAGCGAGCGCGCGATGTTGTTGCCGTCTCCCACGTACGCGAGGCGCAGCCCCGCAAGCTCCCCGCACGCCTCGCGCAGCGTCAGCAGGTCCGCAAGCGCCTGGCAGGGATGGTGTCCAGCGCTCAGCATGTTGATGATCGGCACCTCGCTGTAGGCCGCGAGCTCCTCGAGGATCGCGTCCGCCCCGGTGCGCAGCCCCACCGCGGCCACGTGCCTTGAGAGCACGAGCGCCGTGTCGCGCGGCGCCTCGCCGCGTGAGAGCTGGAGCTCGTCGGAGCGCAGCACGACCGCGTGTCCGCCCAACTCCTGAATGCCGACCTCGAACGACACGCGCGTGCGCGTCGAGGGCTTCTCGAAGATCAGCGCGACGCTGCGATCCTCCAGCGCCCGAGAGGACAGCGGCGCGCGCTTGAGCTCCAGCGCGCGGTCCAGCAGCGCGTCCAGCTCGGTCGCGCTCAGCTCCGCTCCGGTGAGGAAGTGGCGTGGGGTCATCGAATCGGCCAGTGTAGGCGCTACGCGCGCTCGCGCCCGAGCGCCCTCCGCGGGCGGGTCGGGAACGACCGGTGACCGCCGGCGCCGTCGTGTGCGATCGTCCCTCGACACAATCGTTTCGAGAAAGGATCCCAAGCGGATGAGACTCCCCATCGCGGCCCTCGCCGCGTGTTCGGTGGTAGTGCTCGCGGCGGGCTGCGGCTCCTCGAGCGGCTCGGGCTCGACGTCGACCGCCACGAGCGGAGCCGCAACGACCAAGAGCTCCAGCTCGGCGCCGGGAATCAAAGTCGACAAGACACCGAAGTTCGGGTCCCCGTCCCCGTCCGCGCCGGTTCAGAGTGGCCTCGTGCAGATCGCCTACCGCGACATCGCGATCGAGCCGGACACCGTCAAGGTGAAGCTCGGCAGCACGGTCAGATGGACCAACTACGACTCCGTGCAAGCCAACGTCACCAGCGTCAGCGGCCCGCAGATGTTCGCCTCCAAGAACTTCGGCGAAGGCGGCACGTTCGAGGTCAAGCTGGAGAAGCCAGGGGTCATCCACTACGAGTGCACGCTCTACCCGACGACGATGAACGGCACGATCGAAGTCGTCGCGTAGGGGCGACCTCGGAGGAGCTCAGCTGAACTCGGCGCGGCCTCGCTCGGGGCTCGACGCGGTCGCGTAGTGACGGCGAGGGATGCGCCCGGCTGCGCGCGCCAGGCGCCCGGCGAGCACGGCCGCGCGCATCGCGTGCGCCATCGCCACGGGGTCCTGTGCGCGCGCGATCGCTGACGCCGCCATCACTGCGTCGCAGCCCAGCTCCATCGCGAGCGTCGCGTCGGAGGCTGTGCCGATGCCTGCGTCGAGCACGACCGGCACGTCGACCGCCTCGCGGATCAGGCCGATGTTGTAGACGTTGCGGATGCCCATGCCGCTCCCGATCGGGGAGCCAAGCGGCATCACCGCCGCGCAGCCGAGATCGGCCAGGCGACGTGCGAGCACGGGGTCATCGGTCGTGTACGGCAGCACCACGAAGCCCTCGTCGACGAGCTCCTCCGCTGCACGCAGCAACTCGGGCGCGTCCGGCAGCAGCGTGTCCTCGTCGCCGATCACCTCCAACTTGACCCAATCCGTCGCGAACGCCTCACGCGCCATGCGCGCGGTCATCACCGCGTCGCGCGCGGTGTGACACCCGGCCGTGTTCGGCAACAGCTGCACGCCCGCCTGCGCGAGCACATCGATCAGCGAGCCGCGCGCGGTCGGGTCGACCCGCCGCAGCGCGACCGTCACGAGCTCGCAGCCGCTCGCCGCGATCGCCTCGGAGAGCAGCTCCAGCGACGGAAATCCGCCCGTGCCGAGCAGCAGCCGCGAGCGCATGCTCCTGCCGGCGATCGTCAGCAGGTCGGGCGCCTGCGCCGCGGCGCCGTTGCGGGTCCCCGCGGGCGTGCTTATCGTGTCCGGCATCTGCCCATCATCCTCCCTGCATCGCCGTCAGCACCTCGATGCGCGCGTCCGCAGGCAGCGCGAACGACTCCCACGCCGCGCGCGGGACGACCTCGCCGTCGACCGCGACCGCCACCCCGCTCGCGTCAGCGTCGAGCCCGAGGCGCGCGAGCACCGTCACCACCGGCTCGCCCGCGCGCACGTCCGAGCCCTCCCCGTTCACGAAGATCATGAGAGCGCCCCCGCAATCGCACCCTCGCCGGCGTTCGCCTTCGCGCTCGCCGCCTCGGCGCGGGCGCCGGCGGGATCACGACCAAAGCGCGCGGGCGCGCAGACCGACAGCAGCTCCTCCTCCGCTACGCCCTCGTCGCTGAGCAAACCCACGACGAGCTCAGCGGTAAGCGGCGCGAGCAGGATGCCGTTGCGGTAGTGACCGGTCGCCCAGATCAGCCCGTGCGGCCCGCTGCGCCCGATCGCTGGGGCGTTGTCGGGGGTGCCAGGACGCAGGCCGACCGACAGCTCCTCGATCTCCAGCTCGCTGACGCCGGGCACGAGCTCACGAGCGTCGCGCAACATCTCGAACACCCCGCCGGCGGTCGGCGCCAGCTCGAAGCCGCGCTCCTCGACGGTCGCGCCGAGGATGTAGCGACCGTCCTCGCGTGGGACCAGATAGCCCCTCCCGAAGCGCACGACGCGCCGCAGCAGCCCCGGCCCGTGGGGATCGCGCAGGCGCAGGATCTGGCCCTTGACCGGGCGCACCGGCACGCGTGCGCTGCCGGGCAGGCCATCGATCCGCTCGCTCCACGCTCCAGCGGCGAGCACCACCGCGGGCGCTGACACCCGCCGCCCGTCCTCGAGCACCGCCCCCGTCACGCGCTCGCCCGCACGATCCAGCTCGACGCGCGCGACCGGCGCGTGCTCGCGCACGTCCACGCCGATCGCGACACACGCCCGTCGCAGCGCAGCGAGGACCAGCCTCGGATCGACCGAGTGGTCCTCTGCAGCGTGCAGCGCGAGGCGCAGCGTCGGAGCGAGAGCCGGCTCGAGCTCGCGAGCCTCGCTCGGGCGTAGGCGCGCGACCGTCAGCGCGAGCGAGCGGCGGAAGGCGAGCTGGCGCTCGAGCTCTGCCGCCTCGTCCTCGTCGCGAGCGAGCAACAGCGTGCCCGTCCGCATCAGGCCCACCCTCGCCGAGGCGCTCTGCTCGAGCTCGGCCGCAAAAGCCGGCCACATCCCCGCGGAGCGCAGTCCCAGCTCCAGCACTCCTC
This sequence comes from uncultured Solirubrobacteraceae bacterium, assembly GCA_963759265.1. GTDB lineage: Bacteria > Actinomycetota > Thermoleophilia > Solirubrobacterales > Solirubrobacteraceae > Palsa-744. The sequence goes on from CAVWYR010000001.1 coordinate 472,174, forward strand.
GCCCAGCTCGACCGAACTCGACCTCCACCACCGGCGCGAGCATCCCCGCCGCCACGCGCGATGTCCCATGCCCGGCGATGTCGCGCTCGAGCACGCTCACCGACATCCCGCGCTGGCGTGCGCGCCAGGCGATCGCCATGCCGATGATGCCGCCACCGACGATCACCACGTCCACTCGCTGGTTATCGGGCATGTCGAGGATGCTAGCCCGCCCCAGCGCCCGGCGATGCCTGAGCGGGCGACCGTCAGGCGCGGTAGCGCACGAGCACTTTGTGCGAGCAGCCCACGAGCTTCCAGGGGCGGTTTTCCGGCAGATAGCGCATCACGAACGTCTTCACGCCCGGGCCGTTGCAGAACACGGTGCCGTGCCCGTAGACGAGCAGGAGGTGATCGTCGCCGCCGCCCGTCCAGATTTCGTTGAACCCGTGGCTGGAGTAGATCCAGTCGTTCCCGTCACCGGCGTGCAGATAGTCGCTCTGGCTTTCGGGCTGGCCTGCGGGCTGATAGTCGCCCCAGATCACGTCTCCGTCATCGCCACCGATGACGGTGTCGTTGCCGTTGCCGCCAAGCAGCCAGTTGTGCACGTGCTCGAGGCCGACGAGCGTGTGGCTCTGCCCCCCCGGGCCCTTGTCCATCTTCAGGCATTCGTCAGCCGGCCAGCCGGCGTGGCTCGCCAGGGCGATGCTCGCCGTCGGCGCGGAGGCGATCGTCGCGAGTTCCTCGCCCGCTGGACAGAAGGCGACGTACACGCCGCGGTCGTCGCGCCGCAGCTGTTCGGCTTCTTGCGCGGAGACGCCCGCCGCGCCCGTGACCGCGCGCGGCGTCGAGGAGCTGGCGCTGCTGACCGGCAGCAGCAGGGCGCCGGTGAGCAGCGCAAGAAGAAGTGGCATACGCCGGCGGCGTACGAACGCGAGCACCAGCCGGACGCTACCAACCGCTGCCCACGTCATGCCAGACTGCGGACGGATGTCCAATCGCGACCTAGGCTCAGAACGCCGCGCCCGTCTCGCCGCGGCGCGCCTGTACCTCGTGTGCGGCGCCTACCCAGACGGCAGCCAGCTTCCCGACCTGCTGCGCGCGGCGATCGCCGGCGGCGTCGACGTCGTGCAGCTGCGCGAGAAGCACGTGCCCGACGAACAGCTGATCGCGCTCGCCCACGCCGCGCGCGCCCTGTGCGAGCGTCTCGGCGCGCTGCTGATCATCAACGACCGTCCCGCCGTCGCGCTCGAGGCGGGCGCCGATGGCGTGCATGTCGGTCAGGACGACATGCCGCTGGCTGACGTTCGCGAGCTCGTCGGCACCGACCTGCTGATCGGCCTGTCCACGCATTCGCCGGCGCAGATCGACGCCACCGACGCGAGCCTCGCGGACTACATCGGCGTCGGCCCGATCCACGAGACACCGACCAAGCCCGGGCGCGCGGCCGTCGGCGTCGGGCTGATCCGCTACGCCGCGGCGCACGCGCGCTTGCCGTTCTTCGCGATCGGCGGCCTGCAGCAGGACAACATCGGCGAGGCGCTCGATGCCGGCGCGAGTCGTGTGTGCGTGCTGCGCGCGATCGCCGATGCCGAGGACCCCGAGCGGGCCGCGCGGACGCTGCGCGACGCGCTCGACGCGCGGGGGCCGCTCAGCCAGCCGAGCGCACCTGACGCATGAGTGAGCCCAGCGGTCGGCCCGTGAGCGCCGCCGACGGCGAGCCCCCTCGCGGCGGTGAGCGCAAGCAGCTCGCCCCGCCGCCGCTCGAGCCCCTCGCCGCGGGCGAGCGCCCGCTCGCGCTGCTGATCGCCGTCGCCGCGTGCGCGCTGCTCGCGGTGAGCGTGCTCGTCGGGGGCTTGACGATCCACGACCTCGCGCGCCGGGGCGGCTCGCTGCCGGGCGCGATCTTCCTCGCATTGGTCCTCGGCGGCCTCGCGCTCGGGATGTACCGCCGTCGCTACATGGCGGTCCTCGGCTTCGAGGCGCTGCTCACGTTTCAGATCATCGTCAGCTCGCTCGCGCTCGTGATCGCGACGTCGATCCTCGCAGCCGCCGCGTACCTGCTCGGCATCGGCCTCGCCGGCTGGCTGTTCTGGAAGTTGATACGCGTGATGGGCCGCATCCAAGCCGGCGAACGCCAGGACCGCCGATAGCCATTCGATAGGCTCAGCTGAATGCCTGACAGCTCTTACGACTGCATCGTTATCGGCGCCGGACCTGGGGGCTATGTGGCCGCGATCCGTGCGGCGCAGCTCGGCAAGCGCACCGCTGTGATCGAGCGCGACAAGCTCGGCGGGCGTTGCCTGAACTACGCGTGCATCCCCGCGAAGGCCGTGTTGCGCTCGGCCGACGTGCTGTCGGAGATCCGCGAGGCGGAGGAGCTCGGCCTGAAGGTCAGCGGCGTCGAGGTCGACTACGCGGCCGTGCAGGCGCGCCGCGAGAAGGTGGTCTCGACGCTGACCTCCGGGGTCGCCTCGCTGTTCAAGAAAGACGGCGTCGAGGTGATCGAGGGCGACGCCAGCCTGACGGCCGACGGCGAGGTCGTCGTCGAGGTCTACGACGGCGAGCGCCAGACGATCGCAGCCGCCGGCGTGATCCTCGCAACGGGCTCGATCCCGCGTCCGATCCCCGGGGTCCAGTTCGGCGGGCGCGTGATCGGGACCGAGGAGGCGTGGGCGCTGCAGCAGCTGCCCGCACGCCTGGCGGTCGTCGGCGCGGGCGCGTCGGGGGCCGAGATCGCCTCGGCGTACGCGCGCCTGGGCAGCGAGGTGCTCCTGCTGGAGGCGCTCGAGCGCGTGCTTCCGACCGAGGACGCCGACATCTCGCGCCTGGTCGAGCGCGGCCTGAAGCGCCAAGGCATCGGCGTGCACACGAGCACCCCGGTGGCGGACGTGAGCGTCGGCGAGGCGAGCGTCACCTTCAGCTACGGCTCGGAGTCGGCCGAGGTCGACTACCTCGTGATCGCGGCGGGCCGCGGCGCGGACGTCGAGTGGCTCGGCCTGGCGGAGGCCGGCGTCGCACTCGATGAGCGCGGGCTCGTGCAGGTCGACGGCGCGATGCGTACGAGCCGCGCCGGCGTGTACGCGATCGGCGACCTCGTCCACGGTCCAGCGCTCGCGCACAAGGCCTCCGACGAGGGCGTGATCGCCGTCGAGGACCTCGCCGGCCTGCAGACGCACCCGATCTCCTACGTCGACATCCCGCGCGCGACCTTCTGCACGCCGAACGTCGGCTCGTTCGGGCTGACCGAGGCGCAGGCGCGCGAGCAGGGCTACGACGTCGTCGTCGGCAAGGTGCCCTATGGCGCGGTCGGCGGCGGCATCGTATACGGCGACCGCAGCGGCCTGGTCAAGGTCGTCGGCGAGCGCAAGTACGGCGAGCTGCTCGGCGCGCACATCGTCGGCTCGCGCGCGACCGAGCTGATCCAGGAGCTCGTCAACATGCGCGCGCTCGAGGGCGGCTTCGCGGAGCTCGCGCGAGTGATCCACGGGCACCCGACGCTGTCGGAGGCCGTGATGGAAGCTGGCCGCGCCGCCGACGGCTGGCTGATCCACGGCTGAGGGCGGTCGTTCCGCGCTTCAGCGCGCAATAACCTCGACTCGATGCCCACCCCGGCCGCCTTCTACTTCGACCTGGCCAGCCCGCTGGCCTACCTGGCGGCCGAGCGCGTGCTGCACGTGCTCGGCGCTCCCGCCGAGTGGCGCCCTGTGCTCGCGCGCGAGCTCGCGGCGCCAGACACGTTCGAGGGCTTGCGCTGCGAAGCGGAGCTCGACGTGCTGCGCGCGGAGATCGATCGTCGCGCACGGGAGCTCGGGTTGCAGCCCTTGCGCTGGCCGGAGCCGTTCCCGTTCGACAGCTCGCTGGCGATGCGCGTCGCCACGTACGCCGCGTCGATCGGACGTGCGGTTCCGTTTGCCCAGGCGGCCTTCCGCCAGGCGTTCGCGGGCGGGCACTCGCTCGAGGACACCGACTTCGTGCTGATCGCGGCGGCTGCGTGTGAGATGCATCCCGCCGCGGTGCTGCGCGGCGCGGAGCTGAGCTCAACCGCGAGACGCCTGGCTGAGACCACCGCCGTGGCGCTCGCCGCTGGGGTCACCGACGTCCCCGCAGTTACGCTCGGCGAGCGCGTGTTCATCGGCGAGCGCGCGCTCGAGCGCGCCGGCGAGCACGTCCGCAGCGAGCGCGCAGGCGACCCTTTGCGGGTATTGGAGGCAGGCTCGTGGTGAAGGCCGGCCTCGCCTACCGTCTGATCGTGACCCGCGGCGGCCTCACGCCGGCGCCATTCGCCGATCCGGCACGCATCGACCACATCGAGGTCGTGGAGATCGACAGCGGCGAAGTGGTGCTGTTCTGGGATCGCGCGCCGCAGGAGGCATCGAAGCTCGCTCGTGCGCTGCGCGCTGACCTGACGCGGCTGGAGGCCGAGGAGTTCATGGCGCACTGGAGTACGGTGGAGCACTGATGTCGAGCCCGCCCGCGCCACGCCCGCCCGCGCCGATCCTGCCTGAGCCGGAGCGCGCGCGCGAGTGGCTGGCGACGATGATGCTGATCCGTCGCTTCGAGGAGCGCGCGGGCGAGATGTACGCGCGCGCGAAGGTCGGCGGCTTCCTGCATCTGTCGATCGGCGAGGAGGCGACGATCGTTGGCAGCGCGCGCGCCCTGCGCGACAGCGACTACCTGATCTCGACCTACCGCTCACACGGCCACGCACTCGTGCGCGGCACACCGCCGGAGAACGTGATGGCCGAGCTGTTCGGTCGCGTCGACGGCTGCTCGGGCGGTCGCGGCGGCTCGATGCACATGTTCGACCTCGCGCGGCGCTTCATGGGTGGATACGGGATCGTCGGCGGCAACCTGCCGATAGCGGCGGGCATCGCGCTGGCGAGCGACTACCAGGGTACGGAGGACGTGACGCTGTGCGTGTTCGGCGACGGCGCCTCCAACCAGGGCACGTTCGGCGAGACGCTGAACATCGCTGCGCTGTGGCGGCTGCCGGTCGTGTTCATGGTCACTAACAACCAGTTCGGCATGGGAACCGCGCTGGGCCGGCACTCGGCGGTGACGGACCTGCAACGCAAGGGCGAGAGCCTCGGCGTCCCGGGGATGCGCTGCGACGGCATGGACGTCCTCGACACGCACGCGGTCGTCGCCGAGGCCGTGCGCCGCGTACGCGAGGAGCGCCGCCCGCTGCTCGTCGAGGCGGTCACGTATCGCTTCCGCGGGCACTCGATGGCCGACCCCGAGCAGTACCGCACGAAGGAGGAGGTCGCGCACTGGCGCGAGCGCGACCCGATCCCCGCCTTCGGCGAGCTGCTCGAGCGCGAGGGCGCGATCGAGCCGGCGGAGCGCGAGCGGCTCGACGAGCAGGCGATCGCGCGCGTGGACGCGGCGGTCGAGTTCGCCGAAGCATCGCCCTACCCCGCGCCTGAGACGCTGTATGACGATGTGTACGTGCTCGATCGGGAGGTGCGTGGCCTGTACTCGGTCGAGACGAGCGACGACCGTTTGAGCGCCGGTGACGGCGGCGGGGCGCCGGCGGACGCGCAGTCGCGCTCGGCGAACGACGAGATCCCGCAGCAGCTGACCGATGCGCTGGCCGCCGGCGATGAAGGCCGCGAAACGCCGGGCCTCGACCGCCCGGACACGGCGACGAGTGCGCGTGGCGGGGTGCACGCGGACTGATGGCGCAGATGCGCTACCGAGAGGCGCTGAACGCTGCCTTGCGCGAGGAGCTCGCGCGCGACGAGCGGGTGATGTTGATGGGCGAGGACATCGGCGTCTTCGGCGGCGCGTTCAAGGTCACCGACGGCCTGCTCGCGGAGTTCGGCGAGCGCCGCGTACGCGACACGCCGATCTCGGAGAACACGATCGTCGGCGTCGGCGTCGGCGCGGCGATGACCGGCCTGCGCCCGGTCGTCGAGCTGATGACGATCAACTTCGCGTTGCTCGCGTTCGACCAGATCGTCAACCACGCTGCGCACATCCACTACATGTTCGGCGGCCAGGCGAGGGTGCCGCTGGTCGTGCGCATGCCCCAGGGCGCGGGCCACCAGCTCGGGCCGACGCACTCGCACTGCTTCGAGGCGCTGTTCGCGCACGTCCCCGGGCTGCTCGTGGCCGTGCCGGCGACGGCCGCCGACGCGAAGGGCCTGCTGAAGAGCGCGATCCGCGACGAGAACCCGGTGATCTTCATCGAGCACGAGTCGCTCTACGGCGTGCGCGGCGAGGTCCCGGACGAGGAGGAGCACCTGGTGCACTTCGGCCAGGCGCGGATAGCGCGCGAGGGCTCGGACGTGACGGTCGTGGCGATCTCCCGCATGGCGCTGAGCGCGGAACGCGCAGCGCAGACGCTCGCGAGCGAGCGCGACGTGCACGTCGAGGTGATCGACCCGCGCACGCTGCGCCCGCTCGACCTGGACACGATTCTCGCGTCGGTCGCGAAGACGAACCGCTGCGTGATCGTCGAGGAGGGCTGGCCGCACGGCGGCGTCGGCGCGAACCTGGCGGCTTTGATCGCCGAACAGGCCTTCGACGACCTCGACGCCCCTGTCCAGCGCGTGACCGGAGCGGACGTGCCGATGCCGTACTCCAAGCCGCTCGAGGACCTCGCCTACCCGCACGAGCCACAGATCGTCGCAGCGGTGCTCGCGATGCTGAGCCGCACGCCTGCGAACGCGAGAGGCGCCTGATGGCCGAGCTCGTGATGCCGCGCCTGTCGGACACGATGGAGGAGGGCACGATCCTGCGTTGGCTGAAGGCCGACGGCGAGGTGGTGGCGCGCGGCGAGGAGATCGTGGAGATCGAGACAGACAAGGCGACGATGACCTACGAGTCCGACCAGGCGGGCACGCTGGAGATCGTCGCGTCCGAGGGCTCGACGCTGGCGGTCGGCGAGGTGATCGCGCGGGTTGGTGCGGCGGCGGCGAGCAATGAGGATGGGCCGGCCCGAGAGGGGCCGGCTCGCGTGCGCGCGCACGATGACACCGCGACGGCGAGCGATGCTCACGCGCCAGTCGCTGCGACGCCGCGCCAGAGCGAGCAGCAGGAGCCCGGCGGGCAGGCGGCCGCGACGCGCGTCAAGGCCTCGCCACTTGCGAGGCGGATCGCGGGTGAGAACGGCATCGACCTGCGGACGCTGACCGGCAGCGGCCCGGGCGGGCGGATCGTGAAGGCTGATGTGCTCGCTCCGGCGGACGCGACCCGCACGCCGGCTCCCGCGTCCGGCGCGCTCGAGGGCGTGGCGACGGCCAAGGGCGAGACGACCGACGTGGAGCTGTCGCGCACCCAGCAGACGATCGCGCGGCGGATGGCCGAGTCGAAGGCGACGATCCCCGACTTCACGCTGCAGATCGACGTGGACATGGAGGAGTGCGTGAAGCTGCGAGCGCAACTGAAGCGACTGGCCCGCCCCGACAGCGGCGCCGAGCCCGGCGCCTCGGGCGATCAGCGCAGGCGCGAGGAGATCAAGCCGCCGACGTACAACGACATGGTGGTGAAGGCGTGCGCGCTGGCGCTGCGGGAGCACCCCGCCGCGAACGGCAGCTACCGCGACGGGCGCCTGCAGCTGCACTCGCGCGTGAACGTCGGCGTCGCAGTCGCCGCCGAGGGCGCGCTGGTGGTGCCGACGGTGTTCGACGCCGACGAGAAGTCACTCGGCGAGATCGCGCGAGAGACCCATACGCTGGCCGAGCGCGTGCGCAGCGCGGCGATCACACCGCCTGAGCTGGGCGGTGGCACATTCACCGTTTCCAATCTCGGGATGTACGGCGTGCGCAGCTTCACCGCGATAGTCAACCCGCCCCAGGCGGGCATCCTCTCGGTCGGCTCGCTGCAACCGCGTGCGGTCGTGAGCGGCGGCGAGGTGGTGGCACGCAACACGATGACGCTGACGCTCGCGTGCGACCATCGCATCCTCTACGGCGCAGAAGCAGCGCAGTTCCTCGCGCGCGTCGGCGAGCTGCTGGAGACGCCGTCTGCGCTGACGCTGTAGCGGCGCCTAGCCGCCCGCGTCGGCTTCCGCAAGCCGTCCCGCCTCGCCGCGCTTTTCGACGACGACATAGCCGGGGTAGATCTCGACGGTCGACTCGACGGCCGCTTCCTCATGCCCTGGGAGCACGACGAACCGCCGTGGATGGGATCGCACGCGCGCGTACTCCCCGATCGAGAGGTCAAGCACCCCGCCGCAATCCACGCGGACGCACTCGCACATGAAGGTGTCGGCCGACTCTCCGTTGCGTGGACGCTGATGCTCGATCCTGTCGTTTATGCGCCGTGCGAGGGCCTCGTTCTGCGCCATGCGGCGCTTGCGTCGATCATCCACTCCGGCATCATTCCACTCGAGCGGGGAAATCCTTATCGGTACTGATCGATCAGCTGGCGTGCCATCGACTTGCCGCGCAGCGCGGCTTGCGCATCGCCCTCGGCCGCTACGACGATCGAGCCCTCCATGAGGATGTGCCACGAGTGCGCGAACGAATCGGTGTCGCGCAGGCCGGCTTCCTCGGCCAAGCGGCGTACGATCGCGCGGATCTGCTCGAGATGCCGAACGCTGGCGTCGCCTGCGGGATGGTTAGGGCCGAGTTCGAGCAGCACCTTGATGAATGAGCCCGCCTCGAAGTCGTCGCGACGGAACCACTCGTCGAGTACATCGAAGATGGCGATTAGTCGCTCCTCGGGGTTCGAGCCGCGACGGATGGCCTCGGCCTCAATGAGGTCTTTGGTCCAGCGCTGTTCGCGGAGGTCGAGGAACGCGAGCACGAGCTTGTCCTTGGAGGGGAAGTGCCGGTACAGCGTGGCGGTCGCGACGCCCGCTCGCTCAGTCACCTCGTTGACCCCAACTGCTTGGATGCCGCGTCGCGAGAACAGCTCGTAGGCGGCATCGAGAATCCGCTCGCGGGCGCTTTCCCCCGGCTCGGCCCGTTGGCGGTGGGTTTCAGCCATGCCTTAGAAGGGTACACTAGAAAGAGCGCTCTCTCTACGATAGAAAGAGTGTTCTCTCTCCTCGCTTGAAGGGTCTTGCTGAGGAGCATTCAACGGAAAGGAGGGTCGTATGGGGCTCATCGAGTTGCTTCTGATTGTCCTGGTAGTCGCAGCCGTCGCGGGCGGGGTCGGCGTAAGCCCGTTGCTTTGGCTGCTGCTGGTGGTAGCCCTCGTGGTCTTCTTGACGGGCGGCGGATTCGGCTATCGCAGAGGCGGGCGGGTCTAGCTATGACCCTCGGAGCATCGATTTTCCTCATCGCCGTCGGCGCGATCATCCGCTACGCCGTCACATTTCACGTGGCGGGCGTCTCGCGGCCAACGATCGGCCTGATCCTCATCATCGCCGGCATCGTCGGTGTGGTGCTGTCGCTGTTGAATATGGCAACCGCTCGAAGGCGAGTGGTCGGCGAGCCTTACGAAGAACGGCGCATCTAGCGTCGTAGTGACTTCCCCTGCGGAGTGCGCCGCAGGGGAGAGGGCCGTAGCTGCAGCCGTCATCTATCCGCCCGTCGGCGCACCGATCGTGGGGGCGCTCGGGGGTGCGCTGATCGCGGCGGTGTGCCCGGCAACAACCCAAACCAGGAGGGACCATGACCGACAAGAACATCGATCAAGCGAAGGGACGCGTCAAGGAGGCTGCCGGCGCCTTGACCGGGGATCGAGACCTGAAGAACGAGGGACGCGCCGACCAAGCGAAGGGGTCACTGAAGAAAGCCGTAGACCGGGTCGCCGAGACCGTAAAGGGGCACAACCAAAACAACCAGCGCGGGTAGGGCGTCAGCCACAGGGCGCCCGGAACCCAAACAAAGCGAGCTACAGGAGGAAACCGTGAACACCGGAACGATCATCGGAATCGCTGTCGGCGCCGTGGTGGTGCTGCTGCTCATCGCCCTCGTCGCTCGCGCCGCGAGCCGCAGGCGTGACGAACGTCGTCGTGAGCAAGCGGGCGAGCTTCGCCAGCAGGCGAGAAGCCGTTCGATCCAAGCCGAAGGTGCGCGCGCCTCGGCTGACGAGCAGGCCGCCGAAGCCAAGCGTGCTCAGGCCGAAGCTGAGGAACGCGCCGCGCAGGCGCGGCAAGGACGTGCGGCCGCAGAGCGACAGGCAGTTGAGGCTGAGCATCTGACGGAGTCTGCCCGCGATCGGCACGCCCAGGCACGTGCGATCGACCCGGATGCGAGCGACAGCGGCCAAGACGAGGCGCTGGCGATCAACGAACGCCTTCGCTGACCTACAGCTCGTGCACCTGTGCACGTCATTGCACACTGTCTAACGAAAGCTGGAGACCAATGGACAAGACTGAACAGAAGATCGTGCAGTACCTCAGTGAGGCGCACGCCACGGAGCAGGCACTCGTCACGGTGTTGCAGTCGCAGATTGCGATGACCCCAGGCGGAAGCTACCGCGACGGCCTCGAAACTCACCTGCGCGAGACGCGCGACCACGCAAGTCGCGTGCAGCGCCGCCTAGACGAGCTCGGACAGGACAGCAGCCCGATACATGCCGGCGTTAGGCTCGTGCAGAGTGTCGTTGCACAGGCACTCGCCCTGGGAAAGACGCCCCTCGACCTTGTCCGTGGCACGGGAGGAGAGGAGAAAGTCCTCAAGAACGCCAAGGACGCGTGTGCGACTGAGGCCTTGGAGATCGCCACCTACACCGCCATCGAGCGTCTGGCGAGCTCCGTCGGCGACAAGGCCACACGGGCCCTCGCCGCCTCCATCCGGGCCGATGAGCAGAAGATGCTCGACCGAGTCTTGAGCGAGATCCCGAAGCTGACCGAGGCGATGGTGCGCTCAGAGATCCGCGGGAACCCTTCATACGACATCAGCGAGACAGGCGCTGCCGACGCGGCCCGCTCGGCGTCGGAGAGCGTGAAGAAGACTGCTCGTGACGCGACATCGAGTGCAAGACGTACGGCCCGCAAAGCACGCAAGGTACCCGGGGTGGCGCATGCCGAGGGTCAGGTCAAGGGCGCGCTGGCCAGTGAAGGTGACCTGGCAATCACCGGCTACGGGAAGCTGACCGCTGCGGAGATCGTCGAAAAGCTCGCAAATCTCTCGCAGATCGACCTCGCGAAGGTCAATTCCTACGAGCGCAAGAACGAAAACCGCAAAACCATCCTCAGCCGGATCACCAGCCTGCGCGGCGACGAGCCATGGCCGGGATATGACGAGCTCAGCGTGGATGAGATCCGCGCCGTGCTGGACGAGGGCGATGAGGACCGCGTCAAGCGCGTGCCCTCCTACGAGCGCTCCCACAAGAACCGCGCCGGTGTCATTGATGCCTCGGAACGCGAGCTCGCTAGGGCATAGGCGTTTACAGGACGCGGCAACGCCGGCACACCGACCTGAAGGCGGGCCCGTGAGACGCACGCGCCCGGAGCTAGGCGAGTCTCAGCGCCGGCCGGGTGGTCCCGAGCTGGGGGCGAGGAGCACCCGGCTCACCACCCGCGCCTGTGGATGCTGGACCGCGAGATCGAACAGCTTCTCGTTGGCGGCGGTCGAGGGGAGCGTGCGGTAGCTGAGCTGTTCGCTTTCGTAGATGGTCGGATGGCCCGCGAGCGCGAGATTGACGAGGCGCGTGTAGACGGGACGCCAGGACGCAATCCTCGCCGCTCGCCGCCGCGTCGACCGTCTCGAGCGCCGTCCCAGCCAGGCGATCCTCGAGCGCCGCGCGGCGACGCTGCGAGCGCCGCTGCGTGCTGAGCACACGTCGCGCCACGCCGAGCAGCCAGGGGAGGGCATCGGGCGGGAGCTCGTGAAAGCGCCGCCAGCAGACGACGAACACCTCCGCGACCACGTCATCGGCGCTCGATGCGTCCGCTCGTCGCAGCACGTACGCCTTCACCGCCGGCGCGTGGCGCGCGTAGAGCAGCTCGAACCTCACTCGCTTCTCCATATACACGTAATGGCCGGTTGCCCGTCAAGCGTTACACGCACACCGAGAGCGCCGCCGCAGGTGCGGGCCGCAGCGCTAGGCTGGGTGCAGCAAGATGAACGCCGCCGATCGATCGCGCGAGGAGCTGTGGGTATGCCACCTGGGCGTCGTCCCCTACCGCGACGCGCTCCACGCCCAGGAGCAGATCCGCGCTCGCCGCCAGGCGCGCGAGCTGCCGGACACGCTGCTGCTGCTCGAGCACCCGCCGGTGTACACGCGCGGCCGGCGCTCCGGCGCTGAGGACCTGTCGCTGGGCGAGGACTTCTGCCGCGCCAAAGGCATCGACGTGGTCGACGTCGATCGCGGCGGGCGCCTCACCTACCACGGCCCCGGCCAGCTCGTCGGCTACCCGATCATGCGCATCGACGACGTGCATCGCTACCTGCGCACGATGGAAGATGCGATCGTCGCCGCGCTCGCCGACGCCGGCGTGCGCGCGCGCTCGCGCCATCGCGAGGGCATCGACTACACCGGCGTGTGGGTCGGCGATCGCAAGATCGCCTCGATCGGCGTGCACGTCTCGCGCGGCGTCACCACGCACGGCTTCGCCGTCAACGTCGCCAACGACCTCGAGCCGTTCTCCTGGGTCCTCGCGTGCGGGCTGCCCGACGTCGCGATGACCTCGCTCGCGCAGGAGCTCGCTCGCGCCGACGCGCTCGCCGCCGGCGTCGCGCCGATCGCCGCACCATCGAACGCGCTCGCATCCGTGTCCGCGTCGGACGAGTGCGAGCGGCTGCTCGCGTGCACGCGCAAGCGCGTGGCCCACGCCTTCTGCCAGGCGCACGACAGGCGCCAGCGGCTCGTTTCGCCGTCGCGCCTCGGCATCGACGCTACGAACGCCTCCAGGCGAGCGACGCGAGCCTCCATCAAGACGATCTCATCCCCACGAGCTGAGCCGGTGCTCGCGTGAGCGCGACGAGGTCCCGCTCGAACCCCGGCGGCATGGACGTGCTCGAGGTGCTCGGCCCCGACGTGCGGCCGCTACGCGAGCGCAAGCCGCCGTGGTTCAAGGTGCCGCCGCCCGGAGGTGAGCGCTACCGCGAGCTGACCGAGATGATCCGCTCTGAGAACCTGCACACCGTCTGCCAGGAGGCCGCGTGCCCGAACGTCGGCGAGTGCTGGGAGCGGGGCACCGCGACGTTCATGATCCTCGGCGACACCTGCACCCGGCGCTGCGGCTTCTGCAACGTGAAGACCGGCAAGCCCACCTGGAACGACCCGCTCGAGCCCGCCCGCGTCGCGCGCTCGATCGCGCGCATGGGCCTGCGCCACGCGGTCATCACGTCGGTCGACCGCGACGATCTCCCCGACAAGGGCGCGTCGGCGTTCGTCGGCGTCATCCGCCAGGTTCGCCGCCAGGCGCCCGGCTGCCAGATCGAGGTGCTGACGCCCGACTTCCAAGGACAGGAGATGCCGCTCGCGAAGGTCATCGCCGAGCGTCCCGACGTGTTCAACCACAACGTCGAGGTCGTCCCGCGTCTGTACCCGATCGCCCGCCGCGGCTCGCAGTTCGCACGCTCGTGCCGCGTGCTGCGCCTCGCGCACGAGCTGGGCGAAGGCGACGTCGTGACCAAGTCGGGGCTGATGGTCGGCCTCGGCGAGACCCACGACGAGATGCTCGAGACCTTCGGCGCGCTGCGCGATCACGGCGTGCAGGTGCTCACCGTCGGGCAGTACCTGCGCCCCTCCGAGCGCCATCTGCCGGTCGTGCGCTATTGGCATCCCGACGAGTTCGCCGCGCTCGAGCGCGCCGCCTACGAGCTCGGCTTCGACCACGTCGCCGCCGGCCCGCTCGTGCGCTCCTCCTACCACGCCGACCAGCATGTCGCGCAGTCGCGCGCCGGCGTCGGTCCGCTCGCCGCCTCAGGCGCGCAGGCGCTGGCCGCGAGCGGCTAGTCTCGCTCGATCTTCGCGTCGACGGACCAAGCATGACCCGCCTCGCCGTGCTCGGCGCCGCGCTCGTCTTCATCGCCGGCTTCGCCTTCCTGACCTTCACCGTCGTGCTCGAACGCGGCTTTGAAGTGCTGACCGTGCTTTCGATCCTGATCCTCGTGCTGCTCGCAGTTGGCATCGTCGGCGCGCTGCGCAATCCTCCGCAGGGATGAGCTCGCCGTTCCTCACGCCTGGCAACAGCGGCCGCCACCGCGCGCGAGCGCGCCGGCGCCGGCGCCGGCGGGTGGCGCTTGGCCTGCTCGCCGTCGCCGTTCTCGTCGTCCTCGTCGCTGAGCTCGCTCTCGCCAGCCGCTCGGGAGAAAGCCCTCATCGCTCCCTGCGCGCTGCGCTCCCCGCGCCGGCGGTCCGATCCGCGCCGCCGCACGCGATCTCGCCGGCCGGCTTCGCGCTCGCCAAGCCCGCGCTCGCGCTGAGCGGCATCTCCACGCCGAGCGAGGACCCCGTGCACATCGCCTTCCGTGATCCGCCGCGCGCAGGGCTGCTGTTCAACCTCACCACCGGTCAGGTGCTCTGGCAGCACAACGCGCTCGTGCGCCTGCCGATCGCGAGCCTGACGAAGATGATGACCGCGCTCTTGATCGTCAAGGCGGCGCCGGCAGACGCGCCGGTGCTGATCACCAAGCAGGCTGTCAACATGCCCGGCTCGAAGGTCGGCGTGCTGCCGCTCGGCCGCCACGTGCGACTCGAGAGCCTGCTCTACGGCCTGCTGCTGCCGTCCGGCAACGATGCCGCCGTCGCCCTCGCCCAGCACGTCGCCGGAAGCGTCAACCAGTTCGTCGTGCGCATGAACGAAGAAGCGGCGAGGCTCGGGCTCGGCTGTACGCGCTACTCCTCGCCCTCGGGCTTCTACAACCACGGGAACTTCTCGTGCGCGGCCGACCTCGCCGTGCTCGCACACGTCGACATGCAACAGCCGCGCATCGCGCGCGTCGTCGGCACCTACGAAGCCGTGCTGCGGTTCCCGATCCGCGGCGGCAAGCTCTACCTCGTGAACAACAACCCGCTTCTGATCTACGGCTATCCAGGCGTGACGGGGATGAAGACCGGACAGACAGAAGCCGCCGGGCGCTGCCTCGTCGCGACCGCCGAGCGCCACGGCGTGCGACTCGGCGCGATCGTCCTCAACTCGACAGATCCGGGCACACAGGACCGCGAGCTGCTCGATCTCGGCTTCGAGGATGTCTACCACCAGCCGATCGTGCCCGAGGCGCCGTTTCCGCCGGGGGTGTGAGCCTCGCGGCGCCCGGAGGTGTACCGTTCCAGGTCCCGCTAGATTGACTGGTCAGTCAGCCAAAGGAGACGCCCGTGGATCTCGACGACACACCGGAGCAGGCCGCATACCGCGCACAGGTGCGCAGCTGGCTTGACGAGCACAAGAGCGAAGCGCCTGTAGTCGGGGACCCCACCCACCCAGGGGCGATCGAGGACGAGGATCAGATCATCGCCGCGCGCCGCGTCTGGCAGGGAAAGCTCGCCGAGGGCGGTCTCGCGGGTGTGACCTGGCCAAAGGAGTACGGCGGTCAGGGTCTCGGCCCGATCGAGCAGGTCATCTGCAACCAGGAGATCGGCCGCGCGAAAGTCCCCGGCATCCTCGACGCGATCGGCGTCGGCATGCTCGGGCCGACGATCATCGCCCACGGCTCTGAGGAGCAGAAGTCGCGCTATCTCGGGCCGATGCTCCACGGCGACGAGGTCTGGTGCCAGCTGTTCTCAGAGCCCGCCGCCGGCTCGGACCTCGCGGCCGTGCAGACGCGTGCGCGCCAGCAGGATGACGGCACCTGGCGCCTGACCGGGCAGAAGGTGTGGACCACCAACGCGCAGTTCGCCTCCTTCGGCCTGCTGCTCGCGCGCACCGACCCCGACGTCCCCAAGCACAAGGGCCTGACGATGTTCATCGTGCCGATGGACGCCGAGGGCGTGACCGTGCGCGGCCTGCGCCAGATCTCCGGCGAGGCCGAGTTCAACGAGGTGTTCTTCGACGACGTCGCGCTCGAGCAGGGCGCTGTCGTCGGCGGCGTCGGAAACGGCTGGGGGACCGGCCTGACGACGCTGATGTTCGAGCGCGTCACGATCGGCCTCGGCAGCGAGGGCATGGGCTACAGCTCGACGCGCTTCGCCGGCGCGATCGCCGCCGACGAGCACGCCCGCCGCGACGCCGAGGTGCGCCACCGCTTCGGCGAGATCGCGAGCGAACTGCTCGCCGTCAGGTTCACCGGCTACAGGACGCTCACGGCGCTCCAGAAAGGCCAGATCCCCGGACCGGAGGCGGGCCTCGCGAAGGTCACGATCGTCAGCTGCGCGATCAAGGCCGGTGATCTGATCGCCGACGTGATCGGCCCCGACGCGCTCGCCGAGGAGAGCGAGTGGGCCTACATGATCTCGTTCCTGCCCGGCCTGAAGTCGGCCGGCGGCACCGAAGAGATCCTCAAGAACACCGTCGGCGAGCGCGTCCTCGGGCTGCCACCCGAGCCGCGACTGGACAAGGGCATCCCATTCTCGGAGCTGCGCTCCAAGGAAGGAGCAGCGGCATGAACCTCACCCTCTCAGACGAGCAGGTGTTCCTGCGCGAGGCCGCACGCGGAGCGCTCTCGCGCTTCAAGACGCTGCAGGCCGCGCGCGAGGCGCTCGACGGCGACGAGAACGCCCTGCCCGACCTCTGGCCGACGGCGAAGGAGGCCGGCTGGCCCGGCCTGCTGATCGACGAAGCCCACGGCGGGGCCGGGCTCGACGCGTTCGACGCGATGCTCGTGCTCGGCGAGTGCGGGCGCGTGCTCGCAGGCGTCGGGCTGCTCGGGCACCTGCCCGCGACCGCGATCCTCGCGGACACCCCCAACGCGGCCGAGTTCCTGCCCGAGCTGGCGAGCGGCGAGCACCGCGCGGCCTACCTGCCGGCACAGCCCCCGAGCGACCTGCTCGAGCGCTGGAGCGGCGACCCCGCGAGCGGCCTCGCGCGGGCTGAGCTCCCGCGCGCCGGCGCCTCCAAGGAGGATTGGCGCGCGCCCGTCAGCGGCACGGTGTCGTTCGTCCCCGACGCCGCCGGCGCCGACGTGCTCGTCGGCGTGGCCGTCAGCGACGTCACAGGCGAGCCGGTCGGGATCGCCGTCCAGGCCGACGCGCCGGGCGTCAAGATCGAGTCAGTCGCGCGCTACGACGCGACGCGCTCGCTCGCACACGTGACGCTCGATGAAGCGATCGCGGTGGTGCTCGACTGCCCGCAGGAGGCGCTGATCGCCGCCTGGTACCTCGCGCAGGCGCTGATCGCCGCCGAGTCGCTCGGCAGCGTCGAAACCGCGCTCGACGTGTCTGTCGCCTACGCCAAGGAGCGCTTCACGTTCGGCCGCGCGATCGGTTCCTACCAGGCCATCAAGCACGCGCTCACGGAGGTGCTGCGTCAGCTCGAGAACGGCCGCTCGCTGCTCTACTACGCCGGCTGGGCGCGCGTCGGCGCGCCGGCGGAGTTCCCGCTCGCGGCCAGCGCCGCGCGCTCGGTCGGAGGGCGTGCGCTCGACGACGCCGCGCGCACGATGATCTCCGTCCACGGTGGCATCGGCGCCACCTGGGAGCACGACGCGCCGCTGTACTTCCGCCGCGCTCAGCTTTCCCGGCGCCTGCTCGGAGGCACCGGCCAGGCGAGCGACCGCGTCGCCGGCGAGCTGCTCACCCAGGCGAGCTAGCCAACGCCGGCGCCGCGCGCGGCCGTCACCGCGTTGCGCCTGGCCTTTCTCGCCGACGTCGCTTGCGCTTCGGCCTGCGCCTTCGCCTTCGCCTTCTTCTCTGCGCTCGCTTCTTCCGCTTCGAGCGCAGCGAGCACGGGGGCTCCGTAGGCGCCATTCACGGCTTGCACGAGCGAGCCCTGCACGCCGCAGTTGATGCAGAAGCCGTGCTGGGACCAGCCGATCGCCCGCGCCAGCACCTGGTCGGCGTAGGTGACGCCGGTGGCGTCGTGCCCGTAGTAGTCGTATGCCGCGTCCCACGCGGATTCACCGAGTTGGTATCCGGCGCCGTCCGCGGAGAGCAGGTGGGCGGCGGCCATGATCGCGTCGAAGTCGTCGTAGATCGAGGGGTGCTTCGCGGTCATGTGGTCGTAGTGGGCGGGACGGCGACCGTAGATGTAGGAGTCGGCGACGAGGTCCCACGTCGATGGGGCGCGCGCACCGCCGTTGGTCACGTTGAACTGCATCGGCCCGCCGCAGCAATGAGCGAAGTTGAGGCCGTGGTAGATCCCCGCCGCGGTGGAGAACGCCGACTCCTGCTTGTGGATCGAGGCAAGCAGCAGCCAGTTGACACCGAAGGTGCTCTGCGCGGTCGCATAGATCGGGTAGAAGCCTTCCATCCAGCGCCTGGAGATGTGCGTCTGCGTCGCGCCGACGCCAAAGCGTTCTGCGTCCAGGCGCTGCTGTTGCAGTGACGGGCGCGCGACGATCGCCGCGCGCTTGGCGGTGCTCGCGGCGAGCCTCGTCGACGCCGCCGTCGAGGCCGTCACGGGCGCGGGCAGCGGGGTCGCGACGGCGAGAGGCACCGGCGGGGGCGCGACCGTGCTCGTGCCCCCGAACAGGCCCGTCAGCACCGCGACCGCCACCAGCAGCCCGATCGTCCCGATCGAGCACGCGAGCAGCCACGCGCCCCGTTCCGACGGCGGCGCCGGCGAAGGGGCAAAGGGCGCCGCGGGCACGGCACTATCCTAACCACGCCGACAGCGCTATCCGGGAGGCAACCGGCACGGTGGGCGAGTGCGCCGCGTCCGCAATTAGCGGACACTTAGGATGTCCGGCGATGGTTCCCCCCGTGGAGATCGCGCGCCTCGCCGGCCGATCATGGATTTGCCGCGTACTCATGCTCGCGCTGATCGCTGCCCTGCTCGCCGGCTGCGGGTCGGCGACGCTCAGGGGCGATCAGCCGGCGGCCGCGCTCGCGACGATCACGCCCGCCTCATCGAACACCCCGGCGAGCTGCCCGCCGGCGGTGCTGAAGGTGCTCGCGAACGTGCTCGAGAACGTCTACCACGAGGGTGTCGCCAGCGAAAGGACGGGGAGCGCCAACTACCTGATCACGACCTCGGCCACGCTGCGCGAAGCCGTTGAAAGCGGCGACAAAGCCGCGGCGCGCGCGGCCGCGAAGGCGCTGCTCAAGACCGGGCACGTGAGCGCCCTGCGCGTGATGCGCGGGACGCAGACGTTCGTCAGCGTCGGTGGCCCCGCCCTGACACCGCTGCGAGGCACGCTGACCGACGCCACCGGAGCCCCGATCGCGACCTACGTCGCGAGCGTGTGGGCCGACAACGGCTTCCTGGTCGAGGCGGGGGGAATCACGCAGGGTCTCGTGATCCTGAGCCGCGACGGGCACAGCGTCGGCGGCTCGCCCGCGCTCTCCACGCACGGGCTGAAAGCGGAAGGGGTACTGACGTACCGACGCGTCGTCTACCGCTACATCGCGCAGCCGGCCGAAGCCTACCCCTCGGGCGCGATACGCATCTACGTGCTGCTACCGCTCAGCTCGACGACCCCGCTGTGCGGGCCCACCAGCAGGGACACGACCGTCAACACGCTGATGCGCGTCGCCGATCTGATCTACGAAGGCGAGAGCGGCGAAGCAGCGAAGAAACAGGTCCGCCGCGTACAGAGCAACAAGCCGCTGCTGGAAGCCGTCGAGCAGCGAAACCCGCAAGCCGCCAAGCTCGCGATCGACACGCTCCTGCACGAGCACGTCGTGCGCCTGCGCGTGAGCGCCGGCGGGCGGCTGCTCTCCGACGTCGGTGGGCCGTACGTGCTCGCGCCAGTGAGCGCGCCGCTGATGCAGGACGGTCACGAGATCGGCAGCCTCGAGCTCTCGGTCCAGGACGACGAAGGCTATTTGCGACTCACCAGGCGCCTCGCGGGGCTCGACGTGCTGATGTACATGCACCCGAACACGACCGCGCAGCTCGTCAAGGACAGCCTTGGCCACGCACCCGGCCCCGCGCTGGCGACGGTCCCCGCGAGCGGCTCCTACAAATACGACGGGCGCTCGTTTCGCGTGTTCACGGTCCACGCCGAAGCGTTCCCGTCGGGGCCGCTGACGATCCGCGTGCTGGTCCCGTTCCCCTACCCCTGAGCGTTGCCGAGCAGCGGCGCGGAGCTCAGGCGGGCGCGAGCGACTCGCGCTTGCCGGCGAGCGCCTGCATCAGCTCGGCAAACGACGCGGAGAATTTTTCGACACCCTCGCGCTCGAGCGTGTCCGTGACGTCGTCGTAGTCGACGCCGACGCGCGCGAGCTCCTCGAGCACGCGCCGCGCATCCTCCAAGCCGCTCTGCAGTCGCGGCTGCGGGTCACCGTGATCCTGGTAGGCCTTGATCGTCTCCTCGGGCACCGTGTTGACCGTGTCCGGGCCGATCAGCTCATCGACGTAGAGCGTGTCGGGGTATTCGGGGTTCTTCGTCGAGGTGGAGGCCCACAGCACCCGCTGCGGGGAGGCCCCCTTGCCGACGAGGTACTCCCAGCGCGGGCCGCTGAAGGCCTCGAGGTAGTGGCTGTAGGCGAGCCTCGCGTTGGCGATCGCCAGCTTGCCCTTGAGCCCCTTGACCGCGGAATCGCCCGGGTCGAGCTCGTCCAGGCGCCTGTCCGCCTCGGTGTCGATGCGCGACACGAAGAAGCTCGCGACCGACGCGACCTTGCGCGGGTCTCCGCCCTCGGCGACGAGCCGCTCGATGCCGCGGATGTAGGACTCGGCGACCTCGGCGTAGCGGGCCAACGAGAAGATCAGCGTGACGTTGATCGAGCGCCCCTTTGCGATCACGTCCTCGATCGCGGCCAGCCCCGGCTTCGTCGCCGGGATCTTGACCATCAGGTTGGGGCGATCGACGCTCTCGTGGATGCGGATCGCTTCGCGGTAGGTCGCGAGCGTGTCGTAGGCGAGGTTCGGGTCGACCTCGAGCGATACGTAGCCGTCGCGGCCAGCGCCGCCGTCCCACACCGGGTAAAACAGGTCACAGGCGTCGCGGATGTCCTGTTCGGCCAGCGCCCAGAACGTCTGCGCGACGTCCGCGTCTTGCGCGGCGAGCTCCTGCATCTGCTCGTCGTAGGCATCGCCGGCGCTCATCGCCTTCTCGAAGATCGTCGGGTTGGAGGTCGCGCCGACGACCGAGTAGGAGTCGACGAGCTCCTGCAGATGACCGCCGCGGATCGATTCGCGCGAGAGGTAGTCGACCCAAACGCTCTGGCCGAGAGCCGAGAGGCGCTCGAGGGGAGAAGCTGCGTCGGAGGGCATTGTGTCTCCTGTCGGTAGCGCGTCAGTGTTTCGATTCGAGCAGGGCGCTCGCGCGAGCGACGATGTTCTCGCTGGTGAAGCCGAGCTCCTCGAGCACGATAGGCCCCGGCGCAGACGCGCCGAAGCGGTCGACGCCGAGAACGTCGCCGTCGAGTCCGACCCACTTCCACCAGCTCATCGTCGCCCCCGCCTCGACCGCCAGGCGGGCTCGCACCGATGGGGGAAGGACCTCGTCACGGTAGTCCTGTGTCTGGCCTTCGAACAGCTCCATGCACGGCATCGAGACGACGCGCACGCTCCTGCCCTGCTCGGCCAGCGCGCGCCCGGCGTGCAGCGTCAGCGGCACCTCCGAGCCGGTGGCGATCAGGATCACCTCGGGCTCGCCGTCGGAGGAGTCCCACAAGACATAGCCGCCGCGCTCGAGGCCCTCGGCGCCGGCGAGCGCCTCGCGGTCGAGCACGAGCACGTTCTGGCGCGAGAGCAGCAGCGCCACCGGCCCGTCCTCGCGCTCGAGCGCGACACGCCAGGCGGCGGCCGTCTCGTTGGCGTCGCCCGGGCGGATCACCCACAGGTGCGGGATCGCGCGCAGCGAGGCGTAGTGCTCCACCGGCTGGTGGGTGGGGCCGTCCTCGCCGAGGCCGATGGAGTCGTGCGTCCACACCCACACGACGGGAAGCGACATCAGCGCCGACAGCCGCACGGCGCCGCGCATGTAGTCGGAGAACATCAGGAAGGTCGCGCCGTACGGCTTGACGATGCCGCCGTGCGCGCTCGCGCCGTTGACGATCGCGCCCATCGCGTGCTCGCGGATGCCGAACGGGATGTTGCGCCCGACGTGCACCTTCGAGAACTCGCCGGCGCCCTCGAACGTGGTCTTCGTCGACTCGACCAGGTCGGCCGCGCCGCCGATCATCGTCGGTCCGAACTCGCTGAAGGCCGCCATCACCTTCTGGCCCGCCGCGCGCGTCGCGATCTCTTCGCCCGCCTTGAACACCGGCAGGCGCTCGCTCCAGCCCTCGCGCAGCCTGCCCGCCCAGGCGAGGTCCCAGTCCGCTGCCATCTGCGGGAACGCCGCCCGCCACGCCTTCAGCCTCTCCCCCCAAGCCTCGCTCGCCTTCGCGCCCGCCTCGCGCAGCGACATGTGCTCATAGACGCGCTCGTCCACCCAGAACTTGCGGTCGGGATCGAAGCCCATCGCTTCCTTGGTGGCCCGCACCTCGTCTTCGCCGAGCGGCGCGCCGTGTGACTTGGCGGTGTCGATCGCGTGCGGGGCGGGGTAGGCGATGTGCGAGCGGATCGAGATGAACGATGGGCGCTCGGTTTCCTCGCGGCCCGCCGCGATCGCCGCCTCGAGCGCCTCGAGATCCTCGGAGTCCTCGACCCGCTGCACGTGCCAGCCGTCGGCCGCCAGGCGCGCGCTGTGGTCCTCGGCGTCGAACGACAGCGCGGTCGTGCCGTCGATCGTGATGCGGTTGTCGTCGTAGCAGACGACCAGCTTGCCCAGCGCGAAGTTGCCGGCGATCGAGGCTGCTTCCTGGCTGATGCCCTCCATCAGGTCGCCGTCGGAGCAGATCACGTACACGTGGTGGTCGACGAGATCGTGCCCGGGGCGATTGAAGCGCTCGGCGAGGAAGCGCTCGGCGATCGCCATCCCGACCGCGTTGGCGAAGCCCTGCCCCAGGGGGCCGGTCGTGATCTCGATCCCCGGCGTGTGGTCACGCTCGGGGTGCCCCGGCGTGCGCGAGCCCCACTGGCGGAACTGCTGCAGGTCCGCGAGGCTCATGTCGAATCCGCACAGGTGCAGCAGCGAGTACTGCAGCACGCACGCGTGCCCCGAGCTCAGCACGAAACGGTCGCGATCGGGCCATTCGGTGACGTCGGGGTTGAC
Organism: uncultured Solirubrobacteraceae bacterium; assembly: GCA_963759265.1. Classification (GTDB taxonomy): domain Bacteria; phylum Actinomycetota; class Thermoleophilia; order Solirubrobacterales; family Solirubrobacteraceae; genus Palsa-744. The sequence continues at coordinate 495,147 of CAVWYR010000001.1, forward strand.
GTGCAGGAAGCGCTTGAAGATCGTGTAGGCGAGCGGCGCGAGCGCCATCGCGGTGCCCGGATGACCTGCGTTGGCCTTCTGCACGGCGTCCATCGAAAGCCCGCGGATCGTGTCGATCGAGAGCCGGCGGAGCTCGAGCTCGCCGGGCGCGAGAACGCCCTCCGCCACGCTCGCCTGCGATGAAGTCGCCATTGCAGTCGATCCTACCCCGATCTGGACCGATAGAGTCGTGAAGATCGTGCGAGAGGAGTTCTGCAACGTCGGCCGGGGAATCACGCTGTGCTACGAGACGTTCGGCGAGCGCTCGGATCCGACCGCGCTGCTGGTCATGGGTCTCGGCACCCAGATGGTCGCGTGGCAGGAGGAGTTCTGCCAGGCGCTCGCGGCGAAGGGGCTTCACGTGGTGCGCTTCGACAACCGCGACATCGGGCACTCGACGCACCTGAGCGGGCGCCCGCCGACCGTTCCGCAGCTGTTGCGGCGCTCCAGACGCGCCGCGCACTACACGCTCGCCGACATGGCCGAGGACACCGCCGGTCTGCTGCGCGAGCTGGAGCTCGCGCCGGCGCACGTGATCGGCGCCTCGATGGGCGGCATGATCGCCCAGACCCTGGCGGCGCGCTACCCCGACAGCGTGCGCTCGCTGGTCTCGATCATGTCGAACACCGGCAGCCTGCGCCACGGGCAGCCCTCGCTGCGCGTCTACCGCATCCTCCTCGCGCGGGCCCCGCAGGGTCGCGAGGCGTTCGTCGCGCACATGGAGCATGTGTACGCCGTGATCGGCTCGCGTGGGCTGCCACGCGACGTCGCGGGCGTGCGCGCGATCATCGAAGCGAGCTACGATCGCGACCACGACCCGGAGGGTCCAGGCCGTCAGTTCGCGGCGATCATCGCGGCGGGCGACCGCACCGCCGAACTGCGCGCGATCACGGCGCCGACGCTGGTCATCCACGGCAGCGCCGACCGGCTCGTGTCGCCCTCCGGTGGGCGCGCTACCGCGCGCGCGATCCCGGGAGCGGAGCTGATGAGCGTCGCGGGCATGGGCCACGACCTCCCGCGCGCCGCGTGGCCGCAGCTCATCGACGCGATCGCCGGGCACGCGCTCCGCGCCGACGATCGCGCCAATGGAGACCTATCCCTACCGACCCGCCCTCCCACTCTCTCGGGCCTGTAGCGATAGGGGCGCCCCCCGGCTTCCCCTCCTCAACCCCCCCGGGGTCGGCGCGTGCACGCCCGCAGGCCCGTGACCGAGTGCGTGCGCCCGCTCGGGCACCAGGCGCTCGGCGTTTGCACCCGAACGAGCCAATGCAGGTCGTGGCGGCAGTGTGAGCGCCGGTACGGCCAGCGGCCGTGCAGTGCTCTGAGCATCCGGTGCTCGTGACAAACGAACAGTCTCATCTCCATCAGACCCCTCCGTCCTGCCTCTGGTCGCGCCTCGTGCCCGACCCCAAAACCCGTCGCCCATTCCAATCGTCGGCTATCGAGAGCCGACTTCCGCCGAGACATATAAACCAGGTTTTACGCAGGTTGTCAACTTGAAAGTCAACATAAGCCGAGGAGCTTGACACCAAGCGGGTGAGGCTCGAAGAGAGTGCGCCCGGCGGGAATCGAACCGGTCCAAGGTCGGCCCAACGCCGACTGCGGTCTTGGGCGCGCTGAACTCAGCCCGAGCACGAGACGCAGCGAGCCAGGCGAACCGCCACCGCGGCGTTGGGTGATAGACGCGAGCCGCGGGCATGACCCTGTTTTGCGATGCGTAAGCGCCCGCGACGCGCTCCCGGGTAGGTGACGTGTCCGAGCTCGCAGTGGGCCTGAGTGAGCAGCCGCCGCGCCCCCGCTAGCGTGTGCCCGATCAACGACGGGACGACACACGGCGGCCGTGCGGCGGGCACCGCCGGGGCCAGCGGCCTGGCAGCTTCCTGAGCAGCGCGTTCCTGTTCTTGCTTGGCCCTTTCCGCGGCTCGATATTCCGCGATACTTAGTTCAGCCGATCGAGGGCCCCATTCAGCGCCTTCAGCATTTGGTCGTTCGTACGGCTCGGGTTCATTTTTCGGCACGGGCAAGGCTGCTGGGATCTCGAGCTGTTCGCGTAGCGTCACTTTTCCCGCGAGGCTTGTCGCGACCATCTCAACCTCATAGAAGCCGGGCAGCAGGCTCGTCACGTTCAGACGGGCTTCGTCACTTTCATAGCCAGCAGCGAGCAGCCCCCCAGTCCCTGGGGGGCTCGCCAGCTGTTCGCAGGTCCCCGACCGTTCTGCGGCTCCACATTCGACGATGATCTCGCAGACGGTTTCGAACCCGTCGGGGTCGATCTTCCCGCCGACTTCCACCTGGCCACCAACTTCGGTGAGCGATAGGCCCTCAATTAGCGGCGGTCCGCTCTCCGCAGCCCGAGCCGGTGCCACCGCCACAGCAACGAGACCCAGACATGCGACGAGAACGATTCCAAGCCAAGCACCGCCCAGACGACGCGTTCGGCTGACCGAGGCGAACACCTTGCTATGCCGTGCCGTCTCCATCATTCCAGCTGTCTGACTATACAGCGGGCGCGTCCTGGAGGACTCGACGGCAATCCGGCCACCCATAGCCGCTCGTTCGCTACAGCAGGAAAACCAATGCGCCCGGCGGGAATCGAACCCGCGGCCTGCGGCTTGAAAGACCGCTGCTCTTTGGCTCCCCGAAGAGAACCGTTGACCACTGAGCTACGGGCGCGCGTTATGGGTGTCTAACGACTCGACATTGCGACGAGCACCCTATTCTAAGCACGCGCGCGCCGCGTGACGAGGCTCACGGCGTGAGGACGATCTTCAGCGCCTCGCGACGGTCATAGACGGCGTAGGCCTCGGGCGCTTCCTCGAGCTTCATGTGGTGGGTGACGAGCGCGGTCGGGTCGAGCACGCCTGCGGCGAGCATCGCCAGCACGCGGTCCACGTGGCCGATCACGTTGGCGTGGCCGCCGCGCAGCGTCAACGCCTTCAGCCACAAAAGGCCCATGTGCACCTCGGCGCGCTCGGCGTAGACGCCGATGCACTGGATGCTCCCGCAGTTGCGCGTCAGACGGATCGCGCTCTCGAGCACCTTGGCGTCGCCGACGGCGTCGATCGAGACGTCGACACCGCGGCCTTCGGTCGCTCCGCGCACGGCGGCGCGCACGTCCTGATCGACGAGGTGCAGCGGCTCCGCGCCAAAGGCCTCGGCGACGCTCAGGCGCGCGGGGACGCTGTCGATCGCGAACACGTGCGCCGCACCGCATGCCTTCGCGGCCTGCACGGCGCACAGCCCAACCGGCCCGAGCCCGAGCACGGCGACGACGTCGCCGGGGCGCATGCCGCTGGCGTCGACGGCGTGAAAGCCGGTGCCCATCACGTCGCCGGCGAACAGCGCGACGTCGTCGCTGAGGCCCTCGGGCACGCGGCGCAGGACGAGGTTGGCGTGCGGCACGAGCGCCATGTCGGCCTGCGTGCCCTGCAGCGCGCCGAGCGTCGCGCCGTGGCCGAACGTGCGCGAGTTCTCGCAGCGCTGGTAGAGGCCGCGCAGGCAGAAGAAGCAGCCTCCGCAGGCGGTCTGAAAGCAGCCGAGCACGCGGTCTCCGACGGCCACGCGCGTGACCGCGTCGCCGGCGGCGACGACCGTGCCGACGTACTCGTGGCCGATCGTGAAGCCCGGTTCGATCTGCACGCGCCCGTGGAAGATGTGCAGGTCCGAGCCGCACACGCCGGTCGCCTCGATGCGCACGATCGCGTCGTCGCGCTCGAGCAGCTCGGGCTCAGGGCGCTCCTCGACGCTGACGACGCCGGGGGCTTGGAAGGTGACGGCTCGCATTCGCGCAGGCAGCCTATCGATCTGTGTTGGCGCGAGCCGCGCCGGCCTGCTCGGCGGCGACCGCGCGTAGCGCGCCCGTCTCGGGGTCGAAGACGAAGCCGCTGATGTGATCGCGCGCGGTCAGCTCGGGGCTCTGGCGGAGTCGGCTGAGGCCATGCGCGAGTGTCGCCTCGACATCCTCGAAGGCGCCGAGCCGCCATGTCGGCAACACCCCGTCGGCGGCGAGCGCCTGGGCGAACTCGTCCTCGGAAGCGCCGTGCAGGCCGCAGCCCTCGTGCATCACGACGACGATCTCCTCCGTGCCGAGCAGGCGCTGGGAGGCGCTGAGCGAGCGAATCGCGTCGTCGGTCACAAGCCCGCCGGCGTTGCGGATGATGTGCGCGTCGCCGCGCTCGATCCCGAGCATCGGAAACAGGTCGATGCGTGTGTCCATGCACGACAGCACCGCCACCTTGCGGCGCGGGCGCGGGCTGAGGCCCGGCGCGGCGAGCTCGGTGACGCGCGTGGCCGCCACACGCAGCATCTCCTCGGCGTAGGACATCAGCGCTCGCCTCGCCTAGCCATGACCGAGCACGGGATGGGGGGCATAGGGCTCCTCCAGGCGCGCGATCTCCTCGTCGCTGAGCTGCAGCTGCTCGGCGGCGATCGCGTCCTCGAGGTGGCTCTGCTTGGTCGCTCCGACGATCGGCGCGCTCACGCCGGGCTTGTGCAGCAGCCACGCGAGCGCGACCTGCGCGGCGGGCACGCCCCGCTCGGCCGCGACCTCGGCTGCGCGCTCAACGACGTCGAAGTCGGTCGGCTGGGCGTAGAGGTAGTCGGTGAACGGGTCGGAGTCAGAGCGCGTCGTGCGCCGCTCGCCGGAGCGCGTGCGGCTGCCGGCGAGCACACCGCGTGCGAGCGGGCTCCACGGGATCACGCCGATGCCCTGATCGATGCACAGCGGGATCATCTCGCGCTCCTCCTCGCGGTAGACGAGGTTGTAGTGGTTCTGCATCGAGACGAAGCGCGTCCAGCCGTGCGTGTCGGCGACGTGCTGGGCCTTGGCGAACTGCCACGCGAACATGCTGCTCGCGCCGATGTAGCGCGCCTTGCCCGCGCGCACCACGTCGTGCAGCGCCTGCATCGTCTCCTCGATCGGCGTGCGCGGGTCCCAGCGGTGGATCTGGTAGAGGTCGACGTAGTCCACCCCGAGGCGCCCGAGCGAGGCGTCGATCGCGCTGAGGATGTGCTTGCGCGAGAGCCCGCCGCCGTTCTCACCGGGCGTCATCGGCATGAACACCTTGGTCGCGAGCACGATCTCCTCGCGTGTGAGGAGCTTCGCGAGCAGGCGGCCGGTGGCGATCTCGCTGGCGCCCTGCGAGTAGGTGTCGGCGGTGTCGAAGAAGGTGATCCCACCGTCGACGGCGGCGCGCACGATCGGCTCGGCGGCGCGCTCGTCGAGCACCCACGCCCGGTCGCTGTCCTCGCCGAAGCTCATCATGCCGAGGCATACGCGCGAGACCCGCAGGCCGCTCGCGCCGAGGTTCGCGTACTCCATCTGCTGGCCTCCGCTATCGCTTGAAGGGCACCGCGCGGTGGGCAAGCCCCGCGCGCCGACGGGCTGATGATAGGCCCCATGCGCGAGCGCGCCGGCGAGCTATGAAGCGGATCGAGCGCTTGCGGCGGGTGGCGAAGCCGCCTTGCGGCGAGCGCGGCCGGCGCTGCGACGCGCTTTTCGCGGCGCCGGCGCGGCGAGCGCCAGCAGCTCGTCCATCCCCCGCGCGATGCCGGCCGTCAGCGTGTCGATGTCGGGGGCGCCGTCGTAGTCGCCGGTGACGCCGAAGAAGAGGTTGCCGTCGTAGGAGAAGATCGCCACGACGATGCGGATCGAGCCGACGACCGGCACGAAAGGATAGGACTCGAGCATCCGCCGCCCGAGCGTCTGCACGGGCTGCTGGGGGCCGGGGACGTTGGTCGTGGCGGTGTGCATGTTCAGGCGCGGCGACAGCGTCACGAGCCGGCTTCCGAGCGCGAGCAGCAGCGGCGGCGCGAAGCCGGACATCGACGTGAGCACGTCGCCGGCGACCGCCTGCTTGGACTCCTTGATCCCGTCCATCTCCGCGCGGATCCGCTGCAAGCGCCGCACGGGGTCGTCGAGGCCGACGGGAAGCCCGGCGAACACGGCTGAGACGCGGTTGTTGTAGACGCCGCGCTCGCCCTTGCGGCGCACGGACACCGGCACCATCGTGCGCACCACGCGGTCTTCCTCGACGTCCTCGCCGCGCGCGTCGAGCAACTCGCGAAAGCCGTTGGTGATCAGCGTGAGCACGACGTCGTTGACAGTGCCGCCGAGCTCGCTGCGAACGGCCTTCACGTCGGACAGGCTCGCCTGCGCCCAGCTCCAGCGCCGGTGCGGGCCGATCGGCCCGGTCAGCGAGGAGGAGGCCACGGGACGCATGCTGCTCGAGGCCGCGACGAGCGCGCGTGCCATCTCGGCGAGCGAGCGCAGCGTCTCGCGGGGCGCGGCGAGCACCCGGCGCAGCGACTCGAGCTGCCCGGCCGGGCTGGCACGGCGCGCGAGCGTGCGCACGAGCACCTCCGGCCCGGTGGGCTCCGGCGCAGGCGACCATTCTCGCGTCCACGCGCCGGGGTTCGCCTCGACTGTCGCGTCGGAGAACATGACCGACATCAGGTCGGTCGCTGCGACGCCGTCGACCATGCAGTGGTGAACCTTCGAGAGCAGCGCCCAGCGCCCGCCGTCGAGGCCCTCGACGGCCCACAGCTCCCACAGCGGCTTGTCTCGATCGAGGTGCTGGGAGAACACGCGGCTGGCCATGTGGCGCAGCTGCTCCTCGCTTCCAGGCGCCGGGATCGCGGTGTGGCGCAGGTGATAGTCGAGGCTGAAGTGGGGATCGTCGATCCACACGGGCGCGCCGACGGCGAGCGGCACGGAGCGAACCTTCTGGCGGTAGCGAGGAACGAGGCCGAGCTTGCCGGCGACCATCGCGCGGAGCTCCTCAAACGGCGGCGGCGGGCCCTCGAAGATGCTGACGGCGCCGATGTGCATCGGCGTGGTGTCGTTCTCCACGTGTAGAAAGGACGAGTCGACTGGACTCATCCACTCCATGCAGCCTCCATCGAGCGGTCGAGCACGCGCTCGAGCGCCCGGTAGACCTCTGGATGCACGGACATGCCGCAGTGGCTCGAGTCGACCTCGACCTGCTCCGCGTACGGATCCAGGCAGGCGCGCCAGTCGACGATCGCGTCGCTGCGCGAATACAACGCAACGGCGTCGATCTCGGGGGCGAGCGGCGCTTCGAGCGCTTCGCTGAACGCCGCGCAGCAGGCGCCGTCCTTGCAGCTGGTCGAGAACACCCCAGGGACCCCGAGGTCGCCGAGGCGCGCGAGAATACGCACGGTGCGCAGCACGGGTGCGGACACGGCCAGCCCGTCGCAGACGGGCGAGCCGAGCATCACCAACCCCGACACGCTGTCGGGTTCGCGCACGGCGAGAGCGCGCGCGAGCGTCCCGCCGCGGCTCTGGCCGATCAGCACGACCGGCCGCTCGTGCTCGGCGGCGAAGGCCTCCAGCTGTGCCTGCAGGCGCGTCACGATCTGCTCGGCGCAGTCGATGTTGACGCGCATGCCGCTGACGGCGACGGGATGACCGCGACGTCGCAGCCACTGCCTCATCACGCGCAGCGAGTTGTCGCCGGCCATGAAGCCCGGGATCAGCAACACCGGTGGTGCATCCGTGCGCCGGCGCGGGGCTCGCAGTGCTCCGTCGGCGAGCAGCCGCGCCAACTCATGGCCGTAGCGGAGCTCTCCCCAGACGGGCGCTTCCGGCGCCCCCGCCACGCTGGCCTGTGCAGACATGGTTGACATAGAGTACGCGTAATGGAGGTCACCGACAAGCACATCGTGGTCACGGGCGGCGCGGGCGGGATCGGTCGCGCGCTCGTGCGCCGCTTCGTCGCAGAGGGCGCGAGCGCGGTGGTGGCCGCCGACCGCGAGCTCGAGGGCGCGCGAGCGCTGGCGCGGGAGCTGGGCCCGACGGTGCTCGCGGTGGGCTTTGACGCGGGCGAGGAGAACAGCGTGCGCGAGCTGATCGCGACGGCGAGCGAGGCCAACGGGCCGATCGACATCTTCGTCTCGAACGCCGGCATCGGCGGCATGGGCGGCGGCCCGGAGGTGCCGGATGAGAGCTGGGACGAAGCGTGGCGAATCAACGTGATGGCGCACGTCTGGGCTTCGCGTGCGCTGCTGCCGGAGATGCTCGAGCGCGGCGAGGGCTACCTGATCAACACCGCCTCGGCGGCGGGGCTGCTGACGCAGGTCTCATCGCTTGTGTACAGCGTCACCAAGCACGCCGCCGTGTCGCTGGCGGAGTGGCTGGCGATCGAATACGTCGATCAGGGAGTGCGCGTCTCGTGCATCTGCCCGCAGGGCGTGCGCACGCCGATGCTCGAACGGGGCATGGAAGAGGCCGCAGCGGCGGCCGCGCTGTCTGCTGGCGGGCTGATCGAACCGGAGGACGTCGCGGACGCGGTCGTCGCGGGGATCCACGACGAGCGCTTCCTGATCCTCCCGCACGAGAACGTCAGGGAGTTCATGGCGCGCAAGGGAACCGATCCGGAACGCTGGATCAAGGGTATGCGCCGGCTCGTGCGCGAAGCACGCTCAGCCGACCGATAGGCGGCCCGAGGCGGCGTCCAGGTAGGACGGGTCGTGCGAGCAGATCAGCGTCACCTCGTTTGAGTGGCGCTCAGCGAGCTCGCGCAGGCGCTCGACGTTGCCGCGACGGGCGGCGCCGTCGACCTGGTCGAAAGCCGCGAACGCGCCGATCCCTCGTGGACAGAAGGGAGGCGTCGAGACCTCGCCGTGGTGGAAGTAGGCGTCGCCACAGTGCAGCAGCCAGCGCTCGCCGTCCCTGATCGCGACGCCGGTGTGCCCGTGCGTGTGCCCGAGCAGGGGGATCAGCAGGATCTCGGCGTCGCTGCCGGGCAGGATGCGCACGCTGTCGAACCCCTGCCACTGCTCGCCGCCGGCGCTGTGGCGCACCCAACGGGGCCCGTGCGCCCAATGCGCGGCGACATAGCGCGCGCGATCGCGCCATGCCGGGTGCAGGGCGGCGTCGAGCTCGAGCCCGAGCAGGTGCACCTCGGCGTCGGGGAAGTCCGGCAGCCCACCCGCGTGATCGAGGTCGAGATGTGTCGTGATGATGTGGCGTACGTCGTGCGGGTCGAAGCCGAGCTCGCGGACCTGGGAGATGGCGGCCTCGGCGGCGTTCGTGCGTGGACGCACGAGCGAGGTGAAGATGCGCCCGAGCTGGCGGGGGTTGCGCACGTCATCGAGACCGAAGCCCGTGTCGACGAGGACGAGGCCGTCGGCGCCCTCGATCAGCAGGCAGTGGCAGATCAGGCGAGCCTGCGCGAGCAGTCCGCCCTCGCCGGTGAGCATGCGCGCTCCACGCGGGCACATCGTGCCGCAGCTGAGGTGGTGGATCGCACGCGGGGCGGTGTTCACCGCCGCTCAGCGTACGCGCTTGCCTACGCCGACGCGTGCTGCGCGACGGCGCCGTTGCTCGCCGCCAGCACGGCGGGCTCGGCGAGCACGGCGGGCTCGGCGAGCGCACGGCCGTGGCGAATCACGTCGGCGGCGCGCTCGGCGACGGCGATCGTCGGCGCGTTTGTGTTCCCGCGCGGGACCACCGGCATCACCGACGCGTCGACCACACGCAGTCCCTCGACGCCGTTGACGCGCAGCTCGGCGTCCACGACAGCATCCCCGTCGCTGCCCATGCGGCAGGTGCCGACGGGGTGATAGACGGAGTAGGTGGTGCGCGCGATCAGATCGCGCAGCGCCTCGTCGCTGTCGTCCGCGGCGCCGATGCACGACTCGACGCAGTAGGGCGCGAGCGCGGGCTGCGAGCAGATCTCGAGCGTCAGGCGCATGCCGGCGATCATGCGCTGCATGTCGTCGCCGGCGGTGTAGAAGGAGTGGTGGATGATCGGCTTGGCGCTCGGGTCTTTGGAGCCGAGGCGCACGTTGCCGCGGCTGTGCGGCGTGAGCAGGCACGGCGAGACGAGCAGGCCATGGGCTTCGGGGTCGGTCATGCCCTCGTCTATGAGCTGTATCGGCACGACGTGGAACTGGATGTCCGGCGCGGGCGCGTCGGGCCCGACCCGCGCGAAGCCGCCGGCCTCTGCGAAGTTCGACGCGAACGGGCCGGTCTGCGTGGCTTCGTACTCCTGCAGCGCCTCAGGCTCCAGCGAGCGCAGCAGGCTCACTTCCTCCGGCGTCGTCCACACGCCGTAGGCGCCCGCGTGGTCTGAGAGGTTCTCGCCGACGGCGGGCTGGTCGAGCAGCACCTCGATTTCGCGCATCGTCAGGTGCTCGGCGGGGCCTATGCCCGAGAGCATCAGCAGCTGCGGCGAGTTGTACGCGCCACCGCAGAGAATCACCTCGCGCTCGGCGCGCAGCTCCTGCGCCTGCCCGAGCTGGCTCGCCTGCACGCCGACGGCGCGCGTGCCGTCGAACAGCACCCGCTCGACGAGCATGTAGGGCATCACCGTGAGGTTCTCGCGCTCGCTCACCGGGTGCAGGTAGGAGACGGCGGCGCTCGCGCGCATGCCGCCCCGCTGGGTCACCTGGTAGAGGCCGACGCCGTCCTGCTCCTCGCCGTTGAAGTCGTCGTTGCGCGCCAGGCCCGCCTGCACGCCAGCCTCGACGAACGCGCTCGCCATCGGGTTGCGCGAGCGTCCTTCGCTGACCGCGAGCGGCCCACCGGCGCCGTGCCAGCGCGAGGCGCCGCGCTCGTTGTCCTCGGACTTCATGAAGTACGGCACGAGATCGGCCGCCGACCAGCCGGGGACGCCCCATTCGTCGTAGTCGCGGCGGTTGCCGCGGATGTAGACCATCGCGTTGATCGAGGAGGAGCCGCCGAGAACCCTGCCGCGCGGCAGCGGGATGCGCCTGCTGTTGCACTCCGGCTCGGGCGCCGTGCAGAAGTCCCAGTCGATCTCCGTGCGCGGTAGCTGCAGGTATCCGAGCGGGACGTGGATGTTCAGGTTGGTGTCGGGCGGCCCGGCCTCGAGCAGCAGCACGCTGACGTCGGGGTCCTCGCTGAGGCGGTTGGCGAGCACGCACCCCGCTGACCCTGCTCCCACGATCACGTAGTCGTACATGTCTTCTCCCCTCTGCTTTCCACGGCCGGTTTCAGGCCACGATACTCCTCCGGCAGTGCCGGGGTGGAGCCGTACTGGCCGAATAGCCAGTGCCGTCCGAGCGCTGCGAGGCACGCCCGCTCTCGCGCGCGACGCGCTGAGGATTCAGGAGCTCGCGGAGAGCGTCTCGGCTGCCTTCGCGCTGACCCGCTCGGGCGCGATGCGCACGACGTCCCACACCAGCCCGACGCGCTCGAGCGTGGTGATCAGCCAGGCGGAGGGGTCGAGCTGCCACCAACGCAGGCCGTGGCGAGCGGAGGTGGGAAAGGCGTGGTGGTTGTTGTGCCACGCCTCGCCGAACGTCGGCAGCGCCAGCCACAGCAGGTTGCGCGACTCGTCGTCGGTGACGAACTGGCGCGCGCCGAAGAAGTGACACAGCGAGTTGATCGAGAACGTCGAGTGGTGCAGACAGAACATTCGCACGGCGCCGCCCCACAGCAGTGCGGCCAGGCCACCGACGAGCGTGCCGGTCAGCGCGACGCCCAGCGCGAACGGGAACGCGAGGCCGGCGAGCACCCACAGCAGGAAGGTGCGGTCGATGAAGCGCACGACGGGGTCGGCGAGCAGGTCCTTCGCGTAGTGCTCCCGGTCGGCGAGGTCCTCGCCGCCGAGGATCCAACCAAGGTGCGCGTGGTAGAGCCCGGCGAGCGCGCCTCGCCAGCCGCTGGGGTGATCGACGTGGGGGCTGTGCGGATCGCCGGGCTGATCGGAGAAGCGATGATGCTTGCGGTGGTTTGCGACCCACTCGATCACGGGGCCCTCGACCGCCGCGGAGCCGAGGGCCGCAAACAGCGCGCGGATCGCGGGGCTCGTCTTGAAGCTGCGATGGGTGAACAGGCGATGGAAGCCAACCGTAATGCCGAGGCCGGTGAGCAGGTAGGTGATCGCGAAGATGACGAGATCGGGCCAGCGCAGGGCGCCGCCCCACGTCAGCCACGCGGCGAGACCCACGAGACCGAGCGGCACGACCATCACGACCACGTTCGCCACCCGGTCGATCGTGTCGATCGCCGGGGCGCGCGGCTTTGCGGGCAGGCGCGCCTCCACGGCGCCAGGGTCCTCCCCGCCGGCGCGCGCGTCGAAGGCTTGATCGCCTGTCATTCGCCTGCGCACGATACTCCCCGACCGCGCGGAAGCACCCACCAAATGCGGGGCGCGGAGACCGAAGCCGCGCGGTTCGCGTTTGGACAGGTAGCAAACGGGGAAATACCGATCGCGCCGGGCAGGGCAGCGAGACCGCGACCGAGGGATGGGGATATGACGAGCATTGGCTTGGGTGGACGCGCGTTTGCGAGGCGCGTCGGACGCGCTCGCGTCGCGCTGGCAGTCGCGATCGCGACGGTGGCGGCGGGCGCGCTGGCCCCGACATGTGCGCTCGCGAGCAGTAAATCGCAGCGCGTCGCCGACAGCGTCCCCGGCATCCCGGGTCTTCCCACCGGCGTGCCGGCAGCGGCGACGGCGCCCGAACCTGCTCTGCCTGAGCCATCCAGCTCCGAATGGCCGTTCCCGAGCAACTTCTCACACACGTCGGGCACCGGCCTGCTCTCCGGCGGCGCGAGCCTGTGGACCGACTTCCTCTACGACGACCACGGACCGCTCGGGAGCCCGGTGGGGATCGCCGAGGGCGCCAAAGTCTCCTCCCTGGCAGAGGTGCACGGCGGCTTCACATACCCGGAAGGCCCCGCTGACAAAGACGGCGCCGACATCTTCCGCGCCGCGGTTGGCTACACACCCCAGGCGAGCTACTGGCGCGTCGATTGGAACACGCTCGCAAACGCCGACGTGCCGATCGCCGAGTGGACCTTCAGCACCGGCTCCTCATCGCCGGCGAGCGGTGAAGAATGGCCGGCCAACGCCAAGCTGCGCTCGGGCGGCATCCAGTACGCGCTCATCGTCTCCGCCCAGCACGCTGAGCTGTTGGAAGTCGCCAGCGGCAAGCCGGTCGCTGGGGCTGAACTGGACACCGAAGTGAACATGGAAGCGCACTCCTTCATCGTGCGCATCCCGACCAGCGTGCTCGCGCTCAGCGGCAGCTGGCAGGTTCGGCTGGCGGCGGGCCTCGCGAACGCGCCGGGGACAGAATTCGCGACGGTCCCGGTTCAGGACGGTGGCATCCCCGATGCGACGAACGTCTACAACGTCACGTTCCGCAGCTACCAGCAGGAGGCGCCGCTGGTGTGCCCGAGTGAATCGCTCGCCGACTCCTCGCTCGTGCCCGCGCTCGAAGGCGAACTGGGCGCCGAAGGTGAAGATGATCACGTGCCGGTGGTCGAGTGTGGCAACTTCTGGATGGAGAACGACCAGGCGAACACGCTCGCGACGGGCGACGTCTCGAAGTACTCGCTCACGGTCGACTGGGCGCAGCTCGCGGCCAAACAGCAGAGCGCCGAACCCGAGCCGACGGGGTACACCAACCGCTGGTACGTGACGCCGCTGAAGCTCGGCGAAGGCGTCGTGGAAGCGGAATCAGCGAACACCTACACAGGGCCGACGTATCTCGGCCGGGTTCAACCGTACGCGGTGTACGTCCCGAGCGCCTACAAGTCCTCGCAGCCCACGCCGCTGACCTGGATCCTGCACTCGCTGGGGTCCAACCTCAACCAGTACGGCGGCCTCGCACCGACACAGCTGGAAGAGGAGTGCCAGGACCGTGACAGCATCTGCGCGACGACGGAGGGCTTCAGCGACGGCCAGTGGTACTTCGGCCCCGCGGAGGTCGACTTCTGGGACGTCTGGCATCAGCTCGCCAGCGACTACGACCTGAACCCCGACGCGACGGTCATCTCCGGCTACTCGATGGGCGGCTTCGCCTCCTACAAGCTCGCGCTCGAGTACCCCGACCTGTTCGCCCAGGCGATGCCGTTGGAGGGCCCGGTCGTGTGTGGCGAGCGCATCGTCGGCGGAGTCGAAACGGCGGCGGGCAGCGGCGGTCAGTGCGAAAGCGACGGAAACACGACGCCGCTGATCGTCAACGCGCAGTGGATTCCGTACGTGATGACCTACGGCGCGCTCGACGAGCTCGTCCCGTTCAGCGGTGGCCTGGAACAGGTCGAAGCGTTCAACAAGCTTGGCTACCGTTACTACGCGGTGCTCTACCCGGCCGAGGACCATCTCGTGTTCGCGACGCAGAACGACTTCGCACCGGCCACCTCCCAGCTCGGCCATCTGGAACGGGCACACAACCCCGGATCGTTCACCTTCAGCTGGTACCCGGACCTCGACTCGAGCTCGCTCGGGATCGGGCCAAGCGGCGACTACTGGGTGAGCGGACTGCAGGCGCGCGACAGCGCTCCCGGCGCGATCGCGACGGTCAGCGCCTACTCGGCTGCGCTGCGCGAAGCGGCGAAGATCGTCGAACACCACACCGGCACGACGGCTGGTCCCACGCCGGCGGTCACCGACTCGCTCACTTGGACGGCGGGAGCGCGACCGCGTGCGCGCCAGGCGATCACGCTCAAGCTGACGAACGTCGCCGCGATCTCACTGGAAACGGCGCGTACCAAGCTGAAGTGCGGATCGCTGACAGCGACGAGCGACGGCGCGAGCACGCTCACGCTGCTGCAGCTGCGCCCCGAAAGCACCGTCACCGAGAACGGGGAGCCGTTGGAGAGCGCTTCCCCGAGCGGGGTGGCGAGCGTGGGCCTGACAACCGGGACGAGCACCCTGAAGGTCTGCTCGGCCGGCTGACGCTAGCGGGTCACTCCCCCCACCAGAGGTCGCCGTCGCTGGCCGCCTCGCGCTCGATCTGCTCGAGCGTGAGGTCGGTGCGGCGGTCGTCGACCATCGTTTGGAGCGCTCCTCCGATGCTCCGCGCCCACAGCCGTCGCGCGACGAGCACCTGCTCGGCGTCCTCGTCGAATTGCTTCCACTCGAGCTCGATCAGCGGTCGGCGCGCGGGCGGCGCGTCCTCGGGCACAGGCGCTCCCGATCCATACAGCTTGATCTGCGCCTGCCAGCCGTGCGGGCAGAGCTCGCCCATCACCGCCAGGGCCTGCCACTGATCGGCGACCGGCTTCGGTCTGCGCTGGCGGCGGCTCAGGTGGATCGCGATCAGCACGCATCCTGCTGCCATCAGCGCGATCAGGGGAACGATCACGAACGTTTCATAGAGCGGCGCGTAGGTGCTGCCTCCGCGATAGCTCGCGATCACCGGCGCGAGCATCGGGGCGCTCATCGCACACCCTGCGAGCGGCCTGGACTTGAGCGCGTCCCGTGACTGACGTGCATCACCACATGATCGAGGCGGACGCGCATACGCACATCGTGCCACGACGCGCGCCCCTGCTCCACCGCTAACCGCTACAGCGCCGGCGACTATAGTCGCCCGATGGGAGCGCCACGACTCGACGGCAAGGTCGCGGTGATCACGGGGTCGGCAGGTGGGATCGGCGCGGCGGCGGCAAGGCGCCTGGCGCAGGAGGGCGCGCTGCTGACGCTCACCGACGCCGACGAGCAGGGCGCGGAGCGCCTCGCCGATGAGCTGGGCGAGTGCGCGAGCGCGCTCAGGCACGACGTCACCAGCGAGGAGGACTGGCGCGCGGTGCTCGCGCACACGCTCGGCGCCCACGGCGCCATCGACGTGCTGCTCAACAACGCCGGCGTGTTTCTGGCGGCCCCGTTGACCGACACCTCCGTGGAGGAGTTCCGGCGGGTGATCGACGTCAACGTGACCGGTGTGTTCCTCGGGATGCGCACGATCGCCCCGGCGATGATCGAGCGCCGGGCGGGATCGGTGATCAACGTGTCGTCGGTAGCCGGCCTGATCGGCTCGCCTTTCCTGAGCGCATACGCGGCCAGCAAGTGGGCGGTGCGCGGCATCAGCAAGGTCGCCGCCAAGGAGCTCGCGCAGTTCGGCGTGCGCGTCAACTCGCTGCACCCCGGACAGATCGACACGGACATGAACGCGCGCCAGCGCGAGAAGACGCCGGAGCTGATCGACAAGCTGATCAAGGGCATCCCGCTGCGGCGGATCGGCACGCCCGAGGAGGTCGCGCACGCGATCGCCTACCTCGCGAGCGACGAGAGCGTCTACGTGACGGGCTCCGAGCTCGTGATCGACGGGGGCGTCACAGCTTGAGTGCACAACCACGACGCTTGGAGATGGGCGAATGAGCGAAGTCAACAACCATCAGGTACGACTTGCCGCGCGGCCGACCGGCCTGCCGCAGGCCTCCGATTGGAGCATGGTCGAGGAGCCGATACCGACGCCGAGCGCGGGAGAGCTGTCGGTCGCGATCTCCCACATCTCACTGGACCCGGCGATGCGCGGTTGGATGAACGCAGGGGCCTCGTACATCGATCCGGTCGAAGTCGGCGACGTGATGCGTGCGGGCGCGGTCGGGTGCGTGCTCGCCTCCGAGCACCCCGACTTCAGCGTCGGCGAGTACGTCTACAGCGACTTCGGCGTGCAGGAGTACGCGCTCTCCGACGGCCGCGGCGTGCTCAAGATCGACCCCTCGATCGCCCCCTTGCCGTGCTACCTCGGGACGCTGGGCATGACCGGCATGACCGCCTATTTCGGGCTGCTCGACGTCGCCAAGGTGCGCGCGGGGGACACGGTCGTCGTCTCCGGCGCCGCCGGGGCGGTCGGCAGCGCGGCGGGGCAGATCGCGAAGATCAAGGGCTGCCGCGTCGTCGGCATCGCCGGTGGCGAGGAGAAGTGCCGCTGGCTGCTCGAGGAGCTCGGCTTCGACGCGGCGATCGACTACAAGGCGCAGGACGTGCGCCGCGCCCTGCGCGAGGCCGCGCCAGATGGGGTCGACGTGTACTTCGACAACGTCGGTGGCGAGATCCTCGACGCCGTGCTGACGCGCCTGGCACGCGGCGCGCGAATCGTGATCTGCGGAGCGGTGTCGCAATACAACGCCACCGAGGGGGTGCGCGGACCTTCGAACTACCTGTCGCTGCTCGTCGCTCGCGCATCGATGATCGGCATGGTCGTCTTCGACTACGCCCCCCGCTTCGGCGAGGCCGCGAGAGAGATCGCCGGCTGGATGCAGGAAGGGCGGCTGATCTCGCGCGAGCACGTCGTCGACGGCGGCGTCAGCGCGTTCCCCGAGACGCTGCTCAAGCTGTTCAGCGGCGAGAACGTCGGCAAGCTGGTGCTGCGCGTCGACGCGGACTGACCCGACGGCGGCGCTCGCGGCGCGCAAGGGCGCGCCGCCCGGCCCCCGGGGACTGGGCGGCCCCGACCCTACGGGGACTGGGGCAAGCGGACAGGGCCACGCCCGGCGGCGGCGGCGGCGGGCGGCGGCACGACGGGCCCGATGTCACCGTCGGGCGCGTCGTCGAGATCGACGATCACCGGTGCGTGATCGCTCGGCTTGCTGCCCTTGCGCGCCTGCCGGTCGATCCATGCCGCGCGTACGCGCGCGGCGACAGCGCTGCTGGCGAGGACCAGGTCGATCCGCATCCCCAGGTCCTGATGGAACATGCCGGCGCGGTAGTCCCAGTAGCTGAAGACGCGCTCGTTCGGCCAGCGCTCACGCACAACGTCGTGCAGCCCGAGCTCTCCCAGCTGTGCCAGCGCCGCCCGCTCGGGCGCGGTGACGTGCGTGTGACCGACGTAGGCGCGAGGATCGAACACGTCGATGTCCGCGGGCGCGATGTTCATGTCCCCGCATACGATCGTTTGCGGCGGGGCATCGCCGAGCGTCTGCTTCAGCGCCGCGAGCCACGCGAGCTTGTAGCGGTAGTGCTCGGAGTCCGGCTCCCTGCCGTTTGGCACGTACACGCAGTGGATCTGAATGCCGCCACAGGCTGCCGACAGCGCGCGTGCCTCGGCCTGCGGAAAGCCCGGCGCGCCGGCGACCCCGACCACCACCTCATCGAGCCCGACGCGAGAGAGGATCGCCACGCCGTTCCACTGCGCTTCGCCGTGCCGAGCGAACGCGTAGCCGCGATCTGCGAGCTCGCCCGCGAGCAGCTCATCGAAGGCGTCATCGGCGAGCTTTGTCTCCTGCAGGCAGAGGACATCGGGCCGGCGTTCATCCAGCCACGCCAGCAGCCGCGGCAGCCGCTGCTTGACCGAGTTGACATTCCACGTCACCACCCGCACTGCCCGTACGCTAGCGGCGCGAGGCTGCCGCGCGGCGGCAGGCGGCTAGCCGATAACGCGCCGGCCCCAGGCGAACGAGCTCCCGAGCCAGCTCCCGTTGAGGGGCAGCACGTACACACCTTGCCCCGAAGAGTGAATCACCCAGTTGTCGCCGAGATAGAATCCCCTCGTGGATGATGTCGCTTGCGGTGGCCTTGCTGTTGAGGCGTGCGGAGCCGAAGAACAGCAGATCGCCGGGCTCGAGCTGCGCTGCCGCGAGCCGCTGCGATCGAGGTATTTCACCTGCCTGTTCGGCGGCCGTGCGCCCGCGTATCTGCCTGCCCCAAGGCAGGCCCGAGACCTTGAACACGCGCCACGCGAAACCCGAGCAGTCAAAGCCGCCGTGTTCGAGCCCGTCGGCGGTGTTGTCGGTGGTGCCACCCCAGACGTACGGGTAGCCGACTCGGGAGACCGCGATCCGCAGCGCCTGGCGCTGCGGGGCGGTCATCGGCGGAAGCTCGAATGCCGACAGCGCTTCGCGCGTGGAGGAGATGCTCCAGTCGCTCAGGCTCATGACCGCGGCCAGCGACCAGGCCGCTTCGGCACGGGTGATCGCTTCGCCGGGAAACAGATCGAGCCGTTGCGATCCGACCGGGTGCTCGTAGCGCAGTTCCAACATGCGCGCGACCACCTCGCTGCCGAAGTACGCCGGTGGGTTCAGCCCCGCCGTCGCTGCTGTCGCCTGCACGTGCGCGGCGACACTCGACAACGCCAGCTCTTCGACGAGCATCCGATCGAAGCTCACGACCGTGACGGGGCTCTGTGCGGTGTGCGCGACCGGCGCGGCAGCTGGTGCGACTTCGCCGGGCGTGCCCGGACCGGCAGCGACGAGCGGCTCGCCGGAGGCGCCCTGTTCGCTCGGCGTGCTCGGTTCGCCGGAAACGCTTGGTTCGCTCGGTGTGCCCTGTTCGCCTGAAGCGCCTTGTTCGATCAGCGTGCTCTGCAGCCTCGTGGCGAGCGCAAGCATCGTCGCGTTCGCCTGCGCGGCGGTGAGCTCGCCGGCGCCGTCGAAGGAGCCCGCGCTTTCACTCATCAGGCCCGCGGCGAGCACCTGGCGCTGCTGGGCTGAGTCCCAGCCTGCGCGTGAGACTGCGGCGCAGGCGCGATCGCTGACGGCTGCGAAGCACGCGGCCACAATGAGGATCGTGAACGCGTTCGCGCGGGCGCGTGAATGTGCGCACAGGAAACCCCTCACTTACCGGTGTATCGGCACAGCTGCCGAGCACTTCAGCGCCCGCACTGGCCGCTCGGCCGATCGGCCAGAGCGCGGGCGCCAGGGATGGGCCTGCTCACGCTCGCTAGCGCGCTTCGTGCAACGACTCGCCCAGCGAGCGTCTCTGCTTTCCGTCGGTGTCGAAGTTGGCGGGCGCGAGCCACGCTTCGTAGCCGTGCCGTAGCGCCGGCCACTGCTCATCGGTGATCGCAAACCAGGCGGTGTCGCGGTTGCGGCCCTTGACGATGAGGTGCTTGCGAAAGATCCCCTCGAAGGTGAACCCGAAGCGCTCCGCCGCGTTGCGAGAGGCCGCATTCAGCGCGTCGCATTTCCACTCCAGGCGGCGGTAGCCGAGCTCGTCGAATGCCCGTCGCGCGAGCAGGTAGATCGCCTCGGTCGCAGCGGTCGTGCGCGCGAGCCCGGCTCCGAACCAGATGTGCCCGACCTCGATGACACCGAACTGCGGGGTGATGCGTAGATAGGAGGCGATCCCCTTGGGGGCCGCGCCGGGCATCGCGAGCAGCGCAAAGTAAAGGGGGTCAGCGGACGTCGCGGCCGACACGAGCATGCCGTGCAGATCCTCCGCGCTCTCGAACGGCCCGTACGGGAGGTAGGTCCAGATCGCACTATCCGCCAGCGGTGGATGCGATGCGGCGAACAGCGGCTGCGCGTCGGCGTCGGGCACGATCGGACGGAGCAGTACATGTGAGCCCTGCAGTGGCACGCCCGTCGGCGTCCTCGCCGGCCGCCAGGGCACCTCTTCACCCAACGGAAGTCGCGACTGCATGGGCGGGTAGTCAAGCAGACCCGGAAAAGCGGATCATGGGCGGGTGAGCTCGACGGAGCTGAGGACCGTGTCAGTACTGATCACCGACCTGGTCGGCTCGACGGCGATGGCCGAACGCGTCGGCCCCGAGGCAACCGAGCGCCTGCGCAGCGAGCACTTCGGCCTGCTGCGTGGAGCGCTCGAGGATACCGCCGGACGCGAGGTGAAGAACCTCGGCGATGGCCTCATGGCCGTGTTCGACAGCGCGACGCAGTCACTGGTGTGCGCGATCGCAATGCAGCAGGCACTCGAGGCGCGCAACCGCCACGCCGAGGAGCAACTCGCGGTGCGGATCGGGGTCAGCCTCGGCGATGCGGCGGTCGATGAGGGTGACTATTTCGGTGAGCCGGTGGTCCTCTCCACGCGCCTGTGCAATCAGGCCCAGGGCGGGCAGATCGTCGTCAACGCGCTGGTGCGTCACATCGCCGGCCGTCGCGAAGGGCTCAGCTTTCGCCCGCTCGGCGGCCTCGAGCTGAAGGGCGTGTCGGAGCCGGTCGAGGCTTTCGAGCTCGGCTGGGAACCGCTGGCGGCGGTCGCGATCGCGCTGCCCGAGCGGTTGCGCGAGTTGGCGAGCAGCGCGTATGTGGGAAGGCTGGCCGAGCGGGCGCGGCTGAGCGAGCTGCTGGCGGAGGCCTCCTCGGGATCGCGCCGGCTGGCGCTGATCAGCGGCGAGGCGGGAGTCGGCAAGACGCGCCTGGCGACGCACCTCGCGCTGCAGGCGCACGAGCAGGGGGCGACGGTCCTCTACGGGCGCTGCGACGAGGACCTGGGGGTGCCATACCAGCCATGGGCGCAGGCGCTGCGGCACCTCGTCGCCGAGCTGCCGCGGGCGATCCTCGATGACCATGTCGAGCGCTACGGCGGCGATCTGGCGCGCCTGATACCGGCCCTCGATGACCGCCTGCCGGAGCTGCCCTCCCCTCGCCAGAGCGATCCCGAGACGGAGCGCTATCTGCTCTACGCGGCCGCGGCGGGGATGCTCGAGCAGGCCGCCGAGGAGCAGCCGCTGGTGCTGATACTCGACGATCTGCACTGGGCTGACTCGCCAACGCTGTCGCTGCTGCGTCATGTCGTCAGCACCGCCGGCTGCAGGCATCTGCTGGTGCTGGGGCTCTACCGCGACTCCGACCTCTCGCGCGATCACCCGCTCACGGCTCTGTTGGCCGACCTCCACCGCGAGCACGGCGTCGAGCGCCTCAAGCTGACCGGCCTGCAGTCCGAGGACGTGCTCGCGCTGATGCAGGCATCCGGCGGATACGAGCTGGACGAGGTGGGGCGCGCTCTGGCTCGCGAGATAACCCGCGAGACCGCCGGTAACCCGTTCTTCGCCGGTGAGCTCTTGCGGCACCTGGCCGAGTCCGGGTCAATCGTCCAGGAGAGCGGTGGGCGCTGGCATCTCGTCGGCGACGTAGCCGACCTGGGGCTGCCCCAGAGCGTGCGCGAGGTTGTCGGGCGGCGGGTGCAGCGGCTGGGCGCCGACGCGCGCACGGCGCTGTGCGCCGCCGCGGTGATCGGCCGGGACTTCGATCTCGACCTGCTGCTCGCTGTCGTCGACCTGCCCGAGGCGCATCTGCTCGACCTCCTGGACGAGGCGGTCGCGGCTTCGTTGCTGCAGGAGAACAGAGACCGCGTAGGGCGCTTCACCTTCACCCACGCGCTCGTCGAGCACACGCTCTATGAAGAACTCGGGACCACCCGCTGCGCACGCCTGCACAGGCTGATCGCCGAAGCGCTCGAGGAGCAGTGCGGCGATGAGCCCGGTGAGCGCCTCGGCGAGCTGGCCGGGCACTGGGCGGCCGCGACCGTCAGCGCCAACACCGCCAAGGCGATCCACTATGCGGGGCGTGCGGCGGAGCGTGCGTTGAGCCAGCTCGCCCCGGATGAGGCGGCGCGCTGGTATCGCCAGGCGCTCGAGCTCCACAGCCTCGCGGCCAAGGGCGATCGCGGCGAGCGCTGTGATCTGCTCATCGGCCTGGGTGAGGCGCAGCGTCAGATAGGCGGCCCCGAGTACCGGCGGACGCTGCTCGACGCGGCGGCGCTCGCCCGAGAGCTCGGACGCACAGACCAGCTCGCTCGCGCGGTGCTCGCGAACAACCGCGGCTACTTCAGCCAGACGCTCGCCGTCGACACGGAGCGCGTGAGGGCGCTCGAAGCGGCCGCGGAAGCGCTCCCGCAGGACGATCCGCGACGGGCGAGGGTGCTCGCGCTGTTGGCCAGCGAGCTCCACCACGCCGGCGAACCCGAGCGCTGCCGCGCGCTCAGCGCCCAGGCGATCGAGATGGCCCGCGCCGCCGGTGACCCGGCCGTGCTGGCGCACACGATCATCTACTCGGTCCAGGCGATCTTGGCGCCCGACACGGTGCAGCAGCGCAAACTGCTGATCGACGAGTTGATCGAGCTCGCACGACGCCTGGATGACCCTCGCTTGAGCTTCTGGGCGGCTGGGTCGAGCGCATTTGTCGGCGTCGAATCCGGGGACCGCGCGCGGATCGAGGCCGACCTCGCGACCGTACGACAGGTGGCGGCCGCCGTCCCGGAACCGTCGATGACCTGGGCTCCGCTGATCTACGAGTCGCACTTCGCGATCCTTCAGGGCGAGCTGGGAGCCGCCGAACAGTGGGCGATCAAGGCGTTCGAGGCGGGCACCGCATCCGGCCAACCCGACGCCGTGGTGTTCTTCGGGGTGACGGTGTTTCAGATTCGCTACTTCCAGGGCCGCACCGCGGAGCTGGTCGAGCAGTCGGTGCGGCTGGCCGAGAAATCCGACAGCGACTCGATCTACCGAGCCGGCGCGACGC
This sequence comes from uncultured Solirubrobacteraceae bacterium, assembly GCA_963759265.1. GTDB lineage: Bacteria > Actinomycetota > Thermoleophilia > Solirubrobacterales > Solirubrobacteraceae > Palsa-744. Next base: position 518,107 of record CAVWYR010000001.1, read on the forward strand.
TCACCCTGATCGAGAGTGGCGGGGCGGAGCGGGCCCGCGAGCTGGTGCTCGCCGAGGACTTCCAGAGCGTCCCGTGGGACTGGAACTGGTCGTGGACGGTGTTCCTCTGGGCCGACGTCTGCTGCCGCCTGCGGCTGGTCGAGCGCGCGGGCGAGCTCTACGAGCTGCTGGCGCCCTTCTCAGGCAACGTCGCGGCCGCGGGTGGCCTGATCTCGGGATCGATCGACTGGGCGGCGGGCGCGCTCGCCGCGACGCTCGGGCGCGACCAGCAGGCCGAGCAGCACTTCACCGCAGCCGCGGAGATCGATCAGCGCCTCGGCGCGCCGCTGCTGCTCGCTCGCACGCGCGCTCGCTGGGCGCGCACGCTCGTCGAGCGTGGCCGCCCCGAGGAGCTCGAGCGCGCCGACATCATGCTCGAGCAGGCCGATGAGACGGCCGCTCGCCTGGGGGCACAGGGGCTCGCACAGGAAGTGATCGACAGCCGTGCCGCGCTCGCGGCGATCAGCCGCTAGCGCTCGCGGGCGCCGGCGCCGGCTCTGCTGAGACCCCTTCCAGGCCGTAGGCGAGTGACTGCACGGCGACGGTCCTGACGAGGTTCCCGAGCGCGATGCTGATGTCGAAAAGATGCAGCCCCCATTCGGGACCGAGCAATTCCTGCACGTATTCCGGAGGATCGACCGGTGTGCCGACCGGGTTGACCTGCAGCCAGCTGGCGCCGTTTTCGTAATGACATTGAGCGCTGTAGACCCCGGGCGCGGCAACCCACGGCGTCGGGCCGGTCGGCGTCGGCAGGTATGCGCCCAGCTGGCCCGGAAACGGCGTCGTCGGGGCGTACGGCAGCAGCGCGCCGGCGGCGCCGTTCTGGCGAGGAAGCGTTGGGTTCACACATACCACCTGCATCCCCTTGTGTTCGCCGCCTCCGAGCAGCGGGCTGTCGGGACGCCCGAAGAACGCGCCTTCCGGCGGTTCTTTGAGGAACGTCGAGTATGCGATCACGCAGTGTGTCTGAGCGGCGGCCTGGCACTCGGGAACGCTCTTGAAGCTCCCGCCGACGAGCTTTCCTTCCGGCACCAGCACGTTCGCGCCCATCAGCAGCGCCGATACCAGCAGGTGACGTAGGGCCGGATCGGGGTCGATTCTTTCGCCGATCAGCTGCGTCAGCAAGATCGCACCCTGCGAGTGCCCGATCAGGACAAAGCCGCGACCCTTGTCGAACTTGGCGAGAAATTCATGGAAGGCCTTGACGACGCCAAGGTAGGCCGTGAGCTGCGCCGCGAGGCTGACCGGCCCGCCGTTGAGCGCCGCGAGCGTGATCTGCGGATACATCGGCGCATACACCCTGCAGTCCTGCGAGAAGCGCGAAGCTTGCTCGATCGCGATCTGGGTCTCCTCGGGTTCTATTTCCAGATTTGCGTTTTCGCCCGCCTGTTCACTGACCGTTGGGTAGACGTAGAAGCAGTTGATCGGAGGCCTGCGTGCGGGCCGCGCGTGTTCGACGCTGGTTTCCCCGTTGGTCTGCACGACGGTCGTCGTCAACGGCGCGGTGCACGGGTCAGGCGTACGTCCTGGCAGGCACAGCCACACCGACTTGCTCGCGTTGTGCGCCGAGGCGGGGCCGGCGAGCAGCCCCAATCCGAGGGCTGTCGCGACAGTCAGGACCGCGAGCACCCGAGCTCGATCGCCTCCGCTGCGGCCCATCGCGCGCCTTACCAGCTTCGTCGCGCGCCCTACCAGCCTCGTCTCGCGCATCAGCCCACTCCCGCCATTCGCCGCCCGGTGGTGTTACACGCACACACGCGTGTCCGTAAGTGGTATCACGCCGGCGCGCTCGAGGAGCCTTCGGGGTCGCAGCCCGGGCCTGCCGGCACGCGGCGTGCGCACGCCTCGATTTCGGCGAGATTCGCCGGACCCGAAGCCGACACCGTGAATCTCGAGTCCGTAACATCAGCGATCAGCCCCCGGCTATGGGGGGAGGAGAGGGTTATGGAGGACGATATGAGACGACGTGCCTTTGGGCTTACGTTGGCGGCCGCGGTTGCGCTTTTGGTGACTGCGAGCCCAGCATGGGCGAGCGCCAAGACCGTGTGCGGCCACCACTGCGCGTTCACGCGCATTCAGCCGGCGATCGAAGCCGCACAGCCGGGCTCGGTCATCAAGATCGGGGCGGGCGCCTATTACGAAAACCTGACGGTGGACAAGCCGCTCACGCTCATGGGCTCGGGCAACGGCACGGTCGTCTACCCGGGCGAATCGAACCCCGACGCGTGCGAAGAAAGCTCGCTGTGTGGCGGAGACTCGAGCAACATCATCCTCGTCGGGGCCAACGATGTGACGATCTCGAAGATGCGTCTCAACGGGGCCAGCCCGAGGCTCTCCGGTGGAGTGGTGGTGAACGGCGCGAGCATCAACGCCCGCAACGGGATCATCACAGACCAGGTCAGCGGCTACGAACATCTGACGGTCTCACATGTCGCTGTCGCGAACATATTTCTGCGCGGGATCTACGCATACGAAGGGACGTTCACGTTCACCCACGACACCGTCGAGAACGTCGAGGGCGGAGAACAGTCAATCGCGATGTTCGCGAGCCACGCCTCGGGGGTAATGTCGAAGAACAGGGTGTCGGAGGCCGGCGACGCGATCTCGGCGAACTGGTCGAGGGGGATTCATTTCCTCAAGAACACCATCACCGACTCCGCCAGCGGCATCCACACCGACAACAACGGTGGTGACGGCGGCGGCGCGGACGTGATACGGGGCAACAACGTCAGCGCGTGCACCGTCAACGGCTACGGCATCTGGGTGTTCGCGCCGTACGTCTCTGCGACGATCGCCAAGAACAGCGTCTCGGGCTGCGCGGTCGGCCTGGCGACGTTCGGCGGGGCGGTCGCTGGTGAAGGGCCGACGTTCTCCAAGAACAAGGTCAACGGCACGGGCGCAAGCGTCAGCGCTGGGGAAACGGTCGGCGACTACATCACAACCGACCAGCTCGGCTTCGAATACGGCAACGTGACCGTGAAGCTGACGGGCAACTCGTTCGAACACTTCGGGACGGGGCTGTATGTCACCCAGACCGAACCGACCCCGGGTCAGCCGGCAGGCGGCCAGGCGACGGTCACCGCGTCGAGGAACATCATCGCCAACGACACGGCCGGCGCCTTCGGTGGGACCGGTACCGTCGTGGGCGCGGCAGAGAACTGGTGGGGCTGCCCGCAGGGAGCGAACTCCGGTACGTGCGACTCTGCCACGGGCACGGTCACGTACACGCCGTGGCTTACGCGCAGGTGATAGTCGAGACGAGCAGCTGAGGCGTCCGGCGGGGAGTCCAAGTGGCTCCCCGCCGGCGCTCACGGCATCACCGGCGTCAGCGGGTTGCCCGCTTCGATCTGCGCGCAATCCTGCGACGCCGGTGCGGCGGCGAAGCGTTCGGAGAGCCACGGCAGCGTTGTGCTCACCCAGGGAATCAGGGTTTCAACGTGTGCGAGTTCGTTGTACTGGTCGTATTGCACCGTCACACCCCTCTGGCAGTACTCCCGGGCGAGCGTTCGCACGTCGCCGGTGATCATCACGCCATCGCCCGGGCCGATCCCGGGCGTCTTGCCGCTCGTGCCCTCGCGTTCACCGCCGGCGCCTTGGGCGATCAGCAGCGGGGCCGTCGGCGTTCCACCGGTGCCCATGATCAGCTGGTTGGCGACCTCGTCATAGATCGGGATGCTTTCGGGCGTCTTGTATTGGGGCTTGGCCATCTCTTCCCAGGTGAGACCGGGGTATCTGCCCAGCACCTGGACGATCGAGGCGCTCTGGAGCTTTTCGTAGAGCTGAAGGCCGTATTCGCTCAGGTACGGGCGCAGGTCGATGTGGAAGGCACGCGAGATTCCGATGGTGGCCATCGGGATCACTCCAGCCCAGAGCGCGCTGCCGTCGACGTAGTGGAGGTTGTGCGCCGGCTCGACGAGCACGCCGCCGAAGGACGCGCCGACGATGCGCCGGTCCAGGCCGGGGGCGTATGCGGGTGCCAGCTCGGCTGCCCACTCGGTTGCGATCGCGCCGCCCGAGTAGCCGATCAGGGCGATCTTCTGGGACCCAGCGAGGCCTGTCGCCGGGGATTGGAGCGCCGCTCGGAGCGAGTCGATCGTGTTCAAGCCGTATTCGCGGCCGGCGGCGAAGTTCGCGCTCTCGCCCTCGGTGTCGGCGACGACGACGGCATTGCCCGCGAGCAGCTCGGGTGCGATCAAGAGCGACTCGATGTTGGGGACGATGCCGCCGAGCGTGAGCCCGCCGGCGATCGCGTAGGAGGGATCGTCTGCGGGATCGAGCGAGTCATAGAAGGACTGGTAGGCGACGATGTTCGGCGTGGCGCTCGCGTGCGGAGGCGCGAGCACCGAGGTGACGTTGACGGTCGGCTGCCCGATCTCTCCCGTCGAGCGGTAGAGCAGCTGCACGGCCTTGACAGGCAGGGGAATGCCGAGGACGTGGTAGGCAAGCGTGCGGGTCTTCAAGACGCTGCCCGGCGCGATGCTCGCCAATGGAACGGGGCCCCGGTAGGTGTAGAACGGATCCTGTTCGGGGGGCGGGACGGCAGCACGCGCCGGCGGTACGACGAGCGCCGCGGACAGCAGCACGACGGACAGCGCCGCCGGCAGGCCGCGGCGCAGGCCCGACGCTCGCCGTGCGGGCGCCCTCGACAGTCCTCGCACGACAGCAGCAGGCATGCGCTCTCTCCTCCCTTCTCAGCTGGGCGCTTTGAGTGTCGCCGATACCCGCAATCGGCGCTGCCCAAGCGACGGCGAGCGACTGCTCGGCGGTTGCGAAGCGGAGAACCTCGATCGCGTCCTGCCTGGCACGGGTAGACAGCGCCCGTAGACGGCGCCGACCGAGATCGTGTACGAATGACTCTGCCCACACGGGCATCCGCCTCGCGCGGCGAAGCCGAGCTTGAAAGGCACCAGCCAATGAGCCAGACCGAGACTGAGACCGAAGTGCGCTTTGACCCTCCTGGTGCGGGAACCTGGAAACTCGACGCGGTGCACTTCCCGCGCCCGGTGACGCGCTACTGGGCGGAGACGCATCCGGCGCCGTTCAGACGCGGCTTCGGCGAGTTCACGCGCTTCTACGGGATGCTGCTCGACACGCTCGAAACGGCTTACCCGAACGGCTTCTCGTACACGATGATGCGCCTCGTCGCGCCGGAGGACGTGCCGGCGCGGATCGCGCGGGCGCAGGAGGTGTTCGACGGCAGGCTCTGGCGCGAGCAGCTGCGCGAATGGGATGACGTCGTCAAGCCAGCCTCGGTCGCTGCCCACCGCGAGATCCAGGCGGTCGCACCCGACGCGCTCCGCGACGAGGAGCTCGCCGACTACCTGACCCGCTGCCACGATCACCACGCGGCGATGATCACCCAGCACATGCGCTTCACGGCTGCGGCGATGATCCCAACCGGAGATTTTCTGGCCCACGCAGGCGCCTGGACCGGGCTTCCGCCATCGCAGCTACTGGGTCTGCTGCGCGGCGCCGCGCCCGTCTCCGCGGGCGCCTCGTCCGAGCTCCACCAGCTCGTGGCGGCCGTCGCCGAGGACCCGCATGCGCGCGAGCTACTCGACTCCGATGGCGACCCCGCCCGCGTGCTGAGCGAATTGCGCGCGCTCGATAGCGAAGCCGGCGCCGCGATCAACGCCTACCTCGACCTCGTCGGCTGGCGGCTGCTCGACGGGTTCGACATCTCGGGGCCGTGCGCGCTCGAGCTGCCAGACGTGCTGCTGCGCGCGATCCGCGTAGCAGCCGAGGGGCGCGATGAGGAGGCGGCGAAGGTCCAGGAGCTCACGCGCAGCGTGCGCGCGAAGGTCCCCGAGGAGCACCGTGATGAGTTCGACGAGCTTCTCGGTGAGGCGAGGCTGATGTACAGGCTGCGTGACGAACGTGGAGTCTTCAGCGACATCTGGGCCTCCGGCCTGATGCGCCGGGCGATGCTCGCAGCCGGTGCCAGGCTCGCCGCCGCCGGGCGGGTGCGCGAGCCCGAGCACGCGGTCGACGCGACGGTCGCCGAGATGCGCTCGCTGCTCTCCGGCGCACAGGAGCCGAGCGCCGAGGAGCTCCTCGCCCGCGCCGAGTACCGGGCCACCCACACGGCCAGGGAGGCACCGCCGATCCTCGGCGAGGAGCCGACTCCTCCGCCTGACCCCTCCGGGCTGCCGCCGGCCGCGGCGCGGGTGATGGGGGCGATGGGGATCGTGATGGCGGAAATGCTCGGCAGCTCCGAGGAGCAGCACGAGGAGCACCTGCTGCGCGGGCTCGCGGCCAGCCGCGGTGTCTACGAGGGTCGCGCCAGGCGCATCGGGGGCCCCTCCGAATTCGACCTGATCGCCAAGGGCGACGTGCTGGTGACCGAGTCCACGAGCGAGGCCTTCAACATCCTGCTGCCGCTGCTCGGAGCGATCGTGACCGACAGCGGCGGGCTGCTCTCGCATTCGGCGATCGTGGCGCGCGAGTACGGGATCCCGGGCGTGGTCGGAACGCGTGACGCCACCGAGCGCATCGCCGACGGAATGCGCGTGCGCGTCGACGGCGATTCGGGAGAGGTGACGGTGTTCACGTGAGCGATCTCGTCCCTCTGCTCGCCGCCGAGAGCACGGCGCTGTTCGGCTCCAAGGCCGTCGGCCTCGGCCAGGCGCTCCGGGACGGGCTGCCGGTGCCGGACGGCGTGGCACTCGCCGGCGCGGTGGTGGACGCCGTGGCCAGCCGCGACGAGCAGGCCATCCACCGCGTCGCCGAGTCGGTCGCAGGACTTCAAGGAGCCCTCGCGGTGCGCTCCTCGGCCGTCGATGAGGACGGCGCCGAGGCGAGCTTCGCCGGGCAGCACATGACGCTGCTGAACGTTCGCGGAGCCGAGGAGCTCACAGCGGCGATCGGTGAGGTCTGGTGGTCGGCGAACTCCGACTCGGCGATCACCTACCGCCAGCGCGTGGGTCTGTTTACGCGCCCGAGCGTTGGCGTCGTGATCCAGGCGCTGGTGGAGCCCGAAACGGCAGGCGTGATGTTCACGCTGAACCCGGTGACCGGCGCCGACGAGCGCGTGATCGAGGCGAGCCTCGGGCTCGGCGAGGCGGTCGTTGACGGGCGGGTGATTCCCGATCACTACCGAGTCAGCCGCGACGGCGAGGTGATCGAGCGCACTGCCGGGCGAAAGGACATCGCGATTCGCTCGTTGCCCGACGGCGGCACCTATGAGGAACGCGTCGCGCCCGAGCTCGTCGAGAGCCTCTGCCTCGACGATCAGCAGCTCGCCGAGCTGAACCGCCTGGCCGATCGCTGCGAGCACGTCTACGGCCCCGCCCGGGATACCGAGTGGGCCATCTCCGCCGGCAAGCTCTACCTCCTGCAATGCCGGGCTGTCACGACGGTCCGAGCATGATCGCGCCCAGCGTCCGCGAGGCCTCTACAGCGAGGGCGATGGAGCGATGAGCGGCGCGCCGATCGAGGTGCTCAAGCGCGTTCCGCTGTTCGCCGACCTCGACGAGGCCGAGCTGGGAAGGGTCGCGAGCGTGTTCAAGGAACGGCGCTTCGCGGCGGGCGAGACCGTCATCCAGCAGGGCTCGGGCGCTGCGGCCTTCTTCGTTATCGACGCAGGCGAGGCGATCGTGCACGTCGACGGGATCGAGCGCAGGACGCTGAAGGCAGGCGACTACTTTGGCGAGATGGCGCTGATCGACGCGGGTGCCCGTACAGCAACGGTGAACGCCTTAACCGAGCTCGTCTGCTCCGGTGTCACGTTCTGGGACTTCCGCCCGATCGTCGAGGAGAGCGGCGTCATCGGCTGGAAGCTGCTGCAGTCACTGATCGAGATCTACCGCTCGGAGCGAACAGGCCCTTAGCCTCATGTCCAGCGCGAGAACAGCTCGTTGAGCTCGGTGAACGAGGCGGCCCCGTCGAGCCCGCCGAATGACCCCTCGCCCGCGATCTCGCGTGCGCTGCGCAGAAACGCGCCCCAGGCAACGCGCGCGAGCGCGGAGCCCACGCTCACGCGTCGAACGCCGAGCTGCTCGAGGTCGGCAACGTTCAGCCCACCGTCGGAGCTGATGAGTACGTTCACCGGCTTCGGCTGCACCGCGTCGACGATCGCGCTGATCGCGCCAGCGTCGCGTACACCTGGCGCGAACAGCACGTCGGCGCCGGCAGCCGCGTAGGCCGTGAGCCGCCGCAGCGACTCCGCCAGCGGGTCGGGGTGGCCGACGAGGAAGCACTCCGCCCTTGCTGTCAGCAGCACGTCGGCGCCCGCGCTGTCGATCGTTGAGCGCGCCGCCGCCACGCGCTCGACGGCCTCCTCGATCGCGAACAGGGCATCCGCGCCCCTCGCGTCCTCGATCGAGAGCCCCGCAACGCCGCTCTCCACGCAGCGACGTACGTTCTCCGCGACGCCGGCGGCGTCGGTCGCATAGCCCGACTGGAAGTCGGCGTTCACAGGCAGCTCGGTCGCCGCGACGATCTCGGCGACGTGCTCGATCACCTCATCGACGCCAAGGACGTCGAGCGCGTCGGGAAGGCCTCGAGAGAAGCTGAGCCCCGCGCTCGTGGTCGCCAGCGCCTTGAAGCCGATCGCCTCCAGCGCCCGGGCGCTTCCCGCGTCCCATGGGTTGGGGATCACAAAGCACCCCCGTGTGTGCAGCGCGGCGAACGAGCTCCGTTTCTCTGCGGTACTGCGCATGCGTCGATCCTGCCAGGTCCCGCTCGCAAGTGACGCTGCGTCCAGCGCGCCGCAGGCAGCGCGCGCTAGTCGCGCGGATAGTGAAAGGCCTGCGTCTGGGTGACCTTGGCGACGAGCGCGCCGTCCTCGCGTGTGAGCTCGCTCTCCAGCACGATCATCGTGCGTCCCTTGTGCAGCGGCCTGGTGGAGGCCAGCACGGCGCCGTCGCGCACGGCCCGCAGGAAGTTGGTCTTCGACTCGATCGTAGCGGTGCCGGTGGAGCCCTCGGGCAGGTTCAAGAACGCGCACACGCCGCCGCAGGAGTCCGCGAGAGCCATCAGCGCGCCACCGTGTATCAGCGCGCCGGCGGTGCAGAGCTCGGCTGCCCACGCCAGGCGGCCACGCACGAGCTGCGGGCCTGCCTCGAGCAACTCGATCCCGAGGAGCGACGCGAGCGGCATCGTGTCGCGGATCTGCTGCGGGGTCGGCGTCCCGCTCATAGGGCAACCTCGCGCGGGGGTGCTGCCAGGTGCTCGCGGAGCTCGGCAGCGGCCTCGAGCCCGCGCTCGAAGCTCTCGTCGGCTGGGCGCAGGACCACGTGGCGCGCACCGGCGTCGAGATAGCTCGAGATCCATTCGGCCGCGCCCTCCGCCGTGCCAGCGTAGGTCGCCTGGATCGAGGCGATCACCTCAAGCGGCTGGTTGTAGTAGCGCTCGATATAGCGCCGCAGCCTGTCCTCGGCAACGCGCGCGGACGCGTCGATCGCGACCGTCGCATACAGCCCCGGATGCGGCAAGCGGCGTGCCGCCGCGTGCGCCGCAGCGGCGACGCGCTCGAGCGCGGACCGGTACTGCTCAGCGCTCGGCAGGTATGGCAGCCAGCCGTCGGCGACCTCGCCGACGCGGCGCTCGGCCCGCTCGCCCGCGCCTGCCAGCCACAGCGGCGGCCCACCCGCACGGCAGGGTCCGGGCTCGAGCGCGACGGCCTCGAGCGCGACATGCCGCCCGGCGAAGTCGCAGGGCTCGCCCGGACGCGCCCACAGCGCGCGGATCGCCGCGATCGTCTCGGTCATGCGCCCGATGCGACCGGTGTACGGCACGCCAAGGGCCTCGAACTGGCGCTCGGTTTCGGGGAACGGGAAGCCCACGCCCAGGCCGAGGACCAGACGCCCCTGCGCGATCTGGTCGAGCGTCGAGGCGGCCTGCGCGAGCGCGAGCGCCGGGCGCAGGGCGGCGAGCAGCACGGCGGTTCCCAGCGCGACGCGCTTCGTGCGCGCGGCAAGTGCCGCCAGCATCAGCAGTCCGTCATGGCGGGGGCGTGCGAGCGGGCCGTCGCCGACCCACACGGAGTCGAGCCCCAACTCCTCTGCGCGCACCCCCAACGCGAGCAGGGGTGCCGCCTCGGGGCGCCCCAGCGTGATCGCGTCTCGCGTCGGCAGCAGATACCCGATTGAGACGTCGTCCGGCCCGCGGAGCGGCATCGGCATATAATTGCACAGATGAACAAGGAACCGAGAGGCCGTTGGGACGTCCCGTAGAACCGGAGCGCCGCGCACGGTTGCTCGAGGCGGCGATCGACTACGCGATCGCGAACGGGCTCGCCGACCTGACGCTGCGTCCTCTGGCGAAGGCACTGGGAGTGCTGCCGAATACGCTCGCTCACCACTTCGGCTCGAAGGAGGAACTGCTGAGCGAGATCCTCAACGGCGTCCGGGACCGGCTGCGGGCGATGCGCGACCAGCTGCGCGCCGATCCCGAAGGCGTGCCGCTTCAGGGCGTGTGGGAGTGGACCGCGGACCCCGAGCGCCAAGCGTTCTTCCGCTCGTTCTTCGAGGCCTACGGGATCGCGCTGGAGCACCCCCAGCGGTTCCAGGCGTTCCTCGCGAGGGTCGTCGCGGATTGGCTGCCCGCGGCCGACGCAGAGCTTGCGACGCTCGAGCTCGCCGTCGTACGCGGCCTGCTGCTCGACCTGTTGACGACCGGCGAACGTGAGCGGGTCAATCGCGCGCTCGCGCTCTTCGCCGGCCTCGTCGAGGCTAGCGACCGTGTGCAACCAACTGCTCGCTGAGCAACTCGACGAGGCTCAGCGCGGCGGCGAGGTATCGGCACTCACCGGGTCCTCGGGGAGAGCGGCAAACTCCCGCTTGGTCTTTCGATACCAGCCCATTCCTGACAACGGGTTCTTCCACCTACCCTGCATTTCGCTCAAGGCACCCTTGTGTGCTTCATCACCACTCGCGACCATCTCCTTGAGGTGACTGTCTTGTGCCTTTATAACCTCATTGGCCGTCTTGCCATGGTGCGCGAAAGCACACGGCCCGCCCAATTGGCTGCAGGTCATCGTCTTCATAGCTGTCGCCTCCTCGTCTGTGTCACGATTGCGCCGCCGGCGGCTGGTCGATGCGCACCATGTTGCCGGAGGGGTCACGCACGGCGCAGTCCCGCGTCCCCCACGGCTGGTCGGTCGGCTCCTGCACGATCTCGGCGCCCGAGGCGCTGAGCCGCTCGAAGGCGGCGTCGAGGTCATCCGTGTGGAAGTGAACGCCGTTGAGGGCGCCCTTGGCGAGCAGAGCAGCGAGCGCGTCGTGGTCGGCGGGGCTGCCGTTGAGGTAGTTCGTGAGGACGATCGCGACGTCGGGCTGGGTGGCGGCGCCGACGGTGATCCAGCGGAAGTCCTCGCGGGCGACGTCGTTGCGCAGCTCGAGGCCGAGCGTGTCGCGGTAGAAGGCGAGTGCTACATCGGGGTCGTGCACGAGGACGAAGCAGGTGGAAAGTGTGAGGTTCATGCCTGTGCAGGCTAGAGAGCCAGCGCCCCCAGCGCTTCTCCGATCCTGCTCGGCTCACGTCGCGGGCGGGTGAGGTCCCTGGCGAGGCAGCCGGGCACGCTGGCGAGCTCGCCGTGGTCACGGGCGCGGTAGGCCGTCGGCGCCTCGCCGACGAGCTCGGTGAAGCGGGCACTGAACGACCCGAGCGAAGAGCACCCGACCGAGATGCAGACCTCGGTGACCGACATCTCGCCTAGGCGCAACAACGCCTTCGCCCGCTCGATGCGCCGCGTCATCAGGTAGGCGTAGGGCGTCTCACCGTACGTCGCGCGGAACCGGCGCGAGAAGTGGGCGCTCGACATCAGCGCGGCGCGGGCGAGCGCGGCGACGTCGAGCGGGCGTGCATACTCGCGGTCGATCAGGTCGCGAGCGCGGCGCAGATGCGCGAGGTCGGCGAGCTCCTCCGGCGTCACGACGCCAGTTTAGGAGCGTGCGAGGGCGGCCGCGGTGCGGGTCAGGCCTCGTCGTACTCGTCGTGGCGGCGAAACCGAGATCCCGGCCTCGTTGCGGCCCAGCGGCGCTCGGTCCAGCCACGCGTACATGCCCCATATGCCATCAACCCCGCGCGCGTAGGCCGAGTAGGTGTGGAATACGACGCCGTCCTCGAGCGCGAAGGCGCTCATGCCGGGCCCCTCTTTTCTGTACGTCGCGGCGTCCGTTCCGACGCCCGAGGCGATCTCCATGAGCTTGGGGCTCGTCTCCGCGGACCGATAGTCGGAGGTATCGAAGTTGTATTCGACCGCCCCCGACGCCCATTCGTGTTCGGTGTGAAAGACGTGGAAGTCGTAGTTGAAGTCGCTCTCGAATGAAGACGCCCAGGGAAAGCTCCAGCCCATCCGCCGCTTGTAGGCCTGAAGCTTGGCCAGCGGCGCACGCGAGATCGCCGTGAAGGCGACGTCGTGGTTGGCAAGGTGCACCACCGAGCCGTTGAAGCCATCCGCGATGGAGGAGCAGGAAGGGCATCCCGCGGTGTAGTCAGGCCCGAACATGAAGTGGTAGACGAGCAGCTGCGAGCGTCCTTTGAAGAGGTCCGCGAGCGACGCGGTGCCCTCGTCGGTTTGGAAGCGGTACTCCTTCTCGACCGCAACCCACGGCAGCTCTCCTCGCAACCGCGTCACCTCGTCGCCCCTCCGTGTCAGCTCCTTCTCTGACTCGAGCAGCTCGAGCCGCGCCGCAAGCCACTCCTCACGCGTTCCTGTGGTGTGGTCGGTCATGCTCTATCTCCTTCTCGTGATTTCCGCTCGACTTCGGTTTTCGCCTGCGCCGACTCGGCGAGGCGCTTGATGCGGGTCAGCCGCCTGTCCCACTGGGCGGCCACTCGCGCCATCGAGTCCGCGGCGGCGTCGAGTCGCTCGGGCTGGACGGCGTAGCGCACCTCCCGGCCGCGTCGCTGCCCCGCGACCAGACCAACGCGATTGAGCACGGCGAGATGCTTGGCGACGGCCTGCCGCGTGATCGGCAGATCGTCGGCCAGGACCGTCGTGGTCGTCTCCCCCCTCTCCAACAGCGCTTCGAGCACCCGCCGGCGGGTCGGATCCGCGAAGGCGGACCACAGAGCGTCGTCCTCGGCGAGCGAAGGCCCCATCAGGCTGTCTCTCTCGGCGCCCGCGCGGCGAGGTAGTCGAGCATTTCACCGAGATGTCTTCCCCACCCCTGTTCGTGGTCTTCGCGGTAGCGGGCCCTGCCGTCCTCGTCATGTGCGACCGCCTCGATCCCGCTCTCGATGACCCGCAGGCGCGTGCGATCCGCCTCGGCGGTGAGGATGAACTCGACCAGCGCGGAGTTGTGCTCATCGGGCCCGCTGCCCTGAGGGTGGCCCCAGCGGAAGCAGAAGCGGCGGGGGGGCTCGGCCTCCACGACGCGGATCGGCACGACCATGCCGGATCCGCTTCCTCCGCGGCCTCCGGCCCTCCACGTGAGCGTCCCGTCCGCTCCGGCGTGTTGCTCTAGGGCGGCCTCGTCGCTGAACCAGCAGCGGATCTGCTCGGGCTCGGTGACGACGCCCCAGACAACCTCGGCGGGCGCTTCGATCAGGATCTTCTCTTTCGATGGGGTCAGTAGCCACGCTTTTCCCTCCGTTTGATGTGCAACCGATGGTTGCCAATCTAGCAGAAGCAACCGTCGGTTGCACATGCCGGATCGCTGCAGAGCTCGCACCTGCGTACTGTCTGAGCGATGGCCCCCTTCATCCACCGCCTGCGCGTTCGCTACAACGAGTGCGACGCACAGGGTCATGTCTTCAACGCCAACTATTTCGTCTACTTCGACGTCACCCTGACCGAGCTCTGGCGCGAGGCATTCGGCTCCTACGACGCGCTCACAGCCGACGGCCTCGACCTCGTCGTCGCCGAGACGGGTGCGCGCTTCCGCTCCCCGGCGCGCTTCGACGACGAGCTGGAGATCGCGCTCGAGGTCGAGCGCCTTGGCAACACGTCGATGGTCTGCGCGATCCGGATAGCGCGCAATCAGGACATCCTCGTTGAGGGTCGCATCGTGCACATCTTCGTGCGCGCCGAGCGCGTCGGTGAGAAGGCCCCGATCCCGGATCGCGTGAGGCGGATACTGGAGCGCTACACAGTCGAGGAGCCCCACTCGCTCGCGAGCTGACGCGCGGTAGCGGGTATCCGGCTTGCGGGAGTCGCAGCTTCATCCGACACCTCTGGAGAGGTGCATGTCGCAGCCGGCAAGCCCGCTGAAGAACTTGATCTGATCTGCTCGCTCTCGTCAGGATCTCGCTAACGTCCCACCCGGGACGTGTTTTTGCAGAATCTCCACCCGGGGGGGCTGGTATGGAGTCGAGCGGGACGGTCACGGCGGCGGGCGGTGTCGGTTGTGAGTGCCTGCTCGAGCGCGACGCGCTGCTGCACGCGATCACGGGGGCGCTGGCGGCCGCTGAGCGAGGCAGCGGCAAGGTCGTGCTGTTGGCCGGCCCCGCAGGGATCGGCAAGACATCGCTCCTGACGGCGGGCAGGCGTGCAGCGCGAGAGGCCGGCTTCACGGGTGGCACGGCGGTCGGGAGCCCGACGGAGGTGGGCCTACCGTTTGGGCTCATCGGCCAGGCGATGGTTGAGCTCGGCGGCTCAGACGTCGACGATGTCGTCGAACTGCAGCGTTTGGGGGATCCGTCCGCGCGCCTGTATCGGATATTTCGCTGGTTGTGCAATCTGGCGGGAGAGGCTCCGCTCTTGCTGACGCTCGATGATCTGCATTGGGCCGATCCCGACTCGCTCATGCTTGTCGGCTTTCTCGCTCGTCGCCTGAGCGGCATTCGGATCGTGGTGCTCGGGTCCCTACGGCCAGAGCCCGACGGCGCCTCGGCGCTCGCGGGCGAGCTGCTCGGCGGCGGCCACGCGCAGGTACTGGTTGTCGAGCCCTTAAGCCGCAATGCGTCGATCGCGCTCCTCGAGCGAGCTGCGCCTGGCGCGCTCGATCGCGTGGAATCGGAGGGCGTGTGGCGGGCATGTGCAGGCACCCCGTTGTTGCTACAGGAGGCGGCGCAGACGCTCGGCGGTGGTGGCTCGTTGCCTGCGACTTCGCGCGAGTTCGGGTTCGGGCCATCGCTGCTGCTCCAGCGGTTCGCCGGCGTCGACGGAGACGCGCTTGCGTACGTGCGAGCGGCCTCGATCCTGGGCGTGCGTTTTCCCATCATGCTCGCCGGTGCGCTTGCGATGTTGGAAGATGTCGAGACGGCACCTGCACACGCACGGCTCGTGCGAGCCGGCTTGCTTGAAGATCTCGGTGGCGGGGAGGCCTCGTTTGTGCACCCCCTGTTCGCTCAGGCGCTGCTCGAGGCGACGCCGGCATCTGAGCGCGAGCGCAGGCATGGCGTGGCATTCAGGCTGTTGGTCGAGCGCGGCGGGGCCGTTGGTGTGGCAGCTGAGCACGCCGTCGCGGCGCGGTTCTGCGGGGACCCTGCGGCGGTGGAGGTGTGCGCTCGCGCCGGCCGCGAGGCGCTCGCGCAGGGCGCGCTGCAGGCGGCTGCAGCGCATCTCCAGGGCGCGGTCGAGCTTGCGGAGCCGACGGTGTCGGATGAGCTGTTGCTGGAGTACGCCGTCGCGCTCGCCGCACGGGGACAACTGAAGACGGTGGAGGAAGTTTGCGGGCGGCTTCTGGCACGCGAGCATCTCGCTCCCGCGGTTCGTGCACGTGTGCTGGCGCAGCTAGCGCGAACAGCGATGCAGGCGGGTCGCCCGGCGGAGGCTGAGCGACGCTACGAGGAGGCGGCACTCGCCGCAACGGGCGCTGACCCAGCGACGGAGGTTGCGACCCTCGCGGACGCGGCGATGAGCCTTCACTTCGCGGCTCCGATCCCGTGGACGCTGACGATGCTTTCGCGCGCGCTCGCGCTAGTCGAGGCCGACGATGAACCGACGCGCCGGCCGCTCGAGCTCCTCGAGGCTTACGTGTCGATGATCGGCGCCAGTCCTTCCGGCAGCGAGCTGCTCGTGCGCGAAGCGGGCCGTTGGTCTCATCGAGTCCACGGCGAAGACGCTCGGAGCGAGGGCGCAGTGGTTCAAGCGCTCAACGTGTTCAAATTGATCGAGGACTTCGCCGGGACCACAGAGGTCTTCGAGCGTGAATTCGAGCGTGCAGTGGAGAGCGGCGCGCCCCTGTTGATCAACACCTTGGCGCTTGGATACGCGGACACCATGGTGCGGCTTGGACGTCCGAGGGAGGCGCTCGAGCTGGTGCAGCGGGCACTCGCGCTGAGCGAACGCTCGCCCGCTCCGTGGACGGACCTCGCGCTCGCGGCGATACTCGCGGAGCTCGGTCGCGACGAGGATGCCCGAGCGCACATCGAGGCGCTGCGCGCGTTCCTCGCGGCGATGCCTTCGCAGCACTACGCGCCCGCGTCGCTGTGGCTCGACTTGCTCGATGCGAGGCGCCTGTTGGCCGCCGGCGAGCCGGAGCAAGCATCCACGAGGATGCTCGATGCCGCCTCCACAGCGCGTTTGACTGGCTGGCGCGAGCCGTGTGTCGTGCCGTGGGCGGGCGTCGCGATCGAGGCGCACCTCGCTGCCCGACGCATAGACCGCGCTCGCACGGCCATCGAGGATCTGCGCGCGCTGACCGAGCGGCTCTCGTGCCGCTGGCCGCGTGCCGCTCTCGAGTTGGGCTGCGCTCGGCTGACGGCGCACGAAGGCCACGGCGCGGACGCTGATCGTCGCTTCGAGAGCGCGCTCGAGATGCATGCGGAGCTGCCCATGCCGATCGCCCACGCCGAAGCGCTCCTCGCCTACGGAACCCACCTCCGCCGCAGCGGGCGACCGCGGCAGGCGCGTGAGCCGATCGCCGGAGCGGCAGAGCTATGTGAGCGAGCCGGCGCCGAGCGGGTGACACGCCTGGCCCGCGCTGAGCTCGCGGCCACAGGCGGTAGACGGCGTCGGCGAGAAACCGACGCATCGCAGTTGACCTCTCAGGAGGAGCGCGTTGTCTCACTTGCCGCGCAGGGAATGACGAACGCGCAGATCGCGGCCGCGATCCACCTTTCACCGAAGACGGTGGGTCACCATCTCCAGCGCGTCTACGTCAAGCTCGACATCCATTCCCGACGCGATCTGATCCGCCGCGCGCACCCGCCCGCCTAGCGATAGGGCGCTCGCCCGATGCTAACGGCCGGCCACGGACCTAGCGTCTTCGAGAGGACGCAACGCGTCGAGCGAGCCGCTGCCGGCTGCAGCCGGCGCTCGCGGCGAATAGGGGCATGGGATGGGAATGATCGACAGGCTCAACGTCGCCGCCAGGCAGGCCGCCGAGAGTACTCGCGAGAGCGTGCAAGAGGCCGAGATCGCACACGACCTCAGCAACGCCTACGAGGGGCTCGGCCACGCCGCGTTCGCGCTTTCGGAGCAGGGAGAGATCGCCGACCCACGACTTGCCTGCCTGGCCGAGCGCGTACGGGAGTTGCAGAGTCAGCTTGTTGAGCTCCGTGCACGACGAGCCCAGAGCGCAGGAGGACCGGACGCGCGTCGCTGATCAACGCTTGCCGGTCGCGGGCCAGCCTAAAGATGGGGCGTTCGCCCGATGCTAAGCGAGGGCCTGTCGCTTTACCTTCGCCCCGCGGATGGTGTCAGCCAGAGGGAGCGCGACTCAAGTGACACCTGACCTCTATAGGCGATCTCGAAAGGCACGGCACATGCGAGGTTTCAAGAGTATTGGAGTTATGGCAATCACCGTGTTGGCGATCGGCGCCCTTGGGGCTAGCACAGCCCTAGCGGCGACGAAGACAGTATCGGTTTCAGCCCGTCAGCCCTGGACCGATACCGGCATCGCACTCAACGCCGGTGAAAAAGTGGAGATCAAGGGAAAAGGCACAATCAACTGGGGTGGAAACTCGCTTACGCTGTCGGGTCCGGTCGGCTTCACCTTTGGTCAAGCGCTTCGCGGCGACGAACCAAATACGTGTGGCTTGCTCGCCTACACCGCGGAAAAACCAGGCGAAGAATTCATCCTGAAAGGCGCAAACTGCTACTCGATGCTGTTTCGAATCGGAGCGTCTGGGAAACCGTTCGCGACCGGGAAGAAGATTAGCTTTGCTGCGCCCCTCGCGGGCGAGTTGTTTCTCGGTGTGAACGACCAGTTCTTTGGAGACAACAGCGGTGCTTGGACCGCCAAAATTACCACCTCGTAGCTATCCGTCGCTGGAAGCTCCGTAAAGGAGCGAGGCGGCCGCATTTTCTATGGCAAGTGCGGGCCCATCGCGACGGGGGGCGGCAACTCGCCGCCCCCCCGCAGGGCTCCAATCAGTGGCTCTTTGCTGACAGAGGCGCGAGCTGCTCGCTCAGCCGCCGGCCCTGGCCGGCGGCAGCCTGATGTGGCTGGCGGGCGTCCCCATCCGGACCAGCGCCCCTGCGGCGGCGACGTCGTTTGCCTGCGCCGCGCTGCTCGAGGAGGGCGGAACGGGTTGCGGGGAGGGCGCACACGTCTTGTCCCACAAGGCCCCGGGAACGCGTGGTGGCAGCGCCCCGGTTTCCAGGTAGTTGGCGATCGTGCCGTCAACGCAGAGGTTGCCTGACAGCGAGTTCGCGTGGCTGGTCCCGCCGGGCTCGGCCACGAGCACCGAGTTCGGGAAAAGCTGGCGGGTCACGAGGCTGCCTTCGAAGGGTGTCGCCGCATCGAGCGTTTCGTCGATCAGCAGCGCGCTCTTGACGCCCGACCCGTTGACGGCGAGCCGTTGCTGGGCCGGTGCGGGCCAGTAGGCGCAGGGAGCGTTGAACCAGGTGTTGTCCCAGGCCTCGAACGGCGCGAACCGGTAGATCCCCCAGGTGTCCGCTTCCCAGACCTTGAAGTTGGTAGGCCATTGCGAGTCGGTGCACAGCACCGACAGGTACACCGCCAGCTCGTTGTCGTCGCCGGGATCGTCGACCGTGTCGTAGAGTTCGACCAGTTCTTCGGCCGCTGCTGCATTGTGCTCGTTGACCCAGTTTGAGAAGGCCTGGGCCCACGGCACCCACGTCTCCTGGTAGTAGCCGGGGAACAAGAAGATGTCGGTCCACTCGTCGGGGCCGATCTCTCCGTCCGCCGGTTCGGATTCGAGCTGGTGCTCGGCAGCGTAGAACTGCGCCTGCACGGCCGCCTCGCTGGTGCCGAGGTGGTACACGTTGTTGTACCTCGCAAGCCAGCCAAACCAGATGTTCTCGTTGCGGTTGAACGGAGGATCCTGGTCGAGGTTGAAGTCTTCATAGCCGTCCCGGAGCGGGTCGACGTTGCTGTCGAGGATCAGTCGCCGCACGTGGCTCGGGAACAGCGTCGCGTACACCTGACCAAGGTCGGTGCCCCAGGAGAAGCCGTAGTAGGTGATCTGCGACTGGCCGAGCGCCCTGCGGATGCTGTCCAGATCGAGGGCGTTGTCACGCGTGCTCATGTTCTGCAGGAGCTGAGCCTGCACCGGGCTTGCGGCCCCGCAGTCGTGGGCGTACTGCTGCGAGCGCGACAGCCAGGTGTTGAGCAGCTGAGGGCTGTAGGGGACGTAGCTCGGTCGGTCGGGCCCCTCGTAGTTGGGTTCGCAGCTGATCGTCGGGATGCTCGCCCCGACGCCGCGCGGATCGAAGCCGATCCAGTCGTAGTCATCGGCGGCCGCCGTGAAGCCCTCCTGCTGCAGGACGGGGATCAGGAAGGTGTTGAGGTTGAGGCCTTCGCCGCCGGGACCGCCGGGGTTCGTCACGATCACTCCCTGGTAGTCGCGCGAGGTGTGCTCGATGCGCGAGACCGCAAGCTGGATCTGGGGTCCGCGGGGGTTGGAGTAGCTCAGCGGCACGCTCACGTAGCCGCATTGCGCGCCCGCTTCTTCGAGCGCCGGTTCCGAGCACGCCCCCCAGTCGATCGCACCCGAGGCCGAGGCCGTCGACGCCCCCGCGAGCAGACCGGCAATTGCGCCGGCGACGGCAACGGCGGAAACGATCCGGTGCAACATCCCTCCTTGATCGAGCGGAAAGGGAAGCAGATCCTTGCGGGCGCGATTATGTCAAGTGTCGAGCCAGCATGCAACGCGGCGTGAGCTCGAGCGCCCGCGGATCAGTCGCGAGCTCGCCGCTGCGCCAGCCAGCCGTCGAAGTCCTTGGCGACGATTCGCTCACCGTGCACTCCGGCGGCTTCTACGGAGGCAAGCCAGACGATCGCGGGTCCCATGATCGCCGGGTCGAGCAGACCTGCGCGCGCCTCGGGCGGCGTGTCCTCGGGGATCATGCCGGTCGCTGTCGCACCGCCGGGGAGCAGGATGTTGACCGTCACAGCCGAGCCTGCGAGATCGTTCGCCATCACTCGCGCGAGCGCCTCGACGGCGGCGCCCGACGGTCCGTATGGCACAAAGCCGCTGCGCGTCATCGTCTTCTCGTTCATCGAGATGACAACGACGCGCCCACCGTCGGTGAGCATGCGCGGCACGACCGCGCGGGCGACGAGAAACGTGCCGCTCACCTTCGTGTCGAGCACGTCGCGAAAGCCGGCCGGCGTCAGCTCCCAGAAGGGCTGCGGATGAGTCAGGAACCGGGGGTTGACGCTGCGCATTCCGATCCCGGCGTTGCAAACCAGCAGGTCGATCCCGCCAAGCCGCTCGTAGACAGCCTCGACGCCTGTTCGCACGAGCTGATCGTCGCGGACGTCGAGCGCGAGCCCGATGGCTGCGCCGCCGAGCCGTGCCGCGGTCGACTCGGCGCGCTCGCGGTCCCGCCCCGTGACCGCGACGCGCGCACCCGCTTGCGTCAGCGCAGCGGCCATCGCCAATCCGAGGCCGCTGGTGCCGCCCGTGACGAGGCCGCGGACGCCGCTCAGATTCTGTCTTCGCCGGGGCCACGCCGGATATGGGGGCTACCTCCATCCACCCCAGAGTAGGCATTGGAGCAAGCTCCAAGTCGAGAGTCTCCCGGCTCTCGAGGACGTATATCGTCCGCGGGCTTGTCCGAGTCAGAGCGGGTCGACCAACGGGGTGGCGATGACTAGGCGATCGCTCGAGCAGCGCTGCCGCGAGACGCTCGAGGGAAGCTGGATCGTTGGCGAGCGCGACGGGGTGGCGTTTGCGTACACCCGCCCAAGCCCGGGGCGCTATCGCTGGCAGTGGTACTGGGACTCCTGTTTCGCGGCGATCTCGTGGCGGCATTTCGAGCCGGCGCGCTCGCGTGCGGAGCTCGAGACGTTGCTGGCGGCAGCGCGGCCCGATGGCTTCATCGGTCACACGATCTTCTGGGAGCATCCGGTCAGCGGCCCGCGTGAGCTCTTCTACAACGTGATCCATCGCGACGACTTCATGACCGCGACGATCCAGCCGCCGGCGCTCGCGTTCGCTTGGAGCGCGGCGGTCGGCGACCCGGCGCTCGAGCCGCGGATTCGCGCCCACCACGCCGCGATCAGCGCCGAGCGCGACCTCGAGGGCGACGGGCTGTTGTGGATCCTCCAGCCCGACGAGTCCGGCTTGGATGCTTCGCCGCAGTTTGACCCGATCTGGCGCCATCGCGCGCAAGGCCTGCCTGGCTTCGTCGAGCTCGTGCGCCGCAATCGCGAGCGCGGGTTCCGGATCGATGCGGTGCGCGCCGACGGCGACCCGGTCGTCTGCGAGGTGATGACGAACGTGATCCACGGGCTCTCGCAGCTGGCGCTGGGACTGCCCTCGATCACCCCGGCGCTGATAGCCAGGCTGTACGACGAGCCGAGTGGGCTGTTCCTGCCAGCCGTGGAGCCGACGATCAGTGATCGCATCCCGCTGACGTGGACGGCGCTCGCCCCGCTCGCACTCCCTGACCTTCCCGAGCAGATCGGTCACCGCCTGGTCGAGTGCCTACTGGACGAGCGCCGCTTCTGGACGGCGCTGGCCCCCCCGTCGGTCGCGCTGGATGAGGCGTCGTTCTCGCTGCGTGAGCACTTCAACGGCCTGCGCCGCTACTGGCGGGGGCCGACATGGGTAAACAGCGCCTGGCTCGTGTGGCGGGGGGTCGTGCGTCTCGGTTACGAGCGCGAGGCGGCCGCGCTCGCTCGAGCTATCACCGAGACGGTCTCGCGTGAGGGGTTGCGCGAGTTCTACGATCCGCACGACGGGCGCGGCATGGGCGCCACCGACTTCGCCTGGTCCGCACTCGCGCTCGAGCTGATCGACCCGAGCAACGCGAACGCCGGCCTACCGTCAGGCGGGGTGTGATCGTGGACAGCGCTGGGCTCGCTGCTGTCGACCCATCCCAGCCGACCCGTCGCCTGCACGCCGCGCTCAGCGACATCAGAGGTCATCTGAAGAGCTCGGCGCTGAAGCTGGTCGGCTATCTGGTAGTCGCCTACCTGGTCCTGAAGCTGATTCCCGCACTCAAGCAGGCGCTGCATAGCCTCGAGCATGTCTCCTGGCAGTGGCTGCTCGGGGCGCTCGCGCTCGAGGTGATGTCCGAGAGCGGATTTGTCGTCGCCTGGTGCAAGATCATCGACCCACAGAAGGTGCTCGCGGGCGACGGCAGCGGGAGGCGGATGGACGAGCACGTCGCCTGGGCACAGCTCGGTGGCGGACTCCTCCTCCCCGGCGGCTCATGGGGAGGCGTGGGATTTGGAGCCTTCATCCTGCACCGCTTCGGCATGCCGAACAAGGCGATCGCCGAGCGCGAGTTCAACCTGAGCTTTCTCAACACCGCCGTCGACGCGCTCGTGCTGATCGTGTTCGGGCTCGGACTCGCGACGGGCATCTTGCCAGGCGAGCAGAACCCCTTGCTCACGCTGCTGCCGGCCGCCGTCGCGGCAGCCGGGATCGTGCTCGCGTTGTTGCTCTCACGCCGCGCCAGCAGGCACGCGCAGCAGCTGCAGGGCAAGCATCCGAAGATCGCCACCGCGCTGATCACGCTCTCGCGCGCGGTAGACGACACACGCCAGCTGCTGTCTCACCGCGGCGGCTTGACGACAGTGCTCGGCGTGCTCGCCTACCTCGGATTTGACGTGCTCGTGCTGTGGATCGCCTTCCTTGCGATCCACGCTCACCCGGTCCCGGACTTCGCGGTGGTGACGATGGCGTACATCATCGGCGCGCTCGGAGGTTCGGTTCCGCTGCCGGCAGGCATCGGCACCGTCGGCGGCATCGCCGGCATGCTGATCCTCTATGGCGTCGGCCACGACGCCGCGATCGCGGCCGTTGTGCTGCACCAGGCAATTGCGCTGCTCGTGCCGCTGACCGGCGGTGCGATCGGCTACGCGATCGTCCATCGTCACCTCGCGCGCATACGCGGCGAATCGGCGCCTGAGGATTCGAGCGCGCCCGCGAGGAGTGCGTGACCGCACAGCCCTCCGGCCCTGAGCGGGCTCGGCCGCGTCGTGATCCTTCGCGACGGCTATGTAGGCAAGAGCGCTTCGACGGCTGCGTCGAACGAGCCGGGGTCGCTCGGTGAGAACGTACTGAGCTCGCCGCCGGTCCTCCCGAGCAGGAACGATGGGGTGCCGTTGAGGCCGCTCTGCTCGGCCTCCTGCTCGTCGGCGGCGATCGCGGTCGGCAGCGCGGGGTCGCTGCGGTCGGCTGTCCACTGCGCGAGGTTCAGGCCTGAGAGCTGGCTGGCGATGCCTTGGAGGTACGCGTCGGTGACATAGCCCGAGCCCTCCTCGCCCTGCTGCTCGTAGAAGGTCTCGATGAACTGCCAGGCCCTGTCCTGCTTGCCCGCCGCCAACGCCGCGACCTGCTGTGCGACGAACACCTCCGGCTCGCGCGTCGCGGTCTGCAATGCGTGGTACTCGACCCGCAGCTCGCCAGGCCGCACCCATCGCTGGATCACCGACGGCAGCACCTCGAGGGAGAAGTTCCTGCAGAACGGGCACTCGAGGTCGCCGAAGTACTCGAGCGTGATCGCCGCGGTCGGCTCGCCGAGTGCGTTTGCGCTCTGCGGTATGCCCCCGAGAAGCGCCTCCAGTTGGTCGCTTGGCTCAAGCGCAGCCATCGGGCGGAACCTAGCACGCGCTCCGAGTGACGTATGTTTGAGTGGTGGCTGCGGCGGAGAGCATCGAGGTAGCTGACGCGCCTGAGCGTGAACGCTACGAGCTGTCGATCGACGGCGAGGTCGCTGGCTTCTGCGCCTACCGGACACGCCCGGGCCTGATCGCTTTCGTGCACACCGAAGTCGACGAGCGCTTTCAGCGTCGCGGACTCGCCGACCGGCTGATCCGGTTTGCTCTGGAAGACGCACGCGCGCGCGGTCTCGCGGTGCTGCCGTTCTGCCCGTTCGTGAAAGCGTTCATCGAGCACCATCGGGAATTCGAGGCGCTGGTTCCAGAGGCCTACAGAGAGCAGTTCGGCTTGTGAAACGTTACGAGGGCGAGCATGTTGAGGTGACCTACGACGCGGCGCGGTGCCTCCACGCCGCCGAATGCGTGCACGGTTTGCCGGGCGTGTTCGACACCACAAAGCGTCCTTGGATTGCTCCTGACGGCGCCGACGCCGAGGCTGTCGCGGCCGTGATCCGACGCTGCCCGACGGGTGCGCTGCACTACTCGCTGCGAGAGGGCGAGCCCGAGCAGCCCTCGCTCCGAACGCGTATCCGCCTACCGCACGGCGGACCTTTGCTGATCGACGGCGACCTCGAGCTGGACGGAAAAAGGGAGACCCGCGCTGCCATCTGCCGCTGTGGCCAGTCGTCGAACCAGCCCTATTGCGACCGCAGCGGGCCTTGTCGGGACTGGAAGTACGAGCGCTGAGCTACGCGGTCGTCAGCTCGTCGGCGAACATCTGATCGACGAGCCGTTTGATCGAGCGGGCCGCGTCATCTCCGAGCAGCCCCTGCGCGTCCCGCTGCGCGGCGCGCCACGCAGGGCGCAGCTCGGCGAGCTTCTCGGAGCCCTCGTCGGTGAGGGTCAGGATGCGCCCGTTGCCATGCTCGGCCTGCTCGATCTCGATCAGACCCTGAGTGCTGAGCAGCCGTGCGTTTCGCGAGAGCGTCGAGATCTCCATCGAGAGCAGCCGCGCGACCTCGCCGGCTGGCGCCGGCTGTCGATTGGCGATCGAGATCAGCAGGTTGAGTTGCGCGATCGTCAGCCCGTGCGGTCGCAGGGCCGCGTCGTAGATGCGCGTGATGGCCCGATTGAGCAGCCGCACACGCACCGCCAGGCAGTCGCGTCCGATCTCATTCGCGACCCGCGCGCCGCGGCGCTTTGCCGTGTCCATCCTCAGATCCGCTGGATCAGCGTTGCCGGGCCGGTTCCACCGGCCGTACACATCGTGACCACCCCGAGCTCCTTGTCTGAGCGCTCCAGCTCGTGCAGCAGCGTCGTGATCAGGCGTGCGCCCGAGGAGCCGAGAGGGTGGCCGAGCGCGAGTGCGCCGCCGTTGACGTTGACCCGGTCCATGTCTGGCTGGAGCTCGCGCTTCCAGGCAAGCACAACCGAGGCAAACGCCTCGTTGATCTCGATCAGGTCCACGTCGCCGATGGATAGTTGGTTGCGCTCGAGGATCATCTGCGTCGCCGGTATGGGGCCGGTCAGCATGATCACCGGGTCCACACCGGCGGTCACCTGGTCGACGATCCGCGCGCGCGCCTCGAGGCCGAGCTCGTCTGCCTTCTCGCGCGACATCAACAGCACCGCCGCGGCTCCGTCTGAGATCTGTGAGGAGGTCGCCGCGGTGATGCGCCCGTCGGGCTTGAACGCGGGCTTCAACTCCGCGAGCGTCTCGAGGTTCGTGTCAGGACGGATGCCTTGGTCGCTCACGTACGTCGAGCCGTTCACGCGCATCGGCACTATCTCCCGCTCGAAGCGCCCCTCGTCGGTGGCCCTCGCCGCGAGCTGCTGAGAGCGCACGCCGAACTCGTCGAGCTCCGAGCGCGGGATCTCCCAGCGCTCCGCGATCAGCTCGGCGCTCAACCCCTGCGGGATCAGCTCGTAACGATCCAGCAACTCCGAGGGGAACGGCACGCCCGTCTCCTCGGCGTGCGCCGTGTTGGCGCCCATCGGCACGTGTCCCATGTGCTCGACGCCGGCCCCAATCACGACCTCGTGCACCCCCGCCGCGATCTGGGCCGCGGCGAAGTTCACCGCCTGCTGGGCCGAACCGCACTGACGGTCGACCGTCGTGGCAGGCGTAGTAACCGGCAGACCCGCCTGCAGCCACGCGTTGCGCGCGATGTTCTGCGACTGCTCGCCCACCTGCGTCACACAGCCGGCGACAACGTCCTCGACCAGCTCCGCGGGGATCCCGGCGCGCTCGATCACCGCGCTGTAGCAGGCACCAAGAAGCTCGTTTGGGTGCACGCCGGCGTAATAGCCGGTGTCTGGCTTCCCGCGACCGATCGGCGTTCGCGCTGCCTCAACGATCACAACCTCTCTGCCAACTTGCTGACGCATTTTCTACTCCTCGTCTTCGGAACATCGCGCGAGCCACGCCGCCATGAACGGCGCGACACCGGAAGGCTTCTTGTAGATGCAAGATAGCAGCCTCGCGTACCTGATTCGGTCGCTGGCTGCGCCGGCAGCGAAGAAGCGCAGACTCACGCGCACCTCTACGCGACGCGATCGACCAGTTCGATGTTTTGGGCGCGACGCGCTGGAGCGAACGCGCACGGCAAGAGCTGCGAGCCACCGGCGAGAAGATCGGGCCGCGCACGCCGGACGCTCGCGACCGGCTCACCGCCCAGGAGCTGCAGATCGCCCAGCTGGCGGCGGCGGGCCTGTCCAATCGCGAGATCGGCGAGCGGCTGTTCCTCTCCCACCGCACGATCGGATCGCACCTCTACAGGATCTTTCCAAAGCTCGGGATCACCGCCAGATCGCAATTGCCGGCCGCCCTCGAGCCGAGACGCGAGCAGACGACCGCGATGCGCCATGGGGCGGAGCCGGCCTAGCATGTAACGGCGATGCCTGCGCAAGCCGCGTCACCCGTGCCGACGGCTCTCCGCAGCACGGAGATCGCAGTCGCTCGCCACGGCGAGTTCGGGCGGCGCTGGCTGGAGGGCATGACGCGCGGGGACCCGCTCGCCGACGCGGTCGTCCTCGACGGCGCGAGGCTGGTGCGACGGGCGATCACCGACGGCGTCGAGGCGCTCGAGAACGCTCCCGATTCGCTCGTCGCCATGTTCGCGGCGCTTGACGATCGCCCCGCGTGGATGGACGCCGACCGCTGCGACCGCGCGGGCGAGTGCCTCGCACGCCAGTCACGGACGTACGGTGTCGCGCTCGGAGCCGCGTCGCTGGTGGCGGGGGCGCAGAACACAATCGCCGGCAAGCCGCTCACGTTCACGGGCCGCTACACGAGCAACGCGGCGGTGCGCTCGATTGAGGTCGGCTCGTGGCTGCTGGCGGTGACGACGCCTGCCGGGCTCGGCCGCCACGGCGTCGGATTCGAGCACACGGTGCGTGTGCGCATGATCCACGCGCACGTCCGCGCGCATCTTCGCCGCAGCTCTGACTGGCAGACCGAGCAGTGGGGCCTACCGATCCCGCAGCCCTACATGGCCTTCACGCTTGCCGAGTTCAGCTCGATCGCGCTGCGCGCGATGGCGCGGCTCGGCGTCCGCTATAGCGATTCCGAGCTCGACGACATCCTTCACCTATGGCGCTGCGTCGGACATCTCGTCGGCGTCGACGAGGACTTCCTGCCGATCGGAGCTGACGACTACGCGCGCATCGAGGCGCTCTACGCGTTGACGAGCCCGGGCAGCGACGACGGAGACCGGGGCTTTGTCTCGGCGCTGACCGAGTTTCAGGCGGCACAGCTCGCTCGCGTGCTGCCGGCGCGGTGGACGACTGCGCTCGTGCAGGGGCTGCAGCGCTCGTTCGTCGGTGACGCCGTCGCCGACGACCTCGCCATCCCCGACACCTGGTGCAAGCGCCTGCCGCTCGTGATCGCACCGGTGAGCGCGTTCTTCTACGCCGCTTTCGACAAGCTCGTGCCGCGCGGCAGGGAGCGGCGCACCGCGCGCGCGTCCCGCACACGCGTCACCGAGCTCGAGCGGTTGCGCGATCGATACGCGGTCGCCCACCACCTGGTCGACGACTCGCCGTGATCGAGCGATCACTGGGCCGCGCGCCGTGTACGGTGCGAGCACGGAGTCAGTTCCAACAACGGAGGTCAGCATGAGCACCGTCGAGCAGCAGATGGTCGTGGCCCATTTCCTCGTTTCTGATGACGTCGAGCGCTCCCGCCGCTTTTACACCGACGTACTCGGCGGCAAGACGGTCATCTCCGGCGAGGCCGGTGATGAAGTGACGTATGTCGCGCTGGCCAACAGCTGGGTGATCATCAACGTCGGAGGAGGCCCGACCGACGACAAGCCGACGGTTACGCTCGAGACGCAGCCGGACCCCGATCGGGTGAGCAGCTTCCTCAACATCCGCGTCGCGGACATCGAGGCTGTGTACTCGGAGTGGAGCGCGCGCGGCGCCGAGTTCCTGACGCCGCCAAAGCAGCATGACACCGAGATCCGCTGCTACATCCGCGACCCCGACGGCTACATCATCGAGGTCGGCCAGACGACCTTGGCCAGAGGCTGGCGCCCTCCGTCGTGATCGGCTGCGCGGGGCTACAAGCGCGAGACGAGCTCGGCCACGATCTCCGCAGCGGGCTGCGTCCGTTTGGCGAGCGCGACGCTCTGTCCGGCCCATAGCGACAGCGCATCGATCTCGCCGGTCGTGCCGACGAGCGGCGGCGCGGGGGCATACCGGACGATCGGTTCGCCGGAGGCGAAGTGCGCGATTATCTCCCCTTCTCCCGGTCGACTGCCCGGCGGCGGCTCGCCGGCGGCGTCCCACATCTGGGCCGTTGAGTTGTGGAGCGCGCGGTGCGGAGCGTCCGGCCATCCCACCTCATAGAGGTTCGCGTACCACTCTGCGTCGGTCTCGGTCGCGGCTATCAGGCGGCGCCGATACTCCTCGTGGATCGGCATCTCGCGGGCCAGGAGAAAGCGGGTGCCCAGCACGGCGGCCTGCGCGCCGAGGGCGAGCACGGCCGCGACTCCTCGGGCGTCGCCGATCCCACCGGCCGCGATCACCGGTAGCGGTGCCACCGCGTCGACCACCGCTGGCACCAATGGGAGCGTTGCTACGCCACCCCACACGTGCCCGCCAGCCTCCCAGCCCTGCGCAACGATGATGTCCACTCCACATCCGGCGGCACGCTGCGCTTCCTCGGCACTCCCGACCGTGTGCATAACAAGCCCTCCCGCGTCATGCACCGGCTCGACATAGCCTTCCGGATCGCCTGCGAACAGCAACACGATCCGCAAACCAGCGGAAAGTGCCTGATCGAGTCGGTGCTGCTGCTCCGGGCGGCTAAGAACGAAATTGCCGGCGAACGGGCGGTCGGTGAGCGCCCCCGTTTCACGAACCAGCTCGCCGGCGTCATCGGCCCATGCCAGCGCCACGCTGCCGAGAGCGCCGGCATTGGAAACCGCGGCGGGCAGGCGGGGATCCGCAGACACCGGCGCCTGGACGATCGGGCGTTCGATCCCCAACAGCTCGCACACCGGCGTACGGACGCTCACCGGGATGAGCTCTTTCGCGCCCGCGGCGCCGGTTGACTAGGCTCAGCGTGGACTCTCGTCACTCCTCCACCATCGACAGGAGCAGATCATGCGCAGCGACATCGTCACCGGCGGCACCTTCCCCGACTACGAGTTGTCCGATCACGAGAACGTTACTCGAAAGCTCAGCGAGATCCAAGGCGACGACCCCCTGATCCTCACGCTCGCGCGCGGTAACTACTGCCCCAAGGAGCATCAGCAGCACCTGGAGCTCGCCGCCAACTATCCGAAGATCGCGGTGGCTTATACAAAGGTCGCAACGATCTCGAGCGACAGCCATCACGCGAGCCAGGAGTTCCGCGCGTCTGTCGGCGCGCAGTGGCCCTTCCTCTCCGACCCCGAGCGGATCGTGCAGAAGGACCTCGAGATTCAGGAGTACACCGACCCCGAGCACGACCCGATGATCCCCCACACGCTCGTGCTCAAGCCGGGACTCATCGTCCACAGCGTGTACAACGGCTACTGGTTCTGGGGACGTCCCTCATTCGTGGATCTCTGGCACGACCTCCGGAGCGTGACGCGCGAGATCCGCCCCGACTGGGATTTGAGCAAGCGCGGGCTTCGCGAAGCGTGGGACGCGGGCGACTACTCGGCCTTTCACGGATGGGACAAGCGCTCCCCCGAGTCAACGCCGACGTCTTACAACCCGGAGTAGGCGGTGTCAAGCGGAAAGCGGAGGCGGCGCGCGGCTCAGCGCGCCGGCGCTAAGAGCTGAGCTCCCGCACCCCGAGGGGCAGCCGCAGCGGCGCGCCGGCACGCAGCACGACGATGTCGACGTCTGAGCCGATCAGGTCGGCGACCATCAGCCGCTGGATGTCTTCGACCCCCTCGATGCGCTCGCCGGCGAGCTCGACGATCAGATCCTCGGGACGCAGCCCCGCCGCCTCGGCGGGGCTGTCGCTCATCACCTCGAGTATCTCCACACCGGTTGCCTGAACGCGCTCGCGCCGGGCGCGCGCCGGCAGCGGCCGCGGCCCTCCGGCGATGCCGAGATAGGCGCGCCTCACGCGGCCGTGGTTCATCAGGTCGCCGATCACCTTGCGCGTTGCCTCGTTGATGGGGACGGCGAGCCCGAGCCCGACACCGGCCACGGCTGTGTTGACCCCGACGAGCTCCCCGCGCGAGTCGACCAGCGCGCCGCCGGAGTTGCCCGGGTTCAGAGCCGCGTCGGTCTGGATCACGTTGTCGATCATCCGTACCGTGCTCCCCGAGCGAGCAGGTAGCGAGCGCCCGAGCGCCGAGACGACGCCGGCCGTCACCGAGCCCGCGAAGCCGTGTGGGTTGCCGATCGCGACGACGAGCTGTCCGACTCGCAGGCGCGCGGCCTCGCCGAGGGCCGCTGGGGTCAGATCGTCCGCGTCGCCGCGCAGCACCGCGAGGTCAGACAGCGGGTCGGCTCCGACCACGCGGAAGCCGATCTCTCGCCCGTCGACGAAGGTCGCCCGTCCGAGCCGGTCGCGGCCGGCGACGACGTGGGCAGACGTCAACAGGAAGCCATCGGGCGTGAGCACGACCGCGCTGCCCGCGCCGGCAGGGACGCGGCCGCGGCGAGTCGCGCGGAGCACGCGCAGATTCGCGACGCTCGGTCCGAGCCGCTCGACGACGTCGACGACCGTCCGCGAATAGGCGTCCAGCGCCGCCGCTTCACGCGCAGATCCGGTACCTGCATCAAACGCGGGCGCCGCCTGCGGGCTCGCGTCCGCCGGGTCTGCGACGAGCTTCAGCCCGGCGCTCATCTTCGGTCCTTGAGCTCACTGCGCGGCTGCATGACAACCACGATACGAAGCTCGCCCAAACAAGCGATGCAAGCGCCACAGCTGACGGCTCGCTAGAGGCGCAAGCGGATGAGCTCCATCTCGTTTCGTTCGGGCTCTGTCGCGATGATGACGACTTCGCCCGGACCCGCTTCGTCGAGCGAGACCGTCGTCGAGAGCGCTGCGCTTGGTCGGCGCCCGGACGTGCGGACCTGTGCGCTGCCGTGTCTGGCGAACCGAGGATCCGTTGAGCCGTTGGGACGGAGCGCCGTGAGCGTCATCTCGGTTCGGTCAGCGTACGGCGTCCCGACCAGGATCGTGTCGCCGCCGTCGGGGAGCACCTGCACGGACCCATACATTCTCGAGTGGAAGCGGACCGTCGAGGCGGCCGCCGTGCCGTCCGTCGTGAAGTGGGCCATGACGCCTGTGCTCGGCGCGTGGGAGCCCGGAGGTTCGTCGTAGCACGGTTTCTGTCCTGTGCCTATCAGCGTGAAACCTTCGCCATCGAGATCGGTGCCGCCGATGAAGGCGTGGAAGCCCTGGGTATGCCAAAAGCGCTGAAGTCGCGCTGCGAACCCTGCCACAGGCGCTCCGGATGGCGTCAGCATGGCGAGCGCCGTGCCCCAGCAGCCCATGTTTCCGTAGCCGACGTCGACCAGGATGTCACCGTTCGGCTCGAGCGCGAGCGAGCGGACTCCCGAGTCCTCGCCCGTGGGGAGCGCCGCCCGTCCGTCCTGCCCGAAGCCAGTTTCAGGCTGTCCGTGTTCGGATAGGGCCTGCGCCCAGTTCACGGTGCAGCAGCCACCGCCGCCGTTGTCGCCGGCGACGATGATCCGTCCCGACGCTTCCTGGAGGATCGCCGTGACTTCCCCCGCTTGCGCCAACACGGCCCAGCCATCGTTCCCGAACGTCTGGTCGAGGGCGCCGCTCGCGGTCACCTCACCCACGACCCAGCGGCCCCCATAGACGCCGGCCACGATCGCCCCGCCGCCGTTGCGCGCCGCGATCGCGTTGACCCAGAGGCCTTCGGGAGCGACGCTGGGCTCGTCGGCTTAGGTCCTCGCAGAGCCGAGGGGATCGTGATCGTCGCCGTGCCTTCGTCGCCGAACGCCGGGTTGGGCGCGCACGTGGGCGTGACCGAGCGCAGAACGGCGGACGTCTTGCCCGGATAGACGTTGGTAAGCGCGATCAACGTGGAGCCGTCCGCGAGCGTCGCGGTCGCGATGACCGAGTTCCCGACCGGGCCTGCGGGGAGACGGACTCCGCGCCCGCCGTTGCACGACGGGTTGGCGATCGCGGGCTGGACGACGAAGCCGCTTGGCGCCAAGAAAGCCGCGTCGGTGACGCCGCCTGCCGTGGGCGCAGCTCCGAGGAGCCAAGCAAGCAAGGCCGCAAGAGCGATCGACGCAGGAATTGGAGAACGACGCATCTGGAGATGATCGCATTCGGGGACGGCCGCCCCCGCGACGGCTCATCCGGAGAGCGCCGGCGCCGAACCCGTGCTGAGCGTCGTGACGCGGAGCGGGCGCCTTCGCAAGATCAGACCGCAGCCGGGCGCGCAAAGGCATGCGCGCCCGGGCGCGTGGTCCGTCAGCGCAGCGCCCTGAACGCCGCTCGCATCTCCTCCGCGAACAGCTGCGGTTGTTCCCAGGCCGCAAAGTGCCCGCCGCGGTCGAGTTCGTTGAAGTAGATCAGGTTGTCGGGGTACGCCCGCTCGGCCCAACTGCGAGGCGCTTGGTAGAGCTCGTCGGGAAACACGCTGATGGCAAACGGGATCGAGATGTCCTTGGCGTCGAAAAAGCCAGCCTTGTTCTCCCAATACAGCCGGCCGGAGGAAACCCCCGTGTTCGTAAGCCAGTAGAGCGTGATGTTGTCGAGGACGTCGTCAAGCGTCAGCTCGCCCGATGGGTTACCGCGAACGACCTTTTCGACGAGCCCAGGCTGTCCCTTACCGTCACCGTGGTCGAGGATGAACGAGGCGAGGTCGATCGGTGAGTCCGACAGCCCGTAGAGGGTTTGCGGGCGCGTCGTCATGATCAGCGCGTAGGCGACGTGCTTCGCGTAGAAGTTGCTCAACTGCTCATATGCGCGCCCCTCATCGGCCGAGAGACCGGATGGTGGCGGCTCGCCCTGGAGGAACCCGTTCACGAGCTCGGGCGGAGCGGTGCCGGGCATGTTGGAGTGAATGCCGAGCAGCTCCGGAGCTGCCTGTTCTCCCATGGCCTGCGTGACGGCCGCGCCCCAGTCACCGCCCTGCGCGACAAACCGATCGTAGCCGAGGCGCTTCATCAGCTCTACCCACGCGCGCGCGATCCGGGGCGGGCCCCACCCGGCAGCCGTTGGCTTGCCGGAGAACCCGTAGCCCGGTAGTGAGGGAATCACCACGTCAAAGGCGTCTGACGCGCCGCCACCGTGGGCTGTCGGGTTGGTAAGCCGATCGATGACCTTCAGCTGCTCGATGATCGAGCCGGGCCATCCATGCGTGATGATCAGCGGCAACGCATCCTCGTGCTGTGAGCGAACGTGAATGAAATGAATGTCCAGCCCATCGATCTCACTTACGAACTGCGGCAGCGAGTCCAGCTTCTCCTGGCACCTGGACCAGTCGTACCCGGATTCCCAGTAGCGCGCGAGCTCCTGAATCGTCGCGAGAGGCACGCCCTGCGAGTCGTCGCTAACGGTCTCGCGCTCGGGCCATCGTGTCGCAGCGATGCGCCTGCGCAGGTCGGTCAGCTCCGCCTCGGGAAAGCTCGTCTGAAACGGACGAACGGCGGTCT
Organism: uncultured Solirubrobacteraceae bacterium; assembly: GCA_963759265.1. Taxonomy (GTDB): domain Bacteria; phylum Actinomycetota; class Thermoleophilia; order Solirubrobacterales; family Solirubrobacteraceae; genus Palsa-744. The sequence continues at coordinate 552,093 of CAVWYR010000001.1, forward strand.
GGTCGCTGCCCGTCTGTTGCCCCGAATCCTGCTGAGTGGCGATCGTGCTCATTTCCTTCGCTCCTTTACTGGTGTGGGGGAGGGCTTCCACTGGACCGGCAACGCACCCGGGACAGCGGGATCCGTCTGTGAGCGCAAGACCCCCGAGATCGGGACGAGCCTCGCTTGCTGGATGGCGTTTCTGTCGCTACGGACGAAACAGCCCGTGAGGTCGGCCGGGCGACTACGCCCCCAGGAGCCCGCGCGAGAAGTCGAGCAGAAGCGACCGAAAACGGTCCCTGGCCGATCGTACTCTCGCTCGGTCGGTTTGTACGGACGGCCACGATCGCTGCTCGAAAACTGCCGCAAAGAGCGCTGTTTACGGGGCGATGTCCGGGCGTTTCGTTCGGCGGCGATCAGGTTGACTCGGACCGCAGCGATCTGCAGTGCCAGCTGCCCTACGCCGGCAGCTCTTCGCCGGCGCGCTCACGCACCATGAAAAGCGCATACCACGCCGGCCAGTCCGGGTCCGCGTGGCCAATTCGCTGCTCGTGTTCGCCGTGTGCCGCCTCCGCCCGCTTGAGCGCCTCCGCAAGGTCCTCGACGGACTCATACACCGTTGCCATCAGCCTCTCCTCTCAACGCAAAACAGGGACTTCACTGCTGAAGTACGCTGGGGCGAGCTGCGCCCCTTCGCCGGTCGCGCCTTCTTCGACCAGCCTTGACGCGGTCGGCTTGGGGGTGAAGGTCGCGGTGACGGAGATGGCGCTGTCGGCCACGAGCGCGCATTTTGGTCTCCTGCCCGAGCAGCTGCCGGACCAGCCCGTGAACCTCGATCCGCTGCCCCGGGCCTCACGGAGCTTGACAACGGTCCCGTGCGGGACCGTCTCCGAGCACGCGGCGGTGCAGGCCTTGCCGTTGATCCTCACCGTCCCCGAGCCCGACACGGTCACGCGCACGCTGACCGCGCCGGGGGGTTCTTCTTCCCCGCCACCGCCCGCGCCTTCCTGCTGCGCCTGCGCCCACGTGTAATAGGCGTTGGTCGCACCATTGCTGCTGACGATCAGCGCCGCTCCGCCGTTGCGGGCCGCGCTCCCGGCCGCAGCCCCCATCAGCTGCGGTTGGGGCAGGCTCACCTCTTCGCCGAGGATGACCCTGCGATGAGCCCAGCACCCGGAGGCGCTGGGGCTCGTACAGTCCGCATTCGGGCCGCCGTAGCCGTCGTCATACATCCACAGGTAGTACCCGATCAGGGCGCCGGTGCTGGCCCAGACGGAGCCGAAGCCTTTCCAAGGCCCGCCAGCCGCCGGCGTGGTTGGGTCGCGGCTTTCGCGCACGCCGGCCTGGGCCGCTTCGGTTAGGTTCGTGTTCAGGCCGTACACCGGCACGTAGGCGTACGCGGTGCGGTCGAGGTCGGTGAGGATCAGCAGCTGCTTGTCAGCGGAGAGGCCGGTGAAGTCCGCGGGCAGCGCGTAGGCGCCGAGTCCAACGTCGAGCCTGGCGGCGTCCAGCCGTCCGATCATCCAGTGCTCGCATTCAGCTGCGCCTTCGGTCGCGCAGCTCGACGGCTCGGAGCCGAGCGGGATGTTTTCCGGCGGAGTCGCGGCGCTCGCAGCTGACACAACACAGAGAAGCGCGAGCACGGAAGCGGCGAGCAGGGCAGGCAGGCGTGGCATCAGCCTGTGCAAGCTATGGCAACGGAGCCGTCAACGTCGAGCGGGTCCGTCTACAGGAGGCTCGTGATTTCGCCAACGGCGCGTTCGCCCGTTTCCACGGCGCCGTCGAGGTATCCCTCATTTGCGGCCGAGGTGTGCTCGCCCGCGAAAAGGATCGAGCCTTCTGGCGCCGCTGCGAGCTCTGCATAGGAGGTGGCCTGCCCCACCTTCCAGAAGGAGTAGGCGCCGTGCACCCACGGGTCTTCAGCCCAATGGTCCTCGTATGCCCGGCCTGTGAACGCGGCGCTCGTCCCGGGAAACAGCTGGTCGAGCTGCTTGAGCATCCATTGCACGTCGCTGGAGGGTGCGGGACCGTGCGCGGCCCCGGTGAGACCGCTGCGCCCCACACGTCCTCCCGGGTAGCCGGTGTAGAGCACCGCACTCGCGTCAGGTCCAAGCGGCACGCTGTCATCCCAGCCGCAACAGAGCCCTTCCCATTCGGTGAGCGTGTCACCGCTGTAGCCGAGGGCCGGCCAGGTCTCGTGATCGAGTTCGACGTGGATCTTCGCGTTCGTGCCCATCCCGAACGTCTCGATCACGTTGCGCTTGGTCGCCGAGATGCCCGACTTCGAGAGGTCGACTTCGCGCAGCGTCGTGAACGGCAGCGCGAGCACGACGATGTCCGCTGTCGTCTCGCGGGTTGACCCGCCGACGTCCAGCACCAGCTTGTAGCCCCGATCTCCCTTCTTCCGTATCGCGACCAACTGGTGGCCGAGCTGGACCGTTTCCGGTGGCAGCTCGTCGAGCATCCGTGTCACCAATTGGTCGTTGCCGCCAATGATGTGGAAGTGTTCGTTACCTTCGCCGGTCGTCAGTTTGTTGCGCGTGTTCTTAACGCCAAACTCTTCGATCAGCAGAAGCGCCGACTGTTCTTCCGGATCTCCACCCTGCTCGCCCACGGTGCACGCGAGCATCAGCTTGCCGAACTTGCTTGTAGTGCCGATTTCGGTGCCCTCGAGCCATTCCGTTACAGAGAGGCTGTCCAGGAGGCTGGCTCCGGCCTTGGTTTCGGCTTCGCGCAGAGCGCGATGGAACGTCCGATATCCGACGCCCGACCAATCCGCGAGCGCCTGCTTGTTGGTGTAGGGACTGCCGTCAATCAGGTAAACTTCTTCGCCTGAGTGCAGGTTCCCTCCGTTGACATTCTCGAGCTGCAGCCCCAGGGAGCTGGCGAGCTGGCGAACGGCCAGCTGGGTGGTATTTATGAACTCGCCCCCGTGCTCGGTAATCAGACCCGAACCGAAGTAGTCACGCAAAGTCCAGCAGCGCCCACCGATGCGTTCCGGGTTGGCCTCGAAGATCGTTGAGCTAATCGGCGCGGCGGGGTTGCCGTTCCACAGCATGTGTGCACAGCGCAGGCCCGCCAGCCCGGACCCGACGATGGCTATACGCGGAGCGCGCGAGCGCTTCATCGAGCGCGCGAAGCTCAGCGTCGGGCTCGCGCTCATCGCAGCCGCGGTCGCGAGCCCGGTGGCACTCGCGAGCAGCTCACGCCTGCTCATCACGTGCGCTTTGCGAGCTCGCTCCGCCTCCTCGCGCTCCCCCAGCACGTCCGCGACGGGAACACCGCGTCTCGTGGCCTCCTCATGAGCAGAGAACGACTCGGCAGCCGCAAACATTCCCGGGCTTCGCGGCATCCTTGCTTTTCTCAGCTTCCGTCCTCCATCCACGACATCGAATCTTACAGCAAGGTTGCGAACGTGCGCCGTTTCATTTTCCGAGGACTCAGCGGTGCTTCTCTTCGCTCGAGCGCTTATACGTAAAGGCAAACCTCTGAAGGCGTAGTGCGACAGTATTCGATTCGCCGCAGTGGAGTACCCATGGCCCTCGCCGTTGGTGAATTCGCAGCACATGTCAAGGCATCAGCGTCTCCGGTGACGCAGCCCGCGAGGAAGGTGAATCGGGCGCCGGGCGACAAGCGTGAATCCGAACGGCAGCGAAGTGACAAGCGGTGAGTGACTTGCCCCGTCTGTACAGCAGCCCGCCGAATCACGCGAGCTGGACGCTCTGCGCCCAGACCGCTTCGCACCTCGTGACAGGAGGCGGTCAGGAGCCGTCGTTCACGTATGCCTGATACGGACGGCAGGGCTCGTTACGCAGGCTGGGGCACGGTGGCAGTCCCGTGGGCACGTTCACACCGGGCACGATCGGGAGGGTGAGGTTGGCGGGCATGCTCGGCCCGAATGCGATCGACACGTTGGCGGTGGTGCCTTCCGGCTCGGTCTGGCTGAACGACCAGATGGGCTGTGTGCCGTTGGGGGCGGCGATCGTCACCCTGATGCGCGAACCGGCGCGATAGACGTGCCCCTCGAAGTACAGCGGGATCGTCACCGGGACGAACTCATCGGCGGGCATCGGCTGCTCGTCGGAGGCGAGGAAGGTCGGGATCGGCTGCAGCGGCGTGGGTTCCTGCTCGAGCATGTTTTCCGATGTGGTGGCGAGCTTGCGCTCGCTGGTACGGATCCAGCCGTCCTGGACGAAGGTTTCGTTGCCGTCAGGGCGCACCTCGCTCACCGTCGCCTGTAGATCGACGTCCGGAGTGGATGACTTCACCCAGAGGTTGACGGCGCCTGCGCCGATTGCCGCTGTGTCGCTGCTGAGCGGCGCCGAGACATAGGAGACGGCGGAGCCCGCGGTCGGCTGCACCCAGTTCCATTCCCACTGGGACGCGTCGCCCCACAGCCCGCCAGTCTCCGTGTTGCCTGAGTAATCCGTCAGCGGCGTTGCGCTCGCATCTGAGGTGTAGGAGTCGACCCCCGGGTCCGTTGCCGGCTGTTCGTTGAGCGCGCCTTTACTCCCGAGATACCACGAGCGAGCGGTCGTACCGGGGATCGGGAACGCCGAGAACGATTGTTCGAACCCGGGATACGGGTTCCCGGGCGTGGTGGAGCCGGTCGGCGAAGTTCCGGCGCCGTTGTCGAACAGGACCCTGATCGACGGGAGCGCTTCAAAGGCAGCCAGCGCCTTTGCATATGTGGGCTCTTCCTGGATCGGATCCGACGGCAGCGTGAGGATGTCCCCCGACGGGACGCCCAACGCCATGTTGTAGATGATCGGCGCCGCGAGGTGCACGATCGCCCGATGATAGATCGGCGCTCGATGCGCGACGTACAGCTCGAGGAAGTCGTACAGCCGGTCGAGGGTATATGGGTCGAGCGAATCCGCGTGGACGCCGTTGCTGAACGTGAACCACTTGCGGGTCGTGCCGGTGAAGTGCTCCGCCAGATCGGCGCAGTGCCCGCCCGTCTGCTCGTCCTCCCACTGGCATGCCATGAACGTCGGAACGTCGATTTTGTTGACGAACGTGATCGGGTCCAGTGGATCGGCCACGGACGGGTTGTAGGTCGCGTTTTCCTTGATTTCTGCGAGCAGGTTCGTCGCCTCCCCGTGCATTTCCTGGTTGCCCGCGCAGGTCTCGTCGCCCGCCTGCACCCGTTCGTAGGCCCAGTGCTCGCCACTGTCGGGGCCGGCCGGTTCGGCGTCGTGCTGACGTTCTTCGGCCCACGGCACCGCGAAACCGGTGTTGAGGATGCCACCGGGATAGAGCGTGGTCGCCGTCGCGTCGAGCACCGACAGCGGCGCGATTGCCTCGAGCGCCGGGGGGTCCACCTTGGCGGCAAAGAGCTGGCTGATGCCGCCGTAGGAGATGCCGAGCATTCCGACTTTGTGGTGGAGCACCCACGGCTGATGCGCGATCGTCTCGATCACGTCGTAGGCGTCGAGGTTCTCCAGCGGTTCGAAGAAGTCGAACGCACCACCCGAGCAGCCGGTGCCGCGCATGTTTACGTCGACCACCGCGAAACCCATCAGGTTGGCGAGTTCGGCGATCCCGCTTTCCGGACCCGCCGGGTTCGCGTAGCCGTATCCCGAGTATTCGATCAGAGTCGGGACCGGCGCGCTGCTGCTTGCCGTCGAGGGGGACGCGAACTGGGAGTCCGAGCGTGAGCCAAACAGGCCCGCCGGGATGCCGGGCGGGTGGACATCGATCGCCAGCTGGGTGCCGTCGCGCGTCGTCAGGTAGGTGTAGCCACTGTCGGCGATCGACTGCTTGTAGATGCTCGGATCCCACGGCGCCGCGGTTTGTGAGTGGACGGTGATTGGGCCCGACTGTTCAGCCGTCGAGCTCAACTGCACCCGGTAGCGCCTTCCCGGCGCGACGTGCCGGAAGAGCAACCCCCCGAGCGAGTCAGCGGCCTGCGTGGACACCGTTGCGCCATTCGAGCGCAGCAGCGACATCTGCGCGCCCGGGGTCAGGCCGGTGACATACACCTGTTCCACGCTTCCGTGCGCGCTGAAGGCGGACGCAGACGCAGCGGCCACGAGCCAGACGGCGGCCGTCGCAAGCGCCACGATGACGGCGATACGGCCACGCCCCTCCCGAAGATCCCCAATCAACGTCCCCATCTAGTACACAGTAAACAGCACTCGAGCGGTTTGCGACACGCGCCCGCCCGCGCCACCGAGATCATGGCTGCTCCACACGAGCGGACCGGCGTGGCGAAGGCGAGCCTCGCCTATCGCCCGCGGCTGAGCGCCTCAGCGATGCGGACCTCCAAAAGCTTCTTCACGAGGCTCGTCGGCAGCTGCTCGTCGACGGGAAAGTGCAGCGAGCTCTTGGTCTTCGTGTATCGCTCCGTATCCGTCGCGAGCTGCTGGAACACTGAGCCGCTGTGGGGCAGGTAGCTCAGGTGGTTCTTGAAAGCCGCGAAACCGCCAATCGTCTTGCCGCGAAGCTTGAACGCCGGCATACCGTAAGAGATGCACTGCTCTGCCTCGGGGACGATCGTGACGATCGTGTCGCGCAGCTCGGCGAGTGTCGCTTTCTTGGGTTCGTCGAGCGTGCTGAGGTACCGGTCGATCTCTTGCCTGGACACAATGGCATCTTACTTCTTCTTGTACTTGAACTCCGACGCCTTCACGGCGGTGCTCGATCCGCCGGAAGTAGTGACGACAACGTGCACCTTGCCGACCGCGTGCGGCGGTGAGACGGCGAGCTGGCCGTGCTGGTTTTCACCCCAGGCGTGGGCGTGGAGGGTAGCCACCGACGCCACCGGTGTGAGCGCGATCATGAGCGCGCTCGCCGTCCTCCGTTGCCGCCATGCGGTACGCTCGCGTCGAAACCGAGACGAGACGAAAGTGGGGAGAGCGCAATGGCCGCGGCCGATGCCACCGACGAGCTTTCATCGTTGCCCCAGGCAGACCAAGAAGCGATCGGCGCGACGTTGATCGCCCTGAGGACGGGCTTTCAAGATCGCGATGCCGACAAGCTGGTCGGCGTTTACAGCGCGGACGCCGACTGGGTCAACGCCTTCGGCAGCGTGAAGAAGGGGAGCGAGGAGATCCTCACATATCTACGAGGCCTGTTCGCGGACGCGAACTTCAACGCGGGCACACTCCGGGGCCCGCCTGAAGTGACAATTCGCGTCCTGACGCCGGAGGTCGCTCTCGTCTCAGCGCATCTGCAGGTAGAGGGTCAAAAGCTGCTTGCCGGAGGCGAGATCGAGCTGCGCGACAACTATTCGTTGCGGGTGCTGCGTAGACAGGCAGACGGGGCCTGGCCGATCGTGTCGGAGATGTTCAACGACGCGAATCGCGAGAGCACCTACGCTCCCAAGTCTTGAGGCCGTTCCAGCGAGGTGGCAAGCACGGTTCCGCGTGGCCGACACGATCGCAGCCATGCGCGCTCTGCAGAGCAGCCAAGACCTCGTCAGCGACTGAGGCTAGACACCCCGGGAAGCTACCGCTGGGAACGTCCAGCTGCCGTCGAGGATCTCGGCTCGCGGTCGGTACATGCGCACGGCGTAGTTCCAGCCGTCCATGATCGGTATGCAGTTGGGACGGTCGTCGTCGCAGCCGCCGAAGTGAACGGTCACCGAGCCGTCGTCGTCGGGGGTCGCGGTGATGTTGTTGACGCTGTAGGCGGCGCGGTCGTTTGGCTCGAAGAAGCCGTCGGCGTTGTACACCGAGATTGACCAGAAGCCATCGACGGGTACGTCGTGGACGTTCAGGCTGTATTCGCCGACAGGCAGCTGGGGCTCGACGCTCGCGTAGGAGGCCTCGCGTTCGGGCAGGCCGCCCCATCCGGCGGCCGTGGCGATGAGGTGCCGCACTGGGTCCACGTCCTCGCGCGCCCCGAAAGCGCGGCTGAACGCAGTGAGGCCGCGGGAGAGATCCAACAGTGCGCGGCGCGTCGAGTCCAAGCTCGGCACGTCGTAGTCGGGCAGGACGAACGGTGAGGCCGCGCCCGCCTCGAGACCCAGCTTGTCCTGTAGCGCGGCGATGGCGCCTAGATCGCCAGGATCGTTGGGATCGACCAGAATCCTCACCGCGAGCAGGACGAACTGAGTGTCGAACTCCTCGACGCTCAGCTCGTACTGACCTCGGTCGTGGAAAATGCGGTTGATGTAGTGGTCCTCGTTGACCACCATGACCGACAGGTAGCGCTCGCCGGCGTCGGGGAGAGTGAGCGTGGCGCGGGCCGAGATATCGACGAGTGCCGTGCTGTAGAGCGTGTCGCGGTTGCTACGGATAACCGGCTGCTTATCGACCGACGCCGGGCCTCGTCTGTGCTGCCAGCGATTGACGCCCCCGGCGGCGCGCCCGAGCGCGTCGAACATCCGGTCGGTCTCGGCCCGAACGAAGTTGTCCACGCTGACGTGAATTGCGGCCACGAAGCACCTTCCTCTCGCCTGTCGTCGCTCCGTCGGGAGACTAACGCGAGGAGACCGGGCTCGATCGTGCCTATTCGACGAGGTCTTTGAAGAGCGCTTCGAGCGTGGCGACCGGGTCCTCGGTCAGTCCCGTGTGGGCCGGGGAAGGCTGGATGATGGTGCTCGACGGGGCTACCAGCAAGCCAAAGCGCTCGGACGCCGCGAGCTGGGCGACCGGGCCGGCGACGGGATCGCCGTCGGCGACCCGTACGAGCGCCTCGAGTTGCGCGATGACCGCTTCGGGAGAGGTCTTTGGCGCCAGAGCGGCGAGCCGCTCGCGGTCTAGGCCGACGCGCGCACCGAGGAAGTCAAGTCTGCGGCAGAAGAGCACCACGCCGGCGTTGAGGCTCTCGCCGCGCTCGACGCGCGGTACGACCCGCAGGATCGCGTAGGAGAACGCCTCAGCCACTGTTTCTCGCATTCTCCGCCTCTGCAACGAAGGTACGTGGTGATTCGAGTCGGCGCATCAGATACTCCAGGTAAGGCTCACCACTCAGCCAATCCGCCGGCACCAATCCGATGACGCCCTCGAGCAGCGACCGGTCGACCTGGGCGGCCAAGCGCTCATCGGCCGCCGCGATCGAGCCGGCGCATGGCAGCAGGACATGCTCGCGTATGTGCGGAAAAGGGCGATCGGCGTGCTCGCGTGGCTGTAGGCCTGCGTGCTGCAGGTATAGGGCGGCCCCGTGGTCGATCAACCAGAGTCGGTCATGCCAGACAAGGAGGTTCGGGTTGCGCGGTGTGCGGTCGACGTTCGTCAGGAGCGCATCGAGCCAAACGACGTCCGCCGCCAGCTCGGCGTCGGGACTCCAGTTCGCGCCGGGAGCGTACGTCGCGGCGCCCGGAAGGAAATCGATGCCGACGTTGGAGCCGGGGCTCGCGGCGATCAACTCCTGGATCTCGGGATCCGGCTCGGCCGAACCGAGCGCGGGATCCAGCTCGACGATCACCTGCTCGGGCACCGGCAAGCCGAGCGCGCGTGCAAGCTCCCCGGCGATGATCTCCGCCGCCAGCGCCCGCGTACCCTGGCCCGCGCCGCGGAACTTGACGACATACAGGCCGTCGTCGCTGGCCTCCATCAGCCCCGGGAGCGAGCCGCCCTCCCGAAACGGCGTGACGTAGCGAATCGCCGAGACGGTTCGCAGTCCGCCGTTCACAGCCATCACAGGAGCCTACCTGCACGTGTGCCGCCGTCTCTCGAGCGTGATCGTCACTCCCGAGTGCTACCCGCGATCGCCCGCGCTGTGGTGCCTCCAGCCATCGCGGTACTCGGCGTCATGGAGCCGATAGAGCGAGTGGGCATAGTGATCTAGACGGTCAGCGGCCACCTGGGCCTCGCGGTAGTCCTTGCCGTGGTCGCCCGCCGGCGTCTTCTCCTCGGCGCGCTTGCGCACCACGTGTAGCTCCTCTCGGGCAAGCTCCACGACTTTTTCAAGCGTCTCTTGTAGGTCCATTCCTTCCCTTCCATCCGACGACTCGTAGGGCAGAGCCAGGCGGTTGATAGCGGGTCCGAGCCGACGCCACCTGCTCTCAGTGATATTGCCTGATCGCGGCGCCCGCTGACATGTCGATTTCGACGGTGGAATCCTTAGGAAGGCAAACCATCGAACGGAGGTGTCAAGTGAGCGCACGGGTGGAGGCGACCTGGGAGCCGCACGAGGAGCACGGCCATCTGACGGAGCGAAGCGACCTGCCAGACACGGTCTTCGCGTTCCCGAAGCAGCGCAAGGAGCCGTTGACCGATGCGCAGCACGTTCGTAACGCGGTCGCGCGATTCGACCAGGTGATCGACGTCGCTGACGAGGACCGGGCGCTTGCCTTTGCAAACATCGAGACGGCGGCGGAACACTACGACGTCGATCTGTCCGAGACCGATTGGCATGAACTGGGCGTGCATCCGCAGCAGCACCGGAAAGAGGCTGCGGCGAAGGCGGCAGCCACGAGACGGCGCGAGCGCGGCGCAGGGTAACGAGTCGCGCCTCCCGTGCCCTCCGCGCACGCGAGAGCTCATAGAATCCGCTTGGTGAGTCCGACTCTGACCGGTGGTTGCAACTGCGGCACGGTTCGCTTCGAGGTCACCGAGCCGCTGCTTGGGGCACGCTACTGCCACTGCACGCGCTGCCAGCGGCGCACCGGCACCGCGGCTTCGGCCAACGCCGCCGTTGTGCCTGGCACATTTCGGATCGTGAGCGGGGAGTCGGCACTGAAGGCGTGGAAACCATCGGATGGGCACGAGAAGTGGTTCTGTGGCGAGTGCGGCTCGGCGATCTTCACCCGCGATCCCGCAGATCACGCAAAGACGTCGGTGCGACTGGGTGCGATTGACGGCGACCCGGGGGTGCGACCTGGATACCGGCAGTTCACTGCCTACTCCGCCCCCTGGGAGGAGCTCCCGGACGATGGGTTGCCGCAGTACCCAGAGCGCGGGCCGGCCTGAGAAGGCCCACCTCTCGGGCGCTTGACGCTCAGCGCGGCGAGGTCTCGACGGCTGCGAGCCGCTGCGTGTCGCTGCCAACGTCCGCCCGCCGGGCGAACTCGAGGATCGTCTTCGTCGTGAGCTGTGGGTCGTCGAGCATCGGGCAGTGTCCAAGGCCCTCAAGCGCGAGCCACTGCGTCTCGGGCAGCATGCGACGCAAGCGCTCGGCATAGCCCGGCCAGGGCAGGATGCGGTCCTTCGTGCCCCAGGCGATCACCGCGGGCGGGTCAATAGCTGCCAGCTCTCCGAACCCTGTCGACGTCAGATGCTCCAGCAACGGGAGGTAGATCGCACACGCGGCGGCGGCCTGAGTCATCTCGACGGCGAGCGCCACGGGCACGTCGGCTGGACGCACGGCGACGTCTCGAAGCGCGAGCGCACGGAAGCGCCGGCGGCGCATCAGCTGCGCTCCACCAGGACCCAGGAGCTTGAGGAGCCGATAGTTCTGCTGGAACAGTCGCCTGAGTCGCTTCGTCTCCCGGCCTCCGTGGTTCCATCCGCCAGCGGGTGAGAACGCGGTCGTTGAGAGCGCGCGGCCGCGCGCGGCGAGCTCGAGGGCAAGCCAGCCGCCGAGCGAGTTGCCAACCAGGTGAGCGCGCTCGAAGCCGGCCGAGTCCATGTCGCGCTCGAGCGCGTCGGCCAGAGCATCGGGGGTCGCGGAGGACCCGGCGAGGTACTCGGGGCCCCCCGGAGTGTCCGAGCAACGTCGGCACGAGCACGTCGTGCTGGCGCTCGAGAGCAGGCAACACTGGCCTCCAGATCCCCCAGTTCGCCGAGAATCCGTGGATCAACACCATCGGTGAGCCGCTGCCGGCCCGGTAGGCCCCAACCGTCGCCATCATTTGATTCTACGCGACTGGCCACGGCGGGGATTGAAACGGGCTGGCCTCATCGCTCGCCTGCGCTCTGAGACCGTAGTTGCGCGGCACTGCGAGAACGAACTAGCCGCCGGCTTCGACTTCCGCAATCCGCCCCGCCTCGCCGCGCTTTTCGACGACGAGATACCCGGGGTAGACCTCGACCGTTGACTCGACCGTCGGTTCCTCATGCCCGGGAAGCACGACGAATCGACGGGGATGGGACCGCGCGCGGGCGTATCCCGCAATCGTGAGATCGAGGGTGCCTGCGCAATCGACACGAACGCACTCGCATATGAAGGGATCGGTCGGCTCGCGGCTGCGCTGATGCTGATACTCAATCCTGTCGTTTATGCGGCGCGCAAGCGCCTCGTTCTGCGCCATACGCCGCTTGCGTTGATCATCCACGTAATGATCGTCCCACTTCGGCTGGGCGGGGCGCGACGGCGCGCGCCGCGCCGCCCCAGGCTCATAGCCGCTCGCGCATCTCGACGGACGTTGGCGGTCGCCTCGCCGAGCTCGTCAAGCACTCCGTTACTGCTGCCGATCTGGAACAGGTGCACAAGTTCGCGTTCTCGCAAGAGCATGGGGCGCCGCCGCAGCCCCGCCCACGGATCCGCCGAACGCGACGTGCGGCGATTGCCGTATCGGCGCTGCTTGTCGCCCTGAGGCTGGCCGTGTTCGTCGTCGGCACCGACGGCGTTCGCGTGTTCCATCCGCAGCCGTATCCCTCATGCGGTTCCGCGTCCTTCGAACCACCGCAATCTCGCGAAGGCCTCTGCGCCGTCTACGAACATTCGGGGATCGTCGTCAAGAACCTCGTAGACCGCGACAGCACGCTGCGCATGCCCGAATACGATGCCCGTGTCCTCACTTGGGTCACGACGTCGACTCGTGTCTCGAATTGGCGAGCGGAACCGCAACGGTTCCCCAACGGGCGCGGCAGGTTGGTCTCACTCGAGGTGGAAATCGGAAACCCCGGAGCCCAGGCTCTCCAGTACGGGCCGCTGATCGCTCGTTCGCCGGCACCGAGCTACCGTTCGCAGCCACCTGCCGAACTGGCACTCCCGATATCCGCGGGCCGCCCTGGTGAAGGCCTGAGCGTCGTCGCGATCCTGAACCCCCGCGGAGCTCCTGGTCCGTCGATCTTCGGGCAAGCCCCGATTCCGCCACATGCGAGCATCACCGGCTGGATCTCGTTCGTGATGTCGTTGGGCGAAAGCGAGCTCGTCGGACTACTGCGGTCTGATCTCAGACTGTCGCCGGTCGATGAAAACCCCAATTACGTGGGGATCATCAGGCTCTGGAAGGATGCTCGATCAGACACCGTCGAGGCCCCAGCGGTTTGAAGTCCTCGACAGTGAATCAGTGGAAGACCTGCGTGCGAGCACCATCCCGGCGATCCGCGATCACGATGCGGTCCCGGCCGGCGCGCTTGGCGTCATACATCGCAGAGTCGGCGCCGTGCAGCATCTCCTCGATGCCGTTCGGGGCTGTTTCCGCAAGGATCCCCGCGCTTACCCGCACGGTCGGCAACCCCGCAGTGCCATCCGAGGAAAGAGCGTGCCTGATGCGTTCTGTGAAGACCTCGGCGTCGGCACTGGTGCAGCCCGGCAGCAGCACGACGAACTCCTCGCCGCCGAACCTCGCGGCCACATCGATGTCCCGCGTATGGCTGGTCAGCAGCTGACCGGTCCGAACGAGCACCCTGTCGCCGATCTCGTGACCCCACTCGTCGTTGATGCGCTTGAAGAAGTCGATGTCGAATGTCACCACCGCGATCGAGCGCCCGTCTCGTCTCGCGTGCGCGAGCTCGAGCGAGGCGCGCTCGTCGAAGCCACGCCGGTTGAGCAGGCCGGTGAGCATGTCCGTGCGTGCCTCATCAGCCAACTGCCTCAGCAGCATCTCGTTTCGACGCGCCAGCGCGAGGATCACCGCGGCGACGACCGTGACCGAGACCATCACGTCGACCCAGCGGCCGGGGTAGCTGCTGGCGCTCGGCAACAGCAACAGTGCGACGGCGTGGGCGACGCCGACACACGCGACGATCGTCACAGCTCCACGGCGACCGAAGAAGAACGTCGTCCAGAGAACCGGCCACATGTATAGGACAGCGCCGTCGCCGGCGCCAGGGGTGGCGCTCAACGCGTAGGCGATGAGCGCCACGCCGATCGGCCCGAGCGGTGCGAGTGCGCGACGGGGAAGCCGGGGCCCAACGAGCACGAGCACCGCGGTGATCACAATTGCGCCGATGACGGGGGCGATCGCGAAGCTGGGATCCCCGGGGAGGAACCCCTCGATTGAACCGTCGAAGGCCGCGCCCCCGTACATGGCAGCGGCGGTGTACGCCATGAGGCGTTTGCTGTGGCGAAGGTCCAGCCAGGGACTCACCCTTTAGATATCGGCAGCCGTTCGACGAGCCGCAACCCGGGGAAACGGGTCTTCAGTGGTAAGGCGGTGCTACAAAGATGCCCGTCGTCGGCAACGCGGTCGAGACCTCAGCGACGATGACCGACACGGTGCCCTCCGTGGCTGATCGATAGCCGCTCGCCCTAGGCGCTGAGAATCTTTGCCTTGGCGGCTGCGAACTCGTCGTCCGTGAGCACACCCGACTCGTGCAGCTGGCCGAGTTCCTTGAGTTTCTCCATCGAGTTTTCTTCCGGCGGGGGCGGGGCGGCGGCCATCTGCTGCTGCTGCTGCGCGGCCATCTGCTCTTCTTCCTTTCGGGCCCAGCGGCCCTGCTGGCGATGCTGAACGGCCCCGGCGGTGCCGCCGGCGATCGCGCCGACGGCGGCTACACGGGCAACCCGGCGAAGTAGTGGCATGCTGGTCTCCTTCTCCCTTGGTGTGCCGGCTAGGCGGCGTCGAGTTCTTGGATGGCGGCGATGATCTCTTGCGTTGGAACCCGCTGGAAGTCCAGCAGCCGGCCGCCGTTGCGGCGTACCGCGGCAGCGAACGGGCCGGCCCAGGCGTTCTCGAAGCAGATCAGCACGGCCGCCTCGCCCGGCTCGAGCGCCTCGCCCGCCAGAGCGGCGTCCTCGTCGCCGAGCATGCCGGTCCGCGCTCCTTCGAATACGACAAGGTCGCCTGCCCCGTCACCATCGAGGTCGGCGATCTCGAGCCCCGAGACAACCCCATCGGAGTCCTTTTGTGCGACGAGAACGTCGAGGACCCGGATGATCCCGCGGTCCACTAGGTCCACGAAGAGCGGGATCGCTTCGCCAGTTCGCGGCGCCTCGGCAGGGAAGCCGATCACGACGATGTCCACCGGGCCTAGCTCCAACATCTCGCTACTCAAGGCTCCTCCTTTGATTCACAATAGGCACACTCGTTGCGCGCTACGCAGACGCTGCCAGGTCAGCCTGTCGTCGCACGAAGGACCTCGCATCATCCGGATGGGGTGATCGCAGCGGGCGGCGCGACCCGATGCGGTCCCGATCCGCGGCGGCGCTCAGCAGGCAGGGGCTGCGCGGAGGCGGGCTGCTGCACCGCGTCGGCGAGGCTCCCGTGGACACCGAGCTGGTGAGGATCGAGGAAGATGCAGACATGGAGCGTGTGCTTGGGATCGGTGGATACTTCATGCGTGCCGCCGACCCGGCGGCGCTGGGCTCGTGGTATCGCGAGTGCCTCGGCCTGGACGCCGACGAGAACGGCGTGTGGCGCCAGCAAGCGGGGCCGACGGTGTTCGCGACGTTCGCGTCTGAGACCGACTACTTCGGGTCCCCTGCGCAGCAGACGATGATCAACTTCCGGGTCCGCGACCTGGATGCGATGCTCACACAGCTGCGTGCGAAGGGAGCCGACGTGGCCAGCGAGACGCAGGACATGGAGGGTGTCGGTCGATTCGGCTGGGTCACCGATCCGGAGGGCAATCGGATCGAGCTGTGGCAGCCTGCCTGAGCGTGCGCCAGCTACGCGCCTGTGAATCGATACTCAGTCTTCCAGGCGTCCTTAGCGTCGGTGTGGGCGGTCCAAAAGAGCTCCGCGATGTTGTCCGGGTCGAAGTCAGTTCCCGGCTTGACGGCACCGGCAATCGTGATGGTCGCGGCGTGGATGCCGTCGTCGCGGACACCTGCGGCAATCAGGGTCTGCGCCGAGCGCATCGCGGCCTTGCCGATCGAGAGGCTCGCCAGTGCGGGCACCGGGTTGTCGGCAAAGCCGCCGCTCGTGGCCAGCAGGGTGCCGCCGCCGGCGGCCCGCAGGACGGGCGCGGCGACTTGGGCTGCGACGACCGCGCCAATGACGTCCACGTCGTGCGCTGTCCGGAGCCGCTCGACGGTCGCGTCGAGGATCTCGCCGGGGTCCGGCAGGGCCGCGTTGTACACGACGACACCGGGAGCACCTGGCGCACTGAAGATCCGTTCGAGCGTCTTGCGGTAGCCGTGCAGATCCTCGATATCCGCGGCGACCGACTCGATCTCCAGCCCCTCGCCGCGCAGCTCAGGGACGAGTTGCTCGAGCGCTTGATCGCGGGAGATGAGTGTGCTGCGGAATCCCGCGCGGCCGAAACGCCGGACCACGCCGGCGCCGACTCCAGGCCCGGCGCCAATCAGCAGAAGGTGATGGGGGTCAACGGACTCGGGCATATGCCACCTCCGGGTTGAGCTTATGCCCGGCTGTCGGCCTGGGCCACTGTTGCTTGGGGTCGAATCCCAAACCGAACGTTTACCAGGCTCCGGGCGAGACGTCCTCGACGTACGTGACGCCGCCCCCGCGTTCTCACGACCAGCCGCTCGTGGAGGCCGCCCCACGACGTGCTGTTCTTATGCCCGCCGGGTTATCCCGGTGACCTCCCATGCGCGTCCAAGTGCGCTGCCATAAAAAGCCACAATGACGAGGACCAAAGCACGTTGCAGCGCGGCACTCTGGGTGTTCGCGAGAAGCGCTACGGCGAGGCCGAGCTGCACTGAGTAGCCGACAACCGAAACCGACGCGAAGGCAATATTCAGTTTTCTGTTTCGGGAGCTAGGGGAGAAATTTCCAGCCCGCATGGCCCTCGGTACCAGCAGTCTGGTGACCAGCAGGCCGACGATCGCCATCGCGACGCTTGAGAGCCCGAGCACGACTGCACCGCCTGTCAGCGTCACGATCGAGACGAAGAAGATGTCTACCAGGACGACAAACGCGCTACCGGCCAACACAGTTCGCAACTCCCGCGTCGTGGGGTCCGCATCGTCGGCGTTGACGACCGACACGGCGACGACCAGCAGCCCCAGGATGGCAGCGGACGCGCCGGCGCTTGCGCTGAAGAAGCTCTCGTAGTGGCGAACCACGGACCCCACCCTATTGATCACCGTCAACGCCCGGCGATCCTTCGCCTACATAACAAATCGATGGCTTCACTCTGCCCTCGGCGATGCGTTGATCCTCTCGCCGGTGAGCTCGTGACAGGCCGCGAGCAGACCGTCCTGGATGACGGGGTCGGCGACGGCGGGGTGCGACTCGCGTGGCTTTCGATGGTAGAAGTGACGGCCGCTTTCGCGCGCGAGAGTGTCACTGCTGGTCGCAAGCCAGACCTGTGTCTCGGCCCCCGGGCCGAGCGCGCCGGGCGCCTCCTGCCCTCCCATCTTCGTCCGTACCCAGCCGGGCTCCACGGAGCTGCTGACGACGTCAGGCCAGCGGCGAGCGATCGCGGCGGCGAGCACCGCGTCAAACAGCTTGGAGTCGCAATACGCCTGGTAGCCGTCCCAGCGTCGGTGCTCCCACTGCAGGTCTGCGAGGCTCGGATCACCTGATCGGTGCAGGCCCGAGCTGAGGTAGATGAGCCGCGCCGGCGGTTCCACGAGGGCGCTCAGCAGGTAGGGCGCGAGCACGTTCGTCTGAAAAACGTGCTCGAGGCCGTCGTCGGTCTCGCGCCGGGCGGGCTCGCGGTAGCCGATGCCGGCGTTGTGGATGATCGCGTCGAAAACGCCGGCGGCGTTGATCAGGTCGGCGAGCGCTCGCGTGCTCGCGATCGACGAGAGGTCACCCGCAAGCGCCGCGGCGGCCCCCGGGACCCCGGCGAACGCCTCCTGTGCGCGGGCCTCGTCGCGGGCGTGCAGGACCACTTCGTGTCCCTCGCGAACGAGCTGTTTGGCCGCCTCGCGGCCGAGTCCGTCGGCTGAGCCTGTGATCAGTACCTTGGACATCAGACGAGCACCGAGCCGCCGTCTACCGTGACGATCGTGCCGCTACTGTAGCCGTTGCGCATCGGGTAGAGGAGGTGCGGCAGCGAGATGAGCACGCCTGTCAGCGCGGGAGCCGAATAGACTCGGCTTGCTCCCGATCTCTAGTTGGAAGGAGGTTCCGATGACCGCCAAGGCAGCTTTCGAACCGGACGAGTGGAAGCTCGTCGAGGAGGGTCCGACGAGCGCAGCGATGCTTGTGATCACGTCTCAGCGGGGAGGAACGTTCCGCGAGACGCTGGCGATGGGAAAGGAGTACGCCGAGGCGCGCCAGCAGCATGGCCACAGCGAGCTGCTCGACGAGCTCGTTGCGGCGAGACCTCACGTCGATCATGCTCGCTTCCACTCTCCCGAGGAGTTGACGCAGCATGTGGTGGAGCGACTTCGAGAAGCTGTCGCTGTGCTGCAGAAGAAGGCAGAGCCGCAGGAGCTGGAGGACTATAAGACGTTCGTCGTGAGCCTCTCCGAGCGCGTCGCCGGGGCACACTCCGAGGGCGGAAAGCCGGTGAGCGAGGCTGAGCAGTCGGCGATCGAGGCGATCAAGGGAGCGTTGGGGTAACGGCGCTCAGCAGCTCGCGGTCTCGGTCGTCCAGTAGGCGGGCAGCGTTTCATAGGGGTTGGGCTTTTCGGGCAGGTTGGTGACATAGATCGAGCCTGTGTTCTCGTCTTCTGCCGTCAGGCAGTCGGCTTCCATCTGCGAGATTTCGGGGGCGGCGAAGATGATGTTGGCAATCTGCTGCGCCCGCGCCGCCAACACCCACGGAGGTGGGGAGAAGGTCGAGTAGGTGGCCGCCGATCCCTCAAACGTGACGACCTCATCGACGGCGCCCAGTTGCCACGGAGTGGTGGCGGCGTCGCCCGGATTGCCCACCACAAAGCCGTCTTTCTTGTGGACGTAGGCCGCGAGCTGCTTGTAATAGGTTTCAATCTTCGCGGTCGCGACTTCGGCCATTTGATCGAGGAAGATCCCCTCGATCCCGGGGAACCAGCTGTAGTAGTCGGCGATCGCCTTCTCCGCCTTTGCGAGCGAGCGCCGACCGTACCTGGTGTACACGTAGCCGATCACCCGCTGGCCGTGTTCCTTGCAAAGCCTCATGGGTTCGGCGTACACGTGGGCCTCCCGTTTCACGGGACCGTTGTCCGGATTGAGGATCACGGTGGAGCCCGCCGGGGCGGCTTCGCACATCGTGTGCCAAGGATCGGGCGAGCCCTCTGGGCCAAAGTACGCCGGGATCAGCTCCAGCGGGGCGGCAAGCGCCTGCGCGACGCCGAGCGGCGCGGTGGCACCCGCTGGCCCTACGAGCGCGAATGCTGCAAAGAATGCCAGCGCAAGCGACAATCGGGCGCCGCAAGCTCGCGTATGCGGCGCGAGGCGCAGAAGGCATCGGCGCGTAGGACGAGCCGGCATCGACACAGCGTACTCGCGACCCCGCGGCAGGCGGCCGCGTGAGGTGCTGCGGGCTGAACGGTGATCAGTCATCGACCTCTGAATCGACGAACGGGGCGAGTCGCCGGCTAGGGTCTGGCCATGAGCACGATCGTTGTCGGGCCAGACGGCGAGCCGCGCTGTGGCTGGTCCGCAGCCGCGCCCGCGTTCCTCAGTTACCACGACAGCGAATGGGGTTTCCCCGTGGGAGAGGACGTTCGCCTCTTTGAGAAGCTGAGCCTCGAGGGCTTTCAGGCAGGACTGAGCTGGCGGACGATCCTTGCCAAGCGCGAGAATTTCCGCGCCGCGTTCGCCGGCTTTGACTTCGACCGAATCGCCGGCTTTGGCGAAACGGATATCAGACGCCTCCTGCAAGACGAGGGCATCGTGCGCCACCGGGGGAAGATCACGGCGGTCATCAATAATGCCCGCCGGGCCAAGGAGCTCGTCGAGCGCGAGGGCTCCCTCGCCGCGTTCATCTGGCGCTACGAGCCAGACCCCCAGGAGGTCGCATCACCGCAGACCGTCTCGGTCTCGCGGGAGTCCGAGGCCCTCTCCAATGATCTGAAGAAGCAGGGCTGGCGGTTTGTTGGTCCCACGACTGTCTATGCGTTCATGCAAGCGATGGGTCTCGTCAACGACCACGTCGAGGGATGCGTCGTGCGAGCGAAGGCCGACCGCGAGCGCCAGGCGTTCAAAAGACCGGCTTGAAGGCGTCGTGGGTTCACGGCTCCTCACACCAACAGCAGAACTCGACGTCGGCGTGGAGTAAACGCGATTGGGCGGCGCCGCTCGTCAAGAGCCCGGCCTCGTATCCGATCAGTGCAGCCGCCGTTCCCAGTCGCGCGGCACCTTGCCTGACGGGCCGGGCACGGGCTGGTCGAGCGGGTGACTGTCCGGCGCCAGCAGCGCGGGACCGGCGAAGAATTCACCTGTGCGGAAGTCGTAGAACCAGTCCTCGCCTGGCTCGAAGCTCTGAAGCACAGGGTGGCCGGTCTCGCGGTTGTGCGCTGTTGCGTGTTGCGCCGGCGAGTCATCGCAACAGCCGACATGGCCGCAGGCGGCGCAACGGCGCAAGTGAAGCCACCAGCCCGGCTCGGCGCCGGCGAGGCACTCGACACATCCCTCGCCGGAGGGCGCGACGTGCGGGTTTATCTCCTCGGTGGTACTCACCGCGCTATGAACGCCTCCTCCCGGCACTAGGCTGAAGGCCAAACCGATGCGGAACCTACCATGTTCTTCGCCGCGATCCGCCTCCTGCATTAGCGACCGTGGCCGGTTGCGCTCGCGTATGCCGCCACACCGCGGGCACCTGCTGGCGAGTCCCCGAGGCGTCCACTTCGCGTCCAGCAGTCGAACATCAGAGCTCGCCGCGGCTTACCGGGCGGCTGCTGATTGGGGATGGCGGGTCGATCTCCGTGGTTTGCAGGTCGCACTGCATCCAGGCGACGTCGTGCCAGGCGCCATGCTTCCAGCCGACGCGCTGGTAGCGCCCGGCGTCCCGGAAGCCGCAAGCACGGTGCAGCGCGACGCTCGCCTCGTTGGGCAGGGTGATTCCGGCGAATGCACGTCGGTAGCCGAGTGTCGCCAGGCGTTCGAGCAGCTCCTCGTAGAGCGCTCGCCCGACTCCCCGACGGTGCACCTCCGACGCCAGGTAGATGCTGGTCTCACACGACCAGCCATAGGCGGCACGTGTAGCGAATCGGTGGGCGTAGGCGTAGCCGATCACGAATCCGTCGCGCTCGGCGACGAGCCACTCGTGGGCTGCCTGAGCATCGAGGATCCGCCCCGTGAACTGCTGCGGCGTTGGCGGTTCGACCTCGAAGCTGGTGCTCGTGCCCGTGACGTAAGGCTCGTAGATGTGCGCGCACGCGTCCGCGTCGGCGGCAATCGCAGGTCTCACGGACAGCCCCGCATTGGACATGTGCAGATCTTAGTATATCTCGGCCACTATAGTGACAGTGCAATGGGTGTTCTCATCAAGCCCGACGAGCCGGCCGCCAACATGAATGCCTCCCTGGCGGCGGTAGTTGCGTCGGCGCGTCTGCGGCGGGGATGGTCAGTCAACGCACTTGCCCAAGCATCGAGTGTCTCGCGCACCATGATCGCGAAGATCGAACGCGACGAAGTGCAGCCGACTGCCGCCCTTCTCGCGCGGCTCTCAGCGGCGCTCGGCATGACCCTCTCGGAGCTGATCGCGAGCGCGGAAGGCGCCCCCGAGCGAGTGGCTCGCCACCAACGTCAACCGTTGTGGACCGATCCCCAGAGCGGATATGTGCGTAGGGCGGTCTCGCCCGATGCAAGCTCGATGCTGCAGTTGGTGGAAGTCGAGCTCCCGGCATCAGCCCGCGTGGCGATGCCGCGGGAGAGCTACCTGTTCATCGACCAGCAGATCTGGGTGCTCGAGGGGCGGCTGCGGTTCATCGAGGGCCAACAGACGCATGATCTGGAGGCGGGCGACTGCCTACAACTGGGCGAGCCGCAAGCCTGCAGCTTCGAGAATCCGACCGCGTCAGCCTGCCGTTACCTCGTAGCGATACGCAAGCGATAGCCGCGCCGACGCTCCTCCGTTGGAAAACGCGACCTACTATCGTAGAGGGCATGAGCCAGATCTCCGGGGTGCTGCTCGAAGGCGCCGTGGTGGCACCGGACGAGTCCTCCAAGCCTCGACCGTGTTCGACCGCGGAAGCGCTGAAGGTGATCGGCGAGCGCTGGACTTTGCTCGCGATCCGCGAGATGGCCTACGGCATACATCGCTTCGACCAGATCGCGGCCTTCACGGGCGCCTCGCGCGACATCCTCGCCGAGAGGCTGCGCAAGCTCGAGCGCGAGGGCATAGTTGAGCGTCGCCAATACTCCGAGCATCCGCCTCGCTTCGAGTACCACCTCACCCGCGCGGGCGATGAGCTGCGTCCGATCCTCAGGTCGATCGGCCAGTGGGGCGAACGCTGGGTCGCAGAGCTGCCTGACGTCGCCTTCCGCCACGACTGCGGACACCGGCTGCACATAGACCACATCTGCCACGACTGCGGCCAGGTCCTTGCACCGGGCAGCGTCGAGCGACTTCAGATCGCGTCATCTCACGAGCGCCCAGCGTCGCGCTCGTGACGGCGACGCTCATGCGAATCTGTCAAATCGGTGAGTGCAGGAGGGCGGAGGCGTCCTAGGCGCGTGAGCGCGGCGGCGCAGCGGGACATGGCCAGGATCTTGCTCGCAACACCGATCTTGGAGGGCTGCCTGGATGCTCTGCGCGCTCACGAGCTGGTCGAGGGCGATCCAGGATCAGATCAGCTTGCCGACGCGTTGATCTGCGAGCCCGCGCAGCGCGTCGACGTGGGCAGCCTGCGACGCATGCCCCGCCTGCGGCTCATCGCCGTCGCCGGCGCGGGCGCCGATGCGATCGAGCACGAAGCCGCGCGGGCGCGCGGGATCGCCGTGGCCACCGCTGGGGCCGCCCTCGCGGAGACGACCGCGGATATCGCCTTCGGTCTCATCATCTCTGCGTCACGCCTGATGCGCGACCAGGAGGTTGTGCTCAGAGCGGGCAACTGGGGCGGATGGCGATTCGTTGAGGAGTTCGGACGAGACGTCCACGGCGCGACGCTGGGATTGGTCGGATTCGGCGGCATCGGACGGGCGGTGGCCAGACGCGCACGCGGATTTGAGATGCAGGTCCTTCACCACACCCGGCACCCGACTCAGCAGCCCGGGTGGGTCGCCGACCTCGACGAGCTGCTCTCGCGCAGCGACATCGTGAGCGTCCACGTGCCCCTCAGCAACGACACGCGGCACCTGATCGACAGGCGTCGCATCGCGCTGTTGAAGCCGGGCTCGGTACTCGTGAACACCTCGCGCGGAGCGGTCGTCGACGAGCTCGCCCTCGCCGACGCACTGACCTCGGGGAGCCTGTTTGCAGCCGGGCTCGACGTATACGAGGACGAGCCGAACGTCTCGCCGCAACTGCTCGCCGCGCCGCGCACGGTGCTCCTCCCGCACATCGGCAGCGCCACGCTGAAGACGCGCGAAGCGATGTTGCGCGAGGCTGCACGCAAGGTCGAGGAGTTCTTCAAGGACGGTTGAGATGGGCCAGGCGGTGTGATCGAGCGCCTCGGCGCGGCGCAGGCTCGCTTCTAAGCCCGATCGGCGACCAGCTCGACGGCGGCTGCGACGAGCTCGGCGTTGTCAGCGGCCACGCGCCCATCTGGGAGCACCAGCACGTCCTCGAGTCCGACGCGCACGTCGAATCCGGCTGCGCCACCCGCCGCGATCACCTCCCACGTGCGCTCGCCGTAGCCGTGCCAGAGCTGCGGGACGCCCGCGGGAATCAGCTGCGAGACGGCGAGTGCCTCGGGCGCGCCACCGTCGACCTCGACGAGCGCACGCACGAGCTGATGTGAGAAGGCGCTTCGCGAGAGCTCCTCGGCATCGGCGGGCGTCGCCAGGCCGGCCTCGACGGCGATCCCCGCCTGCAGAGCGGCTCGGACGATCCCCGCCCAGCCAAGCTCCGACACGTTGACCGAGACGAAGTCGGGTCGCTGGCGCCACGAGCGCACGGCGGCGGCTCGCGCGAACGGGTCGGGATCAATCGCCTCCGAGGTCGATAGCCCGACCGGCAGCGCTGGGGCGACAGCACGGATGGCCGCGACCGCCGCATCGCAAACCTGCGCCGCGAGCGTCTGCACACCGTCGGTGTCGCGCGGGTGCATGTGCACGGCGAACGCTCCAGCGGCGCGCACGGCGATCGCATCGGTGGCGAGCTCGCCCGGCGACCGCGGCACCGCGCGGTGCTCGGCGCGCGCTCGCCCGCCGTTCAAGCAGGCCTTCACCGCCATTGCTCGCCACGATCGGTCTCGTGCTCGCGGGCGGCATCCATCGCGCGCATGTAGAGCTCCGCGAACGATTGCTCTGAGCCGCGAGGGAAGGTCTTGCCCTCGTTCGGCCCGGTCATCGCCATCACGGTGCCGGCGTCCGGGTGCTCGGCGACGTCGGGGAAGTGCATGGTCGAGAAGATCAGGACCCGCGCCGGCTGGGCGCCGGGGTTGCTCACCCGATGCGCGCCCTGCTCCCCTCTGGGGAACGCGACGGTTGTGCCCGGCGCGAGCCGCCTTGACCCCGACGGAGTCCGCAGCAGCGGATCACCCGAGAGCACGATCATGAGCTCCTCGTTGCCGTGGTGGAGATGGTAGGGCGCGATCGCTCCGCCTGGGTCCATCTCGTAAAGGCTCACGCCGATCTCTCGGGCGCCGGCACGAGCCCCCAGTCGCATCACCCGCCCGTGCCAAGGCGGGCCTGCGTCGTCCATGTCCCACTGCGGATCGTTGATGCTCACCTCTGCCATTCCTGCCAATCACCTGCCTCTCGGCTGCTTGGGCGCCTGTCCCGTCGAGCAATGTGCCCCTCGTGACCTTGCGCCGCAAACATGGTGGGTTGCGTTTTCCAACGGAGAATGGTAGCGTGCGCCCGGTCGGTTGGAAAACGCAACCGACCACGTTTTAGCTGGCGAACTCACCCGGTTGAAAGGCGGTAGGTATGAGCGTGCAGATCCATGAAGGCAAGGTCCAGGCAAACGGAATCGCGTTTGCGACCTTGGAAGCCGGCGAGGGGCCCCTTGTGCTGCTGTTGCACGGCTTCCCCGACAACGCGTGGACGTGGGAGCATCAGCTGACAGCGCTCGCGCAGGCGGGATATCGAGCGGTCGCGCCGTTCCTGCGGGGCTACCCGCCGACCGAGGTGCCCGCTGTCGCGTTTGACACGGAGGACAACACCAGCGATGTCCCGGCGTTGATCGCCGCGCTGGGTGAGCCCTCGGCGCATGTGGTGGGCCACGACTGGGGAGGCCTCGCCCTCATGCACGCCGCCGCCCTCAATCCCGACGTGGTCACGCGCGCCGTGTCCATCGGTGTCGGTCACCCGCGGACTGTGATCAACATCTTCACCTCGCCCGAGCAGCTGCACTACGCGTTTCACGTCTGGTTCCTGCAGATGGATGTGTTCGCTGCGGCGACGCTGCGCGCGAACGACTTCGCCCTCGTGGATTACCTCTGGCAGCTTTGGTCATCGCAGGCCCCCGACCGGGCCCACCTCGCGCGCGTCAAGAGGACGCTCGGCGAGCCCGGCGTCGTGGAGGGGCTGCTCGGCTACTACAGAGGCCTGGTGCGGATCCCGAGCGCCAAGCCTCACTTCTACGAGCGCGCGACGCAGAACATCAACGTCCCGATGCTCGTCGTCTACGGCGAAGAGGACCCGGCGCGTGCGCTCTCCGAAGATGAGCGCCCCTTCTTCGACGGCGAGTACCGCCGCGAGATCGTCCCGCACGCGGGCCATTTCGTACACCGCGAGCAGCCCGAGCACCTCAACCGCCTCCTGCTCGAGCAACTCGGCAATGCGGACGCGCCTGCGCCACGACGGTCGGCGGCCTAGAGGGCACACTGGGGCGAGGACAAATACAACGAAGAGCTACTGAGGAGGCGCGATGAGCAAGCTCAGGTGTCATATTGCGATCTCGGCCGACGGATTCGTCGCCGGCCCGAACCAGAGCGAGGAGAACCCGATCGGCGAGGGTGGGGAGCGCCTCCACGGTTGGATGCTTGCGCTCGCCGCTTGGCGGGAGTCCCATGGCAGGGAGGGCGGCGAGGTGAACGAGAGCACGCGGATCGTCGAGGAGACGCGCGAGAACGTCGGCGCCGGCGTGATGGGCCGGAACATGTTCGGACCCGTGGGCGGCGGGGACTGGGGGGATGGGCAGTGGAAGGGCTGGTGGGGAGACGACCCGCCCTACCACGACGATGTGTTCATCCTCACCCATCACCCGCGCGAGCCACTCGAGATGGAGGGGGGCACGACGTTTTACTTCGTCACCGACGGGGTCGAGCGTGCGCTGGAGCGGGCGAAGGAGTCCGCCGACGGTCAGGATGTCCGGCTCTGGGGCGGCGCCGAGGCGGTTCAGCAGTATCTGGCGCTAGGGCTCCTCGACGAACTCGAGCTCCACATCGTTCCGGTGCTGCTGGGGGACGGCGCGCGCCTATTCGAGAACCTCGCGAGCGCCGAGATCGAGCTCGAGCAGGTCCGGGCGGTCGAAGCGCCCGGCGTCACGCACGTCAAGTACAACGTGACGAGGGGGTAGGTGTTCGTCGCGAGACTTGTGAGCAGCGGATAAGGAGATCGCGCGGGCCGCCTCGCCTGCGAGACCCCCTTTGCTGCTCGCGCACGTCGAGGTGCGGCCACTGGAGTCGCCACATCGCGACGGCGTCCCCCCTCGGCACGGGGGATCAGCGCCTATCACGGGAAAGTGGTTCCATGTGCTCTCGTGAGATCGCTCGGGACACCGCTGCGGGCCGCCCTGCGCGCCTCGGCACTGGCCCTCACGCTGCTGCTGGGGATCGTGGCCCTGCCTTCGAGCGCGTCCGCCGGCCAGATCGGTGAGGTGAGCGAATTCTCGACGGGCATCACCCCGGGAAGCCAGCCGAGCAAGATCACCGAGGGCCCCGAAAGACACACTCTGGTTCACCGAGTTC
Source organism: uncultured Solirubrobacteraceae bacterium (assembly GCA_963759265.1). Lineage (GTDB taxonomy): Bacteria > Actinomycetota > Thermoleophilia > Solirubrobacterales > Solirubrobacteraceae > Palsa-744. The sequence continues at coordinate 578,934 of CAVWYR010000001.1, forward strand.
GACGCAAGCCGGATCGGGAGGATCACCGCCACGGGCAGCGGCCTCGCCGCCAACTGCACCACTCCATCGACCGGCTGGCCGACTCCGTCCACCGGCTCGACCCCGGTCGTGACGACCGTCGCGTCGCCCGGCGTCACCTCCGTCACCACCCCCGCCCCTAACCCCGCCTTCACCTCCTCCGGCGTGACCATCAACTCGAAAACCGGGGCGATCACGTTCACCGAGACGGTCACCGAAGCGGGGACGTTCAGCTGGCTGCTCACGTTTGAAAACGGGAAGTTCGGCGTGTTCGCGGCCAAGAACGTGAAGTGCAACAAGGGCTTCACAAACCTCGACGGCAAGTGCCGCCCCTCAAAGGTCATCTTCGCCAAGGGCAGCAAGGCGGTGGCCGCGCCGGGTGTCGTCAGGCTCACGGTCAAGGCGAGCGCCTCAGCGACCCAAGCGCTCAAGACGGCTCTGAAGCACGGGAAGGGCATGCGGGTGTCTGCGACCCTCACCTTCCACTCCTCCCGCGGCGGCGCGCCAGTCACGCACACCCAGCCGCTGACCGTGAAGTTGAAGGGGAAGTAGCTCGCTGAGGTGAGCGGGGGGAAACTGCGGGAAGCTAAGGCGCGGCCGGAGGGCGCTGCATGAGCCGCAGGGGTGGGCTGCCACCGACGCGCAGCTCACGGGTGTGCCGGAAGCCGAGTCGCTCGTACAGAGCCGCGTTGCTCTCGCTGGAGGCCTCGAGGTATGCGGGCAGGCCCTCCCGGTCGCAGCGCTCGAGCGTGCGGCTTAGCAAGGCGCTACCGAGGCCCTTGCCCTGCATGTCCGGATGTACACCGATGTCTCGAATGTAATAGTGGGGCTCGCGGGGCGTGCGCGTGTGACGCCACTCCATCGCGGCTCCCAGCCTCGCCGCTCGGGTCAGATGAATCCCGAAGGCGCTGCCCTCGATTACGGTGGCATGTAGCGGCGCACGCCACGCGCCGGGCGGCAAGCTCAGCGCGGCGCCGGAGAGATCGCTCGTCGTCCACACGCGCCCACGCGGCAGCGTGTAATGGCGCAGCTCGATACCAAAGTAACGGCGCAAGCGCGCACGTCTCTTGCCCTCCTCGGGCATCAACCAGCCGAACATCGGATCGTCAAAAAAAGCCTCCGCCAGCACGATCGTCAGGCGTCGTACGTCATCCGCGGTCGCCTTGCGCAGCGCGGGAATCGCGAGCTCGGGCGACGGTGCGTCACCGGTGGCGGCTGGTGGGCTCTCATCCATCCCGCGCCGCTTACCCTTCAGCTTCTGGCTCGTGCGCGGAGCTTGCAACGCCCGATTGGGCGACCCCGGGTGCTCGTGCACGAGCCCTCGAATATGAGCGCCAGCATGTCCCGGAACAGCCTATCGGCGATCGGATCGGGGAGCTCCTCAACGCCATGCCGGATACCCAACGTATTGATGGGCAATCGCGGGAACTCGCGTGTGCTCGCGCGCGATGCCGGCGAGGAATAGGCCATTTGGCCGATGTAGTGACGGGCGCGGCGCGTCAGGGTTGGGATGATGCACCAGGCGATCATGAGTCCAGCGGGCGGAGTTGACCAGGACACGGTGGCGATCGTCCCGACTGGGACGGTGACGTTTGTGCTGACCGATGTCGAGCGCTCGACCTTGTTGTGGGAAGAGCGGGGCGATGTGATGGCGAGCGTGATGGCGCGCTGTCACGAGCTGCTCGCCGAGACTATGCGGGCGCGTGGCGGGGTGCTTCCGGAGGAGCAGGGTGAGGGTGACAGTGCGGTCGGCGTGTTCGTGCGAGCGTCGGATGCGGTTGCGTGCGCACTCGATCTGCAGCGGGCGCTGAGAAGCGAGCCTTGGCCTGAGGGCTTGGATCTACGCGTACGCGTCGCACTGCACACCGGTGAGGCCGTGCTGCGCGATGCGCGCAACTACACCGGGCCCTCGATCCATCGCTGTGCTCGGCTGCGGGCGATCGGACATGGCTCCCAGACGCTGCTGTCGCGCTCTACGTACGAGCTGGTGGCGGGCGGCCTGCCCGAACGGGGTCAGCGTGCGTGACCTCGGTGCGCATCGGCTGCGCGACCTGGCGCGGCCGGAGCAGGTCTATCAGCTGTGCCACGCGGATCTGCCCGACGATTTCCCGGCGCTGCGCTCGCTGTCAGCCCTCCCGAACAACCTGCCCGTCCAGCTCACGAGCTTCGTTGGCCGCGAGGCCGAGATCGCGGAGGTTCGTGAGCTGCTCGGGCGATCGCGCCTGCTCACTCTGACCGGAGCGGGCGGGAGCGGGAAGACACGGCTGGCCTTGCAGGTGGCGGCCGAGACGCTTGACGATCACCCTGATGGTGTCTGGTGGGTGGATCTGGCGCCGATCAGCGATCCGGCGCTGGTGGCCAGCGAGGTCGCGAGCGCGCTTTCGATTCGCGAGTCGCCGTCACAACCGGTGATCACACGCTGGCGGGGCAGCTCGCCGAGCGCCGGTTGTTGATTGCGCTCGACAACTGCGAGCACCTGCTGGGCGCGTGCGCCGAGTTGGCGGCTGCACTGCTCGAGGCGTGTCCCGGTGTTGTGATTCTGGCGACGAGCCGCGAGTCGCTGGGGGTCGAGGGAGAGCAGAGCTGGCGGGTTCCCTCGCTCCAGGTTCCGGAAGCTGAGCTGGCACGAGCCGCACTCGCGGAAGTCGAAGCGATCCAGCTGTTCTGCGATCGGGCGCGACAGGTGCGACCAAACTTCCGTTTGGCGGACGCGAACGCGGAGGCGGTAGCGACGATCTGTCGGCGCCTGGACGGAATCCCCCTGGCGATCGAGCTGGCGGCGGCGCGCGTGCGGCTGCTGACGCCGCAGGAGATCGCTGACGCGATGCGCGAGCGGTTCGTGCTGCTGACGGGGGGCTCACGCACGGCGATGCCGCGGCAGCGCACCCTCGAGGCCTCGGTCGATTGGAGCCACGACCTGCTCAGCGCGGCCGAGCAAACACTGTTCCGGCGCATTTCCGTGTTCGCCGGCGGCTGGACGCTCGACGGGGTCGAGGCGGTTTGCGCCGGCGGTGGCGTGGAGGTCGTTGAGATCCTCGACCTGCTCGCGAGCCTCGTTGACAAGTCGCTGGTGCAGGTCGAGGAGCAGGGCGCCAAGACTCGCTACACGCTGCTGGAGACCGTCCGCGCGTACGCGCGTCAGAAGCTCAGCGACGCCGCCGAGGCGGCGCTCGTGCGCAACCAGCACCTCGACTACCACCTGCAGCTTGCCGAGTCCGCAGAGCCGGACCTGTTCGGGGCGCGCCTTGAGCAGTGGCTCGGGCCGCTCACGACAGAGCTGGACAACTTCCGTGGCGCACTCGCGTGGGCGGTCGATGCAGGGCGAGTCGACGAGGCTCTGCGCCTCGCCGCTGCGCTGTGGTTGTTCTTCGAGGCGCGTGGCCATTGGCGCGAAGGCCGGGGGCACCTCGAGTCGGCGCTCGTCAGCGAGGGTGCAAGCGGACTCCCTCGGGCCAAGGCGCTTGTTGCTGTGGGCCACATCGGGACGTTCGAAGCCGACTGGGTGGCGACGCGGCAGTTTGCCGAGGAGGCACTCGCGATTGGCCGTGAAGTGGGTGACGAGCGGACGGTGGGTCGAGCGCTCGATCTGCTGGCGTGGGCGCTGATCTCGCTCGAGCCGGACGCTGCCATGCCCGTGTTCGAGGAGAGCATCGCCATCACCCGCCCGCTCGGGGACGCCTGGTTTCTGGCCGACGGGCTCTACGGAGCCGGCTTTCTTGCAAATGTGGGCGGGCGGCTGAAGGCTGCGCGTCCGCTGCTCGAAGACGCCCTGGCGGTATCGCGTGCCGCGGGCAACCTGCTCGGTATCCGTGAGTCGCTCACCTGGCTCGGACTCAACGCGGCTGCGCAGTGTCGATTCGCGGAGGCGGAGGCGATGCTCCAGGAGGCTCTCGTGCAGTCGCGTTCGCTCGGCGACTCGGTGTTCGAGATGCTCGATCTCGCGTTCCTCGGGTTCGCCAAGATCCGCACCGGGGAGTGGGCGGCCGCGCGAGCACACATCGAGGAGTCGATCGCCTTGGGCGTGCGCATGGCCCACAACGCCACGCCACTGATGCAGGGGTACCTGGGACTGCTGGAGTACGCCACCGGCGAGCTCGAGCGCGCGGAGGCACTGATGAGTGAGGCGTTGCCGGCGACGCGGGCCAACAACTACGCCTCTAACACCGTCGGCGCGCTGCTCATCACAGCAGCCGCCCAGCTGGCGCGCGGAGAGACGGCAGCGGCCGTGGACGCGATCGAAGAAGCGGTGCTCGTCGCGCGCGAGAGCGGGAACCCGCTGGCGATCGGCGCCGCGCTCGAGGCGCACGCGCAGCTCGCACGCGCAGCCGGCGAGGTCTCCGAAGCTGAGGAGCTGCTGCACGTGGCGCTACGCGCCTTCTATGACGCAGGCGACCCGGGTGGCGTCGCGGACATGCTGGAGTCGCTCGCGGCGCTCGTCGCAGAGCTGCAGAACGAAGAGCAGGCGGTTCGCTTGCTCGGTGCGGCGGATGGCGTTCGCGCCGCCGTGGGCTGCGTGCGCTTCCCGGTGCATCAGCCTCGCTACGAAGCGGAGCTCGGCGCGCTGCGCGAGGTGCTCGGCCAGGAGGCCTTCGCCGCGGCGTGGTCGGCCGGCGCCTCGGCCTCGCTCGATGATGCCGTCGCTTACGCCGAGCGCGGCCGCGGAGACCGCAAGCGTCCGTTGCGCGGTTGGGAGAGCCTCAGCCCGGCCGAGCTGCGAGTCGTGCAGCTCGTCGCCGAGGGCCTGACCAACCCTCAGATCGGCGAGCGCCTGTTCATCTCGCCCCGTACCGTCCAGGCCCACCTGTCGCATGTGTTCGCGAAGCTCGCCGTCTCCTCGCGCGCCGAGCTCGCAGCGCAAGCGGCGCGACGAGAGCGCTAGCCCCGCCCGGCCGGCAGGCGCCGATTAGGCCACTGCTGCCGGCTCGAATACGCCAGCTGGCCGATGTACCACGCGCCTCCTCCGGTCAGTCTCGGTAGCAACGAGGCCAGACCTCGAAGCGAACAGAGAGATCGGAGGACGCATGAGCCAAGCATTCGATGTGATCGTCGTGGGGGCGCGCTGCTCGGGGTCGCCGCTGGCGACGCTGCTCGCACGCCGCGGCGTCAAGGTCGCGCTCGTGGAGCAGGCCAGCTTTCCCAGCGACACGCTCTCGACGCACATCTTCGAGGCCCAGGCGCTGGCGTTCCTGGACCGCCTCGGGGTCATCGAAGAGATACGCGCGACCGGCGCGCCATTCGTCGACCGCGTCGACCTGCGCCAGGAGGACCTCGAGTTCGTGACCCCGATTCAGCTGCATTCAGGCGACGTCGGCGGTACGGCATCGGTGCGCCGGCTGCTGCTCGATCCGATCCTGGCTGAGACCGCCGCCGAGGCGGGCGCCGATCTGCAGATGGCAAGCAAGGTGACAGGGCTTGTCGAGGATCGGGGTCGAGTGGCTGGCGTGCGGGTTTCACGGAACGGCTCGGAGACGACGCTCCGCGCACGGCTTGTTGTCGGCGCCGACGGTCGCAACTCGACGATCGCGAGCCTCGTCGGGGCTCGCAAGTACAACCTCACGCCAAACGAGCGATTCCTCTATTGGACCTTCTTCGAGGGAGTCGAGCCCGAGTCAGATCCGGCATTCGTGTTCCACCGCTGGGGCAATCGGATGGTGATCGCGACACACGCCGACAGCGGCCTCTATCAGGTCATCCTGATCCCGGATCTGGTCGATCTCCCTCGCTTCCGCGAGGATCTGGAGGGCAGCTTCATGGAGTATGCATGCAGCTGCCGGCCCGTGGCGCAGGCGCTCTCGAGCGCGCGGCGGAGCGGGAAGTTGTTCGGGATGCTGCGCTGGGAGGGGTTCTTCCGGGAGGCTTCCGGCCCCGGCTGGGTGCTCCTCGGCGACGCCGGCAACTTCAAGGACCCGACACCCGGCCAGGGCATACAAGACGCGTTCCGGCAGGTCGACGCGCTCGTGCCGGCGATCGCGGGCGCGCTGGATGGGAGCGGAGAAGACATTGACAGTGAGATGGCGGCCTGGGGCAGCTGGCGCGACAAAGAGGCGGCCGAGCACTACTGGCTCGCGACCGATATGGGCAAGGCCGGGTCGACGCCCGCGGTGGTACCCGAGATCGAGAGGCGACTGCTGGAGCAGGGCAAGATCGGAACGTTCCTGGATCTGTTCTACAGCCACCGGTCGCGGCCCTCGCAAGTCTTCACCCCGCCGCGCCTGTTGGGCGCCACCGCCAGGCTGTTGGCGCGTCGGGGATGCGACCGGCGCGCGCTGCTTGGGGAGGTCGGCATGCTCCTGGCTGAGGACTTCCAACGAAAACGTCTGAACCGCAAGCCGGTGTACGCCGCGGGCGCACCCTGGGGCACCGACGTAAACGACAGCGTTCCGGAGGCGGCGCTACGGTAGCGCGGTGAGCCGGCTCGCAGTCTCGGGATGCAGAGTAGGCGCGGCCTGCCGGTGAGACTGTCGACAGGTTGCTGTCGGTTCACCTCCTCTGGCGTGAGTTAGTCGCCTCCGGGCGCGTTGTGATCTCCTTGCTCCCGCGCGGATGGCGGACGGGCTAAATCTGTGCGATGCTCTTCCAGGGTTGGGATCGCATTCGAAGCCTGCAGGTTGGGAGCGGCTCTTTTGGGGTGTTGTTGAGCGCTCGAGGAGCCCGATCGCGGTGTTCGATGAGCGAGGCTCCTATCTCGCCGTGAATGCGGCGACGTGCGAGTTCTTCGGCGTGTCGCGCGATGAGTTTGAACAATCGCAGCTCGGCCATCTGCTGACACCGACGGAGCGCTCGACGCTGGAAGACGAGTGGCGCGAGCTCTGGGCTAAGCGCGACCTTTCCGGCGTGCGCATCTTCACGCGCGCAGACGGCTCGCATGTCCAGCTGGAGTACGCCGCCCGAACCGCCGTGGTGGATGGGCAACGAGTTGCGGTCGTTGTGATCATCAGACAAAAGCGAGCGCATGAGCTCGCGCGTGTTGGGGAGGCCGGCGAGCTGACTCGGCGCGAGCGTGAAGTTGTCTCCTTGGTTGCGCTCGGCCTGACCAGCCCCGAGATAGCCGACAAGCTGTGCGTTTCTGAGGCGACTGTCCGCACCCACGTCAAGAACAGCATGGCAAAGCTGGGTGCGAGGACCCGAGCGCACCTGGTGGCCATCGCACTGGCGGACCGCCATATCGTGGCCTTGCCCCCAGCGCTGGCACCGGTAGCTCGTTTGTAGAGACCCCCGTTCCGCTACGCGCGGGACGTCCGGCCAGGTCTCACCATGCCCCGACGGTACCTAGCGTCGCCCGCTTCCTACAAACGGGTGATCTTTTGGCTGTGATCGCGACCTAGCGGCGGTTTCGCGCGTCCCCAAGGGTACCGTGTCGAGCGTGTACCTAGGTCCGTCGCGATCTGGGGCTGCTGATGGCGTTCGCGCGCCTCGGTCGCGCAGCGCGCCCGCAGTCATCTTGCGTTAGACGCGATGCGTAAACAGTCTCGCGCGCTCGGTTCAAGCGTGCGTTTCATCGTTGTCATCGAAGGAGGGAAAAACATTGTCTCGTCTAACCAAGAGCGGTGCGGTCGCTGCTGCTACGGCAGCGCTGCTCCTAGCGGCAGCCGGCCCGTCGTGGGGATCCGCAGCGCCGCGTGCCTTCACCGCCGGCACCCCCGCCCCGCAGGCGGAAGGTTCGCAGTCTGATGCCGGCCTCTTTCAGGTTGGAACCTCAGTCGTAAACATCTCACCCAACAAACCGATGGCCGATGGTGGCTACGGGTCGAACTACATCGTCACGGGCGGAGTTCACGATCCGCTCGAGGTGCGGGCCTTCTTCATCGGCCACGGCAAACAGGCAGTCGTCTTCGTGACGGTCGACTCGCAGGGCTGGTTTGCCGAATACCAGTCGCCGAACGTGGGTGATGGAGGCGACGACGCGCGTGCTGACGCCGCCGCTGCGCTTGCTGCCAAAGGCTACGAAGTCACCGCCTCGAACATCGTGCTCTCCAGCACGCACACCCACGCCGCCCCGACGCTCATGGGGCTCTGGGGCCACACGGACCCGAGCTACCTGCGCCATGTCAAGGAGGCGGCTGTCCGGGCGGTCATCAAGGCTGCGTCCCACACACACGAAGCTGAACTTTGGTCGGCCACGGGCACGATCCACGGCCTGGTCTCGCAGCTTCAGGGGACCGATCAGACCGCTGGGTATTCGGTGGACGATCAAGTGCCGATTCTGTGGGCGCGCCAGCCCGGCACCGGCGCGACGATCGCCACGTACGCCGACGTGCCGGTCCACGCCGACGAATACGACCCGACTGTCGCCGGCAACAACCAGTGGAGTGCCGACTACCCGGGGTTCGTCCGGAATCGTCTCGAGCAGCTGCTCGGCGGAACCGCTGATGTGGCGGTCGCGACCCTTGGCCGGCAGGAGACCATCGGCTCTAACGCTCACTACTCTGAGGTCGAAGAGCAGGGACGTTTCATCACAAACGCGATTGTCAGCGCGCTCACCCACGCGCACCCGATCACCGAAACCACGCTGGCGGCCGACAACGTGCCGTTCACGACCGAAGCCACGAACATGGGTTTGCTGGCGGCAATGTCATGCAACCATCCCGGTGGGCCGCTCGGCTGTCCCGGCCCGCTCAGCGAGCCCAAGAGCAACCACCACCGAGGAACCTGGAACTGGGAAGAAGTCGGCGGGATCTTCACGATCAACCGCTCGATGGAAGCGCCGTACTTCAACGCGGAATCGACCAGCGTGGGATCGTCCGCGACCGTCGCTCGCATCGGAGATCTGGTGTACGCAACGGTCCCTGGCGAGGGATTTGCGGAGGTGACCGAAGCGATCCAGCGTGCCTTCGCCGCGTCGCCCGGAATCAGCGCGGCTCACGTCATCAATGAGGGCAGCGACACGCTCGGCTACTTCGGCGACTACGCGGCTTACCCGCCGGAACAGATGGAGGGGGACCTGATCGCGAACAACGTCGGTCCGAACGTCGCGCAGGACGCCGTAAACGCGATCGTGCAGGCCGGCGAAAGCCTAGGCCTCGACCCTGCCGCCGAGCAGGTGACCGCGGACGTCACAAACCCGCACGCATGGGCAGAGCCGGGGATCCAGCTCTACCCCAACCAGATCGAATCCGAAGAACCAACGGTGAGCTTCTACGGCTCGGCCCACGCCGCGGATCCGGCGTCCCACTCGACATCGACGACGATCGGCTCGAGTGCGGGCACGCAGGGCGACGGGCTGATCAGCTGGAACTTCGGCGACGGCACGACCGAAGTCCAACCCGACTCAGCGCGCTTCACCCATACGTTCCCCGGCCCCGGTCTCTACGTGGTAACAGCGAGCGTCACGGACAACCTCGGCAACACGTACAGCTGGACCCAGCCCGTGCGGATCGACTCGCCTCTGAGCGCGGCTGTGGTCCAGACGTCCGGCCACGGTCACAACGTCGTTCTCAACGCGGTCGGCCAGGGGGGCGCGGGGAACGTTCTCGCGGCCCGATGGACATTCTCGAACGGCAAGACCGCCTACGGCACGACGATCACAGTGCACAAGCGCAAGGAAGCGACCGTGACGATCACGGACGGAGCCGGCAACACGGCGACGACCAGCGTGGACATCAACTAACGAGCATCGTGACCCGGCCGGTGGCTTGGACGGCCACCGGTCGGGTCGCGCAGCCGCAACGCATCGCCACAGCTCGGAAGGACAGTTGCTCCGTTGCGTGGCGAGCAAACTCCGCGCCGCGGTTACTCATGCCGGATACTTCAGATACAGCGTCAGCTTGTACGGTCCGCTCAGCTTCCCGGTCTTCACGCGCACTTCGAGGCCGAACCCATGCGTTTTGATGCCGACAGCGAGCACCTTGGCGCGACCCTCGGTGATTTGGCCAACATCGTGAGGCTGGTGGGGAAAGGGATCCACGAGGTCGTCCTCGCGCACTTTGAATCCTGGTCCGGAGAGGATGTAGCCAGCACCCGAGAGGGTCGTCGCTTTGCCCGCCAGGCTGTACGTCGTGGTGGTATCTGACTTGAGCGTGAAAGCCTTCGCGAGCGTCACCGTCGAGGCTGAGGCGACTGGCACCGTCACGAGGCACGCACACGCGCACGCTGCGACTAAAAGCGCCCCTAGCATCTTGCGCATTAGAAACTCCCTTCGTCGAGCGAGCGGCCGTTCTGTGCGGGCCTCGCCCGCACAGCCGGACAGCATAGTCGCCACGACTTCCAGACGGCCGCGACATCGTCAGCCAGCCCCAGCGCGCGGCCAAGGATCCGCGTTCGGGTGCATCAGCGCTCGGCCGCAGCCGCCTCTCGGATCGACGACCATGCTGCTAGCGGAGTAGCGCGAGGAAGCGGACCAACGGCGCGAGTCTCGCGTGCGGCAGATGCTTGAAGGATGGCATCGGCGCTTGCGGATCAATTAGCGCCTGACGGAGCAGCTGGTCATCAAGCTGGGACCCGACGTGCGTGAGAGCCTGTCCTGGCCCGCGATGGCCTTCTCCGCCAATACGATGGCACGCTAGGCAGCCGGACTGCTCCGCTACGAGGCTCCCGGCTTCGTATTCGCGCAACTCGCGTGCGCCCCCGAGACGGACCGCCTTGGGGATGTACGTGATTTCTCCCGATTCGATGGTGGCAAGCCGGAGCACTTTCGATCCCGGCTGGCATTCTGCGAGCGCTATAGCCGGACACGTGGAGAGCGATAGGAAAGCGGGCGAGCTGACGCGCCAGCGGCCGGCTTCGCGTGTCAATGCGACCTCCAGCGTGTCTCCTCGGCCGAAGAGCAGCTCAACCCAAGCGCGGCCCAGCCGCACATAGACGATACGCACGGTCGCGGCAAAGCGCGGCGGTGCCCGTGGCTGTCGGCGTGCCCCACCACGCCGCACCCGGTGACTATCTTTCTGGCGTGAGCATCGAAGCGCTCGGACAGAATGTCCAGAGCGCGCGAAGCGGGGGCGTGGCGATCGCGAACGTCGATCGCTACGTGATCGGGGTCGACGTCCAGGTTCCAACATGGGTCCTGCGCCGGTGCCTAGGCGGACTGCCCTCTTCTCAGCGCCAACCCCTGGCACGCTCGGATAAAGGCTCCCACCTGGAACGGCCATCCATTCAGGGGCCTGACCCGCCTTCAATAGAGCAGCAAGCGCGGCCGGAACCACTCCGTCCGCGCCCGCCTGCCTCTCACGTCGGAGAGCCCCCAGAGCCTTCCCGAACGTCCGAACAGCGGCCGCGCGGCTTCGCTTCATCTGCTGCGCTCGCTCCGTCTCGGAGGATTCAAGCTCGTCCAGCGTCTCCTCCACCCAGATCGGATCGCACGCGATACCGTCACGATCTAGTTCCTGCTCAAGCAGGCCCCTCAGCTCGGCGCGATCCTTTCCAGCCCGGCGCGCTCGCACCGCCTCGATGGTCTGCCTCTTCGTACGGGCTACATCGACACCCACGCGCAGGGCGTCCAAGAGGCGCTTGCCCCCGCCCTCGGGCTCATCATTCCCTAAGCTCATAGCTGGCGCGACTGGAACGGAGCGCTTCCCACGGCCTGAAGTTATCCCATTGCGTGCCGCCGCCGGACAGATGAACGCAGCGAGGATCTCGAGCGTCTCTCCTTAGCGCGATCCTCGACTTCGCCGCGCGAGGCACCTACCGTGAGCTCGAGCACCCCTAAGCATCCTGAACGTGCTCTACTTCCGTGTGACGGGTGGCGAGCGGGACCGCCCCACGGGCATGGAGGTTTGTGATGGAACTGTTCAAGGCCCTTCAGGGAGCGGCGCTGGCAGTCGCGTGCGCTGGGCTGTCTCCGTTGGTGCTCGCGCCCGCCGCGTCCGCTGGAACCGTCAGCACGACTTTCACCGGAATTGGCGAACAGCAGATCTTCGAAGTCCCCGACGGAGTGACGAGCGTGGAAGTCACCGCGGTTGGGGCGACCGGCGGCGGGGGCATGTTCGGCGGTCTCGGCGGGGTCGTCACCGGGATCGTCCCCGCTGCGGCCGGTGAGCCGCTCTACGTCGAGGTCGGCGCAGAAGGGTGCGAAGGCACATGCGCCAAAGCCCGCCCGTTCAACGGCGGCGGAGCCGTTCTGGATGGTGGAGCTGCGGGATCCGGTGACGGGGAACGACTCACTCCAGGTGCGAGCGGAGGCGGCGCATCGGACGTCCAGACCGTCCCGATCAGCGATCCCGCCGGACTGTCTTCGCGCGTCCTTGTCGCTGGCGGCGGCGGTGGATCGGGCGGGGGAGGACAGGCCGGCACAGGGCACGGGGGGAACTCGGAAGGAGCGGGCGACGGCAATGGCTTCGGCGCATCCGGCGGTGGCGGCGGTACGGCCGCCGGCGGCGGGACAGCAGGTGACAGCTCAAGAGGCGAAGGTGAAGCGGGCAGTCTCGGCCAAGGAGGCGACGGCTATCAGGGTGGCGGAGGCGGTGGCGGAGTCTACGGCGGCGGGTCTGGCGCGAGCGCCTACATCATTCAGCCCGTATACATCGAGGCAAACGCAACTGCCGGCGGAGGAGGCTCGAACCTCATCCCTTCGGGCGGCCGGCTCGAACAGAACGTCCTCGGCCTTCCCCCACACGTGACCATCTCCTACGTCGAACCGTTCGTGTGCACGACCGCGACCGGCCACGGCGTCTACAAGAAGGTGGGCGAACGGGGCCGGCTGAGGGTCGGAGACAACCTCCTCAGCACCAACCTCGAAGCCCCGCAGACGCTGCGCGTCAAGTACGAAACGGGCAAGGTCAAGTTCAACCTGACCAAGCTCGAAAAGGCCAGCTGCACCGGTGCGCCGGGCGAACGCGACTTCCAGGGCGAAGGCCGCGCGCAGAAGAACGGTGAAGGAGGCTACATGCTGAGCTTCTCGATCTATGAAAAGGAAGGTGGCTTCTTCTTCTCATCGAAACTGATGAAAGGCGCCACCGAAGTCGAAGCCAGCGGCGGACCGCTGAAGAAGAGCACCGAGACAATCACCTAGACGTATCGGGGTGGTGGTCTGTGCAACAGAGCATGGCCCACCACCCCGCTGCGCTGCTGCTCTGCTGGCGTGAGCGAGTGTCCGAGCTAGAGTGCGCAGACGATCGCTGCGGACCAGACCGGCCGCGTCGGGCTTGATGGGGCCGCTTCCGCTCTCCGGACGAAAGCAGCACTCTCGCTTGGCGGCCTCCGCCTACGACGGGCGGCCGACTGCGCTGCAGAAGCCCGACCGGGGAGTAGATCGTGGGTCCCCTGAGCGACGTGTTGGCCGGCATGAGGGCGCTCCTCCCGATCGTGGCATCTTGATACGTTGCGGCGACGTGCCTTTTGGCGCTGACCATCACTAAGGCAGTCTCCGGGTGTTTACAACAGGAAGAGGGCGAGGATCGATCCCTATGAGACTGCTAGACGGCTTCTCACGCGCAGGTGCAGTCCGGTGCAGCGGGAGACGGGACGCGCTGATGAGACCCACCACCAAGGCACACAGCAACATGCGCTGCGTATTAGGACTTGTTACCGTACTGCTCACGCTCGTTGTCTCCGGACCGTCAACGGCTCTGGCATCCGGTGTCTGGTCCGCCCCCACCGACATCGGTGACAGTAGCTTGTTCCCAAACTCGGTGTCTTGCTCGTCGGCGACGTTCTGCGCCGCCGTCGCGGGTACCTTCGCTTCCTTCACCGGGTACGGGTACGCGCTGACTTACAACGGCACGTCGTGGTCCGCCCCCACCAACATCGGCAGCAGCGGGGGCGACCTCAGATCGGTGTCTTGCCCATCGGCGACGTTCTGCGTCGCCGTCGGCAGCGGCGGCGCAGTCGGCGGCGCAGTGACCTACAACGGTACGTCGTGGACCGCCAGCATCAGCCTCGGCGACGGCGCCTTCTTCGACTCGGTGTCTTGCGCATCGGCGACCTTTTGCGCCGCCGTCGGCAGCAACGGCCCGAGCGGCTACGCAATGACTTACAACGGTACGTCGTGGGTCTCCCCCACCAACATCGGCAGCGGCGACCTGAACCTCGACTCGGTGTCCTGTCCATCAGCGACGTTCTGCGTCGCCCTCGGCAACGACGGCTCGCACGGCGGCTACGCGGTGACTTACAACGGTACGTCGTGGTCCGCCCCTACCCCCAGCGGCCCCGAGAACAACGGCAACAGCCGGGTGTCTTGCGCGTCGGCGACGTTCTGCGCTGCGGCCTTCTACGCCTTCTCGGGCAGCTATGTGCAGACTTACAACGGTACGTCGTGGGCCACCCCCACCAAAGTCGGAGCCATGGAGGTCCTGCCTCTGTCGTCGGTGTCGTGCCCATCAGCGACGTTCTGCGTAGTCGTTGGCAACAACGGCTCCGGCGGCGGCTACGCACTGACTTACGACGGTACGTCGTGGACCGGCCAGACCGTCGACACCGGCTATACCGGCGAATTCAGGGGCCTCAACTCGGTGTCTTGTCCCTCGACATCTTTCTGCGAGGCTGTCAGTAGCGGGACCGCCCTGACTTACACGACGGCAACTGCAGGAGAAGCTAGCGCGTCGGTTAAGATCGAGAAGTTCAAGGCGACTACGAGCAGTCTCATGCTCACCATCAAAACGTCTCGGGCGGGGACGGTGACGATCACTGGGCCTGGTCTCAAAAAGACGACTAAAACGGTTGCTGCGGGTACTCGCGTGATGACGGTTGCGTTGACAGAGGCGGGCAAGGCCGAGCGTGCGGCACGCGAAAAGATCAAGCTCTCGGTGAGCCTGAAAACGAGCATCAAGACCGTGTCACGCTCAGCGGAGATCAAGCTCTAGGGTGTAGGTAACGGCGGGCTGGAAACTACCGTCGCGGCGGGTAGTTGGGGTGGTTGCGTGGCACGGCTCACAAGCACAGGGACCTATATGATCGACGTCCCCCTCTTCCAGGCGGCTAGCTAACGGCTGCGGGGACGATGAGCACAGTTCCCCGCCCGCTCGCGACCAGCGCCGACCGGCACCACCCACCACTCACTATCGCTGTGCGGGCCGGAGCGAGCGCCCCAACGATGGCCGCGCCCGCTCTCGGATTGGACGAGCAGCGAGAGCAGGATAGCTGTGAGGTCGCGCGGCCGCTTCATGTGAGCGGCTAGGTGGGCGCTTGTTCGACTTCGATGATGAGTGTCGCGCGTTCTCTGCCGGTGTGGTTCGCGTATTCCAGGGTGAGTGCTCGTCCCGGGGTGCGTGTGAGGAGTGCCTCGAGCGTGGTGGTGAGTGAGTCGAGCTGGTGTCCTTCGAGGCTGAACAGCTCATCGCCGGGCCGTACTTGGGCTGAATATAGGGCTGATCCGGGTTCTACTCGCTGCACGAGTAGTCCGTGGGGGGAGGCCAGTCGCAGCGCGCGTCTAGTTTCCGAGTCGACCGGGGTAGCGTCGTGCCATCGAATGGATTTGACAGCGTCTGGCCTCGACGCAGCTGTGCGAGGTCGGCATGGGAGGAAGTCGGCTGGTCGCACGATCTGCAACGCGGACGCCCTCTCAAGCCCCAGCTCGACGACAGCTCCACTCCCATCGGCGCGTGGCGCGCGGCAGCCCCCCGATTTCGCCGGCGGGCCACCGTGCTCGTGCGGATCGCCTTCAAGCCACCTGTGCTACCTGCCGATGCATGATCGAGATGACTCGCAGAATACGTCTGCGGCTGATCGGCGGCGTGACACTGTTCCTCTGTAGCCTCGCGCTGGGCGCTCTGGCGCGGAACGACCGAGCCTCCTTCGCGCGCGCGACCTTCGACGTACTGGGCGTTGTCGCTTGGGCGCTACTGCTCGCCGGGGTGCTCGCGTGTGTCCTCGCGTTGATTGACTACTCCGCCGAGCGGCACCGTGAGCCGCGACCACTGCTGGTCGTCCGCCTCGGTCCGAACAGTCAGCAGATCCAGAGCTCCGTCTGGTCCCGCGGGTTCTGGACGTTGGTCGCGGCGGTGATGACCGTTGTCACGTTGGCTACTTTCGTCGGAATGGCCGGCGAGACGGCCAAACGGATCGAAGGTGATGCCAAACCGACGTGGGCACTCTATGGCTGCAGCCTGATGGTGCTGGCCGCCTTCGCCTTGCTTACCGTGCTGGCATTCCGAACGGTCCGCCAGCAGCGCGCCATCACCCAAGCGATGAATGATGACCGCAAGCAACCGCAGTCCGAGTAAGGCCGCCTCCGCCTGCCAAATCACCGCCGCTTGCGAAGCCGGGCGGGCGTCCGCTTTAGAACCGAGCAGACGACCGCCTAACTATAAGCAGCACTCGCCCGTCGGTTCCCGAGACGATCGCTTTGCCCGCGTTGCAACACCGGCCGGACCCCGCCCGCGGGCAGCTTTGGGACCCTCGGACCCGGATGAAGGGAGCCTCAGACGACCTCTGCGTGCCCTCGTTCAGGCAGCGGTCAGGCAGCGGGCCCATATTTCGACGCTCGGTGGCTCTTGCAGGCATTTTCGTGAGTGGAGCCAACCGGGATCGAACCGGTGACCTCCTGCTTGCAAAGCAGGCGCTCTCCCAGCTGAGCTATGGCCCCGCGCTCCTCAGTTTAGGGGAGCGTCGACGTGAAAACCCGCCGCGACCGCGTTGGCACGCGGCCGGCTATTCGAACGCGAGCCGCTCCTGTCCGGGCACGTCCTCCGGCGCGGACGCATCGACCCGCTCGCTCGAGACCTCCCGCGCTGGGGAGACTGCGCCATGCACCTCGCTGGGAAGGGAAGGACGCACGGGCGCCTCGCCGGCGGTGGCTATCGGCGGGCTCCCCTCTGCCTCCTCGCCGTCTTCCTCCAGCACCGCCTGCATGTCCAGCTCGGCCGTGTCCTGCCCGACCGTCTGCAACTCAGCGAGCCGCGCGTCGCCGTCCGAATGCGGAGCGATCTCTGCGCCCGCCAGCGGCGTCTCGCCGGCAGGGTCGTAGACCAAGTCGGGCTCCTCGCCGTCAACGCTTGCGTCCGCGTCGGGAAGCGCCGGAGCCAGCGCCTCACGCTCTGCGCGCTCCACCGTCGTCGGATCGGCGCCGCTTCTGCGCTTGAGCTCCAAGTGTTCGCGTATGGCTTCGTCGAGCAGTCCCATGACGCACCCCAAACCATACTGCGCCCGCCGTCGGTCGTTCTAGGACTACACTTCTGAGGCCGTCCGCGTCGCCGCTGGCAGCGCGCACGGGGCTATAGCTCAGCTGGGAGAGCGCCTGGATCGCACCCAGGAGGTCGGGGGTTCGAGTCCCCCTAGCTCCACTTTTCGAGAAGTTCGTGCACTTGCACTGCGGCCGCGGCGTTTTTCGCAGCGCTCGCCGTGGGACTCTTCAGACCTCGACGCGTTGACCGCGCTCGAGGACGAGCAGGCGCTCGCTGATCCCGTTGCCCGAGAACGCTGCCTTGAGCTCGCCGGCTCCCTGGGCGCAATGGGCCCAGCCCTCGAAATGCAGGGGGATCACCGTCCTGGCCCCGAGGATCTTGGCTACATCGGCGGCGTGGTCGGCGGAAAGGGTCAGGTACGCGCGGTCGAGCTTCGGTAGCTGGACCGCGCCCGCGTTGCGGATCGCGATTGCGAGTTCGCCGGTCTTCTGCACGATAGTGCGCACGACGTCTCGCGAGGCGTTGTCGCCCGAGACGTAGACCTCTTGCGTGTTTTTGGCCGAGAGCAGGAACCCGAGCACTGGGCCTTGAATCTCGTCGCTGCCGTCCGGGCCATGTTGGGCGTGCACGGCGGTCACCTTCACCGTGCCTCCGCGAGGGCTCTCGAGCTCGACTTCTGACCAGGGCTCCATGCCGAGGACGTTGCCGCCGAGGGCTTCCGCTGCCCTGGTGGTGGAGAGGACCCGCTCCGCCGAGGGAAGGAACGCTCGACCGGCCGGATCGAGGTTATCTGTGTGCTGGTGACGAGAGAGCAGCACGACGTCGATCGGATCCTGCTCGGCGATGTCCAGTGCAGGGCCTGTCAGCTTCGTGAGACCCCCGTATTCACCGGGCGGTGAGAGCGTCGGATCGGTCAGCCAACGAAGACCGCCGTACTCCAGGATCGCTGTCGGTCCCGCGACGAGCTGGACTGCGAGTTGCGGTTGCGCTCCAGCCAAGCGCGGATCAGTGGCGCCGCTCGCCATCGAGAGACATCATGACACGCGGATCTGCGCCGCTCGCCACGACCACGATGGCCGGCGCGCACTCCGTGGTCATATCCTGCGGCAGCGGCCCGTGACGAAGTTCAGCGGAATTCGATTGGAGGCTCATTATGCGCGGCGACATTGAGGTCGGGGCACGCCTTCCCGACTACGAACTGCCCGACCAGGACGGCGTCGTGCGCCGTCTGTCGGAGCTGCAGGGCTCGAACCCGATGGTGCTCCACCTCTCGCGCGGCGGGTTTGACCCGAAGGAGCATCGTTTCCTTCACCGTCTGGTCGATGCATACCTCGACTTCCGGGTCGGGTATACACGCGTGGCCCTGATCTCGACCGACAACGAGCTCGAGATCAATGAGTTCCGCGATAGCGTCGGCGCGCAGTTCCCGTTCCTCTCTGACCCGGAGCGAACGGTGCGCAAGGACCTCGACATCGTCGAGTACACGGACCCCGTCCACGACCCGATGGTCCCTCACACGTTCGTGCTCGCCCCTGGGCTCGAGATCGCCGCGATCTACAACGGCTACTGGTACTGGGGGCGCCCGACGGTCGGAGAGCTGCACCGTGACTTGCGCGAGGTCATGCGCAACCTGCGTCCCGACTTCGATCTGGGCGCACCCGGCCTGCGCGAGGCCTGGGATCGCGGCGAGCGTGAGCAGTTCCTGGTGAGTCCAGTCGAAGGGGAGGCGATTCGCTACACCGAGGGGACCGAGGTGGGAGTGAAGCGGTGAGCGATCCGACTCTCCAGCGCCATCACTCGGCCTCCTCGGCGGACATACTCGATAGCCACTTCGTGGGCGCCCAGTCCCCCGCTGGGTCCGTGGTTTGCCCCACCTCGATCAGATGACCGTCGGGATCGCGGATGTAGCAACGGATCTCGTACTGGTGGTGCTTCGGCGGCGTCAAGAATTGAGCGCCACGGGCGCTCCATTCGGCGTAAACGGCCTCGACGTCTTTTACCCGGATATTGAGGAAGCTGCTGACCCGGTCGGGCTCGCGCGGCGCCTCTAGGGTCACCGCGGGCTTGTCGTCGGTCGGGCCTCCGCCTCCGTTGATGATGATCCAGCTGTTGGATAGTGCGACATACGTCGGCTCGCCAGCGAAAACGACCTTGCCGCCGAGCACTTCCGTGTAGAAGCGGCGGGAACGCTCTACATCGTCTGAAACGATGAAATGAGCCAAGACCAGCTCGTCGTCAGTGCTACTCATGCTGACCTCCGGTATTTGGAAATTTGACACTCCGGTCACGCGTGCCGCGCGGTGGGCACGACTCGGCTTTCACCCCTTCGATCCGGGCGAGGCCGAGCAACTCTACCGCCACCTACTCGCCGCCGAGCTTCAACGCGTTCGGGTCGTCCAGGAGCCTTGTCAGGAATGCCGGGCCGACGCGACGAGGCCACGCGCATGACCCTCCTGTCCGGGGTTTTGGTGGCGGTCGATCTCAAACCAGACGCATGCCGACTCCTCGTCGGTGTCGATCGACCAACGATCGGCGAGCGTGTCGACGAGCACGAGATCGTCCTGCGGATGGGAGCTTTCCGATGGCGTGCAGAAAAGCTCACAGGGACCTCGCAGCTCGACACGCACGAGATCGCTCGGCATCCAAATGCGCAGCTCCACGGGCTCGTCGGAGGTGGCCTGGCGCAGCATCACCGCGCGCGTCACCAGTTCGCTCGTCAGCAGCACGACGACATCGCGCAGGTCCGGCGAGGGCCGATCTACCGATCGCACACAGAAGCGCGCCGCGCGGGGGGCGCGGTCATCGGGATGCAATGAGACCTCCAAATCAGGTGGCGGGAGCTCACGCACCATCTCGCAAGTCAAATTGCCCAAACCCCCCGGGATTCAAACCTCGCTCACGGCCAGAGATCAGGGCGGACGCTGATACCCTGCCGAGCAGATCGAACCGACGAGGTCGGGGGGCTCGAGTCTCCCTTGCTCGATCGACCTAACGCTCCCGAGCCGCCCGGCGGCCTCGGCGAAAGGAGAGCAATGGCAGTCAGCGCGAGCATGCCCAAATCCGTCGCCCACGGGATCGACGATCTGCAGGGGCTGAAGGACCAGATCGTTGGACCGAGCGATTGGCGCGAGGTCACTCAGGAGATGATCAACCAGTTCGCCGAGCTCAGCGGCGACGACCAGTGGATCCACGTCGATGTCGAGCGTGCCAAGCGCGAGAGCCCGTTCGGCACGACGATCGCTCACGGGAACCTGACGCTCGCGCTGATCGACGGCCTGCGCCGGGACTTGAGCGAATGGAGCGGCTTCAAGCTGGGCGTCAACTACGGCTGGAACAAGGTGCGCTTCCCCGCGCCCGTCGTCGTCGGCGCGAAGCTGCGCTGCTACGCGCAGATCGTCGAGGTCACCGAGATCGGCGACGGTTGGTACCAGGTCGTCACGCGCTTCACGGTCGAGGCCGAGGGCGTCGAGAAGCCTGTCTGCGTAGCCGACAGCGTCGGCCGTCTGCTCGTCGACGCTTAGCCGCGTGCCTGCGTGAGGTCATACACCGTCTGACCACCGAGCTTCACGGACTTGAAGTGCGCTTGCACCCAGCTCGTGATCGAGCTGGTGCTCGACGCGCCCGCGCCGCCGCCCATGCCGGCGCCGGGGCCGCCGCCGGCGCCGCTCGAGGCGAGGTAGTAGTGGATCTCTCCCCGCCCCACATAACGCTCGAACTGGGCGAGCGTAAGGCGACCACCCTCGTTGTTGAAGCCACCGATCGCCATCACCGGCGCTCCGCCCGTCGCGAGCTCCAACGACGCCGCCGTCTGTGAGCCGGACACCGCCGCAACCCAGCGGAAGCGTGCCACCTCGCTCTCGAGCGCCTTCTTCAAGGCGGCGCTGACGTTCATCCCGCCCCCGCCGGGTCCAGCGACCGCGCCCGCGCGGCTGTGCCGCGAGGATGCGTGCGAGGAGCCGAACAGCTGGGCACCTGCGGGCGCGGCGCCGCCTGCGAATGGCGCTCGCGTGGGACCTGCGCCCGGCCCGCCCGGCAGACCCGGCGCGCCACCTGCACCGCCGGCGCCCGGGATCGCACCGCCGCGTCCACCGGGAGCCCCTCCGGCGCGCGCGCCACCCATGCTCGAGCCGGGACCAGCGGACGGGATCGAGCCGGTGTGAGCGGTCGTGATCGTCTGCGCGGAGTATGCAAGCGGAGCGGAGATGCATGCCGCTGCGGCGAGCGTCGCTGTCGCGATCGAGGCCTTGCGGCCGAACCGTCGCAGCGCCGGCGCCGCGAGCAGGCCGATGACCGCAATGACCGCGCTCGCGGGGATCAAGACCCGCATCCACGATTCCCATTGCGGCGTACGGTCGAGCAGCGACCACGACCAAGCGGCCGTCACGACCACCGTGAGCGCCGCGAGCGCTCTCGCCGCGAGCGTGTCGCGCCTACGCCAGAGCAGTTCGCCGGCGATTGCGATCAGCGCCGCGATCGCCGGGACGAGCGCCACCGTGTAGTAGGTGTGGATCACGCCGCTGCCGAAGCTGAACACGACCGCGCTCACGATCAGCCATCCGCCCCACAGCAGCATCGCTGCGCGAGTGCGGTCCGTTCGTGGCGCGCGCCTGCTGTACCACAGCCCGACGAGCAGCGACAGCAGCGCTGCCGGCAGCAGCCACGAGGCCTGCGCTCCCATCTCGCTGTCGAACAGGCGCAGCACTCCCGTCGGGCCGCTGAAGTTCGCGCCACCGCCTCCGCCACCCGGCCCGCTCGCACCGAAGATCCGCCCGAGGCCGTTGTAGCCGAGGATCAGGTTGAAGATGTTGTTGTCGGGAGAGCCGTCGATGAACGGGCGGGAGCCGACCGGCCACAGGGCCACGATCGCCACCCACCAGCCGCAGCTCACCACGATCGCTGCGGCGCCCGCGAGCAGCTGCCACAGGCGCCGGCGCAGCCCCGTCGGCGCGGCGACCACATACACGAGGGCGAACGCCGGCAGCACGAGGAAGGCCTGCATCATCTTCGCCAGAAACGCAAAGCCGATCATCGCGCCCGCCGCAATCAGCCAGCGCGTGCTCGCCCCCTCGAGCGCGCGAACGAGGCAGTAGGCGCCGGCGACCAGCAGGCACACCAGCAGCGCGTCGGGGTTGTTGAAGCGGAACATCAGCGCAGCCACCGGTGTGATCGCCAGCAGCGCCCCTGCCACGAGGCCCGCCGCCACGCCGAACCAGCGCTTGACCGCTGCGTGCAGCATCGCAACCGCCGCGACGCCCTCGAGCACCTGCGGCACGAGCATGCTCCAGCTGCTGAAGCCGAAGATGCGCCCCGACAGCTCCATCACCCACAGCGACCCCGGGGGCTTGTCGACGGTGATGAAGTTCGACGAGTCCAGCGAGCCGAAGAACATCGCCTTCCAGCTTTTCGTCCCCGCCTGCACGGCCGCCGCGTAGAAGCTGTTCGCGTAGCCCGACAGGCTGAGATCCCACAGGTACGCCCCGGCGGTGCAGACGAGCAGCGCGATCAGCGCCGGGCGCGCCCAGGTGGGGCTGGCGCGTTCGCTTGCGTCGGGCACGCGGCTGGTCTGCCCAGCCGCCGATAGCGGTTCTGCGAGCGTGCGGTGGGTGAGCGAGGTTGCGTTCATGGGCCACACCCTCGCGCGCCAGCCTCAAAGCTTTGGGCCGAAAGCCTGAGAGCATCCTGAGAGCGGCGCCGGCGCCGCCTGCCCGCACCGGCGATCGCCGAGCGCTTTGCCGCGCACCCGCCGCCGGCGGCGGCCCGCCTAGCGCTGGGGCTCGGCGTCCTCGCGCACCACGCGCACGGTGCGCAGCAGGCGATCGCTCGCTCCGCGCACGCTGCCGCCGAGCTCGAGCGTCTGCCGTATGTAGGCGAGCGTCTGCGCCGTCAGGCGCTCGCCGGGGAGCACGTTCGGGATCCCTGGCGGATATGTCGCCAGCGACTCCGCCGCGATGCGCCCCACCGCCGCCGCCGCCGCAACGACCTCCTGGGCGCCGAGATAGGCTTCGCGCGGCGTCATCACCAACTCCCCCCACGGTGGCGGCGGCGCGAAGCTCGCGCTCTCACCGCCGGGGTCCTGGCCGACGCGCTCGACCGCCGTGCGCAGCGCCGACACCAGCCGCGCGGCCTCGAGCTCGCTGGGCTCGCCCATCCCGAACACCGCCACGAGCACGTTCTGGCCGTACAGCTCGAGGTTGATGTCCTCGATTTCGCGCAGCATCGGCGCCAGCTCGTAGCCGCTCGCGTTCACGCCACGCACGTCCACCGAGAGCCGCAGCGGGTCGTACGCGAACACGCCCGGGCGTCCCGCGAGGCGGTCGTCGAGCACGTCCAGTCCCTCGATCGCGCGGATCTCCTCGCGCGCCTGCACGAGCGCCGCTATTTTCATGCCGAGCAGCTCGCGGCCGTGGACCGCCGCCTGGCGGCGTGCGGCGTCGAGCGAGCCGCACAGCAGCGAGTTGGGACTCGTCGACTCTGTCAGCGTCACCGCGCGGTCGACCGTGTCCTCGTCGATCAGCCCGGCCGAACCATGGCCGAGGTGCAGCATCGCCGACTGCGTGAGGCTGCCAACGATCTTGTGCGTGCTCGAGATCACGAGGTCGGCTCCCGCCGAGAGCGCATGCTCCGGCAGCTGCTCGTGGAAGGCCATGTGCGCACCCCACGCCTCGTCCACGATCAGCGGAACGCCGCGCTCGTGAGCGACAGCCGCCAACCCCCGGACGTCGGCGACGGCGCCGAAATAGGTCGGCGAGACCACCCACGCGCCCACCGCGCCGGGCGTCGCCGCGAGCGCGTCCGCGAGCGCCTGCGGCTCCAGGCAGTGCACGATCCCCAGCTCCGCGTCGAGCTCGGCGGCGACGAACGTCGGGCGCAGGCCGGAGAGCACGAGTGAGTCGATCGTGCTCGAGTGCACGTTGCGCTGGACCACCACATCGCGGCCGCGGTGGGCGAGCGCCAGCCCGGTCGCGAGGTTGCCCTGCGAGGCGCCGTTGATCAGAAACCACGCGCGCCTTGCGCCCCACGCCTCCGCGGCCAGGCGCTGCGCCGCCTCGAACGCGGTCGGCTCAACGCCGAGGTCGATGCCGTAGGTCAGCGCCGGGATGTCGAGGCTCAGCGCCCGCTCGCCAAACGCCTCGAGCATGCCCGCGTCGGCGCCCGGCCCGCCCTTGTGTCCCGGGACGTGCAAGCGTGCGGGATTCCGTTCCGCGTACTCGCACAGCGCGTCCAGATATGGCGTCTGCTCCTGGCGCTCGGTCATCCGGCGCTCGTGTTTGTGCCCGCCGTGCGCCCGATGTGTGCCAACACTGAGCCTTTCTAGCAGTTTCGCCTGTTTAGGACAGGCCAACGACTAGCGTCGGGTGTGTCCTGAAAGTAGTGGCCCGGCGGTGCGTCAACACCCCGGGCCCGGCACCGAGTTGCTCGTCCTCGATGCCCGTCGATTGTCCCTCAGCGTCGCCCGCGGCGCGGGCTCGGGCACACGACTGGGATCGAGCTCCGGGCTCCCGGCGCCGCCGAGCCGAGAGGAGGGCAGATGCCACAGCCAGCCACGACCCCGCCCGACCCAGCGAGCGACGAGCTGCTGCTCGCGGCCGTTGAGCGCGCCGCGCGCCACCGCGCGCGCGACACGCCGGCGGTTCCCATGTGGGCGCTGCTCGAGCACCTCGCGATCCCCCGGCGCTCTGTCGCGGCACGGCACGCTTGCGCGAAGCTGGAGGCGCTCGAGGCATCCGGCGACCTGCAGCGCTCGCGCCGGCGCGGCGTTGCAACGTGGGAGCTCACCGACGCGGGGCTGCGTCGTCTGCGGGGCGACGGCAGCGTCGATTGGGGGGCGCAACTGCCCGAGTCCCCGCAGCACCGCGCATGGCGCAACGCGCGCGCCCTCGCCGCGCAGGAGGTCGAGCGCTTCCGCGCGCAGCTGCGCGCGAGCCTCGAGGATGCAGCGCGCGAGCTCGACGCGCAGCCGCCGCCGCACTCCGATGCCTGGCTGGAGCTCGGCGAGGAACTGCAACGGGCGTGTCGACGCGTCGCCTCTGCGAGCCACTGCCTGCACGAGTGGGCCGAGCCGATCGACGCGCGCGCGGATCTCGATTCGCACATCGAGGCCTCCGATGCGACGCTCGATCAAGGCGAGCGCGCCCGGCGCCGTACGCGGCGGGCGGGCAGGCGCAACATCGGACTGTGGGCGCAACCGCCGGCGGGGTAGGCGTGCTTGCTAGTCTGGCCGCGAGGTGCCGCGCTGAGATCAAGCCAGGCCGGAACCGAGCCCGAGCGAACGGGGCGCCCCGCGCCCGTGCCCGAGCCGGGCGCGCAGTTCGAGGAGTGGCAGATAGCGCTGCACGGACGCCGCGCCGTCTACCGAATCGCGGGCAGCGGACCGGCGGTCGTGCTGATCCACGGCATGCTCAACTCCTCGAGTCACTGGCAGTCGGTCGCGCTTGACCTCGCGCGCGACCACACGGTGCTCGCTCCCGACCTGATCGGCCACGGCGACTCTGCGGCGCCCCGCGGCGACTACTCGCTAGGCGCCCACGCGGCGAGCATCCGCGACGTGATGGCGGCGATCGGGATAGACCGCGCGAGCATCGTCGGGCACTCGCTCGGCGGGGGCGTCGCGATGCAGTTCTTCTACCAGTTCCCGCAGCGCGTCGAGCGCCTCGCGCTGGTGTCCAGCGGGGGACTCGGCCAAGAGGTCAGCCCGCTGTTGCGGACCGCTGCGCTACCCGGCTTCTCGGCGCTGCTCGCGCTCACGATCCAACCGCGCCTGCTTGTCGCGCTCGCCGACACCGGCGCCCGCCTGCGCCAACGCTCGCTCGGCGGGGGCGTGTACCTGCAGGCGATCGCGCGTGCGCTGCGCCCGCTCGAGACAGCCGGTGCGCGACAGGCGTTCCTGCAGACGCTGCGCTCTGTCATCGACACGCGCGGCCAGCGCGTGAGCGCGACCGACCGGCTGTACCTGCTCGAGACGATGCCGACGATGATCGTGTGGGGCGAGCGCGACAACACGATTCCGCTCGCACACGGACGCCTCGCGCACGAAGCGATCCCCAACAGCCTCTTCAGCACGCTGCCCGACGTCGCGCACTTCCCTCATCTCGAAGATCCCAAAGGCCTCTCGCAGCTGCTCCGGGAGTTCATCGACACGACCACTCCGCGACGGATCGACGACGCAGACTGGGGTGCAGTGCTGGCAGGCCGCTCGCCGCGCTCGCGACGGCGCGACACCGCCGCGGCTTAGAACCGACTCGTGCAGGCGCTCACTCGCCGGCGGCGACGCGCCACGCCGGCGGGTACGGCAGCGGGCTCAACGTCTCCTGCAGCTTCGCGCGCAGCGGCTCCAGCGGCGGCGGCAGCGACAGGCCCTCGCCGAGATGCGCCTCGTCCTCGTCGACCGCGAATCCGGGGCCAATCGTCGCGATCTCGAACAGCACGCCGCTCGGCTCCAGGAAGTACACCGATTGGAAGTAGAAGCGGTCGATCACCGGGGTCGGACGAGCGCCGGCGCCGGCGACCCGTGTGCGCCACGTCTCGAGCTCGTCGATCGCGGCCGCGAACGCCACGTGGTGCACGCTGCCCGCGCCCTGCGTGCGGTTGATCTCCGGCGGGGCAGGGTCATACGCGTAGAAGCTGCTCCTGCGCTCACCACGAACATCCCAGTGCTCGCCCGCTCCCCTCGTGAAGCCCATCGCCTCGCCGAGCAGGCCTTCGCTGCGTGCCGGCGCGGTGCTGTAGGCGCGCACGCCTTCGAAGCCCTGCAGCGCGTACTCGCTTGGGATCTCCGGCGCCTGCGCGCTCAGCGGCTCGTCCTCGGCGGACGTGCATACGAACTCGTGCTCCAAGCCCTCCGGGTCAGAGAACAGCAGGCTCCCTCCGGACAGCTCCGCCCTGACCCCGTGCGCCGCCAGCCGCTCCTCCCAGAACTCGAGCGCGTCTCGCGAGGCGACCCGCCACACGATTCGGTGGACCATGCCCGCGCCCGCGATGCCGCGTGCGGCGCCCGGGTACTCGAAGAACGTCAGGTCCATTCCCGGCGAGCCGTGCTCGTCGCCGTAGAACAGGTGATACATGTTCGGTTCGTCTTGGTTGACCGTGCGCTTGACCATCCTCAGGCCGAGCACGCCGGTGTAGAACTCGACGTTGCCGCGCGCGTCGCCGGTGATCGCGCTGATGTGGTGTATGCCCTCGAGCTTCACTGCGCCCAGCACTCTATGCATGTCCGCCAGCGAGCGGCGTGCCATCATCGACGCGTGCAGGACGGATCGCTCATCCCGCGCTTCGGGCGCGCGCGGCGCGATCCAGCGCTCGCGGTGCTCGAAGGCTTTCACCCGCTCAAGCACGCGCTGCGCTTCGGCGCGAGCGTGATCGAGGTGCTCACCCGCGACCTCGGCGAGCTCGAACGCCTGACCATCGCGCTCGCCCCCGAGCTCAGCGCACGCGTGTGCGAGCTCGCCCGCGAGATCGAGCCGGGCGTGTTCGACCGGCTCGCCCCGCTTGCGCCCGCCACCGGCGTGATCGCGCTCGCCGAGCGTCCGTCCGTCGACCCCATCGCCGTGCTCGCCGACCCGCGCGCGGCGCCGGTGGTGATGCTCGAGGATCCGCGCGACCTCGGCAACATGGGCGCGTGCGTGCGCGTCGCCGCCGCCGCCGACATCGCCGGCGTGCTCAGCAGCGGCAGCCACGATCCGTGGCATCCCGACGCGCTCCGCGGCGCCGCGGGCCTTCACTACGCCGTGCCGGTCGCGCGCGTGCGCGCGCTCGAGGATCTGCGCGCGCCCGGCCGGCCGCTGATCGCGCTCGACCCCGACGGCGATCCGCTCGAGCCGGGCGAGCTGCCCGCGCGCTCGGTGCTCGCGTTCGGCACCGAGCGCCACGGGCTCAGCGCCGAGCTGCTCGCCGGCGCCGACGCCCGCATCGCGATCCCGATGCGCACCGGCGTCTCCAGCCTCAACCTCGCGACATCCGTCGCCGCCGTGCTGTTCGCCTGGCGCCTGTCCGCGCGCGCGATCTCGCCGCTGCGCTGAGCGCTACGCCGCTTCCACGCCGTCGAGCAGCAGCCAGTTGCCGCGCAGCGCGTCGCTCGCCCGCGCGACCATCCTGTCGGCCTGCTCGTCCCGATCCTCGACGTCGGCCATCAGCTCGAGGATCAACTCGCGCGCCTGGCGTGCGTGCTCGACGTCGCGCAGCTCGTGGACCCTGAAGTACTCCGTCGCCGGGCCTTCCGCGCTGAAGCCATAGTGCTCGGTGAGCCCCTCGAGCTTCGTCTCGGAGATCCGCGGCTGGCCCGCCTCGATCGCGTACAGCACCGCGAGCTGCTCGAGCAGATCCTCGCCCGCGCTCCATGCCCGCGCGCACGCCCGCGTCTGCTCCAGCGGCTGCCCGCCCGATGCCCGCGCGCCTGCCGCCTCGAGCTCGAACTGCTCCCACAGCGCGACGTGAGCGGCCTCCTCCTCGGCGTGGCGGCGCAGGCTCGCCTGATGGGCCGACCGCGCACGCTCGGCGACGCTCGTCGAGGCGTCCGCCAGCGCGAGCACCGCGTGGCGGTACTCGCCCGCGTAGCGCGCCAGCTCAGCGGCGCTCAGGTCTCCCGAGCTCCAGCGCCTGTAGAACGGGTGCTCGAGCACGTCGGTCGCCGCGCGCGCCTGATCGAGCCTGTCAAGAACGTCCATTGCGGGTTCCCTTCTCTTTGGTTTCGGATTCCTGATGCAGGACTTCGCCTGTCCACGCAGAAAGCTACGGTGTTGCGAGGTCGTCGTGCACGGGGACCCGGACGCTCAGCCCGGGTGGTGCGCAGCGTCCGCGCGGGAGCTGATCGGTAGGGAACGGAAGGGTGGTTGCGTTGATCATCATCGTCGCGTCGGTGATCGGCACGGTTGGGGTCGCAGGAGTCCTCGCGCTCGCCCGCGTTGCTGCGATCGCCGACGATGACTCCGAGCGGATGCTCTGCGAAGCTGCTGCAGCGAGCACAACCGCGGACGGCCACCAGAGCTACGCGGGGTGGGCGCCGGCCCACTCGACGATCGCGTGGGAGTCGTCGATCACCGAGCCGTCGTCGAGGACGAGGGCGGGGACCCAGCGATTGCCCGTCAGCTCCTGCACCTCCTTGCGCCCGCGCGTCTGGTTGAACGCGCCCGGCAGCACACCCAATCCGTAGGCCTTGATCACCTCTGGATCGTGTCCCGCGTCCTTGAGCGCGTGGTAGGCGTTCGCGCACGGATGCCCGCCGGGTCGCGGCGTCGGGAACGTGCCCCAGCAAACGTACAGCTTCACGTGAGCTCCCCCATCGGGCCCAGCGCACGCGCGAGCGCGAACGTGGGCGGCGCGAACGTTGACACGCAGGCGAGCGTAGCCGATGGGCCGCGGGTATGCTTCGCAGCAGATGAGCGAGGTGGTGCGCACGCCCGAAGCGGCGCTGCAGGGGCTCCCTGATTTCCCCTTCTCCTCGCACTACCGCGAGGTAGACGGCTTGCGCCTGGCGCACCTCGACGAGGGCGAAGGGCCGCCGGTGATCTTCATCCACGGCGAGCCGACCTGGTCGTTTCTGTGGCGCAAGGTGATCCCGCCCGTGCGCGACGCCGGCTTTCGCTGCATCGTCCCCGACCTCGCCGGCTTCGGGCGCTCGGACAAGCCCGTCGACGTCGGCTGGTACTCGTTCGACCGCCATTGCGACCTTACGGCGACGCTGCTCGAGGACCTCGATCTGCGTGGCGCGACCGTCGTCGTGCACGACTGGGGCGGCGGCATCGGCCTGAACATGGCGGTCGAGCACGCGCAGCGCATCGATCGCATGGTGATCCTCGACACGGGCCTGTTCACCGGACGCCAGCGCATGAGCGACGCGTGGCTCGCCTTCCACGACTTCGTCGAGCGCACCGAGGACCTGCCGATCGGCATGCTCGTGCGGCGCGCGTGCAAGGTCGACCCCGGCGACGAGGTCGCCGGCGCATACGAGGCGCCCTATCCCACCCCCGCCTCGAAGGCCGGGGCACGCGCGTTCCCGCTGATGATGCCGCGCTCTCCGGAGGATCCGGGCGCCGCGCGAGGGCAGCGAGCGCAGGACGCACTGGAGCTCGATCAGCGCCCGAAGCTGTTCCTGTGGGCGGACTCCGACCCGATCCTGCCGCTGAAGGTCGGCGAGCGCATGGCAGAGAAGCTCAACGCTCCGCCGCCGCGCGCGATCGAGGACGCGAGCCACTTCCTGCAGGAGGACCAGGGCCCCCTGATCGGCACGCTGATCGCCGACTGGCTCACAGCCGGCTGAGCGCCCACGCGCCCCTGACACGCACCGTGCGCGCTCGCGAGACGCGCGAGGGGGGTAGTAGGCTGCCCAGATGGCGGTCTTCGAGTTCGAGGGGCAAAGCCTCGCCTACACGGAGTTTGGCGGCGGGCCCGCCGCGCTCGCAGCCGGCGGCGTGCGTGGACGCACGGCAAGGAGCGCGGCAGTGTCCGCGCACCCGCTGATCCTGCTGCACGGGCTGCTGCTCTCGCAGGAGATGCACAGGCCGCTCGCCGAAGAGCTCGCCGCGCGCGGGAACCGCGTGATCACGATGGACCTGCTCGGCCACGGCGCGTCCGAGCGCCCGCGCGACATGTGGCGCTACTCGATGGAGAGCTCCGCCGAGCAGGTGGTCGCGCTGATGGACCACCTCAAAATCGAGCAGACGGTGGTGATGGGCACCTCGCTCGGCGCGAACGTCGCGCTCGAGATCGCCGCCCACCACCCGCAGCGCCTGCGCGGGCTCGTGATCGAGATGCCGGTGCTCGACAACGGCCTGATGTGGAGCGCGCTCGCGTTCACGCCGCTGCTCGTCGCGCTCACCTTCGGCGAGCCCGTCATGAAGCTGCTCGCGCGCGCGACCCGCGCCGTGCCACGGCGGCTGCTGCCCCACTACGGCAACGTGATGCTCGACCTCGTGCGCCAGGAGCCCGGCCCCGGCGGAGCGCTGCTGCAGGGGCTGTTCTTCGGCCGCATCGCCCCGCCGCGCGGCGAGCGCCACACGTTCACAGCGCCAACGCTCGTGCTCGGACACCAGCGCGACCCCGTCCATCCGTTCTCCGACGCCGGCATGCTCGCCAAGGAGATGCCCAACGCGAGGCTGCTCGAAGCCGAGTCGTTCGTCGAGCTGCGCGTGCATCCCGAGCGACTCACCGGCGAGATCGCTGCGTTCCTCGACGAGGTGTGGGCGAAGCCGGTCGCGCCTCGCGCGAAACGCGCAGCAGCGGCGAAGAGGCCCGCAAGCAAGCGCACGCGCGCTAGCTCAGGGCGCGTCAGCCCCGCCTGAGTCGCCGGCGTTTACGACGCCGCGCTCGCCTGGAACAGTTCGACTTCGTTGACGTCGACGTGCCCGGGCGCCTGCGCGCTGCCAATCGCCGATTGCGGCGCCTTGCTGATCCACAGCGTCACGAACGTGAACGCCTTCTTCGAGTCACGCAGCTTGATGCGTAGGTGCTTCTTCTTGACGACCGCGGGGGCGCTCAGCGGGATCCACGCCGGATCGGTGATCGAGGTCGGGGCGGCGTGGCCAATCGTGCCGTACAATCTGCACCGTCATCCCCGGCGTCGAGGTGATGAGCTCGAGCGAGGACAGCTTCAGCTTCGCCTTCAGATCGATCAGCAGTCCCTCGGCCATGCTCGGCGCGGTCGCCGGGTCGACGAGGGCGGTCCACGCGGTCGAGGGGTCGCCATCGATCGCCTGGCTCGGATCGCCGAAGTCGCTCGCCGGCAGTTCGTAGGGGTTGTACGTCTTTGCCGCGTCCGTATCGAGCAGGATCGAGCCCGGCTTCGATTCCGCTTCTTCGCCGCCAGCGGTCGAGGTCCCAGTCGGCGTCGTGCTCGTCGGCGTGCCTGCTTTGGTCTGCGGGGAAGCGGGCGCGGTCGCGGTCCTTTCCGAGCCTTTCGGGGTGATCGCGGTGAGCGGGATCTTCGGCGGTTTGACCGGCAGCAGAGGCAGGGACGCCTTGGCTTTGGGCGTTGGCGTCGCGGCACCCGTCGCCGGCGTCGTAGACGTCGGCGACGTGGTCGGCGCCGGGGTGATCGTCTGCGCCACCGTGGTCGTCAGGACCCGAGGCTTCGCCGTGCCCTTGCTCAGCGCCGCGTAGCCGACGCCGGCGGCCACGAGCAGAAGGATCGCCGCGGCCGCGAGGATCGCGGCCGGCGCGCGCCAGCCGGCCGGGCCGAGGCTTCCGGCCGCGCCCGCACCGCACTGCAGGCACCAATCCTGGCCGGGAGCCATCGCGGCGCCACACTTGGCGCAGCTGCGCTCGCCGGGCTGCTGGGCTGCTGGAGCAGGCCCTGCCGAGCTCCCAGCCGATCCGCTCGACGGCGGCTGCCCGTCGGCCGGCGTGTCGGGCGGGGAATCGACGAGCGACGAGGCCACGACAGGCAATTCTAGACCTAGGAGATGTCGCGTCCCGTCGGTTGCAGCTGCTCGTCGAGCTCGAGCTGCCAGTAGTAGCGCGTGAACGTCATGCCCGCGCGAAACTCGCCCACGTGCGGCTCGACGCGCTCGCCCGCCGCCATCGCCACGATCAGCTCCGGGTAGCTGCGTCCCGGCAGCGCCGCAAACACCGGCGCAGGGAAGGCGCCACCGAAGCGCGTGTTCACGTCGGTGATGCCGAGGCCGATGTCGGGGTCGCGGAACACCTGGATCGTCGCCGGCCCACGCACCTCCAGCGCCTCCATCACCCGCCGGCCGAGCTCGATCAGCTCCTCGTCGTAGACCACCTGGCCCTTGATCGACTCGCCGCCACGCGACTCGAGCATCGTCCGCGGGATCGCGTTCAGGCAGCGCCCGTCGCGATCGCCCAGGCAGTCGATCGACATCTCATCGCCGCCCATCGCGCGCTGCACCATCACCGGCTCAGGCGCCGGCAGGCCCTTCGGGCGCGGGCCGCCTGGGGCGTGCTCGACGTAGTCGATCATGAAGCGCGCCTGCGCCGGGTCGTGCGCCAGGTGGATCGAGCGCGCGCCCGAGCCCTGGCGCGGCTTGACCATGACCGGGTATTCGAGCACGCTCAGGTCCTCCTGCGGCAGCAGCGTCGGCGGCGAGGGCAGCCCGTGGCGGCGCAACAACAGGTGCGCCTCGTACTTGTCATACGTCGCGCGGGCAACCTCGACAGAGGGTACGAGGGCGGGAAGCCGTCCTTGCTCCAGAGCGCCAGCCAAGATCTCAATATCGAGATCCGTCAGCGGCAGGACGGCGCCGACGCCATGCTCCGCGCACAGCGCCTGCAGCGCCGGGACGTACTCGGGGTCGTCCATCCGCGGCACCGCCACATGCACGTGCGCCGCGTACTGCGCCGGCGCCAGCGGCGAGGGGTCGGCCGCGATCGTCAACGTCTGCGCCGCGAAGCACGACACGATGTCATAGCGCTTGCCCGTTCCCGTCAACAGGATCGCCGGGCGCTCAGCGGTGGGCGGCGGAGGGGACCTGACGGGCCCGCTCACAGCTCGCCCTCCCAGCCACCCGCGGCGCCCTTGTAAAGGTCCGAGCCACCCAGCACCATCGAGACGGTGCGCCTGAGGATCTGGAGGTCGAGCGCGAGCGAGCGGTGCTCGATGTAGTACAGGTCCAGCTCGATCCGCTCCGACCACGGCAGCGACGCGCGCCCGTTCACCTGCGCCCAGCCGGTGATCCCCGGCTTGAGCGCCAGGCGCCCGCGCTGGCGCTCGGTGTACTGCGCCACCTGCGCCGGCAGCGTCGGGCGCGGCCCGATCAGCGACATCTCGCCACGCAGCACGTTCACCAGGTTCGGCAGCTCGTCCAGCGACGTGCGGCGCAGCAGCGCGCCCACGCGGGTGATGCGCGGGTCGTTCTCGTTGATCGCGAGCCCCGCGCCTTTGTGCTCCGCACCGTCGACCATCGTGCGCAGCTTCAGGACGTCGAACTCGTGGCCCTGCAGGCCGCTGCGGCGCTGCCGATAGATGATCGGGCCCCGGGACTCCAGGCGGATCGCCACCGCTGCGGTGACGAGGATCGGGGAGGCGAAGAGGAGGGCCGTGGCGGAGACCACGATGTCGAGGAGGCGGCGGAGCACGGCGGGGATTGTGGCAGTGAGCGAAGAAAACCGTCCCTGCTCCGGCCTATGGTCGGCTGGCGCGCGGTACCGTTTGGGTCGTATGAGCGTCACCACCACAGAGGAGCTGCGCGCGATCCAGGAGCCGTTGAAGCAGCGCTATCGCGACGAGCCTGTAGCGGCGCTCGTGACGCTCGAAGCCGACGGGTCGCTGGATGACGGGGTCGCGTGCACGGTGAACACGGGACGGGCACTCGTGCAGGCCGGTCTGCATCCGGCGACCGGCGGCGACGGATTGCTCGCCTGCTCGGGGGACATGCTGCTGCAGGCGTTGGTCGCGTGCGCCGGGGTCACGATGCGCGCGGTCGCAACGTCTCTCGGTCTGCTCGTCAGCGGCTCCGTGCACGCCGAGGGCGATCTCGACTTTCGCGGCACCCTCTCGGTTGACAAGCAGGCGAGCGTCGGCTTCACGGCGATCAGGCTCGGCTTCACGCTTCAAACCGACGCCGACGAGGAACAGCTGGCCACCCTGATGCGCCTGACCGAGCGCTACTGCGTCGTCTTTCAGACGCTCGCCGATCCGCCGGCGCTGTCGGTGACTCGCTCACCTGCCTGACAAAGGCGGCGCGGGCTCGAGGCGTGAAGTGATCGGCACGAGCTGCGTGAGGGCAGCGCCGCCTGCGGGCCCTCAGCGGGTGCCTTCGGCCGCCGTCCACGTCGCGTCCGTCCCATGCGCCAGCCAGTCCCAGAAACCGGCCGCGAGCGAGGCAGTGGTGAGCACGTAGTAGCGGGCGATCAGCAGCACCCGCAGGCGCACGATGCCGGCGAGCGCCGCGGCGAGCAGGAGCGCGAGCTGGAGGTCGAGCGTGACCACGTAGACGACGCCGGAGCCGCGTGCGACGAGGGCGATGTTGGCGGCCAGCGCGAGCACGTGCAGCGCGGGCGTCGCGTAGCGCAGCAGGCGGTGCGAGAAGATCATCAGCGCGTATCCCGGCGGGTAGCCGCGCGGGGAGAGCATGCCGCCGCGCACGACGATCGGCCACGTGTGGCTCATCATGCGTCGCTTGCGCGCGAACTCGCCGGCCATCGAAGGGACCATCTTCTCCGCCGCGCGCGCCGCCGGCGCGTACACGGCGCGCTTACCGCGCTTGACGGTGTTGAACGGCAGCGAGAGGTCGTGGCCCATGATCGGGTCGACGGCGAGGTAGGACTCGCGGCGGGTCGCGTAGATGCCGCCGTTGCCCGCCGTTATCGACGACAGGCGCGACTCGAGCGCGCGCACCGCCAGCTCGTAGCGCCAGTAGACGCCCTCCTGGCTGGGCAGCGCGCGGCCGTCGGCAGCTGCGCCCGGCAGATAGCGGAGCTGCCCGCACGCATAGCCGACGCGGGGATCGGCGAAGGCGGCGACGAGCTCTGTTGCGGCGTCGGGCTCCCACACCGAGTTCGCGTCCGAGAACGCGACGATCTCGCCGCGCGCGCGCTCGACGGCCGCGTCCTGCGCGCGGATCTTGCCGCCTCGCGCCAGCTCGAGCACGATGTCCGCTCCGGCGCCACGCGCACGCTCGGCGGTTTCATCCGCGCACCCGTCGCACGCGACGATCACCTCCAGCAGCTCGCGTGGGTAGTCGAGCGCGAGCGCGTTCTCGACCTTCGCCGCGATCACCGACTCCTCGTCGTGCGCCGCGACGATCAGCGACAGCGACGGCAGCTGCGCGGGCGGGCGCGACGCCGCCGGCGGGCGCCGGAGCACGCGCGCGAGCGCCGCGAGCGCGGCCGCGTAGCCGAGCTGCGTCCACACGATCAGCGCGCAGCACAGCCAGAAGACGACCTCCAGAGCCACCGTCATCGGCGGCTATCCTCGCTCAGCAGCACTTCGTAGAGCTCGAGCGTGCGCCGCCCGACCTGCTCCCACGCGTATGGCCCGGTGGCGGCGGCGCGGGCGCTCTCGCCGAGCTGCAAGAGGGCGCCGCGATCGGAGAGCAGATCGCGCAGGGCCTCATGCAGCGCGCCGGCGTCGCCCGCCGCAAACGTGCGCGCGGCGCCGGTGGCCGCGACCTCGGGGAACCCGCCGACGTCGCTCAGCAGCAGCGGCTTGGCGAACGCGAGCGCCGTGAACAGCACACCCGACTGGTCGACCTCGCGGTAGGGCAGCACCACCAGATCGGCGCGGCGGAAGTACGTCGCGAGCTCGCCGTCGCCGATGAAGCGCGCGACGAAGCGCACACCCGGCGGCGCGGTCGCGCGCAGCGAGGAGATGTCCATCCGCGGCATCCCGGCGATCCACAGCTCGGCGCCCTCGATCCCACGCCATGCCTCGAGCAGCAGGTCGATGCCCTTGTACGGGCGCATCAGCCCGAAGCAGAGGACCACCGGCAGATCGGTCTGAAACGGCGGCGGTGCAGCCTGCGGCGACGGCTCGGGCGCGGCCAGGTGCACGAACGCCCCGTGCGCGATCACGTGCACGCGCTCGCGCTCCACGCCGAGCTCGCCGATCAGCCGCCCGCGGCCGTGCTCGGAGTGGACGATGACCGCGTCGAAGTGCTCGTACAGGCGCCGCTGCGCCGCGCGCTGGCCCGGCCTGGACTCGCGCGGGAGGATGTCGTGGGCGGTGAGCACGAGCGGTCTGCGCTTTCCGCTCGCCGTGCGTTTGGCGGGCAGCAGCTGGCCGTCGACATGCTGAACGCTCAGCCACTGGAAGTGCACGATCTCTGCGGCCTGCGCCGAGCGTCGGTAGCGGAGCATGTCGGGGACGTGCTCGGCGAGCTTCACGACTCGCCGGGCGCGGGCGCCGCGCACGTGCGCGGCGAGGCGATAGAAGGCCTCGTGCCGCGTGTAGCCCTCGGGGCGCGGCACCGCGCCGTAGGCGAAGCGGCTGGTGTAGAGCTCGACCTCAGCGCCGGCCGCCGCCAGCGCGCTGCAGAAGGCGTGGTCATAGGGCGGCGTGTAGGCCGAGGGGTCGACGACGTGCACGCGCATGGCTGAGACGCCGGGCAGGCGGAGCCTCAGGCTGCGGCCGCGCTCGCGGCCTGCTCGCGCGTGGGGGCGCGCTCGGCCACCACGCGTACGCGGGCGCCGCCGCGCGGTGCGAGCGTAGGGCCACGCGGCATCGAGCGGGCGATCGCGGCCTCGAGCGGCGCGAGCTCCACGCGCTCGAGGATCTCGCGCAGCACGATCTTGATCTCGAGCAGCGCGAGCGACGCGCCGATGCAGCGATGCGCGCCGCCGCCGAACGCCAGGAACGAGTAGCCATCCGGCTGGCTTTCCAGGAAGCGCTCGGGACGGAAGCTGTGCGGTTGCGGATAGGTCCTCGGGTCGTGATGCACGCCATAGGCGTCCACGAGGATCGCCGTGCCCGGCGGGACCGTCCATCCGCCGATCTCGAACGGCTCGAGCAGGTATCGCGCGGCGCTGATCGGCAGCGGGGAGCGGATTCCGCAGGATCTCCTTCGCGAGCGCCTCCAGGTACTCATCGTCACCGCTGCGGGCGCGGTTTGCGACGTCGGGGTTGTGCACGAGCAGCTCGACGCCCCACGCGATCGCTGTCGCGGTCGTCTCGTGCCCCGCCGCGATCAGCGTTATCAGTTCGTCGCGCAGCTGTAGGTCGCTGAGCCCGGCGTCATCCTCGTCCCGGGCGAGGACCATCATCGCGAGGATGTCCTCGCGCTCGGCCAGCAGCGGGTCCGCGCGAGTCGCCGCGATGTGCTCGAACAACAGCGCATCGAGCTCGTCCTTCAAGCGCCACGGACGCCTCGAGAGGAGATTCCACGGCGCACGGCGCGTGAGCTGCGGCACGAACAACGCGAACGTGTTGCCCGGCGTGTTGAGCGCGTCGAAGATGCTCCGCAGCCGCCCGCGCATGCCGACATCGGAGACGCCGAGCACAGCCTGCAGGATCACGTCGAGCGTCAGCGCCTGGGCGACCGGATGGACCGTCACGAGATCGCCGACGCGCAGGCGCTCGACCTCCGCTGCCGCGAGGCGCTCCATCAGCCGCGCGTAGGATTGGACACGCTCGCCGTGAAACGGCGGCAGCATCATCTTGCGCCGCGTCAGGTGCTCGCCGGGCTCGAGCACCAGCAGCGAGTGATCGCCGACGAAGGCGCGCAGCACGTCGTTGCCGTGGCGCTTGCCGAGCGGGTCGCCGGTGAACAGGCGGCGGATCGCCTCACGGTCGCGTGTGAGCACGCCCGTCGGCGCGCTTCCGATGCGGACGGTGAAGCTGTCGCCATAGCGCGCGTGGCCGCGGTCGCTGAGGTCCTCGTAACGCCATACACGCAGAAACGCCTGCACCGCCCGGGGCAGGCGCGGCCCCGGCGGAAGCGAGGTGGCATTGCCTATGGAGGCGTCGAGGACAGCGGACATCCCCCAGCAACGGTACCCCATCGGCGGGGCGTCCCAGCAACCGCGATAGCGCCTATGGTCATTTCCGGTGAGCGAGATCGAGCTCAGCTACTGCGTCGTCAACACCTCCCAGCGGGAGCTGCTGGTGCGCGGGCTCGACGCGATCGCGCGCGAGCGCGACGGCCTCCCCTTCGCGAGCGAGGTGCTCGTGCTCGACAACGGCTCGCGCGACGGCTCCGCTGAGGCCGCGAGCGAGCATCCGGCGGTCGATCAGACGATCGCCCTACAGCAGCGCCACGGCAAGGCAGCGAACGACTCCGAGCTGCTGCGCCGCGCGCGCGGGCGCTACGCGCTGCTGCTCAACGAGGACTCCGAGCTGTGCCCCGGAGCGACGCTCGCGCTGTGGCAGGGCTTGCGAGAGCGCCCCGCTGTCGCCTGCGCCGGTGCGCGGCTGCTGCGCCCAGACGGCGCCGGGCAGGCGTGCGCATGGCGCTTTCCGACCGTCGGCACCGCGCTCGCCGGTGCGCTGATGCTGCACCGCCTCTACACCGTGCAGAGCAACGGCGAGCGCACCCGCGAGGTCGACTGGTGCCAGTCCTCAGCGCTGCTCGTGCGCCGCGACGCGGCCGCCGAGGTGGGCTACCTGGACCCGGACTTCTTCGTCTACTCCGACGAGGTCGACTTCGCACGACGCCTGCGCGACGTCGGCTGGCACAGCGTGTACGTCCCGCAGGCGCGCGCGATCCACCACGAGCAACTCGCCACCGGTGAGGTTCCCGAGCGGCGCATCGTCGAACTCGCCCGCGGGCGTGATCTGTACATGCGCAAGCACCACTCGCCCGCCGCCGCGCTCGCCGTGCGCTGGTTGACCGCCTGGACCTATGCCGTGCGCGCCCTCGCAGCGCTGGCGCTGCCGGGCCATGACCCGCGACGCTACTGGCGCCACGTGATCGCCGCGTTGATGCCCGGCCGCGGCGAAGGTCTGCGCGAGGCCGCCGAGGCGTACAACGCCGGCTCCGATGTCTGAGGCGGCGCGCTACGCGGCCGCGCGCCGGGCGCTGCCCCCGAGCACGTCGAGCTCCTCGATCACGGCCGCCACCACGCGACCGTCAAGCTGCGTGCCCGCGACGCGGCTGAGCTCCGCACACGCCTCGACCGGCGTACGCGCAGGGCGGTAGGGGCGATCGGTGACGATCGCGTCATATGTGTCGCACGCGGCGATGATCCTTGCCTCCAGCGGAATCTGCTCGCCCGCGAGCCCGTCCGGGTAGCCGCCTCCGTCCCAGCGCTCGTGGCTCGCGCGCACCGCCGGGGCCAGGTGCGCGAAGGCCTCGATGCGCCCGACGAGCTCGCCGCCGATCGCGGCGTGGCTGCGCATTGTCACCCACTCCTCGTCCGTCAGCGGCCCTGGCTTCAGCAGGATCTCGCTGGGGACAGCAACCTTGCCGAGGTCGTGCAGCATCGCCGCGTAGCGTACGTCGCGCGCTTGGACGCCCGACAGAGCCATGCGCAGCGCGACTCGCTCGGCCAGCAAGGCTACGTCCTCGCCGTGACAGGCCGTGTAGTCGTCCTTGGCCTCGACCGTGCTCGTCAACGCGGCAAGCGCGGTGGTGAACGCGCCCTCGAGGTCGCTGACGAGTTTGGCCCGGTGAACAGCAACCCCGAAGCTCGCCGCGATCGCCTCCACGAGCACCACGTCGGCCTCGCGCAAAGCACCCGGCTCGGCCGCCTCGATGTTCAGCACGCCCCACACCGATCCGTCCACGAACACCGCAACCGCCAGCTCCGAGCGTGGGTCGGTTGCAGGGTCGCGCACGATGTAGTCGGGGTCGATCCTCGTGTCCGAGACGAGCACGGTGGCGCCTGAGGAGGCGACCCTTCCGTTCACGCCCGCCGACGCCGGCTGCTCCGTCAACAGGAACTCCGCCATGACCTCCGCCAGCGGCCCGCGAGCGGCGATCAGCCGCAGTACGCCGTCCTCGTCGAGGCGCTGGATGGCCGCCAGGTAGAACGCGAAGGTCTCGTGCAGCTCCGCGACAACCAGTTGCGCCATGTCCGCGACATCGCTCTCGCCCGCGAGCTCACCCGTGAGCCGCGCCGCCAGCCGGAGCTGTTCGCGCAGGTAGCCGACCTCGTCGGTCGCCGCGAGCCGCTTGACGCGCGTATCAGCGCGGTGCCGGTCCAGGGCCTCGGCGCGCCGGCGACGCTCCTTGGCACCCGCGCGATGGGTCGGCTTGAAGGTCACGTCGGGCATGACAGGTCACGCATCGGCCGCAAAAGCCGCATTCTTGAGCCGATAATCCAACGCTAGACGCCGTGCGGATCCCGCACCACGCCTCTGACGGCCGTGGACCAAGCGCGGCAAGGACGCAGGGAGCGTGGCGTGCCGCGCACGCGAGCGACCGAGGACGCCGCCCCGCGCCGCGTCCACGGCCGTCAGATGTCCTTGAGGGGGTCCTCTGCGTATGCCTCGACATCGCCGTGCGCGGCACGGAAGCTGGCGACGCGCCGGTGCGCGTCCGCGACCAGCGAGCGTGCCTGGGCGCGCTCGTGCGGGTGAAAGAAGCGCGTGGCGAGGAGCAGCGCGGGCACGAGCGCGAGCCAGGCGATGCGCAGCGCGAGGCCGGCGAGGCCGGCGCTTGGCAGCAGCAGCTCACCGCAGACCGCGACGCCGGCGAGGATCGCCGTCAGCTGCGCCAGGCGGCGCCATTCAAAGCCGACCCTGAAGAGGCTGCGCGTGAGCAGGTACATGACGACTAGCATCGCCACGTAGGCGCCACACAGGGCGATTCCCGCCCCGGCGATGCCGAGGTCGGCGCCGCTGCGCGGCACGAGCAGCACGAGCAAGGTGACGTTGACGGCGAGGCCGGCGGCGCCCGCGGGGAAGTTGCGCGAGGTGACGCGCGCGCGCCCGGAGATCGCGACGAACACGAGGTACAGGCCGTACAGCGCCCACCCGAGCGCGAGCCACGGCAGCGCGCGGTAGGCGCCGAAGTATTCGGGGCGGCCCGCGAGCAGGCGCACCATCCAGCGTCCGAGCAGGGCGACCGCGCAGACGACGACTCCAGTGGCGAGCGTGTAGTAGGTGGTCACCAGCGAGTACAGGCGCGAGGCCTCCTCGTCGCTCTCGATCGAGTACGCGAGCGGCGGCCACGCGTACTGGAAGCCGCGGACCGCGACGAACACGACGGTCGCGAGCTTGATCGCGATCGCGTACTGCCCCGCGGCGCTCTGCGAGAAGATCCTGAACAGGTAGAAGCGATCGGCTACCTGCAGTGCGTACACGCTCGCGTCGGCCGGGACGGTCGGCAGCCCGAAACGCAGCATCGGGCGCAGGTCGGCGAGGCGCACGCGCAGCGACACGCGTCGGCGCAGCACCCACCACAGCCCCAGCACGACCAGCGCGGACGCACCGAAGTTGCCGAGCAGCAGCCCGCGCGCGCCCTGGTGGGCGAAGACGACGAGCGCGATCGTGAACACGACCGTCATCGCGACGTTCGCGCCGGACGCGTACACGTACACGCGCTTGCGTTCGTCGACGCGCAGCTGTGCGTAGGCCATCTCGAGGTTGGTGAACGCCCACAGCCCGAGCACCGCACAGTCGAACAGCAGGGGATCTTCGAACGTGAGCAGCAGCCGTGACAGCGGCCCCGCGAACGCCAGCCCGACGAGCGCCGCGAGCGTCGTCGTCCACGCGACCGTCGCTGTGGCGGTGCGCGCGATCCGCTCGCGCCGCGCGGTGTCCTCGTCGTCGAAGTAGAAGCGGATGAAGGCTTCGCCGATGCCGACGCGCGCGAGGATGCTGCACAGGATCACCGCCGTCAGCAGGGTTTCGGCGGCGCCGTAGGCTTTCGTGTCGAGATAGTGCGTGTACAGCGGCAGCGTCAGCAGCGCGAGGCCCTTGGCGAGGATGTCGCCAAACTGGTACGCCGCGCCGCTCGTGACGAGGCGCTTGAGGTAGCCGAGCACGGCTCAGAAGCTACTTGCCGGCGCGCCCGCTTCCAGCACGGGCTCGCGCGTGCGCAGCGAACCGTCCGCACGCGCACGCAGGTCGATCCTCGCCAGGGCGACGCCGATCGCCAGCAGCAGCCACGTCGTCGGGTCTTCGAGGAAGTCGGCGTACGTCCACGTGTGCAGCACGAGCGCCGCAAAGCAGGCCGCGATCGCGATCCTCGGCGGCGAGCGCCCGGCGCCGCGGAACAGGACGATGAAGGCGGAGAGCAGCAACGCCGCGTACACCAGCAGCCCGACGACCCCTTGCTCGGCGGCGATCGTCACCGGGATCGTGTGCGACGCCGACACCGCGTTCTCGGCGCTGGCCTTGCTGTGGAGCTTGTACTCGGTTTCGAACGAGCCCGAGCCGTAGCCCTCGAGCGGGTGCCTGGCGAACAGTTCGAGGCCGCCGGAGACGAGGTTCGTGCGCCCGTTCGTCGCGTTGTTGGCCGATCCGTTCGAGCCCTTCAGGCCGAAGTGCAGGT
This sequence comes from uncultured Solirubrobacteraceae bacterium, assembly GCA_963759265.1. Classification (GTDB taxonomy): domain Bacteria; phylum Actinomycetota; class Thermoleophilia; order Solirubrobacterales; family Solirubrobacteraceae; genus Palsa-744. Next base: position 621,769 of record CAVWYR010000001.1, read on the forward strand.
TGGTGGGCGCGAGCAGCACGAACGCCCCGGCGACGACCAGCACGGCGACCGACACGTATGCGGTCGCGCGCAGGCCCCAGCACCACGCGCCCAACACCGCCAACCCCAAGACCAGCGCGGCGATGCTCGACTGCGAGAAGCTCGTCACGAGCCCCGCCAGCAGCCACAGCAGCAAGGCCCCCCCGGCCAGCACCTCGCGGTGGCGGCGGCCGTCGCCTGCGCGCGCGCCTCGCGTGAGCACGACCGTCATCACGGCGATCATCACGAGCGCGAGAAAGCGCCCGTAGATGCTGGGGTCGAAGAACACCGAGTTGACGCGGAAGTAGTTGCCGTACTGGTTGGCGACGACCACCTTCGGATTCAGGAACAGCGCCTTGCGGTAGTACTCGACGAAGCCGACGCCCGCGAACAGCACGGCGAGCACGACCGCTACGGCCAGGCAGCGCGCGAGCAGCCCGGGCGTCCAACGCACGTCGCGGAGAATCAAGAACATCAGCGCGAACGGCACGTAGAAGAAGGCGATGTTCTCGGCGGCCTTGGTGAGATCGCTCGAGTACAGCGCCTGCAGCGCGTACACGCCCACCGCCGCGAACAGCAGCGCTTCAAGGCCCCGTGGCGATGACCACCAGGCCAGCCGTGCGGGCGAGGCGCCTGGATCCCTGTGGGCATCCACGCCGCCGGGCGCGCGGCCCAGCAGCCTCGGCAGCAGGTACACGATCACGCCCGCGGCGACGACCAGATAAAGCGGTATCAGCAGGTTCACCGTGCGCCCGCCGGAGGCGATCGGCAGCCTGAAGGGAAGCGTCAGCACGACGAGCAGCGGGAAGGCCTCGCTGTGGCGGCGCATCAACACGACGAGCGCCGCGATCACGGCCAGCGCGAGCGCAGCACCCGCCGCCAGCGCGCCCGCGCTCGGCAGGGTGCTCGCGATCACCGCCCCCCCGACCCCGCTCACGGGGCGACCAGCGTCAGGCTGCGCGTCGAGAGCACGGGGCTGTGGTGGCGCAGCTCCACGCGCACGCGGTAAACGCCTGCGGGCGCGATCGCGCCGGTGTTCTCGGGGATCAGCGCGATCAGTCCCGCCGGCGTGCGCACCGTGCTGTAGCGATGCGCCGTGCCACGGCGGCCGTTCCAGCGCAGGGAGAGCTGCCTGTAGCCGGCGAGCGGGTGCTCGCGCACGAGCGTCGCGACGGTGTTGCCGCTCGAGTCGATGATCGTCACCGTGACGTCATTTGGCTCGGCCAGCTTGAACGAGATCCGCGCCTGTTTGAATTGTCCGCTGGGATACGGTGAGAAGTACGGCGTGACGTCGAATTCCTGCACCGCGGTCGGGCTGTGCTTGAGCCGTTGGGTGATCAGGAACGCCGCGAAGCAGGCGATCACCAGCAGCGCGAACACGAGCCGCGCGATCGGGTCGCTGCCCGGCGCCGCCGTCCGGGCTCGCCCCCGATCGTCGTCAACCGCCGCGGAGGCTTCGGTCAATCCTCGCCGCCCAGCGCGAACCGCTCGACCGTGTCCGAACGCAGCCCGAGCCGCAGCGTCTCGAGCGAGAGCACGTCGGCCGGCGCGATGTTGCCAAGGCTGCACTCGGTGCCGAAGCGCGTCAGCAGCCACACCTGCTGACGTTGCAGCGGCGCGTCGAAGATCAGCAGCTCCGGGTCGACAGCGTGCGCTATCTCGTCGATCAGGCCCGTGCGCACTTCGCCGTTGGCGCGATAGATCCCCGCGGTGCCGGACTCGCGCGCCTCGGCGATCACCTTCCACGCGCCGGCGGCGAGGTCTCGCTCTATCTGCTCGACCCAGATGTAGGGCGCCATGATGAAGTCCGCGTCCTTGCTGCCGACCTCCGCCAGCACCGTGAACTCGCGCGAGAGGCGTTCGATCAGCTCGCGCTTGACGTCCGCCTCGAGCGTGATCGTGCCGTCGGAGATCTCAACGTGGCGCAGCCCGAGCTCGCGCAGCCACGCAACCAGGCCCTCGACGCGCCCCTGGCGAATCGCGACCTCGGTCAACGTGCCGCCGAGCACGACCGGGATGCCGTGCGCGCTGTAGAGCGCCAGCTTCGGCTTGAGGTTGGCGGTGACGAGCGCCGTGCCCCACCCGAGCTTGACGATGTCGACGCTCGCGCCGGCGACCTCCAGCAGCCCTTCCGCCTCTGCGACCGACAGTCCCCGGTCGATCACGTGGGTTATGCCGTGATCGCGCGGCTTGACCGAGCGCGCGGGGATGTCCAGGAAGCCGGCTATGGGTTCGAGGTTTCTTTTTCTTTGTCGGCGCCTACGATCACCACCACGTTCGCCGAGCCCGCGAGCGCGCTGACCCCGGCTTCGATCGGCTCCACGTGCGTGATCGACGCGGAGTGGGCGACGCCTTCCGCTTCAGCCTGGTGGCCGCTGGCGTACTCGACGATGCTGACCTGCCCCGAGCCGGGGGGTTTCCCGTTCATCGCCGTCGCCTGCGAGTAGCCGCTCTGCTGCAGCGCGGCGGCGGTGCGATGAGCGAGGCCTTCCGCTTCGGTCGCGTTGAGCACCGTCACGGTCGTTTCCGCCGGGCTTACGACCGGCGTCTTCGGCGCTGCTTTGTGCGCAGGCTTGCTCTTGACGTGCGTGGTGGTGCGCGTCGCGATCGCCGTCGTCGAGTCCGTCGCCTTCTTGGTGCTCGCGCCGCCGAACGGCGCCAGCACGACCACAAGCACCGCTGCCACGACCACCACGCCGGCCGCGATCAGCAGGCCCAGCCTACGCGGCGATCGCCGCGCGGTGTAGGTCGATCGCGGCGGCCCAAGCGGCGATTGTGCGCCCGCGGCGCTGGCACGCGGAGCGGACTGGGCGCCCGCGCCCGTAGACGGCCCCGCCGGCCGGCGGGCCGGGGGCGGCTGGGATGCCTCGGGGCTCGACGACGCGGCGCCGGGCGGCGGCGGTGCCGGCGGGCTGGGCGCGCGAGCGGGCGCCGCTGCTGCGCCCGCTGCTGCACCGGCGGCGGCCGCTGCCGTCGCCGGAGCCGGCGGGGGAGGGCCGCTCACACCCGGCGGGCTGGGCGCCGGCGCGGGCGGGGTCTGCACGGCGCCTGCCGCCGAAGCGGGCGCGCCCACCGGCGAGGTCGCAGGCACCGCCAAGGGTGCGCCCGGAACGGGCACGCGAGCCTGGCCCGGTGTCGGCGCCTGACCGGGCGTCGGCGCCTGACCGGGAGTCGGCGCCGGGGCGCTCGCGGGTGGCTGACCTTGCGCCGGTGCTTGGCCGGGGGCCGGAGGGCGCTGCGGCGCCGCCGGCTGGCCTGGGGGCTGCGCGGTAACAGGCGCGGGCGCGGCTGCGACGGGTTGGGCGACGAGACCCGGCGCCACGGGCGCCGGCAGGGGCACCCCCGGCGCCGGCGAGCCCGGTGGCGGCAGGGCCACGCCCGGCGCCCCCGCCGCAACGCCCGCGGTCTGGCCGACGGGAACGGCGGCGGTGCGCGTCGCGGGACCGACGCCGCCGGTCGCGGCGGCCGCTTGCACAGGCGCGGTGCGCGGAACCTGACGCACTGCCTGGACGGCGCCCGCCTGCTGCGCACGGGCAGCGGCGGCGGCCGTCACCCGCTGCTCCATGTCGGCCGCGCGCTCGGGCGCGCGCCCGGCCCACTCTCTCAGGCGCTTGAGCTCGCGTGCCTGCGAGAAGACGAGCAACGACAGGATCGCGATGCCGAGCACCGCGGCGAACGCAGCGAGCGCGCCGATCTTGGTGAACGTGCTCGAAAGCGACAGCGCGAGCGGCAGAACGGTCATGAATGCGGGGAGTGTACGAGGGGCGCAGGCGCATCGCGCCGGGGGAGGTGCTCGTCGAGCTGCTCGCCGGGCGGTTGCCCGAGGCCATTTGAGTCGCCGCTACCGCGCGGTTGCTGCGCGCGGGCGGCGCGCCCCTCGGTGGCCGCGGGCGAGGGCTCGCGACGTGCGGCGGCCAGCTCGGACACCTTCGCCGCCAGGCCGGCCGCGTCGCCCTCGAGCACGAGCAGGCGGATCTCGGCGAACATCGATTCGACCGCCTCGAGCGCGAGCGGCTCGCGCTCGGCCAGGAGGATCTTCTCGGCATCGGTCGCGCGGGGCTGCTCGTAGCTGTTGAAGAGCTCCTCCTCGAGCTTCTCGCCGGGGCGGCGCCCGACGATCTCGACATCGATGTCGCGATCCGGATCGAGCCCCGAGAGGTCGATCATCGCGCGTGCCAGCTCGACGATGCGCACGGGCTCGCCCATGTCGAGCACGAACACGGCGGCCCCCCGGCGCTGCGCGGGGACGGGCGCGGAGGCGAGCGACCCGGAGCGGATGATCAGCTGGACGGCCTCGGGGATCGTCATGAAATAGCGGGTCATGCGCTCGTCAGTGACCGTCACGGGCCCGCCGCGTTCGATCTGGCGGCGGAAGATCGGCACGACGCTGCCGGAAGACCCGAGCACGTTTCCGAAGCGCACGGCGTTGTAGCGCGTCGCCGCCCAGCGAGCGTCGGCGGCCTCCAGCGCGAACTCGGCGAGCGCCTTCGAGGCGCCCATCACCGTCGCCGGCGCGACGGCCTTGTCGGTCGAGACGAGCACGAAGCGCGCGACCTTGGCCTCGCCGGCGACATGCGCCACGACCTGCGTGCCGACCGCGTTGTTGCGCACCGCCTCGACGGGGTTGGCCTCCATCAGGCCGACGTGCTTGTAGGCGGCGGCGTGGAACACGATCGTCGGGCGGTGCTCGGCGAAGACCTCGCGCATGCGCTCCTCCTCCTTGCAGTCGGCCAGCACCGCGGCGAGCATCGAGGGCGGGACGTGACGCTCGTCCTCGAGCTCTCGCTGGATCGAGAAGAGGTTGTCCTCGGCGTGGTCGAGCAGCACGATCCGGTGCGGCTCCACGCGCGCGATCTGCCGGCACAGCTCCGAGCCGATCGAGCCGCCGGCACCGGTCACGAGCACGGTCTCGCCGGCGAGGTAGGCGCCGACGCGCTCGAGCTCCATGTGCACAGGCTCGCGGCCGAGCACGTCCTCGACGCGGACCTCGCGCATCTGCCGCGCGAGCGCGCCGCGCGTCTGCAGCAGCTCGAACACCGTCGGCAGCGTGCGCACCGGTATCGCGCGCGCGCGGCACTCGCGCACGATCCGCGCGCGCGTCGATCCCGGCGCGGAGGGAATCGCGATGATCACTTCATCGGGCTCAGCGTCGTCGAGGATGCGCGGCAGGTCCTCTTCGGTGTTGCCGCGCACGCGCACGCCGTCGATGCGCAGACGCAGCTTGAGCGGGTCGTCATCGAGGAAGCCCACCGGCAGCAGGCCGAGCTCGCGGTTGCGCAGGATCTCGCGCACGACCATGCGCCCGCCCTCGCCGGCGCCCGCGATAAGGACCGTGCGCTCGCTCTTGCCGCCGCTGAAGAGCGCGAGCGGGCGGCGCTCATAAAGGCTGCGGGCGAGCGCTCGCACGCCGACGAGGAAGACCAGCGCGAGCAGCGCGAACAACACGATCACGCCGTTGGGGAGCACGACCGCGACGGTGTTGCCCTCCGGGTAGCGGTAGACCGGACGCAGGACCTCGATCGCGACGACCGTCAGCAGCACGATCGCGATCACGGCGCGCACGACCGCCTCGTAGTCGCGCTGGCCGGCGTAGCGCCAGCGTCGCTGGTACACGCGCGCGAGCACCAGCGTCGGCAGGCTTCCCACGAGCACCCACCAGATCGTGTCTTCGCGCAGGTGCGCGTACTGCGCCGGGGGGCCGCTGTCGAAGCGCAGCTGGAAGGCGAGGTAGTACGCGAGCGCGACCAGCGCCCCGTCCACTGCGAGCTGTGGCAGCGAGTGACGGTGGAGGGGAAGGGCCGCCGAGCGGATCCGTCGGCGCATTGTCCAGATTGTAAGGGCCCGTCACGATCCCGTCGTCCCCGCGAGCGCCTACGCGGCGCGGTCGCGCGCAGCTGAGAGCAGCAACTCGACGAGCACGCCCGGGTCGCGGCGCACGCGTGGCGTGGCGCTCGCGCCCTCGCCGGCGTCCGCGAGGGTGCTGCGCTTGGCCAGCTCCAACTCCTCCGGACCGGCGAGCATGCGCAGGCGGCGTTCGTCTATGAGCCGTTCATCGACAGCCCCAAGCCGGCCTTGGAAGGTCGTATACACGGGCGTGCCGAGCGCGACCGCCTCGCGGTTCATCGTGCCCCCGGCCGAGATCACGAGGTCGGCGAGCGCGATCAGCGACTGGGCGTCGATCGCGCGCTCGGGGACGATGAAGCCGGGGACGCGCCGCAGCTCCTCGCGCTGGGAGGCGACCCGCGGCAGCACCACCGCCTGCACGCCGTCGCTCGCCGCCGCGGCGCGCAGCCGCTCGAGCACCTGCGCGAACAGGTCGCTCTCGAAGCGGTGATAGAGCGAGACGTCGGGCGGCGTGCGCACGACCACGATCGGGCGGGCGGGGACGAGCTCGAGCTCCTGCAGCACCGCTGGATCAGCGTCGAAATCGGCCAGGTAGTACTCCTCCTTGAGGCCGGGGTAGGGGCGCAGCTTGCCGCGCGCGCCGTAGCGATCCAGGCGCTGCGCGGGAATCGCGTCGGGCACGACCACGGCGCGCGCCAAGCGGCAGTTGACGTTGTGCTGGACGGTGGCCCACTCGTAGTCGAACATCGTCGCGCTCGGTATGCGCAGCGCAGCGGCGGCGACGCTGATGTCGTTGGAGCCGTGCCCGAGCGCGACATCGAAGGGTGGGTGGGCTCCGAATCTACGAGACTCGGCACGGGCCCAGCGCACGAGCGCGGCCGATCGCGACGCCAGGCCGAGCCCCTTGGCGAGCAGTCGCTCGCCGCGATGGTGCCCGATCGCGGTGTGGGCGATGTGCAGGCGCTGGCACAGCTCGAGCGTCTGTGCGAAGTCGCGCGCGGTTACGCGAACGTCGTGCCCGTCCGCATGCAGACGCTCGATCACCGGGCGCATGACGAGCACGTGCGGGCTGTTTGTGAGGTCGATCCAGACGCGCATCGGCAAGCACGGTAACGCCCGGGCTGACGGCGAGGCTGGCGAGAGGAGAGCGAGACGGCCCCGCAGATCGCCGCTATCGTTGCCCGGTCCTTGCTCGTCCTCGCCTCGATATCCGAAACGCTCGTCAACGAAACCGCGCACCTCGTTCGCGAGGGCGGCCTGCCGGGGATCTTCGCGCTGATGGCGATCGCGAGCGCTTGCATCCCGCTTCCCTCGGAGGTCGTGATGCTGTTCGCCGGCTTCGCCGCGGCGGACCCTGACCAGAGCGCCTCCCACCACCACATGACGCTCCTCGGCGTGATCCTCGCGGGGCTGCTCGGCACGATGGTCGGTTCGTGGCTTGCGTACGCGGTCGGGCGCGGCGGCCGCCTGGAGCTGCTCGAACGCCACGGCGCGCGGTTTCAAATGGATCCCCACCCACCCCGCCCAGATCGAGCGCGCCGACCGCTGGTTCCAGCGCCACGGCGAGGCGACCGTCCTGTTCGGGCGGCTGGTGCCGCTGCTGCGCGCGTTCGTGTCGCTGCCCGCGGGCGTCGCGAGGATGCCGCTCGGGCGCTTCAGCCTGTTCTCGCTGATCGGCACGGTCCCGTGGGTGGTCGGCCTTGCCGTCGCCGGCCACGCGCTGGGCAGCGACTGGACGACCGTGCGCAAGGGCTTCGAGTACATCGACTACGCGATCGTCGTCGTGCTCGTGGTGGGCGCCGTGTACTTGCTCGTGCGCCGGCGACGCAGACGCGGCGACGCGGCGACCGATGCCGCCGGCTGACGCGGCGCCGGGACTGGCTCACGCGCTCGTGCTGGGCTTGCTGCAGGGCCCCGCCGAGCTGCTGCCGATCTCCTCCTCCGCACACACGACGCTGATCCCGTGGCTCGCCGGCTGGCCCTACGCGCAGCTGGACGGGCAGCAGCGCAAGTCCTTCGAGGTCGCGCTGCACGCCGGCGCGGGCGCGGCGCTGGCGATCCACATGCGCCGCGACCTTCTGCGGGAGCTCGCGCGGCTGGACCGCCGCAGAGCGGGTGTGATCGCGCTCTCGCTGGCGCCTGCGGCGCTCACCGGCTACGCGCTCGGCGGGCCGATCGAACGGCGGCTGGGCAGCCCCCGCTCGATCGCGGCGGGCCTGCTCGCGGGCGCGCTCGCGATGGCCCTCGCCGAGCACCGGGCGGGCGGCCGATCGGACGCGGGGCGCTCACGCGAGGATGCGACCGCGCGCGACGGGCTGGCGCTCGGTCTCGCCCAGGCGGCGGCGCTGATCCCGGGCGTCTCGCGCAACGGCGCGACCCTCAGCGCCGCCCGCTGGGGGGGCTTCAGCCGCCGCGCCGCACATGGGCTGTCGTGGAGCGCGGGACTACCCGTGATCTTGGGGGCGAGCCTGCTGAAGGCCGCGCGCCTGCGCCGCACGGGCCTTGCGCGCGAGCAGCGCACGGCGCTGGTGGTGGGTGCCGGCGCCGCCTTCCTGTCCACGCGCGCGAGCGCCCTGCTGCTCGAGCCTCACGTGCGCGAGGGGCGGCGCCTGTGGCCGTTCACGCTCTACCGCTGCGCGCTCGCCGTGCTGGTCCTCTCGCGTGTTCGCGCTCAACACCACCACGAACGGCGTGGCGTGCGCGCACAATAGAGGCACATGACTGCCCTCGGCACCGTCATCGGCGGACGCTACCGGCTCGACGCCGAAATCGGGCGAGGCGGGATGTCGACCGTGTATCGCGCGTTCGACACGGTGCTCGAGCGCCCGGTCGCGATCAAGCTGATGCACCGCGAGATCGCCGCCGACGCCGATCAGCTCGAGCGCTTCCGCAGGGAGGCGCGCTCGGTCGCACAGTTGAGCCATCCGCACGTGGTCACGGTGATCGACGCCGGCGAGGAGCTCCCGCCGGGCCACGAGCGGCCGGGGGCCAACGGCGCTGAGGCCGCCCCCTACATCGTGCTCGAGTACGTCGCCGGCGAGACGCTCAAGGATGTCATCCGCCGCGAAGGGCCGCTGGAGATCCCGCAGGCGCTCGCGTATGCGATCGAGATCGCGCGCGCGCTCGGCGCCGCCCACGAGCGTCAGATCGTGCACCGCGACGTCAAGCCGCACAACGTGCTGATCAGCGAGGAAGGCGGCGCGAAGATCACGGATTTCGGGATCGCGCGCACGCTCACCGAGGAAGGACTGACGATCGCCGGGCGCGTGCTCGGCACCACCGATTACGTCTCTCCCGAGCAGGCGCTCGGGCAGCCCGTCACCGGGCAGTCCGACCTGTACTCGCTCGGCGTCGTGCTGTTCGAGATGCTCACCGGCGACGTCCCCTTTCACGGGAGCTCACCGGTGGCGGTGGCGATGAAGCACGTGCGCGAGGACGTCCCCGACGTGCAGCTGCTTCGCCCCGAGCTCTCCGCGGCCACCGCCGCGGTCGTCGACCGCGCGGTCTCCAAGGACCTCACGCTGCGCTACACGGACGCCGCGAGCATGGCCTCCGATCTCGAGGAGGTGCTCGCGGTCGAGGCCTCGCGCAGCGGCCAGGCCACCGGCGAGGTGACCAGCGTGCTGCGCAGCCTCCCGGCACCGGCACGGCGCAGGCTGCCATGGCGCATGCGCCACCCCGCACGTTGGCTCGCGTCGCTGGCGGTACTCGTTGCGATCGTCGCGATCACGATCGTGCTCGCCGCTGGGGAAACGCACAGCGGCGCAGGCGCGACGCCCGGCATCGACGCGCACGCGGGGCTGCAGCCGGTGCAGCTCAGCCAGACTGCTGCGCACGACTACAACCCCTTCGGCACCGGCCCGGAAAACCGCGACCAGATCGAGAATCTCGTCGACGGCGACCCGACCACGACGTGGAGCACCGAGCAGTACTACGACGGGACGCTCAAGAAGCCGGGCGGCGTCGGGCTCGGGGTCTATCTCGACGCGGCTCCGACGGTGCTCGCAAAGGCGCTTGAAATCCAAACGCCGACGCCAGGCTTCGCCGTGCAGATCTACGCCGGCGACCGGATCGAACTGGAACTGCCGTACGGCAACACGACGTCGCTTGGCGGACGCGGCTGGCTGGGGCCGGTCGGGGCGAGCACCGACGTGCGCAGCGGCGAACGCATCCCGCTCGAGCTGTCCGGGCACCCGCACCGCTACTACCTGGTGTGGCTCACGACGTTGCCGCCGAACATGCAATCGGCGACGATCAACGAGCTGACGCTGTTCAAGTAGCCCTGGCGGGCACCGCCCGTGGCGGGCATCAGACGCTCAGTAGCTGTACGCGCGCCGGCGCTCGTAGCGCTCGCGCGCGAGCCGGCACAGCCGGTCGAGCAGCAACGGATAGGCGACGCCGGAGGCCTCCATCAACTTGGCGTAGACGCTCGTCGGCGTGAAGCCGGGCATCGTGTTCAGCTCGTTCACCAGCACGTCCTCGCCGTCGACGAAGAAGTCCACGCGCGCGAGTCCCTCACAGCCGGTCGCGAGAAAGGCCCTTGCGGCGAGCTGCCTGACCCGCTCGCGCGCGGCGGCGGAGATGCGCGCCGGGATCTTCAGCTCCATGCCCGCCGCTGAGTACTTCGCGTCGTAGTCGTAGAAGTCGCCCGAGAAGACGATCTCCCCAGGCTCGGACAGGAACGCGGCCTCGCCGTCCCGGCGTCCCGCTTCGAGCACCCCCAGCACGCCGCACTCGACCTCCGTCCCAGACGCCATCGCCTCGACGATCACGAGCGCATCGTGCGCGAACGCGGACTCGAGGGCGTCGCCCAGCTGCTCCTCGGCGCTCACCTTCACGATCCCGACCGAGGAGCCCAGGTGTGCCGGCTTGACGAACACCGGCAGGCCGAGGCGCGCGATCCGCGCGAGCTCGCTGCGCGCATGCTCGCGCGAGCTCGTAAAGCGCTCTGCGCGCACTCCTACGTACTCCACCTGCGCGACGCCGGCCGCCGCCATCAGATCCTTGAAGAGCACCTTGTCCAGGCACACCGCCGACGCGGCGACGTCGGCGCCCACGTACGCGACGTCGAGCATCTCGAGCATCCCCTGCACCGTGCCGTCCTCGCCGAACGGCCCGTGCAGCACCGGGAAGACGACGTCGACCTCGAGCAGACCGCCGCCGGGAGTGACGCTGAGCGGCTCACCGTCGGCCCGCCAGCGGCCGTCGCGGGCGATCTCCACCGGGAGCACCTCGTGTCCAGCGGCGCTCAGCCCGGCGCGCACGGCGGCTCCAGACGACAGCGAGACGTCGTGCTCGGAGGAGCGCCCGCCGGCGAGAACCGCGACCTTCAGCGCCCCGCCGCCCGCGGGCGCGGGCGTGTCCGGCGCTGCGCTCATTCCGTCGCCGGCGGTGTCGAGGGCGGGGCCGTCGTCGTCGTCGTGGTCGTGGTCGTCGGCGTGGTGCTCGGCGGCGGCGTCGTTGTCAGCTGCGCGCCGACGGTGAGCGTCACGGTCGCGCCCTTGCGCGCCTTCGTGCCGGCCGCGGGGCTCTGTTTGAGGACGACGCCCACCTGTGCGGGTTCGGTACTGGGGACGGACACGACCTTGGATGTGAAGCCGGCATCCTTGAGGTGCGCCGCGGCGGCGGCCTGGGCGGCGCCTTCGACTTCGGGAACGGTGATTTCCTTTGGCGCCTTGGCGACCGTCAGTTCGACCTTCTGCCCGGCGTGCACGGAGCCGCCCGCGGCGGGGGATTGCGCGAGCACGGTGCCGGGCACCTGCGTGCTCGAGGCCTTGCGCGTGATCGTGCCGAGCGCCAGTTCGGCGTTCATGAGCGTCGCTTCGGCGGCTTCCAGCGACTGACCGGTCACGTCTGGGACCCGCACCGGCGCGGGGCCGCTGGAGACGAGCAGCGTGATCAGATGACCTTCCTGCACCTCGGTTTCGGCTGGCGGTTCGGTGCCGATCACAAGGCCCGCTTCGTCCGTCTTCGAGGACTCGGACTTCGTCGTCGTCTTGAGACCGGCCTTGTGCAGCTTCGCGGCGGCTGCATCGGGGCTGAGACCGGCGACGTTGACGAGAGACTTGCTCGCGGGCCCGCCCGATACGACGATGATCACCCGCGCTCCCTTCTTCACCACGCTCCCGGCCGCCGGGGTCTGGGAGATCACGAGGCCGCTGGCGACCTTCGTGCTCGACGCCAGCGAAGGCAGCGGGTTCAGCCCGGCGCTGCGCAGCTCCGCGCCGGCCGTCTGTTCGCTTTGGCCGGTCACCACGGGGACGCGCACCGATTCGGTCGACTGCGTCAAGACCAGGGCGAGCACGGCCGCGCAGCCGAGCAGCACGAAGGCGGCGATCCCCCAGAGCAGCCACCGCCGTCTGCGCGCGGCGTCGTCCTGGGGTGTCGTCGCGTCCCCGGGCGGCTCATACGGGCCGGCCCCCGCCGGCGCGAGCAGCAGCGAGCCGGTGCCCATGGGCGTGACGGGTGCGGGCGCGTGATAGACGGCTGCGGCTGGTGCGCCGCTCAGCGCGGGAAGCGCGTCGCGCTCGCGCTGCAGCGCCGCGATCAGCTCGTCGGCGTCCGCGTAGCGCTGAGCGGGGTCCTTGGCGAGCGCGCGCAGGACGACCGCGTCCAGTGACGGCCGCAGCGCAGGATTGAGCTCGCTCGGCGGCCGCGGCTCGGCTGAGACCTGCTTGAAGGCGATCGCCACGGCGGTCTCGCCCTCGAACGGGACGACGCCGGTCAGCAGCTCGTAGAGGATCACGCCGATCGAGTAGAGGTCGGAGGCGGCGCTGACGGAGAACCCCTGGGCCTGCTCGGGCGAGAGGTACTGGGCGGTGCCCATGATCGAGCCGGTGAGGGTCATGTCCGAGGCGCCCGCGCGGGCGATCCCGAAGTCGGTCACGCGCGCGCGGCCCTCTTCGTCGAGGATCACGTTGTGGGGCTTCAGGTCGCGGTGGATCACGCCGCGGCGATGCGCCGATCGCGCGGCCCGCAGGATCTGGATGACGATGTCGATCGCGATCGCGGGCTCGAGCGGGCCCTGTTCGCGCACGATCGTCTTCAGCGAGCGTCCGGCGACGTACTCCATCGCTATGTAGTAGGTGCCGTTCCACTCGCCGCGATCGAAGATGCCGACGATGTTCGGGTGTGAGAGCGCGGCCGCGCTCGAGGCCTCGCGGCGGAAGCGCTCGACGAACTCGTGGTCTTCGGCGAAGTGGTGGTGCAGGACCTTGACCGCCACCTCCCTGCCCAGGAGCTGGTCCTGCGCGAGGTAGACGTCGGCCATGCCGCCGGAGCCCAGGCGCGAGATGACGCGGTAACGGCCGTCGATGATCGTCTCGGGCTCAATCATTCGAGCAGCTTCTCCATGACCGCCTTGACGACCGGCAACGCGAACACAGCCCCGTAGCCGGGCACGTCCCGCAGCGTCGCCGCGACGACCACGCGTGGATCGGACGCCGGCGCGAAGGCGATGAACCAGACGTCGTTGTTGGCGTCGCCGATCTGCGTTTCGGCGGTGCCGGTCTTGCCTGCCACCTGGACGCCGGGGATCTTCGCCGCTTCGGCGGTGCCTTCGTTGACGACCGCCTCCATCATGCCGGTGACGGACGTGGCGGTGGAGGGTTTCATCACCACCGCCTGCACGCGTGGAGCGATCTTTTCGACGGTGCGCCCTTCGGGGTCGACGATGCGTGCGGTCAGGTGCGGGACCATCAGCCGCCCGCCGTTGGCGACCGCCGCGGCGACCTCGGCCATCTGCAGCGCCGTCACCGCGAGTTTGTCCTGGCCGATGCCGAGGCGCCCGACATCGACGTTCGGGCTGGTCGGCGCGATCAGCGTTTCGCCTTCGTACTCGCCGCTGGCGGACATCTCTCTCGCGGGATAGTCGAGCTCGGGCTTGCGATCAAAGCCAAAGCGGTTCATGTAGCGCCCGAGCGTGCGCTTGCCCAGGCGTTCGGCCACCTGCGCGTAGACGGTGTTGACCGATTTGGCGAGCGCCTGCGTGAGCGTGAGCTCGCCGAAGCTTTCGTTGTCGTCGTTGTCGAGCGGGACCCCCGAGACGAGGATGCCGTTGCGCCCGCTCAGCACCGAGTCCGGCGTGAACGTGCCGGTGTCGATGGCGGCGGTGGCGGTCACGACCTTGAAGGTGGAGCCGGGCGCGTAGCCGAACTGTGTCGCGCGGTTGACGAGCGGCGCGCTCGGGTTCCTGGCGACCGCTTCATAGCCCCTGGTGGTGGCGAGCCGGTTGGGATCGAAGCTCGGCGAGGAGGCCATCACGGTCACCGCCCCGGTACGGGGTTCGAGGCCTACGACCGCGCCCTCGTAGCCGGCCAGCTGCGAGTTGGCGACCTGCTGGGCTTCGGGGTCCAGCGTCGTGACCACCTTGTCGCCCTGCGGTTCCTTGCCCTGGAGCTGGTTGAGGATCGACTGCAGGTTCGTTCCCGTCTGCCCGGTGAGCACGGAGTTACGGAAGCGCTCCAGCCCGGAGGTGCCCGGGTCGACGTAGTCATAGCCGACCGCGTTGGCGAACTTCGACCGCGTCGGGTAGGTGCGGTGATAGGTGCCTTCGGCGCCGCGCACGTCGCGCGCGAGCACCGTGCCGTCGGCGGCGACGATCGGGCCGCGATCGATACGCTCCTGCTCAAGCAGCGAGCGCGCGTTGAGCTTGTTTTCACGCAGCGAGGTCGCTTCGAAGATCGCCCAGCGCGAGGTGAACGCGACGAGCAGCGCGAACAGCACGGCGACGAGCCCGTACAGGCGTACGATCGGGCGGTTCACGGCGCGCTCGTCATTCGAGCTGTTCCAGTTCGAGGCTGCGGATCAGCGACCCGGCGTCGGTTTCCGAGCGCAGCGAGTGGTCGAGCAGCGTCCGCCGTTTTTCGGGGCTCAGCGTCGAGGCGCTGACGCCGGAGACGTACTGGCTGCTGTAGAGCGCGAGGTTGCCCGGGAGTCGATAGGGGAGCCCCTCGAACAGCGTCACCAGACCGCGGTTGTTGGTGCCGATGAAGTACACCGACTGAAACGCGAGATACGCCGCGGAGCCGAGCACCACAAGCACCGTGAACAGCACGGCGAGCGCGCCGAGGTGGCGAAAGCGACGTCGCCGGCGCCGGCCGGCGGGGGCTCTGCGGGTGTGCGGTGCGGCACGCGGCAGACGCCGGCGCGGCGCGGCGCGCGGACGCTCCGGCGGCGCGGCCTGCGCCGGGCGCGAGGGCGGCGCTGAGGGACCGCCATGATCCACGACGGGCGCAGACGGCTGTACGGATACCGCCGGGATCCCGACCATCGTCGTTCCCTGCTCGAGGAGCGCCGCCTGACCGAGCTCGACCTCCTCGAGGCGAATCAGCACAACGGTGATGTTGTCGCGCCCGCCCGCGTCGTTGGCGGCGGCGATCAGCGCCTCGCCCGCATCGGACAGGCGCGGGTGGGTCCTCAGCGCGGAGGCGATCTGCTCCTCGGAGATCATCGTCGTCAGGCCGTCGCTGCACAGCAGGTACACGTCGCCCGAGCGCGCGCGGAAGGAGCGCGTATCGACATCGACCGTGCCCTCCGGTCCCAGCGCGCGCGTGATGACCGAACGCTGGGGGTGCTCGACCGCCTCCTCGGGCGTGAGCCGCCCCTGTCGCATCAGCTCGTCGACGAGCGAGTGGTCGTCTGTCAGGCGCAGCAGCTCGCCGTCGCGAAGACAGTAGGCGCGACTGTCGCCGACGTGCGCGATCGCCACCTCTTGCTCGCCGACGTAGACGGCGGTGAGCGTCGTGCCCATGCCGGCGTGCTCGGCGTTGGCGTGGGAGAGCTCGTGGATACGCGTGTTCGCCTCGCGTGCGAGCGTCGCAAGCGCGAGCTCCGGTTGGGCGGCGTCTGAGAGCCCGGGCTGAAATGACTCGACGGCGAT
This sequence comes from uncultured Solirubrobacteraceae bacterium, assembly GCA_963759265.1. Classification (GTDB taxonomy): domain Bacteria; phylum Actinomycetota; class Thermoleophilia; order Solirubrobacterales; family Solirubrobacteraceae; genus Palsa-744. The sequence goes on from CAVWYR010000001.1 coordinate 637,511, forward strand.
CCTCGACGCGACCTCGCCGGCCTGAGCCCCGCCCATCCCATCGGCAACGACGAACAGCGGCGAGCGGGCGAGCAGCGAGTCCTCGTTGGCGCGCCGCTGGAGTCCGGTGTCGGTCCCAGCGTATTGTTCGGCCACGCGTAGCATCAGCCGCGATCGACCATCTCAGTCGACCTCGAACGTGAATTCGCTGTCGCCGATGCGCACGCGATCGCCGGGATGCAGGGGCCTGGCGGTTTCGAGCAGCTCCTCGTTGAGGTAGGTGCCGTTGGTCGAGTCGAGGTCTTCGATGACGAGTATGTTGCCCTGCTCGTAGACGTGCGCGTGGCGTGAGGAGGCAAATGGATCATCGAGCCTGATCTCCGCGCGATCGCCGCGTCCGAGCACGATGTCGCCGTCGAGGTCATAGATCATCCCCGGGTCGTGGCCCGGGGCGCGCTCGACGACCAGCCGCGGCGAGCGGTGGGCGACGTCGGCGACGGCGAGCGCCGAGGCGGAGTAGAGGCCGGTCGCGTCCGCCTGGACCGGAGCGTGGGGCGGGTGAGCGATGCCCGGGTTCGCCGGGTCCCACGCGTTGTCCGCGCGCAGGTCGCGCCGCGCGCTGCGCACGACCCACAGCAGGAACAGATAGAGCACGGCCAGGAAGCCGAACTTCAACGCGACCGATACAGGCTCGAGCGTGTTCATGCGAGTTCGAACACGAGCTTCGTCGAGCCGAGCTCGAGACGATCCCCTGACTGCAGTAGGCGCACGCCGCGGACGAGCTCGCCGTTGACGAGCACGCCGTTGGTGGAGCCGAGGTCGGCAACGGTCCAGCCTTCCGGTCCGGGACGCAGCTCGGCGTGCCGGCGCGAGATCCCGGCGTCCTCGAGCACCATGTCGCAGTCGCGGCTGCGACCGATCGTGCCGCCGGCGGGTGCCAGCAGCAGCCGGCGCTCACCGAGCGCGAGCAGCGCGCGCTGAGCTCCCTGCCGGGCGGCCTCGTCACCGGGCCCGACGGCGAGCGCGCTCGCAGAGTTGCTGTAGATCATCGTGTGGCCGTGCTGTTCTCGAGGGGGCGGTTGGGGGCGCTCGGGTTGGTGGAGAGGCGGTGATTGGTCTCCATCCTCACCGTCGGGCCGGACCAATCGTGCCTGGATGCCGAATTCGCCGAGCGCGAGTCGCTCGTCGGTGTGGAAGGTGATGTGCAGCCGCGACGCGAGGATCAGAATCCTCACGGCGCGCGTGCTCGAGCAGGTACGCGCACAGCTCGTCGATGACGTCTGCCTCGACGCCGTCATAGCGGTCGCGATCCTTCGGCGAGAGCCACACCTCGTACTCGTTCGGCGCGTACACGCGCGATACCGAGACGGTGCGGTGGGCGTCCATCTCACGGGCGAGCTTGCGCGCGAGCTCCATCGGGCGCACCTCCGAGCGGAACACCCGTCCGAAGGTGCCCTCGACGAGGTTGGCGATCGTTGTCTCGACGCTCTTCAGCAGGTTCATGAGGCGGGGCCGGGTCGATCGCTCGCGGATCGCTCAGTCGCCAGCCATGCTACGCACCGTCGCCAAACCAGGTGCCTAGACAGGGCCACGCAGGGCGCGCGCGGCGACCGCGGCGAGGCCGCCGAGGATCGCGCCGAGGACGAGGCCGCGCGGATCGGGGTGCACCGCGTGGCCGCCCAACCCCGCGTCGAGTGCGGGCGCAGCAGCAGCGAGGGCGGCGCACCAGACCGTCACCGCGACGATGTCCAGGACGGCGCTGCGTCCACGCACGATCCAAGGCAGCACGACCGCGGCGGCCGCCCAAAGCAGCGCTCCAAGCGCGACGCCGAGCACGAGCAGAGGTGCGATGACGTGGGCGGCGGTGACGCCCAGTGAGCCCTCCCACGCGGCGCGGGCCGGCATCCTCGCCGGCTCGGCAAGCCACAGATGGCGCCCGAGCAGCGGCTCGGCAAGCTGAAGCCACCAGTATGCGAGCGCCGCCAAGGCAGCGCGCACGCGCCAGCGCGACGCCTGCCCGGCGATCGCGGGAAAGGCGCCGGCGAGGCCGACGAGGCCGAGCAGCGGTGCGAGCGCACAGCCCAGGTAGCGCAGGCCCACGCGCCGAGTGCCGTGCTCCGCGGGCAGGACAGCGAGCGGCGCCAGCGCGGCGAGCGCGAGCAGCGCGACCCCGGGGCGCCCCGCGAACAGCTGCCACGCGATCAGCGCAGCGGCGCACACCAGCCAGATGCTGCGCGCCAGCGCCAGATGGCTTGGCCCGCTCGCCCACTCGGCCGCGTCCGGCTCGAGCCCGCCCGCGTGCTCGGCGGGGGCCACCCGCCGTGGCTGCAGCGTGCGCGGCGCAACCGCGGTGCCGTCGCTTGGAGCAGCGAGCGCAGGCTCCAGCGCCGCCGGCTCGGGCGCGGTCCGCGAGGGCAGGGCAGCGCGCCCGCCACGCCAGCGCGAGCGCGTCAGCCCGCGCGCGAGCGCTTGCTCGAAGGCGACGCGCAACTCCTCGAGCGTGCCACGCTGCGCAGGGGCCCCAGCGAGCGCGCGGTCGAGCGCGCGGGTGAGCGGCGACGGAAGATCCCGCCGTGCCCGCGCGAGCGGTGGCAGCGGCCTGCCGATGCGACGGACCGTCGCGGCCGGTGTGGCCCCACGCACCGGGTTCACGCCGCTCAGGGCCTCGTAGATCACGAGCGCCAGGGAGTACAGGTCGGCGGCCACGCCGACCTCCCGCCCCTCGCTCTGCTCGGGCGCCATGTATGCGAGCGTGCCGAGCACGTCACCGGTAGCGGTCAGCGCGTCCTCCCCCGCGAGGCTGGCACCGCCGAAGTCGGTCAGCTTGGCCGCGGCGAGCAGCGTCTGTGGCGCCGGTTGCGAGTCCGCGGGCGGGCGCGGCACGAGCACGTTCTGGGGCTTGATGTCGCGGTGGATCACTCCCCGCGCGTGCGCATGGGAGAGCCCACCGACGAGCGCGAGGCCGATCTCGAGGACCTCCTCGTCTGCGAGCGTGTCTTCGTCTATGAGCCGAGCGAGGGTGTCGCCGTCAACAAGCTCGGAGATGAGATAGAACGCGTCCTCGTGCGCGCACGCCTCGTACAGCGCGACGATCGCGGGGTGCGATAGCCGCGCGGTCGCGAGCGCCTCACGGCTGGCGCGCTCGCTGTCGATCGGGCCCCCTCCCGCCCCCAGCCATATCCGCTTGACCGCCACCTCGCGATGGAGGAGCTCATCGTGGGCGCTCCACACGACCCCGAAGCCACCGGCTCCGAGTCGCTCGAGCAGCCGGTAGCGACCGAGCACCAGATCCTCGCGGGGGAGCTCGTCGGCGCGTCGCGCGATGCGCCGCCTAGGCAGCTCTGGCTCGGCAGTCTGTACGTGGACGAGGGTGTGCGGCGACTCCACCGGCTTTCGCGTTCGCCGCGTATGCCTGCGCTCCCTGCCGCGGGCACCGGGAAAAGGCGCGCTGACCGAGAACTTGCAATCTCGCGGCGGGAGCGGCGGGCAGTCATACTGGGGCCTTCCTAAAGTCCCTGCAAAAGGAGCGGTTGGCTTTTGTCGTTCTTTGACGATGACGAGGAGACGGCGCCTCGGCCGTCATCCCGCGTACCGCGACAGCGGCCGGTCACAGACGAGCCGACGGCCCGGACGGCACCGCGACGTCCGCGACCGCGACGTCCCCAGCGCTCCGGCCCTTCGGGGGTGGACCAGCAGACCCTGATGATGCGCCGCCTCGGGGCGGCGGTGGGCCTGATCGTGCTGATCATCGTGGCCGTGCTGGTGATAAGCGGGATCGTGAAAAGCGACAAGCAGCAGGGATTGAAGAGCTACAACAGCGATGTCAGCCAGCTCGCGCGCGAATCGAACTCGCAGGTCTCCGGGCCGCTGTTCGTGGCGCTGACGAATGCGGCGAACAAGCCGGCGCTCGACGTCGAGCAGCAGGTGGATGAACTGGTCAAGCAGGCTCAGGCGATCGCCGCGCGGGCGAAGAGCCTCAGCGTGCCGGGCGAAATGGCGGCAGCGCAGCAGAACCTGCTGCTCGTGTTCAACCTGCGGGTCGAAGGGATGACGAAGGTGTCGGGGCACCTACCGTCGGCGTTGGGAGGGCAGGCCAAGCAGGCGAGCGCGAAGATCGCCGGCGACATGGAGATCTTCCTCGCCTCCGACGTCATCTACTCCCAGCGCGTGGTTCCCCTGATCCAGCAGGCGCTGAACGCCAACGGCATTACGGGCCTGACGACCGAAGCGAGCCGCTTCCTGCCCAACCTGACCTGGCTCGAACCGGCGGGAGTCCTGTCGCACATGACAGGGCAGGCGTCGGCGAGCTCCAGCACCGGCCTCGCCCCGGGCACCCACGGCAGCGCGCTGCTCGGCGTCAGCGTGGGGACTACGGCGCTGCAGCCGGAACCGACGCTCAACCACATCGGCGGCGGCGCCAACCCGACGTTCACGGTCAACGTCGAAGACTCCGGTGAAAACCCCGAGACCGACGTCAAGGTCGCCGTGACGGTGACCGCAGCCGGCAAGCAGTACAAGGCCTCGAAGGTGATCGACTCGGCCCAGCCTGGGAGCAAGTACAACGTCGAAGTCAGCGTCGCCGGCGTGCCGCAGGGGGTGGCGGCGAAAGTCGAAGCGTACGTCGAACCGGTGCCGGGCGAGACTGACCTGGAAAACAACAAGGCCACCTTCCTGGCGATCTTCGGCGAATAGACCGGCGGCGGTCTCGACGTCCGCGGCGGCGGGTCACGCCCGCGCCGCCAGCGGCTAAGTTGTGACGATGATCGCGTCCGTCACCGACACCCAGGGCATCATCGCCATCGCCGCGGCGGCGTGCGCGGTGCTGGCGCTGCTCGGTTGTGTGGCGCTGAGCGTAAGCCTGCGCCGCCTGCGCCGGGGGCAGCGACTCGTGCTCGGCGAACGCCAAGAGCGCGACGTGGTGGACCACGCGGCCTCGCTGCAGGAGGCCTTCGAGGCGCTGGGCTCATACGTCGAGCAGACCTCAACCCGCCTGGAGGCGCGGCTCGCGACCGTCGAGGCGACGCTGCGAGGACGGATCGCGCATCGCGCGCTGGTGCGCTACGACGCCTACAACGAGCTGTCGGGACACCAATCGATGTCGATCGCGCTACTGGATGACGAACACTCGGGCATCGTGCTCTCCTGCATTCACCATCGCGAGCAGGCGCGCGTGTACGGCAAGCAGGTGATCGGCGGACGCGGCGAACAGGAGCTCTCCCCCGAGGAGGCCGAGGCCGTGCGCCTTGCGCTCGCGGGGAGTGCCGACGGGTCGGCCGCGAATGAGCACCCTGCCTGAGGCCTCCCGCCACGCGCGCGTCGGCTATCTCGGACCGGCGGGGACCTTCAGCGAGGAGGCATTGCTGGCCAGCGCTGCTGCCGACGCGATCGAGCCGGTGGCGCTCGCGAGCATCTATGAGACGGTGATGGCGCTGCGCGAGGGAGACGTGAGATGGGCGATCGTGCCGATCGAGAACTCGCTCGAGGGATCGATCAACGTGACGCTCGACCTGCTCGCGGGAGACGCCGGTGATGTCGAGATCGTGGGGGAGGCGCTGCTGCGCGTCAGGCACTCGCTGATTGGCACGGAGGCGGTGCCGCTGGCAGAGATCGAGACGGTGATCACGCACCCGCAGGTGCCGGGACAGTGCACGCTGTTCCTGCGCAGCGAGCTGCCGCAGGCGCGCATCCTCGCGGCCGGGTCAACGGCGGAGGCGGTGCGTTCGGTGCTCTCCGGCGGCGATCGCTCGCAGGCGGCCCTCGGCACCACGCTCGCCGCCGAGATCTACGGCGGGACGGTCATCCGCGAGGGGGTGGAGGACCGCGAGGACAACGAAACTCGGTTCGTGTGGCTCGCGCCGCGCGATCGGCAACGCTCCGAGAGCGGGCGTCCGCCCCTGCGCTCGCGCGCAGGCGGCGAGTGGAAGACGTCGCTGGTGTTCTGGGGGGCCGGTGCCGAGCGCCCCGGCTGGCTCGTGCACTGCCTCGACGAGTTCGCCCGGCGGGACATCAACCTGACGAAGATCGAGTCGCGCCCGCGCCGGGAGCGGCTTGGCAGCTACATGTTCTTCGCCGACGTCGCCGGACGCATCGGGGACGCGAGCGTCGACGAGGCGATCGCGGGGTTGAAGACGATGTGCGAGGAGGTGCGCGTGCTCGGCTCCTACCCTGCGGCAGAGTCGCTCGCGCGCTAGCCGCAGAGATCGCCAGCCGGGCAAGGCGGAGCGCCGCGTGATTGCGATTGCCCCGCTAGACTGCGCCCGGACAATGGAGTGCACAGTCCCACCAGAGCCGGTGGGGTCCGTGTCGCCCTCAGAGCACCAGCGGCACGGACCTGGCACATCGCCCGCAACGGCGATGGGCGGTCGGGTGCTTGTCTTGAACGCGACGTACGAGCCGATCAACGTCTGCACGGTTCGGCGCGCGGTGGTGCTGCTGCTCAAGGAGAAGGCCGAGCTGCTCGAGCGTGGCCGCTGGGAGCTGCACTCGGAGAGCGCCACGCTCGCGCGGCCGGTCGTGATTCGCCTTGTCAGCTACGTGAAGGTCCCTCGCGATGCGCACAGGCGCAAGATCACGAGGCGGGCGGTGTTCGCACGCGATAGCTGGACGTGCCAGTACTGCGGGTCGCGTTCCAACCTCACGGTCGACCACGTGATCCCTCGCTCGAAGGGCGGCACCTCGAGCTGGGAGAACATCGTCGCATCCTGCGCCCCGTGCAACCGGCGCAAGGGTGACCGGCTGCCGCGCCAGGCGGGGATGCACCCGCGCCACACGCCACGCACTCCCCGTGCGGAGATCTTCATCCACGTCGCCAGCCCGACGATTCCGGCGGCTTGGCTGCAGTACCTGCCGCAAGCGGCGTAGACGGCGCACCGGCGGGCGAGCCAGAGACGACGAAGGGCGCCCACTGGGGGGCGCCCTTCGCCAGCTGCTTTGACTGGAAAGACCGAGAGCGACGAACATCGCCGGAGGGACCAGAGCCGGCAGTCGTCTCGGGGTGTCCCGGGTTGGTTTCCGCTAGGCGGACCAGCCTCCCGACCTAACGGCCGGTCACCTCCAGGGTCCCGCAAGAACTGTCACTTAACGTTTGGACCACCTCCTTTCTCTGGTCTCGCCAGAGTAGCGAATGGAGATGACGGGCGCTGTGATACCGGCGCCCGAGGATCGGTCAGGGAATGATGACCCCGAACTCCTGGGCGTAGGTGGCGCCGGAGGCGCCGGGCGCGAGCGATTCGGGCACGGCCGGCGTGACGCCGATGCCCGTCTGGGTGTACTGGGCTTCGAGGATGTTCGCGAGGTGGCCGGGCGAGGCGATCCAGGCCGAGACGATCGACTGGGCGGTGGCGAGCTGGTAGGTGCCCCAGGCGAGGTTCTCACCGATCACGTAGCCGTCGCTCGGACTCGGTATGTAGCCCGTCGAGCGGATGCGGTCGACGGGGGTCTCGCCGCTGGGCGAGACGTGCGCGAAGTAGTCATCGGCGATGAGTTCCTGGCAGTGGCCTTCGGCGGCTTCTTCGAGCTGTGGGGCAGGCTCGAGTGGGCTCTCGTTGTCTTCAGCGCGCTTGCGGTTGATCAGACACAGCACGGCGGCCTTGACGACTTCGACGTTTCCCGCTTCCGGGGTGACTTCCGTGTTCTGGCATGGGGTGGCGAGAATCGAGGCGATCACCGCTGCGTCTCGTTGCGCGGAGGACTCCTCGGCGGCGGGAGCCGGGTCGACGCTGGGGAGCGGGCTCGCGATCGAGGCGGGGTTCGTGCCGGGCGCGCTGTTGGCGCGGCGCAGCCTGGCCAGGCGCCTGTGGCAGGCTCGGCTGGCCGCCCGAGCGCGGCGCGCTGTGCGAGCGGAGCTCGACAGGCAGCCTGCGCGCAGGCGCCTCGCCTGGCGCGAATGGCGGCTGCTGGCGCTCGCGCGGGGCCCTGAAGAGCCCGAACGCCCGTAGGCGGCGGCTGGTGCGCCGGCGGCAATCAGAGCGCAGCTGAGGATCGAGAGAAGGGTCGCTAGGAGGCTTCTGGGGTTGAGCACCCTCAGCCTGTCGACCGGGATCCGCGCCTATCTGAGAGCTAGCGCACGAATCTGGACAGGTAGAAGCAAGCGACAGTAATCGTGGGCGACTTCTTGCGATATCGACGATACCAACGCCCGCGCTAGGCGCTGGGTGCGTCGCCGTCGAGGGGCCCGGCGCCGTCGAGGTGCCCGTCATCGTCGCCGTGCTGGGCGCCGTCGGGCCCGTCGGTGGGGACGTCCTCGCCGGCATCGACCACGAGCGCGACCGCGCTGACGACGTCGTCGTCCTTGAGGTTCATCACGCGCACGCCCGTCGCTGAGCGGCCCTGCTGGGAGATGCCACCGGCAGAGGTCCGCTGGACCATGCCACCGACGCTGATGAACACCAGTTCCTGGTGCTCGCGAACAACCAGCGCCCCGGCGACGCCACCCTTTTTCTCGGTCAGGCCGATCGTCTTGACGCCTTTGGCGCCGCGGTTGGTTTTGCGGTACTGGCTGATCTGGGTGCGCTTGCCGTAGCCGTTCTCGGTAACCACGAGTAGGTCCATATCGTCGCGCGCGACGTCCATCGCGATCACGCGGCCGGACTTGCCGACGTCCATGCCACGCACGCCGGTGGTGTCGCGACCCATCGCGCGGGCGTCGGACTCGGCGAAGCGCACGGTCAATCCGGCGCGGGAGACCATGATGATCTCCTCGCCGGGGTCGACGGCGCGGACGGCCAGCAGCTCGTCGTCGTCGCGGATGTTGATGGCGATGATCCCGTCGGCTTTGATCGGGGTGTTGTAGGACTGCAGCTCGGTCTTCTTGACGGTGCCGTTGCGGGTGGCGAAGACGAGGTACTGCGTCTCGGTGAAGTCGCGCGTAGAGACGACCGCCTGGATGCGCTCGCCCTCGCGCAGCGGCAGGATGTTGACTAGCGCACGACCCTTGGCGGTGCGCTGCGCCTCTGGAAGCTCGTAGACCTTCGAGCGGTAGACCTTGCCGCGGTTGGAGAAGAACAGCAGGTAGTCGTGCGAGGAGCAGACGAACAGGTGCTCGATGAAGTCGCCGTCCTTCATGTCCATCCCTGTCACGCCACGCCCGCCACGCTGCTGCTGGCGATAGGTGGCGAGCGGCAGCGACTTGATGTAGCCGGTCTGGGTGATCGTGATCACCATCTGCTGGTCGGCGATCAGGTCCTCGATGTCGATCTCGTCCTCGGAGTGCGTGATCTCCGAGCGGCGCTCGTCGCCGAAGCGCTCGGCGATCTCCGACAGCTCTTCCTTGATGACCGACAGCACGCGGCTCTCATCGCCGAGGATCGCGCGCAGCTCGGCGATCCGCTCGGTCACGTCGGCGTGCTCCTGTTTGATCCCGTCGGCCTCGAGCGCGGTGAGCTGCGACAGGCGCAGATCGAGGATCGCGGTCGCCTGGATCGTTGACAGCTCGAAGCGGGCGACCAGCTGCTCGCGCGCGCTGTCGCGGTCGCGGGAGGCGCGGATCAGTTCGATGATCTGGTCGAGATGCTCGAGCGCGGTCAGCAGCCCCTCGAGAATGTGCGCGCGCGCCTCCTTCTCGGAGAGCTCGTGCTTGGTGCGGCGCACGATCACCTCGCGCTGGTGAGCGACGTAGTTGTGGATCATCGCGCGCAGATCGAGCGTCCGCGGCACGTTGTCCACGAGCGCGACCATGTTGACTCCGAACGTGCTCTGCATCGGCGTGTGCTTGTAGAGCTTGTTGAGCACGACCTTTGGGATCGCGTCGCGCTTGAGCTCGATCACGAGACGCATGCCGCGCTTGTCGGACTCGTCGCGCAGGTCGGAGATCTCGGGGATGCGTTTGTCGCGTACGAGATCCGCGATTTTCTCGATCAGGTTGCCGGGGCCGCCCTTCTTGACCATGAACGGCAGCTCGGTGACGACGATCGCCTCCTTGCCCTGTTTCAGCGGCTCGATGTGAGCGCGCGCCTGGATGCGCACGCGGCCGCGGCCGGTCTCGTAGGCGTCCTTGATGCCGGCGCGGCCGAGGATGATCCCGCCCGTCGGGAAGTCTGGGCCCTTGATGTAACGCATCAAGCCCTCGACCTCCATCTCCGGGTCGTCGATATAGGCGACCGTCGCGTCGATCACCTCGCGCAGGTTGTGCGGCGGGATGTTCGTCGCCATCCCGACCGCGATTCCCGAGGAGCCGTTGACGAGCAGATTCGGGAAGCGCGAGGGGAGCACCAGCGGTTCGCGCTTGGAGCCGTCGTAGTTGGGCACGAAGTCGACCGTGTCCATGTCGAGATCGCGCAGCATCTCGGTGGCTGTGCGGGCGAGGCGGGCCTCGGTGTACCTCATCGCGGCCGCCGGGTCATCATCGATCGAGCCGAAGTTGCCCTGGCCGTCGACGAGCTGGTAGCGCATCGAGAACTCCTGCGCCATGCGCACGAGCGTGTCGTAGATCGCGGAGTCGCCGTGGGGGTGGTACTTGCCCATCACCTCGCCGACGATCAGCGCGCACTTCGAGTAGGAGCGGTTCGGGCTGAGCCCAAGCTCGTTCATCGCGTACAGCACCCGGCGATGCACGGGCTTGAGGCCGTCGCGGACGTCGGGTAGCGCGCGGCCGACGATGACCGACATCGCGTAGTCGAGGTAGGCGGTGCGCATCTCCTCCTCGAGCGCGCGCGGTTCGATGTTGCCGCCGCCTATGACATCGGCGCTAGCGATGGTGACTCACCCCCTCAGACATCCAGGTTGGCGACGGCACGGGCGTTGTCCTCGATGAACGCGCGGCGCGGCTCGACCTGATCTCCCATCAGCATCGAGAAGATGCGATCGGCGGCGAACGCGTCCTCGAGCGTGACCTGGGCGAGCGTGCGCGTGGCGGGCGACATCGTCGTTTCACCGAGCTGGTCGGCGTTCATCTCGCCGAGCCCCTTGAAGCGCTGCAGTTTGATGCCTTTCTGGGCGACGGTGAGGACCGCCTCGTGGAGCGCGTCGAACGTGGACGCGGTCTCCTGCGCGTCGCCGAGGCGGACGTCGAACGGGGGGCTGCCGGCGAGCTCGACCAGCTGCGCGTGGACCCGCGCGAGCTGGCGGTACTCCTGGGAGTCGAACAGGTCACGTTTGATGATGTGCGTGCGTGCGAACCCGGTCTTCGTTTCGACCGCCTTGACGTGAATCGCGAGCGGATCCTGGTCAACGACGTCGGCGAGATGCGCGGCGCCCTCGGCGTTCGCGCGCGCCAGCCACTCGATAGCGGCATCGACGCTCAATACCTGCTCGCCCAGCAACGAGGACTCTTCGAGGAACTGCACGACGTCGTGCCCGTAGTGCCCGCGTAGCGACAGCGACCAGCCCTGGTACTGCTTGAGCAGCCGCGAGAAGCGCTGCCAGCGCGCCTCGGTGAGCTTGAGCTGCGTGCCGTGGCGATCGAAGATGTCGATCTTCTCCCACTTGTCGGCGAGCAGGATCTCCTCGAGCTCCGAGTCCTTCTCGATGTAGCGCTCGCGCGAGCCCTGCTTGAGCTTGTACAGCGGCGGCTTGGCTATGTACACGTAGCCGGCCTCGATCAGCTCCTGCATCTCGCGGAACAACAGCGTGAGCACGAGGGTGCGGATATGGGCGCCGTCGACGTCAGCGTCTGTGTTGTGGCACGCCAGTCCTCCCATGCCCGCGATGAAGTTCTCGTCCTCCCAGACCGAGAGGTCATAGACGCGGCCATTGGTTGCCGGCACCCTCGTGACGCTCGTCACCGGCAGGCCGACGAGATCTCCGGAGAGCTCCTGTGCTCGGCGCGGGCTAGGCCGAGTCTGTGGAGATCCTCGCGCGGACGGTGCCCGCGCCGGGGTGGTCTTGCCATGCCGGCTCGATCGCGGACAGGTCGGCTACATCGGTCACATTGAGCTGCCAATGCGGGTGCTTCTGCTCGATCGGATGGCCGTGGAGCGTGCCGACCTTTCCGCTCGGCTGGCGCACGGACGTGGAGGTGAGCACCCCGAGCGAGGAGAGTATGTACTGAAGCCCGCAGGCCACGTGGCGCGAGGAGGAGTAGAGCGTGACGCGACCGCACGACGCGGTCCCGTCGCCGAGCAGGAAACCACGCAGGAACTGCAGGCGCAAGGTCTCGCTCACGTTGAAGGCAAGCGACGGGATCCGCTTCTCGGTGGCGCTCTGACCCGAGAGGCCAAAGACGTACTTCCACGCGAGTGCAGCGACCCGGTTGTTGATACGGATCTCCGCAACCCTCGTGGCGGACTCGTAGACGCGGGGAGCGACCCCAAACACATGCTGCATGGCTTCGCCCATCTCCGCCGCGTAGCCGCTGTTGCCGCGGCCGATGGCAAGCCGGATACCGCCACGCTCACTCGAGGATCCCTCGGCCAAGGAGAAGCCGAGCAGGTTCATCAGCTCGTCGTCGACTGCGACGTAGCGACTGACGGCCTGCGCAGGGTAGTGCTCCGGGGTGAGCTGGACATCCTCGCGTCCGTCGAAGAACTCGATGTCCGCCTCGCTCAAATCAGAGAGACGCACCTCCTGACGCAGGCGATTGCGGCGGGAGGCGCGGTACTGGCGCCGCCACGTACGGTCGAGCGTGCTTTCGCCGACGCTGACCCTGCTGCGCACCGACTCGAGGTCGCCGCCGACCGCCGTGACGTACGCCTCCCAGTGAGAGAGGATCGGGCGCGAGGTACCCCGCTCCCAAGCGTAGAAAGTAACTGGCTGGCGGATACCGACGGCATCGCACAGGGCTCGCTGGGACACGCGGTTGCGTCGGCGCAACCCGCTGAGCTCTGTTCGCACCTCCTCAGGCACGTCGACCCGCGGCTGCGTGAGCTGGGGGTTGTCGACGTGCTCCAGGGTGATCTTCTGCCTTGACCAATCGAGTACGGCGGGCCCGCGGACCCAGACCTGACCGGCGGCAACGGGGTGGCGATGGAGCTCACGCAGGAGGTCGATGCGCCCCGGCGCGCAGTTGGGCAGCGGGATCCTGCGCGGTGCCACGACGACATCGCCCTGCTCGATCTGATCCCCGCGCTTCGTCTGAAGCTCGCCGTCCCTGTGAACATAGACCGAGTGAGCAGCGGTGACCCTCACAGAGCGTCCGTAGAGCGTCCTGACGTCATAGAGCGGCTCGGTGACCTCGTGGCGCACGACTCCCTTGATCTCGCCGAAGCGCGGCTCGCGATCCGCCAGCCCCACTGACAGGACCTGCCCGAACTTCCCGTACGCCGCACGCACAAGCCCCTGCGGACCTTCCGCCGGCTGCCCGCCGACGAGCGGGTCTACGAACTCCGCGATCGTCGTCATCCGCACGCCACCCTCGTCACGAACGAGCACGTGCTCATCCGCATCGACGCTCATCAGAACCACCTTGTGGTACCGCGCGTTCTCGATGTTGAATTCGTCGCGAACACCGGTGCCGATCGCGGTGATCAGCGCTTGGATCTCGGTGTTCTGCAGGACCTTGTCGATGCGCGACTTCTCGACGTTGAGGATCTTTCCGCGCAGCGGCAGCACCGCCTGGGTTTCGCGGTCTCGTCCCTGCTTGGCCGAGCCACCGGCTGAGTCGCCCTCGACGACGAACAGCTCGGCGAGGGACGGATCCTTGATCGAGCAGTCGGCGAGCTTGCCCGGCAGGGTGGAATTCTCGAGTGCCGACTTGCGGCGCGTGAGGTCGCGTGCCTTGCGCGCCGCCTCACGGGCGCGCTGCGCCTGCACCGACTTCATGATCACCGCGCGCGCCTCACTGGGATTCTCCTCGAGGAACTCGCCGAGCCCGGCGTTGACGATCGACTCGACGAAGCCGGCCATCCCGGGGTTGCCGAGCTTGGTCTTGGTCTGGCCCTCGAACTGGGGGTCGCGCAGCTTGACGGAGATGACCGCTGTCAGGCCCTCTCGCACGTCCTCGCCGGTGAGGTTGTCCTCTTTCTCCTTGAGCAGGCTATGGTCGCGCGCGTACTTGTTGAGCGTGCGCGTGAGGGCCGAGCGAAAGCCGCTCATGTGCGAGCCGCCCTCGCGTGTGTTGATGTTGTTCGCGAACGAGTGGATCGAATCCTGGTAGGAGGAGTTCCACTGCAGCGCGACCTCCGCCGCACCTTCCTCGGACTCGCCGGTGAAATAGATCACCTTGCGGTGGACGGTGTCCTTGTTCTCGTTGAGGTAGGAGACGAAGTCCTCGATCCCGCCCTCGTACTGGAACTCCGCGGCGTGGCCCTCGCCGCGCTCGTCGACGATCGAGATCTTCAGGCCGCGGGTCAGGAAGGCGGTCTCGCGCAGGCGCTCTTCGAGCGTGTGGAAATCGAAGTCGAGCGTCTCGAAGACGTCGGCGTCGGGAAGGAACCTCACGCTCGTGCCGGTCGGCGTGCCGGGAGCGAGCGCCTCGCCCTTCACCAGCTCTGACTGTGGAGTCCCGCGGGCGTACTCCTGCGAGAAGACGTGGCCATCACGGCGCACCTCCACGCGCAGCTGCTCGGAGAGCGCGTTGACGACCGACACACCAACGCCGTGCAGGCCGCCTGAGACCTTGTAGCCGCCGCCCTCTCCGAACTTGCCGCCGGAGTGCAGCACGGTAAGCACGACCTGCACCGCCGGCAGGCCCTCCTTCTCCATCGTCGCCACGGGGATCCCGCGCCCGTTATCGACCTCCGTGACAGAGTTATCTGGGTGGATCGTCACCGAGACTTCACTGCAGAAGCCGGCGAGCGCCTCATCAACGGAGTTGTCGACGAGCTCGTAGACGAGATGATGCAGGCCCATGACGCCGGTCGAGCCGATGTACATGCCGGGGCGCTTGCGAACCGCCTCGAGGCCCTCGAGGACGGTGATGTCCTGGGCGTCGTAGTCGGCTGACGCGCCACCCATCGTCGGGTCGTTGACCCCGCCTGTGCCCATGCCCTGTTCAGAGCTACTGCTACCTGCCGCCAAATGGCCCTCCGATGACGTGAGAACGCCCCGGATTCCGGGGCGCCAGGTCCACGGCTGGGGCGGTTCGGTTATGCCCATAAGGATAGCACGAGCGCACCCGTCAGCCGACCGTTAAGCGGCCTTAAACGCCTGCAAACTACGGAGAAATCTAATATGCACAAGCTTGTGCGTATTGCTCCCGGGGCGATTCGCTCTTACGAGGTCCTTACTCACCGCGTCTAGCCTGGGCTTCTGGTCATCGGGGCGCCGTGCCAACCTGGCCCCCCTGGGTCGGCTCGGCAGCAAGGTCGCAACCCCGGTGACCGAACATTTCGTTTTCTCAGCGTCGCGGTGTCACCGTGGATCTCATCCGGTACGGCAGCGCAGCGCGGAGATGCTGGGAGCGCCGAGAACGGCGTTCAGGCGCGGGACCAGCTCGCCGGCCATGAGGTCGAGCTCCTGCGCCCACACGGCGGCGTCGCAGGTGACCGTGAGGATGCCGTCGCGCTCGGCGGTGGGGTGTGCCGATGCGGCGACAGCCTGCCCGACGGCGCGCTCCCAGACCTCCTGCACTCGCGCGAGCGTGCTCGCGGGAGCGAGCGTGCTCGTGAGCCCCTCCAAGGCGATACCGAGGGAGCGGGGCGCCGTTCTGCTCACGCGGCGAGCGCCTCCTGAAGGACCGCGCCCGGAGATATGCGCAGGCGCGTCACTCCCGAGTCGCCGGCGCCGGGGACGTGGGCGAGATCGGTCGTCGCGATGACGCTCTGACCGCCCGCACGCAGCTCGTCAACGAGCAGCTCGCGACGATCGCCATCCAGCTCGCTCATGACGTCATCGAGCAGCATCACCGGCGTGCGGCGACGCTCCCCCGCCAACACCGCCCGCTCGGCGAGCAGCAGGGAGAGCAGTGCCACGCGCTGCTCTCCCTGCGAGCCATACACGCGCAGCTCACGCCGATCGCGCAGGATCGCGAGCTCATCGCGGTGGGGCCCGTGGACTGAGAAGCCGCGTTCGAGGTCGCGGGGGAGGCGCTCGCGCAGCTCCGCGAGGAACTCCTCTTCAGTGTCGGCACGCGAGCGTGGGCGGTACTCGAGCGTGACCTCCCCACTGCAGCCGAGCTGCTCGGCGCGGCGGCTGAACGGGTCGCTCAGCATCGCGACAGCGGCGGCGCGGTCATCGCGCAGGGCGAGCGCTCTACCAGCGAGCTCACGATCCCACGTGGCCAGCGTGGTCTGCGAGGCGCTCCCCGAGCGGATCCGCGCGAGCAGGGCGTTGCGCTGTGCCAGCACGCGCGAGTACTCCCGACGCGTGGCTGCCCGCGAAGGCCAGATCGCGGCGATCACCTGGTCGAGATGGGCACGACGGAGCGCCGGCGAGCCCTTCAGCAACTCCAAGCGGTCAGGCACGAACACGCTGAGCAGGGGTCTGCTCTCGACGTCGAGCAGCCGCTCCACAGGGGCTCCGTCGCAAGCCATGCGCTTGACCGCCTTGCCCGTATCGCCGCCCGTCCCAACAGTCCCGAACCCGACACTCAGCTCGTGTGGCTCGCTGCCGTCGAGGAGCCGCACGACCACCCGCGTCGCTTGGGCTCCGAAGCGCAGGAGCTCGCGATCATTGCGGGTGCGTGGCGAGCGCCCAGTACAGCCGAAGTAGAGGGCCTCGAGCAGGTTCGACTTCCCCGCACCGTTCGGCCCGTAGACAACCGTCAGGCCGTCGCCCAGGCTCGCCTCGGCGCGCGCGTATGTGCGAAAGTCGCGCATCTGGACGCCGAGGACGCGCACGGCCCCACCTCAGACGTTGAGGCGGATGGGCATGATCAGGTAGACGAAGTCGCCGGTGTCGGGGGATTCGATCAGGCCTGGGCGCAACGGGCTGATCAGCTTCAGCACGAGCTCATCGGACTCGATGCTCTCGAGCCCGTCACGCAGGAACTCGGGATTGAAGCCGATCTCGAAGGACTCGCCGTGGAACGGCACGGGTATCGACTCACTGGCCTCACCCACGTCCGGGGTCTGCGCAGAGACCGTCAGCGTGCCCTCGCTGAAGCTCAGGCGCAGCGGCGCGTTCTTCTGCGCCAGCAGGCTGATGCGGCGCACGACGTCGGTCAACTCGGTGCTCGCGAGCCGCAGCTCGTGTTCGACGGACTCGGGGAGCAGCTGGCGGTAGTTCGGGAACTGGCCGTCGATCAGGCGCGAGGACAGCACGACATCCCCGAGCTCGAAGATCGCCTGGTTCTGCCCGACGCTGACCGCGATCGACTCGCTCGGAGCCTGCTGTGCGATCCGAACGAGCTCCTGCAGAGCCCTGGCGGGGACGTTCGCCTCGAGGCTTCCCTGCAGCGGCGACTCGAGTGCTGTCTCCTTGACGCTGAGCCGGTAGGAGTCGGTCGCGACCATGCGCAGCTCCTGCCCGGAGGCCGACATCAGGATGCCCGTGAGAACCGGGCGTGTCTCATCGCGCGAGGCAGAGCGAGCGACGCGTGTGATCGTCTGCACGAACGCCTCTGCCGGCAAGGCCACGCGCGTCTCGGCGGCGGGGGAGGGAAGGGATGGAAAGTCCTCCGCGCGCAGCGTGCGCAGGTGGAACGTAGTTGGCCCACAGATCAGCTCGACGTCCTGCTCGGCGCTGCGTAGCTCCATCGTGAGCTCCTGCGCCGGGAGTGAGCGGGCGACGTCCAATAGGAGGCGTGCGGGCAACACGACGACGCCCGGGCGCACGACATCGGCTTTGAGGGGGACACGCAGGCCGATCTCCATGTCGGTTGCGCGCAGCTCTGGGGTCGCGTCCGCCTCGGCGGAGATCATCACGCCGGAGAGCGCCTGTACGGCGCTGCGTGCGGAGGCGACGCGGGTTGTGGTCTGCAACTGTGCGAGCAGCTCCGCTGCTGGAAGGGAAAGCTTCATTGATGCCTAACTGGTGTTGGGGAGTGGTAGTAGGGCCTGTGGATATGTGAACTTGGCGTGAACAGTGGGGATCCGGCGGTGCTGGCGGTGCGGCGGCCTGTGTTGTACCGGGAGCGAAGTCTCTCAGGCTTAGCGGTCGGGCGTGGAGCGGCGCTCACGAGGTGGTGGAGTCGAGCGTCCGGCACAGCTCCTCCACAGCCTCGCGCGAGGGGGCGTCGTCGGCGATGCGGGCGCACGTCCGTCGCCAGGCGTGCAGGACGGTGGTGTGGTCGCGTCCCCCGAACTGGCGCCCGATCGATGGGAGCGATTCGCCGGTGAGCTCGCGTGCTAGGTACATCGCAACCTGCCGCGGCCAGGCTATGCGCGAGGCCCGACCAGGGGACAGGAGCTCATCAGGGGATACGCCGAAGAACTCGCACGCGGCGCTCTGTATCTCAGCGACCGTGCGTTTGCCGTGTCCCGGTGAGGAGGTGCGGGGGTAGAGGCTGTCGAGTACCTCTCGCGCAAGCTCGGGGGTGAGCGGGCGACCGGTCAGCGAGGCGAAGGCGACGACGCGGATGAGCGCGCCCTCCAGTGCGCGCACGTTGGACTGGACGCGTTCGGCGATCGCGACGAGCGGCTGCTCGTCCGTCAGCACGACGTGGTCGTGCTGTACGCGCTTGCGCAGGATCGCGAGCCTCGTTGCGAGATCGGGGGGCTTGATGTCAGCGACGAGCCCCGCCTCGAAGCGCTCGCGCAGGCGGTCTTCGAGAGCTTGCAGGTCGTGAGGGGGCCGGTCGGAGCTGAGCACGATCTGACGGCCGCCGTCATGCAGGGCGTTGAACGTGTGGAAGAACTCCTCCTCGGTCTTCGTCTTGCGCTCGAGGAACTGGACGTCGTCGAGGAGCAGCACGTCGACGTCGCGGAAGCGGAGCTTGAAGGCCTCGGTGTTTCCGCCGCTGAGGGCGGCAAGGAACTCGTTTGTGAAGGCCTCACCGGTCGTGCAGCGGACCGTGAGGCCGGGGTTGTGGCAGAGCAGGAGGTTGGCGATGGAGCTGAGCAGGTGGGTCTTGCCGACGCCCGGCGGCCCACAGAGGAAGAGTGGGTTGTACGCCTGCGCCGGCATCTCAGCGACCGCGAGTGCAGCGGCGTGGGCGAGTCGATTGCTGTCGCCGATGACGAACTGGTCGAACGTCAGCTTGGGGTTTCCCAACGGCCCCGTTTGCGTTGATGGCGAGGTGCATGAACCGGCGCTCGGCGCGGCCGTGCGCTCGCGCTGGCGTTGCGCGTGCTGTGAGGGGTTGTGTACGCCGTCCTCGCGCTCGGCGTGCGCACCGGGGACGACGAGCTCGACGCTCACGTCTGCCCCGAGCACATTTTCGGCGCAGCCCTGAATGACCCTCCCGAACCGCTCGCGTATCCAGCATTGCGCGTGCGTAGGCGCCTCGAGCACGAGCCGCCGCTCATCGAGCTCGAGCGCTCGCAAGGGTTGCAGCCAGATGCGATACGTCGGCTCGTCGACGACGAGGACGAGCTGGGCTTGCACCCGTGACCATATGTGCTCGAGCTCGCGACTCACGGCAGCGTTACTCCGCTCCCCTCTGAGAGGTAGTGCTGGGAACTATTCGAAGAGGGCCCGAAGGTCCGGTCGGGCGACTATACCCAACCCCCCGTGACGCTCTTTAGGGGTGCCCGCATTTGGCGGGAAAAATCAGCGACCGGGGATTTCTCGCGGCTGTCTGGGGCGACCACTCCGGGTGACGATGTCTATGAAGGCCGCCGGGGGAGCGCGCTATTCCTCGTCCTCGTGTGAGACTCCCGGCCCTGCAAGCAGCTGGAACTTGGCCTGCTCGAGGATCCCGATGATCTGGAAGGGTTCGCCGCTGTTGAAGCGGAAGCGGATCACGGAGTCGCTCGCGGTTGGGGCGCCCCGCTCGTCGCGGGCCTGAACGCGGAGCACCTCGACGATCGTGATCGCGGCCCCGATTTGGACGTCGTCGTCGCCATAGGCAGCTTCCAGGGCGGCCATCTGTCCCGCAGCGAGGTTGCCGAGGATTGCAGGGTCCAAGGGCATGGCACTGTCCTTCCGGAGGGAGGTGAACGTAGGTGTGCGCCGTCAGCGGCTCCTAGCCGTGGAGCTACCGGAGAGACCCTACGCCTCGAGCGGCCACGGCTTCGCGCCGCGGTCCTATACTGCAAGGCCGCCATGAAGCGCACCTACCAGCCAAAGAAGCGCAAGCGTGCCCGGGCCCACGGGTTTCGTGCCCGCATGGCCTCGCGTGCCGGACGGCTCACGCTGAAGCGCCGTCGTGGCAAGGGACGCAAGCGCCTCTCCGCCTGAGGGTCCGGGTGGCACGGATCGCGACGCGAACCGACACGCGATGAAGCCGCGCTCGTCGGGGCGCGGGCGCCTGTCGCGCAGCGCAGAGTTCGAGCGCGTCTATCGCCAGGGGCGCTCGATCGCCAACCGCCATCTGGTGCTCTACACATTTCCGAACGCATCCGCCGAGCGCCCGCGGCTGGGCCTGTCGGTGTCGCGTAAGGTCGGCGGAGCGGTCTTGCGCAACAAGGTCAAGCGGCTCCTGCGCGAGTCGTTCGCGCACACCGAGGGAGAGCTGAAGGGCGGCCACGACATGGTCGTGGTGGCCCGTCCCGCGGCTGGCGAGCTCGCCGAGCGGGAGGGTCTCGCCGGGGTGGATGCAGCGCTTTCGGAATTGATCGCGAAGGCGGAGCTGAGGGTGGGGGGCGCGAGCGCGACGGACGGTGCGCGCCCGTGAGCGCGTCCGCTTCGCCGCCTGCGCCGCAGTCCTCGTCTCGCCCGGTGGCGCGCGTCCTGCGCGCGGTGGCTGTGGCGCCGATCGTCGTCTATCAGCGCGTGATCTCTCCAGCAATCCCGAGGCGCTGCAAGTACGAGCCAACCTGCTCGCACTATGCCGTGGGGGCGATCAGGGAGTACGGCATACTTAGAGGCCTGGTGCTCGCAGGGTGGCGTCTGCTGAGATGCAACCCGTGGAGTCTCGGCGGATACGATCCGGTGGAGGCTCAGCGAGTGTTCAGGATCGGAGCTGATGGGGGCTCCGATCATGACGGCTGAGCAGGCGCTGGGCACGCGGCCCACAGCTCCGGCCGGTCGCAGCGCAGCAGGCCTCCCCGATCAGCCCATTACCACGACCGCCGAGACTCTCTAGCGCATGCCAATCCTCGCCAACGTGATCCAGCAGGCGTTCTCGCCCCTGATCAGCCTGTTTGAAACGATCATGGTCTTTATCCACGCCCACATCGTGGGCGGGAGCTGGGGCCTCGCGATCGTCGGCCTGACCGTGCTCGTTCGCGCGGTCCTCGTGCCGCTGACCTACAAGCAGCTGAAGTCGATGCAGGAGATGCAGCGGCTTGCCCCCGAGCTGAGCGCGATCAAAGAGAAGTACAAGGAGGACAAGCAGCGCCAGCAGCAGGAGATGATGAAATTCTATCAGGAGAGAGGAATCAACCCATTGGCATCCTGCCTGCCGCTGCTGCTGCAGCTGCCGGTGTTCATCTCGCTCTTCTACATGCTGCGCACGGACCTCAAGAAGCACATCTGCGGCCCACAGCTCGTCAGCTACTACAACGCCCATCCGAAACTCGCGACCACGTACAAATCCGCGGTCCATATCGAAACGGTCGCGAAGCTGCCCTCGAAATTCATCGAAAACACGACCTGCAACACGGTCGCCCCGCACTCCGCGAAGTTTCTGTTCATCCCCGATATCACCAGCAAGGCGACCGGTGTCGTCTTGGTGGTTTTGATCCTGCTCTACGTTGGCTCGCAGGTCGGCTCGACCCTGATCGCGACGGCGACCGCCGATCCGACGCAGAGGCGGATGATGCTGTTGCTTCCGCTGATCTTCGTGGTGATCCTGTTCCGCTACCCGGCCGGACTGCTGGTGTACTGGATAACCACCAACATGTGGACGATCGGCCAGCAATACGTGATCCGCCGCCGTCTACCACCCCCAGCGCAGAAGGTGGATTCTGCGGCGGGGTCGACGAACGGCAAGCCAAAACGCCCCCTGCGCGAGGCGTTTGCCGGCGCAGCTGCGCCCGCGGCAGCGGGCGTCGCGGGCGCCGAGGTCGCAAAAGCGGCGAAAGCGGCGCCCTCTGGCGCTCCGCCGCCACAGCCTCCACGTAAGAAGAAGAAGCGTTCGGGGAGAAGGCGATGAGCGACCACGACGAGGGAGCGGTTGGCGGCGAGCAGGTCGAGGAGCTCGAGCCGCACGAGGCGTTGGAGGAGCTGCTCGAGGAGGTCGTAGATGGGCTGGGTCTCGACGCTGAAATCGAGGTCGAGGAGCGCGAAGGCGTGCTCATGGGCCGCCTGGAGGGGGAGGAGATCGGCCTCTTCATAGGCCGCCACGGGCAGACGATCGACGCGGTACAGCACCTGGCCCAGCGGATCGTGTTCCCGGAGGGTCCCTCGACGGTTAGGGTCGTGATCGACGCGAACGGCTATCGCGAGCGCCGCGCTGAGGCACTGCGCGCCGACGCCGATCAGGCGGCCGATCAGGCGTTGAGCTCGGGGAAGCCGGTCGAGCTGGATCCGCTGCCGCCGTTCGAGCGTCGCATCGTCCACGAGTACCTGCGCGAGCGCGACGGCGTGGAGACCCACAGCGAGGGCAACGAGCCCGAGCGGTATCTCGTGATCACGCCGCTCGCGGACTGACGAACGCGTCGAGCGTTTCACGTTTTTCTTGACGGTGAAACACTTTGCGTGATGGCCGGTGAACAGCAACCCGCGTTGAGCGACGTCGAGCGGGGCCTCGTCGCCGGCGTCCTGATTGGCGAGGGTCACTTCGGCGGGGACGGAAAGAAGCCGCAGATCACGCTGCGCATGCATGTGCGCCACGAGTCCTTGTTTCTCTGGCTGCAGGACCGCTTTCCCCGCGCCCGCCTATACGGCCCGTACAGCCACGGGGGTCGCCACTACTACCAGTGGATGGCCCGAGGCGCGGCACTCGCGGAGGATGTGCTGCCCGTGGTGGAGTCGGTGCTCACGGACGGGATCGACGACCACGTGCTCGAGCGCATACGGGAGATGCGCCTGAAGTATGCGGACTTCTTTCGTGGCTATGAGCGGCGATAGCCCCGTTTTCGCTGCGGCAGCCAAGCTGGCGCATCACGGCCTGGATCCCGCGCAGCAGAGCCAGCTCGCGGCGGTGCTCGAGGCCCTCGCCAGCGACGAGCATGCCCCGACGACGGTTCACGACCCCCAGCTCGCCGCGGATGTGCATCTCGCCGATTCGCTGGCGGCATTGGAGCTCGCCGCGGTCCGCGACGCAAGGAACATCGCCGACCTCGGTAGCGGAGCCGGCTTCCCCGGCTTGCCGCTCGCGGTGGCGCTGCCGCACGCGCACGTGAGCCTGATCGAGAGCCAGCGGCGCAGCAGCGAGTTCCTGGCGAGGGTCTGTGCCGCCGCGCACGTGGAGAACGCGAGCCCGGTCTGGACCCGGGCGGAGGACTGGAACGAGGGTCTCTCGAGCAACGATCTCGTGCTTGCGCGTGCGCTCGCGGCCCAGCCGGTGGTGCTCGAGTACGCGGCGCCGTTGCTGCGCAGGGGCGGAACGCTCGTCGACTGGCGCGGCAAGCGGCTGGTGGGCGAGGAGGAGGCAGCTGAGCGCGCGGCGGCGTCGCTGGGGCTGCGGCGCGTGGAGGTGCTCCGGGTCGTCCCGTTCGCGGGCGCAAGGGACCATCACCTGCACGTGTTTGTGAAGCAAAAGGACACACCGCCCGGGTTTCCAAGGAGGGCAGGGATGGCGCGTAAGCGCCCGCTCGGGACCTGACCACCACCATCGCCCGGCCCGTTTCGCGCGCACTTTGCCGGGGATCGCCAGCCATGCAAGCGCGATCGACGCTAGCGTGCGCGCGATGGGCACCATTTATGCGATCGCAAACCAGAAGGGCGGCGTGGGCAAGACGACGACGGCGGTCAACGTCGCGGCCTGCATCGCCGAGGCGGGCTATGCGACGCTGCTCGTGGATGTCGATCCACAGGCGAACGCGTCGGTGGGCCTGGGCATTCCCCGCGCCCAGACGCCGGGCCTCTACGAGGTGCTGACGGGCGAGGCGAGCGCTCGCGAGGCGCTCACCGATTCGCCCGTGCCGGGCCTGACGGCGCTGCCGGCCGGGCCGCATCTCGCCGGAGCGAACATCGAGCTTCCGCGCCTGGACGGCTACGAGCAGCGGCTGCGCGAATGCCTGGCCCCGGTCAAGGACGCCTTCGCGTACATCCTCCTGGACTGCCCGCCGTCGCTCGGCCCGCTGACGGTCGCCGCGTTGGTCGCGGCCGACCGTGTGATCGTGCCTGTGCAGACCGAGTACTTCGCGCTGGAGGGACTCGCCGGGCTGCTCGAGACGCTCGCGCTCGTACAGCGCGAGCTGAACCCGCGCCTGACCGTCGCCGGCATGCTCCTGACGATGCACGACAGCCGCACGCGGCTGGGGCAGGACGTCGAGCGCGAAGTGCGCGCGCACTTCCCGGACCTAGTGTTCGACACGGTGATACCGCGCAACGTACGCGTCGGCGAGGCTCCGAGCTATGGTCTGCCGGTGACCCACCACGATCCCCACAGCGCCGGCGCCGAGGCCTACTTCGAGCTGGCCAAGGAGGTGGCGGCGCGTGGCTAAGCCGAAGCCCGGGATGGGGCGAGGCCTGAGCGCGATCCTGTCGGTCTCGACGGAGGCCGCAAAAGCCAGCGCGGAGGAGCTGCGCGAGCTGCCGATCGAGCTGATCTCCCCCAACCCGAGACAGCCGCGACGGCGCTTTGACCAAGACTCGCTCGAGTCCCTCGCGGGTTCGCTGGGAGAGCGCGGCGTTCTGCAGCCGGTGCTCGTGCGCCCGCGGCCCGGTGGCACCTACGAGCTTGTCGCCGGCGAGCGACGCTGGCGAGCGGCGGGCATCGCCGGGCTCGCCAACATCCCCGCGATCGTGCGCGAGCGCGAGGACGCGCAGGCGCTCGAAGTGGCGCTCATCGAGAACATGGCGCGCGAGGATCTCAACCCGGTCGACGAGGCCCGCGCGTGCGCGGCGCTCGTCGAGGAGCTCGGGCTGACGCGCGAGGACGTCGGGCGCCGCGTCGGGCGCAGCCGCGTAGCCGTCAGCAACCTCGTGCGACTGCTCGACCTGCCGGATGAGGTACTCGAGCTGCTGCAGCAGGGCGCGCTCAGCGAGGGTCACGGGCGCGCGTTGCTGCTCGCCGAAGACCACGGCGCTCGCCGCACGCTCGCACACGCAGCCGCGGAGCAGGGGTGGTCGGTGCGGGTAACGGAGGAGCGTGCAAGAGAGAGCAATGCCGACGTCGGGCGCGCGTCGAGGGCTCGTACGAGCAACGAGGCGCGGTTGCACCCCGACCAGGAGCAGGCCGCGATCGACATCGCCGAGGCGCTCGCCGGGGCGCTTGGAGCCGACGTTCAGGTCCGCCCGACACGCGACGGCCGCTACAGCGCCCAGCTGTCGTTCGCGACGGCAGAGGAGGCGATCGAGCTCGCGCGTCGCATCCGCCCCCGTGCGCTCGCGTAGAGCTAGAATCGCGACGTAGCGGGCGATTAGCTCAGTTGGTTAGAGCGCTTCTCTGATAAGGAAGAGGTCCCAGGTTCGAGTCCTGGATCGCCCACTCTCGAAAGACCCCGAGACACGGGGAGTCGCGATGGGGTGAGGGCGATGCCCTGGCGGTGCGCCAGCCCCGCACCCGCCACGCTGCTGCCCAGTGCTGCCCAAGCCAGAGTCTGCCGGGGGCCCCTACGCCGCCGGGACCCGAACCTCCTGCAGGGTGCCTAAACCATGTGCGCCGTGGTGTCGAGCGCCACCCGCGGTCCCTCGCCGAAGAGATGGCGGTGCAGTTCGAGCGCCGTGCTCTCCGTAAGGCCAGCGACAAGGTTGATCATGGCGCGAGCGCGGTAGGCCGGATCGTTCGTGCCTTCATCTGGTGACCTGAGTCGTTAGTCCGCAGGTGCGGGGTGGGTTACCGCGAACTTCGTCGTTAACCACGACGATTGGAGGCGGCGATGGCTCAGCGTGTGGAGATCCTTCTTAGTGGCGAGGAGCGCGAGGTGCTCGAGCGATGGGCGCGGCGTCCGAAGAGCTCGCAGGCGCTCGCGTTGCGTTGCCGGATCGTGCTGGCCGCGGCCGAGGGGCGACCGAGCACGGACATCGCGCTCGCCCTGGGCTGCACTAAATCGACGGTCGGTAAGTGGCGGGGACGCTTCGCGCGGCGAGGTCTGGACGGACTGCACGATGAGCCACGTCCGGGCAAACCCCGTTCGATCAACGACGAGGATGTCGAGCGGGTGATCGTCAAGACGCTCGAGGAGCACCCAAGAGACGCGACGCACTGGTCGACACGCTCGATGGCCCACGCGACCGGGATGAGCCAGACGGCGGTCAGCCGCATCTGGCGGGCCTTTGGCCTGAAGCCTCATCAGAGCGAGAGCTTCAAGCTCTCCCCGGACCCCCTTTTCATCGAGAAGGTCCGCGACATCGTGGGGCTCTATCTGAACCCGCCGGACGCTGCGGTCGTGCTGTGCGTCGATGAGAAGTCCCAGATCCAGGCGCTGGACCGCTCAGCCCCGGTACTGCCGCTGATGCCCGGCGTGCCCGAACGAGCGACTCATGACTATGTGCGCAACGGCACCACGAACCTCTACGCGGCCCTCGATGTCGCCTCCGGGTAGGTCATCGCGGAGATGACCCCGCGCCATCGCGCCGAGGAGTTCCGCCGGTTTCTGAACACGATCAGTACCGCCTTGCCCGAGCACCTGGAGATTCATGTCGTGCTCGATAACTCCTCCACCCACAAGACCCCGTCGATCCGGCGCTGGCTCGTGCGCCATCCGCGCTTTCACGTGCATTTCACGCCGACCTACAGCTCGTGGCTGAACCTCGTCGAGCGCTGGTTCGCCGAGCTGACCACCAAATGGATCAAGCGCGGCACACACCACTCGGTCCGCGACCTCACAGCCTCAATCCGCACCTGGATCACAAACTGGAACGAAGATCCCAAACCCTACGTCTGGCACAAGACCGCCGATGAGATCCTCGACAGCCTCGCAAACTACTGCCAACGAATCAACGACTCAGATCACTAGCTCGCGCCGATCGCCGTCTTTGCCCTCCTCGCTCGCGTCGTAATAGGCCTCGAATAGATCCCTGATGATGCGCTGTTGTCCGTGCTGGACGACGGCGAGGCCTGGCCGCCTGATGACGTACACCCGCACCAGCATCTTCAGGGTCCCGACCTCGCGCACGATGTTGTTGTCGACGTGAACCCGGACCCTGCCGTCGGTGGGGTCGTCTTGAGCCCGGAATGCTTCGAGGTATCGAGTGATGAGATCGGAGTCGAACCGGCGCATGCGGCGGCGATGCGGACGTGCGTGGTGGTACGCGCCGGACGGAGTGGCGAACGACGTCAAGGCCGCGATGGTCGCGACGAATTCGTCGATGCTGTACTTGGCCCACGCCTTGACGTCGGCCTGCTTGGCGTCCTCGAGTAGCTCTCGCAGGCGCTTGACCGCGTCGTCGTCTTCCTTGGCGAGCCGGTGGAGCGGGATCAGGCCCGCTCGGAAGAAAGCGGGTTTTACTCGCTGGCCCCGCCAAAGCGGCGCCGAGGCGGTCTTGGAGCACTCTCCGCAGCACTCTCGTTGGTTCGAGGCGCTCGCGGCTCGGTTCAGCCCGTCTTCGACTCTTATACCGTCAAGGAGTAGGTCAGCGCATTCGCGAGTATCGCGTTTGCTACGAGCAGCAAGAACAGCACGAGCGATCCGAGGGCTATCACGCTTGCTCGTCGCCGCGCCGCGAGCCATATCAGAAAGATGACCACTGCAGGCCCCAGCGTCAATGAAAACCATGGATGCGACGGGACGACAATCGAGCAGTATCGCCCCCGGGCCGTGCCTGGCTCCGGTCTAGTTACAGGCGGAGGTGGATGGAAGCAGCCATTATGAACTGCTGCGGCGCACACAACACCCAACACAGCGAGCGCAAACGCAAGCCAAATGAGCGCGCGTACACTCGCTCTTAGTATCTCTTCTTCCCGCACCGGATCGCTCAACCTGCCCCGACGGCTCAGCCGAAGATGTCGGCCGCCGTGCCGGTCGGTTCGACGATCACGTAATGCCAGTTCGTGTTGATGTTCTTTCCTGGTTTACTGTTCTCCTGATTGATCACATAGGCCAGGCTGTGTTCAAAGTTGGGGGAGTGCTGGGCGACCACGGTCTCCGTGCCAGTCAACCGCGTTATTAGCGCCGCATGGTCGATGTCTTCCGGCGCCATCGAGTATTTTTCCAGGTCAAAGAAGACGATGTCTCCGGGCTTGACCTTTTCATGACCTATCAGGTTACGGCCGAGACCGGTATCAAGTAGATGTTCGTACAGCACGTGCGCCCTCACGAACGACTCAGTAGGAGTGTACACCGTAGTGTAGGTGCGTTCATAGTACTCCCACCAAGAGCCTTCGCCTTTGAAGAACGTTTCTTCGGGGTAGGGCGTGGGGGTTTCAAACGCGTTGGGATTGTTGTCGCCATGAGCCCGCATGTAGTCCATGCCGCCCGCCTTGAGCGCTTGGCTGACAAAGTTCGTGCAGTCCCCCCCGTTGCCCCCGTAGTACGGATACGTATGGTTATGATGTTCTTCCGACTCTTCAACGTCCTGGTTGGCCAGCAGCCAGCGCTGAGCATAGGCGGATGCATCTCCGCCATTGTAGCTGCCACACGGGCTCGGCCGTCCGGCGCCGCACAGACTTTCGGTGTACGTTTCGCTATCACTCGTCGGCACCGCTCCTGCCGCGCTTGGTTCGGTTTTTGCGCGGATCGCGGCGCCTCCGGCTTCTTCCGGTTCTGGATAGAGCGGTGCTTCGCCTTTCTCGCCCGGAGCGCTTTCGCCGATGTTTTCTGCATTTAGCTTCGACGCTTCGGCAGTGAGACTGGCGGTGGCGGCGTGACCCGAAAGATCGCGGTAGGTCACAGGTCTGACTTCTACTTCCATCTTCTCGCCGTTAGACGCTCCTTCAACACTAAATTCCGTCACTTCTGTTTGGTAGGTCTTGCTCCATTCGCCGCCGTTCAGTGCGTATCGATATTCGTAATAGCTTATGCCGGGCCCAGCATATCCGCCTGGGTAAGGCGGGGTCGTTGACGCGCCCCAACTGACGATCGCATCGCTAGAGCTTTCTTCGTAGGTCGCGTTCAGGTTGGTCGGTGTCGTAGGGAGTTGTTCATACACTTCGTATTCATATTCAAGATAGCCGGCCCCGAGGCTGAGGACGTTTTCCTTTTGTGGCGCGGCTTCGTTGTTGAGTAGCTCGAAACCGTACTCACCACGACCCGGAGTGATCGCGGAGTCATCCGACCATTCCTGCACGAGTTCCGTCGGGCGAAGGTCCATAGCGCGGGCCAGGCCTTCAGGAGGTTGCGTGCGATGCCGCGACAGTGCCTGTTGCGTGCTCTCTTGGAGGCGTAGCCGCGGATGATCGGCTTGTAGGTGTGTTGCAGCTGGCGGATCGTGCGCTTCAGTTCGGGCCGGTCGTGGGTGTGTTGGTAGACCTCCCACGCCCAGAACACCCGCTCGCATAGCTGTAGGCCGTGCTCGCCGAACTCCTTCTCGGCCGCCAAGCCTTCGGCGTGCGCGGTGAAGTCACGCCGCAGGTGTGACCAGCAGAGCTGTCGGCGTGCGAGCGGTAGATGTGCGTAGGCCCACCAGCGGTCGGACGTCACGATGCCCGTGTGCCCCGCGAGCAGCCGTTTGGCGTGTTGCTCGTGCCGGTCTGGGGCGAGGTGAAAGAAGGCGTGGTGGCTGGTGAACATGCCCCACAGCGCGCGGCGCTCGCCGGCGGTGCGCCAGCCCGTCTCGTCCATGTTGAGGCTCTCGCTGGCGCGCACGCGCTCTCTGAGCTGCTGGTAGGGGTCCGCCAGCGCCTGGCCGGCGCGCTGCAAGATCGCCTCGACGGTGCCGGCGCATAGGCGCACACCGAACAGCTCTTCGCCGAGCTCCACGACATCACGGCGGCTGACGCGGTTGCGCACCGAGAGCACCGCCACGGCCGCTTCAAAACGCGGGCCGAACGCGCTGTTTGCGACATCGGCGGGCAGCAGTGCCCGTGTCCGCTCGCCGCAGCCGGGGCAGCGCACCCGCGGACAGCGATGCTCGATCACCCGCGCAGCGATGACCGGCAGCTCTTCGATCTGATGGCGCACCGGCTCACCGATGCCGAGCATCTCCGGGGCAGCGAAGACGTGGCCGCACTCGCAGCGCTCAGGCCAATGCTCGATGACCTCGTCCACTGCGCACAGAGGCAGCAACTCGCGGCCACGGCCATCGTGCCCCGGCTGGGCACCCCGCGAACGCCCCGAGCGATCCTTTCCTCGTTGTGGCTGTGACGCGCTCGGCGGATCCGAGCTCGGGGGCCGCGAAGAGTTACGGGAGTTCTTCGCGAGTTCTCGCTCCAGCTTCTCCACCCGCGCTTCGAGCTGCTGAATGCGGCGGTCCATCGCCAGCAGCACCTCGACTACAGCCTCGCGCCCCGCGTCATAGACCGCCTCCGCCTCCGCGCGCTCCACACCTCGGGATTCGACGAAGCAGAGTTATGTCCCCCTACCAACTGAACGGTTACACTATCCGACGACGCCGGCACATGGCCTGATAAGGAAGAGGTCCCAGGTTCGAGTCCTGGATCGCCCACTGGCAGGATTTGGCTCCGCAATGCCAACCTTGAAGCACGCCTCTTCGCATTTGAGACAGCTTTGCAGAGGCGGTTCGTCACGGCGCTCCAGCGGGAGGCGAAGCGCCGGGGCAGCCCTCCCAGGGCGGCACACGTCGACTTCGAAGGCGGTCAGAAACGCGGTGGACCGACCGGCGTAACAACGACGTTGGAGGAATAATCGAGCCGGTCCGGCCCTATTCCGTTGTCGGTGTCCGTCCATTCGGCGTTCACGTGGAGCGGAGACGATATTGACCTCCCCAGCGCTTCCGGAAATTCGAGCGAGAGCCGTTCAAAGTTACGAGCTTCTTCTTGTACGGCAATCGGCGCCCCGAAGAAGATGGTGTAGATCTGAAGCCCCCCGACGATACCGCATTCGGAATTGCTCGATGCCTCAACAACTGGCACCAGTTCAAATCCAGCAAACAAAGCAAAATTGTTCGTTCCGCTGACTTCAGAAATCTCCACGGTATCCTGTTCGGACTGCTCGGCGCCGGCCTTCTCGGATATCGTGGTGGTGCAGTTTTCAGGCACGTCTCCAGGCACCTGCTTCTCGTGTTGCGTGCCAGAAAGGCTCGTAAAGTGCCAATGAGGACGCGGCTGGCCGTATTCATAGTTTGCTTCCGCGCTCCAACTGAGCGAATAGGAAAATTCGGTGTTCTGCGAGTCATTCAGGGGTATAGGTCCCGAGCCCCTCACGGAGCCCGAGTACAAAAGATGGAACCCAGCGCCGGCTTCCTCTTCTTTTTCTTCTTTCTTCGGGCCGGGAACACAGTTGTTCTTTTCGCCTTCGATGGTGGCTTCTAGCCCGGTCGGGGCGCCCGTGGCGGCTATGTCGGTGGGTGGGTCGGGCGGCAGCACTCGTGGTTCGTGTTCGGAGTGTTCTTCGGGCGGGCATTCGCATTCGTTCGCTTCCGTGCAGTAGTACGCGTCGTGTACGTGTGTTTCGTCGATGTGTCCGCCGTTGACCCGAAGGCTCCCCGTTTCGTCGCTGATGTGGACGATGTCGGCCTTCGAGTCAAGCCGGTACTGCCCGGTCGCGAAGGGTTCCGCGGTGATCGTCGTGCTGCTGCCGTTGGCTACCGGTAGCGGTTTCGGGGTGACCTTCACGTTGGGTCCGACCGCGGCCACGCCGCTGGGCCCACAGGGGGACTGTGCTTCCCATTCTGGCCCGCGTTCTTCGGGTTCGCGGAAGTATTGTGATGACCAGCCATCGAGGACCGCCTCTTCGTGTCCGGCGACGGCGGATTCGTAAGCGAGCTGCGAGTTGCCCCCGGTGCTGAGCTGGCCGCCGGTCAGGATCGATGACATTAGCGACCATGGTTCGAGGCCAAGGTCTTCGAGCAGGCTAAAGAACCCGATCGCGTCATAGGTACGCGTGAACAGCGGCTGCTCCGGCGTCGTGATGTACTGGTTAGACCATCCCGTTGGCGTTTCGGCGCCGGGTGCAAACTGACATCCAGCCCAAGTTGGTGTTCCCTCGCTAAGCCAGCCCGGTAGCGTCGCCGGAGCGCCGGCTAGCAATTGGTAGGTGACGCAGTGGAAAACCTCATGCGCGAGAATGTACTTGCGGTCTTGCGGGGCAGTGTTTCGGCCGGGGTTGAAGAGCCCGATAGCGCAGCCAGCCGGATGAGCGATCGGCCCGGAGAGCCCAGCGCCTATGGCCTTCCCCAGTGCGACGGCAGCCTCCTGCAGAGCGAGCGTCTTGCAACGCTCGCAGCTTCCGAGCGCGTTCAGCAGATTGGTGACGAGTTCGCTGGAGAGGGGTATCGTGGCTGCTTGCGCTGCGTCGGATGGAAAGTTTTCGAAATAGATGATCGGCAGCGGAGGACCCGTTAGGCCGAGCTTTTCGAAGTAGTATTTCTGTGCTTCCTTGAGCGTGTCTACATCCGATTGCTTGCAGGCGGCAAAAAGCTTCAGGGAAAAACAGATCACGCAGAACGTGACGCCGGGAGTGCATGTCGATGGGCTGGATCGAGCAGAATTAGCGTGCCCCTCGGCGGGGTTGCGGGCCGCCAGCTTCGCCCCAAGCTCCAACGAGCTGCTTGACGCAATGAGCTGTTGGGCAAAGCGCTGCAACCCCTGTTCCACTTCGGCGCGCTGCGCTTCGGTGAATTGGTCGTGATCCTCTCTTATCCATTCGAGCGCAGTGGTTGCGTCCGGGGTGCCAGTTGGTCCAGACGGAAGCGTGACTCCGGGAAGGTGGTGGACCGCGAGGGAGAACGCCTGTAGCGCGGTCGTTACTTCCGGTTGCCTTTCCTCAGCGGCGACGCGGGTGACCAGTTCGTTCCATACCGTTGGGGGCGCGAAGTCATGCACGCGGGAGCGAAGCACTTGCACGAGCTGTGCTGGAACAGACGAACCCCATTCCCCGGTTGGATCAAGGTAGACGAGCTGCCCGACGACTGTGCCTTCGTGCCAGTCGACACTCACGGCGGTTTCCGCCTCGTCTTCAGGCACGCCCAACGCGAGTGCGTCTACTTCGGTCGTCCGGGAGCGCTCTAGCGCCTTTGCCCATCGCGTAGCAGCGCGTCTGCTCGCGAAGACGGCCGCTCTGCTCGCCACCACGAAGCCGGTCATGCCTGCCGACGTGAGGCGACTCTGAGCTGCCCGCCCATCGATCGCTGCCTGGAGCGTCTTGGGCATCGCCGCGAGCCACGGCGCTGGCGGAACCGACTGGGCGGCTCCGCCGGCGAGATCACCAGACGCAAGGACAGCTTCATTCGCGGGGACCAGCGAGGAACCCCAAGCCGGCGCACTTGCGGCTCCCGACGCGGTCAACGCGACCAACGCCAGAGTACATGTGACCGCAATGCGCCTTCGGCCCCCAGCTCGACCTGTCTGCCCCCCGGTCATCCCAGACCCCCCCCACGTCCATCATCACACCCCGCGCCAAAGCAAGGACCCCGGAAGCCGCGCACTCTAGTCCTCCAAGGCCACGATCCCTCGCGCAGAATACAGGACGTTCAAAGCCTTGGCTCGGTGGACGCCCACAGCTTCTTCGCGTCGGCCGGCCATGGTAGTCAGACGCCTCTCGCCGGACGCATTCACGCCGCAACCCAGCGGTCGAGATAACCCGTCGGGGGGAGGCGATCATCCTCCTCGGATATCGGCGCGGGCTCGAAGGCGCTAGCTGGTCGGCGAGCGCACGTCTCGTCCACCTTCCGATTGGGCAGCGGAGCGCTGCCTGCTGCCCAAATCGCGCAGAATCCCTCCGAATCCTGCCTCATTTCGTGACGCCCGCGGCGCGCCAACAAGGCGCCAACTGCGTGCAAACGGGCCACATTTGGTGGCAACGGCACACGGCCTGATAAGGAAGAGGTCCCAGGTTCGAGTCCTGGATCGCCCACTGGCCAGACTTGTCCTGATATGCGGTATTAACACGGCGCCGCGACATCTCACACATCTCGCGCGATGCGGCCGACGTCGTAGCCAGCGACGCGGAAGACGGCCGAGCTTGCCCTACTGCCCTACGGACTCGCGAGCGTCTGCAGGAGTTCGCTCCCCGGGGTCCCGATCCCGGTCATCGAGTCGTATCCAGGTGCTGTGCTGAGGGTGTTGTTCTGCTGCTTGCAGCTTTCGGCCCCGTCGCAGAATTCCTGCACGCCCTCGTATTCGATCACCCGCACCGAGGTCAGCAGCCCTTCTTTCGCGTTGGTCCCGTCGAGGTAGTCAACCCTGGCCATCGCCTGCTTGCCGGCGGGAACGACGTCGTAGAAGGCCCGGCTCGCGGTGGGGGGCAGCGAGTCGAGCTCAGCCCGTACGCGCCCTGCAGCTGCGCGGGCTTGTAGCCACACACGGCGTAGGGCAAGGGATTGGGGAAACCATCGCCATAGGCGGGGTCGGTCTTGTCGGGCTTCTGGCCGTAGTAGGTCGAGCAGGGCGGCGCGCTACGAAAGCCGGCGGGAGGGCCGATCGGCGCGCCTTTGGCCGGCTTCGCGGCTTTGCTCGGCACATCGGCGCCGGCCAGGCCGGTCGGCCGCGCGAGGCTCTCGTTCACGCCGCTGACACCGGCGATCAGCGCCGCCAGCGTGTTCGGCACCTTCAGCGCCCCGCTGGCGAGTCGCAGCACGTGCCCCTGCTCGCTGAACTCGCCGAGGCTCGTCGCGCACGCCTGCTCGATCGTGGCCGCGGAAGCGCTCGCGTGGATCGTCATGCGGTCGGGGGTGACCGACGTGACGGTGATGGCGCGTGAGCGCAGCCACGCGCTCACCAACGCGACCGTGCCTTCGCTGGGCGAGAAACGCGCCTCCCATCCGGCCGGGGTCAGGTACTGCCCGTAGCTGGGGCTCGCCGGTTCGCTGACGGCCTGGGCGAACGACGCCGCGCCCGCGGGATTGCGCAGCTGCAGGCTCACGGAGAATTCGATCGTGGTCGCGGCGGGCGTCGCGCCGAGCTGGGTGCCCGCCGCGGCGAGCGGCGAGGCGGCCTGCACGACGACCTGACTGGCCTGCGTCGTGCTCGCGCCCGCGATCGGGGTGGCAAGGGCGCCTGCGGCCGCGCCCAGTCCGAGGGTCAGCACCGTTGCCGTAAGCGATCGGCGTCTTATGCGACCTCCTGTCGTTGTCCCGGGCGAGGCCCACACAGGCGGGCCTTCCTGCCACGCTTGCGGCGCATATTCCCAGATCCCGGCGGCGGGCGGGCAAGCGGGGCCACGCCGGTAAAGCTTCCTCGGCTATTTGTCGAGATGGATGGAGTATCCAGACGGACGCCGGCGTTTGGCTCGATCAGGCTACGGGCGCATGCGCGCACGCTGGGTGCAAGACGAGATCACATGTCAGACAGCGAGACCTCCCGAGACAACCACGAGCCGACCGGCCCCGCGCCGGCGCTCGCGGCGTCTTCGCCGCCCGCACGCCCGAAGCGTGGGCACCGGCGGGTTGTGTCTGCTGTGCTCGCCGTCGTGTGCGTCGCCGCGGGGACGGTCGCCTCGCTGCTGGGAGCGCACGCGGTCGCGCGCAGCGACGCCGGCAAAGCACGTGCGAGGTTTCACCAGGGGTCGGTCGCGCTCGCTTCGACCCTCAGGCTGGCGATCCAGCGCGAGGAAGAGCTGGCCGTCGGCGCGAGCACGTTCTTCGCCGGCGATCCGCGGGCGACACCCGCCGAGTTCGCCCGCTGGGTGAAGTGGGCACGCACCCTCCGTCGTTTCCCCGAGCTGGAGAACCTTGGCCTCGTCGCGCTCGTGCGCCACGGGCAGCTCCCCGCATTCGAAGCGCAGCGCAGCCGCACCACCCTCGCGCCGGCGAGCGCCACGGCGCCCGCACGCACGCAGCTGCGGATCGTCCCGGTGAGCGACCATCACTACTACTGTCTCGCCAGCGCCGATCTCGCTCGCGCCGCGGTCGCATCGGCACCCGCGGGCCTTGACTACTGCGCGCTCTCGCCGGCGCTGCTCGTGGCTAGAGATGAAGGGCGCAGCGAAGTCGCGCCTTCGCTGCTCGGCCAAAGCCAGGCGCTCGTGATCACGACGCCCGTCTACCGGGGAAATGCGACGCCTCGCAGCACGCTTGGGCGGACGGCGGCGTTTGTCGGCTGGCTGCGAGAGGTGCTCGTCCCCGGCGTCGTGCTCGACCAGGCGCTGAAGGGTCATCCCGGCATTGCGGCCAGCCTGCGCCTGCAGCGCGGCAGCGCGGACCTCAGCTTCGCCGGCGCCAGCCCGCAGCCCGGCGGTCAGAGTGCCTCGACCAAGCTCCAGGGCGGGTGGACGCTCACGAGCTTCGCGGCGCCGGCCCGCGCGAACGTGCTCAGCGATGAAGCGGCGCTCGCGGTGCTCATCGGCGGCACGCTGCTGAGCGTGCTCGTCGGTCTGCTGGTGTTCGCGCTCGGTCGCGGTCGCGGCCCCGCTCGGGCGCCGCGCAAGCAGACGCGTGTGCTCGCCAACGAAGACCTTTACGACGGCCTGACGGGGCTCCCCAACCGCGCGCTCATGCTCGACCGCGCGGACTGCATGCTCGCGCGAGCCGGACGCCAGTCGGGGTTGCTCGTCGGCGCGCTGTTCATCGACATCGATTGGTTCAAGGACGTCAACGACAAGCTCGGGCAGGCCGCCGGCGACCAGCTCCTGAGGAACGTCGCGGAACGGCTCGAGGGCGTCGTGCGCGCCGGTGACACGGTCGGCCGCCTCGGCGACGACGAGTTCGTCGTGCTGGTCGAGTCCGCGGCCCGCGGCGCGCGCCTGGACGCGCTCGCACGGCGGGTGATCGAGGCCCTGCACAAGCCTTTCGAGCTCGAGGACTACGGCCCGAGCTTCTTCATGACCGCGAGCATCGGCCTCGCCTTCGGGCGCTACGCGACCCCCCAGGACCTGCTGCACGACGCGCAGCTCGCGCTGCACGCGGCGAAGGCCGCGGGCAAGGACCGCTACACGTTGTTCAACGCCAACATGCGCTCGGTGATCGAGGGTCGGGGGGTGCTCGAGGTGGAACTCAACACGGCGCTGCAGGAGCAGCAGTTCTCGCTCCTGTACCAGCCGATCTACGATCTGCGCTCGGGCAAGGTCTCGGGTCTCGAGGCGCGTATCAGGTGGGTGCACCCCAAGAAGGGCGTCCTGTCCCACGCCGACTTCCTCCCGCTCGCCGAGGAAACCGGCTTGATCGTGCCGATCGGTCGCTGGGTGCTCGAGGAGGCGTGCAGTCGGGCGGCGGCGTGGAACGTCGCTGGCCACCGCGTCGGCATCTCGGTCCAGGTCGCGCCCGGTCAGCTGAATCGTGAAGGCCTCGCCACGGACGTGCGCCGCGCGTTGCAGCAGTCTGGCCTGGAGCCCTCGCTGCTGACGCTCGAGATCGCTGAGACGACGGTGATGAGCGACGTCAATGCCGCGGTCGCGCGCCTCGGGGAGATCAAGCGCCTGGGCGTGCGTGTCGCGATCGACGACTTCGGAGGCAGCGGTTATGCCTATCACTCCGACCTGCGTCGCCTCCCGCTCGACTTCTTGAAGGTCGACCGCAGCTCGCTCGCGGCGGCCGAGGACGAGGACTACCGCAGCTGGCTGCTCGAGGCGATCCTGATCGTCGGTCGCGACCTCTCGCTGACGGTGATCGCAAAGGGGATCGAGACGTTCGAGCAGATGAGCTCGCTCGAGGGAATGGGCTGCACGATGGCCCAGGGGCTGTTCATGGGCAAGCCGACCCCGCTCGAGGGCATCGACAGCCTCCTCGACGTCGAGCTCCCGCCCTTGCACGCCACCTCGGACGGCCTGCGCGACTGACCTGGCGCACGAGCACGAGTCGCGGATATCCCCTGCTCGTGCTTTAGGAAGGACCGCCAATAGCCGATGCGTAGAGTTGAGATGACGCCCGCGCGCTCCAAGCAGGGATCGCAGAAGATCCACGTGCCATTGCCGCCGAGCTCGCAGGCGGAGCAGCCGGCGGATGGGCTGCACGCGCTCGGCGAGGCGCTGAGGCTGCGCGCCGACGACGTGCTCAGCCGGACCGTCGCGCGGACGATCGAGTCTGGCGAACGCGTCGACCGTGTGGTGCAGGAGAAGTTCGAGCGGATCTGCGCGGGCTCGACGGTCGCGGTGGCGCGCTGGATCGCGGGCGAGGATCTCTCGGTCACCAACGACTCGGCGCGCGAAACCTCGAAGATCTTCGGCGACCTCGCCGTCCACCGCGCGGCTTCCCTCAATGAGGTCATCAGGCGCTCGCTGTGGTGGCGCAACGTGATGGCCGATGTTCTGCGCGAGAGCGCCGCCGAGCTGAACGTCTCGCCCGAGGCGCTCTACGAGGCGCTGAACATGGTGCAGCTGAGCACCGAGTTCAGCCTGCTGCGTATGTGCGAGAGCTTCGAGGCCGAGCGCCGGCACGCCGACGAGCAGCTCGAGCGCCGCGAGGAGGAGCTCGCCTTCCTGGCGACGCACGATCCCCTCACAGGACTGCCGAATCGGACGTTGATCCTCGACCGCGTCCAGCAGATGCTCGCGCGATCGACTCGTAACCAGACGCCGGTGGCGGCGCTGTTCATCGACATCGACAACTTCAAGAGCATCAACGACTCGCTCGGGCACGGCATCGGCGATGAGCTGCTGCGCGCCGTCGCAGCAAGGCTCGAGGGCGTCGTGCGCCATGCCGACGCGCTCGGGCGCCTCGGCGGAGACGAGTTCGTCGTGATCGCCGAGGAGCTCTCGCTGGCAGCGGGCCCCGAGCTGGTCGCCGAGCGCCTGCTCGAGGCGCTCAAGCATCCCTTCAGCCTTGGTGAGGACGAGCAGACCCGCGTGACGGTGACCGCGAGCATCGGGGTCGCAGCCGGACAGCGCGCCTCGGCTGAGGAGCTCCTGCGCGACGCCGACATCGCGATGTACCGGGCCAAGTGGGACGGCAAGAATCGCTACGCGGTGTTCGAGACGGAGATGCAGGACACGGTGCAGGAGCGCATGGAGCTCGAAATGGACCTGCGCGAGGCCCTCGAGACCGAACAGTTCTTCCTCGCCTACCAGCCGACGCTCGACCTCAGTGACATGACGCCGACCGGCGTCGAGGCGCTGATCCGCTGGCGCCACCCCGTGCGTGGCATCGTCCAGCCGGACGCGTTCATCCCGGTGCTCGAGGAGACCGGCCTGATCGCGCAGGTCGGTGCGTGGGTCCTGAAGGAGGCGTGTCGTCAGGGTGCCGCGTGGCACGCGGCGGGCTTTCGCATCGCGATGGCGGTCAACGTCTCCGGGCGCCAGCTCGACAACGACCAGCTCGTGCTCGACATCGAGAGCGCGCTGCGCGAAAGCGGCTTCGACGCGCAGGCGCTGACGATCGAGATCACCGAGACGACGCTGATGCGCAACGTCGAGGAGACCGTTCGCCGCCTCGGCGAGATCAAGCGCCTCGGCGTGCGCATCGCGATCGACGACTTCGGCACCGGATACTCCTCGCTGGCGCATCTCCAGCAGTTCCCGGTCGACGCGCTGAAGATCGACCGCTCGTTCATCTCCGGGCTGCGCGACAACAAGGAGGGCGAGACGCTGATCCGTACGCTCGTGCAGCTCGGCAAGGCGCTCTCGATCGAGACCTTCGCCGAGGGCATCGAGGAGCAGCAGGAGCTCTCCCTGCTGCGCGACGAGGACTGCGACAACGGCCAGGGCTTCCTGCTCGCGCGGCCACTGGACGTGTCCGCCACCGAAGCCTTCTTCAAGGACGCTCGCGCCGCTCGCGCCGCGGTGCCTGCGCCGCAGGCGACTTAGGCCTCGCCGCAGCCGAGCTAGACCCAGACCCGGTTCAAGGGTGCGGCCGCGCTGGCCGAGCTCAAAGCGCGCTGCGCTTCTGCGGGTGGATCGTCTCACCGCGCGCGAGCATCGCCACGAAGCGCTCGATGCGCCGTGCGCGCGTGTCGCTCCGCTTGGCCTCTCCGAGGCGGTAGAGGATCGCGTAGCGGTTCTGGCTCGTAAGTGTCTCGAACGTGGCTTTGGCGTCGGGCTCGGCAGCGAGCGCGGCGGCGAGGTCGGCGGGCACCTCGATGCTCCTCTGCCCCGCATACGCGGACTCCCAGCGACCGTCGGCTTTCGCGCTCGCCACCGCCGCGAGCCCGGCAGGGCGCATCCGCTCCTGCGCCAGCAGCCGCTCGACGATCGAGACGTTGCGCTGCGACCACGAGCTGCGCGCCCTGCGGGGGGTGAAGCGCTGGCGGTAGGTGCGCTCGTCTCGGCGCCCGACCTGCCCGTCGATCCAGCCGTGGCACAACGCCTCCTCGAGGGCCTCGTCGTAGCTGAGGCTGGTCGGCTCGCGCGTGCCCTTCTTGGCGAGCACGAGCCAAACGCCGCTCTCGTCCGCATCGTGGCCCTCCAGCCACGCCCGCCAGGCGGCTGCGTCGGCGATCAGAAGCTCGGGCAGCGCGTCGGCCACACGCGTGATTTTTGCAGCCGCCCGCAACCTTGATGGCGGCGGCGCTGCCATGGGTCGGTTTGGCTCGTGCGGCGTCCCGCCCATGTGAGACAGGAATCCCGTTCATCTGAGACGGCGTAATCCCGCCCGTCCGAGACAGCCGGGCTGGGGGGCTGGCTTACGTGGATGTGGGCTGCCGAGCGGATTCATTTCGGCCATGAGCCGCCGCCGGTACCGGTGAGGTGGTGCGGCTGGAGTCGCAGTTGTTCGCAGAACCCCGCGCCGCGCGCGACGTGCGCGGGTCGGGCGGCCGCGTGCACTTTCTAATCGGAACGGCCTTCCCGCGGACGGTTCCCGACATGACTCGGGTGGAACGCGCACGGCATCCCGCTTCTTGACCTCGACGATCTCGTCGTCGAGCAGCGACCGATCAAGACACCGTATCGAGCATCAGGTGTACCCTGGCGTTCCCTAAGAGTGAGCCATTCACCAACCGAAGGCGAACTGTGAGCGCCACACTGCAATTCGACGAGGACGCCTCCCGGCGCGTAGAGAGGATCTACACCACGCCCGATGTCATCGAACAGCGCCAAACGATCCTGCGGGCACTCGCGCTCCAGCCCGGCGAGCGCGCGATCGACATCGGCTCGGGTCCTGGTCTACTCGCGTGCGAAATGGCCGTTGCTGTCGGGACCGGCGGGCGGGTCTGCGGGGTGGACGTCAGCGAGAACATGCTTGCCCTCGCCAAGGCGCGCAGACCACCAGCCGGCAGCGGCCCGATCGAGTACCAAGAAGCTGGCGCGCACACGCTCCCCTATGCGGACGCGAGCTTCGACGTCGCGGTCTGCACACAGGTCTACGAGTACGTCGATGATGTTCCCGCCGCGCTGGTGGAGCTAGGGCGGGTGCTGCGCCCGGGTGGGCGGGCGCTCGTGCTTGATACCGACTGGGACTCGATCGTATGGGCTTCGAGCAACAACGAGCGCATGGACCGGGTGCTCGCCGCGTGGGAGGAGCACCTCGTTGATCCTCACCTGCCGCGCACGCTCACACGGCTGCTGCGTGATGCTGGACTGGAAGTCACCGACCGCCAAATCGTGCCGTTGTTCAACGCCGGCTATGACCCCAACACCTACAGCGCCGGAATCCTTGAGCTGATCGCCACGTTCGTACCCGATCGCAACGGCGTGAGCGAGGCCGAAGCCACAGCATGGGCACAAGACCTGACTGAACTCGGCCCCAACTACTTCCTCAGTCTCAACCGCTACCTTTTCCTGGCGCACAAGTCCACCTGATGACCGGGCAGGTAGCCGTCACCGAGGAGCACGAGAATCGGGCAAGCGTCACAGCTCGCTTGCGCTCAGGATGCAGCACCACGAACATGCCTAGGTATCTTGCATCAGGGAAAACCCTGGAGTGGCGGTCTGGTCGAAACTGGCCCGTGCAGCTGATGGAGTCCGGCCCGTCGACCACCCTCCCCCACACCGACCCGAGCGAGCTCGCACGCTCAGTTGCGGCACGCGGGCACGAGCACCGCGATTCGGTCAGCGTGGTCCGCGAGCAAGCCGCCGGCCACGCGTGAGCACGCCCCCCCGGCTGCCGTCAGACAGCGGCAGACTGGCGGGCAACGGTGGGCCGGCGAGGTAGTAGAGCATCACCTCGAAGTCCGGCCCCGGCCTGCAGGCGAACCCTGGCCGCGCACCGGCTCAGCGGACGGCATCGGCCCAGTCGCGCGGGCGACCTGCGAACTGTGGCGTCGCCACGCCTACCTCGACGACCGCATCGGCCGGAACGTTCGCCCTCTGCGCGGCGGCCAAGATCGCGTCGGCGACGGCGCCTCGTAGAGGCAATGGGTGCGCCGCCGGTCGGCGCTCAGAAAAGCGAACTGGGCGTGCCTAAGACGACGGCGGGATGTTCTGGTTCAGGTGGAACAGGTTGGTCGGGTCGTAGCGGTCCTTGAGCTCGCGCAGGCGGCTGAACTTCTCGGCACCGTAGGCTGCCTGCACCCTGTCCTCGCCCTCGGAGGAGAGGAAGTTGATGTAGGCGCCGCCGGTCAGCGACGGCTCGATCTCGGCATAGAACCGCTGCGCCCAGTCCATGTGGGTCTCCAGACCCCCGCCCGGCTCGTGGGTGGTGGCGATCGCGTTGAGCACGAACGGCGCCCGGCGTTCCCCGCAGGCGGTCTCGTCCTCACCGACACGGGCGATCGCGCCGCCGAAGTGCTGGATGTGGATCTCCGAGGACGGCGAGGTCGCGTTCTGATGAAAGCGGGCCATCGTCTCGATCGCGTGGTCGTCGAGCTCGCGGAAGTAGCCCGCCTTCATGTAGGCCTGGGTGCCCTTCGGCCAGAGCGCGTCGAGCAGGCTCTCCATCTGCACGTAGGGCATCGGGCCGATCAGATCGGCAACGGGGTCGCCCAGGTCGCGGAGCGGCTGCATCACCTTCATCCCCTCGTCTGGGTCGCCGGAGTAGCAGCCGACCAGGGCGATGAGCTTCTTGCCGTGCCAGTCCTCGGGGATGAAGGGGGCGGGTGGCCCGGTGATCAGGTTGACGAGGGTGCTCAGCTCGTCGGGAA
This sequence comes from uncultured Solirubrobacteraceae bacterium, assembly GCA_963759265.1. Lineage (GTDB taxonomy): Bacteria > Actinomycetota > Thermoleophilia > Solirubrobacterales > Solirubrobacteraceae > Palsa-744. The sequence goes on from CAVWYR010000001.1 coordinate 680,343, forward strand.
GCTCACGCGTGAACTCGCGGTAGAAGCGCATGATCTCCTCGGCGCGGTCGCCCGGATAGAAGATCGGGCCGGCGGCCACGGTCGGGCCGACCGGGTGCAGATCGAACTCGAAGGAGGTGACGACGCCGAAGTTGCCGCCTCCCCCGCGCAGGCCCCAGAAGAGGTCGGGGTTCTCCGTCGCGCTCGCGGTGAGCATCTGCCCGTCGGCGGTGACCACCTCGGCCGAGCGCAGGTTGTCGCAGGCCAGGCCGTACTTGCGCATCAGCCAGCCGATCCCGCCGCCCAGCGTGAAGCCGGCGACGCCGGTAGTCGAGATCAGCCCCCCGGTGGTGGCGAGCCCGTGCTCCTGGGTCGCCGCGTCGAACTCCCCCCAGGTGACGCCACCCTCGGCGGTGGCGGTGCGGGCGCCGACATCTACCGTGACGCCCTTCATCGGTGAGAGGTCGACGACGATGCCGTCGTCGCAGGTCGAGAAGCCGGGAATGCTGTGACTGCCACCGCGCACGGCGATGTCGAGGCCCTCGCTGCGCGCGAAGCCGATTGCGTGGCGCACGTCGGAGGAATCGGCGCAGCGGGCGATCACCGCCGGGCGGGCGTCATGGGCGCCGTTCCAGATCGAGCGCGCCTCGTCGTAGGCGCCGTCGCCGGGCCGGATCAGTTCTCCGCGCAGCCCGTCCTCGAACTCCTTCAGCGTTGCCGCTCCAAGCACTCCTTGCGTAGCCATGCCGGCCCCCTTTTCAGTTCGGTTGTTTGACGTCGCGTTTCGACGACGCACAGCGAGGCTACGGGCCGCCTCTTAGCACCCACTTTGCAACGTCTTACCCTCCAGTTCCCGGCAGTAGGCGATGCCGGCGCCGGCGCCGAGCAGCTCGAAGTGCCGGCTCGCCCGGTCTAGCCAGCGGCGCCCCGTCGCCGCCTCGCCGTCCTCCGCGCAGATCGCCGCCAGCACCGCCAGCGCCCACCCCTCCTGGTGGGTCGTCTCGATCCCTCCGAAGACCGAGGCGGCGGCCTCGAGGTGAGCCCGGGCATCGGCGCGATCACCGGCGCAGAGCGCCACACACGCCAGGCTCAGCTCGGCGGCGCCGATGCCGATCAGGTCGTCGTTTTCGGCGAACCAGGTCCGGCTCTGCGCGGCCGAGGTGCGGGCGCCGTCCGCGTCGCCGGAGCGGGCCAGGAGCATCGCCAGGCAGCCGAGCGTGATCCCGGCGCCGCGACGGTCGCCGATCTCCTGCCGCAGGGCAAGGCTGCGCTCGAGCAGCACCCGGCCCCGTTCGAAGTCGCCGCCGGAGCGGGCCAGGTTGCCGAAGGCGTTGAGTCCGAAGGCCTCGCCCTGCCGGTCGCCGAGCTGCTCGAAGCGGGCAAGACTCTCCTCGATCAGCTCTTCCGCGTGGGCGAAACCTGCCTCGGCGCGATCCACCGCGGCGAGGTTGACGAGGATGTAAGCCACGGCCGCGGCGCCGCCAACGCGGCGCGCGATGAGCCCGGTTTCCTCATGCAGGCAGAGCGGATAGCCAGTCTCGGGCTCGACCGAGATCATCCCGTAGCTCAGCGGCCACAGCGCCGGGCGCGACTCGGCGCTGAGAGCGCCCGCATGCCCCAGCGCGGCTTCCAGCTGCTCCCGTGCGGGGCCGTATTCGCGCCGGAACCAGGCGGCGATACCGCGCGTGTGCGCCGCCCACATCGGTGGCCGGGCGCCTGGCACGTCCTCGGCGAGGAGCCCCTCGTGTTCGCGCACGAGCAGCTCGATGTCCTGTGCAGGACTGACGATCACCCGGTAGGCCGCCGAGATCTCGACCGCATCGAACATCCCGGCCCAGTCCTCTAGCTCGCGGAGGATGGACACGCTCTCGGCCGCGAACTCGTGGACCCGCACGGGGACGCCGCGGCGCAGCCCGATCACGCAGGCGGCGAGCAGGGCGCGAGCGCGCACCGCCGTGGACTCGGGCGCCGCGGCCAAGGCGGCGGTGAGCCAGCGGTACCCCTCGGCGAGGTAGCCGCGCATCAGCCAGAAGCGCCAGAGGGCGATGGCAAGACGCAGCGCCGCCTGGGGGTCGGCGACCAGCGCCGAGGCCAGGGCGGCGCGGAGGTTGTCACGCTCCTGATCGACGCCCCGCAGCGTGGTCCGGTCCGGCAGCTCGCCGGCCGGCGTGGGGTCACTCTCGGCGAGCGCGACGTACCAGTCGCGATGGCGGCGCTCGAAAGTGGAGCGCTCTCCCGCCTCCTCGAGTCGCTCGACCGCGTACTGGCGCACGGTCTCCAGCAGCCGGTAGCGGCGGTCCTCGGATCCCTCCTCGACGTGAACCAGCGACTTGTCAATCAGCCGGCCGAGCACGGCGACGACCTCGCTGCGCCGCAGCGGATCCTCGGCGCCGACGTCCTCAGCCGCCTCCAGCCCGAAGCCACCGGCAAACACAGCGAGCCGACGGAGCAGCACCTGCTCGTCGACCTCGAGCAGCTCGAAGCTCCACGCCAGCGTCGCCCGCAAAGTCTGCTGCCTGGTCATCGCCGTGCGGGGTCCGGTCGAGAGTAGGTCCAGCGAGTCGTCGAGACGCTCGACGATCTGAGCCGGAGTTAGGACGCTCACGCGCGCCGCCGCCAGCTCAATCGCCAGCGGCATCCCGTCGAGGCGGTGGCAGAGGGAGACGACGACATCCGCGTTCTCGCCGCCGACCTCGAATCCGGGCGCGGCCTGCGCGGCCCGGGCAGCGAACAGCCGCACCGACTCCGCCTCCAGCCACTCGTCCGCGGGCGCACCGTGGATTAGCCTGGGGAGGGAGAGCGACGGGACGCGCCAGGTCACCTCGCCGGGAATGCGCAGTGGCTCGCGGCTGGTCGCCAGCACGGTCAGGTTCGGGCAATGGCTGAGCAGAGCCTCGGCGATGCGGGCGACCGGCTCGACCAGGTGCTCGCAATTGTCGAGCAAGAGCAGCAGCCGGCGAGCGCCGACGTGCCCGGCGAGCGCGATCTCCGGCGGCCGGTCAGAGGCCAGCCGCGTGTCGAGTGCCTGAGCGATCGCCGGCCCGACCAGCTCAGGCTCTCCGAGCGCCGCCAGCTCGACCGGCCAGACCCCGTCGGCAAAGTCCTCTCCCCGCTGCGCCGCGAGCTGCAGCGCCAGCCGGGTCTTGCCGCAGCCGCCGGCGCCCGTCAGGGTGAGGAGCCTTGCGTCGCGCAGCAGCGTCGCGGCCTCGGCCAGCTCGCGCTCGCGGCCGACGAAGCTCGTCAGCTGTGACGGCAGCTCGCGCCGGCTGATACCCGCCCGGTGCGGCACGGAATCCCGCTCCAGCTCGGTCAGCTCGGCCTTCAGAGCGAGGCGGAGCTGGTCGAGGGAATCACGCCGCTCCCCGCTCCAGTCCTCATAGCGGTCCGCCGGCAGCAGCTCGGCGTCGAAGCCCTCGAGGGCCGAGCGATAGGCGCCTGGCTCGCCGTGCTCGCGCGCCGCGGCGGCGAGCTCTTCGAAGACGACCGCGTCGATCCGGACTGGGTCCTCGGGGCTGAGCAGGATCAGTTCTTCGCGCAGCTCCAGGTAGCGGCTACCGTCCAGCCCGATCGAGTCGAGCGCGCGCCGGGCTGCGAATATCGCCTGATGGAGGTTGTTGCGGGCGGAGGCCGGGTCCCGCCCCGCCCACAGCAGCTCGGCGGCCTGGTCGACGTGGAGGCGGCGCTCGGGCGCGAGGGCGAGCAGCTTGATCAGCGTCTTCGCCTTGCGTAGCCGCCAGGCGTCGTCGGCGATGACGCTGTCGCCGGTGCTGATGGAGAACACCCCGAGGAGACCGATGCGCAACACCTCATCGCGCATCGATGTGCCTTTCGTGCTGGGACTCGCCACCGCATAAGCAAACCACTCCGAAGCGATCGACTGACTGCCAGCTCCGGGCATAGGTACCCGGCCTTCAGGCCCACGCTCCTGCGCCCCTCGACGGAGAGACGCTGCGCCAACGCGTTGGGGAGCATCGGGCTGGTCGCCGCCGTTGGGATCGTCCTCGGCGTTGGCCGGGCGGCCTGGCAACGAGTCGCCGGCCCAAACTGACCCACTACCGGCGGCGCTGCCGCCGGCGCCCGCTGCTACGCTCAGCGAGCGCCGGGCCTCTCCTCAGCTCTTGCCCGTTCGCTCGCCGACAGAGCCGGGAGGAATCGACGCTCGTGCCAGACGGTGTAGCGCTAGCCACCTCGCTTCGGCTGACAGACGCGGTGCTGATGGCCGACGTGCAGGCGGGGCGCGGCGGTGCGCTCGGGGAGCTCTACGAGCGCTTCGCGCTGCGCGCCTATCGCGTCGCCTTCTCGGTCTGCCGTGATCGCGAGTGCGCCGAGGACGCCGTGCAGGACGCGTTCCTGTCGATGTGGTCGGCGCGGGCGAGCTATCAGCCGGCGCGCGGGACGGTCGCGGGATGGGCGATGAGCATCGTGCGCCACCGCGCCATCCAGCTGGCTCGCCGCCGCGCGCTCGCCGCCCGGCGTGCGAACGAGGCGTGGCCGTCGGAGCAGGCGGCGGGAGACGACGTTCCCGCGGACTTCGCCGCGCGCGCGATCCAGGAGGAGCTCGCGCAGCTGCTCACGCTGCTGCCGCGCGCACAGCGCGAGGTGATCCGCCTCGGCTTCTTCGACGGCCTCACGCACGAGCAGATCGCACGACGCCTGGCGGTGCCGCCGGGCACGGTCAAGGGGCGGATGCGCTTGGGGCTGCGCAAGCTCCGCGTCGCGCTCGATCCCTGAGTCGGGTGCGTTCGCACGCTGGTGCTCAGCGCCCGCTCGCGGCGGCCAGGCGTGCCCTCCACAGCTCGGTGCTCCACTGCGCCGGCTCGGTCTCCTCGAGGAAGCGCTCGAGCACCGCGACGAAGCGTCCGGGCGCCTCGAGCTGGGGCAGGTGCCCGGAGCCGTCGAATACCTGCAGGCGGCTGCCGGCGATCGCCTCGTGGGCGTGTTCGCCGTGGCTGAGGGGGATGATTCGGTCCTGGCGCCCCCAGATGATGAGGATCGGGATCCCGTCGGCGAGGTAGAGCCGATCGCCGGCATCGACACGCTGGCCGTCGGTGCCGACGACCGCTCGCAGCGTCGCGAGGAAGGCACCGCGCTGGCCGGCGTCGGCGAGCGATGCGTAGCCGCGTGCCACCTCTGCTACATCTGGGCTCGCTCGCAACCCGACGCTCGCGAGCCCTCGCGCGATCACCGAGCCCGCCTTGCGACCAGGGCCGGCGGTCGCGGCGATGAACAGGTTCGCGCCCGGGAGCGCCGCGGCGCGCAGGATCGGGCTGACCTCGGGGCCGAGGCCGCCGCTGGAGACGAGCACGAGGCGCTCGGTGGCCTCGGGGAACTGGTAGGCGAACTGCATCGCGATGCCGCCGCCGAGCGAGTGCCCGACGAGCGTCGCGCGCTCGTGCCCGAGCGTGACCAGCAGATCACGCAGACCGGCGGCGAGGCTCCCGAGCGAGTAGTCGCCGCCGCCCGGAGCGGATGTGCCGTGGCCGGGCAGGTCGGGCGCGATCACCGTGTGCGACAGCGCGAGCGGCTCGATCACCTGCTGCCAGTTCTCGTAGCTGCCGGCGATGCCGTGGATCAGCAGCAGCACCGGGCCGCTGCCCGCGTGCATGTAGCCCACCTCGCGGCCATGCAGCGACACCGTCTTCGCCTCAATCGCGCTCACGACACTAGGGTAGCCTGCGCCAGGCATGAGCGATGTGTTCGTCACGGGCGGCTCGGGCTTCATCGGCGGCAGGCTGATCGAGCGGCTTCGCGCTGACGGGTACGGCGTGCGCGCGCTCGCGCGCTCAGCTGCCGCAGCCGAGCTCGTGCGTGCCCGCGGCGCGCAGCCCGTGAGCGGCGATCTCGGCGACGCGCAAGCGCTGCGCGCCGGCGTCGAGGGCTGTGAGCTTGCGTTCCATGCCGCCGCCACGCTCGGCGATTGGGGCAGGCGCGAGGACTTCGAGCGCGGCAACGTGCAGGGCACGAACAATGCCCTGCGCGCCTGTGCCGAGGCGGGCGTGCGACGCTTCGTCCACGTCGGTAGCGAGGCGGCGCTGCTCGACGGGCGGGGGCTGGTGAACGTTGACGAGACGGCGCCACTGCGCCCCGACTCGCCGGCTCTGTACAGCTCGACGAAGGCCCGTGCGGAGCAGGCCGTGATCGCGGCCAACGGCGAGCGCCTGGAGACGGTCGTCGTGCGGCCACGGTTCGTGTGGGGCGCAGGCGACACGACGCTGCTGCCGCGGATGGTCGAGATGGCTCGCGCCGGGCGCTTTGCCTGGATCGGCGGCGGCTGGCAGCTGACCTCGACGACGCACGTGGAGAACACCGTCGAGGGCCTCCTGCTCGGCGCGACGCGCGGGGTGCCCGGGAACGCGTACTTCGTGACCGACGGACAGCCGGTCGCGTTTCGCGAGTTCGTCGGCGAGCTGCTCGCGACGCAGGGCGTCGAGGCTCCCTCGCGCAGCATCCCCGCGCCGGTCGCGCGCGTGCTCGCAAGCGCCGGCGAGGAAGCGTGGCGTCTGGCGCATCTCCCGGGTCGCCCGCCGCTGACGCGCTTCGTCTACTGGGTGTCCGCGCTCGAGTGCACGATCAGGATCGACAAGGCGCGCGAGCAGCTCGGCTACGAGCCGGTCAAGAGCGTCGCGGACGGGCTCGCCGAGCTGCGCGCCGGCGGCGGAGGCTAGACGGCTGTGTGCCGCCTGTTCGCGATGTGCTCCGGAAGCGAGCCCGCGCTTGCGAGGTTCTGGCTGCTGGACGCGCCCGACAGCCTGGTGGCGCAGAGTCACCGCGAGCCGGACGGGACGGGGCTCGGCTGGTTTGACGCGGACGGGCAGCCTCACGTCAGCAAGCAGGCACACGCCGCCTACGAGGACCGCCGCTTCGCGCGCGAGGCGCGCGAGGTCTCCTCGACGACCTTCATCGCGCACATCCGCTTCGCCTCGACCGGCGCGCTCGAGCTGCGCAATACGCACCCGTTCGAGCAGGACGGACGGCTGTTCGCGCACAACGGCGTGATCGAGGATCTGCCCGCGCTGGAGGCGCACCTCGGCGACGATCTGCGCCTGGTCAAAGGCGACACCGACTCCGAGCGCTTCTTCGCCCTGATCACCCGCGAGATCGCGGCCAACGACGGCGACGTGCGCGCAGGGGTCACGGCGGCGTGCAGGTGGGTCGCCGCGACGCTGCCCGTGTTCGCGATCAACTTCGTGCTCGCCGACAGCGAGGGACTGTGGGTGCTGCGCTACCCGCAGACGCACCCGCTGTACGTGCTCGAGCGAGCCCCCGGTGAGCCGCTCGCAAACGAGAGCAGCATGGGCACGCGCGTGCAGAGCGAGCACGGAGCGACCCGCCCGCTGGTCGTGCTGGCGAGCGAGCGCATGGACGCCGACCGCGGCTGGCGGATGCTGCACTCGGGCGAGCTGATGCACATCGACACCTCGCTGCACGTGAGCGCGCACACGATCCTGCGCGATGCGCCCACGCACCCGCTGACGATCGAGGACCTCAACCCGACCGCGAAGGCGTCGCAGGCCGCGACGCCCGAGTAGCATGCGCGGGGTGATCCTCGTCACCGGCCGCGCGCAGGTCCCACCGCAGCAGCGCGCTCGCTTCATCGAGGTTGCGAGCGCGATGTGCGCGAGCTCGCGCGAGGACGACGGCTGCGTGGGCTATCGAGTGCACGAGGACCTGGAGCAAGCCGACCACTACGTGTTCGTCGAGGAATGGGCCGACGAGGATGCGCTGCAGCGCCACTTCGCGCAACCTCACACGGCTGTGTTCATGCGCGATGTGGGCGGCCTGCTGGCGGGGCCGGCGGACATCGTCTTCCATACGACGGCCTCCGCGCGACGGCTCGATCCCCAGCGCGGGCTCGTCCCGGTCGACTGACGCGCGACCGCGTCCCGCCCTCACTCGCCGATGCCGGCTAGCTCCTGACGCGCTCGCCGCGCGGGTCGAACAGCGGTTCGCGCGTGACGCTCGCGGGCACCCACCGGCCGAAGATGTCGACCTCGACGGCGGTGTCGAGCTCGACGGCGGCGGGCATGTACGCGTACGCGATCGAGCGCTCGACGGTATAGCCGTAGCCGCCGCTGGTCACGCGTCCGACGATCTCGCCGTCGAGGCGCACGGGCTCGTTGCCGAGCGCGACCGAGCGCGGGTCCTCGAGCACGAGGCAGCGCAGGCGCCGGCTCGGCGGCGCCGGCCGCTCGCCCTCGGCGCCAACCCCGAGCGCGTCGGCGCCGATGAAGCCGCCGCCCTTGCGCACGCAGAAGCCGAGGCCGGCCTCGTAGGGGCTCTCATCGGGCGTGATGTCGGCGGCCCACACGCGGTAGCCCTTCTCCAGGCGCAGCGAGTCGATCGCACGGTAGCCGCCGGCGGTCAAGCCGTGCTCGCGCCCGGCCTGCCACAGCGTGCGCCAGAGGCCGGCGCCGTATTCGGTAGGGCAGTACAGCTCCCAGCCGAGCTCGCCGACGAACGTCACCCTCAGCGCGCGCACGGGCACGTCGCCGACGGCGAGCTCGCGCATGTGCATGTATGGGAACTCGAGCGGCTCGTCGCAGAGCGGCGCGAGGATCTCCCTCGCGCGTGGCCCCCACAGCGCAAAGCACGCCCAGCGCGCGGTCACATCGGTGCAGCGCACGGAGCCGTCGAGGGGAGCGTGGCGGCGGATCCAGCTGAGGTCGTGGTTGGCGAAGGCGGTGCCGGTGACGATCGAGAACAGCTCCTCGTGCACGCGCGTGACGGTGAAGTCGCACTCGATGCCGCCGCGGCGGTTGAGCATCTGCGTATAGGTGATCGCGCCGACGTCGCGTGCGACGTCGTTGTCGCACAGTCGCTGCAGGAACGCGGCGGCGCCGGGGCCGGCGACCTCGAGCTTCGCAAACGAGGACTCGTCGAACAGCCCGGCGCGCTCGCGCGTGGCACGGTGCTCGGCGCCGATCGCGGGCGACCAGTGCATCCCCGCCCAGCCGCGGGGGCGCAGCGACTCGTCCCCGGCGGCGGCGTTTGACTCGTACCAGTTGACGCGCTCCCAGCCGGACTTCTCACCGAAGGCTGCGTCGTGCTCGGCGTGCCAGGGGTAGGCGCTGGAGGTGCGCAACGGGCGCCCGGCGTGGCGCTCGTGACCGGGATAGCGGATGTCGTAGTAGGTCTCGTAGACCTCCCTGGCGCGCTTGAGCGTGTAGCTGGGGGAGCGGAAGTGCGCGCCGAAGCGACGGATGTCCATCTCCCACACGTCGCTCGAGGGCTCGCCGTCGAGGATCCACTCGGCCATCACCTTGCCGATGCCGCCGGCGCCGGCGAGCCCGTGCGCGCAGAAGCCGGCGGCGACGAAGAAGCCGCGCACCTCGCTCTCGCCGAGGCAGAACTCGTTGTCGGGCGTGAACGCCTCGGGTCCGTTGATCAGGCGCGTGACGGTGATCTCGTCCATCACGGGCACGCGCTTGCGGGAGTTGACGGCGATTTCCTCGAAGCGCGGCCAGTCCTCTTCGAGCAGGCGCCCGTTGAAGTCCTGCGGGATCGCGTCGAGCAGGTGCTCGTCGAGCGCCCACGGCGCCGACTGGCGCTCGTAGCCGCCCATCACGAGCCCGCCGCCCTCCTCGCGGAAGTAGATCAGCAGGTCGGGGTCGCGCAGCGTCGGCAGGTGCAGCGGCTGGCCGTCGGGCCCCAGCTCGCGCTCGCGGAAGGGCTGCGTGACGAGATACTCGTGCGCGAACGGCACGACCGGCACGCGCACGCCGGCCATGCGCGCGAGCTCGGCGGCGAACATGCCGCCGGCGTCGACGACGACCTCGGCCTCGATCGGCCCCCACTCGGTCTGCACGCCGCGAACGCGGGGCTGCGCTGGGCCTCGGTCGACGTCGATCGCGGTGACACGGGTGTGCGTGAAGATGCGGCAGCCGCCGGCGCGTGCTCCCTCGGCGAGCGCGCTCGTCAGCAGCGACGGGTCGAGGTAGCCGTCGCTCGGCAGATAGGAGGCGCAGCGCACGCCGTCGGCGCTCATCAGCGGAAACAGCTCGCGCGCCTGCTCGGCGGAGATCAGCTCCAGCGGCAGGCCGAACGTCTTCGCCCAGGCCACCTGGCGCAGGACCTCCTGCTCGCGCTCGGGCGTGCACGCGAGGCGGATGCCGCCGCACTGCACCCAGCCGCAGTCGAGCGTGCGGTAGAGCTCGACGGAGTCCATCATCATGCGCGTCAGCGAGACACTCGAACGCAGCTGGCCGACGAGGCCGGCGGAGTGGAAGGTCGAGCCGCTGGTGAGCTCGTCGCGCTCGAGCAGCACGACATCGCGCTCGCCGAGCTCGGCGAGGTGGTGGGCGATCGAGGTGCCGCCGACGCCGCCACCGATGATGACCACGCGCGCGCGGTCTGGTAGCTCACGCGGCCTGACCATCACGCTCCTCGCTCTCGCTCGCGGCCGCGAGCCATTCGCCCAGCTGTGGCTGCTCGAGGTTCGTGCGCAGGCGTTCGAAGTGCGTGCGCGCGTAGCCGTCGAAGTCGAAGTCGAGGTCGGAGATCTGCGATTGCAGCACCCCCCAGGCGGCCTCGCGCGCGTCGGAGAGGATCCGCATCAGCTTCAGCGTGGCGCGACGCGCGTCCGATGGCGGCTCGCCGTAGTAGGCGCTCAGCAGGCGCTCGTCGTCGCGATCGTCGAGGTCGTTGTTGACCGACAGGTTGCCGAGGTCGAAGCAGGGATGGCCCATGCCGGCGTACTCCCAGTCGAGGATCAGCAACCCGCCGTCGCGGCGCGTGCGGATGATGTTGCCGGCGAGCAGGTCGTTGTGGCACGGTCGCGGCTGCCACGGCGCGAGCGCGGCGGCGATGCGCGCGGCCGCGGCGATCGCCTCGGAGTACGCGTCGGGCAGCCCTCCGCCGCGTTCGCGAGCGACACGCGCGTAGTCCTCGAGCAGCTCGGGGACCCAGAAGCGTCTGGCGAGAACGGTGCTGGAGTCGTGGAAGTGGCGCAGGGCGAGGGCGATCTCGCCGGCGCGCTCGGCGACCTCATGCGGGCTCAGCGGGTCACACGCAACGAAGCGTGTCACGAGGCAGTCCTCGTAGCTGGCGCTCACCGCCGGGGCGATCCCGAGCCCGGCGGCGGCGTTGCTCGCCAGTCGCTCGGCACCGCGGTCGATGCCGAGCAGGGCGGTGTTCCGGCCGTGCAGGCGGATGACGTATTCCTCGCCCCCGAGCGTCACGCGGAAGTTATCGTTGGTGATGCCGCCTGAGAGCGCCGCAGGTACGCCGGCGAGCGGCCCGAGCGAGGACTCCAGCCGCGCCAGGATCTCCTCCAGGCCTCCAACTCCCGCAGCGTCCGCGTCCGGCATAAGGCATGCAACCTATACCTTCATCGACATGAGAAAGCGCGAGACGGCTGCTGCGCCCGCGCGCGACTCCTCGACGGCGCAGGAGCTGATCGCGCGCGCCGATCTGGAGGCGGCGCGTCGTGCGGTGCAGGGCGTGGCGGTGCGCACGCCGACGCTCGCGTGCGAGGAGCTGGCGTCCGCCGCCGGCACGGCGGTCGCGCTCAAGGCCGAGTGCCTGCAGGGCACGGGCTCGTTCAAGCTGCGCGGCGCGTTGAGCAAGGTCGCCGCGCTCGGCGATCGCGCGCAGGCGGGGCTGCTGACGGCGAGCGCCGGCAACCACGCGCGCGCCGTCGCCGAGGCCGCGCGCCTGCGCGGCGTGGGCTGCGAGGTGATCATGCCGCGCGACGCGTCGGTGTCGAAGGTCGCCGCGGTCGAGCGCCTGGGTGCGAATGTCGAGTTGGATGGCGGGTCTGTCGACGAGGCGCTGAGCCTGGCTCACGAGCGAGCGCGGAGCACGGGCGCTGCGCTCGTGCACCCGTTCGACGACCTCGACGTGATCGCCGGACAGGGCACGCTCGCGCTGGAGCTGCTCGAGGACATCCCCGACCTCGCGCGCGTGGTGGTGCCGGTCGGTGGCGGCGGCCTCGCGAGCGGCATCGGGATCGCGCTGCGGCGCGCCGGCGCCGAGGTGGAGCTGGTGGGCGTGCAGGCGCGTGCGTGCCCGTCGTTCGTGGCGGCGTTGGAGGGGCCCGGCGAGCCGGCAGCGACGCCCGGCGCAGCGGGTGTGGCGACGATCGCAGACGGGATCGCGGTCAAGCGCCCGGGCGCGCTGACGTTGCCGCTGCTGCGCGAGCTCTTGAACGGCATCGAGACGGTCAGCGAGGAGGAGATCGCGGGCGCGATGGTGTTCCTCGCCGAAGACGCAAAGCTGATCGTCGAGGGCGCGGGCGCGGTCGCTGTCGCCGCCCTGCGCGCCGGGCGTCTTGCGCCGATCGCGGGGACGAGCGTGGCGATCGTCTCGGGCGGCAACGTCGACAGCGGGCTGATGGCAGGGCTGCTGCTGCGCCGCGAAACCGAGGAGGGCCGGCGTGTGCGTATCTTCACGCGCGTGAGCGACCGACCGGGGGGCCTCGCGGAGCTGCTCGAGCTCGTCGCCCGCGCCCGCGCGAACCTCCTCAACGTCGGGCATCTGCGCGAAGCGGTCGCGCTGGAGGTTCGCGAGACCGGCATCGAGCTGACGCTCGAGACCCGCGGGCCTCGACACACCGAGGAGGTGCTCGCGGCGCTCCGCGCGGCCGGCTATGACGTGAGCATCGAGTAGCGTGCGTCGGGCGACATGGGCGCGACGGTCTCTAGCCACGCAGCGCGGGATGCCCTGGCAGCGCGCGGATGTCCGCGGCGCGACGGGGATGCCCGAGCAGGAACCCCTGCGCCATCTGACAGCCCATCTCTTCGAGCGCACGCAGCTGGCCGTCATCCTCGATGCCCTCGGCGACGACGCTCAGCGACAGCGCGCGCCCGACGCCGAGGATCGCTTCGAGCACCTCGCGGCCCTGAGCCTCACCGCTGACGGTGGCGACGAAGCTGCGGTCGATCTTGAGGATGTCGACCGGCATCAGCTGCAGCTGCGACAGCGACGCGTATCCGGTGCCGAAGTCATCGATCGCCACGCGCACGCCGAGCGCGCGGATCTCCGCCAGGTGCTCGCACGCGGCGCTCACGTCTCGCATCAGCGCGGTCTCGGTCAGCTCGAGCGTCAGCGACGATGGCTCGATTCTGGACTGATCGAGCGCGCGCCGGACATCCTCCGCGAAGGCGTTGTGGCCCAGCTGGTAGGCCGAGACGTTCACCGAGATGCCAAGCGCGACGCCTTCGGCGGCCCACGCGGCCGCCTGCCTGCATGCCTCCTCGAGCACCCAGCGCCCGATCGCGGCGATGTGCCCGCTCTCCTCCGCGAGCGGTATGAAGCTGTCGGGAGAGACCAGCCCGCGTGTCGGGTGCTGCCAGCGGATCAGTGCCTCTACGCCGACGAGCGCACGCGCTGGCAGCTCGAAGATCGGCTGGTAGGCGAGAAAGAACTGGTCTTGCGCGAGCGCGCTCGCGAGGTCTGACTCGAGCTCGAGGCGCGCTTCGACACCGCCGTACATGCTCGCGTCGAACAGCGCGTAGCGATCCCTCCCGGCCGCCTTCGCGGCGTACAGGGCGAGGTCGGCGTCGCGCAGGAGCGCGTCGGGGGACTCGTAGCGGCCAACGGCGACGCCGGTGCTCGCGGTCACCGAGAAGGTCTTGCCGGCGTTGCCCAGCTCGACGGGCTCGCGCAGAGACGCGGTCAGACGGTCGGCGAGCAGGTTGAGCGCCGCTTCGTCGGCGTCGGACTCGACGAGCACGACGAACTCGTCGCCGCCGAGGCGCCCGACCGTGTCCTGGTCGCGAAGCGCGCATTGAAGGCGTTCTCCCGTGACCTTCAGCAGCTGGTCGCCGGCCGCGTGCCCGAGGCTGTCGTTGACATGCTTGAAGCCATCGACGTCGATGAACAGCGCGCCGGCGAGCATGCCCGGCTGGCGCGCGCAGCGCGCGATCATCTGCGCGGCGCGATCGAGCACGAGCGCGCGGTTCGGCAGCCCGGTGAGCGGGTCGTGGAGGGCCTGGTGGGAGAGCTCGCTGGTCTTCTCGCGCACGAGCGACATCGCGCGCGTGCGGCTCGTAGCGAGCACGGCTATGAGTATCCCGAGCAGCGCGCTCAGCAGCACCCCGCCGACCAGCACCCCCAGCGCGTCGCGGTCCGCGAACACCCCGCCGGCGTGCGCGGAGGCGAAGCTCTGCACGGTCCAGCCGTTGTGCAGGTCGATCGTCGCCGTCTGCACGCCGGCAGGAGCTCTCCCCTGGGAGAAGCTGACGTGGGATCCGCCGGAGCTGTAGCTGAAGCGAACGGCCATGCCGGCGTGATTCTCGAGCGCTCGCTGTAGCACGACGCCCGGCACGAGCAGCTCGCCGAGCCAACCCATGAACGCCCGCTGGCGACCTGCGCGCGTCGACGGCGTCAGGCCGCCGCGGTACACCGGTGTCTGGATCCCCAGCACGGTTGTGCCCATGTGCGTGAACGGGGCGTAGTTGGCAAGCCCGGACGCGCGCGCGCCGATCAGCGTCGGGGCAAGCGCGCAGTAATCGAGGCCGACGGGCAGGTAGCTAGCGACGCTCCTTGCCAGCCCGGCGACCGCGAAGCAGTAGTACGGCCGCGCCCCGGGCGGCAGCACCTCCAGAGGCCCGGGCGGGGGCGTCGAGTCAGGGCCGAACGGCCGCACCGGGTGCGCCGCCATCTGCGCTTCGAAGGCCGGCAGTCGCGACGCGGGCACGAGCATCAAGAAGCCGATGTTCTGCAGCTCCGGATAGCGCTGCATCGCGTGAACCGACGCCGCCCAGCGGTCGAACTCGGCGGCGGAGGCGTGCGGGTTGCTGGCGATGAACGCGCTCGCGCTAATCACGAGATCTTCCTCGTGCTCGATCGCGAGCTTCAACGTCGAGGCGATCTCCGATGAGGCCAGGTGAAACGCGAGCCGCCCGCGCGCGGTGTCCGAGCGAGCCACCGCGCCGGCGCCGAGCACCGATGCGATCACGCCCAACGAAACCAGCACCGCGATGGCCGGCATCCACGTCCCGCGGCGTCGTGCGGAGGCCCGTCTGTTAGTCACGTGATCTCTCGTCTCAGCTTGGTTGGCTCTCACGCTCAGGGCGTCTCGCGACGAGGATCGGGCGGGGACGCGGGCTTCCTATCGGCAAGTCCGCGTGCGTGGACAAGGATTGCGTCTGGACGACGCGGCCCACCCCGGCGCTTGGCGGCGCGCAATCAGCCGCTCCGCGAGCGCCCGGAGTCCGAATCGTCCACCCGCGCTAAGGGAGCGGGCCGTGCCTGCCGATGAGGGTCCCGTGACCATCTTTGCGCGCTTGTCCTCCTCGTCGGTGCCTGGCTCCTCAGCGTCCCTTCGGGGCCGGACCCTGGTGGCGTTGTTCACCGCCGGCTTCGTCTCGGCGCTGCTCGTGATAGCGGCGCCCGCCGCTGCTGTCGTGAGCACGGTCGAAGGTCTCAAGGTAGGCCTGCAGTCGCGGGACCTGGCGTCGACGAACGACGGCGCGACGGTAGGCAGCTTCCGCGACGAAGGCGACGGTCCGGTTCTCCCGGCGAACCGCACATACGCGATCTACTGGGATCCCACGGACAGCTATCACGGCAACTGGCAGGAAAGCATCAACAAATTCTTCCACGCACTGGGGTCCGGGAGTGGGTATCTCAACAGTGTGTTTGCGGTGGACACGCAGTACAGCGATCCAGCCAACCAGCACGCGCTGTATCAGTCGACGTTCAAGGGCGCATACACCGACACCAATCACTACCCGACGAGCGGCAACTGCACCGATCCCAGCCCCCTTCACGCGGGGCGCGCGATCACCTGCCTGACGAGCAAACAGGTCCAGGAACAGCTCGAAGTCTTCATCGCGCAGCATGGGCTGCCCAAGGGCATGGAACACATCTACTACCTGCTGACCCCGCCCGGCGTGACGGTCTGCCTCGAGGCCGGCCATTGCTCGGATTATCCCGGGACGCCGCAGGAGATCGAACTCGACGAAGAAAGCCACGTCGAACCGACGGCGTACAAAATCTACAAGAACAGCTTCTGCAGCTATCACTCGGTCATCAACCCGGACAACGCGCCGGACGGTGACGCCAGCACCGTGCTGTATGGGGTGATTCCATGGGTCGCCGGAGGCTTGGGTGACTTTCACCTCGCCGCAGAAGATCAGACCGCCGCGTATGACTGTCAGGACGGAGCCTTCAACTTCAATCCGAAGACCTCGAGGGAGGAAAAGGAGCACCCAAAGGTCGATACCAAGGAAGAAGAAGAAAAACGGCTTGCCGCTGAACAGAAAGAAAACAGCGAACTGACTACATATGAAGGCCAATTCGAAAAAGGACTCATCACCGAACCGGAACTTGAAGTCAAAGTGATCGAACTTGAACACAGGAAAGCGGCGCGGGAAAACGAAGAAAAAGCGGAAAAAGTAGCGAGGGAAGAATCCGAAGGCCCTCATCAGCAGGAGCCCAACCAGGACGGGCGCGGCGAAGATGGCTCCTATGACGGCGGGCTGTCCGACCTGATCATCAGCCAGATCGGGGTCGAGCAGCAGAACATCGTGACCGACCCGCTGCTCAACGGCTGGCAGGACAGTGCGGGAAACGAGTCCACGGATGAGTGTCGCAACTTCTTCGCACCGACGATAAACGGCTCCGTCACTGGCGTGGAATTCACCAAAAGCGGCACACTCTTCAACCAGACATACGGCGAACTGGCCGCACCAAGCGAACAGGTGAACTCATATGTCGATGACGCGTTCAATCTCGCGGCCGACAAGATCCCCTATCCGGGCGTACCCTGCCTCACCGGCGTGACTCTTGCGCCATCCTTCACCGGGCCAAACCCGGTCAACGCTGGCGAAACGATCGGCTTCGACGGGATGGGGTCGGATATCACGCTCGACGCCGGAGTGAAATTCTCCGCCGGAGGCAAAGAAGAACCGACTTACCCGGTGTTCACGTGGAACTTTGGCGATGGCTCCCCGGAGGTGTCCGGCTACGCTCCGGGTGCCCCCTCGCTCAACTCACCTGAAGCCGCGCCATGCGAAACCCCTTGGCTCGCGCCGTGTGCGGCCAGCAGCTTCCACGCCTACAAGTACGGCGGCACCTACGAAGTTACTCTGACGGTAACCGACGTCGGCGGCAACACGAGAAGCACAACTCGTGAGGTAACGGTCGTCGGGCCCGCGCCGCCCGGCTCGGGTGGCTCGGGTGGCTCCAGTGGCTCGAGCGGCTCCAGCACAACATCGTCGAGCACGAGCGCCTCAACGCCGGCAGGCGCCGCCTCCCCCACCTCCTCCCCAGCCGCCATCCCTGCTCCGGTCGCCGCCGCGACGATCGTCCCGCAGAAGCTGAAGAGCGCGCTGCACAAGGGCCTCGTCGTGAGCTATTCGGTCAACGAGCAGGTCGCCGGAAGCATCGAGGTGCTGCTCAGCCGCGCGGTCGCACACCGCCTGGGCATCAGCGGGCCGCCGGCGCTCGGCCTGCCCGCCGGCTCGCCCGCGGAGATAGTGATCGGCAAAGCCGTGCTCGTAACGACCCAGGGGGGCCACAGCTCAGTGCACGTCCAGTTCTCAAAGAAGACCGCGTCGCGCCTGGCTCATGCGCACAGCGTCTCGTTGATGCTGCGTGTCGTCGTGCGCAACGCCGCGACGAGCAAACCGATCTCGACGACCGTCCTCAGCAGCGCCACGCTGAGCAGCTGACGCCGTTGGCTTCACGGCGGCGGGGCTCTAGCCGCCGCCTGCGGCTAGAGCCCCGGCCAGTGACGGACGACGTAGCCTTCGTTGTTGACCGCGCCGACCTGCCAGCGCGACGCGTACACGCCGCTGCGCCCGGCTGTGTCGTAGAGGATGCCGTCGACGTACATGTAGGTGTGCCCGGCGTTCGCGTACACGGTGATGTACTTACCCGGGCCGGGCGCGCCCCAGCTCTCGAGCTGGCCCGAGGTCTCCGGGGCGCTCAGCAGGCCACCGGCCGCCAGCGCGTAGCTAACCGAGCCCGAGCAGTCGTACGCGTTGTCGATGAAGGAGCCGTGCCCGCCGCCGTACACGTACGGGAAGTCGGCGATCTCGTTCGCGCCGGCGATCACCTTCTGCACGACTTCCGGCACGCCCGTGGGGATCGGGATCGTGCCGTTGCCGCCGATCGACTCGCCGCCGGGAACCGGCGTCAGCGTGCGCTGCTGCGTCTGGCGCGCGCTGCGTTCGACGGCTTGCATCTGCTGGAGCTCCTTGCGCACTTCCGCATTTGACGGCGCCCCCGCCGCGACGATCGCTTCGCCCGCCTTGACGGGCGCTGCGGCGCTGGCGTGCTTGACGGACGCAGGAGCGGGGTAGCTGTCGCCTTCGAGGGGGTCGGCCACCTCCTTGGTGCGCGCCGGCGCCGCGCCCCGAGCGGATGAGTGCGCGACGGCGCTCGCCACGATCCCAGGCGGGTCGCCGGCCTTCACGTTGGCGCTGTGCGTGTCGGTGCTCGTGCCCGACGCGCCGCAGCCAGCGAGCGCGACCGCGACGACCGAGCAGGCACACGCGGTCGCACGCTTGCGAAGGGTTCCCACGCGCACAAGGCTAGCGAGACCGTCTGCCGGTGAGTGTCGCTAACCTGATGCGGTGCCCGAGGAAGTCAGCGCCGTGGAGATCCGGCCTCACGCGCGCGTGCTTCATGGGATGCGCCGCCCCGCGAACTGGTTGCAGCTGGTTCGCTTCGGCTTCGTCGGTGGCGTGGGCTTCCTCGTCAACCTCGGGGTGTACACGCTGCTCGTGCACTACGTCGGCGCGGACTATCGGGCCGCTTCGGTCGGCGCGTGGCTGGTCGCGGTGTTGAACAACTTCGTGCTCAACCGCCACTGGACGTTTGACGCGAGCGGCGGTCGCGCACACTCGCAAGCCGTTCGCTTCCTCGTGGTCAGCCTCCTGGCGGAGGCCTTCAGCCTGGCGCTGCTCACGCTGCTGGTGGAGGGTGCCGGTGTCGGCAAGGTCCCGGCGCAGGCAGTGGCTGTGGCGACCTCGATGCCGCTCAACTTCCTTGGTAACAAGCTCTGGAGCTTTCGCTGAGGAGCGCGAGCGCGTCCTCCGGTTGAGCCTCGCTAACGTGCGGTCGCGGTGCTGGTGGCAGCGTACCCGGGACCTATACTCTGACTTCCCCCCTCTCGGAGGATCCTTGTGCAGGAGATGGTGATTTACGGCGTCAGCTTCGACATGGTTGGCAAGCAGCCGATCGTGCTCCTGAAGACCGTCGACGGCAACAAGTTCCTGCCGATCTGGATCGGACATCCCGAGGCCGCCTCGATCCTGATGAAGCTCCAGGGCGCCGGCACGCCGCGGCCGATGACCCACGACCTGCTGTGTGACATCCTCGGTGAGCTCGACGTCAAGTGCACGCAGGTCTCGGTGACGGAGCTGCGCGAGAACACCTTCTTTGCCTCGATAACGCTCAGCGTCGGCGGCAGGGAGCTCGAAATCGATTCCCGGCCGAGCGACGCGATCGCCCTGGCGGTGCGCTCGGGCGCGCCGATCTTCGCCGCTGAGGAGGTCATCTCCGAGTCGGCGATCGAGTTCGAGCACGATGTCGAGGAGTCCGAGGATGTCGTCGAGAAGTTCAAGGAGTTCCTCGACCAGGTGAGCCCTGAGGACTTCGCGGCCGGGGACTCCTGATCAGCGGGTAAAGGCGCTCGCGAGGATCCGCCCGACGAGCTCGTCGAAGCCGGTCCCGTCGGCGTCGGCGGCGAGCGGCAGCAGGCTCGTTTCTGTCAAGCCGGGGCCGACGTTGGTCTCCAACACCGACAGCTCACCGCTCGCCGCGTCGAGCATCAGATCGACGCGCGCGACGCCGTGGCAGCCGAGCAGCTTGAAGGTCTCGAGCGCGAGCTGTCGGGCTCGCTCGCTCGTCTGCTCGGACAGCTCGGCGGGGCAGACGAACGTGGTCATGCCAATCTCATAGCGCGACTCGTAGTTGTAGAACTCCTCTTCGCGGGGGATCGCCTCGACCACCGGCAACGCCACCGGCCCCGCGCCGCCCGCTTGCGCGTCGAGAATCGACACCGCCAGGTCGCGACCGTCGACGTAGCGCTCGATCACGACCTTGCGGTCGTATGACAGGGCACCGACGATCGCCGCGGGCAGCTCCTCGCTCGAGCGGGCGAACTTCACGCCGAGCGCAGAGCCCTGGCTGGCGGGCTTGACGACCAGCGGGAATCCGAGCCTGCGCTCGATGTCGCCGAGCGCGGCCGCAACGCCGAGCTCCTTGATCGCGCTCTCCTTGATCGCGACGAACGCCGGCGTGGGGATGCCGGCCTCGCGCATCAGGTACTTCGCGAGCGCCTTGTCGGTGCTGCGCATGCAGGCGGCAGGGCCGGAGCCGGTGTACGGCACGCCGATCATCTCCAGCAGCCCCTGCACCGTCCCGTCCTCGCCGTCGCCGCCGTGGAGGGCCACAAACGCGGCGTCGGGCTGGCACTCGTGCAGCTGCGCCACGAGCTCGTGCCCGGCGTCGATCGCGACCACCTCGTGGCCGAGGCGGCTAAGCGCCTGCTGGACGCGCGCGCCCGAGCGTAGCGACACAGTGCGCTCCAGCGACCCCCCGCCCTTGAGCACCGCAACCCTGTTCGCGGCGCTCATCGATCGCGTCGGCTGCGTGCCGGGCGCGCTGGGCTCTGCGCGTCGCGACGGGGCAACGAGACGATGTCGGCGAGCGGGCTCTGATCCTCGGGCTTCGGGCTCGGCTCGACGGCGGGCGAGGAGGACGCCGGCGACGGGGATCCGGTCAAGGCCCCCAATAGACCGGTGTCGCCGCCCATGATCCTGCCGATCCGCCGGATGCCCTCGCGGATGTCCTCGTCGGGCACCCCGGCGAAGTTCAGGCGCATCGAGGAGCTTCCGCGTCGTCCGTCCATGTAAGCCGCGCGCCCCGGCACGAACGCGACGCCTTCGCTGCGCGCGAGCAGGTCGGTCGTATCGACGCCGTCGAGGGTCGCCCAGATGAACAGCCCACCCTCCGGTCGCGTCCAGCTCGCGCGCCCGCCGAAGTTCTCCTCGAGCGCCTCGAACATGACGTCGCGTCTGCGGCGGTAGAGGTCCTTCAGGCGCCCCACATACTCGACCCACTCGGCGTCCTCGGCTCCGCGCTCTGCGAAGTAGGCGGCGACGAACATCTGCGTCACCGGCGAGGAGCACAGGTCTGTTCCCTGTTTGCCGAGGTTCAGCTTCTCGAGCACCGGGCGCGGCGCGACCGCCCAGCCCAGTCGCAGGCCCGGCGAGAGGATCTTCGAGAAGGTCCCGAGGTAGATGACGAGGTCAGAGCCGCCGCGGCCGACGGCCTCGGCGTCGAGCGAGTACAGCGTCGGCAGCGGCTCGCCCTCGTAGCGCAGCAGCCCGTAGGGGTTGTCCTCGAGTATCAGCAGCTCGCGCTCGCGCGCCACCTCCACGAGGCGTCGCCGTCGCGCCAGCGACATCGTCACGCCGCCGGGGTTCTGGAAGTTGGGGATCGTGTAGATGAACTTGGGCGTGCGCCCTTCGTTGTGCAAGCGGTCGAGCACGCTCTCGAGCTCGTCGATCGGCATCCCGTCGGCATCGATCTCGATCTGCTCGACCGCCGCCTGGTAGGCGCTGAACGTGGGTACGGCGCCCGGGTAGGTCGGTGCCTCCGCGACGATCACATCGCCTGCATCGATCAGCGCCTTCGATACCAGGTCGATCACCTGCTGGCCGCCGGTCGTGACGATCACCTCCGAGGGGTCGACATCGGTGCCCTCGGCCGCCATCACCTCGACGATGCAGCGCACGGTCGCAGCCATCCCCTCGGTCGGTCCGTACTGAAGCGCGCGCGCTGTCGACTCCTCGGCGACCTCTGTCATCAGCTTCTCGTACAGGGCCGGTGCGAACGTGCTCGTGTCCGGCAGGCCGCCCGCGAGCGAGATCACCTCTGGGCGCTCGGTCAGGGCCATCATCTCGCGCATCGCCGAGCTTTTCATGCCACGTGTGCGTGCGGCGAAGAGCGCCTCGTAACGGGCGAGCTCGTGCGCGGCCGGTCGGGTGCTTCGTCTATCGTCGTGCCCGCCCATGTCCGCACGGTACCGCAGCTCCACGGACACTCACGCATGAACGGCATCTTCTTCTACATCGGTCTCGGCGGCGGACTCGCGGCGGCGTGTGGGCTGCGCCCCTTCCTGCCGGTGCTGCTCGCGGGGGCGCTCGCCTCCGCCGAAGCGCTTGGAGTCACCTTCGGCGCTGGCAGCTTTCACTTCCTGCAGGCAAGCTGGTGGCTGCTCGCGGTCGCGGTGGCGTTCGTCGTCGCATACGCGGTGCAGCTGCTGCTCGGGCTCGCGCCGATAGTGGATCCGGGCGATCGCAAGGCACTCAGCAACCCCCTCGCCGCATCGCTGACCGGCATCGGCCTCGGCGCTGGGGCGCTGCTGTTCGCGGGCACGCTCGCCGCCCACGGCGACGCCTGGTGGCCGGGCCTGGTCGGCGGGCTGCTCGTCGCGATGCTCGCCCAGCGCGCGAGCTGGCCGGTGATCGTCCGCGCGCGTTCGCGCCTGGCCGACCGTGCCGCGCGTGAGGCGCTCACGGTCTATCTGGACGCGGCGGCACTGGCGCTCGCGGCGCTCGTCGCGTTGCTGCATCCGCTCGGCTACGTGCTGGTCGCTTTGCTCGCGTGGTTTGCCTGGCGCGGACGCGCCCGTTCGAACGAAAAGTACGCTGGGCTGCGCATCCTGCGCCGCTGACAGCGCCGATCGTGAGCTCCCGCGCACCCAAGCTCGTTCTGTGTGTGATCGACGCGATGGCGCCGGCGATGCTCGAGCGGGCGCTCGCCGAGGGTGTCGCGCCGATCCTCGAGCGGCTCGTGCGCGGCGGGCGTTACGTGCCGGATTGCGTCGCCGCGTTTCCGTCGGTCACGCCCGTGTGCGCCGCCGCGATCGTCACCGGCTTCGGCCAGGACGCGCACGCGATCCCGGGCATGAACTGGTTTCACCGCGAGGAGCACCGCTACGTCGAGTACGGCTCGAGCTTCCGCGCTGCGCAGCGCTTCGGCATCGCGCGGCAGCTCACCGACACCGTCTACAACATGAACCGCGCGCACCTCTCGCCCGACACGCTGACGGTCTTCGAGGCACTCGACGACGCGGATATACGCACGGCGGGCACCACGTACCTGATGTATCGAGGGCGCTACCGCCACGAGCCCCAGCGCGACACGACGCTCACGCGCGTGGCCTCGGCGTTGATGCGCCATGCGGTGATGGGCCCGCGCGAGCTCTTCTACGCCGACATCTTCGCCTCCCGGGCGACCGGCTGTCGATCGGGCCTGGGCATGCCGGGGGTGCGCGACCGCCACTCCGGCTGCGTCTCCGCGTACATGGTGGAGCACGATCTGTTCGACTTCCTGCTGCTGTCGCTTCCCGACAACGACTGGCACTCGCACAAGCACGGCCCTGACGCGCAGGTGCAATCGATCGCCCAAGCCGATCTGCAGCTCGCGCGCGTGATGAACGCCGCCGGCGGCGTCGAGGAGTTCCTCGCCGAGCACGCGGTGATCGTCATGGCCGACCACTCGCAAGCGCTCGTGAGCGACACGATCGCGCTCCAGGACGAGCTCGCAGAGCTCGGCGTCCTGCACCCCGCGCACCCGCGCCGCTCGGGGCGTAGCGCCGAGGGCTCGCGCGAGGGCGAGCCGCTGATCGCGGTGTGCCCGTCGCAGCGGGGGGCAATGGTCTACGCGCTGCACGAGTCAGAGCGCGACGCCGTGCGTGCGTCGGTCGTCGCGCGCTCGCTCGCCATCGATGGCGTCGATCTCGTGCTGTGGCTCGAGCACGACGCGCACGATGCGCCGCGCGAGGCGGTGATCGCGAGCCCGCTGCACGGTGAGATGCGCTTCGCTCCTGGCGGCCCGCTGCTCGACCTGCGTGGCTCGAGCTGGAGCGTCGACGGCGCGCTCGCGGCGATCGACGCGAGCATCGAGGATGGCCGCCTGCTCACCCCTACCTACCCGGACGCGCTGGCTCGCGTGTGGTCGGCGCTGACGTGCGCGAACTCGGGAGAGGTGCTGCTCTCGGCTGCCCCGGGCTTCGAGTTCCTCGACTGGGGCCGCCAGGCCCATGTCGGCGGCGGAAGCCACGGCTCGCTGCACGCGAGCGACTCGCTCGGCGCGCTCGTGCTCACCGGCGCCGAGCTGCCCGAGCCCGAGCCCGAGCAGTGGGCGATCCGCGACGTCGCGCCGCTCGTGCTCGCTCACTTCGGGCTCGATCGATCCAGCTGACACCGTTACTCTCGCCCGATGCGCCCCCTCGCCACAGCCGCGGCAGTAGCGCTCGCTGCACTATCGCTCGCGGCCACTCCCGCGGCCGGCGCGACCACCTCCAACAGCCCGACCACGGTCAGCAGCGCATCGATCCCCACGAGCGCGGCCAGAGCCAGCAGCGCATCCACCGCCACGAGCGCGACCACGGCCAGCGGCGCATCGATCGCGCCGAGCCTGACCACGGCCGGCAGCGCATCCATCGCCACGAGCACCGAACCAGTCCCCGTGACGCTTTCCAGCGTCCCTCCGGCCGCGCACAAACTTTCCTCCGCAAAGGTGCTCGCGATCGCGAGCCGTCTTCCCAAGATCCGCGCGATGAAAGCCGAACACCACGGCTCCTTCGGCGATGTGTACCTGAAGGGGGGGTTTCAGTGGCAGGTCAGCTTCTTCACGCACGACGGCAAGAAGGAGCTCGGCCTGGTCGTGATCGACGACCTCTCTGGCCGGGTGGTCGAACAGTGGACGGGCTTCCAGGTCGCATGGACGATGGCGCGCGGTTACTCCGGCGCGTTCGGCAGGCACGTCAACGCGCTCTACGTGTGGCTGCCGCTGTGCGTGCTGTTCATGCTCCCGTTCTTCGACTTCCGCCGGCCGTTCTCGCTGCTGCACCTCGATCTGCTCGCGCTGCTGTCCTTCTCGGTCTCGCTGGCCTTCTTCAACCACGCGAACATCTGGGCGTCGGTCCCGCTCAGCTACCCCCCGATGCTGTATCTGCTCGCGCGCATGCTCGCGCTGCTGCGGCGTGCGCGACCGGGGCGCCGCGGCGGCGAGCGTCGCCCGCCGCGCCTGCGCCTGCTGGTCTCGACACGCTGGCTTGCGCTCGGGGTCGTCTTTCTGATCGGCTTTCGCATCGCCCTCAACGTCACCGATTCGAACGTCGTCGACGTCGGCTACGCGGGCGTGATCGGGGCGCACAGGATCGTCCATGGGGAGGCGCTGTATGGCGGCTACCCGTCCGACAACGAACACGGTGACACCTACGGCCCGGTCAACTACGAGTTCTATGTTCCCTTCGAGCAGGCGTTCGGCTGGAGCGGCACCTGGGACGAGCTGCCCGCTGCGCACGCGGCGGCGATCTTCTTCGACCTGCTGGCGACGGGGCTGCTGTTCCTGATCGGCCGGCGCATGCGTGGCCCCACGCTCGGTGTCGTCTTCTCCTACGCGTGGGTCTCCTACCCGTTCACGCTGTTCGCGCTGGAGAGCAACTCCAACGACAGCCTCGTCGGCGCGCTCGTGCTCGCGGCGGTGCTCGCCGCGAGCTATCGCGCGGAGCTCGCCCGCGCCGGTCGCGGTGCGCTCATCGCACTCGCTGGGCTGACGAAGGTCGCGCCGCTCGCGCTCGCGCCGCTGCTCGGCACCCACGGGCTTTCCGAGCTCTCGCCGGTGCGCCGCGTGCGCGCGCTCGCGCTGTACGTGCTCGGCTTCCTCGCCGTGCTCGCACTGTGCTCGATCCCGGCGCTCAGCCACGACTCCCTGCACGAGATCTACGAGCGCACGATCGTCTACCAGTCAAATCGCGGGTCGCCGTTCTCGGTGTGGGGCCTATACGGCCTGCAAGGGCTCGAGCGCATCGTCGAGATCGCTGCCGTCGTGTGCGCGCTCGCGCTCGCGGTCGTTCCCCGCCGCTCGGACCTGGTTGGCCTGTCGGCGGCGTGTGCGGTGGTGCTGCTGCTCGTGCAGCTGGGGCTCGAACACTGGTTCTATCTCTACATACCCTGGTTCTATGGGGTCGTGGTCGTCGCCCTGTTCGGACGCCTCAGCTACCCGGCTGAGCGTCCGCCGGCCGTTGCATCAGCACCTGCTCAATGGAGTCAGCCCGCAGAGGCGCTGAGCAGCTGATCAGGACGCCCATCAGCCACGGGTCCTCCTCGGAGGTCTCGAAGCGGATCGGCATCTGCGTCAGCAGCGACTCGATCGCCTGCTCACGCTTGACGCCGATGACGCCGCCGCGCGGCCCGGTCATGCCGACGTCGGTTATATAGGCGGTACCCCCCGGGAGCACCCGCGCGTCGGCGGTGGGCACGTGCGTGTGCGTCCCGACGACGGCGGTCACGCGCCCATCCAGGTGCCAGCCCATGGCGACCTTCTCGGAGGTCGCCTCGGCGTGCACGTCGACGAGGATGTGCTCGACCTCGGCGAGCTCTCCAAGCGCGACCTCGATCTCCGTGAAGGCCGAGCGGCCAGCCCGCAGATACACGTTCCCGCTGAGGTTGACGACACCGAGGCGGACGCCCTCGTGCTCGACCACGCAGACGCCTCTGCCCGGTTGGCTGCGCAGGAAGTTGGCCGGACGCACGATCGGCTTGCCGGTATCCAGGTACGCGTAGATCTCGCGCCGGTGATAGGTGTGGTTGCCCAGCGTGATCGCGTCGACGCCGGCCGCGAACATCTGCTCGGCGATCTTCGGCGTGATGCCGAGGCCACCGGCCGCGTTCTCGCCGTTGACGACCACAAATGTGGGCTCGTAGCGCTCGCGCAGGATCGGCAGACAGTCGAGCAGCGTGCGCCGGCCGATGCCGCCGACGACGTCACCCGCGAAGAGGATGCGAACCTCACGCGCGACTCGGGCTCTCGCCTCTGACTCAGCCATACTCTGGCGATGGTGGGAGGCAGGTGAGCGGCGTCTCCGAGAAAGCCCCCGCGCCCGAGCGGGCCGAAGCGGATCCTCCGGGCGAGCACGAGCAGGAGCTGATCGACCCAGCCGCGGAGCAGCCCGCGTCAGCCCCCGAGCCGGCGCGCGTTGTCGTCCCCCGCTGGATCCAGCTGGTGCTGCTGCCGTTGGCGCTGCTGGCGCTGTGGGCGCTGGCGCGGGCGGCTGGGAAGGTGCTGGTGATCTTCATCATTGCCGGCCTCATCGCGCTGATCCTCAATCCGGCAGTCGCGTTCCTGCACCGCTCGCGTCTTCCCCGCGGGTTGGCGGTTCTCGCGGTCTACCTTGCGTTCTTTCTGACGCTGGCCGGTATCGGGTTTCTGCTCGCCAACCCTATCTCCGATCAGGTGCGTACGTTCGCCGACAACCTCCCCCACCTCGTAAACGAAGCCAACAGCGAGATCGGGACCTTCCAGCGCGAACTGAACGAACACGGGCTGCACGTGCACCTGAGGTCCCAGGGCAAGACCGCCCTGCAGAGCATCGAGGGCAAAGTCGCGAAAGAAGCCAGCAAACTCGCGTCGTTCGGCGGCGCACTGGCCACCGAAGTCGCCAACGGCATCTTCGATCTCGTGCTCGTGTTCGTGCTGTCGGTGTACATGCTCCTCTACGGCACGCAGATCGGAGCCCTCGCGCGTCGCGCGATGCCCGACGGTAATGGCTCGAGCGCCGACGACTACCCCCACCTCGTCCAGCGCGCGGTCACGCGCTATGTCGGGGGACAGCTGCTGTTCAGCACGGTCATGGGCTTATCCGCCGGCGTCGCGCTGTACGTGTTCGGCGCGATCGGGATCTTCCCCGACGGCAAGACCTACGCGGTCGCATTCGCGGTCTTCTACGCGGTGATGGAGCTCGTGCCCTACGTCGGCCCGATCCTCGGCGCGATCCCACCGGTGCTCGTTGCGCTGTTCACCAAGCCGATCACCGCGCTGTGGGTGACGCTGCTCTTCATCGGCCTGCAACAGCTCGAGGGCCACGTCGTCGCGCCTCGAGATCTTCGGGCACACCCTTCGCATCAACCCGCTGCTCGTGATCCTCGCGCTGCTGCTGGGACTCCAGTTCTACGGGATCCTCGGCGCGCTGCTCGCGCTGCCGATCGTCGCGGTGCTGCGCGAGACGGCCGCCTATCTGAGCCGCCACCTCAGCCTCGAGCCCTGGGATCGCGGCCGCAGCGGACTGCTTTGAGTGCCGTCCTCAGCGTCAGCGCGGTGGCCAAGCGCTACGGCGAGCTGCAGGCGCTCCGCGACGTCAGCTTCGAGGCCGACGCGGGCGAGCTGCTCGCGATCATCGGGCCGAACGGCGCCGGAAAGACGACGCTGCTGTCGATCATCGCGGGGATCACCTCGCCCAGCGCCGGCAGCGTCGGGCGCAGCGCCGGCGAAGTCGGCTGGGCGCCACAGATCCCGGCGCTCTACTCGAAGCTCTCTGTCGCGGAGAACCTCGAGCTGTTCGCGCGGCTCGAGCGGGTGGCCGAGCCGCAGGCCGCGGTCGAGCGCATGCTCGAGCAGACCGGTCTCGCCGCTCGCGCCGGCGAGGCCGTCGGGCGCCTGTCGGGGGGCAACCGTCAGCGCGTGAACGTCGCCCTCGGGCTGATCGGCGAGCCACCCGTGCTCGCGCTCGACGAGCCCTCGGCCTCGCTCGATCCGAGCCAGCGCGAGCGCCTGTGGGAGTTCGTCGCCGGGCGTGTCGCGGGCGGCACGACCGTCGTATTCTCGACCCACAACGTCAGCGAGGCGCAGCGCTACGCCGACCGCGTGCTCGTGTTGACGGAGGGCAGGCTGACGTTCGACGGCGCTCCTCGGCAGCTGCTGGCGCTCGGGGGCGAGCACGATGGCGGCGACCTCGAGCGCGCGCTGGTGCGCTTCCTGCGCGACCCCGCGCCGGCGGAGCGCTGATCGTGACCGCGAGCAGCGCTCGGGAGGGCACGCCGTGAGATGGCTGCTGCGCAAGGACCTGCTGATCCTCGCCCGTTCGCGGCTTCTGCTCGCGCTGCTGATTGTCTATCCGGTGGCGATCGCGCTGCTGATCGGGCTTGCGATCTCGCGCACCCCGGCGCGCCCGCGCGTGGCGATCGTCGATGAGACGCCGCCAGGGGAAACCCTGAAGGTCGGCAACGAGCGAGTCGCCGTCGGGCAGTACGCGCGGCAGCTGTTCAAGCAGGTGGAAGCCGTTGAAGTCAGCTCGCGCGCGGAGGCGGTCGAGAAGGTCCAGTCGGGCGAAGTGCTCGCCGCGGTGGTGATCCCACCAAACATCGCCGCGCGCGTCTCCTCGGCGACCGAGCAGGCGCAGCTGGAAGTCCTCTACAACGGCAACGCGCTGCAGCAGTCGCTCGTCGCCTCGACGCTCGACTCGGCGCTCGCTCACGCGAACCTCGGCTTCTCAGCCCAGATCCAGCAAACCGCAGGGAGGGTCATAGGCTCGCTGCTGAGCGGCGGCAGCCTCGGCAGCATCGGTGCGCCCGAAGACCTGATCGGGCTGAGCAGGATCCCGCAGACGCTCGGCGCGATCATCGCCCGCGAGCCGCACGGGCGTGAGCGCGCTGAACTCGAACGGATCGCTGCGTTCGCCGGCTTCGCCGCCCAGAACCTGTCCCTGGCTGAGCGCGTGCTGTCGGTCATCGGCCAGCCGATTCGTGTGCACAGCGTGCTGCTGCACGGGCGCCGTACGCCGCTGGACACCTTCGCGGTGGTCGTCGCGGTGAGCGTGTCGTTGATGTTCGTATGCGTGCTGCTCGCCGCCGGCGGCGTCGCGCTGGAGCGCGAAGAGCACACGCTCGCGCGCATGCTCAGGGGTCTGGTCTCGCGTGAGACGCTGCTCGTCGAGAAGACGCTGCTCGCGGGCGGGTGCGCGTTCGTGATCGCGTTCGCGATGCTCGCCGGGATCGGCGCGTTCGTCGCGCTCGACTGGAGCCGGGTGGGCCTGTGGGTGGCGGCGCTCGTGTTTGGCGCCGCCGGCTTCGGCGCGCTCGGCGTGGCGATCGGCGCGCTCGCGCGTGAGGTGCGCGCGGCCTCGCTGCTGGCGTTTGCGCTGTCGCTGCCGCTCGCGCTGCTCGCGCTCGTGCCCGCCGGGTCGGTGTCGAGCGGCTTCTACGACGTGATCTCCGTGATCTCGTTCGTGTTTCCATTCAAGGCCTCGCTGCAGGCGCTCGACGCGGCCGTCAACGACGCGTCCCCCGCGATCGGCGTCTCGCTCGTGCACCTGGCCGCTCTGACGCTCGTGTTCGGCGTGTTGGCCCGCGTTGGCCTGAAGCGCGCTGAGTGACGGTGACGCTCTAACCTGAAGAGGCGATGGCCTTCCCACAGACGCGCATGCGCAGACTGCGTGCCAGCGCCGGGCTGCGCGGTCTCGTGCGCGAGACAGACGTGCTCGCCGGCCAGCTGGTGCTGCCGCTGTTCGTCACCGAGACCGAGCCGGCGGGCGCTCGCGGCGGTGACCGAGGCCTCCCCGGGCACGAGCCGATCGCGACGATGCCCGGGGTCGACCGCCTGTCGATCTCGGCGCTCGTGGCCGAGGCACAGGAGGCGGCCGCCCTCGGCATCGCGGCGGTGATGCTGTTCGGGCTCCCGGCGGAGAAGGACGAGCAGGGCTCCGGCGCGTGGGAGGACGCGGGCGTCGTGCAGCTGGCGACGCGCGCGATCAAGCAGGCGCTCCCCGAGCTGCTGGTGATCACCGATGTGTGCCTGTGCGAGTACACCTCCCACGGGCACTGCGGGGTATTGCGCGAGGACTCCTCGGTGGACAACGACGCGACGCTCGAGCTGCTCGCGCGGACGGCCGTCAGCCACGCGCGCGCGGGCGCCGACCTGGTGGCGCCGTCGGACATGATGGACGGGCGTGTGCGGGCGATCAGGGAGGAGCTCGACGGCGAGGGCTTCTCGCAGACGCCGATCCTCGCCTACTCGGCGAAGTTCGCGTCAGCCTTCTACGGACCGTTTCGCGAGGCCGCCGACTCGGCGCCCGCGTTCGGCGATCGCCGCGGCTATCAGATGGATCCCGCCAACGGCCGCGAGGCCGTGCGTGAGGCGCTGCTCGATGTGCAGGAGGGCGCAGACATGTTGATGGTCAAGCCCGCGCTCGCATACGGCGATCTGATCCGCGCGGTCAAGCGCGCGACGCGTCTGCCGGTCGCGGCGTACAACGTCAGCGGCGAGTATGCGATGGTCAAGGCTGCGGCCGCCGCCGGTTATCTCGACGAGCGTGCGACCGTGCTCGAGATCCTGACCTCGCTGCGCCGCGCGGGCGCCGACACGATCATCACCTACCACGCAAAGGACGCAGCCGCATGGCTAGCAGAGCAGACATGAGCACCGAGCCAGAGCCCGCGGTCTCCTCGGCGCTCGCCGACGTGGCGGATCCGACGCGAGCGACGACGGCCCCGCCGAAGCTGCGCAGCCGCAAGGACGGCGCTGCGATCCCGCTGCAGGAGATCGACCGCAAGCTGCTCAACCTGATGCAGGGGAGCTTCCCGATCGCGCCGCGGCCCTTCGCCCACGTGGCCGAGCTCGGCGGGGTCTCCGAGCAGGAGGTGATGGAGCGCGTGCGCCATCTGCTCGACAAGCGCATCATTCGCCAGGTCACGCCGATCTTCGACACGCGCGCTCTCGGCTACTCCTCGATGCTCGTCGCCGCCAAGGTCGACCCCGAGCACCCGCACCGCGCCGCGCAGGTGATCAACCAGCACCCAGGCGTCTCGCACAACTACCTGCGCAACCACGAGTTCAACCTGTGGTTCACGATCGCCACCGAGCCCGACTCCAAGCTCGGCCTCGAGGGTACGCTCGAGGTGCTCGCACGCGAGGCCGGCGCCGAGTCGGTGCGCCAGCTGCCAACCCTGAGGCTGTTCAAGATCCGCATGGACCTGGAGATGGAGGGCGGCACCGACGCGCTCTCGAGCGCGGCGGAGGTGAAGGAGCCGATCGAGCTCGAGCCCCAGCCCTACGACGAGCTCGACATCGCCGTGATCCGCGCGCTGCAGGGCGACATGCCGGTGATCGAGGAACCCTACGCACCGGCGGCGGCCGAGCTGGGAGTCAGCCAGGAGCGATTGCTCGACCACCTCTCCGCGATGCAGGAGCGGGGCATTCTCCGCCGCGTCGCCGCGATCCTCTACCACCGCCGCGCCGGCTTCTCCGCCAACGGCATGGGCGTGTGGAAGGTGCCCGAGGAGCAGATCTTCGACATCGGCTGTCGCATGGCGGCCGTGCGCGGCATCTCGCACTGCTATCAGCGCCCGACCTACGAGGATTGGCCGTACTCCGTCTTCACGATGGCGCACGGCCGCTCCAAGGAGGAGTGCGACGCGGTGCTCGACTCGATCGCCGAGCGCACCGGCATCGCCGAGCGCGCGACGCTGTACTCCTCGACCGAGTTCAAGAAGATCCGCCTGTTGTATTTCACGGATGACTTCAAGAACTGGGAGAGCGCGCACGCTTGAGCGCCCGGCCGTGACCGCCTCGCTCACCGACACGCGCTCGGCGGAGCTGTATAGACGTGCCCTCGAGGCGATCCCCGGCGGGGTCAACTCGCCGGTTCGCGCGATGCGCTCGATCGGACGCGACCCGATCTTCATCGCCCGCGGGGAGGGCGCGGAGCTGATCGACGTCGACGGCAACCGCTTCGTCGACTACGTCTGCTCCTGGGGTCCGCTGATCCATGGGCACGCGCATCCGCTGATCCTCGAGGCGATCGCGGCGGCGGCGGCGCGGGGCACGAGCTTTGGCGCGCCGACGAGCGGCGAGGTCGAGCTGGCCGAGGAGGTCGAGGGGCGCATGGAGGGCGTGGAGATGCTGCGCATGACCTCCTCCGGCACGGAGGCCGCGATGACGGCCGTTCGTATCGCTCGCGCTGCCACTGGGCGCGAGCCGATCGTCAAGTTCGCCGGCGCGTATCACGGACACTCCGACGGGCTGCTCGCGCAGGCCGGGTCTGGCCTGGCCACGCAGGCGCTGCCGGCGAGCCCCGGCGTGCCGGCGAGCGTAGCGGCGGGAACGATCGTGGTGCCGTGGAACGACGCGGAGGCCCTGGCCGCGGCCACCGAGCGCCACCAGCTGGCGGCGATCCTCGCGGAGCCGTTGCCCGCGAACATGGGGCTCGTCGCGCCACATGACGGGTTCCTGTCGCTGCTGCGCGAGCGCGCCGATGCGAACGGCGCGCTGCTCATCTTCGACGAGGTGATCAGCGGCTTTCGCGTCGCCCGCGGCGGCGCGCAGGAACTGACGGGCGTCACCGGCGACCTGACGATCATGGGCAAGATCATCGGCGGTGGGCTGCCGGCGGCGGCGGTCGGCGGCAAGCGCGAGCTGATGGGGATGCTCGCGCCCGTCGGGGAGGTCTACCAGGCGGGCACGCTGTCGGGCAACCCGCTCGCGGTGGCAGCCGGACTGGCGACGCTCGAGCTGCTCGACGAGGCCGCGTACCTGCGCCTCGCCGCGATCACGGGCGAGCTCGCTGAGGGCCTGCGCGAGGCCGCCGGGGCGGGCAGCAATCCGGTCCAGGTCCGCAGCGCGCCGGGCTTGCTGACGGTGTTCTTCAGCGAGCACCCGGTGGCGTCGTTCGCCGATGCGCAGGCGTGCGACCTGGACGCGCACGCGGCGTGGTGTCGCGAGCTGCTCGCGCGCGGCGTCTACCCTCCCCCGTCCCAGTTCGAGGCGTGGTTCCCTTCGTTGGCTCACGGCGCCGAGCAGATCGAGCGCACGCTCGAGGCCGCGGCTGCCGCCTTCGCCTGCCTGCCGCAGCGGGCGGCGAGCGCATGAGCTCGCCGGTGCCTGCTCCGGCCCCGGACAGCCTCGCGCGTCTACGTGCGCTGCTGTGCGAGCAGGGTGGCCTGATGGCCACGCTCGTGGAGTCCTCAGAGGGCGGCCGGCGCGAGCCCTCCGAGCAACACAGCGCGCCTGGCAGGGGGCCTTCGCCGGCGGCGCTCGCGGCCAGCGGGCCGCGCGCGGAGGGCAGGCGCGAAGAGTACGAGCTGCTGGTGGAGGCGATCTACGAGGGCTACCTGCTGCACTACGGCGCGCCCCGCGCGGTGCAGGTGCCGGAGGCCGACCTGCGCCTGCTCGCCGGCGATCGCCTGTACGCGATCGGGCTCGCCCACCTCGTAGAGCTCGCCGACACGTTCGCCGTGGCAGAGCTCGCCGACACGATCACGCTCAGCGCGCTCGCCCAGGGCGCCGGCGCCGCGTCGCTCGCCGACGCCGTGTGGATGGCCGGCGCACGCGCCGTCGGATGGGGGCCGAGCGAGGCCCACCGGCGTGCCAAGGAGCTCGTCCTCACGGGCGCCCCCGACGCGATCGAGGCGATGCGCACAAGCGCCGGCGGCGCCTCGGCGCCGCGCTGAATCGCGCCTCGATATTGTTTGCCCCCGGTGTCAGACAAGCGCGCTCAGCACAAGTCCAAGCTCACGCTCGATCGGGGCATCCCGGGCGCCTTCGAGGGCGAGACGGTGACGCGGCGCAGGTTCATGACGGGCACGGCGCACACCGCCGGCGCGGTCGCCGCGGCCTCGTTCCTGTTGCCGGCGCTGGGCTTCGCGGTCGGGCCGATCTTCAAGAAAAACGTGGTTCGCTGGGAAACGGTCGGCACGATCGATGACTTTCCCGACAACAACTACATCCCCACCGTCCTCACCGTCACCCCCGGCATCGGCGAGGCCGGCAAGACAACCGTCTACGTCCGCAAGTACAACCCCACGCTGGACGCCAGCAGCTCCGACAACGCGCTGCCGTACATAGCGATCTCCGATCGCTGCGTGCACCTCGGCTGCCCTGTGCGCTGGGTCGATGCGGCCGAGCGCTTCATCTGCCCGTGCCACGGCGGCGTCTACGAAATGCTCGGCAAGCCGATAGCCGGGCCGCCGGTGCGGCCGCTCGACCGCTTCTACACGCGCGTCAACGGCGAAAAGGTCGAAGTTGGCGCGCGCTTCAGCGTCAACAGCCTGTTGCGGCGCTTCTCCCCACGCGACCCCGGCGAGCCGCTCGACGGCATCGGGCAGTACCTCTATCCGTCGCGACCGGACGCCCGTAAATAGGCGAGCGACGAGCCCTCCCGATGCCAAAGCTGCCCAACATCCCCGCGCCGCCGCTGCCCGGCCCCCTGCAGGAACCGCCGCCGCGTCCCGGCGAGCACAACGGCGCGGGCGGCCCGTTGGAGGACGCCAAGCAGGCCGGGATCACGACGGTCGCTTGGCTCGACGAGCGCACGTCGCTCAGCGGAGCCGCTCGCTGGATGATGTTCCGCAAGGTGCCCAAGGGCACCAACTGGTTCTACACGCTCGGGTCGGCGACGATGTTCGCGTTCCTCAACCAGGCCGTCACCGGCGTGTTCCTGGCGATGTACTACCGCCCGGAAGCGGGTGGCGGAGCCTACGAATCTGTGCGCTACCTCACCAACGACGTGTTCCTCGGTCAGTTCGTGCGCGGGATGCACAAATGGGGGGCGAGCGTGATGGTGGTGCTCGTGTTCGTGCACATGGGGCGGACCTTCTTCTTTGGCGCGTACAAGTATCCGCGCGAGCTGAACTGGGTGATCGGCGTGGTGCTGCTGATCCTGACGATGGCGATGTCGTTCACCGGCTACCTGCTGCCGTTCGACGAGCGCGCCTACTGGGCGACGACGGTCGGCGTGAACATCAACGGCACCGGCCCGCTGATCGGCCCCTACCTGAGCGATTTCCTGCGCGGCGGCGCGGAAATCGGCGCGACCACGCTGTCGCGCTTCTACGCGATCCACATGCTGCTGATTCCCGGCCTGCTGATAGCCCTGATCGGCGCGCACCTGTACCTCGTGGCGAAGCTCGGCACGACCGCTCCGCCCTGGAAACAGTCCCAAAAGCGCCGCGAGCTGCACGAGGCAGAGGTCTAGGCCGGTGCTCCTGCGTAACGTGACCGGCGCGCGGCGACCGGCGGGGCCGGCGCGATGAACCAGCGCGAGAAGGAGGAGTACCTGCGCGAGTACGGGGCGCTGAAGGCTGAAGGCAAGCCGTTCTTCCCGTATGCGGTCGCCAAGGACGCCGCGATGGCGTGCGTCGTGATGGGGGTCATCATCGCGATGTCGCTCGTGCTCGGCGCCGAGCTCGGGGCAAAGGCGAACCCGACGACGACCAGCTACGACGCGCGCCCGGAGTGGTACTTCTTCTTCCTGTTCGACATCCTGCGCCTGATCAGGGATCCGAGCATGATCCAGTTGGCGACGATCGGCCTGCCAACGCTGTTCATGATCCTGCTGTTCCTGCTGCCGTTCTACGATCGCGGTCCCGAGCGCCGTCCCGAGCGCCGACCGGTGGCGACGATCACCGGCATCATCGTGATCCTCGCGATGGGGTTCCTGACCTACAACGGAGCGACTGCGGGGACACCGGACGCCTTGGAACTGCCAGTACCGAAGGCGGTCAGTGAGAACGGACCGGCCGCTGTCGCGCTGTGGAACGAAGGACGCGAGGTAGTCGCTCAGTCCGGCTGCGAGGCGTGCCACAAAATCGGCGAAAACGGGAACGTGGGCCCGGGCCCGGACCTCACGCACATCGCCTCACGACTACCGGAGGAGGGGATCGCGCGGACCTTGGTCAACCCGACGGCGCCGATGCCGTCGTTCAAGAACCTGCCTCCGAAGAAGTTCAACGCGATCATCAATTTCCTCTCCACGCTCAAGTAGTCACGGCGTGTCCGCCCGTCGGCCAGACGGCAGCGGAACGCTGCAGGCGGGGCAGGTGCGCGCGATGTTCGACCGCATCGCCGGTGTATATGACCTGATGAACACCGCGATGACGGCGGGCCTGCACCATCGCTGGCGCGCGCGCGCGGCCGACCTCGCGCAGGTGGGTCCGGGCAGCCGCGTGCTTGACGTCGCCACAGGCACCGGGGATCTCGCGATCGAGCTCGCGCGCCGCGTCGCCCCGGGCGGGGAGGTGGTGGGCAGCGACTTCGCCGAGGGCATGCTCGATCGCGCCCGCGCGAAGATCGCCTCGCGCGATCTGCCCGATGTCCGCCCGCGCTTTGAGTGGGCCGACGCGATGGAGCTGCCGTACGACGAGGACTCCTTCGACGCCGCGACGGTCGGCTTCGGCGCGCGCAATTTCGACGACCTCGCCCGTGGGCTCGCTGAGATGGCGCGCGTCGTGCGCCCGGGAGGTCGCGTTGTCGTGCTCGAGATCACGACCCCCACGCGCCCGCCGCTGTCGCTTTTCTACAGGCTGTGGTTCGACCGCATCGTGCCGGCGCTCGGACGTGTCGCGGGCTCGATCCTCGCGCTGTCAGCGCGCGCGCGCCGCGCGCCGGCGCCGTCGACGATCGCCGATGCCTACACCTACCTGCCGAACTCGGTCAAGCGCTTCCCGGGCCCTCTGGCGCTGGCGGCGGAGATGGAGCGAGCGGGCCTGTGCGAGATCAGCTACCTGCTGACGGCCGGGGGCATCGTCGCGATCCACGCGGGCAAGGTCCCGGCACAGAGGGCATGATGCGCGTTGTGAGCGGCACAGCGACCAGCGATTCGGCGGAGGTGGACGGGCTCGACGCGATCATGGCGAGTGGCGGCGAGCGCCTGCGCGAGTGGATGGCTCGAACCGAGCACCATCTCCGGCGGGTGACCGCCGAGGCCGGCGCCCCGCTGGCCGACCACGCCAACGCGACGGTCGTAGGCGGCAAGCGCCTGCGCCCGCTGCTCGTCGTGCTCGCCGCCGAGGCGGCGGGAGGCCCGCCGCAGACGCGCGCCGGCGCGGAGCGACTCGTGCGCGCGGCCGTGGCGGTGGAGCTCGTGCACTCGGCGACGCTCGTGCACGACGACATCGTCGACGACGCGCTGCTGCGCCGCGGCCGCCCTTCGGTGGCGGCCCTCGCGGGCCGGCAGGTCGCGGTGGCGACAGGCGACCTGCTCTTCTCGCGGGCCTTCGCGGAGCTCGCCCTCAACGACGATGTGGCCCAGCTGCGGGCCCTCTCGGACGCGAGCTCGGCGCTCGCCGAAGGCGAGCTGCTCCAGCGCGAGGACGCCTACGCCGCGCACGTCGCGGTCGAGCGCTACATGCGCCGCTGCGAGCTCAAGACCGCCGCGCTGTTCGAGGCCGCCTGCCGGCTCGGTGCGCTGACGGCGGTGGACGCGTCCGCCGCGCTCGCCGACGCTCTCGGCGTATTCGCGCGGCGGATCGGGCTTGCCTTTCAGATGCTCGACGACGTGCTCGACGTGTCCGGCCCGGTTGAGCGCACAGGCAAGCCGCGCGGGACGGATCTGCTCGACGGCACCGTCACGCTCCCGTTCATCCTCGCGCGCGAACGCGACCCGGAGCTGATCGCTTTCGACCTACCCTCGCTGCGGGGCGAGGATGGTCCGCAAACGGTGCAGGAGCTGTGCGAGCGCATCACGGCGACGGGCGCGCTCGATGAGGCCAGGGAGCGGGCGCTGGCTGTCGTCGCGGAGGCGAAGGCGGCGCTGCCGACGATCCTTCCAGATGGCCGCGCGGCGCTGCTCGGCCTTGTCGCCGACGCGGTT
Organism: uncultured Solirubrobacteraceae bacterium; assembly: GCA_963759265.1. Taxonomy (GTDB): domain Bacteria; phylum Actinomycetota; class Thermoleophilia; order Solirubrobacterales; family Solirubrobacteraceae; genus Palsa-744. The sequence goes on from CAVWYR010000001.1 coordinate 718,654, forward strand.
GTCGAGCGCGACCGCTGAGGACGGCGGAGGAGCCTAGAAGTCGCTGGGGACGATCAGATCGGCGTCGAGCGCGCGCACGAAGAAGTCGATTTCCTCGGACATGTTCGCGTGCGTCATGCGCCTCAGATCGCCGAGGAGCGCGCTCGAGCCGCGGTCGAGCTCGTCGTCGAGACGTTCCACCGCCGTCTGGTCGAACACGCCTTCGCGCCGCGACTCGCACTCGGGGCAGCGCAGCACGATGCGCCAGTGCCGCGGTCCCTCCTCGGACCAGTCGAGCGGATATACGAGCTCACCCGCGCAGTGGAAGCAGATGTGCAGCTGCGAGGGCGCACACGTGCCGTCCGCGGACTCGCGCTGAGCCCCGTAGATGGCGCCTGTCGGCTTGCCCATCCTTGGTGGCGTATCCCGCTCGATATCTGGTTCCTTCTCTGATTCCATCATGTGCTCTGGGTCGTCATCGACTCAGGACGCTGGTGCCTTTAGCTCGCGAGCCCGCACCGGCACGGTGGTAGGTTCATAGAGCCAATGGCAAGCGCGATCCGCACGATCGGTCACGAGGATCGCCTCAGCCTCGTGGACCACCTAGAAGAGCTGCGCACACGCCTGATCGTCAGCGGCGTGGTGCTGGTCGCAGCGTTCGGCATCTGCTTCTGGCAGAACAACGCGCTGTTGGAAGTGATCAACAAGCCGCTGACGAGCCAGACGAAAAAGCAGGTGGCCAAGGGCAACGGCACCGTCGGGCAGGCCTCGCTCGCGCAGCAGGGCGTGCTGAGGGTCTCCACCGCCACGCAGGCGGCGCTCGGCGTGCTCGCCGACCCCCACAGCGGTCTACCGGCCGCGACGCGCGCTCAGCTGCTGCCGCTGCAGAAGGCGCTGAAGGCGGCCGTGGCCAGGATCCCGCGGGGCATCCCCGCCGACAAGCCGGCGACACTAGGCGTCGGCGAACCGTTTACGACGACGATCATGGTCACGCTCTACTTCGCGCTGATCGTCTCTCTGCCCGTGATCCTGTACGAGCTCTACGGCTTCGTGCTGCCCGCGCTCAATCCGCACGAGAGACGCGCCGTCCTGCCGCTGCTCACCGCCGTCCCGTTCCTGTTTGCGACCGGCGTGGCGTTCGGGTACTTCGTGGTGCTGCCGGCCGCGATCCACTTCTTCGTGAACTTCAACTCCGAACAGTTCAACGTGATCGTCCAAGCAGGGCCGTACTACCGGCTCGCGGCGATCCTGCTGCTGGCGATGGGCCTCACCTTCCAGGTGCCCGTCGTGATCCTCGGCGCCACCCACCTGGGGATCGTGACCCCGCAGCAGCTGCGCAAGGGCCGGCGCTACGCGCTCGTCGCCTGCGCGGCGATCGCCGCGCTGCTGCCGGGCGAAGTGATCACGATGGTGCTCGAGGCGGTACCGCTGTATGTGCTCTACGAGGCGAGTATCCTGCTTGCAGTGATTGTCGCCAGACGTCAGCTCCGGCGGCGTGATGAGGGAAGCATGACCACTTCAGGTGCCGCTAGCCCAACGGGGTCCGCAGCACCGCCAACCTTCGAGGACCAAGCGCAGCCAACCGTGCAGGATCTGATCGACCACACAGACCCGGGGCTCTCGGACTGATGCTGTTCGATCTGCGAGGGCGTGGACGCCGCCGTACGGTGAGGGTCCTCTACACCGGCCTGGCGGTGTTGATGGGCGTCGGCCTGGTCGGCTTCGGGATCGGCGGCGGCTTCGGCGGCGGCGGGCTGCTGACATCGATCAGCAAAGGCGAAGGCGGAGGCGGTGGTGGCGCGAGCTATGCGGCGCAGATCAAGAAGTACCGCAAGCTCACCGAAAAGGATCCAAGCGACGCCAGCGCGTGGGAAAACCTCGCCAAGAACATCTACCACGAAGCCGGCAACGAACCGTACACGACCAATGCCGGTGCGGTGACGAGCAAGGGCATGGGCCTGTTCAAGCAGGCGGCACAGGCGTGGAGCAGCTACCTCGCCCTGAACCCGTCGAAACCCAACGGCGAACTCGCGCAGCTGATGGAGAACGTGTATGGAGAAGGCGGCCTCAACGAACCGGCGAAGGAGGTCGAAGTCCTACAGATCACCGTCGCCGCCAAACCGACGGACGCGGCGTTGTACGCTGCGCTCGCGGAGTACGCCTACAAAGCCCACAACACCCGGCTTGGAGACCTCTCCTCGGCAAAGGCGGTCAGCCTCGCACCGGCGGCCCAGCGCGCACGCGTCAAGGCCGAGCTCGCTGAAGTCAAGGCGAACCCGTCCGGGGAAAAAAGCTACACGACCACCACCGACGGCAAAACCTACGCGGGCAAACTGAACTCCAAAGGCGAACTCAAGGACACCGAAGAAGTGACCGCGCCGACGGCGACGGTCAAATCGTCGACGACGACGACCACGACCAAGTAACGAGGCGCGATCATTACCCGAGGCTGCGGGCCGAGCGCGCGCTTGGGTAGAATCGCCGTTCGAGCCGGCCGATCTCGCCGGCGTCCTACGGGCCGTTAGCTCAACCGGCAGAGCAGGGGCCTCTTAAGCCCAAGGTTCCGGGTTCGATTCCCGGACGGCCCACTCACGACTGTCTGCGAGCGCCGCGCTCGCAGACGATCGGCGGGGCCGGTCAGCGATGAACAAAGCGTGAGGCCCGTTCGAAGTCGCCGTGCTTTGCGCGCGCCCAGTCCGCTTCGAGTTCGCCGCGGTGCAGAGCGGCCCACTCTGCGAGGAGTTTGAGCGCGCGAGCCGGCAGATCACCGACCAGCACCTCGCCATGGTGACCGGCGCTTGGGATCGCTCAGTGGGGCACCAAGCGCGGCACGCCGGCCACGTCCGGGAGAGCGTGTATGCGATCGATTTATGCGAACATATGTTCGTATGGATGGTGGTCGCTCGACACGCGCTCCGGATACAGGCTGGCGGCGTCGTCCGCCTGCAGACGGCCAGCAGCCGCTCGGGTGGGTGGCCGACAGATATGTGCCACTCGTGCGAGTGGCGGACAAGCATCAGTCGCATTCCGCTCTCTGGACAGGAAGAGTGCAGGGATGAGCACCATGGAGGCCTACAAGGCCGAGCTCGCACTGTTCCTCAAGGGCTTCGGGGCTAATGTCCGCCGCGTTCGGACAGCAAGGAGCCCTCGCTGCTCTCAGGAACGGCTTTCAGACGCGACAGGGCTGCACCGAACGGAGATCGGGAAAATCGAGCAGGGCACGGTGGAGCCTCGACTCACGACGCTCTTCATCATCGCGGACGGCCTCGACGTGACGATCGACGAGCTTGTTGATGGACTGTGGGTTCCGGTCGAGCGCAGGCCTTCGCCGCACGCCGAGCTGTAACCACGGAGCTCCGCGCCCGGGTTTCCTCCGACCGTCGCTCGCGTCGTGGCCAGATGATTCGCTGGCGCGTCGGTGGTGATCGTGCTCATGGTGTCTGCTCCTTGCTTGGGAACGCGGCCACCGGACCGGCGACTTGGCCGGGCAGGAGGCTCTGCGTGGGCCTGTGCCGATTGCGAAAGCGGTCCGGCGTCGCGTTTGACCGGGTCGTGAAGAAACATCACAAAGTTGGTTGAAATTATGGGGTATCTGTCCTAGGCTCGCACTGAGGGTGTCGAATCCATATCGGATCGCAGCCCTCAGTCCACAGCGAAACCTCAACAAAAGGAACAAAAGATGCTCCAGCTAACGTCCTCAAACGCGCCCCGAAGCGGGTTGCAGGCGAGACTCCAGAAGCTCATCGGCGCCGTCTCGATTCTCGTCGGAGCGGCTCTCATTGCGTTGACGGGGGCCAGCTCCGCGCTGGCGGCAGCCCCGACAGCGCCCCCGCCGGTCTCGATCCTCACCTCATCGCCGTTCGTCGCGCAGGGCGGCGACTTCTTCATCTCGCCCTACGGCGACGCCAGCACCTACGCGAACGGCCCTGAGATCCTCAACAGCCAGGGCGATGTCGTGTGGTTCAAGGCCGTGCCGGCGGGCGAGGAGGCGAGCGACTTCCGCGTGCAGACCTACGAGGCCCAGCCGGTCCTGACCTACTGGCTGGGGACCGGCCTCGGCGGCTTGGCCAGCGGCACCGACTACATCCTCAACGACCGCTACCAGCAGATCGCGACGGTCAACGCGGGCAACGGTCTCAGCGCCGACGGCCACGAGTTCCTCATCACCCCGTGGAACACCGCGCTGATCCTCTCCTACACGACCGCAACGGCAAACCTCACCTCGATCGGCGGGCCGGCTGACCAGACGGTGATCAACGGCGTCGTGCAGGAGATCAACATCGCCACCGGCCAGGTGCTGTTCCAGTGGAACAGCGAGGACCATGTGCCGTTCAGCCAGAGTGAGCAGCCGCTGCCCGCCTCGGCGAGCACACCGTGGGACTGGTTCCACATCAACGCGATCAAGCTGGACACCAACGGCAACCTGCTGATCGACGCCCGCGACACGTGGACGACGTACGAGGTCAACCCCAACAGCGGAGACATCCTCTGGCAGCTCGGTGGCAAGGACTCGAGCTTCAAGCTCGAGGCGGCGCCGGGGCAGGTGTTGGATAGCCAGAACGAGATCTTCGCCTGGCAGCACGACCCCGAGGCGCTCGGCAACGACACGTACACGTTCTTCGACAACGACTCGACCGGAACGCCGTTGCTGCCGTACAGCCGCGCGGTGACGGTAAAGCTCAACCCGTGGACGAAAGTCGCAACGCTCGTGGCTTCCGAGAACCAGCCAGAGGGCCTGTCGGCGGCATCGCAAGGCAACGCCCAGACGACGCCACGGGGCAACCTCGTCGTCGGTTGGGGAGCGCTTCCGTACTTCTCCGAGTTCAGCCCGTCCGGGCAGCTGATCTTCAATGCTGAGTTCCCGGCAGGCGTGAACACCTACCGCGCCTACCAGTTCCCATGGCCGGCGGCGAACCAGGGCTTCGGAGGGCCCGGCGGCTGGTAGGCACAGGCCCGAGGCGGACGCCGCCTGAAGCGAGGTCGTAGTCCAGCGCTACCCGGCTCACGGCGGGCCACCGCCAAAGCCGGGTAGCGCGGGTGCTTCGGCGCGTTCGTCTTGAACCGCCTGTTCGCTCCAGCCGACCGAAAAGGCCCCGGTCGCGCTGGAGGACGTGGACGGGACGGCCAGGGCCAGGCTCTGCTGCGGGCCGGCACGCGTACCCGCCTGACCGACGGTGCCCGTGACGGCGCTCTGTTGCAGTTCCAGCCCGATCGCCGTCCAGTCCGGGTCGGTGATCGTGCCGGTGTGCGCGCCCGCGGTGGCGGTGGCGGTCGAGAAGGCGACGTCGCCGAAGTCGGTCAGGGGCAGCGTTTCGCAGCTATCGCTGTTCATGCAACGTGATGGAGCCTCGACGATCCACTCCGCCGAGGACGTGTCGATCGGCGCCGCGCGCTTGGTCGTCGAGAAGCGCGCGCCTGTGCTCAGGTCGCGGACCCTGAGCGTCACGCCGTGATCTCTCACGGTGACCGACGCCACCATCTGATCGCCCGGGCGCACCTCGAGCGCGAGGTTCACCGGCCCGGCCGGCAGGAGCTCGTACCAGCTCGTGTAGCTCGCTCGTCCGCCGCGCGAGCAGTCGGCGTTCGTGCCGATCTGCTCGAGCGCGCGGGCATGCGCTTTGTATCCGCCGAGCCCAACCCACACCGCGGAGTAGGTTTCCCGCCCGGCGCTGCACGCCGCATTCGGCTGCTTCCACGACGCCGAGACGCTGCTGAACGGCGAGCCACCGCCGGCCTGGGGACTGGCGACGTAGCCCGACCAGTTGGCGCTGACCCCGTCCGCGATGGCCGGGGACAGCACGCCCGCCGCGGCCGCGATGAGCGCGATCGCGGCCAGCGAGGCGCTCCGCGCGGCCAAGCGTCTGATTTTCAGCGATCTCACCCCCGGAGCATCACACGCCCACATTAAACCTACATAGGAGTTGCGCGAGAGCCGCTCAGGAGCGCAGCTGCAGATCCTCGCCGGCGATGATCGTCTGGCGGCCTGCGTCCGTCCAGACAACCTGCTCCCGGCCCGGCCCGACCCCGATCAGCGTGACGGGCGCCCCCACGTGTTCGGCGATGAAATCGAGGTACTCGCGCGCACCCTCGGGCAGGTCTGACAGCGAGCGGCACTCGCCCAGATCCTCCTTCCAGCCGCCGAGCTCCGTGAGCTCGGCGGTGGTGTGGTGCAGCACCGTCTGGTGATAGGGGAAGTCCTCGAAGACCGCGCCGTCGGCGCCGCGATAGCTCGTGCAGACCTGGATCCGGTCGAGCCCCGACAGCACGTCGAGCTTGGTGATGACCAGCGCGGTGAGGGTGTTCAGGCGCGCCGCGTAGCGCAGCGCGACGAGGTCCAGCCAGCCCGTGCGGCGCGGGCGCCCGGTGGTCGTGCCGAACTCTCCGCCGCGACGGCGAATCGTCTCTCCCATCTCGTCGTGCAGCTCGCTCGGGAACGGGCCCGCGCCGACACGCGTTGTGTATGCCTTGGAGATCCCCCAGATTTCATCGATCGCCTTCGGTCCGATGCCGGTTCCGACACACGCTGCGCCGGCGAGCGGGTTCGAGGAGGTGACGAACGGATAGGTGCCGTGGTCGATGTCCAGCATCGCGCCCTGGGCGCCCTCGAGGATGACCGTCTTCTCGTCGTCGAGCATCTCCCACATCAGCTTCGCCGTGTCCGCGATGTGCTGCTCGAGGCGGTGGCCGTAGGTCAGGTACTCCTCTGTCATCGTGTGCAGGTCGAGCGCGGGATCCTTCTCGAACGGGCGCAGCGACAGTCGCTTTGGCTCCATCGCCGCGACGATCTTCTTCTTGAGGATCTTCTCGTCGAGCAGATCCTGCACGCGGATCCCCAGGCGCGCGGCCTTGTCGGCGTAGCAGGGCCCGATCCCGCGGCGCGTGGTCCCGATCTGCAGGCTGCCGAGCTTCGCCTCGCCGGCGGAGTCGAGCAGCAGGTGGTAGGGCATGATCAGGTGTGCGTTGGCGGAGATACGCAGCCCGCTGACGTCGACGCGGCGTGCGCGCAGCGCGTCGAGCTCGTCGATCAGCACCTTCGGGTCGATCACGACGCCGTTGCCGATCACGCAACGCTTGCCTGGATAGAGGATGCCCGAGGGGATCAGGTGCAGCTTCCACTCCTGCTCGCCCCTGACGATCGTGTGGCCGGCGTTGTTGCCGCCCTGGAAGCGCACGACCGCGTCGCCGTGCTCGGCGAGCAGATCGGTGATCTTGCCCTTGCCCTCATCGCCCCACTGGGCGCCGACTATCACGATGCCTGGCATGCCGAGTGGAGTTTAGGGAGCATCAGCGGCGCGCCCTTGGTGGCGCTGCCCGCGCCGTCGCGTGCGGCACGTCCGATGGCGCTCGCTGGGCGCGCTCACGGGGCGATCTGCCTACGCAGGATCTCGAGGATGTAGTCGGTCGGTGGCTCCTCGTCGATCGCGACGCTGCCCCACTGCAGCGCGGAGCCGACGTGCACTGCGACGCCGATCCGGTCCCGCAGGCGCTCGAGATCGAGGTCGGCGCACGCCTCCTCGGCGATCTCGCAAAGCGTGTCCGTCAGCTCCTGGTGCACAGCGCCGTCCCGTCGCGTCAGGACGCGCAGCGCCAGGTGCGGCTCGCGCTCCATGAATCTGCGCACGGGCTGGGCGGCAGCCGTCGCGTCAAGGATCAGGCGCAGCGCGGCGAGCACGCGCTCGACACCATCCCCGGTCGCTTCCGCGCGAGCCCATTCGCCGAATTCGCGCGCCCGCTGCTCGAGGATCCGTTCGTGCAGGAGCTCGCGCGAGCCCCACCAGCGGTAGAGCGTGGCGCGCGAGACCGCGAGTTGCGCGGCGAGCGTGCCCATGTCGAGGCGTTCGCCGTGGAGGAAGGTCGCGCGCGCCACCTCCATCGCGTCCGCCGGCTTCGCGCGGCGAAAGGCCGGGATCGTCGGGATCGGCTCGCGCGCGCTCGGCAGCGCCTCGGCCACCGGCGGCTGCCTCGTCTGACCCCTCGCCATTAGTGCCTCCGCGCTTTAGCCGCCTATGCAGATCCCGTCCATCCGAGCATACCTGTGCGCGGGGTCCTATCCGACATAGTGCGCTTTGCGTCTCTCGACCTATTTCTTGAGATGCCTCGTATAAGGCATCTTGACAAATGTCTCATAGGCGGTTAAGGTCGCCGGCCACGAACACACCGATCGACGGAGGGAGCAGCAATGCGGCGAGAACGAGGACCGGCCCCGGCACACGCGGGCGGCGGGCGAGCGACGGCGGGCAACAGGAGGCTGTGGCGGACGCTCGCGACAGCCGCGCTCGCGTGCGCCGCGACGGCGATGATCGCCACGAGCGCGTACGGCGCGGAATACACCAAGGAATACGAACACGCCTACGAAGTCGGCGTCCAGGGCTACATCTATGGCGAGCCGCTGCTGAACATGCAGCGCCTGTTCCAGAGCAACACCAGCGTGACCGTCCCCGATGCGATCGGCGACGCGCCGGTCAACCAGTGGTCGCACTTCACCGAACTCGCGACCACCAAGGAGGGCGAGATCGTCTCGCCGAACGCCGACACCCTCTACTCATACGCGTGGCTGTCGTTGAAGCCGCAGCCGATCGTCGTGCATGTGCCCGTCGCCGGGCGTTTCAACGTGGTCCCGATCATGACGCCGTATGAGGAAAACATCGGCAACATCGGCGAAGACGCCTCCGGAATGCTGCCCCCGGGCAACTACGTGATCGCAACCGGCAAGAAGTACGCAGGTAAGGAAGAAGTCGACGGCATGAAGGTCGTTCACTCTCCTTACAGTCGCGTCTGGCTCGTGGCGCGCACGGTTGTCAACAGCAAGGAAGACACCGCCAACGCCGCGGCGATCCAAGCCGAAGAGAAGCTCGTGCCGCTCAAGAGCTGGAAGCGGGAAGGCCTCAGCTACACCCCGCCGGTGGCCGACGAAGAAGTGACGAAACCGATTGAAACGAAGGTCCCGGGGACGCAGCCGGGCGAAGAACCGCTGACCTACTGGACCGCGCTCGGCGCAGCGATGAAGCAGTTCAAGCCGCCGGCCGCCGACGCGCCGGAGCTCGCGCTGCTCAAGAGCGTTGGCATCGGGCCCGGGAAATCGCCGGCGAACGACCCGCGGCTCAGCGCAGGCACGCTCGCGGGATTGCGCGCCGCTGTGACCGCCGGACCGGGGGTCGTCTACGACCACCTCAAGGAACTGGTCCTCCAGGGCTTTGAAAAGCACAACGGCTGGGCGATCGTCCCGGTCGGCAACTACGGCACGAACTACGTGCTGCGCGCGGTCATAGATCAGGACGGCCTCGCCGGGCTTCCCGCGAACATCGCGATCTACCCGTTCGCGACCACCGAACGCCACGGCGTGCCGCTCAACGGCGCCGCCACGAGGTACGTCGCGCACTTTCCGGCGAGCGACTTCCCCGTGCCGGTGCAGGCGTTCTGGTCGATGACGATGTACTCGACCAGCGGCTACTTCGTGCCGAACGCGCTCGAACGCTTCACGTTGGGCAACCGCTCGAACCTGCAGTACGAAGACGGCGCGCTGAACGTCTACATCCAGAGCGAAGAGCCGACGAGCGAAGCCGAACAGGACAACTGGCTGCCCGCCCCGGCGGGGCCGTTCCAGCTGATCATGCGCCTGTATGGCACCGAAGAAGCCAGCATCGAACCGATCCTCGAAGGCACGGGCAGCTGGAAGCCGCCGACGATCCTGCCGTGCCTCGAAGACGGCAAAACGGCCGCCGGCTGGAGCTGCGCGAGCTAGCCCCCCGGCACCCGGAGAGACAGCGCAGGCGCGAGGGCTCCCACGCGGGGCCTTTGCGCCTGTGCTCGCGCCGGCGGGCTCTGCTCAGAGCGCCGCGCCCGGCGCTGCGGCGCGCTCGGCGCGGAACTCGCGGCGCATGTCATCGCCGTAGAGCGGGATCAGGTCGCCGCAAATCTCCACCAGGCGCGAGACGGTGCGCGGCCCGAGCCGCTCGGAGAGCTCGTCCGGCATCAGGTTGGTCGTCGCCACGATCGGCCGCTCGGCCTCATAGCGCGCGTTGACGATCGAGTACAGCTGCTCGAGAACCCAGTCGGTGCGGTTCTCTGCACCGAGGTCATCGATGTGCAGCAGATCGACAGCGGTCAGCCGGTCGAGCAGGTCGAGCAGACCGCCCTCGGAGTCGATCGACTCGCGCAGCAGGTTGAGCAGGCGGGGAAGCGAGTAGATCGCGACCGAGCGCCCTGCGTCGAGCGCCGCTTTGGAGACGAGCATCGCGAGCGTGGTCTTGCCCGTGCCGACGCTGCCCTGGATCCACAGCCCGCGCCCGGCGTCGATGTTCTCGTCGATCGCGTACACGTAGCGGCGCACAGAGCGGATCTGCTCGGGTGCCGTGCGTGCGATGTCGCTGACCGGTGGACGATCGAAGGACACGCCTTGATATCTGCGCGGTATGCGCCCCGCGAGGCTCCTCGTGCGAGCGCTGGCGATCCGCGCCGCGCGGCAGGCGCAGTCGCTGGCGGTGTTCGTCGCCTCATCGATGAGGAAACCGCTGCCGTCGCAGACGCTCAGCGGGCACGACGACGCGACAGCCCCGAGAGGCTGCTCGCCTGCTCGCTCGCCGCTCATTGGCCGAAGCGCTCGGGCGCGTAGTTCATGAACTTCGGGTACTCCTTCTGGAAGGTCAGCGTGACCTTGCCCGTCGCACCGTTGCGGTGCTTGGCGATGATCAGGTCGGCCTCGCCAGGGTGCTCGGAGTCCTCCTCGTAGTAGTCGTCGCGGTAGATGAACATCACCAGGTCGGAGTCCTGCTCGAGGTTGCCGCTCTCGCGCAGATCCGAGAGCTGGGGGATCTTCTTCGGGGTTCGCGTCTCCACCGCGCGGCTCAGCTGCGACAGCGCTATAACCGGCACCCCGAGCTCGCGGGCGAGGATCTTCAGCCCGCGGCTGAGCTCGCCGACGGCGGTCACGCGGCTGTCGTAGCGGCTGTCGGTGCGCATCAACTGCAGGTAGTCGATGATGATCAGCCCGAGGCCTCCCTCGCATTGGCTGTGCAGCCGGCGCGCCTTCGCGCGGATCTCGAGCATCCCCACGTCGCTCGAGTCATCTACCCACAGTGGCGCTGCCGCCAGGCGCTGGCTCGCCTTGAGGATCTTAGGCCAACGCTGCTCGGCGACTCGTCCCTTGCGCAGCTCCTCACCCTTGATTTTGGCCTGCGATGCGACGAACCGCTGGGCGAGCTCCGCCTCGGCCATCTCCAGCGAGAACAGCGCGACCGCCTTTCCGTGCTCGACCGCCGCGTTCTCGGCGATGTTGCAGACGAGCGCGCTCTTGCCCATCGCCGGGCGCGCGGCGATGATGATCAGGTTCCCCGCCTGAAAGCCACCGGTGATCTCGTCCAGGTCCTTGAAGCCGGACGGGGTGCCGGTGAGCGAGGTGCCCTCCAGCGACAGCCGGTGAAGCTTGTCGAGCTCCTCGTGCAGCACCTCCTCGATCGCGCGAAAGTCCTGCTGGCGGTCATCGCGCGCGACCTCGAGCATCGCCTTCTCGGCCTGCTCGACGAGCTCGCGTGGCGGCGCGTCATGGCCGAGCACGCTCTCCTGGATCTCATACGTGCTCTTCAACAGCCGTCGCAGCAGCGCGTGCTCGCGCACGATCTGCGCGTAGCGGCGGGCGTGGCCCGCGGCGGGGACCACACCGGTCAGCTCGTCCACCGTCGCCGGACCGCCGACCTGCTCGAGCTTGCCGAGCTGGCGCAGACGGTCGGTCACCGTCAGCACGTCGACGGGCTCGCTCTCGTTGTAGAGCGCGAGCATCGACTCGTAGATGATGCCGTGGCGCTCGCGATAGAAGTCCTCGGGGCGTAGCCCCTCTTCGATCACCAGCGCGTAGAGCGAGCGATGCGACAGCAGGATCGCGCCGAGCACCGACTGCTCGGCGTCGAGGTTGTGCGGCGGCGTGATCGCACCTAGCGGGGCGCTGGCTGCGCCGTTTGATATCGAGACGGCGCTCATCGGTCGGGCGAGTGTAGGGTCGCCGCCGCCCCGGCCAGGAGACGGTTTCCGCAAATCGCGACAGGAAAAGCTGCTCGACGAGGCACGAACAGATGTTCGCACCCGGTCAAGACGGAGCGCTATTTCTTAGCGACCACCATTGTCTTGATCGTCGCCTGGACGCCCTCGACGACATCGACGACGACCATGTAGGTGCCGACGTTCTTGATCGGTTCCGGCAGATGCACGCCGCGTTTGTCGAGCCGCAGCCCGCGCGCTTCGCGGATCGCGGTGGCGATGTCCTGAGCGGTCACCGATCCGAACAGCCGTCCGTCGGCGCCGGCCTGCTGAGGGATCGTGAGCACCGTGCGATTGAGCAGGTTGACGTTCTCCTGTGCCCGCTCGACCGCCTCTCGCGCCGCGCGCTCGGCGGCGGCCTGGCGCTGGCGGATCGTCTCGATAGCGCCCTTCGTCGCCGGCTGCGCCAGCTTGCGCGGCATCAGGTAGTTGCGCAAGTAGCCCTTCGAGACGTCCACGACATTGCCCTGCTCGCCGAGCGTCTCGACGTCCTGGAGGAGAATTGCCTCGGGCATGGCCGCGCCTAGCGTTCGCGATCGCCGCGGTCGCCGCGATCACGGCGGGGGCTGTCGTCGCGGCCGCCCTCGTTGACGTAGGGCAGGAGCGCGAGCTCGCGGGCCCGCTTGACCGCACGGGCGATCTGGACCTGATGGCGCCGACACGAGCCCGTGATCCGCCGTGAGCGGATCTTGCCCTTCTCGGAGATGAACTTGCGCAGCGAGGCGACGTCCTTGTAGTCGACCTGCTCGATCTTGTCGCGGCAGTGCTGGCAGGGCTTGCGCCGCCCACTGCCGGGGCCGCCCTTCTTGTCGCGCCGGCGAACCGGCTTGCCGCGACCGCGTGCCTTGGCCATCAGCTTGCGCTCTCGCTGCTGCGGTGATGCTCGGGCACGGCTACCACTGAAAACACAGAAACCTCGCTGTACTGGCTAGAACGGAATGTCGTCGTCGCCGGCTCCGCCGGTGACCGGTGCTGGCTGGAAATCCCCCACGTCGACGGGGACGTCGCTGCCCTTGGAGGCCCCGTTGCCGGAAAAGCCGCCTGCGCCCGAGGCATCGTCGCGCGAGCCCAGGAACTGCACCGAGTCGGCAATGATATCGGTTGCCTGGCGTTTCGTCCCGTCCTGGGCCTCCCACTCGCGCCACTCCAGCCGCCCGTCGATCGCGACGGGACGGCCCTTCGACAGGAAACGGGCGGCGTTCTCGCCCTGCGCTCCCCACACGGTGACGTTGAAGTAGTTGGGCTTGTCCTCCCATTCGCCGGTGCTCCCGTTCTTGCGCCGCGTGTTGCACGCGATGCGCAGGCTGCACACCGAGTTGCCGCTGGGCAGCGAGCGCAGCTCCGGGTCGGCGGTGAGGTTTCCGGTCAGCACGACTCTGTTGATGTTGGTGGCAGCCACGGCTTGCCTTCCTTTCAGCTCGTTGCTCCTCCGGCATGGGGAGGAGTGGTTCTGTCGTCGAAGTCGGGAATCGAGTCTAGAGCGGACTTCGGGCGCAACTCCCGCGCAGGCCGGGCCGGCGGGCGTCGAGATCGCTTATTGCGAAGATCGCTTCGCCCGTGCCGAGGTGCGGAACACCTCGTCCCAGTACGGGGCGCTGATCCCAAAGCCGCGGGTGTCGTCTTGGAAGTGGTGGCGCATGTGTCGTTCGCGCAGCATCCTGCCCAGCGGTCCGCGCGGGCGGAAGTGGTGCAGGTAGTAGTGAGTCAGGTCGTACACGAGGTAGCCCGCGAAGAACCCGGCGCCGAGGGCGGGCGCGTAACGCGATCCGCAGATCAGGTAGAGCACGCCGAAGACGCCGGCTCCGAGCGGCACGCTGACGGCCGGCGGCATCACCAGGCGCAGCGGATCGTTGGGGTGGTCATGGTGGACGCCGTGGATGATCCAGTGCAGGCGCGCTCCCAACCCGTCCTTCGGCTCGAAGTGGAACACGAGCCTGTGCAGCCAGTACTCGAACAACGTCCACAGCGCATAGCCGGCCGCGAACAGGCCGACCGTCGCGAGCACGCTCAGCTGCGACAGGCCCCACGCCGTCAGCGCGACGATCGCCGGGAGGAAGATGAGCACCGGCACCGCGGGATGCACGCGCGAGAGCGCGTCCAGCACCCTCGAGTCGAACATCGGCGGCGACGCGCGCAGAACGTCGGTGCGGGTGCTCGAGCGATCGGTCATGTCCTCAGGCTCGGCCCAGCTCACGAGCCCGATGTTATTACGCTCGCGCCGCGCTCGGGGGGCCCGGCGGCCGTGAAGGAGCTGACGGCGACGGCTAGGCCGGTTCGGCGACAGCGAGATCTACCTCGCCATCCGCCTCGGGCTCGGGCTGCGGTTGCGCCTCGGGCTGCGGTTGCGCCTCGGGCTCGACCGCCCGCGCGGCGGCGGGCGAGCGCATGTCGGGCGCGTTCGGCACACCCGGCTTCAGCTTGATGATGCGAAAGCGCATGACGCCGTCGGTGATACGCAGCGTGCGGTCGAGGCTGCTGAGCAGCTCGACATCGCCGACGTGGAACTGCAGCAGGTGATACTCGGCGTTCGCTTTTTTCTCGATCGGGTAGCTCAGCGCTCGCTCGCCCCAGTCGTCGTAGCGCAGCAACTCGCCCTGGGCCTCCACCGCCGCACGCGTGTCGGCGACGATCTTCGCGCGGGCGCTCTCCTCGGACTGCGGGTCGAGCAGCAGCACGAGATCGTATGTGGGTGCGGGCAGCGTCATGCGTCTCTGGCGAGAAAGACTAGCGTGTCCAGCGATCGAGTCCGCACCCGCACCCGCTCGCGCCGGCGGCTGCGCTAGTGCACACGCGCCTTCGCGCGGATGTCCGCGAGCTGCTCGTCGATCCAGTCACCGGGGTCTCGCGAGGTGACGATCTCCGCCAGCCCGAGCGCCCGCATGCGCCGCTCGCGCGGGTCCATCGTCAGCGCGGCGTAGATCGAGTTGGCCAGCTCCTGGATGTCGAATGGGTTGACCGACAGCGCGTACTCGCCGAGCTCCTCGTGCGCGCCGGTGTTCTCGGAGAGGATCGAGACCCCCTCGCGCTCGTTCACCAGCGGCCCCTCCTTCGCGACGAGGTTCATGCCGTCGAACATCGCGTTGACGAGCAGCACGTCGTAGTGCTTGTACGCCGCGACAGCCTCCTCGAGGTCGTCGCGGAGCTTCAGCTGGATCGGCATCCAGTCGGGCGTCCCGTGGCGGTGGTTGACGACGGCCACGAGCGCCTCGATCCGCTCCAGGTACTCGGCGTACTGCGGCACATCCGTACGCGAGGGCATCAGCTGGGCCATGAACGTGACTCGCTCGGTGAACTCCGGGTGCTCCTCGAGGAACAGGTCGAACGCCGAGAAGCCGCGCAGCACGTTCTTGCTCAGATCCGCACGGTCGACCCTCAGGATCAGGAAGTCCCGCCGGCGTCGCAGCAACTCCTCCTCGAACTCACGCACGCGCGCGCTCTGGGCGATCTGCCTGGTCGCCTTGTGGTCGATCGGCAGCGGATAGGCGCGCACCCATATCTCGCGCTCGCCGAAGCGCACGACGCCGCGCTCGAAGTCGACGTCGAGCTCCATCAGGTCGCGGCAGCACTGCAGGAAGTTGTGCCTGTAGGAGCGCGTGTGGAAGCCGATGATGTCGTTCGCGAGAAGCCCCGTGTAGATCTCCTCGCGGATCCGCGTCGGCAGCACCCGCCACGCGTCGGGCTGCGTCCACGGGATGTGGATGAAGTGGTGCAGGAACACGTCCGGGCGGGCGCGGCGGACGAGATCGGGCAGCGTGTACAGGTGGTAGTCGTGGACCATCACCACCGGCTCCTCCGCGCCGTCGAGCTGCTCGACCACGGCACGCGCGAGGTCTTCGTTGACGACGTTGTAGCCGAACTCGAATGCCTCGATCTCCTCTCTGCGGATGTCCGGAGCGTTCGACAGGTCCCACAGGTAGTGCTGGATGAACCACAGCATCGGGTTGGCGAAGACGTTGTAGAAGCGGTCGTACGCCTCCGGGTCGCTGACCACGAGGCGCACCTGGTACTCGCCGCCGCCGGGGGAGCGCACCGGAAACGCGCGACCATCGTGTTCGCGCGAGACCTCGACGTCGTACTCGCTCATCGCCGAGGCGATCCAGATCGCGTCGCGATGCGACGCGAGGCCCGTCAGCGCCGTCACCAGCCCGCCGGAGCCGCGCTGGACCTCGCCGTGCGCGTGGAACGTGACCGGCCCACGGTTGCTCACCAGCACCAGCGGAGCCCGCTGTGCCGGCTCGCCGGTCATGCCTCGGCTAGCTCGTTGAAGATCCGCAGGTAATCACGCAGGTAGCGCGGGGTGAGAAAGTGCTCGCGCACGTGCTCCTTGCCCTTTCTGCCCAGCGTGCGGCCGAGCTCCGGGTCGCGTAGGAACTCAAGCGTACGCTCTGCGCACTGCTCGGGGCTGGAGACGAGGAATCCGGTGACGCCGTCCTCGATCTGCAGCGGGATCCCGCCGACGTCGCCGCCGATGAACGGGCGTGCCTTCCAGATCGCCTCGGAGACGGTCAGGCCGAAGCCCTCGCGCGTGGACTTCTGGATCAGGACGTCGGCGTGCGACTGGAACGCGTTGACCTCGATCGCGCCGACGTTGTTGAAGTTGTTGAGGATGTGTATGTCCGAGTCGCCGTCCGCGTGGGCGACGGTCGCGTTGAAGTAGTCCCACCCCTCCGGGTCGTCGCTGGCCATCGAGCCGACCAGCGCCAGCTGCACCTCGGGCATCGACTCCTTGACCTGGTGGTAGGCGTCGATCACCCCCAGCGGGTCCTTCCACGGGTCAAAGCGTGAGACCTGGCAGATCAGCGGCCGGTCGACGTCGATCCCGAACTGCCCGCATACGAAGGCGCCGTCTTCGGGGGAGAGCGCCATGTTCTTCGGGGTCAGCGGGTCAATCGCGGGCGGCACGACGTTGACGTGGCCGCTCATCCCCTCGGGCACGTACTCGCGCATGTGAAACAGCGACTGCGGATAGTGCTGGATGTAAGGCAGCAGCTGAGCGATCGTGTCGGGGTTCGGCGTGGAGACGTCGATGTGGCAGCGCCACACCCAGCCCTTGGCCTTCTCGGGCACCAGCTGGCAGAGCGCCGCCGGCTGGGGGTCGTGCACCAGGCACACATCCCACCCGCCGGTGAGCTCGGCGGCGTTCATCTCGTTGTAGCGCAGCCAGGTGGCCCACTGCTCCTCGTCGAGGTCCTGAGGCGCGCCCTGGAGCGCGTTGTGCATGAGCTTGGTCGCGTTGAAGAACTCTTCGCGTCCGTAGATCACCTGCCACTCGCAGTCCAGCCCGACGTCGCGCATCAATGGAACGAGCGTGTAGAGGATCTCCGAGACCCCTCCGCCGAACGCGGTAGCCGAGATGTGCACGACTCGCTGGCCCTTCAGCGGCTCGGCGAGCTCGCGGATTTCGGCGATCAGCTCCCGCCCGCAGATGTGCGTGTAGTCGTTGAGCGTCTTGTTTGCGACGGCGACGGGCTGGAGCACGCGGCGGGACGATACCTAACCGGGCACGTGAACTCGCGCGGCGAGCCGGCAGGGTGCCCCGGCTGAGCGGGCGCGGAGGAGTTGAGCACGGCGAGCCGAGCCGCGGACTATGGTCTAGGGGATGCTCAACGGGCGTCTCTACCGAGCGGCCTTCGTGCCGTTCCTGTTCGCGCTCGCGATCGCCTCCTTCTCGCTCGGCGCTCGCCCGGGTGCCCTCAGCTCGACGCTCACGCCCGACGCGTTCGAAGGCGCGCCCGCGTTCGCCGAACTGCAGCGGCTGGCTGCGCACTTTCCCGATCGGCGCCCCGGCAGCCGCGGCGATCAGGCGCTGGCGGCGTATGTCGCGCGGACGCTGCAAGGGCTCGGCGGCACCGCCGCCGGCGGCTTCTCCGTGCACACGCATCGCTTCGACGCGCAGACGATCGAAGGCGAACGCTCGCTGACGAACGTGATCGCCGAAAGGCCCGGCTCCTCGAGCGCCGCACCGATCCTGATCGTCGCCCATCGCGACGCCGCCGCGCCCGGCTCGGCCGCCGAACTGTCGGGGACGGTGGCGCTGCTCGAGCTCGCGCGCGTGCTCGCCACACGCGTAACCAAGCGCACCGTCGTGCTCGCCTCGACCAGCGGCGGCAGCGGCGGCGACGCGGGTACCTCCGAACTGCTGTCCGGAGGCTCGCAGATCGGCGGCATGCCGGAAGGCGGCGCCCACGGGCCCTTTGCGGCGGCGATCGTGCTCGGGGATCTCGCGGGCACACGCGAGCGCTCGCCGATGGTCGTGCCGTTCTCAGACGGGCTCGGCTCCGCGCCGTTGCAGCTGCAGCGGACGGTCGCGGAAGCGATCACCCAGCAGACGGGCGCCAAGCCCGGCTCACCGAGCACGCTCGCGCAGCTCGCCCACCTCGTGTTCCCGATGACGATCGGCGAACAGGGTGTCCTCAATGCGGGCGGTCTGCCGGCGGTGCTCGTGCAGGTCTCGGGCGAAGCGGGCCCTCCCGCCCCGCCGGCGCGCGATCGGCCGAGCATGGAACGCCTGGAAAGCGTCGGGCGTGCGGTGCTGAGCGCCGTCGACGCGCTCGACGCGGCGCCGAACATCTCCACATCGATGCAGACAGGTCTCGTGCTGGAGCGCAAGACCATGCCGATGTGGGCGCTGCGGCTGCTCGTGCTGACGTTGTTGCTGCCGCCGGCGATCGTGGCCGGCGAGGGCGTCGCCCGCCTGCGTCGCCGCCGCCTGCCCGTGGGGCGTTGGATGCTGTGGACGCTCAGCTGCGCGCTGCCATTCCTCAGCTGCGCACTGCTGGCATATCTGCTCGGATGGCTCGGGGTGCTCGGTGCAACACCCTCGCTGCCGGTGCTGTCGAGTGCGCTGCCGTTCGACGGACGCGCGGCGACGGCCCTCGTAGCCGTGCTGCTGACGTTCGCGCTGACGTGGCTGTTGTGGGGCTCGCTCGTGCGGCGCCTGGGCTGGGGCCCGCGCCCTGATCCGCAGGTAGCGGGTCTATCGATGCTCGCGGTCGCGCTCACGCTGACGCTGCTCGTGTGGCTGGCGAACCCCTTCGCCGCGCTGTTGGCTGTGCCTGCCCTGCACCTGTGGCTGCTGCTGGCATCGCCAGACGGCTCGGGCGCCCGCGGGCGCCTTCCACGAGTCGCTTCGCTCGCACTCGTGGGGCTGGGTGTGCTGCCGCTCGCGCTGCTGATCGCCTTCTACGCCGGGCAGCTGGGGCTCGGAGCGGGCGGGGTGGCGTGGATGGCGATCCTGCTGCTGGCCGGCGGTCACGTCGGGCTGGGTGCCGCGATCCTGTGGAGCATCGCGTTCGGATGCGTCGCGAGCGCGGCGATGCTGGCCGCCAGGCCGATGGCGTCCTCTTCGGGCGCGCTCGGCGGCGACGGCCTCGAGGTCACTATCCGCGGTCCGATGTCCTATGCAGGTCCGGGATCGCTGGGTGGTACGGAGTCGGCTCTGCGACTATAGGAGCGCGGTGTCGGATCTGGAGCTCACAGCCACAGCGCTCGGCGGAGGCATTCCCAGTCGGGGGCATCGCACCCCGCGCTCGGCACGCGCGCTGCGCGCGATGGCAGTGACGCTGATCGCAATCGGCTCATTGGCGCTGCTGGACGCGTTGGTCACGATGCTGTGGCAGGAGCCGGTCACGGCGCTGTACGCGCTGCTGGAGCAGGAGGGCCTGAGCGGAGACCTGAGCCGCGTCGAACACGCCGCGCCGACAGCCGTCGAGCGGCGGACCCTCGCCAGCCTGGCCGACGAGCGCAGCCGAATCGCATATCTGGCGCGTGAAGCCGAGCGACACACCGGCAACGGCTCGCCGATCGGGCGCATTCTGATTCCCCAGATAGGCGCGAGCTACATCGTGATCGACGGCACCGATACCGACGATCTCATCAAGGGGCCGGGCCTATACAAGGAAACACGCTTCCCAGGCATCGTCGGGACGAGCGCGATCGCCGGGCACCGGACGACCTATCTGGCGCCATTTCGCGAAATCAACTCGCTGCGGCCGGGCAACCACATTCTCCTGAACATGCCCTACGCGCACTTCACCTACACGGTCACCGGCCAGCGCGTCGTGTTGCCGTCAGATGTCTCGGCGGCGACATCGCAGGTCGTCGGCTACAGCCGCCTCGTGCTGTCGGCGTGCACGCCGCTGTTCAGCGCCGAAAAACGCCTGCTTGTATACGCGCGGCTGACCCGCACTGTGCCGGAGGGCGCCGCCCGCGCGCTCCCCGGGGGCGCCCTAGCGCGGCCGATAGAACCGCAGCCGCGCGGCGGCCGGACGAGGCGCGAGCGCGAGCTCCTAGAGAGGGTGCTCGTATCCCTCGATCCGCACCATTTCACCCCGCTGGTCTGACAGGCTTGCGCCGGGCTCGCCGTCGCGGACCTCGCCGATCCAGGTGACGCCCAGCTCGCCGAGGTCTCCGAGTGCGCACTCGACCCGCCCACGATCCTCGCGCGCCGCGCAGAAGCAGAGCTCGTAGTCTTCGCCGGCGGCGGCTGCGAGCCGCCACGGGGGTAGGCCCAGCTCCGCGGCGACAGCCGCGACGCCCTCGTCGAGTGGAAGCGCGCCGAGCTCGATGTCGAGACGCACGCCACTCGCGCGGCCGATGTGGGCGGCGTCGGTTGCGAGGCCGTCGGAGAGGTCGATCATCGCGTGCACGCCGGCGCGAGCCAGGGCGTGGCCCTCTCGCAGCCGCGGGCTCGGAGCGCGGGTGCGCCGCAGCGCGGCCGCCGCGCCGGGAGCGCTCGCATCGGCGCGCCCTGCGAGCACGGCCAGCCCTGCGCCCGCCCCACCGAGCCGGCCGGTCACGCCGATCAGATCGCCGCTGTGCGCACCGTCGCGACCGACGAGCGCCGAGGCGCTGTCCGCCCAGCCGACAACCGTCACAGCAACGCTCAAGACCGGCGCCTGCACGACGTCCCCGCCCGCGAGCACGGTCCCGGTCTGCGTGGCGAGCGCTCCGGCGCCGCGCATCAGCTCGAGCGCACGGCGCTCGCCGAAGTCCTGCGGCAGTGCCAGCACCACGTAGGCCTCACCGGGATCGGCTCCCATCGCGGCGAGGTCCGAGAGGGCACCGGCGAGGGCGCGGTGCCCGACCTCCGCGGCGCTCGCCCAGCCCTCGCGCAGACGGAAGTGCACCCCGTCGACGACAGCGTCGACCGAGGTCACACACACCGCGCGCGCCTGCACGACGGACGCGTCGTCGCCGATCCCCCGCACGATCCGTCCGCCGCTCTGTGAGCCTGCCAGCTCGGCAGCGATCGATTCGATTAGGGAGCGCTCGGCGATCGCGCCCTCAGCGGTGCCGATAGACGATCCGCGCGCGGTCCAGGTCGTACGGGGAGAGCTCACAGCGCACGCGATCACCCGGCAGGATCCGGATCCGGAAGCGGCGCATCTTTCCTGCGACATGCCCGAGGACGATGTGGTCGTTGTCGAGCTTCACCCGGAACATCGCGTTCGGCAGCGCCTCGATTACCTCGCCCTCGAATTCAACCTTGTCCTCCTTGGCCACGCTGTACCCCATCTGGTCGCTCGCAACTGTGCGCGAGCGGCCGCTAGTTTGTTGTTTCGAGACTCAAACTACCAGCGCCGGACCCGCGAAGGGCCGTGGGTCGCTGGCATAGCGGGCGTCATCCGGCGGGCGCGCCGCCGGTCGAGCGAACGTCGGGCGCTTCCGGCGCCGGGATATGCACAGGTGGTGCGGTGGGCACTTTGACGGCCGGGGACGGGGCGTTGGTTTCCGGGTTGGCGTTGCCGTGCGTGCCTCCGGCTTCCGTGCCGTGGCTCGGTCGCTTGAGCGCCGGCTGGGCGGGGCGTTCTTGGAACTGTTCGCCGGCCTGGTTGGCGAGGGTCTGTCCAGTCGTTGCATATTTGCCATAGAACGGCTGGTAGGAGATCGCTTCCTTGGATGCGGGGAATGGCACGCACGGCATGCCTTCGGTCACCGCCGCCATGTAGGCGTGCCAGATTTCCGCCGGTAGGTAGCCACCCTGCTGAGGCTCGCCGTGGACGTCGGTCATCGAGACGCGCTTGTTGGGATAGCCCATCCACACGACGGTCGAGTAGTCGGGGGTGTAGCCGTCGAGCCAGGCGTCGACGAGTTCGCTGGTCGTCCCCGTCTTCGCGGCGGTCGGGCAGTTGATCGCCGAGCGCGTCGCGGTCCCACTCTCGACGTTCTGCTCGAGGATGCTCGTCTCCTCCGCGGTGACGGCTTCGCTGAGCACTTTAACCCGCTGCGGCCTACCCCAGTTTTCGTCGACCTGGCCGTCCGGGAAGACAACCTTCGTAATCGCGATCGGCGCGTCGCGGTAGCCGCCGTCGGCAAGCGTCGAGTACACGTCGGCCATTTCCAGCGGCGTCACCCCGAGCGTGAGCCCGCCGAGCGCTTCCGCGGGGTAGCTGGAGAGGTGGGTTTTGACCCCCATCTGATAGGCCATGTGGGTGACGGTTTCCTCCCCGAGGTCGGCGGCGAGCTGCGCGTAGACGGTGTTATCGGAGGTGAGAGTCGCCTGCACCAGGTTGATCGACTTGTTCAGCGAGGTGCCCTCGAAGGTCTTCACTTCATAGGTCGGGTAGGTGGGCAGCCAGCCGGCGGGCAGCGTGTGCGAGAAGTAGTAGGTCGTGTTCGGATCGACCCCGCGCGTGAGCGCGTCGGCGAGGTCGATCGCCTTGAACGTCGAGCCGGGCTGGCGGTGCCCGTCGGCAGCGAGGTTGTACTGCGACTGCTCGTAGGTCTCGGACTCGGCCATCGCCTCGATATCTCCGTTGTGCGGGTTGAGCGTGACGATCGCCGAAGCCGGGTCGCCGGGTTCGTCGAGGATTTCAGCGATCGCGTTACGCGCCAGGCGCTGCATGTTCAGGTCGATCGTCGTATACACCTTCAGGCCCCCCTGTTCGACCGTTTTCGCTCCGTAGCGCGCGACCAGCTGCTGGCGCACGTATTCGAAGAAGAAGTCCTGTTTGCGTTCGGAGTAGTAATTGCCGTGGTGGACCTCCAGCGGCGCCGCCTCCGTGGCCTCGGCCTCGCCGGCGCTGATGTAGTGCAGTTCGGCCATCTTCGCGAGGACCTCGTTGCGCCGTTCCTTGGCGGCGGCGGGATACAGGAACGGGTTGTACTGCGAGGGCGCCTGGGGCAACCCGGCGAGCAGCGCCGACTGCTCGAGGTCCAGTTCGGAGACAGGCTTGTTGAAGAAGATGCGCGCCGCGGCTTGAACGCCGAGCGCTGTCTGGCCGCCGATCGTGCCGTAGGGAACGCTGTTGAGATAGCTGGTGAGAATCGAGTGCTTGCTGTGTTCTTTCTCATATTCGAGCGCCATCGTCGCCTCGATGATCTTCTGTCTGAGCGTGTGCGGATCTCCACCCAGGTAGAGGTTGCGCATCAGCTGCATCGTGATCGTCGATCCGCCCTGCAGCGCCGCTCCGCTGAGCACGTCCTTGACCGCCGCGCGAAAGATTCCGGTGACGTCGACACCGTCGTTCTTGTAGAAGCGCTGGTCCTCGATCGCAATCGTCGCGTTCTTGACGTTCGCAGGGATTTCGCTCCAGCTCACAGGGGTGCGCAGCTCGTCGGACTGGATGAAGCCGAGGCGCGTGCCGTTCGCGGCGAACACCTGTGAGCTGCCGCCGCTGACGCGCGGCTTGAGGTTCCTCGGCGACGGCGCCTGGTGGGCGACGTTGAGCACGTAGGCGACCGCGGCGATCACGCCGACCGTGAGCGTGGCGGCGAGCACGGCAGCGCCGACGAGGACGATCCGGGCCCCCGGGCGATGACTGTGGCGGCGCTTGCGTGATTGTCGAGACATCTCGGCAGATCGAGATTACCGCTCGCGGTGTGATTTCCTGCCGCGTCTCACCGCGGCGATCTCTACGCTCGGTGCCCAGCGACATGAACATCGATACCGCAGACACAGCGGCCCTGCAGCGCGAAGCGCTGGGCGAGGGCGTGCGCCCAGCGATGGTCGAGGATGCAGGCGAGCTGGCCCGCGCACGTTCGGCGCCCGGCTGGTGGCGGCGTCTGCGCGAGGACCCCGCGCGGATGACGGCCGTGCGCGAGAGCTGGCGCGCGCTGTGGAGCTCGCGCCTGCTCGTGTGGGCGGCGGCGCTCGCAACGATCGCGGCGTTTGGCTTCGGGCCCGAGCGCAAAGCCTTCAATCCCCCTGGTGTGACGAGCGGGTTCGGCTGGCTCGGAAACCTGCTCGCCGCGCCGGCTGCGCGCTGGGATGCTGCGTGGTACCTGGTGATCGCCCGCTACGGCTACCGCCCCGAACTCGGCGCCTACACATCCTCGCGCACGGCTTTCTTTCCGCTGTACCCACTCGGCTTGAGGGCGATCACCTGGTTGGGCATACCGGCGGTGCTGGCAGGTGTGATGCTCTCGCTGGCGGCGTTCGCGCTGGCGCTGTATGGCATCCACCGCCTGACTACGCTCGAGCTTGGGCGCGCCGCTCGAACGTCGCTCGGCGGCACGCGGCTCGCAGCCGCGGCGCGCTTGGCGGTGTTGCTGACCGCGTTTGCGCCGATGGCCTTCTTCTTCTCGGCGGTGTACTCGGAGTCGCTTTACCTGGCGCTGTCGGTGGCGCTGTTCTGGAGCGCGCGTCAGGGTCGCTGGATGTGGGTCGGCGTGCTCGGAGCGCTAGCCGGCGCCACTCGCAGCGCGGGCCTGGTGCTCGCGCTGCCGGCGGTGATGATCTACCTGTACGGGCCGCGCGAGGACCGGCCCCCCGACTTTCCAGCGGGCGCGCGCTCGCGCCTGGGCGTGCGCTACCGACCGCGACGCGACGCACTGTGGTTGGGATTGCTGCCGCTCGGCGTAGCCCTCTACGGGACCTACCTTGGCTTCTCGGGGGGTGACGCGTGGGCGCCGTTCAAAGCCCAGGGCGTGTGGGGCAGGCACTTCGCCGGCCCCTACGGGGGCGTGTGGGACGGCCTCAAGGCGGCCTTCGAGGGCGCCCGGCAACTGCTGTCCTTCCAGCGCCATCACGTCTACTTCCCGGCGGGCGGTGGCAGCCCGTTCGTGAGCGCCTCGCACAACCTGATGCTGCTCGCGTTCCTGCTCGCGGCGATCCCCGCGCTGGTGGGCGTGATGCGCCGACTGCCACTCGCCTACGGCGCGTACGTGATCGCCGCGCTGGCGCTGCCGCTGTCTTACCCGGTGAGCTCGCAGCCGCTGATGTCGCTGCCGCGCTTCCTGGTCGTGCTCTTCCCGCTGGGTATCTGGCTGGCCGCATGGCTCGCCGAGCATCCGCGGGCGCAGCGGCCCGCGCTCGCGCTGTCTGCCTTGTTGATGATGTTGTTCGTCGCGCAGTTCTCGACGTGGCATTGGGTGGCGTAGGGATGGACGAGCGACGAGAGCGGAGCTCGCGCTCCCCGACCACCACCTGGCCGCCGTGGACGGCGCCGCTGGCGCTCGTCGGCGGGATCGCGCTGGCGCTCGTCGGGGGACTGCTCGTCGATGTCCCGGCGGCGATCTTGGGGGTGACGATCTCGAGCTCGCACACGCCACCCGGCGTGACGATCGCGGACACGCTGGTCCAGGACGTCGGCTTTGTGATCGCGGCCGTGTACTGCGCGCGCATCGGTGGGAGGGCAGTGCGCTCGTGGCAGTTCGGCCTGCGCCGCCCGCCGGTCGGCTGGCGCACGGCGGTTGGTCTGATCGCGCTGCTGCTGCTCTCGTTCGTCGCGCTCAGCGCGATCTGGTCGGGGCTCGTGCATCCCAGCGAAGAGAAGCTGCTCGAAACGCTCGGCTCCAACGAAGGCACATCGCTGCTGGTGCTCAGCGCCGTGCTGACGTGCATCGTGGCGCCGATCTGCGAGGAGTTCCTGTTCCGCGGCTACATCTTCACCGCGCTTCGCAACTGGCACGGAACGCTGCCGGCGGCGCTGATCACCGGACTGCTGTTCGGCGGAGTTCACTACGGCTCGGCGCCGACGCTTGACCTCGTACCGCTCGCCGGCCTCGGCTTCGGCTTGTGCCTGCTCTACCGCTACAGCGGCTCGCTGTACCCATGCATGATCGCGCACTCGCTGAACAACTCGCTCGCGTTCTCGAGCCTCGAGAACTGGGGCTGGCAGGCGCCGGTGTTGCTCGTGGGCGCGCTCGTCGGGATCTGGATCCTGGTGCAGGTGTTCACGCGCATCGGCCTGATCGTCCCCGAGAGCGGACTCGCCCGCTCGGGCACATAGGATCGCGTTGGTGTCCTGCCCTGTAAGCAGCCGTCTCGGCGCTCTGGCTGCCACGCTCGCGTGCCTGGCGTGCGCACCGGCGGCTGGCGCGGAAGGGGCGAGCCCGCCCGCCCCCGCAAGCCCCGTCGCCGGCCAGGTCAAGCTGGTGCTGGCAAAGGTCGGCGGCAGCCCCGCGTTCGCGCTGGTGGGGACACGGATCGCGGTGCGCGGCACGGTCACGCCGTATGTCGCCGGGCAGACGGTCGCGGTCAGCCTCTACCTCGACGGGCGCCGCGTGGCGAGCAACACCGTGAGTGTGCTCGCGGGGGCAGGCGGCGCAGGGCGCTTTCATGTCGGCTTCTCGAGCCGTTACGCGGGGCTCGCCCAGGTGCGGGCCGTGCACGAGGGCACGGCAGCGCAGGCCGGCTTCAGCGCGCGCTCCGCGGGATTTCGCTTCGTTCACCCTGACCTCGGCCCGGGCGCGCAGGGCCTGTCGGTGCGGCTGTTGCAGTCCGAGCTGAGCGGACTCCATTATGCGGTGCCACTGACGGGCGTGATCGACGAAGGAACGACGCAGGCGCTGGTCGCGTATCGAAAGGTGACCGGGCTGCCGCGAGTCCCCTACGCGGACAGGCAGGTCTTCGAGCTGCTCGAGCGCCGCGCCGGCAGCTTTCATGTTCGCTATCCCCGCGACGGGCGTCACGTCGAGGCCAACCTCGAACAGCAGGTGCTGGCCGAGATCGAACCTGGCGGGCGCGTGCGCAGGATCTATACGACCAGCTCGGGCAAGCCCTCGACGCCGACCGTGCTCGGTCGCTTCCAGGTCTATGAGAAGACGCCCGGGGAAAACAGCGAGGGCATGGTCGACTCCAACTACTTCATTCGCGGATACGCGATCCACGGCTATGCGGAAGTGCCGACGTACGCCGCCAGCCACGGCTGCCTGCGCGTGCCTATCCCAGATGCGCCGGCGATCTATGCGTGGGTGGGAATCGGCACGCCCGTCGATGTATATGGATGAGGCGGTGCCATAGGCCCCTCCGGGCGCGGGCAGACGGCCGGCAACCGCCGTCGAGAGTGCTCCCTACGTCCTCACGCGCAGCACCCGCGCGAGGTAGCTGAGCCCGAAGCCGTAGATGGCCAGAGCGAGCAGCAGCTTCACGCCGCGAGTGAGCCATTCGCTGCTCGAGCCGGAGACGAGGCCGGCGAACGGCGAGGTGAGTTCGTTGGAGGCTTCGTCGATCGCTTTGTGCACGCTGCCCGGCTTGTTGCTCGAGTTCGTGGCTGAGCTCGATTCGCCAGGACTCCCATTCGCCGTGACCGGCGGTCCGCTGGAGACCTCTTCGGTCTGGTGCTTGGAGGCGGTTTTGGTCTGATCGACCACGAAGATCGCAAACGACGCGATCACGATCGCGCAGATCACAAACGACGCAATGCGAAGCAAACGCACGATAACGGAGACCACAACGCTAGATTAGGTGCCCGCGTGGACGTTGTGGCCGAACATACGAGCGATCTGAGCGCCCCCCGCGCGCGGCTGGTGGCAGAGCTGCGCGAGCACGCGCTCGTGATTGGCGAGGTCACGCTCACGAGCGGCGCGCGCGCTGAGTACTACGTGGACGCCAAGCGCGCGATCCTGCGACCGGCGGGGTTCGCGGCACTGGCGGCGCTGGTGGCGGCGCAGATATCGAAGTGGGAGGCCACCGCGGTGGGGGGGATGACGATGGGCGCCGACCCGGTCGCGTGCGCTGCGCTCGCCGGCGGTGCGCAGGCGAAGGCGTTCTTCGTGCGCAAGGACGCGAAGGCGCACGGGTTGCAACGGCGCATCGAGGGGCCGCTGCTCGAGCCCGAGGATCGCTGCGTGGTTGTCGAGGACGTTGTGACGACCGGCGGCTCGACGCTCGCTGCGATCGCGGCGCTGCACGAGGCCGGGCATCAGATCTGCGGGGTGATCAGCGTGCTCGACCGGCTGGCGGGAGGCGCCGCTGCGATCGAACGAGCCGCTGCGGCGCCGTACCTGGCGCTGAGCACGATCGACGAGGTATACCCGGAGCGCCCCGACAGCGAGGGGAGCTGAGCCGGTGGGCGAGGATGATCCGCTCGCGCCGACGCTCGTGCGCCCGGCGAGCTCGGAGGATGTGCCGTTGCTGCTGGAGCTGTTCAGGGAGCTCGCGCAGTACGAGCGCCTCGAGCACGAGCTGCGCGCAACAGAGCAGCTGCTGAGCGAGGCGCTTTTCGGGCACCATCCCGCGGCGCAGGCGCTGATCGCCGAACGCGAGTCTCGCGTGGCGGGCTACGCGCTGTTCTTTCCGACCTTCTCGAGCTTCCTCGCAATCCGAGGCGTGTGGCTGGAGGACCTCTTCGTTCGTCCGGAGCACCGCGGCGCGGGCGTGGGCCGAGCGCTGCTTGCGGCCGTCGCTGCGCGCGTGCGGGACACCGGAGGCGAGCGCCTGGAATGGGCGGCGCTCGACTGGAACGAGCTGGCGCTCGGCTTCTATCGCGGGATCGGCGCGCAGAGGATGGATGAATGGATCACCCATCGGCTGGTCGGCGAGCCGCTGCGCCTCCTTGCCAACGAGACGGCGGACGGCCCGATCGCCGAGCGCCGGTAGCCTTCTCTCCTAGCCAATCGCGAGCGCGAAATGGCGACGCCCTCGTAGTCCAATGGATAAGACGACCGCCTCCTAAGCGGTAAATCCAGGTTCGACTCCTGGCGGGGGCATGGCGAGGAAGGCCCTCTGTCCAAGCGCGGTGCGCTAGCGCGAGGAGGCCGCGGCCATCTCGGCCAGCGCCTGGGCGTGTTCTTCGCGGTTTAGGCTGTCGATGAATACGACTGCCATCGCGATCCCGAACACGAGGAACTCGACTAGGCACACGGATGCGCCGGCGATCTGCTGGTCGGTGATGGCTGAGAGGCCGTAGCTGCGCGGGAAGCTCACGTACAGCGGGTACAGCGTGGCCGTCATGAACGTCAGCGGCACGCAGATCAGAGCGCTGACGCAGCGGGACAGGCCGATGTAGCCCAGGCGCGCGAAGCCGGGGTTACGACGTTCGGTGGGCAGTGGCGTGATGATCAGCCACCACAGCGCGAAGCCGGTGTAGAAGAGCGTCAGGTGCTCGAAGTTGTGCAGTAGCTGGTGCTGGGCGGTGTAGTCGAACACTGGCGGCAGCGACCAGAACAGCAGCGTGGCCGCCCAGACCGGCAGTGCAACCCAGGGTTGGGTGACGAAGCCCCACACACGGCCGATCGCTCCGCGGTGCGCCACGTACCTCAGGACAGGCTTCGGTACGCCGAGCGGCAGTATCGGCGCGCGCAGCCCAAGGATCACGAGTGGCGGGGCGATGTCGGCCAGCAGGACATGCTGGATCATGTGCGCGGAGAGCAACCAGTGCACGGCGATCGTGTTCAGCGGCGAGCCGAGCGCGATCAGGAGCACCCCGAGCCCGCTCCAGTAGAAGATCCAGTGGCCCGGGCCGACCGGCTTGCCTGTGATGCGGCGCACACGACGCAGTGCCGAGACGTACCAGACCGCAGCCACGGCCAGACCGATCCACAGGACCGGCACGATGCTCCAACTACCCCAACTGGGGGCGCTGTTCATGGGGCGGACCGTATCATGCGCATCACACCCACGACTGCATCCCGCCGCTACGGCCGGCGGCCCCCAGTGACTGCCTCCACGCCCTCGACCCTCGACGAGCTCTCCCTGGCGGACGCGCCCGGGGGCGAGGTCTCGCTGGTGATCGGCGGCATGAGCTGCGGGGCGTGCGCGGCGCGCGTGGAGAAAACCCTCAACGCGCTCCCCGGGGTGCGCGCGCAGGTCAACTACGCCTCCGAGCGCGCGACCGTCGTGCGCGCGCCCGGGGTGCCGCTCAGCCGCCTGATCGACGAGGTCTCAGGTGCCGGCTTCAGCGCCGAGCTGGTGCGCTCCGACCGTGACCCAGGCGCGGATGAGATCGAGCGGCGTGTGCGCTCGCTGCGCCGGCGGCTACTGGTCGCGGCGACGCTTTTCATGCCCCTGTGCGACGCCTCGATCCTTTTCTCGATCTATCCGTCGCTGCGCTTCGACGGCTGGCAATGGCTGATGGTGGCGCTCGCCGCACCGGTCGTCACGTGGGCGGCTTGGCCGTTCTATGAGGCGGCGGTGCGGGCCGCTCGCCACCGTACGACCACGATGGACACGCTCGTCTCGATCGGGATCGTGTCCGCGACGGGCTGGTCGCTGTATTCGATGTTCGTACTCGACACTGGCGCCACCGAGGGCCTCTCCGGCCTGGCACAGCGCTCCGGGGGAGGCATCTACCTGGACGTCCCCGCTGGGGTCGTCACGTTCCTGCTCGCGGGCCGTTACTTCGAGGCATGGTCCAAGCGCCGTAGCGGCAACGCTGTGCGCGCGCTCGCGGCCGTGCAGGCGCGGGAGGTGAGCGTGCTTGACGCTGCTGGCAGGGAGCTGCGCCGGCCGATCGCCGACCTGCGCGCGGGCGAGCGTTTCGTGGTGCGCCCCGGCGAGACGATCGCCGCCGACGGCGAGGTGCTCTCGGGTGGCTCGGCGATCGACCGCAGCGTCATGACCGGCGAGTCGCTACCCGTCGAGGTCGGCCCCGGCGACGACGTGCTTGGCGGCACGGTCTCGCTGAGCGGGCGGGCGGTCGTGCGGGCCCGGAACGTCGGCGCGGACAGCCAACTCGGACACATGCTGGCACTGGTCGAGCACGCACAGAACGAAAAGGCCGCGGTGCAGCGGCTAGCTGACCGCATCTCCAGCGTGTTCGTGCCGAGCGTGCTGGTGCTGTCCGCAGGCACGCTCGCCGTGTGGCTACTGAGCGGGAATCCGTCCGCAGCGGCCTTCAGCGCCGCGCTGTCGGTGCTGATCATCGCGTGCCCGTGCGCGCTCGGGCTGGCAACGCCCGCAGCGCTGCTGGTGGCCACGTGGGCAGGCGCACGCATGGGCATCTTCTTCAAGGGCTACGGCGCGCTTGAGGCCTCGCACGGGATCGACACGGTCGTGCTCGACAAGACCGGCACGCTCACCGACGGCCGCATGACGCTGGTCGACTGCGAGGCGGTCGCCGGCGTCGAGCAGCGCGAGCTGCTGCGCCTGGCGGGGGGTGTCGAGCAGGCCTCCGAGCATCCGATCGCGCGGGCGATCGCGACGGTGGCCGAGCACTGGTACGGGGAGCTGCCCCAGGCCGAGTCCTTTGAGGCGCTCGCCGGCGCCGGTGCCCGCGGGCTCATCGAAGGCCAGCGCGTATATGTCGGACGGCTGGGGGTCGAGGGCGCTCAAGGTCCTGCGGCCAATCCGCCACGGCTACCCCCCGTCCTCGCCACGCGCCAGCTCCAGTGGGAAGCGTCCGGGCGCACCGTTGTGATGGTTTGCCGCGAGGACACCGTGATCGGCGCGCTTGCACTTGCCGACACGGTTCGCGCCTCGGCCGCGCCGGCGGTGGAGCGGCTGCACGCGCTCGGGCTGCGCTGCGTACTCGTCACCGGCGATAACGAGGCAAGCGCCAGGGTCGTCGGCGCAGCCGTCGGGATCGAAGACGTGCACGCCGGCGCGCTGCCCGCAACCAAGGTGCAGATCATCCGTGGGCTACAGCAGCAGGGGCACTGCGTGGCGATGGTCGGCGACGGCGTCAACGACGCACCAGCGCTAGCCGCCTCCGACCTCGGCCTGGCGATCGGCTCGGGAACCGACGTGGCTATCAACGCCGCGGAGCTGATCGTCATGCGCGACGATCTGCGCGTGGCGGCGAGCGCGATCCATCTCGCGCGCAGGACGCTATGGACGATCCGCGGCAACCTAACGTGGGCGTTCCTCTACAACGTGGTCGCGATCCCGCTCGCGGCGCTCGGCCTGCTCAACCCGCTGATCGCCGGCGCAGCGATGGCACTGTCATCCAGCTTCGTCGTGTGGAACAGCTCACGCCTACGCAGGATCGCGTCCCAAACAGCCTGAGCGCAGCCCGCACCGGCCCCCCCGCTCGGCATTGTGCTCGCACCCTCTGCCAGACACGGGCGCAGCCGGCGGCCGGGCGTCGATAGCGGCAAAGGAGCCCCGCGCTTGGTACCCCGTGGGGCGTGTATGTTTCTGGGCCATGTCCGCTCACGGTGCGCGCCTCGTGGTTCGGCTGCTGGCGATCCTGGCCTTGGCGGCTGTCGTAGTCGCCGTTGCTGGCACGAGCGTGGCGCTTGTGCTGGCACCGGCTTGGTTGCTGGTGTTGGCGTTGCTGCTCGGGCGCTATCCGGGTGAGCGTGTTATTCATCGCTTGGCCGCTCGTGTTGGCGTTTCGCGGGCCGCTCGCGCAGCTGCTGCTCCTCGTGCGCCGCAGTTGCTTGGTCCGCGTATCGCTGTGCTTGCGACCCGAGGCGCGGGTAGGGCGCCTCCTGCCGCAGCCCTGATCTGACGGTCTCCGGTCGGGGCAATGCGCCGACCATACGACTGGAGGGTCGGGGTTGCGCCTCGGCGCCCGCGGAAGACATCGCCGAGGCGGCGCTGCGCAACGCCTGCGTCCCGTT
Organism: uncultured Solirubrobacteraceae bacterium; assembly: GCA_963759265.1. Taxonomy (GTDB): domain Bacteria; phylum Actinomycetota; class Thermoleophilia; order Solirubrobacterales; family Solirubrobacteraceae; genus Palsa-744. The sequence continues at coordinate 751,333 of CAVWYR010000001.1, forward strand.
GGGCGCTTTCCCGTGTTCGCGAGTGCTGCGCGAACGTGCACAGCTAAGGAGGACTCACCATGGTTGCAGCAGTCAACAGATATGGCAGGCGAGGGTTTGCCCTGGCGATCGGGTTGCTCGCCAGCGCGCTGCGTTTCACCGGCGTCGCGGTGGCGGAAGGATCGAGTGGGATGACGATGGGCGGCGGCTCGGTGTCGAGTTCGAGCGTGGCGCACACGGGGTCCACGGCCGGGTCGCACGCGGACACGATGCACTCGTTGTCAATGGGAGGCATGTCGATGGGCGTCAGCAGCCACGCGACGAACATTCTCCCGAGCTGGCTCGCGGTGATCTGGACGATCGTGTTCTTGGTGATCATCGCGATCCACGGACGGCACGTGCTCGAAGGCACGGGGCAGCGTCGCTACTGGCACTCGGGCCATGTTGCTATGGCGATCGGGATGGCGTTCATGTTCGCGCCCGCGTCGATCGACCACTTCAACATCCCAACGGGGTTCTGGTCGCTTGCATTCGCCAACGGCGCAATCGCAATCGTGCTGTGGATGCTGGTGCAGGCGTTCGCGGGACGCGGCACGAACCTGCTGTGGCTGCTGATGGCGTTCGACCTCGGCGCGATGGCATACATGTGGTCGCCGACGGGTTTCCAGGCGCCGATCACGTGGCTACTGGTCGCCTACTTCGCTGCACAGGCAGCACTCTGGGGCACCAATCGGATGCGCGACTTCGATGAACGAACGATCCTCGGCGGAGCCGTCTCAGTGACCCCAGACGGCGCGTTGGCGGCAAGCGTCGCTGAGCCGCTGATTTGTTACAAAGACCTCCGCGTCTCGATGGCGCTGATGACGCTCGGCATGGCCTACATGTTCGCGGCGACGCAACTGGCGCTGTCATGACGAGCGACCGCGCAGACACCATGACTGGCTCAGCCGTTGGCGCCCGCTTCGGTGGCCGTCCGCTAGTGACCACCCGCGGTATCCAGATCGCGCTCGGCCTGATCTGGCTACTCGCCGGCCTGCTGCAGTTCCAGAGCTCCATGTACACGCACGGCGTCATCAGCGAAGTGTTCGGGCCCGCGGGCGAAAAACAGTGGTCGATCGTCGGCGGCCCCATTAGAACGATCGACGCTTTCTACGGGCGCGACCTGACGCTGTGGAACACACTCGCCGCCGAGATCCAGTGCGCGATCGGGCTCGGGCTGATCCTCAGCAAGAAGACCGTCAAGCCCGCGCTGGCGCTGTCCTTCCTGTGGGCGCCAGCCGTCTGGTGGTTCGGCGAGGGCTTCGGCGGGCTGACCTCCAACACGCTGCCCTCGCCGCTGATGGGCGCACCCGGCGCGGTCATCATCTACGCGATCATCGGACTGCTCGTCTGGCCGACGAGCAGGCAAGAGGGTCGCTCCCCGGCGGACACGGGTCCGCTCGGTGACAAGGGCGGCCTGTATGCATGGTCCGGGCTGTGGGTACTGGCGGCAGGTCTGTGGCTCGTGAACGTCAACCGCGCAAGCGGCGCGACGCACGAAATGATCAAGGGAATGGCCGAAGCCTCGCCGCACTGGCTTGCTACGTTCCAGAACTCAATCGCGGGTCACACTCAAGGCCACGGAGCGACGATCGCCGTCGTGCTCGCGATTGTCTCGCTCGCGGTCGCCCTCGGCGTGTGGACGCCGCTACGCTGGCTCGCGCTGTCCGCCGGAATCATGGTCTCCCTCGCCTACTGGGTGTTCGGGCAAAGCCTCGGCGGCCCGTTCTGGGTCGGCAACGCAACCGATGTCAACGCCGGGCCACTGTTCGTCCTACTTGCCGTCGCGCTGCTTCCGATCCCGCAGCACGCACGCAATGCCGAGCCGATGGCGATTACCGAACCACGAAGTACCCCAAGCGAAGCGACAGGAGTAAGCGTCGCCTAAGGTCCCCGCACATCGAGTCGTGCGCTCACTCGGCGAGGCCGTACCAGGCCGCCTCCGACAGCCATCCTGGGGGGCCTCGCCAAGGCCAGGGGCGGCAATGCTGGCAGTGAGGGCGCGTGCCACTGCCGGATAGCGGTCCCCTCGGGGTGTCTGAGGGGTGACTGCGGACAGCGAGGCGGTCCGCAGTCACCCTGAACGGCCAGTGTTTCCATGCCGCGAGCGCTACCTGCGATCGTTCCTCCGAAGCGGTAAATCCAGGTTCGACTCTTGGCGGGGGGCATAGGGAGGAAGAGACCGCTAGTGTCAGTATTGGGGGTGTTCGCGACGGGCTGCGGCGGGTGGGCTCCAAAGCGTCTGAGCGTCGCTCTGCCCATTGGTGCCGCTCGCCTCAACGAGCTGAACAACCCCTACAACTAGCTGATGGTGACGAGTCTTGCGCCGCCATCGGTCTCGATGATTGTCCCCGTGGTGTTGGCGTTGGTCGCGGCGAGGACCACAACCTGGGCAACGTCCTCGGCGGTAGCGATCCTGCCGGTTGGCAGGTCGGCCGCCGCCTGGGCGAAATAGTCGCGGCGGGCCTCCTCGGGCATCTCGCTCCACCACGGCGTGTCGATGAATCCCGGGCTTATGCCATTCACTCTGATCGGGGCGAGCTCGGCGGCGAGCGGCTGGATCAGGGCCTCGACCGCGCCATTTATCGCGGCAATCCCGGCAGTGGCTGACATCCCGGTCCTGGCGGTGATCGCGCCGAGGAGCGTGATTGAGCCCGAGGTGGCCAGGTGGGGTAGGAGAGCTTGGATGGCCGTGATGTATCCCCAGAACTTGGCGTCGAAGGCTCTGCGGAGCATCGCCAGGTCGAGATCGGCGATTGGGCCGGGCCCGTCGCTTCCACTGAGGGTGAGGATCAGGTTGTCGATCGGTCCGACCGACTGGCCGAGTGCGCGGACGGCGCTCGAGTCATTTGCATCGAGCCGATGACCGATGAGGCCGGGGTCGCTGATCCGTACCTCCTCCAGGCGCCCCTCTCGGCGTCCGGCGATGTGCACGGTGGTGCCGCTTGCATGCAGCTGTCGGGCGGTGGCGAGTCCGACGCCGGAGGTGCCTCCAACGATGAGAGCTGTGGGATTGGTCATGAGTGCCTTTCTAAATCGAACCGTAACGTCTCGCTTTACGCTAGCATGCCAGTCGTGATCACTCACCCGCAACGAGTACGTCCTGGCCGTAAGCGCAGCGAGGAGAGCCGGTCGGCGATTCTCGCGGCCGCCTTCGAGCTGTTTGGCGAGGTTGGCTACGCCGCTATGACAATCGAGGGCATCGCCGCTCACGCCGGATGCGGCAAGCAGACGATCTACCGCTGGTGGGCCTCGAAGGCCGATGTGCTGCTCGAGGCGATGGCCGTCAAGGCCGACACCTACGTGCCGCTGGGAGACCACGGCAGCTATACAGCTGATCTGCGGTCATTCCTGGAAACCTCGTTCGCACTGGCGAGAGGACAGGAGGTGCTCGACATCCTGTGCGCCCTGATGGGCGAGGCACAGATCGACGCCGACTTTGGTGACCGTTTCCGCGTGGGGTTCCTGCAACGTCGCCGCGATGCGCTGGGCGTGATCCTCCTCCGCGCCGCCGACAGAGGAGACCTGCCGGAGCACCTGCATCCGTCGACCGTGCTCGACATCGTCTTCGGCGTCATCTGGTACCGGATGCTCGCCACGCGCGAGGTGCTCGATACGGCAGTGGCGGAGCAGCTGATGAATGCGCTCACGGTGCCGGGGAGCCACGCGCAGGTGGACAACGGAGACCGACACTCGCACGATCCTCATTACGGCGCCACAGACGGGCTCGGAAGGATCTAGAGCAGGTTCGCGACCTGAGCCACCACGTCGCCCAGATCACCGACCACCTCGATGTCCTCGTCAACAATGCCGGTATCGGTAGCGGCGAACCAGACAGTCGCACATATAACCGCCGGTTTCGTCCTCGCCGATCGGCTCACAGCCGCCGCGATCACCGTCAACAGCCTGCACCCCGCTACCTACATGCCGACCAAGATTGCTCGACGATCGGACACAGCATCGACACCCTCGAGGAGGGCGAGGCAGCGACCCGGCGCCTGGTCAGCGAGCCACACCTCGCCAACACGACAAGGGCCAGTGGCGCGCCCGACGAGACGATCGCTTTTCGTCCCTTGCGCCCATCTCCTGGGGGCTCGGTCGGACGGTCGCTCGCCGAGCGAAGCGCACCTCAGGCGCGTCCCGAGGCCGCTTGGACGACCAGCCGCGCGGCTGTCTCGGGCGAGAGCTTGTCAGTGTTTATGACGAGGTCGTAATGCGTCGGCAGCTCGGCGCTGGCGCCGTAGAATTGCTTGATGTAATCCGCACGCCCCGCATCGGACCGCTTGACGGTTCGCGCGGCCTCCCTCTCGCTGATCCCGAGACTGATGCAGAGTCGCTCCGCGCGCACCTGCGGCGACGCGGTGACGAACACTCTCAGGACATCCTCTCGCCCTCCGAGAGCCAAGGAGGCGGCGTGCGCGACGATCACCGCGCTCCCGGCAGTGGCGATCTCCTCAATGACCGAGCGGATCAGTCCTCTGAGCTCCTCGCCGGCCGGTTGCTCGTCTCCGATGATGTTCGGGACCGGCACGTAGCCTGCCGCGCTACCCCCCGCCGCCATGCCCGACGACGCCAGGCCTTCTAGCAATCTCACCACGCGTGACTTCCGCCGCTCAACATCAGCAACGACCTCTTGTTCGACGCCGGCCTCGACTGCGACCCGCGTGAGGATGTCCTCGTCGATGAGGCGGAACCCGAGCTCGCTCGCCACGAGCTGCGCAAACTCCTGCGCACGCGCGCCATCCTGCCGGGAAATGCACACCGCCGCATACTCCACGCCGCAAGCCTATTGCCTTTGATCGTTCGACGATTGCACAATTGCACCCGGTGGGGCTCGGCCCGATCTAAGCCGCGCAGCTTAGACAGGTCTGTTCGCGGGACGGTGCAACGTCCTACGTGCCCCGTCTCCCATGGCGCAACACGCAAGAGTGCTCTGTTCGGCGGAAGCGAGCGCCTCGACAGTCGAGCACGGCGTGCCCGCTGCGGAGGAAAAGCGAGCGTCTCGTCTGCCGGTGTCCGGTGCGCCGCATCAGACGCCTGCTCGGGACGTCCGAGCGATAGTCTGCGGCGAGCTAGGTCGAGACGACTGCTTCTTGGCCTAAGGCGCTAACTGTCGCCTGTGGGCGTCGCAGTCCGGTAGGTGGCACGCTCCCGTCTAGCTCTTCTCAGAGAAAGGCCTGTAATCCGTGGATGTTGGTGTTGTCTATCCGCAGACCGAGCTTCGAGGAGATCCGGGCGCGGTTCGGGGGATCGGGAGAGCAGTGGAGGACTTGGGCTTTGACCACCTTCTCGCGTACGACCACATCCTCGGCGCGGTCCATGCCGACCGAGCACGTCAGCTAACCGGCCCGTATACCGAGCACGACCCGTTCCACGATCCGTTCGTGCTGTTCGCCTATCTGGCCGGGATCACGGAACGAATCCAGTTCGCCACGGGGGTCCTCGTTCTCCCGCAGCGTCAGACCGCGCTCGTGGCTCGGCAGGCGGCAGATGTTGATCTTCTGTCGGGCGGGCGACTGCGCCTCGGTGTAGGCGTGGGCTGGAATCACGTCGAGTATGAGGCGTTAGGGCAGGACTTCGGCACGCGCGGCGCTCGGCAAGAGGAGCAGATAGAACTTCTACGCCAGCTGTTTACAGAGCCGGTGGTCGACTTCTCGGGCCGCTTTGACCGCGTTGACCGAGCCGCACTTGTGCCGAAGCCGACGCGGTCGATTCCGATCTGGCTTGGCGGGGCTTCCCAGGCTGCATTTGATCGGGCGGCCCGGCTTGCGGATGGATTCATATTCTTCGGAGGCGGGATCGACCACGCCGTCGGTGCCTGGAATGCTCTCCGTGATCGCTTGCGGGGGCTCGGCAGGTCGGTTGAGGATTTCGGCGCGGACTACGTCGCCCTTCCGCAGGGCGGCGTAGACCAACTCATGTCGGAAATCGATGCCTGGCGCGAGGCGGGCGGTAGCCACGTTTCGGTGGCCACGATGGGCCTCGGTTTGACCTCAGTCGAGGCTCACGCCGAATACCTCACCACAGTCCGCGACGCACTGTCCCACGCGAACTGGCGCTAGACGCCAGACTGCCGCTCCCGCGCGAGAGGAGCGCACCCTCACTGACAGCTCAACTGCCGGAGACCTAGCGTGTCGCCGCCGGCCGACGCTCCGTCACCTCTCGCGTGAGTCCTGTCGGCGAGGCACAATCGCGCACGCGTGCTTTGGCGAAACCCCCCAAGCGCGCTGTGCGTGTCGTCGCCTAGCCTCGAAGCAACCTCAGAAAAGGAGACTGCGATGCCTAAGATCATCGAGGAGATCGAGACGAACCACATTGGCGCCGAGTCGCTGCCGTGGGTTCCGTTCACACCGTACAGCGACGAGGTGTTTCTGAAGTATTGGAAGATCGACCCGGTGCGCGGGGAGATCGTCGTCTCGATGCGCTTCCCGCCTGGCCTCGAGCTCCCGACTCATTACCACACCGGTGTCGTCATCGGGCACACGGTACGCGGGGCATGGCGCTACATCGAGCACGATTGGGTCTCCGGCCCCGGCGACACGGTTTATGAGACCGCTGCTTCCTCGCACACGCCGCAGAGCGTCGGCGACGAAGACGCTGAGGTCTTCTTCTACATCGTCGGCGAGCTCGAGTTCGTCGACGCGAGCGGCAACCTGCTCGCACGGGAGAACGCCAAGACAGGGCTTGCGCGCTACGCCGCGTACTGCGAGGACCATGGGCTCGAGGTACAGGACCTGACGAGCTTCACCGGCTGACGCCCGATCGCCGGCGGCGCAGCCCGCTGGCGGGCGATGCTCGCCGCGGACCGCTCGGGCCGCTGCCGAACGCCAGCCCGCCGGTATCGTTCTCCGCGATGGACCCGCAGTACGAGCCGGCTCGATCGCCGCGGGCGCGCCGCGCCTGGTCGGAGGTCCTGCAGCCGCTCGCCGCCGACCTCTCCGCCAATGCCGCGGCGTTGTCGAGCGCCGTTGTCGGTGAGATTCGCGGGCAGTTCCCGGAGCTGTTTCCGACCGATGACGACTTTGAGGAGAACCGCGCCAGCAGCGAGGCGAACATCGCGCAGTTCGCGGAACTGGTCGCGGCTGGCCGCGAGCCGAGAAAGGCCGAGCTGCCGCGCGTGGCGATCGCGTATCTGATCGAAGGCGTCCGCCGCGGCGTTCCCGTCGGTGCGTTTGTGCGCAGCCTGCGACTCGGGCATGCTGCCGCCTGGAAGGTGATCCTCGCGGGACTCGAGGAGCGCAGCGCCGACCAGGACCAGCTCGCGGCGGCTGTCGAGCTCGCCTCCACCTGGTTGTTCGCGTATATCGAAGTGCTGTCCACGGTCGCCGAGGAAATCTATGCGCGTGAGCGCGAGCGCTGGCTGCGCACCGCGGCGGCGGTTCGGACCGAGACGATCAGCACGATCCTCGCCGCGCGCGAGATCGACACCGCCTCAGCGTCGCTGCGGCTGAACTACGAGATCGTGCGCGAACACGTCGCGATCATCGGTTGGTATGAGGTCGCCGAGGAGGGCCGCGACACGATCGCCGCGCTCGAGGGTGTGATCGGCGGTCTCGCCGGCCGCCTGGGCGAGGATGCGCCGCTTCTCGAGCCGCTCGGCCTGTTGGCGGTCGCCGCGTGGGTTGGTAGCCGCTCCGGATTCGATGCCGCGTTGCTCGATGACCCGCTGTTCGACACCAGCCGCGTGCCCGGCGCCCGCCTAGCGCTCGGGGAACCTGCGAGTGGTCTCGCCGGCTTTCGCGACAGTCACCATGAGGCTCTGCAGGCGCGGCGCGTCGCAACGCTCGCCGGGCGTCCGCCGGGGACCGTCACGCGCTACCGCGAGGTCGCGCTCAGCGCGCTCGCGACGGTTGATCTGCCGCAGGCGCGCGCGTTCGTCGAGCGTGAGCTGGTCGGGCTGGTTGGCCCTGATGAGCTGTCCGAGCGTCTGCTCGCGACGCTGCGGATCTTCTCGAGGAAGGTGCGAGCCACAGTCGCGCCGCCAAACGGCTCGGAATCCACGAGAACACCGTGCGTTACCGGATCAACCAGGCCGAGGAGCTGCTCGGTCGCGGTGTCGGTGAGCGGACGCTCGAGTTGCGGGTCGCGCTCTCACTCCTCGGCGTCGTCGAGGGCCCGCGCGAGGCGTCTGTCGACCGTGCAAAGCTCGACTACCTGGGCGCCTCGCCGCAGCCGAACGTGTAGGAACGCGCGCGGCGCCAGCGCAACCCGCAGCGGACGCGCCCGCTTGTGGAAAATCACAGACGCGGCGGGGCGACACGTCGAAATCCAACAAGAGCCGCCCGCCCCGTGGGGCCTAGGCTCGTGTGCGATCCAGAGTTCGACCGTCGATGGGCTGGTTGACGGGTCACCGGAGAGGCATGTGACTGGCGCAATGCGGCGGTCCCGCGTCACAGGTATCCCGGTATCACCCCGCGCGGTTTCGTCAAGGACTCACACGCCGAAAGGAACGAGACCAGCAATGAGGGAAGCGATTTCAACCAGATGGCGGCGCATCGCAGTTGCGCTCGCGCTCACGTGCGCCGTATCGGCGATCACGGTTGCCGGCGCGTCCGCCGAAGAATACAGCAAGGAATATGAACAGGCACTCAAAGTGGGGACTCAGGCATATGTGTACGGGCAGCCGCTGATGGACATGCAGCGCGTCTACCAAGACCAGACGAGTGTGACGGTGCCCGACCACGTCGGTGACGCGCCCGTCAATCAATTTTCACACTTCACCGAGCTCGCGAACACCAAAGAGGGCGTCGTCGTCGCACCGAACGCTGACACGCTCTACTCGATCGCGTGGCTACAGCTGAAGCCGCAGCCGATCGTCGTGCACGTGCCGGCAAGCCCCGGTCGCTTCAACGTCGTCCCGCTGATGACCCCGTACACGGAAAACTTCGCCGACATCGGCGAAGGAGCGTCTGGCATGATGGCGCCCGGCAACTATGTGATCGCGGCCGGCAAGAAGTACGCCGGCAAGGAAGAGATCGACGGCATGAAGGTGATCCACTCGCCCTATGATCGTGCATGGATCATCCAGCGCACGCTCGTCAAAAGCCACGAAGACCTCCCCAACGCGGCTGCGATCCAGGCCGAAACGAAGCTCGTGCCGCTGCACCGCTGGAAGAAGGAAGGTCTCGCCTACCAGCCGCCGGCGCCACAAACGGAAGTCACCACGCCGACCGAATACACGGTTCCAGGCACCCAGGCAGGCGAAGACCCGATGCTCTACTGGACAGCACTTGGAGCGGCACTGAAGCAGTTCAAGCCGCCGGTCGCCGATCAGCCCGAGCTCGAAGTGCTCAAGACGATTGGGATCGGCCCGGGACAGTCCCCTGCCAACAACGCAAGGCTCAGCGCTGGAACACTCGCGGGGCTGCGCGCAGCGGTCGCCGCGGGCCCTGCCCAGGTCACCAAAGAACTGACCGAAATGTTCCACGCCGGCTTCACCGCACACAACGGCTGGCTGGTTGCGCCGGTGGGAAGCTACGGCACGAACTACTCGCTGCGGGTGATCGCCGACAAGATCGGCCTCGGCGCGTTGCCGGCGAACATCGCAATCTACCCGGTCGCGCAGACCGAACGCGCCGGCCATCCGCTCACCGGCGCGAGTACGCGCTACGTGGCACACTTCCCCGCCAGCGACTTCCCGGTGCCGGTGCAGGCATTCTGGTCGCTGACGATGTATGAAGCGAGCGGCTTCTTTGTCGCCAACCCGTTGGAACGCTACACGCTCGGCGACCGCTCGAATCTGCAGTACGAAGAAGACGGCTCTCTGAACATGTACATCCAGAGTGAAGAGCCAGCCAGCGAAACCGAACAGGACAACTGGCTGCCCGCGCCGGCGGGGCCGTTCCAGATGACTATGCGCCTGTACGGGACCGAAGAAGCGGACATCCCCGGCATCCTTGAAGGCGGCGCCGGTCATTGGACGCCTCCGACGATCCTGCCGTGCCTTGAAAGCGGCAAAACCGCAGCCGGCTGGAACTGCGCGACGTAGCGTTCGCTCGCGCCGCCACGACAAGACGCACGCTGGGGCGGCCGCTCCCTCACAGGGGGTGGTCGCCCGCTGCGGCCGCGTGTCCTGGCCGTGCACTTCGGCTCGTCATCCGCTTTGGATGATGCGTACCGCGACCGCTTGAGCGAGCCTTCGTCGTCGCATGCCGATGAGCCCCCAGGATGTCCTTCCGTTTCCGCCGACGCCGTCGGCCAGCCGTGCGGGGCGCACGATGCAGGAGTCCTCGTATGAGAATCGCGTGCGCGAGCGCCACCTGCCCGAGGACGCGCCGAACATCCTGATCATCTTGATCGACGACGCCGGCCCGGGGCTACCCGACACCTTCGGTGGTGAGGTACGGACCGACACCCTCACCAGGGTTCACGGCGAGGGCATTGGCTTCAACCGCTTTCACACGACCGCGATGTGCTCGCCCACCCGCGCCTCGCTTCTGACCGGCCGCAACCATCACCGAATCGGCAACGGGCAGATCGCCGAGCTCGCGAACGACTGGGACGGCTACGCCGGGGAAATCCCCAAGAGCAGCGCGCTCGGCGCCGAAGTGCTGCGGGACTACGGGTACTCGACGGCCGCGTTCGGGAAGTGGCACAACACGCCCGCGATCGAGACGACGCCTGCCGGGCCGTTTCACAACTGGCCGAGCGAGATCGGCTTTGACTACTTCTACGGCTTCCTCGCCGGCGAGGCCTCGCAATACGAGCCGAACCTCGTGCGCAACACGACGAGCGTGCTGCCACCGAGGACGCCCGAGCAGGGCTATCACCTCAGCGAGGATCTCGCCGATGATGCGATCTCGTGGCTGCACCGCCACCAGGCGTTCGAGCCGGACAAGCCGTTCTTCATGTACTGGGCCACGGGCTGCCTGCACGCGCCCCACCACGTGACCAGGCAGTGGGCGGACAAATACGCGGGCAAGTTCGACGACGGCTGGGACGCATACCGCGAGCGCGTGTTCGAGCGCGCCAAGGAGAAGGGCTGGATTCCGCAGGACGCGAAGCTGACCCTGCGCGATCCTGAGATGCCGGCGTGGGAGGACATCCCCGAGGAGCAGCGCCCGTTCCAGCGTCGCCTGATGGAGGTCGCGGCCGGCTACGCCGAGCACGCGGACGTTCAGGCCGGGCGCCTGCTCGATGAGATCGAGAACCTCGGTCTTGCCGAGAACACGCTCGTGTTCTACATCTGGGGCGATAACGGCTCATCGGGTGAGGGCCAGAACGGCACCATCTCCGAGCTGCTCGCGCAGAACCAGATTCCCTCGACGGTCGACATGCACATCAAGACGCTCGAGGAGATGGGCGGCCTCGAGCTGCTCGGCACGCCGAAGGTCGATAACCAGTATCACGCCGGCTGGGCGTGGGCCGGCAGCACGCCCTACCCGGGGATGAAGCTGCTCGCCTCCGACCTCGGTGGCACCCGCAACCCGATGGCGATCCGCTGGCCGGCGAAGATCGCCGCCGACGCGACGCCGCGCAGTCAGTTTCACCACTGCAACGACGTCGTGCCGACGATCTATGAGGTGATCGGCATCACGTCCCCGCGCGTCGTTGGCGGCGTGCCGCAGGATCCGATCGACGGCACCAGCTTCGCCTACGCGTTCGACGACGCGCACGCTCCCGGTCGCCTGATCACCCAGTACTTCGAGATCATGGGCAGCCGCGCGATCTACCACGACGGCTGGATGGCCTCGGCGACGGGTCCGCGCCTGCCTTGGGTGCCCGGGGCACCTCCGGGCATCAAGGAGTGGACGCCCGATCAGGACCAATGGCGCCTTTACAACCTCGACGAGGATTGGACGCAGGCTAAGCGATCTCGCCGCTGAGATGCCCGAGAAGCTCGCGCAGATGAAGGAGACGTTCTCGATCGAGGCTGCGCGCAACAGCGTCTATCCGGTAGGCGGCGGGCTGTGGGTGGTCGTGCTGCATCCCGAGCTGCGCATCTCCACGCCCTACCGCGAGTGGAACTTCGGCCCCGACATCATCCGCATGCCCGAGTTCTGCGCGCCCGCGCTCGGCAACCGCGCGAACCTCGTCACGATCGATGCCGAGCTCCCGGAGAACGCGAGCGGCGTGCGCTACGCCCTGGGCAGCTCCAGCGGCGGGCTCACGTGCTACCTCGACGACGGCTACCTCTGCTACGAGTACAACCTGTTCATCGTGATGCGCACGAAGATTCGCTCCGCGCAGCGCCTCGCGGCCGGCAGGGCGAAGATCGAGATATCGACCGAGTACGCCGAGGCGAGGCCCGGCGGGCCGCTGAACGTCACAGCCAGCGTCAACGGCGATCAGCTCGCCTCCGGCGTCGTTCCGGTCAGCGCTCCACTTCTGTTCACCGCGAACGACTGCCTCGACATCGGCGTCTGCCACGGCGGCCGTGTCTCCCTCGACTACTACGACCGAGCCCCATTCCCGTTCAACGGCACGATCGAAAACGTCAACGTGCGCTACACCTCCTAGCGCTCCTGGCGTTGCTCACGCGTCGTGAGTGGCGGCATCTTCAGATCTGCAGGTCGTCCGGTCGTGATCCGCAACGCCGTGGTCGGCACGATCGCGCTGACCTCCGTTCTCATCATCTACGACGGCTGGGCGACTCTGAAATTCGCTGATGTCGTAGCGGTCATCGTAGGGCCGGTTCTAGCGATCTTCGTCGCTCACGCGTTCGGCGGGGTCCTTGCGGCGGGCGCCGCGAAGGGCAGTCCCCTCACCATGAGCGAGCTGCTGGGCGTGGTGAGAGCCGAATCTGGCTTCCTGCTTCTCGCGCTGCCGCCACTCGCGCTGCTTACCCTCTTGACGCTTGCCGGGGTGGGACTCGGTAACGCGATCCGTATCGTGATCTGGCTGGGGGCCGCCTCGTTGGGCTTCTGGGGAGGGTTGGCAGGCGCCCGCGCCGGCCTACGGGGCTGGAGGCTCGCGCTCTCGGTGGCCATCGGCTTGCTGGTCGGTGGACTGGTACTGAGCCTGAAGGTTCTCCTGCAACCCGGAAAGGCCGCCTCAAATGGCGTCGCGCTGGTCAGCGTCGAGCGCGATCACGAGTCTGCGTCGCTGCTCCTCACCAGCGGCGCCGACCGCCACGCCTGCTCGGCTGCCGGAACGCCCTCCATCTCAGGCCGGCTCTCACGCGGATGCGAGGTCCACCATCTCACGTAGCGCTCCGTCAACGGCCGCGCGGTGAGGCCGTGCGCGTAGACGGACAGGGCGATCGTCGCCGTGATCGCGAGCAGCACAAGTTGCAGATGCGGGAGGCGGGCATCGTCGAGAAGGATCACGGCGAACACGATCGAGGCGAGCCCTCGAGGACCGAACCAGCCGAGGAACGCGAGCGTCTCGCGCCGCGCGCCGGTGCCGGCGAGCGCAAGCGCGACGGGCAGCATTCGCACCACCGTCAAGCTGAGGACTGCGTAGAGCGCGATCTGCCAGGTGATCTCTTCGAGCGCCGGGCCGAGGATGATCGCGCCGAAGACGATGAACGTCATCGCGTTGAAGACCTCGCCACCCTCATCGACGAGTTGTGTCACGCGCTCATGCCTGTCGGGACGGAGCGCGCCGAAAAGGAGGCCCGCGGTGAAAGCGGCGATGAAGATGCTGCCGCCGAGCGCGCTCGCGATCCCGGCGGCGAGCAGCGCCGAGGCGGCGCTGAGGATCTGCTTCCAGTGCGCCGCGATCAACTGACGTGGCGCGCAGACGCGCAGCGCGAGTCCTCCGAGCACGCCCGCTGCGATGCCACCGATGAGGCCATAGCCAATTGCTTCGAGCACCAAGCGGATGCCGGTGTGATCGGAGACGGCGCCGGAGCCCGCCCCCGCGATCGCGATCGCGATGAAGAACAGCGGCACGCACAGCCCGTCGTTGAGACCGCTCTCGACGTTCAATCCCTGGCGTATCCGCGACGGAATCCGCTCGTCGGTGACCACCGCCTGGCCGAGTGCGGCGTCCGTGCACGCGAGCACCACAGCGAGCACCAGCGCCTCCGCGACGGAGATGTCGGGGATGACGAGGGCACCGGCGATCGTCCCGGCGGCGATTGTCAGCGGCAGGCCGATGCCAAGCAGGCGCAGCGGCACGACGAACTCGCGACGAAGTGGTCCGAGCGCGATGCGTGACGCGTCGGCGAACAGGACAAGCGTCAGCGTGATCTCTGCCAGGATCTTGACCAGCTCGCTGTGTACGTGGAAATTGAGCAGCCCGAGGACGGGACCGACGATCAGCCCGGTGGTGGTGAAGAACATCGCGCCGGAGATGTTCAGCTGGGTAAGGCGCGCGGAGGCCGCGGCGTAGCAGAGAACCAGCGCCGCGATCGTCGCAAGGGCCCACGTCATCTGGGAGATCAGATCACGCTTGCGCGCTCGCCGAGGCGGTCGCTATCCGCCGCGCCGAGCCATGAACGACTGTGTCCGTTCGGACGGCGCCGTCGATCCCCTCCTCTACGGTTGACGCTGATGGCACGAGCCTGGACTGAACACCGGCGGGTCGTGCTGTACGCCGCCGTGGCGCTCATGCTCGTCGTGGCGGCGGCGATCGCCCTCAACATTCTCGGCGGCTACGATGGTTTCTCACTGTCCGCGGCGTCGGGCGACTGGGCGTATGCGGCCGTGTTCGCGATGGTCTTCGGGGACGCGATCTGTCCGATCCTCCCGGGCGAGACCACCCTCAACGCGGCCTCGGTGCTCGCCGCGGACGGGTCGCTCGACCTGGGCGTGGTGATGCTCGCCGGTGCGCTCGGGGCGATCGTCGGTGACTCCGCCCTCTACTGGATGGCCCACTTCGGGCGCAGCCGCATCCAACCGCAGGTCGAGAGCGCCGAACGGAACAAGACCGCCGCGCTTGCCCTGGAGTACATGGGCTCAAGCGCACCGGTGCTGATCGTCGCCGGACGCTACGTGCCGGGCCTGCGCTTTGTCGTCAACGCGACGATGGGGCTATCGGGCTTTCCCTATCGACGGTTCGTGCTGTGGTCGGCGATCGGCGGCTCGCTCTGGTCTGTGTACACGTGCGCGCTTGCTTACCTTATTGCGGGGGCGTTGGACGGCTTTCCGCTGGCCTCGGTGGTCATCTCGGGCGCGGTGACAACCACCGCGATCGGGTTTGTTGTCGTGTATCTGCGCCGGACCCGCAACCGAAAACGCGCGGAGCTCACGGCGGCCCCCGCCGACCCGTCCACTCCGGCTTAGGGTTGTGTTGGCCCGCATCGTCTGGGCCTTGGCAGCAACCTCAGCATCGCGCCCCGCCGGCAGCGAGGCTGGGGAAGCATGAGGGCTTCGATGCGGCCGACAGATGGACGGCGCAACTGCCACCATTCTCACTTCGCGGCAGCGCGCACGCCGCCGCCGGACGAAGGGAGACTAGGTGTTCGTGCTCGGGAATGTGATGCGTAGCAGGTGGTTCACTGCGCTCGTGAGCGCTGGAGTAGCCGTCGCGCTGTGCAGCGCGGTGGTCGCGAGCGGAAGCTCGGGCTCCGTCCAGGTGTGCGTCTCACGCAATGCGGGCAAGCCGCTCGTCACCCCAAAGAGTGGTCGCTGCAAGACCGGCTACACGCTGCGCGAAGTCGGCGCCGAAGGCCCCGTCGGCGAACGCGGTCCGCAGGGGGAACCCGGATCGCAGGGCGAACCGGGCCCACGTGGCGAATCCGGCGCGAGTGGCTCCGCGGTGGTCAACCGCGCCCACCTGGTCGAACCTTTCGTGACCGGCGAGTCCTCGGCCGCTGCCTCGCTGACCGGCGCAACGTGGACGCAGGGCGGCGAAGAAGTGCAGGAGCTTGTCGGTCAGATGACCGTCAACGTGCCGAATGATGGTGAGTGCGGCGGCGTTGAGGGCGAACCGGCGTTCTTCGCAGCGCACGTCAAGCTCGACGGTGCCGAAGTGGGAACGGTCGGGCTCGTCAATACCAGCTTCGGTCGTAAGACGGTCAGCGTGGAATGGACGTCAGGCGCGACGTCGGACTGGCTGCAAGAACCCGTGACGGCAGCAACCCACGTGCTCGAGATCGAAGCGAACGACACGTGCGGCTTTCATCACAGCCAGCATTACGTAATTGAATCCGTATCGATCGATGCGCTCGGGTTCGGGTGACCGGGAGCAGATCGTGCCGGTGGCCCCGCTCGCCGGCGCCTGAGGGACGGCGGGTTCAGCAGACACCCGAGCGCACCGAGTGCACGGCCGCCTGGACGCGGTTTTCCAGATCGAGCTTCGACAGGATGCTCGCGATGTGATTGGAGGCCGTGCTCGGGCTGAGCAGGAGCTCGCGCCCGATGTCGCGATTGCTCTTGCCGCTGGCGAGGCATGAGAGAACTTCGAGCTCGCGGGTGGTGAGCGCCGCGCGGATCCCAGCCGCGGCGCTCTCGCTCGTAGCGCTCGTCAGCGTGTCTCGCTCGCGGATGTGGCGCACCAGCTCTCCAGCGACGATCGGTGACAGCACGCACTCGTCGGCTGCTGTGGCCTTCACGGCAGCCACGATCGCCTCCGTCGGAGAGCTCTTCACCATGTAGCCGCAGGCACCCGCCAGCATCGCCTCGACCACGTTGTCCTGCCACGAGCGTGTGAGCACGAGGATTCGCGAGGCCCGGGCCAGATCGTGCAACCGGCCGATCACTGTGGACCCCGAGGCGCCGGGCAGCGCCGGGTCGATCAGGACGACGTCGGGGCTGGTCGAGACGACCACTTCGACCGCCTCTTCGCCAGCGGAGGCCTCACCGACGACTTCGAGCCCATGCGCGCGCAGAACCTGCGCGAGGGCCGCGCGTATCAGATGTTCCTCATCGACCAGTACAACCCTGGTCGCGCCCCCATCCGGGCAACGCTCCTGCATCCCAACCCCCCAGCTATAACCCGCCGAAAACTACCATATTTCGGCGTGTACGGTGGGCCGAACGCTCACGGGAGACGGGCCGAATGACCTAGCGGAGACGGCCTGCCCCGACCGGATTCACCCAGTCTCGCCAGCCGACAAGTGGTCCAGGCGGCCTATAGAAGTGGGCGCCGCCGCGCACTAGTCTTTGCGCGACATGGGGGCCCGGCGCGCGGAAGGGCGACGCTCGAGACGACTGCTGTTCGCAGCGGCGGTACTGGTTGCGCTGAGCCTGAGCCTGTCGGCAGGTGTCGCCGTCTCGGCGGCTGAACCAGCGGTTACTGTGGGGCCGGCGGAAGTCTCGACGGCGCTGTTCGTGGCCGGCGACATCACCCGCCTCAGCAAAGTCCGGGGAGGTACCGAGGAACTCGTGCTCCAGAAGGCGCTGCAGCAGATCTACGCCGACGAACCGAGCCTCGCCCCGGCCGCCGCCGAGGGCTACATCGGCGAAATGAAAACCCTGCTCGCGTCCTCCTCGGCGCCGACGCAGGCCAGCCTGCAGCTGATGGCGGGAAACCAGCGGATCCTGGCGATCCTCGTCGCGCTCGAGAGTCCATATGGCTCGCCCCCCGTCGAACTGCGTCCCGCCGCGAAACTCGCCGTCACGCATCTCGCCGCCGTGGCGCTCGCCAGCTCCTCGGACGTCTTCGCGAACGCCGAAAGCCCCAAGTACTTCGAACCGCTTGCCGACGAGCGCCCCAACCTCATCTACACCTCCTTCGCTCCGGCGACCGTTCTGCGCGCCACGCGCGAATCGGCAGCCGGCGACCTGAACTTCGGGGAAGCCTGGGACGCCATCTGGGCGAAAGCCAGCGAAGAGAGCGTCCTGAACGCGTCGGACACGAACGTCTCCGAATGGTCGCAGCTCTTCAGCGAAAGCAAACAGGTGCTCGGCTCCGAAGCGCTCAAGAAATTGAGGGAAGAAATCGAAGCCGGCGAAGGCCACATATACAAAGAGGAACCGAAACAGCTGGCCGCGATCTTCACGCAAGGGCAAACGACGACGCAGGAACAGGCGTGCGAACACGCCGGCGGCGCTGGTGAAGCAATCGGAGGAGAAACGATCAAAGGCGTCCCCCGCCTCAAATGCACCGGCGGCGCGCTGTATGAAGCGGCGAAGGCGCCGCGCGCGTGCGCCCAGGAAAAGTGCGAAGAAGAACTCAAGTCGCTCGAATCGGAAGCCAAGAAGCAGGCAAGGAGGATCGCTGAACAGCGCGCGGTGATGACAGCGGCAGGGGAACTGCTGCGCCCGTCGGACAACACGGCCGCGGCAGTCGACCAGGCGACGACGCAGGCCCAGACGGGGATCACCGAAGCGGAAACCGCCTACGCCAACTACGAAGCCGAACAGCTCAAGAAGCACGAGATCGCCGGCGGGGTGAAAGCGGCCCTTGGAGTCGTTACGTCCATCACAGCTCTCGCCACCGACAACGTCTCCGAAGGCCTCTCCGGCCTGGTCAACGTGGCCTTCGAAACGTACGAACTGGCCGAAGAAGGGCTCGCGCATCCTCCGGCGGGGCCGCAGGAAATCGCTTTGAAAGACATGGCCGACATCAGCACGCAGGTCGCCGGCTTCCAGCAGTACACGCAGGAAGCGTTTCATGCGCTCAACACGCAGCTCGCGCAGCTCACGTCGCAGATGGCGCTGGAGAACTACGAACTGAAAGAAGAACTCGGCTCGCTGGCCGTAAAGCTCGCGAAGGAGCAGGAAACGATCTTCGCGCTGCAGGATCAGGTCCAAGAACTGTTTTCCGTCGAGACGAAGGCCGAACTGCAGACCACGATCGAAGACAGCGTCGGCTGGCTGAGGCGAACCGGTGAACCGCTGTCGCCGCCGAAGATCCAGGAATCCCTCGTCGCTCTGAAAAAATACGCAACCGAAATCGCCAACGGTGCGCTGGTCAACAACGCGAAAACCGAGCCCTACACCTTCGAAGGGGCCGGCCTGCAGTTGACTAGCAAGACAAGCGGTGAACCCACCGAACTCAGCGAAGCCATCACCTATCTCGCGCACTTTCCCGTGGCACAGGAATGGGTGACGACTCCCGCTCCGACGACCCTCGCCAACACCACGTTCTGGTCGGAAGGTGCGCGGGCATACGCCCAGCTCATGCTCGAAAACCCGGGCCATGCGACCGGCCCGGACATAGCCGGCCTGAAAAACCTGGAAAACGAAGGTGTCACGCTCGAGCAGACACAGGGTGCCTGGTCGACACACTCCGGCGGCGCGAAAACGGGAAACGTGGTCCTCGACGAAGCGCTCGGACATTTCGAACGGGCCGCCGGGGGCGCGGGCGTCGAAGGTACGAAATCGGTCGCCGCCGTGCTCGGAGAAGCTGCCGAAAAGTCGTTGAGCAGCGGCCTGCAGACCGGCACTGCGGTGCCGGGCAATCCCACGAACGTGGGCGTCTGGGGTGGGGCGCAACAGGCCTTCACCGCGTCTACAGTCGCCACCGCAAAATACCCAGCGCTGAAATGGGAAGAATGCTCCGGCAGTCAGGGCGAAAATGCTAAAGAAGAAATGCCGGAAGCGTTCATCGCGAGCCTGCCCCCGGTACTCGTGAACGGAGTGCGACTCGGATATATCGGCGCGCCAAAATCTGGCGACCCCCTCGAACTCAAGGTGTGCCGGACGATCACCAAGAAGGCACCGTCCGTTTACAAAACGGCTAACGAAAGCGAAAAGGTCGCAGACTGCCCCGAATTCGGGTTTTTGGACGTGGGCAACGACTGCGAAGTCGAATGGAAATTCGAAGCAAAAGACGAAGAAGAAGCGGAAACGGTCGAGGAGCAGTTGACGCTGGAAGAAAATGGCACACCGCTGCGGTCGTCGCTGGCCCTGGGCAGTTGCAGCCAGACCGCCCTGTTCTGGAAGAGCTCCTTCTCGGCGGAAACCTTCGATCCTTCGGTGGTCAACGGCGGAGCGCACACAAAAGTCTCGGTGTCGAACCCGAAGATTGAAGCACGCCACCCGGGGACGTTCACCGCGATCTCTCACATCAGCGGCGACGGAGGAGAAACCGACGCCACGTACAACGGCACGCCTGTCAAGGAGGCTACGGAATGTCCGCGTCCGTCCGTGGGAGAAGACAGAGCGGGACTCGAGTTTGCCAACTATGACCAAACCACCAATGCGCTCGGCTCCGCGGAACCGGCGCTCGTGACAGGCATCAACGCAAAGCTGCGCGAACTGCAGGAAGGCGCCTACGGCGCGGGCGCACAGGCACTGAAAAGCCCGCCGCAGGGCAACCCCGCAGCGAGCCTCGCCGGCGCGAAAGCGCTGGTCCAGAGCTACCTCAAGCTTGGCCTGCCGCAGGCCGTCGGGAGCGACCCGGTGCTCGAGAGCGACATCGAGGGCAGCGGCACGCAGTTCCTGAACCCCGGAGCGGGCAGCGCTGGGCCCGTGCCGGAACAGCTGACGGCCCTCGTCGCCAGCTGGATCAGCCGTCTCAAAAACGCGACGGGATCGGAACTCGAAGCGTTGCTCAAAGAAGACCTGATCGGCGAAGTGTCGAAGCGCTCGTCGGCCTGGGCCGACGAAGTCGCCGAACAGGTCAAGCCCTACGTCGAAGGCAAGACAGAACTCTTCAAGGAAAGCGGCACAGAAGCCGTCGCCGAGCAGTCGCCGCTGGTCGAATCGACGATCAACCGCCTACGGTTGACGCGATTCGTGCTCAATGAATCCAAAGCGCCAAGCGCCGAAACGCTCGCGCCGACCGAAATCGGCACGACGGGAGTGACGCTCAACGGGGAAGTCGATCCAAACGGCGGCGCGGTCGAATCGTGCGAGTTCGAATACGGAGCCTCGGAATCCTACGGCCACCGCGTCGCGTGCGCGACGATCCCGCAAGCCGCGGACAAGGCGACGGTGGTGTCCGCGAAGGTTACGAACTGGACCCCCGAAGGCAGCCTCCACGAGCGGGTCGTCGTGAGGACGTGGGGCGGCACCACGTACGGCGAGGACGTCAAGGTGCAACTGGCGCAGTCCGCACCGGCGCCGACCGGTGGTGAGGTGTTGGTCAGCACCGCGACGCCGGGGGCGACGCTCGGCTTGAAGCTGGAAGAACTTCCATCACTCGTCCCGCTGCCCACAGGTACGAAATCGATCGTCGGGATGGTCGGGTTGACCGTCCCTGTAGCGAACGGCGGCAGCGTGCGCGCGAGGATCGAACTGCCGGCGGGCAGCGCCCCGACGGTCCTTTACATGCTCGTGCACACCTCCGGAGGCGGCGAAGAATACAAGGAAGTGCCCGCGGCGCTGTACACGATCACCGAAAACGTGATCAGCGTGACGCTGATCGACGGGGGCGCCGACGACGAAGACGGCCAGGCCAATGGGACGATCGTCGTCAGGTTGGTTCCGCTGGCGCAGGCGGCATCGATCACGCAGCCGCTCAACGCGACGGTCTCCGAAGGCGAAAGCGCGAGCTTCCATGCCGAAGCCTCTGGCTCACCGCAGCCGTCGGCGGGGTGGGAAGTCTCCGAAAACGGCGGCGAAAGCTTCCGGGCGGACGAAACCGACCCAGGTAACAGAACGACCACGCTCAGGCTCGAACACGTGGCACTGTCAGAGAGCGGCGACGAGTACCGCGCGCGCTTCAGCTACGCGCACGCCGCGTCCGTACTGAGCGAACCGGCGACGCTCACCGTGAAGCTGGTGCCCAAGCCCGAGTTCACGCTCGAAGCCGCCCAGGAGATCAAGGGCTCGAGCGCGGGCTTCACGACAAACGAACTGCAAGCCACGTCCGCGCAGACGATCCTCTACCAGATCACGGCGCACAACACGGGCAACGTCCCACTCACGCTCGCGAATTTCAGCGACACGGACTGCGGGAACCTCGCAGGTGGCCCCGGCGGCTCGCCGGTGGCGGCCGGAAAGTCGGCCGTGTACAGCTGTGAACGAACCGTCACGAGGGGCACCTACCTGAACCAGGCATCCGTCGAAGGCGCGCCGCCGAGCGGCCAGGGCTTCCCGGCGACCGAGAGCTCCAACGTGCTCGTGGCGGTCGGCCCGGAGCCATCACCGACCGTCGAAACCGGTATCGCGACGGGCGTGGCGCAGCGAAGCGCAGTTGCGAACGGAACCGTCGACCCGCACGGCGCGAAGCTGATCAGCTGCAAGTTCGAATATGGAACGAGCACGCTCGCGAGCACCGCCGCGTGCAGCAAGTTGCCCGAACCGGGGAACTCCTCGGTCCCCGTCTCCGCGGAGCTCAAACACCTCAAACCCGGCACGACCTACCACTTCAGGCTCACGGCGGCGAGCAGCGGCGGCGCGCACAGCGGCATCGAAGCGACGTTCAAAACGCTTCGTTCTCTACCTCCGTTGATCGAACCGCGAAGCGCCACCGAAGTCGCCCAGCGCACCGCGATCGTGAACGCAGCGATCAATCCGCAGGGCGCGAACATCACCTCCTGCAGGTTCGAATACGGACCGACGTCGTTCAAGTTCTTCACGAAGTGCGCGAACCTGCCCGGGTCGGTGAACGAACCAGTCATGGTGTCTGCGAAACTCGAAGGCCTCGCGCCGGGCACGACGTTCCGCTTCAGGGTCACCGCCACCAACTCCGGTGGCACTGCGAAAGGCCCGGAAGTGCAGTTCTTGACGATGGCCGCGATTGCCCCGACCGCGGAAACCGGGATCGCGAGCGCGATCGGTGAACGCACAGCGGTCTTGAACGGGACCGTCGATCCCAACGCCGGCGCTGTCATCGAATGCCGCTTCGAGTATGGGAAGACCGCGTTGATCTCGAGCGCTCCGTGCGCCGAACTGCCGGGGGCCGGTACGAGCACCGTGGCCGTCTCAGCGCTGCTGAAAGGGCTCACCCCCGGCACCACCTATCACTTCAAGATCCTCGCGACGAGCCTCAGCGGGGTCGGAAAGGGCACCGAAGCGGCCTTCACGACCGCGCCCTAGCTCGCGCTGGGGAACCTCGCCGCCCACGCCTCGAGCTCGACCCCCGCGCCGTTGCAGACGAAGCTGATCACGTGGTACCAACCGGCGGTTACGATCAGCTCGAGCAGCTGTTCCGGGGAGAACGACTCGACCAGTTGCGACCACAGCTCGTCGGAGATCGTGCCCGAGTGGTGCAGCTCGTCTGCGAGCCTGAACACGCTCGCCTGCTCGGAGTCCCAGCAGGCGTCCTGCCAGGAGCCGTGAACGGTCGAGGCGAGCTGCTCGTCACTGAACCCGAGCGGCTTGCCGAACGCAACCGCGTGCACCCCCCACTCGTACTCCGCGCCGTTGAGCGCGCACGTGCGGTGGATCACGACCTCGCGCAGCGTCGGCGCGACCGTCGCGCCGGGGCCGAGGATGGCGGCTCCCAGCGGGCGCATGCGGCTCGCGAGCTCGCCGTTTACGAGTAGCGTTCGGAACAGCCGCAGCGGCTCGATCTCGCTGCCGGGAGGCATCCACTTCGCGAGCATGCTCGCCGCCTCCGGGGTATACGGTGGCTGGAGCGGTGCGAGTCGCGGCGTGTGCTCGGTCATGTGCGCTAGCCTCCTGTGAGGATGCTTCGATTTCCGGAGCGCAAACGTTACCGCTTCGATTTCCGGAGCGCAAGCTGACGCCGACTCCCGGCAAGCCGGTGCGCGGGTCCGACAGCGGCAGGCCGATCATGGCGCTGCTCGACCTGCTCGGGCGGCGTTGGACGCTGCGGCTGGTGTGGGAGCTGCGCGAGGAGCCGCTCGTCTTTCGCGCGCTCCAGCAACGATGCGAGAACGCGTCCGCGAGCGTCATCAACGATCGCCTGCGCGAGCTGCGTGGCGCAGGGATCGTCGAGCATGGCGCGGGCGGCTACCAGCTCACACCGGAGGGGGAGCGTCTGCTGGAGGCCTACGCGCCACTGCAGGACTGGGCCGAGCGCTGGGCCGGGCGCTCGCGCTGACGGCGCCCCGCGGTCGGGAGCGAAGTGCTCCCGCGCCGGCGCCTCGACTACGGAACGGTGACCGTCGTCGTGCCCACCGGCACGTAGACGGTGCCGGGTCCTTCGAACAATGCAGGGCCATTTGCGTGCTCGAGCACGACGTGCAGCGTCGTGAGGCCACTGGCGAGCACCCCGGTGCGCACGGTCAGTTCCTGGCCGGCGGCGATGTTCCCTTCGCTGACATTGATGCTTTCTTCAGGAGCGCCGCTCCCCGGCTGCTTCTGCCAGCGCAGTTTGTACTGGTCGCGTATGTTCGAGATCGCGAGCGGCGCCTTGAAGCTGACGATCGCTTCGTAATGCCCGCCGGGCACCTGGACGAGCCGGCTCGAGACCGCGGCCGCCGCTTCGGAGGCGCTCGGTGTCGGCTCGGCCGCGACGTAGCCCCTTGGGATCCCGTTCGGCGCACACGCGGGGTCGCCTGCCGTGCCGAGGTGGCAGACCGCGCCGGAGGCGTACTGGATTTCGGTGATCGGGCTATACACCGGCAGGACGCCCGTCTCGCCTGCCCCATACGCATCGTTTGGCTGGAATCCGCTGGGAGCGTCCTCAACGATCAGGTATGCGCCTTCGGGGCCGCTCGTGGCGAGCGTGACGGGCTTGCCTTCCTTGAGGTAGGTGACGCTCTTGGCGTCCGGGCCGAGGAGCCCGTAGTAAACGTCGCGCTCCTCAGATTGGGGGCAGATGCGGCCCTGCGCGGAGCTCTGTTCGGCCGGTGTGGCAGCGGCGGCCGCGCAGATCTCGTGGACTTCAGGGGTCGTGCGGCTCGGAACCTGTTCGGGCCCGATCAGGCCGTTCGCGAGCAGGTTGCCCTTGCTGACGTTCTCGAACGTCAGCCCGCTCGCGTCGAGCGCCGAGCACGTCAGTTCATCGGTGCTCGCGACCGGCAGCGGGTGCAGCTGTCCGTCGTCTGCAAATGCACCGTCTATGCCGAGCACCCCGAGCTGCCCGTCGACGACGCGACCGAGCTGGATGCAGCCGGCGCCGCGGGTCGTCGTGAAGACGCGAAGGCCCCAAGGTGCCCCGCCCTGAGGGTCGGCGGCGCTCACGGGCAGGACCTTCGCGGAGCTGGCCACGACCGTGCCGAAGCCTGAATTGGGGATCTGGAAGCTTTCGACTTTCACCGCCGGTGAGCCGAGGCTGATCAGGCCGCCGGCGAAGGCCGCGCCGGCGATCAGCAGTGTCGCGGCGAGGGCGATCGCCGGCGGGCGCAGCAGCAGCCGGCGTCGGCGCGAGGAGATCCCGGGATCGAGGCCGGTGGGGTCGGCCGCGGCGGCCGAGACGATCTGCCAGGTTTCCTCGCGAGCCCGGTCCTCGATGCTCATGCCCGCCGCCGGGTCGACCCCCGCGAGCTGTGCGATCCAGTCCGATCGTGTGAGTCTCATGAGCTTGACCTCGCTTCTGCGTTGATCGTGATCGGGTTCTGCCCGTCCGCGCTCAGCGCGCGTTCCAGCCTGCGACGGGCACGGTGGACCCGCACCGTGAACGCGGTTGTGCTGCAGCCCATCACCGAGGCCGCGACGCGATGCTCGAGGCCGTCCCACGCGACCAACGTCAGCGCTTCGCGGTCACGCTCGGGGAGCGCCGCGAGCGCGAGCGTGACCGGGGAGCTGTGATCGAGCTCGGCTTCGGTCGTCTCGTGAGGCTGTGCGTTCAGGCGCTCGCCGAGCGCTCCCCGCCGTGCCTGACCGCGAAGGTGGTTTGCGCCGACACGCCGCGCGACGCCAAGCAGCCAGGGCAGCGGATCGCCACGGAGCTCGTCCCGGCGTCGCCACGCGACGATGAACGTCTCCGAGACGACGTCCTGTACGTCGTCGGCGGGCAGCCGCCGCGCGACATACCTCAAGACCGCCTCGTAGTTGCTGCGGAACAACTCCTCGAAGTCTGCGCCGGCGGGGGTCACATAAGGGTATTTTCCGCCTCAGCGGCATCTATTACATCTGGCGCGTGCTCTAGTCCGGTTCCACCGTCGGTTCGGTGGCCTGCGGGAAGTGTGCGCGGGCGAGCTTTTCCTCCTCTTCTTCTTCGACGCCGAGGAAGTCGTTGATTCCCCGCTGTCGCGCGCTGCGCAGGTATCGCGGAAGCTCGGCGCGCAGCTCGTCGGGGATCGCTTCCTCTTCGAGCGTCGCGAGCAGCACTTCCTCGAGGCCGCTCAGGCCGGCCACGTTCGTGAGCTCAGCCTGTCCTTCGTCGCTGCTGTAGTCATAGAGCTCGAGTTCCTGGCCGCTCGCTTCAATCTCGATGCCGCCGGCCTGCCAGTTCGAGTACACCGCCAGCTTGCCCTGCTGGGTGCGCATCCCGATCACGTGTCGCGGCGCTTCGGCCGCGTACGCTTCGTTGGCGAACTCGGTGACGTCCTCGTCGGTGGCGTGCAGCACCCATGGTCGACCGGCCGCGGCGGGGTTGCTGCAGATTGCCGCCATGTCGTGGCGCGTGGCGATATGCGCGAGCGAGTGCTCGCTGCGCCATTCGTCGGAGCCGGTCGCGATCGTCAGCAGCAGCGCCACGACGTCGGCGCTGGAGGTCAGCTGGTAGCGGGGTGTGCCGATCGCGGCCGTCGCCAGGCCGCGCGGGTCGCTCACGTAGAAGGGGACGCGAATCGCCTCCTCATACGCGGATGCACCCTTTCCGCGCATGCCGTGGGAGCCGCCGTACTCGCCGTGGTCTGAGGTGAACAGCACCACCGTGTTTTCGCGCACGCGCGCAGGAGCGCTTGCCAGCGTCGCGAGCACGCGCCCGATCTGTTCATCGACGTAGCTCTGCAGCAGCAGATAGGTGTTCATCAGATCGCTCCACGTGCCCACCACTTCGGGGCCGGAGAAGGGCACGGCGCCGAAAGATCGCGCGGCCGTGTCCTGGAGTGAGCGCTGGAGCAATGGCTTTCCGCGTTCGTGCATCTGTTCGGGGGTCTCGAAGTTGGGCGGTAGCTGATTGGCCCATGCCGGAGGGTCGCTCTCCAGCGCGAGCTCCCTCGTGAAGCGGAACCACCAGGCGACGTCATGGGGGTTGACAAGTGAGACCGTCGTGCACCACGGCTCGTGCCGGGCCTCTTCAGAGAACCATTCGGTGAACTGATCGACGATCGACCCATCGACATCCGTGCCCTGGCCGGGGGCTCCGTTGGGGGAGGGATAGGTGCCCCCCGCGAACCCGTACGGAGCGAGCGAGGCGTTGGCGCGCGGGTTCAGGTGCCACTTTCCCCACCAGGTCGTCTCATAGCCGATCTCGCGCAGCAGCCTGCCCCAGGTCGGGAAGCCGGGGTTAAGCTTGCTGCGCCCCGTGATCATGCATCCGGTCTGGTGGGAGTAGAGGCCGGTGAGCAGCACGCCGCGTGAGGGTGAGCAGTCGTTGGCGGCGGTGTAGTGGCGTTCGAAGCTGACCGAGCGGCGCTGCAGCGACGCGAGGTTCGGCAGCAGCGTGTCGAGCGCGACGGTTGCCGGCAGCCAAGCGGGCGCGCGCATCTGATCGACCAGGATCACAAGGATGTTCGGCGCTCGCGGGGCGCGCGCGTTGCGCCTCACACGAGGCTTTCGCGCCTGCGCCGTTGGCGGCGCTCCTGCTCCCGCCAGCGTCAGCGATCCGGCAGCCAGCAGGCCACGCTTGAGGAACGTGCGCCGATCGCTCAGGTCCTCGCCGGAGCGCTGTGCCACCGCGTCAGTTGCGCCCGCCGCCGAACAGTCGCAGGAAGAACAGGAAGATGTTCACGACATCGAGGAAGATCCCCGCGGCGAGTGGAACGGCTTCCTGCATGCCTGCGCGGCGCATGCGGTTGAAGTCGAGGACCGTATAGCCGCCGAAGATAACGAGGCCGAGCACCGCGTAGATCAGGTTGCCGCCGGGAATCGACACGAACACGGCTATCAGCCCGAAAACGATCAGCGCGAGCAGCGCGAAGAACAGAAATCGGTAGCCCCCCGAGAGGTCTCTGCGGGTTGCGTAGCCGACCGTGCCGAGCCCGCCGACGAACAGCGCGGTCGCGGACGCCGCCTGCCAGACGGCGTCGGGCTCCACTTCGGCGTAGCTGTTCAGCACGCCGCCAAGGCCGAGCCCGAACAGCAGCCCGCCGGCGAACAGCAGCGTGATCGCGAGGCTCTCCGAGCGCCGCGCGAAGTTCAGGCCGATGATGCACCCGAAGCCGGCGAAGAAGCAGATCAGCGATGCGCCCTCGGCGATGTGTCGGCCGAGGTAGGCCCCGAGCGTGAAGAAGCACAGCGTGACCGCGACGAGGCCCATGACCTGGCCGAAGACGCCGGCAGCCCCGACGGTCTCGACCGAGCCGAACATCCCTTCTTTGCTGTACGCGGTGGTGTCTGGCACTATCGACTCCTCTGCTGAGATGAGCTTGCGGGCGCCATCGCCAGGGTGGCCTGGGCCGTCCCCGAGATCTTACGGTCCGGCTGGGCATTTTGTAGAACCGCCCGCGTGGCTAGCCTGCCTCCTCCTCCTCCTCATCATCATCGTCATCCCCGGCGTACAGCGACTCGCGTGCGAGCTCGCGTCCCTTGACGTCGAACAGCTTGATCTCGAGTAGGTCGTGGCGGTAGTCGTCCGGGGCGATCAGCGTGAAGCGCTCCTCGATCAACTCGCACTGGTCGACCGCGAGGTCGGCAAGCTCGGCGGTGACGACCCGCCCTGCGGAGATCAGAGGGCGTCCCCACACGAGCGTCATCGCCGCGACCGCGCCGAGCGAGCCGCGCCACGCGCCGATCGTCTCGTCGCACAGATCGAGCTTCCAGTCGGGGTTTCGCGCGGCTGTCTCGGCGGTGAAGTCGACCTGCGCGGAGAGCTCCGTCGGCTCGCTGTCCTCGCCGCCGGGAATGAAGCGCACGTAGCCGAACAGCTCGTATCCGCCTGAGGTCTGCGCGGTCGCGGGGACGTAGGTGTGCCCGTGCCACGTGCGATCGGGATACCAGGTGATCGTGTCCGGCTCACCGAGGTCCTCCTCCTCGGCGTCCAGTCGCAGGGCGGCGCCGAGGAACTCCTGGCGCAGGCGCTCCTCCCAGCGACCGTAGGGCAGGTCCTCCTGCGGTGGCTCGGCTGCGAAGCGGGGTACGAAGCGTTCCTCCGGGGGCATGGCTGTCGGCCAGCCTACGCGTCTCGCAGCAACGACGCGGCATGCTCCGGCGCGACGATGTTGAGGTTCACATCCGTCGAGAGCTCGAGGCCCGCGAGATGCGTCAGGCGCGGCATCACGTCGATTCGCCAGCAGAAGCTCTCGGCCCCGCGCGGGGCGGTGCGCACCCACAGGTTAAGCGGCGGGCTCGACCCGAGATGGCGCGCCAGTCGGCAGAGGCCGTCGTGCAGAAGCGCCGCGCCTGTGGCCCCGTCGTCCTCGAAGCGCGCTCGCGGTGTTCGCGGCGCGAGCATCAGCTGGAAAGGCAGGCGCGAGGCATACGGCGCCATCAGCACCGCCTCCGCGTCGATCGCCACGATCCGCTCGCGCCTGCGCACCTCCTCCGCGACGAGGTCGCCGAGGAGGCTCTGGCCCATCGTGCGTGTTGTGTGCGCGCCTGCACGCTCGCGCTCGCGCGCGACCGTCGCGGGAACGAAGTCGAGCGCGTACAGCTGCGCGTGGGTGTGCGGCAGCGAGGCGCCGGCCTCGCGTCGCTCGTTGACGATCAGCTGCAGGCAGGCGCTGCCGGCGTGCGCGCGCATGCGCTCGCGCCACACATCGACCGCCGCGACGACCTGCTCGACCGGCAGCTCCGCCAGCGAGAGCACAGGCTGCGGTCCGTTGATGATCACCTCGTGCGCGCCGCTGGCCGGCTGTGAGACGAACAGATCCGGCTGGCCTCGCACCTCGGCGGCGGTCTGCGCCTCGCCGCCATGCTCGCTGGGGGTCAGCGCGGGATACAGATTCGGCACGACACGCACACGCCAGCCGGGTGAGTTGGCCGCTCCGCCGCCGGGGCGCACGGCGTAGAGCTCGGCCGGCGTGCGATCCTCGTGGCCCTCCGCAAACGGATCCTGCTCGGGATCGATCGGCTCGGGCGGCGAGCACCGCGGCTCGCCGCCGGGGCGGCGCGAGCGCTCGCCGGCGACGATCGTCCTGTGCCCGCTGAGCGGGTCGATCCGCAGTTCCGGCAACGCTCAGGCTTCCAGCGCGTAGCGCGCGACGTCGCGTTCGAGCTTCGCCACGCTCGGGTAGGGCCCCTGGTGGATGAACAGCGCGCCGTGGCGGTTGTAGAAGACGGTCACGGGCGTGAACGTCGAGTCGGTGATCGCCGTGCCCATCTGTTCGCTGTGATCGTAGTAGCTGGGGTAGCTGACGGGGAAGGAGCGCAGGAACGCGAGCGCGTCCGCGCGGCTGCTCTCGCCCGAGTCGATCCCGATGAACGCGACCGTATGCCCGCGCGAGACGGAGACACGCTGGAAGATCCCGAACTCGGCGCGGCAGGCCTCACACCAGGAGGCCCACTTGTTGATCACGATCGGCGTTCCGCGCAGCGACGCCAGACGCGCGCGCAGCGCTGTCAGGCCCCCGCCGAGCAGCTCGTTGGCCTGCGCGTGCAGCGCTTCCAGCGGCGGCGGCGATCCAGCCACACGCGTGCGCATCTGTGCGAGCGTCAGCGTCGACGGCGGCGTCGAGGCGGAGCCCCCGATCTGCAGTAGGCCGACGACGAGCACAACCACGACGATCGCGGCTGCCGCTGCGATCGTCAGGCGCTTGGGCGTCATCGCCGTAAGGGTGCCAGATAGCGTTCACTTCAATCGCACCTCCGCGTGCTATATCCTTGTTCTACGTCATCGTCGGGTCGCTGTGGAGCGCCCGGCAAACGGCGCCAGCCGGGCGCCAACCCTTTTCGAGCCGCACTGAAGCCCAGCTTCGACGGCGGCTCTGTCTCGAAGCCCAGAGCCTCCATGGCCGAGTCCACCTCAGTGGCCCTCGTGGCCGCGACCATTCCGAGTTCCGCCGACCTTGCTCGTGCGGAGAAGTTCGTGCGCGAGCGTTTTCTGCACGAGGGCGAGGATCCGCAGGTGGCGCTCGCACCGGGAACGCCGCGCCGGCGCGCGCTCGATCAGGCGCTCGCGGAGCTCGACGAGGACCCCAAGGCGAAGAACCCATCGACGGCGTGGCGCCGCGAGTTCTCGCTGCTGCTCGGCCTCGAGCGCCTGCTCTCCGAGGAGGAGCCGAAGCTCGAGGACGGGACCGTGCTCTCCGCCCACCAGGTCGACGCGTTGTCGGGGACGCTCACAGCGCTTCTGGCGGAGGCGCAGCGCAGCGCGGATGGCAACGGCCGCGGCCCGGCCTCGGCCTCGCCCGAGCTGCTCGCCTCGGCGGACATCCTCGGCCCGGATGGGGCCTCCTCCAACGGTGGCGACGCGCGGGCGGATCGCGGCGGCGCGGGTGAGGCCGATGCGGCCGAGGAGGATGAGGACGACGAGGAGGACGAGGACGAGGAGGACATCGACGAGGACGACGACGATCTCGGTCCGGTCCAGCGCGCCGCGCCCGACGAGGACGAGGAGGACGACGAGCTCGACGACGAGGACGAGGAGGAGCCCGACGAGGACGAGCCTGACGAGGAGCCCGAGCAGGAGGCGGAGTCCGAGGAGGAGCCGCGCGACTGGGTCGAAGACGAGGACGAGGAGGGGTCGCTCGCCGAGCAGCCGGAGGACCCGAACGCGGCCAAGCGCTTCTGGTTCGAGCATGCGACAGGCGCGGGCAAGACGGTGGCGGCGCTGGGCTTCGTCGAGGCCTCGCACACCGGCGGCGTGCTGATCCTCACGCACCGGCGCAACCTCGTCGACCAGTTCCTCGGAGAGCTGCGTGATCGCGGCTACTCCAAGCGCATCAGCCGCCCGCTGTTGAAGGGCGAGGACTCGGTCAAAGGCCCGGTCACGGTTGAGACCTACCAGTGGTTCGTGCGCAACGCCGGCAAGATCTCGAGCGCGTACACGATCGTCATCTGCGACGAGGCGCACACGGCGCTCGGCGAGAAGACGAGCGCGGCGATCCGCGAGTGGACCGGGCCGATCTTCATCGGCATGACGGCCACCGGTGCGCTGATCGCGCGCCACGTGACCGACCTTTTCCCGACGCAGACCTCGCGCTTCGACCTCGCGCAGGCGGCCAGGCGTGGCGTGATCGCGCCGCTGCGCTGCGTGCGCATCTCTCCCGGCGTCGGCGTGCGCACGATCGCGAAGGTGCCGCTGCGCCGCGGCGAGGTGGACACCGAGTTCGACCAGGACGAGCTGGCGAAACTGCTCGACCAGCAGCCGTTCAACGTGGCCGTCGCGAACCTCTACAAAACGCGCTTCAACGGCGTGCCCGGCGTCGTCTACGCGGCCGGCGTGCGCCACGCGTACAACCTCGCCGAAGCGTTCCGCGCGGAGGGCATCAAGGCGGAAGGCGTCTCCGGCGAGACGCCCAAGCGCGAGCTGGTGGAAATCCTGGCGCGCTACGAGCGCGGCGACATCGATGTCCTGATCAACGCCCAGCTGCTGGCGGAGGGCTGGAACAGCCCGCGCGCGACCGTGTGCGTGCACCTCGCACCGACGGCGTCCAAGCGCATCTACCAGCAGCGTGTCGGGCGCGTCACGCGTCGTCACCCGGGCAAGGAGGCCGGCCTCGTCGTGGACTTCGTGCACCCGGCGACCAAGCACGACGATCCGGTCGTGACGCTGCACTCGCTGCTCGACAGGGATGTCTACAGGGGTGGGGCGATCGTGGTGGGCCCCGTGCGGCGTGGGCGCGGGCGCAGGATGCGGGTGGAGCGCCGCGTGCTGCCGGTGTGCGCGGAGGAGGAGCGGCGCTTTCAGGTGTTCGAGCGCGAGCTGTGGCGCATCGCGGTCGAGCACCTCGACTACGGCGAGCAGCACCTGTGGGCGGCGCTCGCGGGAGCGCGCGTGGCGCCAAACGGCTGGCGCAGAGCGCGGGCGATGCTGCACTTCGATCGCACGGGCGAGCTCAAGAGCCGCTTCCTGATCACGGCGGTCAAGCGCAACAAGAGCTCGCAGCTGCGACTGCGCGCGTTGACCGACATCGCGGCCCTGCGCGACCCCGACGCGTTCGACGAGGCGATCGACATCATCGGTGGCTGGCCGCGCGAGGAGCGCAAGGAGGCGACGAAGATCATGCTGCGAGCGATGGTCGAGCGGCGCATCGGCCGCCGCGACCAGGCCAACGCCTGGATCTGGCGCCTGGCGGAGTACACGCGCGACGTGCACGAGGAGTATGCGGTCCAGCGCTGGCCGGAGACCAAGCGCCTGCTCGGGCTGCTCGTCAACTCCGCCGGCGGCGCGCACGCGCGCAACGCCAGGCGTCTGATACATGCGGCGCGCAAGCAGGATCGCCGCCTTGCCGCCGCTCTGCTCGCGGCCGCGCTCGCGCACACGCCGGAGGCCGAGGAGGCGCTGCGCGGGGCGCGCACGCGGATGGCGCGCAAGCCCCCGGCGCTCGCGCGCGAGCTGCTGCGCAACTTCCCCAAACGCCGCGCGCGCAATGCCCGGCGCCGGCGCAAGGGCGCGAAGGGCGCTGCCAACCCGGCGAGCTCGGCCCCGCAGCTGACGAGCGTCGCCAGCAGCGACGGCGAGCAGAACGAGGACGCGCTGCGCCGCGACGTACGCGAAGCGCTCGACCACCATCCTGCTTAGCCGCTCAGGCGACCTCGCGCAGGTGCACCTCGCCGGCCCCGATCGTCTCGCGCGAGCCGTCCGCCAGCGCGACGAGGAGTCGCCCGCTGTCGTCGATCCCCTCGGCTCGAGCGCGCCGCACGTGCCCACCACCGACGGCGCTGCCCCACGCGACCTCGCGGCCGCGCAGCGCATCGCGCGCCCGCCACGCCTGGAGCGTCGCCTGCTCGGGCTCGGCCAGCCGGCGCACGAGCGCGTCGATCAGGTGGGCGAGCGTCGGCGCGACGTCTGCGGGCCCGAGCCCGAGCGTCGCGGCGGGCAGCCCGCCGCTTGCGCCCGAGCCGGAGCCCGAGCCCGAGCCGGGGCGTAGCTCCGCGGGCAGCTCATCGATCCTCAAGGCGACGTTCAAGCCGATCCCGAGCACCGCCCAGCTGGACTGCGGCCGACCCTCGATGAGGATGCCCCCGAGCTTGGCCAGGCCCGCGCGATCGCCGGCGGCCGGCGTTTCGAGAACGACGTCGTTCGGCCACTTGATGCGTGCGCCGGCGCCAGCCACGTCGCATACCGCCACGGCGGCGATCAGCGGCAGCAGCGGCGGCACCTCGCGCAGCAGCAGCGAGGCGAGCAGCGAGCTCCCCGCCGGGGCTATCCAGCGCCTGCCCTGGCGCCCACGCCCGGCCGTCTGCTCATCGGCGCTGACGAGCGTTCCGTGGGGTGCGCCCGCGAACGCGAGCTCGCGGGCGCGCTCGTTGGTCGAGCCGGTGCGCCGCAGATGCACGTGCGGGTGTCCGAGCGTCGGTGTGGGGTGCTCGCCACCGGCGTGGCTCGCTGCGGGGTTGAAGGATGCAGACGCTCGAGGACCGCTCACGCCGGGCGAACGGTCAGCTCATCGTCCGCGCTCGCCCCAAGCAGCGCAGCGGCCGAGCCGCGGTTGACGGCGAGCGCGACCATGCGCGTCGCGTCCTCGTAGATCAGCAGTTCGCCGGGGGTCACCTCGGCGAACGTGGCCGCGTAGTGCGCGGTGCGCACGGCGCCCGCGTGGCTGACCGTGAGCGTGTCCCCTGGCATCGCTCCGAGCGCGAGCAGCTGTTCCTCGGTCGCATCGAGGATCAGGTTGCCGAAGGTGTCGCCGCGCAGCACGTGAACCGTCAGCGCGCCTTCGCTGAGATGGGCTTTGGGGAGCCCAAAACGGCGCAGCTCCTCTACAGGCAGCGGATCGCCGACTTCGCTGAGCGGCGCTCCCGCCGCCAGCGCGGCGGCGACCGGCGCGAAGATGTCGCGACCGTGGAACGTCCGCGACACCGGCTGCAGACGCTCTGGCGACTGGCCGATGTCGACCGCCTCGGCGACCCCCGCCAGCCGCTCCGCGGCGGGCATCAGCAGGCCGTTGTCGGGACCCACCAGCACGTGGTCCTGGTCGACCGTGCGCATCGCGACGGCGCGGCGGGCATGGCGACCGACGGCGCTGACCCCCGGGTCGACGATCGCCAGGTGCACGCCCGCGGGTAGGAACGGGAGCGCGGAGCGGAGCACGATCGCCCCCGAGCGGACGTCGTGACGGGGGATCGCGTGGGTCAGGTCGATCACCCTCGCGCGCGGGCAGCGCCGCGCCATGACGCCGTGGCAGACGCCGACGAACTCGTCGAGCTGGCCGTAGTCGGACAGGAACGTGATGACGGGAGTCGAGTCTCTATCTTGGTCCATTCCTCGCTCCAGAGGCAGCGTCGTTGAGAAGGGCGTCGATCATGCCGTCTACATCGTGGCGCTCGGTCTCGACGTGCGGCTCCAAACCGTGCTCGCGGAGAGTCTCGCTCGTGACCGGGCCGATCGAGACGATACGCGTGCTCGCGGACAGGGCAGCGTCCTCGCCGAGCGCCTGCAGGAAGTGGCGGACGGTCGAGGACGAGGTGAACGTGACGTAGTCGGCCTCGCTCAGCGCGAGCAGCGCGCGCGCAGAGAGCGGCTCGGCGAGCGTCTCGTACAGCGCCAGGACATCGACCTCGGCGCCCCGCTCGCGCAGCGCGTTCGCGAGCACCTCACGGGCCCCGCGCGCGGTCGCGATCAGGGCGCGCTGCACGGGCACCTCGGCGAGCGCATCGACCAGCGACTCGGCGACGAAGCGCTCGGGAACGACGTCCGCGAGGACTCCTCGCTCGGCCAGCGCGCGCGCGGTGGCCGGACCGATCGCCGCGATCGTCGTGCCCGCGAGCGCGCGCGCATCCCCGCGCGGGTGGGTGCCGTCATCGAGGCGCGCGAACAGCTCCGCCACGCCGTTCGCGCTCGTCACGCAGATCAGGTCATACGGCCTCGGGTCGAGCGTCGCGTGCCGGCGATCGGCTGTCGGCTGGACGCGAATCACAGGGGCTTGCACGACGTTCGCGCCGAGCTCCTGCAGGCGCCGCGCGAGCTCGCTCGCCTGCGCACGCGCGCGCGTTACAGCGACGCTGATGCCGTCCAGCGGCCGTGGCTCGAGCCACGCGAGCTCCTGCGCGAGCGCTGCGACAGCGCCGACGACGGTTATCGACGGCGGGCGCACGCCCTCACGGTGAGCCGCCTCGGCGATCGTCTCGAGCGTGCCCGTCACGCTGCGCTGGCCGGGGAGCGTGCCGCGTTCGATGACCGCCGCCGGCTGCGATCCGGGGCGCCCCGCGGCGATCAGCGACGCCGCGATCTGCGCCAGCTGGCGCACGCCCATGTAGAACACGAGCGTGCCGGGGAACGCGGCAAGCGCCGGCCAGTCGAGCGCATCGTGCTCCGCCGCCTCGCCCTCCCCGCCGCCGTCCTCGCGGGTGTGACCGGTCACGAGCGCGACCGCGCTGGCGAGACCGCGGTGGGTGACGGGGATGCCCGCGTACGCGCTCGCGGCGACGCCCGCGCTCACGCCCGGCACGACCTCGAAGGCGATGCCCGCAGCGCGCAGCGCGAGCGCCTCCTCGCCGCCGCGACCGAACACGAACGGGTCGCCGCCCTTCAGGCGCACGAGCGTGCTTCCCGCCTGCGCTCGCTCGATCATCAGTGCCTGCGTCCGCTCCTGCGGAACTGAAGGGCCCCCGCCCTCCTTGCCCACGAACAGCAGCTCCGCGTCTGCCCGCGCGCCGTCGAGAGCGCCACTCGGGATCAGGCGGTCGTACAAGATCACGTCCGCCGTCGCGATCAGCTCGAGCGCACGCGCGGTCAGCAGGCCCGGATCGCCGGGGCCCGCGCCCACGAGGTAGACGCGTCCGCTCATCGCGCCGCCGCCATCTCCTCTGCGCCCGCGAGCAGCTCCGCCGCCCCGGCGAGCGTGAGCCGTTCAGCCACGCGCCTTCCGAGCGCCTCTGGGTCCTCGAAGCCGCCGAGGAGCTCGTCGCTCACCCACGCGGACCCGTCCGGTAGCCCGACCCACGCGCGCAGCAGCAGGCAGCCGCAGTCACTGCGCACGGCGTACGCAGCCAGCGGCGTGTGGCAGCTCGCGTCGAGCGCGAGCGCGAGCGCCCGCTCGGCGAGCAGGCAGGCGAACGCGTCGACGTCGGTGATCGCCCGCACAGCCTCGGCGGCCCGCGCGTCCTCGGCTCGCCCCTCGAGCGCGAGCACGCCCTGGCCGGGCGCCGGCACGAAGCGCTCGGGGTCGAGCGTCCCGCCGACCTCGGACTCTCGCCCCAGCCGTTGCAGCCCCGCGCGTGCGAGCACGATCGCGTCGAGACCCTCGGCCGGGTTCGCGAGCTTGCGCAGGCGCGTGTCGACGTTGCCGCGAATCGCCACGATCTCTAGGTCCTCACGGACGGCGCGCAGTTGCGCCAGACGACGGATGCTGCTCGTGCCGACCCGCGCGCCCGGCGCCAGGCGCTCGAGGGCGTCGGTCCCGCAGAGCACGTCCTCAGCCGAGGCGCGGGCGGGGGCGCCGAGGAGCTTCAGCCCGGCCGCGAGCTCACCCGGCACGTCCTTGGCGGAGTGCACCGCGAGGTCGATCTCGCCGGCGACGAGCGCCGTCTCGAGCTCTCTCACCCAACGTGACTTGTCGCTCGCATCGCCGGCGCCTGCGGACTGGCGCTCGTGGTCGCCGCTGGTGATGAGCGGGACGATCTCGCAGGCGCCGATCAGCTCGGCGATCAGCTCGGCTTGAGCCAGCGCGAGCGCGCTGCGCCGCGTCCCGATCCGCATCAGCGAGGCGGGCGGGGTGCGCGGGCCATCATCCAGGCCGATGCCGGCGTAGATCGTGGACCTCCGCCAGCTCGCTCGCTGCCCCGTCGGCGCGCTCCTGCGTGGCGTTGCGCTCCGCGGCGGTCTGCTCCTCTCGCAGCCCGAACAGCTCGCGCACGAGCTCGAGGCTCGCGTGGCCACGGTCCTCGCCGAAGCTGCGCAAGCGGATCGTCGGCTCGTGCAGCAGGCGGCTCATGACCGCCCGTGCGATCGCCTCGACGCGCGCAAGGTCGCGCTCGGAAGCCGACTCCCAGCGACCCGAGTTCTCCGCGAGCACCTGCTCGACGATCGCGCTGCCGTGGCTTCGCAGGGCGCTGATCGTCGGCAGCGTTTCGAGCTGGCCGAGCCAACGCGCGAAACGCTGGATCTCTTCCTCGACGATCGCGAGCGCCTGCGGCGTCTCCTCCGCGCGGGTGTTGAGGTTGCGCGCCACGACCGCCTGCAGGTCGTCGATGTCGTACAGGCTCACGCCGTCCAGCTCGCCGCACGCGGGGTCGACGTCGCGCGGCACCGCGATGTCGATCAAGAGCAGGGCCCTCGCGTCGTGCTGCTCGCGCTCGGCCATCACCAGCTCGAGCTCCTCGCGGCCGAGGATCGGATGCGGCGAGGACGTCGAGGACAGGACGATGTCGGCATGGACGAGCTGGTCGGGGAGTTTGTCCAGGCCGACGACCGATCCGCCGAAGCGCTGCGCGAGGCTGAGTGCGCGGTCGGCGTGGCGGTTGGCGACGAAGATCGTGCCGGCGCCCTGCTCGGCGAGCGCGCGCGCGGTCAGCTCGCTGGTCTCGCCGGCGCCGAGAATCACGACGTGACGGTCCTCCAGGCCGCCGAGCACGCTCAGCGCGAGATCGACCGCCACCGACGGGATGCTCACCCGGTTCGCGCCGATGCTTGTCTCCGAGCGCACGCGCTTGCCGGTCGTCAGCGCCGCCGCGAACAGCCGATTGGACATCGGTCCTGTGCAGCCGGCGCGCATCGCCGCCTCGTGCGCGCGCCTGACCTGCCCCTGGATCTCGGCCTCGCCGACGATCATCGACTCGAGGCCCGCGGTCACGCGGTAGAGCTGTCGCGCGGCGTCGCAGTTGCGGGGCGAGTAGATCGCCTCAGCGAGCTCCGTCGGGCGGATCTCAGCGCGGCGCGCGAGCAGGCCGAGCACGTCGGACTCCGCGCGCACGGGGTCGCCGACGACGAGGTAGACCTCCGTGCGATTGCACGTGGAGATCACGACCGCCTCGCGCACCTCCTCGGTCGCGGTCGCCGCGGCGGCGAACTCGCTCGCCTCGCGCTCGCTGAACGCGAGGCGCTCGCGAAGTGCGACCGGAGCGGTCTTGTGCGAGACCCCGAGCGCGAGCAGCTCACTCATCTCGGCGTCGGCTCCTGTCGCTCGTCGAGCTCGCTCAGCAGCTCACCGAGATCGCGCTCGATGCGGCTCAAGCGGATCGCCATGATCGCGACGTAGATCAGCACCAGCACGAACAGCACGATGTAGGCCCCGGCGACGTACTTGCCGGCGGTGTGCAGCGGCAGCGCCGGGACCTCGGCGAGCACCGCTCCGGCCATCACAGCGCCGGCCTTCCCGCCGCGCGCGCCGGTGTGGCGCTCACGTGCGAGAGCGAGGGCGCGGCGCTGCGCGAGCGCACCGGCGTGTCGAGGTCGTCTCCGGCCAGGCGCCGGCGCAGCGCGCGCAGCTGCGCGCGTGTGTGCTTCGCCGTCAGCTCGTACTTGCAGAGCGTCGCGAACAGCAGTGCCATCGCGACCGTCGAGACGAGCAGTGTCAACGCCATCGAGCCGGGGAGGTTCGAGGTGCTGGTGAACACGCGCGGGTGCAGGTAGGCGGTCGAGAGGTTCACGGCTATGTAGTTGAGCGGCACGAACGCACCCGCGGTGATCGCGAACACCGACGCGTAGCGTGCTTGGCGCTCGGGGTCTTCGATCGCGAAGCGCAGCGGCTGATAGGTCGCGTAGAGCAGGAAGATGATCAGGAACGAGACGAGCGTCGGCTCGCTCCACACCCACCAGTGCCCCCATGAGCCCTTCGCCCAGATCGAGCCCGTGATCAGCGTGCCGACAGCGAAGATCAGGCTCATGTGGATGACCACGTACGAACGCATGTCCCAGCGTGGATCGCGGGTGCGCAGGTGCTGGATCGCGAGCAGGCCGCCGAGCACGAACCCGCAAAGCGCGACGGTCGCGAGCGGTACGTGCACGTAGAAGATCTTCTGCAGAAAGCCCTGTTCGGCTTCCAGCGGGGCGTAGAAGAAGACGAGGCCGAGCGCGAGCGCGACCCCGATCACCGTCGAGATGCTCAAGGCGCGCAGGCCCCTGCCGTACATGACTACAGCGCCGGCACGGCGGTCTCCGCTGTCAGAAGAGCCGGCCCCGGGCCGGCTTGAGCGCTCCATTTAGTCCTCCAGGAGGAAGTCGAACAGGGCGTAGGCGATCAGCCCGAACACCAGATCATAGAGCCCGAGCGTCAGCAGCCAACGGATCGCAGGGCCGCCGGCGTGGGCCTGCACGAGCAGCGGCGAGAGAGCGCGCGCGCCGCCGATCACGATCGGCACGAACAGCGGCAGCGCGAGCAGGGGTCCGAACAGGTCGCGCGCGCGCGTCTGCACGGCCATCGCCGCGACGAGCGTGCCGATCACCGCGATTCCCAGATCGCCGAGCGCGAGCGTCGCCAAGAGGCCGGGGAGGGAGCGACCGAGCGGCGCTCCGAGCAGCAGCAGCGCGAAAGCCGGGACGGCGACGAGCTCGAGCACCACCAGGAACGCGAGCAGCGTCAACGCCTTGGCCACGAACATCGCGCTGCGCTCGACCGGAGCCAGCAGGAACGCGTCAAAGCCGCCTTGATCGGCGTCGGCGACGAACAGCCGGTTGACGCCGAGGATCGCCGCGAACAGCAGCGTCACCCACAGGATCCCCGCTGCGAGGTCGCCTTCGACGCTGCTGCGGTTGAGCGCGAAGTGGAACACGACGAACGTCGTCACCGCGAACAGCGACATCCCGGGCACGGACTCGAGCGTGCGCAGCTCGACCAGCAGCTCCTTGCGCAGCAGCGCGCCGACCGTCGGCCAGAGACGGACCGTCCGCGCGGGCGGCGCTGTGAGCGACGGGCGCCCGGGCGCGTGCACCCCGCTCACGCGTAGAGCTCCGCGATCTCGTCGCTTGCGACCTCGTCGGCGGCGCGCAGCAGGGCCGCCCGCCCGGCGCGCAAGCCGAGCACGAGGTCGGCCTCGGCGAGGCCGCGCGAGGGGTCGTGGCTGATGATCACGCGCGTGCGTGGGCGCGTCGGGTCGGTCCCCGCGCCGATCAGCGGCGCGACGAGCTCGACCGCGGCGGGGTCCAGGTTCGCGTGCGGCTCGTCGAGCAGAAGCAGCTCGGGCTCGTGCAGCACCGCGCGCGCGACCGCCACGCGCTGGACCATGCCGCGCGAGAGCGTACGCAGCGGCTCGCTCGCTCGCGCGCTCATCGCGAGCGCCTCGAGCAGCTCGCGCACGCGCTCGTCGCCGACGCCGTGCAGGCGCGCGTGAAAGCGGAGGTTCTCGCGCGCGGTCAGCTCGCGGTAGAGCAGCGGCTCGTGCCCGAGCAGGCCGATGCGCCCGCGCACAGCCCATGCATCCTGTGGCAGGCTCGCGTCGAGCACGCGTACGCTCCCCGCGTGCGGGCGCAGCAGCGTCGCCAGCACGCGCAGCAGGGTCGTCTTGCCGGCGCCGTTGGGCCCGAACACGACCAACGTCTGTCCCGCGGCGAGTGACAACGAGACACCGCTCAGCGCCTCGCGTTCACCGTAGTACCGGGCCAGGCCCTCGAGCTCGAGCGCGGCCACCGCGTGGCTCTCTAGACGTGCAACGCGTGCGCGCTCTGCGCTCGCGCGATCAGCTCGCGCACGGCCTGTTCGCCGGCCCCGCGGTCGTTCTCACGCAACAGCGCGATCGGGTCGGGCTCACCGTTGACGATTCCCTCGAAGAACTCCTTGCGCTCCTGGTAGCTCGCGAGCGTGCCCTTCGCCCAGCCGCGCACCTCGTTGAGCAGCACCGCCAAGCGCGCGTAGGGCTCGCCGAACTGCGCTTCGATCTCGCGCTTCATGCGCTTTGCGAGCGCCGGTGAGGCGCCTGCGGTGGAGATCGCGATCGCGAGCGGGCTCATGCGCACGATCGCCGGCAGGATGAAGTTGCAAAGCGGCGGCACGTCGACGACGTTGACGAGCATCGCGCGCCGCTCGGCGTCCTCGTAGACGGCGATGTTCACGTCGGTGTCGTCGGTCGCGGCGATCGCCATGAACGCGCCGTCGAGGTCCTGTGCGCCCGCGTACTCGCGCTGCTCCCAAGCGATCGAGCCCTCGCGCGCGTAGTCCTCCAGCGCCGGCTCGGCCTGTGGCGCGATCAGCGTGACGGCGCCGTCGCACGCCAGCAGTCCCTCGACCTTCTCCAGGCCGATCTCGCCGCCGCCTATCACCAGGCAGCGCCGGCCGGTCAGCTTCAGGCAGGCGATGTAGAAGGGGGTGTCGAGCATCCCCTGTACACAGCTCTGGTCGCAGATCCCTCTGCGCAGCTGACACACGCACTCCTTGCCTGCATATGCCTGGGCGGGCATGATGCGCTCAAGGGTAGTGCAGGTCGGGAGCTCCGACGGCCGACGCGCTCACCGCGGCAGCCCGCGACCGAAGGCGCGCGCGCCCGTGCGCGCGAGCGCGACGGCGCCCTTGCGCCACGCGCGTTCGCGGTCGGACTCGCGCGCCGAGCGCAGCTTGGCGACCGAGCGCATGGCGGTGATGCTGGTGGCGTCGTAGGGGCCCCACCACAGGCCGCGCATCGTCGGCGGGTCCCAGGTGATGAGCTTTTCCTGGGCGCACGCGCGCAAGCCGGCCTGTCCGAGCGTGCGCCCGAGGCCGCCGCCGGCGGCGGCCCCCCAGGGGCCGCGCGAGACGGTCGGGCCTGGGAGGTGATCGTTCAGCCAGACCATGCCGGCGTGCAGCTCGCGCGCGATCCGCAGCCCCTGGTAGCGGTCGGCCGTCCACACGGACGCGCCGAGGCCGTAGTCGCCCTCGTTGGCAGCGGCGATCGCCTCGTCGATCGAGTCGACCGCCACGACGACGAGCACCGGCCCGTCCAACGGCTCGCGCAGCACGCGCATCTCGCTGTTTGCGCCGGTGATGACCGCCGGCGCGTAGAAGGCGCCGGCGGTGCAGCCGGGTGGGCTGATCGGCCCGCCGCAATGAAGTCGCGCGCCGTCGGCGAGGGCCTCCTCGACGAGCGCGCCGAGGTGCTCGGCGCGGCGGGCGGAGGCGAGCGGCCCGACCTGGACGCGGGGATCGGCGGGGTTGCCGACCGACAGCGCTCGTGCGCCGGCGACGAGCCCCGCGAGGAAGCGCTCGTGCACCTCGCGCGCGACGTACACGCGCTCGACCGCGCCGCGCGCCTGCCCTGCGCCGGCGCAGCCCGCCCACAGCGCGCCGCGGACGGCGCGCGGCAGATGCGCGTCGGCGAGCACGAGCATCGCGTCCTTGCCGCCCAGCTCGACGGTCACCTCCTTCTCGCGCGAGACGCAAGCTCGCGCGACCATCCGCC
The DNA here is from genome assembly GCA_963759265.1 of uncultured Solirubrobacteraceae bacterium. GTDB lineage: Bacteria > Actinomycetota > Thermoleophilia > Solirubrobacterales > Solirubrobacteraceae > Palsa-744. Next base: position 794,439 of record CAVWYR010000001.1, read on the forward strand.
CGACGGCGGGCGAGCCAGTGAAGAGGACCTTGCTGACGGGCGACTGCGCGAGCGCTACGCCGACGTCGGCCGCGCCGTGAACGACCCGCACGAGGCCCTCGGGCAGCCCGGCGCGCGCGAGCACGGCGGCGATTCGCTCGCCCGCCAGGCTCGCGCGCGCGGCCGGCTTGAAGACGACGCCGTTACCGGCCAGCAGCGCTCCGGCGATCTGCCCGAGCGGCTGGGCGAACGGCGCGCTGCCGGCGCCGATCACGCCGACGACGCCGTAGGGCTCATACGCGATGCGCGCGCGCTTGGCGATCGCGAGCGAGTGGTGGATGCCGACGCGCCGCCCGCCGAGCACGTCGGCGCCGTCCTGCGCGATCCACTTGAGCGCGTCGATCGCCGCGAGCAGCTCGAGCGCGGCGATCTCCGCGCGCGGTCGGCCCTGCTCGCGCGCGAGGCTCTCCTGGAGCTCGTCGAAGTCATCGATCACCGCCTGGGCCATCCTGCCCATGTAGCGCGCGCGGTCCTTCACCCGCAGCAGCGCCCACAGCGGCTGCACCTTCGCGACGGCCTCGACGACCGCATCGACGCGCTCGGGCGCTGTGAGCGTGACGCTGCCGAGCACCGCGCCGGTCGCCGGGTCGTGCGAGCTGAGCTGCGCAGCGGGCCGCACGCTCGGGGGCGGGGGGCCCGGCAGGGAGGGGTCGCTCGCGGGTGCGCTCATCGCACGGCGATTATCGCGCGTCGGCGCTGCGCTCCTGGCGGATCCGCTGCAGGCGCGCGGCGAGCTCGGCCTCGGCCTCGTCCGGGGCATAGAAGCGCGCGCCGGCGACGCCGTCGGGGAGCAGTGGCTGGGAAGCGAGATGCCCGGGATGCGCGTGCGGGTTGTCGTAGTGCGCCGAGGAGCTCTGTTCCTGTCCCGGGCGTGGTCCCGAGCGCAGCCATGCGGGTACGGCGCCGGCGCCGTGCTCGCGTACATGACGCTCGGCGGCCGAGAGCGCGCGCCCGGCGGCGTCGGACTTGGGGGCGAGCGACAGGTAGATGGCAGCCTGGGCGAGCGCGTAGCGGGCCTCCGGGAGCCCGACGTGCTCGACCGCCTGGGCGGCCGCGGTGGCCACCGACAGCGCGCCCGGATCGGCGTTGCCGACGTCCTCGGAGGCGAGGATGATCATGCGCCTGACGATGAACCGTGGGTCCTCGCCGCCCTCGAGCATCACCGCGAGGTAGTAGAGCGAGGCGTCGGGGTCCGAGCCGCGCGTTGCCTTGATCCACGCGGAGATGTAGTCGTAATGGCGGTCGCCGTCTTTGTCGTAGAGGACGGCCCGGCGCTGCAGCGCGTCCTCGACGCGGGCGAGCGTCACGCGCTCCTCGCCGAGCTCCGCCGCCGTGGCGGCGGCCAGCTCCAGCGCGTTCAGGGCGGTGCGCGCGTCGCCTTCGCTGCGCGCCGCGAGGAACTCGATCGCCGCGTCATCGACCTGCAAAGCCCGCGCGTGCACTCCCGCCGGTGCCCCTCGCTGTGCGCCGTCCGCGCCAGCCACGAGCTCGGCTGCCCGCCGCAGGACCGTCGCGACCTCCTCGGGCGTGAGCGCCTGCAGCGCGTACACGCGCAGGCGCGAAAGCAGTGCGCCGTTGACCTCGAACGCGGGGTTCTCGGTGGTGGCGCCGATCAGCGTCACCAGGCCGTCCTCGACGGCCGGCAGCAGCGCGTCCTGCTGAGCCTTGTTGAAGCGGTGGATCTCGTCGAGGAACAGCACCGTCTGTGCGCTCACGGAGCCGCGATCGCCCAGCTCGCGCCGGTGCGCCGCGCGCTCGATCACCGCGCGCACCTCGGCGCGCCCGGCGGCTACGGCGCTCAGCTCCTCGAAGGCCGCGCCCGAGCGCTCGGCGACGATCCGCGCGAGCGTCGTCTTGCCGGAGCCGGGGGGTCCGTAGAGGACCATCGAGTGCGGGCGCCCCTGCTCGATCGCCGTGCGCAGCGCCGAGCCGGCGCCGAGCAGCTGGGCCTGTCCGACGAACTCGTCGATGCTGCGGGGGCGCACGCGTACCGCGAGTGGCCGATTTCCGCGCTCGGGGCCCCCGTCGCTGGGACGTTTGGCTACATCGACGCCGGGATCTTTATCCAAAGCGTCGCTCGGATCGGGCCCAAAAAGGGTATCCATACGGGTGAGTATTGCTCGTGTCGAGAGGCCCCCACCGCGCTTGCGGCGGAAGGTCGCCCACCAACGTCGTCGAACGTGTAGATTCGGTGTTTAACGTCGCCAGATCCAGACATCCCCCGCAGGAGAGAGAGCCGCGATGACCGCCGGCGCAGTTGAGCTGTTGCCATCAGGAGGGGGTGGAGGAGGAGCGCTCGAGTTCCTCGACGCCGGCGGCGACATCGCCGCGCGCTCGCCGTTGCAGCTGTTCTGGCGACGCTTTCGCCAGGACCGGGTGGCGATCGTGTCGCTCGGCTTCGTCATCTTCCTGGTCCTCGTCGCGATCTTCGCGCCGGTGATCGTGAGCGTGCTCGGCCTGCCTCCCCCGGACGTCCAGAACCTCAACCTGACCGACTCCTTCGGCTCTCCGCTCGGCCCCAGCTGGGCGCATCCGTTCGGTGTCGACCAGCTCGGCGAGGACGTGATGTCGCGGGTGATCTACGGCACGAGGGTCTCGCTTGAGGTGGGGGTGATCGGCACCGGCATCTCGACCGTGATCGGGGTCACCGTGGGGATGCTCGCAGGCTTCCACCGCGGAGCGGTCGACACGGTGCTCTCGCGCTTCATGGACATCGTGCTGTCGATCCCGATCCTGCTGCTGGGGCTCGGCCTCGCGGCGGCGTGCTCCGTGCACGGGTGCGTGAAAGGCCTGGTCCAGCCGGGACTTGGCTCGATCATCTTCATCATCGCGCTGGCGACGTGGCCGTACGTCGGGCGGATCGTGCGCGGCCTGGTGCTGTCGATGCGCGAGCGCGAGTTCATCGAGGCCTCGCGGGCGCTGGGGGCCTCCAATACGCGCATCATGCTCCGCGAGATCCTCCCGAACCTGACCGCGCCGATCATCGTCTACGCGAGCCTGCTGATCCCGACGAACATCCTCTTCGAGGCGGCGCTCTCCTTCCTGGGCGTGGGGATCCGCCCGCCGACGCCGAGCTGGGGCGCGATGATCGCCCAGGCGACCCCGATCTTCAACACCGCGTGGTGGTTCATGGTCTTCCCCGGCATCGCGCTGCTGTTGACGGTGCTGGCATTCAACCTGCTGGGCGATGGGCTGCAGGACGCCCTCAACCCGAAGAACGTCCGATGAGGGCGCGTGGTACCCGATGAGAGTGCTTGATACACAACCTAGGAGGAGTCTCGATGAAGTCGATTAGAACCGTGGCGGCGCTGCTGCTGGCCGCCGGGCTCGCGCTGCTCGTGGCAGCGTGTGGCTCGAGCAGCACCAGCACCACGAGCACGACGGCGAACGTGTCTGGCGCGCTCAGCACGGGGGGATACCAGAGCCCGCTGACGCAGTCGCTGACCGGCGGCAAACGCGGCGGCACGCTCCAGGTGCTCCAGGAAATCGACTTCGAACACCTCGATCCAGGGATCGCCTACTTCTCTGTGGACTACGCGGTCGTGTTCGCGACGCAGCGCCCGCTGTACTCGCAGAAGCCGAACTCGAGCGAACCGTCGCCTGACATGGCCGAAGGGACGCCGGAAATCACCGACGGCGGCAAGACGGTGACCGTCCACATCAAGAAAGGCATTCACTTCAGCCCGCCGGTCAACCGCGAAGTGACATCGTCGGACGTCGCCTACGCGATCGAGCGCGGCGCCAACCCGAACGTCGCCAACCCGTACATCGCGTCGTACTTCAAATCGATCGAAGGCGAGCCGACGGCGAGCGGCGGTCCGATGAAGGGGATCGAAACGCCGAACTCCTCGACGATCGTCTTTCACCTGAGCGAACCGAAAGGTCAGCTCGTGGCAAACGCGCTGGTGCTGCCGCTGACGGCGGCGGTGCCCAAGGAATACGCAGAAAAATTCGACAAGAACAAGCCGTCTGACTACTCCAACTACCAGGTGGCGACCGGTCCGTACATGCTCAAGAACAACTCCGAAGGCAAGGTGCTCGGGATCGGCTATGTCCCCGGCAAGTCGGCGACGCTCGTGCGCAACCCCAACTGGAACCCGAAGACCGACTTCCGGCCGGCCTACCTGAACGAAATCGACGTCAAGATCGGCGGCACGAGCACGGTCATCGGTCGGCAGGTGCTGGAAGGAACGAACGTCGTCCAGAACGAATCCTCGGTCGCCCAGCCAAACGTCAGGCTGGCAGCCGAAAAGTACAAATCGCAACTGGAGATCTCGCCAGGCGGTGGAGATCACTACATCGGCGTGAACAACAAGGTCGGGCCGTTCAAGAGCGTCGACCTGCGCAAGGCGCTATGGGCCGCGCTGGACAGGACGGCGCTGAACAAGCTCCGCGGCGGCGAACTGGTGACGAACGTCGCCACGCACTTCATCTACCCGACGATCAACGGCTTCGAACAGGCCGGCGGCCTGAAGGGCCCGACCGGCTCCCAGTTCGAATTCAACGAACACCCCGAAGGCGACATGGCGGTCGCCGAAAAGTACATGAAGCTCGGCGGCTATCCGACCGGCAAGTACACCGGCCACGAAGTGACGACGATGGTGGCCTCGACCGGAGACCCGTTCGAACAGCAGGCGGAGCTGATCCAGCAGACGCTGAAGAACCTCGGCTTCCCTGTGAAGCTGACGCTTCTGGAAACCTCGACGATGTATGCGAAGTACTGCAACGTCCCCAAAGAAGAGATCACGATCTGTCCGAGCGTCGGCTGGATCGCCGACTTCCCCGATCCGCAGACGGTGCTCAACATCACGTTCAACGGCACCACGATCGTCCCCACCGGGAACGTCAACTGGGGCCAGACGAACGTGCCGAAGATCAACGCGGCGATGGCGGCGGCCGAAAACGTCGTCGGCAAGGAAGCCCGCGCCAAGGCGTGGGCGGCGATCGACAAGGAACTCGTCGAAGACGCGGCCGATATCCCGTTCGACTGGGACAAGCAGCCGAACATCGAGGGCAGCGGCGTCGACGGTGTCGGCGACATCTGGAACGTCGGCGAGTGGGACTACAGCTACACCTCGCTGAAGTAGGTATCCGAGGAGCAACCGGCCGAGGGGCTGCGCCGCGCGCGCAGCCCCTCCGCTCGGAGACCGCGGGCCGACCTCGAGATCAGAAGCGCTGCGCGACCTCGAGAACCTTCGATGAGCATGTCAAAACGACCACCCCTCCGCGACCGATGATCCCCGACCGATGATCCGTTACATCATTCGCCGTCTGCTGATCGGCGCGCTGTTGCTGGTGATCGTGTGCGCGCTGACGTTCGTCTTCTTCCGTGTGCTGCCGTCAGCCAACCCGGCGCTGCTGCGGGCCGGGCGCGACCCGCAGCCGAAGCTGATCAAGGAGATCGAAGCCGTACTTGGGCTGAACAAGTCCCTCCCGGTCCAGTTCTGGGACTACATGAAGGAATTCCTCTTTCACTTCAACCTCGGCTACAGCTACTACAGCCAGGAGTCGGTCAAGAGCCTGATCATCGAACGCCTGCCGGCGACGCTGTCGTTGACGATCGGCGCGGCGGTGCTGTGGGTGGTGGCCGGGTTGGGCGTGGGCATCATCTCGGGGCTGCGCAGGCAGTCGGCGCTCGACCGCGCCTCGATGGGAACCGCGCTGCTGCTGATCTCGGCTCCCGAATTCTGGCTCGGGCTGGTGTTCCTGTACCTGTTCTCGTCAGACATCGGTCGGTTCAAGATCCTCCCGGGAGCGGGAAGCTACGTGGGAATCACCACCGACCCGTGGAAATGGTTCACCTCGCTGATCATGCCTTGGGTCGTGCTCGCCGCCGGCGCGGCCGCGATCTACGCGCGGCTGATGCGCAGCAGCCTCGGCGAAACGATGCGCGAGGACTACATCCGCACGGCACGCGCCAAGGGGCTGCCCGAGAGACGTGTCGTGCGCCAGGGCGTGCGCTCGGCGATCAACCCGATCTTCACCCTCTTCGGCCTGGAAATAGGCGTGCTGCTCGGTGGCGCCGTGCTGATCGAGACGGTGTTCAACATCCCCGGGATCGGTCGGCTCAACTACCAGGCGATCCAGTCCTCGGACTTCCCCATCACTGAGGGGACGGTGCTGCTCGCTTCGGCGTTCATCATCGTCGCGAATATCGTCGTGGACGTCGCCTACGCCTATCTCGACCCCCGTGTGCGCTATTCATGACCGAGCCGCTGCTGCGAGTCGAGGAGCTGCGCGTCGAGTTCCCAACCGAGGACGGGATCGTGCACGCCGTCGACGGGGTCACCTACGAGGTGCACAAAGGTCGCACGCTGGGGATCGTCGGTGAGTCCGGATCGGGCAAGACGGTCTCCTCGCTGACGACGCTCGGTCTCACGCGCCAACAGGGGGCACGCGTGTCGGGGCGCATCCTGTTCGAGGGTAAAGACCTCGTGACGCTCCCCGAAGACGAGCTGCGCAGCGTCAGGGGCAACGACATCGCGATGGTCTTTCAGGACCCGCTGTCCTCGCTGCACCCGCTCTACAAGGTCGGTCGCCAGCTGACCGAGGCTGTGCGCGCCCACAACTCGGTCTCCAAGGCGAAGGCGCGCGAGCGCGCCGTGGAGCTGCTCGGCCTCGTCGGGATCCCCGACCCCGACAGACGCGTCGACGAGTACCCGCACGAGTTCTCGGGGGGCATGCGCCAACGGGTGATGATCGCGATGGCGCTCGCGAACGAGCCGAAGCTGTTGATCGCCGACGAGCCGACGACCGCGCTGGACGTGACGGTGCAGGCGCAGATCCTCGCGCTGATGGAACGCCTGCAGAGCGAGCTGGGGATGGCGATCGTGATCATCACGCACGACCTCGGTGTGGTCGCCGAGATGGCCGATGACATAGCGGTCATGTACGCGGGACGGATCGTCGAGACCGCGTCGGCCGCGCGCGTGTTCGCCAACCCCGAGCACCCATACACGTGGGGCCTCTTGAAGTCGATCCCGAGGCTCGACTCGCCGCGCGATGAGGATCTGGTGCCGATCCCCGGCACCCCGCCGAGCCTCATCAACCCGCCGTCGGGCTGTCATTTCCACCCGCGATGCGCCTACGCCCAACCGGATCACGCGCGCATCGACCCCGCGCTCGAGCCCGTCCCCGAGGAGCCCGGCCACTTCGTCGCGTGCCTGCTCGAGCCGGATGTGCGCCAGCGCCTGTGGGGGGAGCTGAGCGCCGGCAAGACGCCCGAGCAGGCGCTCGCCGACGTCGGCTCGCCGGGGACCCCGGCGTGAGCGACGGGACGCCGGCCGGCGGGCCGCTGGTGCGCGTGCGCGATCTCGTCAAGCACTTCCCGATCAGCCGCGGGATCATCATCCAGCGCAAAATTGGCGCGGTCAAGGCGGTCGACGGCGTGAGCTTTGAGATCGAGCGCGGCGAGACGCTCGGGATCGTCGGTGAGACCGGCTGCGGCAAGAGCACGACGGCCAAGCTGATGATGCGCCTGCTCGACGCGACCGCGGGCGAGATCGACTTCGAGGGCAACGACATCACGCGCCTGACGGGCGCGGCGCTGAAGGCGGTCAGGCGCGAGGTGCAGATGATCTTCCAGGACCCGTACTCCTCGCTGAACCCGCGTAAGACGATCGGCTCGATCATCAGCGAGCCGTTCGCGATCCACGGCATGCTGACCGCCAAGGCCGAGCGCAAACGCGAGGTGCAGCGTTTGATGGAGACGGTCGGGCTGAACCCCGAGCACTACAACCGCTATCCGCACGAGTTCTCGGGCGGCCAGCGCCAGCGCATCGGCGTGGCGCGCGCGCTGGCGCTGAACCCGAAGCTGCTGATCGCCGACGAGCCCGTGTCCGCGCTCGACGTCTCGATCCAGGCGCAGGTGCTCAACCTGCTGCGCGACCTCCAGCGCCGGCTCGGCCTGACGGTCGTTTTCATCGCCCACGACCTGTCGGTCGTGCGCCACATGTGCGATCGGGTGGCGGTGATGTACCTCGGCAAGATCGTCGAGATCGGGCCGAACGAGGCGCTCTACCAGTTCCCGCGCCACCCCTACACGGGGGCGCTGCTGGCGGCCGTGCCGGTGGCCGACCCCTCCCTGCACGGGCAGGAACGCCGGCCGCTCGGAGGCGACGTGCCGAGCCCCGCCAACCCGCCCAGCGCCTGCCGCTTCCACACGCGCTGCCCGAAGGCGCAGGCGTTGTGCTCGAGTGAGGAGCCGCTGCTCGAGGACAAGGGCTCGGGCACGCTCGTGGCATGCCACTTCCCGCTGACGCGGGAGGAGGTCGCGCAGATCGGCGTACGATCTGCCAGATGAGCGCGACGAGAACGGAGATCGGCCAATCCGGCGCGGAGGCGGCCGAGCTGCTGGCGAGCCTGCTGCGCTTCAACACCGTCAACCCGCCGGGCAACGAGCGCGCGGCGCAGGAGTACCTGGCCAAGCATCTCGGCGAGGCAGGCTTCGAGTGCGAGCTGCTCGGCGCCGAGCCCGAGCGCCCGAACCTCGTCGCGAGGCTGCGCGCCCCGGCGGGCGCGCAGGACGGCCCGACGCTGTGCTACCTCGGCCACGTCGACACGGTGCTCGCCGACCCGGGCGACTGGACTCACGATCCTGGTCGGGGGACCTCGCCGACGGCTTTCTGTGGGGCAGGGGCGCGCTCGACATGAAGTCGCAGGTCGCCGCCGAGATCGCCGCGGCGGCGTCGCTGGCGCGCTCGGGCTGGCGCCCTGCGCGGGGCGAGCTGCTGATCGTGGCGGTCGTCGATGAGGAGACGGGAGGGGAGCTCGGCGCGCAGTGGATCACCGAGACGCACCCCGAGAAGGTCCGCTGTGACCTGCTCATCAACGAGGGCGGCGGCGCGGTGTTCGAATATGGAAGCCCACCCACCCGGCCCGCCCGGCGCTGCTACGGCGTGTGCTGCGCGGAGAAGGGGGTGTTCCGCTTCACGGTCAACACCGACGGCGTCGCGGGGCACGCGTCGATGCCTGGCATGGGCGAGAACGCGCTGCTGAAGATGGGCCCCGTGCTCGAGCGCCTCGGGGCGCGTCAGCCGGCCTACCAGTTGACGGACGAGCCGTTGGCGTTCCTGCGCGGCATCGGCGAGGACCCGCGGGACCCGCAGGGCTCGCTCGAGCGCCTGCGCGCGGCCGACCCGCGTCTGGCGATCATGTTCGAGCCGATGCTCGGTGTGACGTTCACGCCGACGCGGATCAGCGCCTCTGAGAAGATCAACGTGATCCCGAGCCGCGCCGAGCTGAAGGTCGACTGCCGTGTGCCCCCCGGCTTGGGCGAGCAGGAGGTGCGCGCGGGCATCGCGGAAGTGCTCGGCGAGGAAGCCGGCGCCCCCTGGCGGATCGAGTTCATCGAGCAGGTCGTCGGCAATCGCTCGCCGGTCGCCTCGCCGCTGATGGACGCGATCTCCGAGTGGATCGCCGAGCGCGACCCGGGTGCGCAGGCGGTACCGGTCGTGCTCCCAGGCTTCACCGACTCGCGTCACTTCCGCATGGCGTTTCCAGAGTGCGTCGCTTACGGGTTCTTCCCTCAGCGCCACCAGTCGTTGCTGCAGACCGCGCCGCTGATCCACGGCGCCGACGAGCGCATCGACGTGCGCGACCTCGCGTTCGCGACCGAGCTGTTCGAGGACCTCGCCGTGCGCATTTTGGGCTGAGCCTTTGCAGCGCTCGACAAGCGCACGCAGAACACGCATAATGGCCGTAATGCCAAGGACGGTGGATTTGCTGGACGGGATGCAGGCGTGAGCGAACAGGCGAGCACAGCCACGCACCCGCTGGCCACGAAGGCGACACCTACGCACGCCGCCGCAACCCATGGTGTGGCGACGCTGACGCCGAAGCAGGTCGCCGCCGCGCACGCGGTGCTGGTGCATGCGAACAGCGTGCACGCCGCCAGCCAGTCCGCGTTGGGGGCACCCCATGTCTCGTTCACCCAGCAGCTCCAGACGTGGGCGCTCAACTGGGAGCCGGTGGTCGCGATCCTGTTCTTCATCGCGATCATCGTCGTGATGTGGCGGATGCTGAAGGTGATGCCGCGGATCAAGCCGCAGCGCATCAAGCCGTCCTCGGAACAGTCGGTGACGTTCGCCGACATCGCGGGTGTCGACGAGGCGAAGGCGGAGCTGCAGGAGATCGTCGAGTTCCTGCGCGAGCCGAAGTCCTTTCACGCGCTCGGCGCGAAGGTGCCGAAGGGGATCCTCCTGCACGGCCCGCCGGGCACCGGCAAGACGCTGCTCGCGAAGGCCGTCGCGAACGAGTCCGGCGCGCAGTTCTTCGCCCAGTCGGCGGCGTCGTTCGTGGAGATGTTCGCGGGCCTCGGCGCGGCGCGTATCCGGCGCCTGTTCGCGATTGCGAGAAAGCACGAGCCGGCGATCATCTTCATCGACGAGCTCGATGCTGTCGGCGGCCGGCGCGGGATGGACATCTCGGGAGAGAAGGACCAGACGCTCAACCAGCTGCTCGTCGAGATGGACGGCTTCTCCTCGAGCGGGCGCGTGGTCGTGATCGCGGCGTCGAACCTGCTCGAGAAGCTCGACCCGGCGCTGCTGCGCCCGGGCCGCTTCGACCGGCAGGTGTTCGTCGTGCCGCCGGACGTGAAAGGCCGCCTGGGTGTGCTGCAGGTGCACATGCGCGGCAAGCCGACGGGCGACGTCGACCTTGGGCTCGTCGCTCAGCAGACGAGCGGGCTGACGGGTGCGGACCTGGCGAACATCTGCAACGAGGCCGCGATCTTCGCGACGCGCCGCGGGGCGAGCGCGATCGCCCAGGGGGACTTCGACTCGGCGCTCGAGCGCGTGATCGCGGGCGTGCAGTCCAAGCGGGTGCTGAACGTGCACGAGAAGCAGGTGGTCGCCTACCACGAGGCCGGGCACGCGCTGTGCGGCGAGCTGCTGCCGTCGGTCGACCGCGTCCACAAGATCTCGATAGTTCCGCGCGGGCGCGCGCTCGGCTACACGCTCAACCTCCCAGCCGAGGACCGCTACCTGAAGACCCGCGAGGAGCTGCTCGACTACATGACGGTGCTGCTCGGTGGGCGCGTCGCCGAGCAGGTCGTGTTTGGTGCGATCACGACGGGCGCCTCCGACGACCTCAAGCGCGTGGCCGACATCTCGCACTCGATGGTCCATGACTTTGCGATGGGGACAGCCGGCGTGGGCCGCTCGCCGGACGGAGACGTGAGGCTCTCCGAGCAGACGCTGCGGCTGCGCGACGAGGAGCGCCAGGATCTGATCGAGGAGGCGCGCAGGGCAGCGCAGAAGCTGATCGTCGCGCACAGGCGCCAGCTGGAGGCGCTGGCCCAGGAGCTGCTCGAGCACGAGGTGCTCGAGCGCGACTCGATCGATCAGATCATGGCGGGGATACCGCGGATGGAGCGCGCGCCGGGGGTGGGCCTGCGCGTCGTGGCTGCGGCGAAGCCACACGAGCCGTTGTTCGGCTCGCGTCCGCCCGGTCCGATCCGCCTGCCGGAGTCGAGCGGCGGGGACGAGCCCGGACGCCTATAGACTGCGGCTGATGTTCAGCCGCATCGACCACATCGGCGTCGCCGTCGAGGAGATCGAGCCCGCGCTCGCGCTCTATCGCGACAGCTTCGAGCTGGACGTCGCCCACCGCGAGGTGGTCGAGGACCAGGGCGTCGAGGCGGTGCTGCTCGACGTCGGCGAGAACCACGTCGAGCTGCTCGCGCCGCTGCACGCGGACACGCCCGTCGGCAGGTTTCTCGCCAAGCAGGGGCCGGGGCTGCACCACGTGGCCTATCAGGTGAGCGACATCGACGCGACCCTCGAAGCGCTCAAGCGCGCGGGCCTGCAGCTGATCGACGAGCAGCCGCGCACGGGTATACGCGGCTCACGTGTCGCGTTCATGCACCCGCGCGCAAGCGCCGGCGTGCTGACGGAGATCGTCGAGCCGGCCGCCGGCGTGGGGGCGCACTGATGCCCGGCGCAGCGCGACGTGTGACGCTCGGCTTCCACGGCGGGCAGGTGCTCGCGCTGCGGGTGAGCGACAAGCAGCTGGAGGAGCTCAACAAGGCGCTCGGCGGCAGCGGCTGGCACCAGCTCGAGAGCGATGACGGACCCGTGCGCGTCGACCTCGGCCAGGTGGTCTACGTCAGCGCCGACAGCGAAGAGCCCCGCGTCGGCTTCGGTTAGGGGATCGATGGGCGGCGCGATGCTGCGTCCTCGATCGCTCGTGTGCTAGCGCACATTTCGCTCACTGCGTCCTTGCCTCGCTTGCCCATCGGTCCCCTAACGAGGTGTTCTTCCGAGTGTTGAATCTCGACGAGCGCCTGCTGCGCCTGGCGCGCACGCGCGGGCACACGCCGCGGGCGGACCGCGCGGTCGCGCGGTTCTCAGAGCTGGGGGAGCACGCGGGCGTGTGGCTCGCGATCGGCGTGGCAGGAGCGGTCCTCGACGCGGAGCGCCGGGGCGCATGGCGCAGGGCGACGGCGACGGTCGCAGGCGTGTACGCGCTGAACACCGCGATCAAGCGCGTTGTCGGGCGTCGACGCCCCCAGCTGGCGGGCCTCGCGGCGCTGACACGGACGCCGACGGCTCTCAGCTTCCCGAGCGCGCACGCGTCGACATCGTTCGCCGGCGCGCGGCTGTACGCCGATCTCGGCCTGCCGACCGCCCCGCTGTATGCGCTTGCGAGCGGGCTCGCGCTGTCGCGTCTGTACCTCGGCGTGCACTACCCGTCGGACGTGCTCGCGGGCGCTGCGCTCGGCGCCTGGCTGGGGCGCCAGGGCGCGTCCGCTGACAGCCCACGACGATCGCCAGACCTGCGAACCTGACGCGATGAACGGCTCGACTATCGACGTGCGGACCCCGGACGGGGTCGCCGACTGCTACCTCACGAGACCGGCCGGCGATCGGTCGCATCGTGGCGTCCTTTTCATGATCGACGCGATCGGGCTACGCCCGCGGATCGAGCAGATGGCCGATCGGATCGCGGCCGAGGGCTACGTAGTGCTTGCTCCGAACGTGTTCTACCGGGGCGGGCGCGCTCCGCTGTGGGACACGCCGGACCTCCACGACCCCGACTCTCGTGGCAGGTTCTTTCAGTCGCTCGGCCCGCTGATGGGCGCGCTCACACCGGCCGCTGTGACGGCGGACGGCGGCGCCTATCTGGACAAGCTCGAGGAGCTGACGGACGGCCCCGTCGGGGTCACCGGCTACTGCTTCGGCGGTTGGCTCGGGTGGATGATCGCGGCTGCGTACCCCGATCGCGTGGCTGCGCTCGGCGGCTTTCACACCGGCCGCATGGTCACCGACACGCAGGACAGCCCACACCTGCTCGCGCCGCGTGTCCGCGCTGAGGTCTACTGGGGTCACGCCGACCAGGACCAGAGCATGCCGGCGGCGAGCATCGCGACGCTCGATCGCGCGATGGACGACGCCGGCGTGCGCCACACGACGGAGCTCTACGAGGGTGCGCAGCACGGCTACACGATGTCGGACATGGGCGCGTATGACGAGGCGGCCGCCGAGCGGCACTTCGAGGCGCTGTTCGCCCTGCTTGAACGGGTCGTGTAGCACGATCTGTGGTACATTGGGCTGCGTGTCCCGAGCCCTGCACGTCCGGCTGGACGCCGACTCCGAAGCGGCACTCGCGGTATTGCGTGCAGAGGGCATGAGCGACTCCCAGGCCGTCAGAAGCGCATTGACCGAGGCCCGCGCACGCAGGCGCAGGCGGGTCGCATTGCGTGAGGAGGCTCGCCGGCTGGCGGCCCACCCGGCGGATCGCGCGGAGCTTGCAGCGCTGCGTGAGGAGCTCGACGAGCTGACTCCGCCGTGGCCGACCGAGTGATGGTTCGCGGCGAAGTTGTCAGGCTCGGCGTGCCACGGCGCGCCCGCGGGCATGAGCAACGAGGTTCGCGACCAGGCATCGTCGTGCAGGCTGACGAGCTGCTCGACCTCAGCACGGTGTTGATTGCTCCGACGTCTCGCTCCGCACACGCGGCGACGTTCCGTCCGACGATCGACGTGGCCGGGACGCCTACGCGCGTGCTCGCGGACCAGTTGCGCGTCGTCGATGTGCAGGCGGTCACGGCCAGCATTGGTCAGCTCAGCCAGGGTGAGATGGCGGCAGTCGATGACGCGCTCGCGCTCGTGCTCGGGCTCCCAGGCTGAAGACGGCAGATGAGCACGCGCATCGGAATCGTGGGAATGCCGAACGCGGGCAAGTCGTCGCTGTTCAACGCGCTGACGAAAGCGGGCGCTGAGGCGGCGAACTACCCGTTCACGACGATCGAGCCGAACGTCGCGGTGGTGCCGGTGCGTGACGAGCGCATGGAGGCGATCGCGAGCACGCTTGGCTCCTCGGAGATCGTGTGGGACACGGTCGACTTCCACGACATCGCGGGGCTGGTCGCGGGGGCGCACGAGGGGGAGGGGCTCGGCAACAAATTCCTGGCGAACATCCGCGAGACACACGCGATCGTGCACGTCGTGCGCGCGCACAACGACGAAAACGTGATCCACCCTGAGGGGCGCGTGGACCCGCTCGCGGATATCGAGACGATTGAGACGGAGCTCGTGATGGCGGACCTCGAGGCGGCTGAGCGTCGGGTGGAGAAAGTTGGCAAACAGGCGCGTGGGGGCGACCGCGTCGCTGTCGCGGAGGAGGCGTGGCTGCGCGAGGTGATCGCGGCGCTGCAGGCCGGCCGCCCGGCGCGCACCGTGCCAGTGCCCGCTGACGCGCCGAACGCCGCACGCGACCTCGGCTCGCTGACGAGCAAGCCGGTGCTGTTCGTGGCGAACGTCGACGAGGGCTCGGAGGAGGTCCCGGCGGCGGTCGCCGAGCACGCGGCGGCGCAGGGAGCGCGCGCTGTGGCGGTCTCCTCGCGGATCGAGTCCGAGCTCGCGGAGCTCGACGACGAGGACGCGGCGGCGATGCGCGAGGAATTGTATTCCCGCCCACCCAGCGAGTCCGGCCTTCAGCTCGTCGTGCGCGAGGCTTTCGCGCTGCTCGAGCTGATCTCGTTCTTCACCGCCGGCGAGGCGACGATCGCGCAGTCGTGGCACCTGCGCCGTGGCCTGACCGCGTGGCATGCGGCGGGCGAGATCCACACGGACATCCAGAAGGGCTTCGTGCGCGCGGAGGTGATCGGCTGGAAGGAGCTGGTCGACGCGGGCGGATATGCGGGCGCGCGCGAACGCGGCACGCTGCGCCTGGAGGGGCGCGACTACGTGATGAGCGACGGGGACGTGATCACCGTCAAGTTCACGCCGTAGGAACGTCAGTTGTATGTGTGAGTCACGAGTCGCACCGCGATGACGACGCCCACCAGCGCGAGGCCGGTGAGGGACTGCTTGTTTCTCGCGATGCGGCGCGGGTCGACGCCGCGAGCCTTCCGCCGCTGGATGAGTACCCAGCAGGCAACGAACATGAGCACGCACACCGCCTCGAACGCGGCGTAGGTGAGCGTCTGGGTCGCGAGGGTCGCGGAGAAGTGCCTGGTCACAGTCCCAGAATCGGCGCGCTGCGCCGGCAAGATTAGCCCTCGCCGGCTCCGATTGCCCCGAGTCGCTCGGCCAGGCGCCGCATTCCCAGCTCGTCCGCCGCGCGCGCACCGCCGGCGAAGTCGGTCACCCGGCTGGCGGGCGGCTCGACGGCGATCCGCTGCAGCGTCGCGATCAGCTTGAACTTGCGCAGCAGCTCCGCGTGCTCCCGCAGGCTCGCTGCGATGCGTGGGCGCATGACGGCCCTTGCCCTGACGGCGGCCGCGTCGGCGTCCTTGGCGCTCGCGTCGGCTCCTGCGGCGCTCAGCAGCGCCTCGAGCGTTCCATGTTCGCGCAGCAGCTCCGCAGCGGTCTTCGCGCCGATGCCCGGCGCTCCCGGGACCCCGTCGGAGGGATCGCCGCGCAGCGCGATGAAGTCGGGCACCTGCTCGGGCTCGACGCCGTAGCGCTCACGCACCTCTGCCGGCCCGATCTCGCCGTGCGCGGGGTGGGTGGGACCCTTCTTCAGCTCGGCGACGGCGACGTGCCCGTTGACCGCTCCGTACAGGTCGCGGTCGCCGGTCAGCAGCAACGCGCGCCCGCCGCGCTCCTGCTCGACGCGTGCGTGGGAGAACATCACGTCGTCCGCCTCGAGCTCCTCGCTGGTGGCGTACGTCCAGCCGAGGCTCTGCAGCAGCGCCGGGGCCTGCTCCCACTGCGCCCTCAGCTCCGCCGGCATCGGGTCACGGTGGGCGTGATACGGGGGGTACAGCCGCACGCGATAGTCCGCTTGCTCTGCGCCCATGCACGCAACGACGCCATCCGGGCGCGCCGGCAGGCGCGCATCATAAAAGGTCAAGATCGCGTTGACCGTGCCGAGCAGCGCGTTCACCGGCTGCCCGTCCGCGCCGACGATCGATTTGGGCAGCGCGAAGTAGGACCGATACAGCAGCCACGGAACGTCGGCGATCAGCAGCGGCGAGTCCACCGCGTCAGCGTACGCGTCCCTTCGGTCCCGGTGCTCTGGCGGCGTGCGTCCGGCGGGTTTCGCCCGACGCGAGCGCGACGCGTCTATTCGGCCTGCGCGCCGCCCGTCTTCGCGATCGACGTCGCGCTCGCGGGCGCCGGAGCGCCGCCCTGCGCTGAGGGAACCGGCGGGGGTGCGCTCGCCGAGGGGCTTTCAGCCGGCGGCGCCGCGAACGGCGCCTGTCCGCTGAGATCGGGCTCGCGGGTCACGCTCGTGCCGTTCTTCACGCTGAAGTACGCCCACGCGCTGGCCAGCCCAAGCCGGGCCTCGAGTTCGGGTCCGCTCACCGGCGTCACGCCGCGCGAGCCGAGCACCTCGGCGGAGACGATCCGCGGCGACATGCCGCGCTTGAGCACCTCGATCCCGCGGAACGAGCCCTTCACCAGGCCGCTCAAGCTCGCCGCGGCGGAGGCGAAGCTGATGCTGAGCTTCCAGCTCGACGCCTTCGTTTCGTAAGCGTCGGGCACCGCCCGCAGCCACGGCTCGGGCGTCGAGCCGAGAAACGAGTTCTCGTTGTCTTCGGTCATGCCGCCGGAGCTCGCGAAGAAGTACGTGATCGCGGGCTGCCCCGCATAGGTGACGATCTGCCCGGCGGTCGCCGCGATCGCCGCGTTCGTAGAAGCTGTTTCAGCGGCGACGCCGAGATACATCTGCGAGCGTGTGTCCGAGTAGACATCGAACCTCGACCCGCCGGCGTCGTCCGTCAGCGCGTATGTTCGGCTCGCGATCGCCTGCGCCTCGAGCGCCGCGAGCGGCCAGCTCGAGGGCATCTCCGCGGAGACGACGCCGCGCACGTAGCGTTCGAGCGGGATGCTCTGAACCTTCGATCCGACGAGCACCTTCACGACCGAGCTCGCAGGCGCCTGGCCGAGCGTGGTGCCGGTGTAGTAGTGCGCGAGGATCTCGCTGTCCGTCCAGCCGTGCTGCGCGTAGCCGAGCGCGCCGTCCTGGCTCATGCCGACGCCGTGACCGTCGCCGGCGCCTTCGACCACCAGCGTCGACGCCAGCGCCGGCGCGGCCGACAGCGCCACCGCAGCGAGCGCGCACGAGAGCGCCGCGATTGCGGGGCGAAAGCGAGCGGCTGTTGCAGCGTTGATCGGCATCGACGCCCACAGCAACACCGTCGTGCGTCCCCCGTCGTGCCGCCTGGCCGAATGTCCCATTTCCTACCGGTCGGGCTCAAGCGGCGAACGCCTGAGCGCTGCACGATCGCTGGCGTTTGCGGAGCTTTGAGCGGTGCTAGGTTGACGGGGTGAGCGGCCCCGGCACAAGCAGTCTCTCGGAGGCAGAGCGCGCGGTTCTCGAGTCGGTGCCGACCGACCTCTTGATCGCCGGCGAGTGGCGCGCTGCGAGTGGCGGCGGAACGCTCCCGGTCGAGGACCCGGCTACGACAGACGTGCTCGTCGAGGTCGCCGACGCGCAGCCGCAGGATGCGATCGCCGCGCTGAGCGCCGCCGCTGACGCGCAGGCTGAGTGGGCCGTGCATCCGCCGCGCGAGCGCGGCGAGATCCTGCGCCGCGCGTATGAGGCGATCGTCGAGAAAACCGAGGAGCTCGCGCTGCTGATGACGCTCGAGATGGGCAAGGCCGTCGCCGAGTCGCGCGCCGAGATCTCCTACGCGGCCGAGTTCTTCCGCTGGTTCTCCGAGGAGGCCGTGCGCATACACGGGCGCTACATGGTCAACACGACAGGCAAAGGGCGCATCCTCACGATGCGCCAGCCGGTCGGGCCGTGCGTGTTCGTCACGCCTTGGAACTTCCCAACCGCGATGGGCACCCGCAAGATCGCCCCTGCGATTGCCGCCGGCTGCACGATGGTCGTCAAGCCCGCCAAGCAGACGCCGCTTTCAATGCTCGCGCTCGCGAAGATCCTCGAGCAGGCCGGGCTGCCGGCGGGCGTGCTCAACGTGATCACAGCGAAGAGCGCCGGCGCCGTGATCGAGCCGCTGCTCAAGGACGAGCGCACGCGCAAGCTGTCGTTCACCGGCTCGACCGAGGTGGGGCGCTCGTTGATCGAACAGTCCGCCCAGCAGGTCCTGCGCGTCTCGATGGAGCTCGGCGGCAACGCACCGTTCCTCGTGTTCGCAGACGCGGACCTCGACGCGGCCGTCGACGGCGCGATGCTCGCAAAGATGCGCAACGTCGGCGAGGCGTGCACGGCCGCCAACCGCTTTCACGTGCACGAGTCGCTCGCCGAGGAGTTCGCGCGCAGGATGTCCGAGCGGATGGGCGCGCTGAAGGTCGGGCGCGGCACCGAGCCCGACGTCGACGTCGGTCCGCTGATCGACGAAGCCCAGCGCGAGAAGGTCTCAGAGCTCGTCGATGACGCCGTGCACCGCGGCGCGCGCGTGCTCGTCGGCGGCGGTCAGGCCGGCGCTCGCGGTTACTTCTTCGAGCCGACCGTCATCTCCGACGTCCCCGACGACGCGCGCCTGCTCAGCGAGGAGATCTTCGGTCCGGTCGCGCCGATCGCGACGTTCAGCTCAGACGAGCAGGCGCTCGCCGCCGCCAACCGCACCGAGTACGGGCTCGTCGCCTACGTCTACACGCGTGACCTCGAGCGCGCGTTTCGCGTCTGCGAGGGGCTCGAAAGCGGCATGATCGGGCTCAACCAGGGCGTCGTATCCAACCCCGCCGCGCCGTTCGGCGGCGTCAAGCAGTCCGGGTTCGGGCGCGAGGGCGGGTTTGAGGGGATTGGCGAGTACCTCGAGACGAAGTACGTCGCGCTTGCTGTTGGGTAGGGCCTAGATAGGTGGGTCCTGAGCGGGAGCAGCCCTGACATCGGGCATGGGCGGGACTGCCGCTTTTCGCCCCGAGCCGCGGTCCCGGGAACGCGTATAGTGCGTGCCTCATGGGGGGGACACGAAGAAGGATGCGCGTGGGGCTTTCGCTAGCGGCCGTAACGCTCGTGCTCACGATGCTCGGGTTCACCGGCTCGGCCAGCGCGCACACCTCCTGCGCGCAGATCGGGACCGTCTACGGGATTCCGCCGTGGGGCTTTCACACGGGCGCTTACAGCGGCGAATCGTGGTTCGCGAAGGGGCACGGGAACATCAACTTCGAAGCCGGCACCGTCTCGGGGGTCATGTGCCAGCAGGATGGGCACGGCACGATCCTGATGTCGGTCCTGCACCACCTCGTCTACCACTCGCACGAAGCGATGATGTGGGGCTACCCGGGCAACCTCATGAAGATCAAGTTCCAGATCACGAGCAGCAGCGACCCGAAGTGCGCTGTCGGCATGGTAGGTCGCGCGACGATCTACGGGAGCTACAACGGCGTGCGCAGCGACAGCGCCCAGTTCTTCTTCCCTGCCGCCTGCAATGACCAGGACCACGTCTACCACGGCTCGCAGGTCAACGTCCAGGTACCGCCGCCTTGCGTCGCTCCTCGGCCAGCTTGCGTTGCCTCACGCCAAGGAAACGGAAGTCGTTGAGGTCGTAGTGTCCCAACCACACGCGCCCTGCAAGCTCGAGGGTTGATCGCGAAGCACCGCAGCGTCGCGGCGTAGTCGATGTTCACGGAGGAGCTGGTCGCTGCGCGCGGGCACGAGGAGAGCCGCCCCGCATCCCCAGCCTGCGTAGCTTAAGCCCCCTGCCCGGGGAGCCGAAAGAAGCGTGTGCGAGTGGTGACGCGAAATCGAAGGGGCGTCGCCGAATCAGCGGCGCCAGCGCGCTCGTCCCAACCCGGCCAGGCAGCCGTCCGCGTGGTGCGCCAGCCGGTCTTCAACGGCTATGAGGAGCCGCTCGGCAACCGCATCCGCACTGGCGCCGACGGATCGGGCTCACCGGGCGGCTATCTGGCTGGGATGCCGCAGGGGGCCGACGCCGAGCTTGTGCTGGCCGAGGAGCTCCACGCGCTTGCTCCCCGTGGCCTGGTTCTACTGAGTGTGTCGCGCAGTGAGCTCCTCGAGCGGCGCGCGCTCAGCCTGCCGCCCGAGCGTGTCGTCCTCTGCCTCGCGGCGACGGGGCAGCAGCTCGACGATCACCTGCGCGAGGCCATCGACCGTCACTCCCTTCGAGGCTTTCGGCTCGCCCTGGACGCCGTCGATCTCGCCGCGGTGGACAGGCCGCTGCTCAACCGGGCGCACATGGTCATTGTCGAGGTCGGGGCCAGGTCCCCGCACCAGCTGGCGGCGTTCGTCGCCGCTGTGCGCGAGCGCGCGAGTCCGCAGAAGCTGCTGGCGGGAGGTGTGGACAGCCGCGCGTCCTTCCAGATCTGCGAGCGGCTTGGCTTCGACCTGTTCCAAGGCCAGTTCTTCTTGAGGCCGACTGCCGGGCCGAGTCGCACCGTGGTCAAGGCCGGCCTGGGCGGAATCGGGACGATGGCCGAACTGGCGGCGACGGACAGCTTCGAGCGCCTGGCGGCCATCATCATGCGAGATCCAGGTCTGAGCATGCGCCTCTTGCGCTACGCCAACTCCGCGCATATGGCTCTTCCCCGCCGCGTCGGGTCGGTCCACGAGGCGCTCGCCTGGCTCGGGACGGTGACGGTCCGACAGTTCGCTCTGATCGCGGCCGTCGCAAACGTCCCCAGGGCCTCGCGCGAGATGCTCGTGACCGCCTTGACACGGGCGCGAATGTGCCAACAGCTCAGCCGCACGCTCCCGGCGACAGACCCGGAGGAGTCCTTCACCGTCGGTCTCTTCTCGGTCGCCGAAGCTGTGGCCAATTCACCCATTGAGGTGGTCGTCGGCGAACTGCCGCTGCGCGAGGACATCGCATCGGCCCTGATCAACGGTGCAGGCGAGCTGGGCCGGCTGCTGACGGCGGTTATCGCCTACGAGCGCGGCGACTTCGCCTCGGCGGCGACGCTGACCGGGGCCCCCAACCTGATCGCGAAGACCTACCTCGAGTCAATCCGCTGGGCCGACTCGGCAGTCCAGGCCGTCGGCTGAATCGCTCGCCCCTCGTAGGCCACGAGCGGACGGGCACAGCGCGACTGGGCTTCGGCAAAACCACGCGGTAACAGGCACGGCCACGTTTACATCGTGCGGTCGGCGGGTACACAAGCTGGGCCAACGGGTGCCCGTCGGCGGACCGCATTCATCAGGTCATCAACGGAAAACAGCGGGAGGACTGGCGATGGTCACGAGGGGAACGGGGGCGCCTCTGCGCGACCTGGCCGAGCGTCGGTGGAACTGGGGCGTAGGCTCACTTGCACTGCTGTTGCTTCTCGCCTGGGCTGCGTTCGCGGCGCCCGGTGCGCGAGCGGCGATCCCGCCGGAACAGGATCCGTTCTACAAATATGAAGGCAAGACGCCTTTGAAGCACGTCGCGCTCGGCACGGTCCTGAAGACACGCACCGTGTCAGTCCACATCGAGGGCATCGAACTGCCGATCACCGCCGTTCAGCTTCTGTACCGCTCGACGAGCGAGCTCCGCAAGCCGACCGTCAACGTGACCTCGGTGCTGCTGCCGCCGGTGAAAGCGCTCACGCCAACCGTGCTCTCCTATCAGTCCTTCTACGACAGCCTCAACACCGAAGACGACCCGTCCTACGCGATCTCCGGTGGAGACCCGGCAGGCGGCGAAATACCGCAGGTCGAGTCGGTCCTGATCGCGCCGGCGCTGCTCGCGGGCGAGACCGTCGTGGTCCCCGACACCGAGGGCGAGGAAGCGGACTTCTCAGCCGGGCCCGTGTATGGATACAACACGCTCGACTCGCTGCGGGCGGCGCTCAGCTCTCCCGCCACCGGCCTGACCAGCACCGCGAAGATCGGGCTCGCCGGCTACTCCGGCGGCGCGATCGCCACGGAGTGGGCTGCACAGGAGGCACCGACGTACGCCCCCACGATCAACTCGGACATCGTCGGGGCATCGATGGGCGGCGTGCTGGTGGACCCTGCGCACAATCTCAAATACGTCGAAGGCAGCAGCAGCTGGGCGTCCA
Source organism: uncultured Solirubrobacteraceae bacterium (assembly GCA_963759265.1). GTDB lineage: Bacteria > Actinomycetota > Thermoleophilia > Solirubrobacterales > Solirubrobacteraceae > Palsa-744. The sequence continues at coordinate 816,833 of CAVWYR010000001.1, forward strand.
TCATCCCGATGTCGCTGGACGGCCTGAGCCGGGCGTTCCATCTCAACCTGAAGCCGTATCTCAATGAATACGGACAGGAACTCCTGGCCGATGATCAGGGCGCCTCGATCACCAACGAGAAGTCGGTCCCTGGCCTCACCTGGGCTGACATCGCCAAGCCCCAGTACCCCACGCCGGAAGCCATCCCGGTGTTCGTCAAGACCGCGAACAAGCTGATCGTCGGCCGTGAAGGGACGCCGACCGTGCCGCTGATGATCGGGCAGGGCAACGGCGGCGAAGAACTCGAAGGCACCCCCGGCAACAAGCCGGGCATCGGGCCTGGCGACGGCGTCATGATCGCCGGCGACGTGCGCAGCCTCGCCCGCGAGTACTGCGAACGCGGCGTCGACGTCCAGTTCACCGAATACCAGCACCTCGGGCACATCGAGGGCGCGGCGCCATGGCTCACCGAAACCTCGGTCTGGCTCGCCGGGCGCTTCGCCGGCCTGCCGGCGCCGGAGGACTGCTCGGAAATCGCGCCCGGCAATTCGCTGGCACCGGTCAAAAAGGCAAAGAAGAAGTAGCTCGCGCGCGTGGGGAGGCCAGGGGTTGGCCTTCCCACGCCGTGTAAGGCGAGGCGATAGGAGTACCGTCGCCAGGATGAGGCAAGAGCAGCGCACAGGATTGGTGGGGCGACCGGGACTCGCGTTGAGGGCGCTGGTGACCGCCGGGGTCCTGATTGGGTGCCTGTGGTGTTGTGCCGCTGCCGGTGCCGTTCAGATCGCCGCGGGATGGGGCCAGGCGTGTGTGGTGATGTCGAGCGGCCACATCGACTGCTGGGGAGAAAACCACTCCGGGCAGCTCGGGGACGGCAGCGACGCCGCGTCGGACATCCCGGTCGAAGTGGAGGGCGTCGGCGACGCTATCGCGGTCTCAGTCGGCGGGGCGGATTCGTGCGCCGTGCTGTCGAGCGGCCACGTCGACTGCTGGGGGTACGACGGGAACGGGGAACTCGGCAACGGCCCTGGCGCCAACTCGGACATACCCGTCGAAGTGCCCGGCATCGTCAACGCGGTTCAGGTCGCCGTCGGAGTCGAAGACGCGTGTGTCGTGCTCTCGAGCGGCCACGTTGAGTGCTGGGGAACCGAAGTCGTCGAACACTTTACGTTCGAAAGGGAACGCCCCGTCGAGGTGCCGGGCATCGACGATGCCACGCAGGTCTCCGTGAGCCGTTGGGACACCTGTGCGCTGCTGTCGAGCGGTCACATCGACTGCTGGCAAGAAGGTGAATTCGGTCAGCTTGGCGACGGCAGCAGGGCCGCGTCGAAAGTACCGGTTGAAGTGCAGGCAATCACCACGGCGACCCAGGTCACGACAGGCGAAGAATACGCGTGTGCGCTGCTCGCGAGCGGGCACGTCAGCTGCTGGGGGAGGAACGATGGCGGGCAGCTCGGCGACGGCACCACCGTCGGTCCCGACCACTGTGAGCAGTCCGGGGAAGTCGCGTGCAGTGACACCCCTGTCGAAGTTCAGGGTCTCGTTGATGTCACCGAGATCGGAGCGAGCGGAAGCGACTCATGTGCGCTGCTGTCGACTGGCCACATCGACTGCTGGGGGGGCAACCTCTACGGCCAGCTCGGGAACGGCACCATCGAAGGCTCGGACACGCCAGTCGAAGTGCTGGGCCTCGCCGGCGCCACCCAGGTGGCCGCGGGCCGGGAATACTCGTGCGCGTTGTTGTCTGAAACGCACGCCGCCTGCTGGGGGAGGAACGACGATGACCAGCTCGGCGACGGCACCGACGGTGGCAGCCTCAGCACACCGATCGGCGTGCAGACCGTCCTCGACGCGACCCAGGTCGCCGTTGGCTTTGAAGATGCGTGCGCAGTGCGATCGACCGGCCAGGTCGACTGCTGGGGAGACAACGAAAACGGGCAGCTCGGGGATGCCAGCACTGAACGCGAGGTTCAACCCGTAGAAGTGCGCGGCATCAGCGATCCCGTGCAGGTCTCGGCTGGCCGAGGCGATTCGTGCGCGCTGCTGTCGAGTGGCCACGTCGAGTGCTGGGGAGGGTACGCCCGCGCCGAGACCCCCGTTGAAGTGAAGGGCCTCACGAACGCCTCTCAGATCGGCACAACCCGATCCGGTGCCTGCGCGCTGCTGTCGAGTAGCCACGTCGAGTGCTGGGGGGACAACGAAGAAGGGCAGCTGGGCGACGGGACCGTCAGCAGCGGTTCGCCCACGCCCATCGAAGTGCAGGGTGTCACCGATGCTACCCAGGTCGCGGCGGGCGACAGGCATTCCTGTGCTGTCCTCTCAAATGGACGCGTTGACTGCTGGGGGGACAACGAAGAGGGGCAGCTCGGCGACGGCGGCGGAGGCGGAGGCGCCTATTCACCCGCGCCCGTCGAAGCAAAGGGGCTGACCGACGCCACCCATGTAGCCGTTGGCAACAACCACTCCTGCGCCGTGCTCTCGAGCGGACACGTCTACTGCTGGGGGGACAACGAAGAGGGGCAGCTCGGATACGGCCGCAATCCAGAAGGCTGTGAAGAGTCCGCTGACGTTTGTGACGAGACTCCGCACGAAGTGTCCGGTATCGACAGCGCCACGCAGATTGCTGCAGGCGGAAGCGACTCATGCGCGCTGTTGTCGAGCGGGCACGTCGACTGCTGGGGGGCCAACCAATCTGGGCAGCTGGGCAACGGCGCTGCCCTCGGGCCTGAAGGCTGTGACGGGTGTCGCAGCGCCACGCCGGTCGAAGTGCAGGGCCTCGGCAACGCCACCGAGATCGGAGTAGGCGCAGACGAAGACGGGGGCTCCGCCTGCGCCGTCCTCTCCAGCGGCGATGTCGACTGCTGGGGGAGCAACAGCAGCGACGCCCTTGGTGACGGTCTCGCGTGGTCGACGGTGCCGATCGACGTTATTGGCTTGACGGCGCTGTTGCCGAGCGGCGGATCGTCTGACGTCGCCGAAGCGTCGACGAGCGCGGAAAGCACGCCGGGCGCGAGCTCGGGGTCCGGTACACAGCCCTCTGAGCAAGCGTCCCTGCAGGGCGTCGGCTCGGAGAGCGGCGCGTCGGCCCATACGTCACTGCTGAGCTTCTCGGCGATCGCGACAAGCAAGGGAAAGCTCTCGTTGAAGCTGTCGTGCCACGACACGAGCACGTGCACCGGGATCGTCTCGATCGTCGTCATTGAATACGTAAAGCGCCACGGCAGCAGACGAGTGGTGCTCGCCAGCGCGCGCTATACGCTCAGGGCGGCCAGCAGCGCCGACGTCACGATGACCTTGGACTCACACGCCAGAGCGCTGCTGCGCCGGGGCCCTACGCTGCACGCCATCGTACGCATCACGACCACCGTCGGTGCGATGCACACAAGAAGCACGAGCAGGCTCGTGATCCACGCCGCAAGGCGCTAGGCGACGGCGAACCGGAGGCGGCTCGGCGGCGCACGACCGCGTAGCCATAGAATCCGACTGATGGCAGACACGCCGACGCACTCCTCGCGAGGCGCCGAGCACACCGCGCGGCTGCTGATGTCCTGTCCCGACGGTCCCGGGATCGTGGCGGCGGTATCCGGGTTCCTGCTCGAGCTCGGCGCCAACATCATCAGCTCCGATCAGTTCTCGACACATCCGGAGCACGGGACCTTCTTCATGCGCACAGCCTTCTACCTCCCGCAGCTGCAGGTCGGCCGCGCCGACTTCGAGTCCGCGTTCGGACGACTGGCGGAGCGCTTCGGGATGGACTGGCGGATCTCCTATGCCGAGGAGCGACGACGGGTCGCGCTGATGGCCTCGCAAGCCGAGCACTGCCTCCTCGACCTGCTCTGGCGCACTCGCCGCGGTGAGCTCGACATGGACGTCGTCTGCGTGATCTCAAACCACGAGCGCCTGCGGACAGAGGTCGAGGCGATGGACGTGCCGTTCCTGTACATCCCGGTGACCGCGCAGAGCAAGCCGCAGGCGGAGGAGCGCGCGCTCGCGGCCCTGGTGGGAAAGGTCGAGCTGGTCGTGCTCGCGCGCTACATGCAGATCCTCACGGGCGGATTCCTCGAGCGGGTCGGCTGCCCGGTGATCAACATCCACCACTCGTTCCTGCCCGCGTTCGCCGGCGCCGAGCCCTACCGGCAGGCGTACGAGGGCGGCGTCAAGCTGATCGGCGCGACCGCCCACTACGTCGTCGAGCAGCTCGACCAGGGCCCGATCATCGAGCAGGACGTCCAACGCGTCGGGCACGACTACACGCTCGAGGACCTCGAACGGGTGGGTCGCGACCTCGAGCGCGTCGTGCTCGCTCGAGCGGTCCGGCGTGAGCTCGACGACCGCGTCCTCGTACACGGAGCCCGCACGATCGTCTTCTGAGACTCTCGTGCGGGCTGCGCTCCCGTGCCGCTAGGTTTTTATCTCGGTTGGGGTTGCGGCGGTGTTGCTGGCGGTTGCTGTCAGGCTGGTGGCGTCTGGGCCGGTCCAGCTTTTGCCTGCAGTTTCGGAGATTTCGGTGGCGAGCGCCTGTTCACCTTCTTCGACCGCGAAGCTGGTCGTGCTTGTCAGGCTCGACATGTTGACGTTCCCGGCCTGTATCCCGGCGAGCGAGCCCTTCGTCCTGAACAGTGTCCCTTCGCAGCCGAATTCCGCCGCGTACGGTTCGTGTTCTGAGCTTGAGAGCTGTGTCCAGACGTGCCCTTCGACGGGGCCGAGCAGCCGTGTGCGCAGCAGGTTCGTCACGATCACACCGGTTTTGCCCGACGGTGTGCTGTTCGCGCCTTCGCTCGTGCATTTCTTCCCCGCCGCTTCACAGCCGCTGAACGTGATCCGCTCGCTGCCCGTGCTCAACCCGGTGACCTCACCAGCAGCGCTGCTCGCCGTGCACGTGACCGTACGTTCGGCGCCCAGCACCTGGAGCGTCACCACACCGGTCGAAGACGTGAAAGCGGGACCGGGCGATGTTTCAAACGAGCCCTTGTGTGCCTTCGCGGACTTCGTCGTACAGCTCGAGTTGGTGTAGTTGCCCTTCTTCTTCGCGACGCACGTCGAGGCCGGCCCAGGCACCCATTCGTGAGTGCCCTTGTGGTCAGGCACACCTTTCTTCTCGGCCACCGTCTGGCAGCCACCATCGCTGTACACGCCGTCCTTCTGCGCGACACACTCGCCGTATTGCGGTGACCCAGTCAGCGTCGTGAACGTCTGATCCGCCCCATAGCTAGTCCCAAGCGGGTTACTCGCGACAATCCGAAAATGATATTCCGTGCCTTCGCTCAACCCCGACAACGGCGCAAACACAAGGAAGCCAGCGTCAGCCCCCGTCGTCCACTCGCAAGGGACGCTCGTGCCGTAGGACGCCGAGGTTCCGTATTCGAAGTGACAGCCGCTTTCCGGTTCGCCGTTGGGATCCACCGACGCGTGCGCGTCGGCCGAGACCTGCGACACCGAGGACGCTTCCTGTGTGTGGACCGTCGGCGGTCCCGGTTCGTTGGGCCCGATGTTCAGCGTGTAGCTGTTTTCCGGACCGGACATCAACAGCGTCAGCAGCGGGCTTAGAAGAGCGCCTGACAGGCCGCAGTTGATGCTCGGGATGTTCGTTGAGCCGGTGAAGTGCGCACCCTCTCCGAGCAACTGGCCGAGCGGCAGCGTGTCGCTCAGCGCGAGCGTGACCGGTTCCGTGATTTCGCAGTGGGTCGGGATGTTGATGCCCAGGATCCCGAGCGCCGTGACCCCCACCTCGTCCCTGCTCGTCACGCTCAAGGTCACGCAAGCGCCCCCGAAGTGCGAGCCCGTGCAGTCCGCAGGGGGAGCTTCGACGACCGCGCCTTCGGCCGGCCCGACCTCCGTGAACGTCGCGCCGACGCTCGTCGGGATCCCGAGCACCTTCAGCGCTGCGTTGAATGGCGGCACGAAGATTTCGCCGGTGACCGTGCCCGAGAGTCCGCTCGCCGAGCTGTTGAGCAGCCCGGTGCCGTTGAAGGTCGAGCCTTTGGGCAGGATGATCGGTTCGTTCAGCTTTTTCGGTGTGAGCGACCCCCACACGGCCCAGTTCTTGAACGTATAGGGGATCGTGACCGCCGAGGCTGAGGCGGCGGACGAAAGGATGCCTACAGCAGCCACGGCTGCCGAAAGTGCCGCGATGCGACGCGTCATTCGATACATCGAAAGCTCCTCCGCTCGGACCCCGGTAGTTGACTATAGGGAAATAGTCAAGTGGCGCACGATCATACAGCAATCCGAGCGGAGGTGCGACACTTTATTACGTAATCACACGTTTACGGCGTAATTCGTATTTTATTACTGCGGGAGCGGATCGCGCCGCTCCCGCGCCGCCGCTAGGTTTTTATCTCGGTTGGGGTTGCGGCGGTGTTGCTGGCGGTTGCTGTCAGGCTGGTGGCGTCTGGGCCGGTCCAGCTTTTGCCTGCAGTTTCGGAGATTTCGGTGGCGAGCGCCTGTTCACCTTCTTCGACCGCGAAGCTGGTCGTGCTTGTCAGGCTCGACATGTTGACGTTCCCGGCCTGTATCCCGGCGAGCGAGCCCTTCGTCCTGAACAGTGTCCCTTCGCAGCCGAATTCCGCCGCGTACGGTTCGTGTTCTGAGCTTGAGAGCTGTGTCCAGACGTGCCCTTCGACGGGGCCGAGCAGCCGTGTGCGCAGCAGGTTCGTCACGATCACACCGGTTTTGCCCGACGGTGTGCTGTTCGCGCCTTCGCTCGTGCATTTCTTCCCCGCCGCTTCACAGCCGCTGAACGTGATCCGCTCGCTGCCCGTGCTCAACCCGGTGACCTCACCAGCAGCGCTGCTCGCCGTGCACGTGACCGTACGTTCGGCGCCCAGCACCTGGAGCGTCACCACACCGGTCGAAGACGTGAAAGCGGGACCGGGCGATGTTTCAAACGAGCCCTTGTGTGCCTTCGCGGACTTCGTCGTACAGCTCGAGTTGGTGTAGTTGCCCTTCTTCTTCGCGACGCACGTCGAGGCCGGCCCAGGCACCCATTCGTGAGTGCCCTTGTGGTCAGGCACACCTTTCTTCTCGGCCACCGTCTGGCAGCCACCATCGCTGTACACGCCGTCCTTCTGCGCGACACACTCGCCGTATTGCGGTGACCCAGTCAGCGTCGTGAACGTCTGATCCGCCCCATAGCTAGTCCCAAGCGGGTTACTCGCGACAATCCGAAAATGATATTCCGTGCCTTCGCTCAACCCCGACAACGGCGCAAACACGCGGAAGCCCTTTTCAGGTTGACGCGCGCACGGGACGCTCGTGCCGTAGGAGGCCGAGGTGCCGTATTCGAAGAGGCATTCGCCTTCCGGTTCGCCGTTTGGTTCGACCGTGGCGTGCAGTTCGGCCGAGACCTGCGACACGGACCTCGCTGGATCGCCGACCACCGTCGGCGCTGCCGGTTCGCGCGGGCCGAGGTTGAGCACGTATGGGTTTTCCGGGCCCGACATCAGGCTGGTGAGGAGCGCGCCGAGCGCTATACCGTCGAGCCCGCCGCATTTGACGCTGGGGATCGTCGTCGTCCCGCTGAAGCTGGGACCGGCGTCGAGCAGCTGGCTGAGGTGCAGGTCCGTGCTCAAGGAGAGGACGAGCGGTTCGGAGGTTTCGCATTCGCTCGGCACATCGATCCCGAGCAGCCCCTCCTCGGTGATGCCGATGTTGGCTTTGCTCGTGACGTCCAGCTTCATGCACTGGCCTCCGAATTTCGAGGGGGCGCAGTCCGTCGCGGGCGCCTCCACGATCGTGCCTTCGGAGGGTCCGACCTCCGTGAAGGTCAATCCCACCGTCGTCGGGACCGCGCCGCCGAGCTTCAGCGTGGTTTCGAAGGGCGGCACGAAGATTTCGCCTGTGACCGTGCCAGAGAGTTCGGTGGGCGTGCTGTTGAGCTCGCTGACGCCGTTGAAGGTCGAGCCTTTCGGCAGGATGACCGGTTCGTTCAGCTTCTTCGGGGTCAGCGAGCCCCACACTGCCCAGTTCGTGAACGTATATGGAAGCTCAACCGCCGACGCCTGCGCGGCCGCGATCGACATGATCCCCACGATGCTCACAGCGATGGCGAGCCCTACGGTGCGCGTCTTGCGTGTCATTTGGACGAACCCCCAACCTCGATGTCGACGATCAACCCCGAACCCTTCGTGCTGATGGACGCTGGATCATAGGAAAACCCTTGCGCCGCGACACGTCATACCCGGCTGTCGGCGAGCCCAAACCCATGATCGTCGCGGCGTGGCTAGGGTGTGCGCCAGCGATGAACGCCAGCGGCCAGCCAGCGGAAACCCGCACCCCCGCGCGAGGCGCCTTCTCGTGGCTCGCGCCCGAGCGCGACGTGCGCGCTCTCTACCACAAGCACTTCAAAGATCGACGCAAGGAGCGCCAGCTGCTTTCCACGGCGGCCTTCCTCGCGACCTTCGCGATGGTGCGGGTGATCACGCACGCGATCCGTGCCGAACGCGGACCCTTCAGAAACATCACGCCGGGCGGTCGGCACATCCACCACATGACGTTCGGGATCGCCGGTCTGCTCAGCGTGGGGTATCTGTGGCTGCTCGAGATCGGCATCAACGAGGATCGCCGCTCCTCGCGCCTGACCTCGCTCGCTTTCGGCAGTGGCGCAGCGCTTACGCTCGACGAGTTCGCGCTGTGGCTCAACCTCGAAGACGACTACTGGACCAAGCAGGGTCGCGAGAGCATCGACGCGGTCGTCGTGTTCGGTGCGCTGCTCACCCTCAGCCTCCTAGGCAAGGGCTTCTTCCGAGAGCTCCTGCACGAGGAGCCCCGAGCAGCGAGCGGCGAGCGCGACCCTCAGCCGGCTCAGCCGTGACGGGTGAGCTCGACCGGCGGCAGATCGCGCACCTGCTCCCTTGAGAGATCGAGTCGCACGCCGTCGGCGCTCACCTCTTTGACCGCTCCGATCGGGATCGCCACATCCTTCTTGCCCCACAGATGGCCCTCTTGCAGCAGCACGTGGGTGACGTGCTGATCGTCGGGGTCGACGACCAGCCCCTGGACTCGACCGATGTTGCCGTCGGAGGCGTGCACGTGTTCGTCGCGGCGCACCTCAACCTCTTCGACGGGCACGCGGTCGACGATGACGGGCACGGGAGCGCCGGCGATCTCCCCGACGCCGAGGCCACCGACCCCGCGGCCCAGCCCGTAGTAGGGCCACGCGAATGCCTCGCCAGCTCCGTAGCCGAACTGCCCTCCCACTTCGCCGGCTTCCGGTAGGAAGCGAGTCTCTTCGGCGGCTTCGAGCGCGTCGAACTCGCTGATCGTGCAGCTCAAGCGGATCTCCGCGGCCGCGGACTCGACGAGCGAGACGGGCACCAGGCGCCCCCCGACTCGGTGCTTTGGATCGACGACCAGGTGCGTCAGCGCGCGGCCAACCGGATCGACGACGATTCGGCTCAGCTCTCCGCACGCCCCGTCGCTACATGCGACCTGGGCGCCGATCGTGTACTCGGTGGCGTCGCTCATGAGCGATTCATCTTAGAGTCTGCGCAGCGATGCGTTTGCGGCACAAGTTACTGGCGGCCCCCCCGCTCTGGATCGCGCTCGCAGTCGCGCTCGCTGGTTGCGGGGGGTCCTCGCCGAGCAATGGCGTGGCCTCCAAGACCCCCGCGGAGATCCTCGCCGCGGCCAAATCCGCGGCGGACAGCGCGGCGAGCGTGCATGTTGCAGGCTCAATTGAAAGCGCGGGACAGCCGATATCTCTTGATATGGAACTCGTTGCGGACAAGGGCGGCCGCGGACAGCTCGAGCTGGGAGGGCTCGGCATCCAGTTGCTCGATCTCGATCGAACCGTGTTCGTCAAGGGAAATGCCGCTTTCTACAGCCATTTTCTCGGCGCCGGGGCACCTGGACAGCTGCGCGGGAGGTGGTTGAAGGCATCGGCCGAGAGCGGGACCTTGGCGCAGCTCGCATCGCTGGCCGACCTGCACGAGGTGATCGACACTGCGCTCGAGGATCACGGCACCCTGTCGCGCGCCGCCCCGAAGACGATCGACGGTAAGGAGGCGCTCGGGATAACCGATAGCGCCGACGGTGGCACGTTGTACGTCGCCGCAACAGGCGCTCCCTATCCACTGGAGATCGCCGAGGCGGGCTCAGGGGCGGGCAAGCTCGTCTTCGACCGCTGGAACCAGCCCGTGACGCTTGCCCCGCCCAGCGACGCGGTCGACATCGATCAGCTGAAGAGCCGTCTCTAGTGCTAGCCGTGGATTACATGTCCAGGTGCTTCCCCATTCAGTCAAGCGCCGCCGGATATTCGTCGAACTTGGACGCGGTAGACGACCCGCATCTGGGACCCGACACGGACGCGAGAGCTCTCAGTGATGGATGCAATCCAAGCCAGCCTGCTGCAGCGACCCGCAGCGTCCGGGGCGAGCCCCGAACGCGCCGGAACCGGGGCGAGTTCGCGAGCGAGGATCGAGGCTCTCATGCGTAGCACCGGCGTCGCCGGGGACCAACCCAGCGCGCGGCCGCCACGCAGGCGCGCGAGGCGCCGGCACCCCGCGGTCGGGCTATTGCCGTGGGCGCTCGTTGCCGCGGCGGCGCTCGCCGGAGCGCTGATGGCGGGAGCATCGCCGTTGGTCAGCGGCTGCCTCGTGGTGCTTGGCTGCGCCGCGATTGCGATCGGCTGGCGCTTTGGCGAGAACAGCAAGGCGGCACTCGAGGACGAGATCGAGCACCGCACCAGCGAGCTCAAACGTGCTCTGTCTGAGCTCGAGATCGCCCAGGCGGAGACGGTGCAACGACTGTCGATGGCGGTTGAGTTCAGAGATGAGGACACCGGCGCGCACATCGAGCGGATCGGGCGCTTCTCGGTGCTGTTGGCCGAACACATCGGCATGGACTCCGACTTCTGCGAGCGCTTGCGGCACGCGGCGCCGCTGCACGACGTCGGCAAGGTCGCGATACCGGATGCGATCCTGCTCAAGCCCGGCCCACTAACCCCCGAGGAGCGCGCCATCGTCGAGACCCACGCGGAGGAGGGCCATCGCCTGGTGCGCGGCTCGTCCTCCTCGATCCTTGACATGGCCGCGACGATCGCGCTCAGTCACCAGGAGAAGTGGGACGGCTCTGGCTATCCGCGTGGATTGAAGGGCGAGGCGATCCCGATCGAGGGCCGAATCGTGGCGGTTGCCGATGTCTTCGATGCGCTGACCAGCGACCGTGTCTATCGCAAGGCCTTCTCGATCGAGGAGGGGGTGCAGATGATGCGCGAACAGCGTGCGCGACACTTCGACCCGGTGTTGCTCGACGCGTTCATGGAAGTGCTCGGGCGCACCGGCCCCGACGCCCGCGAACAGCTGCGCTCGGACCCGGCGGCGCTCGTGGAGAGCACGCTCGAGACATTTGCCACCGCGCTCGAACGCGGCGACGCGGAGATGGCCGAGGGCGCGATCGCCACGGCGATCGAGGACGGCGTCTCGCCGACGACGCTGCACGCCGAGGTCATCGGTCCGGCGCTGCGGCGCATCAGCGTGCTTTCCGAGGCGGGCCAGATCGACCCCGATCGCGAGCACCGCGCGACGACGATCACGCGGCGCGTGCTCGCGACGCTCTATCGCTACATGACCGGCAGCACCGAGCCGACGCGCGAGCGAGTGCTGCTCGCCGGCGTGGAGGGCGACGAGCACACGCTCGGCCTGCAGATGGTCCACGATCAGCTCGCCGCCGCGGGCTTCCAAACGATCTTCGACACGGACCTGTCGGCCGACCGCCTGCTCGAGATGGTCGACAGCCAGTGCCCCGATCTCGTCGTCGTTGGCGCGACCGTGTCCAACGCGGCGCAATCGGTCGAGCTCGCACTGCGGGATCTACGCAGCAATCGTCCCGACCTGCCGATCGTCCTCGGTGGGCCCGCGGTAGGCGGCAGCCTCCCGAGCGAGCGCCAGGGGATGCGTGTGCTCGAGCGCATCGACGAGTCGGTGGAAGCGGTCGAAGACCTGCTCGCCACGGCCGCCTCGGCCGCGTCGGTATAGATTTCCGGCATATGAGCACACCCGCGCTCGTGACCGGCGGCGCCGGCTTCATCGGCTCGCACGTCGTCGACGCGCTGCTGGCCGAGGGCTACTCGGTGACCGTCGTCGACGATCTCTCCGCCGGTGACGCCGCGCGCGTCGCCGACGATGCACAGTTGCTGGAGATCGACATCGTCGAGTATCCGGCGCTCGAGGCCGCGATCTCCAAGCTCAAGCCGCGCGCGATCTTTCATCTCGCGGCGCAGGCGAGCGTCGTCGCCTCGGTGCAGGACCCCGGGCGCGACTGCGAAGTCAACGTCAGGGGCACGCTCAACGTCGTCAAGGCCGCCGAAGCGTGCGGGGCGCCGGTCGTGTTCACCTCCACCGGCGGGGCGTTGTACGGCGACGACGCGCCGACGCCGACGAGTGAGGAGCGGATCCCGGCACCGCTGTCCCCCTACGGAGCCTCCAAGTGGGCGGCGGAGGCCTATGTGAAGACGTGGTCGCTGTCCTCCGGCATCCCGCACGCGGTCTGCCGGCTCGGCAACGTGTACGGCCCCCGCCAGAACCCCCACGGCGAGGCGGGGGTGGTGGCGATCTTCGCCGACCACCTCTACACCGGTCAGACGCCCACGCTCTACGGGCACGGAAAGCCGACGCGCGACTACGTGTACGTCACCGACGTCGTCAATGCGCTGCTGACCGCTTCGGGGCGCTCGGGGACGTACAACATCGCCACCGGAGTGGAGACCGACGTCGCGAGCGTGTGGCGCGAGCTGTCGGCTGCAGCTGGCAAGCAGATCGAACCCGTGCTCGCCGACCTGCGCCCGGGAGAGCTCACCCACAGCTGCCTGGACATCAGCCGCGCCGAGCGCGAGCTGGGATGGCGCCCGGAGGTGCCGATCGCGCAGGGCCTGCGCCTGAGCTACGAGGCGCTCGTGCAGGAATTCGCGCGGCGCTAGAGCTTGCACGGCTCGCTGGGCCGCGTGTGAGCAGGTAGCATCGAACGTCGAAGGCAGCTCAGCGGCGAGATAGCTCAGTTGGTAGAGCACACGACTGAAAATGACTGTCCCCCGCCTTGAATAACGTCGGGGGTCCAGGCGGCGTTTGCCCTGCTAATGCGCGGTTTTTTGGGCAGCTTAGCGCGGCGCGTTTGGGGCGTTTTCGGGGCCGTTTGGTGGTCGTTGTCCAAAACGTTGTCCAAAACCCCATGTGCGTCGGCCGTGCTGCCGTAAACCTGCTCGCGGGCCTGCCGAATGAGCCGATCGAAGGACGCGCCGTGTTCGCGCTTAGCGCGCTGCTGTAGCTGGTTGTATACGTCCATCGTCATCTTGCTGTCAGCGTGCCCGACCTGATCCATGACCCACTTGATGTCGTAGTTGTTGGCGAGAAGCGCAATCGAAATGTAGGTGCGCCGGAGGCTGTGCGGGGTGATGTGGGGAAGGGGCGGCATTCCTCGTTTGCGCATCTTCTCGCTGGCGAGCACGGCGGCCTCGTGGACGATGGTGCCGACGCGCTTACGGCTCATGCGTCGGCCGCGTTCGTTCTGGAAGAGGAACGCCTCGGGGCCGGTGTCGTTTCCGGCGCGGCGGAGCCGGTCGATGTGCATGATGAGCACTTCCGCTAGGTATGGGCTGACCTCGACAACGCGGATGCCGGTCTCGGTCTTTGAGTCGGGGATATTGAACCGTGCGCCTTCGGGGTCATGCAGGCGGAGGTGGCCGATGCGGATGCCCGATAGCTCGCCGTTGCGCACGCCCGAGCGCCCAAGGGTGCAGAGCATCGCCTTGCGCCCGACGTAAACGCCGACGCGCAGCCCGCCGAGGTTGCGGACGTGGAAATGGATCGTGCCGGGCGTGACGCCCAGCTCGGCGGCGATTCGTTTCTGGCGCTTGCCGTCGGCGAGTCCGAGCGCGACTGCGGCGGCGGTCGATCCGGGCCGAGCTTCACGCGCGGCGACAGCAAAGCGCTCCAGAGACGGGTCCTGCTCGTCGGCTGCGTCTTCAAGGAAGGCCAGCTCGTCCATCTCTAGGAAGGTGCGCTTGGGCTTCGGAACGTGAATCTTCAGCCGCTTGCTCCGTGCGTGGTTGACGGGGATCAACTCGTCCTCGACGGCTTCCTCCAGTATCGCGCCGAGGCAGCTCAGTAGGCCGCGTATCGAAGAAGGACCGAGTGGGACGAGCTTGCGGTTGCGCTTGTCGCGGAGGTCCGCGCCGGCATCGAGCGCCTCCTTGAGTTCGTGCGCCTCTTTGATCTTGTGCGCCTTGAATGCGCCGCATAGTTCTTTGTCGATTTCGTCGAGGCGGTAGCGGCCGAAGAACGGCAGCAGGTGGCACTGCAGGATGGTGCAATAGCCGGCGTGCGTGTTCTTGCTGATCGGCTTCTCGCCGATTAGACCTTCGAGCTTGGCTTTGAGCCAGTAGGAGGCGTATTCGTGGAACGTCGGCATTTGCGCGAACTGCTTTTCGACGGTCGGCTTCGCCTTTGGCCGCTCCCAAATGCCGGCCTCGATGCGGGCGAGGATGTTCCTCAGCTCGACTCGGCCGGTGCGCTCGCTCCACCCGCCGCCGCAGCCGCAATCGCAGTCGCGCTGCTCGTGCAACATGAGCGTTTCGCGTTTGCCGTCGGCGGTGAAGCGTAGGCGGAAGCGGAGCGTCCCGTCTACCTGCTGTTCGACCTTGAGGCTTCCTGTGACGGGGCGTGCCATTAGGCACGCCCCTGTGCGCAGGGTCTACCGTATGGGTACATCGGGGTTACCTCCCGGTGTCGGGCCGGGGGCGGTGACACGCCGCCCGGCCACTACTTGATTGTTGCGTGGATGGTAGCTCCACGTAGGGCAACAAATCAACGTTTGAGCAACGTCTTCGCGGGGGTTTGCGGCGGCTCCTCCGCGTCGCCTCGGGCGCCTGTCTCGGGGCGGGCTCGGCGAGCTGCCGCCGGATCGCTTGGAGGTCGAAGCGCAGCCGCCCGTGCTCGCCGCCGAGGCGCACTCCGCCCAGCTCGTGGCTGTGGGCATAGACCCAATCGCGGTCCACGCCCAGCTCTCGCGCGACCGTGGCGGCGTCCGCGAAGCGCGCCTCGTCCGGCCGCGCCTCACTGAGCAGAGCAACGACCCTGGCGGCGATCAGCTCTATGTCCTCGTTGTCGAGCGTCACGCCCGCGCCCTCGACCTCGCTCGACTCGCGGTGCCGCAGGCAGGGCGCCGTGACGCCCAGTGCGTGATCCGGGCGCGGGCGATCGGGACGTAAGCGGCTTCGCGCTCGATCCCGTGGAAGCGGGCGCCCTCGAGCACGGCCGCGATGCCAGTGCTGCCGGACCCCGCGAACGGGTCGAGCACGAGCCCGCCGGCCGGTGTCACGAGCCGCACGAGCCAGCGCATGAGGTCGATCGGCTTGACCGTCGGGTGGACGTTGGCGACCGGGTTCGCGGCGCACATTTGCTCGTTGTGTGCGCCGATCTTGAACGTCTGCACCACTTGGCGGGGGAGCTTCTCGCAGCCGGCCTCACGCTCCCGCCGGGGCGCCTTCGCGCAGTAGAAGAAGCGGTGGCGCTCGCCGAGCAGCCCGATCGGGCAGTCGGCTTCGCACTCCTCATCGGTGCAGCCGGCGCCGTGCGAGAGGACGAGGTTCGCGGGCCAGCGGCCTCGCTGGCTCGCCGTGATCCTGCGACCGTGGGAGCGCCCTTCGGTCGGGCAGTCCTCGGCCGTGAGCGCGATGCGACAGCCGTCGATGTTCATCGCCCCGGTGCCATGCGTCGCGAGCGTCTGGTCGAGGCTGCCCTCGACCGGCTTGCGGGCGAGGATGATCGGCTCCCACGCTGGCTTCAGTCCCGTGCCGAGTCCGTCGGGAAGCAGGCGCGTCGCGGGGTAGCCCTGCCCCTGCAGCCACATGAGCACGTCGCGGACTTCAAGGCCGGCTTCTTCGAGGCCGCAGGTCAGCCGGTGCGCCGTGCGTGCTGCCGCGAAAGCGAGGATGTGTCCGCCTGGCTTGAGGCTGTGCAGGCACGCGGCGCTCCATTCACGCGAGAACTGCTGGAAGCGCGCGTTGGGGTTCTCGGTCGGCGGCCGGCGGCGCTTCTTGCCACCGCGGTTGAGGTGCGCTGGCCGGTCCCACTCGACCCCGTTGACCCCGATCCCGTAAGGAGGGTCGGTGATCACGGCATCGACGGTGTTCCGGTCGAGCTTCGCGAGCCCGTCGAAGCAGTCGCCTTCGACGATTCTCCACTTGCGGGTTGTGATTCGCTGGCTAGGGCGAGGCATCGTTCTTCGTCTCCTGGGGTTGTGGTTGGCCGAGCCAGTCGACGGGCTGCTCGGGTTGCTGTGCGGTGAAGAAGACGGGCGCGAATGGCCCGGAGCTGGTGAGGTCATCGAGCGCCGCGAACGACACCGGGATCGCGACGCCGCCTCCCGCTGGGTCGGATGCCGACAGCGCAAGCGTGCGCTGCAGCCGTTGACGCATCCGGGCTCGCGGCTGGTCGGCGAACACGACGAGCAGGTGCGGCCAGGATCGGTAGTAGCCGCGCCACGCAGGCTCCGCGGATGCGTCGGCGGATGCCTTGAAGTGGCGCAGCCTCGTGTAGCGGGTGACCTTCGCGGCGAGCTGCTCCGCGGAGAGCGTCCCGCGGTCTAGCTCGACGAACCGCTGGTGCAGGGCGAGCCCGCCGTCGGCGGCCGTTTGGAGGTACGTCAGCAGAGCGTCAGCGATGACAAGCTCGGATGGTCGCCGGCCTCGCGGCGGGGAGATTGGGTGCGCGACCTCGTTGCGCCAGGAGTCCGGGCCGCACTCGTCACCGCGCTCGCGGGCTGCCAGCACGAACGCGACGCCGACCTGATTGACCGCGATCGTGTGCTGCTTGAGCGGCCCTTCGGCCTGCCCTCGCGTCGCGACCTTACGCCGCGACTGCACGACCGCTCCTGCGGCCTCGACTGCGTCCGCGCCCGCGGCGGTCACGAACCAAAGCGACAGCCGGCGAGGGCTGCGAATGCGCTCGACGAACCCTCGGCGCTCCAGCAGCCCCAGGACCGTTCTCGTCCACCGCTGCCCGGCGTGCGGCGTATAGAGGGCGTGCAGCTGCGTCGTTGACAGCAGGCGGTGTTCGTAGATGCCCGCGAGCATCGACGTCGCGATCGGCGGCAGCGGACGCGGCGGGCGAGCGGTCATGGCCTGCCTCCGGCGAGCGCCCGCCGCGAGGCTGGGCAGGACGCCTGGCGCCTACGGCCAACGGCGCTGGGGGTCCTCGGCGCGTGGTCGCCTCGTAGCCGCCGCATGAAGCTGACTCCGGGCGCCTGCGCGCCTGGCGCGGGCGCCGTCCACGGCTCATCGGCCGTTGCTTTCCCGCCGCCCGCCTTGCCTTCGAGGTACTCCTTGATCCGTTCGTCGAGGGTGTCGAGCGCGGCGACCGTATCCGCCGCCGCCACGCGCCCCGACGCCTTGTCGATCGTTGCCTGGACGTCTCCTAGAGCGTCTGGCCTATAGGCGTCGGCGAACTGCTCCTCGACCGACTCGCCGCTGAACATGAACGGTCTCGTGAGCTGCCCGTGGTGCGTGACCTGCGCGATGAATGTCCAGCGCGGCAGCCCACTGATCGCCGGGGCTGGCGGGTCGCCTCCCCACTCACGCGCGATCAGCGCAGCCGCGTGAGCGTTCAGAGCCGTCGTGATCAGATGCGAGCGGTTCGTCGTCAGCGCGTTCAGCGTGTCGCTCGTCAGCCGCTCGGGGTTCTGGTTCAGCATCGTCGCACGAATGCCGTACTTCGCGGTCTGCTCAAGCAACGCCGCGAGGTTCCCTCCCGACGCGCCGTCATAGGTCTGCACCTCGTCGAGGAACACGTAGAAAGGCAGCCGCTGCTCGGGCGGCATCGACGCGCGCCCCTTCGCTCCGTGCAGCAGGTCGTAGACCAGGAGGTTCGCGACGAGCTTGTCCTTCGCGCCTCCGGCGCCGGGGCAGGCGAGCACGATTCTGCGCTCGTTCATCGCGCGCGCAATGTCATAGCTCGAGGTTTGCGCGCCGAGCAGCGCCGCGAGCTGCGTCGATGAGCGCAGCCGATCGATGAGGTTCGTGACCGGGGTAATCGCCTCTTCGGACAGGCGCGGGAAGCGCTCCATGAAGAACTGCCGGCGCGGCGGCGAGAGGAACGGCAAAGCGGCGGCGAGCCACTCCGGGTTCCCCAAGATCGACGGTATCTGGAAGATCGTCGGCTGCAGCCCATCGGGCAGCACGCCGGCGAGTTCGATCAGCGCCGCTGTCGCCTGCCCCGTCAGCGTGAGGGCTCGGTTGTTGCGCTCGCCCCACTGAAGCGCTGAGGCGAAGCTGTCGACGATCGCCTCGACCCGACGCTCGGCGGCCTCGGGGTCAAGGCCCCGCGCAGCAAACAGGTTCCAGCCCGGCTGCCCCTGTCGGCTCCTCGGCCCGACGAGGTCCAGCTCGATCACGCGCTCGGCGAGCCCTTCCTCGGTCAGGCAGCTCTTGACCCTTTGCACCGCGTCCTGGTGGGGGTCGAGGAACATGCCGCCGTGGCCGCTGCGAACTAGGTGAAGGAACTGCGTCAGCGCCAGCTCGGTCTTGCCCCACCTGCTCCGTCCCGCGGTGTAGGTGAAGAACGAATCCTCGACGCGCAGCCCGACCCTGCGCTGCCCGTCCTCGCCCTCCACCCGGCCGAGCGGCACGAGGTCCGCCTGCCCGGTGAACGTCGGGAGGACCCTCGGCGCGGGATACACCGCCGGGCCGAGACGCAGCACTTCCGGTGCGGCGCACTTCACCGTCGGCGGCTTGAGCAGCCCCGCCATCTCCCGAGCGGTCACGTAGTCGCGACGCGCTGGCCGGAACAGGCCGGTCCTCATGCGGTGGTCAAACCAGCCGCGGCGGCCAGGAAGGTCCGAGCCAGCGAACGCCAAGCCGAAGAAGCGAACACCGACGACGCGCAACGAGTTCGCGCCAGCGAACCCGTCGAAACACGACAGCAGCCCTTGAAGACAACCGACGGCCGTCCCGCGCTCCGGCGAGCAGCAGCGGATCAACACCTGCAGACGGAAGATTGGCTCGGCCTGCACCAGCTTCGCCGCGATCTCCTCGCGCTCGGCGCGCTGCTTGACCATTTCCGCCGGGCGACGACGACCACGCCCACCACCACCGCCATCGAAGTCGAACACGCCATCGCCGCCGGGCTGCCGCGATGAGTCATCGCCACGGCGAAGAGCCTCCTTCAATAGCCGACGCCGCAGCCGGCGGCGCGTCGCCGCGGTCGTCGGGAGCAGGTCGATCGCGACCTCCGCGCGCTCCCGGTGCGCAGGATCAAGACGCGCAAGCACCCGCGCGAAGCCCTGCAACGGATCGGGGGTCAACGGAAGATGCGCGAGCGGTTCGCTGCTCGGCCTCGCGAGGCGCAGCTCAGCACGCACCACCTGCACGCGATCATCGCCCTCGACGGCGGGCTCCGGGTTCGCCTCGATGACCTGGACCTGCACTCGATCGAACACGCCAAGCGCAGAGCGCACCGCCGGCAGCGCCCGCGACGGGACGCTCAGCGAGTAACGCATCTTCCCCTCGGGATCGCAGTCCAACAGCACCCGGACCGCCCTCGCGCGAGGGTCAAGCCAGCCGCCGACGAGCCTCCGCACGCGCGAGAGCTGGGCCGCGCAGCGAAGGACCGCATCGAGGCTCGGATCGAACGAGTCCGGCGCGAGCACCACCAGCCGAGTCCTCGAAGCGAGCGCCCTTCTGGTCGCCACCATCCGGCATACCAACGCGAACGCCACGACGATTACCGACGGGATCAGGACCAGCGGCGCGAGCGCCTGCGCTCGCCCCAGCAGCCCGACAGGCGAGCGCGCGGCGTCGAGCACCGAGAACGCGACGAGCACAGCGACGACCGCCGCGAGCGGCCGGGGGTCCTGGGACTGGCGGCCACTCATCGCCGACCACCGCCCCGCCCGCGCGCCGCGCGCCGGCCGTTACCAAATCTGCCGGCCAGCCGACGCGACAGCGACGGCGGGACGGCGCAACTCCGACCAGCGGGCGCCGGCAGCACCAACGGCGAACGAGCGGGCACAGCCAGCGGCGAAGGCGCCACCAGGCAACGACGACCAGCGACGACACGATACGCGAGCGGCAGCCAGCACCGGCACCTGCACGTCACCTGACCACCTACCGGCGGAGTCACACAACGGCCATTGGCACGCGAGTTAGCCCACGGCACGACCGGCGACCTATCGGAGCGCGAGCGGAGCGCCAGCCGCAGGGGATCTCTAGTCAGCGGGTGACAGGGCGAGGATTCACTAGCGGACACAGAGAAGTCGCCGCGCGCGAAGCCGCGAAAAGCCGAGCGCGTGCAGGGGAAAGCAGGCAACGCCCGCGAGCGGCAACGGAGCCTCAAACGGCACCTCAAACGGACCCTCAAACGGACCCTCAAACGGAACTCGCCAGTCACGGCCGCCGCCCCGCTCTACTGGCCCGACAACGCCTGCGCGAAGGTGGCGTAGAGAGGCGCTGTCGCGCCTCGCACGATTCGCAAAGCATCCCCGGCCGGCGGCGCGTGACCTCGCCCGCCCGGTTGCCGTGGACGTCGTAGCCACCCCAGCGACACCAGCGGACACCTGCCGCCTGCGCCTCACGCTCCAGACGTTCGATGCCCGCGAAAAACTCCGGGTAGAGAGCCTTGAGCATCGCGCGCTCCTCGCCGGCTTTCGCGAACGCACCGCAGTTGCACTCCCCGCTTCGGTGCAGCAAAGCGGCGGCCGGCGACTCGGGAAGATCGTGCCCGCGGCGATAGGAGCGCATCTCCTCGCCGGTCCAGTCGATCAGCGGCGCCGCGAACACCGCCGCCTTGCCTGGCAGGCGGTTGATCGCCTCGCGCTTGGAGCGGCGGCGTGACTCCGCGCGACGGATGCCCGACAGGAACAGCACCCTCGCGCTGCGCGAATGCCCGACCTTGCTCTCCCTGAGCAGGGTCATTATCTGGCGTTCCTTCAGCCTGTTATACGAGCGGCCATGCGCGCCCGGCCCAGGAAAGCCGTGCGGTATCTGGCCGAGCTCGCCGCCCGACGCCCGCCCACACCTCCGCGTGTCCCTCGCGACGAACGCCTCGATCGAAAGGCAAGGCTCGACTGCGCGGGCGGCGTCGTACCGAGCCCACCACACCCCGTCGCCGAGCACCATGATCCGGTAGGCGTCGCCAGCGCGGAGGACCCGCAGGGGCTTGCCGATCCAGTCGGCGTACTCGCGGACGAACTCCGCGACGCCGGGAACAGCGGTCCCGGTGTCAACGAACGCGAGGCCGTCGTAATGCTCGCGGCATCGGTGCGCGAGAACGGTCGAGTCGTTCCCGCCGCTGAAGAGGCACCACACCGCGACCGGCTGGTGCTCGCCCCGCGCGCGGGCGATCAGCTCGTCCGGGTCCTCACGCTCGACCTCACCGACGGTGACGACCTCGAAGCTCACGGCCGCCTCCCCTTGCTGGCACGTCGAGGTGCGCTGGGCCGGATCGCCTGCTCGGCAACACGGTGCGCGAGCGGCGGCGGGACCGCGTTGCCGACCTGCGTGAACTGCCGGGTGCGAGCGCCCTGCCACGGATAGTCGACGGGGAACCCTTGAAGGACCGCAGCTTGCTCGACCGTGACTCTGACCGCGTTGACGCCACGGCGCTGCTGGTAGCGGCCTGGAGGGTCGCTCGCGTTCTGCTTGTGCCCTGGAGGATGAACGCGCCTGTCGCAAGCAACGGTCGTCGCCGGGCGCTTCCCGGCCCATACCGGGGTGCCCTTCGCGAGCCCCGCGGCGAGCATCGTCGGCGCTGGCTGCTCGACGGGCCTTGGCTGCGCGCCGCGCTGGCGAGGCTCATACGCGCACGGCACCCACTCGACCTTGTTCGCCGCATGGCCGAAGTGAACGGTCGGCGCCGGCTGCCCGCTACCGCGAACCGAGGCGTGCGCGTGCGTGCCATTCCGCCAAGCCCAGCCGCCTCGCTCGACACCCTCACCGGGAGGAAGCTGCCGGCCGACGAGCGCCCCATCCCGCGAGCGCCTCGTCGTGACGAGCGTCGGCGCTGGCCGCTGCTCAGTCCACGGCTCGACGTCGTGTGCCTGCCAGCGGTCGACTCTGCTCGTGACCGCCTGCGCCGGAGCCTCGGTCGGATCGAACCCCTCGTTGATCCTGCTGCCGCTGCGACGAATCTCAACACACGGCTGGCGAGTCCACGAGCGTGTTCTCGCCGTCAGAGTCGGCGCCGGGTTACAGCCTGGCCTTCGGTCGCGCTTTCGGTAGGTGCCCGTGTCGCCCTTCGCGGGCTGGTTGCTCGGCGTGTCGTTGCGCCTCGGGAACCCGACCTGATCGGCTGTGCTCCAGCCGAGCGCTTGGGCCATGCTCACCCACGGCAGCAGGCCAAGCTCCTCCTGCGGCGTCTCTTTGCGCCTCGGCTGGTAGGAGCGGTGCGTCGCCTCGGGCAGCTCGACCGGCCCGTCGAGCGACGCGATCAGGAACGCCCGTTTGCGGGTCTGCGGGACGCAGTACCGCTCGGCAGAGAGCACCCCGGCGGCGGTGTGGTAGCCGTGAACGGAGAGCAGCCCGGCGAAGATCGTCCATAGCTCAAGAACGGCAGGGACTTGCTCGAGCGCGATCCACCTCGGCTTCAACGCGAGCGCATACCGCAGCGGCTCGACCGTGAGCAGCGACCTCGGATCGGCGCACCCGGCGAGGCGCTCGGCGCGGCTGTCGTGCCCGGCGGCCAGCTCATGCGCGCACGCGATGACGAGCGGCTTGTCCTCGCGGCCGAGGCCCTTCCCGGCAGAGCTGTATGCCTGGCACGGCGGCGAGCCGACCATCCCCCAAACAGGAGAGAACTGGCAAGGGTCGAGCGCAGCGAGGTCCGCTTGGAGAACCTCGTGACCGGCGGCGGCGGAGGTCGCGCACGCCCACTCGTCCAGCTCGATACCGAGCGCGTTCAGGCCGAGCATCCGAAGGCCCTCCGCCCAGCCGCCGGCACCAGCGAACAGGTCGATGATCTTCCCCGGCTGGCGCCGGTCACGAGTCGCTGCGCGACGAGTCGGTTTGCGAGCGTCGGCATTATCGCCTCGCGCTCGACCCCGCTCGGGGGGGGGGGGGGGGGGTAGGTTGAGTGCGCTTTGGAGTAGCGCAGCGTGCGCGGCGGCTCGCCGCCTTGCTTGACGGTGTGGACATGCCGCTCACCTTCCTGTCAGCCGATCTCTCGGCCTGGTTGTTTTTGCGTTGTGGCATCGCGCCGTCACCCGTGCCCTTCGGTGCTCGGTGGCTGCGCGAAGCCGTAGATGTGCTGGCCCTGGACGACCGCTTCGCTCGGGAGGAACGGGCCGGCAATGCCGACTTCGTTGTGATCGTCGTTGCCGTCGATCGTCGTGATTCGCCCGTCCTTGTAGACGCTCTGCACGATCGCGACATGCACGCTTTCCGTTGGGCCACCGCCGAAGAACACGAGGTCGCCGGGCGATGGTCTAGCGGTCGGCGGGAGAACTCTGCCGCCGTGTTCCTTCGCCCACGTGTAGAGCGAACCGGAGTAGCCGTAGTTCGCTGTTGAGCCGGGCAGCGGGACGCCCGCGCGCTTCCAGACCCAGCTCGCGAAGAGCGAGCACCACTCCTCGCACGGCCCGAAAATCGTGCAGTTACTCTCAGGCGGGTGCTCGCCTTGCCCGAGCTGGCTTTCGGCGACCCGGACGATCCTTGAGCTGCTGGCCGGCGTCGGAGGCCCCGAGCTGGCTTCGCAGCCGCCGCTGACTGGTTCGGCGAGCGGCGGGCTCGTCGCCGTCGGCGCACCCGACCCGGTGAAGCCGTACTGGACGGCTCGGGCCATGACCTCTTCCGCATACGCCACGGTCGAGTCGCCGCACGCGCCGTAGTAGCGGCAGGCGGCTTCGTGATATTCGGCGAAGGTGCCACCCGTCGGTGGGGCGCCCTTGTCTTCGCGCAAGATCCTCGCGGCCGTGAAGATCGCGTCCGCTGGGTTGTTGATCGACAGCGGATGGCCGGGGTCGGCGTTGACGGCGTAGGTTTCCCACAGCGTCGGCCCGGAGCCTGGGCTGCATGCGCTGCCGCGCACGTAGGCGATCTGCATCGGTCCCGCGCAACCGGCTTCGTTGGTGCCGGCGCACTCGCCGTTGCCGCACTCCTGCGCCCCGATCGAAGCCAAGAAGCTCCAGTCGATGTCGAACCGCTCCCCGGCTCGCTCGTATAGCGAGAGGCGTTCGGGCGGGATGCTTTGCAGCGCGTAGGCCGACGGCGTTGGCCCTTCAACCGAGGGTGCCGGTGCTGCCTCTGGCGAGCAGCCGTTGAGGCTCGCGCCGAGCACAGCAACCGCGACCGCGAACGCCAGCAGCAGCACAATCGCCGCCGTGGAGAATCCGCCAATGAGCCACATCAACGCAGCGCGTCGCATCACGCACCCGCCAATCCGGTGACGAGATACCGGCCGCCGTGCTCGGCGAGCACGACCCTGATCGGGTACGCGACAACTTCGCTGTCCTTGACAACCCCGGTGACGACGATCGCTGCGCCCGTCGAGCTGACGGCGCGTACAGCGACCAGCCTCGGGTGAAGCCTGCGGAGCGCTGGCGGCACCAGGCGCGCTCGCTTCCGAAGTGCGGCGGCGAGGCCGCTGGCCGCGTCCTTCACGGCGCTCGCCGGCCCGTGCCCGTAGGCGAACGCGAGGTAGCCGTCGAGGAACGTTCGTGCGGTACGGAGCGCCTCGGCAGGAGGTGCTCCGCCCTTCACCGGACCGACCGTGTTCGTCGGCGGGTGTGGTGCGCGGGGCTGTTGGCTGGCGGGCACGCCGGTGCTGGTCATCGCGAGCAGGAGGGCTGCCGCGATCAGCACGACGGAGATCGCTGTGAACGCTGCGCGCCGCTCGCTCTCGCCGATCGGCCTGTCGAGCTGCCGGCGAATCCACGCTGCGGCGGCGCTCATCGTCGTGCCTCCTTCTCGATCACCTCAAGGCGCGCTCGCGCGCGCATGGCGGTGTCACAGTCGTGCGTCGAGCCGAGGTAGCTGCGGCCCGCGCGGACCGAGGCGAGCCCGACGTCCGCGAAGGAGCGGCAGAAGGGATCGAGGACGAGGCAGCGCCCACGGTCGTTGGTGTGCGAGCAAGCGGGCCGCCACCGAGCTGGCTGATCGGGTCCGCCGGGCAGCCGTCGCCAAGGCGTGCCGCAGAACCCACACGCGCGAGACGAGGTGCTCGCGCGAACACACCAATCGATGACCTCCTGCGGCGATTGGGCCTCGCCAGCGGCGGGCACGCACCACGCGCGTCGCTGAAGTCGCCGGGCAGAGATCGCGCGGCTGCGCTGCTGCGAAGAGCAGGCTCCCGCGCCTTGCCTCACTGCCGGGGCGCGCAGCGCAAGCCGTGCGTTGAAATGGAACTCCTGCTGCTTGGTGAACAGCGCGACCGTCGAGTGCCCGACGATCAGCGAGAGACGGCTGCGGTGCAGCGCGCGGCCCTGGCGAAGCCATCCGGCGTCCTCGACCAGCTGGAGCGCCTGCGGCTGGCTGCCACGTCCCGGCAATGAGAGCCAGAGCGTTCCGTCGTCGCGAAGGACACGGCGAACCCTGTCGAGAATCGCGATCAGGCACGGCATGGGAAGGTCCCTCGGCGGGCGCAGAAAGCACGTCTGCGCCCAATCGTCGGGAAGCTCGCTCAGAAGGGCGAACGGGTTTGCGGTTTCGATGCGCCAGCTCATGGGTGTTCGTCCTCCTGGTTTGCGGGGTCAGCCGCGCCGGTGCCGTATCGCGCTCTGAGCAAGAGCGAGACGGGCTCCTCGGCACCGATCGCGGGGGCGGTAGATGCCGACGGCGGCTCATCGCGAGGTGGACGCGCCGCGGCGGCGGGCTCAGGGGTCGGCTGCGACGGAGGCCCATCGCCGAAGTCATCGCCGCCCGATCGCCGCGGCGGGATGCCCGGCGCCGTGGTGCTCGCCGATGCAACCGGCGGCGGAGGCTCGATTGCGACGGGCACCTGCTGCGCTGACGGCGCCACTGGCGGCGGTGCGGGGCGGGTCGGGGAGGTTCTCGCGCCCGCCTCTGCCACTGGCGTCGTCGGCGCGTCGCTCCTCGCTTCGGGGCGTGCGCCTTGCGGGCGGGCGCTGGCGGTCGTCGTGTTCGCCGTCGGGGATCTAGGGATGCCCGTGTCGCCTTGGGGCAGCTCGTCCTCGGGAGGCTGCGCACGCGTCGGGGTCGACGGCGATGGCGGAGCGTCGCTCGCGGGCGCCCGATCTGCCGAACCGCGAGGGTGAGGCGAGGCCGAATCCTCCTGCCCGTGCGTGTCCTCGTGGTCGTAGCTCGGGCGGGGACTCGGGGCACCTGGCCCGTGCGTCGGCGTTTCGTTCGGCGCCGTCGTCGGTGGCTCGTCGTCTCCGAACTGCTCGTCGCCGCTCGGGCCGCCACCGGAGGGTGCGCCCGTCGGCGGTGGCGGCGTCCCGCCGCTCGGGCCTTCGCTCGACGGTGGAGCTTCTTCTCCGCCGGGCGTCCCTCCGCCGGGCGTCCCGCCGCCGGGCGTCCCGCCGCCGGGGGAGCCGTTGGGCGTGAGCGTCGGGAGTTTCCGCGGCAGGCGCGGGAGCCGAGGCAGGTTCGGCGTGGGCATCAGCCGCGCGAGGCGCGTTGCGTAGTAGAGGTTCGCGAGGCGGTTGGTGCCGTCGTTCGCGGCGCGTGGCCCGACCGTCCCGGCGAGCAGGTCGCTCGTCAGTCGGTTGCGTTGCAGGAAGACGGTCCAGAGGAACGCGGCCTGCAAGGCGAAGGCGAGCAGCCACCCGAGGTTCGAGGTCGCGTCGTCCAGCGCGGAGCAGACCGCGAGGACGATGGCGAGGATCAGGCTGTAGATGACCTTCCGGGCGAGGTAGCCGGCGAGCTTCGATACCCATGCGCGGAAGAACTCGTGCCCGCGGCCGGGGAAGATGCCGATCAGGAGCGCTACAGGCGCGAACGCGAGCAGCGTCAGCAGCAGGATCTGCGCGAGGATGACCCCGACCGCGAGCGCGCCGAGCAGCAGATAGGCGCCGATCTCGCCGAGCAGGATCACGATGGCGAGCAGCAGCCGCTGGTACTGGCCGCCCTTGCCCATCGCTTCCGCGGCGGGCTCGTCGGCCGGGCCTAGCGGGTAGGTGCCGTCGCTCTTGCCGGGGTCGGACGCTGGGAGGTCTTCGTTATCGCCGTGTTCGAGCGCTTCGTGCTCGGCGCCGCGGCGGTGTGACCCCGGAGGGAACTGGAGGAAATGGGTGGCGTACTTGTTGCGGTCGTTGATGCACGTCTTGCCGTTGGCTTTGACTTCGGTGCCGTGTTCGAGCTGGGCGGCGAGCTGCGTGTCGGTCGCCGGGTTTGAGCTGAGCGGTCTGACTGCGACCGATTGCGGCTTGCCGTGGCTGACGGTCGCGCAGTGCTCGATCCCGCCGAACTCGAGAACCGTCCAGGGGTTCAGGACGAGCAGTTCGAAGAGCTGGTCGCTGGCGGCTGTCTTCGCCTGCGATTCGTTGCCGACGCTTCCTTCGCTGCCGAGTGACAGCAGCGCCGTGGAGAGCTGATTGGACAGTTTGCTCGCCGGGGCGATCGTCTTTTCGGGCTGTGTGACTATCCCGATCGCGAGGACGAAGAACAGCGCCGAGACGGCGAGCGCCCCCGCAGTCTCGGCGTAGCGGCGCTGGATGAGCGCCTTCCACATCGCCCAGCAGCCGACGAGGGTGATTGCCGCTATCAGCCAGGGCGTCCCGAAGGTGCTCTCGTACAGGTTGTGGATCGCCTGGGAGACCGGCGCGAGCGCGCCCGATCCCGGCGTTGACCCGTTGACCAAGTCGAGGTTGAACGCGAGCGCGAAAAGGAGAATCACCCCGTTTGCGAGGAATGAGGTGATTTCCCACAGCACCTCCGCGCCGAAGTACGCGATCATCGGCGCGACCCCGGAGGCATCGACGCCGCTGGTGAAGCCGACGCTGATCGCCGGGAAGTACTGGTCTAGCTCGTAGTTCCCGACGGGGTAGCGGCCGACCCACCCGCCGGGCGGGAGCTGCGGCGCCGGGTCGATGTTGCTGAACACGTCAGCGGCGTGCGCTGAGGGGTGCGCGCCGAGCAACGTCAAGAACGTCACGAAGAAGAGGACGATCAGGCTGCGGCGATGACGGCCAGCCCACCTCGCCGGCCGGAGGATCAGGGTCTTCATGCTGCGCTCCTTCCGGGCTGCTGGGGTGTGGTTCCGAGCGCTTGGAGGAGGTGCGGGTAGACGAGGTCGATCTGCACCTCCCCTACGCGACCGTGCAGGTCGCGCATCAGGCAATGCCCGGCGCGGAATTCGCGGACCTTGCCGATCAGCTCAGGCGTCGGGTCAAGGCCGATGAACCGCAGAGCCGCCGAGGCGCCGGCATCTGAGTCCTGCCCGAAGACGAACACGACGCCGATCAGGTCGGCGAGGTCCCCGAGGTCGGCGATCCTGTGAGTGCCGAGCAGCAGCGTCGCGTTGTATGCGCGGCCGAGCCGGACGAGGCGGTGAATGATCTGCCGGCCCTGCGGCGAGGCGAGCAGGAACCAAATCTCGTCAAGGCCGACGATCTTGTGACGCGAGCGGTCCTTGGAGATGAGCTGCAGCGCGTAGGCCGCGACCAAGCTCAACGTCGCGACCGAGATCCGCTCCGCGCGCGTGTAACTCTCGCGAGCTGCCGTCGGTTCCGGCAGCGAGAGGCCGGGCATGCGGATCGTCGTGACCGGCATCGCGGCCTGCACGTCGCTGCCGGCGCCGCCACCGAACCCGAGCCTCGCGAGGCCGAAGTCGCGGATTACCTCAAGCGCCTCGCCGGCCTCCCTCGCGCCGGCACGATCGGAGGCCAGGAGCTGCTCGACTACGCGCAGAAGGCTGCGTGATCCCTCGCGGACGGTGTCCTTCACCGCGAGCGATACGGCGTTCTCCCATTGCGCGGGGCTGCCCGGCAAAAGCTCCAGCAGGTAGCTGCAGGCCAGCTCCTCGCTGATGTCCTCAAGCCCGATGCGCAGCGGATCGAGTCGCCCTTGTTGGGCCTCGGCGCCGGACAGCTCGAGCACCTGCAGCCGGTCGGTGAGCTCGGGCAGGTTCTCCCAACCGTGGTCGGGCTTCGGGTCGAAGTCCACCACGAGCGATCCCCGGCGCTCGGCGGCGTACTCGATCGCCTGCGAGGCGACCGTCTTGCCCGACCCGAGGGTGCCGATCAGAAGGACCGCTGAGGCGCGATCTTCCCTTGGTGCCTGTGTCGGGTCGAAGCGGACGGGAAGCGGTGCGCCGACGGGCGTGTACCCGAGATATGGGCCTCGCTGGGAGCCGACGATGCGGCTCGCGGTCGGGACCATCGCCCCGAACTGCTCGACCGTGAGCTGCTGGGTGTAGTCGCGCATCACACCCACCCGTCCGCTCGTGGGAGGTGCTCAAGCCAGAGCTGGTACTGAAGGCCGACGGGCCTGTGCAGCGCGAGGTCGCCGTACTGCTCCCGCAGCGCCGCGACCCTGCGCTCTAGCTCCTCCTCGGTCGGGGCGCCGACCGCGAGGCCGATCTGCCCGTAGAGCATCGGCGGGTGCCCGCCGGCCTGCAGTTGCGCCTCGTATTCGCGGGCGAGGACACGGTCGACGCCGGCAAGGACGCTCGGGCCGTGCGCGGCGCCGTGGACTTGCTCGTAGAAGGCGTGCTCTACGTCGGCGATCCGCTTGCGGACCTGGGTGAGCGCTTGCCTGTTGCCAAGCCAGCGGCAATGCGCGACCGCGTCGACCGGCCACGGCAGCGACTCCAAGGGCGCGAACAGCACCTCCGCTGTCCAGCCTGGGAACTCGGGCGCTTCGGCGAGCGCTCCGACACACAGCAGCGCCTGGTAGGAGCGGCCTCGCTCGCTGTCCACGATCAGCGACTGCTCGCGCTCGGTGATCGCGGCCTGCGCGCACTGGCGAAGGTCGCTTGAGAGCGGCTCGAAGGAGACGCCGCCGCCGGGCGCGGAGACGATCAGCGCATCCGGGGACCAGTGCCGGTCAAGGACGGGCTCGCCGATGCCGCGGCAAACCGAGCGGCGCAGCAGCCACTGAAGCTCTACGGTCCTCGCACGCCGCGAGGCGATGACGCCGTTCAGCCGCTCGAACGTGCGCTGCTCGCGCGTCTGGAGTTCTGAGAGCTCGCCGCCGGTGATCGGCGAGGCCGACCCGATCCCGGCTGCCTCCTCGACGCGGCGACGCACCTTGTCGACGCTCCGCACAAGGCCGGAGCCGACGCCCGTCGGGCTCTTGCCGGCGAGGGATACCGCGAGGTAGCACTCGGGGATGTGCGAGCCAAGGTCGCGCAGCCTCGCCTGGTGGCCCTCCAAGAACGCTTGCCACGCGGCGGGGTCTTGGTGGCGGCTGTCGAGCAGACCGGAGGTGTGCTCGACGTACTCATCAGCCGGATACGCGCGGCTGACCCGCCACAAGCTGAAGTCTGCGCCGACGGTGTGCGCCAACCGTTGAAGGCGCCGCTGGAGCCCCCACTTGCCGCCCGTCGGCAGGTACGGGTAGGAGGTCATCGCCAGCCGGTAGAGCGCGGCGCTGTCACCGCTTCGCCCGAGCAGCACGTTGCCGTGCGCGTAGCGCAGGGAGAAGGTCGTCATGGCCGGACCTCCACGACCTGGCCCTCGTCCAGCTCGATGACTTCTGCAAGCCGCTCGCCCGTGCGCAGGCGATGGCCGTCAGCGCGGCGGACGATCAGTCGCCGCCGGCCGGGGATCGCGACCACCGGGCGTGCGAACACGAGCCGAGCGGGGCCGCGCACCTTGCCGTGGTGAAGCACCGGGGAGTGCTCGTCCGGCGCGACCCACACCTTCGGTGCCCAATCGTGGGCTTCGTCCTCGGCGCCGATCGCGGAGTCGAGCGAGCGGCGAGCCGAGCGCATCCGAAGCGCCGCCCAGGAGGTGAGATAGCGGTGCGCTGGGCGTCCGTCGGGTGCTGCCTGCCCGGCGAGCGTCGCGATCATGCCCGGCGCGATCAGCAGCCGAAGCGGCCAATCGAGCCAGTCGAGCACGACGCCCGCCAGCAACGTGCCGGCGAACCCAGCGAGCGCGCCGAGGACCGCGCCGGGCCAGCCGTGTGAGCTGGCGCCGAGCAGCCCCACGACCGTCGCGGTGACGACCGCGAAGAAGATCGAGCGCTGGCTTACGACCAGCACCACGACCAGCGAGCAGAACGCCCAGCCGAGCCACTCAAGCGGCACGCCGCCCGGCACAGGCAGCCGCCGTCCGTCGATCGCGTAGACCCTGCGGTCCGGCTTGAATATCCGCTGGTAGGAGCGGATCGGATGCGTGGAGTCACTCATCTGAAAGCAGCTCCGCTTAACCGAAGATCTGTTTGCCGATGGCTTCCGCAGCGGTGGCAATGTCCGCCGAGGCGAACACCATCCACGCGACCACGATCGCCGCGAACAGGAAAACCGCCAGCTCCGTGTAGCGGCGATTGACGAGAAACATCAGGCTTACGACGCCCACGATCCCGCCGTACAGCTCCGTCGCGTACCCTTTCAGCAGGTTCGCGACGTTCTGCCCGACGTTGTTGCCGGACGCGAATGCCGCGACCGGGAACATCATCAACGCACAGATCGCCAACAGAAGGGCCAGAAGCCCGAGACGTCGTTTCTGTGAAAACACTGCAATCACCGCCTTTGCGCACTCGTTGATCCGGTGCTGGCGGGCTGCGTCGCAGTAACCGTCACACCGCTTGTGGTGGTGGGCACGCGGTATTCCGTGTTGAGCATCGAGAGCGCGCCGCGAATTAGCAGCAGCAGCACGCATCCCCACAACAACGCACGAGCCGCGATACGCGCCAGTCGCTTCACTCCGTCCGTCTGTGGCCGGGTGAAGCGGTCCTGGCTCTCACCTTTGTGGGTCCTACGAGGGTTAGTCATAGGGCCGAAGGTACGGAGCGGCTGTGCTATTTACTACAAATAACCATTTACGTATTCACGTAAATACGTAATCACTTATTTGCGGATTGCCACCGTGAATGCGGGCAGCGGTAATCGGCCCCGCTGCGCGGGGAGGAACACGGCTATATCGGCGGCGAGCTGGGGCCGCGCGCGTGTTGGGGGCAATCAGGTGAGCTAAACGTCGAGGCCGGCGATCGTCGCCAGCTCCTCGACATAGCCGCTGGCGCTCTGTGCCGCCTGCTCGACCAAGCGCAGGGCACTGAAGTCAGCGAGCGTGTACCACACGGTTCTGCCGTCCTTGCGGCGGCTCACCATGCCCGATTGGTAGAGCACAGCGAGATGCCGCGACACGTTCTGATGGGTCGTCGCGAGCTCGTCCGTGAGGTCTTGAACGGTCGCTTCCCCGCCCTCGAGCATCTTCAGGATGCGTATGCGATTGGGCTCCGCTACGGCCTGTAGTCGACGGGCCACAAAGTCCAAGAACGGGGCTGACATATTGGGACTCATCATTTGCCTCCACTGTCCACGGCGGCCTACGTCCCGTGAGCGCAGCGGCGCGCACCTCCAACGATGGGGTGTTTAGTTAACCCCCACACCATCGTCAGAAGGGCCTCGCGTGCCGTTGGGCCACGGTGGCTGGGCCTTCCGTGTAACCCGCGGCTTACTTGCCTAGATATTCGAACTGTCCCTTTCGTGGACTTTGACCGACAGCGGGTCGGGAAAGTGGACGCCCCGGTCCGACCGACGGGTAAATTTTGAGACGCGAAGGACCCGGATTGGGCGGGATCTCGCTCGTGGAAACTGCGCGGCGTCTGTTGGGAGAGCGGGCTTGCGTGAGGCGTCGCGGGCGGGCGGCAGGCTGTGCAGACGCTCGGCGTGCCGGCGCGACCCGCCGAGCCCGGCGCGCGTGACGTCGGCCGTGGCGAGCGGAATGGTGCGCCTGGCGGGTCGCAGGAGAACCAGGGAGAGTGATCAGACGCCAAGCCGCGCCGGACACGACGAGGGTCAGCGCGACCGCAGCGGCGCCCAGGAGGA
The DNA here is from genome assembly GCA_963759265.1 of uncultured Solirubrobacteraceae bacterium. GTDB lineage: Bacteria > Actinomycetota > Thermoleophilia > Solirubrobacterales > Solirubrobacteraceae > Palsa-744. The sequence continues at coordinate 849,688 of CAVWYR010000001.1, forward strand.
GGCGGCGTCGGTACGGGCGCTGCACGTCATCGAAGGTGACGGTGAGCTGGGACGGCGCGTCGGGCGCGTCGTGCTCGGAGCCGGTGGGGTCCATACAAGTGAATGTGAACCGCGATCCCAGCGGAACACGAACTTCGCGGCCCGCGAGCTGCGGCGGGCCGGGTCACGGGCGGAACCGGGCCCGGCGTTCAGGCGATCATCCAGCGGCCTGGCGCCGCCTCAGACTCTTTGATCCTGCCTTCGCTCGCGAGCACGAGAATACGCGCCTCTACTCGGCTCTCGGGCTCGTTGAACGAGGTCGCCAGGTCGGCTGGACTCTGAGTCGCCGTGGCGCTGAGGTTCGCGTGGGCGGCTTCCCGCCGGTTCATCAGTCGACCGAGTATGAGCTCGTCAAGTTCCTCGTCACTCACGCCGGGCGCCACTCTAAACGACCTGACGTCCAACCCGTGAACACGCGACCGCGTCCGCGGCGACGACCACCGCGAGACCCCGTGTCGGTGGCGCAGGGGCACAGCCCGTCGCAGTGGCTCAAGCCCTACTGAGGCGCTAGGATCGTGGTCCCGGCGAGATAGCTCAGTTGGTAGAGCACTCGACTGAAAATCGAGGTGTCGGCGGTTCAAGTCCGCCTCTCGCCACTCGAAAGCCCTGCAAATGAACACTATTTGCTATTTGCGGTCAGGGCACGCGCTTAAGGTCTTTGACGAGGTTCGGCTGCTCTTGACGTGGTGGCCATCGCCTGAGCGAAGCTGAGACGGCGGTCGTTTGCGCACGACGTAGTACATGGCCCACGGATCGCGGCTGGGGTCAGCTCGCGGCATGCGCGCCTCCGGTGGCGAGCTTCAGGAGTGCGGCGCTCAGCGCCCCGCCGATGCTCGTCTCGTGCCTGTCGGGCGCTACTCGCCAACGGCCATTCGGCGTCTCGGGGATTCCGGCGCGCTGGATAAGGGCCTCGGCAAGCTGGCTGTCAACGCATACCGATACGTCGTCGCGGGTTCGACGTGCTTTCCGCGCGAGCGCGTGGGCGAGCACGTTTTCGGTGCGGGAGATTTGGGCGATCGACCACCCTTGCTGGTGTCTGGCCAGATGGCGGCACGCCGCCTCGCGCAATGGGCGCAGGTGCTCGCTTTCGCCGCGGTGCGGTCGCGCCGCAGACTCGCAATCGGTTCTGAAGATGACGTGGGGAAGGTGTGCCTGCTCGGCTGCGCTCATCGCCAGCAGAAGCGCTCGCAGCTCTGCCTCGCCGTTGTTCTTGCATTCCACGAGCCGGCTTTGGCTTTCGAGCTGATCGCTTTGGTATGCGATCCCTGCCCAGCCATTGCGGTAGGACCCATCGCAGTTGACGTAGATCATGGCGTCCCGGGGCTGTAGCTCGCCGTCGATCGCGTCGTTGGGCTCAGCCGGTACGAGGACGCGGTAGCGCATAGCTGTGGGCTGTCGGTGGGCGGGATGCCGGCGAGCGCTGGGGTTGCGCGCCAGCCGGCGTGTGGCCGCGACGTGGCGCTACAGCGCCCGAGTGGGCGCGTTGTGGGGGGGTCAGCCGGTCGCACTGGCGCCGCCCTGCTGGTCGGTGACGGTGGTGCGCGGCTCGCGTACCGTGATCTGCGGGAGCAGCAGGGACTGCCCGCGCCCGTATCCGGGTTGGCAGCCCTGCTCCCACGGGAAGCGGCAGGTGGGATCGCAAACGATGATCTGCTTCACTGCGGCCGTCCCGCCGTCGTGGTGGTCGCGTCGCCACCACTCGGCGAGGCCGAGGTAGGAGTCGACCATCCGGTCGGGAATGGGCGCGATCCAACACGGCACGTCGTTTGCGAACGCTCCGACCACGCGCCCTTCGGCCTCGGGCGTCTCCTCCAGCAGCCCGACGACCGAGGTGATCACGCGGATACTCGCCTTCGGGCTGAGGCCGCAAACGGCTAGCTCGGGGTGACCGATGTGCTGGGGGAGGCCGATCGTGTAGGTGTAGCTCGGACCGCTCCACTCCCTCGTCGGGATCACCTGAGTCATCGTGTAGCCGTAGAGGGCGATCCGCGTCAGCAGAAGCGCTCGTGTGCGTCCCACCTCGTCGTAGCTCACGCTTGCACCCGCACCCATGCCTGCACCGTGACGCTTTCGACCGGAACGTCCTCTTCGACCGCCCGAGCTTCCAGCGCGTCTTTCACATCCGGCGCGGTGAGCGATGGCACGTCGAACTCGTCGCTGCTCGTGATTCTCACAGTGAAAAAGCTGTCCATTTCTGTACCTCCCAAACGGGGAGCCGGGTCGTCTCGCAGGGCGACGGGATGGAACCGTGTGTGGGGTCACGGAACCGTGGGGGTGCTCCCGTCGCCCTGCGAGACGCTCGGCTGCTACGCCACCGCTGCCGCCTCTGCTTCCTCTTGCGCGCTTTCCAGCATCTCGCGGGCGATCAGCGTCCAGTCGTCGTCATCGAGTGCGTCGAGGGCATCCTTCACGCCGCCGCGCAGCCCATCCGAAAGGCGGGTGACCGCTTCGGTTGCACCGGCGCGAATACCCTCGGACATGCGCGCTTCGGCCGGCTGGCTGAGCCCCTCTCGGACCATCTCGACGGTGGCGCCTCTCACCGCGGAGTGCCCGACGATCGAGCGCACCAGGTCGAGCAGGCTGTCACGGTCAAATGTCGCGCCTTTTGGTGAGGTGCGCTCCTCGCCGCCGTTTGTGTCCTGCGAGTGTGGTGATTCCATGCGTTTTCTCCTTTGACTAGAACGTGCCTTGCTGGCGGGACACGTCTAGCTCGACCGCGGGTAAAGATCAAGGCTTTGCCGGAAACCTTTTTGTGACAGTGGTCCTCGCGCCGCGAAGGTTGCTTGTAGGGCGGCGGCTGGCCTTTGTTTATGACGGGAGCGATGGGCCTCCCGCCGCCCTACAAGTCGCATGCGTGCCTCACCATTCCGTCAGTGGGACGCCGTGCTCTCCCGCGATGGCCACAGCCTCGCGGTAAGACTTCCACCCGAGATCCTCTGCCCGCTCGGGCCGGTAGCGAAAGGGGACGCCAGCCGCTGCGGCGACTTCGGCGTCCTCGCCCTCCGCTCGGATTACGACTACCGGACCGATCGGCACCCCGTCGCCGTCGCAGCCCTCGTCCTTGAAGGTGACCACGGTTACGCTCATCGATCCTCCATGTGGGCAGGGGTCTCCCCGCGCAGCCCGACAGTCGTGATGGCCCGAGCTTCGGAGCTGGCGACGCCGACGTGCGTTCCCCGCGGGCACTCGTCCGTATAGATCTCCATCGCGAATCGACGGTTGCCGAGATCGGTCACGACGCCGACCGGCATACCGTCACGATTAACCCCGATGGTGGCGCCCTGCCGGTGCGAGGTGATTTCGGGCTCACGCTCGCTCATCGGCGACACCCCGGCGGGATATTCGGTACACCCCACCGCCTCGTCGGATCGAGCACGGCGGGTAGCCGATCGAGAAAGACACGACGCGCGAGCGGTGAGCGGAAGTAGTGGTGGCGCACCGCGAACAGCCAGTGCCCCGCAAGCCACGCAACGGCGCCGGTGATGGTCGCTGCCGCCATCGTGAGCGACCCGGTCGTCGCGGTAGCGAAAAGGCCGCCTACCGCGAGGACCGCCCCGCCAGTACGCAGGACGAATCCCCCAAGGAGCCACACGCCGAGCGCGACCAGCACGCCGCTCGCGGCAAGGCTCACCACGCCGCTCATCGCCTATCGAGTCCGTTCGTCTGCATCGGGACACACGTCTAGCTCGATCCAGCGGAAAGCTCAAGTCGGTCATGCGGGCCGTCCTCGCGCGCGACCGGATGCCCGCCCCGGACGCCCTCGGCTGCCTGATCGGGCGGGCGCGGGACGGTGTACCGGCGCTCGATTACAGGCCGGTCGCGGTTCGCGCGGGCGCCGGGTCTGACTTCGAGCTTGCCCTGAGCTACAAGCCCGTCGGATTTCATTCGCGCGGTGTGCTTGCTGATACCGAAGTGCTCGGCGATCTCACGCAGCGTTGCCGAGCGCACCTCTGTCAGCCAGTCGAAGATCGCTTCCTGCCTGATGATGACCGGCGTCTTGCGCCGCGAGCCGCCTGCGGGTAGGGGCCACCATGCCGTCGGGATCGGCTCCTCGGGCGGCGCTCCCGGCGGCGGGCCGTCACCGATGCAGTCGTGGGCGTCGGCCAAGAGATCGCGGCCGACCTGCTCCCAATCCTCGCTGGTGGCGGCGCTGAGCACCTCGCCTATCGCGACCCGGAGCGCCTCGCCGATATCGGCTGGAGGCGCCTCGCCGCTGGTGGCGATGTCGAACACGTACTCGCTCACCATGTCAGCGGCGGCGGAATGCCGAAGCGAGCTGCGGATGAAGTCGCGGACCAAGTCGGTGGGGAACTTGCTGCCCCACTCGCCGCGGCGGATGTCAGCGCCGATCACGGTCGGCTCCTTGGACGCGGCGGCGCCGACCCGGCGCGAGGCTGTCTTGCTGGGCGGCTTCGGTCATCGCGGACACGTCTAGCTCGACCCGCCAGCACAAGTCAAGTCCGCTCGCGAGGTCCGCCGCACCGCGCTCTCGCCGGCCTCGGCCGAGCCGCGCGCGAGGGGCGGCCGATCCGCCGCGACGCGCGTCCGCCGCCTCGAATCGTCGTCTTGGCGGTGTCCCGCACGGGTGCTAGCGAACGGCGCCATCGGCCTCGGAGGGCCGTGCGAGAGGACTTGACTTGCCCCGCCGGGAGAGCTACCACGTCCTCCGCCAAAGCCCAAAAAGGGCGCTAAAAAAGGAGAATCGACGATGAGCAGCAAGACGAAGACCGAATCGAAGGGCTCGCCCGAGGAGGCCGTCAAGGCGGCGGTGGAGATGACCGCGGGCGGCACGACCGAGGGCATCGCGGGGGTCGCCGGGATCGGCCGCTCCACGGCCGGGAAGGTGCTCGGGCGGCTCGCCGACGCCGGTGAGGTCACCCGCCATCAGGGCGGGCGCGACCGCGGGAAGCGGCTGCCGGACCGCTGGACGCTCGCCGGGGTCGAGATGCCCGCCGCCTACGCCGGGCAGGTGCTCGCGGCCGAGCAGCCGGCCGCTGCGGCGGGCGACGGCAAGGGCGCCAAGGCACCCGCCGCCGACAAGCCGGCCGGTGGGAAGGGCGACGCGGCGGCGAGCGCCAGCCAGCCCGGGGGTGGCAAGCTCAAACCGGGTGGCCTGGACCCGCTCGTGATCGGCTACCTCGAGGACAACGCCGACAGCGGCCCGCACGGGGCGACCGAGATCGGCAAGGCGCTGCAGCGCTCCAGCGGCGCGGTCGGTAATTGCCTCGGGCGGCTGGCCGACGCGAAAAAGGTGAAGCTCGTCAATGAGAAGCCGCGCCGCTACAGCCTCGCGTGATCGTGGCGCTGACCGATAACGGCGCCCGCCCCCTCACCCCCGCCGCCCGCTTTGGCGGTGGGGCGACGGGGCGGGCCGAGCGCGCAATCCCTCAAGGAAGGAGAGCAGAGCCATGATCGATACCCCGCAGGCCCAGGAGACACTCGCGGAGCTCGCCGAGTCGACCGCCGCGGCGCTGCTCGCGTTCGCGCAGGCAGTCCGCCCCGCCTCTGACCGTGACGGCGACGACCTCGCCAGCCTCGGCCTTGGCCGCCGCCAGCTGGAGATCGCCGCGCTGGCGGGCCTCGACACCGATGAGGGCCTGTCAACGAGCGAGGTAGCGCGGGAGATCGACTACGACGCGGCGAACACTCACGCCGCGCTGTACGCGCTCGCCGCGCGTGGCGTCGCGGAAGGTTTCCGCCACGGCGAGCACACCCGCTGGCGACTCACGCCGAGGTATCGGTCCGCTAACCCGTACCTCGCGATCGCGCAGCTAATCACGGCCGGCGAGTGGACGACCTTTGACGACATCTCTCTCGTGGTACACGGCGACCTGCGTCACGGCCGCGAGGTGGTGCGCGCCGCCGTCGAGCTGCCCGACTTTCCAGCTCACCGCGTGCTGCCGCCAGGTGGGCAGGTGCCCGCGGCGTGGCGGAGCTTTGCGAGCAAGACCGCCGACCCCGGAGAGTGCGTGCGACTCCTGGCGGGCGAGGGCGTCCCGGTCGACGGCAGCGGGCGCGCTTCGCGCGCCCGCTATATCGGCTGGGATCAACTCGCCGAACGCGCCTGCGACGCCGGTCGGCTCGGGTGAGCGCGGGCACCTTCCCGAGCGGAGTCTTACCAAGTTTTAGAGGGTTTACGCGACCTCGATAAACCGCCTATAACTCCGTATAGTCTCTGGTCATCGACCCGATCCACAACCCCTATAGCCCAGGCGCGGGCTCCCGCCCGCCAGCGCTGACCGGCCGCGACAGCGAGATCGAGCAGTTCCGGGTCCTCCTCGGCCGCCTCCGTGCTGGCCACCCTGAGAAGAGCATGTTGATCACGGGGCTGAGGGGCGTAGGGAAGACCGTCTTGTTGAACACCTTTGAGGCCCTCGCGGAAGAGGCCGGCTTCCGCACCGCCAAGAGCGAGATCACGCACGAGACTGACTTCCGGCCGATGCTCGCACGGCTTGCACGCAGGGCCCTGCTCGCGATCAGCCCAGCCGATCGGATGCGCGAGCGCGCACGTCGCGCCGCCGCGATCTTCAAGGCGTTCACGGTACGGATACCGGACGGCCCGGAGATCGGCATTGACGTCGATGCGCTTCTCGGCCGAGGCGACTCGGGCGACCTCAGCGACGACCTCTCCGACCTCTTCGTCGCCCTCGGCGAAGCCGCCCAAGAGCACGATACGGGTGTCGTGTTCCTGCTCGATGAGGTCCAGTACCTCGCGCGGCCCGAGCTTGAAGCGCTGATCGCTGCGCTACACCAGGTCTCCCAGCGCGCGCTACCGCTCACACTCGCAGGCGCCGGCCTGCCACAGCTACCCGCCCTCACCGGAGCAGCGAAGTCCTACTCGGAGCGCCTCTTTCGGTTCCCCTCGATCGGGCGCCTCGCAGACGACGCCGCCCGAGGCGCGCTTGAGCTGCCAGCCCACGCGGCGCAGGTGAGCTACGAGACCGCCGCGACCACCCACATCCTTCAATTCACCGACGGTTACCCCTACTTCCTGCAGGAGTACGGCAAGCACGCCTGGAACGTCGCGACAGGGCCAGCCATCACTCTCCAGGACGTCCAAGTCGCTGAACGGCTCGTCCAGCTAGAGCTTGACGAGAGCTTCTTCGAGGTGCGTATCGGAAGAGCGACCCAGGCGGAGCTTGACTACCTCGCCGCGATGGCCGCGCTCGGCGAGGGGCCATACCGCTCCGGGGACATAGCCGGAAAGCTCGGGCGTAAGAGCCCGACTAGCGTCGGTCCGACACGCGGGCGGCTGATCGAGAAGGGCCTCGTCTACAGCCCCTCCTACGGAACCACCGAGTTCACCGTCCCTCACTTCCGCGACTTCCTCCAGCGGCGCTTCCCACTCGCACGCTGACTTAAGTGGTCTCCCTCGCAAGTTCGCGCACGTATCCGGTGTGCCGGACGCGCTCGCGTCCGGCACAAGCGAGAGCGAGCGGGGCGCTCTCGGAAAGTGCTTGTCCTCGTCCAGAGCGGGAGCGTCGGCGGTGCTGTCGGGGGCGCTCGCAATTACGCATAAGAATGAGCCGTGGCACCGGGCGCGGTGCGCTCGGATTCGCCCGCAACAGGCCCATAGCGGACCGGGGGCCGCGTTTCCGAGCACCGGTACCGCGCTGCGTAAGTTGGCTCCGCAGGAACGAAGCCGGTCGGCATGGCGCACAGCGGCACTTGTGAGGCCGCGAACCCGGCAAACTTCACGCATGGAGGCACGCGGAGGCTCAACGAATGGCTCGACCAGCACGTAATACCCGCCGCGGCGACGAGGAGTTCGTGAATGCGGCGTTGATCGCGCTCGCCGTCACGAAGAACTTCGATCTCGGGGAGCCAGAGACCGCGAAGGCGAGCCCTTCGGCGGCCCTCGGTGTTCTCATGCTGGCCATCTTCGAGCGGCTCCAAACCGGACATCCCGATGTCGAGCGCATTCAGCGTGCCCACCTAGAGTTCGAGCACACTTCGGAGGGCTTTCAGTTCAACTCGGACATCTTCCCCGACCACTACCTCATGATCCCGCACTACACGGCGCTTACCGACGAGGAGCTCGCGAGCTTCCAAAGCATCGCCTACCGCGCGCTCCAAGGCCGAGCCTACTTCTGCGCCGAGCAGATGATGCTGGCCGCTGACCCCTCGGCCCAGCTATCCGAGTTTCCCACGCGCGACGATTTCGTCGACCTGTGCGAATGGCTCGCGCGCGAGGGCTTCGGCACCGTCGCCTCGCTCGACTGGGTTATGCAAGGCGATGTCCTCTTCGGGGTCGAAACGCATCTGCTGCTGGACCTCATCAAGGAGAAGGGTCCCGATGCAGAGATTGATGCCCGTCTCTTTCGCCCGGTGTTGCGTCATGGGCAAGCGTTGGCAACCTACACCGCGTCTCTCGAAGGCTCCATCTCAGCGGACAACCCGTGCTCGGCTCGAGCACGGGCGCTGAGGGACCTGGCCGTGGGGGAGCTGAAACTGCTGCAGCGCACCCTTGCGCAGAGCTTTCAGGTCTTCGAGGCGGTCGACACCATAAAAGAACCGGAATCGGTGGCCGCGCGCCTTTCGGACGCAGTTGGAGACGGTGTGCTCCCGGCGACCCGAGCGCTTGCAGCCGAGCACATGGGCTATCTATACAACAGAGCGGCTACGGTCGCCCGCACTCAGGACTTGGCTGAGAGTTTCTATTCGGCCGCGGTGGCATGTTCGCACTATGCATACGAGACCTCGGGCAGCCCGCGACACGCGAAGTACGTCGCGCAGAACATGCTTGAGATAGCTAGCTTGCGCAGTGACGACGTCTTGAAAGCGTGCGCAGAAACGGTATGGGTGGATGCCTACGTGGTTCCGTTCCACCTCGGGTTGCATCGCCCGGGCAGCCGCGAGTTCGAGGATCTAGGCTGGACAGCTCCGGTCTATCGTCTGTCTGACTCGAGGTTCGACTACACCGACATCCCGCCCTATAGCGTCGACCCGACGTTTGTCTATGAAGGCTCGGCGGCCGAGGGTCTTCGGGAGATCAATCCGAGCTTCCCGCCGGACCTCTGGGCAGCGGCAGTCCTGGTGGTTCAGCGGTTCAAGGATCTCGAGAGTCCCGCCGCATCCACCGCCTACGACGCGGCCTTGCCGCTCTACGTGCCGGGTGCGGACGGATCGTCTCGATTCCCCATGCTTCGCCAGCATCCCGTCGCGTGGTTCTTCTTCCTCGCGGACCGCCTGCTCAGGGAGCATGTGCGCAACCGTCCCCACGCGGGCCTGGTGTCTCCACGCCAGCCCGGATGGGAGCAGCGCCGGTGGCTGGAGGGTAGCCTCGACGAGTACCGGAAGCGCCTCTCTGGCCAGACGATCCGCGCTGCTCGGCCCAGACCTGTGTTCCCGATGTTCGCGGCGCACCTGCTGCTCCCCGTGGTGGACGAGTGGCGAGAGTCGGGTCGAGAACGCTTGGCGGATCAGTGGTCCGAGGTGGTACGCTTGTGGTCCGCAGACTGACCACGCAGAGGTGCCCTAAATGCCCTGCTTCGTAGAGAGAACGGGATTCACAGGAGGCGGAGGTGCTCGCGCCTCAGCCGGTACGGTGGCTCGGCAGCCCACTCCAGTGGCTACCACGGTACCCGGACAGCCTCGGGCTGCAGCCCAGTCGCGGCGCACGACCCCAGCGCCATCGCGGACACCTGCCGAGTCGCGTGCCGGAGGCGAGCAGAAATGGCTGTCGTCGCTGACCGCCAGCGCCGCCTCGCTCGAGCGGGGGCGACGACGCGGGGGACAAGCGTTCACGCACCTGGTCGACGCGGTCGAGGGTGCGAAGCACTCCGCGAGAACCGCGGCGTCTGTTCACAAGCCGGAAGACGAGGCTTCGATGGCCACGATGTTCGACCGCCACCGTGGCCCCACCCGCAATCCTCAAGTTCCGGTGACGGAGCTGCCGCTCGACGGCTCGCCGTTCCACGTCACCCAGATGGACCCGGACAGCCCGCACCGGGTTTCCTGGGAGGCGACCCAGCAGGGCGACTCGGACATCCACTACACCAACCAGTCCTTGAACAGGCGGCACCGCAAGCGCCACACGCCGCCGCCCGGGTACGGTGGGAGCTAGCCGCGATTCGCCAGTAGCGCCTGCCGTCAGAGGCTATGAGGGGTCGCGAAATCACACTAAAGCGGCCTGGTCGCGGGAGGCTCCTAATGGCCCATTAGGGCGTGAATCAAAGCGCCGCTCGCCGTCCCCGCGGCGGTACCGACAGCAAAGTCCCCGGCGTGAATTCTCACAACCCATCGCCGCAGTCGTGACTGCTCAGATTCGTTTGGAGCTTCGTCGGCTAGTCGGTCGATGAAAGAAGCAACGTCGGGAAGTGCGGCCCGGGCCGTCGAAGTGGGCCAGAATGCCAGATCATCTCCGCGCGGACTCGTCGAGATCAACTCAAGGTCCTCTAGCTGTCGCAAGTCGTGCTCATGTACTGAGTCAGGCTGGAGTGGCCAGTGCGGATGGGCGACAATGTCGATCTGATCCATCGGCGTGAAATGCAATGGCTCGCTTGGATCCGCATTGAAGGCTCTTACCGTTGCTTCGAGGATCAATTCGAGCCGGCGCTCGGGGTCTGCGAGAGCTTCCGCCTCGCTGGACGCTGCCTGATCAAACATTGCCCGGGCATCTGCCGACGGAAAGACGCGCCAGACGGGTGCGGCTCGGTGGTCTACCTCGAGAAGGCCGAGATGGACCAGCGCCCGGACCTCCTCCCGAGAAGGTGTCCGGATGGCGGGTGGCCAGTTAGGGTTAGCAAAGCGATCCGACGCGTCAAAATCGAACGGCGTGTGCGCGGGCACTTGGGAGGTCATCTCCCACGCAGAGACAAACGCTTCGATCAACTCGCGTTGTCGATCGTCAAGAGTGAATTCCATGACATGAATTCAGAATCTGACGCAATTCCTCGAATACCACGTGGCACTCACCGACGGCATCACACGGGACCCAAAGCCACAAGCCACTCGGTGCCGGATCAAAATCGGACGTCGCTTGGATGCCGGAACCATCCGCGCGTGCGGCCTCGGTGATCTTTGCCGTCGGCGGCACAACGATTTCGACCGTGCCGACCATGAGTCCGCCCGCTGTCGTGCCCAGGTTTAGAGCTCCGTGGTGCTGCACCTGAAGGACCCGTGCCTCGACAGTGCGACCAGCGAACGCTTGGCCGATACGCTCGATACGGCTCGGCGTCGCGAAAAGCGAGTCTAGTTCGCTCGCGTCCATATGGTCACACTATAGGCGGGGTCCGCACGGATGCTCGTTGGGCGGGAAGCCAAGCAGTTTGAAGTCTGCCTAGTGGTCTCCCTCGCAAGTTCGCGCACGTATCCAAGCGAGAGCGAGTGGGGCGCTTTTCGGAAAGTGCTGGCCCAAAGCAGTCACCCGCCACGGGTCGATCGACACGCCTGCTTTGCTCGTGTGATGCGGCAGTGCGGACATGGCCCGAGACGGTTGTGTGGGACCGTCGCGGCCGGGACCGGCTCGCTGGCGGCTGAATCGCCCCCAAAGAACTCAGGGCGGCTGATCCCGATGTCTCCCGACAGCCTGCTTCGCCCTCTTGTCGCCTGGAGTGGCGGGCTTGGTCGAGGTAGGTTCTAGGCATGACTCGGCAATCGGTTGCGACGCGCCGCTATTCGTGGCCCCGCTTCTGGACGGATCCCGGCGAGAACATAGGCGAGGATTTCTTCGACCGATCGTTGAGATTCGCGTTGGGCGCGAACGCCCTGCAGTTGAGCAAGCTCATCGACGAGCATTGCCTCGTCCTGCTCGGAGAGCCGGGTCTCGGCAAGTCCCACGCGATTGATGACGCCGTTGCCGAGCATCGTCGGTCGGGCGACGCCATGCACCTCGTGAATCTTGGCGCTTATGAAGACGGGGAGTCTCTGATTGGCGCGATCATCGATGACGCCGCATGGCGAGCGTGGCGCGAGTCGGATGACCTGCTGTTCCTGTTCCTGGACGGCTTGGACGAGGCTCTGCTTCACGTCAAGGCGATCCACAAACGGTTGATCGTCGAGCTGAAGAAGCTCGACGATGACCTCTGTCGTCTGCGCCTCCGCATCTCGTGCCGGTCCGCTGAGTGGCTGCCTGACTTTGAGAGCCAGCTCGCTGAGGTCTTCGGCTCTTCTCCAAACTGTCCCAGGCGCCTGGCGTTGGCGCCGCTTCGTTCAGCCGACGTGGCTGAGGCGGCACGCGCCGAGGGGATCGACGCGGAGCGCTTCATGGCAGAAATTGACGACCGCGACCTGGCGCATCTGGCCGCGTCTCCGCTCACGCTGCGCATGATGCTCGACATCGCCGCGTCGGGTGGAGGCGCTCTTCCTGGGACACGCGCTGAGCTGTTCGATCGCGGGATCCTCCGCTTGACCGAGGAGCATGATGTCGGCCGGCGCCGCGAGCTTGCTTCACAGACATTGCATGTGGGACGGCGGGTCGCTGTCGCCGAGCGTATTGCTGCAGCGATGGTGCTCGCTGGCAAGGTTGCGATCGAGTCCGACTTGACGACCACATCGCGCGCCGACCTGACCATCCGTGAGTTGGAGGGGTTCTCTGAGCAGGACCCAGACGCCGCAGGCGGCGCGAGCTTCACGGTCCGCGTTGAGGAGGTGCAGGAGGTGCTTGCGACCGCCCTGTTCGTCCATCTGGGTGGCGTTCGGCTGACGTTCTTCCACCGCAGCTTGGCCGAGTATCTCGCCGCGCGCTACATGGTGCACCACCACATGGAAGCCGAGCAGATCATGTCGCTGCTCGCGTCTGCCGACGACCCCGACGGTCGCCTGACCCCGCAGCTCAGGGAGGTCGCGGCCTGGACTGCGACGCTCGACGACGACGTGCTGGCCGGGGTGATGGAGCGGGAACCCGAGCTGCTGCTGCGCGCCGACAGCCTGAGCTTCACCGAGGAAGCGCGCTCGCAGCTCGTGGCATCGCTTCTAACAGAGGAGACTTCGATGCGCGTCAAGCGCTACGACCGTCGCATGCAGAGGGCCTTTGCGGGGCTGGTGCATCCAGGCGTTCCCGCGCAGATCCGCGAGGCCCTTCGGCGTGAGCACTCGATCCCGGTGCGCCAGATGGCTTTGGTGCTTGCCGGGGCGGCGGCGATGACCGAGCTTCAGCCGGACCTCCTTGTCTTCGCATTCGACACTGCCGAGCCCGCCGACCTGCGTCACGATGCGGTGTGGGCACTCGGCGACTACGCCGATGACGAAACACGGTCCGCGCTCGTGCCGTTGGCGACCGAACTCATCGATGACGACAAGGATGATGAGATCAAGGGCCAGGCGCTCGCTGCCACGTTTCCATCGCAGCTTGGCGTCGCCGACGTGCTCAAGGTTCTCACGCCGCCTCGCAACGAGCATCTCTTCGGCGCATACAAGCTGTTCGTGTCGCGGACCTTCCCTGACGCACTCCGGTCGGAGGATCTTCCTGCGGCCCTCGAATGGGCTCGCACGGCACCCCGCGACCACGGCGCCGTTGACCTGCTCTCCTCGCTCGCCGACGACATCCTCGCTGCCGCCTGGCCACATATCGACGACGACCGCATCAGAAGCGGCGTCATCGCGGTGATCAAGCCGCGCCTGGTCGAGCATCACGAGCTGCTCGGCCCGCTGCACGATAAAGGCGACAAACGCACCTTCCAGGACGAACATGGGCGCCGGCTCCTCATCTGCGACCTCGTGCAAGCGGCCACCGCCCAAGAGATCGAGGCTGACACCCTGTCGTGGTCCGACCCGGTGCTAGCGCGCCCGGAGGACTACCCGTGGGTCGTCGGCAAGCTCCGGGACGCAGTCGGTGGCACTGCGGAAGTCGCTTGGGCGACGCTTGCAGTCTCGCTGTTCCAACCCGAGACCTGCGATGTCGAGGAGATGTTCGAGCTTGCTGAGCGGAGTCCGGCATACGGTGAGCGCACGGTGGGCTGGCGAGCAGCCGTCGAGCTTGACAGCGCGGGTGCGCAGTTCTGGAACCGTCGGGCGAAACGCGAACGCGAGAAGGCAGCTCCTGCGGACGCCCCCGACATGGAGCGCATCATCCTCGATCAGCTGGAGGCGCTTGAGACTGGAGACCCTGACACTTGGTGGAAGCTCAACCTCAATCTGATGTGCGACGAGAGCGGGCGCTGGAACACCAGCAGCGAGCTCGAGGCAGACCTCACTCGGTTCGACGGCTGGGCCCGCGCCGACGAGAACACCCGCGCGCGACTCATCGAGGCAGCACGCGCCTATCTCGACCAGGCTCCGCCTGATCCCTCCGACTGGTTTGGCAACTCCACCATCAATCGTCCCGCCTTCGCGGGCTACCGCGCCTTGTACCTACTGGCGAAGCATCGTCCAGCTCAGCTCGAAGCGCTCGACGCCGACCTATGGACGAGGTGGATGCCGATCATCGTCGGCTTCCCGCGCTTCAATAACACCGAGGAGGAGCGCTTCGACGACGTGGTAGTCGGGGTTGCGGCGGACCGCGCCCCGGAGTCGCTCACCGAGTGGACACTGCGCATGATTGATGCCCAGAACGCCGCTGGCGAGGGTGGGCTCTTCGTGTTGTGGCGGCTACGGCAGGTGAGCCCTTCACAGCTCATCGACGCACTCGGAGACAAGATCAGTGACCCCTCGCTGAAGCCGGCGGCGCGCGGAGACCTCGCCGAGTACGGCATGCGGGCCGACCCCGAGGCGTTCCTCCCGTTGATCACCGCTTGGCTGACCTCGGAGGTCATGGAGGCCGACCGCGACGGCGCAGTGCTGGTTGCCGCAGCGGCGCTCGGCAAGGCACCCGGAGCGTCTTGGGCTGTCCTCAAGGAGCGGTTCAGGTCGGATTCCGCCTTCGGGCGAGCAGTGTTCGAGAAGATCGCCCACGGCGAACGAGCGGACCTCGCCAGCGAGCTCGACGACGTTGCTCTGCACGATCTGGTCGACTGGGCATTCGAGAACTTCCCGCATTCTGAGGATCCTGCGCTGCCGGCTGGCGGAGGCGTGGTGAGCCCGCGCATGCAGTCAGGCCACGTACGGGATCGGCTGGTTGCCGTACTAGCGCAGCGCGGCAGCGACGACGCCGTCGCGGCCGTCGACGCTCTCGCATCCAAGTTCCCCAGCTATGGCATGGAGATCAGGAAGACCGAAGTACGTGAAGCGCGACTGGCCCGGTGGACCGCACCCGAGCCGAGCCACGTGATCCAGCTCGCGCAGAGCAACGACGCTCGAATTGTCCTCTCCGACGCGCACCTCCAGCAGGCGCTTATGGCGTCGCTGCGCAGCATCGAGAAGCGCCTCCAGGAGAGTTCGCCGCCAGCCTCACGAGAGCTTTGGAACACCAATGGCAAGCCCACGCCGAAGGGAGAGGAAGAACTCTCGACATGGCTGAAGGGCCGTCTGGAGGACGATCTGCGTGTCGGCGGCCGCATCATTGGGCGCGAGCTTCTGATCCGGTCTAGCGCCTCTGGCAGGGGGCGGGGAGAGAGCGTAGACCTCGCCGTGTTCGCCCCCATCGGCCCCGACGTCGAGAGCGCCTCAACCGCCTCCGTGACGATCGAGGTAAAGGGGTGCTGGCACGCCAAGGTCAAGACCGCGATGAAGTCCCAGCTCGTCGATCGCTACCTAACGGGCACACGCACCACCCACGGCATCTACTTGGTGTTCTGGTTCGCGGCGAATGACTGGGACGCTGCGGACGGCCGTTCTCGCCACCGTGCCAGCGACCCCCAGAAGCTCCACGACACCCTCTCGGAGCAGGCGCGTTCGCTCACGGCTGAGACGCACGCCACCGTGCGCTCGTTCGTTATGGATGGCTCGCTGCCGCCAGCTACGGGACCGGCGCGTCGCATCCGTCGATAGCTGCGGCGGTGCTGACCCGGACTCTTATTGGCGCGAGCGCTGCAGAATCCGCGCGTCGGCTGGGAGCGAGCCTACTCGCCGCCCTTGTCGGGTTCGCGCAGGTACTTCTCGGGCATCGCCACGACTCTCACGTCGCGCTGCGCGGCCCGGAGCCTCATCCCGGCGTCGCCGGTCACGAGCGACACGCTGTTGGTCTCTCCCGAGAGCTGTTCAAGTTCGGCGCACACGGAGATGATCGAGCGGTCCGCGTCCGGATCGCGCGGGTCGTCCGAGAACGCCAGCTCGACCTCGATCGTGACGCCTTCTCTCACGCTGCCCGGCGAGCCACCCGGCCCGACCGCTCGCTCGAGATTCGTGAGCGCGGCACGTGCTTTGCCACGCACCCTGTCCTTGCCCGTGTACTTGAGCTCGTCCAGCTCGTCAACGACGGTGATCGGTAGGAATAGACGCACGGGCTCGACGCCGACGACCTCTTTCCAGTCCACTTGCTCGGGTGGCAGGAAGTGCAGCAGAAGGTGGGTGTCGACGACCGCGATGTGTCCGGTCGCTGCCTTCGTGCGCTCGATGCGCCGCTTCAAGTCCTCGGCGACGCGCTCCAGGGTGGCTTTCTGGAGCCTGATCTCGCTTTCGATCAGATGCGCGGGCCAAGGGGTCTGCGGATGCGCTTCTCGGATCGCCCAATGGCCCCGGGTGTGCAGGAGCGAGTCGATGCGCAGCTCGTCAGTGAAGTTCCCGAGCTGGCTTTCGGCGTTGTCGATCCAGGTCATGTAGTCCTGCTGTCTCCGCCGGAACGTCTCCCAGACGTTCGCCGAGACAGCGGACTTGCCGGGCAGGTTGCGCAGCTCGCCCAGGAGCGCGGCCAGGATCTCCAGGGCTTGCTCGGGCGTCGCGCCGAGCTTGAGGGGGAGGCGGCTAGCCACGCCGCCCAGCGTACTGACTGCCCGAGCCGAAGATTGGTGCGGGCGGTAGCCGAAGCGTAAGGGACAATCGGTGGATGCTCTTCGCTCTTCCCGACTACGACCTCGCGTGCGGTCAAGTTATCTCGCGGGTGACGAAGGACATCGCGAGGGGAAGCGACCCGGTGCTCAGCCAGATCAAGGTCGTGCCGATGAAGGGCACGGTGTCCAGCGTCATGGAGACGCGAGACGACATCGCGCTTGACCTTCCAGCGGAGCCCATCGGATTCCAGTTTGGCGTCAAAGCGGAGGACGTGCGCGACGGGAACTTCGGGGCTCTACAGGTGAAACTCGTGGAGGCCGCCGAGGGGTACGCGGACCAGCTCTCGAAAATGCTCTACGGCAGCCTCGACAAGATCACTACTGCAACCGGGAACACCATCGACGCGGGAGGTCGGCCGTTCACTTTCGAGATGCTGTACGAGATGCTCGACAAGATGGAATGGAAACTTGACGAGAACGACGAGCTGTCAACACCGTCGATCGTCATGCACCCGGACACGGTGCCGAAGCTCCTCCAGCCGACGCCCGACCAAGTGAAGATGATCGAGGAGCTAAAAGCCCGAAAGCTGGAGGAGTTGCTTGCTAAGCGACGCCGTCGCCGCCTATCTTGAGGCCGTCTCGGAGCGCGCGTTTGACGAGCCGTTGATGGCTCTGCTGCGGGCGCGCGGGTTTACGTCCGTGCGGCTGGTCCACGGCGCACGCGAGTTCGGGAAGGACGTGATCGCCCGACGCGACGGCGAGCAGTGGGGCTTCCAGTCGAAGTCAGGTGACATAGGGCAACCTGAGTGGAGAACGCTCACCGGCCAGCTTGACGAGCTGCGCGTCGTCAACCTCGGACATGGAGCGTTCAACACAGAGCTTCCGCGCCGCGCGGTACTGGTCACGACCGGCCGCCTTGTCGGCAACGCGCCGGAGCTTTACGGCGACTACAACAAGCGTGCCAATGAGAGAGGCGAGCCCGAGCTGGAGCTGTGGGATCGCGACATCCTGCTCGGCCAGCTCGCGGGCGATCCCGAGTCGGTGCTGAGCGGGTCGATGGACGGTCAGCTCATGTCGATCCTGGGCGCCGCCGAGGCGCGGTCGGTGACGATGCAGGAGCTGGAGGTGTTCTCCCGTCGGTGGATGGCGTGGGAGCCGGACCGGCTGGCAGGGCTCGGGGTGATCGAGGCCGCGTTGGTCTGCGAGAAGCTGCGGGGCGTTGATCGACTCGACCTGGCTTGTCATCTCGCGTTGTGCCTCGTCCGCGCGGCGTGGGCCTCTGGAGCGCTGAGCCTGCCCTACGACACGTCGGCCCCGGCGGCGCGGTCACTGTTCGAGGCGTATGCCCGCGCGCTGTGGGAGAAATGCGGCGACGAACTGCTGGAGCGCCCGCTGCTCAATGACATCGAGTTCGGGGGATGGGTGACGTACCCCGTGCGCTGCGTGAGGCTGGCCGAGATCCTTGGCCTGCTGGCGCTGCTGGTGAAAGAGTCCAACCCGGAGCTGTCGGGGGAGATCTCGCGGTGGCTGGTGACGCTCTGCGAGAAGCAGCCCGGCGTAGCCCATCCGATCAGCGACCAGTATGCCGTGAGCGTCATTCCCGCCGTACTCGCGCTTGCGACCGTCGATCGGGAGGAGGCGGAGACGCATCTCGAGAGATGCACCGTCTGGCTGTGTGATCGGTATGAGCGCGACGCGCTCGGCCTGGCGCGCGAAGACGCGACTCCCGAAGAAGAGATCGAATATCTGATCGGCGGCCCGTTCGAGAGTGTGCAGCTCGAACGTCGCCCCGACTCGCTCGTGGCTCCCGTGCTCCTCGACCTTGCCGCCGCGCTCGGCTCAACAGACCTGTACGGCGACATCTACAACGACGTGCTGGCCGTGCGCATCTGCCCGCAAGTCCTTCGCCTCGCCGACGGGCCGGACCAGTATTCCCGCACCGGCAATGGGAATCGCATCGACCCGAACGTCGATTTCGCCGAATCCCTGGCTGACGGAGAGGTCGTCGCGCCGCATCACAACGACAAGGCCGGGGAGAGCCAAGTCGCGAGCGGGCACGCATGGGACCTGCTCGCCATAGGATCGGCGCTGCGCGATCGGTACTACGTTCGCGCGCTGGCGTCGCTCGCGGACGAGTAGGCCCGCGCTGTCCTATTGGTTTATGTGTCGCAACAGTGGGCTTGGGCCTTGTTGTGGGGCGATGATTGTCCACCGTTTCGACGCGCGAGTGACCGCGACGTAGAACAGCCGACGCCCAGCGTCGTCGTCCGGGAATTGCGCATCGCCCGCGTTCACGAGGATGACTGCATCAAACTCCTTTCCCTTGGCCTGGTGTACGGTCATAACGAACAATCCGCGTCCGAAGCGGGGCGCCGCTTGGGACGCCGAGATGATGCCTTGTGCGTAGCCGGCAAGCACGCTGTCCAGATCGGTGGCGCTTTGGCCGTACAGCTCGGCGGTAGTGCGCAACGCACGCACGGCCTCCAGCCGCGGAAGGTGATGGCTAGCTTCGGCGCACGTGTCAAGTGCGGCGGCGACGCTCGCCACGTAGCGATGTGACCCTTCGGCGTAGAGCGGTCGGAGCGCTTCGAGCAGGCCACGGGCTTCTTTGCCACAGTTTCCGCTCAGGTCAACGTCCGAAGTGCCCAGGCGGCGCCTTACCTGTTCAGCGACTGTTCGGGGAAGTGTTGGGACAAGCTTTGCGATGCGCTCTATGGCATGGTGGGCGACGCTCTGGATGTCACCCAAGAGGGGGAGCTGCTCTATGTCCCCGCACGCCTCCTCAAAGTCATCTCCACTGCCAAGCTGTCGCGGATAGAGGCCCTGCTTGCAGAGATAGGTTCGAAGCTTGCCGATGTCACTGTTCCACGCAGCGAGCACGGCGACTGAGGCCATGCCGTCGCGAAATGCATTCGCGGCGCCGATCTTGACGTGCGTCATCATCGCGTTGAAATACCTCTCGCGAATCACCTTCAGTGATGGCGGTGCTGGTGTTGGATCAGGATTACCTACAAGGCGTGTGCGCACCGCGAGCAGCCAGCGACCGGCCCCCTCGTCTTGGTGCCAGCGGTGGGGTGTGCGCAGCTCGAATTCCCTTTGAGACTCTTCAACGTGGCGTTGGAGTCGCTCGGGACGTGAGCCGCGGAATCCGTAGATCAGCTGCATGGGGTCCGCCAGGATTATCAGGCGCCTGCTGCCAAGCCGACGCACGACGGAATCCTGAAGCTCAGAAGCATCCTGGTGCTCGTCGGCGATAACAACTGGGTAGCGCATCTTGTACGCCTTATCGAGCACGGGGAAGGTCTCGAGCAACCGCCAGAAGAGAGCCCCGAGGTCATCGAAAACTAGGCGACCCTGCTGTTGCTCGTGCTCCAGTGTGGCGAGCATCCGGTCAAGGGCTTCCTCATCCGGTGTTTGGTCGTCGCGAAACCTCTCGAAGCGCTGCTCGGCAAGCGCTTCCAATACGCCGTCGTGCTTGGCAAGTCGAGCTACGCCATCGGCATCGGCCGCTTTCAGTGCCTCGGTTCGGGTACGGCGGCTGCGAATCTGTGTGTCGAGGGGCAGGTCGAGCGCTCGGCGGTTAGCCCACACTGCTCGCCAGAAGAAGCCGTGATAGTTCGTGACCTCGATGCGACGGCGACGGTCGTGATCGAGCTGGCGTGCGGCCTCGCGCTCGAGCTGCACGCGCGCCTGGTTTGAGAAAGTCACCAGCAGCACGCGCTCAGTTGGTTCGAGATCCTGGGCGATCTTTGCTGCCAACCGCACGGACAAGCAGGTCTTGCCAGTGCCAGGCGGCGCCACAACGACTACGTGCCGATCGGCCGCGTTGCAGACATCGTTGTGGTCTGGGTCGTGGCGAAGAGTAGTCACGGTCCCATCGAAATCTCTTCGCCCACTGGACCGCCGCTTTCGATCCAGGCGACCAGCTCGCCGAGCACGCGACGAAACGGCTCGGGGACGCCATCCAGCTCGACGATGGTTTCGGCGACGATCCGGCCCTGGCGAGCGCCCTTCATCTCGAACGGCGCGACGCTTTTCGCCGCCAGAGCCTGCGTGATGAGTGTGCGTGCCTCGCCCTCGTCGAGCGCCGCGAACAGCTCGCCAAGGGATGCGGCTCGCTTCATCGCCTCGCGCTCCTCTTGGGTGATGCCTTCGGCGGTGCTCACGAGATAGTCGCGCTGCTTCTCCCAGGAGTAGCTCCGACTCGCGGCGAGTGCGTCAAGCGCCTTGGTCAGCGCTGGCATGGAGGCTGATCGTGCCAGTGCCGCCTCGAGATTTTGACGGTCCGGCGCATCGTCGTGCAGCACGAGGGCCGCGCAGTTGTCTTGTCCGCGCAGATCCTCGATCGTGCTCGGCACGTCTTGCTCGACCCAGGCGACCACAGTCTTACCGGCCTCTGCCAGCAGTCGGGCCATCATCGACATGTCGCCGGCCCCCTCGCAATTGACGATGTCAACCCCAAGTTGCTCCGCCGGTCGGAGGGGACTCGTTTCCGTGTCGTCCGTTTGCTCGTCACCCTCCTCTGGCTCCTTGAGGCGTGGTGTAAGCGCCTGCCAGAACGTCTCGATAACTGCCCGATCTCCAGGTCCCTCGACGAGAAGCGGCACGCGTGAGAACAGTGCCCGCACGACTGCGCGATCCAACCACCGCTCATACTTCTGACGTACTGGGACCGAGAGCGTCTTTCTGAGTACGCGAGCATCCGCTCCCGCGGCGCGCTCTTGCAGCAACACGATGTCCTCGATCGAAAACGCTCGGGCGATCTCCGGCGAATGGGTAACCACAAATATCTGCCCGCGGTCATCCGCGATCCGGCTAAGCATTCGTGCCATCTGGGTCTGCCGGAGCGGCTCAAGTGCCTCCTCGGGCTCCTCGAAGCCGCCGATGGCGGGCCGCCCGGACGCCTGCACAAGCCGAAGCAATATCGCGACGAGCAAGAGCCGCTGCGCACCGCGACCCTGGCGGAAGACCGGAATCTGTACGTCTGGCCCTGGCAGAGCGAGGCGCAGTGCCTGCAGAAGCTCGCGGGCCGATACAGCTCCAACCTCGAACTGAGGAAGCTCATCGGCCTGGAGCAAACCCACTGGCCGAAGCTCGTCGGCGAGTTCTGCCAGCACACTCGATACAGCCTTATCGGCGTTGACGCTGGAGGCCCCCTGACTCAGTGCGTCCTTGAGGGTCACGACAGCAGGGTCAAGATCGACGCCGCCAAACACTCGCTCAAGCAGGCCCCCTTGATAGAAGCTCAGTTGCCGAACCGGGTCACGCGTGCGCCCGTCGAACACCCAGCCGATCGCCGAGCGGTGCCGAGGCGCAAAGCGAGCGCCGGCCGCCTCCTCCTTGGCGAACTCGTGGAGAACATCGAAGTCCTCAGTTCCCCTGACCCGAACGCGAATGACCGACTCGATCCCGTCGCCGTCTGGCTCGGGAACGAGTTCCTCGGCCTCTGATTTCCAGCCCTCCAAGTACTCGCGGACGTCGGCGATGAACTCTCCGGGCAGGTCCCCGATTACAGCTTCGATCGAAAGCCCCGGACCAGGATTTCGTTCGAAGTAGTCGATCTCGCTCGGGCTCGGGCGCGGACGTCCCAAGCCGGAGTACAAGAGCCAGTCAAGCGCCTCGAGAATAGTGCTCTTCCCAGCGTTGTTCGGGCCCAGGAAGACGGTCCGGGCGCCGGGCACGAACTCGAACTCGCGGAGGCCGCGAAATCTCTCGATCCTCAGCCAACGGATCTGCACGTCGAGCAGCTTCGCAGCTCACCCGGTCAGCCAGTGCTGCGCGCCGGTACCTCGGTGATCTGCGGCTCGGGAAGGTGACCGGGATCGAGCACGATCTCCTGCTCGCCCCGCCTGCCGAAGTATGCGATCACGCTCGTCCTGGGCACGGTGACGCTTGCAACATAGCCGCCGGTGCCGGGGTCGATCGCGCGTCGGGCGAACCATTCCGCCCTCGCCAGGCTCAGCGTCCAGCTCGGTGCGAGGTGCCTGCCCGCGCGACGGAACCCGCGGTGAGCGGTCACTTGGTCACCGAGATTGGCGAGGACGGCTCGCTCGTCCTCGTCCATCAGCCATCGGGAGCGACCGGCGCGGTCGGCGGTAAGCGCAGCCACCCACTCGTCCTGATCCTCGTGGAGATTCTCGGTCTCAAGCCAGAGGCTGCCGAGCGCCTGCCAGTAGTCGCGGTCGGCCATGCGGTTGCATACCTGAAGGAACACGCTCATTCGGTAGGGCTTCTCGTGCAGCCAGAGCACCTTCTGCCACTTGCCTTCTGCTTCGGCGCGGGCTACCGCCTCGCGCTTGCCGCGATAGGCCCGGTTTGCGATCGGCGCGAGCTCGGCGAGGTAGGGCACCATGAAAACGAGCGGCGCCTTCAACACGACGCCAAGCGTGTCGACCTCGCCGAGAAACGGCAGGAGCTCAATGTCGAGCTCTTCTGGCTGGGGAAGGGTCGAGGCTGCTCTCATCGCACCTGTCTCAAAAATCGCCCGTTCTCATCTCCACGCCACAGGTGTACCTCTCCGCGCGAGGAATCGCAAGCGCGCGACGGCCGGGCACTCGCTGGCCTAGCCTTTCTCGTCGCGACCGGGAGCCTTTGCGGCGCTGGGTGCGGTCGTGAATTAACCCGTCCGGCGGGGCAGTTAGACGTGTGTGCCGTCAACACGATTCAGCGGCGGTGCGGTCTAAGCGAGACAAGCCGCGCGAACGCGACCAAAGCACCTAACTCGCAGGATTGCAGCACTTCACCTCTAGGCCGGTGAAGCGCCGCTGCTCGCCCGCGGGCGGGAGCCGAGGTCATGCCAAAGGGAAAGAGGAATAGATGACAAGTACATCGAGCAACGGAGAAGCACGCAACGCGGCGGGCACGACGATCGTCGTCTTCGGGGACACACTGCGAAACAAGCAAATAGTGGATGAGCTACTACTCGACGGCTTTGACGCTCGCAAGGCACCCAATCAAGATTTCTTGAGGTTGTGCTGCCAGCCTGGGGATGTCGAGCTACTGATCTTCGGCTGCGGGCGCGACGCGGCCTCGCTCGCGGTGCTGCGAGAACTTCGGGCGGGCGCGCTTGCCCCGGCGGTCAGCCCGACCATGCGAGTTCTCTGGATCGCGCCCGATGATACGGAGAGCGATGTGCTGCGCGCGTTTGACGCTGGAAGCGACGATGTGATCCGAGAGCCCGTTCATCCACGGGAGCTACGCGCGCGGATCACCGCCCTCGTGCGTCGTTCACCGTCCCTCGCCTCGTCGGGCTCGATATCGCTCGGCGGCCTCGTCATCGACCTGGACGCGCGAAGTGTGATGTTTAACTCTAACCCGGTCATGCTGCGGCGGATGGAGTACAGCCTGCTTGTGTGTCTCGCACGCTGCCCTGGGAGGGTGTTCACGAAGTCAGAGCTGCTTTCGGACGTGTGGGGTTACAAGGCGTTCGGGAACACCCGCACACTTGACTCGCATGCTTCACGGTTGCGCAGCAAGCTCGCGGCCGTGGGAGCCGAGGGGTGGATCGCCAACGCTCGCGGGGTCGGCTACTCGCTGTGCGTCAGAGATCGCGCGGCGGTTCGACCACCGGCGGTCCGCGCGGCGTGAAGGTTGCGGTCCGCAGTGGTGCAGGTGTGTGTCAACTGTGCATCCTGGGCCTGACGGTGGCCGGGGTGTGCGTATGTTGGTTGTCCTGTAACCGTAAGCCGTTGCGCCGGTGCCGACGGCGGCCCGTGGAGCGACGGCATGGGAGGTAACAGGCGAAGTGAACGACCATTCCAAGCGCGAAACCAACACCGAGGAGACGGTCCTCGACCGAGCGCTCGTTGACCTCGCGCTTCAAACGTCGCACCCGTGGACCGAAGCCGAGCTAGCCGGCGCTGTCAGCTCCGGCGGTGAGGTCCCCGAGGCGCTCGCGCGCCTGAAGGACGACGGGCTGATTAACCGTTGGGGCGAGTTCGCCGCTGCCAGCTACGCGGCGCTGCGCGTCTGCAGGATCAACCACGACCACGACAGCTCCTCCGCGCACGAGCACCGCGACGAGTCCATCGTGCTCGAGCTGATGCTGGCCACCACCGACGGCAGCCGGCCGCTGTCCCGCCAAGAGCTACTGCGCGAGCTCGGAAAATCCAAACGAAAGCGCAACAGAATCACCGACGCGATCGAGAGGCTCATCGCGGCCGGCCTACTGGACAGCTCCGAGGGGATGCTGTTTCTGTCCAGGGCAGCGCTGCGCTACGACCAGCTAACGGTATGACCGGCGTGCCAGCGCACGTTCACTCCGGCGGCTGGACGCCAGCCCCCGGCCCAACGCGAAGCGGGATGCGCGGGCAGACGATGAGCGAACGCCGCAGGATGTACCTCCGGGCGTGCGCGCTGATCGAGCACGGCTATCGTCGGCGGCTCACTGTTTCGGCAGTCGCCGCGATCCTGGCGGTTTCCCCTCGACAGCTACAGCGCGTGTTCGAGCAGTTCGGGAGCCGCACCTTCCGTGAGGAGCTTCTCTGGCGGCGGATGACCGCTGCCAGTGAGCTTCTGGCTCACCCGACGCCGCCGCTCGCCGAGGTACCGCGGCTGGTCGGGTATAGCCGTGGGCCGACCTTTGCGCGGAACTTCCGGCGCTGCCACGGCGTCTCGCCGTCGGCGTATCGCCGCGCGCGGCTCGCTCGGTGTTGAGCGCGCCGCGGCAGGGCCTCGGCGGAAGGGGGGCGCTTGCCTCGCTCGCGCTTGGACAGGCCATCGGCCTGAGCCTATGCAGGAGAAGCCAGCCGCGACCGGCAGCTTTCTCCTTCGGGCAGCGAGCCTTGGCGAGTAGGCTCTGACAGAATGCCGCGGTGCGAATTGGGCGGATCGCAGGAGGCGCTCAACGGCTGGCCGTGTCGATGCTCGTGGTCTGTGCGGTCCTGCTTGGTTTCGCGGGGCAGGCGATTGCCAGCGGTGGTTCGCTATCCGGGACTCTGGTGTACTCCGACATGACTCCGGCGAGCCGGGTGCTCGTCTTTGTGGTCCCTGCGCACGTGACCGGCGTCGTGCAGCCGTATGAAACGCTCACCAACGCGCAGGGCGAATGGTCTTTGAGCTCGATAACGCCGGGGGAATACACGGTTGCGATGATCGTCGTCCCGGCGAGCGGCACCCATGAAACCCGCAGCAGCCAAACCGTCAACCTCGCGGAAGGCCAGTCGATCGCGCTCGGCACGATCAACGTCGGCACCCCGACGGTCTCCGAAGCCAAAACTGCAGCCGAAATCAGAGCCCAGCTCACAGCCGAACTTGCAGCCGTTGGCACCCTGACGGTCGTGGTCAAGACTGCCGAAGGTCGCCCCGCCAGCGAAGCGATGCTCTCAATACAAAGCGCCTCGGGGGGCAGCACCTCGGGCGTTCCGCCTTCGGGCGTCGTCTCGGAGAAATTGCGGCCAGGTCCGGTCACGTTGTCTGTGACCAGCACGCCGCCGGACAGCGCCACCCCGGTCTCGGCGAGCGCCCAGGCCACTGTTGTCGCGAACGTGACGACGAGCGTCGCCCTCACGCTTCCGGCGAGCACGCCGCTCGCGGTACCTGCGGGGATCACCGCGCACAACAGCGAACGCGACCTCAGCTATCTGAACGCGGAGCGAGCACGTTGGGGCCTGCCGGCCGGCCTGACGCTCAATCCCGCCTGGTCGCAGGCGTGCGCCGCCCACGACGGCTACCTAGCGGACAACAAACGCTTGGAACACCCCGAGGACAGCAGTCTCCCCGGCGCCTCGCCTGGCGGTGCATGGGCTGGGCTGCACAGCATCCTCTCCGGTGGCGGCTGGGCCAGTGAAGCAAACCCGTGGGAGGACGCGCCCATCCACCTGGATCAGCTCTACACCCCCGACCTGGAGGTTGTAGGGATCGACGAATCTCGCGGGGTTGCCTGCACGACGACGTGGCCCGGTATCGGGCCGCCGCTACAACCCGGCGGCACGATCCTTACCTATCCCGGCGACGGGACGAGCGGCGTCCCTCCCTCAGAGCTCGCGGGCGAGCTGCCGTTCACGCCCGGCAAGTTCGTCGGAATCCGGGAAGGCACGATCGCGGGCCGTGAGCTATTCGTCTACGAGGAGCCCCCCGGCGAATGCTCAGTCCTCTTCTGCTCTGGCACCAAAGCGCCCAGCCTGGAATCCGCGACACTCACCGGCCCAGCCGGGCCGGTGGAAGTTCGCACGGTCGGAGGCGAAACCGGCGAAGTGGGGTCCTACCTGACCGGCGCAATCGTCATCCCCGTCAAGCCGCTCGCGCCCAACACGACGTACACCGCCGAGGTCACGTTGGCCCCCAACGGGGAACTGCCGGCAGAGCAACATCGCTGGACTTTCCGTACCGGCCCGGCGAACCCAAGCGGGGTATGGCCGCTGGGGCGCAGCTCGCCGCGTGAGGCTCTCCCTCCGCAGCGACGGATCAGCAAGCTGAGAATCACACCGAGGGCGTTCACTGACGGCAGACGCCATCCCGGCGCGCGGATCATCTACTTCGACTCGGGCAGCGCCACGACCACCTTCGTCGTCTACCGAAGCGGCCCCGGTGTGCCCGTGGGGGCGCAATGTGCCTCCACGGCAAGCGCCGCGCACGGCAAACGATGCTCCCGCCTGTCACGTATCTATTCGTTCAGCCACCGCGACCGTCCCGGCAGAAACTCGCTGCGGCTGACGGGCCGCTACGGGCACCGCTGGCTCGCCCCCGGCAAATACGTGCTCGCCGTGATCGGCTTCACTTCCATCTCGTTCACGGTCCACAGCTAAGGCCAAGGCCGCGGCGTTTCAGAACAGGGACGGTGCGGCGGGCGGCTCGGCGGCGGCGAACAGCACCTCCGGGGTCTTATTGCGCGCGTTGTTGAACGCGAGCGGCAGCGGCCGAACGGTCATGCGAGCGGAGTCGAGCACCCGGCAGTACGACAGCGCCTCCTGCGGGGAGACGCCCGGATCAAGCCACGCTCGCCATTCCTCGAGGTCGGGCAGGATCACGGGCGCACGGTCGTGAATGCTGGAGATCACGGGGTTGCCGGCGGAGCTGCACGTCACGATCGTGCAGGTCTGAAGCGGGCCGCCCTCGATGCGGTTGTTGGTGGTCCATAGCGCGGCGAAGCAGAACGCCCGGCCATCATCGACGCGGAACCCGAACGGCGCCGGCCTGACCTTCCGCGGCTGCTCGGCTTTGGCCCACTCCTGGAATTCATCGGCGATCAGCAGCACCCGGTGCTTTGCGTCCGCCGGGGTCGAGAGGAATTCGCCGGTCTGTTGCAGGCGCTCTACGGTCGCGTTGATGTAGGGCTTCTTCGGCACCTCGCCGGCCCACGCCGGCACCAGCCCCCACTGCAGCACCCTGGCCTGCGGCACGCCGTCCGGGGCGACGATCCCGAGCACGGGGTCACGCGGCGCGATGTTGTACCGCGGCAGCTCGGCGCCAGCCCGCTCACTGATCTTCACCCCGAGCGGCCCGCCGACCTGCCGGCCCAACTCTTCAGGGCCGACCATGTTGCTGTACCTGCCGCACATGCATCTCAGAGTAGTCCGAGCCCGGTCGAGGCTTCGCTCGTTGCGAAAGGAGAAAGGACGGACAGAGGCGAAGGTTCGTGTTGTGGAGAATGGAGAGAAGGCGCCTAGCCGGGAGGCGGTGCGCCTAGCGCAGCTCCTTCTTGAGCTCATCGTGCATGCGCTCGGCTCAGCGCTTGGTGTCGGCGTGGTAGCAATCGCGGTAGTCGCGAGCAAACTGCGCCTGGGACCGCTGCTGCTGATCTTGATTCCGGTGCTAATCGTCGCGTCCGGCGTCGCCGCGGGCGTCGTCAAGGCTCTGATCGCGGTAGCCGCGTCAGCTCCGGCCGACGACGACTGAAGCGTCGCGCCTTAGCGGCCGCACCCACGACGCAGAAAGGTAGGGATCAGGCTTCTGGCCTGCAACACTGCGTCGGTGCCGGCAGGCAACGACCAAGATGACGCGGGACATGGGATCCAAGCCATTGAGAGAGAGCTCGGCGATCTCCGCTCCGCAGTCGAGCGCGCGATAGCCGTGCACGCGCCGGACGCTGCGGAGGTAGCCAGGGCGCGGGCAGAGCTGGCGGTCACGCTCGCGTCGTTCGGCATTCCGGAGTTCGACCTTGAGGCGCGATTCCACATCGAGCAGATTGACGAGACTGCTGAGGCGTCGCCCTCCGTGGCCATCGCCCGATCGCTGATTTTCGGTGACATCCGCCGGGCGCTCGCCGACCTCGGCGCCGCCGTCGCGAGCCCCGACAATGACGAGACTGAGCTCCTAAAGCTCACGTTCTCGGCAGTGATACGCGCTCGACCGACGTGCCCTGACCTTCCCTGGCTGAAGGAAGTACTCGGTCGAGTTGTCGATCCCGCTCAGCGAGGTGCCTCGGCTGTCCAGCTGGTTCCGTTCCTGCCACAGGGCGGGCGCGCACGTGCAGACGTGGCCGAGATCGCTGCCGGGTGTGTTTCGGTGCTGTGGCAGACCTCACCCGAACACGCTTCGTGGCTCATCAATACAACGTGTCAAGCACTCGTTGACGTGAATGATCAGGCATTGCTTGCCACGACTACAGAGGCCCTGCTGCGCTCGCTGCCGCCGGCGGGCACCGCTAGTCAGCGGAACACCTTGGGCTACCTGCTGATTACCTCGCTGAGTAATGCTGGTGACATCGCGGGGAGCATCGCGGCTATGGACGGCCTGCTGGCGACGCTTCTCACCGAGACTTGGGACGGGGGTAACTTCCGCGTGCTCACGAGCATCGCGTCGGTGGCGGCCGAGGCAGCAACAGCGGCGCTCAGCAGCAACGAGAACGACCTCGCGCTGGCCGCAGTGGCTCTCGCCGATCGCGCCTTTGGCGTCATCAAACGTCTTCGCATGGACATGATCCCGGAGGATGAGCGCCCGGAAACGCAGCACACGCTGAACGCGAAGTTCAGCCAGGTCCTCGTGGTGGCACGCTCGCTGAGCCAGAATACCTCGCTTGAGATCACACAGCCCGATCCCGCGCCGGCCTTTCGCTTCAACGAGGAGAGCGTAACGACGACCGCAGCAGCAGCCCACTCGCCTGGTCGTTCTGCGCGCATCTCCGAGGCTCGGTTTCTGGAGGAGTGCGCGCGCGTCGATTGGAAGGCGATTCCGACGCCGCAGGAGGTCGACTTTGGCATCGACTACCGCATCGAGATCCCAAATTCACCTGGACGGACCAGCGCGGATGTCGAGTTCCTCGTGCAGCTCAAGAGCACGAGTGCGAGGCCCAATAAGTCGGGGCTCCTAACGGTCTCTATCGATGCGACGACGTTGAAGTACTGGAAGTCGAAGGTGCTCCCAACCCTTGTGGTGCTTTTCCACCATCCGACGAACCAATTCTATACCGCGTGGTATCTCCCAGCGCTTGACGATGCTGCACAACGGACGTTCCGGTTCGCTCAGGAGGACGAGTGGGATCCAATCAAATTGCGGGGTGACGTCCAGCGCTACTACCAACATGTGCGTACCGCAATCGCCAGTGGCGGCGATTGGTCGGTACTGTCCGTGCTGCAATTTCACTGCGCATTGCTCATCAAGCTCCTCCTGGAAGAGCCCAACCTCCGTCGCGCGGCACTCGACCCCGATGCCGACGTATCCGGCGTGAAGGTTGACCAGAGGTCCCTCATACTGCTCTCGATGAGCCACCGAGCATTGTGCTCACCTGTGCCGATCCTCGCTGACCAGCCGACTGCCACCGACGTCGTGAAGTGGACACGTATCTTGGATGCCATCGTCCGCTCCTGGACAGTTTCTGGACGCCAAGTCGACGACTACTGGGGATTCTCGATTGTGGCGACCAAGCTTCTCGTCGACTCCTGCCGAGACCTGCTTAACGTCGCGGTCGAACTCGATTGTGCATTGGCATCGGCGATCGTCGCCGCGCAAGAGAGCAGGGCCGCGACTCTTGGTTCCGCCGCGGCCGAGCAGCCCTCCTCGTCGGCACAACCCGACGAGGAGGTCAACGCGACGTGAGCCTGCGCAGCAGCGTCAAAAAGCCTCGGCACGAGAGCCACGTAGGGGGCCATGCCCTGCGACTGACGGCCTCCCGCCCGGTGCGGCGCGGCATCCCGCACGAGTCGATGCGCCGGCAGCGAATAGCACCTCCGGGGTCTTGTTGCGCGCGTTGTTGAACGCGAGCGGCAGCGGCCGAACGGTCACGCGGGCGGAGTCGAGCACCCGGCAGAACGACAGCGCCTCGGCGTGCCTGATCCGACTGCGAGCATCGGATCTATGAAGGGCCGATTAGCTCGGCGACGTGCTGGACCATCGTCGCCGTGACGAGTAGCGCAGCGTGAGCGGTCGCTGCTTCGAGCCGGTCGCGGCTGTCGATGTGATGCGCGCCGCTCGTGAGATTGACGAGCGCCGTCCAGATCGAGTCGAGGAACTCGATCCGAGGGTCTTCTCCGTCGGTGCCTAGACGCCGGGCTACCGCGGCAGCTACGTGCTCGCCGTCGTGCTGGCGGACGGCTCGCTCGACGTAGGTGCGGACGTCTCGGCACTTTTGGATGCACTCGCGCCATTCCGCGCAGTCGTAAGCGCGGCTTGCTTCGTTGTAGGAGACGCCTGCCTCGGGTCCGAGTGGACCGTCGGCGGAGGGCAGCCGCACCGCCACGAGGCGCTGTCGGTCGTGACCGAGCGCCGGTGCGATCTCCCGCGCCCAGTGCTCCCGAGCGATCGGCACGATGAGTTCATCCGTCAGAGACTTCCCGAACGGCACGAGGCCGAGGGTGCCCGTCTCATTTACGTCGTTGGGGAAGTTCGGTGCGATCCCCAGCCGCGCGTCCAGGAGCATCGTCAGCTCAGCGTGCGGCCCCGGCGCGATCTGGAAGTGCTCATCCAGCGCGCGGAGGCCGTGGTCGAGCAGGTCGAAGCGAAGGTCAACTCGATGTGGATTACCGCGCCCTTCTTCTGACACCAGGAACCCTGTGCGGGCGGTTCCGTTGTGGACCACGGCCGGTAGGCCAAGGCGGCGGCGGGCGCCTTGCGCGGGATGCGTCCACAGAGTCGCCTCCAGGCGATCGAGCATGACTCTCGCGCCATCGCGCTCGAAGAGTTCTACCGACACCGGCACGATCAGCGCCGGAGCCAGCGCCTCGGTGTCGCCGCGCACCTCTGACGGGACCACGGAGAGGCGGCCCGCTGGCGTGTTCGTTACTCGGATAGTCGCCTCGGTCATCCCAGGCAGCTTTGCAGGTAGAAGAAGCACCGCACAGCTAAAGCGCTTTGCCTTCCGAGCTGGTGCGCAGCGTCAGCACGACGCCGAGCCCGCCGGCAGTGCTGGCGACCCCGGCGCTGTCGCCGAGCGTGGCGCATAGGACAAGCCCGATCGCCAGCGCTACAACGGCCACTAGGTCGAGTACGGCTCGGTCGAGCACGAGTTGTCGACGGCGGCGTACAGGTTTCGCGTCACGTCTCGCTGCCCTGGTCTTCTTTGGATGTCGATTTTGTTCTTTCACGGGCATTACGGACGAGGGCACCCGAATAATCAAGTGGCCGGCAAGGGTAAGTCTGCGCCGGATTCGTAACCCCTCGATGCACGACCCGTCCGGCCAGGACAGGACCCCGAGTCGGCCAGGAATGCCGCTGACAACGGCCGTTTGCGTGATCGGCGTGGCTGGGACGAGGGATCGCCGTAGACCTCGTTCACTACGCCGTGCTTCATCACGACCGCTCGCTGCGGACTTTGACCAGCGCGCGCGGCCCGGTGGCTCAGGCGAGGAGGTCGCCGATGGCTTCTGGCAGCTCGCCAGGCTCGTCAACGATCCGGTCGGCGTGCGCGCCGGCCAGCTCATCGCGGGTGCCGATGCCCCAAGACACGCCGACGGCGGGGATGCCACAGGCGTGCGCGCCGACGATGTCGAACGAGCGGTCGCCGATCATCACCGCGCGCTCGGTGCCGATCGCGCGAAGCGCGGAGCGGATCGTGGCTGCCTTGTCCTCGTGGTGCGCGTCGAGGTCGGGCGCGGCGACATGATCGAGGGCGCCGCGAAGGTCGAGCGCCGTCAGCAGGGGCTCGGCGAAAGCGAGCGGCTTGGACGTGGCGACGGCGAGCAGGTGCCGCTCGCCCAGCACTCCGATCACGGCGGGGATGCCGTCGAACACGGTCGTTTCCCGCAGCGAAGCGTCGCGGTATCTCGCTCTGTAGCTCGCCAGACACGCCAGCACAGCCGGCGAGTCCGGGGGCTGCCCGGTGAGCTCGGCGAACGCGAGCGTGAGCTGGGGACCGATGAACCGCTCCAGCGACGCGAGGTTCGGCTGCGGGAAGTCCTGCTCGGCGAGGGCGTGGCTGATGGACCGGCTGATCGCGGTGCGGGAATCAACGAGCACACCGTCGAGGTCGAGCAGGACCGCTGTTGTCTCGCTCACCATATCGAGGCTGTTATGCGGGCTGGGGGGTACGCCGGAACCAGCCGACCGCGCCGCAGATCGCGTAGATGATGGCGAGCGTAATCAGCATCCACTTGATGCTGGAGCAGACCGTCGCGAGCAAAGGCGCTGTATTGCCGCCGTTGCCGGCGAGCGCGATCAGCAGGAACACGTTTTCGATTGCGTCGAAGCAGGCCGCCGTGGCGGCGAAGAACGGCACGATCTGGCCAGCCGCGGCGAGGCGCCGCCAGCCTTGCCGGGCCGAGAGGTCTCTGGTGGCAAGCCCGGCGAGCGTGAAGAACCCGCCGTAGCTGACCATGTAGGCGTAGTCCACGATCAACGACACGCGCGCGGCGTGCCGGCCGGCCGGACCCCATTCCGCGAGTAGCTGACTCACCCGCGCCTTCGTCGCGGCGAACTCGAACGCGAGGATTCCCGGTGCGCCTGCGTGCTCCATCGGCCGTTCGAGCAGAACACCAACCACGGTCAGCACGACCGTCGCGGTGCCGAGGACGATCATCCAGTGCTTGCGGCTCATCCAGAGCCCCGGCCGCGATCCTGGTCCCTGCAGGCGCGTAGTCACGCGCGAAACCCTATCCGCAGGGCCTCCGCAGACGGCCGCGTTGACTACGGGAGCGCCGACGAGCCCATGCGGCGGGCCGCGTGTGCCGTGGGTTTGGAGCGGGCGATGGTGTGCGCGTCCAGCCGTGGGTCAGGCTGGAAGTCCAACTTGCCGAAAAGAACTAGGTAGGTAAGGGGACGTCTATGAAGCCAGCGCGCGCAAAAGGCGATCAGCCCACTGCTGCTCCGTTTTCGGAGGGTTCGCTGGAGGCTGCTCGGAGGGAAATTCGTTGTCTCCCGGAGGGCGCTGCTCGCATGAACCTATTGATGGAGAGTTCAGCCCAAACGATCACCAGGCCCCGGCCGATGGGGCTGCCAATGGTCTCGCGCGCGAGTACGCGGTGGATCGTCAGGGCGCCCGGCCGCAGCGGAGTGCTTTCCCCGGACGAGGCCGCCCACGCACTACAAGGCCGCCGCGCCGAGCTGCGCACGGCGGTCGACCGGCGCAAGGACGCCCGATTCTTGAGCGCCGAGGTGCGCGATGAAGTCGTGGACGAAGCGATCGCGGTCGTGGTCATGTCCCGCAAGCCGATCCAGAACGAAGAACACCTGCAGGGCGCGTTCTGGACGTCCGTGGGGTATCTCGTGGCGGAGCGCAGGGCCGGCCGCCACGAGCTGCGCGTCGGGTCACAGCGCCGGGTTGCGTTCGAGCCGCTGGCAGGCGAGCTCGCCGGGGAGGACGAGCCGTTTGACTTCGTGGAAGCTCGCGATCGTGTCCTACGCGCCGCGGATTTGATCTCCCAGCTGGATCCGCTGGAGCGTCAGGTGCTCGCGATCATGGGCGGCTACGGCGTCGGCGTGAAGCGCGCCGCAAAGGCCCTGGGCCTGCCGATCAAGACGGTGCTCGCGGCCT
This sequence comes from uncultured Solirubrobacteraceae bacterium, assembly GCA_963759265.1. Taxonomy (GTDB): domain Bacteria; phylum Actinomycetota; class Thermoleophilia; order Solirubrobacterales; family Solirubrobacteraceae; genus Palsa-744. The sequence continues at coordinate 884,314 of CAVWYR010000001.1, forward strand.
CGCGCAGCGCGAACCGCAAGCTCGACCACGTCACCGCGATCCTCGCCGCCGGACGGATGTGCGAGTACCGCGCCGGGGCGCTCCGTGCGCTCGCCGACGGCACCGGGCTCGAGGAAGACGCCAAGATCGCGCAGGCGCACCTCGACGCCTGCAGCGCGTGCCGGCGCGAGCATGTCCTGCTCGCCCGCGAAATGGTCGGCGCTCAATACAAGCGCGCCGCGAGCGCCGCCCTGCTACCAGGGCCGGTCGCGCTGCCACACGCCCACGGGTGGCTGGAGCGGCTGCTCAGCCTCGCGCATAGCACCCGCGTGCCTGGCGGCGGCGCGAGCGCCGAGCGCGCCGGGCTCATGCTCGGCGGCGGAGCCAGCGCGAAGGTAGCGGTCGCGGCCGGCGTCGGCGTGCTCGCCGTCGCCGGTGCCGGCGTCAGCGCCATCCACTCCCTCCAAGGCTCCACCCCAACCACCCCTCGCCACCGCGTGTCGCATCCGCTTGCGCGCACCGGGGCGCCGGCCGCCACCAGCATCGCGCCGGCCACCGAGCCGGGAGCGCTGCCGACAGTTACCCAGGCCGCCTCCCCGAAACCGGCGCCCAGCACCGTGCGGACCACGGATCGGCCGCGACGCTCGCGGCCACCCAGCCGCGGCCTTGGATATCTCGCGATCGGCGGCTCACCCGCCGCCACCACCACCACGGCGGCGACGGCGAGAGCGGCGAGCACATCTACAAGCAGCGAATCGGCACAGGGCGAAGGCCAGTCCTCGACGCCACCGACCCCGACCGGAGGCGGCAGCCTCAACTATCTCGGCCGCTGAGAACCGATGCGACCACAGCACTGGAAAGGACTCCGAGCATGATCAGCACCCCGACCCGTTCCCGAGCCGCCAGGCGGCTGATCGCGCTCATCGCGACCACCACGGCTCTGCTGCTTCCTGGTGTCGCGTTGGGTGCTGAACCAACCCCGTCGCCGAAGCCCCACTACATGGCATTCACCTCCTGCCGCGAAGGAAGCGAATTCGCCGCTGAAGGTGACTGGCAGGCAGTGCAGGAGGGCACCTATCCGATCACCGAAGGGGCGTACTCGACGTGCGGCGAACCCGGCGGCGCCTTGACGCTGCGCGACCAAGGCTCGGTGGACGACAGCCCAGGATCGGGACCGGCGTTTCTTCTGCGGCCTCCGGGGGTGATCGAAGCTGGCGTCATCCGCGGCGGCATCATGTCCCCTGAAGGCCAGGCGTTTATCGAGGTGCCGGGAACGTCGCCGCAATACCTCATCTTCTGCATCGCCGCGGAACTATGTAAGAGCTGGCGGAACTTCGAAGTGTCCGTTCCCGCCGGGGCCACGGAGCTGATGGCCGCCGCCCAATGCACCGAATCGCACAGCAGCAGCTTCTGCTCAACCTTGGCCACCAACGCGGAACTTCAGATCACAAGCTCCACGCTGCTCGTGCGAAACGAAGCGACTCCCGAAGCATCGAGCGTCGCCGGGTCGCTCACCGAAGGCCAGGTGAGCGGCAACGCAGCCCTCACGCTCACCGCGCACGAGAAGAACGGGACAGGCATCTACAGGGTCAGCGTCCTGATCGACGGGACACAGGTGTACTCCGCGACCCCGAACCTCAACGGCGGGTTCTGCGCCCCGCACGGCACCTACGACGGCGCGCTGCTCTTCCACGGCTCACAGCCCTGCCCGGCGGAAACTGCTGTCCGGGCCGAAGTGCCGACAAGCTCCATCCCTGAAGGCCAGCACCGGGTCGAAGTCGACATCGAAGATGCCGCCGGCAACCGCGCGATCGTCTTCGACAAGACGATCCAATTCGCCGCCCGCCCGGCCGCGCCGCTGAGCCCGCCGCCCACCGTGGCAGCCGCGCCCGAACGCGGCCCGTGTAACGGGGCGCCGTGCGTCGAAGCCGCCAACCTCACCGCAACCGCAGGCGAGGCGCAATCCTTCAACAAAGCGCTGAAGCGCTCGACCGTCACGCTCACCGGCCGCCTGGCGAGCGTGACGGGCACCCCGATCAAGGACGCGCAGGTCAAGCTCCTGCAGCAGATCGTCGGCTCCGCCACTGCGACCCAGGTGGCGACGGCGACCACGAGTGCCGACGGGTCGTGGTCGCTGAAGGCGTCCGCCGGACCATCCAGGTTGCTGCGAGTCGCGTTCTATTCGCACACACTCGACGTCGTGCCGGCGGCGACGCTCGACTTTCACGAGAACGTCCCCGCAACCATCTCGATCCACGCCCCCCGGCACGTTCGCCTCGGCCAATTCTTCACCTTCTCCGGGCAGCTCACCGGCGGCTACATCCCTCCCGGTGGAGAGGAAGTCCAGGTGCAGATCCGCTACAGCGGCCGGTGGCGCGAGCTACAGCTCGTGGACACCAACTCGCGTGGCAAGTGGGCCTACAAGTACGCCTTCACTCTGGAACCAGGCACGAGGTGGGCGTTCCGCGCGATAGCTGTGCGCAACGGCAGCTACCCCTTCACAAGCCACGAAAGCGCCACCATCCACGTCGCCGTGCGCCACTGAACCGCCCGACGCGCAAATTAGCTGTCGCGCAGGAGCCGCGGCTCGCAGTCCTCCATATAGGGCCGCTTTTCCACGCGGCCCGAAAGTCACCGAACGGAGGATTGATGAACACCAACCAAGCACCCAAACGTCGTGGCCGGCGCGGGCTCGCCCTCCTGGCGATCTCGGCGCTCGCCGCGCTCGCTGTGCCCGCCGCTGGCTGGGCGGACTCGATGACACTCACCGTGCCCGCCACGCCGGTGCAGGAAATCGGCGGGCAGGTCAGCTGGAGCGCCGTCAGCGAAGAGCCCGCCTTGGCCGTCGTGGCGGCGAACAATCCAGGCGTGCCGTGCGCGTCCACGCCGGCCGCCGATCAGGGCACCACGCTCACACCCGGCCACCTCCTCGAAGGAGGGAACGTCGGCGACTGGAGCGGCTCGGCGGGCTTCACGCCGCCCACCCCCGGCCCCTACATCCTCTGCGGCTGGCTCGAGGAACCAGCCGGCCTGATCGAAACCGACGGCGGGCCGATCACAACTTCCACATCCCTGCAGGTGCAGGTCCGCGCGCCGGTGATCTCGCTGAAGCTCAGCCTCCCAAGGGCGCCGCAGCCCGGCCGGCCATTCGTGCTGAACCTCACCGCCACAAGCGAAGTGCAGCGCCACATGGTCGTTGAGGGCATGACCGCGACCAAGCACGGCTGCCCGATCAACTCGAGCGTCGAAAACGACCAGCACCTCATCGACCAGGACGTAACCGGCGGGCCGTGGCCGCTGGCGAGCGACGTGGAACCGCTGCGACGCGGCACCTACATCTTCTGCGCGTGGGCGGACCCGACGCAGGACTCCGGGTTGGAACCGCAAGCCTCGACGTCGCTGACCGTCCACGTCGGCACACAGGCGCCGGCACCACGCCCCCGCGAGCGACACGGCCATCCGCTCGCCGGGCGGCCCGCGACTCGCTCCGAGTTCACGGCTATCGACCACTACTTCAGAGAAACCGAGCGCACCCTGCACGACAGACTCGCATGGGTGCACGTCAGCACACGTGGACCGTTCGCGCTGGCTTACCTGACAGGCGGCCAGGACACTGCGACGGTCCTGCGCGGCTCGGGTTCCCGGTGGACGGCGCTCGCCACGATCTCAGACGAGGGGCTGCGCTGCGGCCTCGTTCCCCCGCGCGTGGTTGCCGAACTTCACCTCGAGCGCTACAACGAGGGGCCGCACCCCTGCGAGCCCTGAGCCCCCGACCAGGATCGGCGAGCACCCGCCCGTGGTCAAGGCGAGGCCGCGCGGGGTTCACGCAGACATCTCACAGACAGCAACCGCAGCGGGAAACCTCGGGCGTGGACACTCGGCCGGCGCTACAACGCTCGGACCTGCCCGAGGTCTCCCATCTGCAACCAGAAACTCGTCGACAGTCGGGAGACGATGAGGGTTCGCGCTCCTACCTACACTTCGTGGGCTTGCAGTTGGTGCGGCTGCACTTCGCAGCGTCTGCCGAGATCCAGGTCCCCTCCGGCGGTGTCCCGAAGTCCCGCTCGTACATTTCGAGCGTGTCGCCGTAGGCGTCAGCCAGAGCCTGAGCGTCGTCCTCGCCCCTCATCCCGAAGTAGGGGAAGTGGTCGAGGAAGCCGCCGAAGATCGTCTCGCAGTCCTCGCGGTAGGCGATCGTGTCGAGGATGTGCTGATGCCACATCTCATCGACGATCTTGCACGGGACGACTTCGGACTCTGGATGCGCGAGGTGCATAGCCAGGAACTTGCGGTACTCGGCCTCCATGAGGTCGAGTCGCGACTGTCCATAGCCCTTACCCTCCTCCGGGTCGGAGAGCTTGGAACGGATACTGCTGAGGTCGAGGACCTCATCGAGGCGGGCCAGCGCGTCACTGGCGGTCATGGGGCACATCACGGCGGTAGACATAGTGAGCACCTCCTGGTGCTGTAGCTGCTTGATTTGCGTTCGCGTTGACGGACATCGCACTGCGGGGTCAACCGCTGACCGTCTTCGCATAGACAATCAGAGAGCCCGGACGTCAAAACTGGCCCCGCCGGACGAGGGTGACTAGGCCCCGTCCGGCGGGAAGCTGCGAACGCACAGGCAGCCGTGTATTCGTACGTCCTATGCCAGACGGAAGAGTCAGCGCGTTAGCTCGCTCCCCACGTGCCCACCCCCGTTCTTCCGCACTCCCGGACCTGGATCAACCCGCCGGCAGCGGGCGGCCAGCGACCCACAGTAGCCCCTGCAGCCTGGAGCCTACGGACGTGGCGCCGCTCGGCCGCGGACGCCTTACGACCGAGTCGCCCGCAAAGATGGTCCCTCATGCGCCTCCAGCCCCCCAGCTGCCTCCCGGCGCCCCCTAACGAGGCGCCCTCATGACCGTGCGCCTCGAGTGGGATGGGAAGCCCGAGCGCGTAGAGCGCGTCCATCTCCCGTTCCAGACCGTCGAGACGATCAACGAGTCCCGCGCCACTCGTGAGCGAGATACGGGAGCACTGTTCGGCGGCGACGACCCACAGACTGCCGAGCGGAACCTGCTCATCTGGGGCGACAACAAGCTGGTGATGAGCAGCCTGCTCGCAGACTATGCCGGCAAGGTCAAGCTCATCTACATCGACCCGCCCTTCGACACCGGTGCGGACTTCTCCCTTCGAATGAAGATCGGCGACTCAGATTTTACGAAGGCACCATCGGTACTCGAGGAGCACGCCTATCGCGATACGTGGGGACGCGGCCGACAGTCGTATCTAGCGATGCTTTACGAGCGATTTGTACTCATGCATGAGCTGCTTGCGGAGGAGGGAACGCTCTATATACACATCGGTCCTGCGGTCAGCCACTACGTAAAGATCATCTGCGACGAGATCTTTGGCGACCATAACTTCCGCGGAGAGTTGGTGTGGAAGCGCTCGGACGCACACTCAGATGCGGGACAAGGCGCGAAGCACTTCGGGCGTATACATGAGGTGATTCTTCAGTATTCGAAGACTGACAATTATACGTTCAATACTCAATATCTGCCGCTGCCTACTGAGACAGCAGATCGCTGGTACAGACACATCGAGGAGGGCACAAGTCGACGTTACAACAAGGCTGACATCACAGGTCCTGGAGGCGAGGCAAAGGGTAACCCTCGCTACGAGATCTTCGGTGTTACTCGTTACTGGCGGTACTCAAAAGAGCGTATGGCACAACTGATAGACGACGGACTTGTTGTTCAGGATCGACCTGGAACGGTCCCCTATCGAAAGCGATACCTGGACGAGAGCACCGGCGTCCCCTTGCAAGACATATGGGTGGATGTGCCGATGCTCCGCGGCTTTGCCTCCAACGGGGAGCGGACCGGGTACCCGACACAGAAGCCTGAGCAACTCCTTGAGCGTCTGATCCGTACGTCTTCCAACGAGGGTGACATTGTCGCCGACTTCTTTGTTGGCTCAGGCACAACCTTGGCAGTCGCCGAGGGCCTTGGGCGGCATTGGATCGGCTGTGATCTCGGGCGCTTCGCCATCCACACTACTCGTAAGCGGCTCCTGAACATCACCGACTGCCGTCCCTTCGACATCAAGAACCTCGGGGCCTATGAGCGTCAGCGGTGGCAGATCGAGTCGGGAAACGGCGCGTTGCGCGCATACCTGGACACCATCCTGGCTTTCTACAACGCTGAGCCCATCGAAGGCTTCGAGCACCTCCACGGCCGCAAGGCCAACCGAATGGTCCACGTCGGCGCCACCGATGCTCCGGTCACGATCGATGAGACCGAGGAAGTCATTGATGAGATGGCCGACAACGGGATCGAGGCGTGCGACCTGCTCGGCTGGGAGTGGGAGATGGGACTCCACGACACTATCTCCGAGCGCGCCCGCCGCCGCGGGCTGGATCTCCGGCCTCGTCAGATTCCGCGGGAGGTCATGGAGCGTCAGGTCTCTGAGGCTGACGCGGTGCGCTTCTTCGAGCTTGCGTTTGTCGACCTCGACGTTCGTCGCAAAGGCCACGAGGCATGCGTGGTACTCAAGGACTTCGCGATCCCAAGCGAGGACCTCATCCCACAGAAGGTCCGCGAGAGCATCGCGTCGTGGTCTGATCTCATCGACTATTGGTCGGTGGACTTCGACTTCAGCGACGAGGTCTTCCATAATCAATGGCAGGCATATCGGACTCGTGAGAACCCCGCCCTCGCAACCCAGAGCGACTGGCACGAGTATCCGAAGCCCGGCAGCTACGCGATCGTCGTGAAGATCATCGACATCTTCGGCAACGACACGACCAAGCTGGCCGAGGTTCGCATCAAATGAGCCCGGAGGAGCCCCCGGCTCCGGCGAGTGATCCGTACGCCCTTCCCGAGCGGCGCAAGCCCAGCGAAGGCACCTACGCAGTGAACGGAGTGCGAGCCCATGTCGACGCATGGCGCGCACAAGAGTATCCGGGAGCCTCAGCCACCTCTCGGAGACTGCTGAGCTTCTGGTTCGCTGATGAGCATCGCTCCGACGACGGCCAACCATTTCGCTTCTATTTCTGCCAGCGCGAGGCCGTTGAGACGTTCATCTACTTGACCGAGATCGAGCCGGTTCGCGCGTTGGCCGACCTCCTTGAGTACGCCGAGCACGGCATGACAATCCAACCCGGCGAAACCAAGCGCCAGCGATTGGCGATGAAGATGGCGACGGGCTCGGGCAAGACGATGGCGATGAGCCTCTGCATCGTCTGGTCCTACTTCCACGCGCTATACGAGTCAGACTCCCCGATGACGACCTCGTTCCTCGTGATCGCACCGAACCTGATCGTGTTCGAGCGTTTGAAGTCTGACTTCGGCGACGGAGCGACTTTTCGTCGCGATCCATTGGTCCCGCCGGAGTGGTCGCATGACTTCGACCTTGCCGTGCTCTTGCAAGACGATCCCTCTCCGGTCACTGCCCGAGGAGTGCTGTATCTCACGAATATCCAGCGGTTGTACGAGCCGTCCACGGCGCGCGGCAAGAACAAAACGGCTCCCAATCCGGTGGAGGCGATGGTAGGGCCCCGTGTTAACCGCGATGTCGATGCGTCCTCCGCCGAGCGTCTATTCGATGCCATCTCAGAGCGCCAGCGAGTGATGGTCGTAAACGACGAGGCGCATCACGTCCACGACGAGAAACTCACTTGGAATCAGACGATAGAGAGGTTGCACGCCGAGTTGCGAAAGCAATCGCCAGACGATTCTAATGCCGGGGTGGTTTCGCAGCTCGACTTCTCTGCCACTCCGAAGTACGAGAAGGGCGGTGTCTTCCGGCACGTTGTGGTCGACTATCCGTTGGCTCAGGCCGTCGCTGACGGGATCGTCAAGACACCGATTATCGGAGAGGTCAAGGGCGCTGAGGTTGAGCTGGGGGATACTTCCTTTCAGCGCAACCGCCAGTGGCTCGATGTCGCTGTGGGCCGATGGAGGGCGTTCCAGGAGACGCTCTCACCGTCGGGTAAGCGGCCGGTCCTCTTTGTGATGTGTGAGAACACGCTTGCTGCCGACGAGGCAGGCGACTATCTGCGCCAGCTTCCAGACTTCTCCGGCGACCGACTGCTCGTCATCCATACCACCCGCTCGGGTGAGATCACCAAGGACGACCTCGATCTGGCTCGGCGCGCAGCACGGGACGTGGACGGACCCGACAGCCCTATCCGATGCATTGTCAGCGTTCTCATGCTTCGTGAGGGCTGGGACGTCCGAAACGTGTGCGTGATTGTCACGCTGAGGGCTCTTACTGCCGCGAACAAGATTCTTCCTGAGCAGGCCCTCGGGCGAGGGTTGCGCCGCATGACGCCGCCTGGCTCAGGGTTCGACGAGCGCGTGGTCGTGATCGAGCACGAAGCCTTCCGTCACCTCTGGAGCACAGAGCTCGACGGGGGCCTCGTCGTCGAGCGCGAGGACGCCGACAAGATCAAGCCCGGAGCACTGACGATCTTTGCCGACGAGGCCAAGCGGCGCTTTGACATCGTCATCCCGCAGCTCACGCGTGCTTTGGCTCGCTCGGACAGTGCCCTGAGCCAGCTGAATCCAAGCGACGTGCCCGATCCGGGGCATCGACTCGCGGTACCCGACGTGCAGCCAGACGAGTACGTGCAGTACCGCGGTATGCACCTGATCGACAAGGGCATCATCGAGGAGTACGAGTTCCTCGTTCCCTACGCAGAGGACCCATCCGGTGTGATCACCTACTACACGCGCAGCGTTGCCAAGGCCGCCGGAGTCGACCGGCTCTCTGGTGCCTTCGCCACGCTCGCGCCGATGGTCCGCGACTACCTCAAGACCCGCGTGTTCGAGCAGTCTGTCGAGCTGGACGACAAGGTTGTCCTGCGCCGGCTAGCAGAGAACGATGCCCAAAAGCTCGTTGAGAGCGCATTTGGCGAGGCGATCCGTGCGCTGGCGATCGTCGAGCGCGAACCAACGATCACCGAGAACGCCTTCCGGCTGTCCCAAACCCCGCCGTTTCCTTGGTCTCGCCAGACCGTTGAGGGCAAGCGCACGATCTTCAACCTCACACCCGTCGACAACGCCCTGGAGGGCCGCTTCGCACAGTTCCTTGACCGGGCGACCGACGTCACCGCCTGGGCGAAGCTCACGATGAACAGCCGCTTCGCGCTGGAGTACATCTCCAAGGCAGGCGCCCTGCGCTACTACTACCCCGACTTCGTCGTGCGGCTGACCGACGATAGCTGCCTGATCATCGAGACCAAGGGCCAAGAAGATCTCGACGTCGCCCTCAAGGACCGCCGCGCCCGGCGCTGGTGTGAGGACGCAACACGCCTCGCGGGCCGCGAATGGGCCTACGAGAAGGTCGGCCAAGCGACCTTCGACGCCTACACCGGACAGGACTTCGACGGTCTACGACGCTTCATCGCCGCAGGCGACAAGAGCAAGTCATAGCGTGAGCGCGAATACCGTCCCAAGCCGGTGGGAAGATAGCCCCTAAGCTCTAAGGGAGGGGCCCTGATCCATGCCACCACCTACCGACACCCAGATCGATCTCTTTGCGTGGGCTCGCGAGCTCGAGCAGGAGAACGAGCGGATCGCCAAGGTCAACGATGAGCGCGCACGCCGCCGGGGGTACCTAGTGTTTGCGACCGACCCGGCCGTCTCCCCGGAAGACCCAAACTACTGCGAGATCTACGCCACCGAGGCAAGGACACCCAACCAGGCGGCGGGCAAGATCCGCCCGCTAGCCGCGGGACGGCGCCTGCACGCGTATCTAGCCACCGGCAAGTACAAGCACGAGCTCGCAGACGCCCGCTGGGTCGCGTAGCCGCCAAGCCCGAAATATGCAAGGCAACCCGGCACCGACAGCCGCCGACTTCGACGCAGCCGAGGCGCGACTCCGCGCGAGCGTCGACTCCGATCTGCCGATACTTGCCGTCGTGCGACAGGCAACAGACGTTCTCTCTTGGGTGCTCTGTCAGTCGGATCTCCCGAAGTTCGACGAGGACCCGGTCCCCGCGTCACATCTCGTTGCTACCGCTCTGCTGTTTCTCGGAGTGATGGCGCACCGCGCTACCCGAGCCGCGATGGCGCTCGCGGCGACCGGCTATGAGCCCGAGACTCTTGGACTCAAGCGCCTGCTGACCGAGGCTCACAGTCGCATGAAGGCGATCCTGGAGGACGACAGTGGAGAGCACGCTCGTCAGTGGTTGGTGGGACCTGCGCCAAGCACTCCCCATCGCCTAGTTGCCAAGCACGCCGATCGAGAGATGTTTGATCTCTACAGTCGCAGCGCTCATGCCGACGCTGAGGGCATCAAGCGGTGGTTGCTACAGCCTAGCGCCTCCAATGAGTGGGATGTTCTCGGTGCACCCGACCGCTGGCCGGGGTTCATCAGCACCGTGATGGTCGAGTTCGCGTTCGAGGTGCGCGACATCGCCGTCGGCCTAGCATCCATCCGTAGTCTCACGCCCCCAGGGCTGCCTGCCCTCGACAACGCGATCGATGCAGCAGAGAACCTCTACCTCGTAGCTGACGATAAATGACCCCCGCCAGTCGCTCACGCCGCCGACGCTAGCTCTACGTCGCACAGAATCACTCAGGCTCACCCTCGACAGGCCGACCACCCAAACTCCTCAGTGCGATGGCCGAGCAGATCGACGCTCTGCAGTGCCCCTCCCACTGGCACCCCTAGCCACCGCAACTGGAGATGGCACTGCAGGGTGTCGAGGGTGGGGATGACGTTTGAACAGACAGGAGCACGCACTGGCGGCGTGTGCTGAGCTAAGTAACCTACCCCACCATCTAACAGTCGCGCCGCAATGCTCGAGTGTCCGCCAGTACGGTGTCTATCGTGGTTGGCTGGGTAGAGATATGAGCAAGCGAGGGGACAAGAAGCGTAAGAGGATCCGCGAGGCCAGACGCGTCAAACGCATGCCGTACGACGCCGTCCAGCTCGGGCCGCTCACGATCGAGCGTTATGGACGTAGCATGAGGACGGCCGTCGACCAGAGTTCCCCCGAGCTAGAGAAGTTCCGCGACGCGGGACGCAAATTCTTCGAACGACTTCCCGCAGAGTATGAAGCGGGGATCGCACGGCTGCAGGAGACGCTTGCGCCCCACGACGCGTTCGACATCCTAGCCTGGCTCTGGATGGCCAACTCGCTCATGAACCCCGAGACCTACAAGGAGTGGGAGCACGAGGGGCTTGCCGCCGCGGTTGAGCTCGCCGCCGCTGTCCTACTCCGCCGGCCAACCCGCGCAGGAAGCTCCGCGCCCGCTCCCAACCAACCAGACTACGAGGCGATCCAAGGCCACCTGCGCGAACTCTTGCAGACCAACGCGCTGCGCCGGATGCACGAAGCCGTCGGCGTACCCGGTCAACCCGATCCGTTCGCAGAAATGCGGGCTGCTGCGATCGGGCACCGCGTCGCCGTACGCGCCCCCTCCTACGACTGGCAGGAGACCAACACGGTGCAGGAGCTCTTCGACGACCAAGCGGTTAGTGGAGACGTCCTGGCGGCCTGCGACTTCACTGCCACAACAGGGCTCGCGCTAGTCAATGCCGTCAACGAGTTCGGCCTCGAGCGTCTCAAGCAGCGGACGCTGCAAGCCCGAGCCTACGCCGATCAGCTGATAGCCAAGTTAGACGACGACGAGAGCTTGCGCGAGGGACCCGAAGGGGAGACTCTCGCTGCGCTAAAAGCGATGGGAGTCCCTGAGTCCGAACGCCGTATCCACGAGATCATGCTCGCCTGGGCGGCTCACGAAGTCGGGCAGACCCTGAGCTTTACTGCCTCGGAGCTCGCCGAGCGTACCGGCGTCAACCGTGGCGAAGTAGACGCCTACCTCTCCGCGTTCTCGATCGAGTTCGGCGAGGAACTCCCACATGGCAAAGACATCGACGTCGAGGACGTCCGCGCCCGTCCGCTCGCCTGCGATGGGCAGGGACGCTACCTGTGTGTTTCCGCACCGAGCCTGATCTGGGCGCTGCGCCCCTGTATCGAGAAAGCGCTCAAAGATCACGACGAGCGTGCTTTCAAACGCTTCGAGCGGCATCGGCGAGCAATGGTCGAGCGCCGCGCCAATGTGGCCCTCACGAGCGCGTTGCGCCCGGACTGGGCACACGGTGAGGTCCGCTACGATGGCGACGGCAGTGATCAGCACGGCGAGATCGACGGGCTCGTGCGTATGGACACCGCAGTGCTGATCATCGAGGCCAAGGCATCTAGTATGCGTCCCTCCGCCCGACGTTTGGCCCAAGACTCGTTCCGAGATTGGCTGAAAAACGAGGTCAGCAAGGCCGCCGAGCAGACACGGCGTAGCCGCGATCTCTTGCTCGGAGCTCCCGCGGATCTTAGGATCACTGATAAGCGCGGCCACCCGTTGAAGCTCGATTTGAACGGGGTTGAGCACACGTTCGAGCTGATCGTGGTGCTTGAGGATTTGTCCGGTGTGGCGCCATCGACTTGGCACCTGGCCGACGCGGGGCTCCTGCCCAGCGACCCGACGCCACTGCTGATCTCTTTGCACGATCTGGAGCTCATCTGCGAGATCGTCGAGCGACCCAGTGAACTCATCCATTACCTCAAATGCCGGCGTAGACTCGACCGCACCCGCGCCGCGTGGGCGCCAGATGAGCTTGACTATTTCATGCATTACCTGATGTTCGGTCTCTTCTGGGAGGACGCCCCGGACGGCACCTCGCCCGCTCCGACCCATCTCCTATCCCATACAGAGCAACTGGATTCATGGTTCTTCTACAAGCACGGCCTGAGAAAGACCGCCGCCAAACGGCCATCAGTAAACCATCACCGCGACGTCCGTGAGCTGCTCGACTGCTTCGATCAGAGCCGCGCGACAGGACGGCTTGACCCGGCACTCGCAATCCTCGACTTCGACGAGAAGACACGACGCAGAATCGCCTCAGCACTCACGAGACACAAGCGGCGCTCGGCGCTCGACAGCCGCACACACGACGAGACCATCATCAGCCCCCAACATGCGGTCACCGTGATGACAGTACCCGCGGCACGATCGCAGGAACTCGCCGATCGGCTACGCAAGTACGGAACGCTCAAGAAGCACCAGATGAAGCTGGACCGATGGGTCGGCTTCGGCGGCTGGGCCGGTCCGCCCGAGCCGATCCAGCTTGCGGTCAGCCTCACCGAACCATGGGTGCCGAATACCGAGCTCGACACACTCGTCTCCTCACTCCCGTCGGCAGGCAAGACGGGTGACTTTGATGGCCGAGCCGAGGCACGTCGCAGGCAGCGACAAGCAAGAAAGATCCGCCGGGAAGACACCCCTAATGGCTAGCAACTCACCCCAGACTTTCCGACAGTTGCCGCACTGGTCAGGCTGGGCAGAGGGATCAGCGTCGCGGCGTCAAGTCCTTGATCCCCGTCGAGCGCTCCGGTACGTCACTTGACCCCGCTAATCGTTCAGTCGTGAGCCCTAGGCGTGGTACCACTCGACGGTGGCGGCTCCCTTTGAGCAGTCCCCGCCTTCCCCGTGACCGGGAAAGCCGCTGCCGTCGCCGAAGCACGTCCAGCCGGGTAGGCCGTAGAGCTTCCAGCGGAACTGGGAGGCCGGACCTTCGGGGTTGCCGACAAACGTCACACCGACGCCCGACTCCATTGCCTGCACCATCGTCAACGCCTGCGCGCACGACACACTGCGCGTCTGAATCAGGATCGGGTAACCGCGCTTGAAGCTCCTGAGCGTCGGGACCGCCGGGCAGTTGCGGTTCGGCGCAGAGAAGGCGGTCGCTCGCCCATGCCCGGTGAGCAGGGCCATGCCACCGAGTAGCGCCACCACCACGATAAGGACCGTCAGCCGTTTCACCACGGCCGCAGCCTACCCCCCCGCCGACCCAAACTGATACACCACCGGCGGTAGCCGTTATACGCTGGCGTGCTCCGTCGCATAGCTCGGCAAGGACAGCCAGCGTCCAGCGTCCACTCAGCAAGCAACTGGAGTGGCACCCGATGAATCTCATTGTCAGCTAACGTTGGCGAATAGAAGCAAACAGGGGCGAAATGAAGGCTTTGGCGAGGGCCGATCGCCCGATGGACGTGGGGGAGGCCCATAGGGCAGTCGACGCGCGCTGCTCGGATATCCGGTGTCCCGGGATTCGGTCAACAGTTGCCTTTGACCGGGGCTCGTGCGGCGCGGCGGGGTCTCGAAGCGTATCGCGCGAGGCCGCTACTAGCTGCCGCTGCTGAGTCGGGCGATGAGTTCGAGCATGGCGTCGAGCGCGGCTTCTAGCGGTTTGGTGTCGCGTTTGATCTGGGTGAGCAGCAGGCCGCCTTGTAGGGCGGCTAGGAGCGCGAGGGCGAGGGTGTCGGGGTCGGTGTCGGGCGTGAGCTCGCCTCGTGCTTGCATCGCTCGTAGACCGCTCTGGATCGTCGCTTCCCAACGTTTGAAGCCCTCGGCGACGTGGGCTCTCCCTTCGGGATCGGTCTCGGCTAGCTGGCCTCCGAGAGAGCCGATTGGGCAGCCGCCGCTGCAGTCGTGCTCGCGCTGGGCCGCGATCACGAAGTCGCGCCAGGCTCGGAGGCCCTCCAGGGTGCTGAAATCGAAGTTCTCCTGCCCGCCGACCATTGTGTCGGTCTGGTGGTCGACCACGGCCCGGACCAGGGCCGGCTTGTCCTCGAAGTAGTGGTAGAGCTGCGAGCTTGAGACGTCCGCTGCTGCGCGTACGTCCTCGATCGTCGTGTGGGCGACGCCTTGCCGGAAGATCAGGCCGGCGGCCGCGTCGAGGATGCGCTGACGGGTCTCCTGGCCCTTGCGCGTCAACGGGCGAGAGGAGGGGCTAGTCGTGTCCATACCGAAGATTCTACCAACAGAATGGAACGCACTATCCATTCTGTGTTAGAGTGGAACGCACGATCCATTTCGAGGGTCGTGACAACCACTCAAAGGGAGAACGCGATACATGTCACTCCAACGCAAGACCGCCCTTATCACCGGCGGCACATCCGGGATGGGCTCGGCCACCGCACTGGCGATGGCCGAGAAGGGCGCGTCGGTGATCATCACCGGCCGCGACGAGACCCGCGGCGCGAGCACCGTGGAGAAGATCCTGGCGGGTGGGCACGATGCACGGTTCATCGCCGCTGATTTCTCGGAGATGTCCGAGGTGAGGCGCGTCGCCGACGCGGCAGGCGAGATCGATGTTCTGGTCAACTGTGCCGGCTTTGCCGCCCTCGCACCGACGGCTGACACCGACGAGGCGGCGTTCGACGGGCTGTTCCAGATCAACGTCAAGGCGCCATTCTTCCTCGTCGCCGCGCTCGCCCCGAAGATCGCCGCCCGCGGCGGCGGATCGATCATCAACGTCTCAACGATGGTCGCGAGCTACGGCCAGCCAGGGATGGCTGCCTACGGCGCCTCGCGCGCCGCGATCGAGCTGCTCACCAAGGCGTGGGCCGCCGAATACGGGCCGCAGAACATCCGCGTCAACGCGGTCGCCCCCGGTCCGACGTTGACCCCGGCGGTGGAGCCGAGGTTGGAGATGGCCCAAGAGTTCGCCAAGACGATTCCGCTCCGCCGCGTCGCTGAAGTACACGAGCTGTCCGACGTCATCGCATTCCTCGCGACCCCCGCGGCCGGCTACATCAACGGCGCGATCATCCCCGTCGACGGCGGCCGCACCGCGATCTGAGCGGTAAGGAGAGAACCGTGGCCCGCCGCCCGCCCCCGGCGGCTGGCCACAGACCGCGGCAGGTCCGCCAAACACCCACGGCGCGACCTCGACGAGACGCCGAAGTCTGCACAGCCGTACCCCGGATCACACCAATGACCATGTTTGTAGCTAAGGAGCCAAGCACTCAAATGCAAATCACCGCAGAAAAGACCGTGTTGATCACCGGCGCCAACGTCGGGCTCGGCAAGGACATAGCGCGGCAGCTGGCAATGCGCCCCGAGACCGCCCGCATCTACCTGGCGTGCCGCAACCAAGACCGGGCGGCAACGGCAAAGGCCGATCTCGAAGCGAAAACCGGGCGGCGCATCTTCGACATCGTTCTCATGGACGTTGCCGATCCGCGCTCGGTCCGCGCCGGCCTGGCGGGCATAGACGGATCGCTCGACGCGGTGGTCATGAATGCCGGTGGAATGGGCGGCAAGACGCCAATGGACTTGACCGCCGACGGGGCCACCTATATGTTCGCGCAGAACGTTCTCGGCCACGTTGTCCTCCTCGAGACGCTGCTGGCCGAGGAGCGGCTTGGCGAGGTGGCGGTCTTCGCCGGAAGCGAGGCAGCCAGGGGAATCCCGAAAATGGGGTTCAAGCGGCCGTCGTTTGACTCAAACTCCGCCGACGAGCTCGCCACAGTCATCGACGGCAGCTATTTCGCCGGCGGCAAACCTGACGTCAATTTGGCCTATGGGCAGGCCAAGCTGATCGGCATCCTATGGATGGCCTACCTGGCCCGCCAATACCCCGACCGTCGATTCATCTGCGTGAGCCCCGGCAACACCACCGGCACCCAAGCACCCAACGACCTCGCATTGCCGCTGCGCATAGCGGCCAAGTACGTCATGCCCCGCCTCGGCATCGCCCACAAGCTTGACGTGGGCGCGAAGCGACTGGTCGACGGCGTCACCGACCCGACCCTGTCCAGCGGCGTGTTCTACGCCAGCAAGGGGGAAATCCTCAAGGGTCCCGTGGTCGACCAAGCAGACATCTTCCCCGACCTGGCCAACCCGTCGTTTCAGGACCACGCCAACGAGGCCATCCACCGCTTCATCACCTAAAAGGCATTCGCGTGATTTTCAGGCCGGCAGCAGTGCCGTTCAGGATGGACGTTCGGCTCCATCGAGAGCGCCCTTGCGATCGGCAGCGCCGTCTGGTCAAGCGATCTCAGGGATCAGGCCGACCACGATGATCGGCGCGTCACCGGCGCAGAGCTTTGGGCCGCGCGCTCGTCCTTTCAGGGGAGGACCATGGATCTAAATATCTTCGCCGACGTGCTCCGGCGCTTGGTTCAAAACTCGTCGAATACAGGCGAGCGGGTCGGGATGCTCGTCGACAAGGCAACCGTGGTTGCTG
This sequence comes from uncultured Solirubrobacteraceae bacterium, assembly GCA_963759265.1. Classification (GTDB taxonomy): domain Bacteria; phylum Actinomycetota; class Thermoleophilia; order Solirubrobacterales; family Solirubrobacteraceae; genus Palsa-744. Next base: position 901,321 of record CAVWYR010000001.1, read on the forward strand.
TGGCGGCGTTGGCGGTCGAGCTCGGCGTCGATCTGGGACGGGCTGATGTCATCGGCGTAAATCTGACCTGCTCGGTAGACCGAGACCCAGGGGTCCTCCAAGCCACAGTTGTGCGGCTCGAACCCAAGACGCGGCTCAGAGACGAGTTGACTCGACACGGCCAAGCACTCGCCGAGGTGGAGGTGCAAATCGACGCCGATTCGCAGCCTCGAGGTGCTGTGGTCCTCACTATCGAGATTGGCCGTGAGCCGGCGTGAGCCTCGGAAGCGCTTCCGACCCAGCGACACCCAGCTCGGCGGCCCGCTCGCTCCCTGGGCGGGATCAGCAGCACCACCACGTCACGGTGTGGGCATCGTGAGCACAGTCATCGACGAACAGCCGGAGCCCTCCAAGCAGCCCGGTGCGATCACTCTCGCCATTGCCCCGCCGGGGTTTTGGACAACGACCCCTAGCCGTTGTCCAGAACCCGCCGGCAACCGCGGGCAACCGGCGGTATCTCGGCGGGTGGCACCGCCGTCCGCCTCCGCTGAGGCACCGCAAAATGCCCGTAAACGTGGGGCTTTTCCCTAGGATCAGCACCGCGGTGAGTTTGGCGGGCACACCCCTGAAAATCGTGGTGTCCCCGGTTCGAGTCCGGGTCTCGCCATCCAGTTTTGCCTGCTATTGAGATTGTTTTGATCCGGCGAGTGGGGTCTTCTCCCGCTTCATGCCGGGCCTGCGCTCTCTTTGACTGGAGATGAAGAGTCAGCCAGGCTTGGAAATTGGCTTAGTTGTGCGGTTTCTGCGTGGAGGGTCCTGGGATAGGAGTTTGGGAACACGACCGGGAATCGTGATGTCCTCAGTTCGGAACATGAGCAAACCGGCAGACGGCGCTCGAGGATAGGACTTATGAGGCCCGCATCGCGGACCTCATAGTCGCCCGCCGCCATGAACGGCCGTGCGAGCCTCCCCAAGCAATAGAACCTTCTACTCCGTGACTAGCCGCTGCCTCTGCGCCTAGTCATCATCCCGCACGGTGTCGCCGACCGGCCCCTCTCGCGGTGGCGCTCGCGGAGTCCAGGACGTCGTCGTTGATGGGGCGTCTCGGGCTCAGTGATCCAAGGGGCGCCGTGGCTCCCCGGTCGCGGCGCCCCTTCTCGTAACGTTAGACCTGTTGTTTGGTGCTCGCCTTGAGGCCGGCCGGCTCCAGGTCGCCCGTCCGCCGACCCCCGAAGCGTCGCCCCCGTTCGCTGAACTCGGTCAACGCTTCCTTGAACGCCTCGCGGCCGAAATCGGGCCATAGCTCCTGCCTGAAGACGAGCTCGGAGTACGCCGACTGCCACAGCAGGAAGTTGGAGAGTCGCTGCTCGCCGCCGGTGCGGATGATCAGTTCGGGATCGTGCATCTCCGGCGTGCACAGTAATTCCCTGAACTCCCCCTCGCTCGAGCCCTCGAATCGCCCGGCGGCCTCGAGGATCTCCGCGCGCCCGCCGTAGTTGAACGCCAGGTACAGCGTCATCCCGCGGTTCTCCGCGGTGGCTGCCTCCGCCCGGCGCATCTCCTCGATTAGCGTCGCGGAGAGCCCGTCATGGCGCCCGACGAAGCGCACCCGCACCCCGTCGCGACCGAGTTGCGGGGTCTCCAGCGGTATCCGTCGCGTGAACATCTCCATCAGCCCCTGCACCTCGCTCGCAGGCCGTGTCCAGTTCTCGGTGGAGAACGCGTACACGGTCAGCTCTCTGACCCCGAGCTCGGCGGCGTCGGCGAGCCGTGCCTTTAGCGTGTCGGCGGCCGCGTCGTGCCCCGCGTGCACGGGCAGCCCCTGCCCCTGCGCCCAGCGCCCGTTGCCGTCGGTGATGATCGCGACGTAGCGCGCGCCGGGCATCGTCACCGGCGCCTCGGGCACTTGACGCTGGTCTCGGCGCTCACCTGTCCGCCGCCGAGGAACGTGAGCGTTGCCCCGAACGGGAAGCCCCCCCTCGGGCACCTGCTCGGCAGCATCGCTCCGTTCGGCCGATACGGCACCTTCCTGCCGTCTGCGTCTTCGTAGTAGGTGAGGTTCCCGCCGAGCGTCACGGTCGCCTTCGTGACCGCCACGTCGGGGCCTTCGGGCAGGCTTGGCACGAGCGGCACGCTGACGTGTAGGAGCCCGCCCATCAGCACCGTCGGCATCACGATCCGCGCCAGCACGGGGCTGTAGCCGATCGCGCACAGGAGCAGCCTTATGTAGCCGTCGTTCGACGGTCCCGCGACCACGGTGGTGCTCGCCTGCTCGGGGACGACTTCCGCTCCGAATGGAACGAGAACCGCTGCGCTGCCGTGGCCCATCACCGAGTCCGGCGGACACGCCTGTGGGCCGCTCGCTTCGAGCGCTGCCGGGTTGCAGGTCGCGGTCCCGAGTTCGCTCTTGGCGAGCTCGAGGTCGGTCGGGTAGCGGAACTCCAGCGATACGAGCGGCGCCGGGATCTCCCCGCGCGGGGTGTGGATTTCGAATCCAAACGTGATCGCGGTGGGGGCTCCGAGTCGCTCGGGCGCGAAGCCGGCGATGATCTTCGCGGCCTGGCCATAGCCGGCGCTCGGCAGCGCGGCCGCCAGTGCGGTTGCTGCGAGCACCGCTGCCGACGCTCGCAGCGACCGCACCCCCGCTGCCGCGCCCAAGCTCAGTAGTGCAGCGTCGCGATCGTCTGCACGACGAGCGCGTAGCTGCGGCGGTAGTAGACGCCGAACAGTTCGCCGGTTCCGTGCACGTGCGCGTAGCGGCCGGTTCCGCGGGTTACGGTCAGCGACCCCCGGAAGCTGGGGTCGAGGCTGTCGGGGTCGTCGAGCCGCCCGTGGGCTTGGCCGCTGAAGCTGCCGCCGGCTCCGGCGATCGTGAACCGGGCGCTCACCTCCGGTTCCCCGTTGTAGATGAAGCGCACCTTCGCCTTGCCCGGGAGGGTGCCCGTGGTGGGCCCTTCGTCGATGAGTTCCGATTCGACGGTCGTCGTGTAGCGCAAGTGTCCTTCGTCGCGCACGTTCAGCGCTCGTGTCGCTCGCGCCGGGCCCGGGCTGCCGCCGGCACTCGCGGGCGCTGCCGCGGCCAGCGCCATCCCGGCGAGCAGCACGCCTGCGCCGGCGGGTCTTGCGTGTGCGCGGGGCGCGAGCAGGCGTGGTCGGATCATCGTCAGTCACTCGATCCTAGCTGCTCCCGCTCCGCTCGGCGGCGGCTCCACGCGTCCTCGCGCGTATGCTCTTGGCGCGCCGCCACGTCCGCATGACAGCGAGCGTGGGGGTCATGCTCGGCTCGAGCTGCCGGTGCAGCTCCGCGGTGATCGGCGCGGCGCGCGCGCTGCTCGCCCTCGGGTTCGAGGTGAAGTACCCGACGACGCCGGCGAGCATCATGAGATGCTGCGGCGCGTTGCGTAGCGCGCGTGCCTGCGTGAGCGCCTCGCGCGCGATCCGGGTCAGCTCGCGCGTGAGCTCCTCCTCGGACGCGTAGAGGCCGATGAACGATGCCTCGCCGCTCGCGATGTCGTGCTGCTCGTCGATCAGGCTGTCGAGGATCGTCGACAGCGCGGAGATCGAGCGGTATGCCGCGTCGATCGCGGCGGCCTCGGCCGGGGTCGTGCGCGGGTCTGCGGCGGCGGCGATCAGCGCGTGCAGCGCGATCACCGAGGAGGCGCCGGCGGCGAGCAGCTCCCGCCAGCCCAACCCGCTCGCCCGCGCGGCCTGCTCGGCCCACTGGCGCAGCTCGCCGTTGCCCGCGCCGGCGGCTGCGTGCATCCGGACCTGCGCCTGCGCGCTGCGCGCTGCCGCCGCGCGGCTGGCGTCCCTGACTGCCGCGATCGCTGGCAGCCCGGCGAGTGCGCTCTTGACCGTGTCGGCGAGCGCATCGAGATACGGGTCCTCCACCTCGCCGCCGCGAGTCTCGTGCTCGCCGCCCGGCGGTGTCTGCTCGTCGAAGGCGTGCATGTATGCGCCGAAGCGCCGTTCGCCGTCCTCGATCGAGTCGCCGCTCGGCTGCTCGGTGAGCCCGTCGAGGTAGTCGTACATCACCTCGAGCGCGACGATCGCTTCGGTCGCCTGTCTGCGCTGCGCGCGTGGCGCGAGCGTCGCGAGCATCGCGGCGGCCTGCGCCGTGAACCCCTCCTCGCGCAGGTTCCTGAGCGCGAGCTCGCGCGCTCGTGGAGCGCCGATGCGCTCGGCCTGCTCGCGCCAGCGTCGCAGCTCCTTGCCGACGAGCGGTGCGACCGACGTCCAGTAGCGGAGGTTCGTGCTCGCGAGCGCGAGCATCACGCGCGCATCGACCATCGGTGGCGGGTCGCGCCGGCTGCCTGGGGCACGCACGTCAGTGTACGGGCGCGCGCCCGCGGCTACTCATGCTCGAGCGCGAGCGTGGGCGACACGCGCGACCCGGCCCACCCTGGGATCGCGACGATCGCCAGCGTGATCGCGATCACGCTGGCGAGGATCTCGAGCGGTCGCTGCGTGACGGCGACGCTCGCCACAGGAAACCCGGTCACGTGCTCCAGGTAGCCGTCGACGATCACCTGTGCGTAGATGCCCGCGATCGCGCCGGTGACGCACCCGGCGCCGAGCAGCAGGCTCGCTTCGGCGAGCAGGATCCGCCGTAGCCGCGCGGGCTTGACTCCGGACAGGCGCAGTTCGGCGAGCGAACTGCGCCGCTGCCAGATCGTCGCCCCCAGCGCGCTCGCCATCGAGAGGATCGCCGCGACCAGCAGCAGCGTCGAGATCGTCTCGAGCTGTCCGAGTCCTTCGCCGGCGGAGGCTTCGATTTTTCGCTGGCGGGCAAGCGCGCTCGAGACTTCCAGCGCGCTGTTCGGCCCGAGCTCGCGTCTGATCGCCGCGAGCACGATGGCGCTGTTGGCTCCCGGCGCCAGCTGCACCCCGAGCGCCGTCGGTTCGCGCGTTTGCCACAGCCGCTCGTAGTCGCTCGTGCTGATGAAGATCACGCCCGTGGGCCACGCGAAGTTGGTCGTGGTCGCGGCGACTTTCAGGCGCGCGATCCCGCTCGGCGTGGGAATCGCGAGCGTTCCACCGACCCTCGTGTGCTGTTCGGATGCGATCTGCTGTGAGACCGCGACCCACCCGCCTGCGCGCATCCGCGCCGCGGCGACCGTGGCGCTCCCGTGCACGATCTGCCCGGCGAGGATCGCCGCGCCAGCGTCGGGCGGCCGCGCGATCACCCACGGCCGTCGGTCGCCGAGGTCGATGAACGCGCCCTGGAACTCGCGCACGCCGGCGACGCCTGGCAGCGCTTCGAGCGCGCGCGCATGTCCGCTCGGGTGGAATTCGATCGTGGCCTGGTTATCCCCGGGGCTCGTCACCCAGATGCTTGCTTCCGCGGCGTAGTCGTGCGCAACCCGCGTGATGCCCTTCAACAGGTCCTGGCGCGAGCCGCCGAGCGCGACGGCGCCGAGCAGCGCGACGGCGCCGGTCGCGGCGAGCGCCAGCGAGCGCATGCTCACGCCTTTGAGTGTCGTCACGGCGACCGTGAGCGCCGTGAACGACTCGGTGCGCTCGCTCACAGCGCGCGCGCCGGCAAGGATCGCCGCGAGCGCGAGCGGCACGGCGAGCAGCGTCGCGAATGCGAGCAGCGCGGTCGCGAGGATCGCCGAGGATGGGATCGCCACATACAGCACGGTGGCGAGCACCAGCAGCCCAGCGGCGCCGGCGAGCAGCCGCATGCGGCTCGCGGAGGTGAGCGTGCTGGTGGCGTCGCCTTCCCGCATGTAGATCGCGTCGCGTGGTCGTCCGCGCCTGAGGTCCGCGAGCGGCACCCCCGAGGCGACGGCGGTCGCGAGCGCGCCGACCGCGAGCGCCAGCACGATCGGACGCGCGCCGATGACGGTGCCGCCGCCGAGCGTGAACTCCTGGGCGAGATACCCCGAGGCTACGTGCAACACCCCGCTTGAGAGCGCGTATCCGCCGGCGAGCCCGACCGCGCTCGCGGCGAGCCCGAGACACAGGGCTTGGAAGGCGACCATCTGCACGATCGCGCTGCGCTTGGCGCCGGCGATCCGCAGGTCGGCGATCGTCTGCCTCCGCTCCGGCACGGTCAGCAGCAGCGCGTTGAACGCAAACAGGAACCCGAGCAGCCCCCCGATCGCCGCGAACAGGCCGCTGGCGAGTCCGCTTGGCCCGAGCGCTTGGTGCAGCAGCGCGATGTCCTGCTCGGCGGATGCGACCGTGTAGCGCCCAGCGGTGAGCCGTTCGAGCTCCCGACGAACCCGCTGCTCGCGGCCCGCGTCGGCCTGCACCAGGATCCGCGTGACCATGCCATTCAAGCCGGCGAGCCTCTGCATCTCGGCGAGCCCCATCACGGCGACCTGTGCGCGCGAGAGCGCCCCGACGGCTTCGCTGCCGAGCACCGCCGTTACCCGCAATGGCGTCGAGTGCCCCCGTACGGCGAGCATCACCCGCCCGCTGCTGGACCGGGGCAGCCCGAGTGTGCGCGCGGCGCGCTCGCTGATCGCGATCCCGCCGGGCGCGAGCGCCCCGATCGGCAGCGTGCGGGCGAGCCCGTCGAGCGTCGCGAGGCTCAGCTCGGTCCCGGCGAGGTCGATGCCGACACGCCGCCCGCTCGCGGCCGTGATGCTCGCGCTCTGCTCCAACAGCGGGGCGGCCTGTTTGACTCCCGGCGCGCTTTGCACCTCGCGCAGGAGCGTTTGGGCGAGCCCGTCGCCTGCGCGTGCGCGCACCTGCAGCTGAGCTGGGCCGACGACGGCGTGCACGACTTCTTCGGCGGAGCCAGCGATGCTGCCCTGCGCGACCGTCGCGGCGAACACCAGCGCGACGGCAACGGCGATCCCGATGCCGGCGAGCGCCTCTCCTACGGCGTGGACGCGCAGCCGCTGACGGTAGAGGTAGAGCAGCGCGGGGGGGCGCATCAGCGCACGGGTGTGGAGGCGGGACCCGTTCGCCGCCCGTCGTGCTCGCCGCCGACGAGCGTCCCGTCGCGCAGCGTGCACGCCCGGTCGGCCAGGCTGGCCGCGTCGGTGTCGTGGGTTACGAGCAGCACCCCCGCGCCGTGATCGCGTGCGACCTCGCCCAGCAGCGCGACCGTTTCCCGGCTGCGCTGGCTGTCGAGGTTCCCGGTCGGCTCGTCGGCGAGGATCAGCCGCGGCTCGCACGCGAGCGCCCGTGCGATCGCGACGCGCTGGCGCTCGCCGCCGGAGAGCTGCTCGCTCGTGTGGCCCGCGCGCTCTGCCAGGCCGAGACGCTCGAGCCATGGCAGCGCCCGAGCCTTTGCCTTGCGCATGCCCTCGCCGGCGAGCACGAGCTTGATCGCGGCGTTCTCCAGCACGTTCACGCGCGGCATCAGTCGCGGTGTCTGGTAGACGAAGCCGACCTCCTTCAGCAGGTAGTCGGAGATCTGCGCCTCACTGAGCTCGGCGAGGCTGCGCCCGCGATAGCGCACCTGTCCGCGGTCGGGTGTCAACAGTCCGGCGGTCAGCAGCAACAGCGTCGTCTTGCCCGAGCCGCTGGGGCCGTGCACGGCGAGCATCTCGCCCTCGGCGAGCGTCAGCTCGACGCCGTCGATCGCCGCGATCTCCGCTCCGCCGGAGTGGTAGTGCTTGATGACCCCCAGCAGCTCGACGACGCTCATCCGCGTGCACCTGGGTTTGCGGGGCGCGCGCTCACCCGGCTGCGCGGCGGCGCAGCGGCAGCACCTCGGCGAGTTGCGCGGGCGCGGCGCCGTGCAGCTCCCCGTCACCGAGCGTGAATGCGCGGTGCGCGACGCTCAGCGCGGGTGCCTCGCCGGTGCTCGCCAGCAGCGCCACGCCGTCCCTGGCGATCGAGCTCAGCAGTTCGAGGATCGCGTCGCGTGCCAGTAGCTCCACGCCCTTGACGGGCTCATCGATCACCACCAGCCGCGGTTCCAGCGCGAGCGTGCGTGCGAGCGCGACGCGTATCGTCTCCGCGCTGTCGAGCTGCACGGGGCGCATCCGCGCGCAGTGCTCGACGCCGGTGCGTGCGAGCGCCGCCTGCGCCTTGGCCCGTGCAGCCCTGTAGCTGACCCTGCGCGCCAGCAGGCCGCGGGTGACCTGTTCGAGCACCGTCTGCCTGGCGGCGGAGCGGAACGTCCTCTGGCAGTAGCCGATTCCGCCGCCGAGCAACTCGTCCCCATCGCTGGCGAGGTCGCGTCCTTCGAAGCGAACGACGCCGCCGTCAGCGCTGGCGATCCCCGCGGCGACCCTCAGCAGCGTCGTGCGACCGGAGCGTCGCTGTCCCCATACGACCGCGAGTTCCCCGGCCTCGAGATCCATGCTGACCTCGCGCAGCACGACGCGTTCACGACCGCCGTCTTCCCAGCCGCTCTTGGTGACGCGGTCCAGCTCGAGCAGGCTCATCGCAGTGGGCTGGCGTCGGCGCTCGCGCGCCGCTTGAGCTCCCGGCGGGTGTACTGCACCCAATCGAGCTTCGCGCCGATCGCGAGCCGGTTCTCCTCGGCGGCGAGCCGCTCCGCCAGCGCGGTCGGCTCGGCGTCGCCGCTCGCGCCATTTCGCGTGGCGTGCTCCAGGCATCTCTGCTCGTAGTCCTCGAGCACCTCAAGCGCCTCGTGCGGGTCGCGCATCAGCGAGCTGAGCTGCAGCACGAACAGCCGCTGGCGGCGCAGATCCTCGCCGAGCTGGGAGAGCAGCCACGCCCGGTGCTCGGCGAGCCCCTCGGGGGTTGCCCGGTAGTGCGGCTTGGGCTGGCGCGTGGTGCGCGTGCCAGCGACCTCTTCCACCAGCCCCCGGTCTTTCAGCGCGCTCAGCGCGGTGTAGACGTGCGAGATGCTGCTGAGCGCGAGCACGCCCTCGTACGTGCGTTCGAAGCGCTGCGCGAGCTCGTAGGCGTAGCTGGGGCGCTCGATCACGAGTCCCAGCAGCGCCCAGTTGACCGGCGAGTGCATCGGCGCCGCCTGTCGCTCTGGGGACCTCCCCGCTCCCATACTCCGACAGCGTAACCGACGCGGCCGAGTGCCGCTTGCTCCATCCAGATCGGGTTCTCCGGGGCGGACGACCTCGACCAGCCCGGGCCGCAGCCGGTCCATCATCGCCCTCTGCTCTCACCCGATACAACTTTGTACGCCTTGGCTTACCAGGATCTCAACCGACCCATGATCATCATTGTGTGAGGGCTCTGGTTTGTTCATCAGACTGTGGTTTTGTCGCAGCGATGTCCATCAGATGGCCGCTTGGGCGAACCTCCTTGGAGGATCAGGCGCGCATCTCGCGGCACACCCGTCGAGCCCGGCTGGACGGTGTATCGCAGACGTTCGTTGCCCTGGCTCGCTCGTGGCCGCCAAGGCCGCGGGGATTGTGGTGCCGCGAGCGCTTCACTTCGCTCGCCGGGGTGGCGCATCACCGGCGCGGTGACTAGTCCTATGCACGCCGCGACTCCGTCTCGCATGGTTGGGGCAGAAAGTCGTCTGCTTGACGCTGTGGTCGAAGTCGTCAATCGTGACGGCTACCCCCATCTGACGGTTGAAAGGCTCCTGGTTGCTGCTGGTGTCAGTCGAGCCAGCTTCTACCAGTACTTCTCAAATGTTGATGATTGCTTCTGGACCGCGTACCGCCATCACGCGAAGCAGCTCGTGTCTGATGTGACCGCGGCGGTTGCGTCCAGCTCGCATCGCGAGCTCGCGGCCGTCGATGCCCTAGTCGATGCCGCGATCTCCCGCCCGGACATTGCTCGTCTTCTGATGCGCGAAGGCCTCGCGGCGGGGACGGTCGGTTTGTCCGAGCGCGACTCGCTCGTTGCCGGTCTCGAGCGGGCGCTGACGGCCTCTCGTTCTCAGCAGTCGACGATCGATTTGCCCTTGGCGGTCCTGATTGGCGCCACGTTTCGCTTCCTTGTGATGGGGCTGTCCGACGGCAGCGCGGTTGACGGGCTGCGTGAGGGCCTAACCGAGTGGGTGAGCGCATTCACGCGGCGATCCTCGCGGCCGTCGTGGAGCACGAGCTTCACTCCTACGCTCAGCGACCGACCGCCGCTTCCGCTTCGCACAAGGGTGCATCCGGGTGGCTCGCCGCGCGAGCGAATTCTGCGAGCAACAGCGCTGACGATTCGCGCCAAGTGCTACCGGGCGATCACGGTTGCGGATATCGCGGCGGCTGCGGGCGTCTCGCGCAGGAGCTTCTACAACGAGTTTCCGAGCAAGGCCGACGCGTTCATGTCCGCCTATGAGGACGCGTTTCAGCGCGCATTGGGTATTTGCACACCTGCGTTCTTCGCCCCCCGTACGTGGCCAGAGCGTGTGTGGCGCGGGGCGCTGGCAATGACTATCTTCCTTGCCCGTGAACCGCTGCTCACTCACCTCGGGATCGTCGAATGCTACGCGGTCCCCGCGTTCGTCCTCAGGGTCCACGACACCCAGCTCGCCTTCACGTTGTTTCTGGAGGAGGGATATCGCCAGCGCCCGGAGGCCCACCTGCTGCCGCGGGCATGCTCGGCCCTCGTCGCCGCCACGATCTGTGAGATTGCCTACCGGGGCAGTCGTCATGGCTCGGTATTTGACATTCGCCGCTCGCACCCGCTCGCTGTCTTCACTGCGCTCACACCGTTCCTTGGGATCGACGACGCGGGTGAGTTCGTCACGGGCAAGCTCTCCGGAGAGGGATTCGATTCGCTCGCGGCCGCGTAGGCGGGGAGCGTGATCGAGTCGTCGCGTGGCCGCTCTCCGTGGCTGCTCAGCTGTCTTCTGCTCCGGCGGCGCGGTCGAGGAGGACGGGGGCTCCTGTCCCCCCGGCCCGGGATAACGGGTTGGCTTGCACGCCCTGTCTGCCGCGGGCGGCGCTGGTGCTCTGATTTTCCACGAAGTCCGCGTATAGCTGTCATAGGGCGGCTTCGTCTCCCTGCTACGGCACGGATGATCGTTCGCCGCTGGGACCTGCTCCACGCCGCGCGATGCCCGCAGGAAACGCTGTTGTTCAGCGTCGTCCGATGGAATCCGACAGCCTGCTGCGAGGAGAGGGCTCCGGATGGCATCGCGCCCTATCCCAGGCACTGGGCGTTCTGAACGGACGGGCGCCCACGCTCACCACCAAACCGGAGGTCCAAGACATGAGATCAAGATTCACAGCCACACTGATAGCGCTGCTCGCCGTTTCGGCATTCGGGGCGATAGCGTGTGGGTCCGCATCGGCCGCCCTGCCTGAATTCCTGAACAAAGAAGGCAACGCTCCTGTACTGAAAGGGTTGAAAGTTACAGGCGCTACTATCCACCTCGTGACCAAAGGCGGCACGCGTAGTTGCACCGGGCTCGAAGGCAGGGAAGCCAAGATCACGGGGGCGAAAACGGTGTCGCTCATCGTCGTCTTCAAAGGCTGCTTTGAAGGCACCGAAAAATGCCACCAGGAAGGCGAGCCCGCTGGGACAGTCGTGACGGGGGTGCTCAAGGGCACGCTGTATTACGAAGCAGCCAAAGAAGTAGTGGGTATGTATTTTGAACCTGAAGCAGCCAAAGGAAGTCACAACGGCACCCTGGCAGACTTCGATTGCGGTACCACGGATCCGATGACGGGATGTCTGCCAACCGTCGTCTCTGCCCACGCCGTCAACAAACTCGTCTCGTCCTTTGGGGACAACTTCTATAGCGAACGAGAAGCGGAAACCGAAGAAAAAACGAAATTCAACTGCCACTTGGAGTTCAGCAGCCAGAAAGCGGCTCTGGAAGGCGATCCGGAATGGACACCCGAAGAATTGATTGAAGTCAAAGTCTAGCATCGGCGGCTAGTTCCACGGGGGTGTGTGAGGCTGATCAGGCCCCACAAACCCCCGCGGCCGTCCTACTTCCAGGGCCGGGCGAGTCCGCCGTTTCACCGTTCGGTGACAGCCTTATCCGAGTGTCGCCTGCTGCCGCCGTCGACACGATTGGTCGCTCGCTCGCAAGATCGAGACTGTGCCGATCGGCGCGCTCGTCACCGCAGGCTTCCGGTAGTCGCGGACGGCGGCGATGCGACGCAAACGTGATGATGCCCTGCCGGCGGCGCGTCGCTGAACGCGCGCGTTCATTAGCCCTTGGATCGTCGGCGCACACGGATTGCCACGACTCGTACGCTGCTGCGCGTCGCGAGTCGCGCGACCGCCCAAGCCGTAGAACGTTGTATCGTTTGACTTACTCTCGCAGCCCGCTCACGCCATAGTCCTGCTCGTGGAGAGGGGAGAGATCCGTGGGGCGCAGCGATGGCCGTCTGTCGACGGGGCGCCGCGGCCATGCCAACCGGGCGTCGTCCGCGACCGGCTTTCTCCCGTCACGCCCGTCGCACCCCCGATCCGCCTCCGGCTGGATCGCCGTCAATCCGTGCCTCAGTCATACCGGGAGGGCTAGCCGATGCCACTACGCACCGCGACCACCAGGAGCGTCGACGTGGGCGAGTCGCTGGCCCCCCCGCGACCGCGGCCGTGGCGCGGTGCCTCGGCAAGCGGCCCTCTCGTCTTTCTGCTCCTTGCGGTCCTTGCAATCGTCCTCTCCGTCGCTCCGCCCTCCGCCTTCGCTGCGGCCCCTACGATCACCGAAGAGTTCGCGTCTAAGGTCGAAGCAAGCGAAGCCGTCCTTGGCGCCGGGATCGACCCCGGCGGCGCGCTGGCGACCTACCAGGTCGAATACGGGGCAAGCGCCCCGACCACCCCAGCGGGCGTCCAGACCTCCTCGGTCCCGCTGCGAGTGCAGCAGACGCTCACGGGCCTGACGGCGGGCACCGAATATCACTACCGCTTCGTCGCACATAGCGCGCTGGGCACCGGTTACGGCGAAGAGCACGCTTTCAGGACCCCGGCGCCGGTTTCTGGCGGAAGCGTCTCGCTGATCGACAACCGTCAGTGGGAGCTTGTCTCCCCGCCCGAAAAGAACGCCGCCCAGGCGCTCTTCGAAGCGGCATCGCAAGGTGACACGCAGGCGGCCGAAGACGGTGACGCAATCACCTACCTCACCTCGGAACCGTTGCCCGGCGAAGCGTCTGGCGAATCGAACATGGCCTTCAACTCGCAGAACCTGGCGGTGCGCGGCCTGGACGGTTGGAGGTCGCACGGCATCGCGACCGGCGACGCGACGACCGCCGGTGTGACACTCGGAGAAGGGGTGGAATACCGGATCTTCTCTTCAGATCTATCGCTGGGATTGGTGGAACAGCTGGCTGTCGTCGAAGAACCGCCGCTGCTCGCGCCGGACGCCTCAGAACGCACCGACTACCTGCGAGCCGACGCTCCGCTCGCACCCGAACCGCCGGAGGCTGCCGACTACGCGGCCGCCCGCAGCAACGGTGAACAATCGGCGGCCAAACACGAACCGTTCGGCGTCCCCGGCTATCTGCCGCTCCTAACACGCGCGAACACGCATCCCGGCGCGCGCTTCGGCACGCAGTGCCTGTTCGAACTCCTGACCTGCACCTCCCGCTATGGCTCCTACAACGTCGAGGGCGCCACACCCGACCTGAGCGACGTAGTCTTGCGCTCGCGGACGGGGCTCACCGAAGGCGCCGAAGCCAGGGGCGCCGAAGGCGGGCTCTACGAGTGGTCAGCCGGTGCGTTGCAGCTCGTAAGCGTCCTGCCCGGCGGTGAACAGGCCGGCGTCCCATTCCCCAGGACGGGGATCGAAGCCGCCAACAACGAATACGACGGTCCAGTCTTGGGTGGGCGCGGCATCAAACATGCGACCGCTGTCAGACACGCGATCTCGTCTGACGGTGCGCGCGTGATCTGGACTGACGACACCGAACAGGGCAGCAGTACGGCCTTGTATATCCGTGATACGAGCAAAGGGGAAACGCTGCGACTGGATGAACCGGCGCCCGGCGTCAAGGCTCCGGAAGGCACACCCGCGGCGTTGTTTCAAACGGCGAGCCCCGACGGCTCGCGCGTGTTCTTCACCGATACGCAGCGCTTGACCGCGGACTCATACGCGGAACCCAGTCGGTTTCAAGCACCGGGGAAGCCGGATCTGTACCTGTGTGAAATACGCGAAGTGGCGGGCAAGCTCCGCTGCGACCTCCACGATCTTACCGTGTCCCTGAACGGCGCCGGCGAACCCAGCGAACGGCCGGCGACGGTCCAGGGCAATTTCGAAGGCGATGAACGAGGCGCAGTGATAGGGGCAAGCGAAGAATCCTGCGACGTCGGTGCAGTCGGTGAATGCAATGTGTACTTCGTCGCAAGGGGCGTGCTCGCCGCGGCGAACGCCGAAGGTCAATCGCCGGTCGAAGGGCAGGACAACCTCTACGTCGTGCGCCACGAAAACGCCAGCGAAGCCTGGGCACCGCGGTTCATCGCGACGCTCTCCAGTGAAGATATGTCGGACTGGGAAATTGGTGAAAACGCCGGGAACCTAGATCTGATGACATCGCGGGTGTCGCCCAATGGCCGGTATCTGGCGTTCATGTCCGACCGCAGCTTGACCGGCTATGACAATGTGGATGCGAGCAGCCAGCTCGGCGAACAGCGTCGGGACGAGGAGGTTTTCCTCTATGACGCCCAGACCGCGAGGCTCGCATGCGCTTCGTGCAACCCCAGTGGTGCGCGGCCTGCGGGCGTCCTCGTGCAGCCGTTTCCCCAGGTCGGAACACTGTTCGAAAACCGCTGGGTCGCGGGGGACGTGCCGGGGTGGACCAACGTCACGAGCCATTTCTCGGATTATCAATCCCGCTACCTATCCGATGACGGCCGGCTGTTCTTCGATAGCCCCGACTCGCTCGTGCCCGATGCGACCAATGGCACCCAAGATGTCTACGAGTACGAGCCCGAAGGGGTCGGACCGCAAGGCGCTGCATGCCGGGCCTCGTCAGACGGCACGACGGAGACGTTCAAGCCGTCACGCGAATTCGAAGCGGAAAATCTCCAGAAAGACCAGGAACCGGCTGGCTGTGTGGGCTTGATCTCCTCGGCCACTTCGAGCGAAGAATCGGCGTTCGTCGACGCGAGCGCTACGGGCGATGACGTGTTCTTCATCACCGCCGCGCAGCTGGTCAAGGCGGACACCGACGACAGCTATGACCTCTACGACGCGCACGTCTGCTCGCAGGAAACGGCCCCGTGCTTTCCCGAAGCCGCGGCGCCGCTGGCTGCGTGCGAGTCGCGCGCATCGTGTGCCGGGTCCTCCCCGACGGCGCCGCCTGTTCCGGGTGAGCCCGGGAGCGCGACGTTCTCCGGCCCGGGAAACCTCGCCCCGCCCCCCGCCGGGCTCGCTGTCAAGCCTCTCACGCGCGCCCAGAAGCTGTCCAAGGCGCTAAAGGTTTGTCACAAGGATCGCAAGCGTGCTAAACGCGAGACCTGCGAAAAGCAAGCGCGAAGCAAATACGGCGCCAAGGCGAAGTTGAAGGAGCCGACCCACAAGGAGGGCAAGTAACATGCGTATCTCACAGCAGCTCTCCTGGCTCGCGATCCTCGCAGCGGTTTCACTGCTGGGTGCTGTGAGGGCGTCCCCCGCGCTCGCGGCCTCCCCGTGGTGGCAGCTCGCCTCGAGCGCTGCGCCCACGGACCTGGTGCCCGGCACGGGTACCGACGAGGTACAGGAAATAACCGTCAGCGCTACCGGTGGCCACTTCGCTCTCGAGCGCGACGAAGAACGCAAAGAACTCGATACAGCACCGCTGCCGTGGGATGCGACGCACGAAGAAGTACAGACAGCGCTCGAAGCTGCTGGCGTCTACGGGGCGGGTAACGTTGTCGTCGCCGGCGGCCCTGAAGGCGGCGTCCTCAAGCCCTACACGGTGACGTTCGTCAAAGCGTTTGCCCACATGCGGGTGGTGCGTATCCACCCACAACCGGAAGAAGGCGGAACGCTCACCCTGACTGGGGGGGAACAGCGGGTCACAGTCGCGGAGCGTGCGCTGGGCAAGCCCGCCGGCAAGATCACGTTGACCGCGAGCAATATCGGCGACCAGCTGCTGAACGCCACCGAAGGCACTCCCGTCAACATCGTCGACACGCTTCCCGTCGGGTTGACCGCCACGGCGGTGAGGGGTGAAGCAGGTCCTGGCCGAGAAGGGGAAGGCCCCGAACTGGAACCGTACGAAGAACTCGGCACGCTGACCGTCTGTCATATTTTGCCCGGCTCGCAGGCGCGCGAAGTCGAATGTAGCTACGACGGGATGTTGCCGCCCTTTCAGAGCATCCGCGTGGAAATTGCGCTGGCCGTCGCAAGCGTCGCGCCAGGAGCGGTCAACCAGGCGACGGTCACGTGGCCGGGCAGCACGCCGGCGTCCGTCGCCCAACCGGTCACGGCCAATGGCGCTCCGACGTCGTTCGGGCTCGAAGACAACGAAGTCACCCCGGAACAGGAGGGCGGCGCTCCCGATACACAGGCGGGCTCGCACCCGTTCCAGACGACATTCTCGATCGCGGTCAACAAGAACCTCGCGCCGGGGCCCGAAGAAGTCGATCTGCGGGAAGAGAAGGAAGAAGAGATCTTCGGCAACGAAACGAGCGTGGCGGACCCTAAGGCTGTGGACGTCAACCTTCCCCCGGGTGCGATCGGCAACCCGTCGGCGGTCGCGCAGTGCACGGACCAGGAGTTCGCCCACGTCCGCTCATTTTTCAACGCCTGTCCCACGAACACGGTCGTGGGGGCCGCGATCGTGACGATCTCGCACGCCCAGGAAGGACCGCTCGAAGCCGTCCACACGGTCTCAGTGCCGCTGGACAACCTCGTTCCGGGCGAAGGCGAACCAGCGCGGCTGGGGTTCGACGTCTTCGGTACGGCGGTCCTGATCGACACCGCGCTGCGCAGCGGGCGGGACTACGCGGTCGTCTCGCAGGTTTCGAACATATCCGAGATCCCCGACCTGATTTCCTCCAAGGTCGTCCTCTGGGGTACCCCGGGCGACCCGCGCCACCACGACGCGCGCGGCTACCCCTGCCTGAAGTTCCGAGTCGAAGCATGCGAACATCAGCCAGAAGAAGCCGATCCGCAGCCGTTCTTCACGCTCCCGGGCTCCTGCGACGGGCCGCTGCGCAGCTCAGTCGAAGCGGTCTCGTGGGGCGAAGCGGCCGAAGGCGCACCGCTCACGACGTTCGCGCCGACGAAGGAACTCGTCTCGTTGACTGGCTGTGACAAACTGCCGTTCGACCCGTCGATCGTGACGGAATCGAGCACGACGTCCGCCAATGCTCCGACGGCGCTCGCTGTGCACGTGCATGTGCCCCAGGAAGCGAGCACGGACCCGAACGGTCTCGCCGAGGCCGACGTGCGCAACTCGACCGTGGCGCTGCCGGCGGGACTGCAGGTAAACCCCGCGGCCGCCGCAGGACTCAAGGCTTGCTCCGAGCAGCAGGTCGGCTTTGAACGTCTCGAACCCGACGGCGAGGCGGTGTTCTCCGAAGAAACCGAACAGGAACGCCACGGCGAGGCTCCCCACCAGGAATGCCCGGAAGCCTCGAAGGTGGGGAAGGTCACGATCACGACGCCGCTGCTGCCTGAGCCCTTGACCGGCTGGGCCTATGAGGCGAGCCAGGGAGCAAACCCGTTCGGGTCGCTGCTCGCGCTGTATGTCGTCGCCGAAGACAAGCAGGCCGGTGTCAGGGTGCGCCTCGCCGGCGAAGTCAAGGTTCAGTCCGACGGACAGCTCGTCACGAGCATCCGCCAGACCCCGCAGACGCCGTTTGAAGAGTTCACGCTGGAAACGTTCGGCGACAACAAAGGACCGCTCGCGACCACCGGCTGTGGCGCCTACAAGACCGAAGGCTCGATCGAACCATGGTCTGGAACACCACCGGTGGCGCTCGCCTCGGAAATTGACGTGAGCAGCGGCTGCACGACGTCCCCGGAGCCGTTCGTGCCGGGCTTCCAGGCGGGGACGACGAATGTCCAGGCTGGTGCGTATAGCCCGTTTACGCTGACGTTGACGCGGACGGACTCAGAACAGACGCTGAGCACGCTGTCCACGACGATGCCTCCGGGTTTGCTGGGGAACATCAAGGCGGTCCCGCAGTGCGGCGAAGCCGAAGCCAACGCGGGGACGTGTCCCGCGGCGAGCCAGATCGGGCATGTCCGCGTCAGCTCCGGGGTTGGCTCAGAACCTGTGTCGCTGCCTGAAGCCGGCCGCCGGGAAGACCCCGTGTATCTCACCGGTCCCTATGGCGGCGGCCCGTTTGGCCTGTCGATCGTGGTGCATCCGGAAGCGGGGCCGTTCAACCTCGAAGAAAACGGGCACCCCGTCATCGTTCGCGCGAGGATCAGCATCAATCCCGTCACCTCGCAGGTTTCGGTCGTCAGCGAACCGATGCCGATCCGTCTGCGGGGAATCCCGGTCGACGTGCGCCGCGTCGAAGTGACGATCGAACGGCCGGGCGGGGTGCCGTTCGAGTTCAACCCCACGAGCTGCGCGCCGATGTCGGTGGCGGCGACGATCGGCTCGAGCGAAGGAGCAAGCGAGGACGCCTCAAGCCGCTTCCAGGTCGCCAACTGCACGACGCTGCCGTTCAAACCCTCCTTCTCCGCCTCCACGCAGGCCAAGACGAGCAAAGAAGACGGTGCCTCGCTGATTGTGAAGATTCAGGCGCACCAGGGTCCTGACCAGCCGGCGGGGCAGAAGGAACCGAACATCCTCAAGGTCGACACCCAGCTCCCGCTCGCGCTCTCCTCGCGCCTAACGACGCTACAGAGGGCGTGCACGGAAAAGCAGTTCGCGACGAACCCCGCGAGCTGCCCCAAGGAAGCCGCGGTCGGCACCGCGGTCGCGCACACCCCGGTGCTGCCCGTGCCCCTGGAAGGCCCCGCTTATCTCGTGTCGCACGGCGGCGCCGAATTCCCCGACCTCGTCCTCGTCCTCCAGGGGGACGGCGTCGCGATCGACCTCACAGGCCTGACCGACATCAAACACGGGATCACCTACAGCAAGTTTGAAACGACCCCCGATGCCCCGATTGAATCCTTCGAACTACGCCTCCCGGAGGGCAAGTTCTCGATCCTTGGCGTCGACACCCGGGCCGTCGCCAACCAAACGCTCTGCCGGCCGATCAAGCGCGAGACAGTCTCGAAGAAGGAGACCAAGCGCGTCAGAGGCAAGCTGCGGAAAGTGACCGTCAAGGTCACAGAGAACGTCGCGACGACCTTGACGATGCCCACGACGATCACCGCGCAGGACGGCTCGGTTCTCAAACAGGAAACGAAGATCGCGGTCACCGGCTGTCCCGAGCCGAAATCCGTTGCTAGGCCAAACGTTGCTAGGCCAAACGTCACCAAGAAGCAGAAGTAGCCGCCAGGTGTGCGACGGGTGGGCTTGCTTCGGTCGACGGGCTGCGTGGCCGGGGTCGCCTGAGCCCGACGGCAAGCGCGACTGACGGCCGGCGGTTAGGCCCGTACGGATCGGGTCAAGGTGAGCGCGGAGTCGCGCCCTCTCGGATGTACCGCGGAGTCCTCGTCGAGGCAAGCGCCAGCCCAAGCGCAACGGGCGGCTATACATACCTCGCTAGGGTTTTGGCCTGCGATGCCGCGCCGTCCAACACCCCGCAAGCCCGCCGACGCTGCCCCACCGAAAGGCCGCAGAAGCACGCAGCGCGAGCGGATCGTGAGCGGCATGATCGTGGCCGCAAACCGCGTCGGCTACGCCCGCGCAAGTATCGCTGCGGTGCTCGCTGAGGCCCACGTCTCCCGACCGACCTTCTACGAATACTTCGAGGACCGCGATGCCTGCTTCCTCGCCGCCGTCGGCGAGACCCAGGCACGACTGCTGCAGTGGATCGCCGACGCGGTCCGCGCCAGCACGCCCGAGATGGCGCTACACGCCGCCATCGGCGCGCTGATCGACTTTGCCGCCGCGGAGCCGGCGGCCGCGCGCTTCCTCACTAACGAGACGATGGCGGGCGGCCCGCACGCGCTCGCCGCACGCGACCGCGGCATCGCGCAGATCGAGCAGGTCGTTCTCGAGCGCTGTGCGGATCTGCCGCGCCGCGCGCCCGTCCCGGACTTCTGCGCCGCGATGCTCGTCGGTGGCGTCTACCGTCTGCTCGCGGCCCGCACACGCCGCGGCGAGCCGAGCATCGCGGGCCTGCGCGAGGACCTCCTCGCATGGCTCAGCGCATACACCGGGCCGCGTTCATGCCGCTGGCGCACACTGACTCCGACGGCGCCGCCACCGTCCTCTCCCTACCTTCCAGACGCGCCACTCCGAGCGCCCGCGCCCCTGCCGAGGGGGCACGCGAGGTTGCCACGTGAGGAGATCATCGCCAACCAACGCCAGCGGATCCTGTTCGCTGTCGCTCGCCTCGCCGAGACCAAGGGCTACAACGCCACCACGATCGCAGACCTCACAAAGGCCGCCGGAGTCGACCTCGGAACGTATTACGCGATTTTCACCGGCAAGCAGGAGGCGTTCATGGCCGTGTACCAGCTCGGCTTCCAGGATCTGATGGCGATCACCGCGGGCGCGTTCTTCGCAGGCTCGAGCTGGCCGGAGCGCATATGGGAGGCCGGTCGCGCCTTCACCCAGTTTCTCGAGATGAACCCGACGATCGCCCATGTCGGCTTTGTCCAGGCTCAAGCCGTCGGTCCCGCCGCGGTCCAGCGCGTCGAGGACAGCCACGTCGCCTTCACGATCTTCCTCCAGGAGGGGTACCAGAACGCCAAGGTAAACCCGCCGCCGTCCCGCGTCGCGCTCGAGGCGATCATCACCACGATCTTCGAGATCGTCTACCATCAGGCTCGCGCCAGTTCCGCCCCCGAGGTTTCCGGCCTGCTCGGACATATGGTCTTCCTAGTCCTCGCTCCGTTCATGGGGACAAAGTACGCTAACGACTTCATCGACGCCCGGATTGTGGTCGTCGCCTAAGGTCCCGTGCAGTCAAGCCATAGAACCTTGTAGGCCGTGGCTTGGCACCCCGCGGGCCTCCAACGATGCTGGTGGCTTGACCTGCGAGCAACACCGTGAGCGGCTGCTCGCAGCCATCACGAAGCTCACAGCCCACAGCGGCTATGCCGCCGCGACGGTGGGCGAGGTGGCGGCGCAGGCCGCGCTCACCAAGCGCGACTTCTACGCGATCTTTGCCGACAAGCAGGACTGCTTTCTCGCGGCGCTCGCGGACATCGAGCGGCGCTTGCTCGCGCGGGTGCGCGACGCGCTTGCCCGCGATCCGGCCCACGCGAGCGAGCATGCGATCCGGGCGCTCGTCGCGCTCGCCACTGACGAGCCCACCCAGGCGCGCGTGTTCTTCGCTGAGGTGATGGCCGGCGGCCTCGCGGCGCTCGACGCCCGCGACCACGCGATGGACAGGCTCGCGGGGGCGGTCGAGTGCGCCTACGCGACGCTTCCGCCCGCGACACGAGCTCCCGATATCTCGAGCCGTACCCTGCTCGGAGGTGCCTGTCGCGTCCTGGCGACCCGTCTGCCGCCGGAGGCCGCCGTCCCCGGCGGCCTCCTGGCCGAGCTTCTCACCTGGATTCGCGGCTACGAGCAGCCGCTGCGAGACCATCGCTGGCGCGAACTGCGGCCCGTCCGCGCGCTCGCGCCCTCGCCGCTGGCGGGGGCGGGCCTGCATCTCGCCGAGACCGACCGGCTTCGGCTGCTGCTGGCCGCCGCCAGTCTGGCCGAGACTCACGGCTACGCGAACACCACGATCACCGCGATCGCCAGGCACGCGGGGCTCTCGCCGCGAACCTTCTACCGGCTGTTCGCCGACAAGCAGAGTGCCTTCGCGGCGCTTCACGAACACCACTTCCGCCGTCTGATGGGCGTCGCCGCCGGAGCGTTCTTCGCCCATGACATCTGGTCCGAGCGGATCTGGGAGGCCGGCCGCGCCTGCACCCAGTTCATGGAGCAGAACCCGACGATCGCGCATACCGCCTTCATCGAGAGCTACGCTGGAGGCCCGGCCACCCGCCGGCGTGTCGGTGAGCTCCTCGACGCCTTCACCCTGTTCCTCCAGGACGGCCTCCAGCACACTACGTCGGGCGCTCCTCCGACGCGCGTCGCGGTACAGGCGATCGCGGCCACCGTCTTCGAGCTGCGCTACCGGAGCGCCCGTGCCGGTGCGCTTGGAGAGCTCTCCCGACTCCTCCCCCACGCGGCGTTCGTCTCCCTCGCGCCGTTCCTCGGGCCGCTCGAGGCCAACCGCTTCATCGACGCTCATCTACGCCGAGAAGCCCCGGCGACGTCGAGCGGTCGGTCGAGCGCTTGAAGACGTTTCATCAGTCTTCGGCGCGAAAGCTGCGCGCAAGCTCAGGGCCGGTCGAAAAGTAGTGCCTGAACACGTAGAGCAGTGGTCGCCACTCGTCGGGATCGACGTGGCTGGTGCCGGGCTTGATTACTGTTGAGAGCGCGTGTACTCGCTGTACGTGAGCCTCTGCGATACGGAAATAAGCTCCATCGGGACGTGTGGCCGGCTCGTGGATCGCGGTGATCTTTGCCTCCAGCTGTAGCGGACACTCGGCGATGCGAGGCGGCTTGACGGTCTCGCTCGCCTGCTCGGTCAAGCCGGCGGCGTCGAACTTGCGCGGCTCGAAGCGGAACTTGTCTGCCTTGTGCGTCGCCGGGGGGTTGCTGCCTGTCAGCGGAGCCAGCACCTCGACTTGCTCGATCAGCGTTCGGTCGGGCAGATTGATGACGCACTCGCGCTCGCGCTCCAGATTGGCGAGTGTGTGAGCGGTGCTCTCCCAGCCCATCACGATCGTGTAGCCGAGCGCCCAGGCTGAGGACATCGGTCCGATGTTCGCGCTCTCATCGGCGTTGAGCGTCGTGATCAACGCTATCGGCGTGCCGAAGTAGAGGATCGGGGGCCAGATGACCTCGTGCCCGTCGGCATCGTCGGCGTTCCGAGTAACGTAGTCGTTGGTGCGGATCTTGGGCGTCACTGGGCTCCTCCTGTCGGGCTTGAGTGTTGCCACGGCCAGCGTCACCGTTGTGCGATGTGGCGTCGAGAGTAAAGGGCCTGCAGTTCGATGCACGTAGAATCGTCCTTGTCGTAGGCTGCGATAATGGCGGGAGACGCCGATATCGCTGCGGTCGCCGCATTGATTGGAGACCGCACGCGCGCTCGCTTCCTCCGCGAGCTGGTCGGCGGAGAAGGTCGGCGGGCGAGCGAACTCGCGCATGCGGCGGGTGTCTCGCGGGCTACGGCCAGCTTCCACCTCGGCCGGTTGCTCGCGGCAAACCTGGTCGAGGTTCGGGCGCACGGGCGCCATCGCAGCTATCGCTTGGCTGGCACCGAGGTAGCGCGTGCGATCGAGTCCCTACAGCGCATCGCGCCGCGCCAGACGGTTAGCTCACTCCGAGCCGCAAGCACAGCGCATGCTCTCAACTATGCTCGCTTCTGCTACGACCACCTCGCCGGCCGCCTGGCCGTCGAACTGGTCGATGGGATGACCACGACCGGGCTGCTCACCCTGAACGACAATCATTTCGAGCTGACCGGACAAGGCATAGCGTGGTTTAGCGACCTGGAGATCGATATAGCAGTGCTGCGCGCGGCACGGCGCTCGTTCGCACGCGCTTGTCTCGACTGGAGTGAGCGACGGCCGCATCTTGCCGGAGCGGCCGGGGCAGCGCTGGCTGCGCGATTTCTCGAGCTCGGCTGGATCGAGCGAACAGCTCATAGCCGCGCCGTAACACCGACCCCTGCGGGTCGTGCCCAGCTCCACCGGACTCTCGGGATCAAGATTCTGAAAGTTCCCCACGTTGCATCCTCCGGCGACGCGGTCTCAGCCGCAGCTCTCTAGGCGCTCGCGCGCGAGCGCCACCCACGACAGCCGCGCCTCAGTCGAAAGCCGTCGCTCCTCGACGAGCAGCCCGGCGATGCAGTCGCAGCCGCCCTCCCTCCCTCCCGTCTCGATGCCACGGACGCTCGCGTTGCTTACCGCATGCTCGTAGCGGTCGAGCACGGCGAGCGCCTCCGGGCGCGCCTTCAGCGTACCGAGCGCGAGCACCATCAGCCGCTGGCGGCGACGCTCCTCCTCGACCTGCTCGATCAGCCAGTCCGCATAGCTCTCGACGCCCCGCGCGGTCGCCCTGTAGCGTGGCTTGGGCTGGCGGCCTTCCCGTCCGCCGTCGAGCTCCTCCACCAGCGCTCGCTCGCTCAGCGTCGTCAGCGCGGTGTACACGTGCGAGGTGCTGCTCAGCGACAGCGCCCCGCGGTAGGTGCGCTCGAAGCGCTGCGCGAGCTCATACGCATAGCTGGGCCGCTCGATCACGAGCCCCAGCAGCGCCCAGTTGACCGTCGAGCGCATCGGTCCATGCCGCGAGCCCGCTATCGCACGTCCCTCCGTCGGCAAAATCGACTGTTTATAAACGCCCAAAGAGGTTGTGAGCGTCTCGTGCTGCCCATGACGGCACGAGACTATACACGTACCGCATTCCGCCGCATACCTCGATATACTCAAGCGACCCGATTGTCGGCGGCGGGAGGACTTGACAAGTCGACCTCCAGATGAGTTACTGTCTATACGGGATGTTTATTTCAGAACGTGACAGGGGGGCGGACGCACACCTTGGCGTTGCCGTTGGGCGCGCCCATGCGCCGGGATCGCTGCGCGCCCTCCCCCGCTGCGAGGTCAGCGAGATCCAGCGGCGGCGGCTGATCGCGGCGTTGATCGACTGCGTCGAGCGGGACGGCGTTGACGCCCTCAGTGTCGGAAGCGTGATCGCTCGCGCACGCGTCTCGCGCAAGACCTTCTACGAGCATTTCAAGGACCGCGAAGACTGCTTTCGCGCCGCGTTCGAGCAGACGCTCGTGCGCCCGCGCGAGCTCGCCGTGCTCGCCTACGAGCGTGAGCCGGACTGGCGCCAGGGGATTCGCGCCGGGCTCGGCCAGCTGCTCGCGCTGATGGACAAGCAGCGTGCGCTCGCGCGGCTGTGGCTGCTGGACGCGCTCGCCGCGGGGCCGCGGGTCCAGGCGGCCCGCGCTCAGGTGCTGGGCGACGTCGTACTGGCCGTCGACCGTGCCCGGTTGCTCAAGGGCGCCCGCGCCGATGCCCCCGCCTTCACCGGCGAAGCGGTCCTCGGCGGAGTGCTCGCCGTGCTCTCTGCGCGCCTGACCAGAAAGCAGGACGCGCCGCTCTTTGAGCTGCTGGGTCCGCTGATGAGCATGATCGTCCTGCCGTATCTCGGCGAGGGCGCCGCGCGCCGCGAGCTGCGCCAGCGTGTCGAGCCCAGCCCGGCGCTCGAGCCGCCAAAGCCGGCTCCCACCGACCCGCTCGCGGGCCTGAAGATGCGCCTCACCTACCGCACCGTGCGCGTGCTGATGGTGATCGCGGAGCACCCTGGCGCGAGCAACCGCACGATCGGCGAAGGAGCCGGCGTTATCGACCAGGGCCAGATCTCGAAGCTCCTAGCGCGCCTCGAACGGCTCGAGCTCGTCGAGAACCAGGGTCCGGGCTACATGCACGGCGGCCCGAACGCATGGCGGCTGACCGCGCGCGGAGCGCGACTCGAGCGGGCAACGCGGCCGCACTGAGGCCGATCCAGCGCGTCGGAATCGCGGCACGGAAAGGAGTGACGCTTACCATGCAGGATCATGCAGGATCAGCCTAGTGACGTGGAGCTCGGGTGGGCGGACGACGAAGCTGACCGCGAGGTGCTCGTGCTGCTGCTCGAGTCCGACCTGCCCGGCCCGTGGTCGGTGCCGGAGCTAGTGCTGCAGGTCGGGAGCAAGCTCGCTGCGGCAGGCGCGGTAATGCACCTGCACGCGGCGGGCCTGGTGCACGTTCGCCATGAGTTCGCGTGGCCGACCCGCACGGCGGCGCAGACGACTGATCTGGCCGGCAGCCAGCGTCAAGTCGACTCGTCACGCATCGTCATGAGCACTGCGCACCCGCCCCTCGCCGACACGATCGCAGTCGAGTAGTTCTGGCCAGCGCCGAACAGGAAGTGCGCCGGGTAGACGCGCTCCCTGCCAAGATGGCTTGCGCCGCGGACGGATGAACCTGGCGCGAATGGGCGGATTGGACCGCATTGGACGGTGCGGTGTCAGGACAGGGTTCGACCCCGTTGAACCCGGGACCGGCGCGAGGCTAGGTTTGGTCACCGTCGAGGCGCCCGCTGTCCCAAACCCGCAGTAATCCACGATAATCCGCGCGTATCCACCGCGGACGAGTGACGCGAGAATTCCCGCACATAGCCGCATTAGCTCTCGTCCTCGCTGTCCTCTGAAATCGTGGTGGCCGGCTCGAGTCCGGATCTCGCCATACGACGAACACGCTGCAAACCCTCACTTTTGGAGCGTTCACGGCGGGGCCGCTTGGCGACCGTCTTGGACGGTTTCTCGTCTTCGTGACCTTTTGGTGACGGCGAGAGTCGCGCCGAGCGCGAAGAGGGGGTTCGCGAGCGTTGCGCCTCGGCGCCGGTGATCCCGTTTGAGGAATCCCCGCTGGCGGCCGCGAGCCTTATCTCGATCGTGAGCAAAGGGACTTCGATCGGCGCGGGAGCTACGGTGGGTTTCATCGTCGCGGGAGGCGCGACCCCGCTCGCGCTAGTTCTAGTGCCTCTGGGGATGATCATCTTCGGCTCAGCGTCGGGGGTGGCCCGAGGGCTCCAGCAGGGCCTGGAGTACAGGGTCAAGAAAGCTCTCGGAGTTCCGACTGATGAGGAGCCGCCCCCTCAGTTGCCAGGAGCGTCGGGCGCGGGGGTCTGAAGCCTGAGAGGCTCGCCCGTAGGAAGCTGAGCATGGCGACCCGCCCGAACGGTTGGCGGTGCCGATCGCGGCGCTACGCTGACTTGCCAGGCCTGTGGGGACCTCCGAACGGTGCGGGAAAGAGGACATCGTCAAGGTGACATCAGGGACTCGCTCCACGCTGAGTCAGCACGAGGCGTAGAAGACCTCGCCGGATGGACTCCCGGTGGATGTCGGCTGGATACTTGCCAGCCAAAGCCATTGGCGAGCCGGCCCGCCAGCGCGTCGGGCGCACGCAAGGGATGCACCGAAGTTCAACATGTGAGCGTGTAAGCTCGGCTCCGCAGTCGCACCCGACCGGCACCCACGAGCGTACATCAGCAATGAGCACACACGACCCCGGCGCTTATGGCGCGGTGATGGCCTCCCGCTACGACGAGCTATACGGGGAGGTGGAGCTAGAAACCGACGAGACCGTTGCGCTCCTCCACAAGCTTGCCGGGCCCGGCGGGGCGATTCTTGAGTTGGGCGTAGGAACGGGACGTCTTGCGCTACCGCTGGCGGCGCAAGGACATTCCGTTACTGGCGTGGAGGCATCGCCCGCGATGATCGAGGCGCTGAAGGTCAAGCCGGGGGCAAGCCGGGTGGACGTCATCGAAGGTGACTTCTCAGAGATCAAGATGCCCGGTCGGTTCAAGCTCACCGCGATCACCTTCAACGCCATCTTCGCGCTGTCGAGCCGCCGAGAGCAGGCCGCTTGCCTACAGAACGTCGCTGCGAGCTTGCAGCACGAGGGTTGCCTTGTGCTTGAGGCTTACGTTCTGCGGCCTGAGCAGCTGAGTCCGGGCTGGTGTGTACTGCCGCGGATGGTCGCTGTGGATCACGTCGAGCTTCAGCTGTCTCACTATGACCATGCCACACACCGGATCGTCCGGACGCTGGTTCACTTGCGGGAAGACGACACCAAGCTCATGAGCGTCAGCGACACGTATGCGTGGCCCGGCGAACTGGACCTGATGGCGGAAGCTGCAGGTCTACGGCTTCGCTCACGACGGGCCGGCTGGGGCGATGAGCCCTTCGATGCGACCAGCGCCCGGCACGTGTCGGTCTATGAGCTGGATCAGAGCGTGACGCTTCGGCGTGACTAGCCGGTCCATCATCGAGACTGGCCGCGCCGGGTCCGTGCGATCTCTCGTTGGGCTTGCAGGTAGAGGAAGACCGCGAGCGCGAATGCTAGGACCACGATCAGCACGCGCCAGCCTGCGCTTATCCCGATCGATGAGGTTCCGATGAAGTTTCCCATCAGCGCCACGGCCACAGTCACGACGGTCAGGGCTGTCAGGCCGCCCAGGATGCGGCTCGCCCTCTGAGCCCGGGCCGCCGATGCCTCTTGGACCCGCCGCTCCGCGATCCGCTGCAGAAGCTGCACCTTCGCATCGACGGAGGAGATCAGCTCGTCGAACTTTTGTACTTCGGTCATCCCCCGCCAGATGCTCAGCTGACCACCCGCGAGCTCGGTGAGCGCGCTGTCCAAGCGGGCTCGCGCTTCCTGCACCCTCGTGTAGATGTTGAACATGCGTTCGGCGTCCTGCTCAAGCGCGCGCAGCGACTCGGGTGTGCGCCAGCGGTCGTTATCGAGAAGGGCGAGCAATCCGCGGTCCATCTCCATGAACAGCGCGTAGTAGGCCCACATCAGCTCAGTCAGATGAAGTGGCGGGTTAGGGCCTTCGGGGCTCTCGCCTCGCAGCACGATCACGCTCGAGGATACGCCCGGCATGAACATCCCATGCCAGTACGGGATCTCACCAAAGAACGCGGGCGTGAACGGCTGTCCGACGGCGGCAAGGCTCTGCGCGTTTGCGTCGGGACTGTCCCTGAGGATGACGACCTGATGAAGCCACAGCAGTCGCCCCCATTCCGTCGTGTGAGAGAGTTCGGCATTCTCGGATGCGTCGTCGGTTTTCGTCTCACCGAGTGCCTCCAGCATTGGCGCAAGCCAGGGCTCCTGTCTGGCCAGTGGAGCTACATGCAACGCTGCCCGCGAGAAGTCGCGAACGGTGGCACGCGTCAGAGACTCATAGCTCTCTGCCGCCGGCGAGCGTCCGGCGATGTCCGCGTGCTGGCGAAGACCGCCGATGGAGTCGATCGTTCGTTGCGTGGCCGCGACGCTTGTCCCGTCTGGGACCTTCACCTCGTAGACTCCGGTGATCGTGCCTACGCCGAGGTCGTATATATCGATACGCAGTCTTCGGAGCTCCCAGTCCCAGCCGTCGAGCTGCCGGTGAAACCACCGCAGCTCTGTTTCGGGGCGCTCTCGGTGCGCCTCCTTGAGCCGTTCTCGAAGGCTCTCACCATCTCGTCTCAACAGAACGAGCGGCACAAGGCTTGTGTAGCCGCCCCCTCCGCCATATGTCTCCACGCCGCGCCACTGGACCCCGCTGACCTGCCAGTCGCTCTGGGCTCGCAGATGTGCGCACAAGTCCTCCTGGAATCGCTCGTAGTCGGCGATCGGTACGCGCAACGGCACGCCGCTGAGAAACGCGCCTGTGAGAGCGACCTCGAAGTGAGTCCATGCATCTCGTGTAGTCACGGCTCAACCCTCGGGGGGGGGGGGGGGTCGGTGCTCTCGAGCTCGGCGCGTAGCCGCATCGCGTAGCCGGCGAGGGCGGCCTCGTGCGGGGACGGACCGGCACCGGCGGCCGCGAGGCGCCCGGCGTCGCGCTCGAGCAGCCGGACGAAGTCTTCGGCAAGCGTGCGTTCCTCGGCGGGGGTGAGACAGTCGGGGCACACATCAAGACCCTCGACGCTGCCCCACGCGAAGCCTCCGAAGAGGACGCCGCGCTTTGGGTCGACCTCCGAGAGAAGCAGCTCAAGTGGAACACCTGGCCCGGACTCCTCCGCGCGCGGAGCGCGTCCGCAACGTGAGCAAAACCTGGGCATCGGAACCCCGGATGATAACCGCCGTGCGCAACATGCCCAGAACTCCGACGCGAAGGAATGTGTCGATCGGCCACCGGCATTCAGCTATGTGCTCCCGCTCAGATGGCGGGACGACCTCGGATGCGAGGAGCTCGCGAGTTATCTTGCGTGGCTCGCGGAGGCGTGCGACGAGATCATCGTTGTCGATGGCTCGCCGGAATCAGTCTTTGCGGTTAACGACCGAGCCTTCGGGCATCTCGTTCGTCATGTCGTACCGGACCCCCAGGCGCCCGGGAAGATGCGAAAGGTACCCGCGGTCATGACCGGCGTCCGGCTTGCGAGCCACGAGGCGGTCGTCATCGCCGACGACGACATTCGCTACGAGGCTGCCGCGCTCATCCGTACAGTTCGGTTGCTCAGCCGCGCTGACCTCGTGCGCCCACAGAACTATTTCGACCCGCTGCCGTGGCACGCTCGCTGGGACACGGCGCGCACGCTGTTGAACCGCGCGATAGGAGCGGACTTTCCGGGTACGCTCGCTATTCGACGCTCTAGGCTACTCGCCATCGGCGGATACGACCCGAATGTGGTGTTCGAGAACCTCGAGCTGATCCGGACGATCCGCGCCGCCGGTGGTCAGGTCAGGACTCCTCTGAATCTGTATGTCCGACGGCTTCCACCTTCGACTAGACACTTCATCGAGCAGCGGACGCGGCAAGCCTACGAGGATTTTGCGATCCCGGCGCGGATGGCTTGCTGGCTCGCAATCCTCCCTGCGCTGGCCGCTTTCCCGCAGCACAGGCGCAAGGTTTCGCTCGTGCTCGGCGGAGGAGCCATTGCGGTCGCCGAGGGCGGCCGTCGTCGCAGCGACGGACGCAGCGCGTTTCCACTCACGAGCAGCTTACTCGCGCCCGCATGGTTGCTCGAGCGGAGCGTCTGCGCCTGGCTGGCGGTGCTCGCGCGTCTCAGGGACGGTGGGCTTCGCTATCACGAAACCGTGATCTTCACGGCAGCAAACTCGACGCGGACCCTGCGCAAGCGTGTGCGAACGTGATGGCACCAGATCCAGGCGCAACGTACGATCCAGACTCGGTAACACCGCCAACCGAATGTATTGGCGGGTTCACCAGGAACAGTACCCGGAAGATTCCTCTCAGATTATCGGTGATCGTTCCCACGTACAACGGAGAGGAGACGATCGCAGACCTGCTCGAGACATTGGCGGCAACGGAGGACCGCGGATGGGAGCTGATCGTTGTCGATGATGGGTCGACGGATGCAACGGTGAGCGTCATCCGAGAGCTCTCGACTAAGCCGAAGCCGACGCGACTAATCACGCTATCTACCAACCGAGGCAAGGCCACCGCGCTCAATCTTGGCGTCGCCCAGGCTCGATTTGACAAGCTGGTGTTCCTGGATGACGACGATCGGCCCGCTCTGGGATATCTGAGGGCGTTGTCCAACGCGCTCGAGGGGAGCGAGTTTGTTTGTTCGGCGGTTCGACTTGGAGAGCTGAACCGGCCGTCGTTGGTTGAAGCGCTATTTCGACCCGACGTCAGCTACTTTGCGGTCCCGCTAAGAGGAGCGAGATCGTCGGGATCAGGTTTTGCATCCGTGCCCGTCTCGATGGGCGGCACGCTCGCGGTGCGTCGCCGCACGCTCCGCCGTGTCGGTGGCTTCAACCCCAGAGCGGGGGTCTGCGACGATGTGGACTTGTGCTTGCGCTTGTGGCTCTTGGGTGTGGTCCTCAAGACGGAGCCCCAGGCGATCCTGGACTATCGGCTGCGGACTGGATCACACGAGCTGTTCAGCCAGCGGTTGCAATATGGGCGTGGGTGGGCGTGGATATATGAGGCCTATCGGTTGGATGGCATGGTTCGGCCGACTCGGCTGGCGACAATTGCCAGGATCGCGCGAGCCCTGGTCCGGCTCCTGCTTCTTTCGCCACGGTCGGTCTATATGGCCGCTATAGCCGAAGCGGGATTCGCCGCAGGGCTCGCAATGGGTCATCACCCAGACTCGGAGAGAATCAGTCACTTTGGTTGACTCCTCGGCGGCGGCCCGGCGCTCATCGTGTCGGCACCGTCGAGGAGTCGAGGTCGAGCTCGTGCATGAGCTCGGCGTAGGCGCTGCGGTTGAGCGGGCCACGTTGCCCGGCTTGCTCCAATGCCTGGCGCCGCAGGTCACGTCGCAGGTGCGCCTCGTGGCACTGATTGATGGTGCGTAGAGAACCCCAGCCCCCGCTACGGACCGGCGACTGAGAGCGGGTGGCAAGCCCGTGTCTCAGCCCGATAGGGAGGAGGCCACTAATCCGGATCTCGATGCGGTGTCCACAGCGCGTCCGACCCCCGTCGCTACCGCGACCTTCGGCGGATTCAGTTTGGGTCACCGACGCTAGCTCCGTGACCCAAACCCGCCGATAATCCCCGGTGATCCGCGGGTATTGGCATCAGACGCGTGACACGAGGATGCCTGCAAATAGGCGCATCAGATCTTGTGCTCGCTGTCCTCCGAAAGTCGTGGTGTCCCCGGTTCGAGTCCGGGTCTTGCGATTGGAAGGTCGCTGCAAATCCCGATCTCTCAGGTAGCGCTCGTCATCCAGCCGGCGCTCAATGGGCCACAAACGCCGACGTCGTGGTCCGATCGCGGCTCATTTTGGCCGTTCAGGCCTGAATCCGCGCGAAAGCGCGGTGATCCGGGCATCTAGACTATGCCGACAGCGAGACCGACTCATGGTGTCCTCGGTTCGATTTCTGACATATAGTCGCAGCCAGCGAGCGATTCGACTTTCGGGCACCGACACGGCAAAGCGCGGGGACTCGGCGGCGTAGGTCATCGTCGTTTTGCGCCCCAGGTCGATTCGACAAGGCACCTGGCCCGTGGGCCTTGAGATGCGGAAGCGTTCTGTCGATGGACCTAGCCGAGGCGGCAGAGTAAGGAGACGATTGCGCCGCCGCCTGTCGGGAAGTGCGGAAGGCTTCCGTTGCGGCCAAACGATGGCGGAAACGGTCGCAAATTGCATCCGATTCATCGAATCCAACAATAGCGATTCGTCCGATCCATGGTAATCTCGCGTCCGGTTCGCGGGCTGGTAGTACTAGCGTGGCGTCTGGGCGCTAGATACAGCCCGGGCAGCCGATAACTGCTTCGCAAAACACCGTGCTAGAGCACCAACCTGGAGGTTCACGATGTCCTCAAAGGATCAGCCGTCAGAGATGCCCGGACGAAACATACCGCCCGACCTTTCGAATCTTACCGGGTCGCAAGTAGGAGATGTTGCGGCTGCACTTACCTCTGGCCCAACGACTGCGATTCTCGAGCGCGCCGACGAGCTCATCGGTATGAATACTGACGACATTCAGAAGCTTTCCAACCTGGTAGGGTCGGCTAGGTTCAACTGCGGTGGCTTCGGCTGCGGCTAGGGGTACTAAAACCGATCGGTGGAGTTCGGGCCAAAAGAGCGAGGAACGCTCTCATAGCTCTGCCTGCCGACACTCGCTAGCGGTCTCTTGTTCCTGTCAGGAGGTCTATCGGAGAAGGGGAATCCATCGTGCCAGACACAGGGAAGCGTCCGCCGCCTGCAGCAGACACAACGAGTCGCTTGTTGCCCATGGTAAACAAGCGTGGTCGCTCGCTTCCGCTTCCCATTGGCACCAGGCCGCGCGTCGAAGCTCGCGCTGCGAGGCGGGGCAGGTTTACACTCGTGGCAGGAGATGGTGATGAGGAGTATCTTTACGTTCCTGAACTTCAGAAACTCTTCGGCGTAAGCAGTGGCCTCGCAGAGTGCTTGGCGGCGGGAATCGATCCTGACTCCGAGCAGGGCCGCGAAGCCGTACTGCTTGTCTCCAAGCTAGTTGCCGAACAAGCAACTCCGCTATCCGAGCGACGTTCGCACGTGACGGGACTACGCGACGTCATTGTGCACCCTAGCCAGGTCTGTAACCTCGACTGCGTCTACTGCTACGCGGTCGAGTTCAATAAGGTCAACAAGATAATGAAGCCGGAGACTGCGGATGCCGTCGTGACTCACACTATGGCGATGGCCCCCGATGGCTTGTCGAGCGTCAAGTTCTTGGGCGGCGAGCCAACACTAGCGTGGTCCATCGTCGAGCGGATGATGGCATCGTACGTGGCGGAGTCCGAGCGGCTCGGCGTGCGGCCACCTCATTTTGTGATGGTCACGAATGGCACGAAGGTAACACACGCGCTCGTGGAGTCCGCAGCGCGTTACAGCATGCACGTGCTTGTTTCGTTGGACGGTAGCCAAGTGACGCACGACAAACTACGTCCGACGAGGAGCGGTAGCGGAAGTTATCTGAAGGCGTCGGCGGGTCTTGCCGCACTCCGCGAGGGTGGCGTCGACGTAGCTGTGGAGGGTGTGTATACACGCGAGCACCTAGTAGATGGGATCACAGTGCAGGACATGATTGATCATTTCCTAGCGCTCGACGTGCGTGAGTTCGCGATCGCCCCTACGGTGGGAGTCTGGCACGAAGCGGACACGGTTGGGCAGATCGATGAAGTGCGCGCCCTGTTCGCCGCCGCCGCGCGTGCGAGTACTCGCTCTTTTCGGTCCCAGCACCCATATCTCCTGCGAGGCATCCAGTTTGTTCTAGACGGTTTCGGCCTTCGGGAGCGGCGCCAGCACGTATGTGGCGCGGGCCGAACATTCATGGCTATTAACTACGATGGTGAGGCGTTCCCGTGCTACCTGTTGGAGTCTCCGGCAACGAGCTATGGCGTGATCGGAAAGAGCTGGGATCAGGTGAAGTATGAGGAGGTGCGCCAGGATTTCATCGCGAACGCGAAGACACACCATGAGGTGTGTGGTAACTGCTGGGCGAACGAGATTTGCCAGTCGTGCCTTGGGACCAGTTGGCAGATCTCTCCGGAGCTCACGAAGCCACCGGCGTGGTTTTGTGGATTCCAAAAGGCGATCATCAGTGCGGTGCTCGGGGAGATTGCTAGTGCGCGAGCGTCGCAGGACTGGGCGAGGTTTGTTTCCAACATTGACGACTACATGCAGCCACTCGTTGCGTGAATGACGAGGGGAGCGAGGTGCTAATTGCGGAGTCGGCTTGCCCGTGCGATGCGCGCCTCGGGCTCAGCGATCCGGTATGCCTGCGCGGACGAGCCCTAGGCCCCGGCCCCACACCTGCGACCGACTGAGAGGCCGGTCCTTGGCCTGTGGGTGCAGGAAAGTCGCAAATGACTTCATCCTGCAACCCCCTAGTTGGATTCGATGGTGGTCAGCTTGATCGCGATCGGCTGCACACGGCCGCATCAGCTGCAACGTTTTCTTATGGATGCCTATGTCGCACACTGCATGCCGGCGAGCGCGAGGAAGCCCGACACTTCCACTGATCATCATCGGGACGAGCGGAGACGGTGGTAAACTCCCGTTAGATACATCCACCGCTGGTTGTGCATATGACGCAACCTGAAAGCGAGGTCATAGAATGAGCCACGGATCTGCGGGCACGCAGGGCTGGTATTCGTGCGAGCCGTTGTCCAAGCGACGTATGGGGCGTCCCGGTCCCGATGTTGAGAACCCGCTAGAGGACTCGCCCTACTACGTCGCGATCAAGCTGCGCACCGGCGGGCGGCACAAGGGTCACCGATCGATGTGGGAGTGGGACGCCGGCATGGCCTCGTGGATGCTGCTCGTCCTCGACGAGCGTCGCAACTTGATCGGTCAGGTCATCGGCCGGACGCAAGAGGCGTGCACTCGCAGGATGAACGCGATCTACGACGCGAAGGGGCTCGGCGTATACGACGGTCGCTACGCGGACGAGCGTGCTACTGACGCGGGTATCCGTGCATGACTGATCCCCCGAATCCGACATGGATCTACCACATCACTCACATCAACAACCTGGGATCGATACTCACCGACGACGGCCTGCTGTCGGACGCCGAGATGATCAAGCGAGGCGGCCCTGCAGTCGCGGTCGGAATGAGTGAAATTAAGAAAAACCGTCTGCAGTATCCAGTGAAGTGTCACGAGGGCGACATGGTCGGCGAGTACGTTCCGTTCTACTTCTGCCCACACTCGATCATGCTGTACATCCTTTTTAAGGGCAACCATCCAGGGCTGACCTACCATGGCGGTCAGGGTCCAATCATTCACCTCGAGGCCAACGCCGAGACCGTGGCCGCGTGGGCGGCGAGCGTCGATGGCCGATGGGCGTTCACCTTGGCGAATGCAGGCGCTCTATATGCTCCGTTCAGAAGTGACATGGCCCAGCTCAGCGAGATCGACTGGACCGCGGTGAGAGCCACGGACTTCCGCGCCGCCAAGGTCAAGGAGGGCAAGCAGGCGGAGTTCTTGGTCAAACAATTCTGCCCCTGGAGCCTGATCGAGCGCGTCGGTGTGCGGTCCGAGGAGGTCCGAAGCGAAGTGCTTTCCGCGCTCGAGGGCGCGACGCACAGACCGCCCGTTGACGTCCTACCAGCTTGGTACTTTTGAGCCGGTCATGATCGACTACAAGCAAGGCGACATCCTCACGGCCGACGCCGAAGCCCTGGTCAACACCGTCAACTGCGTGGGTGTCATGGGACGCGGAATCGCGCTGCACTTCAAGCACGCCTACCCTGCGAACTTCAAGGCCTATTCCGCCGCCTGCAAGCGAGGCGAAGTCGAGCCCGGCCGGATGTTCGTGCACGACACCGGACAGATCGCGCCCCGCTGGATCATCAACTTCCCGACCAAGCGCCATTGGCGCGGGAAGAGTCGCATCGAGGACATCAAGTCAGGGCTGGACGCGCTCGTACGGGAGATCCAAGCCCGCGACATTCGATCGATCGCGATCCCGCCGCTTGGCAGCGGCCTCGGCGGCCTGGCGTGGAGCGAGGTGCGCCCGGTAATCGAGTCCGCATTGACTAGCCTCCCGAATGTGCGAGTCCTCGTCTACGAGCCAGGCGGACGCTCCGAGGCGCCACCGGCCACTCCGGCTCCGAAGATGACCGGCGGGCGCGCCGCCTTGGTTGGCCTGATTCGTCGCTACCTCGCTGCGATGATGGACACGTCGGTCAGCCTGCTCGAGATCCACAAGCTCATGTACTTCCTCCAAGCCTCCGGCGAGCCGCTCAAACTGCGCTACGTCAAGGCGCCCTACGGTCCGTATGCCGAGAATCTCCGGCACGTGCTTCAGGCCGTCAACGGACACCTCATCGACGGATACACCGCGGAGGGCGACGCGCCGACCGAGCAGGTGTTGCTCATGCCCGGCGCCATAGAGAAGGCCGACTCGTTCCTGAGTGCACACCCCGAGACCAACGAGCGGTTCGACCGGGTCGGCGAGCTTGTCGAGGGCTTCGAGACGCCTTTCGGGCTGGAGCTGCTCGCGACCGCGCACTGGGTGGCGAACCACGAGGGCGCGCACACAGATCGAGCGATCAGCGAGGCCTTCTTTGCCTGGAACCCAGGCAAGGCCCAATTCACGCCGGAACAGGTCACGATCGCCGTCGGCCGGCTCCGCGCTGGAGGCTGGATAGAGCCTGAAGACGAGCCCGTCCCGGTAGCCCACACGGCCTGAGACGCACTTCAATCCATCGCGTGAACCGTGCGCCACGCTTCTGTCCGATGAATGGACTTCCGATGGCACGCATGGCAGATCAGCCAACTCGCGTCGTAGCCTACGTCACGCAATTTTGCGGAACCTCCTTGACGTAGAGCAACGGACGGAGAACAGTGGCCTTCTCGACGGGCGCTTTACACGCAGGTCCTGCATTTGCCGTCCCGAGAGCGTTGCCGTGTCGCGCTCGCGGCTGGAACGGACCGCGAAGGGCGTAGTGCGGAGGAGTCTAAGCGCGCGGACAGATCGCGATGCCGAGATCCCGTCCTGTGCGTTAGCTACCGTTATCTACCGAGCCTGAATAGGCCCTTCCAGCCTTGCCATGAACGTCTCCGAGCACATCGCCGTCAACGTCCTGATGCCAGACCCGGCGTACGCTGGTCACTGGGAGGCGATCGTTGCCCCACCGGACCGGAAGGATCGTTTGTTGCATCACGCTCTGCTGGCGTGGACGGTGCGCGGAAAGATCCCCTTTGAGACCAGCGCTGTGCATGGCCTTGCGGTGCTACTCGGCCCGCCAGGCACGGGCAAGACGACCCTCGCCCGTGGTTTGCCGTACATCGCTAGCCAGGCGCTGCATGGGCGTCGAGCGCGCCTAATCGAGATCCACCCCCACGGGCTGATGAGTGCCGAGCATGGTCAGACCCAGCAAGCCGTCTCCGAGCTGCTGCTTGAGTATCTGCCCGACCTAGCTTCTGACGGCATCCCGACGGTCGTGCTGCTCGATGAGGTTGAGTCGATGGCGGTTGCCCGCAGCGCCGCCTCGTTGTCCGCCAACCCGGTCGATGTCCATCGGGCCACTGACGCCGTGTTAACGGCCCTTGACGATCTCGCCCGCCGCGCGCCGCACATCTTCTTCGTCGTGACGTCCAACTATCCAGCCGGTCTTGACGAAGCATTCCTCTCTCGCGCCGATGTCGTACTCGACATCGGCCTTCCCGACGCCGAGGCGCTCGCTCGAATCCTCTCCGACACGCTGAAAGCATGGGGCAGGGCGTTCCCCGGCATGGAGAAGCTTGCTGGCCCCGACACTGTGGCCTCGGCTGCTCGGCTCATGGTTGGCGTTGACGGCCGCCAGGCCCGAAAGCTCGTTCCGCAAGCCGTCGCGGGACGCCTACAAACCGCCCTGGAGCCTGCGTCATTGACCGCGGCGGACTTGCTCGATGCCGCCCGCACACTCGCAGCAACCGCAGAGGAGGTGCGCGAGCTCCGTGCGAGCTAGAACGATAAAGGGGTCACCGGAGCGCTCTGCGTCGGATACCTGGGGCGAGATCGATCGCATGATTCGAGAGACGCTCGTGCCTGCCACCAGCATCGAGGACGACGACGTCGCGGGTGCTCTAGATGGTCTGACCGGCATGGGCCGCACGCTCGTGGCGGCCGGTGTACTTGTTGACGAACCGATCGTGCTGGCGGCGCCCCCACTACAAGTAGAGATTTACGTCAGTCTCGGCAACGACGCCCTCAAGGGAGAGGAGCGTCTCGGCAAGGTTCCTGGGGCTGCGACCGCGAGCGAATGGAAGCTCTATGTACCCGACCCAGCTCCATATGGAGATCAGGTCGCAGCGACTGTTTCAGAGCACCACGCGCTGTATGCAGGAACGGCACCTGCGCCAGCTACCGAGGCTGCCAGCGCCAAGTCGGCGGTCTTGGTGGACGCAGATGCACTGCGACGCATCACGGAGGGTCATCGCTCGTGAGCACCGTCACGCAGATGCGCACAGCAATCTCGACCCGCACTCAGACGGCTGTGCATCTCACCGATGTCATTACAGGCGCGTTCTCGGCGATCATCGCGACGCTAGGCATCTCCCGCAGCTATCTCGACCAAAATTGGGATGTCATCGAGCGCGGGCTGATGACCTGGATTGATGAGGGGAGCCTCAAGGATGTGTGTCTCGAGTTCGGTGACAGCGACGATCCCGAGGCGATTTTCGAGATCCCGGTTGAGTATCGTTTCACAGGTGTAGGAAACGTTGACTTCGTGGCGAGCCGTGCCCGCCTCGTGCGACTGACGGCCAAGATCGAGAAAGTGCCGGCCGGGACTTCCTATCGCGTGGTCGTCACTCACCACGGCTCCTACACTCCGGTCACCGGCTGGTCTTCCACCAACTCTGCGAATCGCTCTGGACTATCGAGCTACAACCTCGGATCGCTGGGCTCTGGCCCCGATGCTCGTGCATCGATGAACTACTTGGCCCGGCGTTCCTGATGAGCTACCTAGATGATGCCTGGGCCGGTCTGCGCAGCAAGTTGGAGATCAGCCCGACCGAGCAGGCGCAGGCGATTCGACGACACAAACAAATCCGTGAGCATGTCGAAACGAGCATCGATCTGCGGACTCATTTTCTCACGGGCTCCTATGTTCGTCACACCAAGACGAAGAAGCTCAAGGACGTGGACATCTTCTGCGTCGTGGACGCGGACGGGACCGATGTCGCGCTGCGCGAAGACACGCCGTACGCCGCGCTCGGACATCTACAGAAGGTGCTGGCCACCAAATGGCCAGGTGCGTCGGTCGGCCGACGTTCCTGCTCGATCAACTTCGGCGCCGACGAGGAGGTCACATCCTTCGATGTAGTCCTCGCGTTCGACCGCGATGGTGGTGGCTTCGAACTGCCAGATACCACGGTGGGTAAGTGGATCGCCTCAGATCCCACCGTTCATGCCCAGCAGGCGACAGCCAAGAACGCCGCCTGCGATGGCAAGTGGATTCCGTTCGTGAAGATGGTCAAGGGCTGGAACCGGGAGTGGGAAAAGCCGGTACGCCCGTCCTTCCTCCTCGAGGTCATGGCGCTCGATCTCGTGCGGGAGCCATTCGGCGCGTGGGGCGATGAGCTCATCACATTCTTTGCCAACGCTGCGGACCGAGTAGGCGACTCATGGCCTGACCCGGCCGGGCTGGGACCGGACGTCAACTCCTCCATGAATTCCCCCGAAGCCGCAGTCGCCGCATCCAGATTGCGGGAGGCCCAATCTGTCGCCGAGACCGCCGCCGACTTCGCCGACGCGGGCAAGGAGAAAGCCGCAGTCGACGAGTACAAGAAGCTGTTCGGTTGGCGCATGCCTCGCCCCGGCACGTCGTAAATGGCACAGCCCGTCTTTCTGTCCTACGCCTGGGAGGACGAGGAGCTTGCCGACCGCCTCGACCTACTGCTTCGACTGCGGGGCGTGCCAGTGTGGCGCGACCGGCGCGACATGCACTGGGGGGTTTACAACGAGGAGGTCGTCCTCAACGCCATCGAACACAAGTGCAGTGGATTCATCCTGGTTCTCACCGATGCGGTAATGAACTCACGCTTCATTCTAAACATCGAGTTGCCAGCCATGGGTCGCCGCATCAGCAGCGACCCCAATTTTTTCGCCGGTGCTGTCTTCGCCCGAAACACGGGCATCTCCCAATCGGCCAGCGAGCTACGCGCCGCTAGCGGTGTTGAGCTCGGCAGTCTGCTCGGCTCCCCGCTTGCCACCGAGGATCTCGACGCCGATCTGCGCCGTGCGGCTCAATCCATCCTCCGCAGCTATCTCCGTAGCGTGCTGTCCGATCGTGAGGAGCCGGCCGTGAAGCTTGAGACGCGAAGCGTCGTGCCAGAGGCCGACCCGGCACCGATACACCTGTCCTGGTCGCCGCCGCTAGCTGCCGACCTCGACGGAGTGGGCGACCATGTGTGGGACGACGAGCTGCTGCCTGCGCTAAGCGACCTCCGCGCAGGCCTTGAGGAAGTCACTCAGGTTCGTCGGCTCAATGTCAGCGGCCGGCCCCACCTTTCCGCTGCGCTCGCGCTGGGCTTCGAGTTTCGCGCTCCTACGGGATGGATGCTCGCACTGCATCAAGACGGTCTTGAGCTCGACACCGCCCGTACAGAGCCTGATCCCGCCGGCTGGACGCTCGTGCGCCAGCCCTGCTCTACGGGCGGCGATCGACGACTAGTCCTGTGCCTGCATGCAACCAAGGACGTCACACGCGCCATGCGCGAACACTGCCGGTCACTACCACCCGCACGAGTAGAGCTGCATGTGCGGCCGTCCGGTGGCCCTGGACACCTGGCGGCCGATGGAGCCACAGGTAACGCGCTGGTCTCCGCTATAGCCCACGAGGTAGCCGAGACACGTACACGCTTCGGCGTCACCGAGACGCACCTGTACCTCGCATGTCCCTGGGCGATGGCCGCCGCTCTCGGCTGGCATCTGTCAAGCGTCGGGGCGCTCGTGTCCCACGAGGCCGATGTAGAGCGCTCAAGCTACCGTGCAGCCTGCCGACTGAACCGCTCCGCGAATTGTGGAGGCGGTTTTTATTGAGTGGTCTGTCTGGCTCTCGTCCGCTCGTATTCGACGGGCGTTTGCCGGTCGCAGCTTCCGTGTAGTCGTTGGTGGTTGTACCAGTCGACCCATTGAAGGGTCGCGAACTCGACCTGCTCGATCGTCTTCCAGTGGCCTTGCTGGTTGATCAGCTCGGTCTTGTAGAGCCCGATCGTTGACTCGGCGACGGCGTTATCGTACCCGTCTCCGATAGATCCGATCGAGGGGTCAGCACCCGCGTCAACCAGCCGTTGAGTGAAGGCGAAGCTCGTGTATTGGCTGGACTCAACTGGTCCTCGCAACACCTTGATCTTGGAGGTGGTGTTGGTGGGCAGGCCGGCTGGGTGGATGAGGGAGTTGACGGGCAGGGCGCCGATGAAGTCGCCGGGGCATCCGACGCATCGACGGGAAGTCGAGCGGCTGTTCTGGCGTGAGATCGCCAAGGGCTTGAGCAGCGACGATGCCGGGGTCGCTGTTGGTGCTTCCTCGGCGGCTGGCAGCCGATGGTTCAGAGAGCGTGGCGGGATGCCAACGTTCATGCTCGCCGAGCCTTCGGGCCGGTACCTCTCGTTTCGGGAGCGCGAGGAGATCGCGATCCTCAATGGTCAAGGAGTCGGGGTGCGGGAGATCGCTCGCCGGCTGGGACGCGCCCCGTCGACGATCTCCAGGGAGCTTCGCCGGAACGCGGCCACTCGCGGCCGAAAGCTCGAGTACCGCGCGTCGGTCGCGCAATGGAAGGCGGAGCTGATCGCGCGGCGCCCCAAGACCGCGAAGCTTGCCATCAATAACCAGCTGCGCGACTACGTGCAGGAGCGACTGGCCGGCCAGGTCCGTCGACCAGACGGTGCCTCGGTGCCGGGCCCCGCGACAGGGCCCTGGAGAGCCCGCAACAAGCCCCACCGCCAAGACCGCAAGTGGGCGAGCGCGTGGAGCCCTGAGCAGATATCCGCCCGGTTGAAGATCGACTTCCCCGATGATGAGTCGATGCGGATCTCCCACGAGGCGATCTACCAGGCGCTCTACGTCCAAGGCCGCGGCGCGCTACGCCGAGAGCTCACGGCGTGCCTGCGGACCGGCAGAGCGCTCAGGGTGCCCAGAGCTCGAACCCGTGGTCGCGGCAAGAGCTACGTGACCGAGCAGGTCATGATCAGCGCGCGTCCCGCTGAGGCCGAGGACCGCGCCATCCCGGGTCACTGGGAGGGGGATCTCATCCTTGGCGCCAACCAGTCAGCGATCGGAACGTTGGTCGAGCGCAGCACGCGGTTCACCATGCTGCTCTACCTGCCACCGATGCCCGGGCACGGAGGCGCGAGAACGAAGCACGGGCCTGCACTCGCCGGGCGAGGTGCTGAAGCGGTGCGTGACGCGATCACCTCGCAGGTCCTCACTCTCCCTGAGCAGCTGCGGCGTTCACTCACCTGGGACCAGGGCTCTGAGATGACGCAGCACGCACAGCTCACCATCGACAGCGGGCTGCAGGTCTATTTCTGTGACCCTCAAAGCCCGTGGCAACGAGGCACCAACGAGAACACCAACGGTCTGCTCAGACAGTACTTCCCGAAAGGGACAAACCTCGCCAGACACACCGTCGAGGAGCTCGACGCGGTCGCTGGGACCCTCAACAGCAGACCACGCAAGACGCTCAAATGGAGAACACCAGCAGAAGCGCTCGACGAGCATCTACGATCCTTGCAAACGCAAACCGTTGCGTCCACCAGTTGAATCCGCCTTGACTCCCGGCATCGGAGTGCGAAATCAGGCCTTTGGGCACGGGCTGTCCGTGGTGGTCGCGGGCCCATAATGCCATCTCTAGCGTGTCGAGCACGAGCGGCGTTTTCATCGTGGTGTCGGCCTTCCAGCCAACGATCCTGCGGGAGGAAACGTCGATCGTGAACGCGACATAGACGACACCCGACCAGGCCGGCAC
The DNA here is from genome assembly GCA_963759265.1 of uncultured Solirubrobacteraceae bacterium. Classification (GTDB taxonomy): domain Bacteria; phylum Actinomycetota; class Thermoleophilia; order Solirubrobacterales; family Solirubrobacteraceae; genus Palsa-744. The sequence continues at coordinate 944,542 of CAVWYR010000001.1, forward strand.
ATACGTGAAGTCCGACACCCAGAGCCGGTTCGGGGCGGCCGCTTTGAAGTCACGATCGACGAGATCAGGGGCACGGGTTGATCCCCCGTCGGGGATCGTGATGCGGCGCTTCTTGCCGCGCACGGCGCCTTTCAGGCCCTCCCTGGCCATCAGGCGTTCCACGGTGCAGCGGGCGACCTTGACATCTTCGCGCATCAGCTGCCACCAGACCTTGCGCACGCCATAGACGCCGAGGTTCTTCTCGTGCACCTCGTGGATCTTCGCGACCAGCTCCTCGTCGCGAACAGCCCGCGCTGAGGGAGTAGCCTGCCGGGCCTTGACGGCGTAATACGTCGACGGGGCGATCCCCAGCTCCCTGCAGATCGGCTCGACCCCAAACTCCCCTCGATACGCGTCCACGGCCCTGCTCATCTCCTTGGCTGCGGGTCGAGCTCCCGCGCGAAGAAAGCCGACGCCGCCTTCAGGATCTCATTCGCTCGGCGCAGCTCCTTGTTCTCTCGCTCGAGCTCCTTGATCCGCTGCGCTTCCTCGCTGCTAACGCCCGGCCGGCGCCCGCCATCGACTTCGACCTGGCGCACCCACTTGCGCAGAGTCTCCGCCGTCATCCCGCACTTCTGGGCGATCGAAGTGATCGCCGCCCATTCCGTCTGATACTCCCCACGGTGCTCCAACACCAGCCGCACCGCACGCTCACGAACCTCAACCGGATACCTCTTGCCCTTGGTTGTCATCGCCCAATCCTCTCAAGCGATCAGGCCTCCAAGATTCGCGGAGCGGTTCAGACTCACTTAGCTCTGCTCTGCCCAGGCACCGAGACGGAAGGCGATTCGCAGCGTCTGGGTGGGGACCACAGAAACCCCAACTTCCCGTCTGACGGGTGCCTTATGTTTATCAATGTGGCTGTCGAACTTCCGCCCCTCGACAGCGCGATTTCCGAGGAGCTAGAGCAGGAGTTGGCGCGCCAAGCGGACATCCTCATGGCTCGGCTGAGCGACGGTCGAGAACGCCTCGCAGCGCTGGAGGATCTTGCAGCTGGCCTCCGGGAGCAGCTTGAGAAAGACGAGTTGATGCTGCACCGCCTTGACGGCATCCTCGGGAACTCCCCCGAACCTCCTCTCGACAGCCTTGACGCCCGGCTGCGCGGTGCGGAGCTACGTGACGTAGCCGTCGCGATCCTCAGACAGCGAGGTTGTGACCAGCCCGTTCATTACCGCGAGTGGTTCGCCTGGGTTCGCGAGGCCGGCTACCACGTCTCCGGCAAGGATCCTCTAGCTAGCTTCCTGGCTCAGATCACGCGCTCTCCCCAAGTTGAACGCGTCGGTGGCACGCGGTCGGGACGCTACTGTGTCCGCGCCTCCTAGCAGTTAGGGGGAACTGAGTGGGAGCCAGAGCGATGTTGCCGATCGCTCGAATGGCTGGAAGTGCCAGCGATCGGTGAAGAACCTGGCACTCGCCCGGTTGGGAGGCTCGATGACGAGCGCTACCACTCCGGTGTGCTCAGCCGCCTGAAGTGCCTCGCCGATAGCGAACTCGACGAGCAGACGGCCGGTGCCGGGACTGGTGTTCCGGTGACGCCCGACGCACTGGATGACGGCCACTCCGTGGTCTGTGCCGGCGCGTGAGCTCGGCATAAACGATCGGAGGTCCCGTTTGGTGAGGCGGATCGTGCCAGCGCCCATGGCGACGAAACCGAGGACCTGGCCCGGGCCGATCAGGAGCGACGTGACGGTCGCGGGATGGCTTGCGAGCGCATCGTCGCGAAGCCAGCGCGAGGCCGCTTCGCCAGCTTCGTTCTCAAGGCACTCGAAGGCTGCGACGGCGTCCGCGATCTTGGAGTCCGCGGCGATCTCGGCATCTATCGGGGTCCAGCGATACCAGCCGGCGGTGAGGTCCGCGACCTGCTCGGGTGCAGCCCCAGAGCGATCCGACTTGTCCGAGATCCAGCAGCCGGTACGCGCGAGCGCGGCGGCGAGCGCCGCGCGGCTCTCGCTGGCGTTGCGTAGGCGCAGAACGTTGAGACCGTCGATTGCGACGGGTAGGCGCGCGTCGCCGAGTTGAATCAAGATCGTCTTTTCGGGAGCAAGGCCGAGCGACATGCCCGCGCTTAGTGCGAGGTTCGCGGTGTCATTAGCGGGTTGGCTCTCGAGGACGACGACGACGGCTTGTGAAAGCGACAACGAGAGCTTCAGATTGTCGATCAGCGAAGGAGCTGCGTAGCCGGAGCGCTCAAGCGTCTCGTTGAGCGTGAGGGGGCTCAGGCCGAGCGAGCGGAGGTGTTCGGTGATCACCACAGCACCCATTGATCCGTTCGCCGCGAGCACCAGTACGCTTGAGGGTGTCGCGATCTTGAGGTCTGCGGCGGGCTGTGTGGTCCTAGCTGGCGAGGCGATGGCGAACGCTACGCGCTCGGCGAGGGCACTCAGCAGCCGAGCCTCCTGGTGGTTGCGGAATGTGCCAGGCGATACGCCGAGTGCCGCGCCGGCACGTGCCCGGCGCTCTCCAACTCTCATGGAGCTCGCCTCTGGATCCAGTCCGAAAAGGGCTTGTGCAGCCTGGCGCTGGCCGGCGGGGAGCTCCTGGATCGCTGAGATCAGCGTCGAGGAAATGTGGTCGGCCGGCGAGGTGCCGTCGGGTGGCGCGAGTTCTAGGGCTTCGAGCTGTGCGACAAGCTGCTTGGCCTTGAACAGGACGGCGGCGGGCGTGGCTTCGCCGTCGCGCGCGAGGATTCGCAAGGCGTCCTCAACGGGGCCGGACAGATCATGGGCAAGAGTTGGGCTAGTCACGAGCATTTTCTGTGCACTTATGGCACAACACGACGATGCGGGCGATGATCGCCAGCCTGGGTCTACCGACATCCGTCCTGATCCTGCTCGATCCAGCGGGCGATACGCCACGCATCATCCTTGCCGCAGCGATCGGCGCCGTGATCCTCGCGGCGCCGCTCGGACGCGCCCTCGTCCGCCTACCAAAGTGGCGCTTGGAGATGCTTGCTGCCCGCGAGGCCAAGCTAAAGAGCCGAGCGCGTCACAGAGCGCGCCGCCGCGCGGCCAGGCGTCGGCGCCAGGCGTGTGCGAAGGCTCGTCGAACGGGCGCGTAACCCCATCCAGGTAACGACTCGAAGATCGAGGCCCGGTGAAGCCGCGGTCCTCGTCGCACGCCAGGTATCAGCCCGCGCGGAAGCTGGGATTTGGTCGCCCGGGCGACCAAATCCCAGCCTTCTTCTATTCGATGCGCCACGGCAGACGATATGCTCCGGCCAGCGTCGGCGGGCGATCCTGCGGTCGCGGGTACTGGTTTCAATCCCGCCCCCGCTATGAACCTGCGACCGGCCGGTGCGCAACGGTAGTTTGCACCGGGACGCGAGCCGAAAAATGGTGCTTACAAGCGGATCCCGATACGGTGTACAGACGGGTTCGACCTCCATCGCTTCCCGCGACCTCCGCCGGATTCAGTTTGGGTCACCGACGCTAGCTCCGTGACCCAAACCCGCAGTAATCTCCGGTAATCCGCGGGTATCGGCATGAGACGCGTGACGCGAGGATGCCTGCAAATAGGTGCATTAGCTCTCGTCCTTGCTGTCCTCTGAAATCGTGGTGTCCCCGGTTCGAGTCCGGGTCTCGCCATCACCCCACGTTCAGACGCGGTTCAGGGGCCGGGCGGCGAGACGGTTGTGTCGCGACTTCGTCGTCTGCGGGCCTGGTGAGCGGAAGTTCAGCGACGTGCGATCGTCGTCTGGGATCGCGTCCTGCTCAGCTGTCGTTCGGTAGTACTTCGACGCGGGTCGAGACCTGCCGCCCTGGACGGGCATCGTCTGCTTGGTGGGCACGCTTGGCGAGGCGCCGCCGGACTCCGTGTCCTGTTCGGGCTCCGAGCATTCTCCGGTGAGCGGCATGTCGACGGCGGTCGCGGGCAGTTCGGGCACGCTGCTCTTGGGCGCATGGTGGAACATCGTCGACGTGAGATCGCCGACGGTTTCTCGCCGCCACGCCGACACGTTCGGCACTTCGACCCCGAATCGCGCCGCGACGAGCTGCAACTGGGAGGTGTGGTCGAAGGTCTCAGACGCGATGTGGCCGCCACGACTGAAGGGCGAGATGACAAGCATCGGTACGCGAAAGCCGAGCCCCAGCGGCCCGGTGATGCCGAGCGTCTGTTCGGAGGCGCCCGGCTCCAGAATTTCATTCGGTGTCGCGGTCAGGTACTCGCCGGGAGTGCCCGCGGGCGGGGTCGGCGGCGGTACGTGATCGAACCAGCCATCGTTCTCGTCGTACATGAGGAACAGCGCCGTTTTTGACCACAGCTCGGTGTTCGCGGTGAGCGCATCGAGCACGAGCGAGGTGAAGTACATCCCGTTGGCGGGCGCCGAGGAGGGGTGCTCGTCGAAGCCGAGCGGCGGGATGATCCACGACACGCTGGGGAGCGAACCGGACGCGATATCGGAGACAAAGTCATTGGGAAACGTAGGTTCGAACGCGTTTTGGTACAGCGGCGAGAGCGGGTTGCGGAACGCAGTGAAGTACGGCAGCACATGGTCGGTGGCAGTCATCACCTCCGGGTTGGTGATCGGGTTGTAGAGCTCCGGGGTCCACGTCGGATACTGAGCGAGGGAGGCGTACTTGCCACTCACTCCGACATTGCTCGGGCTGTAGACCTTCCAGGAGACTCCGGCTTGCTGCAGAAGCTCCTGCATCGTCGTCCACGTGCAGTCCCACGTGCTGTCGGGCGTGTCGTTGGTGTCGGTCACCGGCCCGCCCTGCAGGCCCGCCGGGTCAATCGTGCCGCTGTTCGCCATCAGCCGGTTTGGGTGGGTGGGGCCGAGGATCGAGCAGTGATAGCCGTCGCAAAGGGTGAACGCGTCGGCAAGCGCGTAGTAGAAGGCAAGGTCTTCTCGCTTGTAGTAGCCCATCGTCATCGCCCCGTTGGAGCCCTCGTACTTCGATGAGGTGTGGGTAGTGACGAAGGCATCCATCGTCCCTTCGTTCCAGCACAGATGCTGCGGACCCCAATCGTGGGTGAGGTCGTCGGTGCACTCCAGGCCAGCGGTGCTGTCGAGATGGAAGGGCAGCAGCACGTTGGGCGGCACCAGCGCGGAGCCGCCTGGATAGCTCTGGGCGAAGACGCCGAGCGAGTGCTTCGGATGGTCGTTGAACCCGCGGCCCTTCTTGTAGTCGCCGAAGTAGTGGTCGTAGGAACGGTTCTCCATCATCAGGAAGACGATGTGCTCGACGGCCTCGAGATCCGAGCCGGCCGCCGCCGTGCTAGCGGCCTTGGCGACGGTCCGCATGCCCGCCGCGCGGGCGGCCCACGAGACAGCTGGCGCTGCGAACACCGCCCCGGCGCCAGCCATCCCAAAGTAGCTCATCAACTCTCGCCGGGTCAGCTGTCGACCCTGGAGATCTTCCGGCAGTCGCACGCGCGCTCCTTTCGGTTGCTGTCTCGTCGGGCCTGGGCACAAGCCGTGGTAGCTCTACCCGCGGATTCCCACTTCCATGTGACGATGTTGTGAGCGGCAGGCACTCGGCGTCAAATCCGGCCGGACGCCGCATGTAGGCTGCACTCCCCGATGCCCGAGCCTCAGACAGGCGACGAAGCCCTCCTGTGCGATGACGGCGTCAGGCGCTGCACGTGGGCCTGCTCGACGCCTGACTACCACGCATATCACGACACCGAATGGGGTTTTCCTGTCGCCTCGGACGTGCGCCTGTTCGAGAAGTTGAGCCTCGAGGGGTTCCAGTCGGGGCTCTCCTGGCTGACGATCCTGCGCAAGCGGGAGTCCTTCCGTGAGGCGTTCGCGGGCTTTGACCCGGGGCGCATCGCCGGGTTCGGCGACGGCGACGTCGAGCGTCTGCTCGGGGATGCGGGCATCGTGCGTCATCGCGGCAAGATCGAAGCCGTGATCAACAACGCGAGGCTCGCCGTCGAGCTGATCGACGCGGAGGGCTCGATCGCTCACTACGTCTGGGGCTTCGAGCCCGGCCGTGCTGCGCGAGTCCGCGACGCCAGCGGTCATCTGCCCGCGAGCACGCCCGAGTCGGTGCAGATAGCCAAGGACCTCAAGCGTCGGGGGTGGAAATTCGTCGGCCCGACGACCGTCTACGCCTTCATGCAGGCCATGGGGTTGGTCAACGACCACCGCGAGGGCTGTGACGCGCGCGAGGTGGCCGAGCGTGCGCGCGAGCGCTTCGAGCGGCCCTGAACGCCACCGGCGGCGTCCAATGCGGACCTACGGCACCGTGGCGTCGCTCTTGGGATCGATCAGGATCTTGGCGTGGGTTTCGGGGTCGCTGAGTGCACCGAAGGCGTTCTCGACGCCGCCCAGCCCCACGGTTCCGGTCAGTAGCGGAGCAGCGTTGACCTTGCCCTCGGCGAGCATGTGCAGCGTGTCGCGGAACTCGATCGGCGTGTAGCCGAGCACGAAGCGCAGGTCGACTTCCTTGTTGATCGCCATCGCCGGGCGGATCTGGTCGGCGCCCATGCACACGCCGACCACGACCACGCGCGAGAACAGTGGTGCGCTCGTGATGATCTGGTCGATCACGCCGGGCACGCCAACGCACTCGAAGATGACCGGGCTCTTGGGCGTGGTGGCGCCGAGGGCCTCGGCCGCCCTCCACGCGTGGTGCCATGGCACCGGCAGACGTTGGAGTGTGTCCATCGCGCCCATTGCCCGGTCGAGCGCTTCGGGCACCGCCACGAAGTGCCCGTGATCGGCCGCGGACCGGTATGGCGAGTCGTGCGCCGGATCTACGACGACGTCGGCCCCGCACGCGGAGGCGAGCGCGCGGCGGCCGGCTGAGAAGTCGCTGGCGATCACGTTGCGCACGCCCTTCGCCTTCAACATGCAGATCACCGCCAGCCCGATCGGACCGCAACCGATCACGATCGCGACCGTACGCTTCTTGATCTCCCCGCGCCGGACCGCGTGCCAGCCAACAGCCATCGGCTCGGTCAACGCGGCCAGCTCAGGCGAAAGACCGTTGGGGACCGGCACGGTCAGCGACTCCTGCACCACCAGCTGCTCGGCGTAGGCGCCGGGGGCCGCGGCGGAGAGGCCGATCGCGTGCACGTCCTTACCGCGTCGCAGGAGGGGGAGGGCCACGACCATCGTGCCCGTGGCCAATCGCTTGCCGGCGCCGGGGCCGTGCTCGACGATCTCGCCGCAGAACTCGTGCCCCAGGACCACCTCCTGGTCCGAGCGCATGAAGTCGCCGTACCCGGTCTCGCGCGCCACCTCGGCCATGGCGTCGCAGTGCTGCCGCGCGTGCAGGTCGGAGCCGCAGATGCCGCAGCGCAGCACGTCGATCAGCACTTGTCCCTTTTCCGGCACCGGCGTACGGCGCTCGACGACCTCGAGCTGTGTCGCCTTGCAGCTGACCGCCCTCATGCGACGGCCGATATCGGGGAGCCGACGAGAGTGCGCAGCAGCTCGACCCAGTCAGAGCCAGGAAGCCCGGGGTCCACCGCGCGTTGGGCGCCGGTGCCGAGGGCGAGGGCGACCATGATCGCGCCGAGGGTGTCGAGGTCCATCGAGAATGTGCCGGCGAAACGCGCCGCGAACAGGGCGGCCCAGCGCTTGCGCATGGCCGCATACCTGGCCGCGGCGGCCGCCCGGGAGACGTCGTCGTGCGCGCTGAATGCCGCGATCTCGATCTCAAGGCGCGTCCATTGCGGCTCGCCGATCGTGCAATCGGCCCAGGCCGCAAACGCGTCAAACCAGTCATCGAGGTTCTCGGTCGCGTCGAGCGCAGCTTCCAGGCGCTCGGCCTCGCGGGCGTACAGCTCGTCGATCACCGCGATCCCCATCGCCGTCTTGCTGGGGAAATTGGAGTAGACGGCGCCGCGCGTGAAGCCCGCCTCCTCGCCGATCCGCTCCAGCGAGGTGACCTGGAACCCGTCGCGTAGAAACAGGTCGGTCGCCGCGTCCACGATCAGCGTGCGCGTCCGTTTTTGCGACTGCGCTCGTGTGAGCCGGGTCATGCCGCGAACGCGTAGTCGTCGAGCTCAAAGCGAGCACTGCGCCACGCCGCCTCGAGGGTGAGGCTCGGGCGAAACGGCACGTCGCCATGCTTGTCGAAGTAGTAGCTGTTGGCCGTCGCGCACGAGCCTTGGAAGAAGACCTGGTTCTCGCGTCGCGCCAGCACCGATTCGAAGTAACGGCGGTTCGCCTCGGGTGTTATCTCCACGCGCCTGGCGCCAGCATCGCGCGCACGCCGCAGGCAGCGCACGATGTGGCGCATTTGCGTCTCGATCAGCCCGAAGTAGGACTGACCGTTGAAGCCGTACGGACCAAGGATCGAGAACCAGTTGGGAAAGCCCGGCACGCTGACGCCCTCGTAGGCCTGGAAGCGGTTGGTGTCCCACCACTCCGAAAGGCTCACGCCGCGCGCGCCGCGGATCTCAAACGGCGGCATGTTGCCCGACTCGAACACCTTGAAGCCCGTCGCGCAGACCATCACGTCGATCGCGTGCTCGACGCCGTCCGCTGTGCGGATGCCGCTCGGCACAATCGCTTCGATCGGGCTCGTCTCGAGCGCGACGTTGGGGCGGTTGAACGCGGGCAGGTATTCGTTCGAGAAGCTCGGGCGCTTGCAACCGAGCGTGTAGCTGGGCGTGAGCTTTTCGCGCAACACCGGATCCTCGACTGCGAGCAGGTGCTTGCGCCCGGCGCCTTCGCCTCGTTCGCGGAGGCTCGGGAAGGTGCCGGCGAAGTGCGCCGCGAGCACGAACGTCGACTCGACGAGCGCCTGACTCGCCAAGCGCGCGGCGAGCTTCGCGCCGGGCACCCAGCGGAGCACGTGCCGCGCCCTCCGGCCCAGCGGCGCGTCGGGCTTAGGCAGGCACCAGATCGGCGTACGTTGGAAGACGGTGAGATGCTCGACCTCGCGCGCGATCACGGGGATCACCTGGATCGCCGACGCGCCCGTGCCGATCACGGCGACGCGCTTGCCGTGCAGATCGACGGTGTGATCCCAGCGCGCCGTGTGCATCGTGGTGCCGGCGAACGTCTCGACCTCAGGGATCTCGGGCGGCTTCGGCTGAGTGAATACTCCTGTCGCGCCGATGACGAAGCGCGCGCTGATGGTCTCGCCGTGCGCCGTCTCGATCCGCCAGGCACACGCCTCTTCGTCGAACGTAGCCCCGACGACCTTTGTGTTCAGCCGGATGCGATCACGCAGGCGGTACTTCTCGACGCAGTGCTCGGCGTACGCCTTCAGCTCGTTGCCGGGCGCGTACACGCGCGACCAGTCGCCACGTTTCTCGAAGGAGAACTGGTAGCTGAACGACGGGATGTCGACCGCGATCCCGGGGTAGGTGTTCCAGTGCCACGCCCCGCCGACGCCGTCGCCCTCCTCGAGCACGAGATAGTCATGGAAGCCCGCCTCGTCGAGCTTGATCGCTGCCCCGATGCCGGAGAAGCCGGCGCCGACGATGACCACCTCATGGGTGGGCGGGATACTTTGAGTATTCATATACTGAGAGTATCTACGGCAAGGGTCGGGTGTCAAGTCCCTGGTTCGAGTCGGGTCGCGCCATCGGCGCGTGGCTGGGAGCCGAATCGCGGCCCCCTCGAGCGAGCTAGTGGCGGGTGCGGGCTGGGGTGGACGTGCTGGGGTGTGTCCCGCGAATCGAGGCTGGAGCGACGCTCTCAGCTGGAGCGCCGTTTTTGGCCCAGTTCTCAAGGAACGCCTCGGTGGCATCTACATCGAGGGGGCGGGCGAACAGGAAGCCCTGGCCGCTGTCGCACAGCTGCTCCTGCAGCATCGATAGCTCCTGTTGTTGCTCGATGCCCTCGGCGACCGTCTCGATCGACAGGGCCTGGCCCAACTGCACGAGCGTGTGGATCAGGGTCTCGCCCTCGGGGTGCTGAGTGAGCCGCGAGATGAACGAGCGGTCGATCTTCAGCGCGTCAACTGGGAACTGCTGGAGATGGGCGAGCGAGGAGTACCCGGTTCCGAAGTCGTCGATCGCTATGCGTACGCCGAGCTCCTTGATCGCGGTCAACCGCCGAACGCTTTCCTCTGTGTTGCGCATGAGGGTCGTCTCGGTGACCTCAAGCGTCAGCGCGCCTGCATCCAGTTCGCTCTCTGAGAGCGCGTCACGCACGTTCGTGACGAACTCGTCGCTGTCGAGCTGACGCCCAGAGACGTTGACGGCCATCCCGATCGCATATCCAGCGTTGCGCCAAGTCGCGCCCTGAGTGCAGGCCTCCTTCAGAGCCCACTTCCCGACCTCGACGATCAGTCCGGTCTCCTCGAGGAGGGGGATGAAGTCATCGGGTTGGACTACCCCGCGTGTCGCGTGCTTCCACCGCAGCAGGGCCTCCACTCCTGTGGGCCTCATGTCGCGTAGATCGAAGGTGGGCTGATAGACCAAGAAGAACTGGTCGTTCGGGAGCGCATCGCGCAGGTCGATCTCGAGTTCGATACGCCTCTGGACCGCGTGTTGCATTCCGGGCTCGAACACGACAGAGCGGTTCTTGCCGTCCCGCTTGGCCTGGAACATCGCGATGTCCGCGTCGCGCAGGAGCTCCTCCGCGGATGCTCTCTCGCCGACCGCGATGCCGATGCTCGTCGTCACCGTCACGCGCGTCTTCTGCTCCCCTGCCAGCTCGAACGGCTCCCCCATGGCTTCCTGCAGACGCTTGGCAATCAGCTCGGGTTCGCCAGCCGGCGAGAGCTCTTCGGCGACCACGACGAACTCGTCCCCGCCGACGCGCCCCAGCGCATCGGTATCGCGTACGACGCCGTCGAGCCTCTCGGCGACCGCTCGCAGGAGCCCATCGCCCGCATCGTGGCCCAACGTCTCGTTGATGCCCTTGATGTTGTCGATCTCGATGAACAGCGCCGCCACCGCTGTCTCGCGGCGGCGCGCCCGCACCAGCATCTGCTCGGTGCGAGCCAGGATCAAAGTCCGGTTCGGTAGTCCGGTCAACGCGTCGTGGGTTGCCATGAACGCGAGCTCCTCGTCTGTTCGCTCGCGCTCGGTTTCAAAGACCTCGGACATTCGCACGAGGGTGACGTCGAGGGTCAGCTGCACCATGGCCAGGGCCCTGGGTAGTGCCTCCGGTGAGACGCCCAGGTGAGTGGCGCTGTCGCGCAGCACCTCATTCACCGAGTCGCGCCAGCGTAGGCAGCGCTTGGTCATCTCATTGAGCGGTGCGGCGCGCGCGGCGGCCATCTGGCCGTGGTGTTGGAATACTTCCTGGCTGGCATCCCGGCCCTCTTCGGGGCTCCCCCCGGCCATCCACCTAGCCAGCGCGACCGTCGAGACCCTGCACATCCGATCGAACTCGGACTGAACCAGGGGGTCAACGAGAACCCCACCGCCGTGCGCGGCCCGCGCAACCGTGCCCTTGACCACATCCTCGGTTCCCGCCTCCAGCGCCTCACCGAGACGACGGACCTCCTCACCGAGCCGTTCTAGCGCAGCGGGCGACGATGCCGACGCCCGCTGGTTGTCTTTCTCCCAAGCCTGCTGGCGGGGGTGGAACTGCCATCTCACCTTAACCCGTCGTCGGCCAGCCACACTCCTTGAGGCTGGTTCCCTGGCCTAGACGCTGATTGTCTGCTCGGCCAGCAAACCGTCACTGGAGTGTCGTCAGAGATGATCCCACCAGCGCCGCGAACGCGCCGCCCTCGCTCCGAAGCACCATCGCGCGGAGCAACGCCCGCGGAGGACTTGGTCGATTCTCTCGGGCGCCCTTTATGCTACGCCGTGATGACCGCCAGCGTGAGACCAGGTGTCTTCTTCGATACTCCCCCCGGGCTGCCCCGCGGGCCTCATCAGCTTTCGCGCGAGGAGGTCGAGTTCGCGCAACGCCAACGGCTGTTGATGGCGTTCACGGAGCTTCTCGCCGATCGCGGCTACGCGAACTTGCGCATAGCCGATCTGACAAAGCGAGCTGGTGTCTCAAACGACTCGTTCTACGCGCTGTTCGCGAGTAAGGAAGATTGCGTGTGCGCGGCGTACAAGCGCTTCGTCAAGGTGATTGTGCGCATGGCAAATGACGCGGGGCTCTCCGAGAGTCAGACCTGGCGCGAGTACATCCACGCATCGGTTGCCGGCTATCTCGGCGCGCTGAGCGCCGATCCGGTGGTAGCCCGCGCGTTTCAGCTGGAGATCGACGTGATCGGAGGCAAGGCGCGTGAGGATCGCCGGAATGTCGCGGCGTGGTTCGCCGAGGAACGTCTCAAAGCACAGGAAAGGCTGCGTAAGACCGACCCGCACCTCAAGCGGCGGCCGGTCAGCAGTCATCTCGCCGCTGTGCTCGGAATGCGCGAAGTGGCGTGCGACCTCCTCGGATCGTCACAGGAACCGGACTTCAACAAGATGGTCCCCGAGCTCGTCGACTGGGTCGTTGCAGCCTGGTATGGCGAGGAGCCCCGCGCCGCCTCCCCGCGACGCTCGGGTGCAGCGCGGCGTGGAAAAGCCCGCCGCGTCGACGGCGCCGCCGCAATCTAGAACCTGACGGCAGCGCGGTCACAGTAGCGGACGGGCAGAACCTCGACGGGACGTCGGCGAAAGTGTGAAAGCACGTTGCGTGGTTGCGCCTCACGGCGGGATAGAGAGCGGCTCCCGCGAGCGCCTGGAGGCCCCGACCGAGGCGAGCACGACGAGGCCGATCCCGACGACGCCGCGTAGATCGAGGCTTTGGCCGAGGACGAGGAAGCCCGCCAGCGCTGCCAGCGCCGGCTCGAGGCTCATCAGCACCCCGAAGACCGCTGCCGCGATGCGGCGCAGAGCCTCGACCTCCAGCGAGTAGGGGATCGTCGAGGAGAGGACGCCAACCGCCGTGCCGAGTGCGAGCGAGCGCGGCTCCAGCAGGTGCGAGCCTGCGGCGGCGATCCCCACCGGCGTCATCACGACGGCCGCCACGCACATCGCCAGCGCCACCCCTGTGGCCCCGTCGAAGGCCTGACCCAATTTGACGTTGAGCACGATGTAGGCGCCCCAGAAGACGCCGGCGAGAAGCGCGAGGGCGATGCCCAGCCCGTCGAGCCCGTGCGTCGGTCCGCGCGTCAGCGCCAGGATCCCGGCGATGGCGAGCGCGATCCAGAGCAGGTCGACCCGCCGCCGCGAGCCGAGCACCGCGACCGAGAGGGGCCCGAGGAACTCGATCGCAACCGCGACCCCCAGCGGAATCCGCGCGAGCGCCTCGTAGAAGCTGAGGTTCATCGCTGCGAGCACAAGCCCGAATCCCGCCGCGAGTCGCAGCTCGCGGCGACTGCGCCCGCGTAGTCGTGGGCGCCACAGCAAGGTCAGGATCAGCGCCGCCGTGGCGAGCCGCAGCAGCACCGCGCCGCCGGGGCCGACGCGGCGGAAAAGGGTGTCCGCGATCGCCGAGCCGAACTGGACCGAGGCGATCGCACCGATCACGAGCGCGCCGGACGGCGTGCGGGCGATCAGCCCGGGGTGCTGAGCCGCTGTGTTCGCGTCAGCCACCGCGTCGATCGTAGCGACGCTCAACTCCCTACCGCCGCATGCGCCGCGGCGTGCTGGACGCGCGCTGCGTGAGCGCAACCGCGCGGCGCAAGGTCACAGAATCGGCGCTCGCGGCACTCTTGTGCTGATGGACGATGCCGATGCGTTCTCTGAGCTCTACCGACGCGAGGGCGAAGCCGTGCTGATCTTCCTCACCCGCCGCACCTGGGATGGCGAGACGGCGCTCGAGCTGACGGCTGAGACGTTCGCCGTGGCCCTGCGCTCGTGGCGCAAGCTCGGGACGCTCGGCCGCGAGCAGCAACGCGCGTGGCTGTTCACCGTCGCGCGACGACAGCTCTCGCGTTACCTGCGCCGAGCGAAGGTCGAGCGCACTGCCGTTCAGCGCCTTGGCATGCAGATCCCGTCGGTCGATCACGACGATCTGCAGCTGATCGAGCGGCGAGCAGGCCTGCCCGAGCTGCGCCGTATGGTCGAGCTCGAGCTCACGCGCCTGAGCTCCGCACAGCGCGAAGCGCTGCGTCTGCGGGTGGTGGAGGAATGCAGCTACGCCGAGCTCGCACTCCAGCTGCGTATCTCAGAGCAGACGGCTCGCGCGCGCGTCTCGAGAGGACTGCGTGCCCTGGCCCGCGCGCTCGAGCCCTATCACGCCGCCGAGGACGGTCGCATCGCTGGCTGCGACGCCGCCCAGGAGGGTGCCTCGTGAGCGAGCGCCCCAACGTTCTCGAGCGGCTCGGTGAGGAGTTCGAGCGCGTCGCCGACGCGAGGCTGCGCGGAGTCGACGGCACCCCCGGAGCGCTGCGGCCCGCGACAGCAGGCCGTCTGAGCATGGTGGTGGTGTGCGTGCTGCTGTTGCTGGCGGCGGCCGCGGCGACAGCCGCCGTGCTGTTGATCCAGCAGGGCGCGCCGCTGCCGGCGCCGCACGCGCAGGATCTGCGCTCGAGCGGCATCCCGCTGCCCGGCAGCGCACATCTGGCGGGCCTCGACGCGCCGGATCCGGACAGCTCCAACCCGTCGTGGGATCTGCGCCTGTCGCGGACGCGCAGCGGCGAGCTCTGTACGGCCGTCGGCCAGGTCCTCGACGGTCGCTTTGGGATCGTCGGCCTCGACCATGTCTTCAGGGCCCTCCCGCTCGGCTCGGTCGACAGCTGCGGGATCGACAGTGGCGATGGTCCTCTGCTGGTGGGCGCGAAGGACTTCGTCGGCTACACGACGAGCGAAGCACGCACGGTCCTCAGCGGCATCGCCGGGGCCGGCGCAAGGTCGGTGATCGCCTACACCGCCGCCGGTGGGCCGCGTCGACTGAAGTTGGGGCCGCAGGGCAGCTTCATCACCGTGTATGCGGGGGAGGCCGAAGAAGTCCGCCCCCGCGTGATGATCGCGATGCGCGACGGGCGCCAGCACGTCGTCGCGCTCGAGCAGTCTGGGACCTTCGAAGCGCCCGACCCCGAAGGTGGTGCCACGTGGGCCGCAAGCACCGAAGCCGACCTGGAAGCGAACGCGTTCCCCGACGAGGACTGCGTACAGGTCACCCGCGAGCCCAGCCAAAGCGAACCGCGGCGCTACCTGCTGCCGCTGACCCCCGAGGTCTGCGGGCGCCTCGCGGGGAGCCCGCTGTTCGTGCAGATGCGTCGCTTCGTGCCGGGAGAAGACGGGGCGCGGTTCCCGTGGGGCGACTCACCATCGCGAACGATCGTCTACGGCATCGCCGACCCACGCGTGGCCAAGCTGACGCTGAGCGGCGCCGGCGCTGCGCGGGTGCTCGCGATCGACCCCAGGGGCGGAGCGTTCATGGCCGTCCTCGATGGCCATGTCGATCCGCGTGCGCTGACGCTGAGCGCGAGGCTGCGCAGCGGAGCCGTGCTCACCTACCGACACGCGGCTGGGCTGTTGGCGTACCCGAGCAACAAGCCGATCGGGGTCCAGGCGGTCCCCGCCTATCGCTCTCCAGCTCCAGCGAAGTCCGTCCTGCCGCCGCCGTTTGAGCTTCCGATCGCCTCGACGCTCACAGAAACGCTGCGCGCCACAGACCCCGCCGGTGGCCCCGAGTGGGTGCTTCGCAGCTGGCAGGGGGAAGCCAACACGAAGGTCAGAGGGGTGGGAGATCAACGTTTCTGGTGTGCCGAGCTCGGTGTTCTGTGGCACGGCAGGCTCGTCGAACCGAGCGCGAAGCCCACAGCTCGCAGTCTCCCGTTGAGCCCCGAAGGCGGCCGCTGCAACCAGTCCAAGGACCTCGTACGCATGCGCTACATGCTGGCGCTCGAAAGCTTCCTCGATGACCCATATCAGTACGCACCCCATCCCGCGCGTGTGGTCTTGAGCGGCATGCTCCCCCCCGACGCCCACGATCCCCTGCTGCTCGGTGTAGGGCCTGTGCGTGCTTTGCCTGTCGATGCGAACAACGCCTTCCTCGTGGTCCTCCCCGGGCGCTATTGGAATGCGCGCCCGCGTATCTCCTACCTGGTGAACGGTCGCCGCATCGGCAAGCTCCCCGGCGGGCCCGGCCCGCGGATCTACCAGCTCGGCACGGCGACGCCCGTGCCGCAGGTTCGTGCGCCCGACCCCGATGGAGCGGCACCGTGGGGGTTCGCCGCGAGCCACAGCTGCTCGACCGCCATCGGACGCATCGTCGCGGGCCGCCTGGCGAGGATCGATCTCTCCAACGGCGTCTTGCAAGCCGGCTCGGAGATCAGCGGCGGGAGCTCTTCGTGTGCGGCGCACCCGACGGCGCTCGAGCCGACCGCCGAGCTGCGCGAGCCCGTCGAATTCGACCAGCAGCAGGTCGGTAGCGGCGAAGACCTGTTCGGCTCCGAACGCGAACAGCTGCACCAGCCGGAAGTCGAATGGCGCACCCTCCCCGGCCGCACGATCATCACCGGCGTCGCGCGCCCGGACGTGGTGTCGGTGACGCTCAGCTCGCCGAGCGACGTGCGTACGTTGCGCCCGTCTGGGCCTTTGCATGCGATCCTCGCGGTCTACGACGGCTACTTCCTGCGCGGCCAGCTGACCGCCACCATACGTCTGCGCGACGGGCGTACCCAGACCCAGCAGATCGCCAGTTACGGCGAGGGCTCCTACGAGCCCGAATCGCTTGCCGAGCGACTGCGTCAGTACCGTCAGCTACTCGCGCAGATGCACGCTCGCGGCGGCTCTCACAATCGCTCGGCGACAGGCGCGATGCAGGCGCGCGTCGAAGCGATCGAAAGACGGCTGGCCTACGAGCGGGCGCACCCGGGCCTGCTTCCCGACGAATAGGCGCCTGTCCGCGCGCAGCAGCGGGTGTGGCGCCGTCGCCCTGGCAACATGGCTGGGTGCGCACCGATCTCTACCGCCGGGTGCTGGCCCTGCCGGGAGCGCGATCGCTCTACGGCCTCAGCCTGCTCGCTCGTATCCCTGTAACCGCGATCCCCACGGCGCTCACGCTGCGGGTGGTGCTCGGCCTGCATCGCAACTTCGCCGACGCCGGCTTCGTCGCCGCGGCCGAGGCGCTCGGGGTGGCCTTCGGCGCACCGCTGCTGGGGCGGATGGTCGACCGCCGCGGGGCGAGGCTGGTGCTCGCGTTCAGCACGTCGGCGGGGGTCGCGTTCTGGACCGCTGCGGCGTGGCTTCCGTTTGGGTGGCTCCTGCCGGCGGCCTTTCTCGCTGGGGCCCTGTCGCTGCCGGCGTTCTCGATTCCAAGACAGGCGATGGTTGCGTTGCTCCCCCTCGAGTATCGTCAGGCCGGGCTGTCGCTCGATTCGATGTCGGTCGAGGTCTCATACTCGATCGGACCGGCGCTCGGCGTGATCGCGGTCACCCAACTCGGCTCGGGCCCGGCGATGTGGGCGATCGGCGCGAGTCTCCTCGCCGCCGGGATTGGCCTGATGGTGCTCAACCCGGCGACGGTGCCCGCCTCGACGCCGGAGGGCGAGCCAACCGCGTCGCCCGCGAGTGATCCCCGGCGCTGGTGGCTGGCGCCGGTGGTGGTCGCTGCGCTGGTCGCGACCTGCGGCGCGGTCTTCACCCTCTCGGGGACGGAGATCGCGCTCACCGCCTCGATGCGCGCGTTTGGGCACATCGGGCTGCTCGGGGTGGTAGTCGCCGCTTGGTGCTTTGCCTCGCTCCTCGGTGGCTTCGCCTACGGGACGATGTCCAAGCGCCGCGACCCGCTGCTGCTGTTGGCGTTGCTGGCGGCGCTCACGATCCCGCTCGCCCTCGCCGGCTCGTGGTGGGCGCTGCTGCTGCTCGCGATCCCATCCGGTCTCTTCTGCGCGCCACTGCTGTCCGCGACCGCGGAGGTGATGGCGCGCGTGTCCCCGCCCGGTAGCCGCGGCCGCGCGCTCGGCTTGCACACCTCGGCGTTGACCTTCGGCGGCGCGCTGGGTGCGCCATTTGCGGGTGCGGTGATCGACGGCTGGACGCCGGCGGCTGGGTTCGTGGCGGTGGGCGTGCTCGGCCTGCTGCTTGCCCTCGCCGCGCTCGCGGTCGTTCAGCTTCGCGGCAGGCCGGCTGCCCTACGCGGCGCTCGCCGCGGCGAGCCCGAAGCGAACGCCGGTGAGCTCCTCTGAGGCGTCCCACAGGCGGCGCGCGGCATCGGCATCGCCGGCGGCCTTCGAGCGCCCGACGAGCTTCGGCTTGCCGCGCATTTCCATGAGGCCGTCGGGGCCGGCGAAGCTGTCCCCGGGCACGTCCGCGACCGCGGCGTACAGAGTCGGCAGTGCGCCGGCCTGCTCGTCCTGGGCGATCACCCGGTTGCCGACGATGCTGAGCAGATCGAGCGCGCGCCGGCCACTGTGGAACTGCAGGTTGGTGGCAGAGTAGCCGGGGTGTGCGGCGGTCGCGAGGACGGGCGAGCCGGCGGCCTCCAGGCGCCGCTGCAGCTCGCTGGTGAACAGCAGGTTGGCGAGCTTTGACTGGCCGTAGGCGCGCCAGGCGCTGTAGGACTTGCGCTCCCAGTTGAGGTCGTCGAAGTCGATGCTGCCGATGCGGTGAGCGCCAGAGGCCACATTGACGACGCGACCGGTGACTTGCTCGAGCAGCAGGTTCGTCAGCGCGAAGTGGCCGAGGTGGTTGGTCCCGAACTGCAGCTCGAAGCCCTCGGCGGTGCGGCCCAGCGGCGGCGCCATCACGCCGGCGTTGTTGATCAGCAGATCGATCTCACCGCTATAGCCGGTGGCGAACTCACGCACCGACGCGAGGCTCGCGAGATCGAGCTGGCGGACCTCGGTCTCACCGGGCATGCCCGCGGCGGCGGCGCGGCCCTTGTCGGTGTCGCGCACGGCGAGCACGACGTGTGCGCCGGCGCCGGCGAACGCGCTTGCCGCGGCGCGGCCGATACCGCTGTTGGCGCCGGTCACGATCACGTCGCGGCCGGTCATGTCAGGGAGCTGGGGAGTGCTTGAAGTAGTCATGGACAACAATGTAGACTATGACAACAATGATGTCAACGACTACTTCCTGAGTTACGCTGGGAAGCGATGACCGAACGCCCCTACCATCACGGCAACCTACGTACCGCGCTGCTCGCGCAGGCCGCGCTGATCGTCCGCGAACGCGGCGTAGCAGAGCTCTCGCTGCGCGAGCTCGCACGCGAGGTCGGCGTCAGTCACGGCGCGCCACGACGGCACTTCCCCGATCGTCAGGCGCTGCTCGACGCGCTCGCCGAGGAGGGCTTCGCGCGCCTGGGTGGCGATCTACGCGACGCGGTCGATCGCGCAGGGAGTGAGTTCCAGGCTCGCCTGCAGGCGACGGCGTCGGCATACGTCCGCTTCGCGACGCGTGATGCGGCGTTGTTGCAGCTGATGTTCGCGAGCAAGCACGGCGAGCAGTCGGGAGCGCTGCACGAGGCCGCCGATCGCGCGTTCTCGGTGCTGCTCGAGCTGATCGAGCAGGGCCAGGCTGAGAGCGCGATCGAGAGCGGTGACCCCGAGCGGGTCGGGCTCGTCCTCTTCGCGACGATCCAGGGCATCGCGGCGCTCCACAGCGGCGGCATGGTCACCGCCGAGCGCCTCGATGAGTTGATCGCGGATGCGATCGCACATTTCTTGCGTGGCTCGCGTGTGGCGGCGTGAGCGCGTACGCTCCTATCTATGCGGTGCATCGCGAATGTCTTGAAGAAGGTGCTCGAACTGACGCTCTGCGTCTTGCATCCGCTCGCGGTCGTGCTGATCTGGATCAGGCTGGTCGAGCGCCGCGACCTCGGCGTGATCGCCCGCTTGGCGTGGGGGCTCGCCGTGATCGTGCCGTTGCTCCCGTTTCTCTACGTGCTGACGGGCAACGACATTCTCTGAGCGCCGCAATCACCGATCCGGCGGGCGTATCTGCGCCGCGCCGCGTCAGACGGGCCTGGACCATGAATAAGACGCGGGCGAATCGGGTAAAGGCGAGTTTACAGGCTATGGCGACAGCGCAAACACGAGATATTCAGGCTGACCGTGGCGAGCACATAGTCCAGTTCTACGACCGTGACTCGGAGCTGGTGGCGATGGTTGGGCCTTATCTGCGCGCCGCCGCCGCCGCCAACGAGATCGCGATCGTGATCGCCACCGACGCTCACCGTCGTGCGTTCGAAGCCGAGTTGCGGGCCGGCGGCGTCGATGTCGCGCAGGCTCGCGCCGACGGCAGCCTGATCGTGCTCGACGCCGCGAGCACGATGGCGGCTTTCATCGTCGGCGGGCAGATCGACCGCGACGCTTTTCACGCGGCGATCGGTGGCCTCCTGCGCCGGGCGTCGCTGCTAGGGCGCCCAATTCGCGCCTACGGCGAGATGGTCGCGCTGCTGTGGGATGTCGGCAACGTGCTCGCGGCGATCGAGCTCGAGGGACTGTGGAACGAGCTCGCGCGCGAGTTGCCCTTCTCGCTGTTCTGCTCCTATCCCGCCGCGTCTGTCGCCGGCGCAGAGCACGCCGAGGCGTTGCACGAGGTCTGCCGCCTGCACTCGTCGGTCGTTCAGGATCTGGGCGCGCTCGAGGAGACCGACACGGGCTGGCACTCCCCGCGAGAGCTGTCGGCGAGCTTTCCCGCCGAGCGCGACTCGCCGGGGCGGGCGCGTCGTCTGGTGATCGAGGCGATGCGGGGCTGGGGGGATCGCGATGCGCTCGTCGACGAGGTGGCCCTCGTGCTCAGCGAGCTGGCGAGCAATGCGGTGATCCATGCGCGCTCGCCGTTCACGATAACGCTGCGGACCCAGGATTCGACTGTGCACATCGCCGTCGAGGATGGCTTGCTGGCCCCCACGAACGGGCGAGATGGCGCACTCGTCGCACGCACGGGCCACGGCCTGGACGTGATCGAAGCGCTCGCGGAGCGCTGGGGGGTGGAGGCTACGCCTGCCGGCAAGGTGGTGTGGGCAGAGCTTCGTCTCGCCGGCTAGCGATCAAACGGCCTGGAATGGAAGCCGCCCGAGCAGGCCCGTCACCTCGAACAGGCGCTGGATCTGCGGCGATCCGGGGGTCAGCATGAGTTCGCAATCGTGCTGCTCGCAGAGCTCTTTGGCGAGCAGCACGGTGCGCAAGCCGGTGGAGTCCATGAACGTGAGCCCGCTCAGGTCGAGCGTTACCGCCTCCGTCGGCTCGATACAGATCCGCCTCAGCGTCGCGTCGAGGACGGGCGCGCAGGCCATGTCCAGTTCGCCCGTCAGGACGAGAGTGCGCCGCGCGCCGGCGTCGTGCTGCTCGAGCTCAAGCTGGGGCCCGCCACTCCGTGTAGGGCCCGCCCCGCTGCCCTGAACGCCCTCAACCGCCACGAACGACCTCCGTATCAACGGACCCCGGACCCCACGTACGAAAGCCCAGCCTGGCACCTGCGATGCCCTTCGTGCTTTCGCTGACGACGATCTTCTGACCCCTGGAAGAGGGCGCGAAACCGCCTCGATACTACTTCAGACGCGGCCCACTCCCATCCGCCCGGCAGCTGGGGGCCTCCTCGCAATCGACTAAACTCGAAGTACGTGAGTTCGTAGCGGGTCGATATGACACGACACGGTGGGGATACAGGGGCCCGGCGGACGGATCCAATCCGTCTCCTTCCTTTCCTTCGCTCGGCCCGATCTCAGGAGGGAGGCGCGAAAGGGGACTCCCCTTGCCACACGTCCCGACCGCCCCGAAGGGGTCGATTGCCTCTGCGATCTCCGGTGCGGTCGTGCAGCTCATGCGCGAGTACACAGGGCGCGGACCGACCAAGGCGCGGACATACGTCAACGAGGACCTGATCACGGTCGTCCTCCAGGACACGCTGACGATGGGTGAGCGTAGTCTCGTTCGCGACGGTGAGGTCGAGCTCGTGCTCGCGAGCCGCAAAGCCTTTCAGCGCACGATGAGCACTCAGATGATCGCTGCCGTCGAGCGCCACTCGGGGCGCAGCGTGCTCGCGTTCCTCAGCGACAACCACGTCGACCCCGACGTCGCCGTCGAGTCGTTTGTCCTGCACCCCATCGCAGCCACGGCGCGCGATGGCGAGGAGGTCCCCGCGCCTACGCGCGAGGGTGAGACCGAGCAGACCTGAGCCCTTCCGGAGTTGGGCGGTTCGATACGGTTCGAGGCGACCATGGCAGTCGCTGGCACCAGTGGGGGACAATCGCGGAACCTGATCCTCGCGGCGATGATCTTCGCGGTCGCGATGACCTTCATCGACCAGACGATCGTGTCGATCGCCGCGCCGGAAATCCGCAAGCAGCTGGGGCTCACGAGCACCGGCGTGCAGTGGGCGATCAACGCGTACCTGCTGTCGTTGGCGGCGCTGTTCGCCTTCGGTGGCCGTCTCGCCGACACGGTCGGGCACCGCAAGATGGTGACGCTCGGCGTGATCGTGTTCGCTGGAGCCTCGGCGCTATGCGGGCTGACCCCGAAGGGGAGTCTCGCGCAGGCGTGGATCGTCACGTTTCGGGTGATCCAGGGGGCGGGCGGGGCGATCATGTTCCCGGCGGCGCTCGCGATCGTCGTGCAGACCTTCGAGCTGCGCGAACGAGGCAAGGCGCTCGCGATCTTCTTCGGCATCGCAGGGGGCCTGACCGCGATCGGCCCGATCCTCGGTGGCTTTCTGACGCAGTGGACGTGGCGGGCGATCTTCTGGGTGAACATCCCTGTCGCGATCATCGCCCTGATTCTGATTTTCATCTCCAAGCCACATACCGTCCACCGCCCGGCGCGCATGGACTACCGCGGGCTGGCGCTGATCGTCTCGGGAGTTGCGCTGAGCGTGTTCGGCTTCCAGCAGTCCGCGATCTGGGGCTGGAGCGACCCCGCCATCGGTGCGAGCATCGCTGTCGGCGTGGCGCTGCTCGTGGCGTTCTACTTCGTCGAGCTGCGCACACCCTCGCCGCTGATCGCAGTGACGATCTTCCGCATCCGTCCGTTCCTGGTCGAGAACATGGTGCTCGCGATCACGATGCTGGTGTTCATCCCGGTGTTCTTCTTCGCCAGCGAGTACGCGCAGATCTCGCTCGACAAGACCCCCTCGGAAGCCGGTCTCGTCCTCCTTTACTTCTTTATAGGTTTCGTCGTGGCGGCGCAGATCGGCGGGCGCATGCTCGACAGGGTGGGCGCCAAGCGCCCGGTCGTGATCGGCTGTGTCCTCGGCGCGGTCGGGTTCTGGCTGTGGGGGGGAAAGGTCACGAGCCTCGACTTCGGCTCACAGGAGCTAGACATAATCCTCGCCGGCGCCGGCATGGGCTTCATGCTCGGCCAGGCGAGCACCGACGCGGTCAACCGCGCCTCGCGCCTGTCCTACGGCGAGGCGACCGGCATCACGCAGACCGTGCGCAACTACTCAGCGAGCCTGGGCCTTGCGATCCTCGGCACGATCGTCGTCTCGCAGACGCGCTCGCGCGTCACCAGCTCGCTGATCGCGCAGGGGCTGCCTGCCGCGCGTGCACACGCGCAAGCCTCCAGAATCGCCCAGGCACAGGGAGGAAGCGGGAGCGTCGCCTCGATTCCCCACTTCGTGCGTCTGGACTTCGCCTACGCAACGCGCTCCGTGCTGTACGTGATGGCGGCGATCATGGCGGGCGCAGCGGTCGTGGCGTTCGTCGGCCTGCGCGCAGGCGCACAGCAGGAGAGCGACCCGGTCGGTGCTGAGGCTGAGGTGCCCACGCGAAACTGAGTTGCCGTGCCCGGCGATGGCTTGCGGCCGAGAGCACGTCGTTTCAATGGTCCAAAATGTAGCTCGACGGTTCCAGCTAGAGGCGACCCCTGCCGATCTTGAGGCTTGTCCGCTGTAAACGCGAGGCATTCTCAGGGCCAGACACCGACTGGAGCCGATTTGTGACGCAAGCCGGAACGCAACCGCCGCCAACCGACACCTCGCGGGAGCTCGCCGATCTCGTGCGCGAGGTGTTCGAGGGCGAGCACTCCGGGCATCTCGACGCGGAGACCCTGCAGAGCGCACTGGCGTCGCTGTTGGCCGCGTATCCGGACGCACCGATAGCCGCCATCAGAGACGACGGCGTCGTGGTGGCGATGCCAAGCTCCGTCGGGCTTCAGCGCAACCCGGTGCTAGAGGCTCGCTCGGCTCTGGATCTGGTCGTCTACGACGAGCAAGTGCTGAGCGGCTGGGACCGCGTCCTGACGACAGGAGCCGCCGTCTATGCCGTCCATCCGGTGAGCAATCCCGAGCTCACGGGCACCGTCTACGGGCTCGACCTGCGCGAGCGCCACGGTGTGATCGTGACGGTGAGCGTGTTTGCGCAGAGCGAGGACGCCGGCCCGCTCGCGACCGGCGAGCTTCCCGAGGTCACCCCGCGCTTCGCCTCCGTCCGCAAGGATGCGCGCAGCTTCCTGTCCAGTGTGGACGTGGCGATGACGCAGATCCTCGGCTGGAGCGCCGAGGAGATGGAGGGTCACCGTTCGATCGAGTTCATTCACCCCGACGACCACGCGCTCGCGATCGACAACTGGATGCAGATGCTCGCCGCGCCGGGTCCCGCCCGCCGGGTGCGGCTGCGTCATCGCCGC
Organism: uncultured Solirubrobacteraceae bacterium; assembly: GCA_963759265.1. Lineage (GTDB taxonomy): Bacteria > Actinomycetota > Thermoleophilia > Solirubrobacterales > Solirubrobacteraceae > Palsa-744. The sequence goes on from CAVWYR010000001.1 coordinate 968,910, forward strand.
CGCGACGACTCATGGGTGTGGCTGGAGGTCACAAACCACAACCTGCTCAACGACCCCGACCATCACTGCGTCATCAGCGAGATGGTCGACATCTCCGAGGAGATGTCCGCACACGAAGCGCTGAAAGCGCGCGAGCAGTTGCTCGACGGCCTCGCCGAGGCTGTCCCTGTCGGCCTCCTTCAAGTCGATGCGGAGCGCCGCGTCGTCTACACCAACGATCGACTCCACGAGATCCTCGGCGTCGAGCTGATGGAGGAGGCGAGCGCGCAGATGGCCAGCGTGAGCTGCGCTGATCAAGGACTATTGGAGGAGGCTCTGGACCGTGTTCTCGGCGACGGGCAGCAGTCCGACATCGAGGTCGAGCTTCGCCGCCCACCGAGTGGCGAGTTGCGTTTCTGCACCGTCAGCCTGCGTGCTCTCAGGGACGCCGGCGGCGCGATCCACGGAGCGATCGCGTGTGTGGCAGACATAACCGACGGCGCGCACATGCGCGAGGAGCTCGAGCGGCGCGCGACGTTCGACGAGCTGACCGGTTGCTACAACCGCGCGTCGATCATGCGTGCGCTGGAGGTCAATATCGCCAGCGGCCAGCGCCACGCCGAGCGCGCCGTCGTGTTCGTCGACCTGGATGGCTTCAAGGCGGTCAACGACTGCTACGGGCACGCCGCGGGCGATGAGCTGCTGAAGATCGTCGCCGAGCGGCTGCGAGCCGCCGTAAGGGACGGCGACATCGTCGGTCGACTCGGTGGCGACGAGTTCCTCGTGGTGTGCCCGGACGTGGGCGGGCCCGACGAGGCCATGAAGCTCGCCGAGCGCCTGGCGCGATCGCAGCGCACGGCGGTCGATCTCACCGACGCAGGCGTCACGGCTCTGGTCAGCATCGGTGTCGCCTGGTCCGCCGGCGCGTCTGCCGACGCCTACTCGATCGTTGCCCAAGCGGATGACGCAATGTACGCGTCAAAGCGGGAAGGCGCCGGACGTCCGAAGCTCGCGACTGTCGATGCGCCGTCGCGCGGAGACTCGCTGCAGGTCGGCGTCTAGCCTCCGCGAAACCCCGCCGAAGGTCCGGTGCTATGGTCCCGGCCGTCACGCGGTCGAGGGAATCCGGTGAGAATCCGGGACTGACGCGCAACGGTATGGGCCAGCGGCATTTGGCTGGACCCGAGTCCGAATACTCGCCTGGTGGCACCAGAAATACGGACCCTGCTCTCGCGATAGGGCGGCGGGTCGCGACCTCTCCCGCTCCTTCAGCGGGGACGGAGACGCCCCTCCGCCCCTTAAGAAGGAGATCCACCGATGCGACTATTCACCCTCCGGCTGGCGCCGTTTGCCCGTCCTCGCCCCGGCGCGGCAAGGCAAGAACGCAGGAGACGGAGATCGACGATCTGCAAAGCGCCGAAGCGGGCCGGCCTCGCGGCCGCTGTGCTCGCGCTGGTGCTCGCCTCCGCGGCGCCTGCGACGGCGGGTGCTTCAGCCGGTTCGAAGGCCTCAGAATGGCTCGCATCGCAGCTGAGAACCACAAGCGAAGGCTCCTACTGCGAACTGTTCGGAGAAGAATCCGTCGGCGAGACGATTGAATGCACGCTCGCCTTCAAGGCCGCCGGCGCGAGCTTCAACCCACAGCGCGAAGCGACGTATAGATGGGCTCTCGCGAACGCCAGCCGCTACGTCGGCAGCGAATCGTGTGAAGCGACGAGCAAAGCGCTCTCGGCCGGCGCCGTCGCAAAGCTCGCACTCGGCGTTGAGGCTGAGAGTGGCAACCCCGAAAACGTCGCCGGACGCAACCTGATCGCCGACCTGAAGTGCCTGCAGGTGCCGTCCGGGACCGAAGCCGGCAGGTTCAGTGACAAGAACCAGGAAGACTTCTCCAACGTGAGCGGCCAATCGCTCGCGATCATCGCACTGAAGGCCTGCGAAGCCAACTGCACCGGCAAACCCAGCCTGACGAGCTGGATCGAAGCCGGAGCACGCTACCTGCGCAGCCAGCAGTGCAACGCGAGCAAACCAAAGTCCCTGAATGGCGCATTCCGCTCGACGATGGGTCTCCCGCCCAGCACCTGCAACAGCGAGCCGCCGTTCGAAAATGAAAGCGAAAACGGAGACGCGGTCGAAGTCGACTCGACCGCGACGGCGATCCAGGCGTTGCTGGCGAACGGGACGAGCGAATCGAAAACGGCCGCAAGGGCTGCGCTGAAGTGGCTGAAGAAGCAGCGCAAGCGCTCGAGATACTGGGAGAACTACTGCAGCTTCACCGAATCCTCGGTCATCTTTCCGAGTGTCAACAGCACCTCGTTGGCGATCATGGCCGACATCGCAGGGGGTGTCTCGCCCGGCAAAGCGAGGGCGTGGCTGGATGGCATCGTTGAAGCGCAGCCGAGGGGTGAATCCGGCCTGCCGGCGTGCACCGAAAAAGGTCCGCCCGAGGTCCTGGCGACCGCGCAGGGCATCCTTGGCCTCCAGGGCACGACCTATCCGCGCCTGGTGGGGTTGCCCTAGCGATGCGAGGCTTCGCGGGGGTGAGCAAGGTGCTCGCCCCCGCTCGCCGCCCCACACGATCCGCGCGCTTTCGCGCGATCGCGTAGCACCGATAGCAGCAAGCAACCGATATGAGCCCTTTCACCGCCAAACCTCAACGCGAACGGCTTTTGACAGTCTCTCTGTTGCTTTGCTGCGCGCTGGTAGTCAGCGCCAAAGCGTCTTCGGCGGGCGCCGAGAACGCGTCCAACCCGGACCCCGGAATGATCGCGCGCTGGGAACCGTGCGAACCGAACACCGGAGTCACGGTCATCGTCGACGATCAGAAGATCGGCAGCGGCATGATCTATGTCGGCTGCGCGCTCGGCGAACAGCCCGACGGCGTGGAAGCGCTCGAGAACGCCGGCTTTCAGCTGGAAGGCACCTCCGATTACGGGCTTGCGTTCGTGTGCCGCATCGACGGCCAGCCGACGCCGTCTGAAACGCCGTGCACGACGACGCCTGGCGGTGATGCGTACTGGTCATATTGGCGCGGCGAGCCGGGTGGCCGTTGGGGCTTCAGCGGCGCTGGCGCGAAGAGCCCACAGACCCGCTCGCCGGTCAACTCGGTTGAAGGCTGGTCCTTCGGAGGTGGTGAGGCCCCGCGGATCGAGCCGATGGACGGCAGCGGCCCCTCGTCCTTCACCCTGCCGCCAGGGCAGGAATCGTCGGTGATTCCCTCGCTGCTCGCGCGCGAATGGCTCGCGCTGACTCTCGATGAAACCGCCCAGATGGCAGAACGGCTTGAAGGCGAAAAGCTCGCCGAACGTCCCGAAGCCGAAGAACTTCTGCCGGGTGCTATCGCCCTCGCGCGGGCTGGTTTGGACCCAGCCCGCTTGCAGCCGCTCGTCGCATGGCTGGCGCGAAGCTGCGAAGTGAAACACGAAGATGTCGAAGGCTGTCCGCTGCGGGAACTCGCCAACCCGAAGGAAAAGTATGCGGAACGCTACGCGCTCGCCGTGCTCGGGCTGCAGGCGCTTGGGCAGAATCCGCTCAGCTTCGCCGGCAGGGACCTGCGCCTCGAATTGGAAGAAATGCTCAGCAAGAGCACAGGCGAAGTCAAGGGCGCGAAGGCGATCGAAGTCACAGCGCCGACCGTGCTGGCGCTCGCGCGCACGGGCACGCTGTCCGAAAAGGCGCAGAGGACGCTGGAGCTGATTCTCTCTCAGCAGGGCACGAGCACGGGCGGCTGGGAAGCGACAACGGCGGCGAGCGCCGTTGCTATAGAAGCGCTCGCCGCCGCACGCGAACAAGGGGCGAGCGTGCTCGGTCAAGGCCGGCTTGAAAGGGTCGAGTCGGCGCTGGAGCGGGCTGGCGGCTACCTGGAAAGCATCCAGGAACCGGCGGGCGGCGTGCGTGAAGAAGAAAGCGCCGGCGCACCAAATGTCAAATCGACGGCGCTCGGCGCAGTCGCGCTCGCGCTCAGCGGCCGCCAGCCCGCCGCTGAACGAGCCGCAAAGTGGGTATCTCGCTACCAGGTCACCGCCGAATACGCCGGGAGGGGCAATCCCGAAACGGACGAAAAGACGCCTGCGGAAGGCGTGATCGGCGCCTTCCTGCCAGGCGAAGCCGCGCTGCGCAACGCGCTCGCCTACGGCGTCGGATCCGACAACCGCCACGGGCTCTATGTCGAAGCGCGGGCACCAACCACGGACGCGCTGCTCGCGCTCGCGACGGCCGGTCCATACGGCCCGTACGACGCTTCCTTCGAACAGCAGTCGCTCGTCTTTGAAGCCCGCGTTGTGGGCTCGAGCAGCAGGCCGCTCCAGGCCGTGCTCACCAACCACGACGTGCGCGCGCTCACGGTCGGCGCGGTCGGCGTCGCGGGAATGGACGCAGGCGACTTCAACGTCGCCGGCTGCACCGGCAGGACGCTCGCGCCAGGCGAAAGCTGCGAGCTCACCGCGAGCTTTGACCCGACCGCGAGCGGGCTGCGCGAAGCGCTGCTGCAGGTGTCATTCGCCGGCAGCAGCCAGACGGTCGAGCTGCCGGTCAGCGGAAACGGGACGCCTGAAGTCGGAAACCAGTCCGAAGAAGAAAACCAGCCCGAAAACGAAAGCCGGCCCAGTCAGGAAAAAGAAAACGACGGAACCGAAGGGACCAATCAGACCGAGTCGACAGGTACGAGCCCCTTGACCGGCTCGCAAGGGGTGCTGGGCAGTCGCATCGCGAGCCTGGCCCGGGTTCAGACGCCTCGCCTAAGCGCTTTGGGGTCGGGGCGCGGACTCGTCGGTGTGAGCTGGAGCGTCCTCGAACCTGGGGTTGGCTCGAGCTCGTGGACGATCACCTCACAGACTCTCGGCGCAGCGAAAGCGGGATATGTGACGAGGGCCGCGGGCAGCGCGAGCGTGACCTCGGCGCTTTTGAAGCTGCCCGCGGGCGCGGCGTACGAGCTGCAGATCACGTTCACTGACAGCTTGGGGGAAAGCGCGACGACGCAGATCGGCAAGGTCGTCGTTCCCTACGACGACCGCTCGAGCGGGCTTCACTACCGCGGGCGCTGGCGGCGCTTGAAGCAGGTCGGGGCGTGGCTGGAAACCGTCAGCCGCGGAGCGAGCGGAGCGAAGGTCTCGGTGACGCTTGGGGCTGGGCGACCCGTCTTCCTGTTGCGCGCTTCGCCCAGCGCGGCGAGAGTCGAAGTGCGCGCCGGCTCCCGCCACGAGGTGTTCGAGATTGCGCGGGGACACCCCGGTGCCTTGCAGCAGATCGGCGCGGCCGAGCGTTCGGTCGCGGGTCCGGTGAGCCTGATCGTGTTGAACGGAACGGTGAATCTCGATGGCGTGGCTGTCGAAGGCTAGGGCGCTTCTCTGCGTCGAGCGCTCCTGGGCGCCGGGTCTTGCCGTGTGCGTTTCGCTTCTCGTGCTGGGAGCATGCCCGGCACTCGCGACGCCGAACAACGAACTCAACAAGAAGCGCCTGGAAAGCACCGTGCGCTTCTTGCAGAACGCGCAGAACAGCGACGGCGGCTTCAGCGCCGACGGAAACGTGGGTGAAGCTTCGAACCCCGATTTCACCGCCTGGGCTGCCATCGCGCTCGCCTGCGCCGGGATCAACCCCCAGGATCAGGCCAAGCCGGGCGGCGAAAGCGCGTACAGCTACCTCGTTGCTCACGCCGGCGAACTCAAAGTCACGACCGATTTCGAGCGGGTGCTCCTCGTCGTCGACGCCGCAGGCGCCTCGGCGCAGGGCTTCGGCCGCAACTTGATCGGATCGATCCTCGGCCGGCAGCTGGGCGAAGGAGGCTTCTCGCACGAAGGCTCGCAGACGCCGGCGATAAACGACACGATCTTCGCGATCCTCTCGCTCAGCCCGGTTCAGGAACGCGAAGTCCAAGAAGCGGTCGAGCGCGCCGTCGGATGGCTCGAACGCCAGCAGAACCCTGACGGAAGCTGGCCATCTACGGCGGGCGACGGTGCGCCGGGTAACGTCGACATCACCGCCGCGGCGATCGAGGCGCTCAATGCCGCGGGCGTCCACGACAGCGAAGCCCAGGGCAAAGCCCTCGAGTACCTGCGCGAAGCGCAGCGGCCCGACGGAGGCTTCCCGGAATTCACAGTCGAATCGGAATCGGACACCGCCTCCACGTCCTGGACCGTGCAGGCGATCGTCTCGGCCGGTGAAAACCCGGAAACGTGGAGACAGGCGAGCTCGGGCAAGGAACCCCTGGGCTACCTCGAATCGATGCAACACGAAGACGGCAGCATCCAATCGAGTGCCGGTAGCGACGAAAACCCGGTGTGGATGACCGCCTATGCCGCTCCGGCGTTCAGCCTCCAGCCGCTGCCGCCCCCGGCTGTGCCGCTGGAAGTCCCAAGCAGCACACCGCCTGGGCCGGTGGGAGGCACGCCGGCTGCTACCGGCACTGCCGAAACGGGCCAGGGCGGCGAGTCCTCCCAGCCCGGTAGCGGCGTGATCGCCGGCGGCGGCGGTCGCGGCGCGCCGCTCTTCAGCCGCCCGCAGCCTCAGAGTCAGGGCAGGACGCCCGGTGGCGTGCGACTGCTCGACAGCGCCCGCGAGAGCGCCTCGCCTGCCAGCACGGCTCGGCATGCGCGCGAGCGCCCGCTGCGCGATCCTCCATCTGTGGTCGCGACGATCACGACGGTGTCGAGCGCAAAGCCTGCCTCTTCCGCCAGCGCTGATCATCACAAGGGATCGGGCTCTGCGGCGATGGGTTCCGGCGATGGCGGGCAGCGCGCCGGCGGGGAAGCGATACGCGGCCTGCTGATCAACGCACCCGGCAGCAAGCAAGCAAACGAAGTCCTCGAACCCGGCGCTCCGGGCCTGCGCGGCGCGGGTGCGGGCGGGGGCCAGACGCCGTGGCTGGCGATCGCGATCGGTGGCTTGATCGTGCTGCTGATCGTCGTCGGCTCGCAGCTGGAGCGCAGGCGCCCGCAGGTGATCGTGTGAGCACGCTGGCCGCGACAGACGGCATCGCCGAAGCGCTCGCGCGGATCGCCTCCGCGCTGCGCACTCCGGTGCTCGTGCTCGCGCTGCTGGTGCTGCTGATCTGCGCGGTGGAGACTGGACGCTTCGCCACCGAGCTGTGGTCGCGCGCTCGCGCCGGACGGGGTGCGCTGCGCGAGCTCGTTCGTCAGGTGGTGGCCAATCCCGATCAGGCAGCCGCGCTGGCGGTGCGCGCTCCGAGCTCGTTGGCGGGCGAAGCGCTCGTGCAGATCGCGCGCGCCCTGCTCGCCGGCGAAGACGCGGGCGTGGAGCACGCGCTGGCCGATTACGAGCTCGCGGTCGAGCGGCGCCTGGACCGTACGCGCATCCTCGTTCGCGCGGGGCCTGCGCTAGGCCTGATGGGGACGCTGATCCCGCTTGCACCGGGGCTCGCGGCGCTCGGTCATGGCGATGTCGCGACGCTCGCGACCGATCTGCGGACGGCGTTCGCCGCCACCACGATCGGGCTTCTGGTCGGGACGGTCGCCTACGCGCTGACACTTACGCGGACTCGCATGTACACGGAAGACCTGACCGCCCTGGAGCGTGTCAACAGCTATCTCGAGCAGGCCTCCGTGCGAGCGCCGGCCCCGGGCCCGGAGCGCACGACGGCAACCTCGCTCGACGCATCTCTGGGGACGACCGCGTCCGCCCGGCAAGTTGCCCAACCGCAGGTTGTGCCACCGATCGCGGAGCCGCGCAGATGACCCGTCGCACAGGCCTCGGCCGCCACAGCGGGATACGAAACGCGGCCGGCGACCCGCTCGACGGCCTCGTCAACCTCTTCGACATCGGCATCGTCCTTGCGGTTGCCTTCCTGATCGCCGGCCTCGGCCTGACGGTCAACCAGTCGACCCATCGCCTGCAACAGCGCACGCCCAGCACGCAGCATGCGCAAACGTTGCCGTCACCGACCGGCGCACCTGTGGCGAGCGGCCACGGTCAGCCGGTTGGCACCGTCTACCGCCTCAGCAACGGGCAGCTCGTCTACGTGCAGAAGCGCCCATGAGCTCGATTCGCGCGTCTGGCGCGGCCGTGTTCGCAGCAATCCTGCTGGCGGGATGCGCACTCGCGCTGGCAGGTTGTGGACTCGGCGCCGGGGCGACGCCGAGCGGCGTGACGGTTCTCGTCACGAGTGGGTTCGGAGCGCACGTGCTCCAGGCGCGCGGGCCGTTGAAGGTGAGAGGGCAGGAGACCGCGATGAGCCTGTTGGAGCGCAACTATCGAGTGCTTGCAAGCGATGGTGGTGGCTTCGTTCAGAGCGTGGACGGGCTCTCCGGCGGCCAGCAGGCGGGGCAGCCGGTCGCATGGTTCTACTACGTCAACGGCGTCGAAGCGAGCACGGGAGCGGCCGCGACCGATGTGCGTTCGGGTGATCGCATCTGGTGGGACAGGCACGACTGGAGTCAGACCGAGACCGTCCCCGCCGTGGTCGGCTCGTTCCCACAGCCGTTCGTGGCCGGCAGCGAAGGCAAGCGCCTGCCGGTAGGCGTGCAATGCGCGTCCCTCGCCGGCTACGCCTGCCGCACCGTCAGCGCGCGCCTGCGCGCGCTCGGCGTCGCCGTGCACACGATGGCGCTCGCGACCGCGGCCGCGCCGCGGGCCCTGCGTGTGCTCGTCGCTCCGTGGGCGAGCATCGACGGCGACCTCGGTGCGGAGGGCCTGCAGCACGGGCCGCGCGCCAGCGGCGTATATGCACGCTTCTCCTCCGATGGACGGGCGCTGATGCTGCTCGACCAGGACGGCGACCCCGTTCAGACCCTCGATGCCGGTGCCGGTTTGATCGCGGCGACGAGGCAGGGCGACGACGCGCCCGTGTGGCTCGTTACCGGGACCGACGGCGAAGGCGTCGAACGAGCCGCGCGCGCGTTCGATCAGAACACGCTGCACGACCGCTTCGCGGTGGCGCTTGCGGGCGCGGGGTCGGTTGCGCTGCCCGATCGTGGGCCGAGCCGATGAAGACGATGCCGCTCTTCTATCGCCGCCTGTCCAGTCCCTTGCATGCGACCCGCGCCGGCGTCGGCGCGCTGTGGGCGGCATCGCTCGCGCTCGCGGCGCTCGTGCTGTTCCACCCGCTGGTGCTGCTCGCGCTATTGGCTGGGATTCTCTGTGCCGGCGTCGGCGCCGGTGTCGGACCGGCGCTCGCGCGCTCGATGCGAACCGGCGCGATCATCGCCGTCCCGATCGTCGTGGTCAACGTGCTCGTATCGCGTGAAGGCCTCACGGTGTTCGCGAGGCTCGGCGACCTCGGTCCCTTCGGCCAAGGAAATCTCACGGTCGAGGCGCTCGTCTACGGTGCGGTGATCGCGCTGAAGGTGCTGCTGCTGGTCCTCATCACCACGCTCGCGAGCCTTACCGTCGACCCTGACGAGATGTTGAGGATTCTGCGCCGCCTGTCCTTCCGCTCGGCCCTCACCGCGTCGCTTGCCACGCGCATGATCCCCGTGCTCGCAGCCGATGCACAGCGGCTCGCCGAGGCGCAGAGGACACGTCCGGATGGGCCGCCGCGCGGTGCCCGCGGCCGCGTGGCGCTGCTGCGCGCGCTAATCGGCGGATCGCTCGATCGAGCGATGGACGTCGCTGCCACGCTCGAGGTTCGCGGCTTTGCGAGCGCGCGCCGCGCGCCGCGGCTGTCGCGTCCGTGGTCGCGCCACGATCTCGCCTTCCTGACATCCGCCGTCGCGGTCTTCGCGCTGGCGCTGTTTGCACGGCTGACGGGAGTGGTGAGCTTTAACGCCTACCCGGAACTCCAAGTTCCCGTCGGTGCTGGCACCGCGCTCGTGTGTGGGGGGTTGTTCGCGGCCGTGCTGCTGCCGTTCGCTGATCGCAGGGGGATCGACGCGTGAGCGCGCCGCTGCTGTCGTTTCAGCGCGTCAGCTACCGCTACCCGGGTGCCCAGGCGCCGGCGCTCGACGAGGTCAGCATCGACATCCGACCCGGCGAGTTCTGCCTGCTCGCGGGTCTCTCAGGTCAGGGGAAGTCGACGCTGCTTCGCGCCGCGTGCGGCCTCGTCCCGCACTTCCACGGCGGACACTTCGCCGGTCGTGTGACGCTCGCCGGCCTGGACACGCACGAGCACGGGCCCGCCCGCCTCGGCGCGGTTGCGGGGGTGCTGTTTCAGGACCCCGAGACGCAGCTCGTGATGAGCAGCGTCCGTGGCGAGCTGGCACTCGCGCTCGAGAGCCGCGGCCACGGCGCCGCCGCGGTCGCGCGCGGCGTCGAGGAGGTGGCGCTCGCGCTCGGGATCGACTCGCTGCTCGATCGCTCCACGCACGATCTCTCGGGTGGCGAGAAGCAGCGTGTGGCGCTCGGCGCGGCGCTCGCCGGTCGACCTCGACTGGTGCTGCTCGACGAGCCCACCTCGCAGCTGGATCCGGTCGCCGGGGATGAGCTGATCGGCCTACTGCGCAGGCTCAACCAGGAGTGGGAGACGACGATCGTGCTGGCCGAGCACCGCCTCGAGCGTTGCCTGTCATCCGTCGATCGTGTGATCGCGCTCGAGCGCGGCAGCGTCGGCTGTGACAGCGATCCGCGGGGATTCCTCGAGTGGGCGGCCGAGCACTCGCCGGCGCTGCAGACGCCGGCCGCGAGGCTGTTCGCGCTGGCGCGACTCGCACCCGCGCCGGCGGGCGTCAAACAGGCTCGCGCGACGCTGCGGGCACACGATCTGCTCGCAGACGAAGATGCGGCGGCGCCTGCGCCGCAGCCGTCAGGCCGATCGAGCCTGAAAGCTTCGCTGCGCCGGGCTAACAAGCCGGCGGCGGCGCTCGAGCTGAACGGCGTTTGGCATGAGCTGCGCAACGGCCCGGCGATCCTGCGCGGCGTCACCCTGCGCGTGCGCCCGGGCGAGAGCGTTGCCTTGATGGGCCGAAACGGCGCCGGCAAGTCGACGCTGCTGCGCCACGCCGCCGGCCTGCTCGAGCCGACCAGAGGCCGCGTTTCACGGGCCGGCAGGGTGGCGTTGCTGCTGCAGAACCCGGGCGACTACTTCGTGCACGAGCTCGTCGCCGAAGAGGCACCCGCACAGGCGCTCGCAGCGCTCGGGCTGGCCGAACAGGCACAACGCAATCCGCGCGATCTCTCTGGCGGCGAGCGCCAGCGCCTGGCGCTCGCGATCGTCACCGGCTCGGGCGAGCCACCGGCGCTGCTTGCGCTCGACGAGCCCACCCGCGGCATGGACCGGGAAGCCAAGGCCGAGCTGGCGCACGAGCTGCGCCGCCGCTGCATGCAAGGGCAGGCCGTGGTCGTCGCCACGCACGACCCGGAGTTCGCGGCGGCCTGCGCCGATCGCGCGATCCTGATGGCCGACGGGCGCGTGATCGCCGACGGCACCGCGGCGGAGCTGCTCGCCGGCGGCTGGTACTTCGCGACCGAGACCGCACGCATCCTCTCCGGGGCTGGCGAAGCGCTGCTGCCCGAGCAGGGAGCAGAGCTCCTGCGGGCGCGCGCGGCCGGCGCCGACGCTCGGATCGCCACCGAGCAGCGCTCTCCTGCGGGCGCACCGGGGGCCCGCTGATGAGCTGGCCGGTCGCGTCGTTTCTCGTCGTCGGCCTCGTGTTGTCGGTCGGCTGGCTGGTCTATGAGCGCAGGCGTCCCTCGGCGCGCATGGCGGCGGTCGTCGCGGTGATGGCCGCGCTCGCCGCGCTCGGGCGCGACGCGTTCGTCGCGCTGCCCGACGTCAAGCCGATCACGCCGATGATGTTCGTGGTCGGTTACGCGCTCGGTCCGCTCCCCGGGTTCACCGTCGGCGCGCTCGGGATGCTGGTCTCCAACTTCGTGCTCGGCCAAGGCCCCTACACGCCGTGGCAGATGGCTGCGTGGGGCCTGGTCGGCCTCGGCGGGGCCGCGCTTGCGACGTTGACCCGCCGGCGCGTCCGGCGTGTGCCGCTCGCGCTCGCGTGCGCGCTCGCGGCGCTCCTCGCCGAGGAGATCATGGACCTGTACACGTGGACGCTCGGTGCGGTTCACACGCCCGCCGCGTTCCTCGCGGTCGCTGCTCAGGGGCTGCCCTACGACATCGCGGGCGTCGTCTCGAGCTTTCTCTTCGGCCTCGCGTTCGCGCCAGAGCTCGCGCAGGTGCTCGCGCGCACGCGCAGGCGAATGGACGTGAGCTGGGCGCCCGCTCCACTCGCCACGACACCCGCAGAGGAGCTGGCCGTTCGCTATCGATCAGACGCGTAAGCTCACATCCGTGAGCATGTGCTCGCCTGACTTCGGGCGCACGGCGTCTGACTACGCGCGCCACCGCGCCGGCTTCCCTGCTGAGCTGCTCGATCGACTCGCGCGAAGCGGCATCGCGAGCGCGGGCGCGCGCGTCGTGGACCTCGGCACCGGCACCGGCAGCCTCGCGCGCCTGTTCGCGCTGCGCGGGTGCGAGGTCACGGCTGTCGACATCGCGGGGCCGTTGCTCGAGCAGGCACGCGGTCTTGACCGCGCGGCCGGCGTGCAGATCGACTACATCGAGCGGCCTGCCGAGGCGACCGGCCTACCGTCCGGAGCCTTCGACGTGGTCAGCGCCGGCCAATGCTGGCATTGGTTTGACCGCCCGGCGGCGGCGCGTGAGGTCGCGCGCCTGCTGAGGCGCAGCGGCACCGCGGTGATCGCCCACTTCGACTGGCTTCCGATTCCCGGCAACGTCGTTGCCGGGACCGAGTCGATCATCCTCTCCTACACGCCGACGTGGCCGTTCGCCAACCGTGCCGGCCTGTACCCGCAGTGGCTCATGGACCTCCAGACGGCCGGCTTCTGCGCGATCGAGACGTTCTCCTTCGACGTGAGCGTCCCCTACACGCACGAGGCGTGGGTGGGGCGGGTGCGCGCGAGCGCCCCCGTCGCCGGAACGCTCGATCGCGAGGGTGTCCTCGCCTGCTCGAACGAGCTCGCGACGATGCTGCGCGAGCGCTTCGCGGGCGAGCCACTGACGGTACCCCACCGGGTGTGGGCGGTGACGGCGAGTCCGCCGCAGTCGTGAGCGCGGCCCTCGAGGCAGCCTCAGCCGACGCCCGCCGTCACGGGCTCGGCGCCGCCGGCGAGGCCGACCGGCGAGGTCAGCCGGGCGGCGAGCGGCAGTCCCAGCAGCGACACTCCCGCCATCGCGAGGAAGGCCGCGAGCGGCTCGTGGACGAGGATCTGCACGAGCAGCGCGACGACGAGCCCGCCGAGGTTGCCCGCCATCCACACGATCGCCCCGGCCGTGCCGGCGGCGGCACCGGCGAGCTGCTCGGCGGCTGTCAGGATCACCGGCAGCGCCGGTAGCAGGAAGACTCCCATCGCGACGATCGCAAGCGCACGCACGCCGAGCCACGGGGCGACGCCCAGCACGACGCAGCCCGAACACGCCGCGAGCACGACCGCGCGCATGAAGCCGCGCTCGGCGTGGCGGCGCGCGACGAGCGGCGGCAGCACCGCGCAGCCGAGGACCCCGGCGATCACCATTCCCACGAGCAGCGCGCCGGCGGCCGCTTCCGAGACACCCGAGGGCTGAAGCAGGGTCTGCAGCCAGGTCGCGAGCGCGACGAAGATGCCAAAGCCGAGGAACACCAGGCCGCACAGCGTGCGCATCGTCGGCAGCTCCCACAAAGCCCGCGCGGCGCTACCCGCGATTGCCGCGTGCTCAGCGCTCTCCTGGCCGCGGGTGCGCAGCGCGAGCGCGAGGCCCAGCGCCGCGAGGACCGCGAGCGCGGCCTCGACGACGAGCAGCCGCTCGAGCTGCCCGTGTGCGCCGAGCGTCGGCCCGAGCAACAGCGCGAGCAGCATGCCGACGAAGTTTCCCGCCGAGCCGACCGAGATTCCGCTCGCGCGCTGGTCGGCCGGGAGGTACTCGCCGGCGAGCTTGCTGACCGCGCTCAGCACCACCGGCTGCGCGACGGCGACCAGCACCTGGCCGGCCATCGCCCACGCGAACGTGTCGCCACCGAGGCGCACGAGCCCGCCGAGCGCCACGAGCGCGCCGCCGGCGCTCAGCGCCGGCCTGAACCAGCGGTCGAGCAGCAGTCCCGCCGGGATCGCGAGCACCACGTACAACAGCGGAAAGATCTCGGCCAGCCAGCCGACCGCGCCGACCGACACCCCGTAATGGCGCGCGGTCTCGGTCGTGATCGCGGCGTAGGTCAGCCACAGCACCTGCGTGGCCGCGCACACCAGCGCGTAGGCGACGATCACGCCCCAGCCGTTTCTCCTCATGGGTTGTCCCCCAGCCGAGTCATCCGCCGGCTCCTTCGCCGCTCGCTCGCGGCGCGAAGCCTATTGCACCGGTAGGGGCGCTTCGCGGCGCGCGATCTCGGTACGCACGAGCGGCGCGACCTCGCTCCCGAACAGCTCGATCGAACGCAGCACGTCTTCGTGGGCGACCGCCCCGACGCTCATCTGGGCGATGTAGCGGTCGTGCCCGAACAGCTCGTGCTCGTAGAGGATCTTCTCGGCGACCTGCTCCGGGGAGCCGACGGCCAGCGCTCCCTCGGGCGCGCGCAGCGCTTCGTACTCGGGACGTCCCGAGGGCGGCCAGCCGCGCTCGCGTCCGATGCGGTTCATCATCTCGAGGTACGGGGCGGCGAATGCTGAGTCGGCCTGCGCTGAGGTGGCGGCGACGAAGGCGTGCGTGTTGATCGCGAGCCTCGTCTCTGACGGCTCGTGGCCGGCTCGTGCGGTGGTCTCGCGGTAGAGCGCGACGAGCGGCGCAAAGCGTGCCGGCTGGCCGCCGATGATCGCGATCGTCAGCGGCAGGCCCAAGGTCCCGGCCCTCACCACTGACTGCGGAGAGCCTCCGACGGCAACCCAGACAGGCAGCCGCTCCTGCACCGGCCGCGGCCACACCTCGGCGTCGGCGAGGGCCGGGCGATGGCGTCCCGACCACGTCACACGGGTCTTCGCACGAAGCTCGAGCAGGAGCTCGAGCTTCTCCGCGTACAGCTCGTCGTAGTCCTCGAGGTCGTAGCCGAACAGAGGGAAGGACTCGATGAACGATCCTCGTCCAGCCATGATCTCGGCGCGTCCGTTCGACAGCAGGTCGACCTCGGCGAAGTCTTGGAAGACCCGGACAGGGTCATCGGAGCTGAGGACCGTGACTGCGCTCGAGAGTCGGATCTGCGCGGTCTTGACCGCGGCCGCACCCAGCACTACGGCCGGCGAGGAGACGAGGAAGTCAGGTCGGTGATGCTCGCCGATCCCGAACACGTCGAGTCCGAGCTGATCGGCCAGCTCGACCTCCTCCATCAGCTGTTGCATGCGCTGGCGTGGGCTCACGCCGCTTGCTAGATCCGCGAATGTCGCGAGGCCGAGTTCCATCGACGAAGCATACCGCCAGTAGTTGTCTGAGCAATCATCTTTCCGGACGCGTATCGCTCCCATCGGGCGTTCTCGTGCCACGCAACGCCCACAATGCCCTCTGCTCCTCGAGCCTCAGCAGGCGCCAGCGCTCAGCGCCCGGCACCCACACGTAGATGCGCGCGTCGATCATCGTCTTCATCCCCGCCAGCAACTCGAGCGTCTCGCGCGTGCCAACGCCTTCGGCCAGCACCTGCGCACTCATGACGTCCACGACCTTGAACGCTCTTGGCGACGACGGCTCGGGCGCCTTGAGAGGTCGAGGTGGGCGCTCGAGCGTGACGATCGCCAAATCCCGATCGGCGCGGGGCCGGTCGCTGCCCAGCGGCGCGATATGGGCGCCTGTGCCCTTGGTCTCGGTATCCAAAATCCAGGTCTTTGCCACACACTCAATCTAGCCCGCCGAGGACCCCTCTCGACCACCCTTCAGACGCTGCGCAGCGCCTCGGTTGGCGACAGCCGCGCGGCACGTATCGCCGGTAGCAGCCCGGCGATCGCGCCGATCAGAATCGCCGCGCCGAGGCCGCCCGCCCACGCGAGCGTCGGGATCACGACCGTCCAGTGCTTGGTGGTCGCGTAGATCGCTGTCGCGAGAATCCCAGCGGCGACACCGACGGCGCCGCCGGCTAGCGACAGCAGGATCGCTTCGGCGAGGAACTGGGCGCGGATCTGGCCTTTGGTCGCGCCAAGCGCGCGGCGCAGCCCGATCTCGGAGCGGCGTTCGAGCACGGAGATGACCATGATGTTCGCGACGCCGACCGCGCCGACCAGCAGCGCGACCGCGCCGAGGCCGAGGAACAGCCCATTGAGCGCGCTCTGCGTTTTGGCCCTCGCCTCGAGCGTGGCCGACGGCAGGCTGACGTCGACTTCGTTCGGTGCTTCCGGGTTGGCCGTGTTTGCGAGCACCGACTGAACCGCGGCAACCTGGCTGTCCTGCGCGCGGACGTAGATCGTGTTGGCGTGCCCGTCGAAGTCGAGATACCGTTTCGCCGCGGCAAAGCCGACGAGCACGTCGTCTTCCAGTTCGGGCGTCAGCGTCGAGCCGCCGAGGATGCCGACCGGATAGAACCACTGGTCGTCGACCCAGATGCGCTCGCCGGTGTAGATGTGGTCGATGCCGAGGCGCTGGGCGGCGGCGGGGCCGAGCACGGCGACCGGCTCGGTCGCGGTGGCGGCGTTCAGGTAGCTCCCCTGCGCGACGGCGATGTTCAGGGCCCGCAGCAGGTTGAGGCTCGCTGCGGCGACGCTGAGGGCATTGGTGTCGACTTCCGGGATCAGCGGCGAGCGGTACACCGAGCCGCTCACCTTGCCCGTCTCGGCGACGTGTTCGACCGGGTAGATACGAGCGATCATCGCCGGTGCCGCCAGCGGCAGCTCGGCGGTCTTGCCGGTGAAGCCCTGACCGTTGGTGACGATCAGCAGGTTCGTTCCGAGCCGATCGATTTCTTCGAGCAGCCCCGCCTGCGAGGAGGAGGACAGGCCGAGCACGGCGACGATCGCCGCCACGCCGATCGCAATGCCGAGCGCGGACAGCGCCGCGCGCGCTCGGCGCGTACGCAGCCCCACGCTCGCGACCCGCCCGAGGTCGCCGGCGTGCAGCCTCGCGGGGACCAGCTTGGCGGGGCCGATCTCGTCGGTCGCGGTCACGGGCACTCGCTCAGCGGGCTTCGTTGACCAGCGCGAACGCCGCCGCGCGCGCGTGGCCGGCGCTTGCCTTGACCACATAGCCGCCCGGCTCAGCATCGGCGGAGAGCGCGGGCGCGACCGCGATGCCGCACGCGTTCGCCCTCACGCTCGCGATGCGCGCCCGACGCGTTCGCGCTCGCTCGCGCGAATGCGGGACCCGCACGGTGAAGCGTGCGCTGGGCCCGGTGGGAGGCGCGGCGAACGAGACGAGCGCGTCGGGCACGCGGTTGCCCTCAGCGTCGGTGACGGTGACCGCGAGGCTGATGGGGAAGCGGGCGCTGACGCGCGTGGACTGCGTCGCGCCGACGCCGGGAGCGAGCTTCGCCGGCACTCCCGCGAGGTTGGTGAGCGTGAACACGGCGGGTGCGACGACGCCAGGGGTCGCGCCCGCGTGGGCTTCGCCGCTGGCCGAGCTCGGCAGTGAGGCGCTCGCGGCGAACGTCCCGGCCTCGGCGTTGGCGCTCAGCGCCGGCGAGGTGGCTACGCCGGCGGCGTTGCTCGTCGTGCTCGTCTCGCTCGCGCCGCCGGAGAAGCTCGCGTCCGCGCCCGATCCCGCCCCGGCCGAGCCGGAGCTCGTGCCGCACGCGCTCGGGGAGGTGGATGCGCTGAGCGTGAACGCGACGCTCGCGCCCGCCAGCGGCCTGCCTTCGCCGTCGAGCACCTGCACGACGAGCGCCTGCCGGTAGCCGCCGCTGACCGTCGCCGTCTGCTTCAGCGGCGAGAGCGCCACCAGCCGTGCGGGCGTTCCCGCGGCCGTGTTCGTCAGCGCGAACGTCACCGTCCCGAACTGGGAGGAGGCGGTGACCGTGTAGCTCCCGGCGATCGCGTTGGCTGTGAACGTCGGCGCGATCACGGCGCCGCTGCTGTCGGCGCCGACGGTGATCGTGTTCGTCGCGCTGGCGGAGAACACGCCGCTCGCGCCGCTCGCGGGCGCGGTGAACGTCACCTGCGCGCCGGCGGCGCCGCTCGTCACCGCGCAACCGTCGCCGTTGCTGAGCGCGATCTGCAGTCCTGTCGCGTAGGCGCTGTTCAGCGTCGCCGTCTGAGGTGTGCCGGCCACGAGCGTGATCGCGTCCGGGGAGGTGCTGGCGGGGCAGCTCGCGCCCGAGCTGGAGCCAGGTTCCGCGACGGCGGCCGGGGAAGCGCCGGCGAGCGCCCCGCCGGAGGCGCCCAGCGCGCCCATCGCGGCGAGGATCGCCAGCGCCCGCGCTCGCGTCCGTGGGGAGCTCATCGCCCGGCTCCGTCGAGCGCTCGCGTCGAACCGCTGTCCGCGACGATCTGCCCGTCGAGCATCTGCACCTGGCGCGGCAGCCGCGCGGCGAGCGCGGTGTCGTGGGTGATCACGAGGATCGTCGCACCCTGCGCGTGCAGCGCCTCGAGCAGCTCGAGGATCGCCGTGCCGGAGGCGCTGTCGAGGTTGCCGGTCGGCTCGTCGGCGAGCACGATCGCGGGGGCCCCCACGAGCGCTCGCGCGATCGCGACCCGCTGGCGCTCGCCGCCGGAGAGCTTGCTCGGGCGGAAGCTCGCGCGCTCGGCGAGGCCCACGCGGGCGAGCGTCTGTGCCGCGAGCTCGCGCCGCTCCGCGACGGCCACGCCGGCGTAGAGCAGCCCGTCGGCGACGTTCTCGAGCGCGCTCGAGTGCTCGGCGAGGAAGAACTGCTGGAAGACGAAGCCGATGCGCGTCGCACGCAGCGCGGCGAGCTCGCGGTCTGACAGGCTCGCCACGTCCACGCCCGTTATCGACACCACGCCCGAGCTCGGGCGCTCGAGCGTCCCGATCACGTGTAGGAGCGTCGACTTGCCCGAGCCGGAGGGCCCGACGATCGCAGCCAGCTCGCCCTCCCACACCTCGAAGCTCACGTCTCGCAGCGCATACACGGGCGGCTCGCCGCCGTAGCGCTTGCTGATGCTGCGCAGCTCGAGCACCGGGTGCTCGCTCATGTGCTCGGCACCACGACGCGTTGTCCGGCCCTGAGCTGCGGGCCGCTGACCTGCACGTCGCCGGCTTCGTCGTCGAACAGCCCGAGCGTGACGGGGAGCAGCCGATGCACGCCGCCCGGCTGCACCTGCTCCACGGAGTAGCCGCCGCCGGCGAGGGCGAGCAGCGCGCTCACGGGAACCACGAGCGCGCTTTCCACGCTCGCGGTCGTGATCGAGATCTGCACCGGCGCCTCGTCGAGCTGGCCTGTCGCCCGCGGTTCGTCGGGGGTGATGTCGACTTCGATCGTCGGCGTCGTTTCTTCGCCGTGTTCGCTTGCCGGCGCCACGGCGACGCTCGCGACATGAGAGACGGTGCCCGGGGTGCTCTGGCTGTCGGGCAGCGTGATCACCACGCGGTCGCCGCTCTTGACGCTTGACTGCTGGGAGGCGTCGAGCTTCACCGTCACCTGCCGCGCGGTCGAGCTGATCCCCAGCACAAATCCGGGCGCGACGCCCATCCCGATCGTCGGGGTGACGCTCGTCACCCGCACGGGCCCAGACTCGAACACCACCGAGCCGAGCGCCAGCTCTCCGCTCTGTGCCAGCCCGTGCGCGCCCTGGAAGGCGCGAATCGCCGCGGCGCTGGCGTCGGTGAACTCGTCGCCGGCGAGCCCGGAGCCGTAGCCGAGCGCTTCCAGGTCGGCGTTCAGCTCGGCGACGTCGGGGCCCGCGGACATGCCCGCGAGGAACGCCCGCGTCGCGAGCGTCGAGCCGTAAAGGAGGATCGTCGGCTGTCCGCCGATCGCGTAGAGGTTGTGGTTGCTCGCGATCACCTGGCCGACCGACGGCAACGATGTGTAGACCGCGCCCTGGGCGTAGCTGAGCGCCGACGAGTCGGCGGTCGCGAGCGCCGACCGCGAATGCGCCAGCAAGGACTGCGCCGAGGCGAGCTGCGTTTGGTCGGCCGTGACCTTCGCATCCGCGCCGGTCAAGCCCTGTTCGCCGCTGATCACGATCTGTCTGTCGCTCGCGCACGTACCGGCGCCGCCGCCGGTGGGGGAAGATCCGGCTTCGGCCGCGCCTTCCCCCGCGCAGTCGACCGCCTGTCTTGCCCGCGTCGCCGCGAGCTCGCTCTGCGCGTGCTGGAGCGCCGCGCCGTCGCTTGCCAGGGAACGTTGGAGCGATGCCACCTGCGCTTCGCCGCTCGCCACCTGCTGCTCTGACTGCTGCACAGCCGTTGGCGCGGTGCCGGAGGCAACCAGGATCTTCGAGGAGCCCGCGTAGCCCAGCGTCCCGCCGAGCTGTGTCTGCGAGGACAACGATTGTCGTTTGACCGTCGCGAGGGTCGTGGGTGTGGAGTTATCGGCGACGCCGGCGCGCGCCGTGTCGGACCCACGAAACGGCTCGAGCACGATCAGCAACACGGCGATCACGATCACGACCATCGCTGCGAGGGCCGTCCAGCGCCCGCGCGGCGGTCGCTCGGTCACGGAGCGACCATCGTCGCTTCACCGGATCGCCCGCCGCCGGCGGGCGCCTGCGACGCGGGAGGCAGCCCCTTCCCCGACACCTTTCCCAGCGGGGAGTCCGACTGGCACGCTTTCTGTGCCGCCTGGAACTGCGGCGAGTTGGGTTCGATCCCACTCGACTTCCCCAGCTTGAGTGTCACTCGCGTGCCGCCGCCGGAGAACTTCGGGTCGGGGAAGTTCGGGACCCCGTGCTGGCGCATGCACCCGGAGAACTTCAGCGCCTGTTCCTGCATCTTGGCCTGCTGCTGGGGGCTCGGGGCCTGGGGAGTCGGTGCGTACTTGCTGCACGCCCTTTCGGCCGCCTGGAACTGCGGCGATTCTGGGTTCGGACCGCTGCCGTTGGTGGCGTGCAGGGCGATGTGCCCTTCGACCGGTTCGGGGAACTCGGGTTCCCCGTGGGTGCGCATGCACTGCGCGAACTTGACCAGTTTCTGCTGTGCGGCGGCGGTCGTTTCGCCCGGTTCCGGCGTGCCGCCGCCAGACGGGCTCGACTGGTTCGACGTGCTGGTGGTGCCGACATGGGCTACGCCCGGACTCGACGAGCCGCCGCAGCCGGCTGTCGCGAGCGCGAGCAGCAGCGCGCCGGGCGCGAGCAGGCGGTGGGGTGCTCGATGCCGGCGGCCCAGGCGCAGGCGCACCGCGGAGGGGCTCGTCGGGGTGGCGGGGTCTCGTAGCTCGGGGCTCATCTTGCTTGGGTGCTTTCGCGGCGCGAGCGGTCTGGGATCAGAAGCGGTTGGTAGCCCAGGCGCTGCAACCAACGGTCGACGTCGAAGCTGAGAATCGTCTGAGACGAGGGGAGGAACTTCGTGAATCGGTCAGTGGTTGTGCAGGCCGAACCCGCACGCGGACGCTGCGCGGGTGAACTGCGGCGAGGGCACATCGAGCGTTGACGGGAGCACGAAGATCGCTCCTTCGCGATCGGCGACCACGCCGACGCCTGGATGGAGCGATGGAACCGAGGCCGTTGGGTCGGGGAACGCCGAGATGCCGTGCTCGCGCATGCACTGCGCGACCCTCAGCATGCGCGCCATCGTCTGCGCGGATGGCTGCGTCGTCGAGCCGGGGCCGAGCAGCCCGCCGGGCATCAGCTTCTGGCACTTTGCCTGGGCCGCCTTGAACGTTGGCGAGGAGGGATCCGGCCCGGCGCCGATGCGGAACCCGCCGCCCGCGTTTGGGTCCGGGAAGCTCGGCACGCCGTCGGAACGCATGCACTCGGCGAACGCGAGCATCTGCTGTTCGACGCCCGCGTTGCCCTCCGGCGGCGCCGCGGCGCCGTTGTCGCCCGTCGATGAGTCCCTTGCCCGCGAGACGCTCGCGACGCCGCTGCCCGACGAGCCCCCGCAGCCGCCGACAAGCAGCGATCCGGCCAAGATCACGAGGGCCGTCAACGCTGCGCCAGGACAGGCCATTCTGCAACACGGTGGACGTGCGGCCTGAGAAAAGCCTGAGAGGGATCGAGGAGCTTCGTGAAGCTCAGGCGCCTGGCGAGCGATGCGGCCCGATGGCGACGAGCGGCTCGTCCCGGCGCGCGAGCTCGACGGGGGTCATCGCCAGCGGCGGGAGCTCCAGCGTGAGGCGTGCGCCTCCGTCCGGGTGGTTGCCGGCGTGGACCGCCCCGCCGTGGGCCTCGGCGGTCTGGCGCACGATCGCGAGACCGAGCCCTGAGCCGGGGCGACCGCGTGCTGCGGGCGCACGGTAGAAGCGGTCGAACACGCGCGGAAGGTCCTCCTCGGCGATGCCCGGGCCGTGGTCGCGCACCTCCAGCGTGCCGTCATACACCCGCACCTCGATCGGATCGGCGTGCACAGCGTCGAGATCCCGGATCTTCCCGGCGGGGTTCCACTTGACGGCGTTGTCGAGCAGGTTGGCGATCGCGCGGTCCAGGCGTGCGGGCGCTGCGCGCACGAGGCAGGGCTCCGCGTCGAGCGCGAAGCCGCAGGTCGGCGCGTGTAGCTGGGCACGCTTGATCGCGGCGGACGCCGCCAGGTCGAGACGGACATCCTCCATCTCGACCTCCTCGATCTCGTTCTTGGAGAGGTCCACGAGGTCACCGACGAGCACCGTCAGCTCGCGCAGTTGCGCCTGGGCGGCGGCGAGGATGCGCGCGCGCTCGTCGGCGGGCAATTGCTCGCCGAGTGCCAGCGCGTCGAGGTTTGCGCGCACGCTCGTGAGCGGCGTACGCAGCTCGTGGGAGGCGTCGGAGATCAGTTGGCGCTGGGCCAGGCGCGCGCGCTCGAGCGCCGCGAGCATCGTGTTGAAGCTCCCCGATAGCCGTCCGAGCTCGTCGTCTCGTCCGGCATCGATGCGATGGCCGAGATCCTGGGTCCGCGCGACGCGTTCGGCCGCGCCGGTCAAGCGTCGCACGGGCACGAGCGCCGCGCGCGAGACGAGCAGCCCGAGCGCGGCGGCGAGAGCGACGCCGCAGAGGCTCACTATCGCGAGCACCAGTCGCAGGTTTCCGAGCGTGTTGTCGAGGTCGCTCAGCGACAGCGCCACCTGCCAGGCCCCGCCCTGCGCGAGGCGCTGGGTCAGGACGCGCACGGGCGTGCCGTCGATCTCGGCGTTGCTGAAGAACGCCGCCCTTCGCCCCGCGGCGACCGCGCGGGTTGCGGGTGTGACCGCAAGCGCGTACCCCTTGCTCGGGGTGTGGATCACTTCGCCGTCGGACAGGAGCAGCTGCACGTAGCCGCTCGGTCCTCCAAGTTCGCTGTGCGGCAGAACCAGCGAGGGGTGCCCGGGCTCGGCGTGAAGCAGCGACTGCTTGGCGAGGATGACGAGGCCGTGAGTGCTCACGGGCTTCGCTTCGATCGTCGCGGGTTCGTGGCCGGCGATCTTGCCGGCGTTTACGGCGCCAGCGGTGCCCGCTTCACCGGAGCCTTCGGCGGTGATGGCCGGGAGGCTCGTTTGGTTCGCGGGGGCGGTCACCGCGCTGTCGGCTTGGACCCCGGACGGACGGACGCTGGCGGAGTATCCGAATGCGCTCGGCACGGGCAGGGGCAGCTTTCCTTCCCGGGCGAGCTTGGCGAGCTGCTTGCGAGTGCCGCTTATCTGAATGTGAACGGCGGTCTGCTGCCCAGGCGTGATCTTCTGGCGCAGGCTCGCGTCGACCTGTCCGCGCAGCTCGTCGCGCGTAACCACGTACACGACGAAAGACGCGAGCACGATCGCGGTCGCGACTGCGCCCGCGGCGAGCAGCACCATGCGCCGGCGGAAGCTCACCGCGGCTGCCTCAGGACGTAGCCCACCCCCCGCACCGTGTGCACCAGCCGCGGCTCGCCGCCGGCCTCGGTCTTGCGGCGCAGGTATCCGATGTAGACCTCGAGCGAGTTCGAGGCCGGCCCGAAGTCATAGCCCCACACGTGATCGAAGATCGCCCCACGCGTGAGCACCTGACGGGGGTGGCGCATGAGCAGTTCGAGCAGCAGGAACTCCGTGCGGGTGAGCTCGAGCAGACGCCCGTCGCGGCGCGCCTCGTGCGCGAGCGGATCGAGCGCGAGGTCCTCAAAGCGCAGGCCACGATCGTCTCCCTCCCATCCTGTCCGGCGCAACAGCGCGCGCAGACGGGCGATCAGCTCCTCGCGTGCGAACGGCTTGGCGAGGTAGTCATCGGCGCCGGCCTCAAGACCCGCGACACGCTCGCTGACCTCGGTGCGTGCCGTCAGCATCAACACCGGCGTGCGATCGCCGGTGGCGCGGATCCGTCGGCAGACCTCGAGGCCGTCGAGCCCGGGCATCAACACGTCGAGGATCACGGCGTCGGGCGCTGCGACCGACAGCGTGCGAATCGCCTCGCGCCCATCTCCGGCGGTCGTCACGTCGAAGCCGTTGAGGTCCAACACGAGCGCAAGCGCTTCGCGAACGGAGGGGTCGTCGTCGACGACCAGCAGGCGCATGTGCGGATGCTGACGGGCGAATGTGAAAGAAAGCTGAAATTCTCCTCGGGCGCCGGGGGCGCGGCCGCTGCCGCTACGCTGCGGCCATGCCCCGCAGCTGGCCGACGCTGCCCACCTACGATCGCTGGAGCGCGACGTGCGACACGTTGCACGCGCACACGCAGGTTCTGGGCAAGCTGGCGGTGGCGGTCGCGCCCCCGGAGCCCGAGCTGCAGCACGCAGCGCTGCGTTTGAGCGCACGCGGCTGGGAGACGCTTGCGCTGCCCGCGCCAGATGGCTCTGGCGCGTTCGTGGCGGGGCTCGATCTGCGAGCCCACGAGGCGCTCGTGGAGCACAGCGACGGCCGCTCGCGGCGGATCGCCCTGGCTCCCGATCGATCTGTCGGAGCTGTCACGCGCGAGCTCCTGAACGCGATCAGCGAGCTCGCCGGCCGCGTCGAGATCAACCCAGCCCCGCAGGAGGTCTCATGGAGCACGCCCCTCGACGAGGACGAGGAGCACGCGAGCTACGACCCTGCACACGTCGCCTCCTATTTCGACGCCGCGACCCGTGTTGCGCTCGTGCTCGCCGCGTTTCGCGCCCCCTATCGCGGACGCTCGACACCCGTGAATGCGTGGTGGGGCTCGTTCGACCTCGCCGTCAACCTGTTCTCTGGCCTGCCTGCCGACCCACCGTCGCATGACTTCATCATGCGTAACGCGATGGACGCGCAGGAGGTCGCCATCGGCTGGTGGCCCGGCGACGCGCGTTACTCTCGGCCTGCGTTCTATGCCTACGCGCACCCCGCGCCCGAGAGCTTTGCCTCGGCGACGCTCTCGCCCGCAGGCGCACGCTGGGAGACCGAGCTGGGTGAGTACGTTCTCGACTGGGACGATGTGATCGCGAGCCCAGATCCGCACGCGGCCGCGCTAGCCTTCGCACGCTCGGCGTTCCGCCACGCCTGCGCGGTGTGTGACTGGGACGTGAAGCTCGCCGGCAGCGCCGACGGCGTGCCCGCGCCGATCGTCAGCTCTTGATTTCGTTGTGGACCCGAGCCACCATCGGCTCGTTCAACTCGATGCCCGCCGCCGTGAGGATCGGGATCAGGGTTGCCCCGAACGCATCGAATGCCTCCTGGGACTCCCAGATGTCGAAAACCTGGATCTCTCCGTTTGTCTCGAGAGCGACGTGGGAGATGCGCCCGTCGGGGGCTCCGACACCGGCCTCCTCCAGCTGGACGGTCGTCGTGTCGTAGCGGTCCTGCGTAAAGCCCTTTGCAGTGATGTAGAACCCGAGCGCCATTCGATCCCGATCCCTTCGCGCGGTCTGCGCGGTAGCTTGCCAGCGAACGGGCGACCGTACTCGATGGATGGATGACGGCTGGCCCCAAATGAATCGCGAGCCGCCCGTGGCTCACCGCGATGATCGGCGCAGGCGGTTACGCGGACGCCTTGGTCCTGGTCCACTCCGCCTTGTGCGCCTTCTTGGCGGCCTGG
This sequence comes from uncultured Solirubrobacteraceae bacterium, assembly GCA_963759265.1. Classification (GTDB taxonomy): domain Bacteria; phylum Actinomycetota; class Thermoleophilia; order Solirubrobacterales; family Solirubrobacteraceae; genus Palsa-744. The sequence goes on from CAVWYR010000001.1 coordinate 994,692, forward strand.
TAATCGGCAAGCGCCTGACGCGAGTCGACATCGCCGAGCGTCGGGTGGGGCGGGACGAGGCTCTTGGCCTTGGCGAGCTTGTAGCGCTTGGCGAGGACCGAGCCGAGCGCCTTCACCTTCATCTCGCCGAAGCCGGGCAGGCCCTCGATGTTCGAGCGTAGCTGCTCGCCGTTCTTGGCGTCCTTCCAGACGCGCTCGGCGTCCCCGCCGTACTCGGCGCAGACATGCTCGGCCAGGGAGTGAACGCGTTCGGCCATTTTGCCGGGGAAGCGATGGATAGCGGGTTTCTCGCGAAAGACGGTGTCGAGGTCGGCCGCTGCAAGCTTCTCGGGGTCGAGGGTGCCAAGCCGCTCCTTGATCACCAGCGGCCCCATGAAGGCCTTCGGCACGGACACCTGCTGATCGAGCGCGAAACCGATCAGCAGCGCCATCGGATCGGACGCGATCAGCTCGTTGGCCTCATCCGAGTCGGTGAAGTACAGGCGGCTCGGCATGGTGCGATCCTACCGAGGCACGCCGAAAGGGATCAATGTCTCAACAAACATCCCGCCTCGACCCGGAGCGCTATTTCGAGCTCGGCGGCGAGCGGGTGCTCGTCTTCGCCGTGCTGCGCGGGCGCGGAGGGCAGAGCGGGGTGGATGTAACGATGACGGGAGCGCACGTCACGCGCTGGCGCGACGGCCTGCTGGTCTACGCGAAGGGCTACGCCCACAGGGAGGACGCCCTTCGTGATCTGGGCGTCTCGTTGGATGATCTAGAGCCGATCGATCCGTGACGGCCCCGCGGTCGCGGATACGCGTGCCGCCACCGAGCTCGCCGCCGCCACGTACAGAACGGCCTGCGTGCGCGCCACCGCCGCAACCGCCGCGTCTGGAACGAGCAGCTCGGGGTGGTGCAGCGGGCGAGCGGTAAAGCCGTCGGCTCCGTCGAGCCCGACAAAGGCCATCGCGATCGGGGCCAGCGTGGCGTAGAAGGCGAAGTCGTCCGATCCGCACGAGCGCAACTCGCGGCCTTGCGCGAGCTGTGCGCCTGCGAGCAGCTCACGCGCGCGAGCAACGAGATCCTCATCGTTCTCGAGCGCCGGCTCTCCGGGCACGAGCTCGACCGTCGCGCTGCAGCCGTTGGCCGCCGCGACCCCGGCAACGACCTGCTCGACCATCTGCGACAGGGCGAGCCGGTCCTCTGGGCGGTGGGCACGCAATGCCCCTCGTGCCTGCGCGCGTGGCGGGATCACGTTCTCGGCGCTTCCTGCCTCGAGCACGCCGATCGTCAGCGAGGCTGGTCCGAGCGGGTCGATGCATCTGCCCAGCTGGGCGTGGAGCGCGACCACGACCTGGGCGATCGCCAGGATCGGATCGCGTCCACGGTGCGGATAGGCGCCGTGCGTGGGCTCGCCTTCGACGGTGATCTCAATCGCGTCGCACGACGCGTTGACCGCACCGGCGTCCAGTGCGACGGCACCCCACGCCAGCTCCGGGTGCACGTGCGCCGCGACGACGGCCCCCGGTGCGATCGCCGCGAGCTCGCCGCTTGCGAGCTGCTCGGCCCCCGACGGATATGCCTCCTCGCTTGGCTGAAAGACGGCGAGCAGGGGCACAGGCAGCGCGTCGCGCAGCGCGTGCGCCGCGCGGGTCAGCGCGACCAGGGCGGCCATATGAACGTCGTGCCCGCACGCGTGCATGACCTCGCCCGTGGCGGTGAACGAGGCGCCCGTGCGCTCCTTGATCGGTAGCGCGTCCAGCTCCGCGCGCACCGCTACGGCGGCGGGCTGCGGGGCTGCGCCGTCGCGGGCGCCCTCGACTAGGGCTGCTCGCCCTGTGCCGGCGACCGTTCGGCAGGCAACCGGGAGCTCGGCGGCGACGCTCGCCGCCGTCTGCTCCTCCGCGTGCGCCAGCTCGGGTTGCGCGTGCAGGCGATGGCGCAGCGCGACCGCTCGCGGGAGCTCTAGCTCGATCGCGTCGAGCAGTTGCGCGAGTAGCGCTGAGTCAGTAGATCGCGGCATAGCGCCGGCACAGCTCCTCGAGGCTCACATCCCTGGCCGCGTCGAGCTCGGCGCGCTTGACGCTCGTGTAGGCGTCGTAGAGCAGCGGCGTCATCCAGGCGTGGGCCGTCTCGTCCTGCTCGAGCGCCTGCAACGATTGCTCGAGCGTCTGCGCGAGCGCGCCCACGCCGAAGCGCTCCGCCTCCTTCTCGTCGAGCTGCGCGGGGTCGCGATCGAGGATCGGCGGCGCCGGCAGCTGGGCGCGCACGCCCTCGAGCCCCGCCCGGACGATCACCCCGAGCGCAAGATACGGGTTGGCGCTCGCGTCCGCTCCTCGGTACTCGAGGTGCAGCTGGCCTGAGGGCTCGGCGCCGCCGAGCGTTAGCAACGTCGGTATCCGTAGCAGCGCCTCGCGGTTGCTCTGTGCCAGGCACAGCGCTCCGGCGCTCCAGCGATGGGGCGCGAGGCGCGCACCGGAGACGGGACTCGGCGCGGTGATGGCGCCGAGCGCGAGCGCGTGGCGCAGGATGCCGGCGGCGAAGCTCGCGCCGAGCTCGCTCAGGCACGCCGGCTGCGTCGCGTCATAGAACAGCGAGCCACCGTCGGCGTCGAACAGGCTGAGGTGGATGTGCGCGCCATTGCCGGCCTGCGCGGGGTCGAGCAGGGGCACGAAGCTGGCGCGCATCCCGTGCCGGCGGGCGATCTCGCGCACGATCTCCTTGAGCACCACGCTGCGGTCGGCGCTCGCGAGGCCCTCGGCGGGGGCGACGGGGATCTCGAACTGGTGCGCCGCGTACTCGGCGAAGAACGTCTCGGGCTCGACGCCGGCTTCGCTCAGCGCCTCCATCACGCGCGTGGGAAACGGCTCGAGCCGTCGCTGCTCCTCGAGCGAGAACGCGAGCGCGGGCGGTGCGTCGAGCAGCAGTTGGAACTCGTGCTCGAAGCTGGCAAGTACGCGCGCACCCAACTGCTGCTCGAGCTCGGACAGGGCCTCGCGCAGGAACTGCCGTGGACAGCACTGCCATGGCTCGCCGTTGGTCTCGACGATGTCGCAGAGGACCAGGTCCAGCGGGCTCGCGTCGTCCCCGGCCCTGATCAGGATGTGCGTGTCGGCGTCGGGCATCAGGCGCAGGTCGCCGACCGACCCGAAGGGGTTGGGCTCGGCGACCGGCCCGAGCGGGGTGAGCGTGTGGTTGGCCGGCACCCAGCTGACGCCGGTTTGGAGGTGCTCGCCGAGATCGCTCGCGAACACCGAGCGCCCGCGCACGATCGAGCCCAGGTCGCAGCAGACGAGCGTGACGAGCTCGGTCGCGCTCACCGAGGCTTCTCTGCGGTCACGCTCCCGTTGTCCCAGATGCCTTCGCGCAGCCCAAGCGCCGCGGCGCCCGCACGTACCGCGGGCCCGTCGTCGGCGAGAACGACCGCGAGCATCCCGCCCGCGGGCATGTCACGGCGCTCGAGCGCGGCTGCCAGTCGCTCCTGAGGTTGGGCGTGCACGCCGCCGTCACCCAGCGCCGGGTAGGTGTCGGCCAGGAGATACAGGCTTCCGCCGTCGCCTGCGGCGCGGCCGACGACGCAGGTGAAGTGACCCACGTCCCAGTCCGCCGCTGGTCCGTCCTGCGCGCCGTCGAGCAGGTAGTCGAGCAGCTGCGTCACCCGCGGGTGCCCGCCCCACAGGTGGCGGGTGGCGAGATTAGCGACGAGCGTGACCGGATGCTCGAGCGCCGCAGCGAGATCGAAGAGACCGGCAAGCGTGGTCGCGTTCCACGGGCCCGCGTAGGGGATCGCCACGAGCGCGCCCGCGGAGAGCTGCTCGATCGCTTCACGGAGACCGCCAGCGGTCGTTCCCGACAGGTCCTCGTGATCGATCAGCGGAAGCGCCACGCGATAGTCGCGCCGGCCGGTTTCGCCGTGCGGGAGGGTGCCGGCGGCGCGCGCTGCGGAGATCACGCTGCCCGCCGCGAGCGCGACGGCGTCCTGGTCGACAGGCTCGCCGAGGTGCTCCTGGACGCCGGCGGCGCCGAGCGCGAGCGCGCCGCAGAACGCGCCGCAAAGGTCGTCGCGCTGGGGAAGCGCGCGTTCGTGGCGGGCCAGCAGCTCCCTTGCCCCCGGAAGCAGCGTCATAGCCAACGGGTTTCGCGTCATCAACCCAATCTACACGGGGGTCGATGAGCGTCCGCCCAACCCGTCTGGCACGGTCGCGCTCAGGCACGTCGGCTGACCCTCTGGATATCGCAAACAGTCGGCCGCTTCCGCTTGATAGAATCCCGCCGCCTGCGCTGGTAGACTGGCGAAAAGCCGATTAGACGGAATCCTCCTAGTAAGTGACAACAATAAACTAATCGGTTCTCGATCAACAAGCGCGCGGCACTCCGCAGCGGGCCAGCCATCGACAAAGGAGCAGGGAGACGCCATGAAGCACATCGTGATCTTGGGAGTGGCTCTACTGACGATATTCGGGGTCGTTGCCGTCGACGCCGTCTCAGTCTCTGCGTCGGGCGATGAATTCTACGCCAGCAAAGCCGGCAAAACCAAGAGCAAAGAGACCGACGAACAGGTCTTCAAAACAAGCGCTGGCACGCTTGAATGCACGGAAGTAACCGGAACTGGCACGATCGCAGCCGGGAGCTCGGCCGCGCACAAAGAAGTCTTCACCTACAACGGGTGCGCCGTGTCTGGCACCGCCGTGAAAATCTCCCAAGCGGACTTCGAATTCGCCGCGGCGGGGACCATAAAGCTCGAAAACACCGTCACCATCGTGCCGACCAACAAAGAATGCGAACTCGTGCTCGAACCGCAGACGGTAAGTAGCGCCACCTACGAAAACAGGTCTGGTGGAAAGGTGGAAGCGGAAGCGGACGCCGTCAAAATCCACTCGAAAGGCACTGGCGGCAACTGCGGCGGGACCAGCACCACCGGGAGCTACAACGGAAGCATCCTCGGCGAACTCGAAAGCGGGACGATCGAATGGAAATCGTAGGACCAGCGCGACGGTAGGCGCGGATCGGGAGCCGGCAGCTGACGCCGGCTCCCGATCTCGCACGAGGGGGTTCGCTCGACCAAGTGGCACGGTAGTCGCGACGCAGGGGTAGACTACAACGCGCAGAGGAGGTGCAATGCGCGTCAAGCCGCTCAGCGTCGGATCGATCGACAACCGTCCCCGCGTGCTTCGCGCATGTGTGTCTGCGCTTGCCGTGATTTGGCTGGGCACCGCCGCGCCGACGGCTGCGCGAGCCTCCGCGTGTCCCAACGCCCAGTTTCGCACGGGTCCCTCCGAACAGCTGCCCGACTGCCGCGCCTACGAGCAGGTGTCACCGGCCGAAAAGAGCGGCCTGGACGCCGTGACGCTCAAGCCAGTGCTCCCGACGCAGGCCTCGCCGTGCGAAGCTGACGAAGCGTGCGCCTTCGCCTACATGAACGCCACGGGGGCGTTCGACGGTGCTCAGGGAAACAACATCCCGAACGCATATCTCGCGACGAGAGGCACGGGCGGCTGGCAGACGACGGCCCTGACGCCACCTACGCCGCAGGGTCCGACAAACGCCAAGGTGGAGGTCTCCTACGCGTTTTCCTCCAGCCTGTCTCAGGCGATCCTGCGCGTCCCGCTGCAGCAGCTCACAGAAGGCGCCCCCTCCGGTGTATTCAACCTGTTCCTGCGCGAACCGGGGGGCGCCTACTCGTTGGTGACGTCGCGCCCTCCGCTGCCGGCGCCCAAGAGCGGGTGCGTCAGGTGTTTCGAAGCAGAAGATGTGCCCGCCTTCGCCGGCGCATCCAGTGACTTCAGCCATGTGATCTTCGAGGCCAGCGACAGCCTGGTCGAAGGGGCGCCCGGCAATGGCGTGGAAAACCTCTACGAAGCCGCGGAGGGAGGCGTGAGGCTGGTTGGAGTACTCCCCGACGGCGCGATCCCCCCGCAGGGCGCAACGGCCGGCGGCGGGATCGAAGCCATCTCCGAACACACGCACGAGCTCACGCACGCGATCTCGGAGAACGGCTCGCGCGTGCTTTTCGAGGCCGCGGCTGACAGCGGCGGCCCTGATCCGCTGCAGGCGGGTGAGATCGAGCTCTACGATCGCATCGACGGATCTTCGTCGGTCGAGGTCTCAGCGCCCGCCGCCGGCGCCGAACCCGCGAAATGCGAAACGCGGGGCGGAGTCTGTAACCCCGAGCCAGCTCGGTTCTGGGGCGCATCGGCGAACGGCTCGCTCGTCTACTTCACGAGCAAAGCCGCATTGACCCAGGAGTCGTATACGGGCGTTGAACCGACATCCGGTCCCGAGCCGCGTGATGATCCAGGTGACGATCTCTATCAGTACGACGTCGACACCGGCAAGCTGACGGATCTCACGGCGGACGCCGAAAGCAGCGCTGACCCGAGCGGCGCGGGCGTGCTCGGCGTCGTCGGTGCTTCTGAAGATGGCTCGTATGTCTACTTCGTCGCCAACGGTCACCTCGACGGGGCGCCTGAAGGGCCAGGTTCGCAGCCAAGCCTCTACGTATGGCACGAAACCACCGAAGGGTCAGGCACGGTGAGATACATCGCAACGCTTGCCGCGCCCGAAGAAGAAGAAGAAGCGAACCTCGAACTCTTACGAGGCGGACCGGCGTTCGCGTACCGCAGCGACCTCGCAGACTGGACGAGCCGCCCGACCGAGTCCCAGGCGTACGTGACACCCGACGGGAGGCACATTGCGTTCATGTCGGTCGAGCCGCTCACCGGCTATGCGAACGAAGGCGATCACGAGGTCTACGAGTACAGTGTCGAAAGCGGCGAGCTCGCGTGTGCATCGTGCGACGCTGACGGCGCGGCTCCGCTAGGCAGCGCCTTCATCGGGGCGAGGCTGGACGAACGGGCAAGCACTCCCTTCCACCAGCCACGCACGCTCAGCGATGACGGCAGTCGCCTGTTCTTCTCCTCCCCGGATCCGCTCGTACCGGGCGTGCCTGGTGGAAGCGACAAGATCTTCGAGTACGAGAACGGCGCCGTGCAGCTCATCTCAGGCAGCGAAGGCGGCGGCGAAGCTGTGTTCCTCGATGCGAGCTCGAGCGGCGACGATGTCTTCTTCGCCACCCGCGAACAGCTGGCGCCGAGCGACAACGACGAGCTGGCCGACGTCTATGACGCGCGCGTCGACGGAGGCCTCCCGGAATCCGCTCACGCGGCACCCTGCCAAGGCGAAGCCTGCCAGGAACCGTTCGCTCCCGAGCCGTCGTTCGCCGCGCCGATTTCGGAATCGTTCACCGGCCCTGGGAATCTTGCGCGGCCGCCTGCCGCGAGGCCGACGCGTAAGCAGTTGCTCACCCGTGCGCTCGTGAGATGCGCCAGGATGAGAAGCAAGAAGAAGCGCGCGGCTTGCGCGGACGCTGCGAAGCGACGCTACGCGCCCAAGGTCAAGAGTCCTCGCCGCCACGCCGGTTCAAAGCGCCGATGGTTGGGACGGTGAGCCGGGCCAGTCGCGGGGGCGACGGCGCCGTCCGGCTCGAAACCCTCCGCTGGAAGCGGTCCGCTTGGCTCCTTGTCGCGCTGTTCGTGCTCAACCTCGTGGGTGCATCCCCGTCGATCGCGGCACCCGCCGGCCCGCACTGGAACATCGTCTCCGAGTCCGAGCCAACCTTTTTCGAGTCGGAAGCCCCAGCCGACGCCTACACGCTCATCGTCCGCAATGACGGCGGTGCACCCACTCTGCGCGAAAGCACGGTGACGGTGACCGATGCGCTGCCCGCAGGAGTGACCGCCACGAAATTCTCGGCCCGCGGTGAAGCGCCCGACGGTGCTTCTCAGCCTCGATACAACATGACGTGTCCGGAAGGTCATGTGCAAGGTCTCGTGACGTGCACCTACGCCGAAAGCGCATCACGCGGCCCCGTGCTGGCGGGCACGATCATCGTGCTGACGATCACCGTCTCAATTCCGAAGGAGCTCAACCCGATAACCAACACGGCGACGGTCTCCGGTGGAGGTGCGCAGAGCGCCTCCACGGAAGTGACGACGCCGATCGAGGATTCCGCTGTTCCCTTCGGCCTCTCCTTCTTCGATGTCGATGTCGCCGCGGAAAGCGGCTACGAAGACACGCAGGCTGGGTCCCATCCCTACGAGCTCACCGCCAGCTTCGCTTTCAATGTCAGCGCACGTGAAGACGAAGGAACCGAATCGCCGCTGGCCGACGCCGCACCAAAGGATCTCGAACTGACGCTCCCGCCAGGGCTGAGCGGGAATCCCGAGGCCGTTCCCCAATGCAGCGAGCAGTCGTTTCTGGAAGCCGAAGGGCTCGACTGCCCCGACAACACACAGGTGGGGATTGTGAGGCCGGCCTTCTACGGCAGCTTCAGCTCGGCCGTGTACCCAGTGTTCAACATCGCCCCACCGCCTGGTCAGCCGGCTGAGCTTGGCTTCTCCGTGGCTCAGGTAGGACATGTCCCGATCTTCTTCCAGATCCGAAACGACAACGAATACCGGCTGAAGGTGGATCTGAACAACATTCCCGAGACCGGTCCCCTGCAGGGCGCGATCCTGACCCTCTGGGGTGTCCCCGCGGACGCGAGTCACGATCTCGAACGGAAGGGAACTCTTGCGGAAGCAGGACCGCAGCACAGCGAAGTCTGCGAACCGTCGGTTGAAGTCAGAGGTGGAGTTGAAACACAGCAAGGCTGCCCGAGCGACGCGCCGGCAAAGCCGTTCCTCACGCTGCCCAGCGAATGCCGGGCCGAACCGAGGGCAGCCGTGGTAAGCGACTCCTGGCAACACCCCGGACAGCTCCCGCTCGCGTGGGAATCGGGGCAGCTCCCGCCTGTGCAGGAACCGATCGTGGCCACATCCATCACCGGCTGTGGACAGCTCTCGTTCAGCCCATCGTTGACGCTCGCCCCAGAAACGACGCAGGCGGGCGCGCCGAGCGGCTACACGGTCGAAGTGCACGTGCCGCAGAACGAAGACCCGACGGGCCTTGCCACGCCGGACCTGCGCGAAGCCGTCGTGACCCTGCCGGCAGGTGTCGTCGTTTCACCGTCCTCCGCCGACGGCCTGCATGGCTGCACGCCCGAGCAGTTCGAGCTGAGATCGCCCGCCTCAGCCACCTGTCCGGCCCAATCGCAGATCGGGTCCGTCAGGATCTCGACGCCGCTGCTGTCGAGCCCGCTGGAAGGCCAGGTCTTCCTGGCCGAGCCCGAATGCCATCCCTGCACCCCAGCTCAGGCGCAGGAAGGCAAGCTCGTGCGCCTGCTGCTGCAGGCTCAGGGCTCGGGTGTGACGGTCAAGCTCGAAGGTGCCGCCTCGATCGACCAGAGCACGGGCCAGCTGACGTGGCGCTTCCAGGAAAGCCCGCAACTGCCTTTCGAAGACCTGCGGGTGACGTTCGACGGAGGCCCGCGCGCGCCGCTGGCGAACCCCTCTACGTGCGGGATCGCGCTCGCGGCGAGCTCCTCGCTCACGCCGTACAGCAGCGAAATGCCAGCCGAACCCTCTAGCGAACCCTTCGAGGTGAGCGGCTGTCCGCCACCGCGGTTCCACCCGTCGCTGCTCGCGGGCACGACCGACAACCAGGCCGGCGCGTTCAGCCCGACGACCGTCACGCTCTCACGCACGGACGGCGACGAGGATCTGAAGGCGCTCACCGTGCACCTGCCACCGGGGCTGCTCGGCATGCTCTCCAACGTTCCCCTCTGCGCCCAGGCCGAGGCGCAGGCGGGCGCGTGCCCCGGGCAGAGCGAGATCGGCGGCGCGACCGTCGCGGCGGGGCCTGGCGCCGACCCGCTTTTCCTGCCAGGCAGCGTGTACCTCACCGGCCCCTACGACGGCGCACCGTTCGGCCTGTCGATCGTCGTGCCCGCGCAGGCGGGCCCGCTCGATCTCGGCATGATCGACATCCGCGCGAGCGTCAACGTCGACCCGAGCAGCGCCGCGCTGAGCATCGCCAGCGGCCCGCTGCCCCAGCGCGTCGATGGCATACCGCTGCAGATTAAGACCGTCAACCTCGACATCGACCGCGAAGGCTTCACATTCAACCCCAGCGACTGTCAGCCGCTCGCGATCGAAGGCGTGCTCGAAAGCAACGAAGGCGCGACCGCGCAGGTCACATCGCCGTTCCGCGCAGCCAACTGCGCGAAGCTGCCGTTCAAGCCCAAGCTCACCGCGTTGACGCACGCGAGCACGAGCAAAGCCGGCGGTGCGTACCTGCACATGCGGATCGTGTTCCCGCCCGGCGCGCGAGCGAACGTCGCGAAGCTCAAGGTCGATCTCCCCCACCAGCTGCGGGCGCGGCTGACCACGCTGCAGCAGGCCTGCGTCGCAGCCGCGTTCGCCGTGAACCCGGCGAGCTGCCCGGCACAGTCGGTCGTTGGCAGCGTGACGGTGCTGACGCCGGTCCTGCGTCACGGGCTCGTCGGGCCCGTGTATCTGGTCTCTCACGCCGGCGCATCCGCGCCCTCGCTCGAGTTCGTGCTCCAGGGCGAAGGCGTGACGATCGACGTCGCCGGCCAGGCGAGCGTCGAGCACGGCGTCCTCGCCGGCATCTTCTCGTCGTTGCCCGACGTGCCGTTCTCGACGCTCGGGCTGGTGCTCACCGAAGGCCCGCACTCGCTGCTCGCGGCGAACCTCCCGGCGAGGGCACACGCCAGCATGTGCGGGCAGCGGCTGACGATGCCGACCGCGATCACCGCTCAGAACGGCGCGGTCATCAGGCAGAGCACCAGGCTGCTGGTCTCCGGCTGTGCGCGGAGAAAGCGTAGGCTACGGCGGTGAGCTGGGATTAACGATGAGCTGGGACTTCTCAACCGACCCCGACTTCGAGCGCGAGCTCGACTGGATGCGCGAGTTCGTTCGCAAGGAGATATGGCCGCTGGAGGCGATCTGGCACGAGCTCGGGCTCGACGGGCTGAAGCGTGCGATCGCGCCGCTGCAGGAGCAGGTCAAGGAGCGCGGGCTGTGGGCGACGCACCTGCCGCCGGAGCTCGGCGGGCAGGGCATGGGCCAGGTGCGCCTCGGCCTGATGCACGAGATCCTCGGCACCTCGCCGATCGCGCCGCTCGCGTTCGGCAACGCGGCGCCCGACTCGGGCAACTCGGAGATCCTGGCGATGGCCGGTACGGACGAGCAGAAGGACCACTGGCTGCACCCGCTGCTGGCGGGCGATCTGCGCAGCGCCTTCAGCATGACCGAGCCGGACACCCCTGGCTCGGATCCGACGCAACTGCGCACGCGCGCGGTGCGCGACGGCGATGAATGGGTGATCGACGGGCTCAAGTGGTTCTCCTCCAACGGCTCGATCGCGGACTTCCTGATCGTGATGGCGGTCACCGACCCCGATGCACGCCCGGCGCAGCGCGCGTCGATGTTCATCGTCCCGACCGACACGCCTGGCGTTGAGATCGTGCGGGACGTGCCGACGATGGAGCATCCATGGGAGCAGTACGGCGGGTACGGCGGGCACGCGGAAATCGTCTACGACGGCGCACGCGTTCCGGCGCAGGCGCTGCTGGGCGGCGAGGGTGAGGGCTTCCTGCTCGCGCAGCACCGACTCGTGCCGGGGCGGATCCACCACTGCATGCGCTGGCTGGGGGTGGCGAAACGGGCGTTCGACATGATGTGCGAGCGCGCCACCTACCGCCACGCGCACGGCTCGCTGCTGGCGGAGAAGCAGACGGTGCAGAACTGGATCGCCGACAGCGCCGCTGAGATGCAGGCGGCGCGGCTGATGACGCTGCACGCGGCGTGGGTGATGGACACGCAGGGCGCGAGTGCGGCGCGCACGGATGTCGCGCTGGTCAAGTTCTACGGCGCGAAGGTGCTCCACGACGTGGTCGACCGTGCGGTGCAGGTGCACGGCTCGCTCGGCTACTCGACCGACCTGCCGCTCGAGCAGATGTATCGCTTCGCGCGCGCCGCGCGTATCTACGACGGCCCCGACGAGGTTCACCGTCAATCGGTCGCGCGCCACCTGTTGCGTGGCTATTCAGCGCCCGCCGATGGCGTTCCGCGCGAACACCTGCCGACGCGCCGTGCGCAGTCACGCGATCGCTTCCGGGATCTGCTGGAGGCGGTCACCGCCAACGACTGACAACGCGCGGCGGGCCCGCGCCCGACGTTCGTTTTCCACATCAGGATCCTCGCGGTGTCTCCGATCGCGCCAGATTATTCCGCTGCTGGATCATCCGGCTTTGCTGGGAGCAAGACGGTGCAGCAACCGCACCCACACGGGCGGCGGATGGGCGGATTGACAAAACACCGAGCCGTTGCATAGTTCGCCGCTACGGTCCTCCCCTGTATTGGGAGATCGCGGTCCGATCATCGGCGGAGCGAGGTGCAGTGTGCTTGTGCAAGCGGCGAAGCAGGCAAAGGAGGATGTGAGTCGCACGCGCTCCGGGCAGCTTTCACCTGCCTCTGACACTGGGGGCGCGCGGCGTACTGTGCGTGAGCTGGCGCGGCCCGCGCCCGCCTCGGCGGAGATCACGCGGGTCGGCTGGAGCCCGAACGCGGACATGGGCCTGGCTGAATGGTCGGCGGTCGGACGCCGCTTTGGCGAGATCGGGCGTTGCAGCCAGTGGTGGCTCGGTGACTGGATTCAATACGGCAACACCAAGTTCGGCGAACGCTACTCGAGGGCCGTGAAGTTGACCGGCTACGACGTGCAGTCGCTGATGAACATGGTGTACGTGGCGTCGCGCTTTGAGATCTACCGACGTCGGGAGAACCTCTCGTGGAGTCATCACTCCACAGTGGCGCCGCTGGATCTCGCGAGCCAGGAGCATTGGCTGTCGCGGGCGCTGGCCGAGAAGCTGTCCGTGGCTGACCTGCGCGTCGAGTTGCGCACCTGGCGGCGCGCGCTGAGGGAGCCCGCAGCCGCGGAGACTCCGGCCCGGCCGGCGGCCAGGGACGCGCTCGTATGCCCGAACTGCGGCGGAGCCGTTCCACTGAGGCTTTGAAGCACACCGATCTCCTCGTCGTCGGCGCCGGCGCCAAGGGCACGGCGATCGCCATCAAGGCACACGTGCTCAACCGGCTTGGGTTGGGTCCGGTGACGGTCACGATCATCGAGGCGGTTGGTCCTGCCGGCGCGTGGATGGACGGCAACGGCGTGAGCTCCAGCAGAGAGGTGCTCGCGATCAGCCCGTCCAAGGATCTCGGCTTCCCCTACGAGAGCCGCCACGCATTCGGTGACGCCGGCGAGGTGGTGGATCGCGCTGCGCTGTCGTTCTCGTGGCAGCGCTACCTCGTCGAGGAAGGTCGCTACTCGCGCTGGGTGGACGCGGGCGCGCCCCCGGTGCAACGCCGCGTCTACGGCGCGTATCTCACGTGGGCTCTGTCTCGCGCCGTCGAGGGCGTCAGCGTCGTCGACGGCCGGGTCGAGCGCGTGGCGCTGGCCGAGTGCGGCGAGCGATGGCTGGTCGAGGTCGCCGAGCCGTCGGGATCGCGCGAGTACGGCGCCGACGCGTTCGTGCTCACCGGCCCCGGCGTCGCCTGCTCGATCTCCCACGACCTCGACGCCGCTCCACGCCTGCTGGATTGTGACGGCGGGCGCATGCAGATCGCGCGCGCGCCGATCGAGGAGAGCTCTGACATCGCGATCGTCGGCGGCGGTGAGAGCGCGCTCAGCTGCGTCGAGTTCGTCCGCGCGGTGCGCCCGGATGCGCACGTGACGATCTACACGCCCGGCCTGCCGATGAGTCGCGTGGAGAGCTTCTTGGAGAATCGCGCGTTCTCCAACCCCGACACGGTCGCTTGGAGGTCGCTGAGCGTGCGCACGCGGCGTGAGTTCATCGCTCGCGGCGACCGTGGCGTGTTCGGCCCGGATCGCGTCGCTGTGTTCGCTTACGACGAGCGCTGTCACTTCACGGCAGGGCGCGTCGTGCACATCGAGCACGAGCGAGCCGGTTGCGGTGTGAACGTCGAGTACGAGTCGGTGGACGGCGTACGCAGCAAGCGCCATGACTATGTGGTCAACTGCACGGGCTTCGACCTGCTCGAGCAGATGCGACTGCTCCTGAGCCCCGACGCCCGCGCCGAGGTTGAGCGGCGCGCGGGGCCGGTGTGGGAAAGGCCGCCGGGCAGCGAGCTCGCGATCGGGCGCTTCCTGGAGCTCGAGGGCATGTCCCCGAGGCTCCATCTGCCGAACCTTGCAGGAGTCAGTCAGGGCCCTGGCTTCGCGAACCTGGGCTCGCTCGGGCTGCTGGCCGATCGCGTGCTCGAGCCGCTGTTCGCGACCAGTGATGAGGAGTCGCGCTCTACGCTGCGGCCGACGGCGTCGCCGGTCGCAGTCCCCTGGCGGGTCGCGCGGACACGCCGTGTCCGCGGACACGGCGTGTGACGAGCACCGGCGCCTGGTCTCCGGGTGCGAACGCAACCGAGCTGCGGGTCGCGCGCTGGGTGCCGACCGAGGGCGCCGGCGCGAGCTCGACCTCTTCGATCACCGTCTGCATCACGAGCTTCATCTCCAATTGCGCGAACGCCGCAGCGACGCAGCGGCGCACGCCGCTGCCGAAGGGGATCCACGTGTAGTTCGCCGGGGGGCCTTGAAGGAAGCGCTCGGGCATGAAGCTGAACGGCTGTGGGTAGATGTCCTCGCGGTGGTGCACCAGGTAGATGCACGGGGCGACCGTCGTGCCCGCGGGGATCGTGTAACCGCCGAGTTCCAGCGGCTCGACGAGCCCGCGCATCACCAGTGGAACCGCGGGACACAGACGCAGGATCTCTTTGATGACGGCGTCGGCGTAGCTGTCGTCCCCGCCGGCGAGGACCTCCTCGCGCAGGCGCGCCAGCTTCTGCGGATGGCGCAGCAGCCGCTCGAAGGCCCACGACAGCGACGTCGCGGTCGGTCCGTCGGAGAGCATCGTGATCAGTTCATCGCGCAGCTCCTCCTCGCTCATCGGTGATCCGCTCTCGTCGTATGCCTGCTCGAGCAGCGAGAGGATGCCCTCGTCCTGCGGACGCCCCGGCGTTCCACGGCGACGGCGTACCTCCTGCAGCAGGGATGTTTCCACTGGCGCGATCACGTCCCGGAAGCGCGCGCTGCGCGACAGCCAGCGCGAGCCGAACGTCGCCAGCAGCGTCAGGCGCGACGGGTCGTTGAGCCAGTCGGTCAGTCGCTTGAGCAGCATGCGCAGCTGATCCATGTGCGCGCCGTCGGTCGTGCCGAAGACGGCGCGCATCACGACCTCGTTGCTGATCGCCTGCATGCGCGGCCACAGCGCAAACGGCTCGCCCACCGGCCAGCGGGCGATCTCCTCGTGCGCGACCTCGACCATCATTTCCCCGTAGCCGCGCATCCGCTCGCCGTGGAAGGAGGGCAGGATGAAGCGCCGGTGGGCCATGTGCTCGGGCTCGTCCAGGAGCATCACCGAGCGCGGCCCGAGCAACGGCCCGAGCAGTGGATTGGCCTCGCCTGCACCGGCGCGGACGAGCTCGGGGCTGATCGTGAGCACCTTGCCGACGTCCTCGGGCTCGCTCAGGAACACCCACGGGCGACCGCGGCGCACGCGCAGGGTGAACAGCTCGCCGTAACGCTCTCTGCAGCGTTCCATGAACGGCAGCGGGCGCAGTGCCCAGCCGAGCGCCTGCGCGGCGCTGGGCATTTGCGGTCCTGGCGGCAGCGCCGCGAGCTCTTGGTCGGAAAAGGTGCGGTGGCTCACAGTGAGTCCTATGGTGACCGCGTCAGGCCCGACTGGGCAAACCGCGCTGGATGCAGTCGCGGATGCGTGGTGGGGTTCACAGCACCAGTGCCTTAATCGGTTAAAGGAGCGGCCTTAAACGCCGCTGATCCGGGTTCGAGCCCCGGCTGGTGCATTACATGAGCCGGTCCACAGACACGATGCCCACGACGAGCAACCTGTTCGACTACTTCGATGAGCTGGCCGAGAACGGTGGGGTGGGTGCGCACTGGGCAGCGCGCACGCCGCTGCGCCCGGACGCTCGCTTCGACATCAAGCTCGTGCCGCGCTCGCCGCGGTGGAAGGAGGACCCAATTGCGTTGCACGCGCTCGAGCGAGTCGAGCGCGAGCCGTGGACGGCGGAGCTCTCACGCGGCGAGGACGGGGCGCGGCTGCGCCTGGAGGACGGCTGGGTCGAAGCACTCGGCGCCACGTTGCAGGACGGCGATGGCGGCGAGACAGAGCTCGCTGACCTCGCGCAGGGGCGACGCTTCTCGGTGCAGTTCTGGGACGCGAACGCGACGAAGGCGCTGCACGTCGGGCATCTGCGCAACCTCGCGATCGGCAACGCGCTGGCCGCCGCGCTCGCCCAGGCGGGAGCGCAGGTCGAGCGGCGCGCGCTGATCTCAGACGCCGGGCGCAGCATGGGCGAGGCGATGGCTGGCGTGATGAAGAGCGGCCGTCACGCGCAGGCGTGGCCCGACCGCAACGAGAAGAGCGACCACTTCGTCGGCTGCTGCTATGCGGAGTATGTGGCCGCCGGGCGTTCGTTCAACCGCAGTGGCGCGGAGCAGCCCGAGGATTCGCTGACGCGTGAGCTGACGATGCGCGACGACGATGCAGATGAGCTGCTGCGACGCGTGCTGTGTGGCGACCGTCAGGCGCTGGAGCTCTGGTACAAGACGCGCGCGTGGGTGATCGCCGGGCAGCGCAAGACCCTGCAGCGGCTCGGGATCGCCTTCGACAGGGTGTTCTTCGAGTCCGACTTCCTCTCCGAGGCTGCGGAGCTGACCGCGTGCGGCCTGCGTGACGGTCTGCTGCGCAGGCGCGAGGACGGCGTCGTCATCTATCCCACCGAGCGCGAGGACTTCGACGAGTTCCCGCTCGTGCGTGGCGACGATCTGCCGACGCAGCACATGCGCGCGATGGCCTACTGGATGGCGGCACCCGGCCTCGAGGGGATGACGTCCGTTCAGGTGTGCGGGTCGGAGTGGGTCTCGCACGTCACCTGCAGGCGCCAGCTGATGGGTCGCCTGATGCCCGACGGCGGCCAGGGAATGCATCCCACGAGCGACATCTTCCACGGGATGGTCTCGCGCCAGAAGCGCGCGATCGCCTCGAGCGAGGAGGGCGCGTTGCTGATCGACGAGCTGACGGAGTGGCTGGAGGCGCAGATCGAGGCCGACGCGGGATGCGATGAGGTCCTCAGCAGGCTCGGCTCGGCCGAACGCGTTGCGGGCCAGGTCGCGCTCGGGTTCTTCGTGCCGCGCCCGGTCGCCCCGCGGGTGGACTTCCACCCCGAGAAGCTGCTCGATGTGCGCGAGAGCCCCGGCTGGGAGCTCGCGCTTGCGCGTGCGCGCGCAGGCAGCGTTGCGAAGCCGTCGGCTGTCGAGCCCGCGCGCGACCCAGACTACCGCTTCGCCGTCGTGCAGTCCCAGCTGCATCGTCGTCACCTGCGGCTCGCGGCGCAGCGGCTGGATCCAGGCCCGCTCGCCCGCTACGTGGTTCACCTCGCGCGCTGGTACCTGGAGCGCGAGCGCAGCGAGCAGGTGCAGCGCGTCGCGCACACACTGCTCGATCGCGGCGCACGCGGGCTGGGATTGGAGGAGGCGCGGTGAGCACGCTCCTGGTCGACAACTACGACTCTTACACGTACAACGTGTTTCAGCTCCTCGCAGCGGTCTCCGGCGAGGAGCCGATCGTGATCCAGAACGACGCTGTCTCTTGGGGAGCGCTGTCGCGCTGGGACTTCGACGCGATCGTCATCTCTCCGGGGCCCGGCCACCCCGATCGCTGGCACGACTTCGGTGTCTGCTCGGACATCCTGCGCTGGAGTGAGGTGCCGATACTTGGGATTTGCCTGGGCCACCAGGGCCTGGGCCGCCTGCTCGACGGCGTGGTCGCGGCTGCTCCGATGGCGATGCACGGACGCGTCAGCCATGTGCGCCACGTCGGCCACGGCCTGTTTGCGGGGATTCCGCAGGACTTCTCGGTCGTGCGCTACCACTCGCTGGCGGTCAGCGGCCCGATCGGCTCGGACGGTCGCGTGACGGCGTGGACCGATGATGGCGTGGTGATGGCGATCGAGCATCGCCAGCGTCCGCTGTGGGGCGTGCAGTTCCATCCGGAGTCGGTGTCCACCGAGCACGGCCGCACGCTGATCGAGAACTTCTACGCGCTGGCCCGCCATCACAAGCCGCCGCGCTCGTTCGGCTCCAGACGACTTGTGACCCCATCGGAGCGTCCGCGCGACGGCGGGGGTTCGCGCCCGCCTGAGCGTGACAGCGGGGACGCGCGTCTGCGCCTTCGCATGCGCTCGATCGAGGGCGAGCCGTCGACCGAGACAGTATTCGAGCAACTCTTCGGCGGCGCCGAGTACGCCTTCTGGCTCGACAGCGCCGACGCGCCGACGCGCCTTGCCCAGTGCTCCTATATGGGCTCCACGATGGGTGAGGATCGCTGCCTGCTCGAGTACGACGTGGAGTCATCAGCAGTGAAGATCAGCCGCGGTGAGAGGATCGAGGTCGAGCACGGATCGATCTTCGACGTACTCGAGCGCGAGCTGCGGGCCAACGCGATCGAGCCGCCGCCAGGCCTCGCGCGCGGGCTGCTCGGCGGCTTCGTCGGCTACCTCGGATACGAGTGCAAGGCCGACTGCGGCTCGCCGGGTGTCCACGGCTCGGACGTGGAGGATGCGGTGATGATGCTCGCCAACCGCGTCGTCGCGGTCGACCACGTCGCCAAACAGACTTACCTGCTCGCGCTGGAGCAGAGCGAAGCCAGCGGCGAGGACGCGGAGGCAGAGCGCTGGTTGAGCGACGCCGAGGTGGTGGTGCGCGCCGCGCTGTTGGCCCCCGCGGTGAGATCACCGGAGCGAGCGCGGGCCAGTGGGGAAGGCGACGGCCCGTCCGCTCCGGTGAGCTTTCGCTGCGGACGTGGGCGCCGCCAGTACCTCGCCGACATCGCTCGCTGTCAGGCGGCGCTCGCGGCGGGCGAGTCCTATGAGGTGTGCCTCACCGACCAGATCTCCACGAGCGAGAGCCCGGACCCGTTCGAGCTCTACCGCGTGCTGCGACGCAGCAACCCGTCGCCGTTTGCCGCATACCTGAAGCTCGGCGAGGTCACCGTTGTCAGCTCCTCGCCGGAGCGCTTCCTGGCGGTCGATCGAGACCGCTGCGTGCAGGCGCGCCCGATCAAGGGGACGGCGCCGCGATCGCCCGACGCGGCCCGCGATGAGGAGCTGCGCGACGAGCTCATGCAGGACGAAAAGGCCTTCGCCGAGCACCTGATGATCGTCGATTTGTTGCGCAATGACCTCGGCCGCGTGTGCGAGGTCGACAGTGTGCGCGTATCGGAGTTCATGGCCGGCGAGCGCTACAGGACCGTCCACCAGCTCACCTCGACGATCACAGGTGTGCTCGCTGCCAACCGCACGCCTGTGGACTGCGTGCGCGCATGCTTCCCCGGGGGCTCGATGACCGGGGCGCCAAAGTTGCGCACTATGGAGATCATCGACGACATCGAGCGCGTCGCACGCGGCGTCTACTCGGGCGCGCTCGGCTACTTCGGCCTGGACGGCAGCGTCGACCTGTCGATCGTGATCCGCACGGTCCTCATTCGTCCCGGCGCGACCACGATCGGCGCGGGCGGTGCGATCGTGATGCAGTCCGATCCAGCGGAGGAGTTCGACGAGCTCCTGCTGAAGGCGCGCGCGCCGATGGCAGCAATCGCACAGGTAGTGACCGGAAGCGATGCGCCAGACGCGTGGACGGTCGAGCTCGAGCCCTCCTACGACGTCGCCGGCGCGCCATGAGCGAGCTATCCCCGACAAGCTCGCGGGCGCCGGCGCTGGCCACTGCGGGGCAGCAGTGGCGGGTCCGCCCCGCCGGTCACGGCGATGTCGAGGTAGTCGCCGTGGCCGTGCGGGAGCTGCTGGCGGAGCTCGACGGGACACCCGCACCGCTGCCCGCGATGCAGGCGGCGGTGCGCACGCTGATAGACAGCCCATGGTTGGGCGCGGTGCTCGTGGCAGAGGCCGACGGCGGCCTCGTGGGCACGCTCGCCGCGAGCTGGCAGATAGCGATTCACGTACCCGGCTCTTATGCGTTGATCCAGGACCTGTGGGTCGATCCGGCGTGGCGCGGCAGGGACATCGGCGGCGGCCTGCTGGCGGCGCTGTTCGAGCTGGCCAGGAGCAAGGGCTTCGAGCGCGTCGAGGTCGGCCTGCCACGCGAGAGCTTCGCGCGCTTCGCGACGACGGAGGCGTTCTACCTGGGCAATGGCTTTGCGCCTAACGGCCCGCGCATGCGAAGGCTCCTGACGTGAGCAGGATGCTGATGATCGAGCGCCAGCCGGCTGCGCCGGCGATTCAGCCGTGGATCCTTGATGGCGCGGGGCGCCGCCTGGAGGCACAGGATCACGACCGGCGCCTGTCCGAGCTGCGGTCGGGCCTCGTGCGCCACCCGCGAGCTCGAGCGACAAGTGCGCGCGCGAGCGGGGAGGAGCTCGCGCACACGCTGTGCACCGTCCACGAGCCCGACTACCTGCGCGCGCTCGCGCGCTGCCGGTCGAGCCGGCCGGTGCTGCTGGCCGAGTTCGCGGCGCCGGGCATGGCCCCCGACACGCCGGTGTGCGCGCAGGTCACGGCGGCGGCACTCGAGGGCGCGCGCTCGGCGATCGCGGCGGCGAAGCTGATCCTCGACGGTGAGCGCTTCGCGTACGTGCTGTGCGGTCCGCCCGGTCATCACGCCGGCCCCGGCTGGCTCGGCGGCTGCTGCTATCTCAACAACGCCGCCGCGGCGGCGCAGACGCTGCGCGAGGGCGACGTCGGCGAGGTCGCGATCCTCGACCTCGACATCCACTATCCGAACGGGACAGCGGCGATCGCGGCGCGCATGTCCGACACGAGCCTGCATTCGCTGCACGCGTGGCCGGCCGTCAACGTGCCGTCGGGGAGCGCGCAGCCGTGTAGCGTGCATGAGCGGGTAGTCGAGTTCGCAAAGGCGCCGAGCGAGGATTGCTACCTGCAAGCGGTGGCCGACTCGATCGATGAGCTCGCACGTTCGGCCACCGTGCTGGTGCTGTCGCTCGGCTATGACACGGTCGCGGGCGACCCGCACGGCGGCTGGAGCTTCACGCCGGCGATCTTCGCCCGGATCGGGCGGCTGCTGGCGGCCTCGCAGCTTCCCGTGTGTGTGATCCAGGAGGGCGGCTACGCGCTGGACTCCCTCGCGGCTTGCAGCTTCGCGTTCGCCTGCGGCCTGCTGGGCGGCGGCGAGACAGAGTCTGGCGGTAACGAGGATCGCCGCCACGCCGGGGATTGCCAGCGAGAGGAGACCCGATGAAGGGCCTGGACCCCTTCCGCCGGCGCCTGGACACGCTCGACGAGCAGATCCCCCGGCTGCTGGGCGAGCGCTTCGAGGTGTGTCGCGAGATCGCGTTGCACAAGCGCACGCACGGGATCCCGATGATGCAGCCGGAGCGCGTCGCGCAGGTGCGGGCGCGCTATCTGGCGAGGGGCGCGGAGTTCCAGCTCCCGGAGGACTTCACGGCTGTGCTGTTCGACCTGATGATCGCTGCGACGTGCAGGATGGAGGACGAACTGATCGAGGCGCTGTCGGACGAAGAACTGCTGCGCTCGCTTTCACACGAGCTGACGGACGCACCGCCGGCCGACCCGGGAGACCGCGCGGCATGACGCGCCCGACGTTCATCACGCTGGGACCGTCTGGCACGTGTCACGAGGCGGCGCTGCGTCGCTACCTGGAGTTCCAGGGTCTGTCCGATGTGCGGATCGTGCTGGTGGAAGATCTGCTGGGGGCGATAGGTGTGGTGCGCGAGCAGGAGGACACATACCTGGTGCAGTGCAGCGCACACGTGCAGGTCCATCTCGTGACGGAGCGCTACTTCCGCGAGGTGTTCGTGATGGACACGTTCATCTACCCGACGAAGGAGCTCGCGCTGCTGATCCGCACCGACTCCGAGCACCCGAGCAGTCTGGGGATCGTCTCGGCGACGCGCGGCTACACGGATCTGAGCCGCTGGTCCGAGGTCATCGACGAGCCGTCCAAGCCGGTCGTCGCGCGCCACCTGCTGGCGGGCTACTACGACGCGGGCCTGACGCACCTGCACCATGCGCGCGAACACCCGCAGGCGCTGCGCGTGGAGGAGGTCTACGGGGCGGTGGACACGACGTGGGTGGTGTACGGTCGGCGCAAGCGCTTCCACGGCGCGGTGATCGGCCAGCGGATCCCGTGGATGTTCACGGGCGAGCCCGAGCCGCAGGAGGAGTTCGCTCTAGTCTAAGCCGATGGTGGCCGATGCCAAGCAGTCCCCAGCGCTGTTCGATCCCACCGCGTTCCAGACCTTCCGCTTCGTCAGTCGTGACCTGGACGCGCGCGGCCACGTGACGCTGCGCTACGCGCTGGGCGACAGCATTTTCTTTGTTGAGGAGCTCGACCTGCCGGTCGAGGGCGGCGTACGCGAGGCGGACATCGAGCGTGTGCAGGGCCTGCTCTCGCTGTTGCACTGGGCGGCTGGCCTGAGCTACTTCAAGACGGCGCTGCCGGCGAACGTCAGCTGTGAGACGGGCGCACCCCCGCCGGCTGCGGCGGCGCTGTTGGAGGCGCTTTACTCGGAGGGGCTGGCGGAGCTCGCATACACCAACGGCCTGCCGGGCCTGCCCCGTCCGCGATTCACCACGGAGATGGCGCCTGTGCCCCCGCCCGCGTACGGGAGCGTGGACACGGACGACGCTCGCTCGCTCGGGCGCGTGCTGGTGCCGGTGGGCGGTGGCAAGGACTCGGCGGTGGCGCTGGAGGTCGTGCGTCGCTCCGGCGTCGAGCTGGCGCTGTTCTCGCTGGGCGATGCCGCGCCGATCGCGCGCACGGTTGCGGTGGCTGGGCTTCCCCGTCTGCTGGCCCGGCGCACGCTGGACCCGGGCCTGGCGGCGCTGAACGACGCGGGCGCCGTCAACGGCCACATCCCGATCACCGCGATCGTGTCGTGCGTGGCGCTACTCACGGCGGCGTTGAACGGCTTTGACGCGGTGGCGATGGCGAACGAGCGCTCGGCGTCGGCGGGCAACGTCAACTGGGACGGCGTAGAGGTCAACCACCAGTTCAGCAAGGGGTTGCGCGCGGAGCGGCTGTTGAGCGCGGCGGCGGCGGAGGCCGGCGGCCCGCGCCTGTTCTCGGTGCTGCGGCCCGCCTCGGAGCTCGCGATCGCGCGCGCGTTCGCGCGGATGGAGCGCTACCACGGAGCGTTCACGAGCTGCAACGCGATCTTCCGCATCGACCCGGCGCTGCGCGCGGCGTCGTGGTGCTGCGAGTGCCCGAAGTGCCGCTTCGTGTTCCTGGCGCTCGCGCCGTTCAGCGAGCCCGCGCATCTGCGCGGGGTGTTCGGTCGAGACCTGCTCGACGAGGACAGCCAGTTCGAGGGCTTCGCGCTGCTGACGGCGACGGGCGGGCACAAGCCGTTTGAGTGCGTGGGTGAGGAGCAGGAGAGCCTCGCGGCGATCCGCCTGCTCGCAGAGGATCCCCAGTGGAGCGGGCACAGCGTGGTGAGGCGCCTGGTGGAGGAAGTGCTGCCGTTGTATCCTGCGAACGTAGGCGACCCCGAGCGCGTGCTTGCGCTGGGTGACGAGCACGACGTGCCGGCGGCGCTGCTGGCGGATGCCAGTGCGGTTCTCGGAGCTTGACGGCGCCCGCGTCGGCGTGTGGGGCGCCGGCCGCGAGGTCCGTTCGTTTGCCGAGCAGCTTGCGCGTCGCCTGCCGACGGCGCAGATCGCCGTGGCGGCCTTCGACACGGCTCCGGCGGCGGATGTTCGCGAGACGCTGAAAGCGCCGGCGGCGCGGATCGTGACCGCGGCGGACGAAGACGTCGTGGCAGCGCTTGCGGGATGCGAGGTTGTGGTGCGCTCGCCGGGCGTGTCGATCCACCGCCCGGAGATGCTGGCGCTGCGCGACGCGGGAGTGCCGGTGACGACGGCAACCTCGCTGTGGCTGTCCGAGCGTGGCGGACAGGGTGTGATCGGCGTAACGGGCACGAAGGGCAAGAGCACGACGGCGGCGCTCGCGTCCCATCTCGCGCGCGCAGCCAGCAGGACGGCGCAGCTGGCGGGCAACATTGGCGTGCCGGCACTCGACCTGCTCGACTGCGAGTCGGCGGACGTCACAGTCTTGGAGCTCTCCAGCTACCAGATCGCCGACCTGGAGATGGGGCCTGAAGTAGCGCTCGTGACGAATCTGTTCAAGGAGCACACCGACTGGCATGGCTCCGAGCAGGCATACCGCGCCGAGAAGCTGCGCATCCTCGACCTACCAGGCGTGCGCGTCAGCGTGGTCAACGCGCGCGACGAGCAGTTGGCGGCCGCCCGCGAGGATGCAGCCCGTCTCGATCTCGCCGCCTCTCCGAATGTCGTCGGCCCAGCGGCCGACACACGCAGCTTTGGCGCGCCCGACGGGTGGGATGTCGTGTCCGAGGGGGTCGCTTTGCGTGGCGAGCTCGTCGTTGCGAGCTCCGAGCTGCCGCTGCTGGGAGAGCACAACGCGCTGAACCTGTGCGCGGCGCTGGCGGCGCTGGAAGCGCTTGGCATTGACGCGGCACCTCTGCTCGCGTCGCTGCATGGCTTCCAGCCGCTGGCGCACCGGTTGCAGACGGTCGCTGAGCGCGATGGCGTCGTGTGGGTCGACGACAGCATCTCGACGACACCCGAGTCGACGCTTGCCGCGCTCGCCAGCTTCCCCGGACGCGATGTCGTGCTGATCGGCGGCGGCCAGGATCGCGGCCAGGATTATGCGGAGCTTGGCCGCGCGGTCGCGAAACGAAATACGACGGTCATCGGGGTGCCCTCGACCGGTCCGCGCCTGATCGCCGCTGCGCGAGACGCGGGCGCGCCGGCGACACGCGCGATCGAGGTAGCGGGCATGCGTGAGGCGGTGAGCCTCGCCCGTGATCTGGGGCGCCCGGGGGCCGTGATCCTGCTCTCACCGGGGGCTCCGAGCTTTGACCATTACCGTGACTACGAGGAGCGCGGCGAGCACTTCCGCGAGCTGGCCGATCATTGCTAGCTGCACAAGTGAACGGCACGTGTGAGGAGTAGTTTCCTCTCGGTGTTTCCTACCCGATCATTGTCTGTAAGGTACGAATAGCCACGTTTTGCGGGGTGTTTAACTCATCCACTGCGCCGTGCGTCTCTATGTAGAGCGTAGCCCGATGCGCTGCGCTTGACGGCCTCTCACCGATCGCACAAACTAGCGACCGGCCTTGTTCGGCGCGGCGCGGCTCACGCACGATTTGAGGTTAACGCGGCTCGCGTTCTACGTACGCCACAGCCGGCAGGGCATCTAATCACGAAACACTGCGACGCGTCGGGATTGAGGCATTGGAGGCTGCAAGTGAGCGCATGAGGGCGGTGATGTCTGTCAGGGTGACGCTGGGCGTCGGCGTTGCGCTCCTTGCCGTTGTCGGTGCCCTGACCCTGACGCGCTCGCCGCCACGCGTGGTGCGGGTCGGTGTCACGACAACGGTCCGCGGGCCGACGACGATCGACGATTCGGAAATTTGCCAAGCAGGTGAAACATTGCCGGCAGGCGTGTCGGCGGTGCGTGCCTCGCTTGGGACGTACTTCGGCCCCACGATCCGGGTGAGGGCCTTCTCGGGCTCCCGGCTTCTCACGGAAGGCAGACGAGGTCCCGGATGGACGGGAACATCCGTGACGGTGCCCGTCGCGCCGCTGAGTCACGCGGCTTCGCGCGTGAAGCTGTGCTTCGCGATCGAACCGAACAGCGAGCTGGTTGTCGTCGCCGGCAGCCCGTCGCCCGCGCGGGATGTCGCGAGGTGGCGTTCGGGAGAATCGCTCGGCGGCCGAGTCGGCGTGGAATACCTGGCCGCGGGCCGGGAATCGTGGTGGTCTCGCCTCCTGTCGGTGGCGCGGCACATCGGCATCGGTCATGCGCTCAGCGGGACGTGGGTGGTGTTGCTGATCGCCGCGCTCGTGGCTGCCGCCGGCCTGCTCGCCCTGGGCCTCACCTTGCGGGAGCTGCCGTGACCGAGCTGCGCGATCGTCCGAGACGCTCGGCGAGAGCTGCCGGCGGCGGGATGCTCAGGCGCATACCGCGTGCGGCCTGGATTTGCGCGTTGATCGCCTTTCTGAACGCCTCTGCCTGGTCGCTGATCGTGCCGCCGTTTCAAGGAAAGGACGAGGTCGATCACTTCGCCTACGTCGAGCAGCTCGCCGAAAATGGCACACTGCCCGAAAACGGGCAGGAAAACGGGACGTACTCTCCCGAGGAGACGCTCGTCTTGCAGGGGCTCCACTACGCGAAAGTCGCGCATTCGCCCCAGACGCCGGCCATCTCCTCACGGGCTGAGCAGCGAACCCTCATGGAAGACGTACACGCGGGCGCCTCGCTCGAGGGCTCCGGAGAAGCGGGGGTGGCCACATCTGAGCCACCGCTGTACTACGCGCTCCAGGTTGTTCCCTATGAGCTGGCCCGCGGCAACACACTCACTCAGCTCCAGCTCATGAGGCTGCTCACGACGCTCTTCGGCGCCGCGACCGCGCTGCTCACGTTCCTGTTTCTCCGCGAGATCCTGCCACGCGTGTCGTGGGCCGCGACCGTGGGCGCCCTGTGCGTCGCGCTGCAGCCACTGCTGGCGTTCATGTCCGGAAGCGTCAACCCGGACGCGATGCTGTTCACGGTCGCCGCCGCGGTGTTCCTTTGCCTGGCACGCGCCTTCCGAAGAGGGCTGAGTCGACGCCTCGCCATCGTGCTCGGGGTTCTCATCGCGATCGGCTTCCTGACGAAGCTGAACTTTGCCGGGTTTGCGTTTGGCGTGTTTGTCGGCTTGGCCGTGCTAGGGGTGCGTGGCGCACGATCCACGGACAGGGGGGCGCTGCTGTCGCCGATGATTGCCGCCAGCATCGGGATCTCCCCGGTGGGGGTCTATCTCCTACGCAACATCCTGTCCAACCACCCGACATTCGGGATCATTTCGACCAGCACCAGTTTGATCTCCAAAGGCACGCTCCTCCATGCGTTCAGCTACATATGGCAGTTGTATCTGCCGCGCCTACCCGGCATGACGCCGTACTTCGCCGGCCTGGCGACGTACAAGGATGTCTGGTTCGACCGATCCGTCGGCCTGTACGGCTTCTTCGACACCATGTTCCCCGGGTGGGTCGACAACGTCGCGCTGGTGCCGGCGGCTGCGACCGTGCTGCTGTGCGCTCGCGAGCTGTTCGCGCGACGCGATGCGCTCCGCGCGCGCCTGCCGGAGCTGAGCGTCTACGCCGCGATCACCGTAGGGGTCCTGGTCATGATCGGGGGTTCCTCGTACGTCAGCGATGGCGTCCATCACGGGGCCCCGTTCGGCGAGCCGCGCTATCTGCTGCCGATGCTCCCGCTGCTGGGCGCCGTCATAGCCCTGGCGGTGCGTGGCGCTGGACGGCGGTGGGCGCCTGTCGTCGGAGCCGCGATGGTCGTCCTGTTCTTGGGCCACGACGTGTTCAGTCAGCTCCAGGTGATCGCCCGTTACTACGGTTGAGGGCCCCTGAGCTGCGGGACCGCGTGCCAATGCCGTTGTAACTGGTTGATCTTTTCGTGTGGTTCACAGAGTCGGAAACACATCTAGCGCTGAGGGAGATCGGGCGGATAGCCTGGCCCCGCGGCCGTGCCACGGCAAATCGCCGTCACGATACCGCTGTAGACATATACATCATATTTACAAGACGTAAGAGAGAAGGTGGGGATTCACGATGAAGAAGTGTATTAGACGTCTGACGAGTACCCGCACAAAGACGCTGTTCGTGGCGACGGCTCTGGTCGCGTCGCTCGCGGCCCTGAGCGTTGCTGCGCCGGCGCTGGCGACACCAACGGGAGAATTCGTTGTATTCGCCGAATGCCAGTACAACAACCCGGAAATGAGCGCTTGCCTCACTGGCAAGACCGAAAGCGGCTACTTCACGATCGGCAACAGGAAAGTGCCGATCGTGAATCCCGTGAAGCTGCAAGGCGGGTTCATCGAAAACGTACCCAATGTGCAGAAATTCGTCGGCGCCACCAAAGAAAGCGAAACGTTGACGAAAGCTGCACAGCCCGTTCCGGGCGGCCTGCTCAACATCGTCGCACCGGAATTCCTGAAC
This sequence comes from uncultured Solirubrobacteraceae bacterium, assembly GCA_963759265.1. Taxonomy (GTDB): domain Bacteria; phylum Actinomycetota; class Thermoleophilia; order Solirubrobacterales; family Solirubrobacteraceae; genus Palsa-744. The sequence continues at coordinate 1,022,678 of CAVWYR010000001.1, forward strand.
AAAGAACAGAAAGAAAAGTTCGAAGAAGCGATCAACAAAGGTCCGACGGGCGTCAACGCGACGGTAGAACTGGCGGCTCCGGCGACCTCGATCTACTTCAACGAGACATTCCTCGAGATCGAAGAGGGCCCGGCGCTGATACTGCCTGTGAAGGTACACTTGGAAAACGCCGCGTTCCTTGGCTCGTCGTGTTATATCGGGTCGAACTCGAACCCGCTGATCATCGAACTGACCACCGGAGCATCGGGCACCGTCAAAGGTAAACTCGGCAGGCCCGAATTCATCGAAAATGAAGAAATCCTGAGGATAAGTCACAACTCGCTCGTCAACCAGACGTTCTCAGCACCCGGAGCAACTGGTTGCGGCCTGTTTAAAGCAGTCGAAAAAATCGTCGACGAAGCGGTCAACGCCGAGCTGGGTCTCCCGGCTGGGTCTGGTAAAAACACCGCCGTCCTCGAAGGCACGCTGTACCAGACGGGCGCAGAAACGGTGCGCGAACACTAGTAAGGCGCCGCAAGCAGTAGTTCCCGCTTGAGCGAGTCCTCTGATCGGCTCAAGTCTCAGGGCCCGCCGCATCTGCGGCGGGCCCTGAGTTCAGGGTGAATGACAATCTCATTCGACCTCGGCGACCGACCGTGGCCCGCACCCGACGTACTTCGCGGTTGGCCGGATGAGCTTGGCCTCGCGCTTCTGCTCGAGGATGTGCGCCGACCAGCCGGCCACGCGCGCGCACGTGAACATCGGCGTGAATAGCTCGGGCGGGACTTCGGCGAGGTCGAGGATCACGGCCGACCAGAACTCGACGTTTGTGGCGAGCACGCGGTCGGGCCGGCGCGCGTGCAGCTCTGCGAGTGCCGCCTTCTCGAGTGCCTCGGCGGCCTCGAACCGGGATGAGCCGAGTTCCCGGCAGGTCCGCCGCAGCACCCGTGCGCGGGGGTCTTCGGCGCGGTAGATGCGGTGACCGAAGCCCATTAGGCGATCGCCGCGGTCGAGGGCGTCTGAGACCCAGCGTTCGGCGTCCCCGGTCGCTTCGACTTCGTCGAGCATCTTCAGCACTCGCGACGGTGCGCCCCCGTGCAGCGGGCCGGACAGCGCGCCCACCGCCGCGGAGAGCGCCGCGGCGCAGTCGGCGCCTGTGGAGGCGACGACCCGAGCGGTGAACGTGGAGGCGTTCATGCCGTGCTCGGCGGCCGAGATCCAGTAGGCGTCGATCGCCTTGACGTGGTCGGGGTTGGCCTCCCCGCGCCAGCGGATCAGGAATCGCTCGGGGATCGTGCGTCCCTCGTCGATCTCCGATTGTGGTACCGGAGGCTGCCCGGCTTCACGCGCCGACTGGGCGACGAAGGATAGCGCCATCACCGAGGCGCGTGCGAGGTTGTCGCGCGCCTCCTCATCGGTGATGTCGATCAACTGCCCGAAGCCCCACTCCGGCGCGAGCATCGCAAGCGCCGACTGCACGTCGACGCGGTGATCGCCCGAGCGCACCGTGAGCGCATGCGGTTCGGCCGGCGGCAAGCCGGGTTTGAAGTGGCCGTCGACGAGCAGGCCCCACACCTGCTCGTAGGGGACGGCGCCGACCAGGTTCTCGATGTCGACGCCGCGGTAGCGCAGCGCGCCGCCCTCTTTGTCGGGCTCGGCTATCTCGGTGGCGAAGGCAACGACTCCTTCAAGGCCCGACTGGACCTCCGGTGTGCTCTGAACCGCGCTCATGGCACTCGCTTTCTGGGCTTGATGCTTGACGGGGTGGCTGCCTTGTGGGCAGACGCATATCGTCGCAGGATCGCCTGCTTCGCCGCAGCGCGGCTGTCACGTGCGCCCCGACTCCAAGTCCTCCGCGTAGTGGCGGGTCGTGGATCGGCTCGTCCTTTTGGCTGGCTCTATTTGCGTGTGTAGCTTGCTCGGAAGGCTCCGTAGGCGGGTGCTTTGTATTCTGGGCTGGTCTTGTTGAGGTTGGTGAGGAGTTCGAGGCCGCCGATTTCGCGTGAGGCGTGTACGCCGGCTGGGAGGGCGTATAGGGCGAATTGGTAGAGCTTGGTTTGGCCTTTGGGGGGGCAGATAGAGTAGTGTCGGTGGCCGTTGCTGGCCTTTAGTACGTAGGCGCCCGCTGGGGTCTGTCCGGCGCTTAGGTGGTGTAGCGAGGGTTTTATGCCTGTCATTGCCCATTCGACGGTTATCGTTGCTCGTTGTTGTGCGGCTGGTGTGATTTCGAGGGCGAACAGCGCGAGTTCTTCGATGCTTGTGGGTATCGCTCCCCATGTAACGGGTGGAGAGATGTCCTTCCCGTCGCACGTGTAGGCGGCTGGGATCTGGCCACCGTGGATCGCGCTGCTCCTGAAAGGCACGACGAGGGGTTTGATGGTGGCGGCTGTGCCAGAGCCTCCACAGCCTGCGAGGGCGAGCGCGAGCGCGAGCGCGAGCGGGAGGGATGTGGTCGTTGTGCCGCGCAATCGTCGCATCGGTGCTCCCTTGGTTGGGCTTGCCTGGAGTTGCCGGACGCAACGCTAGTTCTAGCCTGCTGGAACTCCAAGCGTTTCGCGAAAATGTCTCCAGCTGCCGGGGTCGCCGGCCAGCCGCGGAAGGCAAGCGGAATAGTGAATTAGCTGGCGCCGTTTCTATCTCCCCCAACGCTCCCACAATCTGGAATGCCCTGGTGTTCGTGTGATTTGGGGTGTTGGTGGCGAGCGTGGCGACGGCGTCGTGGTGGCGTGCGCTTGCGTGGGAGGGATCGGATTTGCTAGACACCGGGGTGTCCTTCCGTGCCTCGGGCGTAGTGCTTTGTGGTGTGGTGGGCGACTAGGGGCCCTGCGGCGTGTGCTGTGGGGTTGAAGGACAGTGGCTTCGAAGGCTTCTTTGGCCTTTGGGCTCAAAAAATGAGGAGTTTGCGATGACGTGCGTGAAGCCCTTGGGCGGGAGTGGTGGTGTTGGGCCTTTTGCGTCGACGGCCGTGGTCTTTCCTGTGTTTAGGTTTGGGCGATTATCGCCGGACCGAAAACTGGGTCTTGCGCCGTGTCGTGGGGTTCAGCGAGACTGCCCTATATGGAGTCTTTATGGCGTGTCGCGCTCCGTGAGCGAGGAGCATTAGACGATGACACGTATCAAAGTTCTAGGGTTGGCTGTGATGGCTGTGTTCGCTTTTAGCGCGATCACGGCTACGGCCGCCTTCGCCGAAGCAGAACTTACGCTGACAGGCGGCAGATCGGCTACGGGTACTAGCTTCACGAGCAAATCAGAGGGAAGCACCAAACCGGTGCTCCAAGGGGTCGCTGAAGGCACCAAAATCACCTGTAAAGAAGAGACGAACAAAGGCACCGTAACCGGTCCGCAAACGGACTATGCGACAGTGGTGTTCGTGGGCTGTGAAGGCTTCGGCACGAAATGCGAGAGCGGTGCAACAACCGGTGAAATCGTGACTACCGTTTCGAGTAAACTCGGGTTCATTAGTACGTCCAAAAAAGAATACGGGATCTTATTCGCACCGTCACCTGCGGCAAAATTCGAATGTGGCGAAACGAGAAAAATCGAAGTCAAGGGTTCGTTCATTGCTTCGATCTTAAAAGTCGAAGGTACTAAAGCGGTTGAATTAGAAGTTCCGTTCTTAACTTGGACTATTACTGGTAAACAGACGAGAGGTGTGCAAAGCATATTAAGCTTCGCTGGTGGAGGGAAAGAGATCCTCGAATCCAGCACCAATGGAGCACTGTTTGAACAGTCGGGTGAGGAAATCGAAGTATTAGAGACGTTCTCACAGAAAGTGGAACTACGGGGCTAAGGTCTGCAGTTGTTGTGGTGGTGCGTGGTGCCGTGTGGTGCCACGCACCATCTTTGGTGGAGCGATTGAGGAAGGCGAGATGTGTATGCTGCGTCGAGGGCGCCTGGTTGGCCGGGGTTTGGAGGGGAGTTTCAGTGTGAGGGAGCGGATGGTCGTCATTTCGCTGGTGGTGCTGGCTGTCTCGGTGGGTCCTTTGCTGTCTTGTAGATCTGCCGAGGCGACGATTACGCACAAGTATGTCTCCCAGCTGATTGGCTTCACCCAGGTGAACGCGCTGGCTGCCGGTGGTGCGGGCGAAGTGTATGTCGCTAATCGTGCCGAAGGTGGCATCCAGACTGTTGATCGCTTCAACTCTAGTGGCACGCCGCTCCCTTTCACCTGTGGTCCGGAATGCTCGGGCTATGTCGAAGGCTCTAAGTTGACGGGTACGCCGGGCGGGCCGTTCGAAGGCAACCTAGTAGGTCTAGCGGTCGACGACGAAACGAAAGCCGTGTATGTGGCGGACGGGAACGAGCATGTCGTGGACGTGTTCAGCTCCACCGGCAAGTATGAAGGCCAGCTGAGCGGTACCTGTGCAAACGCGGGCGAATCTCCACCATCGTGCCCGACATTTGTTCCTTTCGAAAACCCCAAGGGTCTGACCGTGGATCAGACGACACACGATCTCTATGTAGCGGAAGCTAATGGCGCGATCGTCGACGTGTTCGAACCCGAAGCTGGAGGTAAAGCGAAGTATCTATCGCGGTTTGGCGCCGGTGTCCTGTCCTTCCCCACGAGCGTTGCGGTCAACGAACACACCAGGAATGCGTATGTCGGGGAAGAGGATCCGGGATTGATCGATGTGTTTGAAGCGTCGGGCGCGTTTGTCCCGCCGGCGTGGGAGGGTGAAGGTACACCCAACAAAGCCTTTGGAGGCCAGGTACATCTCGGGGTGGATTCGAGTACTCATCATGAGTACGGTTCGACCGGCGATGAAGTCGACGAGTTTGCCGAATCGGTCACCGAAGAATACCTCGGCCATGTGACGGGTACGCCAACCGGCGGGGGTGGCCTGTTTGTGCCGCTCTCGAGCGCGGGCGCTGTCGCGGTCGCGCCGTCCACGGCGCCAACCAAGGAAGATCTATACGTAGCCAGCACAGAAGCGGGCGAAGTTGTCGTCGATCAGTTCGGTCCGGATGTCGTGATCCCGGATGTCACGGCATCCGCCGCATCGCAGGTGCGATTGGGCAGCGTCGTTCTCAATGGCACGGTGAACCCGACCGCGGAAGGCGGCGAAGCGACGTGCGGCTTCGAATACGGCACCAGCACCTCCTACGGGAAAACCGTGGGGTGCGAAGGTCCGGGTAGCAGCGCGACCCCTGTACCGAAGGGCAGCGCCCCGGTGGCGGTGAAATCCGAACCGGTATCTGGGCTTGCGCTCGACACCATCTACTACTACCGTTTGGATGCGACGAACAAGGAAAACGGTGAAACCAACGATGGCGAATGCCCGGAGGACTGCGGCCAGTTTATCTCTGCGGGTCCTGGGCTGCACGGCGAGTCCGTCACAGATGTGACCTCGACATCGGCCACGCTGCAGGCGAGCATCAACCCGAACAAGGCGCCGGCGGATGCGACACGCACGAGCTACTACTTCCAGTACGGCACGGAAAGCACCGCGGGCTGCACGTCTAGCACGTGCACGAGCGTGCCGGCGGCGCCTGGGGAAGCGATCGGTCCCGCCGAAGAAGACCTCGAAGTCAGCCAGGAAGCGCAGCCTCTTGACCCCAGCACTGTCTATTACTACCGGCTCGTCGTGCTGAGCGAACTCGAAGTCGCGGCCGGCAAGTTCGAAACCGAGGTGTTCGACGAACCGGAACGGACGTTCACGACGCAGTCGGTGGGCAGCGAGTTCGAACTGCCCGACGGCCGCCAGTGGGAAATGGTCTCCCCGCCGGATAAGCACGGGGCGGGTATCGAGCCGATGCTGTATGAAGGCGGGGTGATCCAGGCCGCAGAAGGTGGGGGCGCGATCACATATGTCGCGAGTGGCCCGGTCGTGTCAGACCCTCCGGGTAACCGCTCCCTGGAAGACACCCAGGTGCTCTCGAGGCGCGGCCCCGCTGGTTGGGGCTCTGAAGACATCGTTACACCCACCAACGCTGTCGGGCTGCCGTTCGTGGGCAGCCTGACGGAATACAAGTGGTTCTCGCCCGACCTGTCTCAGGGGCTTGTGGAACCGAGGAGCGGAACTCCGCTGCCGCCGCTGGAAGCGGGCGCCGAACGAACGATCTACCTGCGCCATAACAATGAATGCGAGCCGACGCTCACGGAATCGGTACCGGTGACGTGCTACCAGGCGCTTGCGACGGCTGCGAATACCTTGCCGGGTGCGAAGCTGCACACGGGGTCCAACGGTGGAGAAAGCATCGAATTCGAAGGGGCTTCACCGGACTTGAACCACGTGGTGTTCAGCTCGCGAGAACCGCTTACCCTTGGCGCTGCCGCCGGCCCGGAAAACTTGTATGAGTGGGTGGCAGGGAAACTCGCGCTCGTGAGCGTGCTGCCGCGCACGCCCGAAGAGGAAGAAAAAGGCGAAGCGGCGCGGTCTGCGAGCGAGGAAGGCGTGGCCGCTGTGCTCGGCTACAGGGCGTCGGAAACCTCGGTGGTACGCGGTGCTGTCTCAACGGAAGGCTCGTGGGTGATTTGGACGGCGGGCGTCGGCGGTCCCAGCGTTCATCTTTACTCGCGTGACATGGAAACGGGCGAAACGGTCCAGCTCGATGTTCCCGAAGCGGGCTTGCCCGGCGGCGGTGAACCTAAATTCCGGGCGGCGAGCAGTGATGGCTCGAGGGTGTTTTTCACCGATACAGTGCCGTTGACGGCGGGTGCTCCTTCCAATGCTCTGTACGTGTGTGAGATGGTAGTGGAAGGTGGGAGGTCGAAGTGTCGGCTGACTGAGTTGGCAGCCGGTATTGGGAATCTGGTGACAGGCGCGAGCGAAGACGGCTCGTATCTATATTTTGGGTCGGGCGGGAAAATGGAGGTCGCCCAGGAAAGCGCCGGGAAATGGACGACGAGCGTGATCGCGACGTTGTCGGGTGAAGACGTGCCCGACTCGGGTAGCTCGAATGCCAACGCGACCTACTTGACGTCGCGTGTCTCGCCGAATGGGCGGTATTTGGCGTTTATGTCGAGTGCGAGTCTCACGGGCTATGACAATCTTGACGTCAAACCGGGCGCGTATAAGCACGAAAGGATCAACGGCCACATGGAAGTCGTCTATGAGGATGGTAGGCCGGTGCCGGCGCGTGACGAGGAGGTTTATCTGTATGACGCGGCGAGTGGTAAGCTGGTTTGTGCGTCGTGTGATCCGACGGGGGCGCGTCCGACGGGGGTCTATGATCCGGGTACAGATTCGTCGAGTGAAGCGCCGCTGCTCGTAGACGAACCGGCGGTTTGGGAAGGGCGGTGGTTGGCGGGTAGTGTGCCGGGTTGGACTCCGGTGTCCGCGGAAAAGGCGTTCTATCAGTCGCGTTATCTTTCGGATAGTGGCCGGTTGTTCTTTGATAGTCCTGAGGCGCTGGTGCCTGCGGATGTGAATGGGAAGGAGAACGTGTATGAGTATGAGCCTGAAGGGGTGGGCCCGTCTGGTGCTCGTTGTTCGAGTTTGACTGGGGGCGTGGGCGAGGTGTTCAAGCCGGCTCATGCGGATGATGTCGAAGGGCAGAGCTCTGAGGAACCGGCGGGGTGCGTGGGGCTGATCTCCTCCGGGACCTCTGCGCAGGAATCGGTGTTCTTGGACGCGAGCGGCATGGGTCCGGGCGGCGAAGACGAAGAAGCGGAAGATGTGTTCTTCCTTACGACCTCCCAGCTCGTGAAAGCGGACCAGGACACGGGTTACGATGTGTATGACGCGCACGTCTGCTCGGCTGTCTCGCCGTGTCCTTCCACGGAAGTGGTGGCCCCGTTGGCGTGCACGTCGGTCGAATCTACGTCCCCGGAAGCGTGTCGGGCTCCAGCGCTGGCGCAGCCGTCGATTTTTGGGGCGCCCGCGAGCGCGACGTTCTCCGGTGTCGGGAACCTCGCCCCGGCTGCACCCGTGGTGCCTCTCGCGAAACCGAAGACCGCCGCTCAGATCAAGGCGGAAAAGCTCGCCAAGGGATTGAAGGCGTGCCGGAAGGACAAGAGGAAGACCAAGCGCAAGAGCTGTGAAGCATCGGTCCGCAAGAAATATGGAGCGGCGAGAAAGGCCACGAAGTCAGACCGGAGGGTGAAGTGAACATGTCTGTCAATCGAGTGCTTCAACGGGTAGCTGAGGGCAGGCTCGCCGACCTCCGGTCATTGCTCGCTCGGTTGTCTAGCCATAGCCTGACTCGACTCCTGGCCCTGCCCGCTCTCGTCGTGGGCGTGCTTGCCTTCGGCGCTTCTTCGGCTGCTGCCGCGGAGCCGTGGTGGCAGCTGGGGTCAAGCGCGGTCCCCACGCACCTGTCTTCGGGGGTGGGTAAGGACGGGGTGCAGGACGTCACGGTCAACGCGACGGGCGGCTCGTTCAGCTTGATAGGTGCTCCACCGCATGAAGCGTCCACGGAACTGATGGCGTATAACGCGTCGGCCGGTGAAGTGCAAAAGGAACTGGAGGCCCTGGTTTATGGGAAAGGTAACGTTGAAGTGGGCGGCGGTCCGAAAGGCGAAGGCGAAGAAGCTTGGACGTATGTGATCAAGTTCACGGGAAGCCTCGCGGAACGGCCCGTGGCGGAAATGTCCTCCTACAGCGAACTGACGGGCGGAAAAGCCGAAGCGAAAGTCACTCGGGCGGTGAAGGGCGCCGCGGATGGCGAGATCGTGCTGACCGCGACCAATCTCGGCGATCTCGCCGTGAGCGGGGCTGGGAGCAAGCCCGTGGTTTTGAGTGATGTGCTGCCGGCCGGGGTCGTTGCGACCGGGGTACACTATACCGTCGCAGGCGCGGCTGATAGCGAAAACGGTGGTGGTACTCGCGGTCAACTGACGTGCGGTCCCGGGGCACCTGCGGTAGCGTTTCCCGCTAGTGCGGTGAGCTGTAGTTGGTTTGAACCTGCGCTGTATCCTTTTGAATTGCTCGAAGTAGCGATCGAAGTGCATGTAGAGGCGGACGCGGTGAGTGGAGAAGAAAACGAAGTAACGATCTCCGGAGGCGAAGGACTCGAAAAAACGGGGCCTGATGGTAAGGTCGTCGCGTCGACATCGCTGCGTCGACCGATCACGGTGGGTGGAGGGGCGACACCGTTTGGAGTCGAAGGCTATACATTGACCGCGGAAGACGAAGGTGGTAGGCCGGACACGCAGGCGGGGTCTCATCCCTTTCAGGTGACTACGTCGCTGGCGTTCAACGAGACCGCTAACCGTGGGAAATCACCGGCTCTCGTGAAGGATTTGCATTTCCAGTGGCCCGCCGGCATGATCGGCAACCCGACGGCGCTGCCGCAGTGCACCGAACGTGAGTTTACGGCGATCCTTCCGGAAAATAGCAACGAGTGCCCGGCCGACACGGTCGTCGGGGTGGCCTCTGTCAGCTTTTTCGCGACGGAAAAACTTCAGTATTTCGCTGGGATCCCGAGCTCGTTCGAGGTTCCGGTGTTCAACATCGTGCCGGAGAAAGGAGAGCCCGCGCGTTTCGGCTTCGAGGTCGAAAAAGCCGAGGTCACGATCGACCCGTCGGTGCGCACCGGCCGTGACTACGGGGTCACGGTATCGGTGGATAACATCTCCCAGTTCATCACGACCGTTTCGAGTCGTGTGACCGTGTGGGGTGTCCCGGGCGCTGCGAGCCATGACGCCTCTCGCGGCTGGGGCTGTGTGGAAAACGGCGGAGGCCAGTATGTCAAGTACGCTGGCGTGCCGCCTTGCACCGCGCTGGGAGAGACCAATCCGTCGCCGTTTTTGATGTTGCCGACTTCGTGTTCGGGGCCATTGCAGAGCTCGTTGGAAGCGGATTCGTGGCAGGAACCTATGAATGTGCTCACGTATCGGCCGTCTGAACCGATGCCGGCTCTAGTCGGCTGTAATCGATTGCCGTTCGCGGCGGAGATGGAAGTGTCTCCGGATGTGGCCTCGGCGAGTAGCTCGACGGGGTTGACGGTGAAGGTGCACGTGCCCCAGGAAGCGAGCCTCGCTCCGGAAGGTCTCGCGCCGGCGGACCTCAGGGACACCACGGTGACGTTGCCGATCGGTGTGACGACGAACCCGTCGGGCGCGAACGGCCTGGAAGCTTGCTCTGAAGGGCTGGTCGGCTATGAACCCGGGGAGCAGGGCGCGTTTGGGGAACTCGGGTTCTCTGAAAAGTTGCCGGTGCCGTTGCAGCAGGGAGTGAACTTCTGTCCAGATGCGTCGAAGATCGGCACTGCGAAGATCACCACGCCGCTCTTGACGCGCCCGCTGGAAGGCGCGGTGTACCTCGCGTCGCAGAACGCCAACCCGTTCGGGTCGCTCGTTGCCATGTACATCGTTGCCGAAGACCCCGTCTCCGGTGTGCTCGTCAAGCTCGCGGGCGAAGTGAAACTAAACCCGGAAACGGGCCAGATCGTCTCGACGTTCGAAAACACCCCACAGGCACCGTTTGAAGAGCTCGAACTGCACTTCTTCGGCGGAGAACGCGCACCGCTGGCGACCCCCTCGCACTGCGGGACCTACACCACAAACGCGTCGTTCACGCCGTGGTCGGGCAACGCCCCCCTGAACACCTCCTCGAGCTTCAACATCACCTCGGGCCCCAACGGGAGCCCATGCCCCGGGTCCTCGCTGCCGTTCGCCCCGTCGTTCACGGGTGGCACGACGAACCTCCAGGCCAGCGCGTTCAGCGACATGAACACCGTCATCGGCCGCGAAGATGGCAACCAGAACCTCCAGGCCGTGCAACTGCACTTCCCGCCCGGCCTCACAGGGCTACTCACCGGTGTCGCGCTGTGCAGCGAACCGCAGGCCGACAACGGGACGTGCAGCCCAGAAAGCAAGATCGGGGAAACAACAGCCTCGGTCGGGGTGGGCGGAGATCCCTACACGGTCACGGGTGGCGAAGTGTTCATCACCGGCCCGTATAACGGCCAAGGCGCCTGCACGGTAGGCACCCCGGGATGCGCCCCGTTCGGGCTGTCGATCGTCACCCCCGCGGTCGCGGGCCCCTACAACCTCGGGAAAGTCATCGTGCGCGCCAAGATCGAAATCAACCCCACGACGGCAGCGCTGACCGTCACGACCAACCCCTCCGGACCGTACGCGATACCGCACATCCTCGACGGGATACCGCTCGAGATCAAGCACGTCGAGGTCACGATCAACCGGCCCGGGTTCACGATCAACCCCACCAACTGCAGCCCGATGACGATCAGCGGAAGCATCTCCAGCGCCGAAAACGCGACCTCGCCGCTGTCCGTCCCGTTCCAGGTCGCGAACTGCGCGAACCTCGCGTTCGCCCCGAAATTCTCCGCCGCGACATCCGCGCATACCACGAAAGCGAATGGTGCGAGCCTCACCACGAAAGTGACCTACCCCAGCACGCCCCAAGGCACCCAGGCGAACATCGCGAAAGTCAAGGTCGACCTCCCCGAGCAGCTCCCCTCACGCCTGACGACGCTACAAAAGGCATGCCTCGCGGCCGTGTTCGAAGCCAACCCCGCCAACTGCCCCGCTGACTCGATCGTCGGACACGCCACCGTGCACACACCCCTACTGCCCGTGCCCCTGACCGGGCCCGCGTATTTCGTCTCCCACGGAGGCGAAGCCTTCCCCTCGCTGACGATGGTCCTGCAAGGCTACGGCGTCACGATCGAACTCGTCGGCTCCACGTTCATCCACAACGGGATCACCAGCACGACGTTCAAGCAGACCCCTGACAGTCCCTTCAGCACATTCGAACTCACCCTCCCACAAGGCCCCTACTCCGCACTAACAGCCAACGGGAACCTCTGCGACGTCGCCCTCAAGATGCCAACCGAGTTCGTCGCACAAAACGGCGCAGAAATCCACGAGTCGACACCAATCGAAGTCGAAGGATGCCCCAACACCCTCACCGTCACATCACACCACATCAAAGGACGCACGATCACCCTCACCATCGCCGTGCCCACGGCGGGCAAGCTCACAGCCACCGGCAAAGACCTCACCAAAGCCACCAAAACCGCAAAAGGCCGCGAATCGCTCAAACTCACCCTCAAAGCAACCGGGAGCCGGGCACTCAAAACCAAGATCAACCTCACCCTCACCCCCACCAAAGGCACAAAGCTCGCCACCAAACTCACCGCCAGCTTCAAACACTAACCACCCACGCCAGCCGAGCCCCCCTTGAACGAACTCCACTCAGCCCAAGCGGACACCACGAGTTGCCGCTTTGCTCGACTTCGTCGAGCATCTTCAGCACGCGCGACGGTGCGCCCCCGTGCAGCGGCCCCTGACAGCGCGCCCACCGCCGCGGAGGGGAGTGTCCGATGTTTCTGTGTGGGCATGAGTCCAAAGGAGGCTCATGTCGAGATCAACGCAGGTGCAGAGGCAGGATCCGGGTTCCGCTGGTGTTTCGCGGAGCGAGCCCGGAGGGCGAGCGCAGCGAAATGCCAGCGGCCGGGAGGTTGATAGACCTCCCGGGGTGGGCGACGTGCGGCGAGAGGTTCGGGAGCTCCTTCCTGACGAGGTGGTCGACGAGCTGCTCGCCGGCGCTCGGGGCGAGGAGGAGATCGTCGGGCCGGGCGGGCTGCTTTCGCAGTTGACGAAGCGGCTGGTTGAGCGCGCGATGGAGGTCGAGCTCACCGATCACCTGGGGTATGAGCCCCATTTGGAGCCGCCCGGGGGTGTCGGGAACGCGCGCAACGGGAGCACGCCAAAGACGCTGATCACCGAGCACGGACCGGTGCAGGTCGACACGCCGAGGGACCGCAACGGCAGCTTTGAGCCGCAGATCGTCAGAAAGCGACAGCGGCGGTTCGAGGGATTCGACGAGAAGATTCTCGCGCTCTACAGCCGCGGGCTGTCCACCAGGGATATCGAAGCGCACCTGGCCGAGATCTACGGCGTCAAAGTCGGACGGGATCTTGTCAGCCGTGTCACCGACGCGGTCATGGACGACGCTAGGGCGTGGCAGACCCGGCCGCTCGAGGATGTCTACCCAGTCGTGTTCCTCGACGCGTTGGTGTTGAAGATCCGCGACGGCGGCAGCGTGCAGCGACGAGCCTGCTATCTGGCAATGGCGATCGGGATGGATGGAGAGCGCGAAGTGCTCGGCATGTGGTTCCAGGCCAGCGAGGGCGCGAAGTTCTGGATGCAAGTCCTCACCGACCTCAAGCAGCGCGGCGTCAACGACATCCTCATCACCTGCGTCGACGGGCTGAAGGGATTCCCCGAGGCGATCGAGGCTGTCTTCCCGGCCACGACGGTGCAGACCTGCATCGTGCATTTGATCCGTCATAGCCTGAAGTACGTGCCACGCCGTCAATACGAGCAGGTCGCCAAGGATTTGCGGCCGATCTACACCGCGATCGACGCCGACCACGCACTGAACGCGCTCGAGGCGTTCGAGGAGAAGTGGGGGCGCCAACTGCCCGTGATCGGCCAAGCATGGCGAGCGGCCTGGGAGCACGTGACGCCGTTCATGGCGTTCACGCCGGAGGTCAGACGCGTGATCTACACCACGAACGCGATCGAGGCGCTCAACCGGCAGCTACGAAAGGCGGTCAAGACCAAGGGGCACTTCCCGAGCGAGGACGCGGCACGGAAGCTGATCTACCTAGCAATCCAAAACGCAGTCCCACAGTGGACGCGAACACGCGCCTGGACAAAGGCGCTGCTCGCGTTCAAGATTCACTTCGGAGACCGACTACCCGACTGAAACCGTCAACCACCGCCTACACAGATAGACGGACACCCTCCCGCGGAGAGCGCCGCAGCGACGTCGGCGCCTGTGGAGGCGACGACCCGAGCGGTGAATGTGGAGGCGTTCATGCCGTGCTCGGCGGCCGAGATCCAGTAGGCGTCGATCGCCTTGACGTGGTCGGGGTTGGCCTCCCCGCGCCAGCGGATCAGGAATCGCTCGGGGATCGTGCGTCCCTCGTCGATCTCCGATTGTGGTACCGGAGGCTGCCCGGCTTCACGCGCCGACTGGGCGACGAAGGACAAAGCCATCACCGAAGCTCGAGCGAGGTTGTCGCGCGCCTCCTCATCGGTGATGTCGATCAAACCGCCCGAAGCCCCACGGGTCGTGGATCGGCTCGTCCTTTTGGCTGGCTCTATTTGCGTGTGTAGCTTGCTCGGAAGGCTCCGTAGGCGGGTGCTTTGTATTCTGGGCTGGTCTTGTTGAGGTTGGTGAGGAGTTCGAGGCCGCCGATTTCGCGTGAGGCGTGTACGCCGGCTGGGAGGGCGTATAGGGCGAATTGGTAGAGCTTGGTTTGGCCTTTGGGGGGGCAGATAGAGTAGTGTCGGTGGCCGTTGCTGGCCTTTAGTACGTAGGCGCCCGCTGGGGTCTGTCCGGCGCTTAGGTGGTGTAGCGAGGGTTTTATGCCTGTCATTGCCCATTCGACGGTTATCGTTGCTCGTTGTTGTGCGGCTGGTGTGATTTCGAGGGCGAACAGCGCGAGTTCTTCGATGCTTGTGGGTATCGCTCCCCATGTAACGGGTGGAGAGATGTCCTTCCCGTCGCACGTGTAGGCGGCTGGGATCTGGCCACCGTGGATCGCGCTGCTCCTGAAAGGCACGACGAGGGGTTTGATGGCGGCGGCTGTGCCAGAGCCTCCACAGCCTGCGAGGGCGAGCGCGAGGGCGAGCGCGAGCGGGAGGGATGTGGTCGTTGTGCCGCGCAATCCTCGCATCGGTGCTCCCTTGGTTGGGCTTGCCTGGAGTTGCCGGACGCAACGCTAGTTCTAGCCTGCTGGAACTCCAAGCGTTTCGCGAAAATGTCTCCAGCTGCCGGGGTCGCCGGCCAGCCGCGTGTCAAGGATGCTTCTATGAAGTCAAGGGCGCGCTCGCGAGTCGTTTGAAGAGTTCGCGGGAGACGTGACGCTTGAGCGCGCGTATCGCTTCTCTCTTGGTCTTGCCTTCGCTGATGCGGCGATCGAGGTAAGCGCGCGTCTCGAGCTGGTGCTTGGCGCGGACCACTGCGATCGTGTGGATCGCGTTGTTAGCCTGGCGATCACCGCCGCGGCTGAGGCGGTGTCGGACCGTCTTGCCCGAGGAGGCTGGCAGTGGTGCAGTTCCGTTGCATCGAGCGAAGGCTCTCTCGTGCTTGAAGCGAGATGGGTCGCAGGCGAACAGCTTCGCGGCTGAGATCGGGCCGATCCCTGGCTCGTCGAGTAGCGTGCTGTCGAGGGAGCGGACGAGTTCTGCGAGGTGCTGCTCGTAGCGCTTGGCGTCGACCGCGAGCGTCCGTGAACGCGCAGCGAGGTCGCGCATGACACCGAACACGATACGTTCCTCGCTGTCCGCGTTTGTCCGCGTGCGCATGGATAGCACGCGCCGCTCGAGCTGCTTGCCTGTGCCCTCGCCGACGCGCTCGCGCAGCGTGAGCGGCGCCGTCGTGTTCAGCGCCTGGAGTTGATTGAGCAGGCGTGTGCGCTCCGCGACCGCGGAGCGTCGGGCGATCAGCAACGCACGGATTGCCGAGAGGATCCCGCGACTGCGCGGCGTGGAGAGGTTCTCGCCTCCAAGCACGCACTTGGCTGCCGCGAGTGCGTCAATGCGGTCAGACTTCCCACCACGACGCTCCCGTCGACGGGGACGCTCGACCTCCACCACTGCGTGACCGGCGTGCTGCAGGTGCTGACAAAGCCCAGCGCCCCAGCTTCCTGCGCCCTCGATTCCGAAGACGAGCTGCTGCGAGTCGCCGACGTGCTCGGCCCAGTGCTGCAGCTCCGCGTAGCCGGCCGCGGTGGCCGGGAACGTGAGCTCGCCGATCAGCTGGCCGAGCGTGTCGAGTGCTGCGGCGTAATGGCGCTCCTTGTGGGTATCCACTCCGACTGCGATCATCGCTTCCTCCTCATCGTCTGAGACGGTCTGGGTGATGTGGAGGCCGCCGGACAGAGCTGTGTCGAGTGATGTCCAGGCTTCTATGAAGTCACGGCGGCATCCGTGGACGACGGCGGGAGACGGATCCTTGAGAAGGCACGGACTGGCCAGCCGGTTGGTGAGTCATCCCGCCGCCGCCCACACCCTCAGACGGGCCTCGGACGCCACGGCGAAACTACACAGCCGGTTGAAAAGTCCCCACCTTTCGCCGGTTTGAAAAAGGGACCCCCTTTGGATGTGTGGGGGGGCCTGGTGAGCGCTGCGTGTAGTCGGCCGGGGCGGCGTTAGGAGTGCGCGGGTGGGCGTCCGAGGTCCTTGTCGCGCAGGCGGTAGCTGTCGCCCTTTAGCGAGAGGATCTCGGCGTGGTGGACGAGCCGGTCGATCATGGCTGCGGCGACGACGTCATCGCCGAAGATCTCTCCCCAGGCGGAGAAGGGCTTGTTCGAGGTCACGATCAGCGAGGCTCGCTCGTAGCGTGCGGAGACGAGGCTGAACATGAGGTTGGCGGCCTCGGGATCGAACGGGATGTAGCCGACCTCATCGACGACGATCAGCGGGATGAACGCCAGGCGGCGCAGCTCGGCGTCGAGGGTGCCTTGGCGCTTTGCGTCGCCGAGGCGGGCGACCCATTCCGTCGCGGTAGCAAATGCGACGCGTTGGCCGGCCAGGCAGGCACGGATCGAGATGGCGATCGCGAGGTGGCTCTTGCCGGTGCCGGGCGGCCCGAGGAGCACGATGTTCTCCTTGCCGTGCAGGAAGTCGAGCTGCCCGAGGTGCTCGATGACCTGCTTCTTGACGGAGCGCTGGAAGGTGAAGTCGAACTCCTCGAGGGTCTTTCGGGCGGGGAACCGGGCGGCCTTGATCCGGTTCTCTCCACCGTGGGACTCCCTCGAGGCAAGCTCGGTGGAGAGCACGGCCTCAAGGAAACGCTCGTGAGACCAGGACTCCTCCCGTGCGCGCTCGGAGAGCTTCGGCCAAGCTCGGGCGGCCGCTGGGGCCTTCAGCGCCCGGAAGATATGGGTCAGCTCTGAGGTGGTGCTCATGCCGGGATCAGCGCGTCATAGCGAGACAGCAGGCGAAGCTCGACGTCGACCTCGGGGCCCCGGCGGCGGTCCCCGCGCAGCCGGTCGAGCTGTGCCTGGTGAGCGGGGTCGGTGAACGTCAGATGCTTGGCGAAGGAGCGGGTGTGCCGCGCGCAGAGCTCACCGGAGTCCAGGGCGATGGCGGTGATCTCCCGCTGGCCGATCGTGAGCTCGACGCGTCGCCCGGCGAACCTTGGGTCAAGGGAGTAATCGTTCGTGTCAAAGCGGAAATAGGGCTGCTGTTGGACGCGAAGGACGCTGCGAAGCGCCGTGGCGGGCATCGGCTCAGGCAGCGGGCGCATGCGCTCCTCGATCAGCCGCTCGGCAGGAACGGCACGGATCCCGCGGTGAAAGCGCGGGTTGGCGCGCTCTGCGAACCAGCGGTCGAGCTGGTCCTGGAAGTCCAGGGGGTTCGCGAAGCTCCGCGCCGGCTCAAAGTTCGTGCGCATGAACCGGTGGGTGCGCTCCACGGCGCCCTTGGACTCCGGGTCGCGGGGCTCGAGGATCCGCCAGCCGAGCGCGAGGCGACCGCAGAACGCGGGCGAAATCCTCGCCGGCGTTGCCGCGGCCGTCGTGGATCGCTCCCCACGGTCCCAGACGATCCTCTCGGGCCGCGCACCGAGTGATGAGAGGCAGTAGCTCATGCCGAACGCGAGGTCCTCAAAGCGCTTTGAGAACACCAGCGCCCCCGCGGCGGCCCTTGACCAGCCGAACTTGCGGGTCTGGCCGTGGCCGACCGGGATCCCCCGTCTGGGCTCGATGAGGTCGAACTGGGCGAGCTCGCCGGGGCGATAGACCGTGTGCGCTGATAGGTGCGCTTCGGGCAGAGGATCGGGCGCAGCTCGCGCAGGTAGTCATCGAGGATCGTCTTTGAGCCCTGATAGCCGGCTTCTGTGATCAGCTCACGGATGCGGGTGTTGGTGATGCCCTCGACATCGCGCACGAGGACAGCGATCTGCTCGCGGCGGGTCGAGCTTCGACGCCGCCGGCGGACGGGAATAGCCCGGCGGCTCAGGGCTCTTGATCGCCCTCCTGACCGTCTTGCGGTCCCGGCCCGTGCGCCCGGCGATCGCGTTGATCGAGAGGCCCTCCACGAAGTGCATGCGGCGGATCTCCGCCCACCTGCTCCACAACGATCAACTCCTCCTCCTGGCCTCGGCATCACTAACCGAGCCAGGCTCTCACCCCGCCACAGGGGTCCCTTTTTCAACTGGCCAAGAGTGAGGAGTATTCAGGCGGCGCCTACACTGACGGGGCCCCGGTGGTGAGTCCAGGGGCTATGCGTGTTCTGGGTTGTTTTGGTTGTTCTTCTTTGTGGTGATGGCGTACTCGCTTGGACAGCGTCCCCCGAGTGCTGAGTGGGGGCGGTAGTTGTTGTACTCCTGGCGCCAGTCCTCGATCACGACCGTTGCCTCGGCGATGGAGCCGAACTCCTCGATGTTCAGTAGCTCGTCGCGGAGCCGGCCGTTGAAGGACTCAACGAACGGGTTCTCCCACGGGCTTCCGGGCTCGATGTAGCTTGTGGCCATGAGCGTCATCCGGCAGTAGTTCCGCAGCGCCCACGCGATGAACTCGGGGCCGTTATCCGAGCGCAGAAAGTCGGGTGTGCCGCGTTCGGTGATGAGGTCCGCGATGACTTCCACTACGTCATCGGCGGTGCAAGAGCGACCGACGCGGATCGCGAGGGCCTCGCGGGTGTACTCATCGACGATGTTGCACAGCTTGATCCTGCGCCGGTCTGAGGTCTCGTCGAACTGGAAGTCGATCGCCCACACCTCGTTCGGCCTGCTCGCCCGCAGACGCTGTTTCTGCACTCCGGCAAGCCGACGGCGCTTGCGTGTCTTCACGGGCCGGCGAAGGCCCTCCTCGCGCCAGATGCGGCGTGTTCGCTTGCGGTTCAGCGTCCAGCCCTCCCGCAGCAGGATCTGATGAGCGGTCTTCCATCCCCACCGCGGATGCTCGCCAGCGATCTCCCGCAGACGCCGGGCGAGCCGCTCATCCGCCGGCCTGGGCGCCGGCGGGGGTTTGCGCTGAGTGGAGCGGTGCTGGCCCGCGACGCGGCACGCACGGCGCTCGGAAACCCCGAAACGCTGCTGCAGCCGACCGACGGCGCGGCGTCTGCGTTCCGGGGTCAAAAGTTTCCCTCCGCCAACTCCTTGAGCATGTCGATGTCCAGCGCCTGCTCAGCGACCAGCTTCTTCAACCGCTGGTTCTCCACCTCGAGGCCCTTCAGCCGCTTCGCCTCGTCAGCCTTCATCCCGCCGTACTGCGCGCGCCACCGGTTGAACGTCGCTTCGGTGATCTCGAGATGCCGCAGCACCTCAGCGAGCTCCTGCCCCTCATTCAGCAGCCGTTCGCCCTCACGGATCTTGCGGACTGCCTGCTCCGGCGTGTGCCTACGTCGCTTCATGATCGTGTCCATCCTCTCATCCCACCAACGGGACATGACGGACACGCACAACACCTGGCTCACATCACGGGGACCCTGTCAACACCGCGCCCGACGAACGAGGGTAATGACCTTTTCTGACGCTTCGTCTCTATCTGTCTCGAAAGTCTCGAACTGTGGTGATTGCCCTGGTGTTCGTGTGATTTGGGGTGTTGGTGGCGAGCGTGGCGACGGCGTCGTGATGGCGTGCGCTTGCGTAAGGGGGATGAAATTTGCTAGACACCGGGGTGTCCATCTGTACCTCGGGCGCATTGCTTCGTGGTGTGGTGGGCGACTAGGGGCCTTGCGGCGTGTGCTGTGGGGTTGAAGGACAGGTGGCTCTGAAGGCTTCTTTGGCCTTTGGGCTCAAAAAATGAGGAGTTTGCGATGACGTGCGTGAAGCCCTTGGGCGGGAGCGGTGGTGTTGGGCCTTTTGCGTCGACGGCCGTGGTCTTTCCTGTGTTTAGGTTTGGGCGATTATCGCCGGACCGAAAACTGGGTCTTGCGCCGTGTCGTGGGGTTCAGCGAGACAGCCCGATATGGTGTCTTTATGGCGTGTCGCGCTCCGTGAGCAAGGAGCATTAGACGATGACACGTATCAAAGTTCTAGGGTTGGCTGTGATGGCTGTGTTCGCGTTTAGCGCGATCACGGCTACGGCTGCCTTCGCCGAAGCAGAACTGAAGCTGGAAGGCGGCGGCTCGGCTACGGGTACTAGCTTCACGAGCAAATCAGAGGGAAGCACCAAACCGGTGCTCCAAGGGGTCGCTGAAGGCACCAAAATCACCTGTAAAGAAGAGACGAACAAAGGCACCGTAACCGGTCCGACGACGGACTATGCGACAGTGGTGTTCACGGGCTGTGAAGGCTTCGGCGTGAAATGCCAGAGCGGTGCAGCAGCTGGCGAAATCGTGACTACCGTTTCGAGTAAACTCGGGTTCATTAGTACGTCCAAAAAAGAATACGGGATCTTATTCGCACCGTCACCTGCGGCAAAATTCGAATGTGGTGCGACGAAAAAAGTCGAAGTCAAGGGTTCGTTCATTGCTTCGATCTTAAAACTCGAAGGCACTAAAGCGGTTGAATTAGAAGTGCCGTTCTTAACTTGGAATATTACTGGTAAACAGACGAAAGGTGTGCAGAGCATATTAAGCTTCGCTGGTGGGGGGAAAGAGATCCTCGAATCCAGCACCAATGAAGCAGCGTTTGAACAGTCGGGTGAGGAAATCGAAGTATTAGAGACGTTCTCAAAGAAAGTGGAGCTAGTAGGCTAAGGTCTGCAGTTGTTGTGGTGGTGCGTGGTGCCGTGTGGTGCCACGCACCATCTTTGGTGGAGCGATTGAAGAAGGCGAGATGTGTATGCTGCGTCGAGGGCGCTTGGTTGGCCGGGGTTTGGAGGGGAGTTTCAGTGCGAGTGGGCGGATGGTCGTCATTTCGCTGGTGGTGTTTGCTGCCGCGGCGGGTCCCTTGCGTGTTGTATATCTGATTACGCACAAGTATCTCTCCCAGCTGATCGTCTTCACCCCAGGTGAACGCGCTGGCTGTCGGTGGTGCGGGCGAAGTGTATGTCGCCAATCGTGCCGAATGTGGCATCCGATCGCTTCAACTCGAGTGGCACGCCGCTCCCGTTCACCTGTGGTCCGGAATGCTCGGGCTATGTCGAAGGCTCTGAGTTGACGGGTACGCTGGGTGGGTCGCTTGAAGGCATGCGAGCGCCAGTTGAAGGCATGCGAGCGCGAGTGGAAGAGATATGGTCGTTGTGCGGCGCGGTCCTCGCATCGGTGCTTGAGCCATCCTGGGTTTGATAGAGGCTTTGATCTGACCCGGGTTTAGCGGAGTCGCGTTTCTGGAATCCTCCGGCGTTCAGCGAGGAGGAAGCAATGCCCAGTAGGTACCCAGTCGAGGTGCGCAAGTAGGTCGTGGATCTCGCGAGAGCGGGCACGAGGGTCGCGCAGCTCGCCGAGACGTTCGGCATGAGCGAGGCCGTGATCTATGGCTGGCTCAAGCAAGAGCGCATCGACCGCGGTGAGACGCCTGGGTTGAGCACCGAGGGGCAGATGGAGCTCGCAGCCGCGAATAGGCGGATTCGCGAGCTGGAGACCGAACTCGCGGTCTCCAGGAAGGTCAACGAGGTATTCCTCGAGCAGAACCTGCCCCCAAAAGTCTCTTCCCGGTGATTGCTTCCCTGATCGGGCAGGGGTTTGACGTGCAGCGCGCTTGCCTGATGCTCGGCGTGTCAGTCTCTGGCTACTACGACTGGATGGAGCGCTGATAGTCGCGCCCCGTTGGTGGCGGCCGCGCCTTCTTTCTTCGCGGGTGCCTTGGCTTGCCAGTCGGCGGCGAGCCGTTGATCGGCATGTTCTGCCTGTTCGCTCAGCGCGAGCTCGCGGGCACGGACGTCCTTCAGGGAATAGGCCGCAGCGTTGCCCTTCTTGCCCTTGTGGGATGGCATGCCGGCGCGCAGCTCGAGCGCCCGGAGCTTCTTCGTGGTCAGCGACGGGCGCCGGTGGGCATAGTCCTCGTCCTTGCTGATCATGTGCCAGCACAGGCACGCGAGCTTGCGTGCCGTCGCGACGACCGCGATCTGCATCCCTCGGCGTGCTCTGACGCGCTCGAAAAACGCCCTCGACGGCCCGGGTGTTGTGGTCGCTACCCAGGCGGCCTCAACGAGCGTCCCGCGGGCGTGCGCACGGCCCTGCTTGGTGATCCGCCCGTGCGACGCGGGCTGCCCGCCGGACTGCCGGACCCGCGGGTTCAACCCGAGATAGCTGACCAGGCGATTCGGGGATGAGAACCTCCTCACCCGAAGGGAGGAGCTGCGCGGCAGGACAAAGCCCCAGACCCTGCACTTCGCTCGGGGGTCGACCACGCCCACACGACAGCCTAATCCCCTCGCAAGACCATGTCGATGCCCAACGCTCCTTGACTTTTTCATCCGTGGTGTAGATCACGCGTCTGACCTCCGGCGTGAACGCCATGAACGGCGTCACGTGCTCCCAGGCCGCTCGCCATGCTTGGCCGATCACGGGCAGCTGCTGCCCCCACTTCTCCTCGAACGCCTCGAGCGCGTTCAGTGCGTGGTCGGCGTCGATCGCGGTGTAGATCGGCCGCAGATCCTTGGCGACCTGCTCGTATTGACGGCGTGGCACGTACTTCAGGCTATGACGGATCAAATGCACGATGCAGGTCTGCACCGTCGTGGCCGGGAAGACAGCCTCGATCGCCTCGGGGAATCCCTTCAGCCCGTCGACGCAGGTGATGAGGATGTCGTTGACGCCGCGCTGCTTGAGGTCGGTGAGGACTTGCATCCAGAACTTCGCGCCCTCGCTGGCCTGGAACCACATGCCGAGCACTTCGCGCTCTCCATCCATCCCGATCGCCATTGCCAGATAGCAGGCTCGTCGCTGCACGCTGCCGCCATCGCGGATCTTCAACACCAACGCGTCGAGGAACACGACTGGGTAGACATCCTCGAGCGGCCGGGTCTGCCACGCCCTAGCGTCGTCCATGACCGCGTCGGTGACACGGCTGACAAGATCCCGTCCGACTTTGACGCCGTAGATCTCGGCCAGGTGCGCTTCGATATCCCTGGTGGACAGCCCGCGGCTGTAGAGCGCGAGAATCTTCTCGTCGAATCCCTCGAACCGCCGCTGTCGCTTTCTGACGATCTGCGGCTCGAAGCTGCCGTTGCGGTCCCTCGGCGTGTCGACCTGCACCGGTCCGTGCTCGGTGATCAGCGTCTTTGGCGTGCTCCCGTTGCGCGCGTTCCCGACACCCCCGGGCGGCTCCAAATGGGGCTCATACCCCAGGTGATCGGTGAGCTCGACCTCCATCGCGCGCTCAACCAGCCGCTTCGTCAACTGCGAAAGCAGCCCGCCCGGCCCGACGATCTCCTCCTCGCCCCGAGCGCCGGCGAGCAGCTCGTCGACCACCTCGTCAGGAAGGAGCTCCCGAACCTCTCGCCGCACGTCGCCCACCCCGGGAGGTCTATCAACCTCCCGGCCGCTGGCATTTCGCTGCGCTCGCCCTCCGGGCTCGCTCCGCGAAACACCAGCGGAACCCGGATCCTGCCTCTGCACCTGCGTTGATCTCGACATGAGCCTCCTTTGGACTCATGCCCACACAGAACATCGGACACTCCCGGTCGCCGGCCAGCCGCGAAAGACGAGCTGGTAGTGAACTACCTGGCGCTTCGTCTCTATCTCCCTCGACGATCTGAAACGGTGGTGATTGCCCTGGTGTTCGTGTGATTTGGGGTGTTGGTGGCGAGCGTGGCGACGGCGTCGTGGTGGTGTGCGCTTGCGTAGGAGGGATCGGATTTGCTAGACACCGGGGTGTCCTTCCGTGCCTCGGGCGTAGTGCTTTGTGGTGTGGTGGGCGACTAGGGGCCTTGCGGCGTGTGCTGTGGGGTTGAAGGACAGTGGCTTCGAAGGCTTCTTTGGCCTTTGGGCTCAAATAAAGAGGAGTTTGCGATGACGTGCGTGGTGAATCGCCCCGGCAAAGTTGGAGGCGGTTTTTATTGAGTGTTCTGTCTCTCCATCGTCTGCTCGTACTCGACGGGCGGGAGCCTGTCGCAGGCGCTGTGTAGGCGTCTGTGGTTGTACCAGTCGACCCATTCGAGGGTCGCGAACTCGACCTGCTCGATCGTCTTCCAGTGGCCTTGCTGGTTGATCAGCTCGGTCTTGTAGAGCCCGATCGTCGTCTCGGCGACGGCGTTGTCGTAGCCGTCTCCGATAGAATCCGATTGAGGGGTCAGCACCCGCGTCAACCAGCCGTTGAGTGAAGGCGAAGCTCGTGTATTGGGCGGATTCAACTGGTGGACGCAACGGTTTGCGTTTGCAAGGATCGTAGATGCTCGTCGAGCGCTTCTGCTGGTGTTCTCCATTTGAGCGTCTTGCGTGGTCTGCTGTTGAGGGTCGCAGCGACCGCGTCGAGCTCCTCGACGGTGTGTCTGGCGAGGTTTGTCCCTTTCGGGAAGTACTGTCTGAGCAGACCGTTGGTGTTCTCGTTGGTGCCTCGTTGCCACGGGCTTTGAGGGTCACAGAAATAGACCTGCAGCCCGCTGTCGATGGTGAGCTGTGCGTGCTGCGTCATCTCAGAGCCCTGGTCCCAGGTGAGTGAACGCCGCAGCTGCTCAGGGAGAGTGAGGACCTGCGAGGTGATCGCGTCACGCACCGCTTCAGCACCTCGCCCGGCGAGTGCAGGCCCGTGCTTCGTTCTCGCGCCTCCGTGCCCGGGCATCGGTGGCAGGTAGAGCAGCATGGTGAACCGCGTGCTGCGCTCGACCAACGTTCCGATCGCTGACTGGTTGGCGCCAAGGATGAGATCCCCCTCCCAGTGACCCGGGATGGCGCGGTCCTCGGCCTCAGCGGGACGCGCGCTGATCATGACCTGCTCGGTCACGTAGCTCTTGCCGCGACCACGGGTTCGAGCTCTGGGCACCCTGAGCGCTCTGCCGGTCCGCAGGCACGCCGTGAGCTCTCGGCGTAGCGCGCCGCGGCCTTGGACGTAGAGCGCCTGGTAGATCGCCTCGTGGGAGATCCGCATCGACTCATCATCGGGGAAGTCGATCTTCAACCGGGCGGATATCTGCTCAGGGCTCCACGCGCTCGCCCACTTGCGGTCTTGGCGGTGGGGCTTGTTGCGGGCTCTCCAGGGCCCTGTCGCGGGGCCCGGCACCGAGGCACCGTCTGGTCGACGGACCTGGCCGGCCAGTCGCTCCTGCACGTAGTCGCGCAGCTGGTTATTGATGGCAAGCTTCGCGGTCTTGGGGCGCCGCGCGATCAGCTCCGCCTTCCATTGCGCGACCGACGCGCGGTACTCGAGCTTTCGGCCGCGAGTGGCCGCGTTCCGGCGAAGCTCCCTGGAGATCGTCGACGGGGCGCGTCCCAGCCGGCGAGCGATCTCCCGCACCCCGACTCCTTGACCATTGAGGATCGCGATCTCCTCGCGCTCCCGAAACGAGAGGTACCGGCCCGAAGGCTCGGCGAGCATGAACGTTGGCATCCCGCCACGCTCTCTGAACCATCGGCTGCCAGCCGCCGAGGAAGCACCAACAGCGACCCCGGCATCGTCGCTGCTCAAGCCCTTGGCGATCTCACGCCAGAACAGCCGCTCGACTTCCCGTCGATGCGTCGGATGCCCCGGCGACTTCATCGGCGCCCTGCCCGTCAACTCCCTCATCCACCCAGCCGGCCTGCCCACCAACACCACCTCCAAGATCAAGGTGTTGCGAGGACCAGTTGAGTCCAGCTTTGACTCCCGGCATCGGAGTGCGAAATCAGGCCTTTGGGCACGGGCTGTCCGTGGTGGTCGCGGGCCCATAATGCCATCTCTAGCGTGTCGAGCACGAGCGGCGTTTTCATCGTGGTGTCGGGCTTCCAGCCAACGATCCTGCGGGAGAAAACGTCGATCGTGAACGCGACATAGACGACACCCGACCAGGCCGGCACATACGTGAAGTCCGACACCCAGAGCCGGTTCGGGGCGGCCGCTTTGAAGCACGATCGACGAGATCAGGGGCACGGGTTGATCCCCCGTCGGGGATCGTGATGCGGCGCTTCTTACCGCGGACAGCGCCCTGCAGGCCGTTCTTGGCCATCAGCCGCTCGACCGTGCACCGCGCGACGTCGATCCCGTCGCGCTGCAGCTGCCACCACACCTTCCTGGCGCCATACACACCGAAGTTCGCCTCATAGATCCTGCGGATCTCACCGAGCAGCACCCGGTCACGGACAGCACGCTTCGAAGGATCGCGCTCGCGCTCCTTCACTGCGTAGTAGCTGGACGGGGCGAGGTCGAGAACACGACAGATCGGCTCGACCCCGAACTCCCCACGGTGCGCGTCCACGACCCGACTCATCTCCTCGGCTGCGGGTCGAGCTCCCGCGCGAAGAAAGCCGACGCCGCCTTGAGGATCTCGTTCGCCCGTCGCAGCTCCTTGTTCTCGCGCTCGAGCTCCTTGATCCGCTCAGCCTCAGCCGTGGTCAATCCCTGCCTGAAGCCGGAGTCGACCTCCGCCCGGCGCACCCAGCCACGCAGCGTCTCCGCCGAGCAGCCGATCTTCCCCGAGATCGAACAGATCGCCGCCCATTCCGTCTCATACTCACCGCGATGCTCCAACACCAGCCGCACTGCACGCTGGCGAACCTCCACCGGATACCTCGTGTTCTTGGCCATCGCCCAATCCTCTCAAGCGATCAGGCCTCCAAAACTCCCGGGGCGATTCACCCCACGCCAGCCGAGCCCCCTTGAACGAACTCCACTCAGCCCAAGCGGACACCACGAGCAAGGCGAGATCGGGTCTCAGGCAGTCTCGGGCGGATCCTGCGCGGAGTCCTGCTCAGGTGGCTGCGAGGGCGCCGCGGGGGCTGTCTCAGCGGCCGGCGCAGGCGCACCCTCGATGGCTCCCGCCGCTCCCTCCGTGGGCAGCGCGTCGGCGTGCGCCTCGGCGGCGGCCCGGTTCTCCTCCCTGACGGCCAGCCAGATCTCCTCACGGTAGATCGGAACGCCGGCTGGGGCGGCGATCCCGAGGCGGACCGTATGGCCGCTGATGCCCATGACCGTCACGAGCACCTCGTCGCCGATGACGACGCGCTCTCCGGGACGACGCGTCAGGATCAGCATCGAGGCCGATTATGAAGCAATCTGCGACCGCGTGGGGAGCGTGAACAGCGGCGCCTGCAGCGATGCGCCCTCGTCGATGTTGATCACCTGGTAGCCGCAGCCCTCGTAGATCACGAGCGGCGCGCGGAGGTTGGCGGTGATGTCCAGCGGGTTGGGTGTCGCGCGTACGGTCACATACAGCCGCGACCCCGTGGCGTCCTCGATGCCGGTGCGCTCGCGATCCTCCGGGGCGATCTCCAGCGAGAAGTCGGAGAAGAACTGGTACGGGCTCACGACCGGCAGCGCGAGCGCTGGGTTGTCGATCGCGTGCAGCCACAGGAAGCCGGTTCCGGGGTTGCGATCCAAGAGCGTGTATCGCAGCCCGCCGAGGCCGATCAGCCCGAACGGGAACTCGATCACGTCCTCTGACGTGATCTCGACCGCCCCGAAGCGAATGCTCTGGAATGTCTCGGACATGATGCGGGTCTCCTTGGCGTTCGTCTACTGCAGGAAGTTGAGCAGGGATTCCTGTACGATCGTCGCGCCCGCGCGCAGTGCTGCCTCGTAGGCGGCCTGCTCGTTCGCGTATGTGATCGAGGCGGCGGCGATGTTCGTCGCGTCGGTGTTCGACAGCGCCTCTGTGATCGAGGTCTGCAGGTCTTCGTTGCGCGTAAGCGCTGTCTGCAGCTGATCGGTGGCGCTCCCGGCGCTCGCCTGCAGCTGGGTGAGCGTTGCGATGTTCGCGTCGAGCTTCTGCAGGTCGGCGCCGCCCAGCAGGGCCTGGTCTTCGGGGGTGCCGCCGCGCATGTTCTTCGCGATCGTGCGCAGCGTGTCGAGCAGCTTTTCGTCTTCTGCTTCTTCGCCGTTGCCGAGCAGCGTCGAGATGTTCGTGGTGATGTTCACCGAGGCGCCCGGTCCGACTGTGCGGCCGATCGTTTCTTCGTTGCCTTTGTATTCGTCGTTGGCGCCCTGTTCGTAGGGAGCGGTCGTCGTTTCGGTCCCGGAGAAGACGTACTGGCCCGCGTACTGCGTGTTGGCGTCCTGCTTGATCGCTTCGGTCAGCTGTTCGACCTGGAGCGCCATCGTTTCGAGGTCGCTCTGGTTGTATGTGCCGTTGGCGCCCTGCACGAGCAGTTCGCGCACCCGCTGGACGACCTGGCCGATGCTCGACATCGCGTTGGTGGCCGTGTTCTCCCACGAGATCCCGTCCTGGGCGTTGCCTTCATACGCGCTCAGCCCTTCGAGCTGGCTCTGCAGATCGATGACTTGGCTGGCCCCGTAGGGGTTGTCCGACGGTTCGAGGATCGTCCTTCCCGAGGACAGTTCGTCGGTCGTGCGCTGCAGCGAGGACAGCGACGCGTTGAGGTCGTTCAGCGTCGCGCTGGTGACCATCGCGGGTGTGATGCGCTCGCTCATCTAGAGCCCCACCACGCCGGTGTGCTCGATCAGGGTTTCGAGCATTTCGCTCATCGCCGTCAGCGTGCGCGCGGAGGCCTGGTATCCGCGCTGATAGGTGATCAGGTTCGTCATTTCTTCATCGAGCGAGACGCCCGAGACGGCCTCGCGCTGGTCGTTGATCGCGGTGACGGTCGTCTGCAGGTTGGTCTCTTCGCTGCTCACGCCGCGCACGTCGCTGCCGACTTTCTCGATCAGGGCGGCGTAGCTTTGTTCGGCCGTGCCGCCGCGCAGCCCGGCGATTTCGCGGGCCACTTCGTTGCCACCCTTGGACGTGGTTCCCGAGGCGAACACTTCCGAGGGTTCGATGGCGACGGCGAGCGTGGCGGCGCTCGTGCCGGAGAAGAAGGGTGTGCCGAGGTGTTCGTTGACGGTGCTCGCAAGCGATTCTGCGACCTCGTCGAGCCCATTCTGCAGACCGGTGAGGGCGCCTGTCGCCCCGGTCAACGAGAGCAGCGCCCCGAGCCGGCCACCGGCCGATTCGGTGAGTTCCTGGGGCCAGTTGACGGTGGTGCCTTCGACCAGCGGTTCGGCTGCTTCGCCGAAGCTGACCGTGTCCATGTGGTCCGCCCCTTCGCTGACCGTGATGTTCGCGAGCGTCGAGAGCTTGTCGAGCAACAGGTCGCGACGGTCGAGCATCTCGTTGGGCGGCTGCCCGGCTTCTTCGGAGAGCTTGATCTGCCCGTTGAGCTGCGCGATCTGCTTGGCGTAGTCTTCGACTTCCCCTCCGGGCCCGGTCAGCGATTCGTACTGCGCGTTCGCCTGCGTCGCGAGCGTCGAGAGCTGCGAGCTCAGCTCGTTGAAGGCGGTGGCCAGCTGTTTGCCCGCTTCGACGACCGCTTCTTTGGTGGCTACTTCGGTCGGCGAGTTGGCGAGGTCGTTCCACGCGTTCCAGAAGTTCGAGAGCTGGCTCGCGATCCCGGCGGACGACGGTTCGTTGAACGCCGCCTGGGCCTGTTCGAGCACTTCGGCCTGCGTCGTTGCGGCGCTGAGCGCGCTGCTCTGCGTGCGGTATTGCGCGTCGAGGTAGTCGTTGCGGATGCGCGAGATCGTCAGCACGCTCACGCCGGTGCCGAGTTGCGCGCCCTCGCCCGTCTGAGCCGAGATCGAGGGAATCGTCAGCGGCGGGTTCGGTTCGAGCAGGGCCGTCTCGCGCGAGTAGCCTTCGGTGTTCGCGTTGGCGATGTTGTTGCCGGTCGTGTCGAGCGCTGTCTGCTCTGCGATCAGGCCGCTGAGCGCCGTCTGGAGTCCTTGCAGCGTGGGGATCGTCATCGCGCTAGGCCTGTAGGTCGAGTACGTGCAGCGCGCCGTGGGGACGCGCCCGCGTGATGGACTTGGAGGAGCCGTTGGTGTCGTAGCCGTTGACGCCGTCGAGCGAGAGCATCCCCATCAGGTGGTCGAGGAAGCCCAGTTCGATCTGCATCAGCGCGCGGTTGCACGCGTGCTCGCGCTGGGTCTCATGGAGCAGGCCTCTCAGCTCGGCGCTGCGGACGTTCGCGCGCTCGGCGCCGGCGCGGTCCATCAGCGTGCTCAGCAGGGCGAGCGTGACCGCCTGGGCGGGCATCCCCAGGCGCTGTCCGCTTCGTGCCAAGAGGCGGGCGCGCTCCTCCTCCAGTAGCTGGCGACGGCCCATCTCCCCGCGCAGGATCCCCGCGAGGCGAACGACCGTGTGGACATCGCGCGCGCGGATTGCGGCTCCCTGCTCGAGCACGACCTCGAGCAGGCTCCGCGCCGAGGCGATCTGCGCGTCTAGGTGGTTGAGCACGTCCGTGCCAAGCGCGCGATCCTGCTGGGCGCCGGCCTGCGTGGCGAGGGCTGTGGCGCTCACGAGCCGGTGCCTCCGGAGCTCCGCATCCGCGGCGCGCCGTGCACGCCTTCGAGCTCGCGCGTCATCTGTGCCGCCAGGCCGAGGCCGCCGGCGCTCATCACGCTGCTGGAGAGCGCCTGGGGCAGCAGCGAGGACAGCTCGCTTGCGTTCGCGCCCGAGGCGCCGCCTGGTTCGGCGCCCGATTCCCCTTCCTGAGAGGATTCGCCGCCGAGGCCGCTCGTCTTGGCGAGTGATTGCGAGAGCTGTTCGACGAGCGTCTGTTCGAAGGAGAGAGCGCTCTCGTAGGCCTTCTGCGTTGCGGCCGAGCCGTCGCGCACCCACTTGGGCTCGAGCGCCTGGTTGACCACCGGCAGCCCGGTGGGCGCGCCGGCCCCGGGGAGGCTCATGAGGGCGCTCGCAGCTGGTTGGCGATCGACATCATCTGGCTCTCGGTCTGGATCGCGGTGCTGTTCATCTGGTAGGCGCGCTGGGTGCTCACCATCAGCGCCATCTCGCTCGCGATGTTGACGTTCGAGGCCTCCAACGCACCTTGGTGGATGCGCCCGGTCGCCGGGTGGGGCGTGCCGCTGGCGCTCGTCGTCGTCAGCTCGCCGCTGCCATCGGCCAGCAGGTGTTCGGGGGAGGTCACCGTCACGAGCTTGATCTGCCCGAGCTTGACCTTGCCCGCGGCGACGATGCCGTCGGGGGAGATGCTGACTTCGCTGGGCGAGACGCCCTTGGGGAGCTTGATCGGCGGTGCCAAGCGGTTGCCTTCGGAGTTGACGAGCGTTCCGCTCGCGTCGACGCCGAGGTTGCCGTTGCGCGTGAGCGCCTTCTGCCCGTTCGCGCGGGTGACCTCGAAGTAGCCCGCGCCTTCGATCGCCAGGTCGAGCGGGTCACCCGTTTCGGTGATCGAGCCCTGACCTTCGCTGCGTCCGATCACCTTCGCGCTCGCGCCGGCGCCGTCGGTGCTGACGGTCCCAGCGATGTTGACCGGGTTGTAGAGCAGATCGCTGAAGGCGACGCGCTCGGACTTGTAGCCGCTCGTAGAGACGTTCGCGAGGTCGTTGCTGATCGCGTTGAGCTGTTCCTGCTGTGCTGCCATGCCTGCTGCTGCGGAAAAGAGACCTTCGAGCATCAGCCCGTCCTGTGATCGTGGTCGTTGGTGAGCAGGGCTTTCCGCGTGGGCGGTCCAGCCGAGCTGGTTCTTCCTCCCAGTGATCGGCCGCCGGCGCGGGGACTTGAGCGCTGCGCGTCAGCTGGAGGTGTTGACCGAGCCGACCTGCGAGGCGGCCTCTTGCAGCGTCTCACCGATCGCCTGGACCGCCTGCTGGCCGGATTGGAAGCTGCGCAGCGAGGTGATCATTTCGACCATGATCTTGGCGGCGTCGACGCCCGAGCCCTCGAGCGAGCCTTGGCGCACGGTGCCGCTGGGCTTGCCCGCGGCCTTGCCGCTGAACAGGTTTTCTCCCTGCTTGAGGGCACCGGGCACTTCAAATACGCCGAGCGCGCTTACCGGCACCGTGCCGTCCGCGCTCGACTTTGATCGCCGCTCCCCTGGCGCTCAGCACGGGATCGCCGCCGGCGTCGGTGAGCACACCCCGGGCGGAGGTCGTGAACTGTCCGTCGCGCGTGTAACGCACGCCCTGGGCCGTCTTGATCGCGAAGAAGCCGCTTCCCTCGATCGCGAAGTCCAGTGGTTCGCCGGTTTCCTGCGAGCGTGCCGGGCGTCATGTTCGTGTAGGTCTTGCCGAGCGCGACGCCCTCGTCGACCGAGCCGACTGGCGCCCCACCCTCGGTGTTGGCCATCAACATGTCGCCGAAGCTGTGCTGCGTGCGATTCGTCGGGCTTGAAGCCCGGCGTCGAGGCGTTGGCGAGGTCGTTCGCGAGCTGGTCCTGGCGGACCTGCTCGGCGACCATCCCGGATGCGGCGATGTAGAGACCGAGATCCATCTCCTTCGGGTGTTCGACCGCGGCCGGGGAATCTTGAGTAGGCTCAGCCGACGGCGCTGAACAGCGGCAGCTCGCCTGAGAGCTGTTCGTAGAGGCGGCGGCGCAGCTGCGTGTGGATCTGGGAGATGCGGCTCTCGGACACGCCGAGGCGCTCGCCGATGTCGCGCAGGGTCCAGTCCTCCACGTACAGCAGCACGGCCACTTCGCGCTCCTGCTTGGACAGCCGGGCGAACGCCTTGCGGAATCGCTGCTTGGCTTCGTGGCGCTCGGCCTGCGCGGTCGGGTCGCATTCCTCGTCGGAGCTCTCGAGCGTGTCGATGCGCTCGATGGTCGTGCTCTCGTCGGAGCGCACGATCCGGTTGAGCGAGCCGATCTCCGCGAGCGCGACCTGGTCGAGGCGTCTGCGCAGCTCGCTCGGCGTCATCCCGACGCGCTCTGCGAGCTCATCGCGGCTGGGCTGGCGTTCGTGGATCGAGAGGAAGCTCTCGCGTGCGCTGTTGATCGCGCGCTCGTCGCGTCGCAGCGAGCGAGGAGCCCAGTCGTGGCGGCGCAGCTCGTCGAGCACGGCGCCGTGTACGCGCGTCCACGCGTACTGCTCGAGCGTTGCGCCCTTGGCGGGGTCATAGCGCTCGATCGAATGGATCAGGGCCTCCAGCCCGCACGACAGGAAGTCCTCGACCTCGCACTGAGCGGGCACCTCGCGCACCTTGCGGTAGACGATGTAGCGAACCATCGGCGTGAACATGAAGATCAAGCGGTCGCGCAGCTCGCGATCCCCGCTGTCCCGATACTCCTGCCAGGTCGCGAGCACCTCTGCCGCCGGCGTTCGCGCTGCGCGCTTTCCGATTATTTCCATTCTCATGCTCTGTTATCGAGGGAGCTGCGGAGGGGACCGGTCGCCTGCGATGGCACCTTGCCGCGCCTGAGGCGCTCTGACCGGCAGTAGATTCGCGCTCGCTGCGCCATCCCCTGCTCCGCTCGCGCTGACCCCATCCCTACGCGGGCGCGCGAGCAGGCGAGCGGGGTTTTGCGCGTCGGCGCGGGCCCGCGCGGGCCCGCGCCCCGCGGCGCTCAGAGATTGCCGATCGTGGTCGATCACCCGGGCCAGGAAATGGCACGTCGCTCCCCAGGGCCCGATCTCAAGGAAAGCGCCGTAGCGGTAACCGAGCTGCCGCTGCGCGCGCAGCGGCAGCTTGCGGCCGCTGACGTCGGCGGCTACGCCCGCCTGCTCGAGTCGATCGAGACGATCGAGGATCCCCACCGCCGCTACTGGGCCGGCGCCGGCGTCATCGAGCAGGGCCTCGCGGCGAGCGCGAGCGCTCCGCCCGCACGCCGCCCGCTGGTGCTCGCGGCGCTCGCCGCGGGTGCCCTGGAGTTGCTCGCAGGCGAGCCCAGCGAGCCGCGGCTGCTCGACTACGCCGGCATCGCCCTGAGCGAGCTGTACATGTTCGACGCGGCCGAAGCGATGTTCGACGCCAGCGCACGCCTGGACGCTCACCTCGAGGGCCTCGACGGCCACGTCCGCGAGCTTGCCGAGCGTCGTCGTCGCGCGCCCGGCTTCGCCCGAGCGGCTGCGCCGGATGGGACACTCGCCGAGCTCGCGCGCCGGGCGCTGGAGATCGCCGCGCTGGCGCGACCGGCCGCGGGCCTGCGGCTGAGCCTCTGCATGATCGTGCGCGACGAGCAGGAGATGCTCCCGCGCTGCCTTGCCGCCGTCGCCGCGGCGGTCGATGAGATCGTGATCGTCGACACCGGCTCGAGCGACGACACGATCGCGCTCGCGCGATCCTTCGGCGCGCGCGTGATCGAGCAGGAGTGGAGCGGATCCTTCGCGCAGGCGCGCAACGTGTCCTTCGACGCCGCGGATGGCGACTGGGTCATGTACCTCGACGCCGATGAGGTTCTCGTCGCCGAGGACGCGCACCTGCTGCGCTCGCTGACGGGGCGTACCTGGCGCGAGGCGTTCTACCTCGCGGAGACGAACTACACCGGCGACGCCGACGAAGGCGCCGCCGTCGCGCACAACGCCCTGCGCGTGTTTCGCAACCGGCCGGAGTACCGCTTCGAGGGGCGCCTGCACGAGCAGATCGCGCACAGGCTCCCGGCGTACCTGCCCGAGCGCATCGAGGCGACGAACATCCGCGTCGAGCACTACGGCTACCTCGGCGGCGTGCGCGACGCCCGCGGGAAGTCCGCTCGCAATATCGAGCTGCTGCGTCTGCAGCTCGAGGAGAGCAAGGCGACGCCTTTCCTGCATTACAACCTCGGCTGCGAGTACGCGGCCGCCGGCGACAGCGCCGGCGCGCTGGTCGAACTCGAGCGCTCGTGGCAGATGCTGGAGGGGCTCCCTGATCGCGACAGCCACCCTTTCGCGCCGGCGCTCTGCAGCCGTCTCGTGAAGGCCCTGAGCGCCTGCGATCGCCCCCTCGACGCGCTCGCGCTCGCCGAAGAAGGGCTCGATCGCTTTCCCGGCTTCACCGACCTGCTGCTCGAGCAGGCGCGCGCCGCGATCGCGCTCGATCGGCGCGCGCTCGCGATCGAGCTGTGCGAGCGCTGCATCGAGATGGGCGAGCCGCCGCCCCGCTATACGGCGACCGTCGGCGTGGGCACCTATCTTCCGATGCTCCATCTCGCCGAGCTCAGACGCGCCGAAGGGGATATCGCAGGCGCGATCGAGCAGCTCGAGCGCTGCCTGCGCGGGTATCCCGGCTTCGTCGGCTCGGTGCTCCCGTACGCGAGCGCGCTGCTCGCGAGCGGCATCGAGGCGGATGCGGTCGTCGACGAGCTCGAACGCCACACGCCCGATCCCGGACCGGCCGCTCGCTTCCTGCTCGGCACGGCGCTGTATGAGGGCGGCGCGACGAGCGCGGGCGAGCTCCAGTTCAGGGCGGTGCTCGAGCGCCAGCCGCACTCCGGCAGGGCGCGCGTGGCGCTCGCCGAGGCGCTCTTGGCACAGCGACGGTATCTCGAGGCAGCCGCGGAGGCGGGCACGCTCTCGAGCGAGGACCCGCTCGCCCTCCTCGCCTGCAGGAGCGAGCTGTTCGCACGCATCGCTGCCGCCGACGCCGACGCGAGGGGCGCCGCCGACGCGGCGGACGCCACCGCCACAGCAGGCACCGCTGCCGGCCAGGCCGATGCCGCGATCGCGGGGGCGCTGGCGCGAGCCCGCGCCGCGGGCATGGCGCAGGAGGAGCTCGAGCTGTTCAGCGCGTGGCAGCAGCTGATCAGCCGTGGGCACACCGACATCGAGCTCGACGCCGCGGCAGTGCCGCTGCTGACGGTGATGCTCGAAGCGCTGCTGCGCGTTCACGATTTCGAGCCCTTCGAAGCACTCCTCGGCCTGCTCGATCGTTGTGCGGTCGATCTGCGCGAGCGCCATGAGTTGCGCGCTGAGATGTACATGCGCCGCGGCTTCGTCGCCTCGGCGGCCGAAGAGTGGATGGCGGTCTGCCGCCAGGCGCCCGACACGAGGGCGCTGCTTGGGCTCGCGCGCGTCGCGGCGGCCACGGGCATGTCGCGCGAGGTGGGCGACTTCGCCGCCGCCGCCCTCTCCCACGATCCCGACAACGAGGCCGCCGCGCTCCTGCTTTCGCAGGTGGCGGCCGCGTAGCGAACGTAAACGCGTGCGAATGGAGCAAGCCATGTCTCAGCCGAAGCAGATTCTTCAAGTTTCCACGAAGGACGTCGATGAAGACAGTGAATGCACGCGCGAGGCGGCCCATGGATTGGACCGCGTAACTACGTTTTCAGGGAGAAAACGCCATATGAGCTCGCCTATCCTGCCTATTGAGGACTATTCGGCTACGTCGCAAGACGAGTCGTCTGCAACAAGCACCACCGAGGACATCGCCGCCTTCGTATCGGGGATGGCGGAAGAGCAGATCCCGCTCCCCGTCGCAGCACGCAGGGGCGGCCCGCCGCTGGAGGTGCTGGCTCAGATCGCCGGCGCTGGCCGCATCCACGCGCGGATGCGCGAGAGGGGACATCACCTGCGCTTCCTGGCGGATGCGTCGGGAGGACCGACCAGGATCGAGCTGCACGATCACGAGGGCAATCTCCTCAGGAGCCTGTCCACCGTCGAAGCGTTCGAGCTCGCGGCCGGACAAGCGCTGGCGTAGGGCCGTTCGATGTCCGCCTCATCGCTTGGAGTCAATGCCGCAACCGGCGCCCCGATAACGATCTCGGGGCTGGCCTCGGGGCTCGAAACGACCAAGATCATCGCCGCGTTGATGGCGGCGGAACGCGAGCCCGTCACGCACCTCAGCGACGAGGGGGCCAAGCTGCACGCGGAGCAGAGCCAGTTGCAGGGCGTGCAGTCCGACCTCCAGCAGCTCGCGAGCGTCGTGTCTGAATTCAGCCTGCCCTCGCTGTTCGAAAGCGCCCAGAGCGTCAGCTCGAGCGAACCGGGGCGCGTCAGCGCGGCGACGAGCGGCGGCGCCGGCGTGGGCGGTTACGAGGTGGAAGTCACGAAGCTCGCGAGCTCCGCGCAGCGAACGTTTACGTTCACCAGCCCGACCAAAGAAGAAACGATCACGATCGAAGGCGAAAAATTCACGGTCAAGGCCGGCGAGAGCGCCGAGGAATTCGCGAGCAAGATCGATACCGACAGCAGTGCCAGCGTCTACGCGGCGGCGCTTGAAAACGGCAGCGTGGTTCTGTCCAGTCGCGCGACCGGCAACACGGGAAGCGAATTCATCAAAGTCAGCGACCCGGGGACGACGCTCGTCGAACGGCCGGGGACCGAAAGGCCGGGCAAGGACGCCGAATTCACCGTCGACGGCGTTCCCGGGAGCTCGAGCTCGAACACCGTCACCGACGCGATCGCCGGGGTGACGCTGACGCTGAGCGGCCTCACGCCGACGGGCCCGGTCACGATCGACGTGCAGCCGCCGGGGCCCAACGCGAGCGCGGTCGAAGCCCAGGTGCAATCGTTTGTACGGCTCTACAACCTGACCGTCGAAGCGATCCAGACGCAGATCCAGACCAAGCCCCCGGCGAAGGTCCAGAGCACCGGCGAATACTCGACGGGGATCCTGTTCGGCGACGTCGAACTCACGGACCTGCTCGACGGGATGCGCGACACCATGTACGAACCGGCTGCAGGGCTCGAAGCGGGCATGTCGAGCCCATTCGACATCGGCATCAGCACCGGCGCGCCGAGCGGCAGCGGGACCTCCTCGCAAGCCTCGCTCGAAGGCCTGCTGACGCTCGACCCGGAAAAGCTCACAGAAGCGGTCAAGTCGAACCCCGCCGGCGTCGAGACGATGCTGCAGCAGTGGTCGCAGGGACTGCAGGGGATGGTCGACGCCGCGGGCGGGCCGGGGGGAACGATCGAAGCCAGGGTCACCGGCGACGGCTCGCAGATCACCCAGCTGACTTCTCAGATCGCCACGATGAACGAAATGCTCGCCCAGCGCGAACGGGCGCTGCAGGCCACCTACGCGCAGCTCGAAGCCGTGATCTCCAGGAACACCGCGCAGGGCGACTGGTTGACGAGCCAAGAGGAATCGCTCAACAAGCAGGGCATTTAGTGAGCCAGCGGAGTCGCAGCGTGCGCGCCCTCAAGCCTTTTGCCGCGCGCGCCGATCAAGGGAAGTGAGATGAGCAACGTCACCGCGTCGCACGCCGCCTACCGCAGGGGCACGGTCCTCGCGGCCACACCGGCGGAGCGCGTTGTGCTCCTCTACGACGGCGCCCGCCGCTTCCTGCGCCAGGCGGCCAACGCGATGCGCGACGGCGAGGTCGAGCGCGCGCACAAGGCGCTGCGTCGTGGCGAACGCATCATCAGCCACCTCGACGGCACGCTCGACTTCGGGCAGGGCGAGGTCTCCCAGAGGCTGCACGCGATCTATCTCTTCTGCCTGTCGCACCTGAACGCCGCGCGCATGAGCCAGGACGCAGACCAGGTCGAAGAGGTGGGCGAGCTGCTCAGCGACCTGCGCGACGCTTGGAGTCAGGTCGCGGCCGAGGTGGACGGCGACGCGGAGATCCAGAGCGCGTGAGCGACGCCGAGCCCGAGCCCGGCGCCGCTGCTTCGCTGCGCCGCTACGAGGCGATCCACGAGCACGCGGAGCTCGAACTCGAGCTCGCCGGCAATGGCGAGATCGAGCGTCTGGTGGCGCTGGGCGCGCGCTGGGATGAGCTGATCGCCGATCTGCCGCCACAGCCGCCGATCGCCGTCGCGCAGATGCTGCACCGGGCGCGGCTGATCCACGAGCGCACGCACGTCGAGCTGATCCGCCTGCGCGAGACGCTGGCGGCCGAGGTCGCGAACACCACGCGCGCCAGGCGCACCGCCGATGGCTACGCCGGTCAGCTTCGCCGCCGCCCGCGTCTTGATCGCAGCGCGTAGTGCTACGTGACGTTGAAGCTCTTCGCGCTCGTGACCGTACCGCTCGGAGTCGAGCTGTTCGTCACGGTGATCGTGCCTTTGCTCGCGCCCGAGGGTACGGTCGCCGTCAGCTTCGTCGCTGAGACGAACGTCACGCTCGCAGCGGCCACGCCGTTGAAGCTGACGCTCGAGCCGCTGTTGAAGCCGAGGCCGCCGATCGTCACGACCTTCCCCGGCGCCCCTGACGCGGGGCTGAGGCTCGACACGGACAGCGTCGGTTTGAACTCCGCTTTGCTCGTCGCGCTCGCGGCCGGGGTGCTCACGACGATGTCGCCCGCGAGCGTGCCGTTTCCGACCGTCGCTTCGATCTGTGTCGGCGACTTGACCGTGAAGGCACTCGCGGCGGTGCCGTCGAAGCGCACAGCGCTGGCCGCGTTCAACGCGGTGCCGGTGATCGTGACCTCGCTGCCGGTGATCCCAGAGCTCGGCGTGAAGCTCGTGATCGTCGGTGGGTTCGCGGCGACGGCAGCGGTCTTAGCCGAAAGCGCCGGAGCGCCGCTCCCCGACGCGTTGCTCGCGCTCTCGAGAACGCGAATCGTCGAGCCCAGGTAGCTCGCGGCGATTGTGTAAGTAGATCCGGTCGCGCCGGCGATCGCCGTGCAGCTCGAGCCCGCGGAGTTGCAAACCTGCCACTGCTCGCTGTAGGAGCTCGGGCTGTTGCTCCATCGGCCGTGAGCGACCGTCAAAGTCCCGTCCTGATCGGCCGTGCCCGTGATGCTCGGCAGCTCTTCGTTCACAGGACTGCCCGTCGGCGTGAACGCGCCCAGGCCGATCGGGCTGCCGACGCCTGTCGGCCCGTCATAGCCGACGGCTGCCCTGCACGCTGTCGCTTCGCTGCAGCTGCCGTTGCTGCCCGAGACGACGTCGTACAGAGCTTCGCTGTTGCCGAGGTGGGAGTAGAGCGTCTTTGCCGGGTATTCGACGCCGCGGGCGCCGCCCGCGAGGCCGAACTCGGCCGCGACGACCGGCGAGGCGACCGAGGTTCCTCCCCACACGCCCCAGCCCGTCGGGTAGCGCGCGGGCGACTGCGTGCTGTCGTACACATCGACACCCGTGTAGGGGTTGCCGACCGCCGCAACGTCGGCGACCGAGCGACCGTCGTCGCACGCCGTTTCTGAGAAGTTCGAGAGATGGCTCTGCCACGCGGGAGCCGTGAAGGCGTCGCTGCAGCCGCTGCCGCCGCCTGCCCAGACGGTGCTGCTCCACGTTCCTGCTTCTTCGCTGAGGGTGGTCCCGCCGACGGCGACGACGTCGGGTGAGCTGGCCGGGAAGTTCGCGGCGTTCGGCTCGCTGCACGACTCGTTGAAGTAGCCGCAGTCGCCGGCGGACGCGGTGATCACCAGGCCCGGGTGCTCGTAGGGGGCGTTGTAGGCCGAATAGCCGGATTTCTCGGGCCCGCCGTAGGAGTTGCTGACCTCGGTCGCGCCGGCTTTCACGGCCGCTTCGACGGCTGCGCCGAGGTCGCTGAACGATTCGCTGTTGGCCTCGACGAGCAGGACGTGGCAGGTCTGGCAGATCGCGTGCGCCATCTGCACGTCGAGTGATATCTCCGTCGCCCAACCGCCTTCGGTGGCCGGCAGCGGGGTCGCGTGCCCTTCCTGGTCGATCTTGTGAAAGCAGCCGTTCGCGGTCGTGCACGCGGGCAGGCCGAACTGCTTGTCATACACGCCGAGATCGGCTTCCGCGCTGGGGTCGTTGAAGGCGTCGACGACGGCGACCGTCTGTGTCGAGGCGGCGACGGTTTCGCTCGGCAGCGAGTACGCGGCGTGCAGCTTCGCCGGCGTGAGGCCTTCCGGGTTGGGCGTCTTGTTCTGAACCGCGGGCTTGACACCCTGTGCGGCTTCGTCGGCTTCCCTGGTCGCGGCGGCCACGAGGTCCGGAGCGCTCAGCGATCGCGCGACGAGCCTGACTCCAAGACAGCCGGCGGAGCCCTGGGGCGGGGTCGCGCACACGTTCTCGGCGCGGTAGGTCGAGCTCGTCAGCCGGGCAGACGCCGCCGGGCTGAGTGCGAGCGCGGACACTGCTGCGCTGAGCGCTGCGAAAACGATCAGCGCGCGTCTGCTGTGGTCTGCGAATCCTGGCTTCGACATCTGCATGGCCCCCGCCGATGGCTGGCTTGAAATCTCTAGCGTGGAGCGTCGGCCGGCGCGCGTGCTCGCGTGAGCAGACGCTCGCGCCGTGGACGCGTGGGCTAGCGCCCACACGGGGCGATGCGCTCGAGCGCGACGCCGCCCGGCAGCTCGGCCAAAGCGGGATAAAGCCCTAAAGATCGGCGTGGACCGGCCGATCACGGGGGCGGCGGCCCCTCGATGGCCGGGAAGCACGCGACCTCATGGAGAGCGTCGGTTTCAGCCCAGGGAGGGCGGAAAGGACCACCCCTTCAAATGGCTCTCATCGATTCGACCCAGCAACTGCTGGAGGCGGCGGCGCGTGGCTCCTGGCAGCGCCAAACTGCGCTGACCAACAACATCGCCAACGCCGACACCCCCGGCTATGCGCCTCAGGAAGTCAGCTTCGAGTCCGCCCTGCAGAGCGCGGTAAACGGCGGGGCTTCGCCGACCGAAGTGCAGTTCCAGACCGAAACCAAGCCAGTTGAAGCGGGACCGAACGGAACGGGTATCAGCGTCGACCAGGAATCCGCGAAGCTCGCCGAAAACGGCCTCGACTACCAAGCCCTCACGCAGGTGATGGGTGCCCGCAACGACATCATGCGCTCCGCGATGGGCGCGCCAGGCGCCTGATGGGACTGTTCGAAGCGATCGGAATCGCGGGCAGCGGCCTCACCGCCGAGCGCGTCCGCATGGACGTGACCGCCGAGAACCTCGCCAACGCGAACACCACCAAGGCGGCCAACGGGCAGCCCTACCAGCGCCAGGAGGTCGAGCTCGCCCAGGCCGGCTCGAGCGACTTCGGCGGCGCGCTCACCAGCGCGATCCGCCAGAGCGGGAGCACACCCGCGCCCGGAGGCGTGCAGGTGACGGGCATCGTCAGCGACGCCACCCCCGACCAGCAGGTGTATGACCCTGGCAGCCCCGAAGCCAACGCCCAGGGCTACGTGAAGATGCCGAACATCAGCACGGTCACCGAAATGACCGACCTGATCTCCGAGTCGCAGTCATATCAGTCGGATGTGACCGCGATGCAGACCGCCAAGTCGATGTTCACGGCGACGCTCGGATTGCTCAAATGATCATCCCGCCGGTCGGCGGAGTCGGTGGCGGACTGTCGTTGGGCGCCGTCGAAGGGCTGTCGCAGGGCGGCCAACCCGGCGCGGGCGCGGGCGGCAGCTTCGGCGGTGAGCTCACGGAAGCGATCTCCTCCCTCGAGAAGACGCAGGACAGCGCGTCCAGCGCATCGCAGGCGCTCGCGACGGGCACGGTCAGCGACCCCGAGACGGCGGTCGTAACGGTCGAGGACGCGCAGATGGCGATGGAACTCGCAGCGCAGCTGCGCACGAAGGCCACCGAAGCCACCCAGAGCATCTTCAACACGCAGGTCTAAGTGATGCCCAACGCCGCCCAGCTCGCCTCCAGGCTCACCCCGCGCGGATGGCTCATCGCCGGCGGCTCGGCCGTCGTCGCGATCCTGTTCATGTACCTGTTCGTGCACACGGTCTCCCAGCCGAGCTACACGACGATCGTCAGCGGCGTGCAGGCGTCGGAAACCGACAAGATGACGAGCGCGCTCAGCGCGCAGGGCATCAGCTACCAGCTGCAGAGCAACGGCACGGCGATCGCCGTCCAGGCCAACGAGTCCTCCAAGGCGCGCGTCGCGCTCGCCGGCGCGAACCTGCTCGGCAACAACCAGCCCGGCTTCAAGCAGCTGTTCGAAAAGCAGAACCTCGGCGAAAGCAACTTCCAGCAGCAGGTCACCTACCAGCGCGCCCTGCAGGGGCAGCTCGACGAAACGATCGACAGCATCCAGGGGGTGTCCGGCGCCCAGGTCGAGCTCGTGCTGCCCAGCTCCCAGAGCCAGATCTTCGGCGAAAGCCAGAGCGCCTCCTCGGCCGCGGTGCTGCTGTCCGGGACGACCGCGCTCGATCAGGCCTCGGTGCGGGGCATCGCGCAGCTGGTGGCCTCGAGCGTCCCCGGGCTGGCGCTGGGCAAGGTCACGATCACCGGCGCCTCGGGCGAACTGCTGTGGCCCCAGGCCGGCGGCGCCGCGGGCGGCTCGGGCGGCGAAGTCCAGGAAGCCGAGCAGCGCTACGACCAGAGCATGGAGGCGAGCCTCGACGCGATGCTCGCACGGACGCTCGGCGCGGAAAAGGCGCAGGTGCTCGTCTACGCCAACATGAACGTCAACCAGACGACCAAGGAATCGCTGGAATACGGCAAGGCGGGGACGCCCACCTCGCAGTCGAAGACGGTCGAAACGCTGAGCGGCAACGGCACCGGCGCGGGCGGCGCGACGGGCACGGCGAACCTCACGGCAGCCGCGACCGGTACCAGCGGCAAGTCCAGCTACAAACACGAAACGACGAGCTCCTCGCTCGGCGTCTCAAAGACCGTCACGCACTCGACGATCGCGCCCGGCACGGTCGAAAGCCAGCACGTCTCGGTGCTGCTCGACAAATCCGTGCCCGCCTCGGCGCTGCCCGCAATCCGCGAAGCCGTCACCAACGCCGCGGGCATCCAGACCAAGCGCGGTGACACGATCTCGATCGGCCAGGTCGCGTTCGCCAAGGCGAGCAGCTCCTCGCCTGCTGCGAGCCCGCTCGCCGACGCCAAGTACGTGCTGCTAGGGCTCGCCGCGATCATCTTCCTGTTCTTGACCACGCGCTCGATACGCAAGCGCGAGAAGGGCCCGATCGAGGAGCCCGTGTGGCTGCGCGAGCTCGAGGCGCCGATGCGCCTGTCCGAGCTCGAACGCGAGACCTCGACGCGGTCGGCACCCGCCCTGGCCGCCGTGGCGCCTGCGAACGGGGGCGGCAGCGCCAGCCATCAGGCCAACGGCAGGGGCGAGAGCATCCGCGAGCAGGTTGAGCAGCTCGTGGACAGCAACCCCGATCGCGTCGCCCAGCAGCTGCGCAGCTGGATGCAGGAGGGC
This sequence comes from uncultured Solirubrobacteraceae bacterium, assembly GCA_963759265.1. GTDB lineage: Bacteria > Actinomycetota > Thermoleophilia > Solirubrobacterales > Solirubrobacteraceae > Palsa-744. The sequence continues at coordinate 1,066,213 of CAVWYR010000001.1, forward strand.
TAGGCCTGGATGGCCGGCGAGTCTCCAACGGACACCGTCCCGGCGCTGTCGGCCGCCTCGAGCGAGAACCTGCCCGCGACCGTCGCCACCGTATCCGGCGCGCGCAAGGCGGCGGTGCTGATGGCGGCGCTCGGCTCCGAGCGCGCCGCCAAGGTCCTGCAGCGACTGGGCGAAGAAGAGATCGAGAGCCTCTCGATGGAGATGGCGAGCCTCAGCTCGGTCGGCGCAGAGACGACCGACTCGATCTTCAACGAGCTCGCCGCGCTGACGAGTGCGGGCGAACTCGGCGTCGCCGGCGGACTGGACTACGCGCGCGGGGTGATCGAGCGCGCGCTCGGACCCGAGCGCGCGGCCGAAGTGCTCGGACGCCTGTCGGCCCGCACCGAGACGCCGCCGTTCGAATTTCTGCAGCGGATCCCGCCCGAGCGTACGGCCGCGCTGCTGCGCAGCGAGTCGCCGCAGACGATCGCGCTGATCCTCGCCAGCCTGCACACGACGCTCGCGGCGCAGGTGCTCGCGCGCCTGCCCGAGCGCCAGCAGCCCGACATCGCCCTGCGGATCGCGCGCATGGGCGAGACCAGCGCCCAGGTCGTCGAGCAGGTCGAGGAGGTCATACGCCACAAGCTGACCGCGGTCGCCGAGCGCGAGTACTCCGCGGCCGGGGGCACGAAGACGCTGGCTGAGATCCTCAACCACTCCGATCGCACCACCGAGCGCAACGTGCTCGAGAAGCTCGCCGACGAAGACAAGGACCTCGCCGAGGAGGTGCGCAGCATGCTGTTCGTGTTCGAGGACATCGTCAAGCTCGAAGAGCGCGCCGTCCAGCAGGTGCTGCGCGAGGCCGACCAGAAGGATCTCGTGCTCGCATTGCGCGGAGCGCCGGACAACGTCAAGGAGGTCGTGCTCACGAACATGTCAGAGCGCGGCGCAGAGATGATCAAGGAAGAGATGGAGCTGCAGCCGCCGCAGCGCAAACGCGACATCGACGCGGCTCAGAGCCGCATCGTCGCGGTCGTGCGCCAGCTCGAGGAGGCCGGCACGATCGTGATCGCCAGCGACAGCGAGGACGAGAGCGAAGCCGTTGTCTGAGCTGGCCACCAGTTACGCCTTCGAGCAGCTCGAGCCCTCGGAGTCCCCGCCGCGTGACGCCGGCGAGCGGATGCTCGCGCGCGCTCGCGCGGAAGCCGAGAGCATCCGGGAGCTCGCGCGCGCCGAGGGCTTCCAGGAGGGTCGCGCGGCCGGGCACGAGCAGGGCACCGCCGAGATCCTCTCGAGCTCCGGTGCGCTCGGCGAGGCCGTGAAGGCGATCGACGCACTGCGGCTGGAGGTCGTCGAGTCGGTCGAAGGCGACGCCATCGAGCTGGCGCTCGCGCTCGCCGGCAAGATCCTCGCGGGCGCCTTCCAGGCGCGCCCCGAGCTCGTGATCGAGGTCGTGCAGGGCGCGCTGCGTCGCATCACCGATCGGCGGCGGATCACCGTCATCGTCAACCCCGCCGATCTCGAGCTCGTCAGGGAGGCGATCGGCGAGCTGACCGCCCAGGGCAGCGGCGTTGAGCTGTGCGACCTGCAATCCGACGAGCGCGTGGCTCGCGGCAGCGCGATCGTGCGCACGCTCGAGGGAGAGGTCGACGCGAGCGTGCACACCCAGCTGGAGCGCGCGCGCGAGGTCGCCGATGCCTCCCTGCAGCCGGGCGAGGCAGGCGCGTGAGCCAGGCTCAGGCCGTAGCGCTCGATCTCCCGCCGCTGGGGGCGCGGCTCGGGGGTGCCGGGCAGGCGCTGATCGAGGCCGACCTAGCGCGGCGTCACGGCTTCGTCAGCAACCTGATCGGCCTGATCATCGAGGCGACCGGCCTGCAGGCCGAGGTCGGCGAGGTCTGCCTCGTCGGCACCGATCGCAACCGCGCCGCGGTGTCGGCCGAGGTCGTCGGCTTCAGGGACGGGCGCACGCTTTTGATGCCGCTCGGCGAGCTGCACGGGATCGGTCCCGGCACGCGCGTGCTGGCCAGCGGCGCGCCGTTTCGCATCGCCGTCGGCGACGGCCTGCTCGGGCGGGTCCTCGACGGGCTGGGCATTCCCCAGGACGGGCAGACGGTGTCTCGCGCGCTCGCGCGCTCTACGATCGCGGTGCCCCCGAGCGCGCTCTCCAGGCCGCGCATTCGAGAGCGCGTCGGGCTCGGCGTGCGCGCGCTCGACGGTCTCGTGCCCTGCGGGCTCGGCCAGCGGCTCGGCATCTTCTCGGGCTCGGGCGTCGGCAAGTCCTCGCTGCTCGGCATGATCGCGCGCTCGACGAGCGCCTCGATCAACGTGATCGCGCTCGTCGGAGAGCGCGGGCGCGAGGTGCGCGAGTTCATCGAGCGCGACCTCGGCGACGCGCTCGAGCGCTCGGTCGTCGTCGTCGCCACCTCCGACCAGCCCGCGCTCGTGCGCATCAAGGCCGCCTTCACCGCGACGACGATCGCCGAGTACTTCCGCGACCAGGGTCACGACGTGATGCTGATGATGGACTCCGTCACGCGCTTTGCGATGGCCCAACGCGAGGTCGGCCTGGCGATCGGCGAGCCACCGGCCACGCGCGGCTACACCCCCAGCGTGTTCGCGCTGTTGCCACGGCTGCTCGAGCGCGCCGGCACGAGCACCGCCGGGTCGATCACAGGCCTGTACACGGTGCTCGTCGACGGCGACGACATGAACGAGCCGATCGCCGACGCCGTGCGATCGATCCTCGACGGGCACGTCGTGCTCACGCGCTCGCTCGCGCACGCCGGGCACTACCCCGCGATCGACATCCTGCAGAGCGTCTCGCGCCTCGTCGGCGAGATCGCCCCGCCGCAGGTCCAGCACGCCGCCCAGCAGCTGCGCGCGGCGCTCGCGGTGCTGCGCGAGAAGGAAGACCTGGTCGCGATCGGCGCCTACCAGTCGGGCAGTGACCCTGCCCTCGACACCGCCCTTGCGCATCGCTCGCGGATCGAGCGCTTCCTGCGCCAGCCGGTGCATCAGCGCAGCGACACCGCCGAGACCGACGCCCAGCTGATCGAGCTCGGCGCGTCGCTCGAGAGTGATCTCGAGCGCGCCAGCGAGGAGATCCCGGACGCTGAAGAGGTCACGCCCGAGACCAGCGGCGACACGTACGCGCGCACCGCCGCGTACGACGCCTCCGTGCAGCCGGCGATTCCCGCGCTCGGGCTGGGTATCTGAGGTTTGTGAGTGCGACCGACGAGCGGCACTCAAGAAGCGAACGCGCCGTCCGATAACCAGGCCGTGCCCGGTTCAGCGTTTCGCTTCCGTCTCGAGCGCGTGCGCGCCGTGCGCGAGCGCAAGGAGAAGCTCGCCCAGCGTGAGCTCGCGGATGCGATCTCACGGCGAACGAGCAGCGTCGCCGACCTCCAGACTGCCGATGAGCGCCTCGAGCACGCACGCGAGCAGCAGCGCAGCGTCAGCGACGAGCCCCAGGCGACGAGCGCGAGCGACCTGCTCGCGCGCCAGGTGTTCCTCGAGCGCGTAGAGGCGCAACGGCGCCTGAGTGCGCGTGAGCTCGCTCTGCACGAGGCCGACGTGAGCAGGCGCGACGCCGAGCTGGCGACGGCCGCGAGCGAGCACGAGATGCTCAATCGTCTCAGGGAGCGACACCGCGGCGAACACGATCGCGAGGCCGCCCGCCGCGAGCAGGGCGCGCTCGATGAAATCGCAGCGACTCGCTTCGCCCGGAGCCAAGCGTGAGCACGCAGGCACTGAGCGCGGCCGGGGCCGGAATGCCCGCGGGCGAGATGGCGACCCTGCAGCGCGTGCAACAGCTGCAGGCGCTGATCGAATCCGCCCACCAGGTCGCCGCTGGGGGCCTCTCGTCAAGCGGCGCCACGAGCGCCGCGTATCCGCAGGCCGGCAACGCCGACTTCGCCTCCGCGCTGCAGGCCGCGACGAGCGCTGACGCCGCAGGCACCGCCAGCCCCGCCGCCTTCGCAGGCGCCTCATCGGCCGCCGGCGCGTCCCCGGTCGCCTACCAGGCAGCGCTCGGCACTCCCGCGAGCGGCCAGTCGAGCGAATACGAATCTCTGATCGAACAGGCGGCCGTCCGCAACGGCGTCGACCCAGCCGTGCTGCACGGCCTGATCGAGCAGGAGTCCGGCTTTGACCCGAGCGCGACCAGCAGCGCCGGCGCGTCGGGCCTGACCCAGCTGATGCCGGGGACCGCCGCCTCGCTCGGCGTCGCCAACACGCAGAACCCCGCCGAATCGATCGAAGGGGGAGCGCGCTACCTCGGTGAGCTGATGAGCAAGTTCGGCGGCAACACCGAAGACGCGCTCGCCGCCTACAACGCCGGGCCGGGAGCCGTAGAGCAGTACGGAGGCATCCCGCCCTACTCGGAAACCCAAAGCTATGTAGCCAACGTGCTCGCCAACGCCGAAGCCTTCCGGCAGGCCCATCCGAGCACGGTCCCGACCGGAGGCCTCGTATGACCGTCGAAGTGACACCGCTCGTCCTGCCCGCCCCGACGGCGCCGCCGCCGAGCGGCGCGCCACCCGGGCCACCTGACCCACCTGGCGGGACGCTCTTCCAGAGCGCACTCGCAGACCAGTCGGCCCGGACCGCAAAAGCGGAAGGCCATCAACACCAAGGCGCTGACGTGAACGGCAGGGAAAGCTCCGTTGCCCACCGCGCCCAGCGCGCTCGCATCGCGCACGCGACCGCCTCGACGGTGCCTGTCACGAGCGACGCGATCGCGCCGAGCGCCTCGGCTTTGAGCGCCACGAGCGCCGGCGTGTCGAGCGAAGAAACGACGAGCGCCTCGCGCGAGACAGGCGCGTCCGCCTCTACCGGGCCGGCGACGGGCACCGGCGCGACAGGCGCTGGCACGAGCGCGCTCCCGGGCGCGTCCGCCGCGACGACGGCAACGAGCACTTCCGCCCCCGTCGCGGCCGCTGAGTCGAGCGCTGCCGCAGTCGAACTACCCGCCGGCGAGGAGCCTTCAGCGGCAGTGCTATCGGGCGCAGCAGCGCAGCAGGCCCAGGGCGCGCTCGGCGAAGGGAACGCGGGTGCCAGCGCTGCGTCCTCGCCCGCGCTCACCTCCGCCGCCGGCGCGACGTCTGCAGCCGGCGCCTCGACACCGTCCAACGCCTCGCCTACAGCCGGCGCAACGTCCTCCTCAGGGGCCACGTCCTCATCCGCTGGCACATCCTCACCGGCAGGCGCGTCCGCAACCGTCACCGAAGCGCCTGCGGCCGCGACGGCGTCAGCTCAGGCCGCGCCCACGGCCGGCGGCGCCTCATCGACCCCGGCAGGCGCGCCCGCGCCCCTCGCAGGCCACCTCGCCGCGGCGGGCGAAGCTCATAGGTCGGGCGACCAGCCCGGTGCGGGCACCGCAGCCGCCCCGAGTCTCGCCGGAGCGCAGCCCGATCAGGGCCGAGCGCAGGCGTCGCGCTCGGCGCGCGCGGACGGCGGCCTCGCGATCGATGCGGCGTCTGCGAGCGGCGCAGAAGCCGACGCCGCAGGCCAGTCGAGCACGGGCGGCGATCAGGATGGATCGAACGGCTCAGCCGCCCCGGATGCCCGCGCTGTCGCCGTCGGCAGCGACGCCGGCGCAGCTGGCTCCGCTGCGGCGACACAGGCCAGCGCAGCTCCGGTGGTGTCCGAAACGACGCCGCTCTCCGCCGCGCTGGCGGCGTCGCCGTCACTCGAGGCTGCGCCCGCGCCCGGCGCAGGCCACGTCTCCGCGACCGGCGTGCACATGCAGGAGATGATCAACTCGATCCGCGCCACGATCGCGATCGCGGTCCGCCAGGGTGTCACGCAGGCGCGCATCGCGCTGCAACCCGAAGAGCTCGGCGAGATCAGCATTCGTCTCAGCCAGACCAGCCAGGGGTTGCTCGCACGCGTCAGCGCGCAGACCCCCGCCGCCGCTCAGGCGCTCGCGGAGGGGCGCGCCGAGCTGCGCCAGTCGTTGAGCTCGCTCGGCCTGCCGCTGCTGCGGCTCGACATCGGCACCGGGCACTCTGAAGGGCGCGAGGGCGAGGACCGCGCAAGCGCAGACGCAGGCTCTGAAGGTGCCTCCGCATCCTCGACATCCCGCGAACACGGCGAGAGCGTCGAACCGATCGCCGAGTCAGACGGCGCAGCCAGCCCGGCGGCGACAGCCGGCGGTGCGCTCGTCGACGTGCTCGCCTGAACATCACGAAAGGACCAACAGCCATGATCGCCAGCCCGCTCGCAACCGCCGCCTCCACGACCGCCTCGCCAAACAGCTCCGCCGGCGCGACGCCCGAAAACCCGAACGGCGTGCTCGGCCAGAACGACTTCCTCAAACTGATGGTCGCTCAGCTGCAGGCGCAGAACCCGCTTGAACCGGGCAACAGCAACGAATTCGTCAACGAGCTAGCGCAGCTGACCCAGACCGAGCAGACGACCAACCTCGCGAACGCCACCGAGCTCTCCAGCGCGGTTGGGCTGATCGGGCACATGGTCTCCTACAACAACACCTCGGGCGAGTCAGCGAGCGGCAAGGTCCAGAGCGTGCAGTCCGACGCATCAGGCACGAGCGTCACCGTCGAAGGCGTCTCGGGCGTCACGCTCTCGAGCATCACGGCAGTCGAATGAGCCCGATCTCCAACCCCGCGCTGCTACCACCCGGCGCCCTCGGCCGGACGGTTGCCCCCGCCGGCGGTGGCACCGGCGCTCCGGCGGGCGCGCGCAGGGCTGGCGCAGAGCAGGCCGCGCCGTCGTTTGCCGATGCGCTCTCCCAGGCCGGTCGCTCGCAGCAGCTGCAGTTCTCAAAGCACGCGCTCGCTCGCGTGCAGCGTCGCGGGATCGAGCTCGACGCGAGCACGCTCGGGAGGCTTTCGCAAGGGGTGCAACGCGCGGCGAGCAAGGGCTCGCGCGACTCCCTCGTTCTTGTCGACGGCACCGCTTTCGTGGTGTCCGTCAGCAACCGCACCGTCATAACGGCGGTCGGATCCGAACACATGAAGGACAACGTGTTCACCAACATCGACAGTGCCGTGATCGCATGAGAACAAAAGCGGCAACACACAACCCCGGCCGGACCTCGTCGAGGAGGCCGCGAAAGGAAGGGCAGTCACGATGATGGCTGGAATGTATGCCGCTATCAGCGGCCTCGACGCGAACCAGACGATGCTCAATGAGACAGCGAACAACCTGGCGAACGTCAACACGGTGGGCTACAAGGCCGCGAGCGTCACGTTCGCGGACTCGCTCACGCAGGTGATGCACGGGGCCTCCGGGCCGACGAGCACCAACGGTGGCACCAACACCGAGCAGATCGGGCTCGGCGTGCAGGTCAACGCGACCGTGAACCAAATGACCGAGGGCTCGTTCCAGTCGACCAACGATCCGCTCGACATCGCGATCGAGGGCCCCGGCTTCCTGCGCGTAGGCGCGGGCGATCCCGAAGAAGCGGAACTGACCAAGAACCAGCCCGCCAAACTCGAGTACACGCGCGCGGGCGACCTGACCACCGACGAGGACGGGTACCTGACGACGCAGTCGGGCGAATACGTGATCGGCCGCCAGGCCGAAGTCGCCAGCGAAGCCGAAACGGGCGACACCTACAAGCCCGGCGAAAAAGACACCTACATCAGGATCCCGCCCGGGTCCCAAAACATCTCGATCGGTCAGGACGGCTCGGTCAGCTTCACCGACGAGGAAGCCGGGGAACACTTCGAAAAGCGGGTCACGGCGGGCTATGTCTCGCTCGCGACGTTCGCCAACGAAGCCGGTCTCGAACGTCTGGGCGGCTCGATGTGGGGGCAGACCGCCAACTCCGGTACGCCGATCGTCGGCACCCCTAACACATCGGGCTTCGGCTCCACGATCGGCGGCGAGCTCGAGATGTCGAACGTCGACCTCGCGACCGAGATGACGAACATGATCACCGCCGAGCGCGGCTATCAGGCGAACTCTCGCGTGATCTCCACCGCCGACGAAATGTTGGGCACGCTGGTGACGATGCAGTAAGCGCCAGCTCCTCCCGCGCGCGAGGAACGCGCGGGCGGGCGAGTAACCCAGATCGCCGTGAAAGGACGGCGTCAGCAGAGCAGGGATGACTCCGAGGAGCCCGGGGTGGGGCGGCGACGCACTGAGCCGTCTCACCCCGTGGCTAATGTTGAACTGCAATGGGGGTGCGGCGATGATCACGCTCAACCGGCTCGGACACAGCGACGAGCCGTTCCATCTGAACACCGACATGATCGTGACGGTCGAGTCCACGCCCGACACCGTCATCACGCTCGCCACCGGCGCCAAGGTCGTCGTCGCCGAGACGCCCGCCGAGGTCGCCGCCGCGGTCCAGGCCTACCGCGCAGCGGTGCTGGGCGAGGCCCTCAGGCGCCGCGGCGCGCCCCAGCGCCAGGCCCCGGTCGTGCCCGTCTCGCGCGAGCCGCCGCGGCTCTCGGCCGTCGAGGACGAGCCGAGCTAGGGAAGCGAGCACCGCCGGAGCTCTACGGCCGGTTGGAGATCCACCGCAGGGCCTGGTTTGGCCGTTTGTGCATGGGCGAACGCCAGGATTGAAGAATTGCTTGCGGATAGCCGATGTGGCAAGCAATGAAGGCTGCAACAGCCATCGGGATCGGGGTTGCCTTCGGCTCCCTGATGATGAGCTCGCTGATGGGCGGGACGAGCCCTGCCTCCTTCATCGACATCCCCGCGCTGATGATCATCCTCGGCGGCACCGGCGGGGTGACGCTCGCGAGCGTCGGCATGACCTCGATGAAGCGCGTGCCGAGCCTGTACAAGCTGGTGTTCTCCGCGGAACCGCCGGACATGCGCGGTCAGCTCGACCGGCTCGTATCGCTCGCCGACAAGGCCCGCCGCGAGGGCCTGCTGGCGCTCGACGCGATGCTCGGCGAGATCGACGATGCCTTCACGCGCAACGCCCTGCAACTGGTTGTCGACGGCACCGACCCCGAGATGGTGCACGCGATCCTCGAGGCCGAGGTCGACGGCATGGCGGCGCGCCACGAGGCCTCCGCCGCTCCGTTCGAGAAGGCCGGCGGCTTCGCACCGACGATGGGGATCATCGGCACGGTGCTCGGCCTCGTGCACGTGCTGCAGAACCTCGCCGCGCCCGCCTCGCTGGGGCCGTCGATCTCCGCCGCGTTCATCGCCACGCTGATGGGTGTCGGCTCCGCGAACGTGGTGTTCCTGCCGATCGCCAACCGCCTCAAGGCGATCTCAGCCGAAGAGATGGAGCTGCGGATGATGACGCTCGAGGGGATCCTCTCGATCCAGGCGGGCGACAACCCGCGGCTGGTCTCCGAAAAGCTGATGTCCTACCTGCCGCCCGCCGAGCGGACATCCGAGGAGGAATCGAACGTGGCGCGGCTCGATGTAGAGGCCAAGGCGGCCTGATCATGGCCCGGGCGCGCAGCCGCCGCCACAAAGCGGCGGAGGAGGGCAGCAACGAGCGCTGGCTCTTGACCTACGCCGACATGATCACGCTGCTGATGGCGCTGTTCATGGTCCTGTTCTCGATCTCCTCGGTCAACATCTCCAAGTACCAGACGCTGCAGAAGTCGCTGAAGGCGGCCTTCTCCGGCAACATCCTCCCCGGCGGCAAGGCCGTCGCGCAGCAGGGCTCGACCGTCAACGCCGCCCAGGCTCCCGCCACGATCGAAGTGCAGTCGCTCGAGCCGCTCGTCAGCGAAGGCTCCAGCAGCCTGCAGAACAGCACCGCGCACGGCGCGTCGAGCGCGTCCGCCGTCTCCACGAGCAGCGCCGCGGCGGCCATCAAGGAAATCGCGATCCAGCACCAGGCGGCGGAGTTTGCGCGCATCAAGCAGGAGCTCGACGCCTACGCGGCCTCGCACGGCTTCGCCAAGAGCGTGCAGACGACGATCGAAGCGCGCGGCCTCGTTATCCGGGTGCTCACCGACGATCTTCTGTTCGCCTCCGGCAAGGCAAACCTCGAAGGCCGCGCCAACGGACTGCTCAGCGAGATCTCACAGCTGCTCAATGTCGATGCAACGCACCCGATCAGCGTCGAAGGCAACACCGACGACGTACCGATCCACAGCACCCAGTTCCCGAGCAACTGGCAGCTCTCGACGGCCCGCGCGAGCATCGTCGTGCAGTTTTTGATCGCGCACGGCGTCAGCGCGCACAGGCTGACCGCGCTCGGCAACGCCGAACAGCAGCCCGCCGACAGCAACGCCACCGCCGCCGGGCGCGCGCGAAACCGGCGTGTCGAGATCGTGATGCGGCGCATCGGCAACACCGAAGGCGCAGGCGAAGGCGAAAGCTAGTCAAGGACGATCGAGACCATGCTCAAGAACAAGAAGCTAATGCTTGCGGTGGCCCTGCCGATTCTCCTACTGGGAGTGGGCTACCACGAGACCAGGCCCAAGCCGGTCAACAAGGACAAGATCAAGGGAACCATCTACGTGATGCCAGCGCCGTTCCTGCTCAATCTCCAAGACGGCCGCTTCGCGAAGCTGACCGTCGCGCTCGAGCTCGCGCCGGGGCAGAGCGATGGCGCCTCCGCCACCGCCACGGCCTCGAGCGGGGAAAACGCCGTCGGGACCCTTCCCGAGGAACCGTTCGTGCGGGAAATCATCACGAACGCGTTCACCAATCAAAACGGCGAAACGCTCGTCACCGAACAGGGCCGGCGCGCGATCAAGCACCAGATCCTGCTCGCGATCGACAAGCAGACCGACGTGAAAGTCGAAGCGGTCCTGGTCCCAGACCTGACCGTTCAATAGGAGCGACCTTGACCGAGACGATCGAGTACGAGCAGTTCGAGCAGGGCCAGGGTGGCTCGGGCGGCCCCGACTCGGCCTCCGACGTCGACCTCAGCCGCCTCAGCGAAATCCCGATGGAGCTGAGCGTCGAGATCGGGCGCACGCATATGACGGTCGGCGAGACGCTCGACCTGCACGTCGGCTCGGTCGTCACGCTCGAGCGACTCGCCGGCGAGGCCGCCGACCTGCTCGTCAACGGCAGCTCCGTCGCCCGCGGTGAGGTCGTCGTCATCGACGAGCAATACGGTCTGCGCATCACCGAGATACTCGACGGCCACCCCGAGGCGGAGCCCGCGACCCCCGCCATGCAGGCGCAGGGCGCCGGCGAACAGGGCGCGGCGCAGGCCGAGGAGGCTGGCGAGGCCGCGCCCGCCGAGGCCGAGGACACGCCAGCCGCCGAGGAGGGCTGAGCCGCACATGAGCGTGGGTCAGGACCAGGAGCAGACCGACTCCGCAGCGGTGCAGGAGCCCGAGCACGGCGGCGAGTCCTCCCCGAGCGAGGCCGGAGAGCAGATCCGCACGCTCGACTTCTCCCAGCCGACCAAGTTCACGACCGAGCTCAGGCGCCGGATCATCCGTGCGCTCGACCTCTTCTGCGAGTCGCTCGGTGGCTGGATGGCGGGTGACCTGAAAGCCGAGATCGAGCTCATCCTGACGGACATCAGCCAGCACACGTGGGCGGCGGCGAAGGCGCAGCTGCCGGCGGACTCGATCGCCGTGGCCGTCGAGGCGCCGGCGATCGAGCGACGCATGCTGATGAGCGTCGAGCGCCCGCTCGTGCTGCAGGCGCTCGAATGCCTGCTCGGAGGCGAGGCCGCCCAGGCCCCCGCCGAGCGACACCTGACGGAGATCGACTGGGTGCTCACACGGGGCCTGCTCGATGCGATCGTGCACCAGCTGTCGGTCGCGTGGGCTGAGCTCGGTGGCCCCGAGCTCGCGCGCGGCGAGGTCGACACCGAGGGCGACGCCGGAGTGCTCACGCCGATCGGCGAGCCGACGCTGTCGGTCACGCTCGAGGTCAAGATCGACGGCCTCAGCTCGGCGGTGTCGCTGTTGATCCCGTGGGAAGCGATCGAGCCGATCACCGAGCGGATCCGCGGCGCTGGCAACGAGCCGAGCAGCGTCGATCCGCGCAGCGCCGACGCCCTGCGTCGCGGCGTCGCCAGCGCAAGCGTGCTGTTGCGCGTGGAGGTCGGCTCCGCGCAGATGCCGATCGAGCGCATGCTCGAGCTCACCCCCGGCGCGCTGCTCACGCTCGAAGACAGCGCCGAGGACGGCGTGCTGCTGTTCGCCGAGGGCGTTTCGCTGGGACGCGGGCGCCCCGGGCGCAGCGGCGCGCGGCGCGCCGTCAAGCTCACCTCCACCGGAGAGCCCCCCGTCCGCGCCGACACCTACGCGAAGCTCGGCCGCGCAGAGCTCGAACGGGCGCGCGCGCACCTCGAGGAAACACGTGAGAGCCCCGAGGGCCGGGAGATCCTGCGCAGCATCTTCGTGCGCGTCTGGGCTGAGCTGGGGAGGACCCACCTGCCGCTCGGCGGCGCGCTCACGCTCGCGCAGGGAGCGCTCGTCGAGCTCGACCAGAGCGCCGACGCGCCCGTCGAGCTGTTCGCCAACGGCCTCTGCTTCGCCAACGGCAGCCTCGTTGTCACCGGCGACGGCCTGTGGGGCGTGCAGCTCGACCAGCTGCTCCAGTAGCACCGGGCCGCCGCCAGCCTCAAGACCTCTGCCCGAGGGCCGATAACTCGGGCGACTCTTCCTCGGAGTCGTCCCTCGATGAGTAAGTCGATCCTGCTTTCCCGTGCGGTCGCACCGGCGACCGCGGCGCTCGGCGCCTGCCTGCTCGCGTTCGCGGGTCCTGCGTCGGCGTTCTCGCCGACCACCACGCTCGGCAGCGAAAACACCAAGCTCGACCTCGACCCGTCGAAGGGCGCGTCGCACTCGGGCGCCGCCGGCACCGGCGGCGCGAGCATCGTACGCACGATCGTCGGCCTCGCGATCGTGATCGCCGTGATCTGGGGGCTCGCGTGGATCCTGCGCCAGGTCAAGGCCGGGCGCGATCCGCAGGTCTCGAGCGCCGGCCTCGCGAGCGTCGCCGCGCTGACCCTCGGCTCCGGGCGCTCAGTGCACCTCGTGCGCGCCGGCAACGACTACGTGCTGCTCGGCTCGACCGAGCACGGCGTCGCGCCGATCCACCGCTACACCGAGGAGCAGGCGCGCGAGGCCGGGCTGCTCCTGCCGGTGCAGGAGCCCGAACGCTCGCGCCTGCTCAGCACCGCCAGCCAGATCGTCACGGGGACCGGCCGCGTGATCAGCCAGGGCGGGCGCGCCGGGCAGCGCGCGCTCTCCAGCGAAAGCGCCGCCTACGACGAGGCGCCGATCCTCGGCGAAGCTGACTCGCTCAACAGCCCTGTCGTCGGTCCGCGTCGCGATCCGATGCGGATGCCCTCGCCGTCCTCCGGGCTGATCGAGCGCATGCGCGAATGGACGGTGCGGCGATGAGCTTCGGTGCGGGCCTGAACGTGGCTTCGGCGCTGCCTGTGACGTCCAGCAACGCGGTGCAGATCCTGCTGCTCGTCGGCGGGCTCACGCTCGTGCCCGCGATCCTCTTCACCGTCACCGGCTTCAGCCGCATCCTGATCGTGCTCGGCTTCATCCGCACCGCCGTCGGCACCACCACCGCACCCCCCAACCAGGTGCTCGTCGGCATCGCGCTGTTCCTGACGATCTTCGTGATGGCGCCGACCGTCGGCGCGATCAAGCGAGAGGCGGTCGAACCGCTCGAGTCCCACCAGATCAGCACCACCGTCGCGCTCGAACGCGCCGAGCAGCCACTACGCGAATTCATGTTCCGCCAGACGCGCGTGGAGGACATCGCGCTGTTCGTCAACCTCGCCCACGCCAAGACGCCGCACAAGCGGGCCGAAGTCCCGACCGAGGTCCTGATCCCCGCGTTCATGGTCTCCGAGCTCAACACCGCGTTCCAGATCGGCTTCCTGATCTTCCTGCCGTTCCTGCTGATCGACCTGATCGTCTCCTCGGTGCTGATGAGCATGGGCATGATCATGCTCCCGCCGACGTTCATCTCGCTGCCTTTCAAGATCTTGCTGTTCGTGCTCGTCGACGGTTGGGATCTGGTCATCAAAGCCCTCGTCCAGAGCTTCCATCCATGAACCAGGACACGGTCGTCAACCTCGCCGCCCAGGCGATGAGCCTCTCGCTGAAGATCGCCGGGCCGCTGCTGCTCGCCGCGCTCGTCGTCGGGCTGCTCGTCAGCGTCTTTCAGGCCGTCACCCAGATCCAGGAGCAGAGCCTCTCGCTGATCCCCAAGATCGCCGCTGTCGCCGTCGTGATCGTGCTGCTCGGGCCGTGGATGCTCGGCCAGCTCGTGTCCTACACGACCGCGCTGTACACGTCGATCCCGACGATGGTCGGCTCGTGACCCAGATCCTCAGCGAGCTCGCCGGCAACGGCCTCGTCGGCTTCATCCTCGTGCTCGCACGCGTGACGCCGCTGTTCTTCCTCGCGCCGCTGTTCTCCTCGCAGATCATCCCGCCGCACGTGCGCGGGCTGATCGCCGTCGGCATCTCGCTCGGCCTCGCGCCGGTCGCGCTGCACGGCCAGCACATCCCGACCGACGCGCTCACGCTCGCCGGTCTCGTGATCGAGGGCCTGCTCGTCGGGCTCAGCTTCGCCTTCACGCTCGGCGTGCTGATGGCCGCCGTCGAATCGGCCGGATCGCTGATCGACGTGCTCTCCGGGTTCTCCTACGGCAGCCTGATCAACCCGATGGACGGTCACGAAGCCGCCGTCATGACGCGCTTCTACTCGCTCGTCGGAACGCTCATCTTCCTCGTGACCGGCGGCGAGGCGTGGACGCTGCGCGGCCTCGATCGCACCTTCGCGCTCGTCCCCCTCACGAGCGGGCCGCGGCTGTACTCGATCGTCGGCGGCGCCGTGCAGGTCTTCTCCAGCGTCTTTGCCGGCGCCCTCGAGGTGGCCGCGCCGGTGGTCGTCGCGCTGCTGATCACCGACGTCGCCTTCGGCATCGTCTCGCGTGTCGTCCCGCAGCTGAACATCTTCGCGGTCGGCTTCCCGACGAAGGTCGCGGTCGCGTTGCTCGTGGTCGGCGCCGCGCTGCCGTTCACCGCCAATTGGATCTCCAACCAGCTCTCGGTGAGCGTCGGCGACGCCCTCGGCGCGCTGCACGTGGCCTGACGACATGCCACGCGAGGAGCGCACCGAGAAGGCCACGCCGAAACACCGCAAACGCGCGCGTGAGAAGGGTCAGGTCGCGCGCAGCAGCGACCTCGGCGGCTCGATCGTGGTCGTCGCCGGACTGTTCGTGCTCGCTCTGACCGGTCCGCGCATCGTCGTCGCCGGCGCTGCCGCGTTTCGCGAGATGTTCAGCGAGATCGCCGAGCCCAGCAAGGCGACGAGCGCCGCCGGCCTGAGCGCGCTGATGCACACGGCGCTCTCGCTTGGGCTGCTCGCCGTCGCGCCGATCGCCGCCGCGTGTCTCGCCGCGGGTGTGATCGCGGGCGTCGCCCAGGTTGGCTTCAGGCCGACGCCGCAGGCGCTCAAACCTGACTTCCGCCGCATCAACCCCGCCTCTGGCCTGAAGAAACTGCTGGGGCCGAACGCCGTCTTCGACGGGCTCAAGACGGTCGCAAAGCTCGCCGTCGTCGGCGCCGTCGCTGCGCTCGCGCTGCTGCCCGGGCTGACCGGCCTCGCCTCGATCGTCGGCATCTCCCCCCTCGGGCTCGGCGTGATCTCGGGCGCGAAGGCGCTCGACGTGGCCGAGCACGCAGCCTTCGCCTACGTGCTGATCGGCGTCCTCGACTACGCCTGGAGGCGCAGGCAGAACGAGCAGAAACTGAAGATGACCAAGCAGGAAGTCAAAGACGAGAACCGCCAGTACGGCGTCTCCGCCGAGGTCAAGGCCGCCCTGCGCCGCCGCCAGCTGCAGGCTGCGCGCGTGCGCATGATGGCCGCCGTCGCCGAGGCCGACGTGATCGTCGCCAACCCGACCCACTTCGCGGTCGCGCTGCGCTATGACGGCACGCGCACCGCGCCCGAGGTGGTGGCCAAGGGCAAGGACCTGATCGCGCTGCAGATCAGGCGCGTCGCCGAGGAGAACGACGTGCCGGTCATCACCGACCCGCCGCTCGCGCGCGCCCTGCACGCATCGGTCGAGGTCGGTCAGGTGATACCCGAGGAGCTCTACGCCGCGGTTGCGCGCGTGCTCGCGTTCGTCTACCGCCTCGCCGGTCGCCGGGCGGGCTCGCCGGCCGTCGGCGGGGCAGGGCTCGGCGCGGCATCTCAACCCAGGAGGCTCGCGTCGTGAACGGCTCCGGCGTGCGCAGGATGCTGCGCCACACTGACCTGCTCGCCGCCGTGTCGGTGGTGCTGGTAGTGACGATGCTCGTCGTGCCGCTGCCGTCGGAGCTGCTGAGCCTGTTGATCACAATCAACATCGCCGGCGCGCTGACGATCGTGTGCGCGACGATGTACCTCGGCAAGGCGCTCGACTTCGCGGCCTTTCCGAGCCTGCTGCTGCTGACGACGATGTTCCGCCTGGCGATCAACGTGTCGGTGACGCGCCTGATCCTCACGACTGGTGACGCCGGCAGTGTCGTCAAGGCATTTGGCGAATTCGTCGTCAGCGGCAACGTCATCGTCGGCCTCGTGATCTTCCTGATCCTCGTCGTGATCCAGTTCGTCGTCGTCACCAACGGCGCCGGACGCGTCGCCGAGGTGGGCGCGCGCTTCACCCTCGACGCGATGCCCGGCAAGCAGATGGCGATCGACGCCGACCTCAACGCCGGGCTGATCACAGACCAGCAGGCGCGCGACCGGCGCTCGGAGATCGCCCAGGAGGCCGACTTCTACGGCGCCATGGACGGCGCCTCGAAGTTCGTCAAAGGCGACGCGATGGCGGCGCTGATCATCACCGCGATCAACCTCGTCGGCGGGATCGTCGTCGGCATGCTCCAGCGCCACCTCGGCTTCGCCGAAGCGACGCACCAGTACTCACTGCTGACCGTCGGCGACGGCCTCGCCGCGCAGATCCCGGCGCTCTTGATCTCGGTCGCGACCGGCATCATCGTCACGCGCGCCGCCTCCGACCGCGACCTCGGCTCGGACATCGCCAACCAGGTCCTGCGCCAGCGCAAGGCGCCGCTCGTCGCCGCCGCCGCGATCGGCCTGTTCGCGCTGATCCCCGGCTTGCCGAAGCTTCCGTTCCTGCTGATAGCGGCGATCTTCGGGGCGATCGGATGGGCCGTGCGCAATGGCCTGCCCGGCGCCACCGACGCCGATGCCGCCAAGCGCGCCGCCGCCGCCAAGGCGGCGCTGCCCAAGCCAGGCGACGAGCCGATGTCCGAGGTCGGCGTCGACGCGCTCGAGCTCGCGATCGGCTTCGGCCTCGTGCCGCTCGTCAACGACGGCGGATCCGAGGGCTCGAGCAGCTCGCTGCTGCGCCGCGTGAGCATGATCCGCCGCCAGATCGCCGGCGATCTCGGCCTCGTGATCCCGCCGGTGCGCATCCACGACGAGCTCGGCATGGAATCGCACGAGTACGTCGTCAAGGTGCGCGGCTCGGAGGTCACGCGCGGGCGCATCATGCCCGGGCACCTGCTCGCGATGGATCCGGGCGACGCCAGCGGCACGCTGCAGGGCATCCCGACGCGCGAGCCGGCATTCGGGCTGGAGGCCGTCTGGGTACACGAGTCCGCACGCGCGGAGGCCGAGGCGCTTGGCTACACGGTCGTCGACGCCGAGTCGGTGATCGTCACCCACCTGACCGAGACGATCCGCTCCCACGCCGCAGAGCTGCTCACGCGCCAGGACGTGCGCGCGCTGCTCGACAAGCTCAAGGAGACCAACGCGGCCGTCGTCGAAGAGGTCGTGCCGGACGCGCTGTCGCTCGGAGAGATCCAACGGGTGCTGCAATCGCTGCTGTCCGAGGGTGTGCCGATCCGCGATCTCGGCACGATCGTAGAGGCGATCGGCGACAAGGCGCGAACAACACGAGACACAAGTCTCCTCTCGGAGTACGCTCGCCAGGCGCTCGGCCGGGCGATCACAGCTCCCCATCTGGACGAGCGGTTGCGACTGCAAGCGATAACCCTGGATCCCGCGATCGAGCAGGAGGTCTCCACCTCGATCACCCAGACCACCGACGGGGAGTACCTCGCGATGGACCCGCCGCGCGCGCAAGCGATCGTCTCGGCGCTGCGCGCCCAGGTCGAGCACGCCGCCGCGCGCTCCTCGCGCGGCGGCAGCGGGCCGGTGCTGCTCTGCTCCGCGCGCATCCGCCGCCACCTGCGTCGCCTGATCGCCCAGGCACAGCCCCATCTCGCCGTGTGCTCTTATAACGAGATAGCACCTGGCATCGACGTCGAAACGATCGGGGTAATCCACGCATGAGCACGGGTGGGCGGGCATCAGACGTGCTCGAGGCGCTCGGCAGAGAGGCTCGCGCGAGGTTCGGCAACGGCCGCGACGCAGGCACACGCGTCTACCGCGGGCGCTCCGTCGATGAGCTGGTCCCCCAGATCCAGCGCGACCTCGGTGCCGAGGCGATCATCCTGCGCCGGCGCGAGGGCCTGACCGGCGGCGTGCTCGGCTTCTTTCAGCACCCCTACGTTGAGATCGAGGCGATGCCGGGAGCCCCCGGCGTCGACGTCTACGACGAACCGGAGAGCGCCCCCGCCGCGCCCGAGCCTGCGAGCCCGCCGCCGCCCGTCGCCCCGCCACTTCCGCCACTACCCGCGGGCGCGCCCGCCCCGCCGCTCGCCGCTCGTCGCGCCGCACAGCAATACCAGCCCGCCCCCGCACCGCCGCCGGCGCCTGCACCGCTGCCACCGGCTTCGCAACCCCTACCCACCCCGCGCCGCGCGCCCTCCACGCCTGCCGCGCCGCCCACCTTTCAGCGCCGGCCCACGTTCGAATACCGCTCCGGCTCGATGCGCCGGCCCGAGCCGCCGGCGCCCGCAGCTCCGCCGTTTCCAGCTCCCCCCGCGCCGGCGCCGACGCCCCCGCCGTTCTACGCACGCGGGGCTTCCGGCACGCGCGGCGCCGCGCCGCCCGCGGCCGCCACGGGCAGCGCCTACGTGACCGCACATCTGGCGGCGTTGGCCCGAGCTGACCGCGCGCGCGTAACCCCGCGCGCGGCGACACCGCCGCGCCGCGACGAAGAGGCGGGCTGGACCCCCGCCTCGAGTGCGGCGATCCCCCCTCGCCGCGATGATGAGCCCGGGTGGAGTCCCGCGTTCGAGGAGCTGCTTGCGGGCGGAGTGCGCGAGGAACGTCCGCCGCCGCCCCGCCCGCGCCCAACTGCGCCGCGACGCGCCAGCAGCGAGAGGCGCGTGGTGGCGCCCGGCTCGCAATCGCGCGCCCGCGCCGGCGTCGCGCGGAGCCTGCAGCGCTGCGGCATCAGCGAGGAGCTCGCCGAAGAGCTGATCGACGGCGCGAGCGCACACGCGCTCGCGCTCGCGCCCCGCTCCGGCCTGGCGCAGGCGGTGCGCGCGACGCTCGCGCAGCGCATCCCCGTCGCGCCGCCGTTGCCTGCGAAGGGCGCGGCGATCGTCGTCGTGGGCGCCGGCGGCGCCGGCAAGACGACGTGCTGCGCGGCGCTGTTGGGCGCCTATCGCAAGAGCAGCTCGCTGCCCGCAAGCTACGCGACGCTGACGCGCGAGGGCGAGCGCGGCGAGCTGCGCATGGTTCTCAGCCCATATCTGATGAAGGCCTCGCCCGCGAGCGCGCCGCGGGCTTTGCGCGCGCTGCGCAGGGCACGCGGCGACGGCATCGCCGTCATCGACACGCCGAGCCTGTCCCCGTCCGATCGCGCCGGCGTGCGCGAGCTCGCGCACCTGCTCGGCGAGCTTGCCCCCGAGCGCGTCGTCGTGGCGCTGCCGGCCACGCTCGGAGCGACCGCCGCCGCCCAGCTTCTGCAGGCGCTGCGGCCACTGGGCGCGAATGCGCTCGCCGTCACCCACGCCGATGAGACCGACCAGATCGGTGTCGCCGTCGAGGCCGCATGCCGCTCCGGGCTTGCCCCCGAGCTGATGCTCGACCGCGTTCGCGGCGGTGGCTGGCGAGTGCGTCAAGTGAGTCCGACCGATCTAGCGGAGAAGCTGTTGCCATGAAACTCGGGCGTGGACACGTCGAGAGCTCACAGCCCATGCTCCTGCCCGGGCGCTCGGCGACGGTCACGCTCGTCCCCGTCAGCGGGGAGAGAATCCCCGCTCGCGTGCTGGAGAGCGGAGCGGAGACACTGCTCATCGCGATCACTGTGTCGATCGAGCCGCTGAGCTACAGCCAGCTGGAGGGGCTCGTGTTGGAGTTCGTCGGCGAGCGCGGACGCGTGCGCCTGACGGGGACGGCGAGCGTCGAGAACGCCTCCGAGCCGGACGTCCTGCGCATCGACCGCCCGCGCTCGGTCGAGGTCCTGCAGGAGCGCGAATACGTGCGTATCAACTCCACGCGCCCGGTGCTCGTCTACGGCGGGCCCGACCAGATCCCGGTGCAGAGCTACACCGTCGATCTCAGCGGCGGCGGGATCCTGCTCGCGGGACCCGACTCGCTGAAGATCGGCGATCAGGTCGAGTTCCAGCTGACGCTCACTCCTGGCGTGCTGCTGATCGCCGGCAAGGGCACGGTCGTGCGGATCGACGCCCAGGCGCGCCGCGCCGTCGAGTTCACCACGATCAGCGAGCTCGACCGTCGCCGGCTGATCCGCTTCATCTTCGAGTGTCAGCGCACCGAACGTCACCGCGGCCTGGAAACGGACGATCGCTATGGCAACTGACACCGAGGTGGCGCCCGCCGAGGAGGCTGCCGACGCCGCCGCCGCGCCCGCCCCGGAGGTGCCTAGCGAGGTCGCCAAGAAGGATGCGCCGAAGGCGAAGGACCCCAAGAAGGACGCGAAGAAGGACGCCAAGGGCAAGGGCAAGGACAAGGACGCGAAGAAGGCGAAGGAGGGCGGCGGCGATGCAGACGCGGGCGCCCCGAACATCGCCGCCCATCCGCGCGCGGCGCGCGGCGTCGCCCGCGCGAAGGGCTGGGGAGGACTCGTCGGCTTCGTGCTCGGCGGGTATCTGTCGCTGCCGACCAACACGATCGCCGCCGCCGGGCTGCGCGCCCTGCTCGCGGGGGTCGTCTGCTACGTAGCGGCGTGGGCGGGAGCCGTGTTCCTGTGGCGCAGGCTCGTGATGATCGAGATCAAGGGCCGCGAGCAACAACTGGCAAGCGCGCAGGCGGCGGCCTCCAGGCGCGAGCTGCCCGCGCCGCCCGAGCGCCCGCGCACGAGGGCGGCCTCCTAGCGCTCGGAGTCGGCGGTGGACCCGATCAACCCGATCATTCCCGGTCCCTCGGCGATCCCGCTCGCGACGCAGCGCCTCGAGCGCCCCGAGCGGATCTCCCGCGAGAACGATCACCCGCGCCGGGATGCCGAGGAGCGTAGGCGCCGCGAGCCCGAGCGCGAGCCGGCGCTCGATCCCGAGCCCGGCGACGACGACGAGGGGCAACCGCACGTCGACGTGCGCGTCTGAGCGACGGGCCGATCAGCAGGAATTCATGCGCTAACAGGGAAATCCGCCAGCACGAGGACGGGACTCAAGTTTCCGGGCACGCTGACGATAATTGGCGTGGGTCGACACGGAGTCGGCTCGGGACCAAACTAAACAACGTCATCAAGGAGATGAACGCATGTCCCTGACGATCAACAGCAACCTGGAGGCGATGAACGCCAGCAGGAACTTGAACAACACCGAGAACATGCTCGCATCGTCGATGCAGCGTCTGTCCTCGGGCCTCAAGATCAACTCGGCCGCCGACGACGTCGCCGGCTACGCGATCAGCGAAAGCCTTCAGAGCCAGGTCAACGGCCTCAACCAGGCCAGCGAAAACATCCAGGACGCTGTCGCGCTCGCACAGACCGCCCAGGGGGCGCTGAACGACGTCAACCAGATGCTTCAGCGCATCCGCGAGCTCGCCGTGCAGTACTCGAACGGCACGACCTCCAAAGAAGACCAGAGCGCGATCATCTCCGAGGTTGGTCAGCTGGTCGACGAGATCAAGCGCGTCGGTCAGACGACGCAGTTCAACGGCAAGAACCTGCTCGACGAAAACGAAGAAATTCGCTTCCAGGTGGGTGCCAACGACGGTGAAGGCGTAGGCGTCACGACCGTCAAGCTGTACGCGTCGATCGAAACGTTCATCAACGTGTCAACGCTTGGAGCAAGGCTCACCGGCGAAGGCAAAGAACTGGAAGCGACCGAAGAAGGCGAAGTCGAAACACTAGAAGAAGAAATCAAGACACTGCGCGAAGGGGCCGGCAAAGCCGGCGAAGGACTGGTCGGGGAACTCGAAGTCCTGAAGGAAAAAGAAGCAGAAGTGAAAGCCGAAAAGGAAGCTGAAGGCGGGAAAACCGAAGCGGTAATCGGTAAAGAAGTAGAAGAAGCAGTCCAAGGCGAAGTTGAAACAATCAACGAAGTGAAGCGGGAAATAGTCGAAAAGGAAAAGGAAACCAGCAAGATTCTCGCAAAAGCGGCACCCACGGGGCTCGCGGAAATCAGTGAAGCGATCGCCAAAGTCGCAGGCCTCGCCGGTGAATTCGGTGCGGTCCAGGATCGTATTCAGTACACCCAGTCGAACCTGGAAGTCTACAGCCAGAACCTCACCTCAGCGGTGAGCGCGCTGGTCGACGTGAACATGGCCACGGAAATGACCAACTTCACGAAGGACCAGGTTCTCCAGCAGGCGGGTGTCTCGATCCTCGCGCAGGCAAACCAGCTGCCTGACGCGACCCTGAAGCTCCTGGAAGGCTAGTCCTCCAGGTAGCGATCATCTTCCTCAGCGGTGGCGCCTAGAGGACGCCACCGCTGCAGTGAAGCCCATCTGACCGCTGGCCGATGTTTTGCATCGGCCGCCCGCGGGCAGGAGGGTCATACGCTTCGGCGGCCGGTAACCGGTCGGCGCAGCCATATACCGCCGCTTCATCGAGGGAACGGTGGTCGGACGGGCGGCGACGGCCGCCCGTCCTCCTTTAACCACTCCACTTCGGGCGCGCCACCGATGCCAGCTCGCTCTCAGCAGCGGCCGCTCGCGGCCGATTACCGGGGCGATGACCCTCGAAGCCACGCTCGAGCGTGTCTCGGCGATCCGCCAGGCGCTCGCCGACCCGGCTGCGTTGATCGGCTCAAACGGCGCGCTGACCGGCGGCACCGAAGCGCCGCAGGCGAGCGCCACCGGCAGTCGCGGCGAATCATCGTTCGCTAGCGCGCTCGAGCAGGCCAGCGCGAGCTATGCCAGCCCGAGCGAAGCCCCGTCCGCTACCGCGGGCAGCGCGAACGCCGACGCCGCCGGCAGCGCGCTGCTCGATGGCCCGAGCGCCTACAGCCCCGGGCTCGCCGGTGCCTCCAGCGCGGGTCTCACCAACGCGAGCGCCGCCGGCACGAGCTATCCGCTGCAGAGCCTCGACGGCGTCGCCGGCTCGGCCGCGCTCCTGCCCGGCGAGGGCGCGGAGCAGAGCTCGCCCGCTGCCCGCATCGTCGCGATCGCCGAAAGTCAGATCGGACAGAGCGAGCAGCCGCCAGGCTCAAACGAATCGCCGGCGATCGCGCAGTACCGCAGTGCGACCGCGGGCGCGGTCCCGGGGGCGCCGTGGTGTGCGTACTTCGCCTCGTGGGTCGCACAGCAGGCGGGCGAGCCGATCGGCCAATCCGGCCAGGGGGCGGGTGGCGTGTCCGACGTGTGGTCGTGGGCGCAGAGCAGTGGCCGCGCGATCGTCAACGGCCCCGGTGTCGTGCCAAAGCCCGGTGACCTGATCGTGTTCGGCGACGAACACGTGGGGATCGTCAGGGACGTGTTGCCCGACGGGCAGATACAGACGATCGAGGGCAACTACGAAAACAAGGTGGCAGCCAACGTGCGCACTCCCACAGAAGCGACGGGGTACGTCGAAATGAGCTGAAAGCGCACGCGCGATTGCGCCGCCGCCGGTTACGATCAACAGCTTGCCGCCGACGCCAGGATCAGATGCGCCGCAGCCGCGTGTGCCCGAGCGCCCCACGCTCGAGGGCCTCGAGGCCAAGTGGAGCGCGGTCTGGGAGCGCGACGGGGTGTACCGCTTCGACCGCTCGGCGGCGCGCGAGCAGGTGTTCTCGATCGACACGCCGCCGCCGACCGTCAGCGGCTCGCTGCACGTTGGCCACGTCTTCTCCTACACCCACACCGACACGATCGCGCGCTACCAGCGCATGCGCGGCAAGGCGGTCTTCTACCCGATGGGCTGGGACGACAACGGCCTGCCGACCGAGCGGCGGGTGCAGAACCACTTCGGCGTGCGCTGCGATCCCTCGGTTCCATACGACCCCACGTTCGTCGCGCCGGTGGAGGTCTCGGAGAAGGAGCCGGTATCGGTCTCGCGTCCGAACTTCGTCGAGCTGTGCCTGGCGCTGACGGAGACCGACGAGCAGGCCTTCGAGGCGCTCTGGCGCACGCTCGGGCTGTCGGTCGACTGGTCGATGACCTACACGACGATCGGCAGGCTCGCGCAGCGCATCTCCCAGCGCTCGTTCCTGGGGCTGCTCGAGCGTGGCGGCGCCTATCAGCTCGAGGCGCCGACGCTGTGGGACGTTGACTTCCAGACCGCCGTCGCGCAGGCGGAGCTCGAGGATCGTGAGCGCCCCGGCGCGATGCACCGCGTGCGCTTCGTCGCCGCCGCGAGCGGCGGAGCGCAGGCAGCGCAGGCGCTGATCGAGACGACGCGCCCCGAGCTGATCCCGGCGTGCGTGGCGCTGCTCGCCCATCCCGATGACGAGCGTCACCGCGAGCTCGTCGGCGGCGAGGCGCGGACG
The DNA here is from genome assembly GCA_963759265.1 of uncultured Solirubrobacteraceae bacterium. Taxonomy (GTDB): domain Bacteria; phylum Actinomycetota; class Thermoleophilia; order Solirubrobacterales; family Solirubrobacteraceae; genus Palsa-744. The sequence continues at coordinate 1,090,823 of CAVWYR010000001.1, forward strand.
CCGCTGTTCGGAACGCGCGTGCCCGTGCTCGCGCACCCGCTGGTCGAGCGCGACAAGGGCACGGGGCTCGTGATGGTGTGCACGTTCGGGGACCTCACCGATGTGACGTGGTGGCGCGAGCTGGGGCTGGGAGTGCGCTCGGTGCTGGGAGCGGACGGGCGCCTGCTGGAGGTGCCATGGGGCACGCCCGGCTGGGAGAGCGAGGACCTCGACTCCGCCCGCGCGAGCTACGCGCAGCTGCAGGGCCGCACGATCAACCAGGCGCGCCGTCAGATCGTCGAGCAGCTGGAGGCCTCCGGTGACCTCGTGGGCGAGCCGACGCCGGTCAACAGGGCGGTGAAGTTCTTCGAGAAGGGCGAGCGACCGGTGGAGATCGTGACCAGCCGGCAATGGTTCATCCGCACGATCGAGCACCGCGAGGAGCTGGTCGCGCGCGGACGCCAGCTCGAGTGGCACCCGCCGTACATGCGCGCGCGCCTGGAGGACTGGATCAACGGCCTCACGGGAGACTGGTGCATCAGCCGCCAGCGCTTCTTCGGTGTGCCGTTCCCGCTCTGGTATCCGCTCGACGCCGACGCCAATGTGATCTACGACCAGCCGATCGCTGCGCTCGAGCCAGACCTGCCGGTCGATCCCTCGACCGACGTGCCGGACGGCTACGAGGCCTCCCAGCGCGGGCGCCCGGGCGGCTTCGTCGGCGACCCCGACATCATGGACACGTGGGCGACCTCGTCGCTGACGCCGCAGATCGCCGGGCACACGCCGCAGCGGGGCGTCGAGGAAGCGGGCATCGAGGACGGCGAGCTGTTCGCGAAGGTGTTCCCGATGGATCTGCGCCCGCAGGCGCACGACATCATCAGGACGTGGCTGTTCTCGACCGTGCTGCGCTCGCACCTCGACTACGACGAGCTGCCGTGGGCGAACGCCGCGATCTCGGGCTGGGTGCTCGACCCCGACCGCAAGAAGATGTCGAAGTCCAAGGGCAACGTGGTCACGCCGATGCACCTGCTCGAGGAGCACGGCGCCGACGCCGCGCGCTATTGGGCGGCGAGCGGACGGCCAGGGACGGACACCGCGTTTGACCCGCAGCAGATGAAGGTCGGCAGGCGCCTGTCAGTGAAGCTCCTGAACGCGTCCAAGTTCGCGCTCGCCGAGCTGCCACCGCCCGGCGAGAGCCTGACGCACCCCCTCGACCGAGCGCTGCTCGCGCGTCTGGCGAGCGTCGTCACGGACGCGACGGAGAGCTTCGAGGCGTACGACTATGCGCGCGCGCTCGAGCGTGCCGAGGGCTTCTTCTGGTGGTTCTGCGACTTCTACCTCGAGCTCGTCAAGGGCCGGCGCTACGACCCCGACCCTCAGGTGAGCGCATCCGTGAGCCTCGCGCTGCGCCTGTCGCTGTCGGTGTTTCAGCGGCTGTTCGCGCCGTTCCTGCCGTTCGTGTGCGAGGAGGTGTGGTCGTGGTGGCAGGAGGGCTCGATACACCTCGCGCCGTGGCCGGATGCCGACGGGCTGACAGCGTCGGCGTCAGGCGCCGGTGCGAGCGCACCCGACGCAACGGGCAACGGTCGCAGCGTCGAGGACATCGCGTTGGACGTCACGGCGGACGTGCTGCGGGCTGTGCGCAAGGCCAAGTCCGAGGCCCGTGAGCCGATGCGCGCGCCCGTCAGTCGTGTGCTCGTGCATGACACCGCGGAGCGGCTGGCGGCGCTGGCGCTCGGCGAGGACGATCTCGTGGCGGCGGGCGCGATCGAGCGGCTGGAGCTCGCCGAGAGCGGCGAGTTCGCGGTCGAGGTGGTGTTGGCGGAGGCGGCCGCGGGGTAACGGCCGCCGACTCGCGCTGTCAGCGCCTGAGGCTAGTGTTGCCATTCAGATGAGCGACGAGTCGACCAACGAGTTCGACCGCGAGTGCTTCTTCATCTCCCCGATCGGGATGGCTGGTACTCCTGAGCGCAAGCGGGCAGACGACACGCTGCGGGCGATCGTCGAACCGGGCGCGGCTGCAGCTGGGCTGGTGACGGTGCGCGCCGACAAGATCGACGAGGGCGGGCACATCACGCTCCAGGTCCTCGAGCACTGCACGCACGCGCGGGCGGCCGTCGCCGACCTGACCGGCGGCAACCTCAACGTCTACTACGAGGTCGGGATCCGCCACGCGCTCAGTCAACCGCTTGTGTTGATCGCCGACGAATCGATGCGCGACGCGCTCCCGTTCGATCTTCTGCAGCAGCGCACCGTCTTCTATGCCGATTCGCTGGAGGGAGCCGCAAGCGCCCGAGACGCGGTGACGCAGCAGCTCAAGCGCGCCCTCGGTGGCAACGTGGACAGCCCGGTGCAGGCGGCTGCGAACCTTCGCGGCTTGCAGCACGGCGATGCGGTGCAACAAACGCTCGCCCAACTCGTGGGCCAGGTAGCGGAGCTTCCCGCGGCGTTGAGGCAGGTCACTGCCACACGGATAGGACTGCCGGCGGACACACGTCGCCAGATTCGTGATGAGTTGATGCTGCTGGATGCCCTGGCGAGCGATGGCGACGGAGATCAACGGCTCGAGCGGCTCGCGGAGAAGTTGAGAGGGCTGCTGGGCATCGGCAGCTCTTCAACGGGCGCCGACGGGGGTGTTTCGTCCCTGAAGCAAATCCGCGAGCTGCGAACAGATCGGGGACTCTCGATTGAAGCGCTCGCGGAGCGCAGTGGCATGGATCGCTCGACGCTCGCGTTGATCGAGAAAGGCCACAGGAACATCTCGCTTCGTACTCTCTCGCGCATCGCCGCGGGTTTGGAGCTCAGCGTGGCGCAGCTGATCGCTTTCTGCGACGACTCAACACCCGCGATGAGGAGGTCGGCAGAAGGACCGCACGAGGACCGCGACGCGAGGTTTGCAGCACGCCTCGGATAGGGTCCCGTTTGTGACGAGGACCCTGATATCCGAGCTGCCCGAGAAGATCGGCCAGCAGGCGACGATCCGCGGCTGGGTGCAGGCGATCCGCGACCAGAAGAGCGTCCAGTTCGTGATCGTGCGCGACGAAACGGGCCAGGCCCAGGTGGTGGCGCCTAAGCAGGAGCCGCCGAGCGAGCTCAACGAGCAGGTCTCGGCGCTGACGGCGGAGTCGGCGGTGACGATCACCGGCTCGGTGGTCGCGGACGAGCGCGTGAAACTGGGCGGTCTCGAGCTGCGCCTGGAGCGGCTGCAGGTCGACTCGCTGGCTGAGCCGGAGGTGCCGATCGCGCCGGACTCGGCGCTGGACAAGCGCATCGACTGGCGCTACCTCGACCTGCGCCGCCCCGACAGGCGACTGATCTTCGAGGTGCAGACGACGGTTGAGCACGCGATGCGCGACTACTGGCGCAAACAGGGCTTCATCGAGCTGCACTCACCCAAGTTCATGGGCTCCGCGAGCGAGTCGGGTGCGGAGCTGTTCAAGGTCGAGTACTTCGACGGCATCGCCTACCTGGCGCAGTCACCGCAGTTCTACAAGCAGATGGCGATGGCCGCCGGGTTCGGCAAGGTGTTCGAGGTTGGGCCGGTGTTCCGCGCGAACCCGTCGTTCACCTCGCGCCACGACACGGAGTTCACGAGCGTCGACGTGGAGATCTCGTGGATCGACTCCTACGAGGACGTGATGGCGTTCGAGGAGCGCTGGCTGGCACACACGCTGGCCGCGGTCAAGGAGACCCACGGCGAGCAGATCGCCGCGACCTTCGAGACCGAGCTGGTCGTGCCGGGCGTGCCGTTCCCGAAAGTGACGCTCGAGCAGGCGAAGGAGCTGTTGCGCGAGCACGGCCACGAGGCGCCCGGGCCGGGACACGACCTCGACCCCGCGAGCGAGCGCGCGCTGTCGGCGATCATCAAGGAGCTCCACGGTCACGAGTTCGTGTTCGTCACCGACTACCCCACGACGGTGCGGCCCTTCTACCACATGCGCCACCCCGATCGGCCAACGCTGACGAAGAGCTTCGACCTGCTGTGGCGCGGCATCGAGCTGACGACCGGTGCCCAGCGCGAGCACCGCTACGAGCAGCTGCTGGAGCAGGCCGAGGACAAGGGTGTCGACGTCGGCCCGATCCAGTATTACCTGGACTTCTTCCGCTACGGCGCGCCGCCGCACGGCGGCTTCGGCTTCGGGCTGACACGCCTGTTGATGCAGATGCTCGGACAGGACAACGTGCGCGAGGTCACGTTCCTGTACCGCGGGCCGCACCGGCTCGAGCCGTAGGCTAGACAGGCTCGCCGGCGCCGCTCGCCACCGCTGGCGTCGTCTCGCCGGACGCGCGCTTGCCTCGTCGTTGGCGCATGACGCGCGCGAGGACGGTGCCGATGCCCCACGCGCCGAGCGCGGCACCGGCGGCGAGCGGTCCGAAGGTGGCGTAGGCAAAGCGCGCGTCGTAGCTGTCGCCGGCGATCGCGAAGATGATCGAGAGAATTGCCGTAAGCGTGAAGGTGATCGCTGCCCAGCGCATGCGAGAGGGCAGGAGGAACGGCCCGCCGATCGCAGCTACCAGCAGCAGGATCAGCAGCGGCCCTTCGACGCGCGTGTAGCTCTCATACACCGACAGCGGGTGCTCGTCGCCGGTCGGGGAGTAGCTGGCGCTGTTTGGATAGAGCAGGGCGATCTCCGCTTGAGCCCCCTGCGATCGCGTCGGTTCGATCAGTTCTTCGCGCAGGCTCAGCGGCGTATAGCCTTCGCCGCTCCGCGGGAAGACGTAGTAGCTGAGGCCGCGCACGATCGCCTTGGCATAGGCGATCGGCTCGTGCTCGATCGCCGCAGTACTGAAGCTCTGCAGCACCGCGTTCGCGGATGACGGCGCGGCGTACGCGGGGCCATAGCGTTCTACGGCAGGCGAGGTGGGGGCATACTGGAAATAGTTCTGTGTCCCGCGGTGTCCGAGCGGTTCGGGGGGACACAGGAAGCTCGTGCCGCTCGGCCGCGATCATGCCGATGACCACGGCTGCCACGGTGAGCGCGCTCAGCAGCCTTCGACGAGCATCCCCTGGAGCGGCGCACAGCAGCACGATGGGTATCAGGATGGCGCTCGATATCGCGACGGTCCTGACCCAGAAGACAGGCCGATCGCGATCCCGGCGAGTAGCGGCCAGCGCAGCCGTGGCTCATACAGCGCCCGGATCGCGGCATAGACGCCGACGGCCTGCAGCGAGGCAAACAACGGGTCCGACAGCAGCGAGCTCTCCAGGAACAGTCCGGTACCGCCGAAGAACACGATCGCCGCCGGCAGCAGTCCGAGCCAGGCAGGTGCGCCGGTATGTCGCACGGCCTTGTAGAGCAGCACGCCGGTGGCCACGCCGATGACGTGCTGGACGAAGATGGTGAACGACAGGCCGTCGCTGAGATGGTGCACGAGCCGCAGGAAGAACGGGTAGCCGGCCCGGTGCTGGGTATCGCGAAAGATGTCCTGCGCCGCTGCCAGCACGTACTGGCCGGAATCAGGGAACCCCATGAACGCCGTGGGGTAGCTGAGCATGAACCACACGCGCACGCCAATCGCGCCCGCGAGCAGCGTCATGAATCCCACCCGCGTCATCCGCTCGCCGCGATCGAGTGCCTGCCAGCGTCGCTTCAGCCGTATCGCCATCGGCGTGCCTTACCGCCCGACGCCGGCAACGTCAAGGCGAGCGGAGAGCGCTGGCCAATCAACGGCCAGACGTCACGCGAGAGCGCGCACGAATGCCCTGCACCGAGCGGTGTTGGGCGGCGGGTAGGGAACTACGATCGGTGGGAGACAGACCGGGAGATCTGCTATTCGGACTGCTTGAGGAAGTGCTTGCTGAGCATCGTCAGCTGGCCCTGGTAGTTGGAGCCGATGTCCTCGCCGTAGAGCACGTCGGGCTCCTCGGCCATGCGCTCGAAGGCGAGCTTGCAGACCGGCTGGCGATGCTCGACCATGAACGAGACGTCACGCGCTCTGACCTCGAGCGCGGCGCGGCTGCCGGTCCTCTCGCCGCGCTCGCGCGAGTAGCCGAAGCCGGGATCGAAGAAGCCGGCGTAGTGGGTGCGCAGCTCGCCGGCGGTGGGGTCATAGGCGAGCATCTCCGCGGCATATGACGGTGGGACGCTGACCCCCTCGGCCGACAGCAGCAGATAGAAGACCTCGGGCTCGAGCACGATCCGCCCCCCCGGCTCCGGGTGCACCGGCTCCCAGTACTCGCGCCAGCTCAGCGCACCGACCTTCGTGAGGTCGATCGGGAGGCTGTTCTTCTTGGCGCGATAGCCGACGATCGCCTCCGCCGATCCCGACACGTCGAGGCTCACGAACAGCCCGTCGGCGAGCGAGAGCTCGTCCTCGGGGACAGGCCGCGAGTCGACGTACAGCAGCGGGCGCTCGCGGTGAAGCGCGAGCAGCTGGTGGTCGCTGAGGCGCGCGTCGCCGGTCATCAGCCGCACCTGGTTGAGCGCGAGCCCCGTCTTCACGCGGATCGCGAACGTGCGCGGGACGACCTCGAGGTAGAGCTTGCCGTGGTAGCCGGGGGCGATCTCGTCGAAGCGGTGATTACGGTCGGTGAGAACCCGCGTGAACACGTCCAGGCGCCCCGTCGAGCTCTTCGGGTTTGCCTTCGCGCGGATCTCTGCAGGCAGGCGCAGCTCCTCGATCAGGGGCACGAGATACGGTCGGTCACGCTCGAGCGTCGCGCCGTCGCGCAGGTCGATCCGTTCGAACGCGAGATCCTCGCTCTTCTCCTCGACCGTCGAGTTGCTGTCGGGCAGGAAGCTGCAGCGCAGCGCCCATGCGTGATCGCCGAGCCGCAGATCGACGCTCGCCGGCTGCACCGACTCGGCGGGGATCCGCCACGGCCCGGCGACCATCCATTCACGGGCGATCGCCTCACGCAGTCGCTGCGCCGGCAACACGCCGGTGGCGGCTTCCAGGACGCCCGGCGCGGCTCCGAGCCCGGTGCTCGGGGCGGGTGCCGCGGTCACGTCCAAGCTCGCTCGCCCATGGACGCTCAAGTGTATGGGCCGCGCGCGGCAGCGGCCGGGACGGGGCGCCCGCGACTCGGCGCGGGCTGGCCGATGGGCTGCGCGGAGTCGGAGACAAGGCTGGCAGCGGGTGTGTAGGTGGAACTACAGTTCGTGCCCCGGGGGATGGTGAGAGCTTGGGCATCGCTACCCCTCTCCGCGATGCTCGGGGAGAGGCCGAGACGTCCCCCGGCGTCAGGTCTCCGCGGGCGTCGCGGTCCTCACGGTCGGCGGCGCCCGTGAAGGCCTGCTGGCGCGAGCGCGACGATCGCGCCACCGGACCGCTGCGTCCGAGCGCTGATTCGGACAATGTGCCCGGATTAGAGAGAGACACATCGTTCGTTCTGTTGACTTCCTGTCGGGGTGCCAACTAGCGTCCCGGACAGACACTGGATGCGGAGGATCTCGAAAAGCGGACGGCTCGTTGCAACGGCGCTCGTTCTCCTCGTGGCAGCGGCCGTCGTGGCCGTTTTGCTGGGTGCCTCCTCGTCCTCGACCGACAGCGCTCTGCTCGTCGGCTCCGGTTACGCGAACGTCAACACCGCGAACACGCGCTACGTTGGCGGACCGATCGACAGCGCCACGGTCACCAAGCTCGCGATCGCATGGTCGCTGCCGCTGAGCGCGAAAAGCGAGTACGGCAGCTACTCCTCGACACCGGTCATCAGCAACGGCGTGATCTTCTCCCAGGATCTCGATTCCAACGTCCAGGCGATCGACCTGAAGACCGGCAAGGTGATCTGGACGAAGACCTACAACTCGCCCGACCAGGGCCCGAATGGCCTGGTCGTCCAGGGCGGGCGCGTGTACGGTGCGACGACCAACGCGGCCTTCGCGCTCGACGAGAAGACCGGCGAGCAGCTGTGGTCGGTCGCGCTGGCCCGTAACGGGCACGAAGGCATCGACATGACGCCGGGCTACCACGACGGCATCGTGTACGTCTCGACGGTGCCCGGCAACACGACGCAGTTCTACGAGGGCGAAGGCGTGGGCATCCTGTGGGCGCTGGAAGGCAGAACGGGTAGGAAGCTGTGGCACTTCGACACCGTGCCTGAAGACCTGTGGTCGCCCGAAAACGTCGACATCAACTCGGGCGGCGGGCTGTGGTACTCGCCGGCGTTCGACGAACACGGCTCGATGTACATCGGCACCGGCAATCCCGGCCCGTTTCCCGGAACGAGCCAGTTCCCATGGGGCTCGAGCAGGCCGGGCCCGAACCTGTACACCGACTCGATCGTGAAGTTGAACGCGACCACCGGCAAGCTCGAGTGGTACTACCAGCTAACGCCCCACGACCTCTACGACCACGATCTCCAGGACCCGCCGATCCTCGCGAACATCGGCGGCAGGCAGTTGGTGATCGCCGCCGGCAAGGGCGGCATCGTGCTCGCTCTCGATGCGCAGACGGGCAAGCTCGTGTGGAAACGCCCGGTCGGCATCCACAACGGCCACGACAACGACGGTATCTATGCGATGAAACACGAATACGCCAAGCTGAAGCTTCCCGAGACCGTCTATCCCGGGCTGCTGGGCGGCGTGATAGCGCCGATGGCCACGAACGGCTCGACCGTGTTCGTGCCGGTCGTGAATCACTCCGTCACCTACACCACGCCGACCGAACCGCAGGAATCGGGACCCGCGACCGGCGAACTGGTCGCGTTGAACGCCGCGACGGGCGCCGTCAGATGGGTCGAGCGGCTGCCCGCGGCCGCCTACGGAGCCGCGACGGCCGTGAACGACCTCGTGTTCGCCACCACGTTCGCCGGAAAGGTGTACGCATTCAATGCGGGGAACGGCAGCGTGGCATGGGAAACGCAGCTCGCCGCTGGCACCAACACGGGCGTGTCGGTGTCCGGCGACACGCTCCTCGCCCCCGCCGGCCTCGCGCTCGAAAGCGGCGAGAGCGCCGAAATCACCGCCTACCGCCTGCCCGGCGGGGCTGTCGCAGCGTCGCAGAAATAGCGGACCCACGCGGGGCGCCAAGCTTGTCTCGTCCGCACCCATGTCTACCTTCAGGCCATGCTCCTGAACGAGCTGACCGACGGTATGGAGATCGACCATGTGCTGCTGGTGCGCGAGGCCGAGCTCCGCCAGCGCCGCGACGGAGGCGAGTACCTGCGCCTGCAGCTCGGCGACCGCACGGGCGCGGTCGCGTGCATGGTGTGGGAGGAGCTCGGCGAGGTGCAGGAGCTTGCGCGAGCGGGGACGCCCGTGCGGGTTCGCGGTCGCTACACGGTGCATCCCCGCTTCGGTCCGCAGATCAACCTCCGCGGTCTCGAGGAGCCCGCGCCGGGGAGCTACGAGCTCGAGGATCTGCGCGACGGCCCTGCGCGCGGGGTGGGGCAGATGGAAGGCGAGATCCGTGAGCTGCTCGCGACGATCCAGGAGCCGCATCTGCGGATCCTGCTGGAGCTCGTGTTCGGCGAGGAGCGCGAGCTGTGGGCCGGCTACAGGACGGCGCCCGCCGCCAAGTACTACCACCAGGCCTACCCGCACGGCCTGCTCGAGCACTGCCTCGGTGTCGCGCAGGCCGTCAGCGCGATCAGCGCGACGTTCGGCGGGATCGACCGCGACGTCGCGGTCACGGGTGCGCTGCTGCACGACATCGGCAAGCTCGAGGCCTACACCGACGATCAGCAGAGCATCGATCTGACCGACGCCGGCAGGCTGCAGGGCGAGATCGCGCTCGGCTACTACCGCATCCGTCGCATGATCGAGGACATCGAGGGCTTCCCGGCGGAGCTCGCGCAGGCGGTCGGGCACATCATCCTCTCCCACCACGGCGCGCTCGAGCACGGCAGCCCGGTCGTCCCGTGCACGCGCGAGGCGACGCTCGTGCACATGATCGACAACCTCGGCGGGCGCCTGGGCAGCTTCGATCGCCTCGAGAAGGCGCTCGCGCCGGGCCGGCGCTGGTCGGCGTTCGATCGAGCGATCGAGGGCAGCGCGTACTTCCCCGAGCGCTCTTGCGCTCGATCTTCGGACGCGGGCGAGCGCGGCGGCGAAGGCTCAGAGGACGCCGGGCCGGCGCTGCCGGCGCGCGAAGCTGCCTGAATCCTCGCAAATAGCGGGGCGACGATTCCGTCGTGCCGTATCCGTCTCCTCGTCGGCTTCTATCGTTCAGAGCCGATGGCAAAGGACACCGAGAAGCTGATCCGCCAGCTGTCGCTGATCTCATACCTGATGGCCGAGCGCCGGCCTGTCACGGCCCTTGAGATACGGCGCGACGTGGAGGGGTACAGCGGCATGAACGAGGACGCGTTCGCGCGCCGCTTCTACGCGGACCGCTCGGAGCTCGAGTCGCTGCGCATCCAGCTGACGGTCGAGCGCCCGGCCGACGGCGCGGCCGAGCAGGAGAACTACTCGCTGCGCCCCGAGAACTTCCACCTGCCCGCAATCGCCTTCACCGACAAGGAGCTCGCGGCGCTGCAGACCGCGCTCAGCCTGCTGGACGGTGAATTCGCCTACGCCGAGCCCCTGCGCCTGGCGCTGCAGCAGATCACGTGGGGGCGTCCCAGCCCGCTGCGCGCGCCCGAGCAGAGCTCTGTCGCGCTGGGCATCACCGCCTCCGCCGGCGGCCACGAGCTCTCGGCGCGCCTGGCGAAGGTCGAGACCGCGATCTTTCGCAACAAGACGATCGTGTTCGAGTACTACACGATGGAGCGCGACGAGCTCTCGACGCGCCGCGTAGACCCCTACCACCTGCTGTTTCAGGGCGGCCAGTTCTACCTGCTCGGCTACGCGCACGAGCGCAAGGCGATCCGCGTGTTCCGCCTGTCGCGCATCCGCGGCAAGGTCTCCTACGCGACGAAGGCCGAGCACGACTTCCACCGGCCGGCGGATTTCGACCCGCGTGCGTACGCCAACCGCGCCGACTGGCAGCTCGGCGATGAGCGCGGCGTCGCGAGGGTGCTCGTCTGCGAGCGCATCGCGTGGCAGGTCGAACGCCACTTCGGCCGCTATGGCGAGATCGCCGAAGAGGACGGAGCGGACGGGGAGACGATCTTCCTGACCGGCTACTCGAGCCCACGCAGCCTGATCTCGTGGGTGCTCGGGTTGGGTGTGAACGCGCGACTGCTGGGCCCCGAGGATCTCGCTGACGAGCTGCAGCGGCGCCTCGAGCTGCTGCACGAGCGCCACGGCGACGCCCCACCGGTCGCGGCCTCCGTTCGCGCGGTCACAGCGGCCGGGGCCGGTGCGGCGGCGGGCGCTCGCATAACGGCGCCGACGCGCTCGCGCTCCAGGCGCGGGGCAGAGGCGGTCACTGCCGGTGAAGAGGATGGCGCCGGAGCGCGACCGGAGGCCGCGATTCGCCCCGAGCGCTTCGCGCGCCTGGTGACGCTCGCGAGCATCCTGATCAAGGCCGGGCGAGCGGGCGAGCGCGTGGGGATCGAGGAGGTGTGCGAGCGCCTGCAGATCAGCGAGGAGGAGCTGCGCGAGGACGTCAACGTGCTGAACGTCGTCAACTTCGGCGGCGGCTCGTACGTGCTCTACGCGGAGTTCAAGGAGGAGGACGGGGAGATAGAGGTCGACCCGGAGCCCTACAGCGACAACTTCGACAGGCCCGCGCGTCTGCTGCCGGTGGAGGCGAAGGCGCTGGTGGCGGCGATAGACCTGATCGGCGAGCACATCCCAGAGGGCTCGCTGACGTCCGCGCGTGAGAAGATCGTCGCGGCACTCGGCGAGGATCCGATGGAGCAGGGTCTGCAGGTCGCGCCGACGGCCGGCGATGACTCCGACGTGGCGCGTCTGGTCTCCAAGGCGATCGTGCGGCGGCGGATGATCGAGCTCGAGTACTACAAGGAGAACGAGGACGAGCTGACGCCGCGCACGGTCGAGCCCTACGCGCTGACGAACGGTCGCGAGGGCTGGTACGTGGCGTCGTTTGATCCAGAGCGCGACGGCGTGCGCCACTTCCGCCTCGACCGCATCAAGCGGGTGACGGTCACCGATCAGAAGTTCGAGCCACGCCCCGAGGTCGACCCGGCGGCGGAGGTCGACGGCTGGCTGCGCACAGGCGAGGTGCCGGCGTCGGCGACGGCCCGTGTGTGGGTCTCCCCCGAGCGCGCGCGCTGGGCGCGCGAGGCGCGACGCGTGGTCGAGGAGTGGAGTGACGGCGCGGTCGTGGTCGAGCTGAGCTTCGCCGGCGTCGACTGGCTCGTGCGCGAGATCCTCAAGGAAGCCGGCGACGCAGCCGTGCTCGAGCCCGAGGAGGCCCGCGAGGCGGTGCGCGCGGCCGTCGGTCGCCTGCGCGACGCGAACGCGGCGCCGGCGCCGGCCTGAGGGCAGGCAGCGCCGAGCGGTTAGAGCTCGGTCGGCCCGACGACGAAGCCGAGCCGCTCGGTGCCGCGCCGCAGGCGGGCGTCGACGGTGACGAGGCGACAGCCGAGCAGCGAGGCGAGCGCTACGTACTCGGCGTCGTAGGTTTTCGCCCAGCCGAGCTCGCTCGCCATGCGCCACGCCTCGTCGAGCAGCTTTGGGTGGGTCTTGCGTCCAACGCCGGCACGGCTGAGGCGGGCGCGCGCCACCTCTGCGTTCCCAGCCTCGAGCTCCCCGCGCCAGAGGCGCTCGCGAAGCACGGACTGTGACTCCGACCACATCAGCGACGGTGCACACAGCTCGTCCCCGAGAAGCTCGGGCAGACCGGGCGCTTCTGGCGCGACGCACCACTCGAGCACCAGGCTGGCGTCGATTACCAGCACTCAGTGCCCGGTTCGTGATTCCCTGATCCAGGCTGTGACGTTCGGCATCGGCGCTCCCCAGAAGGTCTTCTCCCAGCCCCATTGCTCCGGCAAGGGGAGCGTGTCCGGGTACTCGTCACGCCGCATCGACTCGAGGTCCGCCTCCTCGATGATGTGCTGTGTGCCCACCTTGCGAGCGCGTAGCTTGCCCTCGCGGATCCAGCGCCGGACGGTCTCGGGGTTACGGCCGGTGCGCTTAGCAGCTTCCGGAACGGTGAGCATTGTTGTAGCATCGTACAACATCCGTCCTGCACGCCGATGGAGATCGCGACTCCACGCGATCCGCGCGGGGCACGGTGGCGGATGGGGTGAGTGTCTAGCCCTCTGCACGGTCCCGGCGGAAGTCGTCCACGCTCGTCATCAACTGGCCGATCGTGATGTCCAATCCCATGCACAGCTCCATGAGGGTGTCGAACGTGGGATTGCCGTGTCCACGTGCCAGTTCGCCCAAGTGTTCGTAGTTGAGCTCACAGCGGCCCGCGATTTTGCGCAGGGATAGTTCTTTCTCCTTGCGGTGAAACGTGATCGCCCACGAAAGGGCGGCCATGTTCGGGCTGTTCGGCTCTGACCGTATCGGGGGCGGCATCGGCAGGAGCCTTATGCATATCGCAGTGCAGGAGTAAGGGTGGGGATGCCGTAACAGTGCTCAGACAGTTGTCCGAATCCCCAGTTTGCGGAGTTTTCCTTTGCCCGAGCGGCCTCACACGACCTACATGCTGCGTGGCTTGGGGTTGGCGGTGCGCGAGCGCCGCGAGCAGCGCCGCCTCAGTCAGGCCAGCCTCGCCTCGGCGCTGGGCGTAGCCAGCCAGCGCATCGGCGCGCTCGAGCGCGGGCAGCTCAACCTACGCTACGAGCTCCTGGTTGCGCTCGCGGATGCGCTCGGCGTACAGGTCGGCGAGCTTGTGAGCCGCGCGGAAGCGCTCGCGCGCGAGGGCGTCGAGCCGGGCGAGCGACCGCAGGCGGGCTGATACGGGCGCGCGTCCTCGCCGACGTGCGAACGCTCCCGAACCGGGTCCCCGATACGCTCCGGCGCGATGCAAACGTTGAAGGGACTGATCCTCTCCGGGGGCAAGGGCACGCGCCTGCGTCCGATTACGCACACGAGCGCGAAGCAGCTCGTGCCGGTCGCGAACAAGCCGGTGCTGTTCTACGGGATCGAGGCGATGGCCGACGCGGGGATCGAGGAGATCGGCATCATCATCGCGCCGGACACCGGCCCGGAGATCGAAGCGGCAGCGGGCGACGGCTCGCGCTTCGGGCTGCGCATCTCCTACATCGTGCAAGACGAGCCGCTCGGCCTCGCGCACGCGGTGCTCACGGCTGAGCAGTTCCTGGGCGAGAGCCCGTTTGTCATGTACCTGGGGGACAACCTGCTGCAGGGCGGCATCTCGGATCTGGTGGCCGCCTTCCGCGAGCACGGCCCGGACGCGTTGATCCTGCTGACGCCAGTGCCTGATCCGGAGAACTACGGCGTGGCGGAGCTCGCTCCAGCTGAGCGCGGGGAGGTCGGGCGGGTCGTGCGCCTTGTGGAGAAGCCGGCCGAGCCGGCGACGGACCTGGCGCTCGTGGGCGTGTACATGTTCACTGCCGGCGTCCACGACGCGGCGCGCGCGATCGAGCCCTCTGCGCGCGGTGAGCTCGAGATCACGGACGCGATCCAGCACCTGGTCGACTCTGGGCTGCGCGTGGAGCCGCACGTCGTACGCGGCTGGTGGAAGGACACAGGGCGCCTGGAGGACATGCTCGAGGCCAACCGCTTGATCCTCGACAACCTCACCGAGCGCATCGACGGCGAGCTGATCGACTCGCAGGTGGACGGGCGTGTGGTGATCGAGCGCGGCGCGCGGCTCGAGCGCACGACCGTCAGGGGCCCGGCGATCGTCGGCGCGGATGCGCGACTCAGCGACTGCTATGTGGGCCCTTACACGGCGATCGGCGAGCGCTGCGTGATCTCCGGCGCAGAGGTGGAGCACTCGATTCTGCTCGCCGGCTCGAGCGTTTGCGATCTCGACGGGCGCATCGAGTCCTCGCTGCTCGGACGCAACGTCACGATCCGCCGCGACGATCGCCAGCCGCGCGCCTACCGCTTCATGGTCGGCGACAACTCCGACATCTCGATCCTTTGAGGCTGCTCGTGGCAGGAGCGGCGGGCATGCTCGGCCTCGACGTTATGCGCGCGGGCGAGCGCGCAGGCCACGAGCTCGTGGGGCTCACGCGCGCAGAGCTCGACATCGCCGAGGAGGCGTCGGTGGCGGACGCGTTCGTGCGCGTGCGCCCGGACGCAGCGCTCAACTGCGCGGCGTGGACCGACGTCGATGGAGCCGAGACGCACTCTGAGGAGGCGCACGCGGTCAACGCCACCGGCGCGGGCAACCTCGCGCGGGCCGCGGCAGACGCGGACATTCCGCTGATGCACGTCTCCTCCGACTACGTCTTCGACGGGGAAGCGTGCATAGATCGATCAGGTGCGCCGCGTCCCTATCTGGAGTCTGATCCCACGGGACCGCGCTCGGTCTACGGCCAGAGCAAGCTGGCGGGCGAGCGCGAGGTGCTGGGCGCGAGCGCTCGCCACACGGTCGCGCGCAGCGCGTGGGTGTTCGGCACCGGCGGTCGCAACTTCGCGGAGACGATGCTGAGGCTGGCGGCGGAGCGCGACGCGGTGCAGGTCGTGACCGACCAGGTCGGCTGCCCGACGTGGACCGGTCATCTCGCGCCGGCGCTGCTCGGCCTGCTCGAGCGGGAGGTCTCCGGGTTGGTGCACCTGGCGGGCGCAGGCCACGTCTCCTGGAACGGCTTCGCCGTGGAGATCTTCCGCCAGGCGGAGGTCTCCTGCCGCGTCGAGCCGACCACGACCGAGCTGATGCCTCGCCCCGCGCCTCGCCCGCACTGGTCGGCGCTTGAGTCCGAACGCGATGACGTTCTGCCGCTGCCGCCATGGCAGGACGGGCTCGCCGGTTTCCTGGCGGCGCGAGCTGGGATGATGCGCGGATGAAACTGCTCGTCTGCGGCGGCGCCGGCTTCATCGGCTCGACGTTCGCGCGCCAGCGAGTCAGCGAGCACGGCGACGACGTGACGGTTCTCGACAAGCTCACCTACGCCGGGCGCGAGGAGAACCTGCGCGAGATCGCCGAGGAGCCACGCTTTCGCTTCGTGCGCGGGGCGATCGAGGACCCCGACGCGGTCGCGGCCGCGATCGAGACGGGCTCCCCCGAGGCGATCGTCAACTTCGCGGCGGAGACGCATGTCGACCGCTCGATCGCGGAGCCGGACGCGTTCGTCTCAACCCACGCGCTCGGCACCTACGTGTTGCTCGAGGCCGCGCGTGAGCACAGCCTGCGCTACGTGCAGGTGTCAACCGACGAGGTGTACGGCTCGATCGAGCAGGGCACCTTCACCGAGCAGAGCCCGCTTGCTCCATCTTCGCCGTACTCGGCGACGAAGGCGGGCGCGGATCTGCTCGTGCAGAGCTACTTCCACACCTACGGGCTGCCCACGTTGATCTGTCGCGGCTCGAACAACTACGGCCCATACCAGTACCCCGAGAAGCTGATCCCGCTGATGATCCTCAACGCGCTGCACGGGGACTCGCTGCCGGTCTACGGCGACGGCATGCAGGTGCGCAACTGGATCCACGCGAGCGACTTCGCGGGCGCGATCGGCCACGTCCTCGGGCACGGTCAGCCTGGCGAGGTGTACAACGCGGGCGGCCCCGACGAGGAGGCCAACATGACGGTCGTGAGCCGGATCGTCGAGCTGACCGGGGCGCAGGAGTCCCAGATCGAGCACGTCAGCGACCGCCCCGGACACGACCGCCGCTACTCGCTCTCCTCGGAGAAGGTGCGCGCGCTCGGCTGGGCCCCGCGCGTGCGCTTCGGCGAGGGCCTGGAGCAGACGGTCACGTGGTATCGCGAGAACGCGTGGTGGTGGGAGCCGATCCGCTCGGGGGACTACCGCGCGTACTACGAGCGCCAATACGGCCGCTCGTTGCAGCCCTGAGCTCTCGCTGCAGACAACTATCCGTAGACAGACTGTCTACGTTTGCGTCAAGGTGCAGTCTGTGGATGGCGCGCGCGAGCAATTCGGCCTGAACCTCCGCCGCCATCGCGAGCGGGTCGGCCTCTCCCAGGAGCGGCTGGCGGACCTGTGCGAGCTCGATCGCACCGAGATCAGCCTGCTCGAGCGTGGCAAGCGCTTCCCGCGGCTGGACACGCTCGTCAGGCTCGCCCGCGGTCTCGAGCTCTCCTCGCCGAGCGAGCTGCTCGAGGGCATCGCGTGAGCGCTCGCTACACGCCCGAGAGCTGCGAGACCTTCCAGTCCTTGCCTTCCTTGACGAGCGTCACCGTGCGGGTCTGCTTCTTGCCTTCGTAGACGCTCTTGACCTTGGCGGTCGCGCTCTTGCCGGCCGCCGTCGTGTGCACGGATTCGACCGTCAGTTCGAGGCTGTCGATCTCGGTGAGCTGGTTTTTGATCGCTTTTTCGCAGCCCTTGAGGCCGCCGAGGCGCTCGACGACGGCGGCCGCGAGCTGTTCGCTGCAGATCTTCTTCTCTTCCCCGGTCGTCGCGTCGGACTGGAGGTTGGCGATCGACTGCGCGACTTCGTGCTGTTCGCCTTTGAAGCCGGACGTTGACACCGCGCGCGCACACGCGCTCAGCGAGAGCGCGCACAGGGGCACGCAGATGAGGGGCAGACGGCGGCGCACGGGCCGCAAGGCTATCGGTCAGTTCTTCTCGTCGTCGCGTCTGTAGCCGAGCCGCGCCGAGATGCGGTCGGCGGTGGAGACCAGGTGCGGGCCGAGCGCGTCGACGAGCTCCTCGAGCGAGATCATCCCGCTGTGAGCCGCGAGGTTGACCCCGGCGACGACTTCACGCGCCTCGTTGCGCACCGGCGCGGCGATCGCGTACAGCTCGGGCGCGAGCTCCTGATCGTCGACCGCGAAGCCGGCGGCCTGTATCTCCTCGAGCTCCTCGCGCAGCGCTTTCTTGCTCGTGATCGTGTTCGGGCCGCGTTTGCTCAGCTTCATCTGCGCGATCAGCTCGCGCTGCTCTTTCTCCGGCAGGTTCGCGAGCAGCAGCTTGCCCATCGCCGTCGCGTACGCGGGCAGGCGCGAGCCCGTGTGTAGGTTCAGGTCGATCTTGCCCTGCCCGCGGCGGAAGCTGCGCACGCGGTCGACGTACAGTACTTCGGTGCCGTCAAGCACGCCGAGGTTCGTCGTGTAGGAGGTTCGCTGACGCAGCTCCTCGAGGTAGGGGTGGGCGTGCTCACGCAGGCCTGTCGAGTTGAGCGCCGACATCCCCAGGTCGGTCACACGCAGCCCCAGGCGGTACTTGCGCGAGGCGCCCTGCTCGAGATATCCGAGCGCGACGAGCGTGATCACGTAGCGGTGCGTCGTCGAGCGGCTCATGCCGAGCTCGTCGGCGATGTCCGCGATTCCCAGTACCGGGCGCTGTGGCGTGAAGCAGCCGAGGATCGCCAGGCCACGCTCGAGCGACTGCGAGTAGCGCGGTTCGCGCAGGCTCGGGATCGACCACGCGGGCTCCTGCTCGCTCGAGGCTTTGAAGGCAGCTGAACTCGTTCTCGGCATTGGCACCTGTTTCCTGTCGTGTCCTTGTGTGCCTCCCCGGGTCGGGAAGTTTCGCGTCTGATCACAGACCATAGTTCGATATATCGGGCCAGACAACCATAAACACTGGAGTTTCGAGCGTGCGAGCCGGCAACTTGAAACCGTGCTGAATTGGCGCGTTGCCAGCTGGTGATAGGTGGCTGCTAGTGGCAAGCTATGGCCACCTATGGCCCTGCTATTGGGATGATTCGGAGTCATAGACGCCTCTAGCTCTTTTCGTCTACGGGTGGCAAGGTCACTACATGCCACCCCTCGCCGCCGCGCGAGGCAGTTCGACGGCGCCGCTGTACCGCAAGCTGCGGCCGCGTCCGAACGGACCTCCGCGCGAGCAGATCGTCACCAATCAACGCACTCGTCTGTGCGGCGCGATCATCGAGGCGGCCGCGCTCCACGGCTACGCCGACAGCAGCGTCGCGCAGGTGTGTCGTCTTGCGGGTGTCTCCAAGCGCACCTTCTACGAGCAGTTCGAGAACAAGCAGGCGTGCTTCCTCGCGAGCTACGAGCGCGTGCAGGGCTGCGCACATGCTCGCATGGCGGCAGCGCAGGAGTCCGCGCCTAGCTGGGAGCAGGGGCTGCACGCCGGGCTGGGGACGCTCGTGCAGGGGCTCGCCGAGCAACCGCACGCTGCGAAGCTGGCCCTGGTCGAGCTCGACGCGGTCGGTCCGGCGGCGCTGCTCGCCAGGCAGGAGGTGCGCTCGGCCTTCGAGCGCTCGATAGCCGCGAGCTTCGAGCGCGCCGCGCATCGCACGCCGCTCCCGCCGGCACTCGCGAAGGGGATCGTGTGTGGGATCGAACGAACGCTGCGCCGCCGCGTTGTGTCAGGCGCTCCCGCGGGCGGGGCAGCGGATGCGCTGACGCGCGAGCTCGCGGCTTGGGCGCTGTCCTACAGCTCGGCCGCGCTCGCCGAGCTTCCCGTGGCGGCACCGCAGCGCGGCGAGCGCACAGAGCGCTCGCCCGCCCGCGCCCGCGCCGGCGGTGAGCGCGCGCGCATCCTCCGCGCCGCTGCGGAGATTCTCGCCGGCGACGGCCATGCTCGCCTCGACGCGAGCAGGATTGCTCGGCGCGCGGGGGTCCGCGAGGAGGCGGTGTGGGCGTGCTACGACAGCGTCGAGCAGTGCTTCCTGGATGCCGTCGACCTCGTCGGCCTGGAAGCGCTCGTCTACGTCGGGCGGGCCTATCGCGCCGGCGGCGAAGGGCCGGCCGGCGTGTGCCGCGCGATCACCGAGCTGGTCGTGCGCGTCGCCGAGGAACCGGTGCTGCGGCGGATCGTCTTCACGCAGGTAGCGATCGCCGGGCCGCCGGCGATCGAGCGCAGGGAACGACTGCTCGACGCCTTCGCCGATCTGCTGATCAGGGGCCTCGCACGGGCGCAGCGCCCGTCGCCGGTCGCGGCCGACGCGGCGGTGGCGGCCGTCTGGGGGCTGATCGATCACCACGTCGCGCGGGGCGTCACGCAGCTGCTTCCGGGGCTCGCCGCGTACGCGGCGTATCTTGCGCTGGCGCCGAGCGTCGGGGCCGAGCAGGCACTCGAGACGATTCTCGGCGAGTGGGGCCCGGCGGCCTGCGGCTCGAGGCGGGCCGCCCCCGCACGCTAGCCTCAAGCGGTGCCGTCCTCGAGCTTCAGCGCGCGCACGCGCGAGTGGTTTGAGCGGGCGTTCGCAGCGCCGACGCCCGCCCAGGCGCAGGCGTGGCCGGCGATTGCCGCAGGCGAGAACGTGCTCGTGTCTGCGCCGACCGGGTCCGGCAAGACGCTGGCGGCGTTCCTGTGGGCGCTCGACCGGCTCGCAGCCGACCCCGCCGAAGCTCGTGGTACCCGCGTCGTGTATGTCAGCCCACTGAAGGCACTTGCCTACGACATCGAGCGCAACCTGCGCGCGCCGCTGCGTGGAATCGGGGCGGAGGCCGTGCGGGTGGGTATTCGCACCGGCGACACTCCCCAGCGCGAGCGCGCGGCGATGGCGCGCAAGCCGCCGGACATCCTCGTCACGACGCCCGAGTCGCTGTACCTGATCCTGACCTCCAACGCGCGCGAGATGCTCGTCGACGTCGAGGCGGTGATCGTCGATGAGATCCACGCCGTCGCGCACTCCAAGCGCGGCTCGCATCTGGCGCTCACGCTCGAGCGCCTCGAGGCCCAGGCCGGCGGGCCAATCCAGCGCATCGGTCTCAGCGCGACCCAGAATCCACTCGCGGAGATCGGGCGTTTCCTCGTCGGCCCCGAGCGCGAGGTGACGATCGTCGACGCCGGCGCGCGCACCCTGAAGGGCACAGGCAAGCAGCTCGACGTACGCATCGAGGTGCCGGTCGAGTCGATGAGCGAGCCCGGCGGCGCGAGCGAGGCCTCCGCGCAGGCGGGGCTGACGCAGGATCCGCTGGAGCCGCTCGCCGGCGGCGAGTCCACGCGCTCCTCGATCTGGCCGGCGATCTACCCCGAGCTGCTCGAGCTCGTCCAGGCCCACAACTCGACGATCGTGTTCGTCAACAGCCGCCGCTCGGCCGAGCGCGTCGCGCTGCGCCTGAACGAGCTCGCCACGCAGGGCGCCCGCGGCGACAGCGAGGACGCCCAGCCGATCGAGATCGCACGCGCTCACCACGGCTCGCTCGCGCGCGAGGAGCGTGCGAAGGTCGAGGAGCTGCTCAAGGCCGGGGAGCTGCCGTGTCTCGTCGCAACGAGCTCGCTCGAGCTCGGCATCGACATGGGTGCGGTCGATCTCGTGCTGCAGATCGAGTCGCCCAAGTCCGTCGCTCGCGGGCTGCAGCGGATCGGCCGCGCCGGTCATGGCATCGACCAGGTCAGCGTCGGGCGCATCTTCCCCAAGTTCCGCGGCGATCTGCTTGAGTGCGCGGTCGTCGTTCGGCGCATGCACGAAGGGCTGATCGAGCCGACCGTTGTGCCGCGCAACGCGCTCGATGTGCTCGCCCAGCAGATCGTCGCGATCGCTGTCTCCGCCGAGCCAGAGGGCGTCTCGGTCGAGGAGCTGCACGCGCTCGTGCGGCGCACGTACTCCTACTGCGAGCTCTCGCGCGAGCTGCTCGAGAACGTGCTCGACATGCTCGACGGGCGCTATCCGTCGAAGGAGTTCGGCGAGCTGCGCGCGCGCATCGTCTGGGACCGGCTCGCCGGCACGATCCGCCCGCGCAAGGGCTCGCGCCAGCTGGCGATCGCCAACGCCGGCACGATCCCCGACCGTGGCCTTTACGCCGTGACGCTGCCCGACGGGCGGCGCGTGGGCGAGCTCGACGAGGAGATGGTCTACGAGGCGCGGCCCGGGCAGGCGTTCCTGCTCGGCGCCTCGACCTGGCGCATCGAGGAGATCACGCGCGACCGCGTGATCGTCACGCCCGCCCCCGGCGCCCCGGGCGCGGTGCCCTTCTGGAAGGGAGACTCGGTCGGGCGTCCGCTCGAGCTCGGCCGCGCGATCGGCGCCTTCTCGCGCTGGGCCGTCGATCAGGAGCCAGAGACGCTGCAGCGCGACTACGACCTCGACGCGCGGGCCGCGCACAACCTACTCGCCTACCTGCGCGAGCAGCAGGCGGCGACGCGCGTGCTGCCGAGCGAGCGCACGATCGTGCTCGAGCGCTTTCGCGACGAGATCGGCGACTGGCGTCTGTGCGTGCTCTCGCCGTATGGCGGATGCGTCCACGCCGCCTGGGCGCTGGCGCTGTCGGCTCGCATCCGCGAGCGCTTCGGCCTGGACGCGGACGCGATCTCCTCCGACGACGGCATCGTCCTGCACCTGCCCGATGCCGACGCGGACGACGACGAGCGATCGGAGATAGGCCAGCTCGGTGGGTGGGACTCGATCAGCGAGCTCGTGCTGCTCGAGCCCGACGAGGTCGAAGACGCGGTCACCGCCGAGCTCGGCGACTCCGCGCTGTTCGGCGCGCGCTTTCGCGAGAACGCATCGCGCGCGCTGCTGATTCCGCGCGCCTACCCCGGCCGGCGCACGCCGCTGTGGCAGCAGCGGCTGAAGTCCCAGAACCTGCTCGAGGTCGCCCGCCGCTACGCCGAGTTCCCGATCGTCCTCGAGACCTATCGCGAGTGCCTGAAGGACGTGCTCGACGTCCCCGGGCTGCAGCAGCTGCTGCGCGGCATCCACACGCGCGAGATCTCGCTCGTCGAGGTCGAGACGAAGACCGCCTCGCCGTTCGCGTCCTCGCTGCTGTTCGACTACGTCGCGACGTACATGTACGAGGGCGACACGCCGAGCGCGGAGCGTCGCGCCGCGGCGCTGTCGCTCGACCGCGACCTGCTGAGAGAGCTGCTCGGGATGGAGGAGCTTCGCGAGCTGATCGACCCGGGCGCGCTCGCACGCGTCGAAGACGACCTGCAGCATCGCTCGCAGCTGACGCGCGCGACAGGTCGCGACGGCCTGCACGACGTGCTGCGCCACGTCGGTGATCTGCGCAGCGAGGAGGTCGCAGAGCGCGTGTTCGCGGGCGTTGACGCCGGCGAGCTGCTGGCGGAGCTCGAGCGCGAACGGCGCGCGATCCGCCTGCGCATAGGTGGCGAGGAGCGTTGGCTGGCCGCCGACGAGGCCGGCCTGTATCGCGACGCGCTCGGGGCGATGCCGCCGGGGGGACTGCCGGAGGCATTCCTCCAAGACATCCCCGACGCGCTGCGGGAGCTCGTGGCCAGGTACGCGCGTACCCACGGGCCGTTCACCTCCGAGGAGCTGTTCGCGCGCTATCGCATCGAGACCAGCTCCGTGCTGCGCGAGCTCGAGCGCTCCGGGGAGCTCGCCCGCGGTGAGCTTCGGCCCGGGGGGAGCGAGCGCGAGTGGTGCGACGTCGAGGTCCTGCGGCGCCTGCGCCGCGCCTCGCTCGCGGCCCTGCGCAAGGAGATCGAGCCGACCGAGCAGAGGCGACTGGCGTCGTTCCTGCCCTCGTGGCAGGGCATAGACAGGCATGCGGGGACGGGGGCGGGCATCGACCGTCTGCGTGAGGTGCTCGTGCCGCTCCAGGGCCTCGCGCTGCCGGTCGCGATCTGGGAGCGCGACGTGCTGGCGCGGCGCACCGGCGCGTACTCGCCGTCGTGGATCGACAGCCTGTGCGCGAGCGGCGAGCTTGTGTGGGTAGGCGCCGGCTCGCTCGGACGTTCCGGGCGCGTCGCGCTTTACTTCCGCGAGGACGCGCCGATGCTCGGCCCGCCGGCGGGCGCCGCGTCTGGGCGCGAGGGCGCCGAGCTGCCGAGCAACCCCGAGCACGAGCTGCTGAGGGCGCGCCTTGCGCACGGCCCATGCTTCTTCAGCGACCTGCTCGCTGAGATTGCGTCGTCATCGGAGCTGGACGTGCCTCCGGAGACGCTGCGCGAGGCGCTGTGGGACCTCGTCTGGGCCGGTGAGGTCACAAACGATGCGTGGGCGCCGCTGCGCGCGCCGCACCTCTCGCTGGCCCGCGGCGGCGGCTCACCTGCCGCTCAGGGGCGCGCTGTACAGGCCGGGCGCTCGCAGATGGCGCGCTCGCGCTTCAACGGGCGCCGGCGCGGCGGCGCGCGCGCTGGCGGAGATCAGGTCCAGGGGCGCTGGTCGCTGACCGACGCCGTCTTTCGCGGTGCGCTGGAGGGGCCCTCGGGCGCGGCGGAGCGTCGCCGCGCGCTCGCCGAGCTGCTGCTCGAGCGCTACGGGATCGTCACGCGCGAGCAGGTGCTGGCTGAGGGCATCAGGGGCGGCTTCGCGATTCTCTATGGCACGTTCGCCACGCTCGAGACGCTCGGCCTGTGCCGGCGCGGCTACTTCGTCGAGGGGATGGGCGGCGCTCAGTTCGCGCTTCCTGGCGCCGTCGAGCGGCTGCGCGCGGGCGGCACTCCGGCAGGCGCGCAAGCAGGAGGCACGCGCACGCTCGTGCTCGCCGCCGCCGACCCCGCCCAGCCCTACGGCGCCGCTCTGCCGTGGCCGCGGCGCGGTGACGCTCAGCCCTCACGAGCAGGCCGGCCGGCTCGCGTCGCCGGTGCCTACGTCGTGCTGGTGGCGGATCAGCCGGTGCTGTATGTCGAGCGCGGCGGGCGCGGCCTCGTAACGCTCGCGGGCGCGCACACCGTGACGAGCGCCGGAGGCGAGGGCGACCCGACGAGCGAGGCGCTCGCCGCGCTCGCGGCAGCGGTGCGCGCGGGGCGCGTAGGCAGGCTCGCGCTCGAGCGCATCGACGGCGAGCCGGCGATCGCCTCGGGCCTCGCCGGCGTGCTCGTCGAGCTGGGATTTCATCCCGGCCCGCGACGACTGACGCTCACGGCCTGAGGGCGCGGTCGCGCGAAGGGCCTGCGGGCGGCGCGATCGCGGCCCTCGCGGAGGACGCTGCGATCGGCCGAATCACCAGTGTCTGAGCGATTTCGCCGGCCTCCTCGAACCTTCTTGTCTGTCGGACGATTGAGCTTGTCGGAAACACACCTGGAATAGTTCCATCTAACACGATATTAAAGTCCCCGAGAAAAGCGTTTCGTCCGGAATCGTCATCATCTACTTTCTGGAACTGTGGGGATGAGTAGAACAGGGAGCCAAATCGTTCCTCTGTACCGCAGACTGCCACACGGGCCGAGCGGGATGGACCGTGAAGAGGTCGCCCGCATCCAGCGCGCGCGCCTTTACGGCGCGATGATCGAGGCGATCGCGCAGCGTGGCTATCAGGCGACGACGGTCGCGCACGTGATCGGGCTGGCAGGCGTTTCCCGTCGGGCGTTCTACGAACTGTTCTCGAACAAGGAACAGTGCTTCTTGGCGACCTACGACATCGTCGTCGCCCGCGCCCGCAAGCGTGTGATCGACGCGTGGACCGCTGAGCGTGGCTGGGCCAACCGCTTGCACGCGGCGTGCAAGGCGTTGCTCGACGACGCTGCCGAGTCTCCCAAGGGCCCGAGGCTCGTGCTGGTGGACTCGCTCGGGATCGGGCCATCCTCGAGAGACCGGATGCATCTCGCCGGGTTCGCGTTCGAGCGCCTTGTCACGGGCGCCTTCCAGACCTCGCCCGACGGCGTCGGCTTTCCGCGGCTGACGGCGCGTGGGATCGTCGGCGGCGTCCGCCACATCGTCTTCACGCGCATGCGCGAGCACCGTGAGCGCGAGCTGTACGCGCTCACCGACGAAGTGCTCGACTGGATCGAGTCCTACCGTACCCCCGCCGTCGCCCGGCTGGGACTCCTCGGGCTTGCGCCGAGGACGCGGGTGGCCCCGATCCCGGCCGCGTTTCTGGCGCGCGACGACCGCCGCGCGAGGGCGCTCGGCGCTGTCGTGCACCTGACCCTCGATGAAGGCTATGCGAACCTGACCGATCCGCAGATTGCGCAATTCGCGGGTATGTCCACCGAGGCCTTCCACAAGCAGTTCCCCAACAAGCAGGAGTGCTTCCTCGCTGTGCTTGACGAATTCGCCGCCGAAGCCCTCGAATCCGTCACCGGGAGCTTTGCAATCGAGGAGTCCTGGCCGCGAGCCGTGCACCGGGCGATGGCCGCGTTTGTCGAGTACCTCGTCGCCCATCAGGCGCTCATACGGATCGCGTTCGTCGACGTGTTCGAGGTCGGTCCCGGCATAGGCGGCCGTATTACCGCATCGATCGACGGCTTCACGAAGCTGCTCGCTGAAAACGGGCCAGAGCTTCGTCGCGGGCCAGAGGTGGCAGTGGACGGGATCACCGGGGCGCTGTGGTGGATCATCTCGAGCTACGTCAACAACGGCCGCCTTGCGCGGCTGCCGTGCCTGGTCGATCACCTTACGTTCATCGTGCTTGCGCCGTACATCGGGCCGAAGGCGGCGGTCGAGGAGATCCAGTCGGCGCGCAGGCCATCCCGCGACGTCTAGGTTCCGCGGCATTCATACAGGACGAGGGGGACCTTGCCGCCCGTCTTCAACTTCGTGCGCGTGCAGTGGTTGTAGACCCAAGCCAGCCGCGGATCCCTGCTCGAGCGTGGCACGAGGAACACGCGGAGCTTGCCGGAGGACACATAGCTCTCGAGTTGCTTGACCGCAGGAGCGGGGATGCCACCTTCGAACCCGCCAATGGGGAGGATTTCCCTGCCGGAGGCGAGGATGTAGGGCGCGGCGAGCTGCGAGGTGTCGGTGGCGAAGACGATCGGGGTTCCGTATTCCGCGGCGATCAGTTCGACGATGCGCGCGCTCAGCGAGCTCGTGCGCTTGGCTTCCGTGCGCGATTCCGTCGCTGATGGCGGCTCGAACGGCGCCGCGAATGGGCCAAGGCCGCGCGTGACCATCAGCGCGGAGGCGACCGCCGGCATCAGCAGCGCGCTGCCGATCGCTGCCAGCATCGCGCGACCGGCGACATCTCGTGACCTCGTGCGCCGGGTGTGCCCGATCGCGAGCAGCACGAGCGCGGCGGCCGCCCCGACGCAGATGGCTGCTGGTGTCAGCCAGCGGGGCGCGCCGGTGGCGTTGTCGAGAAGGTAGATGCCATAGGCGACCGTCGCGATCAGGGCACCCGCGAGCGTGCGCCGCGCCGCCGGACGCTCGCGCTGGGTCCACGCAACCGCCACGCCGGTGCCGCAAAGGCCCGCAATCGCCGGCGCGAGCGCCGCGAGATAGTAGGAGTGCAGGTAGACGGCATCACTGAACAGCAGCCACAGCACCAGCAGCCAAATGCTCCACAGCAATACCGATGCCCGTTGGAGATCGCGGCGGGAACGTCCACGGCGCGCAAGCACGACGCCCACCGCCGCGATCAGGGCGGCCGGCAGGAGCCAGCCGATGTCGCGGCCGTACAGGCCGCCGAGCAGGCGATGCCAGCTCGGCGGGACATGTTCGGCGAGGTTGTCTGCGGTTCCACCGCTTGCCGAGGCCTGCGCGAGGAACTCGGCCGTGTGACCGGCGCCCGCCAGGCTCTTGCCGTGGGCGAGCCGCGCAATCCCGTTGTAGTCGAAGACCTGGCTGAACACCGAGTCGTTCTGGGTGCCATCGACGTACGGACGCTGGCCGGCGGGCACGAGCGATACGACGGTCATCCAGCTCAACGACACCACCACTGTCGCCAGCCCCGCGAGGGCGAGGTGGCGCACGCGAACGCGCAGCGGTGCGGGAGCCGACACGAGGTACACGATCGTCAGCGCGGGCACGATCAGCCACGCTTGCAGCATCTTGGCCTGGAAAGCGAGGCCGATCCAGGCTCCGGCGAGGATCAGCGAGCGCAGCCGGCCGCTGATCAGCGCCGACACCGTTGCGTCTGCCGCCAGCACAGTCAGGAGGATCAACAGCGAGTCCGAGACGTTACCTCGGTTCAGTGCCACGGTCACGGGACTGAGCGCGAGGATCGCGGCGGCGGTGATACCTGCTACCGGACCGGCGAGTCGAAGCATCACTCGGAAGAGCACCAGTACGGTGATCACGCCCTCGAGGACCTGTGGGAGCACGATTGCCCAGGTGTGAAACCCGAAGATCCGCAGCGACAGCGCTTGCGGCCACAGCGCGCCTGGCAGCTTGTCGACGCTGACCGTGCCCGCGGGATCGAACGCGCCGAACAGGAAGTCGTGCCAGCTCGTCGACATACTCCGGGCTGCCGCACCGTAGAAGGGCTCCAGCGCGGCTCCGTTCATGCCCCAGGCATAGGCCGCTCCGGCGACGGTCGCGATCGCGAGCAACGCGGGACGTGTCCATTTCGGCTCCTCCGGAGGCGAGCGCCAAATGCGAGCGAGCGTGGCCTTCCAACGCAGCGAGGTCCATGTCTTGGGCTCCTCCCGCATGGTGGCATGCTAACCGCCGCTCGGACTGGGATGGGTCTTGAACTCGTCTTCTCAGAGCCGCGCTGTTCAACTGCACGTGGAGGATCAGCCGTCCCCGGCGAGACTCTGCGATCGTGGGACGGCGATGACCGAGCTATCGCTCAAGCGCCCGCGCCGCGTGGGCCACAAGGGAGCCGCCGACATCGAGCGCGGCAACACGCTCGCGAGCTTCGACGCCGCGCTGCGCTGCGGCGTTGACATGATCGAGCTGGACGTGCTCTCAGAGCACGCCGACGGCAGCGGACGCCTCCTCGTCGCCCACGACTACGAGGATATGCGCGCGCGCGAGGCGATAACGCTCGAGCAGGCACTCGAGCACCTCGCCGGTCCGACGTTTGCCGGCCTGGAGCTCGACGTCGACGTCAAGATCCCCGGCTATGAGCTGCGCGTCGTGCAAACCCTGCGCGACTTCGGGCTTGTGCAGCGAACGCTCGTCAGCGGGATGTTTCCGTCCGGGCTCGCGCAGATCAGGGCGGCCGAGCCGGCACTGCGCCTGGGCTGGTCGGTACCGCGCGTGCGCCGCGACTACACGACCGACATGCTCACCGCGATACCGGCGCTGGCGATGCTCACCGGCTACCGCGCGGCGCTGCCGCGGCGCGCGCGCAGCGCCCTGCAGGAGGGCCGCTTCGACGCGATCATGGCTCACTGGCGCGTGGTCACGCGCGCGCTCGTGCACGCCGTCGCCGAGGGTGGGGGCGAGCTCTACGTGTGGACCGTCGATGACGCGCGCATGATCGAGCGCCTCAGCGCGCTGGGCGTCGACGGGATCATCACCAACGACCCGCGGCTGTTCAACCGATCTGGCACGTAGCGGCGCTGAAGTCCGCGGGGTCGGCGCCCGCGAGGCTGCGGTGCCCGGCGAGCGTCGTTCGTGCGGCGGTGAAGAGCACCGTCTTGCCGCGGCGCCACTGGAAGTCGACGACCCCGCGCAGGGTCACCGCCGGCTCACCCGCGACGGGCTTCAGTTCGAAGCTCGTCCCGCCCTGGCGCGGCGAGGAGCCGCCGCCGACCGCCACGAAACCCGAGCTCGCGCCGCTCGAGAGATCGATCCACTGCTTGCTCGCGTTCTCATACTGCAGGCGGAAGCTCATGTACATCTTGTCGCCGGCGATGTTGTCGCCGGGCATCGAGCCACGGATGCCGACCGTGTCGAGCTGGTTGGCGGGACTGCACACGTCGATCGTGGCCCACAGTTCGCGCGAGCCGAGCAGCGCGCGTTCGATGATGGCCGCCTTGTCCGGTTTGCCCGGCTTACCCGTCTTCGCGGGCGCCGAGGCCGAGGCCGAGCTAGCCGCCAGACACGCGAGGAGCAGCGCCGCGAGGGCGGCCGTGAGGATCGATGGATGCTTCGCGCTCACCGTGTGAAGATAGCGCCGGCGATCGCACTCTCGCGCAGGTCTGCCCGCCGCGACGGCTGGATCAGGCGTCGCCGGGCGCCCCGGTTGTGGTATTCCCTGCCGTGATGGGGGCGACTCGCTCAGCGGATGTGGTCGAGCTGCTCGGGCGCGTACCGGCGTTCTCGACACTCGAACCCAGCGACCTGCAGCGCATCGCCGAGCTCGCCGTCCCGCGCCGCTTTGAGCCAGGCCAGGCGGTCTTTCGCGAGGGCGATCAGAGCGATACCTGCTACGTCGTGCGCGAGGGGCACGCGCGCGCCACCCGAACGCACGGCGATGGGCGCACGATCACGCTCGCTACGTTCGGCCCGGGGGACATCTTCGGCGAGCTCGCGATGTTCGAGGACGAGCGCCGATCGGCGACCGTCGAAGCGATCGAGCCGACGAGCGTCGTCGGCGTGCTCGGCCCCGACATGCGCCGGCTGATGGGCGAGCACCCCGAGATCGCCACGCGCCTGGTGATCGCGCTCGGTAGGCGCCTGCGTGAGATGAACGCGCGCCTCTCGCGCCAGTCCTTTCAGACGGTCCAGAGCCGCGTCGCGGTCGTGCTGTCCGAGCTGGTCGAGCAGGAGATCGCAGCGGGCAACAGCAGCGGCGATGTGCTCGTCACCGCAACCCAGGCCGACCTCGCGCAGTTGGCGGGCTCCTCACGCGAGTCAGCCAGCCGCTTTCTGGCTGTGCTCGAGCGCGCAGGGATCATCTCTCAGGGGCGCGGGCGCCTGGTCGTTCACGACGCAAAGGCGCTCGACCAGTATGTCTTCTAGATCGCGGCGATCATCCAAGGCGGCCAAGCGCGCTGCGGGCTCGCAGGCGCGCGAGTTCTCGGCCGGCGGGGTCGTCGTGCGCGGCGAGCAGCTCGTCACGATCGTCCCCACTCGCCGCGCCGCGGATGGCTCGCGTGTGCTCGCGCTGCCGAAGGGCCACGTCGACCCGGGTGAGACGCCGATCGAGGCGGCAGTGCGCGAGGTCCGCGAGGAGACGGGGATCGTCGCCGAGCCGGTGTGCGAGCTCGGCGAGTCGCGCTACTGGTACCGGCGCGACGGGCGCACGATCGGCAAGTCGGTCGCGTTCTTCCTGTTCTCCTACGTAGAAGGCGACATCGCCGACCACGACGACGAGGTCGAGGAGGTGCGCTGGATCGACCTTCACGAGGCCCAGGCAGAGCTGAGCCATGAGGCCGAGCGCGAGATGGTGGCGCTCGCGCTCGCCTATCTCGACAAAGACCGGTAGCCTGCTCCCGCGATGCAGGTCCTTAACTTCTATTCGACGATCTTCGCGGACGAGCTCAAGCGCGGACGCAAGACGGCGACGATCCGCCTCGGCGACAAGTCGGGCAAGTACCGCAAGAACCAGGCGGTGCTCGTCACGATCGGCTACCAGTACTCGCCGCGCGAACGGATCTTCGAAGCGGTGATCGACCAGGTCGAGGTGATGAAGCTCGCCGACCTGTCCCCGCGCGACATCAAGCACGACAACCCCGAGTTCCGCCGCCACGAGGAGCTGATCAAATTCCTCGAGCAGATCTACGGCCGCGCGGTCTCGACCGAAGACACGGTCACGGTCGTGCGCTTCTCACAGATCCTCGAGAACCCGACGGGGATGACCGAGGCGATCAAGGGGTTTGGCGGGGCGCAGAACTGACGAGTCATGCTGCGTGCGGACGGGATGGCGACGTCTCCGACGAGGCTGTCTGCTCCACGAGGTGTTGTGCGACACAGACAAACTCTGCGAGCTCCTCGAGCCCTGGATAGTCGTTAATCGTTGC
Source organism: uncultured Solirubrobacteraceae bacterium (assembly GCA_963759265.1). Lineage (GTDB taxonomy): Bacteria > Actinomycetota > Thermoleophilia > Solirubrobacterales > Solirubrobacteraceae > Palsa-744. The sequence continues at coordinate 1,122,036 of CAVWYR010000001.1, forward strand.
GGCTAGTCCCGCAGCCAAGTCGACCAGGCCCAGCTCACCAAGCTGCCCGGGAAGCTCCCCTCGCGATAGCGGAAAACGGTGGGCGGCAAGCAAGCGCCAGCGAGCGGCCAGCGTCAGCGCTGTCCGGACTTGCTCTACGGCTGCGTCTTGGTCGCCACTGTGCACCATTGCACGAGCGATCTTTAGTGACTTGGTGGCTTGGTCAGCCTTGCGGCTCACGTCGGGCCACAGTCCGAGCCGCTCGATGAGCCGGAGGCTGTCTCTGACGATCCCGTGATCGAAGATGACCAGCCCAAAACGGAGCGACCACTGCGTAAAGTCATCACCTTCCTCCAGACGAACCTCGAGGGTGGCAGACGAGACGACATGGATGTCCAGCTCCGCCGGAAGATCTTCGTGCGGGATCGGCACGCCAATGAGGTGGTAGTCGAGGTCGCTAATCGAGGTGCGTGATCCTCGGGCGGTCGAACCGGTCAGCAGCAGCGCCTCAGCATTCGTTGCGCGTGCGCGATCACACACCAGATCATGCGCGGCGCGCAGCCGCGGTGGGATCAGCAATCGCATCTCGGCAACTGAATTTCGCCGGGCGTCTGAGATAGCGGAACCCTCGGCGCCCGAGCCTATCCTGGCCGATCGGGTGCTCATGATCCACCCTCAGCCATCTTTACAGCCGTCTCGACATCGGTTGCGACATCTTCAAGAGATTGGCCGTCCAGGTCGGGTTCCTCTCCTTCATATATGGCCTCCTTGCGCGCATCGTTGAGGGTACGGAGCACTGGCCCGAAATCGACCGCTATGAGCCCATCCTTGAAAAGCTGTTCGGCGATCTCCGCCTTCTTCCAGTGCATTGGCGGAGTCGGCACCCCATGTCGATCGGTGATCGCGGCGATCGCGGCCTCAAGCGATACGAACAGCCATGTGACAGCCTCCGTGTAGTCCTCGGCTTCGACAGCCGGCAGAGCACGGTTCAGATGCTCTCGTGCCAGCTGTGCCTTGGCCTTGGGCGACACGCCTTTATGCTACGCCTCCTTGCGACCGATCTGGGCGCACTTGGCTGCACCACGCGGGCGTGGCCGTTGAGTGTCCCGCGTTTATCTGGGGGAGTAGCTGAGCAAGGACAACCTCCGCACCCAGCGCCTCGCTATGCGCACTGCGCATGTGCGTACAGCGTCTCGGGAGCGATGTCGGCATTGTTGGGCCAGGTGATCGTGCCGGCCTCGGCGTCCGCGCGGAGTTGGGCGAAGTAGGCTGAGTCGCGCGCAGCGGCTCGAACACGCCTCCGTAGTCGAGTACGCAGGAGAGGTCTACGTCAGCGGTAGTGCCGTCCTCGAACCGGACATGGACCTTGTACCCCGTCTAGCGGCTGTGCCTCGATGAGAATGGGGGTACTGCGCATGGTCACAATGTTAGGGTGCTCAGCGCAGCGGCTCAATTGGGGCGAGCGGCTGGTGCTGATGCGTGGATCGAACATACGTTCGCATCTGCAGGGGACGGAACGGGAAGCCAGTGGTCGTCCGCTCCTCAGCAGTCCCGTCGGACTTCTGCAATTTTGCCCTTGAAGTCCCCTGGATCTTCTATATATTGATGGTGCACTTGGCACTCTCCCCGTGAGAGTGCCAAAAAGAGGCGGCACGCGCGCAAGAGGGCCGCGTTCCGCCGGCCGCACTCTCTAGACGGAGGTTCCAAGATGAAGCTCAAGCCCCTGGGCGATCGGCTGATCGTGCGGGCGATCGAGGAGGAAGAGAAGACTGCCAGTGGCATCGTCCTCCCCGACACCGCCAAGGAGAAGCCACAGAAGGGCAAGGTCCTCGCCGTAGGCGATGGCAAGATCGACGACGCCGGCAAGCGCATCCCGCTGGACGTCGCGAAGGACGACGAGGTCCTGTACAGCAAGTACGGCGGGACCGAGATCAAAGACCCCGACACCGGTGAGGACCTGCTCGTGCTACGCGAGTCCGACGTCCTCGCGAAGGTCGCATAAGGAGATCTGAGAGACATGGCTCAAAAGGAACTGAAGTACGGCTCCGAGGCGCGCAAGGCGCTCGAGGAGGGCGTGGACGCGGTCGCGAACGCGGTCAAGGTCACGCTCGGCCCGAAGGGCCGCTACGTGGTGCTCGACAAGAAGTTCGGCGCGCCCACGATCACCAACGATGGCGTCACGATCGCTCGTGAGATCGAGGTCGAGGACGTCTTCGAGAACCAGGGCGCACAGCTCGTGCGCGAGGTTGCGACCGCGACCAACGACGTCGCCGGCGACGGCACGACCACGGCGACCGTGCTCGCCCAGGCGATCGTTCGCCAGGGCCTGAAGAACGTCGCGGCGGGCGCGAACCCGCTGGCGCTCAAGCGCGGCATCGAGAAAGCGGTCGACGAGGTCGTCAAGAACATCGCCTCGCAGTCCAAGGAGGTCTCCGGCAAGGACCAGATCGCGCGTGTAGCGACGATCTCAGCCGGCGACGAGGAGATCGGCGACGTGATCGCGGACGCGATCGAGAAGGTCGGCAAGGACGGCGTCGTCAACGTCGAGGAGGGCCAGACGTTCGGCATGGACCTCGAATTCACCGAGGGCATGCAGTTCGACAAGGGCTACATCTCGCCCTACATGGTCACCGACCAGGACCGCATGGAGGCGACCCTGGAGGACCCCTACATCCTGATCGCCAACCAGAAGATCGGCTCCGTCCGCGACGTGCTGCCGGTGCTCGAGCAGGTGATCCAGTCGGGTAAGCCGATCCTGATCATCGCCGAGGACGTCGAGGGCGAGTCGCTCGCCACCCTCGTGGTGAACAAGCTGCGCGGGACGTTCACCGGCGTGGCCGTGAAGGCTCCGGGCTTCGGCGACCGTCGTAAGCGGATGCTCGAGGACATCGCGATCCTCACGGGCGGCGAGGTGATCACCGAGGAGATGGGTCTGAAGCTGGAGAACACCGAGATCAAACAGCTCGGTCGGGCACGTCGCGTGGTCGTGGCAAAGGACACCTCGACGATCGTCGACGGTGCCGGTGACGCAGAGGCAATCAAGGGCCGTATCAACCAGATCAAAGCCGAAATCGAGAACACCGACTCGGACTTCGACCGCGAGAAGCTGCAGGAGCGCCTGGCAAAGCTCTCCGGCGGCGTCGCCGTGGTGAAGGTCGGAGCGGCAACCGAGACGGAGATGAAGGAGAAGAAGCACCGCGTCGAGGACGCGCTGCAGGCAACACGCGCAGCGCTCGAGGAGGGCATCGTGCCCGGTGGCGGCGTCGCGCTGCTGCAGGCCTCGGCGGCCGTCTCCATCAGCGAGAACGGCGCGTCGGTCGACGGATCGGACGACGAGCGCACGGGTGCGCGGATCGTGCTGCGGGCGCTCGAGGAGCCGCTGCGTCAGCTGGCTGAGAACGCGGGCCTGGAGGGCTCGGTTGTCGTCAACGACGTGCGCAAGGCCAAGAAAGGCTTCGGCCTGAACGCCTCGACGAACGAGATCGTCGATCTCGTCGCCGCCGGCGTGATCGATCCGGCGATGGTGACGCGCTCTGCGCTGCAGAACGCGGCCTCGATCGCCAAGAACATCCTCACGACCGAGGCGATCGTCGCCGAGGTTCCTGAGAAGGAAGGCGCTGGTGGCGGCGGCGGTATGCCGGACATGAGCGGGATGATGTAGGCACGTACGGCGTGTCGTGCACGTCGGCTGAGCAGTGTGGTGGCGGGGGTCCGGCGTTTGTGCCGGGCCCCCGTCCTTTGTGGGGAGGGCTCGTTTACTTCCGTGTGTAGGTGGCGGATCTGCAAGTTCCTCGCTCGCCCAGTTTCTGCCACCTTGGGCGCGCGCACGGGCTCTTTGTCTCTCTCTGTGCGGATGTCGGGCATCATGCTTCTGTCCAGTTACTGACCGTGATCGAATGGCTTGCACTCGGGTCCTGTGGCCTGAGTAATATGTCAACTCCTTGAACGCGTTGTGGGGGCGTGCTAGACAACAAGTAATCCCACACGCCTTGGTGGTAGTGCTGGCGCTGGTGTACGGGACGGAGTAGGAGCAGGATCTCTACGACGCGCGCGTTTGGCGAGCGGCGTAAAGAAAGCAAGTCTTGGCCCTGGGCGTTTGGCCTGGTGGTGAACAGAAGGAGCTTGCGATGTGGTGCGTAGCGCTTTCGGGCAGCGGTAGCGTTTTGGGCCTTCGGGTCAGGCTGCTGTGGTCCTTCAGTGTTGGTGTTTGGCGATTGTCGAGGAACGCGAGGACCCGGTCTTATGGCGGCCTGATGGCCCGCGAGAGCTGTGCGAGAGTTGGCTACGCCGTGTCGCGCTCCGTGAGCGAGGAGCATTAGACGATGACACGTATCAAAGTTCTAGGGTTGGCTGTGATGGCTGTGTTCGCGTTTAGCGCGATCACGGCTACGGCTGCCTTCGCCGAAGCAGAACTAAAGCTGGAAGGCGGCGGATCGGCTACGGGTACTAGCTTCACGAGCAAATCAGAGGGAAGCACCAAACCGGTGATACAAGGGGTCGCTGAAGGCACCAAATTTGTCTGTAAAGAAGAGACGGACAAAGGCACTGTGACTGGCCCGCAGACGGATTTCGAGACGGTGGTGTTCACGGGCTGTGAAGGCTTCGGCGTGAAATGCCAGAACACTAGTGCTTCACCGGTGGGTGAAATCGTGACTACCGTTTCGAGTAAACTCGGGTTCATTAGCACCTCCAAAAAAGAATACGGCATATTACTCGGGCGGTCCCCAGCAACGAAATATGAATGTGGTGCGACGAAGAAAGTCGAAATAAAGGGTTCGCTTATTGCTTCGATCTTAAAACTCGAAGGTACTCGTGCAGTTGAATTAGAAGTGCCGTTCTTAAGATGGACCATTACTGGTAAACAGACGAAAGGCGTGCAGAGCATATTAAGCTTCGCCGGTGGAGGCAAGGAGTCTATCGAATGGAGCACCAATGGTGAAGCGTTTGAACAGGCTGCCGAAGAATTCGAAGTATTAGAGACGTTCTCAAAGAAAGTGGAGCTAGTAGGCTAAGGTTCTGCAGTTGTTGTGGTGTGCTTGGTGGTGCCCGGCGCCGTCTGGTGTCAGGCACCATCTCCACGGTCGAGAGCGCGCAAAATGTGGCGTCGGTCGCTTGACAAGGAACAGGCTTACCACGACGATCGTGGACGGTACGGCGACCCCGAGGCGATCAGAGCGCGCCACTGAGACGGAGAAGCATCGGGTGGAGGACGCGTTGCGGGCCACGCGGGCGGCCCTGGGGGAGGGCATCGTGCCGGGTGGTGGCGTTGCGCTGCTGCAGGCCTCAGCGGGAGCCGCTGCGTCAGCTGGCCGAGAACGCGGGCCTGGAGGGCTCGGTTGTCGTCAACGACGTGCGTAAGGCCAAGAAAGGCTTTGGCCTGAACGCCTCGACGGACGAGATCGTCGATCTCGTCGCTGCTGGCGTGATCGACCCGGCAATGGTCACGCGCTCGGCGCTGCAGAACGCGGCGTCGATCGCGAAGAACATCCTCACCACAGAGGCGATCGTCGCCGAGGTCCCAGAGAAGGAAGGCGCTGGTCCCGGCGGAGGCATGCCGGACATGAGCGGGATGATGTAGGCACGTACGGCGTGTCGTGCACGTCGGCTGAGCAGTGTGGTGGCGGGGGCTCGGTGTTTGTGCCGGGCCCCTCGTCTTTTTATGGGGCGTGTTTGCTTACCTCGGTGTGTAGGTGGTTTGGAATGCGCCTTAGGCGAATGCCAAGACGCCTCGCTTGCCTAGTTTCTGACACCTGGGGCACGCATGCGCGCGCTTTGTCTCTCTCTGTGCGGTGTGTTCGGGATCCGGTCTACACTAGTCCCTGACCGTAATCGCATAGCTTGAACTCGTGCTCGCGGCCTGGGTGATATGCCAAGTCCTTGCACATCTGGCGGGGGCGTGCTAGACATGAGTAATCCCACACGCCCTGGTGGTATGTCCTAGCTCTGGTGTGCGGGACGGAGTAGCAGCAGGATCTTTGCGACGCGTGCGTTTGGCGTGCGGCGTAGAGAAGTAGGTCATAGCCCTGGGCGCTTGGCTTAGGGGTTACAGGAGGAGTTTGCGATGCAGTGCATAGCACTTTCGGGCAGTGCTGGTGCTCTTGGGCCTTCGGGTTCGGCTGGTGTGGTCCTTTCAGTGTTCGTGTTTGGGCGATTATCGGAGAGCGCGAGAACTCGGGTCTTGTGCCGGCCTGAGGGTCTGGGAGAACTGTGCGAGAGTTGGCTACGCCGTGTCGCGCTCCGTGAGCGAGGAGCATTAGACGATGACACGTATGCGAGTTCTAGGTTTGGCTGTCGTGGTTGTGTTCGCGATGAGCGCGATCACGGCTACGGTCGCCTTTGCCGAAGCAGAACTGACGCTCGAAAGCGGCGCATCGGCCACGGGTACTAGCTTCACGAGCAAATCAGAGGGAAGCACCAAACCGGTGCTCCAAGGGGTCACAGAAGGCACCAAAATCACCTGTAAAGAAGAGACGAACAAAGGCACCGTAACCGGTCCGACGACAAACTATGCGACAGTGGTCTTCACGGGCTGTGAAGGCTTCGGCGTGAAATGCCAGAGCGGTGCAACAACCGGTGAAATCGTGACTACAGTTTCGAGTAAACTCGGGTTCATTAGTACGTCCAAAAAAGAATACGGGATCTTATTCACACCGTCACCTGCGACAAAATTCGAATGTGGTGCGACGAGAAAAGTCGAAGTCAAGGGTTCGTTCATCGCTTCGATCTTAAAACTCGAAGGTACTAAAGCGGTTGAATTAGAAAAACCGTTCTTAACATGGACTATCACCGGTAAACAGACGAAAGGCGTGCAAAGCATACTAAGCTTCGCCGGTGGAGGGACGGAGTGCCTCGAATCCAGCACCAATGGTGGAGCGTTTGAACAGTCGGGTGAGGAAGTCGAAGTATTAGAGACGTTCTCAAAGAAAGTGGAGCTAAAAGGCTAAGGTCTGTGGTTGTTGTGATGTGTTTGGTGGTGCGTGGCGCCGTCTGGTTGCACGCACCACCTCCACGGACGAGAGTGCGCAGAAAGTGGCGTCGCTCGCTCGACAAGAAACATGCTCACCAGCACGATCGTGGACGGCGCCGGTGATGCGGAGGCGATCAAGAACCGTATCAATCGGATCAAAGCCGAGATCAAGAACACCGACTCGGATTTCGACCGCGAGAAGCTGCAGGAGCGCTTGGCGAAGCTCTCTGGTGGTGTGGCTGTGGTGAAGGTCGGTGCGGCCACCGAGACGGAGATAAAGGAGAAGAAGCACCGCGAGAACAAGCACCGCGTCAAGGACGCGCTGCAGGCCACGCGTGCTGCTCTCGAGGAGGGCAGCGTGCCGGGAGGCGGCGTCGCGCTGCTGCAGGCCTCGGTGGCCGTCAGCATCAGTGAGAACGGCAGGTGCCAAGTCGCCTCGCTTGCCTAGTTTCTGACACCTGGGGCACGCATGCGCGCGCTTTGTCTCTCTCTGTGTGGATGTGCTCGAGATCCAGGCTACTCCAGTGCCTGACCGTAATCGTATAGTTTGAACTCGTGCTCTGTGGCCTGGGTGATATGTCAACTCCTTGCACATCTGGCGGGGGCGTGCTACACAGCGGGTAATCCCCCCACACGCCCTGCTGGTATATGTTGGCCCTGGTGTACGGGGCGGAGTAGGGGCAGGATCTTTGCGACGCGTGCGTTTGGCGTGCGGCGTAGAGAAGCAGATCATGACCCTGGGCGCTTGGCTTAGGGGTTACAGGAGGAGTTTGCGATGCAGTGCATAGCACTTTCGGGCAGCGGTGGCGCTTTTGAGCCTTCGGGTTCGGCTGGTGTGGTCCTTTCAGTGTTCGTGTTTGGGCGATTGTCGGAGAGCGCGAGAACTCGGGTCTTGTGCCGGCCTGAGGGTCTGGGAGAACTGTGCGAGAGTTGGCTACGCCGTGTCGCGCTCCGTGAGCGAGGAGCTTTAGACGATGACACGTATCAAAGTTCTAGGGTTGGCTGTGATGGCTGTGTTCGCGTTTAGCGCGATCACGGCTACGGCTGCCTTCGCCGAAGCAGAACTGAAGCTGGAAGGCGGCGGCTCGGCTACGGGTACTAGCTTCACGAGCAAATCAGAGGGAAGCACCAAACCGGTGCTCCAAGGGGTCGCTGAAGGCACCAAAATCACCTGTAAAGAAGAGACGAACAAAGGCACCGTAACCGGTCCGACGACGGACTATGCGACAGTGGTGTTCACGGGCTGCGAAGCCTTCGGCAGTAAATGCCAGAGCGGTGCAACAGCTGGTGAAGAGGTGTTCACCGTCTCAAGCAAATTGGGGTTCATTAGTACGTCCAAAAAAGAATACGGGATCTTATTCGCACCGTCACCTGCGGCAAAATTCGAATGTGGTGCGACGAGAAAAGGCGAAGTCAAGGGTTCGTTCATTGCTTCGATCTTAAAACTCGAAGGCACTAAAGCGGTTGAATTAGGAGTGCCGTTCTTAACTTGGACTATTACTGGTAAACAGACGAAAGGTGTGCAGAGCATATTAAGCTTCGCCGGTGGAGGGAAAGAGATCCTCGAATCCAACATCAATGGAGCAGCGTTTGAACAGTCGGGTGAGGAAATCGAAGTATTAGAGACGTTCTCAAAGAAAGTGGAACTAGTAGGCTAAGGTCTGCAGTTGTTGTGGTGGTGCGTGGTGCCGTGTGGTGCCACGCACCACCTTTGGTGGAGCGATTGAGGAAGGCGAGATGTGTATGCTGCGTCGAGGGCGCCCGGGTGGCTGGGGTTTGGAGTTTCAGATTACGCACGAGTATTCTCGCCCAGCTGATCAGTTTCACCCAGGTGAACGCGCTGGCTGTCGTTGGCGGGGGTGTTTGTAGCAAATCATGCGGAACCGGTTGTCATTGAGCGTTTTTAGCTTGGCCAGCGAATGTGGCGCGTGGAAAAACTTCGAAGTAGAGGGTTCGCTTATTGCGTAGATCGTAAACTCAAAAGGTGACCACGCGGTTGAATTAGAAAACTGTTCTTAACGTGGGCTGTCATCTTTAGGCAGTCGAATGGCCTGGACAGATACCGTGGTTAGCCGGCTCCCAGCACCGCCGCCATCCGCTGTGGCGTGACTCCCAATGCTTCCGCGTCGGCGGCGCCGCGCGCGGAGGTCATCGCGGTCTCCATCAACTCGGCCTCGTCCCAGGTGGCGAACACGCCCGGCCCGCCGACACGCTCGAGTGCGCGCAGGGTGCGCGAGACAATCGGGGTGGGCACGTGAAGCAGCGGGCGCGTGCGGTTCACCGAGCGCAGCAGCATCCGCACGATGTCGCTGTGCGTGAGCGTCTCCGGCCCGGCGAGCTCGTAGTGCTCCTGATCCGTCGTGCCATCGGTGCGCAGGGCCGCGGCGACACAGCCGGCGACGTCCTCTGCCCAGATCGGCTGGAAGGCAGCGCGGCCGAGCCCGGCGACGGGCATCACCGGGAGCAGCGCCAGGCGCTCCAGCAGCGTCAGCCATGGGTCGCCCGGGGCATAGACGATCGACGGTGCGAACACGATCGAGTGCAGGTCCGCCTCGCGCACCGTCTGCTCGGCTAGGGCCTTTGCGCGTAGCAGCCGCGTGCGGTGGTGGGTCGAGGCGCCGAGCGCGGAGAAGAACACGAAGCGCTCGACCCCCTGGCGCTCCGCGGCCTCGACCATCCGCCATGTCGCGATCCCGTTTAGCTCCTCGATCGACCCGCGCGGCTGGTCGCGGATCGATGCCGCCAGGTGCACGACGGTCTGCACCCCGCGTAGCGCATTGCGAAAGGACGGCGGATCGGTAAGGTCGCCGAGGGCAATCTGCACGCGCACGCGCTGGGCGCCCAGCCGCCGTGGGTCACGCACCAGGCAGCGGACGTCCGTCCCTTCGGCCAGCAGGCGGGGGAGGATGGCCGAGCCCACAAGGCCGGTCGCGCCCGTAAGCAGCAGCATGCTTCGTACAATATGCGTCTCCCGAGCAGAACTCCCGCAAACCGACCCAAGAAAGAAGCAGATGGCATACGTGATCGCCGAGCCGTGCATTGGCACCAAGGACAACTCCTGTGTCGAGGTGTGCCCCGTGGACTGCATCCACCCGACGCCCGACGAGCCCGGATACGACGCGGCTGAGATGCTCTACATCGACCCCGAGGAGTGCATCGACTGCGATGCCTGCGTCGAGGCCTGCCCGGTTGACGCATGCTTTGCGGAGGATCAGCTCCCCGACGAGTGGCAGAAGTACACGCAGATCAACGCCGACTACTTCGCCAACGCCAAGTAGCCCGCTACCCGTAGAAGCGGGCGATGACCTGTAGCTGGCTGAAGAGGTCGTGGGCCAGGAACAGCACGACGATCAGCGTGCCCACCGCTGGCCCGAGGCGGCGGCCCGCGCCGCGGGCCGCCATCGCGAGCGCAGCGCCAAGCAGTGGGAGCAGTGGCAGGAGATAGCGCGTCTGGCCGAATTCCGCCTCCAGCTTCGGGAACTCCTCATATGAGCTGGCTCCTATGAGGACCATCAAGCCCGCCCCCATCGCGAGGTAGACGATCAGCTCGGCTACGCGAGCGCGCAGTGCCACGCGCCGCGAGAACAGCTCGCGGATACATAGGCCCGCGATCAGCGCCGCCGGGATCAGCGCGAGGTCGTAGAGCCATCCCGGGAAGGTCGTGTCGAGCCAGCCGTATAGGCCGATGTACCCGTTGAACCAGATCTGGCGCGTGGTGAAGACGCCGGGGAAGTCGTTGCTCGTCCCGGGCAGCCGCGGAAGGAAGAGCTGCCAGATGTAGTTGAGCTCCTCGAGCACCGATCCGCCGGTGCTGTCGATGCTGCTGGACGCCACGCCCAAGGCTGGATGGCCGGATGTGAGATGGATGATCACGTAGACGATGACGGGGCACACAGCGATCGAGATGGCGATCGCGAGCGAGCGGTAAGCAGCACGCCTGGAGGTGTGCGCGGCGCGGACCGCGAGGACGATCAGGCCGAGGAGCACGCCTGGAGTCATCCCGATGAAGTTGAGCTTCGTCGTGAAGCCGACCGCTGTGACGGCGCCCAGCGCGACGGCGCTTTGGCGCGTCAGCCCGCGCCGGAACGCGCGCGCAAGGCAGTAGAAGAGCGCCGCGGAGACGGCGAACAGGAGCGCATCGGGGTTCACCGCTCCGGACATGAAGCCAAGGAGGGGCACGAGCGCGACGCTGAGCGCGCCGACCGTCCACGCCCAGGGGACTCCGGGAAGCGTCTCGCGAATGAACAGGAACACGAACAGCGCCGTCAGGCCACCCATCAGCGCGGAGAGAAGCCTCATCAGCTCGAGGCGGTCGAGCAGCGTGCCCCCGGCCAGGGTGTAGGGGATCGCCTGCAGCACATAGAACAGCGGTGGCTGTGAGGCCGCTACACCCGCTTCCGTGCCGCCCTTTTCGGAGGAGCGTTCGGCACGCTCGAGCTCGTGTTCGAGCTGATCCTGTTCGGGTTGAGAGGAGATCGGCTGGTTCTCTTGCTGCTCGCGAATCCGCGCGACGTGAAGGGCTTCCACAACGCTTTCCTCTTCAGCTGAGAGGTCTTCGCCGCTCCCTGAAGGCAGTCGGCCGGCTTCGGCGATCTCCCTCACATAGGCGACATGGGCGGGCTCGTCGGGTACCTGGAAGGGAGGTGTGATCAGCGACCAGCACGCCGCGTTCAGGAAGGCCACGAATGCGCAGACCCAGGCGGCGGTCGGAGCTTTACCAAGCATGATGCGCAAGCTGCGCAAAGGCCGCGTGACGGTGTGCGCCCTCATCGGAGCTCCCGTAGGAGGAGCCGTGAGGCGACGAGGAAGACGCTCGCCACCAGCGCGATCACCAGCAGGACGCCCCAATTACCGCCGGCGGCGTGACCGAAACCCATGCGCCGGGCCACCGGGGAGGCGAGCGACCACCACGAGCGACCGCCAGCTCGCAGATATTCGACCCTGAACCGGCCTTCGAGAGCTTCTCCGCCACGGTCGCGAGCCGCCAGGTCAGGCGGGCTCGGTTCGCCGTAGATCTTCACCGGTTCCTCGTCGCGCGGGGCCAGCGCAAAGCAGATCTTCACATCGGCGATGGCACGGGGAGCCGGCCTGATCGGAATCGTGACTACGGAGCCGGTCCATCCCGACCCTCGTTCGCCCCGAGCTACGACGCGACCGGCCGCGACTGCCTCGAACCTCACACTCGGTCCGGTGTACGCGAAAAGCGACGGGCGGATCGCGGACGTCCGCCGGGGAATCGTTTCCTGCCCTTGGCAGACTTCGCCGCCCGGCGGGAACTTTCCCACTTCGCTCTTGATCGCGATCGAGTTCGTCGCGGCGACCCTGAGACGCGAGCCTGACAGCGTCGCGACGACGGCCACCGTGGTGAGCGCCAGCCCGACGGTGAGCGCGACCTTCACGCCGCTCTCAACTCCCGCCGCAGTCCGAGGATGCTCTCGAGCCATGCTCGATTCAGCCGTAGAAGCGCGAGACGACCAGCAGTTGGCTGAAGATGTCGTGGGCCAGGAACAGGAGCACGATCAACGTGCCGACAGCGGGTCCCCAGCGCTTGCCGGCCCCGCGCGCGGCGAGCGCGAGCATCGCGGCTACAAGGGGCAGCAGCGGCAGCAGGTAGCGCGGCTCGCCGTACCCCGCTCCTTCGCTGATTCGGTGCAGGTGGAAATCAGCCCCGATCAGCACCATCAGGCCGATGCTCATAGCGAGATACACGAGCAGCTCTGGGAGGCGTCGGCCAAGCGCGGCCCGGCGTGCGATCAGCGTGCGCAGGCTGAGCAGGGCGATCAGCCCGGCTGGGAGGAGCGCGAGGTCGTATACCCAAACGGGGAAGTCAGTGTCCAGCCAACCGTAGAATCCGATCGCCCGATCGAACCACAGCTGCCGTATCGTGGAGATGCCCGGGAAGTAGTTCACCATGCCAGGCAGCCGGGGCAGGTAGAGCTGCCAGATGTAGACGACCTCGCTACCCAGCGATTCCTGCCCGTTGACGAGGTGGACGGCGGTTGACACGAGACCCAGGGTCGGATGGTGCTCGAGCAGGTTGTGGACCGCATACGCAGCGACCGGGCTTACAGCAATCGTCATCGCGAGCGCCATCGAGCCGAAGGCGCGCCTGGAAGTGCGCGCGCTTGAATCCTCGTGAACACCGCGAAACGCGAGAACGACGAGGCCAAGCATGAGGCCTGGCGCCAGACCGACGAAGTTGAGCTTCGTCAGGAAGCCAACGGCGATGAGGACGCCGATCGCGATTGCCAGCCCTCGCGTGAGCCCGCGCCTGAAAGCGCGCGCGATGCAGTAGAAGCCGGCGGCGGAGACTGCGCAGAGCATCGCATCTGGGTTCACCGCGCCGGAAGTGAACCCGAGCAGCGGCGCAAGCGCTGCGCCAAGTCCGCCGACGGTCCACGCCCACGGGACTCCGGGAAGCGCCTCACGGACGAACAGGAAGGTGAATAGCGCCGTCACCCCCGCCATCAACGCGCTCAGCAGACGCATCAGCTCCAGGCGATCGAGCAGCGTGCCCGACGATCCAAGACCGTAGGGGATCGTCTCCAGCGCGTAGTAAAGGGGCGGCTCGGACGCCGCTACCCCGGCGCCTCCTGGCCCGGATCGGGCAAACGGCCGAGCGAGGTCTTCGTTTAGTGTCAGTTGCGCTGCTCGCGAGGAGACCACCTTGACTTCCGGGTGCCATTGAATCTCGGCCTGGTGCAGGTCCCGCAGCGCCACTTCCTCCTCGGGTGAGAATTCGTCGTGGTTGGAGGTAGGCAGCCGTCCGGTCTGCGCGAGTTGCTGGACGTAGGCGAAGTGAGACGGCTCGTCCGGTGTTTGGAAGGGCGGTGTGATTAGCGACCAGCAGGCCGCGCTCAAGCTGGCGATGAGCGCGCAGACATATGCGGCCCGCGGGATGCGCCGCACGGCCGCCCAGCGCGCGCGCGCCGGGATCGCTTGTCCGCGCGCCTCGCCCGCGCGCTCGCTCCCTGTTCGTGTGGGGGACGGCGATGCGCCTCCTGGCAGCGCTCGCGGGCGGCCCGGAGACTTGTTCGGTCGTGTCGGCGGTGTCGGTGGGGGTCTACGGATCGTGGGCTTACTCATCGCGCTCTCGCAGGATCAGACGCGAGGTCAGGGTCGCGGCGGTGAGCATCAGCGCCAGGGCGAGGAACGCGACCCAGGTGCCGCTGGGGGCGTGCCCAATACCCATGTGGCGCGCCACCGAGGAGGCAAGTGACAACCACGATCTGGGTCCCGGGCGCAGGTATTCCATCCGCAGCGAGATGGCGTGGCCGCCGGCAGCGCTCGTCTGCACCCTCGCCCCGTTTATCTGCAGGAATTCAGAGAGCGGACCGATCGTCGTGCAGATACGCGTGCCTGGGATCCTCCGGGGCACGCGCCCGACCGGTACGGTCACCGTTTCGTCCTCTCCCCATCCCGCTTCTCGTTCACCCTCCGCCACGACCGCTGCGCCGGACAGCACTTGGAGGCTAACTCGAGGGCCGAGGTTCGCCGACAGCGACACGCGAATCGCGGTGGTTCCCTGAGGCAGCGTCCCACCGCCCTGGCAACGGGTTTCGCTGTGATGGATAAAGGCGATCGGCTTGGCCTGGATCCCATTCGTTCCGACGACCTTCAATGGGGCAGGCGCGAGCACGATGCCGATCGCTATCGCCGTGAGCGCCAGTCCCGCGGCGAGTACGAGCCGCACTCGGAGCATCAGTCGCGACGTAGACCGAGGATGCTGAGCAGGAAGGACGAGAACACGATCTGGATGCCGAGCACGAGCAGCGTCGCGGCGCAGATCGCGACGTTCTCCTGCGAGAGGCTGCCAAAGCCACGGGCAATCCAATCGAGCACGATGACGGCGACCATCCCCAGGCCGACCAGCGCGATCGCGCTCCCCAGCATCAGCCCGTGCTCCAGGCGCAGGCGCTCGCGAGCCCGGTCGAACCACGCGTCGCGCTCGCCCATGAAATAGGTCGCGTAGGCGTGCGCGCAGAGCCCGAGGCTGATGAGCTGCGCGCCGACTATAAGCAGCAGCGAGCCGCCGATCAGCGTGTGCAAATCCCACTGTCGTGCGAGCAGGGGAATGTGCGCGAGCACCGTCAGCGAGATAAGACCGCCGAGCACGGCCATCAGCGCACCGGGCAGGATGAAGAGATGGTTGGGAGAGTGCAGCACCAGGAAGCGCACGTGCCGCCAGCCGTCGCGGAAGCTCGAGAGCTTGGATTCGCCGCCGCGTGGGTGGTATTCGATCGGGATCTCGCGGATGTCGAGCTTCTCCTTGGCGGCGCGAACGATCATCTCCGATGCGAACTCCATGCCGGTCGTACGCAGTGCGAGCAACTCCAAACGATCACGCCGGAATGCGCGCATCCCACAGTGCGCGTCGCGCACACCCGTGTGAAAGAGGAGATTCAGTAGCCGCGAGAGCAGCGGGTTGCCGATGTAGCGGTGGTGCCATGGCATTGCGCCGGGGTGGATGTGCTCCATGCGGTCGCCGACGACTAGGTCCGCACCGTCCTGTAGCTCGGCCAGGAATCTCGGGATCTCCTCGAAGTCGTACGTCAGGTCGGCGTCAGCCATGACGATGTACTCGCCACGTGCCGCCGCAAAGCCAGCCAGGTAAGCGCTGCCGTAGCCGCGCCGGGGGTCGCGGACAACCTCGGCCCCGGCGACCTCCGCGAGCTCGGCGCTTCCATCTTCCGAGCCGTTGTCGGCGACGATCACTTCACCACATATGCCCGAGCGCGCCATAGCGCTGAGCGCCGAAGTGACGCACCGCTCGATGTTCTCGGCCTCGTTCAAACAAGGGATGACGACCGAGAGCAATCGGTGAGAGCTGTCGTGCTCATCGGTGATGTGAATGCTCTCGGTGATTGTGCTCATTAGATGGGGTCATACGATCGGGCGACAGGCTCACGGGCCTTCGCGCGGGTGGGCAGCTCTTTCTGCATGGTGAAACAGCGGTGACTATCATCGATGCCTCAGGCGGCCGTCAAGGACAGGCCGTGAGAATTCTCGCGCGGGCTCGTGTAAGCGCCGATCCTTCGTGGGTATCATCCTGCACACGCCTATGTTCCCGTCGTGGAGGATCGCGGTCGGTCCGCTGCCGCAGATGGAGACAAAGTGCGGGATATGCCCGGGACGTCGGGGCATGCCGTGCGCATCCGCTGGCGGGCGCGGAGGCGCTGTTTCCGTCTACGCGTGACCGTCGGAAGATGCCCAGATTATCTGTGCTTGCCCTGGGATCCATCTCTCGGAACAGATGTACTCCGATGAATGGTTCTATCAAGCGGGCTGTCTGGCAAATCGGAGGCTGCCACACGGTCTTTCGTCCTGCGCTTCGGGTCTAGCCCCTACCCGGTGGGACGAGACTGCTTGGGTCGAGTTGAGCTTTATGCGCAACACACTTAGCGAGTAAGGAGTACTAGATGATGACACGCATACAAATCATAGGGTTGACGATCGTGGCTACGTTCGGGTTGAGCGCGATCGTGACAGCCTCGGCATTTGCAGAAGCGGAAATGACAGCAGAAGGCGGA
Source organism: uncultured Solirubrobacteraceae bacterium (assembly GCA_963759265.1). Taxonomy (GTDB): domain Bacteria; phylum Actinomycetota; class Thermoleophilia; order Solirubrobacterales; family Solirubrobacteraceae; genus Palsa-744. The sequence continues at coordinate 1,138,512 of CAVWYR010000001.1, forward strand.
GGGGCAGCCAAGGGCATTACTTTCACTAGCAAATCCGAGCCCGGTACAGACCGACTCTTTGGGAGACACCGGTGGAAGCCTCCAAGTTCCTCTGCGAGGCAGAGACGAGCAAGGGTACCATTACCGGCCCGCAGACAGCCGAAGCTATTGTGACACTTACGGGATGTGAGATGTTCGGGCCAAACTGTCAGAGTGGGGCTACGACCGGTGAAGTGGTGTACAAAGTTTCGAGCAAACTCGGATTTGTCAGTACCTCCAAAAAAGAATGCGGGATATTATCTTCAGTCAAAAGGATGTTTGAATACGAGAGTACGGCCATAAAATCGAAGAGAGAAATTCATTTATTGCGTCTATCACGAAACTCGAAGGCTCGCACAAGGTCGAATTAGAAACACCGTTCTCAACATGGACTGTCGCCGCTGAATCGGATGGGAAAGGGATACAGGGTATAAGAAGCTTCGCCGGTGGGCCAGAACAGTTCCTCGAAATCGATGAAAATGACGGACCGTTTGAAATGGATAGCGAAGAATTCGAAATCTTAGAGACATTCTCACACAAGGTGGAACTACGGGGATAGCCGTAATTTGTGATGCGCGTGTGGGTGGTGCGTGGCGTCTGCAATGTCGCGCACCACTCTCCATCGATGTGTGGCCGAAATCACATCGCGGGTACAGCGCGACGTGCGCCCGCATAGTCTGGGGACAGCACGTCGAAGATCGGCGCATCCCGGATCGCGTTCTCCAGCAGCGCTCGCAGCTGCGCCGAGTCGAAGCGGTGGGACTCGGGCGCCACGGGGTTGACCGTGATCGCCTCCAGGGCAATACGGTTCAGTGTCTGCAGCCGGACGCCCTGGCGGCGGTACCAGTCGGGGCCCCGTTTCCACAGGAACACCTTCGTCGGGTCGCTCACGATGAGCGTGAGCTCGCGGCGGCGGTGGTGCACCGGGTGCAGGAGGCTGCGCAGGAACCTGTCCGGTAGCGCGCCCGCGACGATCAGCCAGCGCGCGGTCGGGTTCGCGTCGAGCAGTTGCGCGATCTGCTCGGGCTCGCCTGAGAGGATGAAGCGCGGCGGTAGTGCCACCGGCTCGAGGTCCTCAGCGACGAGCAGGTTCGTCCCCGTGCTCGCGAGCTCTCGCAGTCGCTGGCCGCTATCGGATCCGTCGTCGACGCTCGGCAGCCGTACGAGCTCGACGGCGTCCAGGGTCTGTAAGACGACTTCGTCGATGTCGCGATCGAGGACGGCGCCGGTCGAGAGGATCAGGCCGTCGGACACGTCGGGCGAGGACGCCGCGCGCCGGTCGACCGCGCCGTCGATGAGGATCTGCTCGGCCCCATGCGAGAGCATTGCGTCGCTTGCCGCGCGGATGTCCGCGGCGGCACTCGGCCCCGCGACCTCGATCGCACCAGCGCCGCGCAGGCGAGCGACCAGGACCGGTCCGAGCGGCGTGCGCACGCCCGTCTCCTCGAGCAACTCGTGCGGGATGCCACTGGCCCGCAGCAGCTGGTCGGTCGTGGCCACGAGGCTGCCCGCGGACAGCCGTACGAGCGGCTTCTCGATGCGCGCGTCGATCACGTCGTGGGCCTCGCCGTCGCGCCCCACCGACGTGACCCCCACGCGGCGGCCCGCCTCGTGGAGCTCTCCAAGCAGCGTCGCGAGCGCCACGGTCTTGCCGGTGTTCTTGGCGAGCCCCACCAACGCCAGGCGACGGTTCGACGCTGTCAGCTCGCTTAGCGTCATCTGATCAGCCATTCGCGGACACGCGTGCGGCGAGCTCGCGCACGATGAACGTCGCCAGGTGGTGGGGTTCGGTGCCCTTGGAGAAGCCCGCGTCATAGCCGAGCTCCTTCGCCAGCTCGTTCGACACGCGCGGGCCCCCGCACGCGAGGATCATGTCTCCACGCACGCCCTCCGCCTCGACCATCTCCACGAGCTCGGTCAGGTTGTGTACGTGCAGGTTCTGCTGGGTGACCGTCTGGGAGACGAGGATCGCGTCGGCGCCGACCTCGATCGCCTTGGCCAGCAGCACGCTGTTGGGGACCTGGCTGCCGAGGTTGTATGTCTCAAACGAGCGGTAGCCCTCGAGGCCGTGGTGGCCGTGGTAGCCCTTCAGGTTGAGCATCGCGTCGATGCCCACGCTGTGTGTGTCAGAGCCCGTGCTCGCGCCGACGACCACGATCGGCCGGCCGACGTGCGTGCGCGCGAAGTGCTCGATCTCATCCTCGCTCATGTACTCGATGTCAAATCCCTCGCCCTGCAGCGCCGAGAAGTCGACGGTTTGCGTGCAGCGGCCGAACATCACGAAATAGGTGTAGCCCTCGGTCAGCTGCTCGTAGTGGACGACCTCGGGCTCCTCAAAGCCCATCTTCGCCGCGAGCTCCAGCGCCGCCCGTCGCGCCGCCAGCGAGTAGGGCACGGGCAGCGTGAAGCTCATCTGCACGAGGCCGTCCCCGCGGTGATCGGCGTATGGCTTCACGGCCGACAGGTCGACGACGTCAGGCATCGGTAACCCCGCAGGGGGCTAACTCATAAAAAGATGGCTCACGCATACGTGGCCTCGCGCATCAGCTCCACCACCGGGTTGAAATAGCCCTCGTCGGTGTCGATGATGCCCTCGATCCCGCGGCCCTCGTCGAGCTTGCGGCTGACGTCGCCGAAGGTAGCGTCCTCGATCGCCTTGAACAGGCCCGTCTGCGCGATCCGCTCGAGCAGCTCCCTTGCCCCGGCGAGGACCTCCTGCGCGCGCGTCTGGATGATCCCGCCGCGCTTGAACTCGATCTCCTCGCCCAGGTCACGCGCGGCGTTGAACACGTACTCGACGTTCTGCAGACCGAGCACGCGGTCGTGGATGTGCGGGGTGAAGATGCCCTCGGTCGGCACGCCGATCGTCTGGATGCCTTGTCCGGTCGCGATCGTGACGAGGTTGAACAGCGCGTCCGCCGCGTGTGTGCGGAACAGGTTGCCGTCCATGTGGCGTGTAGGCGGCATGTACTTGATCGGGCAGTCCGGGAACAGCTCACGCGTCAGCTGCGCCTGTGCCCACTCATACAGCAGCCCGTTGCGGACGGGGACGTCGATCTCAAACGCGTCGCCGAGCGCGATCTGGGCGTCGGGCACCCCCGAGGCATGCGCGAGCTCGTGGTTGATGAACTGCGAGGCGGTCACCGACGGCGCCGCCTCGACCGCGTCGGCCGTGCGCAGGTAGTTGTCCTCGCCGGTGTTGATGACGACACCGAAGTGGCCGTTGATCATGCGCGAGACGCGCTGGTCGATCAGGCCCCGCACGATGTTGATGTCGCGGTAGAGGATCCCGTAGAGGGCGTCGTTGACCATGTTGTCAAAGCCCTCCCACGCGCCCATCGCCGCGATCTCCGACATGCACAGCCCCGAGCAGAAGCTCGACAGGCGGATGTAGCGCCCGTGGGACTCCGACCACTCGTCCATCGCCTCACGCATGATGCGGAAGTTCGCCTGGGTCGCGAACGTGCCGCCGTAGCCCTCGGTGGTGGGGCCGTAGGGGACGTAATCGAGCAGGCTCTGCGCGGTCGAGCGGATCACCGCGACGATGTCCCCGCCGGCCTCCGCCACCGCCTTCGCGTGCACGACGTCCTCGTACACGTCGCCGGTCGCTGTGAGCACGTAGCGAAGCGGCGTCGCGGCGTCGCCCAAGCGCTCGCGCATCGCCCTGCGCTCGTCGAAGCGCCGGGAGATCTCGCGCAGGCGCGCGGCGCACTCTGCGGTCACGCGCTCGCGGATCGCCGACTCCTCGGCCAGCTCCAGCGCGAACAGGTCGAGCTCTGCAGCGCTCACCGCCTCGGCGATCTGCTGGGGCGTGCGGCCCGTCTGCAGCATCGCGTTGCCGAGCCAGTAGGCGACGCCGCGGCCGAGGCCGCCACCGTCCTGCACGTGCTCTACGAGCACGTTCGGCAGCGGTACCTCCAGGCCGTCGGCGCCGTCCATCCCCAACAGCCTTGTGACGCTGCGCTCGACCGATACCGTCGTGCGCCCTGTGATCTGCTCTGAGACCTGCGCGGCGATCTGTGTCGCCGCCTCGCGGCAGGCGGCGACGACACCGGGGTCGAGGTCGAGCTTGGAGTGCGCGGGCGCGGCGCTCATCCGATGTCCCTGACGATCGGGAACGGGATGACCTCGCGCAGCGTGTCGCGTTCGGTCAGGATCATCACCAGGCGATCGACGCCCATGCCGCCACCGGCTGTCGGCGCGTAGCCGTACTCGATCGCGCGCGCATACTCCTCGTCGTTCGGGTGCGGCACGTCGGCGTCGTCGATCATCCGCCGCTTGCGCTGGTCGACGAAGCGCTGCCACTGGTCGACCGGGTCGTTGAGCTCGGTGTCGCCGCTGACCAGCTCGATGCCGCCGATGACCGCGTCGAAGTGTTCGGCCAGCTCCGGATGCTCGGGGTGGCGGCGCGTGATCGGGAACGGCTCGAGCGGGAAGTCGAAGACGTGCGTCGGCTGGTTGATCGTCGACTCGATTTTCTCGGAGTAGATGTCCGCGACGACCTCAGCCCACGTCGCGTTCGGGTCCATCGGCTCGTCCAACAGCTCCGCGAGCTGCTCGCGTGTTGACTCCATGAAGTCTACGCCGAAGCGCTCGAGGATCAGCTCGCGCATCGTCACCCGTCGCCACGGCTTGGCGAGGTCGATCTCCTCGCCGTTCCGTTTTATGACGGTCCGTCCGATCGCCTTCTGGGCGACGTCGCGGAACATTTCTTCGGTGACCGTCGCGACGTCGTTGTAGTCGGAGTACGCGCACATGAACTCGATGATCGTGAACTCGGGGCTGTGCTTGGGCGAGATGCCCTCGTTGCGGAACACCTTCGCCATGTCATAGACGTTCTCCATGCCGCCCACGATCAGCCGATTGAGAAACAGCTCGACCGATATCCGCAGGTAGAGGTCGCGGTCGAGCGCGTTGTGGTGGGTGGTGAACGGGCGCGAGCCGGCGCCGCCCGCGAGCGACTGCAGGACAGGCGTTTCCACCTCCACGAAGTTGCGCTCCGCCAGCCATTCGCGGATGCCGAGCACGATCTTGTTGCGTGTGATGAACAGCTCGCGCGTGTCCTCGTTGGCGAGCAGGTCGAGCTCGCGGTAGCGGTAGCGGGTGCCGGTGTCGGCGAGGCCGTGATGCTTGTCCGGCGGCGGGCGCAGGGTCTTTGTCAACAGCGTGCACTCCTTGACCGCGAGCGCGAGCTGGCCGCGCTGCGTCACGTACACGCAGCCGAGCACGCCGAGGATGTCGCCGATGTCGAAGCCGAGGATGCGGTCGTAGGCCGCCTGCCCGAGCGCGTCAACACGTACGACCACCTGGATCGATCCGGACAGGTCGCGAATGTCGAGGAACGCCGTCTTGCCGTGCCCGCGCCGGGAGATCAGGCGTCCGGCGATCTGGTAGCTCAGCTCGGGGTGCTCGCCGGCCTCGAGGCTCGCCGCGTCGTGCGCCGCGAGCACGTCGGCGATGCGCGTGCGGGTGGCCCACAGCGTGACGGCCGGGTATGGCTCCACGCCTTCGCTGCGCAGCCGTTCCATCTTCGCGCGGCGTTCGTCGAATTCGACCGCGCCGTCCGTGGACGCACCATCTAGCGCTTGCGCCGCCGTGGATGGAGCGCTGTCGTCCTGCTCCTCTTGTTGATCCTGCACTGGCATTTGAAAGACGATCCTCTCAGGTGAAGCGCGCTTGTCAAGCGCGCGGTTTGCGGGTCGGCGCATGCGGATACGCCGACCCGGGCCGAATGTCCCGGGAAGCGGGAGGGCATGTCACTGGTCGCGGCGGCCTGTGTCTCAGGCCATCGGCAGCGACATGCCCACGGGTTTAGCGCTCTCCGTGGGCGTGGCGATGGCGGGTGCGACTTCGACGAGCGGTAGGACGGGCAGCGCGAGGGGCGCCATCGCGATCAGGCCACGGGCGATCTGGCGGATGGCCTGGGAGGCCGGGTCGTCCGGATCCTCGATCACGAGCGGCACGCCGTCGTCGGCCTGCGCGCGCAGGGGCATCGTCAGGGGCACCTTGCCGAGCAGCGGCACGTCGAGCTCCTCGGCGAGCTCTGAGCCGCCACCCTCGCCGAAGATCGTGAAGCGATCGCCGGACGGAGTGGTGAAGCTCGACATGTTCTCGATCACACCGCCGATCTCCAGGTTGACCTTGTGCGCCATGTGCGCGGAGCGCCGGGCGACCTTCTGCGCGGTCGCCTGTGGCGTGGTGACGATCACGAACTGCGCCTGCGGGAGCAGCTGCGCGAGCGTCATCGAGACATCGCCTGTGCCGGGAGGCAGGTCGACGAGCAGGTAGTCGAGGACGCCCCAGTCGACGTCCTGCAGGAACTGCGTCAGCGCCTTGTGGAGCATCGGCCCGCGCCATACGACGGCGGCGTCCTCCTCGACGAAGAAGCCAATCGACATCACCTTCACGCCGTGTGAGACCAGGGGGATGATCTTGCGCTCGGGGGAGACGTCCGGGCGGGTGGCGCCGAGGCCGTACATGCGCGGGATCGAGTAGCCCCACACGTCCGCGTCGAGCACGCCCACGCGCTTGCCTTCGGCGGTCAGCGCGGCCGCGAGGTTGGCGGTCAGCGTCGACTTGCCGACGCCGCCCTTGCCCGAGCCGATGCACAGCACGTTCGCGACCTGCGCGAGCGCGCCCGCGGGCAGGCTGCCGCGTCCGAGCTTCTGCTGCAGGGCCGCCTTCTGCGTGTCGGAGAGGACGTCGAAGTAGACGTTCACGTGCGTCACGCCGTCCAGGGCGGAGACGGCCTGCGCGACGGAGCTCTGGAAGTGGCCCTTGATCGGGCAGCCGGGCGTCGTCAGCGATACGGTCACGTCGACGACGCCGTTGGCGCTGAGCTCGATCGAGCGCACCATGTCCAGCTCGACGATCGAGCGGTGCAGCTCGGGGTCGATGACCACCTCCAGCGCCTTGCGGATCTCATCTGCGTCAGTCACGAGGCCCATTGTGGCAAACCGCGGGCGAGCTGCCCGGGCAGGGCCTCGAGCACGCGCATGGCAAGCTGCTCATCGCCGTCAAAGCGCAGCTGTGCGCAGTCGCCCGCCGGCCCCAGCGCGGCGATCCACGCGTCTGTATCGCCCTGGACGCGTGCCGATGTCCGATCGGTCGTGCTCCGGCCCTCCTCGGGCGTGACGGCTGTGTCGCGGGGAGCCACGCCGATACCACCGTCGGCTTGGCGGTCATCGATGCGTAGGCGCCCGTCTTGCACCCGGTAGAGCCTGCGCACCGGCGGATCGGTGTCGGTGACGAGCGCTTCGAGCGATCCCTCGGGCAGGCCGGTCTCCTCGCTGAGCAGCACAGGCAGCAGGCTCAGCAGAGCGTCGAGGTCGACGCGCTCACCCTCCAGCGGTGGCGACCACAGAAAGCGAATACCCCAGCGCGCGAGCGCTTCGGCGACGGGCAGCAGCTCGCGCCCGGCGTCGGTCAGCTCGAGCTCGACGCGCGGGGGCATCTCTTTGAAGCGCGTGCGCGTCATCAAGCCCAGCGCGACCATCTGGTGCAAGTGGCGCTCGAGCACGCCTGCGCTGATCCCCGACAGGCGCTTCTGCAGCTGGGTCACGCGCATGCTGCCGGGCGCGAGCGCCAGGGCGATCGTCAGCGTCCAACGGTCGCCGGTCGCGGTGAGCGCGCGGTTGAGCGGCGTCCACGCGCGTCGGGCACGGGCGCTCGAGCTTTTCTCGAGCCGATCCTCGTCGCTCTCCGCGCCGTCGAGCACGAGCGCCAGTCTAGTTTTGACTATTGGGAGCAAGCGAGCGAATGGCGCGTTTGTTCCCGACTTAAAGTGACCCGCGGGCGGTGGGGGCCGCCCGCGGGTCGAGGGGAGGAGAGGGTGCTACTACTGCCGGCGGGATATGAGGCCGGCAGACTCTCCCGACCACCGCGTGTCGCGGTGTTCCGGCCTCTCTCAGCGGCCGGTCGGGGGAAGCTCGTTGCCTACACGAGGCTCAGGATGCGCTCCTGGACCTTGTTGGCCAGCTCGGGCACGCGGTTGGCGAACTCGCCGCCGTTCTTGGCGAGCGTGTCGCGACGCTCCTCGAGCTCGCTGACGGTGCTCTCGATCTTGCGCCTGCGCTGGCGCAGTTCGCGCTCGACGCGAACGCGTGCTTTGCGGACCTCACGCTCAAGCCGGTTGCGGGCCGTAAGACCGCGGTGCTCGAACTTGCGCAGCTGGTCCTGGGTCTTGGCGGGGGAAGAGTAGATCGAGATCGTGTCGGTCACGGTCGAGACCACGCGCTCGCGGGCGATCAGGGCGGCACCGACAGGGATCAGCACGGCGCGCTCTGCGTAGTCGCCGAACACATCAGCGGTCTCTTTCGTCGCGGTCTGCGCCTGGCGTACGGCGGACTCGCTGGTGTGCGCGGCGCGCGTACGGGCGCCCTTGGCGTGCCTGGACTTGGCCTGCGTGGTGCCGCGTGTGCTGGTGCGGCTCGCGCTCGAGCGGCGTACTCCGGCCGCTTTGGCGGAAGCCGGTTTCCTGGTGGCTTTGGTGCGGGCTTTTGACCCGGCGGGGGAAGTTGTGGTGGCTGTTGGCATCTTGAGCGTTTCTCCTGTTTCTTCCTCGACTGCTGCGAGGAGAGGTCGGGGGCTGGTGGCTCTATCGGAGTTGGCCGCTGTACTCAGCGACCGAACACCTGTTTGTACCCCGCTTCAGAGAGATCGTTACAGCGTGATCGTAGCACGCCACTAAAGCCCTGTATACAAGAGACATTTGCGTCGAATAGTTTGTAACAGGAGGAACATGCGTTCGGCTTCGCTGGTGTGCGGGCGAAACAGCTGTTCACCGACGGTGGACTATCCGACGCTGCCGCGCCTCGTGTCGGGGCTTGTAGGCTACGGCGCAGCGGGCTCGCCGCGCTCGTAGGGGCCCGTACGGTTGTTATTTATCCGCGGGGATGCGCGGGTAGCATCGCCGAAGGAAGTCGCCGAACATTGGCGCGGTGTACGCGTACACGCCGTGGTCGTCACGGTAGACGAGCTGGTCCTCAATGAGACGCGCGAGGCTCTGCGACAGCGCGCCGCGAGAGCGCCCCTCGGCGGCGTCCAGCTCCGCCTTCGTGAAGCGCTCCCCACCCAACGACGCGGCGACGCGCAGCGTCCGCTGGTCCGCCTGGCGCGCGTCCCTGTACCGCGGCAGGTAGAACTCCTCGTTAAGGCTCTGCTGGATCGCAGAACGCTCGCGTTCGTACAGATCCGTGGCGATCACGTCCAGGCCCTGGATGTCGGCGGCTTCCCACAGCGACTCGCCGAACCACTGGATGAAGTACGGATAGCCGTCCACGTCACGCGCGATGCGCTCCGCGACGCCATCGGCGTACCTGATATCGCTCACGGGCCGCACGAGCGCTTGCGCCGCAGCACTCAACGGGTCCGGCGGCACCGGCGTCAGCGAGAGATTCCCGATCTCCGAGGCGCGAAACAAGCGCTCCGCGTTGCTGCGCGCCTCGCGGATGTTGCGCGTCAAGGGGTGCAGCCCGCAGAGCACGAGCATCACGGGTAGCGGATCGTCATCGTCGTCCTGTGCCGCGACGAGCGCTGAGAGAAGTGCGCCTAGCGGGTACTGGCCCTTCTCCGCGTGGTCGCGAACGCTGTGCGCCTCGTCGTACAACAACGCGACGCCCCGGTTCTGGTCGCGCGCAACGTTGCCGACCTCGGTGAGGGCGACGCGCAGTCTTTCCTCCAGCACCGATTTAGTGGGTGCGCCGGGGCCGACGGAGAGAGTCACATCGTCGCCAATTTTGACCTGGACGCGGCCGATCGCCTCCAGCGCGGTGGTTACGCTGCGCTTAACGCGCGCCTTCACGCTCAACGCCTCTACGGCGCCGCGTAGGTGCTCGGCGACGGTAGTCGCGAAGTCGGCCTCGTCGCAAAGCCTCCCGCTCCAGTCGCGACGAACCACGACCCAGTCGTGTTGCCTTGCAATGCGGTCGTACTCCTTCAGCAGGACCGTCTTCCCGACGCCGCGAAGCCCGGTGACGCGCAGGTTACGGCGCTTCTCCGGATATGCCGTGAGGAGCTGCTCAAACTGCCGGATCTCCTTGTCGCGACCTGCGAGGAACGGGGGACGCGAGCCGACGCCGGGGGAGTACGGGTTCGCCGCCACGCGCTGACGATACCAGATATCACAGGATGTCACAAGAATCTGTGATAAGCAGTGATATCGTGTAATCTACGGTACCGTCGAGCCCCCCACGGGCGAGAACGGGCTCTACCGGCTTAACTCGAGCTGCCCGCGGGGCTCGCCTGTGCCCCCGCAGGGGGCGCGCCCGGCACGCGGGCGATCCACAGCGATGGCTGCTCGAGCTCCGCGGGGGTTGGCAGCGCGTCGGGTCCGCTCCACGCCAGCGCCAGCGCCTGCGGGCCGCCGGCGTCCACGACCGCGTCGCAGAAGCGCCGTCCCGTCTCATACTGCTTCAGCTTCAGCTCCAGACCCAGCAGCCGCTCCAGGACCCGCCACGGCAGGCCGCGGCTCTCACGGCGGCGGGTCATCGCCGCGCGCAGGCGCGGCAGCGACGGCAGCACCTCGGCGCCGACCGCGTCCATCACGTGCTCAGCGTGACCCTCGATCAGCGACATCGCCGCCTGCATCCGCTCCACCAGCTGCCAGCGGTCCTCGCCGAGCGTCAGGCGCAGCAGCTCGCCGCGGCGGGCGCGCTCGACCATCTCGCGCAGCTCCGCCTGATCCGGGAGCTTCGGAAGGCTCGGCATCCACCCAGATCGCTCGCCGTTGGCGCCGTCGCCCTCACCGTCTTGATCCTCACCCGAGCCGGCGCCCGAGATCGTCACCTGCATCCCCTCGATCAGCTCCTTCAGCATCCCGCCCAGGTACTCGCGCAGCCACGGTGCGCCCGCGAACTGCACCGCATGGGTGATCTCGTGGATGCTCACCCACAGCACGAGCTCGTCGCGGTCGACCCCCAGCGTGTGTGCCGCCTGCGCCAGGTTCGGGGCGAGCAGCAACAGGCGCGGCTTCACAGACGCATCCAGCAGCGCCAGGTCGTACTGGCCGAGCACGCGCTGGGAGAGCATCCCCGCGAGCCCTCCCACCTGCACGCCCAGCAGCAGGCCCGAGACCGAGCGCAGCGGCCCCGCGAATGGGCCCTTGCCCGCTGCCATCGGCTCGGTCAGCGGCGCCAGCATCGGCTGCATGCTCTTGAGGTTCGCCGCGATCCAACCCGGGCGGTCGACGAGCTCCAGCGCCGGCAGCTCGCCCGGCGTCTCCAAGCCGCTGTAGGAGCTCACGCGCCCAGCGAACTCTCGGGCGAGCGGCTCCACCGACGCCGCGCGTACGCCCCCGAAGGGCGGCGAGCCCGCCACCAGCTCTCCGACGCGCTGGGCCGTGCTCCAATCGATTACGTCCACACAAGGAGCGTAGCCAGGCGCGAGAGCGCTCCCGCGTATTCTTGGCTGGTGGCTGGCTCAAGAATCGCGCCCGCGCCGCCGGAGGGGGGGCACGGAGCCCCACCTCGCGCCACCGCCGAGCAAGGTGGTGCGTTTCTCAAACGCGCCGAGGTGCGCGACGTGCTCGCCTGGATGCGCCTGCTCGTCGACCCGCAGGACGCCGCCGCCGTCGTGCGCGCGCTCGCCAGGCCACCGATCGAGCTACGCCAGGTCGAGCTCGCGCGCGTGATCCAGGTCGCGCGTCGGCGCAAGCTCGACCTCGTCCTCGGCCTCGCCGCCGCCGTCGAGTCCCCGCACGTGCCGCCCGAGGCGCGCGAGCGCATCCAGCGCTTTCTCGAGCTGCACCGCGCCGCTGCCGTCGAGCTCGACACGCTCGCGCCCGACGTCTTCATCTCGTGGCTGATCGAGCGATTGGGCATGCGCGGGCGGCCGCTGCTCGCACCCGAGGACGCCGCCGAGCGCGCGGCCGGCTTCGAGCGGCTGCGCGCGCTCGCGGTCGAGCTCGTGCGCGCGACGCCGGGCGCCAGCATCGGCGATCTCGCCCGACACCTCGCCACGGTCGTGCCCGCCGCGCACGCTGACAGTCCTGAGACAGAGCAATCGCCCGCGGCCGCGCGGGAGCCGCTCACCGCAGGCGACACCGTCGGCGACGGTCACCGCGCGTACGCGGACTCTTCGGATGATCAAGACCCCTGTGGCGAGATACAGGCGACGTTTCAGCTGCTGCGCGAGGAGGTGCTCGACGGTGTCGCGCGTATCGGCGGGCGCCTCGGAGAGCTGCGGCTGGACACCGACCTCGATATCTCCCACGGGGTCGTGCGCTACCTGGAGTTGCTGAAGCTCTCAGCCGTGCTCCAGCGCCCAGACGGGCAGGGCCTCGCCGACGCGATCGCCGATGTCAACGTGCGCCTGCTCGCCGCCGCCACGCCGCTGCAGCGTGAGATCCTCCAGACCTCAACGCTCGACGAGACGCTGCTCAGCGCCTTCGCGGGCGCGCCCGATGGCGGTGACCCCGAGGCCGACGATCGCGCCCGTGCCCGTGCGCTGGCGCCGCGCGAGGAGCACTCGCTCGGGCCGTTCCTGCCGCGCCGCGGCGTTGGGCTCGCGCTGTCCGCCTCGGATATCCAGACCTACCGCGCATGTCCGCTGCGCTACAAGTTCGCGCGCGTCCTGCGCATCCCCACCGAGCAGACCGTCCACCAGCGCTTCGGCATCGTCGTGCACCAGGTGCTCGAGCGCTACCACTCCGATGGCGGTCAGACGCTCGCGCAGCTGCTCGAGCTGCTCGATGTGCGCTGGCGGCGCGCTGGGTTTGGCGAGGGTGAGCGCGATCGGGAGCTGTTCGAGAAGGCGCAGGTGGCGCTCACGCGCTACCACGCGCGGCTTCACGGGCAGGACGCACAGCCTGTTTGGTTTGAGCGCCAGTTCGACTTTCGGCTTGGGCCGCACCACTTGCGCGGGCGCGTCGATCGAGTCGATCGGGTTGGGGGGGGCGGCGCCGGGTCCGCCGGTGGTGCGCGGGACGTTGTCCGCGTGGGGGATACGGGGGGCGCCGGCGCTGAGCGCGAGGCGGCGGAGGGCCGCATCGCCGATGTCGAGTACGAGCTGATCGACTACAAGACCTCGCGACCCAAGACCGCCGAGCAGTTGCGCGACGACATCCAGCTTTCGCTGTACGCGCTTGCCGCTCGCGAGGATTGGGGGTTGGAGTCTTCGCAGCAGGCTTACTACTACGTGCTCGATGATCTCAAGGTACCTGTGCTGCGTGGCGCGCGGGATGCCGAGTCGGTCAAGGACGTCGTGCTGGAGGTTGGGGAGGGGATCCTTGCGCAGGAGTTCGAGCCCACGCCTTCGCCGGGTACTTGCTCGATTTGTGACTACCGGATTGTTTGTCCCGCGGCGGACGGGTAGGGGCTGGCGAGGGCAAGCTATCTATCGCGGGAATCACTTGCTCCATATGTCTGAATTACGGCGTCGGGGTTAGGCGGTATCCGCGGTTCGAATCCGTTCGCCCCAATATGAGAGTTGTCTGCACCCGTAGGCGAGGTCCAGCGAATAGAGGCGAAATCCCGAAAAACATGGGGGATCGGCGTCGGCCGTTTCGCCTGTGTTCGCTGGCATTTCCGTAGGAAATCCGTAGAAGCGGACGCCGAACGTGCCGACCGCGGTTTAGCTAGCTGCTTGGCTGGGCATCATGCACAGCGACACCCCCGGCAGCCGTGGGGGCTTCCGCGAGCACGTGGGAATCCGCATTGAAGAAGCGCTAGTGATGCACCGATCGACCTGGCGCGTTCAAGCACAACAGGCGGGAGTGGTGGAGTCCGTCGCGATGGTAGTCCAGATTCATTGACTTGCTGACGGAGGTCCGCACCGGCCACCGGCACGGACCTCATTTACCAGTTATGCGAGAAGACTTGCCGTCATCTTACCGTACCAGTGACTGTGATTCTGTCTCTTCGTCTTCCGCCTGCACCGTCCCCTGTTATTTCCACAATTGTCGTGTATCTTCCAGCAGCGTCAGGGGCGTCAAATAACACTTCCGCGGTGCAAGTTGCCCCTCTCGCGATACTATTTGGTTCACATGTTTTTAGAAGTCTGAAGTAAGTTTCATCACTTAGTCTCGTCGTAATTTCGCTGAGCGCTTCGGGAGCTGGAGCGCTGGTCACCATTCTTCTTACACTTGCTCCTTCTTCCACTTCTCCGACGTTGATTTCTTCACTGCCCCATGATTCCGAGCTTTCGCATCCGCAGGCGGTGCTGGTGCCGAGTGATATACCGGTTGTGCCGAGAACTACGCCGACCGTGCTCAGTAGTACGACCGATGTTGCTGCTAGATATTTCAGGTGCTGTGATAGACGTAATCGCATTTGCTCTCCTTTGGGTTACGGCGTTCTTTGTCAATGAGCGCTGGACCAAGGTCGTGTACGGCTAGCTGTGAATCGTGGTGGTCATCGCGCCAGAGTTCGAGGTTCAGGCCGGGAACTTGGCGTGCGAGGGCCGATAGGTAGCTTTCGGTGACATAGGCGGAGTGCTCGCGGCCTTGCTCGTGGTAGAAGTTCTCGAGGTAGTACCACTGCTTGTTCTGCAACCCTGCCGCGAGTGCCGCGACCTGCTGGACACCGAAGACTTGGGGTTTGCTAACCGTGCGGAGTGACCGGTATTCGATTCGCAGCTTCCCGGAGCGCACCCTGTTGCGGATGATGGACGGCAAAACGCCTAGCGTGAACGCGCGTGCTGTCGGGCACTCCAGGTCCCCGAAATACTGCAATGTCACCGGTGCGTTGGGCGACCCCAGGGTATTCCTGCTCTGTGGTATCCCTGCGAGCAGAGCGCTGATTCCCTGTGGTGGCGTTGTCCCGTGTCCACGCGGTGGGTTAGCCGAGGAGCCGCCGCCACTGGCAGTGATCACCGCCGCGACGATCGCGACCACGACCGCTGCGCCGATCGTGGTCGTCCGCGGTCGCGTTCGGCGCCTAACGCTCTCGGGTAACTCCTGTGGCTCACCCGGGTCTGGTGTGGGGTGCTCGTGTTGCGGTTGCGACGGATCTTCGGCGTTGTGGTCCGGCACCTGTCCCCCAGCTGCGAGGCTCGTGTCTGCCTGCCGCGCGGTCAAACGGACCGCGCCTTGCGGTGAGCAACGCTACTCCGGCTGCTGGTAGGCTGCTATGGGAAACACGCAGGCCAACCTGCCGCTGGGCGGCTTTGCTTGTGCTGGAGCCAGAAGACGGGGCGCCCACCACCAGAATCATAAATGGGGGTATGTCTCCCACTGGTGGAACTCCAGGTTTGCGCTTTGATGATCGCTGGTGTGCCAGTTGCGGGTGTCTCGATCGCGCTCGGCTACGCCCCTCTGCAAAACCCTTCGGGTCAGCAGCTGTCGGTGATTGATGTGCCTGGGCATGAGCGGTATCGCTGGAACGGCCGAGAGATCTCCGGCGAGCGTCCGCGATGAGCCAGTCGCGTGGTACATGCGCCGGTCGCTGGGCTAAATAGGTGACCAGCGAACGCGTCGTGAACCCCGCGACCGCTCTTCTTCTCTTCCCTAGAGGCGTCTCAAGGCGTTCGATCTTGTGGCAACTTGACGGCTCAAAGCACGTAAGCCGACGTCAAGGCATCATTCCAGTCTCATTAGGGGTTCATTCCGGACCACCGGCGGTTCACCTCTGACTGCCGCTGGCGGACCACCAGGGGCGGCCGTCAGACCTTCTCTTTCGATGACGCACTTTCCTTCTTCTCTTGGAACTCCTCTGTTGTACTCTTGCCTTAGACAGTTCCGCAGCGCGAGTTGGCCCCAGAAGTTCGGGTGTATATCTTCCTGTAGCAGGAAGGGCGTGCCTCTGAAGCCCAACACGTTCCACGTGCGGAAGCGCAGCGAGTTGATCCACTCGGTTTCATTTACCGTGCTCGGTAGAGCACCTCTCCCCGGTGCGAGCCAACTAACGGGAGCGCCCCGCCTGCGGCCTTCGCCGCCGATGAGCGTGAGTCTTCCTTCACACAAGCGCCGCCCCTTCGCTTCTCCTCTGTTGGGGCTGAACGCACCTTCGAGCTCCAAGAAGGCAACCTGGTATCTTCTCGCCGCTTTGACTCTTTCGAACGCGCTCTTCACAGTTTCGTTGATCTTCTTGAGCACCGTGGCGTTGGCCCATTCTGCGTCGTTGTTGCGGAAGGGACAGGCTCCGGGAACTAGCCGTCTGAACACCGGGAGATCTCCACTGCCCGGACGGGCCAGTCCAAGCGCTCCAAGCCCTCCCGGAAGACGGGTGAGTGCATTTTCTTCGTAGCGGAATTCATTAGCTCTCGCGGGTACTGGCGAGGGGTAATCCTGCACCACGATAGTATATTCGTTTCTCGCAAATCCCGCATTTTCCATCGCCTGTCCCGCCCGGTTGATGGCTTCTTCGATAGCTTTTTCCTTTTCTTCAAGGGGAACTCTTTCGAAGTATCTCGCCAGTCTTCTGTTTCTGCTGCATTCTGTAGCCAGTCGATTTACGTAAGCTCTGACACATTCTCTAATGATGGGGCCGAATTGGAAATCGTTGCCGCCAATCGAAACGGCGACCATCGTGAGTCCTTCTCTGTTTCTCTTGCGCAGGCTAGCGAATTCTTCGAGCTTCTTTGCCTGGCCAACACATTCATTGAGCGGGCATCTGCCTCTGTTGGGTCCTCTCCCTTCTTTGATGACTTGTCCTCTTCTCACTTTGACGAAGTCCAACCCTGGCTTGAACACTCCACTTACGACGACACCTCTTCTGGTTTTTACTTGTTCACTGGCGCTCAGCGTTTCTGCGCCAGAGCATGCGTAGTTCTTGCTTCTGATCCCTCCCGCGATGAAGATCTCCGCTGATTTCGAGCGGTGGCAGAGCGGAACTTCTTCCCCTCTTTCTTCATCACCGTTGAGATTGTTGGGGTAGCCGTAGTAGGCTCTGGCGCGGAGCGCATCAATATATCTATGTTCGCCCGTGGTCGCCGTATTTCCAGCCCAGCGTCCACCCTCGCCGGAGATGAATGAGTCGCCGAGACTGACTACCCACGTTGCGGGATTTCTCTGGACTCTCTGTTCCTCCAGCCCGCAGGTGCTCTTGCGACTCGGGTGTCTTTCATCACCTTTGTAGTACGCTTGCCAGTAGTAGGTGCCGGCCGCTGGAGTCTCTTCTTTGGACGAGGAGGCGACGCCTTCTTTCATCGTGCCTTCGCCGGCGTTCGCAACGAGGTGTTCGCATTTGCTGTCCGAATACAGATTATATTCAACCGTTCCGGTTGCTGTAGATGCCGTAGCGCCATACAGCGTCGCCGTGTCGGTTACCGGTTCTTCTTCCTGGACTTCGAGAACTTCACCAGTGTTGCCAGCCCCAGATAGCGAGGTAGTTAGCCCGGCGACGGTCTCAACCTCTGCCCCACACGTGCTGGTGGAGGGCTGGTTGTTCGAGTCGCCAGAGTAGACGGCCTGCCAGTAGTAGGTGCCGGCTGGCAAAGACTCTTCGGAGGAGGGAGGTACGGAACCGCTCGCTACGGTCTCTTCGCCGGCGCTCGCGACAAGATCTTCGCATTCACTGTCGCTGTAGATATTGTATGTGACACTGCCCGTGGCCGTGGCCGCATTTGTTCCGTGCAGCGTAGCGGTGTCGGTGACCGGCGTTTGTTCCTGAACTTCGAGGGTTTCGCCGGATTTTGCTTCGCCTTTCAGCGACGTCGTTATAGACGTGGCGTCGGCCACCACCTCCACCTCTGAGCCACAGACGCTAATCTCGGCTTTGTGTCTCGAGTCACCGGAGTAAACCGCCTGCCAGTAGTAGGTGCCGGCGGCCAAGGTCTCTTTATTCGACGAAGGGATTTTACCCCCGCTTTCCAGCGTAACTTCACCGGCGTTCGCGACGAGTTCCGTGCATTCGCTGTCAGAGTAGATCATGTAGGTGACTGTACCGGTGGCGGTGGAGGGGTTTTCGGCGTGCAGGGTCGCCGTATCGCTGACTTCGGCGCTGTTCTGAACTTCAAGTGTTTCGCCTGTTTTGCTTTCACCGGAGAGCGAGGTTGTCAGCGAAGGCGGTGCCACGATCTCGATCTCGGACCCGCATGTGCTCGTGGAGGGCTGGTTGTTCGAGTCGCCAGAGTAGACGGCCTGCCAATAGTAGGTACCGGCCGGCAGAAGCACGCCGAGCGACGCGGGAGCCTGTCCTTCGGTCACCGTCTCTTCGTCGAGTTCCTCCACGAGCGTTTTGCATTCGCTGTCAGAGTAGATGTTGTACGTGACTGTGCCGGTGGCAGTAGAGACCTCTTCGCCGTGAAGGGTCGCGGTGTCATCTACCGGTGCCCCTTCAGAGACTTCGAGGGTCGTGCCTTCGGTGCTTTCGCTTGACAGCGAGGTAGTCAGGGTCGTTTCGTCCGCGGCGATCTCGACCTCCGATCCGCACGTGCTGGTAGAGCTCTGGTGCAGCGAGTCGCCGGCATAGGACGCTTGCCAGAAGTAGGTTCCGCCGGGTAGCGTCTGTGTGGTGGAAGCGGGCACTTTTCCGCCGCTTTCGAGCGTTACTTCACCAGCTTCCGCAACGAGTTCGGTGCATTGTTCGTCGGCGTAGAGCTTGTATGTGACTTTCCCTGTCGCGGTGGACGAGTTGGTACCGCTCAAGGTAGCTGCGTCTTTGACGGCTTGTTCCACCTTCACTTCGAGCACTTCGCCTTCTTTGCTTTCGCCGGAGAGCTTTGTGGTGAGCGTGGTTTTTGCCTGGACGTTGAGGAGCTCGCTGCCGCAGGTGCTGGTGGAGCCGGAGTTGGTTTCGTTGCCTTCGTAGGTGGCTTGCCAGTAGTAGGTCTTGCCAGCTTCGAGTGTCTTTTCTTCGGAAGCGGTGACGCTTTCGCCGCTGACCGTGCCTTCGCCCGCTGCGGTCACGAGCGTTTTGCATTCTTTTTCGGAGTAGACATCGTATTTGACTTTGCCGGTCGCTTTCGAGACGTTTTTGCCGCTCAGCGTCGCTTTGTCCTTTACTTTCGCGCCTTCAAGCACCGTGATTTCGGTGCCTTCTTTGCTTTCCCCGGAGAGCTTCGTAGTGAGCGTCGTCGCTTCTTTACCGCCGCCACCGCATGCCGCTGCCGAGACAGCCAGTACGGCCGTCGCAGCGAGGAAAGCCAGCAACCCGAGCAGCATCAACCGTGCTCGCGACATCAGGAGCCGGGCCGGCGGCCCGGACCTCTGTATGTTGCCTACCGACTTTTGTAAGTTGTCTAACATTGGGCGCTCCCGTGATTGTGAGCCGCACTCGGACCGCCGCGCCAGTCGGCAGAGCTACGCCGACTGGTCGTTGCAGAGGCGGTCGTGGCGGAGGTGTGTGATGGTGAGGCGTCCCTGAGGGCGCCTTCGACGGCTTCGTAGAGTTTCGTTGGTTCGCGCAGCAGGAACGATGGGACCTTGCTCGCGTGGTTGCTCGCGGTGCGGCCAACCAGCAGCGCGGGGGTGTTGCGCAGACCGAGTCGTGCGGCGGTCTGCTCGTCGCTTGCCACACGCGCCGCGAGCGATGGTTCCTCGCGGTCCTTGCTCCAAAGCGCGACGTTCAGACCCGGTATCTGTCCGGCGAGGTGCTCCAGAAAGGCGGTTGTGACGTACCCGGTGTCCTCGTGACCTTGCTCGTGGTAAAAGAGCTCGATGTAATACCAGGCCTTGGCCTGCGTTCCGGCTGCCAGCGCCGCCGCCTGCTCATCGATGAACACCGCAGGCTCGCGGGTCGCGGTCTGTAGCGAGCGGTATTCGATCCGCAGTCGCCCGCGACGTACCCACCGGGAGATCAGCGAGGGCAGGACAACGAGCGTAAACGCCCGGGATGTCGAGCACTCCAGATCACCGAAGAACTGGAGCGTCACAGGCGCCGTCGGCGAGCCCAGCGCGCTCCCCGACTGGGGTATGCCAGCGAGCAGCGCGTCGATCCGCTGCTTCTCGGTGTTGCTTTGCGCGCGTGCCAGCGAGACCCGAGAGCCACCACTGCTGCTGGCGGTCAGGATCACTGCGACGACCGCAGCCATAGCGAGCGCGGCGGGAGCGCACAGGGGCTTGTGAGCTAGCCGGCGCCTACCCGCGTTGGGCGCCTGCTCCTGCGGTTCGGTTGCTGTCGGGTGCTGCTGGTCCTGCGGTTGCGACGGTTCTTCGTCGTTGCGGTCCTGCATCTCTCCCCCCAGCTACGAAGGGCTGGTGTCTGCGTGCCGTGCGGTCACTTGTACCGTGGCTTGCAGTGAGCGACGCTACTCCGGCCACGCTGCGTCGCTGTGAGAGACAGGACACGCCAACTTGCCGCTATGCGATTTTGCCTGTCCTGGAACCAAAGGGACGGCGCCTACCAGTAGAAGTTTAAGAGGAGGTATGTTTCCTACTAGTGGAACTTAAGGACTTGCCGTGGAATGATCGCCGGCATTGGAGATAGCGGGGCTGATGTGATCGACTCGCGTGCCCTGACAGCGCTCTCGCACGCGGGCGGATGCGCACGCAAGGTCGTCGCGGCCGACCTGATCAGGCTCCTACGAGGGCTCCCCGCGTAGCTGGATAAGCGGGAGCTCGTAGGTGTAACCGTCGGTCGGCTGTGCACGGGCGCAGCAGGAGCGATCACGGTGCGGTGAAGGCAATGGACGAGACGATCCCCCGTCACCGTCACTGACGGCACTACGGACGCCGAGAGTCCCGCTCCCGCCCCCAACGACCATTCGGCACTGGCGTCCACCCCGAGGGTGATCGCGTTGGTTTGGAGTGGCCTGGGGCCGGTGTCATAAGCCGGGTTGCGGCGCCTGGTGCGCCGGGGAAAGCCCGACTCCTTCGCCGCTCCGCTCACCGACACCGCCACAAGGCGCGCCAGGCTCCCCCGCGGACGGGAGGACGAGGAGTCTGGCGGACGGGTTGTTGCTCGCCCCGTAGGTCTCGTGGAGTGGCCTGGGCCGGTGCCCCGGCCGGCCACCCTCAAGCCGGGATGCGGCGCTTGATGCGCGCCGGGAAGGTTCGACTCCTCCGCCGCTCCGTTCAAGCACCTCTGCGGAGATAGAGGTACGGAATGAGAGCGACAGTAAGTACCAGCGGAAGTAGGAACTCTCGCGCCTGTTCAGCGGTGGCGAGCTGTCCTAGGTGCTGCGCGACATAAATGATCGTCGGCGTGAGCGTTCCCGCGAACAAAGCGATGCAAAGCACCTTGAACGGTGTCCGAGTGATCGCGAACTCTGGTCTGCGGTCCGCGAAGCTGGCCAGCGTCACGAGAACGACGACGATCGGCACGATAAGCAGTTCGGCTGGCAGCGGGAGGGTGTAGGCGTTCGAGATGAACTCGACGACCGCTGTTAGAGCAACCGTCCTCGCGGCTAGGCGTCGCAGCTCGCCAACGCCGCCCGCACTGAACGTGCCGACGATCGCCGTGCCGACGAACCATGCGACTGTCGCCGGGATCATCGACGTCCGCCAATATCCGAACCATGCGAGGCATATCGCTATCGCCGCAGCGAACAACGTGGTCGCGGCGAGCAGGACCGTCACGAATGGTCTAGCCATACAAGCATCGCTGTCTCGCGAGTGTTCAGATCAGTAACGGTCAAGGTCACACCAAGAAAGATCGCGATGCCTCCGGGGGATACCGCCGCGTGCCGGAATGGCGGCGCGGGTGCGTGGTCAGATGAGTCAATCTATGTTGAGTCAGTTGGTGTTGGTGCAAGGTGACGCCGCAGCCAAGTGCGCATCGTCTTGGCTCCATGTGCCGGCGGCGATGGCGAGCACTGCTCGCTCGGCGTCATCAACGGCGGGCGTGGTGTTCCATGTCCAGTCGTTGATCTCGATGAACAGGCGTAGCGCCACCCAAGCTGCTCGCTTGTTGCCGTCGGGCAGCGGATGGTTCTTCGCGAGGCGCACGATGAGAACGGCGGCCTTGTCGATGAAGTCTGGGTCGAACTCGGTCTCGCCGAAGCCGGCTGCTGGCGCGTGCAGCGCCGACTCGGCTAGGTCGACCTTTGTGACGCGTATGAGGATGGGGGTGTCGAGCCCGGTGACCCCGGCGGCGATGGCGAGGTAGTCGGCGAGCTCGACGTAGCAGACACTCACTTGGCGAGCCGCTCTAGCAGCTCGCGGTCCTCCTCGATGATGCGAAGTACGCGCGCCTTGAACTCGGGATCGTCGCGGCGGCGCTGTACCGCCTCGGCGAGGGCGTGCTTGACAGTCTCGTTGAGGCTCCTGCCTTCGGCCCGTGCCAAGGCTTCTGTGTCGGATGCCAGCTCATCATCGAGTCGGACCGTAAGGTTCTTTGCCATAGTGGCATGGTAGCATAGGTCCAAGGCTCAATCTAGACCGACCCGCTCCTCGCTGATGCCTCTTCCTTCGGGCGTACCCCACGCCTTCCTAGTGACCTGAGTCGTTGATTCGTTGGCAGTGGTTGGCGAGGTTGTCGAGGATCTCGTTGGCGGTCTTGTGCCAGACGTAGGGCTTGGGGTCTTCGTTCCAGTTTGTGATCCAGGTGCGGACCGATGCGACGAGGTCGCGGACTGAGTGGTGGGCGCCGCGTTCAGCCACGAGCTGTAGGTCGGCGTGAAATGCAAGTTCGGGGACCTACTTTCCGCCCCCGATCAGGGCGGTCGAGATTCCTAAGCCGCACGGAAATGGGGTGCGTTTGCTGGGTGTGCCGACGATCGCCGATAGGGTCGCGCAGACAGTGGTGGCCATGCAGTTGGAGCCCAGGTTCCACCCGGACTCCTATGGAATCGGCCGGGACGCTCGGCCCATGACGCGCTCGCGGTATGCCGGCAGCGGTGCTGGAACTACGACTGAATCATCGATCTTGATGTCCAGAAGTTCTTTGACGAGGTGCCGTGGGACCTCATCGTCCGTGCGGTTGAGGCGGTCACTGACTGCCGCTGGGTGCTGTTGTGTGTGAAGCGGTGGCTGGCTGCGCCGCTCAAGCACTTGGACGGCACCCTCCAAGAGCGGGACAAGGGAACTCCGCAAGGATCGGCGGTTTCGCCTGTCCTGGCGAGTCTGTTCATGCATTACGCGTTCGACTCCTGGATGGCTCGTAACTATCCGGACTGTCCATTTGAGCGCTATGCCGACGATGGTGTCGTGCACTTCAAGAGCAGGCGGCAGGCCGAGTACGTGCTCGCCGCGATCGCCGCGCGGATGAATGAGGTTGGGCTCAGGCTTCACCCTGACAAGACGAGGATCGTCTACTGCAAGGACAGCAACCGTCGCGGGAAGCACGAGCACATCGGCTTCACCTTTCTCGGGTATACCTTCCGGCCACGGAAGGCGCGGCGCAAGGACGGCGCGATGTTCACGTCGTTCTTGCCCGCGATCAGCCCCGAGGAATGGCTCGGTGGCGGAGCGCAGGATCACACCGAGCCTGTCCGACTCCTCGGCGATCCCTGCGAGCTGGCGAACCTTGCGCGATAGCCGGTCTATGCGGTAGACTAGTAGCTGATCGACGCTGGCAGAGAATAAAACTGCTGAGGTGGAAACAAGCCAAGGCTAACTCTTCCGTTCCTGGCAGCTCCCACCTCAGCTCGGCTATCGGCCTCCTACTTCTCAGGGATCCGAAGGCCAATCGCTTATTAAGACACTGGTCTCCATCCCACTCTAGAGCCGATGGGTCTATCCTGTGAGTATGTACATGATCCGCCTACTGCGACTCTGTTGCCTCTTTTGCAGGACCCAACAGACGTGATCGCGCCTCTACCGGGATTTGCAACCGGCTCCTCAACAATTTCACCTTCGACTCTAAAGGGGTTAAAATCCGCCAGATCGTCGAACAGTTCTTCTTCTCTTTCGATGATTCCTTCTACGGCGACTTCTTCTCCTGATTCACATCCGCAGGCGATGCTAACGCCGAGTGGCAGGCCGCCGGTGCCGGCTAGCACACCGGTTGTGCCGGCTAGCACACCGGCCGTGCCTAGTAGCACGATCGATACTGTTAGATGTTTGAGATGTCGTGACAAGCGTGAACGCATTTCGCCCTCCTTCGGTCACGGGTGGTTGCTTTGGGGCTGCAAAAGACGGGATGGGGTGGCGGTCGGAGTCGTGGGGGCGGCGAGATGCCGAGCGGATCGTGGGCTACGGCCGTGCCTATTCCGAGGCTCGTCGACAGCCTCGGGATAGACCGTGAGGATGACTGGGTGGCCAGCCAAGAGACGCTGTGGCAGCTTCAACACGAGAGCCTCACCGCCTAACCGTTGGTGTCTGTGCGATATCGCTGATGTCGTGCGATCGTGCCCCGGTGCTGGTCGAGAGTCGGTCACGCTGGGCAATGCTCGCCGTGTGTTGGTGCGAGCGCCCCGAACCGACAGAGGCACTTGTGGGCGGAGCGTGGCGAGGGTGATTGGGTTGGCTGTGAAGGATCTGCCGTACGGCGTTGTTGATGGTCGTCGGGTCAAGCGCGGAAAATCCGCCTAGGCTGCGGAACGCGGCTGATCCTGTGCGCCCGACTAGGAAGGATGGGGTGCTGTGCATGTGCGCTGCGCGTGCGACTTGTTCGTCTTCGGCGACCTGCGCAGCTAGCTGTGGGTCTTGGCGGTTATCGCTCCATAGTTCGAGGTTCAGGTGGGGAACTTGGCGTGCGAGTGCCCGTAGGTATCCTTCGGTGACATAGCCGGAGTGCTCGCGGCCTTGCTCGTGATAGAAGTCCTCGAGGTAGTACCACAGCTTGTCCTGTCTTCCCGCTGCGAGCGCCGCGACCTGCTGGTCGCCAAAAACGTTGGGTTGGCTGACCGTGCGGAGCGATCGGTATTCGATTCGTAGCTTTCCGGGCCGCACCCACTTGCGGATGATGAGCGGCAATGCCGCCAGTGTGAAGGCCCGTGCTGTCGAGCACTCCAGGTCCCCGAAATACTGCAATGTGACCGGTGCGGTGGGTGACCCGAGCGTATTCCCGCTCTGTGGTATCCCAGCGAGCAGCGCGGTGATCCCTGCCGTTGTGCTGTGTCCACTTGCCAGATTAGCCGAGGAGCCGCCGCCGCTGGTAGCGATGACCGCCACCACCACCGCGATCAGGGTAGCCGCTGCGCCGATCCTAAGCGCCCGCGCTCGCGCTTGGTGCCCAACACTCTCGGGTAGCTCGCCTGCTTCGCCCGGGGCTGGTGTGGGCTGCTCGTCTTGCGGTTGCGATGGGTCTTCGTCGGTGTGGGCTGGCATCTCGCCCCCCTCGCTTCGAGGCTCGTGTTCGCCTGCGGTGCGGTTACTCGTACCGTGGCTCGCAGTGAGCGACGCTACTCCCGCCGACGCTGCACCGCTGTGAGAGACAAGTCGGGGACCCGCCGTTTTCTGGTTCTGCTTGTGCTGGAGCCAGAACACGGGCGCATACCAGCAACAGTTTGAGAGGCGGCATGTTTCCTACTAGGCAGGATGGAGTCGGCCGGGTAGTCCGGGCGCTCGGTGAAGGTGGTCGGCGGCCTGCGCATCTGCGTGGGTTGCCGGGCGTAGCCTGGCCGAGCCACATACGGAGGTCGCCGACTATGTCAGAGGATTGCAGGACGGTTGTTGTGGGGTTGGACGTGCACAAGTCGTCGGTGAGGCTTGCGGCAGTACGTGATGGTGAGCTGCTGCGCGAGAGAACGCTTGGCTATGACCACGAGCAGCTGCTGGGAGAGGTCCGAGCCTGGCCGGGGGCGCGGGTCTGCCAGGAGGCGGGGCCGACCGGGTTCGGGCTGCATCGAGCGCTGGTCGCTGCGGGGATCGACAGCGTGATCGTGGCGCCGGGGCTGGTGCCCTCGCGGCCGGGGGATCGTGTGAAGACCGACAAGCGTGATGCTCGCCGCCTGGCGGGCCTGCACGCTGCGGGACTCTTGACCGAGATCTTCATCCCGACAGAAGAGCATGAGGCGCTGCGCGATCTCGTCCGGGCCCGCGAGGACGCACGGCTGGACCGGATGCGTGCCCGTCATCGGCTCGGGAAGTTCTGTCTGCGTCACGAGCGGACGATGCCGACGACGTGCTGGGGTCCCACTCGTCGCGCGTGGCTCGGCCGCCAGGCGTTCCCGCTGCCCGGCCAGCAGCAGGCGTTTGATGACTACCTGTTCGCCGTTGACCAGGTCGACCGGCGCATTGAGAGGCTCGAGGCAGACCTTGACCGTCTCGCCAGCGAGGGGCCACACAGCGAGCTGATCGCTCGTTTGCGTTGCATGCGCGGGATCGACACGCTGACAGCGATTGGGCTCGTCGCCGAGGCAGGGGAGTTCCAGAGGTTCAAGAGCGCCGAGCAGTTCATGAGCTTCGTCGGGCTGGTCCCCAGCGAGCGCTCCTCCGGTGAGACCCGCCGGCAGGGCTCGATCACCAAGGCCGGCTCGGCGCACGCCCGGCGGCTGCTCGTCGAGTCGGCCTGGAACAGTCGGCGCAGACCGACGGTCGGCTATGAGCTCGCGCGCCGCCAACGCGACCAAGACCCACAGGTCCTCGAGCACGCTTGGCGCTGCCAACAACGGCTGCATCGAAGGTGGGCAAGGATGGCCGGCCGCGGCAAGCCCCAGCAGAAGATCGTTGTCGCCTGCGCCCGCGAGCTCGCAGGGTTCGTGTGGGCGATCGCCACCGAGCAGCCACTACAAACTCGCTAAGGAACGCACCATGCTCGAGCGTGGGGTGGCGGGCGATCCCTCCCAGAAGGAGAACCCTCGCTTCACCTATGCGGCACCGGCCTGCCGGGAACCCGCGACGCTAGACCGAGGCAGCTCCCGACGGACACCAGTCATGCGGCACCAACCCGCGAATGTCAGTCTGATCCACCGTCGCTGCCCCGGGACGCCCGCCACCCGACGCTCGAGACACTCCACGCCAACACGCGCAGGGCCTTGACTTTTTACTCCATGTCAGATGATTGATTCAGTGGCGATCGGAGACATCCTCACCGGTCATTGATCTCGGCAGTGCCCTCCACATGCGGGCTCACGAGAAACTCGGCGCTTCGATCGAGCCGCCGCTCGGTAGGGCGCTACCTTTTGAATCGTCTCATGGACGACGAGTTAGCTGACAGAGCGCTCAACATACCCGTCGCCGGTTCACGCCGTCGGATCGACCGTGCACGCCATCACAAGCTCCAGCGCCTGTGTATGCAGGGAAACGATCCTTTTCCCGACGTGCGCCTGACGTCGAGATCGCTCGCCCGCGAGATCCACACGTCGCACGATCCTCATCAGCTGAATCCCGGCGAGCATCGGGCGTGCCGGTATCTCGTAGCCGGCCGCCTGCTCGCCCGTCGCAAGCATCGCCACGCGGTGTTCCTCGACCTGAGAGATCGCTCGGGAGTCATCGAGCTGTGTGTCAGGCGAGACCAGCTGGATCGCGAGCAGCACTCGCAGTTTCTGGGCCTGGACATCGGGGACATCGTGTCGGCCGAAGGCTGGATATACGTGACCGACAACCACACCTTGACGCTGTTGGTGACCTCTTCACAACTGTTGTCGAAGGCGCTGCGGGCTCCCCCCACCGGCAACGGACACCGCAACATGCAGACCGAGCCGCGACACCCTCAACGTGAGCTGGACCTCCTCGCAAGCCAGCAGACGCGAACGCTCTTCGAAGCCAGATCTACGGTCAACGAGGCAATCCGTGGCTGGATGAAACACCACCAGTTCATCGAGCTTGAAGGACCGGTACTGCAGCGATCCCGAGCCGTCTCGCCCGGGCTCACCGATCCTGAGGCGGCGATCCGGGGGCTCGTGTTGCGCACCTCGAGCCGCGAGTACCTGAGACGCTGCCTACTGGGGGGGCTCGAGCGTGTATACGACCTGGGCAAGCGTTTTCCGTGCAGCTGCAGTAAGGGGCGCGGCTGCCCAGAGCTGACCGTGCTCGAATGGTCCACCGCATACGTCGACTACAAGGAAGCCGCACGCCAATGTGAGGAGCTGATCGCTCACACGGCCGCGACGCTCGCAGCGGATACGCAGATAAGTTGTAGCGGACCAACCGTCGAGCTGGGGGTCCCCTGGCGTACTACCACCGTGCGCGATGCCATCCTGGAGCGCTGCGGGCTCGATATCTTCGCATCCACACCTTCAGAGCTCGCACAAGGTCTTCCGCGCGCCATTTACGCAGACGGCGACTGGGGCACCTTGGTGTTTGAGCTTTACACCAGGCGTGTCGAGCCGTGGCTCGTCCAGCCAACGCTCGTGTACGACTTCCCGTTGGCCGGCCGGGAGCTCGTAAAGCGTCACCCTATCCACGAGCAGTTGGCGAGCGATTTCCGGGCGATTGTGGGCGGGCTGGTGTTGGCGGAAGGCAATGGCGAGCTCAACGATCCACACGACCAGTGGGTCCGTATTCGAGCGCTCGCTGATTCACACGAGGGCCCGGTCCAGTCGACCAGTGGTGAGTCTGAGCTGGATCTGCTCGAATACGGCCTCTGCCCGGCGGCCAGCGGCGAGCTGCACGTCGATCGTTTGCTCATGCTGTTGACTGCCAGTGAGACCGTGCGTGATGTGATCCCGTTTCCGCTTTCCGCTAGACGCGACTAGACGCCTTTCACCCGCGAACGAGACAGCACGCCCGACGGGAATCGAACCCGTATCTGCGGCTTAGAAGGCCGCTGCTCTTCAAACCCGGCCGCCACCGCGACTCGAAACCGAGCGTCCCATGACGGGCAAATAGTCGCCGGCTTGCGAGCTCGCGGACTCTGGGCCCGCATGATCGTGACCGGTTGATTGGCTATCACTCGGTGCTTGTTACGGCTTTTGTGAGGGTCCTTGACCACTTGAGCTACGGGCGCAGGCAAGCTAAGGTCCTCCTGCGTGAAGCGATTGTGGGCGAGCTTGGGTTTGCACCTTTGACTCGTGTTCGTATTGATCCCCTTGGCGCCCGCCCACGAGAAAGCCAAGGCTCTTCAGCACGCAGCGCAGGATCGGTGCTGCGGCTGGCCCTGGCTCGGGGCTGGCGAGGCATGCTTCGCACAAGCCAAGTGCATAGCTCGCCAGGCCGGCTGTGTCGCGCCGTGCGACCGTGCGGCGTAGAGCGCGCTGGTAGAGCTGTGACTGAACGATCGCCGTACGCGCCACCAGCGAGCCGCTATGAGGCTTGTATGGCTGCTGCGCTCGACACCAAGCGTGCGCGATCGTCCAGCCGGGGCCGGAGCCGCCCGCACGCAAACGGTCGTTGCTGAACGCCAGCGGCTGTGCCGTGGGAGAGGCGAGGAGAGTGCCCCGGACGACCATGTCCGCGAGCCGCTCCCGTGCGATCTCGCCAGCGGAGAGCTCGTGCAGCCTGCTCACTCCTTCGCTCATGGCTAGGTCGTCGAGCAGATCCTCGATCCAGGTGACTTCGCCCGTGCTTGAACCCACCTTCTGTCCCGCGACGGTAACTGACCCGTGGTACGCGAACTCGAGTCGGTCGCCGCGATTCTTGCGAAGTGCCTGGAGTACCTCCCAGATGGCCGTCGCGGCTGGTTGCCACTCGATGCCAACAACCTCTACGAACTCGGCTTGTGAGTTGAGGTCGGTGAGGATCGGGTCGTAGAGGCCGAGCAGACGCCCGTACTCGGTCAGGGCGCCGTCCTCGCGCTGCAACACCATCGTCGTGTACTCCGAGCGTCCTGTCCGATAGATCACGCCGCCAGCCGTCTCGCGCTCGAACAGGCCTGCACGTAGGCCTTCGGCAATTAGCTCGAGGGCACGGTCGATCGCCTGGGACTCGCAGTCGTGGCGGTCGATGGTCACTCCCAAGCGAGCAAGGGTTCGTCGATGGCCGTCCATCGCCCAGTTGCGCATGCTCCGCCAAAGTGCTCGCTCGGCCGGGGCGCCGGTCAGCCAGGCGTGCATGATCTCGTCTGCGCGATCTCCGTGGGTCTCGCTCTCCTCTGCGTTGGGGTCCTCGCCGCCGACTGACTGCACGGTCTCTCGCGGACAATCGCGAGAGCAGAGCTCCACGAAGCGATCGCTCGGGAGCCCCAGCGTTTGGGGTGTCTCTCCGTTGTGAGCGGCTAGATAGCCCACCATCGCCTCGCATACGCGGCGGCCGATATCACCCACGAGGCTGTGTCGTTGTACGTCCGCGCCAGCCGCCGTGAGGGCCGACGCCAGCGCTTGTCCGAGGACGATGTTCCGGAGATGACCAACGTGGAGTGCCTTGTTGGTGTTTGCCCCTACGAAGCTGACCATGAAGGGGCGGCCGTCGAGTATGTTCGAGCCGCTCAATCCCACCAGTTCGCCTGCCGCAAGGCGATGCTCGAGCGCGGTCAGGGCGACGTCGTCGAATCGCAGCAGCACCGCGGCCTTGTGTCGCGTTGCCTCGCTCACTAGCGGATGGTCGTGGAGTGCAGCGACCATCGCCCTGCCGGCGGGCGACCGCAGCCACATCCGATCGGCAAACAGCAGTCGCAAGTCCGCCCCCCGATCTTCGTCGCGGCGGGGCTCGATCGCGACACACCGATCGATGGCCTCGTGCACGGCCAGCACGGCTTCACACTCGTTCACCGGGCCGCGCAAGCAGTCATGAAAGCGATCGTCGGATCGCGATGTGCGGATAGCGTCGTCTGTGGTGTACATGGTGAGATTCAGCTCAGCGCAGACGCGCACACGATCGCGGGGCCACGTGTCGAACGCCGCGAGCTTGATGCGTCTTGCGGATGTCGCCCGGACAGTTCGGAGGGTACCTGGAGACTGGCTCACAGTCCAATAATCAGAAACATGAAACCCGTACGCGGTTGGAAACATGTCTGGCAACCGCATGCGCCTTCCTACACAGGTTTCAACGCGGTTAGTACCGGCAAGGCCTCGGTTTGGGGCGGATATGGTTTGGTGAAGACGTGTCTGAGCCAGTTTTCACGCAGGAGAGCCAACCCGGTGTGGATCCGCGGGACTCGCCGGCTCGCCTGGAGGCTCACTGGCAAGAGGTGTGGCGCCGTGGGCACGCGTTTGCGATACCGCCGCCCGGTGACGAACGCACCCCGGCCTACGTATTCGCCGACTGCACCGTAGCCCTTGGCACACAGGAGCTCGGTCAGATCCGCCGTTACGTGATTGCTGATGCTTGTGCGCGATTTCTCCGTGCGCGAGGTCGGGCGGTGCTGTTCTCGATGGGCCTGGATGCATTCGGCGAGCTCCCAGAAAGGGAGTCCGTGCGAGCAGGTGTCTCTCCACAGGAGTGGGCTCGCCGCTACTACGGACGCACGCGGGAGCGGTTGCAGACGCTTGGCTGCTCATGCGACTGGGAGCGAGCGTTCCTGTCCTCAGAGCCCGAGCTCTTTCGCTGGACACAGTGGCTTTTCCTCACGTTGCTCGAGGGCAACTGCATCTATCGACGTGGGAGTGAGTGGCTCATGCGCGTCCGACCGCCATCGGATGAGGACGCAACGCCGGCCGCACTAGCGGGCTGGGACGAAACCGCGATAGACCTCCAGCAAGAGGCCATCGGTCGCATCGACGGTGTGGAGGTCGAGGCGAATTCGTTCTCCACAGGCGCCCTCGTGGTCTTCACCCCGCATGTCCACGCGATCGCCGACGCGCGGTTTGTGGCCATCTCTCCAGCCCATCCGAACATCGAGCGCTGGACTGTGGACTCAAACCTCACGGAGAAGGTCGCGGCCATACGCGGGCGCGGGTGGCGGGAGGACAGCACCACCGCAGAGCAGATCCCCATGGTTGTTACCGAGGATCTGGCGATGATCGGGGGTGTCGCAGGGATGTTGCCGATCGTGATCTCGCCCCTCGTTGACGCAAGGTTCGGGCCGACCGCGGTGTTGGGACTCCCCGAGTTGGACCCGGTCGACCACGCGATCGCTACGCGCCTGCCTGCACCGGCTGGCACAGCTTGGACAGTGTCGGGATCGCGGGCACAGGCACACCCGGCCGTCCGCTACCGAGCTCGGGACGTGGTGATCTCCCGTGCGTGCGCTTGGGGGACGCCGATACCGGTGATCCATTGCCCAGGGTGTGGACAGCTGCCGGTGGCGAAGGCCGAGCTCCCGGTGTTGTTGGTGGATGATCTACACAGCTCCGTCGAGGACGGCCCGCCCAGCGAGCGGGATGCCTTCTACCGGTGCATTTGTCCCAAGTGCGGTGGTGCCGCTGGACGCGATACGGCCACCATCGACAGTCGGCTGGACAGGATGTGGCTGTGGATGGTGAGCTGTATGCCCGCTGAGCGCCGGGCCGGTGTGCTCACTTACGATGAGGAGTGCACGCGCTGGCTGCCAGTACGCGAGCTGATTGCGGACGCGGGCATAGTGGCCGGCATGCTCGAGCGGCGGATGCTTGTGAGCACCTTGCAGGATCTAGGCGCGCTGCCGCGGCTCGCCGACCGTGAGCCGTTCTGCAAAGTGCTCACGCATGGGGGTGTCAGCCTGGAGCGGGACGCTTCGCTCGAGCCTCCTGCTGAGGCGCCCGACATCGATGCGCTGCTCGCGCGCTACGGCGCCGACGCCGTGCGCTTGGCGATGCTGTATGCGGCTTCCCCCGGCCACGAGCTCCGCTGGAGCGAGGAGCGGGTGCGCTACTGCCACGGTCTGCTCCAGGGCCTCTATGACTACGCCCGACCGCGATTGGAGCACTCGCCAGGACACCCCGAGCGCCTGCCCGATCCCACCAACATCGATACATCAGACCCACTCCGCCGCAGCCTGGCTCATTGGTGTGCGGTTGCCTGCGAAAAGCTGACGATCAATCTGGAGGAGCTACAGCTGCAGAGAGCCGCCCACAACGCGATTCGCCTGATGACCCGCATCCGCGATTTCGAGTGCAGGGTTCAGCAACGACGTGGAGAGCTAGGCTTGGCCGACCGCGAAGCGCTCGCGGCTGCCTTGTTGCTGCTGGCGAGGCTAATGGCGCCACTGACACCGTATCTCGCCGAGGAGCTGTGCTCGTCGAGTCCCACTACCGTCGACATCCACGAGATCAACTGGCCGGACTTTTCGCGACCGCATGCGCCGGGATCGCGGCCGGCGGGCATCTACGCCGAGCCATGAGCTGTATGCTCACGCCGGCTCTCTCACTTCCACCTGTTGCGCGTCGAGCTCCCATAGATACGGTGCCACGAACTCCGCGTAGGCCGCCTTTTGCTCATTTGTGAGGTCTTTCCAGCCTGTGATCGTGCCGCGGCAAGCCGCCGTTGCGCAAAGACATTCAGAGGGAAAGTGACTGATCGTGTAGTTGCGCGTCGCATAGTCCCAGGTGATCTCGTCGTCCGCCGCAATCGGCCGTAGTGCGACGTAGTCATAGACCCCTCTGTCGCTGAGTCGGATACCGCAGTTCGGTTCACACGAGTGATTAACCATCGGCCCGAGGCCGTCTTCTATGATCCATTCATCGATACCGACCTGGTTTGGGTGGGCATCGTTCGCGGACACCGGTCGGCCGATTACACCGGGAATCACAACGTCACCCGCCCCGAAGCTGATCACCGCGAATACTCCATCGCCCTTGGTTGTGCCGGTGTCCCGCACCTCACAGCAAGGAACGTCCACTAATTCTGGGGCGCCGGGGCTGTCGTCTGATGGAAGCATCTTGGCAATCACCCTTCATTGTAGATTCGGACAGGTGGACCTACGCTAGCAGCGGGGCTCAAGTGACGCAGGGCACGCGCCTCCCATCTCAACCCGATGGCCCCTGAGCGCAGGTCTGATGACCGGAGCTAAGGGTTGAAACCGTTGACGCGCAAACAGGTATTCACCTGTTGAAGGTAGCGCCAACTGGTCGGCACCATCGCAACATAGTCGGAGACGATCCCGTAGATCTCATACGCGACCAGCCTCCAGCACTGCCGAGAACAGACTTGTTGGAACTGGCTCCAAGCCGCTTGTTCCAATTCTTTGACCTCTTGTGTCGGAGATGGTATAGGCGACGACGACCGGTGCTGTCGGATGCCGGGACAAAGCGTGAACGCATTTGCCTTCCCCAGGGTCACAGATGGTTGTGCTTGCTGTGTTTCGGTCGCAAGAGCTCGGACAAGTTGGCCGTTCAGGGTCCCGAGCACCCCAGCGTTCGTGCGTGAAACGCGTGACGTGTGCGCGGGACCGTA
Source organism: uncultured Solirubrobacteraceae bacterium (assembly GCA_963759265.1). GTDB lineage: Bacteria > Actinomycetota > Thermoleophilia > Solirubrobacterales > Solirubrobacteraceae > Palsa-744. The sequence continues at coordinate 1,172,359 of CAVWYR010000001.1, forward strand.
GCGATCCGGCGCACACATCACTTCGCTCAGGTTCTCAGACTAAGGGGCTGGTTCAACACCTATGTCTTGATTTCGACTTCTTCTTCGAATGCCAGTTCCTCGGTACTGGAGAACCCAATCTCTTTAAGCGCGACCGCTTCTTCGCCTTCCCCTTCTGCTTCGAAGACCTCTTTGACTTTTTCTTCGTCTTCATTCAAATATTCAGTTAGTTCGTCAACCCCTTCTTTCTCGTTGAATTCTGCGGTAAGCGTTCTCGTTTTTCTGTCAGTCGGCGTGAGTCTGCCGACCGCTCCCGCGTAAATGGTGAATCTCTGTCTCCCTCTGTTGCATTCGATGGTCACAAGATCGCCTCTATTGCCTGGCGGCTGGATGGCCAACCCCGTGTCAGGGGGGCTCGGGGTGAACCCCAAGATGAATTCAACTCTGCCCGTCACTACTTCTTCGGCGTTGGCTCCCACGGTGTTGCAGCCCTCTCTGTCCCGTTGACATCCTCTCAGGACGAGGCTCGGTGCTTCGCCGCGATTCACACTATCTCTAAACAGTCTCATATTTCTGATTTCATCAGACGTGCAGGCAACGAGATTTCTTAGGGTGCTTTCAAGTAGGCCTTCACCACTTCTAAGCGAGAACGCGGCTGGAGGCTGTTCGCCTTTCGCATTGACCAGCCGCGGTAGCGTTTCTTTTGTTTCACATCCGCAGGCGGCGCTGGTGCCGAGTGGCATTCCGGTCGTGCCGATTAGTACGCTGACCGTGCTGATTAGTGCGATTGAGGTTGCGGCTAGATATCTCAGATGGCGTGACAAGCGTAATCGCATTTTGACCTCCTCCGGTCACGGGTGGTTTTTGGGTTGAAAGGATGGGACAAGGTGGCCGGCCAGTAGCGCGCGAGTGTTGCGCAGGCCGAGTCGGGCGACGGTCTGCTCGTCGCTGGCCACACACCGCAATGATCCCGACTGGCTCAGCGCGCACTCGCCGACTGGCTTAGCGTGCACGCGCAGCTGGCGCCTAGTGCGCTCAGCTTGGTCAGCCGGCTGGTCGTGTACCGGCTTGTGCCGCGGATCTTGCTTGTGCGACGAGTCGTCGTCGATTGGATCCGACATGACTCCCCCAACTTGCGGATGCTTTGCTCGCTCGCGGCTACACCGCAGCGTGCAGTGAACGACGCTACTCCGCTTGCGTTCGCTCACCGTCGGAGGCGATGGCCTGCCTGCTGGGCGATCTGCGGTTTTGCGTGTAGTGAAGCGGGGTCACGCCCAGCTGGCACGCGAAGTTCAAGAGCGGATATGTTTCCTACTACTTGACTGCTGGTCGAGAGACGCTGATACTCGAGTACAGGTAGGCGCCGCCGCCGTGACGACGCTGCGGGTTTCAAGCAGCCTGATCGTCTACTTCCCCTCGCGCCCCCGCTGCCTGAGGAAGCGCTGGAATTCGCTAGCGAGGATGTCGCCTGACGGAAGCTCCTCGTTGACGTCCTGCTCTTCGCTGTCGGCCGCCTGCTCCAAGCGTTCGACGAACGCCTGGATGTCGGGATCGCTGCGCACCGCCAGCCCCACCTGGCGTTCGTAGTCCGCGGCCGCGACCTCGAGCTCGGACACGTCGACCGACACGCCGATCAGGACTTCCACCCTGCGCAACAGCGCGAGCGCCGCCTTCGGGTTGCTCGCCGCCGCGACGTAATGCGGCACCGCCGCCCACAGGCTTGCCGATGGCAGCCCCGCGCGCGCACACGCCGTGTGCAGCACGCCGACGATGCCCGTCGGGCCCTCGTAGCTCGATCCCTGGATGCCGAGGCGGTCGAGCAGCGCGCCGTCGGAGGCGTGGCCGCTCATCGCGACCGGCCGCGTGTGTGGCACGTCGCCCAGCAGGGCGCCGAGCGAGACGACCACCTGAACGCCGAGCGCCTCGGCGAGGTCGACCAGGTGGGTGCTGAACGCACGCCAGCGCATCGACGGCTCGACGCCCTGGACGAGCACCAGGTCGCGCGGCGCGCGCGGAGCCGGTGCCTCGAAGATCTCAACCGTCGGCCACTCGATCTCGCGCACTTCGTTCTCGCCGAAGCGGATGCACGGGCGGTTGCTCTGGAAGTCATAGAACTCCTCCGAGTCGATCCGCGCGAAGCTGCTCGCGTCCAACGCCGAGGCCAGGAACGACACCGCACCCGAAGCAGCGTCGCCCGCGTCGTTCCAACCTTTGAAAGCGCACACCATCGCCGGGGCCCTCAGGCCGGCGGGACGGCGGTCCCAAATCAGCGGCTGCATCCGAACCACCGTACATCATGCGCCGATGCCTTCCGCCACAATCGGACGCTCCTCCGAGCCCCTGCAGAGCGTCGCCACACTGCGCAGCGAGGATCACGTCGACGCCGTTTTCGCGTGCACGAGCAAGGAGCGCCAGATCTCCCGCGCGGGCACTCCCTACCTGACGCTCGAGCTGCGTGACGCCACCGGCTCGATCCGCGCGCGCGCCTTCCGCGACGCCGATGTGCTCGCCGGACGCTTCGAGCGCGGCGAGCTCGTGCGCGTGCACGGCCGGGTCGAGCGCTTCCGCGATGAGCTGCAGATCGCCGTGCAGAGCATCGCTCGCGCCGAGGGGGAGCAGGCCGACCCGGCGCGCTTCCTGCCGACCGCCTACCGCGACCTTGACGAGCTCGAAGGCTTCCTCGAGCATCTCGCGCGCGAGGTGTATGACCCGGCGCTGAAGGCGCTGCTGGCGGCGCTGCTCGACGACGAGCGCCTGCGTGCGGAGATGCGCGTGGCGCCCTGCTCGCTGCCCGCGCGAGCCGCGAACGGCTCGGGCTCCAGTCCAACGCGCTCGCAACGCGCGCCGCTCGGCCACCACGCCTACCTCGGCGGGCTGCTCGAGCACACGGTCGCCGTCGCGACGCTCGCGCTCGAGCTGTGCACGCTGCACCCGCGCCTGGACCGCGACCTGCTGGTGAGCGCCGCGATCGTCCACGACCTCGGCAAGACGCGCGAGTTCACCTACGGCGCCGAGATCGAGCGCAGCCGCGAAGGCGCGCTGCTCGGGCACGTCGAGCTCGGCCTGCGCGTGATCGCCGCCCACACCCCGGGCGCCCTGGATGGCGAGCGCAGGCTCGCGCTCGAGCACTGCGTGATCCTCCACCACGGGCCCGAATCGGCCTCCGGGCAGCGCTTTGCCTCGCCCGAGGCGCTTGCCCTGTATCGGCTGAACGCGCTCGACGCTCAAGTCAAGGGCGCGCTCGAGCACGGCGGCGGCGGGATCGGCAGCTGAGCGGAGGGCTACCCCCCGGGGCGTGAACGCCCCACAAATCCGGGTCAAGCGGGCCCCCGGCGATGCCGATAGAAACCTGTGATGGGCGATACCGCTACGCCAGCCGTTGCCTCACCTGCGGACGCCGTCTCGGAGGAGGTTGCCGAGGAGCGCAGGAAGAACGGCCCGCGCCAAAACGACGAAGAGCGCAAGGGCCTTCATCCCCCGCGCCATCCGGGGCGCTCGCAGAGGATGATCGGCGAGGTCGTCGTCGACCTCGGCCTGGCCGACCTCGAGACGGTCGAGGAGGGCGTCACAGCCGCCCGCGAGCAGGGGCGCCCGACGGGCGTCGTGCTCGTCGAGCGCGGGATCCTGCGCCACGACCAGCTCGCACGAGTCGTCGCCGAGCGCTTCGGCTTGGACTTCGTCGACCTGACCATCTACGACCTCGACATGGGCGCCGTCGCGATGGTCGGCATCCAGGCGGCCAAGCGCTACCAGGCGCTGCCCGTCGGCTTCACCGAGGACGGGCAGCTGCTGGTGGCGATGGCGAACCCCACGAACGTTCTCACGATCGACGACATCGGGATGATGACCGGCCGGCGGATCAAGCCGGCGGCCGCCTCCGTCGAGGATCTCAACCTACTGCTCTCGCGGCTGGCGAGGATGGACGAGTCGATCGAGGACATCGTCGACGAAGATGCCGACGAGGAGGGCGAGCAGCTCTCGGTTGACGAGGCCGACAGCGACGCGCCGATCATCAAGCTAGTGCACTCGATCGTCGCCCAGGCCGTGCAGCAGGGCGCGTCGGACATCCACGTCAACCCCGAAGAGGGAGACACACGTGTGCTGTTCCGCGTCGACGGCGTGCTCGCCCCCGCGGCGACCGTCAAGCGGCGGATGGCGATGGGGGTCGTCTCGCGCATCAAGATCATGGCCGACCTCGACATCTCCGAGCGGCGCGTGCCCCAGGACGGGCGCTTCGCGCTCAACCTCGAGGGCCGGCGCGTGGACATCCGTGTGGTCACGCTCCCGCTCGTCAACGGCGAGGGCGCCGTGATGCGCATCCTCGACCAGGGCAGCGGCGTCGCCGTCGACGGCTTGGAGTCGATCGGCATGCAGGCCGGCGAGCTCGAGCGCTTCGACCGCGCAATCCACAGGCCCAACGGCGCCGTGCTCGTCACCGGCCCCACCGGCTCGGGCAAGTCGACCACGCTGTATGCCGCGCTGCACGCGCTCAACGACGGCGAACGCAGCATCCTCACGATCGAGGACCCGGTCGAGAAGCGCATCGCCGGCATCAAGCAGATGCAGATCGCACCCAAGGCCGGCGTCACCTTCGACGTAGGGCTGCGCTCGATGCTGCGCGCCGACCCCGACGTGATCATGGTCGGGGAGATTCGCGACGCCGAGACCGCCCACATCGCGATCGAGGCCGCGATGACCGGGCACCTCGTGCTCTCGACGCTTCACACCCGCGACGCGCCCAGCGCGCTCGGCCGGCTGATCGACATGGGCATCGAGCCGTTCCTCGTCTCCTCGGCGGTCGACTGCATCGTCGCCCAGCGCCTCGTGCGGATGCTGTGCACGCACTGCAAGCGTCCACAGACCGTGTCGGAGACGGTCCTCGCCGAACACGGCCTTGCCGGCGCCGAGCCCTACGAGCCGGTCGGCTGCTCGCGCTGCGCCGGCTCGGGCTACCGCGGCCGCCTCGGGCTCTACGAGGTGATGGCCGTCAGCGAGCGCATCCGCATGCTCATACTCGAGCGCTCCTCGGTCGACGACATGGTCGCCGTCGCGCTCGAGGAAGGGATGCTGCGCCTGCGAGACGACGGCCTGCAGAAGGTCCGCGAGGGCCTGACCTCGATCGCCGAGGTCGAACGCATGACGAGCAGCCTGCTCTAGACAGTATGGGCGCTGGCGTCCGCGCTGGCTTGTTGAGCTGAAATCGTCGACGCTCCCGCGCATCGTATGGCGCGGGCTGGTTACCGCATCGATGGAAAGGGAGCGTCGACGTGTCTGACGGTATCTGTTTCGCTGGGCTGGATGTGCATGCGCGAAAGACGGCTGCTGCGGCTGTGCAGCTGGGGTCGGGTGAGGTTTGGAAGGCGCAGTTGCCGGGGTCCTCGGTGGCGGCGATCGAGTGGCTGCAGGCGCTGCCCGGGCCGGTGCGCGCTGTGTATGAGGCGGGGCCGACTGGGTTCGCGTTGGCGCGAGCAGCCGGGGAGGCTGGTGTGGAGGTGATGGTCTGCGCACCGGGTGCGATCCCGCGCCAGCCGGGTGACCGGATCAAGAATGACACGCGCGACGCGTTGAAGCTCGCGAGACTGCACGCGGCCCGCCAGCTGCGTCCGGTTGTGGTGCCGGCCCCTGAGCTGGAGGCGTTGCGTGATTTGGTGCGCGCCCGGGAGGATCTCCGCGGTGATCTGATGAGCGCCCGTCACCGGGTCAGCAAGCTGCTCTTGCGCCGGAGTCTGATCTGGACGGGGCCCGGCGAGACATGGGGCCGGCGTCACCTGGACGGTGCGTTCTCGCACCCCAAGCAGCTCGCCAGCTACCTCGGGCTCGTCCCGTCCGAGCACTCCAGCGGAACCAAACGGCGGCAAGGAGCGATCACCAAAGCCGGCTCCAGCCATGCCCGAAGGCTGCTCGTCGAGGCAGCCTGGCACTACCGCCGCGCGCCGAACGTATCGCTGACGCTCAAGTGCCGCCAGAAGGGCCAGCCCGCCGCCGCGATCGAGGCCGCGTGGCGTGCACAGCTCCGGCTGCATCGCCGCTGGTCGCACCTCGACGCGGCGCGCGCGAAGAAGCGCACGACCGTCGCTGTCGCGGTCGCACGCGAGCTCGCATGCTTTGTCTGGGAGATCGCCCAACAGCCCGACTGAGCCGCCACCACAACATCCCGCTCGGTGTGGGGGCGGCGGCCGGCGCCGCGTCACACGGGACCCGCGATTGAGCTATGAGCACCAGCCCCGGTTGGCGCGCTCGTTTCTAGACAGCGGCCCAGGCGCAGCGAAGAACCGTCTTGAGGTACCCAGCCCTCGCATATCAGCCCGACTGCCCTCGCAGCCCCGGCCGCCACCCACACACCGAGCCACAAACCTCACAGCCCAGAGTCCCGAACGACCGGAACCCAATCACCGCTGCCCCCACTTGACAACCACGCCCATATCAGCTCGCGAGCAGCAGCGAGATGCTGAGCGGGCCCGACGGGAACGCTTCGGCGGTGAACGAGTAGGCCTGATAGCTGCGACCTTCGTAGGAGACCGGGCCGCGGTCGGGCACGCTCGCCGGTCCGGGGCTCAGCGTGCCCATCACCTGGTGCCCGCCGACTCGCATCAGCACGTCCGCGCCGGTGAACAGGTGGGCGAGCTTGAGATAGCCGGCGTCGTCCTGGATCGACATCTCGAAGTGGCCGATGACGTGGCCGCCGCGGCGCAACGTGCCGCGCACCGGAGCCAGCGCGTACGGGCCGCCGTCGTCGACCAGCAGGTGTTCGCCGACCGTCACGCGCACGCGCACGACGTGGATGTGCGCTTTGAAGAACCCCTCGATCGCTTCGCGCGTGGCCGCCGCGTTCTGAGCGGCGACGGCGCTGGCGAAGGCGGATGAGCCTTCCAGTCGGCGCAGCGTCGCGAGCACGTCAGGGCTGTTGAGCTCCTCTTTGTATATGAGCTCGCCTACGCGACCGAGGGTTTCGACGCGCGTCTGCGCAGCCGACCCCGGGCACGCGAGCCCGCTCGAGGGCACGAGCAGCGCGACCCGCAGCGCGCCCGCCGGGTACACCTCGCCGGCGAGCGACGCAACCTCATAGCTGTGCCCCGCCAGGCTCACCGTGCCGCTGCTCGGCACGCTCGCCGGCGGCGGGGCGCTGGTCGTGCCGGCGAGTGTCCGCGCGCCGGAGATCAGCAGCAGCTGCGCACCGGTGATCTGGTGGGTGACCTGCAGGTAGTCGCGGTCGGACTGCACCGACAGCACGAAGCTCCCGTCGGTTCCCGGGATCGAGCCGCGCACCGGCGCGATCGCCGATCCCGCTCCGGCGCTTGCCAGGACATGGCCATCGCGCAGGACCTCGATACGCACGATCTGGCCCTCCAGCAGCGCGCGCAGGGCCGCGCCCGCGGCGCTCGCGTCCCCGCTCGCGACCGCGCTCGCGAGCGCACTCGAGCCGCGCACGCGCCCGACGGCCTCGGCGACGTCATCGCCCGTCGCCGCCGCGCGATAGACGCGCTCGCCGACGTCGCCGAGCGTGCTCGCCACGGTCGCCGCGCACGCCGCCGACACAGCGCTCGCGCTCGAGCCGGCGCTGGCGCTCGCCGTCGTGCGGGTGCTGTTGGCCGCGCGATGGGGGCTCGCGGTCGCCGACCCGCAGGCGCTCAGGCCGGCGATCAGAAAGGCGCCGATCGACGCCGTCAACAGGCGGCTGAGGCGGGCCAGAGGGGTGCTCGAGCGCGTCATCGCTCAAGCGTAAACGCGCCGGGGCGGCGCCGCGCCAATCGCGCGACGCCGCCCCGGTGGCGGTAGCGAGCCTTGCGGCCGCCTACTTCGTGGTGGATTTCGTGGCCGGCGCCGGCTTCTTGTTGGCGGTCGCCGTGTGCTTCTTCTTCTTGCTCGACTTCTTCTTGTGCGTGACGATCAGCGGCTTGGGGTTCAGCCGCGTGCCGCCCGAGTAGGCATCGGGCGGGCAGCCCACCGGACGACCGAGGTCGAACGGGCCGGAGATCGCCTGGGTGATGACGCCTTTTTCCAGATACGCGTAGGTGACCGTCAGCAGCGGGTCGACGCGCGGCTCCTTGCAGAGCTTCGTGCCGATCGAGAACTGCCCCGTCACCGTCTCGTATCCCTGCTTGGCCAGGCCGACGCAGTTGAGCGCGTAGCCGGGGATTTCACCGGCGCACGAGAACGTGTCAGACACAGGCTTCAACGTCGCGTTGGAGGTCAGCTCCGGCTGGCCGGCGAGCCCCGTGAGGGGGACCTGCGCCTGCAGCTGATAGCCGGTGATCGGGCCGTCGCAGTAGAACTGGTACTTGACCTGCTGTTCTTCGTTGCCCGGTTCTGCTTCGCCCGCGGCGATGCTGCCGAGGCAGCTGTAGTTGTTGGGGTTGGATTCTTCGGCGTGGCTGATTGCCGGGGTCGCGAGGAGCAGGGCAAGAAAGCCCACGATCGCGGCGAGCCACCATGTCGCTTTGCGGTGGGCTGTTTCTGATGCGTGCAACGGGGGTCTCCGTTCGTTGGTTGATGGTTCTCTCATCGCCGCAGGAGCTTTTCGAGGCTCTGCTTTGGTGAAGTCGGGTTGAAGGTCGCCGCGGAGCGCGCGCCGACGGATGCGAAGGGCGAGATCAAGAGCGCGCCGGCAGGCGGCTGCGCGGTCAGCGTCGCGGTCGCCGCGCCCGCAGGCAGACCGGTCGCCGTCGCCGAGCCGATCGACGCGAACGTGACCACGATCAACCCGCTTTCGCGGAAGGCCGCCGTCGCGGTGATCGTCGGCACCGTCGCCTTGAGGAATTCGTCGGCCGCGCCGAGCGCGCCGGCTTCGCTCGCGCACGACGCGCCGGCCGCGCCTTCCGGACACGGCGGCTGGACGATCGTGTCGAGCAGCTGCGGCGGCGTGCTCGGGATCAGCGTCGCGTCGGTGGCGAAAGCGCTCGCGTCGATGCCCGACCAGCCGCTCAGCAGCGTTCCCGCCGGGATCGCCTGTGTAGTTATGTAAGGGGCGGCCGCTGCGTCGGCGCTGGCCTTTTCAAAGGACGTCCCCGCGAGCTGGATCAGCCACACGTGCGTGACCGGCGGCAGCGCGCTGGCCTTGGGTTCCCGCTTTGGCGTCGCTGTGGGGGCGCTCGTTTCCGAGGCCGAGGGCGCGCCGGCGCTCGCTGCTTCTTCCGCCAGACGGTGCCTTTTGCGCCTGTGCCTTTTGCGCGTCGGCGTCGCTTCCGCGGTGATCGCGGGCGGCTGCACGGCCGCGGTCGAGGCCTTCGCGGCGCCTTCCGCTGCGTTGCGGGCGAGCGCCTCGAGCAGCGCCGGCAGGCTCGGGCTGGCCAGCGAGGGGCTCGGAGCTGGGCCGATCGCCGCGCCGACGGCGACGCCGACAGCGAGCATCGCTGCGGCCAACGCGGCGGTCACGCGCAACGATGGGGCGCGCAGGGGCGACTTTTGGTTCTCGGGCGTGTTGTTCATAGAGCGGAGCGAAATTCTCGTAAATCAGGAACACGGACCGGCACCCCCGGGTTTCGGACCATGCTCATAAAATAGCTAATGTCGATCAAGATGATAGGGATATGCTATGTTCGCTCAGCCGCGTTGTCAACCATTTGTCAATCCGAACCGAAACGGAGTCTCTCTTCTAATGCATCGAATCCGCCGTCTCTCCGTCGCCATCATGGTGGCCGGCGTGGTCGGGGTAGCGGCGCCTGCAGCCGCCAGCGCCACCTCACTCGTCACCATCAGCGGCGCCACATCCTCGTACCCGCTCGTGTCCCTGCTCGCGGCCAAGTACGTCAAGCTGCACCCGAACAAGATCAGGTTCAAGATCGCACAGGGTGGGACGACCGTCGGCATCAACAACGTCAAAGACGGCGCCGACACGATCGCCGACGTCGCGCAGGAACCAACCAGCGCCGACGCGGGCCTCGACTTCTACCCGATAGCCAAGTACGGGATCTGCGTGGTAACGAACAAGTCCAACCCGGTGAGCAACCTCACTGCGGCCCAGGCCACGTCGATCTTCACCGGTAAGACCAAGACTTGGAGTGCCGCGTTGGGCGGCGCGACCGCGACCGGCCCGATCGAAGTCTTCACGCGGACATCGGTCGCCGGCGTGCTGACGAGCTTCAAGTCGCTGCTGCTCGAAGGCAAAAGCGTCGAGTCCTCGGCTACCGAAGAGGCGACCGAGGGTCTGATGCGCCAGTCGGTCGAAAGCGCGCCTAACGGCATCGGCTTCCTGTCGAACTACCAGGCGAACAAAGGCGGCCTGAACGCCGCCGAGTTCAACGGCATCGCCTGCAACCAGACGACGATCGCCTCCGGGCAGTACCCGGGCATCGCCGACTTCTTCGAGGTCACCAAAGGCACCGCGACGGGAGCCGCGGCGGCGTTCATCGGCTGGGTCGACAAGTCACCGGCAGCGAAGAAGATCATCGCCAGCCAGTGGGTCGTGATCGGCTAGCAGCAGTTGCTGGAGCGGCTGCGAAAGCCATGGCCGGACCACCGCGCCGAGCGTACGCTCGGCGCGGTGTCGTTGCTGGTCGGTGTCATCGTCCTGGCGATGGTCGTGTTCGTCGCGAGCAAGGCCTGGCCGATCTTCGAACACAACGGGCTCAGCTGGCTGCTGGGCGGGGGCGATCTCGAAGCCGAGATCAACAGGATGACGGCCGCCACCACCAACCCGGCGGCGGCTGTCTTCCACCTGGCGGCGTGGCCGCTGATCTACGGCACGCTGTTGACGAGCGCGATCGCCGTCGTGCTCGGTATGACGATCGCGATCCTCGCGTCGGTCTTCATCGTCGAGCTCGCACCCGCGCGCGTGACCAGGATCGTGATCCCGATGATCCGCCTGCTCGCGTCGGTGCCGTCGGTCATCTACGGGCTGATCGGGATCCTCGTGCTCGTGCCCTTCCTCGGCAACCACGTGATCACCACCCATGAGAGGGAATCGGTGCAGAACGTGGTCCAGCTCACCGGGGCGGGGCTGGCCGTGACCGCGGTGATCCTCACGGTCATGATCACGCCGATCATGATCGCGCTGATCTGCGAGGCGCTCTACGCGGTGCCGCCGTCGTGGCGCGAGGGAGCGGTCGCGCTGGGGCTGAACCCGCTGCGTGCGATGCGCGCCGTGACGCTGCGCGCGATCCGACCCGCGATCGTGGCGGCCGCCGTGCTCGCGACCGCGCGCGCGCTCGGTGAGGCCGTGATGATCCAGATGGTCTCCGGCGGCAAGTCGTTCGCTCCCAAGCCGATCGACGGCACCGTGTTCCTGTTCGAGCCGCTGCGCACGCTCGCCTCGGCGATCGTCGACTACCGCGACGGCCTGAACTCACCTGCACTCGGCGCTGCCGTCTACGGCTTCGCGCTGCTGCTGCTGTTCTCGGCATTCGCGCTGTCGGTCACCGGCTACCTCGTGAAGCTGCCACTACGCAAGTATCAGACGCGCGGATGAGCACGTTCGCACCTCCAGCCCAGGGCGGACGCGGCAGGCGCTCATCGCCGATGACCTGGCGCTGGGGCGACCGCGTGGCGCTCGCCGCGGCGTGGATCGCAGGCATCTCGCTGTGCGTGATCTCGGCCGCGATCGTGCTGTACATGGGCTACCGCGGCATCCAGTACCTGCGTCCCGGCCTGATCTTCAGCCGCCCACAGGCGAGCGGCACCCAGGCTGGGTCGGGTGGCTTCCTCGATCCGCTGCTCGGGTCGATCGTGCTGACGATCATCGGCATCGCGCTGGCACTGCCGCTGGCGCTCGCGAGCGCCATCTGGATCGCCGAGTACGGTCGCCCGACCTGGCTCGCCCGCGTGGTCGAGTCGAGCATCGAGATCGTCGCCGGGACCCCCGACATCGTGATCGCGATCTTCGGGCTCGCCGTGTTCCAGCTGTCGCTGCTCGCTCCGTTCTCGTTCAGGGCCGAAGGCGGCGGCGTCTACGGCAACTCGTTCATCGCCGCCGGCGCGATGATGTCGCTGCTCGCGCTGCCGCCGATCTACGCCGCCACGCGTGACGGGCTGCAGGCGGTGCCCGCGCACATGCGTGAGGCGGCATTCGCGCTCGGCAAGACGCGCATCACGACGATTCGGCGCGTGCTGCTGCCGAGCGTGCGCTCGAACATCGCGACCGGCGCCACGCTCGGCATCAGCCGCATCATCGGCTCGACCGCGATCGTGCTGATCCTGCTCGGCAGCACGTTGCGCATCGAAACGCAGGGCTCGGTCCCCGGGATCAACCTGCTGCGCGGCACCGGCTCTTCGCTGACTACCTACATCTACGAAAACTCGCCCGCCGGCGAAGGCGGAGCTCCGCAGAAGGCGTACGCGGCAGCTTTCGTGTTGCTGATCTTCGTGCTCGTGCTGAACCTGCTCGTGGACAGGATCGGCCGCTCGCAGGCGAGCGCGACGGGGCTGACGCCGCTCGGAGCGGTCGTGTAGCGATGCGCCGGAACTTTTCACAAAATGTTGTGAAAGTCGCTAACCTCAGTGTTCTGATGGTGAAAGTCAAGGCGATGGAGATTGTGCTCGATGAGTCCTGAGGAAATGGTTCTCGATCCCTGGAGCTTCACGACGGACGGCCGTGAGCAGTCGCCCGCAGCCGAGTCGCTGGCGCAGAAAGCCCACCGCAGCGAGGCGTCGCTCGGCCCCGCCGCCGTGCCCCCAGTGCGTACGATCGTGCTTGATCGCCCTCCCTCGCCGGCGCGCCCGGTGCCCGAGCGCGAGGCCGTCAGGCGACCATCCTCGGCCGCCGGGCCCGAACGCCTGAGCCTTCGCGACGTCAGCATCTCCTACGCCGGCAAGCCGGCCGTCAAGTCCGTCTCGCTGGCCGTGCATCAGGGGGAGGTGCTCGCTCTGATCGGGCCCTCCGGCTGCGGCAAGACGACCCTGCTGCGGACGCTCAACCGCCTGACCGAGCTGACCGCGAGTGCGTCGCGCTCCGGCGAGATCCTGCTCGACGGCGAGGACATCCACGAGCTCGTCGACACAACGCTGCGCTCGCGCGTGGCGATGGTCTTCCAGCAGCCCAACCCGTTTCCGATGTCGATCTTCGACAACGTCGCGTTCGCGCTGCGCGAGCAGGGCCGCAAGCGCCCCGGTCGACGCGAGCTCGAGCCGTTCGTGGTCGATGCGCTACGTCGAGCCGGGCTCTACGACGAGGTCCGCGACGACCTCGACCGGCCCGCGCTGCGCCTGTCCGGCGGCCAGCAGCAGCGTCTGTGCATCGCACGCGCGATCGCCCCGCGCCCAGAGGTGCTGCTGATGGATGAGCCGTGCAGCGCGCTCGATCCGATCTCCACCGGCGTGATCGAGGAGCTGATCGGCGAACTGCGCCGCGACCTCGCCGTCGTGATCGTCACGCACAACCTCGCACAGGCGCACCGCGTCGCCGACAAGGTTGCCTTCATGTACCTCGGCGACCTCGTCGAGTACGGGACGACCGAGGAGCTGTTCGAGGACCCGCGCGCCGAGCGCACACGCGAATACGTTCGGGGAGCCTTTGGATGAGCGCTCGACCGGTCGGAGATCGGCCGTCGCAACGGCCGGTCTCCGGGGCGGTGCGGATGCGGCGGGCAGCGCTCGCCCTTGCCGGCTGTGGCGTCCTCTGCGTGGGCCTGGCCGCGTGCGAGACGACCGAGCAGGAAAGCGCCAAGATCGGCCATGAAAGCGAAGCGGCCGCCAAGCTGGAAGCGAAGCAGGCGGCCAAGAAGCACTCTCGCCCCCGCTCGCATGCTCCCAGTCATGGCGCTGCTCACGCGAAGCCACGAAGTGGATCGGCCGCGTCAGGCCACGGATCGCCCTCACCATGACTAACCTTGCTCCAGTGCCCTCCGAGGACTCCGTCTGCGCGAACTGCTCCGCTCCGCTCGTCGCCGACCAGCGCTATTGCCTGTCCTGCGGGCAACCGTGCTCGCCCGTTCGTCTCGCGTTCCTCGACGTGCTCGAGAGCGAGCGCCGACCGCAGCTGGGCCAAGGCGCGGTGAGCACGATGCCGGTCGCCTACAACCCCTATCTGGAGCCCCCGGCCGGGCCCGCGTGGCTGCGCCGCTACGCGCCGCTGTTCGCCGTCGTCTCGGTGCTGCTGCTGGCGATGATCATCGGCCTGCTCGTCGGCCACTGGGTCACGCAGAGCAAAGCTCCGTCGGGTCCGCAGATCGTCAAAGTCGAGGGCTTCCCCGCTGTCGCCTCCTCGGCGCCGACGACGACGGCCCCAACTACGACAACTCCCGCGACGTCGACGAGCAAGTCCGGGTCCTCGGCCAAGAGCGAAGAACAACAGGAACTCGCCGAAGCCAAGGCGGAAGAAAAGGCTGAAGCAAAAGCGCCGGCGAAAGCGCCGCCAGCCAAGAAAATAAGCAGCACCTCGATCACCAAACTCGAAAAGACGACCGGCGCCGCGCACGAGAAAGAACTCAGCAAACTCAGCACCGCTCCGATCGAAGTCAAATGAGCGCGCCCGGCTCAAACGGGAGCGGGCCGCCCGCTTCGGAGTCCTCCCCGACGCCAGGTGCCGGCGGCGTCGTGCTACCCGCCGGTGGGCTGCCCGTGCCGAGCGGCTCGATGTCGGAGCTGCGCAGCCGGCGCCTGGAGCTCGCCGAACGCGTCGCCGCGCTGACCTGGGACCTCGGCGGCCTCGCCTACGAGATGGCCATCCGCGATCACTACCGCCTCGACGTGCTCGCGCGCAAAGCGTCCGAGCTGCAGGAGGTCGACGCGCAGCTCGGCGAGGTGCAGCGGCTGCTCGCGACCGCCGAGGCGGGAGTCCACGGGCAGTGCCGCTCCTGCGGTGCCGTGCACAGCCGCGGCGCCGCCTACTGCTGGCACTGCGGCGCGCCGCTGATGGAGGAGGCGCGCCCGTCGGTGCTGCATGGCGAGCAGCCCGCAGGCTGATCCTGACGCTTCCGTACGCTTCCGTACGCCTCCGCTATATTTGGGCTCATGACATCGATCAAAGCCGATGAGGTCCGGATTCCACGACGTGCGCGGGAGGCGGTGGCGCATCACGAGGCGGTAGTGGTCTTCAATCGAGAGCGAGCGACCTACGTCATCGTTCATCCTGACGATCACCCGCGGGCGCCTGTCTCACGCCGTGGACGTCCTCTAAAGGAGGCGCTCGCCCTGCTCGCGCAAGCTGCGTCACCGGATCCAGCTTTCGCTGCGGACATGGAGGCCGTGCTCGACAGCGTCGGGCCGACGCCCGCGGATCCATGGGCACAGTCCTAGACACCACCATATTCATCGAGCTCGAGCGTGCCACGCGCGCTCTACCGGCTTCGCGTGCCATGGCGGAGGTCTCCAGCGGCTTCGAGACCCAGCTAGGCGAGAACGAGGAAGTTGGAATCGCCGCGATCACGGCCTCCGAGCTGTTGCATGGGGTGCACAGGGCCAGCGAGGAACATCGCGGTCGCCGCGAAGCATTCGTAGAGGCTGTGCTCGCCGCGTTCCCAACCCTTTGCTTCGACCTTCTCGTCGCGCGTGTCCATGCGAGGCTCTGGGCTGGGCTGGCCGCATCTGGAACAGACGTGGGAGCTCACGACCGGCTCGTTGCTGCGACAGCTATGTCCTCGGGCTGGCGAGTAGGGACGGCCGACATCCGTCACTTCAACCGCATCCCGGGATTGGACCTCATGCCACTCCAACTCGCCTGATCTATGTTCTCCAGGACTACAACGGCTTTGGTACTGGGCATCGCGCTCGCAAGCTCGCTGTTCTGCTCGTCAGGCGCTCGCGCGATGCACGTGCGGCGGGTCAGTGCAACGGTCGAATACGGCTGTCCGATCCTGCCGCCAGAAGACCCGCTGAACCAGGAAATCGCCGACGCCCCCGTGAACCCGAACTCGGCCGCGTATGTGGCGAGCATCGGGCTGAGCACGCACCTGCACCCCGACTTCGGGACCAATCCGACCTACGGCATCCCCTATACCGTCGTCGGCCCGCAGCAGGCGAAGGTGCCGATCAAGTTCACGGCGTACGGCGCCGAATCGAACCCTGGGCCCTACCCGATACCTCCGCACGCGCCGGTCGAAGGCGGCGGCAAGAACGGGCACGGCGACAAACACGTGCTCGTCCTGCAGGAAGGCAGTTGCATGCTCTACGAGCTCTACGGTGCGCATCACCGCGGGCGCGGATGGAGCGCGGCCTCCGGCGCGGTGTTCAACCTGCGCAGCGACGCCCTGCGCCCCGAAGGATGGACCTCGGCAGACGCCGCCGGCCTACCGATCTTCCCGCTGCTGGCCCGCTATCCCGACGTCGCCAGTGGGCAGATCGATCATGCGCTGCGGGTCACCGTGCCCGAGACCCAGGCGGGCTACATCCATCCGGCGACGCATTTCGCCTCGGATAGCTCTGACCCGAGCCTGCCGCCGATGGGGCTGCGCCTACGCCTGAAGGCGAGCTACAGCCTCGCTGGATTCGACGGAGAATCGCTCGTCATCCTCGAAGCGCTCAAGCGCTACGGGCTGATCGTCGCCGACAACGGCTCGCCGTGGTTCATAACCGGCGCGCCGAACGCGCACTGGAACGACGAAAACCTCGAACAGATCAAGCAGGTCCCCGGCTCAGAATTCGAAGCCGTCGAAAGCGGGCCGATCCTTCACGGCTGAGCAGCACGGCTGCTCGCAGGACCACGGCTGAGCGCAGGACGCTGCCTATTGCGGCTCTGCGGGAGCCTGCTCCGGCGGCGTCTCGCCAAACGCCTGCGCCGCCTGTTGCACGGTCGGCGGCTGCGCCGCGACCGCTACCGGCGCTGCGACCGGTGCCGGCGGTTGCGCCTGCGCTGCTACCGGTTGGGCGGGGGCCTGCGGCTGCTGTGAGGTTGTCTGGGTCAGCGCCGGCGTGTCGCCGCTGATCGAGTCCTTGAACTCGCGCATCCCGCTTCCGATTGAGCGGCCCATTTCCGGCAGGCGCTTCGCACCGAACACGAGCAGCAGCACGATGAGCAGGATGGCTATGTGCAGGGGGTTGTCTAGTCCCATTGATCCTCCGATCTACGTCCCCTCCAGTCTACGCCCTTTCTCCGATCAACCCGGCGGCCCGTCCGGCGGCGCCTCCTCGCCCGCCGCGGGAGCCCCCGCCTGCGGCTCGCGATCGCGCAGCGTCCTGTGCACGAGCTGCGCGGCGATGACGATCATCAAGCCGGCGAACGCGTCGCGCAGGAGCGCGCCCGAGAGCGAGTTGGCGAGCGCCACGCCGCCGGCGGCGCCCGCCACCGACAGCAGCCCGAGCGTCAGCGCGTCGGCGCGGCGCACGTTGCCGTAGCGATCCTGCCGATAGGTCCCGACGATCGCCACCGGCACGATCGCCAGCAACGACGTCGCCTCGGCGGCATGCTGGTCGAGTCCCACGAACAGCACGAGACCGGGGACGAACAGCACGCCGCCGCCCACCCCCAGCAGGCCGGCGAGCACACCCGCGGCCACCCCGACCACGATGATGCCGATCATCTGATCACCAGCTCGACCGCGCTTGCCACGAGCACGGCCGCGAACAGCAGCGCGATCGAGCGTGTCTGCAGGCGCTGTTGCAGCCACGTGCCGATCAGCACGCCGCCCACGGCGGGCACGCCGATGAGCACCGCGTCGAGCACGTGCACGTTGCCGTAAGCGCCCTGGACCGCGGCCGCGAAGCCGGCGATGAAGACGATCGCCGCGAGCGATGTGGCTGTCGCGGCGCGCTCGTCATAGGCGAGCCACAGCACCAGCAGAGGCACGATCACGCTCCCGCCGCCTACGCCGAACAGGCCGCTGAAAAGACCGGCGAGGGTGCCGATCGCCATCAGCCGCAGCGTGCGTGCTCGCGTGCGCTCAGCGGCCTCTTGCATAAGTGCACGGGCCGGCCACGATGATCGCCATACTAGACACCGTGTCCCCAGCCGCAACGCTCGTGGAGGCGCTCGAGCCGGTTCGCGCCGACCCCGCCCGCTCAGCCGTGCTACTCGACATCGACGGCACGCTCGCGCCGATCGTGCGCCACGCGGCCGACGCGCACGTTCCCGAGGCAACGCGCAGCCTGCTGATCGAGATCGCCAACCGCTACCGCGTCGTGGGCTGCGTGAGCGGGCGGCGCGCGAGCACGGCACGCCAGATCGTCGCGATCGGCACGATCGCCTACGTCGGAAACCACGGCGGCGAACTGCTGCGCCCGCGCGCGGCGACCCCCGAGGTCGACCCCGAGCTCGCCGCCTGGACCGCGCGCGTGCGTGAGTTCGCAGCGTGCGCGTACACGCCCGAGCACCAGCGCCTGCGTGTGCGCAGCGAGGACAAGGACGCGATCGCCGCGTTTCACTGGCGCGGCGCGCCCGATGAGGAGCTCGCCGAGCAGGCGGTGATAGAGATCGCACGGCGCGCTGAGGAGCAGGGGTTCGCCGTGCATTGGGGACGCAAGGTTCTGGAGGTGCGCCCGCCGGTCGTGCTCGACAAGGGCCTCGGCATCGCGGCGCTGCTGCGCGGCGGCGACCTCGACGCGGCCGTGTACGTCGGCGATGACACGACCGATCTCGACGCCTTTCGCGGCCTGCGCTCGCTCGTGGAGTCCGGGGGGCTCGCCAGCGCGGTGTGCGTGGCGGTCAGCTCCGATGAAGCGCCTCCCGGCCTCGCACGCGAGGCCGACCTGACGGTCGACGGTCCCGGCGGCGTGCGGGAACTGCTCGAGGCGCTGCTGTAGCACCGTGCGGTTCGTCGACTTCCTCAGAACCACCGTGCTGCTGAGCGCCGGCGCGGCGACCGCGTTGGCCGCGATCACAGTGTTGGCGGCGAGCGCGCGCTCGGACACGGTGCTGGCGGAGATCGCGGTCGGCTGGTGGCTGCTCGCGGGCGCGATCGGGCTGCGCCTCGGCAGGCGCGCCCAGACCAACCCGCCGATCGCTCGCCTGCTCTCGGGCGCGCGGGCGAGCACGACGCTGCCCGAGCACCACCCGAGCGCGACCCTGCTCAATCGCCTGTGGCCGCTGCTGGTGTTCACGCTGCTCGCCGGCGGCCTCGCTTTCCTAGCCCCGCAGATCCCCGGCATAGCCGCCGGCTTCGCGATCATCTGGGCGCTCTCGTGGCGTCGCCAGGATGCGGCGGTGGAGGCGATCGAGGAGCGCGACGGTGCCTGCTTCTACGTGCGTCGAACCTCGCCGGTGCGGCCGATGTCGCTGCTGCGCACGCCGGGCTTCAAGGCCGCCCGCCCGGAGCGCGTGGGCGGCGCCGTCACCTGAGATGCGCCCGGCGGGGTGGGCGAGCGGCCCACTGGATGTGCTGATCGTCTCGCTCGGCTCGACCGAGGGGCTGCGCACCGCCGATCGGGAGCTGCGCGAGTCGCTCGTCAGGGCCGGCGCAAGTGCGGCGATTGTCGCTGCGCTTGCGCCCGCGCCCACACGCACGCTGATGCTCACCGACCTCTCCTGGGCGCGCGCAGCGCGCGCGGCTGCGAGGAGAGCGCTCGCCGAGGAGGGCTCGCCGCCTGGCGCGATCATCTACTCGAGCACGACCGCTGCCCTGCTGTGGCCGCGCGCGGGAGCGATCCGCTTCGACGCCCCCTCCGCCGCCAACCGACCGGGACGTCACGGGCTGTGGCAGCGTCCGCTGGAGCGCCGCAGGCTGGCGCAGGCGCCGCTGCTGCTGCCGTGGAGCGAGGGCGCTGTGGCCGAGGCGACTGCCGCGGGCGCTCACGTCGATCGCGCGCTCGTGCTTCCGGTGGCGGTCGAGGCCTCAGGGCCGCCTCAGCCCACTGCGGGAGCTGGCGGCGATCACATATGCGGCGAACCCCATCAAGAAGGGTCTCGATCGTGTGCTCGATGCGTGGCGGCGCGTGCGCGGGGAGCTGGCGGCGGGCGCTGGAGGGGAGCTCCTCGTTGCGGGCGCATCGCAGGAGCAACTGCGGCTCGCCGGGCTGGACCTCCGATCGTTTGAGGGCGTGCGAGCGGTCGGGGTGCTGCCCGTGGCGGAGTACCGCGCGCTCGTACGCCGTGCGCGCGTGTTCGTGTGCGCCCCGCGCCGGGAGGACTACGGCATCGCCCAGCTCGAGGCGCTCGCCGACGGCTGTCTGCTCGTGACGACGCCCGCGCCTGGGCCCTACGCCGCACTCCGATCGCGCGCACGCTCGACCCGCGGCTGGTGAGTGAGGACCTGGAGGGCGCGCTGCGCGCAGCGCTGCACGCTCCGGCGCCCGACTACGGCGCGCGCGCGTCCACCGCGCTCGCGCCGTTCAGGCGCGATGCTGTCGACCGCTTGGTGGCTGCCGAGCTGCTGCCGCGCCTGCTCGGGGCGGGACGGGTGAATGACGCGCCCGCTCGGTGAAACGACTGAGCGAGATGGAGACATTGGCTACCAGATTCCCCATCTTTGCTGGCATTCGGAATGGTGTTGGGCTACGTTCGAGCGGTGTCCGCCCCCGAGCAAGTCAACCCGCCGGCTCGTGGGGGTATACGCGTCGGTGCGGAGCCGCGTGAGGCCTCGAAAGGGCCGTCCGCGGCCGGCGCTCGCGTCTCTGCGTCGTCGCGTGCTCGGGTCCTGCACTGGAGCGCCTATGCATGGGGTGCGATCGGCGCTGCGACGGCGTTCATCCTCCTCACCTGCTGGTGGCTGACACAGGACCGCAGCATTCCCATCTACGACGCCGGCGATCACCTGGAAACGGCGCTCGATCTTTCACCAGATGCTGAAGAGCTGGCAACCTGCTCGGGCCGTTCAACTACGAATCGCCGTATCCGCCGCTCGCGCCGATGGTCGGCGCGTTGTCCGTGTTCATCGGAGGTGTCAAAGTCGCACCGCCGATCATCGGCGAGAACGTCATATTCGTGTCGCTGCTGGCACTCGGGTGCTACCAGACGGGGCGCCTTCTGTTCGGCGCGAGGGCAGGCATGCTCGCGGCCATCTTCGTGCTCGGGTCAGACTTGCTGACCGCCCAATTTCACGTTTTCATGATCGACGCCCGCCGAGGCGGCGATCGTTGCGGTGTCGATCTGGTTGATCCTCGCGTGCGACGATTTCAGTCGCGTCCGCGCGGCCGGCGTGGCGGGCCTCGTCGTCGGAGTTGGTCTGATCACCAAGGTGCAGTACCCGTCCTTCGTCATGGGCATCGTGCTGATGGCGCTGGCACGCGGCGGATGGCGAAACTGGCGTGGCCTGCTGACGTTCGCGGCCGCCGCGCTGATCGTTGGAGCCCCGTGGTACCTGGATCACCTCTCTCAGTTCTCTACCTTCGTCCAGATCTCCACTGCGAATCCTGACGTCATACCCGGCGACATTCCGCCGACGCTCTCGATTACGAGCTTCACCTGGTATTTCTGGAACATGCTGAACTCGCAGCTGCTGCTGCCGCTGTTCACACTATTGGTGGGCGGGACGGCCTGGATGATCGTGACGCTCGTTCGTCACCGCCGGGAGGCGTTCGGAGTAAAGGGCTGGGGCGGAGCGGCGCCAGTTCCGCGTGCCACTGGCTCCCCAACCAGCGGCAGGGATCAACTCGCCCTCGGCGCGAGACTCGAGTTCTTTGTCGGGGCAGTCGTTGCCTGGCTGTTCATCACGTTGACCCCGTCGCACGACATCCGTTACGCCATTCCCCTGCTGCCCTACCTGGCGGTCATCGCCACGGGCTGGATCGTCTACCTGCCACGCGTGGCAGGCTGGGCGGCGATCGCGGTGCTCGCCCTCGGCGTGCTCGCAAATACCCTCGGCACGACGTTCGGCGTCGCCAAGACCGTGCAGGTAGCCCTCGTGCATCCGCTACCGCCCGGCGAGGAGCTCCCCGGCGACATCACCTTCTATTCGACCAGCGGCTTCCTCGTCGCCGGACCAAGGCGTGATGGTGACGTCCCTGGCATGCTCGACGCGCTCAGGCGCGAAGGAGTAAGGACGGTCGCGTGGAGCATCGAACAGAGTCGGGCACCCGATTTCTCCTACGAAGGGCTCATGCCGCTGGCGCGCATAGCCAAGCTTTCGCCGGCGGTGACCCAGAGCCCTGAGTACGGCCGCTCGGCAAGCATCGCCACGCTCCTGCACGAATCCGCGAGCGCGCGCCCCGCCCCGCCGTGCACCCGCCTGAGCGACGGCACCGGGGTGTGGGTGGTGCGCTACGACACCGCTGCGCGTAAGCTGGCCCTCTACTGCCCCACCCGCCGTCCGCGGTTCTATGACGCTGGGGTGGTTGGCTGAGGCCGCTTGCGCAGCAGCTGCAGCTCCCGCCACGGCCGCGTGTTGACGACGTCGTCTCGGCGAAGCCACGCGCGTCGCGCGGTGGCAATGCCCCAGCGCATGTTCTCGAGGGTCCGCGTGCGGTGCGCGTCGGAGTCGATCACGATCGGCACCCCGGCGCGTGCCGCGGCCCTCGCATGCACATCGGAGAGATCACGCCGATCGGGGTTGGCGTTGATCTCGAGCATCGTGCTCGTCCGTGCAGCCGCCGCGAATACTGCCGCCAGGTCGAGCGCGTATGGCTCGCGCCGCTCGATCAGCCTGCCTGTGGGGTGGCCGATGGCGTTCACCAGCGGATGCTCGATCGCGGCGATCATGCGCTCGGTCATCGCCTGCTCGCCCATGCTGAAGGAGGTGTGCACGCTGGCGATGACCCAGTCGAGCTCCCCCAGCAGGTCGTCCTCGTAGTCAAGCGAGCCGTCGGGCAGGATGTTCACCTCGCTGCCCGCCAGCAGCTCGATTCCCTGGATACGTGCGTTTGCCTCGCGCACGAGCTCGATCTGACGGCGTAGTTGCTCGGGTGAGACGTCGTTGCCGAAGCCGTGGCTGGCCGAGTGGTCGGTGATCGCGAGGTACTCATAGCCGCGCTCGCGCGCCGCCAGTGCCATCTCCTCGATCGTGTTGTGTCCGTCTGAGGCGATCGTGTGGGCGTGCAGGTCTCCGCGGATGTCGCCCAGCTCGATCAGCTCCGGCAGCGTGCCGGCGCCGGCGGCCTCGATCTCGCCGCGGTTCTCGCGCAGCTCGGGCTCGATGTAAGAGAGGCCGAGGTGCTCGTAGACCTCCTGCTCGCTCGCGTACGTCGCGGTCTTCCCGGCGAGGTCGTCGAGGATGCCGTACTCGGAGACGTGCAGCCCGCGCCGCACCGCCGCTTCGCGCAGCGCCGCGTTGTGCGGGCCTGAGCCTGTGAAGTGCTGCAGCAGGTTGCCCAGCTGCCCGGGCGCGGCGATCCGCAGGTCGACGCCGATGCCAGAGTGCGTGCGTGCCTTCGCGCCTGCCTCGCCGGCGGAGCTTACCCGCTCGATCTCGGTGAGCATGCCGAGGCTCCGGGCGAGGATCTGACGCCCACCCACCCGGGTGGTAGTGGCGATCAGGTCGATGTCCTTGACGGAGTCCGCCTGTCGGCGGATGGAGCCGGCGAGTTGGATGTGAGCGCTATCTGGCGAGAGCGCCCGCAAGCCGCTCAGCAGCTGTTCGCCGATCTCGATCGCGCGCGGCAGCAGGATGCGCCGCGAAGCCGTCGCGGCTGGGTCGGCGTCGAGCTCATCGAGCGCGGACAGCACGCTGGCCTCGAGCTTGGGGCCGAGGCCGCGCACGGTGCGTATACGCTGGCCGAGCGCCGCCTCGCGCAGCGCCTCGGGCGAGTCGACCCCGAGCTCGGAGTGCAGCAACCGGGCGCGCTTCGGGCCGAGACCGGGAAGTCGTGTGATCGCGATCAGCCCGGGCGGGAACTTTGCGCGCAGCCGCTCAGCGGCCGGGATCGTGCCTGTCTGCACCAGCGCCAGGATCTTTTCCTGCAACGTCTTGCCGATGCCCGGCAGCTCGCTGGCGCGCCCCTCCCGCGCCAGCGCGGCCACCGACACCGACGCCTCACGTACCGTCTTGGCGGCCGCCCGGTAGGCAAGCACGCGGTGGACGATCGCGCCGTCCAGCTCGTACAGGTCACCCAATTCATCTAGCGCGTCGGCGATCGCTGCGTTGGAGAGCTCAGGCTCACTCACGGCCACCAGGGTAAGGGCATCGACGTCGCTCGCGCGATCAGCCGAGCGCTGCCCGTTGAGTCTAGGCATGGTCCAGGTCTAGGCGCGCCCCGGCAGCACCACGCACTAGGGTACCCCGGTCCATGTCCGGAGAGCCCTGGCTGATACTCCCCACGTACAACGAGATCGAGAACCTTGAGGCGATAGTCGCGGCGGCGGCGCAGGCGCTCGCCCGCGCGGCGCCCGAGGGATTTCGCATCCTCGTCGTCGACGACGGCTCCCCCGACGGCACGGGAGAGCTCGCAGACCGCCTCTCCAGCGAGCATGACTGGCTGCAGGTGCTCCACCGCTCTGAGAAGAACGGCATTGGACCCGCCTACCTCGCGGGCTTTGGCCACGCGCTCGATCACGGCGCGGGCTACGTGATGGAGATGGACTCGGACTTCTCCCACGACCCAGCCGACCTTGCGCGACTGCTGCAGGCCGTCTACGACGGCGCCGATCTTGCCCTCGGCTCACGCTACGTGCCCGGCGGCGGCGTAACCGAATGGGGCCTTCTGCGGCGGTTCATCAGCGAGGGCGGATCGACCTACGCACGGATCGTGCTCGGTCTACGCGTGCGCGACCTGACGGGCGGCTTCAAGTGCTTCCGCCGCGAGGTGCTCGAGGCGATCCACTTCGGCGGCGTGCGCTCGCAGGGATACGCCTTCCAGGTCGAGCTCACCTATCGTGCCACCCAAGCGGGCTTTCGCGTGGTCGAGGTTCCGATCGTCTTCCGCGACCGTCAGCACGGCACGAGCAAGATGTCGTGGCGCATCGCCGCCGAGGCGATGTGGCTGGTGCCGCTCCTGCGCTTCAGGTAACAGGCGCGCCCGTCGATGCATCGGGGATGGATGCGTCGGCCTACGCGTTTGCCTACGGCATGCAGCGCACACGCGCGACGCTGCACGCCTGGCAGCGCACGCCCACTGCGGTCGTTGGGCGCTGGGTCGCGGGCTCGCTGCTCGCGGCTTTGTGCCTGCTCACAGCGGTGCTGCTCATCGCCTGGCTCGATCACGGCTACCAGCAGGTCCTCACGCTGCGACCGCCGTTCGCCGTCGGCGGGCCGGCGGAAGTCCTGCGCATCGTGCGCGAAAACCTGCTGGTCCTCGCCCTGCACGCGCTGGCATGCGTCGCGGGCTTCATCGCGGGCAGCTCGCTGCCGTTGCAAGCGCAGAGTCGCGGCGGCGTGTCGCGCTGGGTGCACGCGCACGGTGGACGCCTGGCGATCGCGTTCGTCATCTGCGCCACGGCCTTCTCGCTGAGCCTGCAGGCATACGTGATCGGGCACACCCTCGCCGGTGTGTCGCACTTCCTGCGCGTCTCACCTGCGCTGCTGCTGCTGGGGGTTCTCCCGCACGCGATCCTCGAGCTGACCGCTCTGTTCCTGCCGCTCGCCGCATGGATCATCGCCAGTCGCAAACTGGAGTGGGACCAGCTGCTGGCTGCCACGATCGTGACCGTGGCGCTCGCCGTCCCGATGGTGATTCTCGCGGCGCTGATCGAGGTCTACATCTCGCCGCACCTGTTCACGGCGCTGACCCACATCCACCCCCCGATCGTGCGCTACTCCGAAGGCTGGCTCATCACCGTGCGCTGAGAAGCAGGATCGACGCCACTACGGAGATGATCGGGGCGACCTCGACGCCTTGATATCACCTGTTGAGCGATATATGCTGTTGCGATGAGGAAGCGTGCGATGCAGGAGGCGACGTTCCTGATCCTGACCGCTCTGGCGGGAAGCAGCCAGCATGGTTACGGGATCATCACGGACGTCGAGCAAATCTCGGATCGGCGCGTGCGACTGCGCGCCGGGACCTTGTACACGGCTCTGGACCGTCTCCGCGCCGACGGACTGATCGAGGTGGACCGCGAGGAGATTGTCGATAGCCGGTTGCGCCGCTACTACCGACTCACGGCGACAGGCGAAGAGCGTCTCGCCGCCGAGGCAGCTCGCCTGCAAGCGAATGCCGTCGTCGCGATCTCGCGGCTGGGCCCGGTCGGAGCGCGATGAATGACAATCTTGACCTCGAGCGCCGCTACCGGCGTCTGCTCGCGAGCTATCCCGCCGCGTTTCGCCGCGAGCGCGAGCAGGAGATCCTCTCGGTGCTAATGGCCGGCGCCGAGCAGGGACAACGGTGGCCGCGACCGGCGGAGGTCGCCGATCTGCTCAGAAGCGCGACCTCCGTACGGCTGAGGACCAGGCTGCGAACTTCGTGGGCATGGGAGTACAGGCACCGGCGTGTGATGGTCCCCGTGCGCGTGGCCAGCGGGATCTAGTTGGTGGCCCTTACCGCCATCCTGTACGGCTACGGCGTCGGCGGCTGGTGGGGAGCGTTGCTGGTCCCCGCCGCAGCCCTGCATTTCTACGCTGCCTACCGCAGCCTGCGCCACCGCGTCCAGAGCTAGCCCGCTCGACCGGGGGAGCTCAGCGGGAGGAGGGCGTGACGGCTGCGGGGCCCCGCGGCTGGCGTCGACTCGTTGGGTGAGCTCGAGGATCGTGTTCGTCGTTAGCGGGGCGTCGTCGAGCATCGGGCAATGCCCGAGACCCTGGAACTCGATCCAACGCGCCTGGGGCGTCATCCGCCGGAAGCGTTCGGCGTAGCCGGGCCAGGGCAGGATCCGATCCTTCGTGCCCCACGCGATCTGCACGGGCGAGTCAATTGCCGCCAGCTCTCCGAACCCTGCCGACGTCAGATGCTCCAGCAACGGCAGGTAGATCGCGCACGCGGCAGCGGCCTGAGTCATTTCGACGGCGAGCGCTGCGGGCACGTCGGCAGGGCGTGCGGCGACGTCTCGCAGCGCGAGCGCGCGGAAGCGCCGTCGGCGCATCAGCTGGGCTCCACCAGGACCCAGGAGCTTGAGGAGCCAGTAGTTCTGCCGGAACCTCCGCCCGAGTCGCTTGGTCTCTCGCCCGCCATGGTTCCACCCGCCGGCAGGTGACAGTGCGGTCGTCGAGAGCGCACGGCCGCGCGCGGCGAGCTCAAGGGCGAGCCAGCCGCCGAGCGAGTTGCCAACGAGGTGAGCGCTCGAAGCCGGCCGAGTCCATGTCGCGCTCGAGCGCGTCGGCCATAGCATCGGGTGTGGCGGGCGACCGGGGGGGGGTACTCAGAGCCCCCCGGAGTGCCCGAGCAATGGGGCCACGAGCACGTCATGATGTTGCTCGAGAACAGGCAGCAGCGGCCTCCAGATCCCCCAGCTCGCCGAGAAGCCGTGGATCAACACCATCGGAGAGCCGCTGCCGGCTCGGTGCGCCGCAAGCGTTGGCATCGGCAGATCGTAACGACGGAAGCCCTGACCTGCGGCGGAGCACGGGCCTGCCCGAGAAAGGGACGCGTTGTCGGTCCTCGCCCCTGGGCTGGGCGCAGCTCACTCCCTGAGTCTCGCTCCCCGCCGGCGGGCGGGATACTGGTAAGCGATGTCGCAGCAGAACGTGGAAGTCGCGCGCCAGGCGTACGACGCCTACAACCGCGAGGGAATCGACGGAATCCTCAGATACCTCGATCCCGATGTCCAGTGGCGGAATCCGGCTGATGCACCAATCGCCGGCCTCTTCGTCGGACATCAGGGCGTCGTTGAATGGCAGCGCCTGACTGACGAAGTATGGGACGAGGTACGCCTCGAGCCCGTGCGGATCAACGAGCTTCCAGACGGGCGAGTCCTCGCAGTCATCCGCCTCCAGTTTCGCGTGAGGGCCCACGAAATCGACATGGAGGTCCCCTTTGCGCACCTGATTACGATCCGCGGCAGTAAGGCCACCGCGCTGAGCATGTACACCAGCGAGGCCGCAGCTCTCGAAGCCGCTGGGCTCGCCGAGTAAACGGACCCGCTGATAGCTTCACACCACAAGCAGCCGAACAAAGGGGAGCCATGAGTGAGCAGAGCATCGAGTTCGTCAAGGGTGTCTACGGGCGTTCACGCGAGGTGATGTGCCCGCCGTGCTCGTACCATTCGCTGAGGACATCGAATGGTACGAGGCCGAGGGCCTGCCATACGGGGGTCTGCACCACGGCGGCGAAGCCATCGCACAGAAGGTCTTTGGCCCGATCGCCGAGGACATCGAAGGCTTCGCGATCGTACCCGAGGAGTTCATTGGATCCGGTGAAACGGTCGCCGCGGTCGTCCGCTATACGGGGACCGGCAAAGCGACTGGGAAGGCCCTGGACCTGCCCGTCGTCCACATCTGGGATATCCGTGACGGCAAGCTTGCACGCTTCCGGCAGTTCATCGACACGGTCAAGTTCGCTGAGGTCGTCCCCGTTCCGGCCGCCGTCTGACGTCGGCGTAGCGCGCCGGCCCGACGCCGTCTCAGCTTGCACGAGGGGGCGCGGCGGGTTGAGGCGTGCGAACTCGTCAGGAGTCAGGCGGCGTGCCTGTTAGCAGGACCTCCGGGGGATCGCCTCCGAAGACCTGCAACCAGCCGCCGCGGGTGTCCATGTACTCGCGAATCGCCGTAACCCGGCCGTCGGCGACCTCGTACGCGAAGCAGTAGTCGTTGACGTATGGGCGACCGTTGGGAAGCGTCGCCGACATCCTGTGCTCGGCCAGTACCACGTCCCCCTCGCCAACCATCGAGCGGGGCTCGAAAGCCACGTTCGCGAAGAACCGCGGGTAGTCATAGGCCATGAACGCCACGATCGCATCACGGTCAAGGTCGTTGAGGCCTCGTGGTGGCCCTGCGTCATCCGCGCTTCCCAGCCCGAGCGCGACCTGTGTGGCATTGCCTGCAGGAGCCACCCAGATGACGTCGGGATGCAGCGACGCCGCGATTCGATCCGGGTCTCCCGTCGCGTAAGCCGCGTAGAGCGCCTGCACTGTCTCCTTCGCGGTCATCGCCTCAACCTACCCCAACGAAGTGCAAAAGACTCGCGGGATTCGGGCAGGGCGTCCAGGCGCTTGAACGCCCGCAGCATCGCGGCGGCCCAGGGCCAGTCGGCGGGCAGGTGCAGGGTGCTGCGGCGGGCGTGGCGGGTGATCTGTCCGGCGACGTGAAGGATGCGGTAGCGCAGCCGCTTGGGTTCTGAGATCTTGTGCTCGCCGTCGAGGGTCAGCAGCTGAGTCCAGGTCATGATGTCGTGGGCTGTGAGCGCGAGCTCGAACCATGCGGCGTTCGCGTGAAAGGACTGGAACGGGAGGTGCCCCGCGCCGGTCGCCTTTAGGGTCTTGACGCGGTCCTCGACTTCGGCGTGCTGGCGGTGGTGGCCTCAAGAGCGGCGATTTCCCGGCTGTCCTGGTCGGTGATGAAGCATTGGAAGCGGTGCCCGTCGAGGTCGGTGAAGGTGAGCTGCGCCCCGGGATGTGGGCGCTCTCGCCGGCAGATCAGCCGGGTCCCTGAAGGCCATGACGAGAGGTCGAGCAGGCCGGTCAGCTCGGTGACCCACGCGCCCTCGCGTGCCTGCCCGTCCTGGTTGACCGCTGGCTTCCAGGCGCTCTCCTCGAGCGCGAGGATCTGCTCACGGACTGTCTGGTTGATCGGGTAGCCCAGCGAATACCGGATCCGGGTCTCCCGGCATGCGTCTGCGAAATCGTGGCTCGCCCCGGCAGAATCTGAGCGGGCAAGGATCTCGCCGTCGAGGGCGCTCTCGGGGAGCTGCTCGAGCGCGAGTTCAAGCACCCGCAGATGATCTTGGGCGTTGTTCGCGCCTGCGTTCCCGGGGCGCAGGACACCCGCGAGCACCTCCCGGCCGCAGGTCACGATCAGCGGGTTGAACCCGAAGCCGCCCTTGTAATGGCCGGCCGCATGCTCCTTCTCGGAATGGATGCTGATCGGTGTCGCATCGAAATCGAGTCTGACCTGGCCGGGCTCTGCGTCAGCGGCCCAGGCCCGTCCGCGGGCAACCGCACGCGCCCGCCGAACCTTTTCGATCTCGACCTCGCCGAGCTTCAAAAGGACCCGCCGCGCCGTCGAGACAGACGCGAGCTCCCCGAACAGCGCCGGCTGCCCAGCGAGCGCCGCCAGATCGGAAACACACCGGCCGCCGTCCGCGGCCATCACTGCCAAATCGCACAGAACCCGCCCCGGATCATGAGCCGAGCGGCGCTCCCGGGTCCCCGCAAGCGCGCCACAAAGACCGTCCGTCAACCCGAGACGCTGGGCCGTGAGCGCCAGCAGCGCGCTCCCCGCACGAGACGCCAAGCCCGTGCCGTCCGCGACCACATCTACCGTTCGAAAAGACGCACTTCTCGTCACCTTCAAGGTGAACCTCCTGGACGGGTGGATTGCATGGTTCGCAACCGCAATCCTGCCCGCCCAGGCGGACGATTCAGTCCTCCCGCGCCACCACACCCCGCGCCACTACTGACGATTCCAGGCTAGCTCCGGTTCCCGCTTACGCAGTCACCCAAGCCAGAATTCGATTGTTCACCGCTGCCGGCTTCTCGACGTGCGGGAAGTGTCCGGCATCCGCGATTATCTCCATTCGCGACGCGGGCGCGAGGTGACGCTCGGCATCCCTGATGAGCGCGAGATCGATGCAGCCATCGCGATCCCCGTGCAGGTATAGGGTCGGCTGCGGCGGAGCGCTAGCCAGCGCGGACTCCTCTGCGGCGTAAGCGCCATCCGCGACGGACGAGCGGAGCCCGGGCTCTTCGGTTCGGTAGTACCCGATCGCCGCAGCGAGGTTGCCCTCGTCGCGAAGACACCGCTTAACGTTGTCGAGATCCTCGCGCGCGTCGTAGCCCGGAGACCAGTCCTGCCACAGGCGATCGAAGAACGCCATGTCCGCAGCGCCAACCACGGCCTCGGCGAAGGGCGCCTTCAGAAAGAACAGGTAGAAGAACCGCTTGAGCTGATCGTAGTCGGCGAACATCCTCGTGTCGAGTGCCAGCGGGGGTATGGCGAGCGTGACCACACGCCGCCAACGATCCGGAGCAAACGCAGCCGCGCCATACGCCGTCTCGGCGCCCCAGTCGTTGCCGACGAGAACGGCACGATCGTCGCCGCCCAGGGCATCGTGCAGCCCGATCGTGTCGGCGATCAGCGCGCCCAGCCCGTAGCAGCCGTCCGTGGGGATCTCGGTGGGTGCGTACCCTCGCATGAACGGCGCCACCGCGTGAAAGCCCGCATCGGCCAACGCCGGCAGCAGATGCCGCCACGTGTGAGCCGAGTCAGGGAAACCGTGCAAGCAAAGAGCGAGCGGCCCGCTCCCCGCCTCCAGGACACCGAACTGCAACCCGTTCGCCGTCACAGTGCGCGCACGCAACCCACCCATGCGCAGCATTATCGACCAGTGCAACAGACGAGGACCTCATCCATACGGCGTTACTGATGCCGACTCGACCGCGCTTCGCCTCGCGAACTCATGGGCTTACAGCTGCCGGCACAACTTGGGTTTCCTCTTGGCGCGCAAGCAGGTCGAGGTACAGAAGCGCCGTCGTGAGCGCATGAAAGAGACAATTAGCGCGTTGATGACTATTCCGACGGCCACGGCACCGACGCTCGTGCCGCGGCCCTTGGTGAGCAGCACAGCGCCGACTCCCAGCATTGCGACCGGTACCCCGACGACCACAATAAGTCCGAGCACGTGCCGTTCGTGCCCGCGCGTAAGCTGCCAGCTGCGGCGCAGCGCCGAACGCACGCCCGCGTGCTCGATGGCCGCCGCCTGCGCGACCACGATCCAACTGATCCAGAGCACGATGCCTGGGATCAACAGGGCGAAGAGGCCGACCTCTGTTCCTATGTCTGCGATGACGGCCGCCGCTCCGACGATCGGTAGGACGCGCACCCCACTCCACGCCACGCTAGCGAGGCGAGGCCGTCGGCCTTCGCCGATCACCAGGACCGCATGCACGTGGAGCGCCGAGATCAGCGCGACGATGAGCGTGGCACCGAGCAACGCGATTGACTCGCGCTCCAAGAAACCCTCGTGGTGCACATGGCCAAACGGCCCGACGCCCGTGATAGCCAGCTTGGCCAGATCCCAGGGCGCCATGACCGCCAGGGCGAGAGTCCAGAACACCATGGATACTTGCTGTACAGCCGCAGCGTCGAGCGCAGGATGTCCCGCACCGAGCGAGCCCTGCCCAGGTCGATCGTAGGTGTCGATCCCATCCGCGGGCAGCCTAACGGAGCAGCCAGTGAGCGCCAGCGGACGTTCGAGGCTTGGTGTGGGCGGCATCCCGGCCGTCGCGGCTTGCGCGATACGGCTTGCGCGGACAAAAGCCGCGCCTCTCAGCCGTCGCGCTCGGTCTGCACGTCGGCCTGCTCCGCGCTCGCGTCGTCCTCCTGCTCCGTGCGCAGGAGCCATGACAGGAACAGCGCGGCGGAGACGACGACGACGACAATGACCGCAAGACCGCTGGCGGAAGCGAGTGGCAGCACCGCTCAGACGATACCCGTCGCGAGCACGCGCATACCACGCGTCGAGCGAGGCTGGCGGGGCGTATCTGCCGAACCCGGGCGACGGTGGTGTATCACGTTTGAGTTGAAAGCACCGATCCTCCGGTGGTAGCGTTGGGGGCGTGCCCGAGCGCTCACGCAGACCCCGTGACCCGAATCAGCTAGGCAAGCTGATCGTGAACATCGCCACGGGCGAGGTAGAGGACGCGCCGCCCGACGACGGCAAGAACGCCGCTGCCGTCGAGCTGGGGCGCAAAGGCGGGTTGAAGGGCGGCAAAGCGCGGGCCGAGAGCATGACGCCGGAGCAGCGCAGCGAAGCCGCGAAGCGCGCTGCCAACGCCCGCTGGAACCCGGACAAATAGCGGCATGCACGGCAGCCTCGGCTACCTCGTCGAAGAACACCCACTGCTCATGATCGTCGGCGTCGCCCTGCTGCTGTCCGTCGTTTGGCTGGTCCTGCGGCTGCGGTGAAGCGGCGGCCCAGGGTTACAGCCCTGGGCCGCAGTGCTGCGTAGCTAGCTCGAAGGACGAAGCTCCCCGATCCTCTCATCCGCCCCGGCGGATGGAGTCTGTCCGAAGCCAGGCGGATCATCCTTCCGATCCCTCGAATCTGGAGCCCGTTACAGCGGGCGATTCGCGGGCGCTAGATCAAAGGAAACCGAAGCCAATGTATTTCGAGGTCGTAACCAAGAGGTCGGGCTCCACGACGCACTATCACGCTCGCATACGTGGTGGGAATAACGAGACGATCTTCTCGTCGCAGATCTACCACGCGAAGCTGAGCGCGGTCCATGCATGCGAAGTCGTGAAAGCGAACGCAAAGGGCGCAGAGATCCGTGAAGTGACGGAGTAGCTACTCGTCGCCAACTGCGACCGCCTCCACTGGCGGGATCTCCGCTGCGTGCTTGAGGACGCAATCCCAGCTACAGAAGTGCAGCGTGCGGCCGGCATCCTCCGTGATCGTCAAGAACGACATTCCCGGCCGGGTGCTGACCGTTCGCGTGTGCGTCTCGCACTCACGCCAATCGCAGTAGAAGATGCGCTCGATACTCATCGATGCCCTTTCGCTGTGGGCTCGCTGGCCCCTGCTTGACAATGCGTGACCGCTCTGGCATAATAGTCAGTATGAACAGGTTGAGCGTCGAGAAGCGCGCCCAAGTGCTCTCGATGCTGGTCGAGGGCAACAGCGTCCGGGCGACCAGCCGCATGTCCGGTGTCGCGATCAACACGGTGCAGAAGCTGATCCTCGACATCGGAAACGCCGCTGCGGCTTAGCACGACGAGCACGTGCGCGCGCTGCCCTGCAAGACCATCGAGGCAGACGAGATTTGGTCCTTTGTTGGCTCCAAGGCCAAGAACGTCCCCGAGGGTCACCAGGACGACCCGAACTACGGGGACGTGTGGACCTGGACCGCGCTCGACGCCGACAGCAAGCTCATCGCGTCGTGGTACGTCGGTGGCCGGGCGTTCGAGGACTGCATGCGGTTCATGGAAGATTTAAAGAGCCGCCTGGCGGGCCGAATCCAGCTCACGACCGACGGCCACCAGGCCTACGTCGCGCCGGTCGGGCTGAACTTCCGTCAAGACATCGACTGGGCGCAGATCCAAAAGACCTACCGCTCGGACCCGTCCGCTGAACGGCGCTACAGCCCGCCAGTCTGCACCGGGATCAAAACCCGAGTGCTCAAGGGCAACCCCGACCCGGACAAGATCAGCACCAGCTACGTCGATCGCCAGGACCTCACGATGAGGATGGGCATGCGCCGCTTCACGAGGCTAACCAACGGCTTCTCCAAGAAGCTCGACAACCATATGGCCGCGATCGCCCTGCACTTCCTCCACTACAACTTCGCCCGCCCGCACAAGACGCTTGCGGACCCCTACCCACGCACCCCCGCGATGGCAGCCGGGATAGCCGATCACGTCTGGAGCATGACCGGGATTGCGGCGCTGCTCGACTAGGCTCACCATCCTGAGCCGACCGCGACGTCGGATAGATTGCTCTCGAAGACCGACCCTCCCTTTTGCGGAGGACCACCGGCCTTCCCCTACCGCCGGCCTCCGGGCCGGCGGTTTCTCGTCACGGCCATGGCACGATAGCGGGCGGCCCAGGGTACCTGTCCGTGTTCCGCACAACGGTCATGTGCGCCCTCCAAGAAGTCCCACATTCGCTCAGGCACTACCTTTCCACGGTCGGGTGGCGGCGGATGGAGCCGTCGGAAGGCTGCGTAGGCGTTGAGGTCCGCGAGCTGCAAGAAGTACGACTGTTGCGAGACGCGGGAAACGGGATCGTCAAGTAGGTTGCGAAACGGCACATTGAGCAAGCCGGTGCCAAATGCGCTCCCGGCGGACCCCGCGCGACGAGCCTTCCGACACCGCTTACGGATCGTTAAGGGGTCGCCCTCGTCATGAACGACGAGCACCTCGGAGCGACGAAACGAGCGCTCAAGGCGCTGGAGCAGGTACTCCCAAGCGATGTCTGAGGATGCGCGCTTCGTACCGACGCGCTCCCTAGCCTCGGCCTTGTCGATCACCACGGCGAAGGCTTTCATCCCCAGCTTGTCTTGGATGCGTAGATGAGCACGATAGAGCTTGAATCTCGCCCGCTCACTCAACGGTCGGGCCCGCAGCGGTCCACCGTTGCGAAGTAGGTAGTTCGCCTTGATCTCGCTGCGCACCGGCACCCCGAACGTACCCGCGACATACCGGCGGAACTTGATCAGCCCGTCGAAAGTGGCCGCCCAGTCGTGGCTCTCTACGAGGACGCAGCCCAGCGTGTAGGTGGCGGAGCCGCTCTCGCCATCATCCCCCGACTCGTCAACGTAGGCGAGGTACATCGGCCACACGTACTGGATTCTGGTTGTCGGGCTTTCTGGCCGTCTCCGAGGTGTCAGCCGCCAAACTGATACACCACCCGGGCGACCCCCTCCTTCATTTTGTATAGTGGAGGGTAAGCAACCAAGGAGATTCTCATGGCAGGTGCGCTCACCCAGATAACCGACACAAACTTCGATGCCGAGGTGCTCGAGGCCGAGGGCCCTGTCCTCGTAGACTTCTGGGCGCCCTGGTGCGGTCCCTGCCGCGTCGTCGCTCCCGTCCTCGAGGAGATCGCCGCGGAGCGCCCGGACCTGCGGATCGTCAAGCTCGACATCGACGAGAACCCGCAGACCGCGGCCCGCTTCCAGGTGCTTTCGATCCCGACCATGATCCTGTTCAAGGGCGGTCAGCCTGTGCACACGGTGATTGGGGCCTACCCGAAGAAGAAGCTCGAGGCGGAGCTGGAGCCCGTTCTCGCGTAGGCGCCGGTCAACCCATCGCCGGTCCTATGCGCGTGGCCACGTCATACGGGTATACATACACCTGTGTGGGCCCGAATGTGCGGACCGCAAGTGGTCTGCCGAGGCCTTCCGGGAGCGAGGGGAGATAGCTTTCGGTGCTGTCCACCAGCAGAAACGTTCGGTGCTGCGTGGGTGTGTACCACGATGGGACCGTCGCCAGGAAGAACTGACAGACGCCGACGCCTTGCGTGGTGCGGCACAGTTGCACCGGCCGCACCAGGATTCGTTCACCTGAGTGCCACGTCAGATCCGACGCGTTGCCATAGCCCGCGTAGCCAACCTCAGCGCCGTTCGCTCTGACGAAGCTCGCAATCTGCCGCGCATAACGCGCAAGCGTAGGCACATAGTCTCTGGCGGCGTAGCCTGGGGTGCGAGCAATCGGCAGTACGAAGCTTTCCATGTAGTGCCTTGTAAGCCCGACGGTGCCAGCCGCGAAGAAGATCGAGGCGTTCGCGGACACGAGCCAGCGCACCGCGGCGCCCGAGCGCGCCAGCAGGACGACGATCGCCGCGACCGAGAAGATCAGCGACGCGTAATACGATTCATGAACGTATTCCGCTCTCGAGCTGAGCCCGAAGCGCACGACGGCCGTCGCCGCGGCGCCCGCCCAGTAGATCACGTGCAATGCACGCGTGAGCTCGCTGGCGCTAGCGTCACATAGCCCAGTGAGCCCATCGTCGTCGAGGTGAGTTTTGCTACGGGAACCGCGACGACAGCTCTCGTGAGTGCGCTCGCCGCGATGATCCTCGAACGCCGGCCGCGTTGCAGCCCGCATAGGATCGCCGTGAGCACAAATGGTATGACGCCCGTGACGATCAGCAATGCATCCGAGGCGATGCAAGCTCCAAGTACGATCCCTGCGATCGGCGGTAGCCCCCAGGTCATCCTGCGTGCTCGTTCTGCGCCTCGTGCCAGCCGCACGAGATAGGCGCCCAGCAGCGCTGTAGCCGGATAGACCGTATTGTGAGCTACGGGCGTCATGAACACGTACAGCGCCCGCGGTGGGGCGACGAGGATCAGCAGCGCAGCGAGAGTCGCCGCACGGCGGTTCGCCACCTGGGCCACCGACCATCCCACTGTCAGAGCCGTGGTTACGAACAGCCCGTGGCGCTCGCGGCAGCCCCCGGGGTGGCCATTGCGCTCTGGTCAGGCCTGTCCTCGCTTGCGAGCGGTGCCTGCCGAGGTGACGGAGATGCTGCCCAAGCGCTTGCGTCGACCCTGACGGAACCGAAGCGCGCTCGCGCGCGTCGTCAGCGCTTGCTCAGCGAGATCGTCAGGCTCATGCCATCCACGTCCGCCTGCTCCGAGTGCTCCATCGCGACGCCGGGCGGCGAGGCGTCAGGGAGGTGAAGCTCGACCGCGAGTGTCTCCCCCGCCAGGTAGCGACGGTGCGCGCTGGCGGCCTCGATCAGCGCAGGGTCTCCCGCGAGGGCAAGCTCGATCCGGTCCTCCACCTGCAGGCCTGCGCCCTTGCGGGCGCTCTGGACCGCGTGCACGATCTCTCGCGCCCGCCCCTCGCGGCGCAGGTCCTCATCGATCGTCAAGTCGAGCGCGACCGCGTGCGCGCCCTCGCGCTCGACGCTGTAGCCCTCTGGCGCTCGCATCGTCACAACGATGTCATCCGCCGAGAGCGTGTGCTCGCGTCCGGCCACCGCGATCCCGATCGCGCCGTCACTGCCGCCATCGGTGCCCGCCAGCAGTGCGGCAGCCACCCGCGCGGGGTCGAGCGCCGCAATCGCGTCGGCCGCCAGTGGCATGTCCTTGCCGAACAGTGGCCCCAGCGTGCGGTAGTTGGCCTTCACCTCGTAGCTGCCCAGCTCCGCCGCCGCCGCCACGAACCGCACCCTGCGCACGTTCAGCTCTTCGCGCACCACGTCGCTCAGGCGTTCGATCGCTTCGCGCTCGTGCCCGTCCGCGACCACGATAGCCTCGCCGAGCGGCTGGCGCACCTTGATCTTCGCCTTCCCCCGCGCGCCGAGGCCCAGGCGCACGGTCTCGCGCGCCAGCGCCATCGCCTGCTCGAGGTCTTCGTCGCGCGGTCCAATCTGCTCGGCCGTGGGGAAGTCGCACAGGTGCACGCTTGCCAGCGCGCCATCGAGGTTGTCGTAGATCTCATCCGCGATAAACGGACACAGCGGCGCCAGTAGCTTCGCCACCGCCAGCAGGCACGTGCGCAGTGTCTGGAACGCCGCCTGATCTCCGTCCCAGAAGCGTCGGCGTGAGCGGCGCACGTACCAGTTCGACAGCTCGTCCACCAAGCTCGCGATCGCGCGCCCGGCCGCGGTCGCGTCATACGCGTCCAGGCGCTCGGTCACGAGCTCCGCCGTGCCTGCCGTGCGCGACAACGCCCAGCGGTCAAGGTCGCTGTCAGCGTCATCCGCCTGGGCCGTCGCGAGTGCGCCCACCTCACCCTCGTGCTCGCCCGCGTCCCCGCGGCCCGCGACCGGCTGGGCCTGCTCCAGCTGACTCGCCGACGCGTGCGCATACAGCACGTAGAAGTAGTACGTCGACCACAGCTGCTTCAGGAACAGGCGTACGCCTTCGCCGATCGTCTCCGCCGAGAAGCGGTAGCCGTCCCATGGTTGCTTCGAGGTGAAGAAGTACCAGCGGAACGCGTCCGCGCCGTAGGTGTCGAGCACCTGCCACGGCTCGACCGTGTTGCCTTTCGACTTCGACATCTTCTGGCCCTCCTCGTCGAGGATCAGGCCCAGACACACCACGTTGCGGTACGGCGCCTCTGTGTCCCCAGCGTTCCCGGTGGGGTTCGCAAGCGTTGCGACAGCCAGCAGCGAGTAGAACCAGCCGCGCGTCTGGTCCTGCGCCTCGCAGATGAAATCCGCCGGGTAGCTCTCCCGGAAGATCTCCTCGTGCTCGAACGGGAAGTGGTGCTGCGCGAACGGCATCGCGCCCGAGTCAAACCATACGTCGATCACCTCCGGTACGCGTGTCATCGGCTCGCCGCAGTTGTTCGAGCTGCCGGCGTCCGCGGGGTGGGGACACGGGAACGAGACATCGTCCACGTAGGGGCGGTGATGATCGTCGAGCGCCATCCCCGAGCGCTCCTCCAGCTCCAGGAACGAGCCGATCACGTGCACGTGACCGCTTGCGCAGCGCCACACCGGCAGCGGTGTGCCCCAGTAGCGCTCGCGCGACAGCGCCCAGTCGACGTTGTTCTTCAGCCAGTCGCCGAAGCGCCCGTGCTTGACGTGCGGCGGGTGCCAGTCGACCGTCTCGTTCGCAGCCAGCAGCTCGTCGCGCAGCTTCGATGTCGCGATGTACCAGGAGGGTTTCGCGTAGTACAGGAGAGGCGTGCCGCAGCGCCAGCAATGCGGGTAGGAATGCTCGTACTCCTGTACCCGTAATAGCAGGCCACGCGCCCGCAGGTCCTCGATCAACTCGGCCGTCAGCTGCGGGTCCTTGACGAAGCGGCCCTCGTAGCTCGCGCCGTCGCGGCTGCGAACGCGCGCGTCGTACGTGCCGTCCGGTCTCACCGGGTTGTACAGCGTGTCTGCGCGCGTCGGATCGAACGGGACCTGCTCCGACGCCGCCGCTACGCGGTAGTCGTCCTCGCCGAACGCCGGCGCCAGATGCACGATGCCCGTCCCGTCCTCGGTCGTCACGAACTCATCTGCCACGATCGGCAGCGGCCCCGGCTCGCGGTCGTCTGCCGCGAAGATCGGCCCCTCGTATGAGCCGTAGCGCGCCACCAGCTCATCGCCAGTGAAGCGGTCTTCTACCAGCGCTCCCTCGCCGAGCACCGACGCCAGGCGTGCCTCGGCAACGACGAAATATTCATCATCGACGCGCGCCTTCACATATGCGGCCGTCGGCGATACCGCCACCGCGACGTTTCCCGGCAGCGTCCACGGCGTCGTCGTCCACACCAGCAACTGCTCCTCGGGTGGGTGGGCTCCCGTGAGCGGGAGCTTCAGGAACACGCTCTGATCGACCACGTCGCGGTAGCCCAGCGCCACCTCGTGCGAGGACAGCGTCGTCTCACAGCGCGGGCAGTACGGCACAACCTTGCGGCCCTCGTAAAGCAGGCCGCGCGCGTCGATCCGCGCCAGTGCCCACCACACCGACTCGATGTACGTCTCGTCCAAAGTGCGGTACGCGTGCTCGAGATCCAGCCAGAAGCCGATCCGCTCGGTCAGGCGGTTCCACTCCTCCAGGAACACGAACACCGACTCGCGGCACTTCGCATTGAACTGCGCGATCCCGTACTCCTCGATCTCTGCCTTGTGGTGGATGCCCAACTCCCGTTCCACCGCTATCTCCACCGGCAGCCCATGGCAGTCCCAGCCGCCCTTGCGCTCCACGCGGTAGCCGCGCATCGTCTGAAAGCGCGGGTAGATGTCCTTGAACACGCGCGAGAGCACGTGGTGGGAGCCCGGCGGACCATTCGCTGTGGGGGGCCCCTCGTAGAAGACCCACTGCTTCGCGCCCTCGCGCAGGCGCAGCGACTCCGCGAACACGTCGCGCCCGCGCCAGCGCTCCAGCACGTGGAGCTCCAGCGCCGGGAGCGCTTGCTGGGGGTCGATCTTGCGGGCGGGGATCAGGGGATTTGTGCGCGCGGCCGTCACGAGGCCGCTCATTCTAAGCCGACGTCGCTCGCGCCGGACAGGCGGCCGGGAATCAGGCGGGCAAGGACCTCCGGGGATCCTGGCTCAGGAGCTACCCGTCGCCCGGGCGACTCCTACCCGACCCCCGCCTCTGGTCGAGGCAATAGGAGACAGCTACGAGCATCTGACGGCGAGATTCTGTGCAGAAGGTTGCCTCGACTCGGATCCAGCTGGGTTCACTTTTAACCGAATATGCAGGTAGTTATGCCCACCTGTCTCCGTCTTGGCTGGCGGTTGCTCGTATATGAGAGTCCATTTTATGGGTGAGAAACATTCAGACAAAACTGAATCTGTATCGTGTCGAGGATGTGGGACCGGCCGTGCTAGATCGCGATCCAAGTCTGTCACCTCTCGAGCGGGTATCGCCGGCAAATGCCTGCAACGGTCAGCCTTTCACCAGCTCTGTGCCCGACAGCTACACGCTCAACTGGTCAGAGCAATTGGAGGAGTTGCACGAGCACAGCAGCCGTACGCATTTTATCGACGTGTGGACGCGACGCGCGATGCTCGAACGGCTCGGCTCGCTGCCAGCGAGACCAACCGTGATCGACGTCGGGTGCTCCACGGGATACCTGCTCGCCGACCTGCGCGCGCGTCTGCCTGACGCCAAGCTCATCGGAGTGGATCTCGTGGCGAGTGGGTTGCGCAAGGCGCATAAGCATGTCCCCGACGCGCTGCTCCTGCAGGCCGATGTCTGCGCCTTGCCACTGGACGATCAATGCCTCGACGTCGCTGTCAGTGCGAATCTGCTCGAGCACGTGCCAGATGACGT
This sequence comes from uncultured Solirubrobacteraceae bacterium, assembly GCA_963759265.1. Classification (GTDB taxonomy): domain Bacteria; phylum Actinomycetota; class Thermoleophilia; order Solirubrobacterales; family Solirubrobacteraceae; genus Palsa-744. The sequence continues at coordinate 1,213,262 of CAVWYR010000001.1, forward strand.
GCAGGCGCTCGGCGAGATCTTCAGGACACTACGCCCCGGCGCGCGTGCGGTGATTGTCGTACCCGTCGATCCCGGCTGCTACGACTACTACGATCGCCTGCTCGGACATGAGCGTCGCTACGCCCGCGGCGAGTTGGCGCGCAAGGCGCGCAAGGCGGGCTTCACGGTGCTGCAGGACGCTCATCTCGGCGCCCCGCTGTATCCAGCGTTCTGGGCGGTCAAGCAGCGCAATCGCAGGCGTCACTCGCAGCTTCGTGGAGCCGCGCTCGAACGCCGAGTGATGCGGGACATGGAGCGTACCGCCGACTCGATGCTCGGCAGGGTGGGCTGTCGTGTGGATGAGGTGCTTCTCAATCACGGCGTGAGGCTGCCGTTTGGCATCCGCGGTCTCACTGTGCTCGAGCGACCGGGAGCGAGGGTGTGAGCGAGGTCGAGCACACGGTGAACTCGGCGCGAGCGCCCGTTGGCCTCATCGGTCGTTCATCCGGTGTGCTCCAGTCGGAGTCCGCCGCCATCGAGTCGCCGCCCGAGCTGGCCAGGCCCACGCCGGATGTGGCCCGACAGGTGAGACTGGCGGGAGGCCGTTCGGCCGGGCGTATGCTCAGCGTCGTCGTCCCAACCTACAACGAGGAGGACAACATCCGTCGCGTCTATGACCGTCTCAGCGGTGCGATGGCGGGCGTCGTAGGACTCGAGTGGGAGTTGATCTTCAGCGTCGATCCGTGTACCGACAGCACCGAGGAGCTGATCCTGCGGCTGTGCGAGGAGGATCCGCGAGTGAAGATGTTGCGCTTCTCCCGTAGGTTCGGCCAGCCGATGGCTACCATCGCGGGGCTTGAGGCATCGAGCGGCGACGCCGTCGTCGTGGTCGACTGCGATCTCCAGGATCCGCCAGAGATGATCCCCGAGCTCGTCGAGCGCTGGCGCGAGGGATACGACGTCGTCTACGCGCAGCGGCGCAACCGGGCCGGAGAGACCGTGGCCAAGCGCATCGTCGCCGCCGCCGGCTACAGGGTGATCCGGCGTATCGCCGATGTCGACATCCCTCCCAACACGGGCGACTTCCGACTCATGAGTCGCAGGGTGGTCGACAACGTCGTCTCTCTGAAGGAGGGTCACGGCTTTCTACGTGGGCTGGTCGGCCTTGTGGGATTTCGCCAGACGAGTGTGCCCTACGACCGCGACCAGCGGGCCGCTGGAAGGAGCAAGTACAACCGCTTCCTGGGATCGCTTGTGATCGGTGTGAACGGGATCGTCGGGTTCTCGCGATATCCGCTACATGTGATCTCGCTGCTCGGCATGGCTCTCTCGGGGCTCGCCTTCACGGTCGCGCTCGTGTATTTGGGTCTGAAGCTGTGGAGCATCCCGTTCCCGGTCGGAAACCCGACGATCGTGATCGCCATCTCGTTCTTCAGCGGCATCCAACTGCTATCGCTGGGTGTGATCGGCGAGTACGTCGGGCGGATTTACGACGAGTCGCGCAACCGGCCCAAGTACATCGTCGAGTCTCGCCGTGGATGGGAGAAGTGAGCGTGAGCTCAGCCGCCGCCGGCAGCGCAGGCAGCAGTATCAGCCAAGGCGGCCACGCGGCCGGCTATCTTGCCGCGGCAGTCGACTTGGCACGTGCGATCGACCCTGACCAACTCGACGCCATGGCCAGCGGTCTAGCCGCAGTTCGTGAGCGCGACGGACGGCTGTTCATCCTCGGTGTCGGCGGCGGCGCGGGCCATGCCTCGCACGCGGTCAACGACTTCCGCAAGCTGTGCTCTCTCGAGAGTTATGCGCCTACCGACAACGTCTCCGAGCTCACGGCCCGGACAAACGACGACGGCTGGGAGACGTCGTTCAGCGCTTGGCTGGAGGTCTCGCACCTTTGCGCGCGCGACGCGCTGCTCGTGTTCTCCGTCGGCGGAGGATCGCTCCAACACAACGTCTCGGTCAATCTCGTACGTGCGATGGAGATGGCACACGACGCCGGCGCCTCGCTATACGGGGTGGTGGGGGCGCCAGGGGGTGTGCTCGCCGAGCTCGCCGATGTCGCGGTTCTGATCGCGCCGCCGCCTGCGTTGCGCACGCCCCTGGTCGAGTCATTCCAGGCCATCGTTTGGCATGCGCTGGTCTCGCACCCGCAACTCGCCGTCAGGGATGGACACTGGGAATCTCTGGCCGCTGCCGGCAAGCCGTGAGAGCACCCGCAAGAGCAGCCGCGTTCCTCGATCGCGACGGGGTGCTCAATGAGCTCGTGCTCGATCCGCTGTCCGGTGTCGCGGAGTCGCCGCTGAGTGTCGAGCAGGTGCGCCTGATACCAGGAGCCGCGGCAGCGACCGCACGCCTGGCGCAAGCCGGCTACGCGCTCGTGTGCGTGTCCAACCAGCCCGCCGCCGCGAAGGGCAGGGTGTCTGTGAAGCAACTGCTGGCCGTGCATCGGCAGGTCACCGCTCTGCTTGCGCGGGAGGGCGTCACGCTCACGGCCTCTCGCGTGTGTCTGCACCATCCGCAGGGCGTCGTCCCCGGCCTCGCCAGGCAGTGCAAGTGTCGTAAGCCGGCCCCCGGCATGTTGCTCGATGTCGCAGCTGAGCTCGGCATCGATTTGGGCAACTCATGGATGGTTGGAGACACCGACACGGATATCGCCGCGGGAGGGGCCGCTGGATGCAGGACTCTGCTGATCCGCAATCCGGCCAGTGTTCACAAGCGCTTGCACGTGGTCAGCCCCGATCTTATTGCCGACAGCCTCGCCGAAGCAATCAGAAAGCTGAGCCTCTTCCAGTCGGAGACAATCGCATAGAACTAACCCAGTTATGGTGCCTTCGGCCAAGGAGGTCATCATGCTCGATCAGATCGCAACACGCATATTCGCTGACGGTGCCGACCTCGATGGCATCTTCAAGCTTGCTGCCGATTTACGGATCGCGGGGTTCACCACGAACCCCACTTTGATGCGCAAGGTCGGTCTCACCGACTATTCCCGGTTCGCCCGCGAGTTGCTCGAGCAGGTGACGACGCATCCCATCTCCTTCGAGGTGTTCGCGGACGACGTCAGTGAAATGAGACGTCAGGCTCATACCATCGCGTCTTGGGGCGAGAACGTATATGTGAAGATTCCCGTGACCTCGACCACGGGTATATCGATGGCCTCGCTCGCGCGGGAGCTATCCGAGAGCGGGGTCAAGGTCAACGTCACGGCGCTGTTCACCACCGCCCAGGTCGAGCTGATAACGGCTGCCGTCTCCGATGGCGCCCCTTCCTACATCTCCGTGTTCGCCGGGCGCATCGCCGATGCGGGGGTCGATCCAATGCCGATCATCGCGCGCTCGATGGAGATCATGGAACAGGCGCCGCGCTCGGAGCTGATCTGGGCCTCTCCGCGCGAGATCCTCAACCTGGTGCAGGCGAACGACATGGGCTGTGACATCATCACCATGACCCACGGCCTGCTCGAGAAGCTCGACGGCCTCGGCAAGAGCCTCGAGCAATTCTCGCTCGAGACCGTTCGCATGTTCCACGACGATGCGCTGGCCGCCGGCTTCACACTGTGAGGCGGGTGTGCGTTACAGGCGGGGCGGGCTTCATTGGCAGCAACGTCGTCGACCGGTTGATCGATCGGGGTGTCGAGGTCGTGGTGCTCGACGACCTCAGCACCGGGCGTCGAGAGTTCCTTCGCACAGCGAGGACCGCAGGCAGCGTGAGGCTCATCGAAGGCGACGTGCTCGATCTCGCGACGCTCGAACATGCGCTCGACGGCTGCGATTGGGTCTTTCACCTTCAGGCCAACGCCGACCTGCGTCGTGGCCTGGAGCACCCACGTCGCGACCTCGAGCAGAACACGATCGCGACATCGAACGTGCTGGAGGCCATGCGCGCCCGCGGCGTCAGTCAGATCGCCTTCGCTTCGACCGGCTCGGTCTATGGCGAGCCGACGGTCTTCCCGACGCCTGAGGATGCTCCCTTTCCGATCCAGACCTCGCTGTACGCGGCCTCCAAGCTAGCCGGCGAGGCGCTGATCGCAGCTTACGCGGCCGGATACGGTTTCACGGGGGTGATCTGCCGATTCGTGTCGGTCCTCGGGGAGCGCTACACGCACGGGCACGTCTTCGACTTCTACCGCGCGCTCAACCGCGACCCGACGCACCTGACCGTGCTGGGAGACGGACGCCAGGAGAAGTCCTACCTGTATGTCCAGGACTGCGTCAACGCGATCCTGAGCGCGGCCGAGCACCATCAAGGCGATCGCGGCGCGCACATCTACAACCTGGGCACCGACGAAACCCTGCTCGTCGATGAGTCGGTGGCGATCATCGCCCGGCACCTCGCGCTCGCGCCCGCGATCGAGCACACCGGCGGGCGCCGCGGCTGGGTCGGTGACAGCCCGCTGATACGACTCGACACCGCGCGCATCCGCGGCCTCGGCTGGCGGGCGCGACTCACGATCGAGCAGGGGCTCGTGCGCACGCTCAAGTGGCTCGACGCCAACGAGTACGCCTGGCGCGACGAGGCGATGCAGGGTGCGCTCTCGTGAGCCCTGAGCCGGGGATCGGCCGCGAGCGCGATCCCGCGCGGGGGCGCGGACGATGAGCGTGATCTTCAGCCGTGCGCCGCTGCGGATCTCGCTCGGCGGCGGCGGCACCGACCTCCCCTCCTACTATCGCGAGCACGGCGGCTTCCTCGTCTCGGGGGCAATCGACAAGTACGCCTACATGCTCACCCACACCACCTTCCAGCGTCGCTATCGCATGAAGTATGCGGAGCTCGAGGAGGTCGAGGAGATCAGTCAGATCCGCCATCCGATCCTGCGCGAGAGCCTACTGCGCCACTGGTGCGGCAGCCCCTTGGAGATCGCCTCGGTGGCCGACGTGCCGGCGGGAACCGGCATGGGCTCCTCCGGCGCCTACACCGTCTGCCTGCTCAAGGGCCTGGCCCGCGCGCGGCGCACAGCCATCACCCCCGGAGAGCTGGCCGAGTTAGCGTGCGAGATAGAGATGGACGTACTCGGCGAGCCCGTCGGCAAGCAGGACCCCTACGTGGCCGCTCACGGCGGAATCTGCGCCTACACGTTCCATCCGGACGGGAGCGTCGATGTGGAATCGCTCGAGCTCGACCAGAACACGCTAAGGCGCATGCGTGACCAACTCCTGCTGTTCTACACCGGCGAGGCACGCGCCGCCTCACACATCCTGACCGACCAGGACGCACGCACGCGGGCGGGCGACGCGCCGATGCTCGAGAACCTGCATCGCACCAAGGAGCTCGGTCTGCACAGCCGCGAGCTGCTGCGCGGGGGGCGGCTCGAGGAGTACGCGGAGCTGATGCACGAGCACTGGGGACATAAGCGCCGTCGCTCACCAGGCATGAGCGACGAGCGTATCGACGATCTGTACGCGCTTGCTCGTCGCAACGGCGTCATCGGCGGCAAGCTCGTGGGCGCAGGTGGCGGAGGCTTTCTGCTGGTGTACACGACCAGGCCGGAGGACACCAGGCGCGCGATGGCGGCGATGAACGCGCCCGAGCTGGGGTTCGACTTCGACTTCAGCGGCGCCTACGCGAGCGAGTACTCATGAGCCGTGCTCGACGGGCGGGACCAGATGACGGGACTAGATGAGTAGACGCGGCTTGACCGTGGGGATGGTTGGCTGCGGGCGCATCGGCGAGAAGCGCGCCGATGCGCTCGCGCCGCAGGATGCCCTGCTGGGCTGCTGCGACGTCGATGCGACGGCTGCGGAGGTCTTTGCACGTCGTCACGACTGCGAGGTGTGCACAACCATGGAGGAGTTGGTCTCGCTGGGCCCCGAGGTGGTAGTCGTGGCCACCGTTCACGATCAGCTGCCCGGGCTCACCGAGCGTGCGCTCATGGCTGGGATGCACGTGTTGGTGGAGAAGCCTGCGGGTTTGTCAACGGCGCAGATCGACCGCCTGCTCGAGTGCCAACGCGTCAGTGAGCGTCTCGTCAAGGTCGGCTTCAACCACCGCTTTCACCCGGGGATAGCCCGCGCGGTCGAGGAGGTCCACTCCGGACGTTATGGCGAGTTGATGCATCTTCGTGCCTGCTATGGGCACGGCGGACGCCCCGGCTACGACGACGAGTGGCGGGTCGATCCGGCGCGCTCGGGCGGCGGCGAGCTGATCGATCAAGGCATGCACCTGCTCGATCTCAGCAACTGGCTGGCCGGGCCAATGCCACTGCACTCGGCGCTGCTGCGCACTCAGTTCTGGGACGCCGAGGTCGAGGACAACGCCGCTCTGCTGCTCGGTGAAGCCGGGTCGCGCGCCGCTCCATGGGCGCTGCTCCATGCCAGCTGGACCGAGTGGAAGAACATGTTCTCGCTCGAGCTCTACTGCCGTACCGCAAAGCTTCAGCTCGACGGGCTCGTGGGATCGTACGGGCCACAGCGGTTGCGGATCTACAGGATGGGACCCCAGCTCGGGCCACCGACGCTTGAGGAGGTCCGCTACCCGGACGACGATCGCTCGTGGCGGGCCGAATGGGAGCACTTCGCCGGGGCGGTCGCGGCCGCGGACAATCGACCGTTGCTCGGTGACCTGCAATCCGCTCGCGACGCGTGGGAGCAGGTGGAGGCCGCGTATGCGGCGAGCGTCTATGCCGACGTGCGCACCACGGCGAGCCTGCGCTAGGGGGCAGCAGTGAGCGTGGCTCTGGCTGGACGGACAGCGTTGATCACGGGTGCGACACAGGGGCTGGGATTGGAGATCGCCCGCACGTATCTCGACCAGGGGGTTGATGGCCTGTGCGTCTGCGGGCGCGACGCCGGAGCATTGGAGCATGCCCTCGCCGAGTTGCGCGACCGCGCCGCGCCCGGCCAGCAGGTGCTGGGAGAGGTGGCCGACGTGTCCCATGCCGAAGACGTACGCAGGCTCGTAGATTTCGCGCTGAGCGGACTGGGAGAGATCACGGTCCTCGTCTGCAACGCCGGCGTCTATGGCCCAAAGGGCACTATCGATCAGGTCGAATGGCGTGAGTGGACACGCGCCGTCGAGATCAACCTGTTCGGCTCGGTGCTGCCAGTCCGCGAGCTCGTCCCCCACTTCACTCAGCGCCGCTACGGCAAGATCATCCAGCTTTCGGGGGGAGGCGCCACGGCACCGCTCCCGCGGCTGAGCGCCTATGCGTCCTCCAAGGCGGCAGTGGTGCGCTTTGCCGAGACCCTCGCAGAGGAGCTGCGCGAGCATCGAGTGGACGTCAACGCGCTCGCGCCCGGGGCACTCAACACGCGCATGCTGGACGAGATCCTGCGGGTCGGCCCCGAGCTGATAGGCGATGCCGTCTACAGGCGGGCGCTCGAGCAGCAGCGCAGTGGAGGGATCCCGTTGCAGCAGGGAGCCAAGCTCGCAGTGTTCCTGGGCTCGGCGGCGAGCGATGGCATCACGGGCAAGCTGCTGAGCGCGGTCTGGGATCCGTGGCCAGAATTGGCCGAGCACCGCATGGATCTCGAGTCCGATCTGTACACACTGCGGCGGATCGTGCCCAGCGACCGGGGTCTGGACTGGGGAGAGGTCTGAGATGCCCGGCGAAGATTTGCCGCCCGTGTGCATTCTGGCGGGTGGTCGCGGCACGCGCCTGGGTGAGCGCACGAGCGAAGTCCCCAAGCCGTTGCTCGAAGTTGCCGGAGAGCCCTTCCTCATCCACCAGCTCTCTCTTCTGGCGAGCCATGGAGTTCGCGAGGCGGTCATCTGCGTGGGCTATCGGGGGGAGATGATCGAGTCGCGGATCGGGAATGCGCGCTTCGGGATCAGAATCTCCTACAGCCACGACGCTCCCGGGCTCGACGGCACGCTCGGCGCCATTCGGCGCGCGCTTGCGCTGCTTCCCGAGCGCTTCCTAGTGCTCTACGGGGACACCTATCTGCGCGTCGACTACGCAGCGGCCAGCCGCGCCTGGTGCGAGAGCGGCTTGCCTGCGTTGATGGTCGTGCTGCGCAACGAAGGGCGCTGGGACACGTCGAACACTCGCTACGAGGGCGGCCGCGTACTGGCCTACGACAAGCGCTCGCCTACGCCCGATATGCGCTGGATCGACTATGGGCTCGGGGGGCTCATGGCCGGAGCATGCGATCACGCCGGCGCATCCGAGAGTGATCTTGCGCCCTTTTACAGTGCGTTGGCCCTGCGGGGAGAAGTCTGTGGCTATCCGGCGAGGAAGCGCTTCTATGAGATCGGATCGCCCGCCGCGCTAAAGGAAACCGAGGCATTTCTTGCGGGGCGCTCTGGCGCGCGGGCGTAACGCGTCGTGAGCACGTCACCAACTTCCACCCCCGATGTCTCGGATCTGCTCGATACCCCCGAGGCGGGCGTCGCAGCGATCCGCGGCGGTGCTGTGCGGACAGTCGGTTATCTGGGCGGGGTAGCTGTAACCGTTGCGTCCTCCGCGCTGCTCCTGCGCCATCTTGGTGTGGTGGCCACCGGCGAGTACGTGACGGTGCTGTCGTTGGTGACTCTCACGGGTGGCGTGACAGAAGCCGGGCTCGCCGCCATCGGCGTGCGCGAATTGAGCACGCTCGCACCCGACGTCATGCAGAGCTTCTTTCGCAGCCTTGCAGGCCTGCGCCTGGTATGCATCGCGGCCGGCGTGCTAACCGCGCTCACGTTCGCCCTCGTGAGTGGGTACTCGCACGTGATGGTCCTTGGGACGCTCCTCGCCGGAGGTGGGTTCGTCCTGTTGACCTCGCAGACCACCTATTCGCTTCCACTCACGGCGCGGCTACAGCTGCAAGCGGTGACGGCTGTGGAAGCCGTGCGACAGATCGCCACCGCGGCAGCGATCGTCGCTCTCGTCCTCCTCGGCGCGCCGCTGCTGCCCTTCTGGGCCGCGACGATCTTCGGCGGTGTCCTCGCGACGGTCCTCGGTGCGCTCCTGATCCGCCGATCGATGCCACTGTTGCCTGCATTCGACCGCGCTGTCTGGGGTGCTCTACTGCGTCGTACGCTGCCCTACTCGATGGCAGCCGCGGCCGGGGTCATCTACTTCCGGCTCGCGATCCTGATCATGTCTCACGTTGCCAGCGGCCGGCAGACCGGATATTACGGGGCGTCGTTTCGCATCATCGAAGTCCTGTTCGTAGTCCCACAGCTGATCGTCGTCTCCACCCTGCCGATCTTCGCCAGAGCCGCTCGAGATGACCGTGGGCGTCTGGATTACGCGCTCGGCCGCACGTTCGACGCGTGCCTGCTCCTCGGCTTGGCGGTCGGCCTGTCGCTGATCACCGGCGCGAGCTTCATCATCAGCGTCGTCGCCGGCCCCAAGTTCGCCCCCGCTGCCACAATATTGCGCATTCAGGGCGTAGCCCTGATCTTCACGTTCATGGGGGCCGTGCTCGGCTATGCGCTGCTGAGCCTCGGGCGCTATCGCGACGTGCTTTTGATCAATCTGGCGGTGCTCGTGCTCAGCGGCGTACTCACGGGCATGCTCGCCTCCAGTTACGGCGCCGTAGGGGCAGCGAGCGCGACAACCGCCGTGGAGATCCTCTACACAGCACTGCTCGCGCTGGCGGTCGTGCGGGCAGGCGTACGCCCGAAAGTGTCGATCGCTGGGATGCCTCGCGCGGCTCTCGCCGCGCTGCTCGGGGGGCTCACGCTCGCGCCGGCGAATCTGCCCAACATCGCCAGACCGCTGCTCGCCATGCTCATCTACTGCTCATGTCTGCTCGTGCTCCGCGCGGTGCCAGCCGAGCTGCTCGAGCAAATACCACGCCTGCGCAGACAGATGTCCCCGTGAACGCTGGCTATCCGGGCCGTGGCGGCGCGGTTGCTCTGTGGCGTACGTGGCGATCCGCTCGGTTCATCCGCCATTTTCCAACTTGCATCGACTGGCAGCGCGCATCGCCAGCAGCGTGATCCCCTGCGGTGGCTCCGGTAGTGCGAACTTTCCACCAGGCACCGGCCCCGGGAGTAGCACGCCGCTGATGCTCACACTGGCTTGGCGCACGGGCGCGGTGCCCGTGGCCTGTACGCACACCTCCAGTTCGTGCGCCGTCTCTCGTGCGCGAACGCCTGGTTGAGAGAGTATCGTCGCCGGGGCGGTGGTTTGGAAGCGCAACAGGATCCAGGCCGGAGCTGATCCTCCGCCGAGGAGCAGCAGATGCAGAGGTTCTACGACGGAGGGTAGACCGCGCGTGTCCTGGCGGACCATCGGAACGGCGACCCCGGAGGTAATGGTCGCATCGAGTGGACCAGTGCGTTCCTCGAGCGCCAGCGGGCCCGCGCGCGCGAGCACACGTCGGTCGTCCGCCACGCCTCCAAATCGCGTAAGCACGTAGCGGTAAGAAGGTATGAAGTCCGGGTCGCCTGAAGTCGGGCCGCCGAAATAGGAGAGGCTGTTGTAATTGAAGTATTCACTTGGCAGCGAGACTTCGCCGTGGTTGCGCTCGTAGACCAGTGTGTACACGAGCGGCAGTTCTGCGACCGCCTGCTCCAGCTCCGCGTTCTCACCGAAGCCTTCGAGGTCGACCGGGCCAGGGTGGGGTGGCAGATCAGATACGAGTGTCCTTTCGTCGCTACCCAGGAAATATGAGTCGACCGCAAACAGCTGGCGCTCCGTGCGCGTCTGCTCTCCCACAGCGATCACCAGCGCGATCGCGACCACCACCGCCGAGAAGCGCAGCAATCTAGGACCCGCCGTCGCAAGCGCGCCAATGCCCAGCGAGAGCAAGACGATGGTCGTTGGCGCGCTCGGCAGCGTGTCGCGATCTACGCAATAGGAGCACTGGTGGATCGCGCTCGCATACACGGCGAACGCCGCGAACACCATGACGATCGAGACGAGGATGAGCCCACGGCGATCTCGCCATAGCCCGAAGCAAATCACCGCTATGAGGACGGCAGGTAGGATCGCCACGCCGAGGGCTTCGACGAGCGGCCCTTGAGTGAGCTTTGGCAGATAGGAGAGCGGAGGAGTCTGCAGCACGTAGAACTGACGTGTCTGCAGTGCCCAGCCCGGCAGGACGGAGAGTGGCAGATGGTAGTCGGGCTTGCCGGCAAGATCTTCGCCGCCAAAAGTTTCGATCCAGTAGCGTGCATCGCGGCTGAAGCTCACCACGTCGAACGCGATCGTCAACGCTGTCACAACCCCTACCAGTGCGGCGCCCCGTCGCAGCGATCGCCGGTCGAGACGATCGCGGGAGCGCCTGACGATCGCGATTGTGCCCAGCACGGCTACTGCGGCAACGGCGACCCCCGGCAGGTACAACGGGTAGAGAGCCATCAGTCCCGACGCGAGCAGCGCGAACAACACGAGGTTGGACCACCTCTGCTCGCGCAGCGTCTCGACTCCGACGGTCACCAGGGGCATGATCACGGCGAGTCCGCACGTCGCGGCCTGGCTGCCGTCGGCCATCAGCTGGAGGAAGAGCGGGCCCGCGAACAGCACCCCAGCCAGCGGGGCGACCCAGCTCGGCCTCGGCGCGAAGTAGCGAACGACCGCAAACGCACCGAGCGCGTCGGCTAGCAGGAACACGATCAGGAACAGGCTCTGCGTATCTGTCGCGTGCAAGCCGATCAACAGATCCAGATTGGCGGCCAGTGGTGAGGCATCGACGTTGACCGTGCCGCGGGCGATGACCCCCCAGGCCTTGTCCACGAAGCTGGCGGATTCGGCGATCGGGCGCTGGGCCTGGCGGATCGACAGCTGTTCCATGCCGTCGGCCGTCAACGTATATCCGTCCGCGTCCAAGATCAGAAAGCCCGTGGGCCCCACGCTGCTGCGCTCGTGCAGCGTGTAGCTGAGCGGGGCGGCTACGACCACACACACGATTGCCAGCGCGAGCGCGTCGCGCGCACCCAGGCGTCCGAGTACCGACCACCCGCGGTGTGTCGCGTCGGATCGCGCGGTAAGGCTTCGCCGGGAGGCGACCGCCAGCGAGATCACGGCGATGACCGGCAGCAGCCAGTAGGTGTTGCGAGCTGCGGTGAACCAGATGAGTGTCGTGAACACACATGTAGCCAGGCAGAGCCCCAAGATTGGAGCCATCGCGAGGCGTGCGGCGGCGTCGAAGCGTCGGCCGAGGAACGACGCCGGTCCGCTGCCGAGTGCAAGCAGCGTCGCGAGCATCGCCAGCTCGCGCGCGACGATCTCAACCCATAGATGCACGGGCTCGTTCGCGTGGGCTATGCGCTCGGCACCGCCGTGATCGGCTATCGGACGCTGGCACGTCGACCCCCCTTTCGGCTCCAATGTGGAACGGAAGCGGCGCTACGATAGCGGGCAACGCGCTTTGGTCAAATTGCTCGACCAAATTGGATTGCCGTGAACTGAGCGTGTCCAGGCGGCCGTCCTCGTCACGCACCCGCAGGCTGAGTCATCGCCCCGATCCTCGTAGAACGCAGCTAGCACATACCGCCTAGCTTGCTCGTTCGTGAAGCGCGCGCAAGCTTGCGCATTTGTCTCCGACTGGTTGCGCATAGGGTCCCCTCACCCTAGGATCGAATCGTGGCCAGCCGGCAAGCTATAGCCTCAACTTCGGCCGCGCCTATCGACTGGTGGCACCACTTCGAGAAGCTGCTGTCGCTGCGCCTGCCGGACCTCGCAGGCAAGACAGTGCTCGACGTCGCGGCATCAGATGGTTACTTCTCCTTCGCGGCGGAGCGGTTCGGTGCGGCGCGGGTGGTGGCGATGGATGCTCACGCTTGGCGTCCGCCGGGAGGCAAGGATGCCTTCGAATGTAGGAGACGTATCCTCGCGTCCAAGGTCGAGGACTATGAAGTGGACGTGCTCGACGTATGCCCGGACACGGTTGGCCAGTTCGATGTGGTGCTGTTCCTCGGAGGCCTCAACTGCGTCCGCCATCCCCTCCTGGCGCTCGAAAGGCTTGCCAGCGTGACGAAGGAGCTGCTCGTCGTGGAGGCGCTCATAGACATGACCTTCGTTCCCGTTCCAGCAATGGCGTTCTATCCGTGGAGAATGATGCGCGACGAGACAAATTGGTGGGGACCCAACCGGGCCGCGATGGTAGGAATGCTGTATAGCGTGGGCTTCAAGGAGGTGGTGCCGTACTCGCTGAAGCGTGTGAGCGCCCTCCGACTGATCGGCCTTCCGACTCGTACGAGAGTCGCCATCGAGATGGTGTCGTCAACTCCTTGGAGCTATCGTCAGCGACTGGTTAGAGACATCGCGAGAAGTGCGCTGATCCAGAATCGGCTCGTCACACACAGCTGGAGATAGTCGACTGGGTGCTCCGCGCGACGCTATATGCGGGCCGGGCGGACCTTGAAAGGAAGCACGGGGACTCCCTTGAAGAGGCCTCGGTACAGCTGGTGCCGAACAGAGTCACCAGCGTATACCGTCTCCACCAGGCGCTCGAGCAAAAGACGATCCTGTGGCGGAGCGCCGGCGCTGACCAACTTCGCGTATGCCAGCACGTAGGGCGGAAACTCGGCGGTCACCACTCGACGGATGTGGCCGGCCTCCCAGCTGTCGTGCGCAAAGAAGGTCCTTGCAAGGCGGTGGTAGCCGTCGATCGTGATCGCGAAGCGCCGAATCAGCCCAGCGTCCATGAACGAGTCATTGTCACAGCGCTTCCAGAGGTAGGCTGGCGCGAGGTACCTCACGCGCAAACCAAGGGGGATCATCCGGAACATCCGTGCCACGTGCGCCCAGCAGCTGCCGACGAAGTGCTCGTCGAGTGGGATGGCGTCCCAGCGTGCCTTCTTGAAGATCACCGATCCCAGGAAGCTGAAGAACGCCGTGGTGGTCTCGGCGCGCTCGAAATACACCCGGCGATCGTCCTCCCGGCCGAGATCGAAGGTCATCCCAGACGGGACGTCGAGGATGCGGTGATCCTTGAGCGGGCGCATGTCACAGGTACAGAGTGTGAGGCCGCAGAGATACACATCCAGTCCGCTCTCGACCTCTTCCAACATCCGTGGGATCGAACCGGGCTTCATCAGATCGTCGGCACTGAACAGCCAGCAGTACTCACCACGGGCTAGATCGACCGTGCGCGCCATGTCACGATCGATGCCCCCGCGCTCCCCACGGCGATGGTAGCGCAGCGCCGGAAAGCGGGCTTGGAGTGCGCCAACGACTGCGGGCGTCTGGTCGGTCGATCCTCCATCGAGGACCACTACCTCAACGCCCTCGACGATCTGCGAGAGCACGCTCTCGAGCGTCTCGCCGATGAAATCTCCGAAATTGTAGGTCGGGATGCATATCGAAAGCTTGATCGGGGTCTCTGAGCCGGCGTCGACAGGCATGATGGTCGCGACCATATCGTCCGTCGAGTTGGTTCGCAACGATCTCAGTCAGCGACGCAATCCGTGGCATCTCCAATGGAGGAATAGGAAACGAAGTAGGCAAAATGGGCGCCGAAGTTTGCTATCTGGCGGTTGGCGTGGGCTGGATGGATACGCCTGCAATAGCTGGGTCTCGCGCCTATCTGCGGCGCTCGCACGGCAGCGAAGCGACTGCATCGACCGCTCACGCGCAAGCAATGGCTTTGCCAGCGTGCCGCCCGATGCTAGCTTGCGGCTCGTGCCGACACCACGTACGAGCCTGACAACCCGCACCACCTGCCGGATCTGTGGTTCACCAGATCTCGTCCCGGTGCTCTCGCTGGGAGAGCAATGTATAGCTGGGGCGTTCGCCGAGCCCGGCGGTCAGCAGCCAGTGTCACGGCGTGTTCCGCTCGAGCTGGTGAGATGTGACACAACGCGCAACGAGAACGGTTGCGGCCTTGTGCAGCTACGACACACAGTCCCGGGATCGATCCTCTATCGCTCGTACTGGTACCGAAGCGGGGTCAACGAGACGATGACTCGTAATCTGCATCAGATCGCCGAGCAGGCCGAGGAGATGGTAGAGCTGCGCCCGGGTGACCTCGTGATTGACATCGGCTGTAACGATGGCACGCTGCTCGACGGCTACACGGCATCGAACCTGAAGTATGTCGGGTTCGATCCGTCGGACGTCGCTCGCTATGCGGTCGAGAAGGGCTATGAGGTCGTACACGACTTCTACTCATACGAGCATCTCCGCCACCGGCACGTCGATCGTAAGGCCCGGATCATCACGAGCATTGCGATGTTCTACGACCTCGAGTATCCCTGCGCATTCGTCGAGGAGGTATCCCAAGCTCTGGCGGACGATGGCGTATGGGTGATCGAGCTGCACTACCTGCCTGCAATGCTCGACATGAACCAGTTCGACGCGATCGTCCACGAGCACCTCGAGTACTACTCGCTCGCCGTGATCGAGCGGCTTCTGGGAGACGCAGGCCTGCAGGTGGTGCGAGCCGAGGTCAACGCCATCAATGGCGGCTCGGTGCGCCTGTTCGTGCGCCGTGGCGGTCTTTTTGCCGCAGAGGGCGAGGACGCCGAGCTGCTCCAGCAACTCCGGGTGAGGGAGTTCGAGCTGGCGCTCGACGCTGCCGAGCCGTACGAGCGCTTTGCCGCGGCGGCCGAGCGTGTGCGCGAGGATCTGGCTGCGATGTGTCGCGGGCTCGTCGAGGAAGGTAAGACAATTCACGTATATGGCGCCTCGACCAAGGGGAACACGATCCTGCAGTATGTGGGGATAGACCACACCCTCATCCCGTACGCCGCCGATCGCAACCCCGACAAGCACGGGTCCGAGACGATCGGGACGAAAATCACGATCATCAGCGAGGCTCACTCGCGCGAGCTGCGCCCCGACTACTACCTCGCGTTGCCATGGCACTTCCTCGATGAGTTTCTCGATCGCGAGCGTGAGTTCCTCGATCGTGGGGGGCAATTCATCGTGCCCATGCCCGAGGTCCGGCTCGTCTCTCGGATGCCTGACGTCCGAATCACGCGACAGACACCGGACGGGGAGCTCGTGCCGCACATCGGTTCCTAGCGTCGCGCAGCCGCCGCCGAGCTGGGAGTGGTAGGACCTACGATGCGTTGGTGACCGTCGCTGACACGCGCTCATGAGGCTCCGCCTCTACCACCATTCGGACGGGGCACGCGTCGCCTACCGCGAGCTCGGCGCCGGTCCGCCGCTCGCTCTGCTGCATTCCGGGCTGCTCTCGCACAAGGAGTGGGAGCCCGCCGTCGAGGGGCTCGCCGATCGCTTTCGTGTCGTGCTTCCCGATCTGCCGCTCCACGGCGACTCCGAGGACCGTCCGCGCCACCCCTACACGCTCGGCTGGTTCGCCGAGGTGCTCGGTGGGTTCGTCGCCGAGGTGCTCGGTCCACGCCCGCTGCTCGCAGGCCACGACGCGGGCGCGGAGATCCTCCTGCACGCGGTGCTCGCAGGGCACGTCCAACCCGCTCGATTGGTGCTGATGTCCAACCGCATGCATGCCCCGCCGGCCCGTCCCGCGATGCGAACAGCCTGGCAGCTGACCGCGCGGGCGGCTGCCGTCCCAGGTCTCGACCGTCTGCTCTCCTACGGCGCCCGCGCCGTGTTCACGCCCGAGCGGGGCCTGTGTCTATCGGTGCGCGCCAACCCCGCCGCGGCGGATCTCCTGCGCCACGCCTTCGCCGACGTCCCCGGCAATTCGAGCCTCGCCCGCTCGTGGGCCAAGTGCGCCCGCAACTGGCCGCGCGGGGCACAGCGGCAGCTGCTCGAGAGCTATCCACGACTGGACATGCCGGTGCTCCTGCTGTGGGCCGACCAGGATCGCCTGAACCCGTTGGCGGCGGCCGAAGAGGCTGTGCGGCTGCTGCCCCATGGGCAGCTGCGCGTGCTCGAGAGCGCAGGGTTCCTGATGGCCTACGACGATCCGGTCGGTCTCGCTCGGGAGCTTGCCGCGTTCTGCGGGTAGGGTTGCAGGACTGCAGATGTCGAGCCGATAGAAAAGGAGTGCGAATGCCGGACCAGCAGCTATGGGGCGGGGAGACCGCCAAGGCCGTCGAGAACTTCCCGATCTCGGGGGAGACGGTGCCGGTGTCGGTGATCCACTGGCTGGCCCGCATCAAGGGAGCCTCCGCCGCTGTCAACGGCGAGCTCGGGCTGATCTCCAAACGCAGCGCCACGCGCATCGAGAAAGCCGCCGCCGAGATCGCCGCCGGCAAGCACGACGGCCAGTTCCCGATCGACGTCTTCCAGACCGGCTCGGGCACCTCCACGAACATGAACGCCAACGAGGTCATCGCCAAGCTGGCAACAGATAAGGATCCCGCCCACCCCGTTCACCCAAACGACGACGTCAACATGGGTCAGTCCTCCAACGACGTGTTTCCCTCCGCCGTGCACCTGGCCGCGCTGGACGTTGCCCAGAACGAGCTGCTGCCCGCGCTCAAGCAGCTCGAGCGCTCGTTCGCGAAAAAGGCAAAAAGCTTCAACAACGTCGTCAAGGCCGGGCGCACGCACCTGATGGACGCGGTCCCGGTCACCCTCGGCCAGGAGTTCGCCGGCTACGCCGCACAGATGGCCCTCGCGCAGCAGCGCGTGCAGGCGGCGCTCGTCCACGTCGGGCAGATCCCCCTCGGTGGCACCGCGACCGGCACCGGTCTGAACACGCACCCGCGCTTCGCTGAGAAGGTCCGCGCGCGCTTGAGGAAAGACTCCGGCCTCAAACAGATCGCGCCGCCTCTGGACCCGTTCGAGGCGCAGGCGAACCGCGACGCGCTCGTCGAGCTCTCCGGTGCGCTGAAGGTCACGGCCGTCTCCCTCACCAAGATTGCCAACGACCTCGCGCTGATGGGCTCCGGCCCACGCACGGGGATCGGCGAGATCTTCCTGCCCGAGCTGCAAAAGGGCTCCTCGATCATGCCCGGCAAGGTCAACCCCGTGATGCCCGAGGTCGTGCTGCAGGTTTCCGCTCAGGTGATCGGCAACGACACGGCCATCACCATCGGCGGGATGCAGGGCCAGTTCGAGCTCAACGTTCGCATCCCCCTGATCGCTCGCAACCTGCTGCAGTCCCTGCGACTGCTGTCCTCTGCCACGCGTGCGTTCGCCGAGAAGTGCGTCGACGGCATCGAGGTCAACAAGGCCGGTACCGCCGCCTCGGCAGGCGGGACACTCGCGGTCGCGACAGCGCTCAACGGCGCGATCGGCTACGACAAGGGCGCCGCGATCGTCAGCAAGGCAACCGCCTCCGGGCGACCGCTGCGCGAGGTCGCGCTCGAGCAGGGCGTCGACGCCAAGCTATATGACAAGACGATCGATCTACGCAGGATCGCGCGAGGGAACAAGGCCTAGCGGTCGTCGCGGCGGACGCAGACGAACAGACGGAGACAATTTCGCCTAACTAATAGGCTGACGCTGGTATCTGGACTTCTTTTCGGTTAGCGTCGGCGGGTGTCAGTCAGTGATCGCGTCCGAGCGCTGGCCGGGGATCGGGTGAATATTGCCCTTTGTGCTGTGTTCCTGTCGGCTGGCGCGTTCTATCTTTGGACCGCGGGCACCACCTTCCCCCTTTCGCTGACGGGTGCCAGCACCGATCCTTACAACGAGCTCGCGAACGCGTTCATTCACTTCCACCTCTCCGTGGGGGCTGCGCCACACGGGCTTCTGAATCTCACAGAACCGTACAACCCTGAACAGAACACGCCTTTCCAAGCTCTGCAGGGCGGCATTCACGACTTTGCGCTCTACCGGGGGCATCTGTTTCTCACCTGGGGTCCCGCCCCGGTCATCGTGCTGCTCGTGCCGTTGCACCTCCTCGGTTTGGAACCGACAGCAAGCGTGACGGTCTCCTTCTTCGCGACAATCGGGCTCGGGTTCGCGTTGGCGACGCTACGCGTGGTGTTGCGAGAGATCGGCGATGTCCCGCTGTGGATGTGCGTGCTCGCAGCGCTTGCCCTGGCGCTAGCGTCAGCGGTGCCGTTCATATTGCGTCGCCCGGCGGTCTACGAGGAGGCGATCTCGGGTGGTTACGGCTTTGCGATGGCGGGCATCTGGCTTGCGATCTCGGCGTTGGCACGCGGGCGGGCGTCGCCGCAGCGGCTGATACTCATGAGCCTGTGCATCGGGCTGGCGATCGCCTCCAGGCCGAACCTGGCACTGGTAGCGGTCGTGCTGGTGCCCATCTACCTCTCGCTGCGGCCGGTTCGCTCGCGTCGTGGTCTGCTGCTGGCTCTGGTCATCCCTGTCGGCGTGTGCGTCTTCCTACTCCTGGCCTATAACCAGGTGCGCTTCGGCAATCCCCTGGAAAACGGCGCGAAATACCAACTCGCCGGCATCAACCAGACGAGTGCTCCTTTCGATGATCTGAGCTATGTGCCACCCGGTCTCTGGTTCTACGGTCTCGCCCCGCCACGGGCCTCTGTCCTGTTCCCCTTCTTCATCCTTGCCCCACCCCCAGTCTCATACCCGGGGAGCCTGCCAGGGCTTTACCTTCAGCAACTCGAGCCAACTGGTGGGCTTCTGACGATGGCGCCGATCGTGGTCTTCATCGTGGCGCTGCCGTGGATGTGGCGTCGTCGCTCGACATCGCTGGGGAGACTCGTCCTTCCACTGCTCGAGCTGGCAGGAGCCGGCATCGCATGCGTGCTCTTCCTCTCCTACGTGTTCTTCTCTACCACGGAGCGCTATGAGGTTGATTTCGCGACCCTCTTGCTGCTCGGCGCTGTGGCTGCGTGGCTTGCGCTTTCCAAGGATGCCCGTGGCTGGCAGCGGCGATTGGTCCGCCTCGGGGGCGCGGTGCTCATTATCTGGAGCTGCATTGCCGGCGTAGCAATCAGCTTCACCGGCTACTACAACCTGCTTTCCAGTACTCACCCAGGCACATGGAGGACGCTGCAGAACATCAGCGCGCCCCTGTCGCGAGCGATCGCGACCGTCGAGGGGCACCCCGTTCTGGCGGAAGTCTCCGCCCCCAGTCTGCCGCTGCTCCCGACCGGCCACGCAGCTCACATCGTCATCGTCTCGCCGGGCAGTCGCAGGACAGTGCTGCTCGCAGCTCTGACGCCGGCGGTCAAGACCAGTGTCGGGATCCAGCCGGGAGAATACGCCTCAGCTGTGCGCGTCAGCGACGGCGATCGCGCGAGCTCGACCTACCGGATACCAGCCGGCGGCAAGGCGGTCCATATCGCGGTGACTCTCCGCCCGGGTTTGAACCGCCTCTCGCTCACGCCGCTCGCGAGCGGAGCGACTCGCGGACCCTCTGCGAGCACAACCTCACAGCACGTGCTGTACGTCGGCAGCCTGTCGCTAGCGGGCAGCTAGTAACAGTGATGTCAGGCCTCGCGTTTTCGCTGGACGGCCGCGAGTAAGAGACACTCTAACCGGCCCGAGGAGACTGTAATCAGCCGACAGGATCTTGTGCCGGATACCAGAAATCGCGCTTGCTAGGGTCGGGCGCCATGTCGGCACCAACCATCTGCCGCATTTGCAACGGGCCGCTAACGCTGATCCAGCGAGGCGCCGGCTCAACTTACGAGCCGTCCGTCTTCAGCCCCAGTTATCACCGCAGCGGTGCGCACGGCGACCTTTATCGCTGTAACGACTGCGGGACTGTGCACCAGTCCTCTGCTCCGCGCGGCAGCGACTTGCACGACCGCTACCGAGCGATGAGCGACGAGCGCTACCTCCAGGAGGAGGAGGGCCGCAGGCGCCACGCGCGCAGGCTCCTGGACGTGCTGGCAGCGTATGTGCCGCGAGGGCGTTTGTTGGACGTAGGCTGCGGCTATGGCTTGATGCTCGATGAGGCCCGGCGGCGTGGCTACGAGGTCGAGGGAGTGGAGCTATCGGTCGATGGGGGCCGGTATGCGCGCGAGAGGCTAGGCCTCACCGTACGGGAGTTCGCGCTCGAGGATGGCGCGCTTGACGAGGAGCTCGCCAGCGAGCGCTACGACGCCGTGCTGGCAATCGATGTGCTCGAGCACTTCGATGACCCGGTGGCCGCGCTCGATCGCTTGCATGCCCTGCTCGCACCGGGTGGCGCGCTGTTGATCGTGACACCCGACCCCTCCTCGCTCGTGGCTCGGCTCGCGGGCCGCCGCTGGTGGTGCTACGAGCCGGCGCACATATGCCTGATCCCGCGCAAGAAGGTGTACGAGCTTCTTCGTGACCTCGGTCTGGACGTTGAGGAGGACATCCCACTCGTGCACACGTTCTCGCTCGGATACTGGCTCGCTGGCTTGAGTGAGTCCAGTGGTTGGGCAAAAGGTGCAATCGCATACCTGGCTGCGCGGCTGCCGCGGAAAATGACGCTGACGGCGTCACTGCGCGACGATCGTGTGCTGCTCGCGCGTCACAGTGCGATGCGCCCACGCGTGCCCTCATGACGGCAGTGGTCATAGGCTCCGGTCCAGCCGGTGCCGCCGCGGCACAAGCGCTGTGCGACGCCGGTCTCGAGGTGGCGGTATTGGACGCCGGCGACAGGATCGAGGAGGGACGGATGGAGCTGTTCGACACACTCGCAGAGACCGAGCCGGACCGATGGCCCCCCGCGCTCGCTCGCCGCGCCCGCGGCGCCTTCGCCGTGGATCTCAAGCGCGTACCGCGCAAACCGGCCTACGGCTCACTGTTCCTGTACGCCGACGAGGATCCCGATCTGCAGCTCGTGTGCGAAAACTCGGATGTCTTGTCGTCGCTTGCATATGGCGGGCTCAGCAATGCGTGGGGAGCCTCGATTTTGCCATTTCGTCAGTCGGACATCGAAGACTGGCCAGTCTCGCTTGAAGACCTGAAGGCTCACTACGAGGCCGTGCTGCGCTTTGTGCCGATCTCCGCCGAGCGTGACGAGTTGTCTGAGATGCTGCCGCTCTACACCGACGCGCCGGGCAGGCTGCGCAGGAACCCGCAGGCGGTGATGATGCTGGGGCATATGCGTCTTCACACCGCGGCGCTGAACGCTGCGGGCTTCACCTTTGGCGCCTCGAGGCTCGCAGTGCAGGCATCGGAGGAGCACTCGCAGCGCTGCCGTCATAGCGGAATGTGTCTATATGGCTGTCCGTATAAGTCTGTGTATAACGCTGCACGCACGCTTGACACGCTCGTGCGCTGCGGCAGGGTTAGCTATCGGGGCGGCATCTATGTAGACCGCTTGACGCAGTCGGGCGACTCGGTGGTGATCGACTTTCACGAGCGTAGGCGCCCCGGGATGACCGGGCAGGTGTCGGCGTCGCGGGTATTCGTCGCATGCGGCACGGTCTCTTCCACGAGGCTGATGCTCGAGTCGATGGGGCGCACACAACCAACACGGCGGCTGCGAGACAGCCTCTACTTCACGATCCCGATGGTTACCTCCCGCGCCGCGCCCGTCAGCGTGGCGACGCAGGGCAACACGCTCGCGCAGGTGTTCGTGGAGTTCGAGGATGCGCGTGTCTTGCGATACACCGCACACCTGCAGATCTACGGGTACAACGACATCATGCGCTCGGCGCTGACGAAACGGCTGCCGCTGGCGCCGGAGAACGTCGAGCGATGGCTGCGCTCCGTGCTCGGGCGCCTGGTCTTCGTCCAGGGCTTTCTGCACTCCGCGGACTCGCCCGGCCTTACGCTCGCGTGCGACGCTGATCGCGTCCGCGTAGTCGGCGACGACATTACGCGCGGGGCTACGCGCGTAAAGCAACTGGTGCGCCGCCTCGCAGCCTCCGGTGGGCTGCTTGGCATGATGCCAGTGCCCGGCCTCCTCCACGTCGAGCCGCCGGGTAAAAGCAACCATCTCGGCGGCTCTTTGCCAATGCGACGGGACCCCGGCGAGCTGGAGACCGACACGCTCGGACGCATGCCCAGCTGGAACCGGGTGCATGTGGTCGATGCGTCGGTGTTCCCGTCGTTTCCCGCTACGACGGTGACGATCTCGATCATGGCAAACGCACATAGGATCGCCACCGCCGCCGCCACGATCGATAGCTGAGCATCCACAGGCCGGCGAGCACCAGCACACCCGTCACGGTCGCAAGTCTGCCAGCCAGGAGCGCTAGCGGCGCTTCGCCGGCAAGCGCACCGAGGCAGACGTTGCACATCGCCGCCACGGTAGCGTGCCACGGGTTCGCAGCCCCGAGATCGACGCCCTGCGCGCTCGTAGCCTTCCGGTTTCTCGCCGACGAAGCAGCGCCCGATGCGAGGTCTTGGCGACTGCCTTCACGATATGCCCAGGCGATGTAAAGAGGTCTCGGCTGCAACTGCAAAACACTGCGCCGTGCCTCACGGTGCGGGATGTCGCAGAGAATCACGCTTAGGGCTGAAGTTCGAGCCGATCGGCGGGGGCTCTATTGACACCATGCTTTCGAGGAGATCGGCCGACCCGCGTTCGACCGATCGCCGCGTTGCGATCGTAGCTGCGTGGAGCACGAGGGTAAAGGTAAAAAGTGAGAAGCCGACGACGACGAGCATAAGTCCCAAAACACCAAGCCTGTCCCATGTCGACGCCTGCGCGGTGAGATTCTCGTGATGAGAGAGGTAGTAGGCGATCAGCGGGATGGTCAGAGCCAGTCCAGTGACAGTTACGATCGCGGCGGCGATCACGCTGCGCGTGTACGAAAAGACCCTTAACCATCGACGGCGCGCGCGCCCGCGGTAGTCGAATAGCACCTGTGCGATACAGCCGAGTAGGAAAGCCTGCAGGCCGGTGATAGTCAGCGTGGTCCCGAAAAGCATCCAATACAGGGAGAATCTGATTGGTCCGATCGTGATCGGGCCGACGCTCAGCGGCAGCGCGATCAGCAGTCCGAGCGCGAATATGACGAGGCCCGGCTTGAGCAGGAAGAAGTCTGGGCCGTAGACGAACATCGCGCGGAGATTGATCCAAGCCGCCTGCCAAGGAGAGAACCAGCCGACGCGCTTGTGGTGGCTGACTCGCCCCTCACGATCCTTCAGCAACGGAACCGGCACCTCGGTGGTGCGCAGCCCCATGTGCACCGCCTTGGCCATCATCTCCGTTGTGTAGTCCCATGAGTCGGAGGCGAGATCCATCGCGACAAGCTCATCGCGCGTCGCGCCGCGCATGCCGCAGTGCATGTCGGTGAAATCCGTGGAATACAAGCGGTTGAGGATCCACGTGGTGAGCGGCGTGCCGAAGTACTGATGTAGCCATGGCATCGCTCCCGGCTCGATTAAGCCTTTCCAGCGCGAGCCCATTACGAACTTATAGCCCTGATGAAAGGAGTCCACGAAAGGCTTGAGATGCCGGAAGTCGTAGGTGCAGTCGGCGTCTCCCATCAGCACGTAGCGGCCGCGGGCGTAGATGATCGCCTCCCGGTAAGCGACGCCTATGCCTCGTGTCGGGACACGCAGCACACGCGCACCAGCAGCCAGAGCGTGCTCTGCCGTAGCATCGGCCGAGCTGTCGGCGATCAGGATCTCGCCGGTCACGCCGGCCTCGGCCAGGCCTTCATGGCACCAGCGCACGAACTCTTCGATCGTGAGTTGCTCATTCATCGTGGGGATCACGATCGAGAGCTCGGGATCCACGACATCATGCTGTGGGGTGAGCAGCTGGACCCGATCACCGATACCTGCGGTGGCCCCCATCCCTCTCATCTCACATGGCTGGTGTAGGTATCCGGGGGGAGACCGCCGGCGTGCGCCGTGCGCAAATGCGAATTATCTGACTCACGACGGCGCAGCCTAGCAGTGCGTTCGAAGAGGTGGGAAGATATGCGGTGCGCTGCGATCTGCGGCCGAAGCAGCGGTAATCCGACTTGGTATGGATGTCTCCGACTATTGAGTCGTATGCGGCGCGGTAGTTAGAGACAGCGGGCATCGCAGTGGCGCGCGATAATGGGTTGAAGTCGCTGCATCTCGACCGGGATCGTGACCGCGGACGCAAGACGTGATGGGGGGCGCCCCGCTTGGTACGGTGCGTCAAATGCGAAGCACCGGAATACGACGGCTACTCAGGCCAGAGTCGGGCCTGGTGGGGCAGGGTATGCGCTACGCAGTGGCCGGCGCGTTCGTCGCCTCCGTGTATCTGCTCACCACGACGCTCCTCGCGGTCGTCGTCGGTCTACCATTTCATGAGGCGTTGGTGATCGGGTTCACGCTGC
The DNA here is from genome assembly GCA_963759265.1 of uncultured Solirubrobacteraceae bacterium. GTDB lineage: Bacteria > Actinomycetota > Thermoleophilia > Solirubrobacterales > Solirubrobacteraceae > Palsa-744. The sequence continues at coordinate 1,238,114 of CAVWYR010000001.1, forward strand.
AGCTCGCAGTTCACTACACGTTGCAGCGCAGGTTCGTGTGGGTTCACAACGAGGAGTTTGCATTGCCTTTCAAACATCAAGCACGTCGCTACCTGACGGTCGCCGGCGGGCAGCTTGCGGTGACAATCGCCAGCACTACGCTGCTGCCCTCGGTGCTGGGCTTGTCGACGGAGGTGGTCTACCTAATGACCGCCGGATCTCTGACGGTCGCGAACTTCCTGCTGTTCCGCAACGTCGTCTTCCATCCCGAGCGGGCGCAAATGGGCCTCGAAGCTTGATGCCCCGAGAGCCGGCGCGTCCCGCCCTGGCGATGGGGCCGCGTCATTCCCGCGGCAGCGCTTTGAACAGCTGTGCGACAGTCGAGACGACGCCCGGCTTGGGCAGACCGCCGTAGGTGAATAGGCCCTTCTGATTTAGCCCTTCGATCAGCTTCAACTTGGGAAGCACGCTTTTGATCGACCCTCCCTCGAAGGTGGGGTTGAGCGGATAGTCGCGCAGAACCCAGATCATCATCGCCGTGAGATGCGGGTCGGCCTCATAGACGCCGATGTGCTCGGCCAGCAGCTTCGCCTGGTAGCCGTAGCTGCCGGGGCTGCCGGGCGGGTTGAGGCCGTTGGATTCCGCGCCGAACTCGCTGACCACGAGCACCTTGCCCGAGAACGTCCGTTCCATCGCGCTCAGACGCTCGCGCATCTTTGCCTCCAGCTGCGCTGAGCTGTCCCGCGGGTAGTCATACCAACCTGAGTAGTCCGTCTCGGCCACGGCGTTCACTTCCGAGTAGAGCGGCCCCGCGACGGGGGGGGGATGATCGCCCCAAACGTCGACTGCCACCATCCGCCCCGGATCGTGCTGATGCAGCCAGTGGGAGATCGTGCGCACGTAGTCGACCTCCTGGGCGTCGCGCCCGTTCTCTGCGATCTCGTCAACCAGGTTCCACGCAAAGATCGAAGGGTGCAGCTCCTCGGCGAGCACGGCGGTCTTTGCTTGGCCCTCCGCTTCTGCGAGCAGCCGCGGCGTGGTCGAGTACCAGTTGGCGGCGCCTTCGACCGGGCCGATGCCCTGCCACACGAGGATGCCCGCTTCGTCGAGGCGTTCCAGGAGTTCCGGGTACAGCGGGTGCTGGGAGCGAACCACGTTCGCGCCGAGGAGCTTGAGCTCTTCGATGATGCGGGTGTCGTCGCCCGGCGTCAGCGCGTCGCCGCGCCCCTGTGCGTCCTCCTGGATCGAGACGCCGTGCAGGCTCAGCTGCCCGCCGTTGAGGTAGACGTGGCCGCCGTGCCAGCTGAGCTGGCGCAGCCCCACACGCGTGGAGTAGCTGCTCTGCGTGCCGAGCGCGAGCGTCAGCTCGTAGAGGTTGGGGCTCGTCGGCGACCACAGCGCCGGCTCAGAGACCGTGGCGGTCGTCGTATCCGTCCCGGACTGGTCGTGGCCGAGCGTGATCGGGGGAAGCTCAGCTGAACCGTTTGCGTGCCGTGCACGAGCGAGCCTTCGGGAACGAGCGTACGGCCCGGGCCATAGTTGTGGACTTCCACGCCGACATTCACGCTCGCCACCGCTGCGTGCAGCGAATCGGGCGTCAGCGTCGTCTGCAGCGTCGGATCCGTTAGCTCGCTTTCGCCGATCGCACGCACCTCAACCGGCCCATCGATCCCGCCCCAGTTGAACCATGTGCGGTGAAAGCCTTCGCGCGCCTGCTGCGCGGGGTCCTCCCAGTCGACCCGCACCACGACCGTGTGCTTCCCGGCGGCGAGCTTCGCACGCTCTTCGAAGGGCAGGTAGGAGCCGTGGTGGGAGCCGAGCTCGCGCCCATCGACCCACACGGTCGCGAGGTAGTTCGCCGACTGGAAGCTGAGCGCATACACGCCCGCGCTCGCCGCCTGAAAGCTCGTGCGATACCAGGCGATCGAGCCTTCGTAGTTGACGGCCCCGGCGTGCCCGGTGTACGGCGCCGCGCTGACGACGCTCGGCACGCTGACCGCGGCGCCGGCGAAGTCACCGCGCGAGAAGCCGAGCGCCAGGCCGCGGTTGGCGGGGTCTGCACGCATCGTCCAGCTGCTCAGCGCGATGCGCCCGCCGGGACCTTCGAAGATCGCCGGCCTGCTCGCCGGTGCTTCCGCGGAGGCGGTCTGGCTCGCGAGCGCCACGCAGGCGAACACCAGCGCGCATATCGGTTTTGTCATGAGTTTGAGCATCGTCTGGCTGGGGAGGGCGTCGGCACGAGGTTGGTTGGGAGCGCGCGCCAGCCGCTCATTGTGACTGCTGCGAGCGCTCGTTCCCGTCGGTTCCCCCCCAACAACCGCAGGCCGCGTTTAGAGCGGCGCCGCGAGCGCCGGCTCGGCGCCGGCCGCCAGCAGTTGCTCGAGCAGCGTGCGCGCTCCGGCCTTGTGCAGGGGTTCGTTGAGGTTTCCGCACTTGGGCGATTGCACGCACGACGGGCAGCCGCTCGCGCACGGGCACTCGCTGATCAGGCGCCGGGCGTCCTCGCACAGCTCCTCGAAGCGCGCGAACGCCGTGCGTGAGATGCCGATGCCGCCGGGGTGCCCGTCGTAGAGGAAGATCGTCGGCGCTCCCGTCTGTGGGTGGTAGTTGGTCGACAGGCCGCCGATGTCCCAGCGATCGCACATCGCGATCAGCGGAAGGACCGCGATCTGGGCGTGCTCGGTCGCGTGCAGCGCCCCCAGCAGGATCTCCGGCGGGAGCGTCGCCGAGCCGCCCGCCTGCTCGGCGTCGCGTGTGGCGAGCGCGCCGTGCTCGGGCAACTCGAACCACAGCGCCTGCGTCGAGAAGCTCGTCGGGGGGAGGTCGAGCGCGACGATGTCCATGATCTGATGCCCACCCTCCCCCGAGAGGCGTCTGCGCTGGTAGGCGAGGACGGTGTCGGTCACGCTGACCTCGCCGAAGGACAGCGTCACGCCCAGCGTCTCGCGCCGGTCGAGCAGCCGCACGATCTCCGTGTCGGTCTCGGACTTCGGCTGTGTGTACCAGTCGCCGCTGAACGGCGACACGAGCGCGCGCTTGCGCTCCAGGTCGAGCTCTCGCACCTCGTAGGAGCGCCCCTGGTGCATGTAGATCGCGCCGTCGTGGACCGTCGCGTGCGCCCGTGCCGCCTCGGTCGAGCCGAGCAGCTCTCCCGAGGAGACGTCCACGATCGCGAAGCTGTCCGGCGAGGCCGAGCGCAGCGACACCTCGGCCGCGGGGTAGGAGCCCGGGCGGCCCGGCACGTAGGACTCGCGCACGACCGTCCCCGCACGGCGGCGCAGTGCGCCGGCGCTCTGCAGAACCTCCGCGTGGGCCTCCCAGCGGGGGCCGAGGAACTCGACGTCCTCCTGCGACAGCGGTCCCTCGTGCGCCGCGCACAGCAGGTGCGCGCGGTAGATCAACGGGCTCTCATGGTCGAGGATCGCCGCCTCGACCTGACGCTCCAGGAAGTCCTCGGGGTGGCGGCAGAAGAATTGGTCGAGCGCATCCTCGCCGGCTACATACACCGCCAGCCCACGCCCCCGTCGCCCGGCTCGCCCCCACATCTGGCGCAGCGACGCCACCGTTCCGGGGAAGGTCACGACGACAGCGGCGTCGAGCTCGCCGATGTCGATGCCGAGCTCCAGCGCGTCGGTGGTGATGACCGCGCGCAGCTCGCCGCGGACGAGTCGTCGCTCGAGCTCGTGGCGCTGCTGGGGGGTATAGCCGGCCCGATAGGGCTCCACCTGCTCGGCCAGCTCCGGGTGGCTGCCCTGGAGATCCTGCTTGACCAGCCGGCTCAGCACCTCGACGCCCTTGCGCGACTTCATGAAGCAGATCGTGCGCGCGCCGTCGCGCACCAGCCGGGCGAGCAGCTCGGCCGCCTCGCCCAGCGCCGAGCGGCGCGTGCCGAGCGCGTCGTCGGTGAGCGGCGGGTTCCACACGGCGATCCGCCGGCGGGGAGCCGGTGAGCCGTCGGCGTCGATCAGCTGCACGTCATCGAGGCCGGTGAGGCGCTCGGCGAGCTCGACCGGGTTGGCGATCGTGGCCGAGGTGAGCAGGAAGATCGGGTTGGTGCCGTACGCAGCGGCTATGCGTCGCAGCCGCCGCAGCACGTTGCCGACGTGAGAGCCGAACACGCCGCGGTAGATGTGCGCCTCGTCGATCACGACCACCGCGAGGTTGGAGAACAGGGCGGCCCACGCGGCGTGATTGGGCAGGATGCCCAAGTGCAGCATGTCCGGGTTGGTCAGCACGACGTTCGCGCTCTTACGGATCTGTGAACGCGCCTCGCGCGGCGTGTCGCCGTCGTAGATCGCCGGGCGCACACGCTTTGGCAGCCCGAACGCCGCCAGCGCGCGAGCCTGGTCCTGCGCGAGAGCCTTGGTCGGGTACAGGTACAGCGCCCGCGCGGACGCCTGTTCGCAGAGGATGTGCAGCGTGGGCAGGTTGAAGCACATGGACTTGCCCGACGCGGTTCCGGTCGTGACGATCATCGGCCCCACGGTGGCGGCGTGGAGGGCCTGCAGCTGATGGGAGTACAGCTGCTCGACCCCCATCCGCGCGAGCGCTGCGAGCAGCTCTGGATGCAGCTCGCTGGGCAGCTCGACCAGCTTCGCCGTGCCCGGCCCTTCGTTGGCTTCGCGCACGAGCCGACCGTCCTCGCGCCCGGCGTCAAGCAGCGCACTCCACGGCTCGGTTCTGCGGTCGAGGGCCAAGGACTTGAGATAGTAGAGGCGATGTCCGCGACCCCCGCAGAGCGTTGGGCGAAAGCCCGCTCCTTCCACCATTCGCTGTATCCGCCCGAGCGGATCGCCGCCGAGCGCACGCAGCGCGTGTCGGTGTGTCTGCCCGCGCGCGAGTGCGCGGGCACCGTCGCTGAGATCGTTGGCGCGCTCGTCGAGCTGCGCGAGGTCGGCGCGATCGATGAGATCGTGGTTGTCGACGCCGCGTCTGCCGATGGCACCGCGACCCTCGCGCGGAGCGCGGGCGCGACCGTCTACCAGGAGGCCGAGCTGATGCCCTCCCACGGGCCGGTGCTCGGAAAGGGCGATGCGATGTGGCGCGCGCTGTCGGTGCTCGACGGCGAGCTCGTGTGCTTCCTGGACGCCGACACCGAAGGCTTCTCCGCGCACTTCGCGACCGGCCTGCTCGGGCCACTGGTATGCGAGTCCGGGGCGTCGTTCGTGAAGGCCTTCTACCGCAGGCCGATCTCCCACGATGGTGTCAGCGAGGGCGATGGCGGCGGGCGCGTGAACCACCTCACGGCGCGCCCTGCGCTCGCGCTCTTCTACCCCGAGCTCGCAGGTGTACGCCAGCCGCTCGCGGGCGAGATCGCCGCGCGGCGCGACCTGCTCGCGGAGCTGCCGTTCGCGACCGGCTACGGCGTTGAGATAGCGATGCTGATCGACGCCTGGCGTCGACTCGGGCTGGACGGGATCGCCCAGGTGGACCTCGACGAGCATCGCAACCGCCACCAGCCGCTGTCGGCGCTCGCGCCGATGGCGCTGACGGTGCTCTCCACGATCGCCCGGCGCCTGGAGCGGGAGGGGCGCCTGGGAGCCGTCGACGGCGCACCCGTCGAACGACCGCCGCTCGCCAGCCTGGCGCTCGCGTGAGCGCGCGCTGCCTCTACCTCGACCTCGACAGCACGCTGCTCGGCCGCGGCGCGTCGATGCTCCACGACGGCGAGGGCAACGTCACGATTGACGGCGTGCGCGCCGTGCAGGCGTGCCTGCGCGCCGGCGTGGAGGTCGTGCTGATGTCCGGCCGGCGACGCGCGCAGGTGCACGAGGACGCGCGCCTGCTCGGGCAGCGCTCGTTCATCTTCGAGGCGGGCGCGTGCGTGGTGCTCGACGATGAGGAGCACTGGCTGACCGGCGAGCTCCTGCCCGCAGAGCTGACGATCGCCGAGCAGATCGAGCGATCGGGTGCACCGGCGCTGTTGCTCGAGCGCTACCGCGGCAGGTTGGAGTATCACGAGCCGTGGCACGTGCAGCGGGAGGTCTCGCACCTGTTCCGTGGACTCGTCGACGCCGAGGAGGTCGACAGCGTGCTGATCGAGCACGGTCACGAGGACCTGCGACTGGTCGACAACGGCGTCGTCAACCGGCGCTCCGAGGCGCTCGCCGCGCTGCCTCACGTGCGCGGCTATCACCTCGTTCCCGCGGGCGCCTCAAAGGTCGCGGCCGTCGCGTTCCACCGTCGTGTGCGCGGCTACGAGCGCGCACAGACGTTCGCCGTCGGCGACTCGCGCGAGGATCTCGCGTGCGCCAGCGAGGTCGACGTGCTCTGGCTCGTCGCCAACGCGCTCGAGCGCGATCCCTCGATGCGCGAGGCGCTCGCCGCGCACGCGAACGTGCGTGTGACCGACGCCGGTCACGGTCCCGGCGTCTATGAAGCGGTCGTCAGCACGCTGATGGAAGTCTGATCTAGGACGCCGGTAGGCAAGCGAGGCCAGGACGCAGGGAGCGTGGCGTGCTGTGCACGCGAGCGACCGAGGACGCCGCCTCACGCCGTCCTAGATGATGCCTTGGCGCTTCTCCTCCTCGTAGAGGCGCTCGACGACGAACTCCTTCAGCAGCGTCTGGTAACCGGTGTTGCGCAGGGCAGCGAGCGCCTTCAGCCGTTTGAGGGTGAACTGATCGAAGCGGATCGCGATCGGCGTCGTACGGCCGGGGCGGATCTTCTCCTGCATGCGCAGGGCCTTCTCCCGCCGGGCCTCCTGCTCGAGGAACTCATCTGGGTCCAGCGACAGGCCTTTGACGGGGTCGACTTCGCCGGGGCGCACACGTGCCATGTAGTTCTCCTCTTGTGTCGAGCGTGCTCCATAGTATCTACCGTGTCCATACTATAGGCGGACGCGCATCACGGCACTGCGCCGTTCCCACGGCGCCGCAGCCTGGGTGGCAGAAGGCGTTGAGCCTGCTACTTCCAGCCGTGTGCGACGAGTCGGTTTTGAGTGATTGCGCTTCTGGCGAAGTCTCTTATCAGGCGCTGGCGCGAGCTGGGGGGCGTGGAGGACACCATTTCGGCGTTCATCTTCGCGCGCACGGGAAGTCCTCGCAGTCGCGCGCTGCTAAAGCGCTTCACCGGATAGGGCACGACTCCGTTGAACCCTACGCTACTCAGCATTCCCAAAACAGCGGCGCGGTTCGGACCCCACCAGTTTGTGTCATCACGGAACATCTTCCACGGATAGAACGCCGCGGCGGGAGATCGTAGGAAGGTCATATCTACGAGCGTCTCCATTACGAGTAGCTCTTTTGTCACACTTGCCATTCTTTCCAGTGCAAGTAGTGGATGACGCATGTGGTAGAGCACGCCGAGGAACAGAACTACATCGAATTGCCCAACCGTCTCAGGTGAGATATCGAGGACCTCGACTTCGACGTCTTCTACACTCGACGCAAGCGTGTTCCGGGCGTATTCGAAGCCGTCCTTGCCTCCTGGCCGACGCCAAGCGTATGTGTCTAGCGCCACCACCCGTGATGCGCCGAGGCGCTCTGCGGCGAAGGAGAAGTATCCATCGTAGGCGCCAACGTCAAGAACCGACTTTCCTGTGAGGTCCGGTAGGTGAAGCCATTCAAGCTTCTCGGCCGAGCGATCGGCACCTGGTGTAACAGAGCCATCGGGCAACTCGATCTGATGCCACCAGTCGATGTGTGCCGGCGGTGGCAAGAATGCCGCTTGCGTAGTTGCCATGATTTCATCCTAGGCTGAGCGGCATTTTTTGGCAAGGAGTCAGAGACAGCGAACATGAAACAGTGAGTGAGAAAGTGAAAAGAACGGGTGATGTATTAGGATCAGCCCGACAACCACTGCCACGCACGCCGCCAGATGCCTGGTTGGGGACGCCGCCGCCAGAGCGCGGGCGGTGGCACCGTGGCGCGCACGAGCGCGACCCAGTCATCCAGCGGCAGCTCGCCCGAGATCAGTCGCCCGAGTGCGCTTGTCACTGGCGCCCCGACGCCGGCCGCCTCCAGCGCGCGCGCCAGCAGCGGGACCGACTCCAGGGCCTCGACCGCCTGTCCGATCCGCTCTGGGATCTCAGCCGCGGGGACCCCTGCGGCCAACAGCTCGCCCGCGCGGCGGTTGCGACTCTCCCGTGCGAGCGCCGTCGCGACCAGGTCGCCCGCGCCGGCCAGGCCGATCATCGACTCCGGCCGCGCCCCGAGGCCCTCGCCGTAGCGCCACACCTCGGCGAAGATGTGTCCGGCTGCGGCGCCCGCTGCGTTCAGGCCCTGGGCCTCGGTGGCGCCGGCCGCGAGCGCTGCCGCGTTCTTCGCGGCTCCCGCCAGCTCCACACCGACGGGGTCGTTGGACAGCTCGCACACCACCCCCGCACGCGTGAACACCTGCGCGAGCGTGCGCGCCAGCTGCTCCTCGGCACTGGCTGCTACCAGCGCGGCGCCCGCGTGCACCATCTCCTGTGCGTGCGCGGGGCCGCCCACGCACGCGACGCGCTCCGCGCCGAAGCGTTCGCTGAGGACGCCCGTTGGCGGTGTTCCCTGCGGTGGGACGAGGCCCTTGGCGACGGACACCACCGCTGTGCGGGCGCCCAGGCCGGAGGCGGCGAGGCTCTCGATCACCTCGCCGAGTCCGCGCGAGGGCACGGCCAGGAAGACGTAGTCCGCCCGTGCGACGCCCGCCGAGGTGGCCTCGATGCGCAGCTGCGACGGTAGCTCGACGCCAGGCAGGTACCGGCGGTTCTCGTGTTCGCGACTGATCAGCGTCGCCTGCTCGGCGGTGCGCGTCTGCAGCGTCGTACGTAGTCCTCCCCGCGCGAGCAACACCGCCAGCGCGGTCCCGAAGGAGCCGGCACCTATGACCGTCGCGCGTTTGGCGCCAGGTGGCGAGAGCGAGCGCGCGCGGGAGCTTCGGTTGGCGGCGTGCGGCTCGGACTCGGTCGTCGTCATGCGCGGCCCGAGACTAGCGGGCTATGCGATCGTGGGAGCATGCCCGAGGGCGACACGATCCACCGGGCGGCCGCGCGCATCCGCCCGGTGCTGCAGGAGCGGGTGCCCGAGGAGATCCTCACGCCACACCCGCGCCAGCGCTTCGATCGCTGGCCCGAGCGGCTCGCGGGTAACGCCGTGCGCATGGTGGATGCTCACGGCAAGCACCTGTTCCTGCGCTTCGAGGGCGGCCTCACCGTCCACTCCCACCTGCGCATGACGGGCGCGTGGGATGTCTACCGCGAGGGTGAGCGCTGGCGGCGTGCGCGCCGACGCGCCTGGCTCGTGCTGCGCTGCGGCGGCTGGGAGGTGGTGCAGTTCGACGGGCCGGTGCTCGAGCTGATGAGCGATGCGCGCGCCCGCTCGGACCCGCGTCTGGCGGGCCTCGGCCCGGATGTCCTGGGTGAGAGCTTCGACACGGGCGCCTTCATCGCGCGGCTGCGCGAGGACGACCCCGCGCGGCCTATCGCAGATGCACTGCTCAACCAGCGCACCGTGGCCGGTATCGGCAACGTATGGAAGGCCGAGTGCTGCTTCGCGCTAGGCGTCGATCCGTGGCGGGCGCTCGGCGAGGTCGCTGACGAGGAGGCGCTCGCGCTGGTGGGCTTCGCCCGCGAGCACATGCGCACCTCGGCGCGCGAGGGCTTCAGGGCGCGCCCGCGCGCCGTCTACGGCCGCGCCGGGCAGCGGTGCCCGCGCTGCGGCACAGCGATCCGCAGACGCGGACAGGGGCAGAACAACCGCGTCACCTACTGGTGCCCAGGCTGTCAGAGCTGAGTGCTGCGCCGTGCTGAGCGCCTCGCTCACACCACTTCCGCGAGCCTTCGCCCGGCGCCAGCCAACGCACTGGGGCTGCGTGCTTGCAGGATCAGCTGTAGGTCAAGGACACGTGCGTCGAAGGCGTCGAGTGCGTTCTCGCGCGTGACCGCATAGGCCGGCACCCCCGCCTGGCGCGCGCGGGTCGCGATCTCAAACGTCGCGCTGCCGGCAAGCTCGCGCTCGTGCAGCCGCTCGGCGGCGATCACGATCGCTCGCGCGCTGCGCATGTGCGCGTCGAAGCCCAGCTCATCCAGTGTCCGCCGGATGTCCTCGTCTTCGCCGCGGGGGAGGGGCAGCAGGCATATCTCCGGCTCGGACAGGCCGCCCTCCTGCATGCCACGTGCGATCGCACTTGCGACCGTCGCCCCCGGCAGGCGCGGCCCGAGCCCGGCGCAGGCCAGGAGCGGCGTCTGGATGATGCCGGAGCCGCGTGCTCCTCGCCATGAGGGTGGCCTTGCCCCCGGGGGATAAGTGCGCAGGGTCATGATCGGGCATCCTTCCAGGATGGCCACGGAGAAAGCACAGCCGGTGTTGGTGGAGGTCAGCGGGCGTGAGGTGCGCGTGAGCAATCCGGGCAAGCTGTTCTTCCCCGACGCCGGGCTCACCAAGATCGACCTCGTGAACTACTACGTGCGCTGCGAGCAGGCGGTCGTGCGCCACCTACGCGAGCGCCCGACCGTGCTCAAGCGCTGGGTCGACGGGGTGGCCGGCGAGCCGTTCTTCCAGAAGCGAGTGCCGGAGAGCGCACCGGAGTGGCTGCAGACCGCGACCGTCACCTTCCCCAGCGGTCGCCAAGCGCGCGAGCTCGTCCCCAACGACGCCGCGCACCTGGTGTGGGGCGTCAACCTGGGCGTGATCGACTGGAATCCTTGGCCGGTGCGCCGAGACGACCTCGATCATCCCGACGAGCTACGCGTCGATCTCGACCCTGGACCGGAAGTCCCGTTTTCGGAGGTGCGCGAGGTGGCGCTCGGCGTGCGCGAGGTGCTCGAGGAGCACGAGCTGCGCGGCTTTCCCAAGACCTCCGGCTCGCGCGGCATACACATATACGTGCGCGTCGAGCCGAACGAGGGCTTCGAAGAAGTCCGCCGCGCGGCGCTCGCGCTCGCCCGCGAGGTCGAGCGACGGATGCCCGGACGCGCGACCAGCCGCTGGTGGAAGGAGGAGCGCGAGGGGGTGTTCATCGACTACAACCAGAATGCGCGCGATCGCACGGTCGCCTCCGCGTACTCGGTCAGGGCGGTCTCAGACGCACGCGTCTCCTGTCCGCTGGAGTGGGCGGAGGTCCCAGACGTCGAGCCCGCCGATCTGACGCTCGCGACGGTTCCCGCGCGCCTGGATCAGCGCGGTGACCCCTCCGCCGGCATCGACGAGCATTCGGGTCGCCTGGACGGGCTGCTCGAGCTCGCGGCGCGCGACGAGCGCGAGGGTCTCGGCGATGCGCCGTGGCCGCCGCACTTCCGCAAGCAGAAGGGCGAGCCCAAGCGTGTGCAGCCGAGCCGCGCGCGCCGGCCGCGGGGGGACGCGTGAGCCTGCCGCTGCAGCCGCCGCTGAAGCCGCAGCTGGCGCTCTCGCGCAAGGAGCTGCCGGAGGGCGAGGACTATTGCTATGAGATCAAGCTGGACGGCTTTCGTTGCATCGCCTTCGTGGACGGCAGCGAGCTGTTCCTGCAGTCGCGCAACGGCAAGCCCCTCGGGCGCTACTTCCCCGAGCTGACGTTCCCGCCGGGCCGCTACGTTCTCGACGGGGAGATCGTCGTGCGCGACGGACACGGGCGCGAGGACTTCGACGCGCTCGGCCAGCGCATCCACCCCGCGGTCTCGCGCGTCGAGCGCCTGGCCGGCGAGACGCCGGCGGTATACGTCGCGTTCGACCTGCTTGCGGACGAGCAGGACTCGCTGCTGGAGCGCCCGTTCTTCGAGCGCCGCGCGGCGCTCGAAGGGTTGCTCGCCGGTGGGGCCTTCGCGGGCGCGCCCATCGAGCTGATGGAGACTGTCGCCACCGCGGAGCAGGCCGGGCATTGGCTCGAGCACGCGGAGGGAGCGATCGCAAAGCAACGCTCCGCGCCGTACCGGCCGGGCGAGCGCAAGGGTATGGCCAAGGTCAAGCGCGTGCGCACGATCGATGCTGTGCTGGTCGGCTGGCGTCCCGGCAAGGAGCCCGACACCGTCGGCGCACTGATCCTCGGCCTCTACGACGGCCCCGAGCTGCGTGTCGTCGGTCACTGCTCCGGGCTGAGCGCCGGCGAGAAGAGGCGGCTGGTCGGCTTCCTCGCCCCATATGAGTCGGGCGAGCGCGGCTCGGCGGACCCGAGCCGCTGGAGCGCCGGCAAGGATCTCGAGTGGGTGGCCCTGCGCCCCGAGCTTGTGCTCGAGATCGACTTCGATCACGTCTCCGCCGGGCGCATCCGTCACGGCGCCAAGCTGCGGCGATGGCGCGAGGACAAGGCGCCGCAAGGGTGCACGTTCGACCAGCTGTACAGCTGATCGGCGGCCGGCGGCTGATCCTCGGCGGCGCAGGTCGTCGTCTAGCATCCCCATCGTGAGCAGCACCGACAGCCACACGCCGGCGACCGTCGCGGAGGAGGAGTACCTGCAGATCCTTTTCTGGCTGCAGGAGGCCGGCCTGCCGATGACCGGCGCCAACATCTCGCGGGCGATGCAGCTCTCCGCGCCGACCGTCCACGAGATGATCGGGCGCCTCGAGCGCGACGGCTACATCACCCGCGGCTCAGATCGGGCGATCGCGTTCACCGACAGCGGCGCCAGCCACGCCGAGGGCATCGTGCGCCGTCACCGCCTGATCGAGCGCTTCCTCACCGACGTGCTCGGCGTGCCGTGGGACGAGGTGCACGAGGAGGCCGAGCGCCTGGAGCACGCCATGTCGCCGGTGCTCGAGGAGCGTATGCTCGCCGCGATCGGTGATGCCAAGACGTGTCCGCACGGCCACCCGATCGTCGCGGGCGCGCGATTGGCGGGCGTGCCGCTTGCCGATGTCGAGATCGGCGCAGCGGTGCGGGTGCTTCGCTTCGAGAACGAGGCCGAGGATCTCCTGCACTACCTCAAGGCCTCTGGCCTTGAGCCGGGTCTGCAGGGAACGCTGGCTGAGCGCGACCAAGAGCACGTCGGCGTGCGCGTCGCCGACGGAACGCTGTTGAGCGTAACGCCGAGCGTCGCCGAGACCGTCTCGGTGGTCGCCGACCCCTCACCGCCGGCGCGGACCGCGCTACCGGAGGCGCTCGTCCTCGGGCAGCGCTACGGGCGCTGACAGCGCCGCGCTACTCGTCGAAGAGGAGCTTGAACCCCTCCGCTATCGGCTCCATGCCCATCGTGCGATAGAACACGTGCGCTCGCGCTCGATGCTTGCCCGAGAGCAGCTGGACCTTGTAGCGCCCGGCGGCTCGCGCGATCTCGATCAGGTCTCCCATCAATGCGCGCCCTACTCCTCGGCGGCGGTGGCTGGCAGCGACCACCACGTTCTCGACGATCGCCCATGGCTCTCCGCGGTGGGTCAGGTTTGCCACGACGAGGAGGGCGGCGGTTCCGACGAGCTCGCCCTCCAGGACCGCTACCAGCAGATGCCGACGTGGGTCGGCGAGGACCTCCGCGAGCACCGCTTGAGCGCGGAGGCGATCAGCGGGCGCGGCCGTGCGCTTGCCGTCCGCCAACTCCTCGTACAACGGGAGCAGCGCGCCGATATCCGCCGGTGAGGCGCGCCTGACCAGGACGGCTTGCATCCGACCAGGGCCTAGAGCGAGCGGTAGGCCTCGGCCAAGCGCGCGATACCCGTGTCGATCTGCTCGGGCGTGACGCCGGAGTAGGCCAGACGCAGCGTGTTCTCGCCGCCCTCCAGCAGGAAGTCGGTGCCCTTCACGAATGCGACTCCGCGATCGGCTGCCGCCTGGTAGAGCGCGTGCACGTCGGTACCCTCGGGCAGCGTCACCCACATGAAGTAGCCGCCCTGCGGCGCCACGAACTGGGCGTCTGAGAGCTCGCTGCGCAGCGCGTTCGCGAGCGTCTGAGCGCGCTCCGCGAGAGCGACCTTGACGGTCTCGATCGAACGCTCGATCGCACCCGAGGCGCAGAACTCATACACGATCGACTGGGAAACCATGTTCGGCGAGATGTACGTGTTCGTCGCTAGCTGGGAGATCGCCGCAATCAGGTCGGGCGGGCCGACGAGATAGCCGACACGGATGCCCGGGCAGACGGTCTTCGAGAACGACGACGCGTACACGACGCGTTCGGGGTCCATCGAGAGCATCGTCGGCAGCGTCTCGCCACTGAAGCGCAGCTCCACGTACGGGTCGTCCTCGAACACCATGAAGCCGTGGTCGGCCGCGAGCTCCAGCAGCCGGCGGCGCTTCTCGTAGGAGAGCGTGTAGCCGGCGGGGTTCTGGAAGTTGGGAATGATGTGCGCGAGCGTCGGCTGGGCCGCGTTCGGACCCGCGCTCAGCAGCTCGGCGAGCGCGTCCGTGTCGATGCCGTCCGGCTGCAGCTCAACGGCGTGCACGCGCGCGCCGCGCCCGCGCAGCGACAACAGCGTGCGGTCGTACGTCGGGCGCTCGACGATCACCTCATCGCCCGAGCGCACGATCTGCTCGAACAGGAACGCGTCAGCCTGCATCGACCCGTTGGTGACCAGCACGCGCTCCGGCTCCACGCCGTGGCGGTCGGCGATCCAGCTACGAAGCCGCGGATAGCCGACCGAGGTGCCGTAAGCGGTCGTGCCCGCAGGGTCGCTCTCGAACGCGCGCACGGCAGCGTCGCGCAGCCCGTCCACGTCGACGATGTCGAGCGACGGGGCGCCGCGCGCGAAGGAGATCGTGGGACCGGTCGTCTTTGGCACAGCGGTTGACATCGTGGCGTAGCTTAGGCGTCCGAGCAGCTCGTCGTAGTCCTGGGTCAAATCCCGCGCGGCGCGCTCCAGGCGATCGCGGAAGCGCAGCAGCTCAGCCGGGCTCGGGGGCTGCGCTGCGCGGGGTGGCTGCGGCGCGCGGGAAGGTGCGGCTCCGGGGGACGGTGGCGAGGAAGGCCGGCGCTGCTCGATCGTTTCGTCCACGATCCTACTCCAGCCTGAGCTTGGCGTAGGGGCTGGGGTCTGCGCTGGCGTGGACGGTATGGACGCAGTGACGCCGGCCGGCAGAGCGGGCTCGCCGTCATCCTCGCCTGGCGTCCGCTCGGCGCTCATCGTGTGCAGAGTACGCTCCAGCTCGATGAGCTTTCGCTCCAGCTCCTGCAGAGTTCTTGCCACCTCCTGATCCACGAGGGCGTAGCGTAGCGGCCGGCATCGGGCGCAGTCGGCTGGGATCAGGAGGCGGGGAGCGAGGCGCCGCCGAGAACCTCCACGGCGATGCTGGCGGTCTCGGTAGGGGTGCGCCCCACGCGTACGCCGTTCGCTTCGAGCGCCTGCGCCTTGGCGGCGGCCGTGCCCGCGCTGCCCGAGACGATCGCGCCGGCGTGGCCCATCTGCTTGCCGGCAGGTGCTGTGAACCCCGCGATGTAGGCGACGACCGGCTTCTGCATGTGCTCGGCGATGTACTCCGCGGCCTCCTCCTCGGCCGAGCCGCCGATCTCGCCGGAGAGCACCACCAGCTCGGTCTCCGGGTCGGCCTCGAACAGCCCGAGCACGTCTATGAACGATGAGCCAGGGACGGGGTCGCCGCCGATGCCTACGATCGAGCTGCAGCCGAAGCCGGCCTGGGCGATCTCGTTGCCGATCTGGTAGGTCAGCGTGCCCGAGCGCGACACCACGCCGACGTTGCCGGCCCTGAAGAACGAAGCGGGGATGATCCCCACGTTGGCCTTGCCGGGAGAGAGGATGCCCGGGCAGTTGGGCCCGATCAGCCGCGTTCTCGGATGGTCGCGCTCGAGCGTGTTGTAGACGCGCAACTCATCGTGTGCGGGGATGCCCTCGGTGATCGCGATCACGAGCTCGACGCCCGCTGTGGCGGCCTCGAGGATCGAGTCGGCAGCGAAGCGCGGTGGCACGAAGATCATCGCCGTGTTCGGCTGGGCCCCCGCCATCGCCTGCTCCCAGCTGTCGAACACCGGGATGCCCTCGACGTCCTGTCCGCCCTTGCCTGGTGTGACGCCGCCGACGACGTTCGTGCCGTATTTGCGATTGTTGAGTGTGTGGAAGGTGCCCTCGCGGCCGGTGATACCAGCGACGCACAACCGCGTGCTCTCGTCTACCAGGACCGCCATCTAACGGATCGCCTCACGCATCAGGCGCTCGCTCCAACACTCTTGCCGGCGGCCAGCGCGACGACCATCTCTGCCGCCTCGTTCATCGTCTTGGCGGCGTGCACGTTGGGCAGTGCCGCCTCCTGCAGCAGGCGCCGCCCCTCGACGTCGTTGGTGCCATCGAGGCGCACGACGAACGGGACCGACGGGTTTATGTCCTCGAACGCGGCGATCAGCCCCGTGGCGACCTCGTCACAGCGGGTGATGCCACCGAAGATGTTGAACAGCACTGCCTTGACGGCGTCGTTGGCGAGCAGCAGCTCGACAGCCTGCTTGATCTTCTCCGCGTTCGAGCCGCCGCCGGCGTCGAGGAAGTTCGCCGGCGAGCCGCCCGCCTGGGCGACGACGTCGAGCGTGGACATGACCAGCCCGGCGCCGTTGCCGAGGATGCCAATGTCGCCGTCGAGCTTGACGTACTGGACGCCCTCTTCCTTGGCGCGGCGCTCGATCGGGTCTTCGTTCTCGCTGTCGGACAGCCCCTGGTTCTCGGGATGGCGGTAGAGCGCGTTGCCATCCAGCGAGACCTTGGAGTCGAGCGCCTTGACTTCCCTCTCCGGCGTCACGATCAGCGGGTTGATCTCCGCGAGCGTAGCGTCCTCCTGGAGCCACACCTCATAAAGCGCCACAAGTGCGTCAGCGACGCCGTCGATCACGTCGGTCTCGGCGCCGCCTTTGGTAGCAATGTCGATCGCCTCCCCCTGCGAGAGGCCCGTGAGCGCGTCAACGTGCCGGCGGATCAGCTTCTCAGGCGTCTTCTCGGCGACCTCTTCGATGTCTACGCCCCCCTCGGTACTGAACATCACCAGCGGCTGCTTGGCGGAGCGATCGAGCAGCACCGAGGCGTAGTACTCGGAGGCGATGTCCGAGGCGTGCTCGATCCAGACTTTGCGGACGATGTGTCCCTTGATGTCCATGCCGAGGATGTTGCCGGTGTGCTCGCGCAACTCGCTCTCGCCGGCGGCGAGCTTGACGCCACCGGCCTTGCCACGGCCGCCGATCAGGACCTGTGCCTTGACCACGACCGGGTAGCCCACCTCGGCGGCCGCCGCCACGGCGTCCTCGACCGTGGTGACCGCCGAGCCCTGAGAAACCCTCAATCCGTGACGGGCAAACAGCTGCTTGCCCTGATACTCCAAGAGGTCCATTAGCGGCGCGGGACTCTAACGCAAGATGGGCGATCGCGTGCAACAGCCAGCCGGCGAAGGGCGGCGCACCGCGTCGGGGAGGCAACTCAGGGCATAATGCCGCGCGATGCCCATCCCCAAGAACATCACCTTTGTCACTTTCGACGTGTATGGCACGCTGATCGATTGGGAGAGCGGTATCTACGACGCGTTCGCCAAGGAGGCGGCCCGCGACGGTGTTGAGATCGACCGCGCGGTGCTGCTGCCGATGTTCCACGAGATCTCGCGCGAGATCGAGGGTGGCTCCTACGAGCTCTACGCGGAGGTCCTGCGACGTACGGCGATCGAGATCGCCAAACGTCTGGACTGGGCCCTTGAGCCCTCGCGCTCGGGCTTCCTGCCCGACTCCGTCCAGCGCTGGCAGCCGTTCAAGGAGACCGCCCCCCAGCTGCAGAAGCTCGCCAAGAAATACAAGCTGGGCCTGCTGTCGAACATCGACGACAAGCTGCTGGGTCAGACCCGCCGCCATATTGCGATCGACTTCGACCTCGTCGTGACCGCCCAGCAGGTGCGCTCCTACAAGCCGGAACTCCCGCACTTCACCGAGTGCGCACGGCGCATGGGCGGCAAGCGCGGTTGGGTGCACGTGGCAGCCAGCCACTACCACGACGTGGTTCCGTGCGTCAAACAGCGTGTGCCCGTCATCTGGGTCAACCGCAACAAGGAGACCCTCGACTCCTCCCAGAAGAAGCCGACGGCCGAGGTTCCCAACCTCAAAGAGGCCGCCAAGCTTCTCGGCGCCACCTAGCCTCCGCGGGCGTGCGAGCCGTCTCGCTGCATCGCGACGTGCTCCTCGTAACGAGCGCGCTGCTGCAGGTCAACTGCGTGATCGTGAGGGGCGGCGGTGAGGAGGCGGGCTCAAGCGAGTCCGAGCGGGCCGGTGCGTCGCGCCGGCCAGATGAGACGTTCGTGATCGACTCGCCGGTGCTCCCCGAGGAGCTCGATGCGCTTCCCTCGCTGATCGAGCGAGCGCGTTTTCCGGCCCCCAGCGGGCTGCTGGCGACGCATGGGGACTGGGACCACCTCCTCGGGCGTCTTGCGTTTCCCGGGATTACGCTGGGCTGCGCACAGAGCACAGCCGAACGCCTGTCCGCCGAGCCAGGCGCCGCCCAGCGTGAGCTGCGATCGTTCGACGAGGATCTGTACATAGAGCGTGCGCGGCCTCTGGCGCTGGGCTCGGTGCAGGGGCTGCCGGTGCCAGGTCGCTGTCAGGTCGGTGAGCTCGATCTCGAGCTGCACGCGGCCGACGGTCATACTGTGGACGGCATGGTCGTCTGGATTGGGTGGGCGGGGGTGCTCGTACTCGGCGACTATCTCTCGACGCTCGAGATCCCGATGCTGCACGCGGGCGGCGGCGCCCTCCAGTCCTATCTGGCGACGCTCGAAAGGCTGCATCCGTTCGTGGTGGGGGCAGAGCACGTAGTCCCTGGCCACGGCCCGGTGTTGAGCAGTGATCGCGCTCTCGATGTCCTGGCTGAGGACCGGGATTACCTTCGTTCGCTGCGCGAGCGCGGTGAGAGCGCTGAGCTTCCTGCCGGCCGC
The DNA here is from genome assembly GCA_963759265.1 of uncultured Solirubrobacteraceae bacterium. Taxonomy (GTDB): domain Bacteria; phylum Actinomycetota; class Thermoleophilia; order Solirubrobacterales; family Solirubrobacteraceae; genus Palsa-744. The sequence goes on from CAVWYR010000001.1 coordinate 1,256,819, forward strand.
AGGAGCATTAGCAGCCGCAGTGTGCACGCGGCCAACGTCCTGAGCGCAACGTCGAGGTGAGAGACACTCTCAGTCACCTCAGCGGCTGGTAACTGCGCTCAGTGTCACGAAAACCGTAGTCCCCTTCGCTGACGATCGCTCAAAAACGCCCTTGCGTGCGAGCATGCCGCGGAGCATGATGTCCGCATCCTCAATGCCCAGACGGCGGTCTGCCGGCGGGCGTCATCGGGTCGCCGGCAGGACCGCGCGGATGCGCATCGCCGGTTCACCGTTGAGCCTCGCGCCGCTGCTGTTTGGCGCTCCGGTCCTGTTGGGTATCGCGGTGTCGCTCATCAGGCTGCTAGGCGTGCGTTACCCCAACCTCGGCTGGGCGACGACGGTCAACAACGACGCGGAGCAGCTGTACCTCGGTCATACGCTCTATCAAAACCCGGCGCATGGATACACGGGCCAGATCTACACACCGCTGTTCCCAGCGATCGCCAGCCTGTTTGATCGTCTCTATCTCTGGAACGGCTGGCCGCTGGTGATGGTGATCGGTGCGAGCACGTCGCTGGCGGCTCTCGCCGCGCGGATGGCATACCGCCGGGGTGGTCCGGCGCCGAGGGTAGTCTGCATGCTCGGAGCCATCGGGATCGGCGGCCTCGCATACTGGTGCGTCGCGAACGTAGGACTTCCCGCGCTCGACGAAGCGCGCGCAGATCAGGTGGCCTGGGCGTTCGCCCTTTTCGGGCTGATCGCCGTCGCCGACCTCGGTCCGATGCCCTCACGACGGCGTGTAGTCGTGGCTGCCCTGCTCCTGTCGGCCGCGCTTTGGACCAAGCAGACCACCGTCAGCGTGGTCGCCCCGGCATTTGCTTGGGTGCTCGCTCTCGCTGCCGTCTCGGCGCTGAACCGCAGGGCGGCCCTGTTGTTTGTCGCGGTGCTCTGCGGCACGAACCTCGTGATTCTGCTTGTGCTCAATCTCTTGACTCACGGTTGGGAGTTCTACATCAATTTTGAACTCGCTACACACCAATGGGATGAGTTCACCTATGGTGAAAATATTACAAAAGGACTGCAGAGCAGTGCACTGGCGATCGCGTTCGTCGGGGTCGCTTGGCTGGCCAGCGTCGTGCGCGCGGTGCGCCACCGTGCGACGCGATCGCGCGCACGCGCGCCGACCGAGCGCCTGCGAGCGCTTCTCGTCGCGGAGGACCCTACGGGCAGGCGCACACTGCTGCTGGGGATCTACATCGTGTTTGGGTTCGCCTTGGCCGCGTACTTCATGCGCAAGCAGGGCACGGAAACCAACCAGATGATCGGGGTCGTCTGGGCGCTGGGTCTGCTCGCGGCGCTGGGCTGGCGGGCGGGACAGCGCTACGCCGGGACCGCCGCGGCATCGGGCGCATGCGTAGCGCTCCTGTTCGTGCTGCTGCAACTCGGGCCGATCGACGAAGTGGCAGCAAGCACGGGGGTCAATGTCCGCAACCTCGAGGAAGCGGTCCAGTGGCCGGCGATTCCGGCCGAACTGCGTTTGTGGGCCGGCGATCACACGCTCTACACGCCGCTCTTCTCCGATCTGAACGTCCCTCAAGGTGGGCCGCTTTACCCGAACTACTACAACTTTGCCGATCTGCTCGCAGGTGGCACCCAGCCGCTGTACCTCGTGCACGCACTGCTCGATCGCAGATTTGAAGGCGTAGCGCTCTTCTCCCTCGAAGGAGACGATTACTCGTCGGCAAACGGCAAGTGGGAGGAAAACTACCTGTGGAAGCTCGACGAAGTGATAGTGGCTCGCTACGGGGTGGAGCCAGGGTTGCCGGAAGGGATCCTGGGGCGGCGCCCCGGCCCCGAACGCGCAGCGTGGATGCGGCACTGCTTTGGGCCGTTCGTCGCCGGCGGTGTGAGCTTTAGGATTCATCACGGTGGCGGCTTCTGGTGCTCCTTCTCAGCCAACCATCTCCAGCTGGTGCGAGCACCCGTTCCGCTCAGTGAAGTGGTGACTACACGACCCGTGCGCTTGTCGGGTGCAGTGGCCGTCAGCCTTGAAGGTCGTCCCGGCGCACAGGTGAATCTAACGGTCAAAGGTGGCCGTGGCGCCGACTGGACCGCACGTGTGGCCGCAGCAGGAAAATCGCACGGTGTCACCGTCTCCACCTATCTTGCCGGCAAGCCGCTCGGGAGCAGGACCCTCTCCACGGTGACATTGCCGGGTGGGCGGCGAGGGGTACGGCTCAGCGTGATACCGACGCGCGGTCAGCTCGGCGCTCCCATTGCCGGCGGCCCGGGCGCGGCGGCGCTCACGGCGCCAGTCGCGAATGCGCCGTTCGCGGTCGTGGCGACGAGCGGCTCGACGGTCGACCTCGATGCGGTGCATCTTGAGCCTTAGCCGGCTACAGCCATGACGGTGTCCAGGCGCACGCGGGATGAGGAGCCGCAGTCGGGATTGGTGGCGTCCCGGCGTGCTCAGCTGCGGCTTTCCGTTCTCGTTCCCGCGCACAACGAGGAGGCGTCGATTGGCGGGACGGTGACGGCGCTGGCGAGCACGTTGACAGCCGAGCGCATACCGCACGAGATACTCGTGATCGACGATGCGAGCTTAGACAGCACGGCCACGGTGGTAGACGAGGTCTCGACGCGCAACCCGTCCGTCAGGTGTGTGCCTTCACATTTGCCTCCGGGGTTTGGTCATGCAATTCGTTCCGGCTTGGATCACTACACAGGTGATGCAGTCGTGATATTCATGGCGGACAGCTCGGATTCACCATCCGACGTTGTCCGATATCACAAGGTGTTGATGGATGGGTTCGACTGCGCTTTCGGATCGCGCTTCGTCAAGGGCGGACGGACGATTGGCTATCCGCTGCCGAAGCTGATCATCAACCGCATCGCGAACCTCGCCATCCGGACGATGTTTCGTCACGGCTATAACGACACGACGAACGCCTTCAAGGCGTATCGTCGCGAGGTGATCGACAACATCTGCCCGCTGCTGTCCAATCATTTCAATCTCACAGTTGAGATGCCGCTCAAGGCAGTGACGCGCGGTCATAGCTTCCAGGTGATTCCCATAACGTGGACGAATCGAAGGGAGGGCGTCTCGAAGCTCAGGCTGCAGGAGATGGGAAGCCGCTACATGTTCATCGTCCTGTATGTGTTTTTGGAGCACCATCTGAGTCACGGGGACTACCGGCGGCCAGACATCCCGGTCGCCGCCAGGCTGCGGGTGCACGCGGGCGCGAAGGTCCCGTTGCTGAGCGAGACGCGAGCGGACGCGTCGCACAGCCGTCAAGCGGCGGCGACGAACAGGAAAGCCGCGGCGAGGAACCGGCCGGTGTCAGGATGACCGCGGCGGCGACGGGATCCGCGGCACGCGGGCAAACGGCGCGACGTCTGGCCGGACCGGTTCTCTCAGCGGTCTCGCTCAGCGCAGTCGTGTGGTGGGCGGTGCACCAGCCGGCGCCACAGCTGCCGAGCGACGCCTCCGGACTGTTGGCGCTCGCGGTCGCACTGCTCGTCTACTGCGGTGTCACCGCGGTGCGAGGCGTGCGCTGGCACGCGATCCTCCGTGGAGCAGGCGTCCCGGCGAGCATGGCCGACGCGCAGGCGCTGATCATCGTCGGGTACATGGGCAACACCGTGCTCCCGGTGCGCGGCGGCGAACTGTTGCGAGTCCTGCTACTCGCCAAGCGGACTGGAAGCTCGCGCGTTGCGATCCTTGGCACGATCATCGCCGAACGCCTGCTCGACGTGCTGGCGCTGCTGGCGATGCTGCTGACACTAGCGTTCGTCACCGCGACCGGCGTCGCGAACCTCTCCGAGCTCAGCCTCTCCGCCGCGCTCCTGCTGATCGTGGGGAGCGTCGCGTTGGTGGTTGGCTGGCGGCTGAGCCGCTCCGGGCGCCTGCGCGGTATGAGTGCTCGCGTGGCGTCGCTGACGCTCGCGAGTCGCAACCTGTTGAGCGCCGGCGGCGTGGTGCTCGCTTTGCTGACCGCGGTCGTGTGGAGCGGCGAGGGGATCATCTACTGGCTGGTCGGTCGCGCGCTACAGCTGCACATCAGCTTGCCGCAGGCGTGCTTCCTGGTGGTGCTGTCGAGTCTCGTGGCGACGATCCCAGCCGCTCCGGGGTATGCCGGTACCTATGACGCCGCGATCCAGCTCGGCCTGCGCGCGCTGCACGTGCACGGTGGGCGTGCTGTCGCCTTCGGGCTGCTCGTGCGACTGATCATCTTCGTGCCGATCACGCTCGTAGGGTTCGTGCTCGTGATCGTCCGCTACGGTGGGCTCGCCTCGCTCGGGAGCCTGCGGCGGGCGAGCGGATCCGGGCTGGCGGACAAGCCGGCGACGTTCGCAGGAGTGGTGGAGTGAGCACGCCGGTCGCGATCGTCACCGGCTCGGGCGGCCTGATCGGGTCGGAGGCCGTGCGCTACTTCGCTGCGCACGGCTTCGACGTGGTCGGTATCGACAACGATATGCGTGCGTACTTCTTCGGCCCCGACGCCTCGACGGCGCGCAACACCGAGCGCCTGGCGGCAGAGCTCGACGGCGCCTTCAGGCCGCTGCGACTCGACATTCGCGACGGCGAGGCGCTTTCGAGGACACTCGCCGAGCACGCCCCGAGAGTCGAGCTGATTATCCACACCGCCGCTCAGCCCTCGCACGACTGGGCTGCCTCAGAGCCTCACACCGACTTCACTGTCAACGCTAACGGCACACTCAACCTGCTCGAGGCCGCGCGCTGCCATGCGCCGGACGCGACATTCGTGTTCACCTCGACCAACAAGGTGTATGGCGACGCTCCCAATCGTCTGCCGCTGGTGGAGCTCGACACGCGCCTGGAGTTGCCCGAAGGGCATCGCTGGTACGGCGGCATCGACCTCGCGATGTCGATCGACCTCTGCACGCACAGCCTGTTCGGCGTCAGCAAGGCCGCGGCGGACCTGCTCGTGCAGGAGTACGGTCGCTATTTCGACATGCCCACCGTGTGCTTTCGCGGCGGCTGCCTGACCGGCCCTCAACACGCCGGCACGCAACTGCACGGCTTTCTCTCCTACCTCATGAAGTGCACGGTGACCGGCAAGCAGTACACCGTGTTCGGTTACGACGGCAAGCAGGTGCGCGACAACATTCACGCGTGCGATGTCGTGCGGGCGTTCCACGCCTTCCATAGAGATCCACGCCCGGCAGCGGTCTACAACCTCGGCGGCGGTCGCGAGAGCAACGTCTCGATGCTCGAGGCAATCGCGCTGTGTCAGGGGATCTCCGGCAACGAGCTCGACTGCTCCTACTCGTCGCAGGCGCGGATCGGCGACCATCGCTGGTGGATCAGCGATCTGAAGAGCTTCAAGCACGACTATCCGCAGTGGCGGTTGACGACGGACGTTCCCGCGGTCCTGCAGGAGATATACGACCACAACGTCGAGCGCTGGAGCGCGGAGCGCGACGCGGTCGTCAGCTGAGCGATCGCGGACGGATGCGACGAGTACACCGATGGCTGCGCGCACGGTTCTGATCACGGGGGGCGCAGGCTTCATCGGCGCGAATATCGCGCTCGCGCTCGCCGCGCGCCATCCGGATTGGGAGGTGATCGCACTCGACAACCTGCACCGGCGCGGCTCAGAGCTGAACCTCCCACGCTTGCGCGAGGGCATGGTGCGCTTCGTGCACGGCGACGTGCGCGAGCCCGATGATCTGCGCGCCGTCGGCGCGTTCGACGCGCTCGTGGAGTGCTCGGCGGAGCCATCAGTGATGGCAGGCGCGGACGGTGCCACTGGCTTTCTCGTCCGCACCAATCTGCTCGGCGCCTACCACTGTCTGGAGCAGGCCGTCCGCTACGGAGCCCAGGTGGTGTTCCTCTCGACCAGTCGCGTCTATCCCGTCCGCTTGCTGCGGGCGCTGGCCCTCTATGAGACCGATACGCGCTTCGAGCTCTGTGCCGAGCAGCCGCTGGCCGGAGCGTCGGAGCAGGGCGTAGCCGAGAGCTTCCCGATGGACGGCGCGCGCACGCTCTACGGCGCGAGCAAGCTCGCGGCCGAGCTGTTGCTTGCGGAGTATGCCGAGAGCTTTGGTCTCGCGACCGTAGTGAACCGCTGCGGGGTGATCGCCGGGCCGTGGCAGATGGGTAAGGTCGACCAGGGCGTGTTTACCCACTGGATGCTCGCCCACCACCTCAAGCGACCGCTCTCCTATATCGGCTTCGGCGGCAGCGGTAAGCAGGTGCGCGACGTCCTGCACGTCGAGGACCTGGCCGAACTGGTCGAGGATCAGCTCGAACGCCCCGCGCACTGGGCCGGTGCGGTGGTCAACGTCGGAGGCGGCGTCGAGGTCAGCCTTTCGTTGCGCGAGACCTCCGCGCTGTGCGCGCAGATCACCGGCAACCACCTCGCGATCGGGGCGGACCCGCAGACACGCCCGGGTGATGTTCCCGTCTACATCTCCGACTGCCGCGAGCTCACCCGCTTGATCCAGTGGACCCCGCGACGTGGAGCGCCCGAGATACTCGAGGACATCCATACATGGCTGCGCGAGCACGAGCGTGTGGTCGTCGCGGCGCTCGCGTGATGAGCCGCGCTCGGGGCGCGGTCGATCGCGGCCTCAGCCCGTGTCGCCGTCGTCGGCGCTCACGATCGTCGCGATCGGCGCGCCTGCCTGAATCGCCGCCCCCTCGCTGATCGGCAGCTCGACGATCGTGCCGGCCTTGTGTGCGGTGATCTCGTTCTCCATCTTCATCGCCTCGATGATGCACAGCAGCTGGCCCTCCTGGACGGTGTCGCCCTGCTTCACGAGCACCTTCCACATGTTGCCCTGCAGCGGCGAGGGCAACATGTCGGGACCGCCGGCGCTGGTGGACTTGCTGGCCGATCTTCGATCGGTGCCACGCTTCGGCGCCTTGCGCGCCGCCGCCGTGCCGCCGCCGTTCATCGCGGCGGCATCCGCGCCACCGCCACCGGCGGACGCGGGCCCGAGGACGCGCACGTCAAAGCGCCTGCCGGAGACCTCCACGGCATACGTTTGCTCGACTCTCTCGGCCTCCTGCGCATCGTCGTTCGCCGGCGGGGCAGGCGCCGGAAAGGCGAGCGTCTTCAGCCACTGCTTGTCCTCGAGCAGATCCCGGCAGGTCTCGCCCTTGGCCCACTGCTCGGTGGCCAGCAGTGCCTGGTGGAAGGGGATCAGCGTCTTCAGCTCGCCGATCTCGTATTCGCCGAGCGCGCGCAGCATGCGCTTGGTGGCCTGCTCGCGGTCGGCGTCCCACACGATCAGCTTGGCGACCATGGGGTCGTACATGGGTGAGACTTCGCCGCCTTCCTCGACGCCGGAGTCGACGCGCACGCCGGGGCCTCGGGGCTCGCGGTAGACGCCGATCCTGCCGGGGGCGGGGGCGAAGTTCTTGGAGGCGTCCTCGGCGTTGATGCGGCACTCGATCGCGTGGCCGCGCAGCTCAACGTCCTCCTGCGCGTATGCGAGTTCCTCTCCGGCGGCCGCTTTGATGCCCTCCTTGACGATGTCGATGCCGGTGGTCATCTCGGTGACGCAGTGCTCGACCTGCACGCGCGTGTTCATCTCCAGGAAGAAATACTCGGGCTCCCCGCCCTCGCCGGCCGAGAACAGGCCCTCGATCGTGCCCGCACCCACGTAGTCGACGGCCTTGGCGGCATCCACGCCGATCTGCCCGATGCGCTCGCGCATCTGCGGGTCGACGACCCATTCGGGCGCGGGGGACTCCTCGATCACCTTCTGGTGGCGGCGCTGGATCGAGCAGTCGCGCTCGCCGAGGTGGATCACGTTGCCGTGTCGGTCGGCGAGCACCTGCACCTCGACGTGGCGGGGGTCGTGGAGGTAGCGCTCCAGGTAGACCGTGGGGTCCGAGAAGAACTTCTCGCCTTCGCGACTGGAGCCCTCGAACGCGCCCTCGAGCTCCTCCTCGGTGAGGGCCACGCGAAAGCCCTTGCCGCCGCCGCCGCCGGCGGCCTTCACCGCGACAGGAAAGCCGACCTCGTTCTTGGCGATGCGCAGCGCGTCGGCAACGGTCTCGACAGGCTGCGTCGTGCCGGGCACGATCGGCACGCCGGCGGCCTGCATCAGCTCTCGTGCGCGCGTCTTCGATCCCATCGCCTCGATCGCCGAGGCGGGCGGTCCGATGAAGACCACGCCAGCGTCCTCGCAGGCCTGCGCGAAGGGGGCATTCTCGGCGAGGAAGCCGTAGCCCGGATGGATCGCCTCGGCGCCCGCGCGCGCAGCCGCGTCGAGGATCTTCTCGATGCTCAGGTAGTTATCCGCGGCGGGGCCATCGCCGAGGTTGTAGGCCTCGTTGGCGCGCTTCACGTGCGGTGCATCGCGGTCGAGCTCTGAGTAGACGGCGACGCTCGCCACGCCCAGCTCCTCGAGCGCGCGCACGATGCGGACGGCGATCTCGCCGCGGTTGGCTATGAGGACCTTGGAGAACATTGGCTGGACAGCTTATTCAAGAGGCGGCCATGAGGCCCGCCTGGCTGGGATGCTCAGGCGGCGGCGGACACGATCATCCCTGCTCCAACGGTCCCGTTGCTGGACTCGTCGATCAGGATGAAGCTGCCTGTGCGGCGGTTGCTGACGTACGGGTCGAACACGAGCGGCACGCTCGTGCGCAGGTGCACGCGGCCGATGTCGTTCAGCGCCAACCCGTCCGTCGCGGAGGCGTGCACGCGCTCGAGCGTGTGCACGTCCACGAGGTCCTCGATCGCGTCGACGAGCGCCAGCGCGCTACGCGAGGTCTGCTTGAGCTGGTAGCGCGAGCCCGGCCGCAGCGGCTCGTCGGTCATCCAGCAGATGTCGGCTTCGAGCTCGCGGGCGACCACCGGCGCCTCATCGGGATGGCAGAGCAGCGTCCCGCGTGAGATATCGAGCTCGTCCTCCAGGCGCAGCGTCAGCGACATCGGCGCCATCGCCTCCTCCAGCTCCCCGTCGAAGGTGTCGATTGCCGCGATCCGTGTTCGTCCTCCCGTGGGCAGTACCGCCACCTCGTCGCCGCGCCGCAGCGCGCCGCTGGCCAGCTGGCCGGAGTAGCCACGGTAGTCGTCCACCCCGTTGGCGGGGCGGATCACCCACTGCACCGGGAATCGCGCAGGCCGATCGTCGGGATGGTCGTAGGCCACCTCCACCTGCTCGAGCAGCTCCAGCAGGGGCGGGCCCTCGTACCAGGGCATCGCCGCCGAGCGCTCGACCACGTTGTCGCCGTTGAGCGCCGACATCGGCATGTAGGCCGTCTCGATGCGCCTGGGGTTCTTGCCGCCGCGCAGCTTGCGCGCGAACTCCTCGAACTCCTCGATCAGCTCCTCGTAGCGCGCCTGGGAGTAGTCGACCAGGTCCATCTTGTTGATCGCCACGACCATCTGCGGGATGCCGAGCAGCGCGCTCAGGAACGCGTGGCGCTTGGACTGCTCGAGCACGCCCCTGCGCGCGTCGATCAGCACCACTGCGACGTCCGCCGTGGAGGCGCCCGTGACCATGTTGCGCGTGTACTGGCGGTGCCCGGGGCAGTCGGCGATGATGAAGCGTCGCCGTGCGGTCGCGAAGTAGCGATAGGCGACGTCGATCGTGATCCCCTGCTCGCGCTCGGCCCGCAGGCCGTCGGTGAGCAGCGCCAGATCGAGTGTCCCCTCGCCGCCACGGCGCTCGCTGGCGTCGGCAACGTGGGCCAGCTGGTCCTCGAACACCTGCTTGGAGTCGTACAGCAGGCGCCCGATCAGCGTGCTCTTGCCGTCGTCGACAGAGCCGGCCGTCGTGAACCGCAATAGGTCCAGGGTCATCGCGCCCTCATCAGAGAACTGCGAACGCCTCCAGGCGCGCGGAGCGCGCCCTCATCAAAGGCGTCCTCCCGCACTAGAAGTAGCCGGCCTTCTTGCGGTCCTCCATCGCTGCCTCCGATACGCGGTCATCCGCGCGTGTCTCGCCGCGCTCGGTGATGCGCGTCGCAGCGATCTCCAGCACCACCTCCTCGAGCGTGCCCGCCTGGGAGCGCACTCCGCCGGTGCAGCTCATGTCGCCCACGGTGCGGTAGCGCACGGTCTCCGTGAAGACCTCCTCGCCCTCGATCAGCTCGGTTCCCTCGCGCCACGCGTACAGCATGTCGTCGCGCTCGAACACGGGACGCTCGTGAGCGAAGTAGATCGATGGGACCTCGAGCTGCTCCTGGTCGATGTACTCCCACACGTCCAGCTCGGTCCAGTTGGACAGCGGGAACACGCGCACCTGCTCGCCCTTTTTGATGCGGCCGTTGTACAGGTTCCAAAGCTCCGGGCGCTGGTTCTTCGGGTCCCACTGGCCGAAGTCGTCGCGGAAGGAGAACACGCGCTCCTTTGCGCGTGCGCGCTCCTCGTCGCGCCTTGCCCCGCCAAAGGCCGCGTCGAAGCCGTGCTCTGAAATCGCGTCCAGCAGCGTCACCGTCTGCAGCTTGTTGCGCGAAGCGCGTGGCCCCGTCTCCTCGACGACGCGACCTTTGTCGATCGAGTCCTGCACGCTCGCCACGATCAGGCGCTCGCCCAGCTCGCCAACGCGGCGGTCGCGGTACTCGATCACCTCGGGGAAGTTGTGCTCGGTGTCTACGTGCATCAGCGGAAACGGAAACGGCGCCGGGCGAAAGGCCTTCTCGGCCAGGCGCAGCAGCACGATCGAGTCCTTGCCGCCGCTGAACAGCAGCACCGGTTTCTCGAATTCGGCGGCGACCTCGCGCATCACGTGGATCGCCTCGGACTCCAGCGCGCGCAGGTGGCTGAGCTGGGGGCGTGCCGCGACGCTCATCGGGGCTCGATCACCTCGACGTGCAATCCGCACTCGGTCTTGTCGGTGCCCGCCCAGCGACCCTCGCGCCCGGCGCCCGGCTGCGTGCACGGGGCGCAACCGATCGACTCGTAGCCCTGGTCGTGCAACGGGTTGTAAGGGAGGTCACGCTCGTGAATCCGGCGCCACAGGTCCTTGTCGGTCCAGTGCGCGAGCGGGTTGTACTTCCACAGGTCGCGCCGCTCGTCGCGTTCGATCAGCTGTGTGTGCTCCCGGGTAGGCCCCTGCTCGCGGCGAATGCCCGTGATCCAGCCCTCGGCCCCGGTCAGCGCCGCTTCGAGCGCCGCGACCTTGGCCACCGAGCAGCAGTGCTCGGGTCCGCTCCACGGCTGCGCCGCGTTGCTCGCGTCCTGGACCTCGATCTTCACGCCGTAGCGTGCCTCGAACGCGCGCCAGGTCTCGAGCGTCTGCTCGAACAGCACGCCGGTGTCGATCGTCACGATCCGCACCGCCTCGGCCGTTCCCTGGTCGAGCCGCAGCAGCTCATCGAGCAGCACCGACTCCTCCTTCTGGAACGAGCACAGCAGCACAGCCCGCTCGCCGTGGCGCGCCGCCTCGCGCAACGTGTGGGTCAGGCTGAGCGCCGCGTCGGACACGGAGGTCGCCTCCTCAATATGGGTGTCTAGTGGATGCATGTGATCTGGTCGTCTCGTTTCCTCGTCGCCTTGAGTTCTATAAAGCTCATACCGCGCACTCGCCCTCGCCCCGGATCACTTCGAAGGGGACGTCCCTGTTCCAGTCGATGAACTCATTCATCGTCTCCAGCGAGAAGTCCACGGGCATCGACAAATCCTTGACCAGCGCCTCCAGCTCGCTCGTGCCGACGCGCTCGACGAACTCCCTCCACTCCTCGCCGTCCTGACGGTTGGCCTCGTAGTGGCGGACCCAGCGCTCGACCGCCTCGGGCACGCGCTTTGACGGCAGGCGCAGCTTCAGCCGCGTCCCGAACTTGACCTCGTCGCCTTCGAAGGAGCCGCCGACGTGGGGGATGTACGCGGGGATCGTATGCTCGCCGACTTTGATCGACGCGCCCGTGAAGCCGATGCTGCCGACGTGGTGCTGACCGCAGCCGTTCGGGCAGCCGCTGATCTTGATGTTGATCTGGCGCGTCAGCGGGTCGCTGATGCCCAGCGCTTCGATTCGCTCCTGCACGGCCTCGTTGACGCCCATCGAGCTGGTGATCCCCAGCTTGCACGAGTCGGTACCGGGGCAGGAGACGACATCGTTGATCTGCCTGGAGCCGGCGTTGCCGAAGCCGAGCTCTGACAGCGCGCGCCACAGGTCGTACACGCACTCCTCGCGCACCCAGCGCAGCACCAGGTTCTGCTGCACGGTCGTGCGCGCGTAGCCGCCCGCGTAGGAGCGCATGATTGCCGCCAGCGCGCGGAACTGCTCGGGCGTGAGGTCGCCGCGCGTGATCTTCACCTCGACGGTCACGAAGCCCTCCTGGCGCTGCTCGGCGACGTTCGCCGCGCGGAAGCGCTCGAACTCGGAGACGTCTCCGTTGGGAGAGCCGTAGGACTGCGCCGGCGCCGGCGCGTCCTCGCGCTCGTCGTGCGCGAACAGGCGGTGCTCGATCGAGAAGTCGCGTTCAGCCACCCACTCGCCCTGCAGCTCCTCATCGGCCTGGCGGCGCAGCTCGTCGATGCCGTACTTGTCCACGAACACCTTGATGCGGGCGCGCGCGCGATTGGCGCGCAACCACTCCTGGCGGTCGAAGATGCGCATCACCGCCTCCGTGCGCTTGAGGTACTCGCCGTCATCGAGCGTCACGAAGTCGTACAGGACCTGGGCCTTGCGCGGCATGATCGAGGTGCCGCCGCCGACCAGCATCTGCACGCCGCGCACCTCCTTGCCGTCGACCTGCTTGACGCGCGCGCGGAAGGCGACGTCGTGGATCTCCGAGATCGCGCGGCCGGCGGACGAGGCGTCGAAGGCGGTCTTGACCTTGCGCGGCATCGCCTGCGTGGTCGGGTGGCGCACGAAGTAGCGCACGTACGCTCCGGCGTAGGGCGTGAGGTCGAACAGCTCGTCCTTGGCGACGCCCGCCCACGGGTCGGCGGTCACGTTGCGCATCGTGTTGCCGCAGCCCTCACGGCTCGACAGCCCCGCCTCGCCGAGCTCGCGGATCGCCTTCTCGACGTCGGGCAGCGGGATGTGGTGCATCTGGACGTTCTGGCGCGTGGTGATGTGGCCCTTGTTCAGCGGCACGTACTTCTCGACCACGTCCGCGAACTTCTCCATCTGCTCCGGCGTGATCCCGCCGAACGGGAGCTTCACGCGGATCATCTGGACGTCCGGCTGGCGCTGCCCGTAGACGCCCTGCTTGAGGCGGAACTTGATGAATTCGTCCTCGGGAATGTCTCCCGCCAGGAACCTGCCTGCCTCTGTCTTGAAGTCGTCGAACTCGCGCGCGAGGATCGGGATCACATGCCCGGGCACGTTCTGCAGGACCTCTGGGTCCGCGAGGGTGCCGCGTTGGGCTGAGATGGAACCTGGCTCCATTGGCGAAAAACCTCCTGGTCCGGGCGCCGTGCCCCGGATTGCTGTCGACGATTCCTACCCGGCTGGACGGGACTATTGGCCTAAAGCCTAGCGGCTTTTAGGTATTTATCCAGGGCTCGGGAAGATTGCCCGAAGGCTCGCGCGCGATCCCCTCCAGGATCGCCGTCCGTCGCCAATGATCCTCCGGCGCCGCGCGGTCGCGCCTCGGCACGGCGGTCGCGCGCACGAACCGCTCGATCGCTGCCACGATCGCCGCCGCTTCCTCAGGTGACGCGGACGGGGCGCCCACGATCAAAGGCTTCACAGCGGGATGTTGCCGTGCTTGCGCTTGGGCCCGGGCTCGCGCTTGCTCTGCAGGATTTGAAGTGCGCCAATCAGCCGCGGGCGCGTCTCGTGCGGCACGATCACGTCGTCGATGTAGCCCCGTTCGGCGGCGGTGTAGGGGTTGGCGAAGCGCGCCTTGTAGTCCTCCATCAGCTTCTTGCGGCGCTCGTCGGGAGTCGGGCTGCCCGCGATGTCGCGACGGTAGATGATGTTGACCGCGCCCTCGGGTCCCATGACGGCGACCTCGGACGTCGGCCACGCGAAGTTGAAGTCCGCGCCGAGGTGCTTTGAGGACATCACGTCGTAGGCGCCGCCGTATGCCTTGCGCGTGATGATCGTGACCTTCGGTACCGTGGCCTCGGCGAACGCGTACAGCAGCTTGGCGCCATGACGGATGATGCCACCCCACTCCTGGGCGGTGCCAGGCAGGAAGCCCGGCACGTCGCAGAAGGTCAGCAGCGGAATGTTGAACGCGTCGCACGTGCGCACGAAGCGCGCGGCCTTCTCCGAGGCGGCGATGTCGAGCACGCCGGCGAGCTGCGCCGGCTGGTTGCCGACGATGCCGATCGCGTAGCCATCCATGCGCGAGAAGCCGCAGATGATGTTCTTGGCATAGTGCTCGTGGACCTCGAAGAACTCCTCGTCGTCGACGATCCGCTTGACGACCTCGCGCATGTCATACGGCTTGTTCGGGTTGTCCGGGACGACGTGGTCGAGCTCGGGATCCATCCGCTCGGGGTCATCCGTCGGCTCCACACGCGGCGTGCTTTGGAGGTTGTTCTGCGGCAGGAAGCTCAGCAGGTAGCGGCAGTCCTCGAGGCACGCGTCCTCGTCCTCGGACGCGAACTGCGCGACGCCGGACTTGCTGTTGTGCGACATCGCGCCGCCGAGCTCCTCGAAGCCGACCTCCTCGCCGGTGACCGTCTTGATCACATCGGGCCCCGTGATGAACATGTGCGAGGTCTCCTTGACCATGAAGATGAAGTCGGTGATCGCCGGCGAGTACACCGCGCCGCCTGCGCACGGTCCCATCACGAGGCTGATCTGGGGTATCACGCCCGAGCAGCGCACGTTGCGCAGAAACACGTCGCCGTATGAGCCCAGCGACACGACACCCTCCTGGATGCGCGCGCCGCCCGAGTCGTTGATGCCGATCATCGGGCAGCCGATCTTCGCCGCCAGGTCCATCACCTTGCACATCTTTTCGCCCATCACCTCGCCCAGCGAGCCGCCGAACACGGTGAAGTCCTGGCTGAAGACGCACACCGGGCGCCCGTCGATCGTCCCGTGGCCCGTGACCACCGCGTCGCCCCACGGCCGGTTCTTCTGCATGTCGAAGTCGTATGTGCGATGGCGCACAAACGTGTCGAGCTCCTCGAAGGAGCCGGGATCGAGCAGCTTCTCGACGCGCTCGCGTGCCGTGTACTTGCCGCGCGCGTGCTGCTTCTCCTCCGCCTCTGGAGCCGAGTGCAGAGCCGCCAGGCGCAGCTCCTGCAGCTGCGCCAGCTTCTCCTCGTAGGTCTCCGGCGCCTTCTGGCGCGCGGTTTTACGGTGGCCGCCGCGCGACGCCGCGAGCAACGCCGCATCCGAAGCTCGATTGTGAGGGCTGCTTGCCATTGGGCGCGGATGTTATCCGCGCTCGTCTCCCGCGGACGGCTACGCGCGCGAGAACGGCCGGTGGTGCGCCGCTCCCAACCGGTCCAGGACCGCCGCGAGCACGGCCGTCACTTCCTCTGCGGCGACTTCCTCAGCCGCCATCAGCTCCGCCGCAATGTCGCTGACCTGCTTGACATCGGTGCCTTCCTCGCCGCCACCCGTCTCGCCCGCGTCGGACTTCTCTGGCGGCGACGGCGGGGGCGCCGGGTGGCTCGCAGCGAAGGGGTTCGTCGCCTCGATGGTCTCCTGCGCGAGTGCCTGGCGCACGGCTGCAAACGCGCCCGAGGCCCCAGACCTGGGCGCTGCCGCGCGCGCTGCTGCTGTTTCGGGCGCAGGCGCGAGCCGCCGGGCTGCTGGCGGCGGCGGCTGCGGGGTGGCGATGGCTTCGCGGTGCTCGGAGGTGGTCGACTCGTCGCGGCGGCGGCCGAACAGCCGCGCGAAGAAGCCGCGACGCGGCGCGGGCGTCGGCTCGGGTTCGGGCGTCGGCTCGGCCTCGAACACCGGCTCGGCCTCGAAGCCCATGCTTGCCGGGAGCTCGGTGCTCGTCGGGGTCTCGGGCATCGCCGGGGTCTCGGGCATCGCCGGGGAGTCGGGCGTCGCCGGGGCCGGCGGCGTGGCCGCGCGCTCGGGCATTGCCGCGGGCTCGGGCGTGGCAAGGGCCTCAGGCATGGTCAGGGCCTCAGGCTCAAGGCCGATCGCCGCGGATTCCGCCATGGGCGGCGGCTCCGTCTCGGGATCGGCCTCTGCCTCCAGCTCGGCCGCAGGCTCGACGAGCTCCTGGGTGACGCTGAGGGTGACCTTCGTTCCCCAGCCGGACGCCTGGATCGAGACCGTCCCGGTGATGTTCTGCGCGGCCCACTCGACCTTGCGTTCAGGCTCGGTGCGGACGATGCGGATCTCGCCGAGCTCGCCGAGGTGTCGAGCGAGCGCGGCCGGGTCGCTGAGCTCGGCCCAGAGCTCTGGCGGGGACTTGACGAGCGTGCGCTGCACCTCCGATGAGATCATCGCTCACCCATTCGAGTGTTCCTCGGCGACTCCTTCCGCGGGCGGAGCTATGCAGCCGACGGTGCGCCCTTGGCGCCTGCGAGGCCGCGCTCGTGCAGGAGCTCGGCCAGCTGGACCGCGTTTGTGGCGGCGCCCTTGCGCAGGTTGTCGGCGACGATCCACATGTCCAGGGCGCGCTCATGTCCGGGATCGCGGCGAATGCGTCCGACGAACACCTCGTCCCTTCCGCTCGCCTCGATCGCGAGCGGATACAGCGCCGCGGCGGGGTCGTCGAGCACGATCACGCCGGGCGCGGCGGCGAGCAGCTCGCGCGCGCGCTCGGGCGAGAGCTGCTCGCGCGTCTGCACGTTGACCGCCTCCGAGTGGCCGTTGACGACGGGCACGCGCACGCACGTGGCGGAGATCGCGATCGACTGGTCGTCGAGGATCTTGCGCGTCTCGTTGATGAGCTTGCGCTCCTCGTCCGTGTGATCCTCGCCGTCTGCGAACGAACCGGCGTGCGGCAGCGCGTT
Organism: uncultured Solirubrobacteraceae bacterium; assembly: GCA_963759265.1. Taxonomy (GTDB): domain Bacteria; phylum Actinomycetota; class Thermoleophilia; order Solirubrobacterales; family Solirubrobacteraceae; genus Palsa-744. The sequence goes on from CAVWYR010000001.1 coordinate 1,273,618, forward strand.
GAATGCGATCTGGTGTGCATATGCGGCTGGCGGCTCGATCTCGCGCTCGTGCAGGAGCGAGTGGGATTGGTCGAGCAGCTCATCGACCGCGCGCTTGCCGCTCCCCGACACCGCCTGGTAGGTGCTGACCACGAGTCGCTCGATGCCGGCCTCGTCCTGAAGCGGCGCCAGCGCCACGACCATCTGCATCGTCGAGCAGTTGGGGTTGGCGATGATGCCGCGGTGGGAGTCGAGGGCCTGCGGATTGACCTCGCTGACGACCAACGGGACGTCCGCCTGCATGCGCCAGCGCGAGGAGTTGTCGATGACGGTCGCGCCGGCCTGAACGAACCTCGGCGCCCACTGCCCGGAGGTCGAGCCCCCGGCGGAGAAGAGGGCGAGGTCGAAGCCCTGGATCGACTCCTCGCTGAGGCCCTGCACGACGAGCCCGTGCTCGAGCTGCTTGCCGATCGAGCGCTCGGACGCGAACGCGACGATCTCCGCGGCCGGGAACTCGCGCTCGCGCAGCAGCTCCAGCATCAGCGTGCCGACCTGGCCGGTCGCGCCGACGACAGCAACTCGGTAACCGTCGTTGTCCATGCCCCAAGGGTATCGGCCAACGACCGCTGGGAAGGCGTCCGGCGCCTACGCTCCGACGTGCAGCGCCATGAACAGGATCGTGACGAGCACGAGCACGCTCAGCAGCGTGCCGACGATCGTCGAGCGCCGCACGAGCGCGCGGTACTCCTCGCTCGGCTCGAGCGCCTCACCCTCGCCGCTCGCCGCCAGGTCACGCGCGGCGATCTGCTCCGCACGTTTGGCCGTCGGGACGAGCACGGCTCCCACGAGCGCGCCGATCACGAGGACCGCCGCAAGCCCCCACTGGACGAAGAAGTCGCTCCAGTAGTGGCCCTTGCTCGCGAGGTAGATGCCGGCGATCAGCACCAGCCCCAGAGCGGGGTTGATCAGCATGCGCTCGATCGTGTACTCGATGCGGTGCACCAGCGGCAGGCCGCGCGGGTCCTGCCGGCCCGCGACCGCGAACATGATCGGGTAGGCGAACGTCACGCCGAACGCGACGACCACAGCCATGATGTGGACGGCGAGGACGACTTCGTAGAAGGTTGCGGCCGGGGCGCTCAGCACGCAGGCACCCTAGCGCTAGCGGCGGGTGTACGGCCTCTCAGAAGCGCGGTTTGTAGGAGCCGAAGACGTCCTGCATCGCGCCGCACGCCTCGCCGAGCGAGCAGCGGTCCTTGAGCGCTTGGCGGATTGCAGGCAGGAGGTTCTCGCTGCCGCGCGCCGCCGCGCGAAGCTCCTCCAGGCGCCGCTCGACGAGCGCGCCGTCGCGCTCGCTCTTGAACTGCTTCAAGCGCTCGAGCTGTTCGCGCTCGGACTCGGGGTCGACGCGCAGTAGGTCGGGCACCTCGATCTCCTCCTCCTTGTAGGAGTTGACGCCGACGACCTTGTCCTGCCCGATGCGGTAGCGCTCCTGGTAGCCCCACGCGGACTCGTCTATCTCGCCGGTTATGAACTCGATCGCGTTGACCGAGCCACCGAGCGCGTCGACCTTCTCGATCAGCTCGTTCGCCCGCGCTTCGATCTCGTCCGTCAAAGCCTCGACGAAATAGGAGCCGGCGAACGGGTCGACGGTGTCTGTCGCGCCCGACTCGTCCGCCAGGATCTGCTGTGTGCGAAGGGCAATTTTGGCGGCGCGCTCGGTCGGCAGCGCGAGCGCCTCGTCGAAGCCGTTGGTGTGCAGCGACTGGGTACCGCCGCAAACCGCCGCGAAGCCCTGCAGCGCGACGCGCACGATGTTGTTCTCGGGCTGCTGCGCCGTCAGCGTGACGCCGCCCGTCTGCGTGTGAAAGCGCAGCATCGTCGCCTTCGGGTTGTTCGCGCCGAAGCGCTCGCGCATGATGTGCGCCCACATCCGCCGCGCGGCGCGGAACTTCGCGACCTCCTGGAAGACGTTGTTGTGTCCGTTGAAGAAGAACGCAAGGCGCGGCGCGAAGTCATCGACGTCGAGGCCGGCGTCGATCGCCGCCTGCACGTAGGCGATCCCCGAGGACAGCGTGAACGCGACCTCTTGGACGGCCGAGCAGCCCTTCTCGCGGAAGTGGTAGCCGGAGATCGAGATCGTGTTCCAGCGCGGCACGCGTTCGTGGCAGTAGCGGAACAGATCGGTGGTCAGGCGCATCGTCGGCGCCGGCGGGTAGATGTAGTTGCCGCGGGCGATGTACTCCTTGAGGACGTCGTTCTGGGTCGTGCCGCGCAGCTTCTCGCTGGGGACGCCCTGCTCCTCGCCGACGAGCTCGTAAAGCAGCAGCAGGCACGCCGCGGGCGCGTTGATCGTCATCGACGTCGACACCTGATCGAGCGGGATGCCGTCGAAGGCGGTGCGCATGTCGTCGATCGTGTCGATCGCCACACCGGTGCGACCGACCTCGCCGAGACAGCGCGGGTTGTCGGAGTCCAGACCCAGCTGCGTCGGCAGGTCGAAGGCCATCGACAGCCCCGTCGAGCCCTTGGAGATCAGGTAGCGGTAGCGCTCGTTCGACTCCTTCGCCGACGCGTAGCCGGCGTACTGGCGCATCGTCCACGTCTGCTTGCGATACATCTCGCGGTGGACGCCGCGCGTGTACGGGAACTCGCCGGGCTCGCCGAGGTCGAGGTTCTCGGGGAGATCCTCCTGCGTGTAGAGCTCTGCGATCTCGATGCCGGAGTCGGTGAACCGGCGGGGGTCCTCTGCGCCAACGATCGGCGCGACTGTCAGGTGCTCCTCTGTAGCGGCCATACAACGAGAAGCATAGAGGCGGGAATCACTAAGCTTCGCTGCGATGAGCACCTGTCTGGTCACCGGCGGCGCCGGCTTCCTCGGATCGCACCTGTGCGATGAGCTGCTCGCACGCGGGCACCGGGTGATCTGCGTCGACAATTTCGAGACGGGCTCGCTCGCGAACATCGAGCACATCCGCGATCCCGAGCGCTTCCTGCACCTCGGCGTCGACATCATCGAGCCGTACTTCGTGCAGGAGCCGATCGACTTCGTCTACCACCTCGCCTCGCCGGCCTCGCCGATCGACTACCTGCGCCTGCCGCTGCACACGCTGAAGGTCGGCTCCTACGGCACCCACCACACGCTCGGGCTGGCGAAGGCCAAGCGCGCACGTTTTCTGATCGCGTCCACCAGCGAGGTCTACGGCGACCCGCTCGAACACCCGCAGTCAGAGAGCTACTGGGGCCACGTCAACCCGATCGGCCCGCGCGGCGTCTACGACGAGGCCAAGCGCTATGCGGAGGCGCTGACGATGGCCTACCACCGCCAGCAGGGCGTCGACACGGCGATCATGCGGATCTTCAACTCGATCCTCGCCGACGAGCAGGTGCTCTACGACGACGGGACAGAACTTCGTCGCGAACCGGTCGAGCAGGCGGCTGCCCGGCTGCTGCCCTACGCGTTTGCGGCTGGCTACGTTCCGAGGCGGCTGCCGCAGAGCGCCGGCTCCACAGCGACCGCATCGCGCCCGGCGCTGGAATACCCGCTCGACGGATACACGGTGCCGGCGTTCGAGTCGGGCGGGCGTCAAGTCGCCGCCTCAGCGACGCACCTCATCGCCCATCCGACCGACGCTCGCTGCTTCGAAGTGCGAACTCGTTACGGTCGTTCGATTCGCGTCACCGGCGATCACTCGATCTTTGTCGAGGGGCCCGACGGGGAACCCGTCCCGAGGTCCGTCGAGGAGCTGGATCTCGGCGACAGGGTCGCCATCGCCAGGCGCATCGAGGTGCGGGTCCGCGACCGCCCGAGCGTCAGCATGCTCGACGTGTGGTCCCGCGCAGAGGCCGATCAGTGGGATCTCACGGTTGAGGCCGAAGGCGTCGGCGAGCTTGCCTGGGCGCACCGCCACGAGCTGTTTGGCGTGCTGGTCTCCGTTCGCCGCAACAACGGGCCGAACTGGCGAAACGGTGCATGGACGAAGCTCATTCGCATGCGACAGACCAACCGTGTGCCGCTGCCAGTGCTGAGGCGACTGCTGCGCCGGCTGCCAGCCGACGCTCGCGTACGTCAGGTGCACGCGGGCAGAAGCGTCACGCTGCCGGCCACGATCGAGCTCACCGACTCGCTGCTGTGGCTGCTGGGCCTATGGGTCGCCGAGGGCTCGTGGCATGAGAGCAAGAAGGGCGGATTCCTGACGATCTCCTGCGAGGACGCCGTGCTCGCTCGCGCGAAGGAGGTCACCGAACGTGAGCTGGGCCTGCATGTTGTCTCGGCGCCCGCCAGCGCCGCGCGCTCGGCGTCGATCTTCATCCATTCCAAGCTGCTGCTCAGATTGATGGAGCACCTCGGCTTCGAGAACGGGCGCAAGCGCATACCAGGTTGGGTGCTGAGCCTGCCGCTGAGCCGCTTGAAGTGGTTCCTGGAGGGCTATCGCGAGGGAGACGGCGTGCACTCCGGTCTGCGCATGGAGGAGGGCATCCGGCACACCTTCGTGACCACGAGCGACGAGCTGAAGGACGATCTCATCGTCGCCTTCGCCCGCTTTGGTCTCGTTCCGTCCGTCGGGCGCTGCCTGACTGAGATCCGCAAAAAGACCGCTGATCGCAAATATCCATTCTGGAGCATGTCGCTCTCGCGCGTATCGCCTTGGAGCATCCTCGAGTGGGATGAGGGAGTGAGCCAGAAGCTCAACGCGCGTGTGACTGGCGATCTCGTCTGGGCGACGATTACGGAGATCGAGGAGATCGAGGCGACGCCGCTCGTATACGACTTCTCTGTCCCAGGATTGGAAAACTTCTGGGCCGGCACAGGGCTGATGGCGAGGAACACCTATGGTGCGCGCATGCGCCCGCACGACGGCCGCGCGATCCCGACGTTCCTGCGCCAGGCGCTTGCCAACCGCCCGATCACGGTGTTCGGCGATGGCAGCCAGACCCGCTCCTTCTGTTACGTGAGCGACCTCATCAGGGGCATGATTGCGCTCGCAGAGTCCGGGTATCACAACCCTGTGAACATCGGCAACCCTGATGAGTTCACGCTGCTCGAGCTTGCGGAAATCGTGAAACAGCTGACGGGATCGACGGCGGAGATCGTCTACGAGGCGCTGCCGGTGGATGACCCCAAGCAGCGCAAGCCCAACACCGCGCTCGCGAGCGAGCTGCTCGGATGGTCACCCGAGGTGTCCTTGCGCGAAGGGCTCGAGCGCACGATCGAGCAGTCAGGGGTCGAGCTGCTCATCGGTGGTGGCACCAACTGAGGCGCGACACCGGTGCAAGGGCCTTCTCAAAGGGCTGTGTAACCGCTCCATCTGCAAGTGTGCGGTGTTGTGAGTAGCGAGATGGGACCACGCGCGTCGGGAACATCCACTCCCTCCGCTCCCCTGGCGCGCGGTCGTACCGCGCCCGCCCCCCCGTCAGAACGACCGACTGCGGCGCGAGCCGTGCGCGCAGAGGCGGCGCAGCGCCTGGAGCCCCTGACCGGCCAGCATGCGGGGTCCCCGGCGCTCCAACGCGTGGAGCGCTCCGACCACGACATTCGCCGCAAGCGTCCCCCGGCGCTGTCGTTCCTGTTGCGCATGTCGACGCTACGGCGGATGACGCGGGTCGCCTCGCTGTTGGCGCTCGACTTCGCCGGCGTAACGCTCGCGATCTTCGTGGCGCTCGTGCTCAAGGAAGCGGTGCACGGTCCTGTCGACACGGCGAACGCGAGCGAAACGACGAAGCACTTCCTGCCTTTCGCCTACCTGCTCACCGCGCTGCTGTTCGCGCGCTCGGGGCTGTACGCGGCGCGTGGCGTGCGGCCGGGGCTCTCGAGGATCGTCGGCTCGCTGTTCCAGGTTGCGTTCGTGGCCGTGATCTTCGCCCTCGTCAACGGCGAACACTTCTCCAGCTACTACATCTTCTGGAGCTCGCTCGCGTTCGCGATCCTGTTCATCGCCTCGACCCGCGCGGCATACGAATGGCTGACCGGCGTGCTGTTGCGCGCCGCCGGCTACCGGCGACGCGCCGTGCTCGTCGGTCGCGGCAAGCACATCGGCGACGTCGCGCACGCGCTCGGCGACGCGCAGCATTTCCCGATCGAGGTCGTCGGCTTTCTCGCGCCGACGGCGCTCCCCGCCAACGGCCTGCGTGCGCTGGGCTCGCTCGCGGATCTCGATCGGGTGCTCAGCGCCGAGCCGATCGACGAGGTGATCATCGCCGACCCCGACTTTCCCCAGGACGATGCCGTGGAGCTGGTCGATCAGTGCCATCGGCGCGGTGTGCGCGTGCGCCTCGCGCCTTCGACGATGGAGATCCTGATCCACCGCGCGGAGTTCGTGCCGGGACAGTCGGTGCCCCTGTTCGAGCTCGGTCCGCCGGTCTTCGAGGGCATCGACTTCGCGCTCAAGCGCACCTTCGACATCATCGGCGCGACGCTCCTGCTGGCGCTGCTCAGCCCGCTGCTCGTGGCGATCACGATCGCGGTGCGCATCAGCTCGCGCGGCCCCGTCCTGTATCGCTCGATGCGCCGCGGCATCGGCCAGCGTCCGTTCGCGTGCCTGAAGTTCCGCACCATGCATACCGACGCCGACGAGCTCCAGGTCGAGCTGGAAGAGCTCAACGAGGCCTCGGGCGCGCTGTTCAAGATCCGCGACGATCCACGCCTGACCCCTGTCGGGCAGTTGCTGCGGCGCTTCTCGCTCGACGAGCTGCCGCAGCTGGTCAACGTCGTGCGCGGGGAGATGTCGCTCGTTGGGCCGCGCCCGCTGCCCGAACGCGACTACGAGATGCTCGAGGACTGGCACCGCAAGCGCTATCTCGTGCTGCCCGGAATCACCGGGCTGTGGCAGGTCTCAGGACGCTCGGAGCTCGACTTCGACGAACTCGTGCACCTCGACTTCATCTACCTCGAGCGCTGGTCGCTCGCGCTCGATCTGACGATCCTGCTGAAGACGATCCCGGCCGTGTTCACGCGGCGCGGGGCTTACTGACCCGCCCCGTCGCGCGCGCTTGCTCGCTCGCGGGCATCGCGCCCGCGTACACGCCCCAGGTCGCGCGCGCGGCGTCCTGCCAGCTCCACGCCGGCGGCGCGGGCGCAGGGCGCCGCGCAGCCTGCGCCGCCGCGACGAGGCCGTCCATGTCACCTGGCGCGACGAACGTCGCTCGTTCGCCGAGGACCTCGCGCACGGCCGGCGAGTCGCACGCCACGACCGGCGTCCCGCACGCCAGCGCCTCGACCGCCGGAAGGCCGAAGCCCTCGTCCTTGGAAGAGAGCACGAGCGCGTGGGCGGCGCTGTAGATCGCCGCCAGCTGCTCGTCGGAGACCTGGCCGGTGAGGATCACGTTGGGCAGCTCATGCGCCCACGGCCGCGTCGGCCCGACGAGCACCAGCGGCAGCCCGCGGGCGCTGGCCGCGAGCTTGGCTATGTGGTTCGCGGGGTCGGGGTGCTGCAGCCCGCCGACCCACATCAGAAAGCGCTGCGGGAGCTCGAACCTCGCTCTCACCTCGGCGATGTCCTGCGGCGCGCGCTGGTACATCGCGGCGTCGGCCGCCTCGGGGATCACGACGACCTGCTCACGTTTGAGCCTCATGTGCGCGACCGCGTCACGCGCGACCGCCTCGGTCGGGACTATCACGCGCACCGCGCGCTGGACCGCGAGGTGGCGCAGGCGCAGGCGCAGGCCCGTGCGCAGGTGCTCGCTGCGGCGCTTGAGCACCGCGAGGTCATGGATCGTCACGACCATCGGGCAGGGGCTGTGCAGCATCGCGCCGTCGATCCACGGCGTGTGGAACACGTCGGCGCTGCGCAAGCGCGCGAGCGCCGACGGGCGGCGCGTCTCGACGATCTCATCGCGTGCGGCCGCGGTGTCGCGCAAGGCCGCGAGCAGGCAGCGCGAGTAGCGCCCAACGCCGTTGGGGTCAGGCACCGCGCGGTCGTCGAACGCGACCCTCATCCCGGGCCAGTCGCCTTCACTCGAAACCCCCGACCGCGCATGCTCGCCAACACTAATCGCTTTGCGGACGCCTGGGTAGAGATGAGAGCCTTACTGCACTGATGCCCTCGCGCGAGTACTACGAAGAGCTGTGGCGGGGAGTGCCGCACGGCCTCGAGCCGTCCGACTTCGCGCTGCGCGCGCGCTTCCTGGCGGACGGCGTGGCCGCGGGCGCGCGCGTGCTCGACGTCGGCTGCGGCGAGGGGCGATTCGCGGCAGAGCTAGCGGTCGCCGGTGCGAGCGTGATCGGGATCGACGTCGCCGCCGAGCCGCTGCGCCGCGCACGCGCGAGCCACCCTCAGCTCGATCTGCGCCTGGTCGACGTCGAGGGACCGTGGGAGCTCGCGGACGCGAGCTTCGACGTGGTGTGGGCCGGCGAGGTGATCGAGCACGTGGCCGACACCGCCGCGTGGCTTTCGGAGATTCGTCGCGTGCTGCGCTCCGGGGGCAGCCTGCTGCTGAGCACGCCCGCACATGGGCCGCTGACGTTGATCGGGCTCGCGCTATCCAGGCGGGCGTTCGCCGGTCACTTCGACCCGCTCGGCGATCACCTGCGCTACTACAGCCGCGACACGCTGGCGTGGCTGCTGGGCGAGTTCGGCTTCGAGGCGATCACCGTGCGGAGCGCGCTCGGCCCGCCCGGCGCGCGCCGGCTGCTGCTCGCGCACGCGCTGCGCGCGCGTTTTTGAGGGCCGTTTCACGGGTCGATCTCTGCAGCATCTCCGCCTCGAGCGCCTGGATGTAGTCGTTGTGGATTTCGATCGCTTCGCGCTCGCCATCCGCGAGCGCTTCCATCGAGATCGACTGGGGATCGAGGTAGATAGCGGCCTGCAACTGGGTCACGGCGGCGGCGGGCCTGCCCGTCGCGAGGTCATAGCGCCCGAGCACGAGCCACGTCTGCGGGTTCGACGGCTGTACGCGCACCGCGCGTTCGAGCGTCTCGCGCGCGAGCACCGGCTGCCCGGCGACCCCCTCGACGCTCGCGAGCGTGAACAGCGCTTCGACCGACAGCGGGTCGCGCGAGACGGCGCGATCGGCGGCCGCGTGTGCCGCCCGCGTGTCGTTCGCCGCCAGCAGCGCGTCGGCTTCGCCACGGGCGTCTTCGGAGCGCTGCGGTTGCCACTGCGACCACGCGGCGAGCAGCGTCGCGACGATCACCGCGGCGGCTGCGAGCCAGCGGACGTTCGCCGGGCGCGTCGTCGCGACCGCCGTCTCGCCCCCACGTTCCTCGGCGCGCAACGGTCCGCGGCCGGCCAGCCAGCCTGCGCACAGCAGCGCCGCACATGCGTCGCCGGGGACGTACCACGTCCAGTCGATCAGCGAGTGCGCAGCGAACACGACGACGAGACACAGCATGCTCAGCATGCCGATCCGCTCAGGCGTGTAGTGGCGCAGCTCGCGGCCCTGCAGGCGTCGCCAGCCGGGGCGCGCGCCAGAGCGCAGGCGCAGCCACGTGCTCCAGCTCGTCCAGCGACGGTTGAAGGGGTGCGTCGCGCGTCCCGCGCATGCGATCCAGGCGAGCGCGAGCGCCAGCGCCAGCGCCAGGCCCACGAGGCCCAGGTCGGCGAGCGTCTGCACGATGAAGCCGTGCGCGTGCCTGACTTCGAGCGTGCCCGTTTCGTAGCGCAGGTGTGCCGTCGCGTAGCCTTCCGCGCCGGCGCCCAGCAGCGGATGGGCTTTGAAGACCTGCAGCGCCTCCTTCCAGTAGCGCGCGCGCACGCTCGCGACCGCCGTCAGGCGCCCGGGTGTGTTCAGCGGCGGTTTCGCGTTCGGGTTGGTGAGCGTGTCGAACGTGTGCGAGATCGAGCCGGTCAGGCCGCGATGGCTGTGCGCCAACGCACCCGCGCAGGCGATCAGCGCGAGCACGATCAGCGCCAGCAGCGCTGCGCCCGCCCGGCGCCGCACGAGCAGCGGTGGCGGTTGGCGGCCGGTCGTGAAGCCGACCGCGACGCCGACGACCGTGAGCGCCACGAGCATCGCCACGATCAGCGCGCCGAGCTGGTGCCCCGCGGTCGCGCGCACGGCGATCGGAACGTCTTCGCTGGTGAGCGCGTGCGTGGAGAAGTCCCACGCGATCACCGTTACCGCCGCCAGCCCGCTGACGATCAGCAGCGCGGCCCCGCGCAGGCGCAGCGGCACGACACAGAACCACAGGCCGAGGCCCAGCGCGAGCGCCGCAAGCGCGCCGCGCGAGTACGCGAGCACGAGCGTCACGAGCAGTAGTCCCATTGCCGGGTAGGCGAGCGCGCGCAGCAGCGCGTGGCCGGTGCGACGGGCACCGAGCCACATGCAGCAGGTCACACCCATCGCGGCGGTGAGGCCGACCGCGTTCCAGTATCCGTACGGTTCGTTCAGGCGCGCGAACGTGTCCGCCGGCGCAAGGCTTGGGAAGACCTTCGTCAACAGCGCGTACGCGCACACGATCACCGCCGCCAACGCGAGCCCGCCGAGCACCGCCGGCCAGCGCTCGCGGGCGATGTGGACGAGCGCGACGCCGGCGGCGAACACGCCGCTGTAGGCGAACATCCGCCCGGAGTCCTGCCAGCTGTGGTCGGGCTGCACCGACCACACGATCGATACCGCCGTGAGCACTGCGAACGCGAGCAGCAGGGCCGCCGGCCAGATGCCGTAGGCGCGCGAGCCGGCCGGCGCCGTGAGCACGACGCCGGCCACGATCAGCCCCGTCGCGAGCGTCAGCAGCATCTCGGTGGCGGTCATCGCTTCGAGGTTCAGCCCGCCCTTCGCGTAAAAGCTGATGAAGCAGAACACCGCCGCGGTAGCGAGCGTCGGCCACCACAGCACAGGCCGCGCGCGCTGGCGCTCGCGGCTCAGCGGCTCGCGCCGGCGCGGCCGGCCGCGCACACTCGCCCGCGGCGCGCTCGCGCCGGGCGCGGGCGCGGGCTCAGTCGGAGCGACGGGCACGGACACGGTTGCGAACGGCGCCGCCCACGACCAGCAGCAGGCAGGCGAGAAGGAACGCGATCGTCGCGAGCAGCGGGGTCGGCAGCGTGTTCAGCGCGGAGGCGATGTTCGCATGCACGATGCCGGGTTTGATCACCGCGCCATCCAACTTGACCGGCTCGGGGCTGACGTGTTCAGCGTGCGCGATCGCCTGCTGCTGCGATGGCGTGGCCGCGATCGCCACGGGGGCCGCTGCGCTCTGGCCGGGGCCGCCCGTGCCGTGGCCGCTGACCGCGGCGGCAAGCTGTGCAGCGCGGATCTGCGAAGAGCACGGGCTGTACTCTTCGGCGTCGGCGTTCAGTTCTTTCAGCGCCTGGCTGTATGCGCTCTGGCTGAAGCCGCTCAACGATTCGTTGTGTGTGCAGCGAAGGATGATCGTTTCGGCGATGTTCGCGCTCGCCGACTGGGCGCTCGCGAGCATCGCGGCGACGACCAGCGTGGCCAGCAGCGCGCGCGTCCGCCACGCGGGTCGGCTCTCGAGACGGGCGATTCTCATGGGCAGGATTCGCAACGCTAGCAACGCTCCCGGGAGACACCGAGGCTGGACAGCGCCTGCGAGAAGCCCTGCGCCCACGCGGCGTGGTCGTATGCCAGCACGTCGCGTGCGCCGGCGGCGCCCAGGCGCTCGCGCAGCTGCGGCTCGCGTGCGAGCCGCGCGAGCGACGCGGCGAGCGCGCGCCGATCCCCGGCGGGCACGATCAGGCCGTTCTCACCGTCGCGCACCAAGCCACCGGCGGCGGCGCCGACCGCGTCGGTGGCGATTATCGCTAGTCGCTGGTTCATCGCCTCGTTGACTACCAACCCCCAGGGCTCGCGAAAAGTGCGGGTCGCGAGCGAAGGAACGACGAGCACCTCGCACGCCGCGTACACATCGCGCAGCGCCGGCGGGGCGAGCGAGCCGAGGGCCACGATCGTCGTTTCGGGCAGCTGATGCTGCTCGGCGAGCAGCGGCGATTGCGCGTCGACGCCGGCGAGCACGAGCGCGGCGCTCGGCGCCTCCTCGCCGCCTGCGGGCGCGGCGAGACCCGCGGCGCGCCACGCCGCGAGCAGCGCCGAGATGCCCTTCGCGGGCACCGCCCGTCCGACGAACAGGAAGCGCGTGTCGGCGCCGGCCGGCCAGCGGGCGTCGGCGGGAGGCGAGGCCGGGGGTGAGCGCCAGAAGTCGTTGTCGACCGATTGGGGTGCGACGTACAGGTTGCGTGCGCCGCGCGCCTCGACGTAGGCGCTCACGTGGGGGCCGTATGTGACGATCGCGTCGGCTGAGCGATACAGACGCTTCAGCGGCAGGTAGCTGAGCGCATGCGCGGCGGTTCGCGGGTGCGCCCACAGCGACGCCCACAGAATCAGCGGCACGCCGGCGCGACGAGCTCCGGCCCACGTCGCGAGCGGCGCGAGGCGCCCGCCGGTGGGGCACACGACGGCGCGGTAGCGGCCGCTCGCGGCGAGCCTGAACAGCTCACGCGGGCGCACGTGGCGGTGCGGGAACGGGAGCTCGCCGGAGAAGTCGGCTCCGCCGTGCTGGGAGCGCCCGCCGAACAGCGCCAGCTCGATCTGCTCGCGCTCGTGCAGGTGCGCGAACGCCCCCACGCGGTAGGCGGGCGCGTGACCGGTGACGAACAGGACCGGCTTCACGCCAGCACGTGCTCATACGCGGCCAGCGTCTGCTCGCCGCAACGGCTCCACGTGAAGTTCGCCGCGACGGTCGCGCGCGCGCGCTGGCCGGCCTCGCGCAGGCGGTGGGGATCGGACAGGAGCTCGTCGATGCGCTGCGTCAGCCGCTCGATGTCGCCGGGCGGCACCAGCAGGAAGCCGTCGCCGGCTGCCGCGATCTCCTCCGGTCCGGGCTCGCCGCGGCAGCCGATCGCCGGCACCCCGGCGGCCATCGCCTCGACGTAGGCGACGCCGAAGGCCTCCTCGGTGGAGGGCATCACGAACAAGGTGCAGCGACGCGCTCGCTCGATCGCCTGCTGCGGCGCCAGCTGTCCGAGGAAGTCGACGCGATCGGCGACCTCCAGGCGCACGGCGAGCCCTTCGAGCGCCACCCGCTCGGGCCCTTCGCCGATAACCGTGTAGCGCAGCGTCGGGTGGCGCGCTCCGAGCACGGCGAGCGCGCGCAGGACGTCGCCGTGGCGCTTGCGCGCGACGAGGTGTGCGACGGTGACCAGTGACGGCGGCCCGCTGCGCCAGGCGTCGCTGTGGCCGCTGCGCGGTGCCGACGGCAGCTCGGTGCCGAGGTGCACGACGCGCGTCTCGCCGGCGCCGTGGGAGCGCGCGAGCTCGGCGATGCCATGGCTGTTGGCGAGCACGAGCCTGGCGGCGCCGAGCCCGCGCGCGACAGCTCGCGCGCCGCCGTCGCCGCGCGTCGCCGTGTAGAGCACGTCGCCGCCGTGGACCGATACGACGAGCGGACGGGCGAGACGCGCGCGCCGCACGGCGTCGCCGGCGGGCACGGCGTTATGCGCGTGGATCAGCTCGAACGGGAACGAGCGCGCGAGCCGCCGCAGCGCCAACGCGAGCGCGGGCGCCGCCCACGCACCCCACGACGCGTAGTGGGCCTCGCGCGGGGGAGAGACGTACGGGACGTAGGCGACCTCGAGGCCATCGAGCGTCTGCGCACGCGGCTCGCGTGCGAGCTCTGCGAGCGCCCTGCGCGCGTCGCCTGGACCTGCGGCGAGGGCGGCGCGCGGCGGCACCACGCGGTGCAGCACGAGCACGCGCACCTCGGCGCCGGCGTCGCGGGCAGCGAGCGCCTGACGGTGGGCCCAGACCCCCAGCACCGGGTCGCGCCGGCTCGGGTAGAACTCCGCCACGACCGCGACCCGCGGCCCGCTGCGCGCGCGCTCGCTCACCAGCTGCGATGGGTAGCGAGGGTGCGCGCTGCCTCTTGCGCGCTGAGGTGGCGACGCTCGGCGAGGAACGAGCGCGCCTCGGCGACAGCATCATCGCGCGCGTAGCTCGCGGCGGCGGGGGCCGCGCGGTGAGCGACCGCGACGGCGTCGACGATGCCGCAGCGCCATCCGTGATCGCGCGCGAGCGCGGCCCAGTGGAGGTCCAGGCCCCAGCCCATGCGCAGCTCCGGAAACGGCAGCAGGACGGGGAACGTCGCGCGCGCGAACGCTGTCACGGGGCCGATCTCCACAAAGCGCGTCTCGCGCACGATGCTGCCGGGACGGCGGCGCGTGAGCGGCCACGCGGCGTGCGAGTTGAGGCGATGGGCGGGCTGTGCGAGCGCGAGCGAGAAGCGCTCGCATAGGAACACGAAGCGGTCGAGGAAGCCGCGCGGCAGCGCGACGTCGTCGTCGATCAGCAGCAGCCAGTCATGCGTACTCGGCGGGTGGGCGGTGAGCAGTCGGTTGAGGTTCTCGAACTTGCCGCGGCCGTCGGCGGCGCAGGTGTGAAGCTCGACGTCGTGGCGCGAGCGCAGCAGCTCGGCCGCGATCGCGTCGGCCAGGCGGCCGTGCTCGGGGCGGCGCACGCCGAGCACGAGGATCCGTCGCAGCGGGGGCGCGTGGCGGGCGGCGAGCTCGAGTCGCAACCGCCTGCCGCTGAGCAGCTCGAGCGCGTCGACGGCCTGATCGCACGCCTGACGGCGGATCGCGTCGAGGCCGCCGACGGTTCCGCTCGTGCCCGACAGGAAGTCCTCCGCGGGGGGGTCAGCGTCAGGCTCGCGCAGCGCTTCGCGCAGGCGCCCGCAGCTGTGCGCGACGATCGTCAGCGCGGCGGGGCAGCGCCTGCGCACGACGTGCCCGAGGCAGCCGGCGAGCGTGAGCAGCTCCCTCGCTAGAGACGGCGCGAGCCGGCGTCGCGCGTCAAAGCGCCGGGCGGCGCGCCCGCGCACATAGGCCGTCCGCGCAAGCGAGCGCAGGCGCGCATCGGCGCCGGCACGACGGTGCTCGAGCGAGGCGCCGGCGACATACAGGACGCGAGCGTCCGGCGAGCGAGCGCGCATGCGTTCCTGCCACTCTTGCTCGTCGCCGCCGTGCTCGAGCGAGACGTCGAATGGACCGATGCGCTCGAGCGCGTCACGGCGGATCGCCATGTTCGCGCCCCATGCGTAGACGGCGTCGGTGTCGTGCTCGCCGAGCTCGAGCGTCGTGATCGGGGGGCTCTCGCGTCCGCACCCGCGCGGCGCCGGTCCTTCGAGTCGGGGCGTGATCGGACCGGTGAACACGTCGACGTCGGGGTTCTCGCGGGCGGCGAGCAGCAGCGCGTCGAGCCAGCGAGGGCTGACGCGGACGTCGTCGTCGACGAACACGACGAGCTCGCCGTGCGAGCGCTCGACGCCGGTGTTGCGCGCGGCGTTCAGGCCGAGCGGCGTCGCGTGCGGCTCATAGCTGGCGCCGAAGCGTGCTGCCAGCTCACGCACTGCCGGCGAGGCGCCGGCATCGTCGATCACGAGCACCTCTGCGCGGGCTTGCGCGGCGGCGGGCGCGATCGAGCTGAGCGCGACCTCGAGGTAGTCGAGACGCGCGCGCGTGGGGATGACGATCGATGCGGGTGGGGGCATGACTGGCAGAGAGTCTAGGTTTGACGCCCGCATGGTCCTCTTCCTGCACAACCGCTATCGCAGCACCGGCGGCGAGGAGCGCGCCGTCGAGGATCTGATGTGGCTGGTGCGCGAGCACCTCGGCGAGCCGGCGGAGCTGCTGGAGCGCGACTCGGCGAGCCTCGGCCGGGGACGCGCCGCCGCGGGGCTGCTGCGCGGCGGGCTCGCGCCGGAGGATGTCGTGCGCGCGGTGCGGATCACGGGCGCGCGCGTCGTCCACGCCCACAACCTGCAGCCGGCCTTCGGCTGGCGCGCGCTCGCGGCGGCCCGCTCGGCGGGTGCGCGGGTCGTCCTGCACCTGCACCAGTACCGGCTGGTATGCGCGATCGGCGTGTGCTTCACGCGCGGCGCGGAGTGCACGCGCTGCCACGGGCGCGACACGCTCCCGGGGGTTCGCCTGAACTGTCGCGCCAGCGCAGGGGAGGCACTCGCGTACGGCGTGTCGCTGGCTATGTGGCAGCGCCGGCTGGTGGAGCAGGCGGATGCGGTGATCGTCCCGAGCGTGTTCGCTCGCGAGCGACTGCGCGAGCTCGGTGCGCCGCTGCGCTGGGAGCGCGTGCACGTCCTCGCGCCGCCGATGCGCGAGAGCGTGTTGGGGTCGGGCGCGGATGAGTCCGATGAGTCGGATCGGCCGTCGTCGCACACGGCAATGGGCGCGTACGCACTCGTGGTGGCGCGCCTGGCGCCCGAGAAGGGGGTGGACGTGGCGATCGACGCGTGCCGGATCGCGGGCATGCCGCTGGTCATCGCGGGCGACGGGCCGCAGCGCGCGGCCCTGATCGAGCGCGCGGGGGACGGCGCGGTGCGCTTCGCCGGGCGGGTCGATGACGGCGAGCTGGCGAGCCTTCGCGCCGGTGCGGCGATCGCGCTGGCGCCGTCGCGCGCGGGTGAGACGTTCGGGCTCTCGGCGGCGGAGGCGATGGCGGCGGGGCTGCCGGTCGCGGCCAGCCGCGTGGGCGCGCTCAGCGAGCTGCTCGAGCCCGATGCGCTCGTTCCGGCGGGCGACCCGCGCGCGCTGGCGGAGGCGATCCTGCGCCTGCGTGGCGATCGCGCGGCGGGCGAGCGCGGGCGCGAGCGGGTGCGCTCGCTGTGCGCCCCGGAGGTGGTCGCTCGCGCGCTCGCAGAGGTCTACGACGCCAGCACGTAAGCTGGCTGGCGTGACTGCTCCCAAGGCCCTGATCACGGGGATCACCGGCCAGGACGGCTCGTTCATGGCAGAGCTGCTGCTCGAGAAGGGCTACGCCGTGAGCGGCATCATCCGCGGCGGCGCGGAGGAGCCGCTCGGTCACAGCGAGCACCTGCGCGCCGAGATCGAGCTGCTGCCCGGCGATCTGCGTCAGCCGCAGAGCCTGCGTGCCGCGATCGAGCAGGTACGCCCGCGCGAGCTCTACCACCTGGCCGCGCCTTCGTTCGTGCCGGCGTCGTGGCAGCGACCGGGTGAGACGCTGCGCGCGATCGCGGGCTCGTGCGCGGCGATCCTCGAAGCTGTGCGAGACGGCGATCGCCAGACGCGCGTGTTCGTGTCAGCCTCGGGCGCGATCTTCGGCGAGGCGCCCGAGAGCCCGCAGCGCGAGGACACGCCGTGCCGGCCGACGAACCCGTATGCGATCGCCAAGCTCGCCGCGCACGAGCTCGTCGGTGCGCTGCGTGGCCACGACGGGCTGCACGCGAGCTCGGGCATCCTCTACAACCACGAGTCCGAGCGCAGGCCTGAGCAGTTCGTGACGCGCAAGATCACCCGCGCGGCGGCGGCGATCAGCCTCGGGCTCGCGCAGGAGCTGACGTTGGGCTCGCTGGAGGCGGTGCGCGACTGGTCGTTCGCCGGGGACATCGTCTACGGCGCGTGGCTGATGCTCCAGCAGGAGCATCCCGACGACTATGTTCTCGCGAGCGGCGTTCCGCACACGGTCGCCGAGCTGGCTGCGACGGCGTTCGCGTGCGTGGGGCTCGACGCCGAGCGTTACGTTCGCGTCGAGCGCTCGCTCGTGCGCCCGCTCGAGCGGACAGCGAGCGTCGGCGATCCGTCGAAGGCGCGCGAGCGGCTCGGGTGGCAGCCGCGCGTCGGCTTCGCGGAGCTGGTGGAGCGGATGGTGCAGTTCGACCTACGCTCGCTGCGCTCCGCCGCGAGCGCATCCCAGTGAGGCCCTAGACTGGCGCGTTGGTGACTACCGTCGGGGTGATCGGGCTGGGTTATGTCGGCTTGCCGCTCGCGGTTGCGTTCGCGCAGGAGGGCTGCGAGGTGATCGCGGTGGACGTCGACTCGCGCAAGGTCGAGGCCGTCGCCGCGTCGCAGTCCTACGTCGAGGACATCTCCTCGGAGGTCCTCGCGGGCGTGGCGGAGCGGATGCACGCGACGACCCGCTACGCGGACCTCGCGAAGGCGGACGCGGTGCTGATCTGCGTGCCGACACCGCTGACGCGCAATCGCGAGCCGGATCTCGGGCCGTTGATCGACTCCGCACGCGCGCTCGCGGAGGTGCTCCAGGCCGGTCAGCTGGTGGTGCTCGAGTCGACGACCTACCCGGGCACGACGCGCGAGCGCGTAGCGCCGCTGCTGGAGGAGTCGGGCCTGGCAGCCGGCAGGGACTTCCATCTGGCGTTCTCGCCCGAGCGGGTCGATCCAGGGCGCACCGACTTCACGTTGCGCACGACGCCGAAGGTCGTCGGCGGCCTGACGGAGGCGTGCGCGCAGCGCGCACAGGCGCTGTATGAGCTCGTCTGCGATCGCGTGCTGCTGGTCTCCAGCCCGGAGGCGGCCGAGCTGACGAAGCTGCTCGAGAACATCTTCCGCTCGGTGAACATCGCGCTGGTGAACGAGCTCGCGATGCTGACCGACCGCATGGGGATCGACATCTGGGAGGTCGTCGACGCGGCGGCGACAAAGCCGTACGGGTTCATGCGCTTCGAGCCCGGCCCGGGCATGGGCGGGCACTGCCTGCCGGTAGACCCGTTCTACCTGAGCTGGCGCGCGCGCGAGTTCGACATGGCGACGGAGTTCATCGAGCTCGCCGGCAAGGTCAACCAGCAGATGCCCTACCACTGCGTCGCGAAGGCGCAGCGCGCGCTCAACGACCGCGGGATGTCGGTCAAAGGCGCGCGTGTGGCGGTCGTCGGCGTCAGCTACAAGCCGGGGGTGGGCGATGTGCGCGAATCGCCGGCGCTGAAGATCATCTCGCTGCTCTCAGAGCTCGGTGCGGAGGTCTTCTACCACGACCCGCACGTACCGAGCCTCGTGGACTACGGCCTCGAGAGCATGCCGCTGCAGGAGGCTGTCGCGAACGCCGACCTCGTCCTGATCGTGACGGCGCATCCGGGTGTCGATCACGAGCTGATCGCCACGCGCGCCCGCCTCGTCGTGGACCTGCGCGGTGTCACGCGCGAGTCGAGCAACGCCAACGTAGTGCGGCTGTGAGCGCCGGCGCGGGGGCGGATTCGGGCGCGCGCGAGCCGCTGCTCGCGGACGCGGTGCAGGTCGGGGAGGGTGTGTCGTTCGGCGCGTACGTGGTCGTGCACGAGGGCACGCGCATCGGCGCTGACTGCTCGATCGAGGACCACGCGGTGCTCGGCAAGCGCCCGCGGCTCGCGCGCCATTCGGGCGCGCGACGGGAGGTGGGTGCGCTCGAGATCGGCGCCGGCGCGAGCGTCGGCACGGGCACGGTCGTGTTCGCCGGCGCGAGCGTCGGCGCGGAGGCGATCATCGGCGACCAGTGCTTCGTGCGCGAGCGCTCCCTGATTGGCCACGGCTCGGTTATCGGGCGGGGCAGCGTGGTCGACAACGACGTCGTCGTCGGCGCGCGCGTGCGCGTCCAGACGAACGTGTACCTGAGCGCTTTCACGATCGTCGAGGACGACGTGTTCGTCGGCCCCGGGGTCACAACGACCAACGACGACACGATGTCCCGCCACGGCTCGGACGTGCCGATCCGCGGGGCCACCCTGCGTCGCGCATGTCGGGTCGGCGGCGGTGCGGTGCTGACGCCCGGGGTGGAGGTCGGGGAGGAGGCGTTCGTCGCCGCCGGCGCGGTCGTCACCAACGACGTGCCTGCGCGCGCTGTGGTGATGGGCGTGCCGGCGCGGGTCGTGCGCGAGGTGGGCGCCGACGATCTGCTGGAGCGCTGGCGCTAGACGAGCGCCGAGCTCGCGGCCGCGACGACCTCGTCGGCGTGCGCGCGCGTGAGCACGGGGCTCATCGGGATCGCCAGGTGGGTACGGGCGGCGTGCTCGGTGGCGGGCAGCTCTACGCCGCTGCCCCACTCGCGCATCGCGTGCTGGCGGTGGACCGGTGTGCGGTAGTAGGCCTTGCAGCCGATGCCCGCGTCGCTGAGCGCCGCTTCGAGGCGCTCGACTTGCTCGTCGGCGACCACGTACAGGTGCCATGCGGGCGCCGCTCCCGGGAGCGGGCGCGGCAGCGTGACGAGCTCGCCCAGCCCCGCCTGCTCGTAGTGGCCGCCGGCGAGCCTGCGGCCCTCGGCCCACGCGTCCAGATGCGGGAGCTGCACGCGCAGGATCGCCGCCTGCAGCTCGTCCAGGCGCGAGTTGTAGCCCAGCTGCTCGTAGGTGACCTTGTCGTGTGAGCCGTGGAAGCGCAGCACGCGAGCCAGCTCGGCGACGTGCTCGTCGGAGGTCGTGATCATGCCGCCGTCGCCGAAGCAGCCGAGGTTCTTGGCCGGGAAGAACGAGAACGTGGCAGCCGTGCCGAGCGCTCCCGGACGCCCCTCGCCGGCCGTCGAGCCCGCGGCCTGCGCCGCGTCCTCGAGCACGGGCACGCCGAGCGCCTCGATCTCCGCGATCGGCGCGACGTTGCCGAACAGGTGCACGGCGATGACGGCCTTCGTGCGCGGGCGTCAACACGGCGCGCACGGTCTCAGCCGTGAGGCAGTAGGTCTCCGGGTCGATGTCGCAGAACACCGGCGTCGCCCCCGTCGCGGGGATCGCCTCCGCGGAGGCGTAGAAGGTGAACGACGGCACCACCACCTCATCGCCCGGGCCGACGCCCATCGCGCGTAGCGCGATCGTGATCGCATCGGTGCCGTTTGCGACCCCGACCGCGTGCGCGCAGCCACAGTAGGCAGCGAACTCGCGCTCGAACGCAGCGACCTCGGGCCCGAGGATGTAGCGCTCGGAGTCGAGCACCCGTGCGATCGCGGCGCGCAGCTCCTCGCGCAGGGGCGCCAGTGGCGTCGAGGTGTCGAACAGCGCTACGCCCATGGTGCTCAGCGGGGCTTGAGCAGCTCGAGGTCCGCGCGCGTCATCAGGCGGATGAGCTCCTCGAAGCTCGTCTGCGGCTCCCAGCCGAGGTCGCGCTGCGCCTTGCCGCGGTCGCCGATCAGGTGGTCGACCTCCGCCGGGCGCACGAACGCCGGGTCGATCGTCACGTATCGCTCGAAGTTCTCCAGGCCCGCCTCGTCGAACGCGACCTCACAGCACTCGCGCACCGAGTGCGCCTCGCCGGTCGCGATCACGTAGTCCTCGGGAGTGTCACGCTGGAGCATCAGCCACATCGCCTCCACATAGTCCTTCGCATAGCCCCAGTCGCGCTCCGCGTCGAGGTTTCCCAGGCGCACCTCCTTGCGCAGCCCATGCTTGATCGCGGCCGCGTGCCAGGTGATCTTGCGGGTGACGAACTCGAGGCCGCGGCGGGGGGAGTTGTGCACGACCAGGCGGCCCACTCCTGCGCAGAACACGCCGCTCTCGGTCTCCAGATCGAATACCCATTCGTCATCGGGGACGCTTGCAGGCACCACCCGGCGGACTTCGGTCGGGCTGCGCAGCAAGTGCTGGCCCTTGCCACCCACGCGCGCCGCCGAGCGCAGGTTTAGCTGGTAGTAGGCGCGCCCGTCGCGGTGCTCGACGTAGACCGATGCGGGCTGGCGCTGGTTGAAGTAAAGGAGGCACAGGCCCTGTGCGAGCACCGCGCTGTTGGTCTTGATCGAATCGCCGTTGCCCTTCTTCAGCCCGTCGCCCGCGTAATAGCCCGTGAGGAACGCGCGTTGCGTCTCGACGTCGGCGTTGAGCACGATCGGCGGGACCTGCTTGAAGGCCGTGCGCGTATACAGCTGCTCTCGCAGCCACGGCCCAATGCGGCTCACGCCGGAGAAGTTGACAATGCTCACCGATGCGTCTGCGTCGAAGCCCGAGGTGCCGGTGGACTCGCGCGAGAGACCGAGGAACACGCGCGACCAGAGCTCCATCGCCCGGCAACGGATCAGGAAGTCGTTGTTGGTGAACCTCACCTGGGCGCCGTCGGTCGAGACATATCCGTCAGCGGCCAGCAGGCCCAGCAGCTCTGCCATCTCCGGAGCGACCGCACTCCAGCCCGGTGCATTCGGCATCCAATCAGCGATCGCCAGATCCGCGCCGTCTCGCACCTCGCTTGCCTTGATCTGCGCGCGATCGTCGTCGAGCATCGTGTGGTGCGCGGTGACATCCACCACACCGCCGCGTGTCTGGACGCTTAGCAGCTCATGGTCTGGATCGGTGCGCCTGCGACGCGTCGCCGTGATCGCGCGCACGTACGTCCAGTCCTCACCGTCCCAGATCTCCACTACGTTCTGCGGAGTGTGGGTCTGAACGCTTTGACCCTTGCGGCGCAGCGGCACCAGATCGGCCGGCGTCTTGATCGAGACGAACCCCAGCTGCCTCACGATCAGGGGGGTTGACTCGGAGAGACACTCGTGGTTAAAAAGTATCCCGGACGTCGCATGCAGGTCATATGACTCGCGGTAGTTAACGGTAATAAAGTGCCCGTAAGCCTTCGCCACCCCGTAAGGAGAGCGCGGGTAGAACGGCGTGGTCTCCGTCTGCGGCACCTCCAGGACCTTGCCGAACATCTCGCTCGAGGAGGCCTGGTAAAAACGGGCGTCGGGGCAGACTTCGCGCATCGCCTCGAGCATCCGTGTCACACCGGTGCCGGTGAACTCGGCGGTGAGCGTCGGCTGGATCCACGAGACCGCGACGAATGACATCGCAGCGAGGTTGTAGATCTCCGCCGGCTGGGACGCCCGCAGCGCGTCAACGAGGGAGCGCTGGTCGAGCAGATCGCCCTGGTGGAGCGTCAGGCGGTCGCGGATGTGCTCGATCCGCTCGAACTTCTCGGTCGAGGCCCGGCGGACCATGCCGTGGACGTCATAGCCCTTCTCCAGCAGCAACTCTGCGAGGTAGGAGCCGTCCTGGCCGGTGACACCGGTGATCAGCGCTGACGGGCGGTCGGGCATCGGCGCGGAAGCCTATCGAGCACCGGCGATGGGCCGCCGCGGCGCAGCGCGCCGCGAGCTATCGCTCGGCGGCCGCCGGCGCGAGCGGTGCCTGCTCGGTGGCGTCGTGCTCGTCGGTGTCGCGCTCGCCACGGAGCCAGCGCACGGTGGCGGCGATGCCGTCCTCGAGCGCGATTCGCGCGCTCCATCCGAGCAGGCTCTCGGCCTTCTCGACCGACGGCCAGCGCCGCTGCACGTCCGCGGCGGGCGCCGGCAGGCGCTCGAGCTCGAATGTCTCTGAGTCCTCGCCACACGCCTCCCAGACGACTCGGGCGATCTGCGCGACGCTCAGCTCGCGCGAGGCAGAGATGTTGAAGTCGTCGTTCAGGCCCTCCGGCGAGCTCATCGCCGTGACCACGCCGTCGGCGACGTCCTCGACGTGCGTCAGCGTCCTGGTCTGCTCGCCGGAGCCGAAGATCTCGAGCGGGTGCTGACCGGAGAGCACCTTCGCGATCAGATCGGGCACGACGTGCGCGATACCCGGCTCGGCGCCCGGGAGCTCGCCCGGACCGTAGGCGTTGAACGCCCGACAGATCGTGAACGGCAGGCCGTGCTCGTCGTGGGCTGCCCGGCAGTAGACCTCGCCGGTGAGCTTTGAGAACCCATACGCCGAGGCCGGGATCGGGCATCGCAGCAGGTACTCCTCGGGGGTCGGGAACAGCTCCGCGCGCTCGAACACCGCCGCGGAGGAGACGTCCACGAAGCGCTCGAGGTCGAGGTCGAGGGCGGCGCGGATGACCGCGTTGTAGAGCGCGTTGTTGGCCTCGATCAGAGCGTGCGGCAGGCGCGTGCGCGCAGCGATCCCGCCGCCGAGCGTAGCCAGGTGGATGATGTGCGAGCAGCCGTACGTCGCCGCGCGCGCCTGCCTGGGAACACGCAGGTCGCCGGTGTGGATCTCGCAGCCCTCGCGCATCCACTGAGGCGCTGCGCGACGATCTGCGACGCGCACCTCATAGGCGGGGTCTCGCAGCAGCCGTCTGACTACCGCCGCCCCGATCGCGCCGGTGCCCCCGGTGACCAGAACCCGGCTCATCAACTGTGAGGTTAGCGCCCGCGCGCGCGGCGATGACGGACGTACTGGCGAGTGAAGCCCGCGACGAACATCGGGTTGTAGCGGGCGTAGCGTCGCCACAGGCGTCGCGGCTCGCGCGACAAGCGGTACGTCCACTCGAGGCCGTTGCGCTGCATCCACGCCGGCGCCTGCGAAACGAGGCCCGCATGGAAGTCGAACGCGGCGCCGACACCGACCAGCAGCGGCGCCGACAGACGCGGGCGCATGCTGTGCATCCACTGCTCCTGACGCGGCTGGCCGGTGCCTACCCAGACCACCGCTGCGCCCGACGCGTTGATCAGCTCGATCTCGTGCTCGTCCTCCTGCGCCGTGAGCGCGCGGAACGGCGGCGAGGAGTGCCCGACGATCCGCAGTCCGGGGAAGCGCTCGAGCAGCCGCTCGCGCAGCAGCGCGCTGCCCTCGGGATGCCGTCCGCCATACAGGTACATGGGTGTCCCGTTGCGCTGCGCGCGCGCACAGAAGGCGGCCATCAGATCCGGGCCGTAAACGCGCGTCGCGCGAGCGTGCCCGAGTGCGTGCAGGGCCCACACCAGCGGTTGCCCGTCCGGCACCGCGAGCGTGGCCGAGAGCACCGCCGCGAGCGTCTCGGGTTCCTCCTGTGCCGACATCACCAGGTTGACGGCCGCAGCCGTGACGTATCCACGCCCGTCCGCGGCTATCACCGCGTCCATCCAGTCGAGCACCTCCTCGTAGTCGGAGATCGCGAGCGGGATGCCCAGGATCTCCGCTCGAGCGGGAAGCGGCGCAGGGGAGCGCGCTGCCGGGGTGCGGGCGGGCGGCGTGGAGATTGCGTGAAGATACCCGCCCCCGTGGAGCTCGACCTCGACTTCTGGACGCGCCGGCGCGTGCTCGTGACCGGTCACACCGGTTTCAAGGGCGCGTGGCTGGCGCTGTGGCTGCAATCCCTTGGTGCTGTCGTGACGGGGATCGCGCGCGGGGCGTCGCCGGGCCCGTCGCTGCACGAGCTGGCGCGCGTGGGGGCGCACATGCGGGAGCTGAGCGTCGACGTGTGCGACTCGCGGTCGGTTCGCGACGCGGTGAGCCGGGCGCGACCGGAGGTCGTGCTGCACCTCGCGGCTCAGCCGCTCGTGGGGCGCTCGCTCGTGCAGCCGGCGAAGACCTACGAGGTCAACGTCATGGGCACCGTCAACGTGCTCGACGCCGTTCGCGAGGCCGGCGAGGACGTGCGCGCGGTGGTGGTCGTCACCTCGGACACGTGCTACGAGAACCGCGACGAGCGCTCGCGGCGCTTCGTCGAGGACGACCCGCTCGGCGGCTCCGATCCGTACTCGAGCTCGAAGGCGTGCGCCGAGCTCCTCGTCAGCGCCTACCGACGATCGTTCTTCGCCGGCGAGGGCTCGCCGCGGCTCGCGACCGCGCGCGCGGGCAACGTCGTCGGCGGTGGCGATTGGGGCGAGGACCGGCTCGTGCCGGACACCGTCCGCGCGGTCGCGACGGGTACGCCGTTGAAGCTCCGCAGCCCGCACGCCGTGCGGCCATGGCAGCACGTGATAAGCCCCCTCGGTGGCTACCTGCGCCTGGCCGAGGCGCTGTGCGAGGAGGGCGGGGGTCGGGCCGCGCGCGCATGGAACTTCGGTCCACCCGAGCTCGACGCGCGACCGGTGAGCTGGATCGTCGAGCGGCTGGCGCAGCTGTGGGCGGGCGGGCTGACGTGGGAGGTCGATGAGCGCGCGAACGCGCCTGAGGCCGGTCGCCTCGCGCTCGACTCGAGCGCCGCCGAAGAGGCGCTTGGCTGGCGTCCCGCGTGCGAGCTCGAGCAGGCGCTCGAGCTGACCGTTCAGTGGCACCGTGCGCACCGCAACGGGGAGGACATGCGCAGCGTCAGCCTCGCGCAGATCGCGAGCCTCGCTTAGGGGGACGCCGCGCTCCGGGGTGCGAGCACGGTGCGCGAGATCTGCGGGTAGGTCGCCCGGTAGCCGCGCCTCCGTGCGATCGGCGCAAGCGCGAGGAAGATCGCTCGCTGCAATGCCGGTGGCGGCTTGCGAAAGACGATCACATCGCCGAACTCGCCGGCGAACAGCGCAAGCTGCAGCGGATGGGGCGCGCCCTTCGCGTTCGTGTGCCCGAGGCGGGCAAGGCCGAACAGCGTCTCGATCATGTGAACGAAGCGCTCGCCAGGGGTGACTTCCACGCGCACGCGCGCGTCGCTGTCGCCGGCGTTCCACCAGTCGTGCCACACGCCGGGCTCGATTGCCAGCGTCTCTCCCTTGCGCAGCACGCCGGTGTGCCCATCGCGCTTGACCGTGAGCTCGCCATCGAGCACCGTGAAGCGCTCGAGGCTCGCGGGGTGGCGGTGTTCGCCGACGACGTGTGCACCGGCGAGCGCGTTCAGCTCGGCGCTCGCGCGACCCTCGGGGTTCTCCCAGGGCAGCTCGAGCGCGTTGGTGTACTCCCCGGTGACCGGATTGTCGAGGCGGTCGCCCACGTTGATCGGCGTCAGGTCGGGCGCTCCGTTGGGGTCGGGGTGCGACATCGCACGGATCCTGACCGCCATCGATCTCGAGGTCAAGGGGGGTCGCAGTCGCTCGTTCTGCACGGATCCTGCGCGAGATCGCAGAGCGGAACTTGCCGAACAAATCAAATCTCTAGTGTTCGCGCGGATGAGCCCGCTGAGCCTGCGTCGCTACCGTGCCGAGCGTCTGCTGCGCGACGAGTTCGACGCGCTGCGCAGCGGGGTGCTCGCGAGCGTGCGGGGACGCCTTCGAGCGGCCGGCGCGAGCCTCGACGATGGCGATCTCGAGGCTTGCTACGCCCAGGCGTGGCAAGGCCTCTACATGGCGACGCTCGAAGGCCGCGAGATCGCCAACCCCGCAGGCTGGCTGGTGGTGGTGAGCTACCGGCGCGCGATCGAAGAGCACCGCGGGAGCCTGCGTGTCCATCGTGGCGGCGCGCACGCCTCGCAGCGGCTTGCCGCCGAGCGTGACGGGGCGGCGCCCGAGACGGAGACAGCGAGCGTCGCCGAAAACGACCTCGCCGAGCAGCTCGACGACCGCATGCGCCTGCGCCAGCTGTTCGAGGCGCTGCGCGGGCGCCTGGACGGGCGCGAGCGGGAGGCCGCGACGCTCTGTTATCTGCAGGGGCTCTCGCGGGCCGAGGCAGCGGCGCAGATGGATGTCAGCGAGGCGCGGATGCGCAAGCTGATGGAGGGTCGCGGGCCCGGGCGGCCTGGAGTTGCCGGCAAGGTCGGCACACTGGTGAGCACGATTCGCGACGACGGCTGGTGCGAGGAGCAGGGCTCGCTCATGCGCGCGTTCGCGTACGGCATCCTCGATCCCGCGGGCGAGCGCCACCGGCTCGCGCTCCTGCACGTCCGGCAATGTCCCGCCTGCCGCGCCTACGTCGGCTCGCTGCGTGGCCTCGCTGCGGTGCTGCCACCCGCGTTCGTGCCGCTCGGCCTCGGTGTCGGGATCCTCGCGCGCGCCGGCGCGGGCGCACACGCCGCCGGCGCGGCGGGGACCAAAGCCGCGATGTCAGCCGGCGGCGGCACGGGCACCGGCCTGCAGGCCGCTCCGGGGGTCGCCGGCGCGACCGGCGCATACGGCGCCGCCGGTGCTGCGGGCGCCGGTGGGGCGGCGGGCGGAAGCTGGCTCATCGGCGCCGGTTCGCTGGGAGGCAAGCTCGCTCTCGGTTGTGTGCTCGCGCTCGGCCTCGGCGCGGGCTGTGTCGAGCTCGGGCGCGGCGATCGCGCTCCAGCGCGTCCAGGCCAGCGGCACGTCGCGTCGGCGCCAACCGACCGGGTGAGCGCCCGCTCCTCCACGGGAGACTCGGTTTCGGCGTTCGCGGCTGATGCACGCGAACCGGCGCGCGGCCGGGTGAGCACAGCCGAGGGGGCCGCGCTCGCCCCTTCGACGAGGGCCAGGCGCGAGTTCGGGCCGGAGCAGGCGTTGGCGCCTGTTGCCTCCGGGTCGCTCGCCTCCGCCGGCGAGCATGCGCCGAGCGCTCGTGCGGCGTCCGTCAACTCCGAGGCGACCGCCGCGCTCTCCGGTTCGGCACGTGCGGAACGTCCGTTCCCGCCAACAGGTGGCGCCGGCGGAACGGAAGCGACGCCGGCGTCGCCGAGCGCATCGACTGCTGCTGAGCGCGAGTTCTCGCCGGGGTAGCCGAGGCTACTGTTCGGAGCGCGCGCGCAGTTGTGCCAGGGTTTCGGCGAACGCGGCGGCCGACGGCTTGGCTCGCAACGGCCATTTGTACAGGCCGTAGCCGCCTTCGCCTGTGTCGATGCCCTCGTAGATGTAGATCCCGGCGAGCCCCCATTCGCTCGATTGGAGCAGGTACTGCCTGACGTCAGCCGCCTGTTCGACGTAGGTGACGGGTTTGTTGCCGTCGGTGCCCGCGTAGGTGGGCTGGCCGACCTCGGTGATGTCCAGCGGCGCGTAGACCCCGTCCGCCTTCATGTAGGCGATCATGCGCGGGACGGTCGCCCACCCCTGTCGATACGCCCCCGAGCCGAAGCCGTCGGCGCTCATCGGGCCGTACGCGTGAAAGCTCCACGCGTCCGGAACGTAGCCGAGCGCTTCCACGAACAGCACGCACCAGCCGCCGCCGGCTTCCCATTGCGACCATTCGCCGTCGGGCTTCTGCGTGTCGGTCCACGCGTTGGCGATCAGCGTGATCGCATCGCCCGCCAGCGCTTCATGTGCGGCTCGGTACTGTGCGGCGTATCTGGCCGGGGTTGAGCCGTTGTAGTAGACCTCGTTTCCCAGCTCTATTTCGCTCAGGCCGAGTTCGCGCATCGGCGCCAGGAAGCTCTTGACGCCTTCGGCGACGGCCGTCGGCGTCATCGCGGCGAGTTCGGGGTCATACAGCACGAGCGGCGTGATGCCCTCGCTGACGAGTTCCCTCGCCGGGCCCCAGCTTCCTTCCTCGAGTGGGTTGACGCGCGTGTATTGAACGCCGGTCGCGCCGCGGATCGTTTCCCCCGCGGCCGCACCCCAACCCGTCAGCCCGCCGTCGAGGCCCACCTTCAACCTCGGCGTCGGCGTCGGCACCGATTCGCGCGGCCGCGGTGAGAAGCCGGGCGGGCGCCAGCCGGGGCTCACACACAGCACACCGCTCGCCCGGGCCATCGGTAGGGCGATGCTGGTTCCCGGTTCGAGCGTGGTCGCGCACCCCAACGCGGGGGCCGCATCGAGAGCCGCGAGCGCCAGCGCCACAAGCGCTGGGACCAGGAAGAGGAGCGGGTGCTTGACGAGCAAAACGCTTTTATTCTGGCGTAGCGACGGCGCTGCTGTCCTCCGCCGTCACTCGGTCGGGGCGACGCACAGGCACGCGTAGTGGAGCGTGAAGGCGCGTCGCGCCACGCCCGGCGCGAGCCGATACACCCCTGCTCGCGCGGCCCACTTCGCGCTCGCACGCGCCCGCTCGCCGCGGGTGGCGGCGAAGAAGCGGTGCGCCGCCAGCGGCAGCGGGTCCTCGAGCTCGGCGGCGATTGACAGTCCCGCGTCCGCGACGATCCGCCTCGTTGCGCGCCGGTCCAGGCGCTGCAGGTGACCGATCTCAGCGGCCTGGTCGCGCTTGCCGGCACGACGCGCGGACCAGTTCGCCTCGAGTGGCACCTCGATGACCACCGCCCGACAGGCGCGGGCTGCCTCCTTCAGCAGCGTCGCCGGCTCGGGCACGTGCTCGAGTACGTGTGAGATCACGCCGAGCTCGTAGGCGTCGTCTCCTGCCGCGAGATGCAGCCCGTCATATACCTCGACCGAGTCGATCTCCGAGCGTGCGCCGGCGATCGCGACGGCCGCCTCGGTGATCTCCACACCCGACAGGCGTCCGCCGAAGCCCCGGCTACACAGCTCGGACAGCAGCGCGCCGTCGCCGCAGCCGACCTCGAGCGTGCTCGTGGGGCGTAGGCCTGCGCGAGCGCACAGGGCGGTCACATGATTGGCCTTGCCGACGGCACCGAGTGCCCGCCAGCGCGCGTACAGAGCGCTCTGCTCGGGCTCCCGTGAGTAAGCGTCTTGGTAGAAACGGACGAGGGCGGCGTGGTCCTCCACACCGGTGATTATCGTTGGCGCGATGACCGCGAAGCTCTCGTCGTCGCTACGTCAGGCGCCGGCGACGGTACCGGCGCTTGCGGCGCTCGCGCTGTTTGTCGTGTGGGCGAGCAGCCAGGCGGGCTACCCGGTCACGCACTGGGCACCGGGTGCGCTGATCGTGCTGGCGCTGCTGGGCATCGCCCTCGTCGCCGTGCGCCTGCGTGTGGCGGAGATGCCGAGGTCGGTGTTGGTCGCCCTCGGCGCGCTGGCCGCATACACGGCGCTCAGCTACCTCTCGATCCTGTGGGCAGCGGTGCCTGCATCGGCATGGGAAGGAGCGAACCGTGCCCTGCTGTACCTGCTGGTGTTCGCGCTGTTCGCCTGCTGGCGCCAGCGTGGCGAGAGCGCTGCGCTGTTGCTCGTGGCGTGGACGCTCGCCCTGGTCGCTCTCGCGGCGTTCACGGCGCTTCATCTGGACGCGGCCACCGGCGCTCACCTGCAGAGCCTGATCCCGGGTGGTCGCCTTGACTATCCGAGCGGCTATCCCAACGCGAATGCCGCGCAATGGCTGATGGCCTTCTGGCCTGCGCTGCTGCTGGCGCGCAGCTGGCGTCTGCCGTGGGCCGTGCGCGGCCTGCTCGCCGGGGGCGCCGTGCTGCTGGCGGAGGTGGCGCTGCTCAGCCAGAGCCGCGGCTCCCTGTACGCGACGCCGGTGATGCTCGTCCTGGTGTTCGCGTTGCTGCCGGGGCGCACGCGCACGTTCGCGGTGCTCGTTCCCGTGGCCGCGGGAATCGCCGCGGCCGCGCCCGCGGTGTTGCGGGTGGGGGACGAGCTGAAGCATGGCGAGGTGACCCACGCGAGCGTGCATGGCGCCACGGTGGCGATCTTCGCCGCAGCGCTCCTCGTCGGCCTGGTGGTCGCCGTCGCGGCCGCCGCGGAGGTCCGAGTCCCCCGCTCGGAGATCGCGCGTAGACGGCTCCGCACGGCCGTGCGCGCGAGCGCGATAGCTGTGCTCGTCGCTGGCCTCGCGGTGGGACTGGTGGCCTTTGGCAACCCGCTGACGCGGCTCGAAAAAGGCTGGGACACCTTCAAGGGGGGCTACGCGGCGGACAGCACCAGCGGTAGCCGACTCGTGAGCGGCCTGGGAAGCAACCGCTATGACTTCTATCGCGTCGCCCTCGACGAATTCCTGCACCACCCGATCGCGGGGATCGGGGCTGAAAACTTCGAAGAGCAGTACCTCGCCCATCGCCGCAGTGAAGAGACGCCTCACTATCCCCACAGCGTCGAGCTGCGGACGCTTGCGGAGACGGGCTTGGTTGGCGCGTTGCTTGCGCTGGTCGGGCTCGGCGCGGCGCTATTCGCCAGCGCGCGCGCCCTGCGCAGGCGCGACCCGCTGGTGCGCACCGTAGCTGGGGCGGCGCTGGCCGGGTTCGCCTATTGGTTGGTCCACGGCTCCTTCGACTGGTTTTGGGAGTTCGCAGGGCTGGGGGCGCCGGCATTTGCGATGCTCGGGATCGCGTGCGCACTCGCGCCGGCGCGCACAGCGCCGAGCGAGAGGGTCGCCCGGGTCAGTATTGGCGACCGCGCGCTCCAGCGGCTGGCGGTTGCGATATGTGTGCTCGTGTCGCTCGCTGCCGTCGCGTCGCTTGCCCTGCCCTGGTTGAGCCAGCTCGAGGTCGAGAGCGCGGCCCGCATCTGGACGAAGGCGCCGCAGAGCGCATACGCACGGCTGCGTGACGCCGCCGATTTGAATCCTCTCAGCGACGAAGCCTCGCTCGTGGCAGGCAGCATCGCGTTGCGCTATGGCGAACTGACGCGAGCCGATCGCGAATTTGCGCACGCGCTTGCGCGAACGCCAGGTGGTGTCTACGCCACGCTCGAGCGCGGGGCGATCGCCTCGGCCGGCGGCCGACGTGCGGCTGCGATCGCGTTGCTGGAGCGGGCTCTGCGTTTGGACCCGCGGGAAACCCTCGCCGAGCAGGCGTTGGCGACGACGCGCGCCGGGCACCGGGTGAACATCGCGGCGCTAAACCGCTCGATCCTCCTCAAAGCCCAACAATTTGAATAAGAATCTCGACAGCATCATCGCGCATCGTGCGGAACTGCCTCGACAGCGCATCTGGCGTTCGGTAGCTTATGTGTTGATCCTCGTACGTCCGTCGAAGTCGCCTCGTCCCGCTCAAGCGATTTCGGGCCGAGCGCTCGAGGCCATGACGGACAGTCGGCACGGATGGAGACAGTTTGCTCGGGTCAAAGCGGAAATAAGGCACGGACGCATGAGACGCCATCGCCTGACGATCACGACGGTAGCGCTGCTGTCGCTGGCCTGCTCAGCGTTGGCGCCGGCAACAGCAGCCGCAGGCGGCTCGCTTCTCAGTGGTTACGGCGGCCCCGGTGAGGGCAGCCAGGCGATCCTGGGCTCGACATTGCTGAATGGCCCCAACGGTGGCGGCGGCGCGAGCGGCGAGGGCTCGGCCACGCCAGCAGGCGGCGGGGGAGCTGGTATCGCGGCGGGAGCAGCCGCTGGGCGGCGCATCTCGGCGCCCGTCCGCACAGGGACACGACCGCACCGGTCGCGCGGCGGCAAGCCACAGGCAGCGGCGGGCGGCACTCGACGCGATCGAGCGACGTCCGTCGTGACGGCGTCGGCTGTGAGCGTTGCATCGCAACCGCTAGGGCTCTCCGGCGGCGACCTCGCGTACATCCTGTTGGCGCTCGCGAGTATCGGGTTGACGGGTGTGCTGACCACGAGGGTCGCGCGCGCCAGCGCGTGACGGCACGGCTTCGACTCAAGGGATGCGACGCAAAACCCGAGTAACCAAGTAGCAAGCGACGGTCAAATGGACAGCACTCGAATCACACAGCAGACGTCTACCACGCTCCCGCTTCGCGGAGAGCTGACGCACGACGCGCCCGAGCCCAGGACGGTTTGGCGCGCGAGCTTTCGCGGCCCCCTGCAGTGGGCGCTGGAGGGCCCCGGTTGGGGGATCGTGCGCACCACCGTGGACTTCGCGCTGCTGTGGATCGCCGTCGTGCTCGCCCTCGGCGGGGTGGATGCCACCCTGCACGTCTCAGCCGCGCGTGCGCCTCTGCTGGCGCTGCCGCCGCTGGTGGTGGTGCTCTTCTACCTGCGCGGCCTTTATCGCACGCGCCTGCGCGCGCTGGTGCTCGACGGGATCATCCCCGTCCTCAGCGGGGTGTCCGTGGGCGCGATGGGCGTGGCGACGCTCGGGATGCTCTTCAACGGACAGGTTCCCAGCCAGTCCGACTGGCTGCGCGGGTGGCTGTTCGCGCTGATCTGCGTTGGCTCCGGGCGTGTCGTCCTGTCGCTGGCGCAGCGCTACGCGCGCAAGCGCCACCTCGTGGGCAAGTCGGTGTTGATCATGGGCGCGGGGATGGTCGGCGCGCAGGTGGCGCGACGGTTGGAGTCCCATCCCGAGTACGGGCTCGTGCCCGTCGGCTTCCTCGACGAGGAGCCCCGCTCGGTCGCCGAGGTAGGAGGGCGCGACGTTCCGGTGCTCGGCACGATCGACGACCTCGACGTGACCGTGCAGCGTACGGGCGTCACGCACCTGATCGTCGCTTTCTCGTCTGTCGCCGACGCGCGCGTCAGCCGCGTGATCCAGCGCTGCCAGGAGCTCGGCGTCGAGGTCTCGGTGGTGCCGCGAATGTTCGACACGATCAACGATCGCGTTGCCTATGAGACCGTCGGTGGGCTGCCGTTGCTGTTCTTCAACGCTGTCGACCCCAAGGGAGTGCAGTTCGCGATCAAGCACGCGCTCGACCGCATCCTCGCGCTGGCGCTCCTGATCCTCTTCTCGCCGGTGCTCGTCGGCGCGGCGGCGGCAGTTCGTCTGAGCTCCCCGGGCCCCGCGTTCTTCCGCCAGCGTCGCGTGGGGCGCGACGGCAAGGTGTTCGACTTCTACAAATTCCGCTCGATGCGGGCTGCGCCCGCCCCTACGAGCGAGGACGAGAACCGTGCCGGCGCGTTGGATTTCCTGCTTGCCGGTGGTGTCGCGCCGGGAGGGGTGGAGGGCGAAGATCGCCGCACCGCGATCGGCCGCCTTCTGCGCCGGTCCTCGCTGGACGAGCTGCCACAGCTGTTCAATGTCCTGCGCGGCGACATGAGCCTTGTCGGCCCCCGTCCCGAGCGCCCCGAGTTCGTCGAGCTGTTCCGGCAGGACATCATCCGCTATGGCGACCGCCACCGAGTCAAGTCGGGGATCACCGGCTGGGCACAGGTGCACGGCCTGCGCGGAAAGACCTCCGTCGCCGAGCGGGTTGAGTGGGACAACTACTACATCGCGCACTGGTCGCTTGGGCTGGACATGAAGATCCTGGCGCTGACGGTCGTGGCGCTGTTCCGCAACGCGGAGTGAGCGATCGGCGGGCCCAGTCGCTCAGATGGTGCGCTGGGCTGCTCGAGCGGGACCCTGCGCGTCCTGGTAGACACGGACCCTGAGTCCTGAGCGGCCCAGCACCCGCGGCAAGGCGATCGAGTATTCGTTGAAGCGATTGAGCACGAACAGCGCGCGATAGCGCAGCACCGTGCCTTGAAAGGCTTCCAGCTGCATGTAGTCGCCAGGCGGGCCGGAGCCGCTGGCGAGGACCTGACCGCGCCTGTCACGCAGCTTCAGCGTGACAGGGCTCGGTTCGCCGAACGGGGACGCCAGCACCTCGGCGAGCGCGGCGAATGCCGGCTTGCGCACGCCGGTGGCAGTGAGAACACCGAAGTTTTCCGATGCTGAGCTCTCGAGCTTGTACACGACCATGCCCGCGACGTAGGGGACGCGGGCGAGCGAACGAAACAGATCGGCGAGGTCGACGGCCTGCATCTTGGTGCTCACGCAGGCCTGGTCCTGCTGGATCTTTTCCCGCGGCCAGCAGCTGCTGAACCCGAACTCGTCGAGCCACAGCGGCGTGGAGTCGCCGTTGGCGATCTGCACTTCGTGGATGTATCGCAACGCCGCCACGCTGAGGGTGTAGAAATGCACCGCCAGGCCGTCGTAGTAGCCCTTGATGCCGCTCGCGTACAGGGCGCGCAGGAACTTGCCGCTGTCGCCGACGATCGCACCGCCGAGCACGAGGACGTGAGGATTCGCGCTCTTGATCGCGGGATAGGCAGCTCGCAGCAGCGCGGCGTAGCGTGCCGGTTTTTCTGGGCCTGCGAAGTACAGTTCGTTGGCCTGGTCCTGGCTCGTTCCAGATTTCGATGGCCTCCAGATCGCTGTCATAGCGCTGAGCTAGGGTGGCGACGAACGACGCGAACGCGCTCGGTTCCGTGGGAGGCCACGCATTGGCAGCGCTCTGCTGTTCGGGGAGGCATTTGCGCAGCAGCGAGGCCGGCGCCGAGGATGCCCAGCACGGTGTGTCGTCGACCATCATGATCACCCGGATCCCGGCAGCGGCCGCATCGGCGCTCAGGCGGTCGGTGTACGCAAGCGCGCCCGCTTCAAGCTGGCCCGCCGCGTGCGGCTCCATCACCGACCACGGCACGACGATGCGCACGACCTTCGCGTTGAGCTGCTTGGCCAGGGCGACTTGTTGGTTGGCCTGCGCCGGCGTCGAGCCATAGCCGAGTCCGCCAACGCTGACGCCTCCCAGCGGGGGAGAGGACGCGGCATGGGCGGTTGCGCCTCGCGCCGGGGCCGTCGCAGCACAGAGCAGCGCGAGCAGGCAAATCGCGAGGCTGCTCGTGCCGGCCAGCCTCGAGAGGCGACATCTCATGCCCACACCTTAGATGCGGGGTGAGCAGTCTTCGCCGGTTGCAACGGCGCTCGCGGTTAAGGTATCGGTGATGTCGCCGATGTGGATCTGGTTGCAGGTGGCCATCTGCGTGTTCGTCGTGATCGGGATGGTCATAGCGATCGTCAGGTTGGCCTAGTGCTGCTCGCGGCCTGATCGACGACGGCGCCAGCGGGAGTGCGCGACCGGCGCGGCGTTTCCCAAGTCGACCTCTGGCCGCGCGGGGATGATGTCCTTGCCAGCCACGATCGCGTTTGGAACGGCGCACGTCAGCCAGTCGGTGAGCGCGCCCAGCCCGGCCTGCTCGATCTCGCTCGCGATGCTCGGTCCGCGGTCCAGCTCGTCATGTGAATCGGAGGCGACGTTATGAGCCAGCCCGTCGCGGAGCAGGGCGAGCGCGAAGCGACGCGGCTCCGCGCCGAATCGGCCGACGAGCGATCCGGCGGTGATCGATGTGAGGATGCCGCTCTGCACGAGGCTCTCCAGCATGCCGGGGTCGCGATGGAATGCCGGGCAGCGCTCGGGGTGGGCGAGCACGACGCGATGGCCCTGGCGTTGGAGCTCGAGCAGGATCGTGTCCAAGCCGCTTGCCGCCGGCGTGAACGGCGGCTCGACGAGCAGCCAGCCGCGGCCGGCAAGCGCAAGCTGGCCCAACTCGCTCGCGGCGAGGTCGCCGATCCGCGTCATGGCTATCTCTGCGCCGGCCAGGACCTTGAGCGCAAGACCCTCCGCGGCGAGTCGCTCGTTCAGGGTGGCGACGCCACGCGCGATGATCTCAGCCGTGTTCGGGTATCTCCAGTTCACGTGGGGCGTGGCGACCATCGTGTGCGTGCCCGCGCGCTGGGCCGCTCGAGCGAGCGCCACCGACTCGTCGATGGTCGTGGGCCCGTCGTCAATGCCGGGAAGCACATGGCAGTGCAGGTCGATCACCGCTCCCACACCCGCTCAGGCTCGGGCGGCGGTGCTCGCGGATGAGGGTATGATCGCGGCGGCGGACGCCTGGCGTTCAAACGTGTGAAAGATCAAAGGGAGAATCATGTTCAAGGCGATCGTAGTGGGGACCGACGGCTCCGACACGGCCGGCCAGGCCGTGCGGCAGGCGGTCGACCTCGCGCACGCGGTCGGGGCGAAGGTCGAGCTCGTGAGCGCGTACGAGCCCGTTCCAGCCCAGCGTTTGCAGGAGGAACGTCGCCAGACACCTGAGGATTTACAGTGGGCGATCAACCCTCGCGAGGACGTTGAAACCACGCTCGAGACCGCTGCCGAGATCGCCCGCGCCGCCGGAGTGGCCGTCGACGTGTACGCGCGTCAGGGGGACCCGGCCGACGCGATCCTCGATATCGCAGAGGAGCAGGAAGCCGATCTGATCGTCGTCGGTAACAAGGGGATGACGGGCGCAAAGCGCTTTCTGCTCGGCTCGGTCCCCAACAAGGTCTCCCATCACGCCCCATGCTCGGTGCTCATCATCCGCACCACGTGAGGCCTGCGGCAACGCCTCACGCGTGCGCCGCCGGTGGGCGCGCCGGACTCTCGCCCGCCTGCGAGTGGGCGCGCCAGGCCGTGTAGATGGCGGCCGCCATCTCCGCGCGGAAGCGCTCGCGTCCGAAGCGCTTCGCGTTGCCACGCAGCTGCGCGTCGTCGAGATCGAGCGCCTCGAAGCGCTCGATCGCATCGACCAGGCTCCCGGCGTCCTGCTCCGCGAAGAGTACGCCCGTGTCTCCGTCGAGCACTGACTCGCTCGCCCCGCCGATGCCATAGGCGATGACCGGGAGGCCGGCGGCCTGCGCCTCGACGGGCACGATCCCGAAGTCCTCCTCGCCGGGGAACAGCAGCGCTCGCGCCTGTGTGAGCAGACGGTCGCGCTCCTCGTCCTCTACGCGGCCGAGGAACTCGACCTGCCCGTCTTCCTGCGCCGCGGCACGAATGCCATCCAGAGCTCTGCCGTCGCCCGCCACCTTGAGCTGACGGCCGAGACGCGCGCAGGCGGCAACGGCGAGGTCGACCCGCTTGTATGGGACCACTCGCCCGAACACGAAGTAGAAGTCGCCGGGACTGCGCTCGAGCCCGAGGAAGTGCTCTACGTCCACAGGTGGGTGGATGACGTCCGCCGAGCGACCGTAGCAGCGGGCGATGCGATCGGCGACGTGGCGTGAGTTGGCGATGAACACGTCCGGCGAAGCAGAGCCGGCGAGGTCCTGTCGTCGCAGACGCCGCAGCAGCAGCGGCAGCGCCAGCCGCGCCAGTCGTCCCATGTCCTCGCCGTCGAGAAAGCCCTCCTCCCACGCGTAGCGCATGGGCGTGTGGCAGTAGCAGACGTGCAGCGCGCTCGCGGGCGTGCGCACGTTCTTGGCGCATGCGTGGCTGCTTGAGAGCACCAGGTCGAAGTTCGACAGGTCAAAGGCGCGAAACGCTCGGTTCATCAACGGCAACAGCTTGGGATAGTGTCGCTGGGCTCCCGGAAGGCGATTGAGCATCGAGGTGTGCACGACTCGCTCGGTGATCGACGCAGGCCATGGCGCCGGGTCGTAGACCGAGGTGAACAGCTCAGCGGAGGGGAACATGTCGAGCAGCTCGAGCACGACCTGCTCTGAGCCTCCGGGGATCGTCAGCCACTCGTGGACGATCGCCACGCGTGGAAGTCGCGTGCGTAGATCGTCGAGCAGGCCCGTCACGCGGCCTCGGCGACTGCGCCGCGCTCGCCTTGGCGCGCCAGGATCGCGAGCAGGCCGATCTGGGCGGCGAGGACGAGCGTGAAGCGGGCTTCGACCCCCGTGAAGCTAGCGGTCGTGTCCATCACGATCAGACCCGCGACGCCGCATACCGACGCGAGCGCGAACGCGCGCAGCCACGGGTCGTGCGCTCTTCGCCACGCCTGCCAGCCCAGCACGATGCTCCCGACGATCATCCCCACGTATGCGCACAGGCCGAGCACGCCCAGCTTCAACCAGAACCACAATGCGGCGAAGTGCACATAGTCGCGACCTTCTTCGTGTTCGACCGACAGCGGCGCAGCGGTCGCCTGCCACGGAATGCCAACCCCCAGCCCAGTTATCGGGTGTGCGCCGATCTCGGCCAGCACGTTGGCGCGCTCGTCTGTTCGATAGCGGTCCTCGCGGTTGGCTTCGAGCGTGCTCAGCGACAGGGAGTTGACCCGTTTGACAACCGGAAGGTTGGATTCGAAGTGCAGCGATCCGAGCAGCCAGATCGCGATCGCGACGAACAGCGCGGCGGGGACGAGCAGTCGCCTGCCTGCCGGTGAGGTGCCGAGCAGCAGCAGCAGCAGCAGCCCGAGCACGGAGGCGATCCAGAACGAGCGCCGGTAGGAGAGCAGTAGGCAGGCGATGATCAGCGGGCTGCCGGCCAGCACCCACAGTGGTCGCCTCGTCTTGGCCAGCAGCGCAGCCACGACCGCGAGCAGGACGATCATCATCAGCCAGTTCGCCGTCGGTTCGTAGTAGGTGAGCGTGGAGGAGCCTTCGATTTGCTGTCCCAGATGCTGGGAGATCTCCACGAGGCCGAGCAGCGCCTTGAGGAGCGCCAGCACCATCGTGCCGGCCAGCAGCCTCTTGATCTGGTGTTCGTCGAGGTCGAGGTTGGCAACGGCGAGCGGCACCAGCAGCAGATAGAAGAGGACGTGCTCCGAGAAGATCGAGAAGCGCAAGCTGGTCCCTGACTCGTGCCCTACGAAGGCCCCCGCGACCATCGCCAGTGCCAACGTTGCCAGGGGAAGCGCCAGCGGGCGAGGGATCCTCAGTGGCCGTTCGTGGCGCAGCACGTCCAGGAAAGCCGACACCACGACGAGGCCGACAAGCACGTCGAGCACCGAGATGTCTTTGTATACCTGCGTATATAGGTGCGAGGTGACTTTGAGCAGGCCGAAATCGGGCCCCTCACAGAAGATCGTCAAGCCTACGACGAGCACCAGCGTCGCCACCGGCCTTGTGACGAGGATCGCGACGAGCATCAGCGCGGGTGCCAGGAGCAGGCCGGCCGCTCCGAGCACGCGCACTGCCAACGCCGTCGTCAGGGCCAGCACCGCAGCGGCCCCGGTCGCGATCAGCGCGTCTCTACGCTGCAGCGCCAGATGTCTCAGCGATCGCGGTTCCACCGGGCGATCGTCCTACTCAGCCGCTGGTTTAGAAGCAGAGCGGCCCGCGGGAGCCGCAAGCGCCTCGACGCTTCCCTCATCGTCCGTGATCTTGGGTGCGTTGGGCTGTTTGTCCGCGCGCGGGGGGCGATCCACCTTGCGCTGCGCGGGGCTCGACTGGGGTCCGTGGGCTTGCTTGCCAGTGCGTCGCGGTCGATCGACCTTGCGCTGAGCCGGGCGCGCCTGCGGTTCCTCTGGCTGCCTTGGCGCGGCGGGAGCCGGGCGATCGACCCTGTCCTGCGCGGGGCGCGCGTGGGGTCCCTCGGGCTGCTGTACCCGACGCGGAGCGGGCTCGAGCTCGACGTCAGCAGGGAGCGCCTCGTAGGTGCCGTAGCCATAGCCGTAGCGGCTCGGGTCGCGGACGCCCGTGACGACGACGCCGATCGGCTGCACCTTGTGCTGGTCGAGGATCGAGCGGGCGTGGCGCATCTGCTCGCGCGTGGTGCGGTCGACGCGCGCGACGACGACCGCGACGTCGATCGCGGGATTGTCGAGCAGCACGTGCGCGTCGGCGACAGGGTTCAACGGAGGCGAGTCGATGATCACCATGGTGTCGTCCTGCGCGAGCTCCGACAGCAGCTGGGCGACGCGCTCGGAGCTGAGCAGCTCCGACGGGTTGTGCGGAAGGGCTCCCGCCGGGAGCACAAGCAGGTTTGGCAGGTTCGATAGCGGCCTGACCAGGAGCGAGCTGAGCTCGGCATCGCCCGTGATCGCGGTCGTGACGCCTCGGCTCGCGCCGAGGTTGATGGGGCCGAACGTGGTGGGCCGGCGCAGGTCGAGCTCCACGAGCACCGTCCGGCGTCCGCTCAGCGCGATCACGTGGGCAAGGTTCACGGCGACCGTCGTCTTGCCCTCGCCGGCGACCGCGCTCGTCACCAGCAGCGTGTTGAGCTGGCGGGTGACGGCGGTGAAGCCGAGTGCGCTGCGCAGGATCCGATACGGCTCCAGCAGCGGAGAGCTCTCCGGGTTGATCGTGCGCGACGTCGTCTGCGGAATCCCCACGAGCGCCGGGAGGGCGTAGCCGCGCTCGAAATCCCTCACCGTCTTGACGCGCCTGTCGAGCGACTCGAGCAGGAAGACGAGCGAGAGCGCGATCGCGATGCCGACCAGCAGGCCGATCACGATCGCCTCGGACAGGCCGCCGCCGCTCGCGCTCGCCGGCGGCGTGGCGCGCCCGATGATGCTGGTCCCGCTCGCCGCGACGCCCTGCAGGGAGCCGAGGCGCAGCAGCGTTTGTTCGAGCGTCGCGCGTTCCGGGGACGTCGTGGGTAGGGCGTAGATCTCGGCGCGAATTTTGCTCTCGTCGCCGGAGATGCCGGCGAGCTGCGACTTCGTGCGAAAGGCGATGTATCGCGCGGCGAAGGCGTTCGCGAGGATCGCCGAGGCCCGCGGATCGTGGGTCGTTGCAACGATGTTCAGGACGTCGGCGGTCGGGGCCGCTTCCACCTTCACCTCGTTGAGCAGTTCGCTCGGAGAACCCGTGATTTTCAGTTGCTTGCGCACGGCTTCCGCTACTTCCGCCGAGTGTGCGATCAGCACCTCGGTGTCGGCTTCACGCTGCGGTTCGCTGCTTGTGACCGTGGAGATGTTGAGCGCCGAATCCAGCAGCGTGTCGCTCTGAAACGCGACGCTGGCGGTAGCTGTGTAGGACTTCGGCTGGCGCTCGTGGAGGATCGCGAACACGGCCATGGACGCGAGGACCACGCCGAGTATCAGTCGCCAGTGACGACCCAGGATCTCGAGATCGGCGAGAAGGCCTTCCTGTCGCCCTCCTTCGTACAGCGGTTGTTTGGTCGCGTCAGGCGAGCTCATCGAGTCGGTCGATCGGGTGCGGGGAGGCGAGCTTGCAAGCCAGTCGTCTCATGTACGGCTCCTATCGTCGGCGCGGCGCTGGGACTGAAGCGACGCCGGAAACCCCCGATATGTCGGGGTGGACGCAGCCAATCGCATGATATCGACGGCACGGTGGCCGCCTCTCCAGTTCTGGGCGCGCGCCTGCACGACATGCGTCCACGTTGAGCGCGCC
The DNA here is from genome assembly GCA_963759265.1 of uncultured Solirubrobacteraceae bacterium. Taxonomy (GTDB): domain Bacteria; phylum Actinomycetota; class Thermoleophilia; order Solirubrobacterales; family Solirubrobacteraceae; genus Palsa-744. The sequence continues at coordinate 1,315,320 of CAVWYR010000001.1, forward strand.
AGCGGCTACGGACAAGCGCAACCGTCGATAGCACCATCAACGGCGCTGTGGTCCGAATCCGCGCTCGACCGCCGCGTCCGCGTCGACCAAATCCACCAACAAAGGCACACCCGTCGCGAGGCGGGGCCGCAAAGCCAAGGGTCTCCCGTAGACAGCCCGGCTACTGAAGGAGCCATGATCGATGACGAACTCCGCCCGCTGCCGCCAAATCGCGACGGCAAAGCTACCCGGCCTGCTGCTCGCGACCTGTCTGATCGTAGTCTCGCTGAACGCCCTCGTCGCACCAGCCGGCGCGCGCGGTGCCTCGCGTCGGACAGCCCACGCAAGCCTCGTCGCCCGTGCGCCCGAGCACCTGGCGGTCGTCGGCGATGAGCTGGAATGGTCGTCCGTCGCCGGCGTCAGCAGCTACGTCCTGCGCCAACGTTTCGACGGCCATCGGATTCGGCGGGTGCTGGCGGCGACCGCCGTCGGCCTCAAGCCGATTCGCGGGACGACGGTCATCTACAGCGTCAGGACCGACGTCAGGGGGAGCGCGTGGTCGTCTCCGATCGTGATCGTCTACAGCGCCTCCGGTGCCATCTCGAGGATCCGCGGGGAAAGCTCCGAACCCGGTGGCTCGGGGATCGGGAGCGGATCGGGATCCGCGCCTGAACCGGGCGCGGGCGGGGAAACGGGCTCGGGCGGACAGGGCTCCGGCACGAGCGGTGGCGCAGGTGGCGGCGGTTCGGTCTCGGAATCGGAATCGGGCTCGTCGCCCGGCGGCGGCTCGGAATCGGAATCGGAATCGCCCGGCGGCGGTGGCCCGGGCGTGGAATCCGAATCGCCAGGCGGCTCCGGCTCGGGCGGCGACGAAACCCACGGGGCGGCCGGACTGAAGGTTGGCCTCGTCGGCGGGATCTACGGCTGGGGTCCGACGGCGAGCGAAACGATCCGCAAGACCACCGGGGTGAGATACACCAAGCTGACGATCGGCTCCGAAGGTTGGGGCACCGTCGAAGAAATGGTCAGGGACGGGGTGAGCCCGTTGATCCTCTACAACCCGGGAATGGCGGGAATGTCCCCCGCGGCCGTCGCTGCGGGCGTGAAGGGGTACGTATCGCACATGCACGAACTGGGCCTGACAGAAATCGAGCTCGGCAACGAGGTCTACTACAACGGCTCGACCGCGTGGGCGTACGCCGCGCAGTACCGCGCCGCACACGAAGCGCTCGCCGGCAGCGGCATCACGCTGATTGCCGACGCATGGACCGACACGCCGAAGCCCAACGGCGAATGGTCGCAATGGGAAACGGGCGGAGGTTGGTGCGTCATGTTCGTGCAGGCGCTCGGCTACGTCCCCGACGCTTGGAGCTTTCACCCGTATGGCGCGATGAGCGCCGACGGATTCGGCTCCTACGGCGAGTGGGCAACCGGCTGGGCGACCGTGCCGCGGATGATCCAGTACATGAAGGCCGACCATGTCTACGCTCCGCTGAACATCACCGAGGTCGGCCAACCGACCTGGGAGGGCACCGACGGCAACACGCCGGTCAGCGAAGCCGAACAGGCGCAGGACGTCAAGCAGTACATCGACCAGGCCGCCGAATGGGGCCTCGCCTCGATCTACCTATACGAGGGCATCGACACGGGCGAAGGTGGCTACGGCCTGTACAAGTGGCCTCTGCAGGCGAAGCCGGCCGCCGGCGCGTTCGCGGAAGCTCGCGCGCAGGTGGAAGGCAAATCGAGCGGCGATGCCAAGTCGAAGGGCGATGCCCACGAGGCGCGCGTGGCGACGTCGGCGGCGCGGAGCAAGCACTCGCGCTAGCCGTGTAGCCTCGCCGGCGCGGGACAAGCCAAGCGGCTTTCTCGCGCCGGCATTTGCCTCGCTATGCGGACTGGAGTGGATGGTAGAGTCTCGGCGATGACGCATGCGGGGCCCGTGACGTTGCAGATCAACGTCGCGCCTGTAGACCTCCCCCACGCCGCCGATATCCTCCCTCACCAGCTGCGCCAGTGGGGTGGCCAGGTGGATGAGGTTCTGTTCACGTTCGACCTTCACCGCACGGAGCGGGGGGGCCACTTCGGCGAGGGATGGGAGCAGCGCCGCGCGCCGATGCGAGAGCTGTTGGAGGAGCTCTGCCGCGATCGACCAGGCGCACGCATCGCGGAGATCGACTACTCGCCCGAGACGATGCGCGAGATCGCAGACGTGTTCACGGCGGGAGCGCCGATTCCCGCGAAGGACACGAAGGGCGCCCCCTTTTACCCCTACTTCTACGGGTTGCACGAGGCGCGCAACGAGCTGGTGTTTCACCTCGATTCGGATCTCATGTTCGGCGGGGGAAGTCAGCAGTGGATGGATGAAGCGCGCGCGCTGCTGGTCGACCATCCCGACGTGCTTGCCTGCAACCCACTCCCCGGTCCGCCCGCGCCCGACGGGGCGCTGCGCAGGGAGGCTGCGCCGCGGTTCGCACATGGCTCGCCCGCATACCTCTTCAAGACGCTCAGCACGCGTCTGTTCCTGATCGACCGCAAGCGATTGCGCGAGCGCTTGTCGCCTCTGCGCCTGCTCGGCCCGGCGCGCGCTCTCAGTAGCGCGAAGGCACGACTGCATGGGAACCCGCCCTACCGAGCCGCTGAGCTCGTGATCAGCGAGGCGATGGTCGAGGCAGGTCTCAGCCGGGTCGACTTTCTCGGCGCGCAGCCGGGCATGTGGTCGCTGCACCCGCCATACCGCTCGGAGGAGTTCTATAGCGAGCTACCACGTCTGATCGAGCGTGTCGAGACGGGCGAGATACCCGACGCCCAGCGTGGAGACTACGAACTGAACGACAGCATGTTCGACTGGTCGCGCGCGCGCCGACGCCGCATGGTACGTCGGCTATGGGCGTGAGCTCGCGCCGCCCCGCAGGGCGCTGAGCGCGTCGCCTACGAAGCGCTCCTGCTCGTCCAGGTAGGCCTCCACGCGGAACGCTTGCGCGCGCTCATAGGCTCGCTGCACGCGGGCGGCCGTCTGCTCGGGATCGCGCAGCGTCCGTGCCAGCGCAGCGGCCGCCGCCGTCGCATCCCCGCGTGCGAACAGGAGCGCGTGCTGCTCGTCATGCATCGCCTCGCCGATCCCACCGACGTCGGAGGCCACGAGTGGGACTCGTGCCAGCGCGCCCTCGATCATCACCAGCCCGAACGGCTCATCCCACGTGGACGGAACGATCATCGCGTGTGCGCGGGCGAGCTTTGAAGCGGCCTGCGAGGGGGTGGCCTGGCCATCCCAGCTCACCGCCTCGCCGACTCCGAGACGGTCCGCCAGGCTGCGCATCTGCGAGCCGTGATCGCCGTCCTCCGGGCCAATGACCACGAGCTGCGCGAGCAGTCGGTAGTCGCTTCGAAGCAGCGCGAGCGCTTCGATCGCGACCGCGATGCCCTTGAACGGCGTCACCCGGCCGAGGTAGGCGATCAGCGGCTCGGGCGCGGGGTCGCGCTGTGCCGCCGCGTAGATGTCGCCGTACGGCGGAGCTGGGTGTCGCACGCGCTCGAGTACCGTCTCGACGAACGGGGGCGGCGACGCGATGCGCCTGGTTGCCTCGGAGTTCCACGATATGGCGGCACGCAGGGGTGCGGTCGGATCAAGGCGCAAAGTCGGCATCGCGTTCAGCAGACGACAGCCGCTCGCCCACGCCGCGCGCGCCAAGCCGCGATCAGCCGGCAGCAGCTCACGCAGAAACTGGTCGCGGACGAAGATGCCCGCAAACCAGTGCTCTTCGACGCGGAAGGCGAGTGGCAGGCGGCTGTCGGCGAGAATGCGCAGGACCGCCTGGGGAATCGAGGCGCCGTTCCAGACGTATATGAAGTCGGGCTTCCACGCGAGCGCCCGCCGCGTGAGCGCCGCGTCGCGCATCGAGGCAAGCGGCGCCCGGCGCGCACCGCGCGCATCCGGTGTCAGCCACGTCAGCTCGCGCCACACCGCCGGCGGCGCTGCGCTGTCGGTGCGCCGTTCGCGCTGCTCGCCCGCGCTCGTCAGCACCAGAACCTCGTGCTCGCGACGCAGGCGCTCGACCACCGCCTCGCAACCGATCTCATAGCCGCCGATCGCTGCCGGCGGGTAGATGTTCGAGACGACGAGGATCCTCATGGGCGACTTGTCAGCGCTCGCAGATCGTCGACGCTCAAAGCCCGTAGGCCGAACAGCAGCGCTGGGTAGCAGATGCATGCGGCGATTGCGAACGCGGCGAGAGATTCGTTGACGAGCCCCACCAGAATCAGCACGCCCGCCAAAAGCGCTGCCGCGAGCACGGTGCGCCCGATGCGTCCGGGCCTCGGGAGCGGGAGATCGAGCGCCTTCAAGATCAGGCCCGTGCTTGCCACCAGCACCACCGCCTCCGTCGCGAGCGTCATCCACGCCGCCCCCATGAAGCCGACGAGCGGAACCAGGATCAGGTTTCCAGCGACGTTGACGGCGAGCGCGAGCACGCCGATCAACATGCGCCGTTTCTGCAGGCCGAGGACGAGCAGCAGGTTGTCGTTCATGTAGCTGAAGCAGATGCAGACGAAGGCGCCGCCGAGCACCGGTAGCGCGGGCGCCGCCGCGAGGAACTCGCGTCCGAAGAACAGGTGCACCAGCGGAGTGGCCGCCACCGCAACGAACGCCAACGCCCCAAATGAGGCTGTCGCGAGCAGCTCCGACGCCCGTTCCACCGTGCGCAGCAGCCGCTCGCGATTGCCCGGCCAGGACGCGGCCAGGATCGGCGCAAGCGTCGTGAGGATCGATATCGGAACGAACTGCGCCTGTTCGAGCACGCTGTAGACGCTGCCGTAGAGCCCCGCCTGTCTGCTGCCGACGGTCGTGAAGACGATCAGCTGGTCGATCCGCGCGTAGGCGACGATCAACAGCGTCGAGATGCCGATCGGCAGCGATTGGCGGACAAGTGGCCCGAGCAGCGCCCGCGACGGCGTGGGGCGGCGTTCGGCCAGCTTGAGCGCAGCGGTGATCTGCACGGCGGAGGCGATCGCGCTCGTCGCCGAGAGCGCGATCGCGAGCGCGATCATGTCGCCGCCGCGCCAGTAGATGATCACAACGGCGATCGTCCACAACACGCTCCTGAGCGTCAACACGAGCATCGGCACGACGTTGTTGACGCGAAGCTGAAAGACGAGCTGGAGTGCGCCGATGCCGCTGAACGGCATCGTGATCACAAGGATCAGGCCCGCGACCAGCATCTGGTGGCTCTCGTGCAGCGCGAAGATCGCCGCGACCGCGACGAGCACGACGGGCCCCATCACGAGCATCCGCAACAGGATCACCGCGCCGATCCATTCGTGCTCGCGGTCGGGGTCGCGGGCAGCCTCGCGCACCGCAACGGTCTCGAGCCCGAAGTTGGCGATGTAGCCCACCAGCATCAGGACGACGAAGATCGTCGACCACTGCCCGTACCCCGCGCTCCCGAGCATGCGCGCGATCAGCGCGGTCACGAGCACGCCCAGCGCGAGGTTGCCGACGCGCACGACGACCTGCATGACTATGTCGCGGGCAGCTCGCTGGCCGCTGGCGTGGGCTGCGCTCGACATCGACTCGGGCAAGGGGCCTCAGCGGGCGCTGCGTGTCGCCTGGACACGCAGCTGAACGCGATCCTCGGCGGCGAGTCCGATCGGAGCGTCCATATCCAGCCAATGTAGCGTCGGGCCCCGACGCGGCGCCGGCGTCGACCCCCCACCGCGGCGCGCCCCGGGCCTGCGCGACGTGGGCCGCATGTCGTCGAGCCGGCTTCGGGGCGGGCGGCGGTTGGCAGCGTTCAGGCATCATGGCGCCTGTGGTCCACCCCCCCCGAGAGCATCCTGTCCCGGCGACGCTGTCGGCGTGTGTCATCGCGCGCGACGAGGAGTCCAGCCTCCCGGACTGCCTGGCAAGCGTGGGCTTCTGCCGCGAGATCGTGCTCGTGGACTCGGGCTCGACCGACGCGACCGTCGAGATCGCCCGCGCCGCGGGCGCGCGTGTCGTACAGCAGCCCTGGCTGGGCTTCGCCGCTCAGCGCAACGTCGCACTCGACCATGCGAGCGGGGACTGGGTGCTCGAGATTGACGCAGACGAGCGTGTGAGCCCGCAGCTGCGTGATCAAATCGAGCGCTTCCTCTCAAAGCCGCCGGATGGTGTGGAGCTTGCTGGCCTGCCGCTGCGCGAGATCTTCCTCGGCCGCGAGCTCGGTCCCTCCGCGAAGTACCCGAAGTACCGCCATCGGCTCCTGCGTCGCGGGGCATATCGCCACGACGAGGCCCGCACCGTCCACGAGGGGTTCATCCCTGAGGGAGTCGTGCAACCGCTGCAGGGCGATCTCGTGCACCTGCTCGCCACACGCTGGAGCGAGGCGATCGGCGACGCGTGGCGCTACGCTCGCCTCGAGGCTGGCCAGTTGCAGGGGGGGCGCTCGCCTGCAGCCTGGGTCGTGGGCGCGCTCGTGCGGCCTGGCGCGAAGCTCCTCTACAGGCTCTTCCTCGACGGCGGCTGGCGCGATGGATGGCAGGGCTTCGTGAAGATCTCGCTGGACTGTGCCACCGACACGACCGTTTGGACCCGTCACGTGCTCGGTCGTGGCGGCAGCGAGACGGGCCGCTCTGGCGTGGCCGGGGGCGCGCACTACGGTTCGCGCAGACTCCCTCGCGGACCTCTCAGAGTGCTGGGCGTCGCAGCCGATCCGCCGGCGAGGAAGCTCGCACAACAATGGCTCGAGCGCGCCCGCGCCGGCGGCGCCGACGTGGCGCTGATCGCCGCGGGCTCGCCTGGCGACAACGAAGTCCGCGTGCGCTCGCTGCGCCGTGTCGGCCCGCTCACGCTCATTCGGGCGCTCGACGCGGAGGACCAGCTGCGCCCGATCGACGCGGTCGTCGCCTTCGGCTCGCGGGCGCGCCTGCTGCTCCGGGGTGTGCCCCCTGGCCTGCGCGGGCAGCTGTCCGGGATCACGCAGGAAACCCAACCGGACACGGTGAACTGGACAGTCCGCCAGCCCGCCGGCGTCGATCCTCGATGACCCCGCTACGAGACCTCTACATGACGACGAGTGCTCCGGCCCTGAGCACGGGGCGCGACATGCGCATGTACACGTGCATACGCGCACTCGCGATGCTGGGGCCGGTTGATCTCCTCTACGTTCCGCACGACACCGACGAGCCAAGTGCGTCCTTCCTGGAAATCGAGAACCTCGAGCTTCACAAGATCGAGCCCTCGCGCGGCGCTCGCCGGGCGGCGCTGTACGCGAGCAAGCGCCTGCAGGGCATCCCTGCGCGCTGCTGCAAGGGCACGAGCCCCGAGCTGGTGGCGATCGGCGAACAGCTCGCGCAGCAGCCCGATCGCGGCCGCGTGATCGTGGCCGACGCCAACTCGGCGACCGCGATGATGCCGTTGGCCAGGCGAAGACCGATCATCTACAATGCGCAAAACTTTGAGCCGGACTACGTGGTCAGTCCGATCGGGAACAACGTGGTGGCTCGTGCGATGAGGCGTCGCTACGAGCGGAGGTTGATTCAGTCCGCCGCGGAGACGTGGATGGTGAGCCGGGTCGACGTCGAGTCAGCGCTCAGCCTGGTGCCAGGTGCGAGCGTGCGCTACGTCCCGAACGTCGTCGACGTCGGCGCGATCGTCGCCAAGACGATCAGCCCCCGCGCTGGCGGCGCGAGCGGCACGCAGGTACTGATGGTTGGCGACTTCACCTATCCACCAAACCGCAACGGGCGCGAGCTGCTGGCTCGCTCGGTGATGCCGTTGGTATGGCGATCGCTGCCCGACGTGCGCCTGACGATCGCCGGGCGCGGCATGCCCGACTGGCAGGCTCCCGACGCGCGAATCGACGTCGCGGGGTTCGTCGACAGCCTCGCCGGGCTCTATGCCCAGGCGGACTGCGTCGTCGTCCCGATCGTCGAGGGCGCCGGCAGCCCGGTGAAGTTCATCGAAGCGCTCGCCTACGGCGTGCCCGTCGTCGCCACGCCGAGGGCCGCCCGTGGCCTGGACGTGGTCGCGGGCGTGCATTATCGCGAGGGCAGCGACCCCGAAACTCTCGCCCGGGCGATCGTCGAGGTGCTGCGCGACGGAGGTGCGCAGATGGCCGCGGAGGGGCGGCGGCTGGCCGAGCGCGAACACTCGATCGAGTCGCTCGCCGAACGTATCGCCGCATGATGTCCACGCAGCGATGGCTAACACGCGCAGCGGGCACGGCGTTGGGCAAGCGATACCCCTTCGTACTCTGCTACCACGGCGTCGGGCCGATCTCCGCGGGGGAGGACCCGCTGCGCCTGTTCGTCAGCCGCGACCTCTTCAGCCACCACCTCGACGTCATACAGGAGCTTGGCTACGACCTGCTGTGTGTCAGCGACCTCTGGGAGCTGATGCGAAGCGGCTCCGACGCGGGTCGCAGCGCGTCGATCACCTTCGACGACGGCCTCGTTCGCACTGCGCATGAGGGCGTGTCGCTCCTGCTCGAGCGCGGGATCCCCTGCTCGATGTTCGTCAGCACCGGTCTGTTGGGCAAGCCGCACCCGGATCTCGACGGGGCGATGATCATGACGCCCGCCGAACTGGTCGATCTCGCCTCGGCCGGTGTCGAGATCGGAGCGCACTCGGTCGATCACGTGCGCCTCGACGAGCTCAGCTACGCGGACGCGTTGGATCAGCTGCGTCGCAGCCGCGTCGTCCTCGAGGATCTGCTCGGCACGCCGATCAAGTCGATGGCCTACCCCTACGGAAGGGCGAGCGAGCGGACCATGCGCGCGGCCGCGGAGGCCGGTTACGAGCTGGCGTGCGTGTGCTCCGGACCGGGTCCGTGGCAGCCCCTCAGCATTCCGCGCGAGCCGATCTACTCCTCGGTCACCTCGCTGCGTCTGCGCCTGAAGATGGCCGGCCTATATGGTCCTGTTCATGCGATCAAAGGCATGCCGAGGCCGGCGTCCTCGCAGCGGATCTGAGCGCGTGAGCCGCGGGTGACGCTGCGCGGCCGCGACATCGTGTGCATCGGCTTCTCCGATTGGCACACCGATCTACTCACCAACCAGCAGCACCTGCTCGTGCGGGCGGCGAAGCAGAACAGGGTCCTGTTCGTCGAGTCTCTCGGTCTGCGCCGTCCCCAGCTCGCGGCGCGCGACCTACGACGCATCGGCCGGCGCCTGGCGGGCGCTCTCGAGCCCGTGCGCGCGGTCGACGGCCTGCACGTGCTTTCACCGCTTGTGCTGCCGCTGCACTCCAACGAGTTGCTGCGCACGCTCAACGCGGCGCTGCTGCGCCAGTACGTCGGCCGGACGGTCGCGAAACTGGAGCTACGAGACCTCTTGCTGTGGTCGTTCGTGCCGCAGGCGGAGGCGCTGATCGACCTGCTCGCGCCGGCGCAGATCCTCTACTACATCGACGACGACCACGCCGCCAAGGCCGGCATCGACGCCGCCAGCTTCCTCGCCGCCGAGTCGCGCTTCGCCGGGCGCGCGGACGCGGTGCTCGCGAGCGCGCCCGAGCTCGTGACGCGCATGCGCGCCCTCAACGACAACGTCCATTACGCCCCCAACGTCGCCGACACGAGCCTGTTCGCGACGGCGCTCGAGCCAGGCCCGATCGATGCGGGCGTGGCGGCGCTCCCGGGACCGAGGATCGTGTTCGTCGGTGCGATCCTCGCGGCCAAGATCGACATTCCGCTGGTGGTCGAGCTGGCGCGCTCGCGGCCGCAGTGGAGCTTTGCCTTCGTCGGCCCCGTCGGCCCGGGGGACCCGCGCACAGACGTGCACGAGCTGACCGAGCTGCCCAACGTGAGCATGCTCGGCTACCGCCCCTACGAGCAGCTGCCGAGCGTGCTGCGGGGCGCGGACGTGGCGATCGTTCCGTACCTGCTCGACGGCGAGATGCGCAGCGTGTTCCCGATGAAGATCTACGAGTACCTGGCGGCCGGGCGGCCGGTCGTGGCTACCCCGCTGGACACGCTCGCGGACGTGCCCGACGTGCTCCAAGCGGCGACCGCCGAGGAGTTCGCGACGCGCGTGCAGGAGGCGATCGCGACGGACACTCCCGCCGCTCGCGGCGAGCGCTCGCAGCGGGCGCAGGCGCATTCGTGGGAGTCGCGTCTCGATCAGATCGCCGAGGCCCTGGGGCCGTGAGCCCCGAGCGGCCCCGGCGCAGCAGGGGCTACGAGAGCCCTCGTCCCGATGTCCAGGCGCTCGTTCCCCTCACCTCCGCGCGCATACTCGAGCTCGGTTGCTCAAACGGGGCGCTCGGTGCCGCGATCAAGGCTCGTCAGCGGGCGCTCGTCGTCGGCGTGGAGATAGATCCGAGCTACGCCGCTCTGGCCGCCGAGCGGCTCGACCGCGTGATCGTCTCAGACGTGGAGTCCTTTGCCGGCGCGGCGCCTCCCGCCGAGGCGCCGTTCGACTGCCTGATAGCGGCGGACGTGTTGGAGCATCTGGTGAACCCGTGGAGGGCGCTCGCCAGTTGCGTGGCGCTGCTGGAGCCAGGCGGACACGTCGTCATAAGCCTTCCGAACATCGTCTACGCACGCGCCATATTTCGCCTGCTGGCGCAGCGCAGCTGGCCGCGCGATCCGGAAGGCATCTTCGACGAGACCCACCTCCGTTGGTTCACGCGCGGCGACGCCCTCGCGATGCTGCGCGGCGCCGGGCTTCAGCCGCAGCGGGTCGATTCGAGGTTCTTCGTCGAGGGCTGGAAGCTTCAGCTGGCGAGGGTCCTCGCGCGGACGCCGCTGCGCGAGTATGTGACAGCCCAGTACGTGATCTCGGCGACGCTTCCGAGGTAGTCACCCGCCCGCTTGACGCTCCCGCTGGCGACGCAGAGCCTCAATGCTGCGGAACGGCGCCAGCGCCGCTCCCGGGCCGTATTGCTGCGGTCGACGAGCGAGCGCACGATAGCCGCGGTCGAGCAGCACGCAGATCGCGAGCACGCAGCGAGCGAGCTCCGCGTAGCTGCGGGAATGGTACTTGCGGTAGTACCAGTAGAGGCTGTGGGTGAAGAACGGCGCCATCGCCGCGCTATCGAAGCCGGTGCTCGATCCGCGCTGCTCGTGGGAGACGAGGGCTGAGGGGACGAGCAGCGTCTGCCAGCCACGCTCGTGCAGCCGGCGCGAGAGGTCCTCCTCCTCGCAGTACAAGAAGAAGCGCTCGTCGAAGCCCTCGACGGAGCGAAGCGGCGCTACGCGACACAGCAGGAACGCTCCCTCCACGTAGTCGACGACGAGCTCGGAGGCGCTCGGCTCGACCGGAGCTCGCCCTTTCACGCGCCGGAGGCGCTCCAGCAGCCGGTCCGGGAGGAAGCCGGCGACGTTCTTGGAGATGCGCGAGAACCCCCGCGGCTGGACGTGCTCGCCGAGCACCGCGCCGGCGATCGCCGCCGAGGAGGTGCTCGTGAGCGCCGCCGCGAGTCGCTCGAGCGCGGACGGCGAGGGCCGCACGTCGGGGTTGCAGAACAGCACGAACTCGGTGCGCGTAGCGCGCAGGCCCGCGTTGCAGCCGGCGCCGAACCCGTTGTTGGCGCCGGTCTCGAGCACCTCGAAGCCCGCCGCCCGGGCCTGCTCGACGGTGTCGTCGAGCGACAGGTTGTCCACGGCGAGCCTCCTTGTCGGCGCCAGGGAGCCGTCAGACAGCGCGCGTCCCAGCTCTGCGAGATGTCGCGCGCTGTTGTGGGTCACGACGACAGCCGTGACGGCGGGCTCGCTCGTGCCTTGCACGTCAGGACCAATCAGGTCGCCATTCCAGGTGATACCGCAGATCGCGCGAGCGCTCGCGAATCTTGCGTGCCGGTACTCCCGCGACGACGCTATAGGCCTCCACGTCGGCTGTCACGACCGCGGCGGCCGCCACGACCGCGCCCTCGCCGATCGTGACACCGCCAAGCACGAACGCGCCTTCTGCGATCCACACGCGGTCGGCGAGGACTATCGGCGAGAACTGGTGCGCGAAGTCTGGATCGTCGATCAGATGCTTGGCCGTCTGCAAGCGGGCGTGGCTGGAGATGTTCACGTCACGACCGATCGCGATCCCTCCTCGTGCGTCGAGGACGCAGTGCCTGCCGATCGCGCTGCCGGACCCGATGCGCAGTTGTTGGGGCGCGTGGACCTCGCTGCCAAGCATGATCACGCCGCTGCGATGGTCCTCGAAGGCGACTCCGCCCCACGCGTACGCGGCCATCCTGACCGACGCCAGCGGGATCCTGCAGACGACGTGGTTGAGCAGCCAGTCCACCGGCGGAATCGCTTTCCTCAGTACACGCCGTAGCCCGCTCAAGCGATTCTCTCCTCGGCTTTGTGCGTGCGGCTCAGCTCTCGCTCGAGCGCGCCGTCGACGAGCTCGTGCACTTCGCGCTGGAGCCACAAAGGCGTCAGCGTGTGGGTGTCGGCCGAGGTCCCGCGGATCGCGATCTCGAGGTTCGGCCAGCGCTCCGCGCACTCGAGCAGGCCCCGTGCGGCGAGTTCCCGGCGCAGCGGCTCGGCGCCGGTGAACAACAGCAGGGCGAGCTGGCCGCGATCTCTCAGCGTGTCGAAGATCCCCGCGAGCGCCGTCGTGCGGTCGACCGCTTCACGCTCGGTGCTGTCGCGCCGATCCTGTGCGCGTCGTGACGAGCGCGCGGCGCGGCTGGCGAGCGCGTGAGCCGTTTCCAGGTGGCGTGCCAGGTTCAGTTCCCCACGCAGCGCCTTGCGCCAGGTGGAGGCGAGCACGAGCCGTCCGCTGAGCTCGCGCACCCGGCGGACGGCGTAGATGCCTTCATCCCAGATCAGAGAGCGCGGGTTGAGCATCACGACCGTTCCCACCCGCTCGTCTGCCAGCGCGGTGTGCAGCGACCAGTACCCGCCGGCGCACAGGCCCAGCACGAGAGCCCGCTGGGGAAGACCGCACGCGTGCAGCGTGTCGAGCGCCGCGCGCGCCTGGCGACCGTAGGTCTGTGCGTAGATCGTGGAGACGTGCGCGAGCGACGCGGTATCGCCGTCGGAGTCGCCGATGCCGGCGAGATCGAACCGCAGCGTCGGCACCCCGCGCGCGGCCCAGCGACGCGCGATCTCGACCCACATGCGGTTAGGTCCCGTGCGACGCTGCGCGCCGGCGTTGATCAACAACGCCGACAGCTCCCTGCGCTCGCCGAGCGGCTCCGTGAGGATGCCGAACAGCGGGCCGTCCGGCGTATGCACGGTCAGCGGGCGCTCGCGCAACTCGACGCCGGCGGATGTCAGCTCGAGCTCCTCGTGCGCAGAGATCGCCACGCTCGGCCGAGCCCCCTGCCTGCCGGCGTGAGGACTGGTGCCCTCTACGGGGTGCTCGCTGTCGCCAGCATCGACGTGGGGCGCTCGCTCCCCCGCGCGCAGCCACGAGTCGACGAGCTCGAAGACCCTGAGAGGTGGGCGCGCCTCCTGGGGCTCGACGGTCATTCCTGCGTATTCGGGCCCGTCCGCGACCACGACCGCGCTGCCGCTGCGCTCGAGTGCGCCCTGCAGGCGCTCGTCGACCTTCAGGCCGTCGCGTCCGAGCAGCAGCGCCCGCCGTGGTCCGTGCGATGACGACGCGAGCTGCTCGAGATCGAGCTGCTGCAGCTCGGCGACCGTCTGCGCGCTCATCAAGTAGCCGTTGGCCACCAGCGCCCCGTCTTCGAGGCGCTCGGGCTGCTCGCCCGCGGCGCCGCGATCGGGGTCCGGGATATAGGCGACCTCGAGCGCCGAGAAAGCTCGCAGCTCGCGTACGAGCGCGTTTCCGCGCGCGGGCACGTGCCAGAGCACGAGCTCCTCGATCGGCGCTCCATCCAGCGCCGCGCGGCACGCGACCATACCGCCGAGACCAATCCCGACAGCGACGATGTGCTCGGCGCCGCTCGTATCCGCCAGCCACCGCGCCGCGCTGCTCAGCGCGCGCGTCCACGCATTCAGCTGCCCCGCATCGGCCGGCCCGCCGGCACTGTCGCCGCTGCCCGGGAGATCCACTCGCAACGCGGGGAAGCCCGCTCGTGCGAGGTGCTCCGCCCAGTCGCGTCGGCTGCGGTAGGAGCACATGTCCTCCCAACCGAATGGCGGGCAAAGCAGCACGGCACGCGCCCGGATCTGGCCCGCGGCTGCGTGAAAGGCGGCGAATACGGGCGGGAAATCGGCCTCGAGATACCGGAAAGTGGGCGTCTGCGGGGAGCTCATTCAAGAGCGATCTTGACATGAGCGCTCGAATTCACTGCACCAATCCTGGCGTCCTCGAGGGCGGCCTCGCTGGCGCCCGGATGCAGCGTCACTGTCCGCGCGCCGCCGGGCTCGATCGAGAAACCGTCGTCGCTGGCCGAGAAGCCCGGCGCGCTGATCGTCACGCCGTAGGCGAGGCGCCTGCTCGACACGGTCAGCCGCACGCTCCCGTCGGGTCGCGTTCGGGCCGCCGCCGCGAGGCCTAGGCGCTCGGGCGGCTCGCGCTCGAGCGGGCGTCCTGCGGGAAAGCGGATCGCCTGCGAGAGGATGCGGGCGCAGTCGCCGTTGTGCTCGTCGGCCTGTGCATCCTCACGGTGGCCGCCGTCGTCCTCGAGTGTGACGACGATCGTGTCCTGGGAAGGGGGCCCGAAGCGGTAGCTCCAGCCAGCGTCGAGGAAGCGGCCGATCACGCCCTCGACGTTCCAGTCGCCCTGGCTGTGCGGGCCGAGCTCGACGCTCGCTCGTGCCTGCTCGACGAGATGCTCGCGCTCGCGATAGAACGCGACGCGCAAGCACGCGCTCAGCGGCTCTCGGCGGTCGTTGGCGACGTGTGCCACGACGCCTCCCAGCTGCTCGTCCACGGTCCACACGGCGACCGGGGCGAGCGCTCGCTTGAGCGCGTAATAGGCCAGCTTGGGGGCGCCGCCACTATCGATCAGACCCCATCCGGCGCCGGGCTCAAGGTCGCGCAGCCATAGCACCAACCCGCCGCCGCACGGCGAGGCCGCGCGGCGCCACTCACCGAAGACCTCGGCGAGGATCTCGCCGGTGAGCACGCGCGAGAGCTGCAGGTAGCGAGCGTGGTCGACCCGGCGAAGCTCGGCCGCGTCGATGCCGAACAGCAGGCTCAGGTAGTGGTCGCGAACGTCCTCGAAGTCCCAGTCGGCGCCGTTCTCGCGCGGGATGCCGGCCTTCCATACCGGGTGATGGCCAAGGAGTCGCTCGGGCGCCAGCGGCGAGATCTCCTCGATGCTCTCCTGCGAGGGCACGTTGGAGAACGCCAGGCACTCGGCCGCGAAGCGCACCTCTGCGCGGCGGGCGTCCTCGAGCGCCAGCCGGTAGCAGCCCACCCCGTAGTAGGTGCCGATGCCCCGATCGGTGCGGAAGGGAAGATCGCCGCCGTACGGCGCGCCGGGGACGTAGACGGCGTCGACGCCGCTCTCGCGGACGAGGCCCGGGAGCAGCTCGCCGAACAGCTCGCCGCGCGCGAGCGCAGCGTCGACGCCCATCATCGACGCCTGCTGCTCGACCTCGCTGTTGCCGCAGAGCACCGCGAGGCTTGGGCGTCCCATCAGCGCCTGCAGCACGCTCGTCGCCTCGCGCTCGACTGTTGCGCGGAAGCGCTCGTCGGTGATCGGATAGTCGAGGTTGGCGAACATGAAGTCCTGCCACACGAGGATGCCGAGCTCGTCGCACAGGTCGTGAAACGCGGGCGTCTCGTAGGCGCCGGTGCCGGGCAGGCGCAGCATGTTCATGCCCGCGTCGCGCACGCGCACCAGTTCCGCCCGCAGCTCCTGTTGCGAAGGCGCCATCCCGATCGGGTCGATCGGCGTCCAGACTGCGCCGCGTGTGAACAGGCGGACGCCGTTGACGTGCAGGTCGAGCCCGTCGCGTTCGATGTCGTGGTCGCGGCCGGCGCCGCAGGCGAGCTCGCGGAAGCCGACTCGCCCGGCCTCGACGATGCTCTCGCGCCCTGCGCTGAGGACGCGCAGGCGAACGTCGTACAGGGCCGGCTCGCCATGGGTGTGCGGCCACCATCGCGAGACGCCCGCGACCCTCAGCTCGCCGCGTGCCCGCAGGCGCTCGCTGTCGGAGTCGCCCGCTGTGAGGAGATCCAGCGGAGCTCGCAGCGTCCCCGAGGAGCTGCTGAGCTCCACCTCGATCGCGTCGACTTGCGTGTCGTGCAACGTGCGTAGCTGCACGAGCACCGACAGCGTCCCGTCCGGGCCGTCGATGCGCGGGCTGAGCTCGAGCCGCTCGACATCGATGTAGCGCCGGCGCTCGAGGCGCACCGAGCGCCACGGCCCCACGGTTGCCGGTCCCGGCGCGATGCCGGGGCAGCGCCCGAGCAGCATCGTGCGAAAGAAGCGCAGGTTGCCGTCGCTGACCAGCCTCGTGCGCCAGCGCGCGCGCGGGCGTCTGCGCACCCCCAGCAGCGGCGTCAGCGCGCGGCAGCAGATCGCAAGCTCGTTGCTCTCGCGCAGCAACGCGCTCACCTCGAGCGCGTGGGACGCGAACATCGAGTCGCTCTCGAGCAGGAGCTCGCCGTTGAGATAGACCTCGGCGATCGTCGCCAGCCCGTCGAGGCAGAGGTGCGTCTCCTCGCCGGGTGGAGGCGGCGGAGAGCTGAAGCTCGTTCGAAACCACCAGTCGTGGGCGTCGAGGTCCGGCGGATCGCCCGTCCGCCAAGCGCCCGTATCGCGCAATGCTGCCGCCGCCGTGCCCGGGACGCGTGCCGCGATCCAGCTCAGCTGCGCAACGGCGCTCGCGTCGCCGTGCGCTCCGGGCGTCGAGTAGGCGGCCCGCCAGTCGCCGGAGATCTCCTGCGTCTCGTGGTCCTCGACGCGGACGCGCGCGCCTGGCGCCGGCGGGGCGCTCGACTCACGCGGCGACGTCATCGAGGCGCGCCATCGCTTGCTCCCATGCCCTCGCGAGCGAGGAGAAGATCTCCTCTGACTCGAACGCGCGGCGTCGGGCCAGCCTGAAGGAGAGGACCTTGCAGCCCTCGACGATGCTCCTGAGCTCCTCGCAGGCGGGAGCTGCTCGCTCGCCGAGCAGCCATTCGGCGTGTGATGCCGCGACCTCGAAGGCCGAGCCGGCCATCCTCACGGTCGCGAACGCGTACGCGTGATATTCGCTTGCGTCGCCCTCGAGTAGCCGCGGCAGATCGTGCTCCAGCCGGGCTGCGAAGCGCAGGAACGGGTTTGTCGCGGGGCGGTGTGCGAGGTGGCCGCGCAGGAGCTCGCGGGCGAGCGCTCGCAGCTCCGCGTCGGGCAGGCGTCGGCCCGCGTCGAAGCGCACGAGCTCGGTGTAGGGGGGGAGCACGTCCTCGGAGTAGGGACGCCCGATGCGAAAGGCGCCGCGGTAGTCCTCGCCGGAGAGGTCGTAAAGCCCGCTGGCGTGGAAGTAGCGCAGGCGCTCGCCCCAGCGGTCGATCGCCTCGATCGCCACGGAGGTCTTGACGTGCTCGCTGCGGTAGCTCGTCGCTGCCGTGTCGGGCAGATGCCAGGAATCCAGCTCGACGATCAACGTGTGGCCCTCGGCGATCTGCTCGGCGACCTGATCGGGCAGCGCGCGATAGGGCTGCATCTCATGCACGTCGATGCCGAACAGCAGCTGCAGATGCTCGGGGAAGGGCTTGAAGAACGTCCACTGGTCGCCCTCGAAGTCCATCCGCACGGTGGCGCCCAGCGCGGCCAGGGGCTCGTCGCCGTGCGCGTGCAGCAGCTCGATCAGGACGTCGGTGTAGCAGTTCGTTTCCACGTACGTGCGCTCGGGCGCGTGCAGAGAGTGCGAGCGGTAGCTCGCGGGGTCGAGCCCGAGCAGGCTCACGAAGCCTGTCGCCGCCGTGCTCATCGCTCCCACAGCCTGCCGCGAGCCTCGCCTGGCCACGAGCGTGCGTCGAGCCCGTGGGTGCGGAACAACGCGATCGTGATCCGCTCCAGACCGAAACCGAGGCAGGCGGTGTGCGCCTCGGCGCCGTCCGCGAGACGTATCCCGTATGCCGAGGAGAAGTGCTCCTGGTGGTAGTTGAACGACGCCAGCGCGGTCGGCTCCGGTCCCGCGATCTGGCTGAGCACCTCGAACTTCAGCTGCTGCTCGCGCTGGCTCGCGGCGAGCATACGTCCGCTGCGCCCGAAGAACGGATCCGTCGCGACGTCGAGCTCGACCTGCAGGCCGATGCCGCCGAGCAGCTCCAGCGCGCGCTCGCGCCAGAGGTCGCGCCAGGCACTGACCGCCTCCGGCTCGCCGATGCGAACGATCTCGCGCTGGTGGAACATCTGCATGCGCGCCGGGTCCAGCGAGGGCTCGTGGCGGAACACATATGAGCCACCGGCATCGATCGTCACGCCGCCTGCCGGCAGCCGTCCGCGGGCCGCGATCGCGGGGTACACCGGATAGCAGGCGGCCGGCGTGAGAACGAGGTCGGTCATGTCTTGGAACTCGCTCCAGTCCTCGTGGCGGCTGGCGCGCTCGTGCTGCTCGGCGGCCTCCTGCTCTGAGCCGGCGAACGCGAACACGCTCCCGGCGAGATGGGGAAACGATTTCAGGTAGCCGACCGTCTCGAGGTCACGCCGCGCCATCACCGGGGGGAAGCGCAGCTGCTCGGGTGCTTCCGGCGCGGCGGCGCGCGTGACGAGCGCCGCCACCGCCTCGCGAACTTCCTCGAAGGGGCCGCCGCGGCCATAGATCCCGGGGACGCCGGTGTCGATCAGCAAGCCGTGCTCGACGAGCGCGGCGAGCAGTGCCGCCTGGTCGGGGCTGGCCGGCCGTATGTCCGGCATTAGACGTCCTTGGCGATCAGCAGCAGGCTTGCGTTTGTCTGATGAATCCGCTCGTTGGCCACCATCAGGCAGGCAGACATCGTGTCGCGCAGGTGACGTCCGACGCTGAACGGTGTGTCGTTCTTGAAGCCCATGATGCCGCAAACACCCAGCGCACCCTGGCAAACACGGGGGGCCTGCTCGGAGGCCGCGATCTTGAGGTTGTTGAAGCGCAGGGCGCTGGCCATCGTGGACAGGCGTTCGCGCTCCGGCTCATCGGAGGCCTCGATGAATTCAGCCAGCCCCGAGGACACCTCGGCGCGCAGCAGCGACAGGTCGCTCATCAGGTGGGAGAGTCTGAGCGCCACCGGTGGCGGCTCGCCCGGTTTCTGCTTGGCCGCGGCGCGCACGAACGCACGCGCCCGGTCGAACGCATCGGTCGCGATCCCCAACCATAGGTGCGACCACAGAATGTGCGAGACAGGCACCATCGACTCGGCCGAGACGCGAGGGAAGGGCGTCGCGAGGACTTGCTCGGAGCGGATGCACGCCTTCACCAGATAGCCGGGCGAGCACGTTCCGCGCATCCCCAGCGGATCCCATGTGCCGCTTGGCTCGAGCGTGAACTGCTCGCCGCTGGCCAGGGCCACGACCTGGTCGCTCGGCTCTGCGTCAGGGGCACGTCGAAGCGTGACGAACAGGTCGTCGGCATATGCGCCGTAGCTGACCGTCGGCGCCTGCTTCTCAAACGAACGTGAGCCGTCCTCGCGCGTGTCCACGGCGGCCACCGAGCGACCCATGTCGCCGCCCGTGCCAACCTCCGAGGTGACCGAAGCGATCAGGCGCTGCTCGCGCGACACGGTGTGCAGGTATTCCTCGAACCACGGGGCTTCGTCGAGGTGGCGTGCGATCGAGATGACCTGAATCTGATGCATCGCGAAGACCATCGCGCTCGCGCCGCAGCGACGGCCGAGCTCGAAGCATGCGGCGGCGATCGTCTCGAATGCGACGCCGCCGCCCCCGAGCCGCTGCGGGATGAAGGCCGAGAGCGCCGCCTCGGCGCGCAACGCCTCGATCGCCTCGATCGGGAAGCGCGCGTCGCGGTCGACGGCGTCGGCGTTCGGCGCAGCGAACTCGTCGGCCACTCGCGTCACGGCGCTCAGGAAGGCCTGGTCGCGGTCGACGGATACGCTCATGGAACCGGCGACTCGGCGCGAAGCTCCTTCAGCGCCGCCTCGATCGCGGCGATGCTCTCGAACACGCTGCGCTTGAGCATCCTGTCGGGGAACTCGACGTCGAAGTGATCCTCGAGCGCCAGCATCACGTTCACGCTCGCGTGCGAGGTCATTCCCGCGTGGTAGAGGTCGGCGTCCGGCGCGAGCACGGCCGTATCGACGGAAAGGCGTCCGTGGTCGGCGAGGATCTGTCGAATCTCCTCTGTCATGCACGTATCATCGGATCGCTTGGCCGATTGCTCAAGCCCACCTCCGCAACCTCTGCAATCACGATCGCCGAGGCGTATTCGTCCTCGTGGCTGATGCTCAGCTCGAAGTTCCTCAGCCCGCTCTCCGCCGCGAGCGCAGCGGCACGCCCGCTGAGCTCCACGGTCACCCATCCCGGGCCGTGGCGGACAACTCCCATCGCACGCCACGGGATCGCCTCGTCACCCGGACGCAGCACCTTCAACGTCGCCTCCTTGGCGGCGAAGCGGGCCGCCAGGCGCTGGGCGACGATGCCATGTCCGGTGTCGCAGTCGCGTAGCTCGTCCTCGGTGTAGAAACGCTTGAGGTAGCGGTCACCGTGTTCGCGGATCGACTCGCTCACCGCCTTCACAGACACCAAGTCGATCCCGATACGCCGTGTCATTTGCGCGGATCGTCGCACATCTGATCGTGCCCCGCGCGGGTCGAGCAGCCCGCCCCGATCGGGTGCGGCGGCGCCTCGGGGCTCGCGTTGGCGCTCGTGCGAGACACGCTCGGGCGACGCCCCACGATCCCGGCCATTCGCTACGTTAGGCTTATCGGTCGCGCCGGCGCAGTAGGCCGCGCGCGGCAGGCACCTGCGAGGAGGACGGCCCCCATGACTGGATTTTCAGAGCAGGACCGTGCGGCGCACGGGGGTTGCCGCGGATGAGCTTTCGGGCGGGTGCGCTCGCCGCGAGGGCGTTCGCGCGCAGCGCCGCGGTGCGATCGGAGGAGCCGGCAATACTCACCTGCGCGGTCTCTGGTGGTCTCGCGACGGGTAACCCCAATCAGCCCGCCACGCGAGACGAGGTGATCGCAGCCGCGGTTGCCGCGGCAAGGGCGGGCGCGAGCATCGTGCATGTTCACGCGCGCAGCCCGTCGGGCGAGATGACACACACGCTGGAGGACTACGTTGCGATCAAGCAGGCGATCGGCGAGCAGGTGGAGGACGTCCTGCTCAACTTCACCACCGGCGGGCAGCTCGGCGCGCCCGCCGAAGCGTCGCGCCGCTCGCTCGCCGCGCGGCCGGAGCTCGCGACGGTGACGTGCGGGAGCATGAACTTCGGTCCCGGCGGCGAGTTGCTGATCAGCCCCCCGTCGCTGATGCGCGAACTGGTCGAGGAGATGTCCAGCGGTTCGATCGTCCCGGAGTACGAGTGCTTCGACATCGGCATGGCGCTGACCGCGGCCGAGCTCGCGAGCAACGCGCCGGGCATGATTCACATGCTGCTTGGCGTCGTCGGCGGTGCCCCCGCGAGCGCCGGGGTGATCTCGCAGTTCTGCGAGCTGGTTCCGGCTGGGATGCCGTGGGCAGCAACCTCGATCGCGCGCCATTTTCCGCTGATGGCGATCACGCTCGCGCTCGGCGGGCACATCCGCACCGGTCTCGAGGACGTCGTGTATGTCGCACCGGGTGAGTACGCGGACTCCAACGCGCAGCTCGTCACACGCGCGAGTGCCCTCTGCGCCGCGATCGGTCGGCCGGTCGCGACGCCCGCCCAAGCTCGCGAGATCCTGGGCATGCCCGCCGCCGCTCGGTGAGATTGCCGCGCACGGGCGTGGCGGATCGCGCTCGTGCGTGGGCCCTCGCGACGCCGGCGCTCGCTTCAGCGCTCGAGGATCACTTCCGCGTTACCGATCGCACTCAGTTTGACGAGTTGAGCAGCCGTCGCAGCCGTCGCCCGCGAGGCGACGAAGTGAGCGATCGCGAACGTTTCCGTCCTGGTGATGCCCGCGAGGTGAAATCCAGCGGGCGGGGCGCTTGGAACGAGCGCCGCCTGCGGAGGGCCGACCGTACGCAGATGACGCAGCGCCACGAAGTCCACTTCGTGCGCGGGCGGGACGTCCGCTGAGACGTCGCTCAGCGTGCCCATGTAGATCGACAACGGCAGCCTGGAGTGGGCTTCGGCGACGATCAGTCGAGGCGCCGACGGCTTTGTGAGCGCGTGCGCGACGCCCCGCCAGTTATCGCGCTGGTAGTCGGGTATCGCGATGGTGGAAACGATCATCACGAGATAGATCGCACACAGCGCGCCTCCCAAAAGCGCGCCGCTGCGCCGCGCGCGCGCCGTGCCAAGCCCGCTGGCGAGGAGCACCGCGAAGGGAACCCAGAAAGCAAGCATGTTGCGACCGTCGTACACATCCACCAGGTGCGTCGCCGCCAGAAGCAGTGGCAGCGCGATCGCGCCGGTCGCCGCCAGTGCGGCGTCGCGTGCGCCCGAGCGCTCGTTCTCGTCTCCGTCTCGCAGTACGAGCACGATTGCGCCCGCGATGATCAACAGTGCGAGCACCAACGCGACGAGTACCAGAGGCCCGTACTGTCCGACGGTGACTATCTTGATGCTTTCCGCGATGCGCCTGGGGAGTGACAGTTCTTCGATCCAGTTGGTTTTGTTGTCGGTGCGCTGATAGATCGCCAGGGGCGAGATCGCCAGACCAACGAGCACCACCACGCCGGCCGGGGCGAGCACCCGCCGCCAACCGAGGCGCGTCGCCAGGATCACGGCCTCGGACAGGAACAGGAAGGCCGCGAAGTAGTGTGCGAGCACCGCGAGGCTCGACAGCGCCGCCCACCAAGCCAGATGGCGGGCTCTCGGCTCACGCAGCGCGCGCTCCCAAGCGACGAACGCGCCCGCGCTGAACAGCACCAGCAGACCGTACGTGCGCGCCTCCTGGGAGAAAAAGAACATCGAGGGACTGACCGTCGTCAGGATCGCCGCCCACACCCCCACACGCTGAGATATCTGGCGTCCCGCCAGATACATCACGGGGATCGTGATCGTGCCGATGAGCGCCGACATCGAGCGAAAGCCGACCGGCCCCGCGCCGAAGACCTTGGTCCAGGCCCACACGAGGATGTAGTAGAGCGGCGGCGTGGACTCGCTGCGTCCGATGTGCGTGAGCATGCCGGTGAAGCCGCGGTGAACGAGGATCAACGTCGCCGACTCATCGAGCTCGATGCTCGAAGCGTTCAACGTCGCGAAGCGCAGCACCCCGCCCAGCACCGTGAGCGCGACGACGATCTCGGTCGCACCCGGGTTGCGCCAGCGTGCCGTCCAGTCACTGCGCCTGCCTTCGGAGCCGGGCTCGCCGGCGACGGCCGTGGTGCTGATGGGGGAGGCATGGCCGGCCATTGGAGGGATTGTGTCAGTTGGACACTTGTGTTTCGCGATAACGTCCTCGTCGTGGAGGAGATCTTGCGCGGGGTCTTCCATTGGACGACCCCACATCCGACGATTCACGCTCAGGTCTCTTCCTACTGGGCGGAGACGAACGGGGTGTTGTTCGATCCCCTTGTCCCGCCCGACGGTGGCCTCGAATGGTTCGCCGCCCGCCCGGTCACGCCGGCGGCGATTCTGCTTTCAAACCGTCACCACTACCGCGACTCTGCCCGCTTCGCCGAGCGCTTCGGCTGCTCGGTTCACTGCAACCGCGCTGGCCTACACGAGTTCACCCACGGCGAGACCGTCGAGGGTTTCGACGTCGGCGACGAGCTCCCCGGCGGCGTGCTCGCGTGTGAGGTTGGCGCGATCTGCCCTGACGAGACCGCGCTGTACCTGCAGGGGCCGCGCGCGCTGGTGATCGCCGACGGCGTCGTGCGCGGCGGCCCGCCAGGACAGCGGGGTCCGCTCGGCTTCGTTCCCGACTCACTCATGGACGATCCACCCGCGACAAAGCGCGGTCTGCTGCGGGCCTGCGCTCGCCTGCTCGCCGAGCTTGATTTCGAGCACCTGCTGCTAGCCCATGGTGGCCCGGTGATCGGCGACGGACGCGAGCTCCTCCAGGATCTCGTGGACTGCGGCGGGCGCACCGCGTTTGAGATGTAACACGCCGGCAGTCACCTGGGCGCACTCAGTCCCAGACGACGTTCTCGCGCACGACACGCGCAGGATTTCCGGCGACGAGAGCGCCCGCGGGAACGCTGCGAGTGACGACCGCGCCGGCGGCGATTATCGCGCCGTCCCCGATCGTCACACCTTTCAAGATCGTTGCGCCGGCGCCTACCCAGACGCGGTCGCCGAGCGTTGTCTGCGCATCCGCCGCGGCCCGCCCGTCGACGCGGTGGAAGTCGGTGTCCATCACCAGCACCTGCCAGGCGATCGCGCATCCGGCGCCAATCGAGACCTTCGTCGCGCAGATCAGACGAGAGTCTCCGTCGAAGTGGGTGTCGTCGCCGATCGTCACCGTCGCACCTGGCCCCGCGAGGATCCGAGCGCCGTCGCCGATGCGCACAGCACCGTCGACGACGAGCGTCGCGCCCTGCTGCAGTTCGATCACGGGCGCCATGCCACGGGCGATGTAACCGACGTGTGTCGGAGCGTCTCCGAGATGCAAGCGCCCGTGGACCTCGATGCGCGCGCCGGCCTTGCAGATAACGCGAGAACGAAGATTGCCAACGATCGGCAGCCGCCAGCTGGGCTGGGTGGCATGGCGCGAGAGCCAGATGCCGAGGAGCGACTTGCGCGTCTGCCGCGCAACGTGGGTTGCGCGTGGCAGGCTCATCGCTGTGAGCCAAACGCTCGAACGGCCTCGTCGGCTACATGGCGCGCGATCGCCAGCGATGAGGTGGCGGCCGGCGAGGGGGCGTTGCGCACGTGCAGCGCCCGCTCGGTTCTCGAGAACACGAAGTCCTCGACGAGGCTGCCGTCACGGGCGAGGGCCTGTGCGCGCACACCAGCGAACGCCGGCTCGACATCGTCGAGGCGCAGCTCGGGTACATAGCGAGCCGCGGCGCGCACGAGCGCGGAACGTCGGGTCGCTTGACGCAGCTCGTTGAGCCCCGTCCTCCACCAGCGCGAGCACATACGCCACGTGCCGGGCCACGACAGCGTGTCCAGCAGATCCCGGCGGCGTAGTGTGGTCAGTCGGTATGCGTCGCGGGCGCCCGCCAGCAGGGCGCTCGGCCCGATCAGCACCTCGCCATCGATGCGTCGTGTGAGGTGTACGCCGAGAAACGGAAGCGACGGATCGGGCACGGGATAGATCAGCGAGCGCACCAGGTGGCGGCGCTCGGGCACGAGACGCAGGTAGGCGCCGCGGAAGGGCACGATCCGCGGGTTCGGATCTGCGCCGCAGGCGACCGCCAGACGATCGGCCCACGCGCCGGCGCACACGATCGCGTGCGCCGCTTCGGTGACACCGAACGAATGGGTCAGCCTCAGCGAGCGACCAACCACTTCGAGTCGATGCACCTCGCAGCCGCTCGCCAGCGCACCGCCCGCCTCGACGACGTCTCGCCCGTAGGAACGTGCGACGGCCGCGAAGTCGACGATGCCGGTCGCCGGCGAGTGCAGGCCGGCGATGCCACGGACGTGCGGCTCGAGCGCGGCGATGCCCATGCCGTCGAGCCGACGTAGACCGGGCACGCCGTTGGCCGCTCCGCGGCGCTCCAGCTGCTCCAGGCGCCCAAGCTCGGAGGCGTCGGCAGCGACGATCACCTTGCCGCAGCGCTCGCTGGCGATGCCGCGTTGCTCGCAATACTCATACAGTTCGCGCGCGCCCTGCACACACAGGCGCGCCTTGAGCGAGCCGGGCTCGTAGTAGAGCCCCGCGTGGATCACGCCAGAGTTATGGCCGCTCTGGTGGGTGGCGAGCTCTCGCTCGCTCTCGAACACGCACACCGACGCGCGCGCGTCTCGCCGGATCAGCTCGCGTGCGACCGCCAAGCCGACAATCCCGCCTCCCACGATTGCCACATTGCAGGTGTCGGGCGCCCGCTCGTGCTGGCCGATCGTGCCCGGCATACGCTGCAGTCTACGGTGGCGTTGCGGCGATGTTCCGCCGCAGCCCTGGCGGTAGCCCAGCCCGGGAGGACACACTGCTCGAGAACGGCGGCTACGGGACCGGGACGGCGCCGGGGCCTGCGGGGGCCGTCGCGGCGGCGGCGTTCACGAGGCCCGCTCCGTAGTCGGTTTCATCGCCTCCACCTCCCAGCTTGGTCGCGGTGGCCTGCAGGCGCGCGGTGATCTGTTCGGGCGTAGGGTGGCGGCCGAGTACGCCGCTGGCGATGATCAGCGCCGCCGTCGCCGCCACGTGTGGCGTCGCCATCGATGTGCCTTCATAGCCGGAGGGGATCCCGAACTTGGTGAACGAGCCCCCTGTGAGCGTGACCTGGTAGACGTCTCTGCCCGCTGGCAGTTCCGGGTGGCAGTTGGGATCTCCGAGGAAGCTCGCGTCGGCGCCGCCCCCCGGTGCCACGAGCGTGACCCGCGGACCGTAGTTGGAGTAGTCGGCGAGACAGCCGTGTTCGGTGGTGGCGCCGACCGCGACCACGTTCGGGGCGAGCGCCGGATAGTCGACCCGCGGTTCTCCCTCGTTGCCTGCGGCGGCGACCACGAGCACGCCGTGGCGGTGGGCGTAGCTGAGGGCTTCCATCAGCTCTGGGATGTCATTGGCGCTCACGCCGGGCGCGAACTCGAGGCTGAGGTTGATCACTTCAGCGTGGTGCTTGACGGCGAACATCACCCCTTCGGCGATCGTCGACGCTTCGCCTTCGCCCGCTTCGTTGAGCACGCGAACGGGCATGATGTGCGCTCCAAACGCGAGCCCTGTGAGGCCGTAGTGGTTGTCGGTTGCCTCGGCGATCGTGGAGGCGACAAACGTGCCGTGGCCGTTGCGGTCGTTTGCGTATGGGTTCTTTGCGATGAAGTCGTAGCCCTTGACGAACGTGTAAGGGTCGAGGTCCGGCGAGCGGTGGAAGGGGCCGCGGTTGGCATATGCGACACCCGTGTCGAGGACCGCGACCGTCACACCCGCCCCGCCGGTTGCTCCGTCGGCCGCGAGGTTGGCCCAGGCTTCGGGCGCGTTCACGCCGAACTGGCCGACGAAGTTCCACTGCAGTTCCTGCCAGTCTCCCGCTGCGTGGCCGGCGGCGCCTTCGTCGTTGGGAACGACCCCTCCGGCGACGTGGGCGAGGTAATCCGGTACGGCCCACTGCACGCCGCGCCGCCTGCGCAGCCGCCGCAGCGTCGCGGCGACGCTCACACCCGCGGGCAGCCGCAGCAAGCGTGTGTGGGCGACCGCGGACGCCCGCATCGCCGCGTCTGTGATCTCGCCGCCCGCGGCGCGCGCCGACGCGAGCCTCGCGGCGGGTGCGGGCGCGTATCTCACGACTATCTCGTCGGGCGCGTAGGCGGCCGACGTGGCGGCGCGCGCCTGCGCTGCAGATGTCGCGAACAGGACCGCCGCGGACAGCGCGAGCGCCAGGGGGACTCGTCGCGCTGTGAGTCGGATGTGCGGATGGCCGAAGCGGGAGCGCATGGTGGTTTGGATCATGATGTGGTGGGGTGTATGCGGCGGGGAGGCACTGTCGCAGACTCCTCGGGCGAGATCGATGAGCGAACGCTTCTTCCCACGCGAGGACTACTTCATGCGTCTCGCGCTGCGCGAGGCCGAGCGTGCGTTGGAACACGGCGACGTGCCGATTGGCGCGGTGCTCGTGCGTGAGGGCGAGGTCATCGCCGCTGCGCACAACGAGCGCGAGCTGCGCCAAGACCCAACCGCCCACGCGGAGATCCTCGCGCTTCGCGCGGCTGCGAAGGCCGCTGGAAGCTGGCGGGTGCTCGACGCGGTCATGTATGTGACGCTCGAGCCGTGCGCGATGTGCGCAGGAGCGATCGTGCTCGCGCGCCTGCCACGGGTCGTCTATGGCGCGAGCGATCCGAAGGCGGGAGCTTGCGGCAGCGTCTTGGATGTGCTCGGCGAGCGGCGGCTCAACCATCGCCCTGAGCTCGCCGGCGGCCTGCTGGCGCAGGAGTGCGGAGAGCTGCTGACCGGTTTCTTCGCGTCGCGGCGCTAGCGCGAAGCAGCCATCGGTTGCAGGCTTGCCTGACCGCTCTCCAGCTCGAGCAGGATGCGCTTGCGCTCGAGTCCGCCGCCGTAGCCGGTCAGGCTCCCGTCTGCTCCGATCACGCGGTGACAAGGCACGATCACCGCGATCGGGTTGCGCGCGTTCGCGAGGCCGACGGCCCGTGCCGCGGCGGGCTGGCCGATGCCGCGCGCAATCTCCCCGTAGCTGACGGTCTGGCCGTAGGGAATCTCCCGCAGGGCACGCCAGACGCACTGCTCAAACTCCGTCCCGCGCATCACGAGGGGCAGCTCGAACGTGACCGGCTGCCCGGCGAAGTACTCGTGCAGCTGGGCGATGACCGGCGCGAAAGCCGCTGAGCGCTCCCGCCAGCTTCGGGCGATCTGCCTCGGCTTGCGCCCGTCCTGCATATGCAGACCGTGCAGCGCCTGCCCATCGCCGAGCAGCAGCAGCTCTCCGATCGGGCTCTCGAGAGTTGTGTAGAGCAGGGCAGATGACGCGTGTCCCGGCGTAAGCGCTGTCTCGATCATCACGCGGCCAGCCGCTCCGCGGAGTGGGGACGCGGATGAGCGCTGCTCGGGGCTCCGACTGGATGCAACGAGGCCCAGAGGTGCTGCAGCGCGTATGCGCGGTAAGGGCGCCAGCGCTCAGACAGGCGCCCAGCCGACGCCGGCGACCCGTCTTGGCCGAGCGCTTCGAGGGCGCGGCGAACCCCGAGATCGCTCGGCAGGAACGCGTCCGGATCACGCAACGCGCGCATTGCGACGTACTCGACCGTCCACGGCCCGATCCCAGGCAGCGCCTGCAGCTTCTGGCGCGTCTCTACGCGCGCCGCGCCGGCGTCCAAGAGGATCTCCTCGCGTGCAAGCGCGCCGATCAACGCGGACAGCGCGCGTGTTCGCGCCCGCGGCAGCCTCAGCGGGGCAAGATCGAGCCCGGCCAGCTTCTGCACGGAAGGAAACACGCGGCTGACCGCCCCTACCGGGCGCTCGAGCTCGTCTCCGAAGAGTTCTACGAGCCGACCCGCGAGCGTGTTCGCGCCGCGCACAGAGACCTGCTGGCCGAGGACGGCCCGAATCGCGAGCTCGTGGCCGTCGACGTGCCCGGCCACTCTCCGTCCTGGGGTCTCGCGCACCAATGCTCCCAGCAGCGGATCGTCGCCGAGAGCGTCGCTGACGGCGTGGGGGTCGGAGTCGAGGTCGAGCAACGCGCGCGAGCGGTACATCGCCGCGCCAAGGTCGCGCAGATCGGACAGCCAGTAGCGCGCGCGGACATAGCCCTCGGCGGGGCGAAGCTCCATCACGCCGACCCCATGCGGCAGGCGCAGGCTTCGCCGGTAGACGCCGTCGAGGACCTCCTCAATGCCGGGCACGGTGCGCGCTGCAAGAAACGCGACCAGGCCCGCAGAGTCAAGCGGCGAGCGATACGGAAGACGCAGCGAGAGCGATCCGCTGTCCTGCGCGCGCCCCTCGCGCTGCACGCGCGCGCGCAGCGCGCTCGGCGTCATCGCGAAGACCTCCTGGATCGTCGCGTTGAACTGGCGAACGCTCTGAAATCCCGCCGCGAACGCGATCGCAGTGATCGGCAGCACGGTCGTCTCCAGCAGCAGACGAGCCGTCTGTGCTCGCTGGGCCCGCGCGAGCGCGAGCGGGCCCGCGCCGACGGTCGCGAGCAGTTGGCGATGGACGTGGCGCTCTGAATAGCCAAGGCGCTTGGCGAGCCCGCCGACGCCCTCGCGGTCGAGTACGCCGTCGCCGATCAGGCGCATCGCGCGCCCGACGAGGTCGGCTCGGATGTCCCATTCTGGAGATCCGGGGGTCGCGTCGGGGCGACAGCGCTTGCACGCGCGAAAGCCTGCCGCCTGCGCGGCTGCGGCCGAGGCGAAGAAACGGACGTTCTCTCGTTTAGGCGTCCGCGCGGGGCAGCTCGGGCGACAGTAGATGCCGGTCGTCCTGACCCCGCAGAAGACCCATCCGTCAAACCGCGGATCAGCGACCTCAATCGCTCGCCACAGCTGGTCTGAATCGAAGAGCACAGGACCAGCTTTCCACAGCGACCGGCAATTGTCTGGCGGAAATCGGACGTGACCGTCGGGGTCTCGAGTAGAGGCGCCGAACGGCCCCGGCGCCTCTATGTAGGATGGGCAGGTGACGGTAGGCGCCGCATGATCGCTCGCACCTGGCGCTGTCTGGCTGATGCCCGGCGCGCAGCAGCAGCCGCCCGCTACCTTCAGCAAACCGGTGTCGCCGAGGTGCAAGCGATAGTCGGTTATGAAGGGCATCTGCTGACCCGGCGGGACTGCTCGCAGGGGCAGGTGGAGTTCACTTTGGTGACGTTTTGGAAGGACGTCTCAGCGGTAGAGCGCTTCGCCGGAGACGACCACGCAATCGCGCGCCGTTACCCCGACGACGACGAGTACCTGCTCAGTAGCGATGATCACGTGACCCACGCTGACGTCATCGATGTACGCGGGCCGCTCGTCTGATCGTCCGGTCCCGATTCACGGGCGGCAGGTGGGAGTAAGGTTCGGGCATGGACGAAGGCGACGATCGGATCGACGAGCTCGAACTGCGGCGTCGCGAAGCCCGCCGCGCGGTCGAGGAGGGGGGCGGAGGCGAGTCCGAGGGCTTCGAGCTGGCCGAGCAGGAGCTGATCGAACACGCCTCCCACGGCGACGCGCACACGCCGACGCGCATCATGCTCGATGCAGCATCCGAGCGCGAGAGCGCCGGCCCGCTCGAGGGCGAGGCCGATGTCGGTGTCTTCGGTGAAGCCGATGAGGAGTGCAAAGCGGACTGATCCTCGTGGCCGTCGAGGCGGATCACTGGTCGCGCTGGGTGCTAGAGCGACGCGACGCCGGCAACGATCGCCAGCGGGGGGTGTCGATGGGTCATCTCGCCCGTGTTCGTGACCGGCTGCTCGCGAACGCGGGCCCCCTCGACGGGGCCGTCCTGCTCGACGTCGGGACGGGCGACGGGCTGATTGCTCTCGAGGCCCTCGATCGTGTTGGCCCAAGGGGCACGGTCGTCTTCTCCGACATCTCCGAGGCCCTTGTCGCGGAGGTGCGGAGGGCCGTCGAATCCCGCGGCGAGGACAGACGCGCGAGGTTCGTTCTCGCCGCGGCGGAGAATCTCGGTGCGATCACGAGCGGCTCGGTGGATGTCGTCACCGCGAGGTCCGTCCTGATCTACGTCGCCGACAAGTCCCAAGCATTCTCAGAGATGCATCGAGTGCTGCGCCCGGGCGGTCGGATCTCGCTGTTCGAGCCGATCAACAGGCTCATGTTCCCCGAGCCCGACGAGCGGTTCTTCGGCTATGACATCAGCGGCGCCGAGGAGCTCGCGGCCAAGGTCAAGCGAGCATTCGCCGAGCTGGAAGACGACTCGCTAGCAACCACGATGATGGGCTTCGATGATCGCGACCTCGTCGTGCTCGCGGAGGAGGCCGGCTTTCAACGGATACACCTCGAATGCCACATCGATCGAGAACCCGGATCGACGATGCAGAGCGTGAGCCTCCAGGCCCTGCTCGACAGCGCGCCAAACCCTCTTGCACCGACCGTCAGAGAGGCGATCGAGTCCTCGCTCAGCGAAGCTGAGCAACGACATTTCCTGCGCGAGCTCGAGCAGTCTGTGATCGAGCGAAACTGCATACGGCGATCCGCGGTCGCCTACCTAGCCGCGGGAAAGCAGCTGTGAGCCGCCGCCTCTGCTCGACTGGTGTCAGCTCGGGTCAGTCGCCGACGAGGGCATCGCTCAGGCCGTCGATACCCGCGAGCCTTCCCGCCAGCTCCTCGCTGAGGCCGTAGCGCGCGGCGAGCGCCGCCGGCGCGGTGTAGCTGACCTTCGTCTGGCCCTCGTCAGACCAGATGAGCACCTTCAGCGGCAGATCGAGCGCGGCGAGCGGCGCGGCGAGCATCACCGGTGTCCCTGCTTGCGGGCTGCCGAAGATGACGACTTTGGTCTCGCGAAGCGAGAGGCCGACGTCCTTCGCCTCGCCACTGTGGTCGATTACCGCGAACACCTTCATACCCTTCGCCTTCACGAGCGACTCGAGACGTGCGACCGTCTCCGGCACCGAGCGTGGGCTGATCTTCGTAGTGACCTGCTCGCTCATTGCTGCTCCTTTCAAGAGGCGGTTGAGCGTTACGCATCACCGCCCGCGCCTCGCGCGTGATCCATTAGCCTATTCGCGAGTCACCCAGGAGGGGTGGCAGAGCGGTTGAATGCGGCGGTCTCGAAAACCGTTGTGCGCCTGATTGGCGTACCGAGAGTTCGAATCTCTCCCCCTCCGTTGTAGAAGCAAATATGGCTTGCTTGCTGGGAAAACTGGCAAGGATCAGCCCTGCAGGCCAGCGAAGCGGACGCGGACCGTAACGGGCGTGCCGTTTGTGAGCTCGCCGGAAAGCTCCTCCCAGGCGAAGTCTTGAGCGACATAACCGGTGCCACGGAGGTTTACTGCCGCAAGAGTCGCGCACCCGCGTGGGCGGATCACCTCGTGCTCTGGGTGGTCGGGGAGATCGCAGAGGAACTCGAGCTTCACGGCTGCACCGGCCACAGGACCGCGCCGGCGCCACCCCTCCGCGTTATCGGCTTTGAACTCCACCCGTTCGAGCGCCCGCTCGACCCCACCGAGATCCGCGTTGGGGTCCACGTGGGTGATGAGGAGCACATCGACGTCTGTCGTGCCGAGGTGGACGGGAATCAGGCCGTCATCTCGCGAGAGGACCTCTGGCACCAGGCCTCCGAGCACGACGAGGAACACCGTCTCCCCGCGTAGCTCGTGCAGGAGGCGGACAAGCGCGAGCTCGGCGCGAGCTCTTGTCGCGCGGGAGCGTGGCTCATCCATGGCCACCCGCATCCTCCTGCGCGATGGCGACCTCATGGAGTGGGTCGATGAGCTGCTCCTTGACGTGATCTGCGGCATCTTGTCCGCGTGCCCCGAAGGCGCTTAGATCGGCGTAGAGACGTGGAGGGCTTACGACGGGGATCTTCCGGTGGATATTGGCGAGCTCGAGCACGTGCGCATCAGCGGACCAGAAGATGACGCGTCCCCCCTCATCGAGCTCCCGCAGACCGGCATCCTCGATGGCGTTTGTGAGCGGCCCTGCGAAATCGGTATCGGCTATGTAGATGTGCAGGCTGGGAGTGTTGGTCGCAAAGGGGGCGGCGAGCTCGAGTCCAGCCCAGCCGCTGAGAGCCCATTGCGTTCCGTCGAGCGATTGGCCGATGTCCTTGCGCAACGCGGGCGCGAGGTCCTTGTGTAGGAGGGCCATAACGTCTTGCGTGGCGCGATGGGCGATGCGCGTCGACCGACGCCTGCTGGCGAGCCCGGCTGACCATGCCTCGAGCATCGCATTGGCGTCGACGAGTTGCCGATGTGCGCCGGGTCCACGCGAAGTTCCGCGCTTAGTGGTCCAGCCCTGCGCATCAAAGGCCTTCAGGACGTTGGCAACCTGAGGCACTGACCATCCGGAGGTCCGCGCAAGTTGGCTCGCTTGAAGCGGGCGGTCTTTGCTTGCGAGGATGAGCTCGGCGATTGTTATCGCGGATGGTGACCAGCTGAAAGGCCCCGGGACGTGCTCTTCTCGCCGAAGCTGAGCGGGTTCGCGAATCACGATCAGTCCTTCGGGTCCGAGGATGCGGACCTGGCC
This sequence comes from uncultured Solirubrobacteraceae bacterium, assembly GCA_963759265.1. Taxonomy (GTDB): domain Bacteria; phylum Actinomycetota; class Thermoleophilia; order Solirubrobacterales; family Solirubrobacteraceae; genus Palsa-744. The sequence goes on from CAVWYR010000001.1 coordinate 1,348,883, forward strand.
GGTCTCATCCGCCCAGTTGGCACCGCGGTCGCGAAGCCACTCGATCGCTCCGGGGGAAAGGCGGTGTGCGAGCAACACGAAGTTGGCCGGCCAAGGGTCAGGCATGTCGCGTGCGGCACGGCGGACGTCCTGCGGCCAGCCCTCGCCGGCCCACTTGACCTCGATCGGAATCGTGCGACCGTCGCGCGTTCGGATGATGAGGTCGGGACGGTCGGATCCTCGGGACGGCTCGACGACGGAGCTATCAACGGCGTTAGCCAGGATCTGCTGATATCTATTTTCTGCCGCCATGGCCTTTTCTACTGTACCATAAGAATAGCAATAATAATAGAAAAGACGCGTTCCCCAGTGGTCTCCAGCGCATTCCATCCGCACCTGACGGCACAGCCGCACCCTTCTAGGCTTGGTCGATGCGATTCATGGGCATTGACTCCGACATCGACCGTCCCCGAGTCCAGGCGCTGCGGGCTTCGCCGCCGGGCCTCGCCGCCAATGCAGGCGCGCGTCGGCGTGTATTTGGCGCTGCACTTGGGCAATGGGATGCGCTTCTCGGGGCTTCGGGGGCAGTCGTGCCAGCCGCCTCTCCTATCCTGCTTTTTTATGCCCTGTCTCAGGCCGGTCGGGCAGTGTGCGCTGCGTACATCTCTGGTCAGCCGTGGCGCGCGTCGGGCCATGGCCTCCGGATTGGCGACCCAGGCAACCCGATCGGCGAGACGCTCGTCAGCCCTGATGGAGGGAGCAATACGTCGTTCGCAATGTTCTGTCGGGCGCTGAAAGCCGCTCCGCTGTCTGACGCCACAACCCTCAGCGCTCTATGGGCGGCGAACCAGCAGCTTGAGAGTGTCGAGGGACTTGGAGGCGGATACCCTGCCGCCCTCGGACTGAACACCATTGGCTCGGGCGATCGTGCGATCCCACCGACACGTGCGACCCTTGTTGGTGAGATCGCAGCCGGTCTGCCGGACGACCCGCAAGAGGCTGCGGCCGAGCTTGGCCATAGACTCAGTGACTATCCGGGAGCCGCTGACGGGCTAACCGTCAACGGACACTCCTCTTCCGGCGGAGAACCTCAAGTCGAGATCGCGTGGCACGGCGACACTGGAACGAGTATTCCGTTGGCCCAGGCCGCGCCGGGATTGAGCGGCCGCCCCAACAGCGGGAGCTTTCTTCGCCCCAGACTCAATCAGGCCGGCGATAGCTTGCCGGGCCTCGGTATTTGGTGGGCGACGCTGATCACGCTTTCAAGCCTTGCTCGTTATCACCCTGAGCAATGGACAGACGCGCTGAATCGGGACACGGCCGTTACGGCCATACCGATCGAGGACGCGCTCGAAATTGGGCGAGAGATTCTGCCCTGGCTGCTGCTCGGAATCTTGTCGCCTGGACAGGATTGACCCCCGTGCTTGCTGGCTGGCTGGCGAGTAAGCTGGCTTATCGAAAACGGCGGGCTTTGGGGAGGCGAGCGATTGGATCAGGAACTCTATGCCGGGTCCGAAATCACTGACTGGCGCGCATAGTGGCGCGCGCCACCCGCTAGCGGCTCTCCAGAGCCAATGCATCCTGGTCTCGAAAACCGTTGTGCGCCTGATTGGCGTACCGAGAGTTCGAATCTCTCCCCCTCCGTTTTTGGCCTGTATGAGGTCGTTGTTCGAACTTGACGTGCTGGGATCTCCCAAGCGTCGATCATGCTTAGCGGATGCCCGATGCCGTCAATCAGTTGCTCGCTACGGAGGCCGCTCTGGACAAGCTTGGGGCGCGTGGTGTCTCTGTCGCCGAGGCGGAGCAGACGATCTGGAACCTCCATGTGATCGTCAGGAATCGGCAAGGTAGCCAGGAGCGGCGTCAGCCCGACACGCGCAGGCTCGTGATCGGGCGGAGCGATGCCAATCGAGTCCTGACGCTCGTAATCGAGGAGACGGTGGAGCCGACTACGTGGCTCCTCGTTACGGGGTGGGATTCCACGGCTGCCGAGCGTAAGATGTTGGGGAGATCATGATGCCGTCCCACCTAAATCCGTTGCCCGGCGATTTCGATGAGGAGCTCGGCAGCCTGGACCTCGCTGACATGCAGGTGGTGCAGCCGTCTCGTGAGCACCATCTGATCGTGCAGTTCACGCTGGAGGGAGACGATGCGGCGGCATTGCAACGGATCGCTGAGGACCAAGGCGAGAGGCCGGGCGAGGTGGTCAGGTCGTTGATCCGAGCAGCTTCAGGCAAAGCTGCCTGAGTGCACGCTGCACGCGGGGTGGCTGCACGTCTGCGCCAGCCCCAGAGTCCCGCAATAGCGAGAAGATGCTAGCTTTCGGTGCTGGTGACACGCAGTCGGATCTTTCGGGAGGACGCCGCCTCCGAAGCCGATCGCACGATCCAACGTGAGCTGCTGGAGCGTCTCAGTCCGATGCACCGCGAAGTGGTTTCGTTCTCGCTGGACTTGCCGCGAAAGAGCTCGGCACGACAGATCGCTGCGACGTTCAAGGACAACACGCGCCTAGAGGAGATCCTCGACGAACTCTCCAGCACCGCGCGCGAGCTCCTCCTGCGGGGTGTCTTCGATGAAACCGGTGAGGTGTTGACCCTGGACGAGCTCGATCTCTCAATCTCGTCTTGGAAGCGCGAGGCGAGGACGGCAGTCGGCGAGCTCGAGCGCCGCGGGCTCGTGTTCGCGTTCCTCATAGAACGCGAGCTCGTCTATCACGTGCCCGCGGACCTTCGCGTGCTGTTGCGCCGCGCTTTAATGGCGCGCTACGCCAGTAGCGTGAGGCCCGGGAGCGCCGAGCGCTGGCTCGCAGCCGAGCGGCAGGATCTACGCGACGCAGTGGCGCTATGGACGTTGCTCGCGCGCGGAGGGTGTCCGAGCTTTTGTGTGTGGCCGGGAGGGTTGTTAGTCGGGTAGTCGGTCTCCGAAGTGGATCTTGAGGCCTCGTAGTGCTGCTGTCCAGTTGAATGCTTGTTGCCACTTTCCCTCGGCTCGTTGGATCGCGAGGTAGATGAGCTTGGTGGCGGATTGCTCGTCGGGGAAGTGTCCTCGTGTCTTGATTGCCTTTCTGATTTGCCGGTTGAGGTTCTCGATGCTGTTCGTGGTGTAGACGGCTTTTCTGAGGTCGGCTGGGAACGCGAGGAACGGGGTGATGTGTTGCCAGCGTGCCTGCCAGGACTGCGCGATCATCGGGTACTTCTCGCCCCATTTCGTGTCGAATTCCTTGAGGGCGTCTTCGGCGGCCTCGACGTTGACGGCCCGGTAGATGGGCTTCAAATCTTGGGCGACGCGTTTGCGCTCGCCGTAGGAGACGAAGCGCATCGAGCTGCGGATCTGGTGCACGATGCAGGTCTGCACCCAGGCCTGGGGGTAGACCGCCTCGATTGCCTCTGGGAACCCGGTGAGCCCGTCGACGCAGCAGACCAGGATGTCCTCGACGCCGCGGTGGTGCAGATCGTTCAGGACGGCGAGCCAGAACTTGGCGCCCTCGGTCTCCTGCCACCAGAATCCCGAGGACCTCGCGTTCGCCTTCGACGCTGACGCCGATCGCCAGGTAGCAAGCGCGGTTTCGGACGGAGCGGTCCTCGCGGACCTTGACCATCAGACAGTCGAAATACGCGATCGGGTAGACCCGCTCCAGCGGCCGGGTTCGCCATGCCTGGACGTCCTCGAGGATCGCGTCGGTGACGCGGCTGATCGTGTCCCGGCCGATCTGCACGCCATAGAGATCCTGCAAATGGCTTTCGATGTCACGAACGCTCATCCCGCCGGCATAGAGGCCAATGATCTTCTCGTCCAGGCCCGCCAGCCGCCTCTGGTGCTTGCCGACAAGCTGGGGCTCGAACGTGCCGGCCCGGTCTCGCGGGTTGTTGATCTTGACCTCGCCGAGCTCGGTCTTGACCGTCTTCGGGGTTGAGCCGTTGCGGTGGTTGCCAGCACCCCCCGGCGGCGCCTGTCCGGGCGGATAACCCAGATGGTCTGTCAGCTCGCTCTCCAAAGCCGTCTCGATCACCCGGCCCGCGAGCTGCGTCAACAAGCCGCCGGGGCCCGTTATCTGCTCAGGGTCAAGGCCCTTCAGCGCGTCCGCGAGCTCGTCCGCGGGCAACAGGCCCGCAAGCCGGTCCACGGCGTCCTGCGATGGCTGCTCGCTCACGAGAGCCGATTCTGGAGGGTTCTTCGTCTCGATGCTCATGGGGGTCCTCTCCCGGCCGCCCCGGTTGGGAATCCCCGCTCGCCCTACGGGCTTCGCGGTGATCCCCAACCGGCCACAACGGCCGATCGGTTACCCCGACCACACACAAAAGACCGGACAGACCCCTCGCGCGATCCCGTGCCGCTCACCGCCGCCGCAGAGATCAAGGCCAACTCCAAGCCGAGGATGCTCGCCGCGCTACCAGCGATCACGTTTCCCTATCCCGACGACACCCTCACCCAGCGCAGGCTGACGATCGCGCTGGGATATCTGCGCGACAACGCGCATCTGCGCGTCCACGCAGACGAACACGATCCCCACCGCCCCAAGTTGAGACTAGGAGTCACCGGTGACCTCGCGGCCACACTCGCCAAGGACACGACCACCAACACCACCACCACCGGGTGCGCGAATTACCGTGAGGAAGAGCAGGCGCTCTGCGCCCGAGCGCTCGGGGAAGCGCTTGCTGGACAGAGCGTCAGTCTCGTGAGCTTTGGGCGGGTCCTGCACGGCCTGATCGGCGATGCCATCGGTAGATACACGGAACACCCTCCACCGCAAGCACTTCCACTCTACGGACTCCTACCCGGATGGCTACGCGGGGAACTGCAAATCGGATCAAGCCGCGGAAAACCAACCGCGATCCGCTTCATACCCTCCCAGCGCAGCAGCGCTCAACAGGCATGCGCGCTCGCCAACCAACTCTGCGAGACGCACTCGGTCAAAGACCACTGCCAAACCGACGAGTCGACCGAACGCGGTCCCGATGACATCACCTACGGCACTCGGTACAAATGGTGCGCACGCGAGCCGCTCCATTTCATCGGCGGACTTGGAAGCTTCGAGCAACCCGACCTCACCTCGACGCTCGACAGCTCTGCGCACGCGGTCCGCATACCCCAGCTCTAGCTGTCGGTCTAGCCGGGCTTGGAGCCAAATCTCTCCTCGTGGAGCCGCCGGATCAGAGGCCATGGAGATTTCGAGGACTTTCCCGCCCGCCCCGTCCGACCCTGTCACGCGAGGTCGAGCACTAGCAGTAGCGCATCCTCTATCGCGCTTAGCTCATGGTGTGCAAGATGGCCCGCATGCCCACCAAGCACGCGTACGTCCACAGCGCCGACCATCTCGCACAGCACTTGCGTTTGCTGGCCCTCGATGCTGATCTCTGGGTGGAAGCTTGCGGAGAACGCCGAGCGTGACGTCGGGCAGATCACAACGGTCGAGAGCGTGAGCAGGCTGTCGGCCTGGATGACCACTGCGTAACGACGTCCGCTCTGGACGTGACCGCGCTTGCCGGGAAGCTTGATCTCGTAGACGTCACCGCGGACCACGAAGCGTCTCCATCAGGTCGGCGACCTCATGGGCTTCGCGCACGTACTCCTCGTTCTGCATGAGGCGCCTTGCCTCCGCGGCGAGACCGGTGCGTCGACGCTCCCGCTCGGCCGTCTCAGTGATCGCTTGACGTGCTGCCTCCGCCCGGCTCAGGCCGCGTCGTCTTGCAATCTCGTCCAACGCGCTGAGCCCGTCGCGACCGAGACGCAGGGACAGGGGGTGCGGGGCAGGCGCCACTGGCCGATTGTAGCGCGAAACGCACTACAGGTAGTCAGCCGAAACGTCGCTGATCAGGCTCACTACTCGACTTGAGTCGTGGCGCGAGTCGCGAGCCGGTCACGTGACCCCTGAACCGTGCCCCAGGCCGCCTCAGCAGCACACGGGACAGGGGCGCCGACGGTCGCCCCGCTCCAGCGTGATTCGTGCCCCCCGGCTTCCCTGATGAGCCTCCGGGCTGCCGCGGATGTGACACCCTGAGGGGCATGGCGGTTTCGCCCCAAGCGGGAGGTCGCCGGCTTCGGTGTCCGCTGATCGTTAGCTGCGTCGTGACCGTGATGCTTACCGTCGGATTGGCGGTGGCGTCGGAAAGCCGGGCGGTGGCGCTGCCACCCCCGAGTCGTTTCGAAAATCGGGGGTTGGCGATCGTCAACGGCGGCTTGTTGTGGTCCGATGAAGGCACGCTGTTCCTCGAGGGCGCGCGCTGGGGGATCAGGCCGCTCGGGGCGAGCGAAGAAGCCTCTTGGTCAGCCAGCGCATCGGCCGTTGCGCTCGGTTCGGGATCGGCGAGCGTGCTTCCTCGGCGACTTTCGGCGCTCCCTCAGCCGCCGCGGCTCAGCGGCGGCGGCTGCACATGGTGGGAACCGGCTGGAGTTTCAGTCGTGCAGGATGATCTCATCGCCGGCGGGGAATGTCAGGAAGTCACCGAACACCCTGTGCGAGAACCGCTCTATATACGCGACCTTCGCGGCGGGCGATGGAAGGTGCTGCGCTGGTTCGCCCGCGGATCCCTCACCACGCTCGCCGCTGAAGGCCCCTTGCTGGCGATCGGCGCTCAGCACCCGGATCGACGGATGACTGTCTCGATCCTCGACCTCGACACCGGTGAAGTGCAGGCGAGTTTCGAAATCCCCGTCGGGTCGCTGGTGTTCGCTTCGCCGCAGCGTCTCGTGCTGGAAATCTCCGACGGTGAAGCCGAACGGCGCCCGCGCGTTAGTCTGCATCTGTTTTCCACAAACGGGCAACACCTTGGCAACCTCGGGGTCGTGACCGAACCGCTGATCTCGGGCATGCACATCCTCGCCTATGAAAACGGCACGATCTACGTCAGGAGTTTCATCGGCGGCGCTCGCAGGCCAGTCGTCGGGTTTAACGCTCCGGCACGCAACCTCCAGGCGTTCGCCTTCCGCTGGCCCGAGCTTGTCGTATCTGAGACGACGAGCGAGCCGCTGCTTCCAAGTGAAATGAGCTGCTGGGGGAGCAGCTACGGCCCACCGAGCAAACCATTCCTGGCGACGTTCGACCTCGCGCGAAGCAAACCGTTCGACGCCCCACCAGCACCCGTCAAGGTGGAATCCGCCAGGAGGCTCAGCTGCCTTCGCGAAGAAGGACCGGTACCACCGTGACTCGCGGCACTCATCTCACGCCCGTAATCCGTGGCGGACCTCTCGCTCGACGCGGCGCTCACGTGCCGCCTTCCAGCGCCGGCTCGCCCGTCCTGATCTGACCGCCCGCCGCGGGCGAGCGGTCGATGGCCAGCTTCGGCAGGCGGCGCTCAAGCCAGGCGGGGAAGACCCAAGTGCGCCGGCCGAGCAGCTCGAGGACCGACGGGAGCAGCAGGCTACGCACGACGAAAGCATCGAGGAACACAGCCGTTGCAAGGCTGAGTCCGAATAGCTTCAGGACCCGTTCGTCGCCCAGGGCGAATGAGGCGAACACGCAGATCATGATCGCGGCCGCGGCTGTGATCACGCGGCCCGTCGAAGCCAAACCGCGGTTCACGGCATAGGAGGCGTCTTTGCTGCGTCCCCACTCCTCGTGTATGCGCGAGACCAGGAACACCTCGTAGTCCATCGACAGGCCGAACACGATCGCGAACAGCATCACTGGGATGAACGCCTCGATCGGGCCGCCCTTGACGTTGAAGAAGCTGCCCAACCAACCCCACTGGAAGATCGCCACCACGACGCCGAGCGAGGCGCCGATCGAGAGCAGGTTCATCACCGCCGCCTGCACCGGGATCACCAGCGAGCGGAACACCACGAGCAGCAGCAGCGCGGAGAGCAGCACGACGATGCCGATGAACAAGGGCAGCTTGCTGGACAGCACGGCCGTGAAGTCGACCGTGGTGGCCTGCTGACCGCCGACGAGCAGGGTTGTGCCGGTGCTGTGCGCGACCGGTGGGAGTACGGTCTCCCGCAGCGAGTGGACGAGTTCGCTCGTAGCCAGCGACTGCGGCGCGGTGCGCGGGTAGACGTTGAAAACAGCCGTGTCGCCGCTGGGGCTCAGGCGCACGGGGGAGACGCTCGCCACGTTCGTTGTCGACTTCAGCGTGCCCGCGACGCTCGCCAGGGCCGCGCTGTCGTCGGCGCGGGGCAGGCTCGCGACGACCTCGAGGGGGCCATTGGAGCCGGGGCCGAAGCCCTTGGCGATCAGGTCATAGGCCTGCCTGGTGGTGTCGCTCGGCGGGTTGTTGCCTGCGTCGCTGTTGCCGAGTCGCAGCGCAAGCACGGGAGCGGCGAGCACGAGCATGATCGCCAGCCCTGCGAGCGCGCCCGGCCACGGGTGGCGTTGGATCGCGTTGGCCCACGAGGCCCAGAAGCCGCGCGGCACGGCACCGGGGTCGTGCGGGTTTGCTCGCTCGCGGCGGCTCGGGCGCCCGATGCGCGCGCCGAGGCGTGACAGCGCCGCAGGGAGAACCGTGAGGGCGGCGAGCATCGTCATCAGTACCGCCAGCGCCGAGGCCACCGCGAGCCCATACAGGAAGCTCACGCCCAACAGGAACTGGCCGAGCAGCGCGATGATGACGGTGACGCCCGCGAACAGCACCGCGCGCCCAGCAGAGTCCATCGCGTCGTCGATCGCCACCTGGAGCTCGGCGCCCGCCCGAAAGTTCTCGCGAAAGCGCGTCACGATGAACAGCGCGTAGTCGATGCCGACGCCGAGCCCGATCATGGCCGCGAGCTCGATCGCGAAGCTCGGCACGCCGATCAGCTGTGAGACCAGGCCGGCCAGCCCGATGCCGGTGCCGAGTCCCAGCAGCGCGGTCACGATCGGCAGCCCCATCGCCAGCAGCGAGCCGAAGGTGATGAACAGGATGATCATGGCCGCCAGCAGGCCGACCGCCGTGGCCGTTCCAAGCGACGGCTTCTGCGCCTGTTCGATCGCCGCGCCGCCGAGCTGCACCTCGAGCTGCTTCGAGCGAGCGTGCTCGGCGGTGGAGATGACGTCGTCGATCGACGCTTTCGGTAGGACGTTCGCGCGCTCGTCGAAGTTGACCGTGGCGAACGCGATCTGCCCGTCGGCGGAAACCGCGTGCGCGCCCGCCGGCGAGTAGGGATTGACCACGCCTGTCACGTGGGGCAGCGCCGCGACCTCCTTGAGCATGGGTTCGACCTGCGCGCGCACCGTCGCGTCGCTGATCTGTCCTTCGCGCGCGCGCAGCACGATCTGGTCGGAATCGCCGGACTGCGCCGGAAAGTCACGCTGCAGCAGATCCGTTGCCCGCTGGGACTCAGTGCCGGGAAGCGAGAAGTTGGTGCTGTAGTTCGTTCCGACCGCGTGCGAGATACCCAGCGAGCCGACGAGCAGCACGATCCAGCCGATCAGGACGAGGCGCCGGTGGTGTCCCGCCCAGCTGCCTACGCGCGCCACGACTCCCAGCCTGCGCTCCTGCGATACCGTCGAGCTCATATCGGACCTCCAGATATACTGTGGAAGAGCGAACAGTCCTTTTTACGAATAGTTCGCAGATCGAAGTAGGCTAGCACGCGAGCCATGCCCGTCAAGAGCAATCCAAAGACCGAGCTAGCGCCGAGTGTCGAGGACGACATCGCTGAGCTGACCTCGCTGATACCTGTCACGCTCCACGAGCTCAAGAACTCAGTTCCGGCTCCAATGCCGATGTCGGGCGCGATGGAGCACGCGTCGCTCGGAAAGCGCCACGTGAGTGTGCTCCTGGCGGTCGCGGCCGCCGAACCGATCGGCGTCAGCCAACTCGCCCGGCGCCTCGGCCTGCTGCTCTCGAGCACCAGTACGCTTGTTGGGGAGCTCAGCCGCGCGGGCCTGCTCGAACGGGCGGAGGACGACGAGGACCGTAGGCGCACGATCGTGCGCGTGCACGAGGACTACCGCGATGCCATGGAGGGATGGCTCGAAGTCGCGCTCGCCCCGGTTCGAAACACCCTCGAGCGACTCTCACCGCAAGCACGCGCCCACTTCATGGAGGGCTGGCGCATCCTGCAAGAAGAGGCGGCCCTACTCGCATCAGATGCGCGCCCAGGCGCAGACTGCGAGATCTAGCAGCGCGTGAGGCCGCAGACGTGATCGGGAGCGCCACCGGTCAACCGGTCTGGCATGTCGAGCGATGAACTCGGTCAGCGACCTGGACGACTTCCGCGCGCTGGGGCCCTTCTTCCGCATCGTCGAGGCTGCCCTCGCCGGACTGGCCGACGGCGCGCACTTCTTCGACTTGCTCGCCGAGGACGTCGTCTTCGACTACATCATCACCGTACCCGGCTACCCGCGGCACGTGGTCGGCCGCGCGGCAGTCGCTGAGTTGTATCGCCCCTACGGGAAGCTGCTCGTACTCGATCGATGCTTCGACTTGGCCGTCCATCGTGACCGCGAGAGTGGTGTCGTCGTGCTCGAGTACGCGTCAGAAGGCCGTGTCGTTGGGACCGGTGCAGCCTACTCCAACCGCTACGTGTCGGTGCTCACGATCACCGAGCGCAAGGTCACTCGGTGGCGCGACTACCTCGACCCGATCGCCGTGTTCGACGCTGTCGGTTGGCCTGCATCGCACCCGTGATGAGAGCGAGGCGATGGCGCCCACGACCCGTAGCACACGTACACCGTCGGCGGCACCACCTTCACAGACTTCGAAACCGGCGCCGGGGGGTCGATTACCTCGAATACGTCGGCGATTACACGCTCACCTTCGTGCTATGGCTCGACCCCAACGGTTTCGAGTACCTGATACCAGTCTTTCTGGCCGACCATGAATTCAAATTCGGCGCACTTCCGTTCGGCTCGCTTGATCGACGCAACGACGCTCGCTTCCTGTCCCTGCTCGTAAGGGGCGATCAGCCCCCAGGGGATTTCAGGCACCAAAAGTGGTTCCACTCGTCGATCGAGTTCCAGAGCGTCCTGCGGGACCGTCTTGAAGTCGCTGGCGGCCCAGGTTCGCACGTCGCCGCAGAGCGCCGGCGGCGGAATCGTGGCAAGGCCGTGCAGCCCCGTCGCGAATGTGTGTACGGCACGTTCAAAGCGCGCGTTGGCCCAGTGCAGCGAGTGGATTGCCCGCTCGAATCTCGCGCTTTGGGCGGCCACGGTGCCATAGGAGACCGACCAGAGCGCGACAGCAACCTCTTTGCTCATCGGCGTTGATGCTTCCGTCTCCGGTGACCCAGCCCCTGCGCCGGGGCATTCCGCGGCAAGCTTGCGATTGAGGCTCTCGACGTTTGCTTGAGCGACCGGGATCGCCGCCAAGCGTGCACGCGCCAAAGCCGATGCCGCGACAATGACAGCGCGCGTAGCAGCCGTGTTCTGGGAGCTCGCCAAGACCGGCGCGGGCCCCGCGGCGAAACCGAGCACGACGACCGGCACCACCAGCCAGCGCAGCGGGCGCCACCGATCCGCATTGCACGCGTGAAGCTCTCGAGCACGCGCTACGCGGGCGCACTCCGCGATCAGGCTAATCATGGCTCCTCGCACTCTCGTCACTCTCCCGAACCCTCCACGATCCTCGTCTATCCCCTGATTGTGACAGGCCCGCCGTTCGCGCTAGCCACTTGCGATGCGCCGCTCACAGGGTCAGTAATAGTCCTCGACCGTCATCGACCATCGCGCCGAGTCATGCCCACCGGAGATGTTCAGCTGGTAGAGACCCGGGCCGCTGTCGAAGGTGTGTGTCTCCGATGGTGCTTCTCCCAGTTCGAAGCCGCCGAAGCTGGAGCCGGTTTCGAGATTCTGCGCTTCCGCGCTTGGCCCCATGCACACCAACAGCAGCAGGCAGATCCCCCTGTAGGCCATGCTGTAGCTGACCCTCCAGCGGCTCCCGAGGATGCGGAATGGGACTGAGTGACCGTCATCGACGCCGGAGAACGTCGTCAACGCCCGCCAGCGGGGCGCTTCGGCGACGTTGAGCGTCACCGTCGAGCCGTGCGCAACGGTCGCGGCTGCCCCGGGCGCCTGCTGGAGCACTACATCGGGCGATGCCCCCGGCGCCGGCACGAGCTTCACGTCGTAGTGCAGGCCGGCGCTGACGAGCGCGTTCTCGGCAGATGACGATGACTGACCCACGACCCCGGGAACCTTCGCCGGCGGCGGTCCCGCGCTGAGAACGACACGCACGGTCGACCCCTCGGCGATCCGTGTTCCGGCAGAAGGGTCTTGCGCGATCGCGGTCCCGGCGACCGCGTATGCGTAGCGGGCCAGGAAGGCGGGGTGAACGTGCTCGCGCTCCGCGCGCGCCTGGACGCCACCACGCGGGAGCCCCCGCAATTCCGGGACCGTCGTCCGGGCTGCCCCGCCAGCCAGCAGGAACACACCCAGCGCGAGAACCACCAGCCCGAGCGTGCCCGCCAGAAGCGCCGCGCCGCGCCGCCGACGCCCACGACCTCTTCCGCGAGGCCCGGAAGTGCGCGGACTCGCAGGCGGCGGCACGGACGCACGGCGCGCCAGGACCCGCGTGGCAGTTGTACGCGTCTCCAGCGGAGACGCCATCCCCTCCGCGATCGTCCCCTGCTCGACGTCCTCGACGGCGTCCGCCGCTGCTCGCGGGGTTGCTGTGCCGGCCGCCCGTGCGCGCCCAGTCGCCGCGTGCTCGACGGGGGCGGCTGGGGCGGCGTCTGCGCCACGCAGCGCGCCGGCCATCGCCGCGCCGTCGGGATATCGATCCGCCGGGTCCTTGGCGAGCGCCGTTTCGACCACGCGGCACAGTGCGGCCGGCACCCGCGCCGGAAGCGGCGGCGGCGGGTCCGAGAGATGGCGCAGGCCCAGCTCGACGGCCGACCCATGCATGAACGGCGGCTCTCCCGCGAGCATCTCGTACAGGACGACGCCGGCGCTGTAGACGTCGGTCGCTGGAGTCGTGCGGCGGCCGCGCGCCTGCTCGGGTGACATGTAGCGGGGGGTGCCGGCAACAGTCGCCGAGGGCGCCTGGGAGGTGGCCTCGGCCAGCCGGGCGACACCGAAGTCGCCGATCTTCACCCGACCGTCAGCCGACACCAGAACGTTGGCGGGCTTGACGTCGCAATGGACGATCCCCTGCGCGTGCGCGCCGGCGAGCGCCTGACACAGCTGCTCGGCCACGGACTGCGCGTCGGCGACCGAAAGCGGCCCGCGCCGCAGGCGCTCGGCGAGGCTCTCGCCGTCGATCAGCTCGGCCACGTAGTAGGGGCCCTCCTCGGCACGCCCGACGTCGAAGATCTGCACGATGCCGGTGTCGTTCACGCGAGCGAGCAGCCGCGCCTCGCGCTCGAAGCGTTCGACCCAGCCGCTGTCCTCGGCCCACCACGGCTTGATCACCTTCACTGCGACGGCGCGCGTGAGGCGCCGATCGACACCCCTGTAGACGCGCCCGAACGCACCCTCGCCAATCACGGCGTGGAGCTCGTAGCGGTCGTCCAATGCGCAGCCGGACAGGTCGGGTGCATACGGCACTGGCACCGAGTATTCCCGTCGCAGGCGGCGGACGCGCCGATATCGCGAGGATGGTCCACCTGCGTTGCGGTCCGGAGCACTGGCGCGGAGCCAGACTCGGCACACGCTCGCCTGGCTCCGAACCCAGCGGTTCGCGATACTCACGGGGTTGATGCCCGAGGAGTCCAGACGCCTCGTCGAGGAAGGGCGTAGGCGATGTCGCAGAACGTAGAGCTCGTGCGCTCGATCTACGCCAACTGGGAACGTGGCGATTTCACGTCGATGGAGTGGATCGACCCCGAGTTCGAGATCGTGGCCGCCGATGGCGCCGAAACCGGCAGGACGGGGTTGGCCGGAACGGTGGAGGGAATCCGCGAGTTCCTCAGTGGCTGGGAGGACTTCCGCATCACGGCCGAGGAGTACAGGGACCTGGACGACGGGCTCATCCTCGTGCTCGACCGCCGCAGCGGTCGCAGCAAGACGACCGGGCTGGACCTCGCGACGGTGCGCACGCAGGGGGCGCGCGTGTTCGAGATTCGGGAGGGCAAGGTGACGAGGCTCGTTCTCTACCTGGACCGCGAACGGGCGCTCGCCGACCTCGGTCTGCAGGAGTAGGCGATGCCTCCGCTCTGTCCCGCTCAGTCGTGAGGCTGGTCTGCGATTTCGGGCCAGTGCTTGGGCGTTCCCAGCAGCTCGAGCCCGTGCCGGACGTCTCGCTCGACGTGGCCATGGACCCGTACACGCGTTCCGGTTACCTCGGCGCTGAAATCGACCTGGATGTGGCGGGGGAACATCGACGGGAGATCGGCGGGGGCGTGGATCAGGGTTCGGCCGAACGCGGCATCGGGGTCTTCTCGATCCTCGCGTTCCCGCGTACTCTCTTCGAAGTTGGGGTCCACGTCCGAGCCGGGCTCGAATCCGTCGCTGAAGATCAGCTGACCGGGGCCTTCGCTGGCGATCTCGAAGTCGCGGTCCTTCGCCAGTTCCGGCGCGATGTCGCGCACGAACATCGCCTGTGCGACATCAGGCGGCTTGTCGATCGAAAAGCTGTGGTCGATCCTCGCCATCTCACCCCAGCGCCTGCTCGCGCCCCTGAAGCAGCGGGAACGAGCGCTTCGCGCGCGCGGGCAGCACGTAGTTGGCGCGCCGCAGCACGGAGATGAATTCGTTGATCCCGTTGTTCGCGGTATCTGTGATGGCGGGGTTCTGCAGCCGCGCACCCGACGCGTTCATCGCGTTGCGGGTTATGACGAAGTCATCGATTGAGCGCTGCACCGAGACGAAATGCAACCCCGCGTGGCCTCCGTCGACCGTGTTGAAGTCACGGCGGATGATCAGTGGCTTGCCGTCCACGCGTGCCAGCGCCGACGTCTGCGAGTGGCCGATCACGCCGTCGCTGCGGATCGCCTGGTTGATCAGGTTTGGCTCGCTCTCGGCGTCGGTTGTGAAGTGCGCGACCTGTTCGGGCGTCGTCTCCGGCGAGTACATGCGCGCCACGCGCTCGCCGTATGACAGGCCCCCGTACCAGCCGTCGAGCCGCAGCCGCATGTAGCTGACCTGCATCGTCGTTCCCTGCGCGAACGGGCCGTTCGCGATCGTCACGTAGTCCTCGGTCGCCTGGTTCTTTCGCAAACCAGACTTGAAGCCCATGAACAGGGGCGACTGCGGTGAGACCGGAGCGCCGGGGGGGATACCACTGACATCCTGATGCGCGGCCGCCAGGCCCTTGCCGACGAACCCTGTCCGCGTCTCGCGCCAGCGCAACGCGTCGGTGATCTGCAGCGAGCCCTTTGTGCCGTCCAGGCGCTCGCCGTGTAACAGCGCCGCCTCGACTGCCGCGAGCCTTCGTTCGTCGTCGCACGCGAGGTGCAGGCAGAGGTGGTAATCGTCGATCGCCGGCGACTCGAAGCTCGAAAGGCCGGTGGCCGGCGCAATCGGCGAGCTGACGCCGAGCACGCGCTCGAAGTACGCGGGACCCCAGCCCGCGGTGAAAAGCAGGCCGGACGGACCCCAGCGGTACAGGCGCTCGAGTGTGCGCAACGACGCCTCGAGCAGCAACGCGTACGCGGGCGTCGGGCGACCCTTCACATCAAAGAACAGCAGCCGGTCAAACCGCGGCGCGATCGGGTCGCCGACGTCGTCGAGCGCGAGCGTCGCGGTCCAGGCGTGCTGGCGTGCCGGCAGACCCGCCGGCTGGCCGCCGAGCTCGACTCTCGGCACGGCGTGACTGGCCGTTGGCAGCGTGCTGCCCGCGCGCGCCGGCCCAGCCGCGATGCCCGCGCCGACCGCCAGCGCCGAGGCGCCGGCCAAGAACTCCCTTCGGTTCAGCGATCGCTGACCATTGTCACCGTCGGGTGTCATGCGAAACCGGCGCGCAGGCTATCAGCGCCCGCACGCGAGCAGCCCGACCGGCTCGCCGCGCTACCGCCAGGCATGCGACGTATGCTGTGTTCGGTCGTTTCTTCGCAAGCAAATCCAATCCGAGGACACTTCGTGAATCGCATCCGCGTGGCGCTCCTACTGGCGGTTACGTTCGCAGCCTCTGTATCAGCGCTGAGCGCGGCCGTGCCGAGCGGCGCAGCCGCGCAGGCTGCCCAACGTGCCGCGACTGTCAAGCTCGAGCAGACAGGCCTCGGCGACGTTCTCGTCGATGGATTCTGGGCACACGCTTTACCTGTTCACACGCGATCGGCACGACAGGGACAGCTGCGCGAAGGTGGCCGGATGCCTCGGAACGTGGCCGGCGCTGACGACGACGAGCAGGCCGATCGCGGGCGCGAACGTGAGAGCCTCGCTGCTCGGCACGATCGAGCTTCACGGCCGCGTCCGGCAGGTCACCTATGCCGGGCACCCTCTCTACACGTACGCGCTCGACGTCGTGCGGCGTTCGACGTTCAATATCGGCGCGGACGAGTACGGCGGCTCCTGGTACGCGATCAGCGTCGCCGGCAAGGCCGTCAACTAGCACCGAGGCCCGCACGCTAGCCTGCTGGGCCGATGCGCTATCAGATCACCTACGAGTCGACTTACCGCTACAGCGCTCCGGTCGTCGGCAACTTCAACCGCCTTCGGATGCGCCCGCGCAGCGATGGCACGCAGCGCTGCGAGCACTTCGACGTGAGCGTCACGCCCCGTCCGGATGAGCTTGCGACGTATGAGGATTTGTTCGGTAACGAGGTCACTGAGCTGCTCGTGGCTGCGCCCGTTCAGCGCCTGCGCATCCAGGTCGACGCGACGGTAGCCACGACTGAGCCGATACCTCCGCCGGAGGGCTCGTGGTCGGACCTGCAGGGCGATCACTACCGTGCGGTCGCCGGGGCCTATCGCTATCACCCGTATGACTACCTGCACGAGAACCCCGATCTCATCGAGCTGGTCGGCGACGTGCGCGGGGGCACCCCTGCCGAGACGCTGAGAAATGTCACGAGCATCGTCCACGAGCGGTTTCGCTATGAGGCGGGCGTGACCGACGCGAGCACGACCACGCCGGAATTTGTCGCCCTGGGGGCCGGCGTCTGCCAGGACTTTGCGCATCTCGCCCTGGCGCTGCTGCGCTCCCACGACGTCGGCGCCCGCTACGTGAGCGGGTACTTCTTCACATCGCCGGACGGTCCCGACGGGACCAGCGCCGAGGTACAGACCCACGCCTGGATCGAGGCGTTGCTCCCCGTTGACGGCGACGGCGACCCAGTGTGGGTCGCCACCGACCCGACCAACGCGATCTTCGCGGGGGCGGACCACGTGAAGATCGGGCACGGCCGGATGTACTCCGACGTCTCGCCTGTCGAGGGCACGTTCTCAGGCGAGGCGGAGTCGACGGTCGAGGCCCACGTCACGATGCGCCGCGTCGCCACCGCGATCGACCGTTTGTAGACGCGCCCGGTCGACGGCCTGCATGACATCCGGCGGCTGGCCTAGCGTCGGGCGAACAGATGTTCGACGCCAACGGCAGCTTCTCGTTTCTCGATGCGCTCAATCGCGAGCAGCGCGCGGCCGCGACGTACCCCGGCGAGACGCTGCTGGTCCTCGCCGGTGCAGGGACCGGCAAGACGACGACACTGTGCGCCCGCGTCGCGTGGCTGATGGCCGAAGGCGTCCCGGCGGAGCGGATCCTGCTGCTCACGTTCACGCGCAGGGCGGCGCGCGAGATGGTCGAGCGCGCCCGTACGCTGGCGGCGCGGGTCGCAGCCGACGCCGGGCGGATCACGGGTGGCACCTTTCACTCGGTCGCCCACCGCTTGATTCGGACGCACTGCTCGTCGCTTGGGCTCGATCCGGGGTTCGGCGTGCTCGACGCCTCTGACGCCGCTGATCTGCTGGACCTCGTGCGCCAGGAGCACGGGCGCGCCGAGAGCCCACGCCGGTTCCCGCGCGCGGCGACGATGCTCGACATCTACTCGCGCACCGTCAACGCCCAGCGTCCGCTGAGCGAGGTGCTGGGCGAGTTCTTCCCCTGGTGCGAGGAGCACCACCAAGCGCTCGCGGACATATACCGCGCCTACGGTGCGCGCAAGCGGACCCTAGGCGTGCTCGACCTCGATGACCTACTGCTCTATTGGCGCGCGCTCACGGCCGACTCGGTGACCGGCCCGCTGCTCGCGGCCGAGCACGAGCACGTGCTCGTGGATGAGTACCAGGACGTCAACGGCCTGCAGGTCGAGATCGTGCGCAACACGAGCGCGAGGCAGCCGGGTCTGACCGTCGTCGGCGATGACTTCCAGGCGATCTACGGGTTCCGCTCCGCGAGCGCTCGCCACATCCTCGAGTTTCCAGAGCAGTTCCCCGGCGTAAGCACGATGAAGCTCGAGCGCAACTACCGATCGACCACGCCGATCCTCGCCGTCGCAAACGCCGTCTCCGCACAGGATCGAAATGGGTTCCCGAAGACGCTCTGGAGCGAGCGCGACGGTGGCGCCGCGCCCGAGCTGTCGTTCCCGCGCGACGAGGCCGAGCAGGCGCGGGCGGTGTGCGACAGCGTCACCGCGGCGCGCGAGCAGGGGATGGAACTGCGCGAGCAGGCCGTGCTGTTCCGGACAAACCACGACTCCGCCCTGCTCGAGGTCGAGCTGACCCGTCGCGGGATCCCCTACGTGAAGTACGGCGGGCTGCGCTACCTAGAGGCGGCCCACGTAAAGGACTTCATCTCGCTCTTGCGCCTCGCCGACAACCCCGCCGATGAGCTGAGCTGGTTTCGCCTGCTGCAGCTGCTCGAGGGTGTCGGGCCGACTCGCGCCCGGCGGGTCCTCGACGCGCTTCGCGACGGCGACGGCGGCGTCCCGCGCCTGGAGCAGTGGCGGCAGGCGGCCGGACAGGTCCCCGAGTGCTCGCGCGAGCACGCCAACGCGATCCTGCGGGCGTTGATCGCGACCGGCGCTGGCTCTGATGAGCCCGCTGGCCTGCAGGTCGAGCGACTGTGCGCGGCGATCACGCCGGCGATCCGCGTGCACTACCCCGACGGGGCTGTACGCGTCGGCGACCTCGAGCAGCTCGTCATCGCCGCGCGCGGTGCCGAGGACGTTCGCCATTTCGTGTCAGAGCTCGTGCTCGACCCGCCCGCCTCGAGCGCCGACTACGCAGGCCCACCGCATCTCGACGAGGACTACCTCGTGCTGAGCACCGCCCACTCCGCCAAGGGCCTTGAGTGGGAGGCCGTGCACCTGATCGCCGCCTACGACGGCAACTTCCCGGCCGACATGAGCACCGGAAGCGAGGAGGGGATCGCCGAGGAGCGACGCCTGTTCTACGTCGCGCTCACGCGCGCGCGCCGCAAGCTCGCGGTATACGTCCCCGCCCGCTACTACCACCGGCCGGGCGCCCGCGACGACGCGCACGGCCTGGGGCAGGCGTCGCGCTTCCTGAGCAAGGGCGTCCAGGATCTGTTCGACGTCTGCGGCCCGGCTGACGAACAGCTCCCCACTCTCACGAGCAGCCGACCGGGGCCACGGATCGAGGTGTCGGTGGACGCGCTGTTCGGCTGAGGAGGTTGGTTCGGAACGAGGCATCGCGGGGAGCTGGGTGGCTCTGGTCGCGGCCTGCAGCTCCGTGCTCTGACGCCGCTCAGGCTCTTGGAATCGACGTGTCTAAGCCTCGCTGCGAGAGACCGGGCAAACATCGAGCCGAGCGTGTCGGCCCCGCGAGCCTTCCTCACTTAACCTCCCTTATTTATGCACTAGACGTTCTGGTCACTTGGCGTCCCCGATCGACGCGAATCAGATACAAAAAACTGCGGTGTGCGAAATGCGAGCGAGGTGGTCGCACGGGTCTTGCCGGCGCTGGTCACGTTCAAGCGCGGACGTGCTTACGTTTCCAGTGTTTATCACGGTGAAAGTCACATCCTAACGGGCGGAGTCGTGCACAAGGCGGCGTCGGGGTTGAAAACCGCTATCTCTCGGCCCATCGGGTGAGTCCATCGACAGAGGACCACGTCGGCTGGCGCCGACGCCGGCTCAGGGCAGCCAGAGCGACGAACCGCAGTGACACACAAACAGTGTTTACGAACGCCGTAGATCGGGATCGCTAATTTGCACGCGGCCAGATTTTATCGGGGTCCTTGGCCACCCTTGACGAATGTGGACGGCTGTATTAGGGTCGGCACCGTCGTTTATTCCTGGGGTAAGAAACATACGGATGGGGGTGTTGCATGGAGGCGAGCGACGGCGGCGTATCGCCCGCACCGGTGTCAGATGGCGCTGGGGTGTGGCCAGTCACGAACGTTGATAGAAGAGGTAGAGCCAGGCTCAACATCGAGTCTGAATCACGACTCGAGTTGAGTCCACGCGAGCGACGACGGCGTCGGGCCGATCCGTTGCTAGCGGGTGAACGTCGGGGTGAGCGTCGCGTGAGCGGACGCGACGCGACGCTGGCGTCGTGGCCGCGAGTCAGTGTCGTCATCCCTACCCTGAACGAGGGGAAGAACCTTCCACACGTCTTCGGGCGCCTCCCGCATCGTCTTCACGAGGTGATCGTTGTCGACGGTTTCTCGACCGACAACACAGTCGAGGTCGCCCGCTTCCTACGTCCCGAGACCAGGGTCGTGATGCAGGAGCGGCCGGGCAAGGGCGACGCGCTGCGTTGTGGCTTCGCCGCAGCGACCGGTGACGTGATCGTGATGTTGGACGCCGACGGCTCGGCTGACCCGGGGGAGATCCCCGAGTTCGTTGCCGCGCTCGTCGCTGGTGCTGACTTCGCGAAGGGCAGCCGCTTCCGCTCGGGGGGGGGCAGTGCCGACATTACGGCGCTGCGCAGGCTTGGGAACCGAGGCTTGAACGGTGTTGTCAACCTTCTCTTCGGCACGTCCTACTCGGACCTGTGTTACGGCTACAACGCGTTCTGGCGTCACTGCCTCGACGTGATCGCAGTTGACTGCACCGGCTTCGAGGTCGAGACGCTGATCAACATCCGGATCGCCCGCGCGGGACTGGTGACCCGCGAGGTGCCGAGCTATGAGAGTCAGCGTATCCACGGCAACAGCAATCTCCGCACGTTCCGCGACGGATGGCGGGTACTCCGCACGATCGTGCGTGAGCGTGTTCGCTTCGTGCCGCGGCAAAGCGAATCTGTCGACGGAATCGCCGCCGAGCTGGACGCGATCCCCGCGGAGAGGGGATGACTCGGCGAGGGTCGCTACTGCTGTGCCGCGTGGCGTCCGTCGTCGTCGCGTAGGTGCGCTGAGGCACCTTGACGTCGTGCTCGCGCCCCGCCTGCAGCGGAACGCCTAGGGAGGCACCGGGAATCGCCGCCGGGTTGTCATCTGGTGACACGATTGTGTTTTCACTGTCCATCCGCAGCTCGACCCACGTGCCGGTAAGTAAGCTCGAGAAGGATCGCTGATTCATGGCGTTCACGAACCAACGGGGGACACTCATGCGCACGACGATTCCCATCCTCCTCTACCACGGCGTGCCCCGCGTGAACGCTGGTGGTGGTGACGGCCTCGCGGTGCCCGTTGCTCGGTTCGCCGAGCACCTCGATGTCATCGCTGGCAGCGGGAGGCGGACGTTGACAGTCGGGGAGGTCGCCGCCGCGTTGCGCGGCGAGCATCCGCTGCCCGAGCGTGCCGTCGCGATCACGTTCGACGACGGTTACGACGACACGCTCGCAGCGATCGAGATGCTCTGTGAGCGCCGGCTCCGGACCACGCTCTACGTCACGACCGGCCAGATCGGGGCGCCGTCCATGATCGGCCATGAGCAGTTGCAGACGCTCGGAGAGTGGGGGGCTTACGTCGAGATCGGCGCGCACACCGTCACCCACCCGCGCCTCGACGAGCTCCCGGCTCCCACGGTCGACCGCGAGCTTTCGCAGAGCAAGGAGGTACTCGAGCAGGCGTTGCGGCGTCGCGTGGACACGTTCGCGTATCCGTACGGCGCGTACGACCAGCGTGTGCGCCAGGCCGTCGTCGACGCGGGATTCTCCTCAGCGGCCGCGGTCAAGAACGCGCTGTCGCACGGCGAGGATGACCCGTGGGCGATCGCGCGCTGGACGGTCGACGCCTCGACCACCGCGCAGCGGATCGCCGAGGTGTTGGAGGGCGACACTGTCCCGACCGCGTGGCGGCATGAGCGGCTGCGCACGCGGGGCTATCGCGCCGTGCGAAAGCTCAGACGCCGGACCGGTTTGCGAGACGGGTCGTGGCGGTGAGCGCCCCCCCGATACTCCTTTCGCTGTCGCAGACTTCGGTCGAGTGCCTCGACGGCCAAACCCCAGTCGCCGTACGCGTGATCGACCTGGAGCATTCGCCGAGCGAGCTGCAACTGCCGCTCAGCAGCGGCGGAAATCGCTACCGGGAGTTGCTGGTGCTCGTGCGGCGAGCCGGGCATCCGCTCGGCTGGAGCGCTTTTCCTGTCAAATCCGATGGCACGGTCTCACTCGACGGACTGGGCTCCCTCGCGGATCCCCCGCCGAGTGTTCCGTCCGCAGGCCTCTCGGCACCGCAGATGGAGGCCGAGTCGCTGCTGAGCATCGTCATAGCAACCTGCGCGGATGTGGGCTCTGCGGTTGGCTGCGTCGAGGCGATCCAGTCGGCCGCCAGCGGACCATACGAGGTGATCGTCGTCGAGAATCGCCCGCGGTGCTCGACTGTCGCGCGGGCGCTGGAAGAGCGCTTCGGCGGTGATGACCGTGTCCGCTATATCGAGGAGCCTCGCCCGGGCCTGGCTTGCGCGCGCAACGCCGGCCTGCGCGCCGCAAGGGGCGAGCTCGTGGCGTTCACCGACGACGACGTGATCGTCGCCCCGGCCTGGCTGCCTGCGATCCGCGCCGCATTCGCGGCAGCGCCGAGGGTTGACTGCGTGACCGGGCTGATCGTTCCGCTGGAGCTCGACAACCCTACTCAGTTGCTCGTAGAGCGCTTCGCCGGTTACGCAAAGGGCTTCCTCCCGCGCGTCTATGCGCTCGAGGAGCCTCCTCCCGACCAGCCGCTGTTCCCCTACACGGCAGGCTATTTCGGCTCGGGCGCCAACATCGCGTTCCGCACCGCGGCGCTACGGGAGCTGGGTGGATTTGACCCGGTGCTCGGGACAGGTACTCCTGCGCGCGGCTGCGAGGACCTCGACGTCTGCATCCGCGTGCTCAACGCCGGGAGTCTGCTTGCCTACGAGCCATCCGCAATCGTCTGGCACCGCCACCCCGATACCCGTGCCCAACTACGGCGACGAGCCTTCGACTACGGTGCCTCACTTGGCGCGATGTTGACCAAGCACCTCATCACCGGCCCCAACCGCTGGCGGATCGTCTCGCGCGCGCCGCAGGCGATTGCCTACTACACGAGTCCCAAGTCGAGAAAGAACGCCACGAGGGGGCCTGCGTTCCCAGGAAGCCTGACGTGGGTTGAGCGAGCTGGCCTGCTCTACGGCCCGTTCGCGTATATGGCTAGTCGCTTGGACGCGCTGCGGTGAGTACACAGATCGGCCCCGATCATGATCGTGGCGAGAACGCCTCGACGGCCTCCTCCGGCGTGGCCACCAAGGACGAAGTGCAGGCGGGCTGGCTGGGAAACCCGCGCCGCCGCGCGACCGCCGAGTTCCTCCTGCTGCTGCTTGCGATCGCGACAGTAGCTGTGTGCCTCCTGGAGACGCATGGCGCCGCGCGCCTGTTGCTGTTGCTGGCGGCAGCGTGTCTGATACCCGGTAGCGCGCTGCTGACGCTGCTCCCGGTCGAGGATCCACTTGAGGCGTTCGGTCTCGCCGTGGGTCTCGGTTTCACCATCGAGACCGCTGGCGCGCTAGTGATGGTGTGGACGGGTTGGTGGCATCCGATGGGTTGGGCGGTGGTACTTGGGGCGATCGCCTGTGCGATGCTCGCCGCCGATCTCGGTCGCACTGTCGCGAGAGCTAGGACACCGGTGTGAGCCGGAACAATTCAACGAGTGCGCCGATGCGTCCAGACGCTAGTAACAAGGTCGTCTTCAGCGGCGAGTTTGAGCTCAACGGCGCGTTCGAGCTTCCTCCGCGACCAACCACTGCAGCGGGACGGCCGTATGAGGAGGCGCGCTTGCTCGTACGAATTGGGGGCGAGCCAGTCGGCTTTGTCACAGTTGTGCTGGGAACTGAGTCGCTGAGTCAAACCGCGGTCATGCAGGCGATCGAGCGCGATCTCGACGCAGCTGTCAAGGCCGAGATGACACGGCAGATTCGTGCCCCCGCATCGCTGATCGGCTCCAGCGCGACCGACGGATATGGCCTGGCTGCGGAGCGACGGCGTCTGCCCTCGGTATCGGTGGTCGTATGCACACGCGATCGCGCGCATATCCTCCCAAACTGTCTCAATGCGCTCGCCCAGCTTGAGTACGATGCATTGGACTTCATCATCGTCGACAACGCCCCCGCCGACGACGACTCGCGCCAGCTAGTAACGGAGATGGCGTACGCCGACTCGCGGTTCCAGTACGTCCGAGAGTTGCTGCCAGGGCTCTCCCACGCGCGCAACCGTGGACTCGCACAGAGCACGAGCGAGATCATTGCCTACACCGATGACGACGTGCGCGTCGATCCGCTGTGGGTGAGAGGCCTCATACGAGGCTTCGAGCGACGTCTTGATGTCGGCTGCGTCACCGGCATGGTCGCCAGCGCCTCACTGGAGCTACCGGCAGAGCAATACTTCGACGGACGCGTCGGTTGGTCCTCGAACTGCAAACCGGGCGTGTACGACGCTAATCATGGGCCTACCGGTACGGCCCTCCACCCCTATGCCGCCGGTGCGCTTGGAACTGGCGCGAACTTCGCGGTACGCGTCGAGCTACTGCGCGAGATCGGCGGATTCGACGAGAGTCTGGGCGCCGGCTCGCCCTGCTACGGGGGTGAGGACTTCGATGTCTTCGTTCGCTTCATCCTCGCTGGATATGCGATCGCCTACGAGCCCGCGGCACTGGTTTGGCATGAACACCGCTCTGGAGAGGGCGACCTACGCAAACAGATGTACGGCTACGGTAGGTCGCTGTCAGCATATTTGTTCAAGTACATGTCCTCGCGCGCCACGGCGCTTGACGTCCTGCGCCGGCTGCCACAAGGCCTCCGTCATCTTGGCGTGTTGGGGGCGCGCTCTAGCCGCATGGGCGCCCGGACCGGACTCGCTCAAGAGCCAGTCATGGCCGAGATACGCGGGTTGATTGCGGGACCGCTCGCTTATGCCCGTGCCCGGCGCGCCCAAGATCCCGAGCGTAGAAGCGCGGTGGCACCGTGAGCACCCTCTCCGAACCAGCGAAGGTCGACCGCGACTCCGGGCAGCAGCCTGAACACACTCTTGTCGTGAGCCCGCGATGGCGCCTACTTGCGCTCTTGCTACTGGGCATCGTCGCGCTGATCCTTTGGCGGTCGTCCTTGGTTCACGTTGATGTCTCCAACCTGAACGACTACGGTTTGCCTCCGGCTCTACCAGTCACCTGGTACGTAGGTCTTGCGCTGGCCGTTATAGGTGCCGTTACGGCTATCACGATCCGGTGTACCAGCGGGCTTCTGATGGTCGCTTATGTCATTCTGGTCGCGATCGTCCTGTATGGCACAGTGCCGGTGCTATCTGCGCAGCCTCACTATGCCTGGGTGTACAAGCACATAGGGGTCGTGCGGTATCTCGAGGCACACGGCAAGGTCAACACGAAAATCGATATCTACAATCGCTGGCCGGGGTTCTTTGCATTGGGAGCCGTATACTCACATGACTCCGGAAGTCCCAATCCAGAGATGTATGCGAATTGGGCAGAGTGTGCATTCCTGCTCCTAGACGTCGTTCTCGTGATGGCCGTGATCAAGGCGCTTGCGCGTGATATCCGTGTAGCGGCTGGGGCGGGACTCTTCTTTATTGTCACGAACTGGGTCGGACAAACCTACTATTCGCCCCAGGCCTTTGCGTACGTCCTTGGGCTTGCGCTTATTCTGATCGCGGTGCGCCACTTGCGAGTAGGCAGTAGCTATTCCGGGTGGATCACGAAACTGATTGAGCGCTTTGGACGGGTTACACAGTTGCCCTTGCAGATGGACCGCACTGCAAAGTGGCCCGCGTGGGTGGCGATTACGGCAGTTCTGAGCCTAAACGCCGTGATCGTCGCGAGCCATCAGCTGACTCCTTACATGTTGCTCGCCAGCATGGCTTTCCTGATGTTGACCGGCATTGTTCGTCCGTGGTGGGTGCTATTCGCGATGGCCCTAACGGCGTTTGCGTACCTACTCCCAAACTTGAGCTTTATACAGCGCAATTATGGCCTCTTTACGAGTATCGATCCTTTCAACAATCTACATGTGGCGAGGTACACCGAGACTCCGGCGGCGGGGGTGGCCTTTGCAACCCACAATGAGCTGCTACTCATCGCGTGTCTCTTTCTGGGTGCGCTGTGCGCTACGATTCGCCTCCTCCGGCGCGGACTGCTTATACAAGCACTGCCCGTCGTCGTACTCGCGCTGTCTCCCTTTGCCGTGGTATTTGGGCAAAACTACGGCGGCGAGGCGTCTCTCCGAGTTATTTTGTTTTCGAGCCCATGGTGCGCGGCCCTCATCTCCTGGGGATTGGCTACCGTAGATCGCCGACGTCTGAAGTGGGGGCTGACGACGATCGGAGCAATAGTTTGCACGACCTTCTTCGTGCCATCGTTCCTGGGCGCGGAAGAGCTTAATATCATCTCAGCGGCTGAAGTCAACGCGAGTGAATGGTTCTACTATCATGCGCGGCCCCGGTCTGTCCTCGTACTTGCAGCCCCCGGATTTCCGTACAAGTATGGCGGCACCTACAATGAGTTCAAAGGACCGGAAGGCGACGCAGATCCGAACCTCTTGAGCAATCCAGTCTTTCAGAGGCGACAACTGGGGGCCGCCGACGTACGGAGGGTTATATATAGAATCGAAGAATATTCGCGATCTGGATATATTGCATTTGCTAAGGATGAGACTGCGTTTGCCCAGACGTTGAAAATCACGCCGCAAGGGGCGTTGGCGCACCTGGAGGCCGCGATAGCACGATCGCCGCACTTTCGCCTCTGGTACTCCAACAAAGACGTACAGATATATCAACTGGTTGAGCCAAGCCAGCCGTCTCAGATCACTACGGCGTCGAACAGTGCGAATGCCCGTACCACGATTCACCCGATCGAACCGGAGGCGCCAGCGGGCAGGTATGTCTTCGTTTGGGGAATCCCTCATGCGGCGAGCCCACGACGATCGCCCCATCCGAGGCTCCCCACCGAGACTCCTCGTGCCAAGATCCGCAAGAGGTCGCCTTAGTACGGCATGACTGCCGCCCGCCCATACGCGGCTGAGCCCGCACACGCATCGCACCACCTGCTGCGTGGCGCGTACAGCCTGCTCGCCAACAGCGCCGTCACTGCGAGCCTTGGTATGGCGTTTTGGGTGGTCGCCGCACGACTTTACACTCGCGTCGAGATTGGTCGGGACACGGTGCTTATCTCCGTGATGATCGAGCTCTCAACGGTGTGTCAGCTGAACATGGGTAATGGCATCGCTCGCTTCCTGCCCGATTTTGGGGAGCGCAGCGCACGAGCGCTGGGCGTCGTATACGGCTTGACGGGCGTGGTCGCGCTCGTCATTGGAAGCGGGTTCGTAATCGCTGCTCCCCACCTCTCGCACGAACTGACATACCTGAGCGACGAAACGGCGCTCGCGACCGGCTTTGTCGCCGCACTTGTGCTGTGGGGACTGTTCACCTTGCAGGATGCCGCTCTTACGGCGACACGCCAAGCACCGACGATACCGGTCAAGAATGGAATGTTCGGCGTGCTCAAGCTCGCGGCCTTGCCGGTGTTGCTCGCGACAAGCGCCGTGAATGGCGTGTTCCTGGCGTGGGTTCTCCCGATGGCGCTTCTGTTGGCCCCGGTCAATCTGCTGGTGTTCAGGCGGGCGCTCCCGCGGCATGTTACCGGCAGGACGCGCGAATCGGCGATCGCGCGTATGGGGCACCGGCGGGTGATGCGCTTTCTCGCTCAGGACTACCTCGCGGCGATCTTTACCCAGGCGACTCTGACCGTGCTGCCGCTGCTGGTGATCGCGATCCTAGGCGCCAAACAGAGTGCGTACTTCGCGATGCCGTTTACGATCGTGCTTGCATTCGACACTTTCGCCTACAGTGCCTGCACATCGCTAGTCGTGGAGGCGACGATGGAGCACGAAAGTCTGCGGATCCTAACGCGGGTCTTCGCGCGCCGTGTGCTGACGCTGCTGCTCCCGGCGGCGGCGCTGCTGGCGTTGGTCGCTCCGCTGGTGATGCTGCCCTTCGGCCGCGTCTATGCGGAACACGGTGCGACGGCGCTGAGACTACTGTTGTGCGGGAGCGTCTTCCGCACGTTGACCGCGCTGTTCTCGGCGGTCTCGCGAGCCCAAGGGCGGGGTGCGCGCTTGGCCCTGGCCGAGCTTGCCCTGCTCGTCCTCGTGCTGGCCGCGGCTATCCCGCTGGCACACAGCCATGGGATCGACGGTGTTGCGGCAGCGTGGCTCGGAGCCAACGCGATCATCTGCGTGGCGGTCGTCCCGCTGCTTGTGCGGTTCTTGCGTGAGGGCTGATTGGGCGAACGGTAGGGGCAACTATTGCGGGTTCCGAAAGCGCTCGGTTCGGGGCTACGTTACGCACAAGTCTCACTGCCAGACGCGTACCCAATCAACAATCATCCTCGCTGGAAATGGAGTGGTGGGACTCGGCAAGCCGGCCCACCTTCCGCCTACGGCGAGATCGAGCAGCAGGAAGAACGGATGCCCAAATGGCCAGGCAGCCCCTTCAGGAAGATCGGCCCGAGTTATCGTCTCGTACACCGAGCCGTCGAGCATGAAGCTAATCCGGTCGGGTGTCCATTCAACCCCATATACGTGGAAGCCCGAGGCGAGTGAGGTACGTGACTGCAAGCTGCCGCCCATGCCATGCCGCGCGGAGGACCACGGGCCGTGAATGGTTCCGTTTACCACATAGGGCTGTGACCCACGGACCTCCATCGTGTCGATCTCGCCCGATGCCGGCCATCCACCAGGGTAGTTCGCGCCATTGCCAAGCATCCAGAATGCCGGCAGAAGCCCTTGCCCAGCCGGTACCTTGATGCGCGCCTCTACCAGGCCGTACTCGAACTCGAACCTGTGCAGCATCTGCAGGCGCGCAGATGTGTAATTGCGCGTCACGCCGTCGGGCCCGGTATGCGTTTCCGCACGCGCCGCGATCACCAGGTGTCCATGCCCGTCGAGTTCCGCGTTTACGGACCTTGACGTATAGTACTCAAGCTCTTCGTTGCCCCAGCCACCGCCTCCCGTGTCGAAGCTCCACTTCCTGGGGTTCGGCTCAGCGCCGGCAGGCCCGTTGAAGTTGTCCGACCAGACGAGATGCGGCCACCTAGCGGCACGACTAGGGGCCGGCTGGGCGTGTCGAGCTTGCGCGCGCGGACCTACTTCCGCATCAACTCGAGCTACTAGCGCGAACGTGACGGCCAGAATGCCGAGTAGGCCACCGACTCTGACTCTTGACCCCACGATGACGTCATCGATCCTACCACTGCCCCACGAGACGCCTGTGCGGGTTCGGCGTGGGTTCCCGCCCGCGCGACGACCTCATCGATGCGGTTGGTCGGCATAATCCCGATAGGCGGAAGTGGAGCAGCATATCGTGCCGTACGTCCGCGTTCGTCCGGACGGCTCAAGAGTCGGGCGGGTCGGATCGACACCGATTTAGATGAAGCGTCGCTTGGCCACCCACGTCTTCGTATGCAGCTGTCTGGCGACGGTGTCGCTCATGCTCGCCGGGCCGGCTGGCGGGCTGGCTCTGGAGCGTCACGCGCTTCGGGTTCGTCTAGCCCATCCGCATCGTCGCTGTCAAGGCCTTGGCCGTCGGCGCGGGGGGCGGAACATCAAGAAGGTCACGGCAACGTGCAAGGTGAAGAGGGCCTCAGCGAGTTTGAGACGAGTTAGCGACCCCGCGAAGGGCTCTGCACGGTCCTCGACGACAGCGTCCGTTGTCTCTAGAGCATCTGTTGCCCACACCGTCGGCGGCTCGACGCCTGTCGACGTGCCGACCGGCGAGCCGGGGGCGTCCGGTGCATCCAGCGCGGAATCGCCGGCGCCCGAAGCCCATGCCACAAAGGAATCCCCCGCCGGCTCGGAGCCGACGAACCCGAGGAAGCTGATCTGGTCCGACGAATTCAACGGACCGGCCGGTGCCTCTCCGGATCCTTCCAACTGGAGCTTCGACACCGGCGGTGGCGGCTGGGGCAACGAAGAGCTCGAGTCCTATACGTCTAGGCCCGCCAACGCCGAGCTCGACGGGCAGGGCGACCTGGCAATTACGGCCCGTGCAGAAAAATACACCGGGGCGGATGGAATTCAGCGCCAATACACCTCGGCGAGGCTGCAGACTCTCAACACCTTCCGGTTCCAGTATGGGCTGGCAGAAGCGCGCATACGGGTGCCGGCTGGGCAGGGGCTGGTAGCACAGTTCTGGATGCTGGGCCAAGAAGCCTACGAAAGCGAAGAAGCGTGGCCGGGTTGCGGCGAGATCGACGTAGCTGAGGTGCTCGGCTCGGAACCGAGCATCGTAAATGGGACGCTGCACGCCCCGTGGCCATGGGCGCCCACCGGGATACAGGGCGCCGACGAATCGGCAACTCCGCTCTCGGCGGGCTTCCACACCTACAGCGTGGAATGGGAACCCGAACGGGTGAGCTTCATGCTCGACGGCTCGGTGTACAAGACGATCACACGCGGCGCACTGCCAGCGGGAGCTGCGTGGCCATTCACGCACCCCTACTTCCTGCTGCTTGATCTCGCTGTCGGCGGAGAATGGCCGGGGTCGCCGAGCTCATCCACCCACTTCCCCGCCCAGATGCTCGTCGATTGGGTGCGCGTTTGGCAGTGACGGGTCGCGGCGCGCTATCGCGGCGCTGATCCCAAGCAGCACCGCGAGCCCGAGTGGACAGGCGAGCCAGGGGATCGAGCTTGGGTGCTTGAGGGGGTATAGCCAGTACTCATTTCCCCCTGCGGCGTCAAAGAGAAGATGCGAGACGATCACCGCGAACGCCGACCACGCGGCTGGCTTGCTTCGCGTCAGGGCATACGTAAGGAGCGTGAGCACCACGGCGAACAGCAGGCTGTGGGTATCAGGGCGGTGATTGAGCGTCTCGAGTGTGCGCGGACGAATGCTCGCCGCGGCGACGACGTGATCAAGGTCCAGTGCAGGACCACCAATGAACGCCAGGCTGCCGTACAGCATCCGTCTGTTGCTGGCCAAGACGATCGGCAGGACCACGCCCAGGCTGATCGCCCCATGGACAAGGACCGCCCATATCGCGGACAGGGTCGGATAATGAGGGTCCGAGAGGAACGGCCATGCACGATCGGGATGCATCAGTCCCCCAGCCCACTGGGCTGCCGCGGACGGCGCCGTGTCCTCCTGGTCATTGGAACCATCTCGTAACCGTAGAGGGCCAGCAGTGGCCACGTGATCGCCGTGACCGTCGCAAGCTGTGTGCTCGGAAGCCGCGTCTGCCACTCATTGTCGAGGCGCAATGGCACCCTACCGGTGATGGTACGCATCGGGTTCCCCGAGAAGATGTGGTGGTCGCCGAGCGTTGCCTCGGTGGCCGTCAGCTGAGAATCCGGCGGAACGAGCTCCTCGTCCACAAAGGCGCTGAGCGCGTGGAGAGCGGCGCGAGGGTCGGCGATAAAGCTCTCGTACGTGATTCTGAGATACGCGCAGCGCGCGGCCGAGAGCGCGTGAAACGATGTATTCCAAGTCAGCCAGCTTTTCGCTGTGTGAGCTGGGCTGAATTGGCCCATGAACTGCTGCCCGGCGATCGGACTGGGCTCTCGCTTCCTCCGGGTCCACGAGTATGCGACCGCTCTACTGTCGCGCACAAGATGAAGAACGCGCACATCGCTGTTCGGGATCCGCAAGAGCAGGCAGGCGAATGTGGGGTCCTTGCTGATCTCGATGATCGTCTTTGCCCCCGAGACACGAGCGATCGCGCCATACAGCTCCGCGAGGTGTGCGGCGTACTCGTTGATCGCGTCGCTCAGGCGCCGTCTCAGTCGTGGCGCCCAGTAGAAGGGCAACGTCGCCAGTAGATTGGTGACGCGATCCATCTCGGTGAGTCGCTCGGGATCTACCTCGCTCCAGCCACCGAACGCCTCGCTCCCTACGGCGCTCCAAAAAGGACACGAGCGAAATGGCACTCCACAGCCGCACTCGACATTATCTGTGAGACCGCGGCTCCACAGATAGCGCGTCTCTCCGACACACACCGCGTCAGGAAGCTCGCCAAGCACGCGGCCGAGCAGGGTGCTGCCGCTACGGCCGTAACCACCTATGTACATTATCTTCAAGAGCCCGGCCCTGCGTGTCGACGAATCATCGGCACCAACGACGTAAAAATCGACGCCTGGATGTGCAATCTGCGCACCACTAGCCAATAGAGCGAGCCATTCCACAGTAGGAATCCAATCGTCGTCCCGGCCGCAGCGCCCACAAGCCCGAACGTCAGCACACCGGCAATCGCAAGCACGATGCACGCAATGGCGCTCATGGCGAGCGCGCGCGTTGCCTCGCGGTGATGCCCCGTGAGGGTCAGAAGATACCCGACCGATCCCGCTGCCGCGTTTATCACCTGACCGACCAGCAAGACGAGAAGGGCCGGACGAGCTGCGTGGAATTCAGGCCCGAAGAGGCCGAGCAGGGGGGTCGCAAGGGCCGCGATTCCAGCCGCGATCGCAAGGGACGGCCAGAAGATCAAGCTCGCAAGTTTGGTCACGAGGCGCTGCAGGTCCTCACGCCGGCCAAGGGCCCAAAGCGATGCGAACTGGGGGGCCGCAGCCGCGTTGACCGCGAGGATCACGAACGATACGAGGGTGGCGGTCTTGCTCGCCGCGGCGTAGATGCCAGCATCACGGGAACCGAGGAGCGTGCCGACGATCACGATGTCGATTTGCATCAGGGTGACGGTGAAAACACCTGCCGCGAGCAGCGTGACACCGACCCCGAGCCATTCTCGGTACTCGACTACTGGCTCGTGGTGGGTCTCAGGGCCAGCAAGCAGCCGCCGTGTAAAGAAGTACTGGGCGGCGAGCACGATGTAAGCAGCAAGGAGTGATGCGTCGAGAGCTGCGTTTGTGGATAGGGCTCCGCGCGCGGCGTAGAGGGCCGCAGCGCCGGTGCCGATCAAAGCTGGACGCGCTACGAGGGGTGGAATGAATGCAACGCCGACCCGATGGTTGGCGCGTGCGACTTCGGTGTAGAGCATGGAACCCGCAAATGCCGGAACGAGCAGCCCTGCGAGCACGAGCACCGACGGATCTGCCAATCCTCCGACGGCGTGGAGCATCTCGGCGACGCCCAGTGCGCACAGCGCCATCACGATCGCCGTCGCGAACGTGGCTCTGGAAGTTGTACGCACGAACCCGTGAAACCGAGCCCAGTCGTTCTTGATCTTGTAAACAGGTAGAAACCGGATGCTCGCGGCTGGAAAGCCGAGCCCCGCGATGAGCGAGGCGAACCCTACCCAGACGATCGCGTAGGCATACGTTCCGTAATGCGATACGCCCAGCAGACGAGCGAGCAGCACCTGGACGCCATAGGAGAGACCGGCGCCGACGATCTGCACGACCAGCACGACGCCGGCGCTTCTCACGAGGCGCAAGAAGCCGGCGATCGGTCCTGCATCAAGCCAGGGAGGGGCATCGACGGTCACGGTGTGCGAGTCCGCTGTCGCGGTGGTTGGAGTGGTATCCACTGAATTGGATTGGCTGTTGAAAAGGGAGTGCCGATCGTCGCTAAGGGCGTACGCAAGCTAGCCGCTGGTGTAGGATCGGCGCGCGGAGTCCTGTAGCGAAGGTCGAGAACTCTTATGAGCAAAACTCAAACGGTGGGGTTGACCAGCGGTTATCTTCCGCTGACTGCATTCCGGCATTTCGAGCCAAGCACCGTCGCTGTGGTCGATTTGGACCAGGCGATGGTCCTGAGCCGACCAGGAGCGAGTACGGGGCACGGCGTTCACCGTGACGGCCTGCTTCTGATCCGCCTGCACGACGAGCCGCTCGCGGTGGTCCACGTCGACCGTGATCCGGCCGGTATGACCAAAGCGGATCTCGCTGACGAGATATGGCGATTGGCGGGTGCGGAGATTCGCCGCCACGTCGAACGCTTTCATTGCGCCGCGACCCCCAACACCGCCGACGCACTGCTCGACGGCCTTCATGTCCCTGCGAATGGATGTCCGGGTAACAGACTGGCGGTGCCGCGAGCGTCGGCGGCTGTGATCGTCTGCACTGTGGGACGCGAACAGCAGCTCGGCCGCTGCCTGCGAGCGCTGCTTGCACAGCGGAAGACGCAGTTCGAGCTGATCGTGGTAGACAACCGGCCGGCCTCGGGGGATGCTTTGCGCACCGTGAGGTCCGTTGCGGCGGGCGACGAGCGTGTGCGCTACGTTCCCGAGCCGCGTGTGGGGCTCTCCGTTGCGCGTAACCGGGGGGTCTGTGAGACGGATGCGGAGATAGTCGCTTTCACCGACGACGATGTCGTCGCAGACCCCTGCTGGCTGGCATGGCTGCTCGCCCCATTCTCCGAGTCTGAGGTAACGGCCACCTCCGGCATGGTGCTTCCGCTCGAGCTCGAGACGGAAGCTCAGAAGCGCTTTGAGCAGTACGGTGGCTTCTCCAAGGGGATGGAGCGCAAATCGTACGGCCTGAGGACGGGACGCGTCGCAGGACGGCCGTTGTACCCGTTCTTGGGTGATGTCTTTGGCGGTGGTAACAGCATGGCCTTCCGGCGTGGCGAGCTCGTCGCGGCCGGCGGATTTGACACGGCGCTCGGTGCCGGCAGCCCCACCGGAGGAGGTGAGGATATCTGGGCGCTCAGCACAGCTATCTTGCGCGGCGGCCACGTCGTGTATGAGCCGCGCTCGCTGTGTTGGCATGAACATCGCAGGGATGGCGATGCTTTGCGTGGACAGGTGTTCGGCTATGGCGTTGGTCTCGGCGCGATTCTGACTAAGGCTCTGGCTGACCCGCGTTTCTACATGGCAGCGGGGAGATTTGCTATGACAGTCCTCGCTTCGCGCCGGGACGGACGCGGGTCTGGCCCTAGCGATGAGGCCCCGATCGTCAGTGACAGCGCGTCGACGTTTCGCAAGGAGTTGTTGCGGGCCCACCGCGAGGGGATCATTCACGGTCCCCTGCGGTACCTCGAAGGGGTCGTGCGGTCGCATCGGCTGGGTCTTGGCGACGTGATCCGGGGAGGGTGAATCGCGATGCCTGGCAGGTCTCACGAGCGTTGCCCGAGATCCTCGAGCAGCTCGAGCACAGCGTTCGCGTTGCTCGCCCACGTCCCGGAGTCCTCGAAACGGCGGCCGCGCAACCCGACGGCCTCACGTAGGCCAGCGGCCAGCGCCGTGGGGTTGGCCGCTGGGGCGAGGATCGCACCGGCGTAGTCGCGCGTGGCTTCGCCCAGGCCGCCGACGTCGGTCACGACCACGGGCAGGCCTGCGTCCATCGTCAGGTGCAGCGGGCCGCTCGCCGAAGACCGTCGGTATGGCAATGCCACAATGTCGGCCCCTGCGAACCACTGGCCCGCCTCTGCGTCGGAGATGTACCGGTTCACGAGCGTGATCCTGCTGCGGTGAGAGGAGCGGCTGATCATTTCGATCGGCGTCACGCACTCTTCCCAGGTCTCCCCGACCACCGTCAGCCACCATCGCTCATCCTCATCCGCAAGGATCTCGAACGCCGCCACTAGGTCCTCCAGGCCCTTGTACGGCCGGATCGTGCCGAAGAAGAAAACGTTGAGTGCTTCCGCTGGCGCCTCCCGTTTCGGCTCAGACTCCCCGACGGCGTAGTGGGAGAACGGCCCGTGTCGGACGACTTTGACGTGCTGCTCGTCAACACCGAAGCTGCGTCTGAGCTCGTCGCGGTCGAACTCGGAGTGCACGAGGTAGCCGTCCGCCATCTCCATCAGCCAGCGGCCGAATCGTTTGACGTAGGTACGCGCGGGCGTCATCGCGGCCTCACCCGTGTCCTGGATCTCGTGAATCTCAATGATCACCCGAGCCCCGAGCCCGCGGGCGACGAGCGCCAACAGAACGTATGAGTGCAGCACTGCTCCGGTCCACCACTGGAACACCACGGCCTCGGGACGATGCCGGCGCAGGAAGCGAACGGCTCCGATGATCGTGGGCAGCCAGTACCAATCCACGCCGTCGAACACTGGCATCCCTGGCGGGTAGCGCTCGTCGGTGAGCGACTCGCCGACGCGGGCGCGCCCGGGGTAGAAGGATCGTGGGATCAACTGGCGCATCAGAATCACCGACGTTGGCGTGCGCTCGGCAAGCGCGATTGCAACGTACCGTGTGTAGTGACTGACACCGCTGATGAAGCGCGTGCCCGAGCCGATGACGAGCACGCCTTCCGGCTTCGTCTTCTGCGGTCCACGCTGCGTTGTGGGGTGCGGGTGCCCGTTCGACACGGCGGAGCCTCGCGCTCGCGGCCTGTGGCCGTTGCTGAATGCGCCCTCGCCAAGGTCGGCCTCTTCTGGAGCGCCCGCCAGTGAGGTTCGCAGTCGGCTCCAGCGCCGCCGCTGACCGACCACGTACCCTGCGGTTGTCGCTGCAAGGCCAACAACGATCGAGGCGCTGCGCGCCGCGCCAGCGGGATCCAGGTCGGCTAGAACCGATGCGAATCCCCGAAAGAATCCCTTTGGGAGCGTGCGACTCGTGTAAACACGCTCCGCCGCGAGGCCGTCCTGCCAGCCGACGAACTTCACGATCGACGCCTTGGCCAGGCCCTCGTCGTAGCAGCGCGACACAAAGTATTTGAGGCTGGACCGCGTGCGTGGAACTCGGTGTGTAACGCTGATCGCTGGGTCGTAGAGCCAGACACACTCCGGCCACTTCTGTCCCGCCCTGATGCAGAGATTCGTCTCCTCGGTGCCGGAGCGCGTCCCGGTCTTGCCGAACCCTGCGCGGAAGCCTCCGAGCTCTAGGAACGCGTCGCGGCGCACGAACATGTTGGTCGCTATGAGATTCCTGACCGGCGCTTGCGCGGTTGGGAGCCCCGGGTATGTGCAGCCGACGGTCCAGTAGAACTCCTCGGCCATCCACCGTGGCCTTCTGCCGTTCCACGCCGGCTCGATGCGGCCGCCCGCGCCGACGACTCTCTCATCGCCGAAGGCGCGCATCGCGAGCTCGATCCAATCGCGGTCAGCGACAGCGTCGTCGTCCAGGAAGCCGATAAAGGCGCCCGTCGCCGCGGCGACGCCGCGGTTGCGAGCTTCGCCGGCACCGCGCGGCCCGTCGTTCCCGATCGCCACGATGTCTGTCATCTCGTCGCGGACGCGCTCCAGCAGTTCGGCGTTGTTGTCGATGACGACAACGATCTCCTTGGCGGCGATCGACTGCTCCCGGATCGACGTGACTGCGGCTATCAGGTCGTCCCAGCGCTCAGCCGTGTACGCGCACAACACCACCGAGATGTCCGACATTTGCTCGGCACGCATCTAACTCGTCCTTGTTCCCCGGCGGCGCCAGCCGAGTCGTCGGGATCCGTCCGCGCCCTGAATTACCCTGGCGCCGCGTTTATTTGCACGATCCGTCGTCATCGCTCGCGTGGTTGCGGACATCCGTGTCCGCAGGACGCACTGTACATGTCTCGTGCCAAAATAGCTAGGGTTCGCGTCGCCTGGATTGGCCGGGCACTTGTGTTTATCGCGCCACTGTGAGCGTCTCCGCTCGCTCACGTGGTGCCGTGTCCGGAGAGCGTTGTTCGTCGAGCATCGCGTTGATCAACTCGTTTGACGCCTCAACGCCGATGAAGGGTCCCAGGCAGATGAACGTAGCGTGGGGGACAACGCCGGACAGCTCCGCGAGTCGGTTCTCGCGCACGTGCATGTAGCCGAGCTCGAACAGCGTCGCGGCGATCGCGGGCAGAGAGGCCGCGGGCGGCGGAGTCTTGGTTCCCTGGTATGTGAAGCCCTCCTGTAGGAAGATCGTGAAGCTGTTCACGAGTTGCTCGACGCGCTCAACGACCGCGACGTCGCACGTGAAGCTATCCACGAACGTCGCTTGGGAGAGTCCAGGCTGCTGTTGTACGTATCGCGCGAAGGTCCGAGCGGCTTCCCAGACTTTGGCGGGCCATACGTCGGCAGCGGCGAAGCCGCCGGCCGTTGCCGCGAGCACGCGCCGAAACAGGAGTTCGTGAAGAGTGCGGAAGACCTCGTGCTTGCTCTTGAACAGCCCGTAGAAGATGCGGCTGTCGATCCCTGCTCCACGCATGAGGTCGTTTATCGTCGTCGCTGCCGCGCCGTTCTCAGTCACGAGCCGCGCCGCGGCCAAGAGGATGCGGCGCTGGTAGTCCTGTCGTGGCGTCCGTCTCGATGCGTGCTGGCGGCCCGGCGCGCGGGCGGACGTTTCTTCCAGTGGCTGCTCCGCGATCAGCGCTGGCGCTTGGCAAGCGACCGGGAGCAGCTGTCGCCATTGGTGCTCGGATATCGGCGCCTGATATCGATCCAGCCATTCGCCGAGCTCGGCGCTGAACTCCACGGGGAAGCTGGCTTTCAGTCGGAGGTGCGAGGCGAGTGTTCGGTAGACCCCACCGAGCAATGGTCGCGGCGGCACGTCCGGAGCCGCGGCCTCGGGCGTAGAGCAATAGCGCTCGTCAACTAGTCTTGCGAGCGCGACGAGGCTGTCGTCACGAACGTCAAGGGCCGCCTCGCCGGCACCCATCGCGTCGCTGAGCATGACGCGAGCTCGTGCTGGCTGCGACGACGCGAACGTCGTCAGGAGCTCGACGGCGGCGTAAATCGCCCGGGCCGCTTCGCCCGCGTCCAGTGTTTCCGTGGCGTCTGCAACGAGCTCATCTCGGATAGTCCTCAGCGTTTCCACGAAGCAGTCGTTCTTGTCGGTGAAGTACTCGTAAAACGTTGGCCGCGAGACACCGGCACGCGAGATCACTTCGGCGATCGATGCCCTCGCGTACCCGTGTTCGGCCACAGCTCCGATCATTCCCTCCAGGATCCGTTCGCGCTGTGTGCTCTTCTGCTGACGGCGTGATGATCTGTTTACGACCATGCCACCTTGCGTCTCGTCCCGTGCGCTGTCCTCATGGTCTCGATCTGATGTCCCGCCGACCGATTTCTCCGCCCGTCCGCGGCCCCGATCCTTCCCTCTATCTCTGGGCATGCGCGCCCCATGCTCGGCATGATCCCGGTCCTTGCCCAGTCAAGCGATAGAACGTCGTGCTCCTCGTGGCCGGCAACGCTGCGAACCTCCAGTTCGTGTGCGGGCGCGAGCATAGCAACGCACGCGTCGTTTATAAAATCCGGCCGCGCCCCTTGACACGGAGGCTACGGACGGCGCAATCACTGTCAACACGCACTCCGAGGCGGTCGTGTGAAGTCCTAGTTGCGGGGATGTAGCGGATGCTGTAGGCTCAGCACCAACGTTTATTTCTTCCTGGTCGCCGAGGGCCACGATGGTTGATGGCGACACGATGCACAGGTTCTGAGGGGGCAGGTGCAGGAGGCGTACTGGTCAAATCCGTGTTTGGAAGCAGTTGCCATCGGCAATCTCCAAGGCCATGTCCTGTCGGGGACCAGTCACGACGACCCTCCCGGTCCTGTGCGAGCGGGCCGCCCTCGCGGCCCGCTCGGAGAGACTCGGGTGTCATGACCCCTCCAATAGCGCGCCCGAGTGGGCGCCGCGGCTACTCATTCTCCGGCCGCGGCGCCCACCCCTCATCCCCTCGCGGACCGGAGGTTCGATGATGTCCAGGGGTGGACGTCCAGAGCGAGCGCTCACGCGGCAGCTCGGCACTGGCTTGATTCCACACATGCGGCTCGACCGTCATATCCGCGCTCGCTCGGTGGCGCGGCGTTGGGGGCTTACGCCCGCCGCCGCGTATGGCCTCTTGGCGATCCGCTACCAGGACGAGGTAGCGATCATGGACGATTCTGGCTCCGTCACCTTTGCTGAGGTCGACCGCCGAACTAACGCTCTCGCACGATCCTTCCGGGCGCTTGGCATTGTCGCCGACACGACGGTGGGTCTGATGTGTCGCAACCACCGGGGTCTGATCGAAGCGACCGTAGCCTGCTCCAAGGTCGGTGCCGACGTCGTCTACCTCGACCCAGACGAGTTGCCGTCCGTGATCGCGGAGGTCGTGTGGAGGAGGCCGGTGCAGGCCCTCATCTACGACGACGACTGCTCGGAGCAGCTGTGCGCGGTCGCGCCGGGCCCACGGCGTGTCATCGCCTGGTGTGATCCAGGCCGCGACCCAGGATGTTCCACGCTCGACGAGTTGGTGGGAGCGTCGTCGGACCTGCCCTTGCAGTGCGCGTCGAGGATAAGCAGCGTCGTTGTCAGGTGTGAGCGCACGGCACGTGTACCCGACAGGAAGCTTCCGTGCTCGCTGATAACGCCCGCGACTGCGCGATCGCGGCTCCCGCTGCAAAGACGGGAGCTCCTTCTTATCGCGGCGCCGATCACGGGCCGCTGGGGCTTTCTGCACTTCACGCTCGGACTGCGCTTTGCCTCCACTCTTGTGCTGACGCGCCGATCCGACCCCGAAGCGGTGCTCGGCAAGATCGATGAGCACGGCGTCGCTGCTGTGGCGCTGCTGCCGGAGATGCTCGAGCGAATCGTCAAGTTGCCGCTTCACGCCAACCTCTGCCACGACACAGCGAGCCTCACGGCGATCTCGCTGCCGCGTTCGTTCCTGGACAGTGACGTTGCGCTGCCGGCGATCGAAAGGTTCGGCGAGATCCTCTACAACCTGCGAGGCGCGATTGTGATCTCTCTGTCTAAAGAGTGGTGGTTGGCAGCTGGCGCCCGCTCGCGAAGGGATCGTAGCGTCAACGACTTCGCTGTCCTCTCCTCGACCCCAATCTAGCCGCCCACCACCCGCGTTCGGAACCTCCCGAGGCAGGACCGCTAGCTGGCGCCGGTGGCCAGCTCCACATCGATGAAGGTGTTTGCTGTCTCCGCGCCGATGAACGGTGCGAGCACCAGGAATGTCAGGTGGGGGACGAGACCGGCCAAGCGCTCCGTGGCGCCGCTGCGTACCCTCGAGTACACGACCTCAAAGATCGTCGCGATGATCGTCTCCAAGACGACGCGCGGCGGGCGAGCGGGCCGTGAAACGTGGCGGTATCCCTCCTGCAGCAGCATCGCAAAGGCCGTGTGGCTGTCCTCGACGCGTTGCACTGCGCCCGGGCCGACCGCGTAAGCCTCGAGGAATCCGACGTTGGCGACGAGCGGGTTCATCTCCAGGAATTGCGTGAACGCGCGCCCGGCCTCCCAGTTGCGCTCCGGCCAGGTATCCCCCGAGAAGAAGGCTTCGGCGGTGACCTCCATCACGCGTTGGAACCCAAGCTCGTGCACCGCCATGAAGGCGTCCTGCTTGTCGGTGAACATCGCGTAGAACGCGCGGCCGTCAACACCGGCGCGTTTCGTGATGTCGTTCATCGTCGTGGCGTTGTATCCCTTCTCCTCGGCGAGGCGCGCCGCGGCGAACAGGATTCGCTGGCGCTGGTTCTCCGCGATCTCGTCCTCACCGAGTCGCAGCCTGCCGCGGGGAAACGGGGGCGGTGGTTGGAGTGGACTCTCGGGGACGAACGGGGACAGCGCCGGTCGTGGCGAGAGCTTCAGCGCGCGCCAGCGATGCTTGTTGAGCGGCTGCTCGTACGCTGCGATCCAGTGCACGAGGTCCGGTAGCAAGGCCGAGATCTTCGGCTCGGCCCGTCTCAGCCGTGGAGCCAGCAACCGGTAGATGCCACCGATGATCGTCCGCGGGGAGAAGTCTGGCGCCGGCGCGTCGCGGCGAGCCGCCTTGTACTGCGCCTTCACGAGGCGCTCGATCTCAGCGATGCCGCGATCGCGCGCGTCCAGTGCTGGGCTTCCGCCCCCCATCGGCTCGTTCATCAGGAAACGGGCGAGCGCCGGCTCGTCGCTCGTGAAGTCGATCAGTGCCTCGACGCTCGCATAGAGCGCTCTCTCTGGCGCGGCTTCCCGCACGCGCGCGTCCACTTTCTCCAACAGCCGCGCCGACGTGTCCTCAATCGTTGCACCGAAGCACTCGTCCTTATCGGCGAAATACTCGTAGAACGTCGGACGGGACACGCCGGCCTCGGCAATCACCGCGGAGACGTTTGCGCCGACGTATCCGTCGCGGTTCGCCGCGACGACCATTCCCGCGAGGAGCCGCTCGTGCTGCGTCGGCTTCCGCGTTTTCTGCACGTCGGTGTTTCCCGGGTTGGGTCGATCGGAACGCTCGATCATCAGCGTGTCAACCCTACCCGACTGCCCCGTGGTTACTGCGATCACGGTGACCTCGCCCTCGTCGTGTGTCGTGGGGAGCGTCGGCGACTTTGGCTTGCCGATCCCCTAGCCCCGTAAGCGGCGTTTATCAGTTCCCTCTACCGTCGCTTTATCCGCGACCTTCTAAGCATACGCGGCCACGGCGGTGTCTCATATTGAGCCACGGACAACGTTTCTGCCTGCGATTGTCCAAATCGGCCAGCGGTGCTCAGGCCGTCGGGCGTCCTGCGAGAGGTCAAGGCCGTGGTCGGCGATGCCTACCAGCGCCCGGGGTCCTGGGGCACGTCGGGTCCGCGCAGCGCTCGAGGCGCTCCTCGTCTTCCTCTCGGAGGACCCTGCTGCCGCGACGCTCGTCTTCCTCGAGGCGCCGAAGGCGGGCGCCGGCGTGCACGAACGTCGTCAGCGCGTTGTCGAGATCGTTCGCGTCATCGTTGACGTTGGCCGCTCCGAGAGCGAGCTTGGAGTCCTACTACCGGCCGTTACGAACGAGATAATGGTTGAGGGTGTCCCCGACGTGCACGGCTAGGCGCAGTGGACGGTGGTGCTGGGCGTCTCCCGTCGGATGCCTCTCGCGGGTATGGCCGTCGTGTGAGAGACGAGAGCGGCCTTTGGTCCGCCGTCGCTCGCCACGTATGAGTCGCGCGTCAGCTGGACGCAAGCTGCAGGACAAGCACAACGCCGATCGAAGCGAAGCAAATCAGGTGCTGGCGCAGGATCGCTCTGGCGAGCGAGCTCTGGCGAAGTGGTGCATCGCGACGAGTGCCGAGCCGCACCGCCGTCGGCACCGTTCGCAGCGCCGCGAGCAGGATTGCGACGGTGGCCAGCGCAAGGGAGATGCCCGACACCCACAGCGACACGTGCTCCTGCACGACCTCAACGACCAGCGAGGCCAGGGTCGCGAGCATGACGGCGGCGATCAAGCGGTTCATCGGCGCCGCTGCGGTCGTCACGCGCGCGTAGTAACCGGCGATCGAGGCCAGCACGTGCTCGGACAGCTCAGCTCCCGGCTGGCGAAGAGCTTGTACATCGAACATCAAATCGAACCACAGAACGGCAAGGAGGAATCCGCTGCCCGCCGCGGATGATGTCACCATCACGCGAGTATCGCAGCGTGGATACGCACGCACACGCCCGCTCTGACAAGCGCCCGGAAGCGGCCTGTGTGC
Source organism: uncultured Solirubrobacteraceae bacterium (assembly GCA_963759265.1). Lineage (GTDB taxonomy): Bacteria > Actinomycetota > Thermoleophilia > Solirubrobacterales > Solirubrobacteraceae > Palsa-744. The sequence continues at coordinate 1,392,174 of CAVWYR010000001.1, forward strand.
GAACTCGGGTAGGCCATGTTGGATAACTTCCTATCGCAACGTTTGACTCACACAGCGGGCGCCGGGGTTGACAAATCGATAGTCTCGAGCGCCACTAAGGGCATCTAGGGGGCCTGCTGGATCGAGTGGGGCGACTCTTCCGGCCAACAAAGGGGACGGTTATATGCGAAGGATTCCGCCACGTCTTGTCGTCGTGTTCACGTTGGCTTTGCTGGTTGCCGGGCTGGTGTACGCCGGCACCGTCATTGCGGCCACCAAGTCGAGCGCGGGCGGGACTGGTGCGTCGCGGCATGGCGCGGTGCGCGTGTCGGCGAACAGTGACCTCGCACGGACCCTTGCCAGCGGCGGGAGCCTGCCGGCAGAGACGGTGCAGCTCACCGGCGTAACGGCGCATCTCAAGCGCGGGCGCCTGCGCAGGCCGGCCCACGCCCTGAAGGCCAAGACCTCCTCCGGTAGAGCCGCTGCGGTGCGCGCGGCGTCTGGCGCGGGGGCGGCTGACAAGACCGACGCCCCCGCTGTGGGCGGCTCGGGCGCGGGGCCGGATCTGACAAAATTCTCGGGGTCGGCCGTCGAAGGCATCAAGTTCTCAGGCCTCGAAGACAACGAGATCGCGAGCGACCCGCTGAACGTGGGCTTCGATCTCTCGGCCGACACCGAAGGCGTCGCCGGGCCGAAGGACTACGTCGAGACGGTCGGCTTCGCAATGGGCGTCTTTGACAAGGCCACCGGGGCGCTGATCGCCGCCGAAGAACTGCACGAATTCTTCGATAAATCGGGTCTCGGCGCGCCATGCGAAAAAGCGACCGACAAAGGCTACCTCGAACCGCACATCGTCTACGACCCCAAAACAGACCGCTACATCGTCATGACGGACACCGAACAGAACCCCGAAGAACTCACCGGGCACATCTACTGCATCGCGGTGTCGAAGACCGGCGACCCGGTCGGCGGCGGCTGGTACTACTACGCGGTCCCGTTGTTCACCGGCGGCGCGCAGGAAATCTCGCACAGCGCTGTCGGCATGTGGACCAACGGCGTCTACCTGCAGGAGGAGATCTACTGCAAAGAAAACATCAAAGCCAAGTGCCCGGGCAACAACGAACTCGAGGAATTCGACGGCACGCAGGTGTGGGCCTTCAACACCGCCGACCTCGAGACCGGGGCGGCGCTGGAAGTCGTCACGACGCAGGGTAACGTCAAGGAAAAAGACAACTTCAAAGGCAGCACAAAGGCAGAATCAGCGTCTTCGGCGGAATTGGAAAAATGTCGCGTCGAAATCACCTTCTGCAATGAGGACGCGGAATCGCCGACGCCGGCCAACATCGTGCCGGGGATCAGCCTGCCGCCGGACAGCTCCGAAGCGTCGAAACGCAACGAGTACTTCCTGACCCCGTCCGATCTTCCCGGCGAATTCTCGCCCAAATCGGATGGCTTGGTCGACGTCTGGCAGTGGCACGTAAACTGGGCGGAACCGGGTGAAGACTGGATCGGCAAGAGCAAAACCGAACAGTACGACTACCAGATCACGACGCCCACCTTCTTCACCCCCAACGACGGCGTCGAAGCGGAAGTGCCGAAGGCCGAATACGCCGAAGACAAATATGCGATCAGCACAGCGGGCGGCCACTATGCCAACAGGCTCAACAGCGAGTTTGACTACATCAAGCCGAAGCCCCAGTACACGAACTTTGGCGGCAAAGAATCGCTCTGGCTGGGCTACGCCACGTCCAAGGAAGAGAAATCAAAAACCGTAGAAGGCGAAAAAGAGGCGATCGTCAGCCCCGACCGCGTGCGCTGGCAGCAGGTCTCGCTCGAAAGCGCCACCGGCGCGCCGAAGACGACGGCGATGAAGCAGACCCAGGACTACGAACCGGCGCCCACCAAGCTCTCGCGTTGGCTGCCGGCGATCGGCGTCGACAAGGAAGGCGACATGGCCCTCGGCTACAGCGCCACCGACACCGAAGTCTTCCCGTCGCTGTATATAGCCGGACAGGAAAAGGTCGAAAGCACCGAAGAAGGTAAAGCCAAAATCGAATCGCTGCCGGAGACCCTCGTCGACGAAGGCCACGGCTACCAGACCGGCGAATACGCCGAAGAACTCAAGAACGGCTTCTTCGGGCCGCAGAACTCGATGTCGCTGGACCCGAACGGCTGCGAGCTGTGGTTCGCCGGGCAGACCGACGTCGGCTCGCCGACAAACGAAGAAGGCGAAGACAACGCTTGGGCGACGCAGATCACGGCCTTCCACTTCAAAGGCTGCACGCCGAGCTCGCTCGCGACCGAAGCGAGCACGAGCGGCGAGGGCAACCAGGCGACGGGCACCGCCACGCTGACCGCGAAGCTCGCGGCGACGGGGACAAAATCCGGCCTCTTCGGGGAAACGGTCGCCTTCAGCCTCGGCGGCAAGACGGTCGGCACGGCCGTCACCAACAGCGAAGGCGTGGCCACGCTCGCCGGCGTCGATAGCTCGACGTACGCAGCGGGAACCGCCACCGGCGCAGTCGGCGCGAGCTACGCGGGCGCCGCTGCCTACAGCTATGGGTCCAGCAGCGCGACCGGCAACCTGCTCGTCGGGGCGACCCAGACGATCTCCTTCGGTCCGCTCGCCGGGAAGACCTACGGCGAAGCGCCGTTCACGGTCAGCGCCAGCGCGAGCTCCAACGAAGCAGTGACGTTCACGGCAAAGGGCACGTGTTCGATCGCGGGCGAAACGGTCACGATCGAAGGGGCGGGCCACTGCACGATCACGGCAACGCAGCCCGGCGATGGCTCGACCGTGCTCGCGGCCCCACCGGTGTCGCAGGAATTCGACATCGCAAAGGAGTCGCAGACGATCACGCCCACCGGCACGTGGACCACGAACGAGACGGCGGGCAAAGAATTCAAGGCCTCGGCGGTCTCGTCCGTGCCTCTGCCGTGCACCTCTGAAAACAACACAGGGTGCATCTACTTCAACGTGCAGGAAACGGAAAAGAACTGCAGCGACGTGGAAACCGGGGAAACGCCGCAGGTCGCGATCCTGGCCAAGCAGACGAAGGAATACGACGAACAGAACTCGCTGCCGCTGTGCACGGTCGACGCTGAGTCGCTCGGCAACCAGAACGTCGCGCAGGCGGTCCAACCGATCACCGTCGAAATCACCAACAAGGGAACCCAGACCGGTGCATTCAATGACTCGCTGACGTCTGTCCCACCGCTCGGCGAAGAAAAAAATGAAAAAGTCAAAATCAAAACGTCCTTCAAACTGACCGAACTAGTCGCTGGTGTCGAAGATCCGGTTGCGTGGACCGCCTCAGAACTGCCCACCACGAGCGTTGTCGTGACGGGGACGACCTCGCAGGGCGCGATCGCGGCCGCTTCGACCGCCGCTATCGGCACCGAAGCAGCTACCGGCACCGTCGAAAAAATCACCGACTCCGCGAAAGAAGAAGCGGCGACGTGCAAAACGCCGACGGCCGGGACGGCGACGGTCACGATGAAAGAGTCGAAAAGCGCTCCCGATGGGCTGTCGGCGGGCGAGATCATCACGATCGAAAAAGCAAGCAAAACGGGCTACAACGCGGCCTCCGTGGAAATCAAGACCACGCCCACCACGAACACCTTCACGTACTGCATAAAAGCCGCTGGCGAAACAGAAGAAAAAACAGGATCGACGGTGAAGGTCATCTCCTCGATCATCGTCTCCGGTACGACTGCGACTGTGCACGTGACAGCGGCACCGGCGACGGCCTTCGCCGCGAAACAGAAGGTCAACATCGCGGGCACCAAAGGCACGAGCGAAAAAGAATTCAACAACAAGACCTTTGAAGTCCTCTCCGCGCCAACGACAACGACGTTCACGGTGGCCGTCAAAGCGGGCACCGCGAACGGCATCGCCGGCACGGTAGGGCTGCCGAACACGGGCGCGGCGGAGAACGAAGGCGTGGCGACGGTCAACCTCGCGACCGAACCGGCGACGGCGCTGATGGCCGGCCAGGAAGTCGAAGTCGGCAACGTCGCGGTGGCGACCTACGACGGCGCGTTCAAAGTCAAAGAAGTGCTCAGCGCGAAGTCCTTCACCTACGAAGACACGGCCGCTAAAGAATCGGTCGCGTCGGGAGCGGGCGAACTCGTCAGCGCGGTCGCACCATGCACGTACAGCGTGCCGGGATACGTGCTCAAAGCGCAGAACGCCGGCAAGTGCAAGATCGAAGCCAAACAGGCGGGCGACGCCAGCTACAGCGCCGGCGCTGACAGCCTCGAACTCACGATCTCAGGCGGGGCTCAGACGCTCACGTGGAACCCGAACGGCGGCAACATCTCGAGCACCGAAGCCGAAACGGTCGAAGTTACGACCAACTCGGCGCTGAGCCCGGGCACGATCACCTCGACGACGGAAACGACCTGCACGGTCGGCGCGACCAGCGAAACGGCGAAAGGCACGGCCAAGGTGACCGTCACACCGCACGCCGAAGGGACATGCAAACTTGCCGCCTCCGGCAACGAAGGCACCCCGAACTGGGCGGAACTCAAAAAAACCGAAGAGACCTTCAACGTCACGAATGCCGGCAAGTCGCAGGCGATAACGTTCGCTGAACCGAAGCCGACGACGCTCGCCCATCCGTCGCTGGATCTTTCGGCGACGGCCTCCTCGGGCCTCACCGTGAGCTTCAAATCGACGACGGAATCCGTGTGCGTGACCGGCGGCGCGAACGGCGAAGACATCACGCTGGTGGGTGAAGGAACGTGCACGATCTCGGCCGAACAGGCGGGCGCAGCAGGGCCGCCGAAGTACGCGGCGGCGAGCGCCGTCTCGAGGTCGTTCCGGGTTGCGAAGGCAGACCAGCTGTTGGTCTTCGGCCCGCTGGGAAACCTCACATACGGGGCCGCGAACTTCGCCCTGAAGGGCACGAGCGAGGCTGCCGTGTCCCAGAACGCGTACAGCGAAGAAGAAGTTGAAGACGGCGTCAGCACCGGTCTCGAACCGAGCTACGAAGCTCTGGGCGCCTGCACGGTCAACCCCGAAGGCACCGTCGTGCACATCACCGAAGCGGGTGTGTGCGTGATCACGGCCTCGCAGGCCGGCGACTCCGAATACCGCGCGGCGCCAGAAGTTGCCGTCGCATTCGAAGTGGCGCGGGCTCCCTCGACGATCAGCTTCACCAAACCGGGCACCCAGACCGCGAACGAGCCGGCGTTCTCGCCGGGGGCGACGGCCTCCTCAGGGGCCCCGGTGACGTACACGGCCGAAGGGCACTGCACGATCAACGGCTCCGAAGAAGTACAGGTCACGACGCCGGGCACCTGCACCGTCACCGCGCACGGCGTCGGCAACGCCGACTACGAGCCGCCGGCACGCGTCAGCCAGAGCTTCAGCGTCGTGAAATCCGAATTCACGATCGAAAAGCTGCAGAAGATCGCGGGCGAACCGAGCTTCACGAAGTCGAGCCTGACGGGCGAAGTCGGCCAGACCGTCGACTACGAGGTGATCGTCAGGAACGCCAACGCCGGCAACGCGCCGCTCGAATTCCAGCCGCTCAGCGACCCGGGCTGCGTGGGCATCGCGCCGAACGGCACAGAGACCGTGGCGGCAGGCGCCGAACAGACCTACACCTGCGAACACACCCTGACCGCGGCCGGCGTCTACGGCAACGAAGCGAGCATCGAAGGCAATCAAGGCACCGGCACGAAGTCCTCGAACAAGGTAGAAGTGAACGTGCCGACGGTGGCGACGTTCACGGTCGAAAAGCTCCAGGAAATCGCGGGCAGCGACGCCGGCTTCACGACGTCGAAGCTGACGGGCGAAATCGGACAGACGATCGACTACGAGGTCCTCGTCAAGAACAGCGGCAACGTGCCCCTCGAATTCCAGCCATTGAGCGACGCCGGTTGCAGCGCGATCACGCCGAGCACCACCGAGACGGTTGCGCCCGGCGGCGAAGAGACCTACACGTGCAGCCACGAGCTGAGCGTTACGGGGACCTACAGCAACGCCGCGAGCATCGAAGGCAGCGAAGGCACTGGAACGAAGAGCTCGAACACGGTCGAAGTGGAAGTGCCGACGAGCGCGACGTTTACGATCGAAAAGCTGCAGGAAATTGCGGGCAGCAACGCCGGCTTCACGAAGTCGAAGCTGACGGGCGAACTCGGACAGACGGTCGACTACGAGATCATCGTCAAGGACACGGGGAACGTTTCCCTGACCTTCAAGGCCCTCAACGACGCGGGTTGCGCGTCGATCTCCCCGGCGGGCGAAGAGACGCTCGCGCCGGGCGGCGAACAGACCTACACGTGCAGCCACGAACTGACCGAAGCGGGCACGTACGCCAACGAAGCGAGCATCGAAGGCAACGAAGGCACCGGTACGAAGACCTCGAACAAGCTCGAAGTGGAAGTCCCGAAGGCGGAACAGACGATCGACTTCATGGTCGCCGACCACACCTACGGCGAAGAAGACTTCACGATCAGCGCGACCGCGACCTCCGGTGAACCGGTGAGCTTCACGCGCCAGTCCGGCGAATGCACGCTGTCAGGGCACACCGTGCACATCACCGGCGGGGGCACGTGCACGATCGACGCCAACCAGGCCGGCAACGCGAACTACAACCCGGCGCCTCAGGTCCAGGACACCTTCAGGATCGACGCCGCCAGCCAGAGCATCGACTTCCCGGCGATCTCCGAAAAGACATACGGCGAAGCCGACTTCGCCCCTGGCGCGAGCGCATCATCGGGCCTGACCGTGTCCTACTCGACGCTCGGCGAATGCACGATCGAAGCGGGCAAGGTGCACATCACGGGCGTCGGCAGCTGCACCGTCAAGGCGACACAGGCGGGCAACGCCGACTACGAGCCGGCGAGCGAAGTCGAGCGCACGTTCACGATCGCCCAGGCGAGCCAGACGATCACGTTCAATCCGCCGACGAGCTCTTCGTATGGCGCTGCGCCGTTCTCGCTCAGCGCAAGCGCGTCGTCGGGGCTGAGCGTGACCTTCTCCGGCGGCGGCGCATGCACCGTCAGCCCGGCGGGTCTCGTGACGATCACGGCGGCGGGCAGCTGCGAAGTGGTTGCCGCGCAGGCGGGCAACAGCGACTACCTGCCCGCGCCGTCGGTGCACAAGACGATCGAAGTCGCGCCGATGGCGACCAACGTCGCGCTGACCCCCGCGAACGCGAGCACGAAGACCGGCAAAAAAGCCAAGTTCAAGGCGACGGTCACCGCGGCGGTCGCCGGTCACGAGCCGACGCCGGGCAGCGTGTCCTTCTACGTGAACGGGCAGCTCGTCCACACCCAGGCGTTCACGGGCGCGGCGATCATGTACACCTACCACGTGACCCTGCCGGGGTCGGCGACGGCATACCCGGTGTCGGCGGTGTTCACGACCACGAACAGCGACTACGCCGGGAGCACCGGCACGGCGAAACTCAAAGTCAAGGTCAAACGCGGCTAGCGGGCCAGACGCCGTGCGTCATATCGGGTGAGGGCGATCGGGGCGCGCGGGCGGCGCGCTAGGGTCATGGCTCCCGACCCTTCGCTTGGAGGCCGTTAGAGACGATGACGAGTAGAGACGCAGTGATCTGCCAGCCCCTGCGCACGCCGGTGGGGCGCTTCGGAGGGGTGTTCCGCGACGTCAGCGCGCAGGTGCTCGCGGCGAGCGTGATACGCGAGCTGGTCGCCCGCACGGGGCTCAGCGGCGAGCACGTCGACGACGTGATCATGGGCCAGTGCTACGCCGGCGGCGAGGCTCCAGCGATCGGTCGCGTGGCGGCCCTCGACGCGGGCCTGCCGGTCGACGTTCCCGGCCTTCAGCTCGATCGGCGTTGCGGCTCGGGCCTGCAGGCGGTCGTGTACGCGTGCATGCAGGTGCAAACGGGTGCTGCGGAGCTCGTGCTGGCGGGTGGCGCGGACAGCATGAGCCAGGCGGAGTTCTACTCGACGAGGCCACGCTGGGGTGTCAAGAGCGGGGCGATACGGCTCGAGGATCGCCTCGAACGGGCCCGGGTGACGGCTGGTGGCGTGAACCACCCGGTTGCGGGCGGGATGCTCGAGACGGCGGAGAACGTGCGCCGGCAGTACGCGATCGGCAGGGAGGAGCAGGATCAGCTGGCGCTGCGCTCGCACCAGCGCGCGGTCGAGGCTCAGCGCAGCGGCGCGTTCGCCGAGGAGATCGTGCCGGTGACGCTCGCCGGTCGCGGCGGCGAGGTGCTGGTCGAGCTCGACGAGCACCCGCGCGCCGACACGACCCTGGAGGCGCTCGCCGGGCTGCGCGCGATCATGGGCGCGAGTGACCCGGACGCGACGGTGACGGCGGGCAACAGCAGCGGTCAGAACGACGGCGCTGCTATCTGCATCGTGACCCACGCGGAGAAGGCGGCGGAGCTGGGCCTCGAGCCGCTGGGCCGGCTCGTGTCGTGGGCGGTTGCAGGCGTTCCGCCGGAGACGATGGGCATCGGGCCGATCCCGGCTACGCAGCTGGCGCTCGAGCGCGCGGGCCTGACGCTGGATGACCTCGATCTGATCGAGCTCAACGAGGCGTTCGCCTCACAGGTGCTGGCGGTGCTGGCCGAGTGGCAGCTGCACGACGGCCTCGAGCGCGTGAACGTCAACGGCTCGGGCATCTCCCTCGGTCACCCCGTCGGCGCCACCGGCGCCAGGATCCTGGCGACGCTGCTGCATGAGATGCGCCGGCGCGACGCTCGGCTCGGCTTGGAGACGATGTGTATCGGCGGCGGTCAGGGCCTCGCAGCGATCTTCGAGCGTGTGCCCGCATAGCCGCGCTCAGGAGGCGACGTCGAGGCTTGGCCGGGATGATCTTTCTGCCCTCGCGGCGCTGTGCTCGGGGCAGTAGACGCCACGGACGCGGCCGTCGCTGAGGCCGAAGGAGAACCACACGCCGCCGCGCCAGGCGAAGCTGAAGAAGCGGTCCTCGCGTCCGCCGATCAGCTCCAGCTCGCGTGCCCAGGCGGCGGTGACGACGCTCGAGGGGATCGTCGCTTGGCAGGAGCAGCCGCCGGATAGGTAGCCGGAGGAGACGCAGCGAAGGACGCCGTCGACGGGCCTTGGCCGAGCTGTGAAGCGGGTGCTCGCGCGCAGCAACGACGGCGGTAGTGGCGATGGTGCTTGCGGTGAGGGTGTTTGGATGGGCATTGGATGCGGTTCTGTTAGGACTACATGGCTCTGCCCGTTTAGGGCAATCTCTGTCGTACCTTTCGGGCAACGGCAATCTTGCGCGTGTCCTGCGCAGATAGCCAGCGAAGCGGACGTTTGTTCTAGGGCCGGACGGGCGACGCGCTCAGCCGCTGCCTGTGGAGCTCCTGCGGCGCAGATGCCGCGTCAGCCGCGGCCTCTGGAGCTCCCGCGGCGCAGACGGTGCACGCGGCGCAGTTCTTCGACGGCTTCGTCGCGGCCGCCGAGCGAGGCGTGCGGGCCGTCGCCGAGCAGTTCGACCTCCAGGCGCTGGCGCAGGAGCTCACCGGCGATGGCGTCGGCGCGCTGCGCCTCTGCGCCGGGGCGCGAGCTGACGGCGCGGTCGAGGCTCTGCCCGCGGAAGAGCAGCCCGACGCCGTCGTCGAGCGCCCAGCCCCCGGGGAGCGCGCCGTCGCGCACGCTCGCAAGCCAGACGGGCAGGCGCTCGGGCTCGCCGTCGGCGTGGACGCTCAGCGAGCCTTCGAGCACGCCGAGCCCGGCGATCGGCTCGGGCGGCCCGCTCGAGCGCGTGACTCCCCCTTGGAACCAGCACATCGCACCGGCGCTCAGCCCGGCTAGCACGGTGCCGCGCTCCCACGCCTGGATCAGCATCTCGTCGAGCTCGTGGGCATGCCACAGCGCGAGCAGGTTGCGCATCGATCCGCCGCCGACATAGACGATGTCCTGCTCCTGGACGATCTCCGCGAGCGGGCGCCTGGTGTCGCGGAGGTGAAACAGCGAGATGTACTCGGGCACGCACGCGCGCTCGCTGAAGCGCCCTTTGAAGGCGTTGATCTGCGAGGTGATGTCACCTGAGGCGGTCGGCAGGAACAGGATCCGCGGTTCGCCGACGTCGGCGAGCGAGAGCACGAAGTCGTCGAGCAGTGGGTTGCTCGGCTCCATCGTGAAGCCGCCGCCGCCCATCGCGAAGATCAGCCGTGACTCGATCGGGACGACGCTTCGCGTGCTCATGCCGCCACCGGCCGCGCTCTCGTGAGCTTGCGCTTGCCCGCTTGGTGCGCGCGCGCGGGCGCGGCTGGCCGCTCGCTGCCCGGCTTGTGCGTGGTGCCTGAGTCGTGGTTGCCGAGGAAGCAGACCTCGAGGCGCGTCTCTCGCGCGCGCTCGCCGTGGCGCTCGACGAGGAAGGCGCCCCCGTCTGGGCGTGAGCTGACGACGCGCTCGAGGCTGGTGCCGCGGAAGTGCAGGGCGACGCCGTCCTCGGCGGCGAAGCCCGGGCGCATGCCGTCGGCGACGAAGCGCTGGTACTCGGCGCGGCGCTCGGGCTCGGCGTCGTAGTGGACGCAGTTGGAGTACGGCAGGAAACCGAGCCCGCGAACGATCCGCGGCGCGCCGTGGAAGGCGCTGAGCGCCTGCTCGAACCAGCAGAGCGAGCCGGCGGAGGGACCGCAGAGGACGATGCCCCGCCGCCACGCTTTGCGCAGGATCGCGTCGAGCCCGTGCGCGCGCCACGCGCCGAGCATGCTGAGCATGTTGCCGCCGCCGACGTAGATCAGATCCTGGCTGAGCAGATGCGTGGCGAGGTCGTCCTCGACGCCGTCGGTGCCCTGGTCGCGGCGGAACAGCGACAGGTGGCTCGCCTCGCAGCAGGGGGAGAAGCGCCGATAGAAGCGCACGACGTAGTGGTCGGCATCGCCGGACGCCGTCGGCAGGAAGCACACGCGCGGCCTCGCTGCGCCGGTCAGCGACAGCACGTAGTCGTCGAGCAGCGAGCTATCCCTCTCCATCGAAAAACCGCCGCCTCCGAGGGCGACGATCTGGGGAGCTGTGTTTGGCATGACCCTCTCCCGGCTCAGAACGCGACACGAACAGCCTCGATCAGCATGCCGGCCGTCGCGCGGTCGGCCTATGGACCGCCGTCCCATATGCACGCGTGGCGGATCGACATCCGCCCATGCGCGCGCGGCGAGGCGGAGCGCACGCTTACCGAATCTTCAGGCTTCTCACACGGTCGTCATACACACGGCCGCGATGCTGCCGGCGTGGGCTTCTCGTGGGAGACACGTTCGGCCGCGCCACCGACAGCGCCTGTGGCGCCGGTCACGACACCTGCTGGCGCTGCGGGGGGACTGCGTAGCAGGGCCGGAGCGCTCGCGGCGCGGGTCGCATACCCGGAGCTGATCGCGCTGATGGGCGTGGCTGGGCTGCTCAACCTGTGGGCGCTCAGCCGCAACGGCTGGGCAAACGAATACTACGCGGCGGCCGTGCGCTCGATGAGCACGAGCTGGCACGACTTCCTGTTCGCATCGCTCGACAAAAGCGGCGTGATGAGCGTCGACAAGCCGCCGCTGGCGCTGTGGGTGCAGGCGCTGTCGGTGCGCGCGTTCGGCTACCACTCGCTGAGCATCCTCGTGCCGCAGGCGCTGATGGGCGTGGCGAGCGTGGCGCTCGTGTACGACCTGGTCCGCCGCCGCTTCGGCCGCGTCGGCGGCTTCGTGGCGGGGCTGACGCTGGCGCTGACCCCGATCACGGTCGCGATCTCGCGCCACAACAACCCCGACTCGCTGCTGATCCTGTGCTGCGTGGCGGCGCTGTGGTGCGTGGTGCGCGCGTTCGAGTCGGCGCCGGAGCGCCCAGGCACGCGTTGGCTGGTCGCGGCGGGCGTGCTCGTGGGGTTGGGCTTTGAGACGAAGATGCTCGTCGCGCTGGTCGTGGTTCCAGGCATCGTGGCCGCCTGGTTGTGGCTCGCCCCGGCTGCGCGCGGGCGCTGGCACGCGCTGCGCCAGCTGCTGGCGGGCGGCGCCGGGCTGCTGATCGTCGGTGGTGCGTGGCCGCTGCTCGTGGAACTGACCCCCGCGGCGGACCGCCCGTGGGTGTCGGGCACGAGCGACAACACGATCCTGTCGTTGATCTTCGGATACAACGGCGTCGGGCGCGTCGGTGGGCAGTCGGGCGGCCCCGGCGGCCTGGCAGGAGGTGGAGGCGGCAACGTCTTCGGCGGCTCAGCGGGGCCGCTGCGGCTCCTGAACTCGGCGCTCGGCGGCCAGGTCGGCTGGCTGCTCGGGTTCGCGCTCGTCAGCGGGCTCGGCATGGTCGTAGCGAGTCGTCTGCGCCGCGCGGATGCGCGCAGCGGCTGGCTGATGGTCGTCGGCGGCGCGTTTGCGACGACGGCGGTCCTGTTCAGCGCCGCGAGCGGCATCTTTCATCCGTATTACGTCTCGCTGCTGGCACCATTCGCGGCTGCGCTCGTGGGCGCGGGCGCGGCACAGCTGATCGGTGGCGGGGTGAGCGTTCGGATCGTGGGCCCGCTGGCGCTGCTCGCGGGTGTCGTGACGGAGCTCGTCGTCCTCGGTGACTACCCCGGCCAGCTGGCGTGGCTGGCGGCGGTCGTGATCCCCGTGGCCGTGTTGGCATCGCTCGCACTCGTGGCGTCCGGCACGCGGTCTGTGCGCACGGTGGCGGTCGCAGCGGCGCTCGCGGCGCTGTTGCTGGCCCCCGCGGCATGGGCGGTCGACACGCTTGGGCACGCGACCAGCGGCACCTTCCCGGCGGGTGGCCCGACCTCGGCCGAGACGCTCGGCTTCGGCGGGCCCGCAGGCGGAAGTGGCGGCTTCGGCGCGCGCGGCGGCTTCGGCGGACGTGGCGGTTTCGCCGGCCCGGGCGCCGCGCGCGGTGCCGGCGAACGCGCGGGTCCCCCGGGCGCGGGCGGTGCGGGCGTGGCGCCGCTGTTCGGAGCGGGTGCCGGCGGCTTCGCGGGCGCGGCGCGACCGGGCGCAGGCGCGGCGGGACCGGGCGCGGGTGGTGCGTTCGGCGGTGGTGCGGCGGGACTGGGCGCAGGCGGTGCGTTCGGCGGCCATGCCTCGTTGACGAGCGTGCTCTCCTACATCTCCGCGCACGGCGGTGGCACGCTGGCTGTCTCGAGTCAGTCGAGCGCGGCGACGGCGATCATCGACGACGACGCGAACGTGGCAGGCATCGGCGGCTTCTCCGGTCGCGAGAGCGACCCGAGCATCGCTTGGTTGGCTCAGGAGGTGCGTCTGGCCAAGATCCGCTGGGTGCTCGACGAAGCAGCCGACGACGGGGCACAGGCTGGCGGCGGCTTTGGCGGGGGACCGCGGGGCGAAACGCGCGTCGGCTCGAAACCGGCGATGGCGGCGGTCGCAAAGGTCTGTGAGGCGGTGACGCTGCCGAGGAGTGTCTCGACGACGGGCGCGTCTGGCTCGTCGGGCACCCTGTATGACTGTCGGGGTCGCGCGGCGGCCCTGGCGAGCCTGAGCGCGCGAGAGTCGCACAGGTGAGGATCCTCGTGGTCGACGATGACCGCGCCGTGCGCGAAGCGCTGCGGCGGACGTTGACGCTGGGCGGCTACGAGGTGCGTGCGGCGGAGGACGGCGAGTCGGCGCTCGAGCAGATCGTGCAGGCGCTGCCGGATGCGGTGCTGCTCGACGTTGGCCTGCCGGGCATCGACGGCCTCGAGGTATGCCGGCGGGTGCGCCTTCTCGGCAACCGCGTTCCGATCCTGATCGTGACGGCGCACGACGCGGTGTCGGATCGCATCGACGGGCTGGATGTCGGCGCGGATGACTACATGGTCAAGCCGTTTGACGTGGGCGAGCTGAAGGCGCGGCTGCGAGCGCTGCTGCGTCGCTCCAAAGCGGCGGCGGACGCCGATGGCGGGCTGTCGTTCGAGGAGCTGCGGCTCGACCCGATGCGCCACGGCGCGCAGGTGGGCGAGACCCTGGTGGAGCTGACGCGCACCGAGTACCAGCTGCTGGAGCTGTTGATGCTCAACCCGCGCATGGTGCTCTCGCACAGCCTGATCTATGACCGCGTGTGGGGCTATGACTTCGGGCCGACGTCGAACGCGTTGCGCGTGTACGTGGGCTACCTGCGACGCAAGCTCGAGGGTGCGGGCGCGCGCAACCTGATCCACACCGTTCGCGGCGTGGGCTACGCGCTGCGCGAGCCGTGAGTCGGGCGCCTGGATTGGCCGAACACGGATGACGCTTCGCACGCGGATCGCTGCGGTGGCAAGCGTGTCGGTGGCGCTGTCGGTGCTGGCGGCTGCGATCGGCCTGTACGCGGCGGTGCGCTCGGATCTGCGCGGCGAAATCGACAGCGCTCTGCGCTCGCGCGCGCGCGTCCTGCAGCGTGCGCCGGCCGGCGCCTCGACCGGTCCGGGCGCCAACCGCGAGCGTGCCGCGGCGGACGGCGCCGCGCAAGGGTCTTTGCCGGGCGCGCAGCGGGAAGGCAATCCAGCTCCCGGCGAGCTCGCGCCCAAGGGTGGGCAAGGCCCAGGCGGCTTTCCCGGCGAGGTCGAGCCTGCGCCGTTTGGCGCGGCGTCGGGATACGTGCAGTTCATCTCCCCGCACGGCGGCGTCGCGGTCCCGGGTGGACAGGGAGCCTCGCCGACGAGGATCGCGACGACGGCGCTCGACCGCACGATCGCGGCGCGTGGGAGCGGCGCCAGCTTCACGAACAGGACCGTCAAGGGGACGAGCCTGCGAGTGCTGACTCTCGGCGCGGGCACCGCGGGTGCTGTGCTCGTCGCACAGCCGTTGACGGAGGTCGAACACGAGCTGAGCCGGCTGCTGCTGATCCTCGGGCTGATCGGCGCGGGAGGCGTCGTGCTCGCGGCCTTGCTGGGCACGCTGGTGGCGCGCACGGCGCTCGCGCCGATCGCGCGCTTCACGCGGCGCACGGAGACGCTGACGGGCAACCTCGACCTGTCGCGGCGCCTGGAGGTCGATGGCGGCGATGAGCTGGCTCGCTTGGCGGAGAGCTTCAACGGCACGCTCGATGCGCTCGAGCGCTCCGTGGACGCGCAGCGGCACCTGATCGCGGACGCCAGCCACGAGCTGCGCACGCCGATCTCATCGCTGCGGGCGAACATCCAGATCCTCAGCGAGGCCGACCGACTGGCGGCGGACGAGCAGGCGAGCCTGCGTGCGGACATCGTCGCGGAGCTCGACGAGCTGACGGCGCTCGTCGGCGACGTGGTCGAGCTCGCGCGCGGCGCGGCGCGCGGCGGCGCGGCGGAAGACGTGCGCCTCGACGAGGTGGTCACCGACGCCGTCACGAGCGCGCGCAGGCGTGGCGGGGTGCGCTTCGAGCTGAGCCTCGAGCCGACGATCGTCCTCGGCCAGGGCGACCGCATCGGTCGTGCGGTGTCGAACCTCGTCGACAACGCCCGCAAGTGGAGCCCGGAGTGCGCGGCGGTGGAGGTCGCGCTCGAGGGCGGCGTGTTGAGCGTGCGCGACCACGGCCCGGGCTTCGGGGAGGCGGACCTGCCGTTTGTGTTTGACCGCTTCTACCGCGCGGACGGCGCGCGCAAGCTCCCCGGCTCGGGCCTGGGCCTCGCGATCGTGCGCCAGACGGCGGAGGCGTGTGGCGGCTTCGCCGAAGCCCAGAACGCTCCAGGCGGCGGGGCGCTGCTGCGTGTGAGCTTCGGCACCTCGGCGAAGCCCGTCGTCGACTCGCAGCCGGGGTGATCGCCCGCAGCCGGGTCATCCGCGGACCTGGAGCGCCCGCCCGCTCCGAAGACATCCGTCGAGCGCCAGCCGATATGCCAGACCGACGGCCTAGCGTGAAGGAGTTGTCCGCGGTACGTCTAATAGTTCGGGGCGTCGACCGCAACTTTCTTGCGGCCCCGGCGTCTCGAGGGGTAGACGTTCTCGATCTACGAGTCGTGCTCGATCATTGCCGAAGGTTCGATAGGGAGGTAGCCGTGAGGTCCAAGGTCCGTGTTTCGCTGGTAGCGCTCGTGACGGGCGTGCTCGTATCGCTCGTCGCCGTGAGCGTGGCGCAGGCTGCCTCCTTCGGCGTAGAAAGGTTCGTCGCGACGAACTGCAAAGAAGCGTTCGTAAAATGCGGCGGCGAAGAAATCGAAGTCTCGCCGTTCCCCTTCAAATACACGCGCCCCAAGGCCGAACTGACCGTTGCTGAAGCGCACGAACAGGGCTTCACCGAAGCGGGCGGACGGGTGCCGAACGGTGTGACCGACTTCGAAGTCAACACGATCGGCAAATACCCCAACGCGATCCCGACCGGGATCGTGAACCACGTCAGGGTCGATGTCGCTTCCGGCCTGGCGACGGCGCCGGTCGCTGTGCCCGAGTGCACGTTGGCGGAATTCAACGAACACGAACTCGCGCCCGGGGCGGGTCTGTACACCGCGGAACCAGGGAAATGCACTCAGATCGGGATCGAAAAAGTAACTGTGTACTTGGGCAAAGCACTGGAAGAAGCCGAGGGCTTCAGCGACGTGCCGATCGAAGGCAAGGTCTACAACGTCGTGCCGCCCGGTGGCGAACCAGGCGAAAAGGCGCTTGCCTCCTATTACGGCGTGGTGCTGGCACTGCCGAAATTCATCACTGAATCCAAGGGCCTGGGGACAGCGCAGTATTACTCGCACTCGTTCGTCGAAGGCAGTGTCGAATGGGGCAAGGAATCCGAAGGCACAGGCGCTGGCGACTACCACGACTACTTCAAGTCAAAGTCAACCCCGAACTGCCGCTGATCAGCTCGCGACAGGTGCTCTTCGGCAAGAGCGGAGAAGGCGACTTCATCACCAACGCGACCAGCTGTCCTGGCGATGACACCACGTACGTCACGCTCAAAGACACCTCGGGCGAAACGACCCGCAAGTCCTTCACGACCCCGATCGGCCTCGAAGGCTGCAAAAGCCTGGAATTCGAAGCCGACGTTCAAGCTGCGAATCCGGATCGAGCGAAAGCGACGCGCCGAACCAAATCACCACTGAAGTGATCCAGCCGGCGAGCGCGACTGCCTACAGAACGCGCGCCGTCGCAGGTCAAGACGGCGTCGATCACGCTGCCCGAAGGGATGACGCTCAACCCGTCGGCCGCGCATGGGCTCGAAGCGTGCACGGTCGGCGCAGGCGAGGATTCACAGCGCAGAATTCGGTGTCGCGTGTCCGTCGGGCTCGGAACTGGGGACCGTCAGCCTCAACGTGCCGACGCTTCCCAACGGCTCGTTCACGGGGCACGTCTACCTCGGCGGCCCGCTCACCGGCTCCGAAACCGGTCCGATCACCGGGCCGCCCTACATCATCTACGTCGTCGCGAACTCCGCACGCTACGGCATCTCTGTCCGCCTCAAAGCGGAAGTCATACCCAACGAAACGACGGGGCGGCTGACGACGGTCTTCAACGAAAACCCCGAACAGCCGTTCACCAACCTGACCGTCCACTTCAACCGCGACGTGCTCACGTCGGTGGCCAACCCGCTCTCTGCGGCACGCCTGAAGGCTCGACCAGCTTCGCGCCGGTTGCGAGCGAAGTGGCATCAGTGAACGCCTCGTTCGGTGGGCTTTCGATCATCGGCTGCGCCTCGACGATCCCGTTCGCGCTCTCCCAGAGCACCGAAAACGAAACGGCGACTGGAGGTGGACACACCTCCTACACCGTCAACTTCGCCCGCAACAACGGCGAACAGTACGTGCAGAAGATCAAGACGACGCTGCCTCCTGGGCTTGTCGGCGAGATCCCAGCGGTCACGCTCTGCGGAGAAGCGCAGGCCAACGCCGGAACGTGCGGCGTCGGCGAGCAAGATCGGCACCGTGACGGTGCAGGCCGGAGCGGGCTCGGCGCCGTACACGTTCAACGGCACGGTCTACATGACAGGCCCGTATGACGGCGCGCCGTTCGGGGTGTCGATCGTCGTGCCGGCGGTCGCGGGGCCGTTCAACCTCGGCAACGTCGTCACGCGCGGGACGATCAACATCAACCAGACGACCGCACAGGTCACCGAGGAAAGCACGCTGCCGACGATCTACAAGGGCATCCCGCTGCGTATGCGCTCGCTCAGCGTCGACGTCAACAGGCAGGGCTTCCTCTACAACCCGACCAACTGCTCGGTGCTGGCGACCGAATCGAGCCTGACCTCGACCTCCGGAACCGTCCAGTCGGGTCTCGTCTCGCCGTTCCAGGTGGAACGCTGCAGCAGCCTGGCGTTCTAACCCACATACGCGTACTCGACGAGTGCCAAGCACTCGAAATCGCAGGGTGCAAGCCTGATCACGACGGTCACGCAGGCGCCGGGCCAGTCGAACATCAAGTCGGTGCTCGTGACGCTGCCGAAAGCGCTGCCGTCGCGCCTGTCGACGCTGCAGAAAGCGTGCCTGGCGAAGACGTTTGAAGCGAACCCCTACAACTGCCGCAACGAAAACAAAGGCGGCTCGGAAGTGGGCAGCGCGGAAGTCGTCACGCCGCTGTTGCCGGTGGTGATGAAGGGGCCGGCGTTCCTGGTCTCACACGCAGGTGAAGAATTCCCGAGTCTCGAGCTCGTGCTCGAAGGCGATGGGGTGCGCGTGATCCTGGAAGGCAAGACCCACATCACGAAAGGCATCACGACGACGAACTTCGTCTCGACGCCGGATGTGCCGATCTCGAGCGTGACGGTCAAGCTCCCGATGGGCCCGCACTCGGCGCTGACGACGGAAAGCCTGAACACCAACCTGTGCACGGCGAAGCTGCAGATTCCGACGACCGTCACAGGCCAGAACGGCAAGCAGAACAAGTACAACACGACGATCACCCCGACCGGCTGTGGGGTTCAGATCGTCGGTCACAAGGTGGCCGGCAACACCGTCTACCTGACCGTCCAGACCTACGCCGCGGGGCGCATCAGCGGCAGCGGCAGCGGCCTGTCCACCAAGTACCGCACCCTCTCCTCGGCCAGCAAGAAGACGCAGCTGAAGGTGCCGCTGTCGAGCTCCGGACGCAGCAGGCGCAAGCCGTTCAAGGTGAAGGTGCGCGTCGGCTTCGTGCCCAAGAAGAAGGGCGCGCATTCAAACGCATACGTGACGGTGACGTTCCGCTAGCAGCGGTTTCGATACGCCAGTACGAGGGGGCGGCCGTACGGCCGCCCCCCAGTGCTGTCCGGGGTCCCACGAGGTCCTGTTGATGCCGTACATTGTCGGACATGGATGTCGTAACGGGTACGGATACCTCAGCAGCGCCTGGCGGCGTTGACCGCCTGCTCGCGGGTATCCGGCACCTGAGCGCATTGGCCGACGAGGCCGGCGACGCCGAGACCACGTTCCGGACGCTCGCCGGCGAGCTCCTGATGGTCCCGGGCGCCGACGAGGTCCACATCCACCACCTCCTCGCTGACGGCGAGGATCGCGATGAGCTCGTGACGGTGTACCTGTTCGATGGCAGCGGCCGGCTCAGCTACCTCCTGCCCCGTCGCGAGCGCCCGCCCGGAATCAGCTGGGTCGCGAGCACGCGTCGCAGCTTTCTCGCGGCAGACGCTGAGGAGCTCGCCGCCAGCCTGCCGCGCCTGACGGGCAGCGGGGCGGTCAGCTGCGCGCTGCTGCTGGCGCTCGCCGAGCGCGGAGAGGTCGAGGCGGTGGTCGTCCTCGTGCGCCGCGAGGCCGAGCGCTTCGACCCCTCGGCGGTCGAGCTCGCCGGCACGCTCGTCGACCAGGCCGCGACCGCGCTCGCGCTCACGCGCGCTCGCGCCGAGGCGGGGACGGACGCCGTCACCGGCTGCATGAACCACCGCGCGATGCGCAGGCGCCTGGATGAGGAGATCGGCCGCGCGACGCGCACCGGCGGACCGCTGTCCTGCCTGCTGATCGATCTCGACGATTTCAAGCAGGTCAACGACCGCCACGGCCACCCCGCGGGGGACGCGATGTTGCGTGGCGTGGTGCACGCGCTGGTCGGGGAGTTTCGCGCATTCGATCGCGTTGCCCGCTACGGCGGCGACGAGTTCGTCGTGATCCTGCCCAACGCCGACCTCGACAGCGCCGCGGCCGCGGCGAACCGAGCGCTCGAGCGCCTGCGCACGATCCCCGCGCAGGAGCGAGCTCCCGCCGGCGCGTCGGCATCGATCGGCGTAGCCCAGTGGCAGGCGCCGATGAGCACCGATGAGCTGCTCGAGGCTTGCGACGCCGCGCTGCTGCGCTCCAAGCGCCAGGGCAAGGGCCGCGTGACGCGCGCTGCCGAGCTCGCTCGCTGACGCCTCGACGCGCCGCGAGCATCCTCGACGCAGCTGAGCAGGATCGCAACCGCGACTCTGCGAGACTGCGAGGGTCCCTGTAGACCCGCGGATCGCACGGGAGATGCCCATGTCGGAGAACAGCTTTGGCGCCAAGGACACGCTCGAGGTGGGCGGGCGCCGGCACGAGATCTTTCGTCTCGACGCGCTCCAGCAGCGCTTCGACGTGGCCCGCCTGCCGTTCTCGCTGAAGGTCCTGCTCGAGAACCTGCTGCGCACGGAGGGGTCCGGCTCGGTCACCGCCGCCGACATCGAAGCGCTCGCGAGCTGGGACGCGAAGGCCGAGCCGAGCAAGGAGATCGCTTTCACCCCGGCGCGCGTGCTGATGCAGGACCTCACCGGCGTGCCCGCCGTCGTCGACCTCGCCGCGATGCGCGACGCGATGGCCGAGATGGGCGGCGACCCCGCGAAGATCAACCCGCTCGCGCCCGCCGAGCTCGTGATCGATCACTCCGTCCAGGTCGACGCGTTCGGTACACGCGACGCCTTCCGTGTGAACGCCGAGCGCGAGTTCGAGCGAAACCAGGAGCGCTACGTGTTCCTGCGCTGGGGGCAGGGGGCGTTTGACGACTTCGCCGTCGTGCCGCCGGACACCGGCATCGTCCATCAGGTCAACCTCGAGTACCTCGCGCGCGTCGTCTTCGCCAACGAGAAGACCGGACAGGCCTACCCCGACACGCTCGTCGGGACCGACTCGCACACGACGATGGTCAACGGCCTCGGCGTGCTCGGCTGGGGAGTCGGTGGCATCGAGGCCGAGGCGGCGATGCTCGGGCAGCCGATGTCGATGCTGATCCCGCAGGTGCTCGGCTTTCGCCTGCACGGAGCGCTCCCGCAGGGCGCCACCGCGACCGACCTCGTGCTCACCGTCACGCAGATGCTGCGCGAGCGAGGCGTCGTCGGCATGTTCGTCGAGTTCTACGGCGCCGGTCTCGCCGGCCTGCCGATCGCAGACCGCGCGACGATCGGCAACATGTCGCCCGAGTTCGGCTCGACCTGCGCGATCTTCCCGATCGACGCCGAGACGCTCACCTATCTCGAGCTCTCCGGCCGTGAGCCCGAGCGGATTGCGCTCGTTGAGGCGTACGCGAAGGAGCAGGGCCTATGGCACGACGAGAGCTCCGAAGCGCCCACCTTCTCGGACACGATCGAGCTCGACCTCGCGAGCGTCGAGCCGAGCATCGCCGGGCCCAAGCGCCCGCAGGACCGCATCGCGCTGAGCCGCGCCCAGGAGGCCTTCCATGAGGTGCTCGGCGGCTACGTCCAGGACTACGACGCGCGCGACGAGGCCGACGCGGAGAGCTTCCCGTCGAGCGACCCGCCGGCCAACGGCAACGACCGCCCACGAGCGGACGACGGCGGCCCCAGCTACGTGGAAGCGCCGGCGCGCGCAGGCACGAGCGTCAAGACCTCGACCTCCGCGCGCTGCATGCTCGCCGACGGCAGCGAAGTCGAGCTCGACCACGGCCACGTGGTGATCGCCGCGATCACGAGCTGCACGAACACGTCGAACCCGTCGGTGATGATCGGCGCTGGGATCCTCGCGCGCAACGCTCTCGCGAAGGGCCTGCGCTCGAAGCCGTGGGTGAAGACCTCGCTCGCCCCCGGCTCGAAGGTCGTCACCGAGTACCTCGACAGCGCTGGCCTCACCGAGCCGCTCGAGGGGCTCGGCTTCAACCTCGTCGGCTACGGCTGCACCACCTGCATCGGCAACTCGGGACCGCTGCCCGAGGAGGTCTCCGCGGCGGTCGGCGCGAACGACCTCGCGGTCGTATCGGTGCTGTCGGGCAACCGCAACTTCGAGGGCCGCATCAACCCCGACGTGAAGATGAACTACCTCGCCTCGCCGCCATTGTGCGTCGCGTACGCGCTCGCCGGCACGATGGACATCGACATCGTCGCCGACCCGCTCGGACAGGACGAGCGGGGGGATGACGTCTACCTGCGCGACATCTGGCCCTCCGCGCAGGAGGTCGCGCAGACGGTCGGCGAGGCGGTGCGCGCGGACATGTTCCACAAGAGCTACGGCGAGGTGTTCGCAGGCGATGAGAACTGGAACAGCCTGCCGGTGCCCGCCGGCGAGCGCTTCGCGTGGGCTCTCGACTCGACGTACGTGCGGCTGCCGCCCTACTTCGACGGCATGCCCGCCCAGCCTGACGCCGTCAGCGACATCCGCGACGCGCGCGTGCTCGCGCTGCTCGGCGACTCGGTCACGACCGACCACATCTCGCCCGCCGGATCGATCAAGCGCGACGGGCCGGCAGGGCTCTACCTGCAGCAGCAGGGGGTGGCGCCGCGCGACTTCAACTCCTACGGAGCCCGTCGCGGCAACCACGAGGTGATGATGCGCGGGACGTTCGCGAACATTCGCCTGCGCAACCTGCTCGGACGCGAGCGCCCAGGGCTCGAGCCACTGCCCGAGGGCGGCTACACCTACTACCTCGCCGACGGCTCCAACGAGCAGATGTCGATCTACGACGCGGCGATGCGCTACATCGGCGAGGGGATCGACCTGGTGGTGCTCGCCGGCAAGGAGTACGGCACCGGCTCCTCGCGCGACTGGGCCGCGAAGGGGACGAAGCTGCTCGGCGTCAGGGCGGTCATCGCGCAGAGCTTCGAGCGCATACACCGCTCGAATCTGATCGGCATGGGCGTGCTGCCGCTGCAGTTTCCCGACGGACAGAGCGCGAGCTCGCTCGGCCTCACAGGCGAGGAGAGCTTCTCGATCAGCGGGCTCGCGGAGGCGATGAACGACGGCGGTGCGCCGCCGCGCGAGGTTCGCGTGCTCGCCGAGCGCGATGGCGGCGCGCCGGTGAGCTTCGACGCGCGCGTGCGCATCGACACGCCGCGCGAGGCCGAGTACTTCCGCCACGGGGGCATCCTCCAGTACGTGCTGCGAGGGCTGCTCGCCAGATGAGCGATCCGGCGGCGAACGCTCCCGACGAGCAGTCACGTGCAGATGGCGTGCCGCCGGCGCTGCGCGAGCTGCTCAATGCGCGCGGGCCATCGGGCTATGAGGCAGCCCCAGCGGCCGTCTGGCGCGAGGCCGCGAGCGCGTTCGCGCAGGTCAGCACCGATGTGCTCGGAACGCCGCTCGCGCTCGTCGAGCCGAAGCACGGCTACGAGAGCGCCTCGTCGCGACTGCTCGTGATGGGCCACATCGACGAGATCGGGCTGATCGTCACTCACATCGACGACGATGGGTACCTGTGGTTCAGCGGCGTAGGCGGCTGGGACGCGCAGATCCTCGTCGGCCAGCGTGTCGTTCTGGACACGCGTGGCGGTCCCGTGATCGGTGTCATCGGCAAGAAGCCGATCCACCTGCTGCGTGATGAGGAGCGCAAGAAGGTCGCCGAGATTCGCGACCTGCACATCGACGTCGGCGCCCGCGACGGCGAGCAGGCACGCGAGCTCGTGCGCGTCGGCGACGTCGCGGTACTCGATGTCCAGCCCGTCGAGCTCCCCAACGGGCGGCTGGTCTCGCGCGCGCTCGACAACCGTCTCGGCTCGTTCGTCGCGCTCGAGGCGGCGCGCCTGGTGGCGCAGGCCGGTGGCGCCGAGTGGGAGATCGCGGCGGTCGCCGCGACGCAGGAGGAGATCACTTTCGGCGGCTCGCGCACAAGCGCGTTCGCGCTCGAGCCCGACGCGGCGATCGTCGTCGACGTCACCCACGCGACCGACGCTCCCGGTATCGACGTCAAGGAGTCAGGCAAGCACGAGCTGGGCTCCGGTCCGGTGATCAGCCGCGGCTCCACGCTCAACGCGCCGCTGTTCGAGTTGCTGCACGAGACGGCCGAGGCCGAGAAGATCCCGTTCACGGTTGAGGCCTCCGCGCGCGCCACAGGGACTGACGCTGACGCCGTCCACATCAGCCGCGCGGGCGTGCCAACTGCGCTCGTCTCGATCCCGATCCGCTACATGCACTCCCCCGTCGAGCTCGTCCAGCTCGAGGATGTGCACGCGTGCGCACGCCTGATCGCCGCGAGCGCGCTGGCGCTGTCGCGCGAGACCTCGTTCGCCGTCTAGAGCTCCTCTGCAACCAGCGAGCTGGGCTCCCGCGCGGGCGGCCGTGAGCTGCGCCACGCGGGCACACCGAGCGTGATCATCCGCAATTGGCGCCCGGCCGTCGAGATGATCTCCGCCTCCGCGCGCGGGTCCTTCGGAGGTGCGTCGAGGATCTCCTCGGCGATCGAGACCATCGCGTTGACCATCAGGCCCGCGAGCAGCTGAAGATCGTCGCTGCTCCAGCGATCGAGGTAGGGAAAGCGCGCGAGGTCGGTCGCGAGGTCACTCGCAAACAGCCGGATCTCCGCGCGGATCGCGCGACGCAGCGCGGCGACGCCGCCGAAGCGCTCGCGCGCGATGAAGCGGAAGTGCGTCTCGTGCTCGTGCACGTAGTGCACGAGCACGACGACCGAGTTGCGAATCACGTTCTCGTAGGTGCGCGGGTCCGCGCGCGCCACGCGCAGCATCGTTCGCAATGTCCGGAAGGACTCGTCGATCAGGGCCAGGCCGAGCGCGTCCATGTCGTCGAAGTGGCGGTAGAAGGCGGTCGGCACGACACCCGCGGCGCGCGTCACCTCGCGCAGGCTGACGCTCGAGAAGCTCTGCTGCTCGAGCAGCCCGAGCGCTGCGTCGAGCAGCGCCTGGCGCGTGCGCTGCTTGCGCTCCTGACGCGTAGCGCCGCTCTCTGGAGTACGGCTGTTCATGGGCAAGTGTGAGGAGGCTCACAAACTGTATCTATTGCTCCCGATCGGGGTACATGTAGTCTGTGAACAGTCGTGCACTGACCGAGATGACGCCAGGGACCCCTCCGATCGCGCCCTCACCCGGCGGCCTCACCCGCCGCCTGCTGCGCTCGAGCCTGCTCGAGGCGCTCGCCTATCCGCACGGCGTCGACCGCTACATCGAGATCGTGCGCCCGCTGCTCGTCAAGCGCGGCGTGCGCGCGGAGGTCGCGGGCGTCCGCCGCCAGACGTCAAAGAGCGTCACCCTCACGCTGCGCCCAAACGAGAACTGGCAGGGTCTGCGCGCCGGGCAGTTCGTCTCTGTCAGCGTCGAGATCGACGGAGTGCAGCACACGCGGCCCTACTCCCCGGCGGGCTCCCAGCACGCGCCCGACGCGCTCGAGCTGACCGTATCGACGCACCCCGAGGGCCTCGTCTCACGCCACCTGCGCGAGCACGCGCACCCGGGAATGCTCGTCGGCCTCAGCCACGCACAGGGCGAGTTCGTGCTGCCCGACCCGCGGCCGGAGCAGGTGCTGCTGATCAGCGGCGGCAGCGGTGTCACGCCGGTGATGGCGATGCTGCGCACGCTCTGCGACGAGGGCTTTGCAGGCGAGATCGCCTTTCTCAACTACGCCCGCTCGGACGAGCTCGCGCTGTACGGCGCGGAGCTCGAGCGGCTCGCGGGCAGTCATAAGGGGTTGCGCGTCGCCCGCGGCTTCACGCGCGGGCGCGCAGGCGCGCTCACGGGACGTTTTCAGCGAGAGCACCTGCGCGCGGTCATCGCCGATCACACCCGCGCCGCGACGTTCGTCTGCGGCCCGCCGGCGCTGATCGAGGCGGTCCGTACGCAGTGGGCCGAGGACCGTCTGCCCGAGCCGACCGTCGAGAGCTTCACGCCGCCCGCGCTGAGCTTCGACAGCGGCGCTGCAGATGGCCTCATCCGCTTCGCCGCCAGCGGGCGCGAGGTGCCAAGCAGCGGCTTGGCGCTACTCGAGCAGGCAGAGGACGCCGGCCTCGCTCCCGAGCACGGATGCCGCATGGGCATCTGCAACACGTGTAGCTGCCGCAAGCTTTCAGGCACCGTCCGCAACGTCATCACCGGCGAGACCTCGAACGCCTCCGACGAGCAGATCCGGATCTGCGTGTCGGTGCCCGTCGGCGACGTCGCGATCGAGCTGTGAACCTGTCCACCTCCACCCAAGGAGCGAACATGCCCAACGCCGCACCCAAGCTCACGCCCGCGCAGCTCGAGGCCTTCGGACGGGAGCTCGACGCCGTGCGCGCGCGTGTCGTTGCCGACCTCGGTGAGCGCGACGCCGAGTACATCAACAAGGTCATTCGCACCCAGCGAGGACTCGAGGTCGCGGGGCGCGCGCTGCTGTTCCTCGGGTTCCTGCCGCCTGCCTGGATCGGCGGCACCGCTGCGCTGTCGCTGTCGAAGATCCTCGACAACATGGAGATCGGCCACAACGTCATGCACGGGCAGTACGACTGGATGAAGGACCCGCGCCTGAACGGCAAGACCTTCGAGTGGGACACCGCCTGCCCCGGTGACCAGTGGCGGCACTCGCACAACTACATGCACCACACCCACACGAACATCGTCGGCAAGGACCGCGACATCGGCTACGGGATGCTGCGCATGTCCGAGGACGAGCCGTGGCACCCGTACTACCTCGGTAACCCGATATACGCGACGCTGCTCGCGATCTTCTTCCAGTACGGCGTCGCGCTGCACGACCTCGAAACCGAGCGCATCGCCTCCGGCGAAAGCACGCTCGCGGAGAAGCGCGGCATGCTCGGCGACATCTGGCGCAAGGTGCGCGGCCAGACGCTCAAGGACTACGTGCTCTTCCCGCTGCTCTCCGGCCCCTCCCTCCCGTTCGTGCTCGCCGGCAACGCCGCCGCCAACCTCACGCGCAACCTGTGGTCGTTCACGATCATCTTCTGCGGGCACTTCCCGGATGGAACGGAGCAGTTCAGCGAGCAGGAGACCGAGGAGGAGACGCGCGGCGAGTGGTACTACCGGCAGATGCTCGGCTCGGCCAACCTCACCGGCGGCAAGCTCTTCCACATCCTCGCCGGCAACCTCAGCTTCCAGATCGAGCACCACCTGTTCCCCGACCTCCCCGCCCACCGCTACGCCGAGATCTCCGAAGAGGTCGGCGAGATCCGCGAGCGCTACGGCATCCCCGAGAACACCGGCCCGCTGCCCCGGCAGTTCGCGAGCGTCGTGCGCAAGATCGTCAAGCTCGCGCTGCCGCCACTGCCCGGCCTTCGTGGATCCGGGCCCGCTCAAGTCGAGCCCGAGCCTGAGGCGGAGGTGCTTGCGGCGGCCGCCTGAGCAGCGATGACCGCCGCTAGGCGGCGGTGAGCTCGCTCATCGGGGAGACCTTGTAGGGCTCCCCGGGACAGCCACCGATCACGAGCATGCGCAGGCCGTCGGGCCCTGAGTGGACTTTGCGCTTCGGCTCAGGCCCGACCCGCACGAACGTCTCCGCGTCGAGCTCGACGCGCTCGCCTTCGATGTCCATCCAGCCGGAGCCGCCGAGAACGAGGAAGACCTCCTCCTGGCCGCTCTCCGCGTGATCGTGCTCGGGGTAGTCCTCGTAGCTCGGCGGGAGCTGAATCACCTGGAAGCCGAACGCGGTCACGCCCAGCTCCGCCCTCGCCTTGACGAAGCCGCCGCCGAAAGCGGCCTCCATCTCGCTGATCTTCTTCGCCGTGTAGTCGGGCATCGACGGTGAGACTACCGTTTCGCGAACGGGATCACGATCGCGAGCTGGCGCGACTGTGCGAGCAGCGTCCCGTCGCCTGCCCAGATCATGCCGTCCTCGACGAAGAAGCCGTCGTGGATCAGCTCGCTGCGTGTCTGCGCGAGGCACAGCTCACGCGGGTCGGGCTGGGCCTCGCGCGGCATCGGCTCCTGGAAGTGGACCGTCAGATCGATCGTCGGCACGGCGGCAGGCTCCGGCAGGCGCATGTACGGCGCGGGGATCAACGCGTCGGCAAAGAACGCGAGCGACAGTGCGTCGATCGGCCGCGGCTCTGCCAGCCCCAGCCACGCACGGACCTCCATCGCCTGCTCGCCGCCGGCGAACAGCGTCCCCTCCATGCGCGGTTGCAGGACGAGCTGGCGTGCGAATTCAGGCCCGCCGTGCTCGATCAGCTTGACCCCCGCACGCGAGGGATCGGCCGGCTCCACGGCCGGCATCTGCACCTGTGAGATCTCGGGGCCTCCCCAGGGCAGCGAGAACGCGCCGAGCACGAGTGCGATCAGGTCCTCGCCCTGGTGCATCCGTGCCGAGAGCGTCGTCAGCGAGCGCCCCGCGCGCTCGACGGTCGTGGTGATCTGAACCGGGCCGGGCTCCGGCGCGCGCGCATAGTGGATCGTCAGCGAGCGTGGCGCGCGAGCCTCGTCGGCGACCGACTCGACCAGCGCGCGCAGCAGGATCGCCGCGAGGTAGCCGCCGTGCGGGCCGCGCCCGGCGCGCCAGTCCGAGGCTATCTCCGCGCCGAACAGCGCGCGGCCGGCACCCGCTCCGGTGCCGTTGCTCGCGGCTGCCTTCACAGCTGTGCTCGCACGCGCCGGGCCGCCGGCATCTTCTCGCCACACCGCGGTGTCGCGGTCGAACTTGTTGAGCGGCGCCTGGCGCCCTGAGGCGAGCGGTTCGCCGCCGGTTTGGCCCGCTGCGCCGCCAGCTCGGTCCGCGCTGGCGGTCTGGCCCGCTGCGCCGCCTGCTCGGTCCGCGCTGGCGGTCTGGCCCGCTGCGCCGCCTGCTCGGAGGGGCGCAGCGTCGGAGGACGGGTCAGCCACGAACCAGGCGCTTGTAGGAGATGCGGTGCGGGCGGTCCGCGGCCGCGCCGAGCAGTGCGTGGCGGTGCTCCTCGTAGGCCTCGAAGTTGCCCTCGAACCACGTCACCTGAGAGTCGCCCTCGAACGCGAGCACGTGCGTCGCCACGCGATCGAGGAACCAGCGGTCGTGGGAGATCACGATCGCGCATCCGGGGAAGGCCAGCAGCGCGTTCTCGAGCGCGCGCAGCGTGTCCACGTCGAGATCGTTCGTCGGCTCGTCGAGCAGCAGCAGGTTGCCGCCGCTGCGCAGCAGCTTGGCCAGGTGCACGCGGTTTCGCTCTCCGCCGGAGAGCTTGCCGATGCGCGCCTGCTGGTCTGAGCCCTTGAAGTTGAAGCCGGCCGTGTACTGGCGCGAGTTGACCTCGCGATCGCCGACCTTGATCTGGTCATAGCCTTCGGAGATCTCCTCCCACACGGTCTTCTCCTGGTTCAGCGCGTCGCGCGACTGGTCGACGTAGGCGAGCTTGACGGTGTCGCCGAGCTCGAGCGTGCCGCTGTCCGGCGACTCCTCGCCGGTGATCATCCTGAACAGCGTCGTCTTGCCGGCGCCGTTGGCGCCGATCACGCCGACGATCCCCGCGCGCGGCAGGTCGAACGACAGCGACTCGATCAGCAGCCGCTCGCCGAAGCCCTTCGAGAGCTCGTTCGCCGTCAGCACCTTGCCGCCGAGACGCGGGCCCGGAGGGATGTGGATCTGGACCTCGTCCAATTTGACGTTTCGCTCTTCGGAGACCAGCTCCTCGTAGCGTGCCAGGCGCGCCTTTGACTTCGTGCGTTTGCCCTTCGGGTTCGTCCTCACCCATTCCAACTCCGCCGCGATCGTGCGCTCGCGGCCCTTTTCCGAGCGCTCTTCCTGGGCCATGCGTGTCTGCTTCTGCTCGAGCCAGCTCGAGTAGTTGCCCTGGTAGGGGATGCCCTTGCCGCGGTCGAGCTCGAGGATCCAGCCGGCGACGTTGTCGAGGAAGTAGCGGTCGTGGGTCACCGCGACGATCGCGCCCTTGTACTCCGACAGGTGCTGCTCGAGCCACGCGACCGACTCCGCGTCGAGGTGGTTCGTGGGCTCGTCCAGCAACAGCAGGTCGGGCGCGCGCAGCAGCAGGCGGCACAGCGCCACGCGTCGGCGCTCGCCGCCGGAGAGCGTGCTCACGTCAGCGTCCGGCGGCGGCAGGCGCAGCGCGTCCATCGCATATTCCAGCTGCGTCTCGAGGTTCCACGCGTCCGCCGCTTCGATCTTCGCCTGGATCTGACCGAACTCCTCGGCGGTCTCATCGGAGTAGTTCGCCGCCAACTCGTTGAACCGATCGAGCAGCGCCTTGGTCTCCGCGACGCCATCCTCGACGTTTCCCTTCACATCCTTGCTCTCGTCCAGGTGCGGCTCCTGCTCGAGCATCCCGACGCTCGCGCCCGGCGCGAGCGCGGCCTCGCCGCGGTACTCCTGATCGACGCCCGCCATGATCCGCAGCAGCGTCGACTTGCCCGCGCCGTTGTAGCCGAGCACGCCGATCTTCGCGCCGGGATAGAACGCGAGGGAGACATTGTCGAGCACCGTCTTGTCCGGAGCGTGGACCTTCGACAGGCGGTGCATCGTGAAGACGTACTGGGAGGACATTTGCACGCAGGATAGAGGGAAGAGATTCGCGCCCACCCTCGCTAACGTTGTCGGGTCATGCCTACGACCGTCCTGGATGTCGAGCAGCACCTGCTCCTGCTGGAGCTGCAGGCGCCCTTCACAAAGCGCGACGTGCAGCTCGCCCGCCGGCGGATGGCCAAGCGCTGGCATCCGGATGTGGCCCCGCAGGGGCGGCAGTTCGAGCACGAGCGCCACCTCAAGGCGATCAACGAGGCCGCCGACCAGCTCGAGCGCCTGGCCGAGGGCTCGCGGGGAGGCAAGGTCTCGGCCAACGCCGTCAAGGTCAGCGCTGCGGCCGCTCGGCGCGAGCGCGAGGAGGCCGGCCGGCGCGCGTATGAGGCCGAACAGCGCGCCCGCGCGATGGCCAAGGACCGCGCCGAAAACGACCCCTTCGGCAGCAGGGTCCCCGATCACTCCGTCGTGCACCGCTACGCGCGTTGCCTGTCCTATCCGGAGTGGGGCGTCGGCACCGTCGCCGGCATCTACTTCTCCTCAGATCCCGTCAGCGCAGGCGAGGAAGTACAGCAGTGGGCGCGTGTGAAGTTCAGCCACGGCATTCGTACGGTGCCCGCCGGCAGCATGAAATTCGTCGACTTCTCCAAGCCCGATCCCGCCTCCGAGCGCGTCGAGCGCTTCCTCATCGCCGCCCAGCGCGCGATGGCCGAAGGCGAGTACGAGCTCGCCGCCCAACGCCTCATCTACGCGCGCGACGCCGAGCCTCGCAACGTCGCCGTGCTGCGGCTGATGACGCTCGCCTTCTGGAACGCCGGCAAGCTCGATGAGGCCGCCCGTGCGGTCCGCGACTGGGCGCGGGTCGACGGCGCTCGTCCCGCTGCCCACCGCTTCGCCGCGCGCATCTACGAAGACATGGGTGCGACCGACCTCGCCGAGGAGGCCGCCGAGCGGGCCGCGTTGCGTGGGCCGGCGGACGCGAGCGCCTGGGAGCGCCTCGGTCGCCTGCGGCTCGGGCTGATGGACCGCGAGGGAGCGCTCGAGGCGCTGCGGCGGGCGCTCGCGCTGGGGGCCGGCGACGAAGTGCACGACCTGGTCGCGCAGGCGCTGGCGATCGAGCCGAGCCTCGCCGGCTAGAGGATGTTCACCGCTCGCGAGACGATCAGCCCGATCGTCACCAGCGAGACGATCGACTGTATGCCCATGATGCACTTCGCCATCGGCGTCAGCGGCATCGTGTCGGTCGGCGAGAACGCGGTTGCGTTCGTCAGCGACACGTACAGGTAGTCGATGAATTGCGGTCGCCAGTAGCGCGGCTCGATACGGTCGTCGGACATCTGCGGGAACAGGAAGTCAGGTGGCCCGTCGTGCCCGGCGGCGCGACGCCCCGGGCCGCCGCGGTCGAGCTCCCAGTACCACAGCGCGAAGATCAGGAAGTTCGTCAGCCAGATCAGCATGCCGGAGACGATCAGCTCGCGCCCGTTGGTGGGCAGCTTCGTGTGCAGCAGGTGGTGTGAAAGCGCGACAAGCGAGAACACGTTCGCGGCGCTGACGAACGCGGTCAGCGCGATCGCGGTCCGCCGGCGCCCACGGTGCTCGTGCTCGAGCTGGCGAGGCGTCGCCATCGAGAGCCCGAGCAACAGCACGCCCTCGAGCGACGGCACGAGCCACGTCGGACCCACGGTCAGGTGCTCGGGCAGCCCGAACTGCAGGGCGATGGCAGCGAGCACCGTCAGCTGGATCGGCCAGAACGCCTCGGGGCCCGCCGGTGGCGGATAGGGACGACCAACCTGGCTCACGGACGCGTCGGCCACGACCCGAGAGGGTAGGGGGGAGGTCGGAGGTGATCGGCGCTTGCTGCGCGAGTCCGCCCCGGGTCCATTCATGCTCGGCACGAGGCAGCGGCGTCGCGCTAGTCTGGATGGCGATGGGCATCGAGAATCCCGTTCATCTGATCTTCCTCGGCGCGGTCGCGCTGATCGTGCTCGGCCCCAAGCGACTGCCTGAAGTGGCGAAAGCGCTCGGGCACGGCATCCGCGAGTTCCGCGAGGCCATCAGCCAGCCGCCGGGCGCGCACCCAGAGCCGCCGCCCTACCACGCACCGCCGCCGGCCCATGCGCCGGCGCCCGCCACACAGGCGCCTGCAGCCGCCGCGCCCGAGCCGGCAGCTGCGACGCCCGTGCAGACCGTCGCGACCCCCGCCCCGACGGCAGCGATCCCCGACCCGACGACGACGCTCCCTGGCCCTACGGCTGCGATCGCCGGGCCGGCAGGGCCGGTCGGGAGCGGTTGATCCGGCGCAGCCGCTAGGTTGCCGCGGTGCGCCTGATCGTCGCCCGCTGTGAGGTTTCATACGCCGGTCGCCTGAGCACGGTCCTGCCCGAGGCGGTGCGGCTGCTGATGCTCAAGGCCGACGGTACCTTCATGGTGTGGGCTGATGGCGGCGGCTCGAGCGTCAAGCCGCTGAACTGGATGAGCGCACCGACGGTCATCGAGGAGCAGGCCGGCTCGGACGGACGGCTCGAGCGGCTGCTCGTGCGGACCCGTGGCGGCACCGGCAAGCGCGGTCAGGAGGAGCGGCTCGAGATCTCTATCGCTGAGGTCCTCTCCGACGTCGAGCACGAGCTCGACACGCTGGCCTGCCTGGAGAAGGAGGGGCTTGAGCGCGAGCTGCAGGAGCTTCTCGCCGACGCCCCGCAGTGGTGCGGCGAGGGACTGCGCCTGGTGCGGCGCGAGTGGCCCACGGACATCGGTCCGGTCGACCTCATGTGCAGGGACGGCGAGGACGAGTGGATCGCTGTGGAGATCAAGCGCGTCGCGACGATCGACGCGGTCGAGCAGCTGACCCGTTACCTCGAGCGGATCCGCGTCGATCCTGCACTCGGGTCCTGTCGCGGCGTGCTCGCGGCGCAGAGCATCAAGCCGCAGGCGCGCGTGCTCGCCCAATCGCGCGGGATCGACTGCGTGGAGGTCGATCCGGAGGTCTTGCGCGGCGAGCGCGAGCCAGACCTGAAGCTGTTCGCCGCCTGAGCATCCGGCCGCTAGGCTCCTGGGGTTCCCGAACGAGGAGAGAGTCGCGATGAGCGCAGCCGACGCAGCCGTTTCCACCGAGCCCGTTCTCACCGAGCGACGCGGCAACGTCCTCTTGATCACGCTCAACCGGCCGGAGGTGCGAAATGCCGTCAACGCGGCGCTCGCGGAAGGCGTCGGCAAGGCCCTGGAGGAGCTCGACGCCGACGACAGCCTCTCGGTCGGTGTGCTCACCGGCTCCGGCGGCTTCTTCTGCGCGGGCATGGACCTCGGCGCGTTCGTCAAGGGCGAGTCCTCGTGGTATGGCGACCGCGGCTTCGCGGGCATCGCTCAACGATCAGCGCGCAAGCCGCTGATCGCGGCGATCGAGGGCTTCGCCCTCGCCGGTGGTCTCGAGATCGCGCTCGCCTGCGATCTGATCGTTGCCGCGCGGGGCGCCAAAATGGGTATTCCAGAGGCCAAGCGCTCGATCATCGCCGCCGGCGGGGCGCTGCTGCGGCTGCCGCGGCGCATGCCCTACCACCTCGTGATGGAGCTGGCGCTCACCGGCGACCCGTTTCCAGCCGACCGCTTCTACGAGCTTGGCGTCGTCAACCGACTCGTCGAGCCCGGCGCTGCGGTCGACGCCGCGCTCGAGCTCGCCGCGCGGCTGGGCAAGAACGGCCCGCTCGCGTTGATCGCCTCCAAGCAGATCCTGCAGGAGCAGTTCGACTGGTCGAGCGCGGAGATGTGGGAGAAGCAGGGCGAGATCATTGGCCCGCTGTTCAACTCCGAGGACGCGAAAGAGGGCGCGAGCGCGTTCAAGGAGAAGCGCGAGCCGGTCTGGAAAGGGCGCTAACGGCGCTCCGCGGCGAGTCGCTCGCTCGCGGCGCTTCGCGCGGGCGAGCGGTCGTCTCGCCGCTCTGCCTGTGCGAGGGTTTGCGCCAGCGGCTGTGCCGGCAGCAGCGCCAGGGCCATCACGACGCCCGCGCCCGCGACACCGGCCGCTACGAGGTTGCCGGCGCTGAAGCCGTGGAAGAACGCCGAGCTCGTCGCGTCGCGCAGGCCCGCCGCGAGCGCGGTTTGGCCGGCGTGCTGCAGGCGTGCGGCGGCGATCAGCGCCGCGCCGGCTGAGCTGTGCGCGGCGCTCGTCAGCCGGGCAGGTAGCCCGTGGGGGAGCAGGTTGGTGAGGCGGCTGGCATACAGCGACGCGTAGACGCTCCCGATCACGGCGACGCCGAGCGTGCCGCCGAGCAGGCGCGTGGTGTCGTTGACGGCTGAGCCGACGCCGGCCTTCTCCGTCGGCACAACGCCCATGATCGCCTCCGTCGCGGGAGCGCTCGTGAAGCCCATGCCGGTCCCGAACAAGACCATCTGAATCGCGATCGTGCCGTAGCTGAGGCTCGCGTTGGCGGTCGACACCCACGCGTAGAAGCACGCCATCATCAACAGCCCGGCCGCGACCACGAGCTTGGTCCCGAAGCGCACCGCGAGCTTCGTGCCGAGGACCGAGGAGACTCCCACCGCGGTAGCGACCGGGAGCAGGTGCACGCCCGCCGAGAGCGGGCTGTAGCCCTTGAAGAACTGGAAGAACTGCGTGATCAGGAAGATGAACCCGAACAGCGCGAAGAACGCGATCGTCACGGACGCGCTCGCCGATGCGAAGCGGGGGTTGCGGAACAGGCTGACATCGAGCATCGGCTCCTGCATGCGCCGCTCCCACGCGATGAACGCCGCGAGCAGCACCGCGCCGGCGGCGAAGCCGACGATGCTGCGCGTGCTGCTCCAGCCGTGTTCGGGCGCCTCGATGATCGTGAAGATCAGCAGCGCGATCGCCGCCGTGGACAGCACGAACCCGCCACGGTCGGTCTTTGGTGCTTGCTCGTCGCGCGAGGTCGGCACGCTGTAGGCGACCAGGCCTGCTCCGAGCGCGGCGACGGGCGCCATCACGAAGAAGATGCTCGACCACGAGAAGCCTCCCAGCAGCCAGCCACCGACGATCGGGCCCAGTGCGATCGCGACGCCGGTGCTCGCCCCCCAGAGCCCAATCGCCCGCGCGCGCTCCGTACGCCCGGTGAAGATGTTGGAGATCAGCGACAGCGTCGCGGGGAACACCATCGCCGCGCCGAGGCCCATGAAGCAGCGCGCCACGATCAGTTGCCCCGCCGTCGCGGTCAGCCCGCCGGCGATGCTGGCCAGGCCGAACACCGCCAGGCCAGAGAGCAGCATCCCCTTGCGCCCGACGCGATCGCTGAGGCTGCCCGACACGAGCAGCAGCGCCGCGAACACGAGGTTGTACGCGTCGACGATCCACTGCAGCTGGGCGTTGGACGCGTGCAGCTCGCGCACGAGCGTCGGCAGCGCGACGTTGACGATCGTCGTGTCGAGGTTGATGACGAACGCCGCCACGAGCAGTGCGCTCAACGCCAAGGACTTGTGGCTCATACGAGCAGTAGTAAAGCAGATGAACAAGAAAATCAAGTCCTCGCAAAGAAATCTCAAGTAAGCGCTAGAATAGACCGCGATGCGCTCCTACGGCCAGTACTGCTCTGTCGCGAAGGCGCTCGATGTGATCGGCGACCGCTGGACGCTGCTCCTCGTGCGTGAGCTGCTCGCACAGGGGCCGAGCCGCTACACCGATCTACGCCGCGGCCTGCCGGGCATCGCCACCAATCTGCTCGCCGAGCGCCTTCGCGAGCTCGAGCAGGCCGGCATCGTGCACCGCGAGGAGGCGCCTCCGCCGATCGCGACGACCCTGTTCAGCCTGACCCCGCGCGGCGCGCAGCTGAAGAGCGTTATCAAGGAGCTCGGGCGCTGGGGAATCCCGCTCATGGCGGAGACCACCCCGCACGAGGAGTACCGCAGCTATTGGCTATCGCTGCCCGTCGATCTGTTCCTCGCCCATAGCGCCTCGCAGCACCCTCCGACAACGATCGAAGTGCTCGCCGGCGATCAGCCGATGCTGATCGAGGCACGCGACGGTGAGGTCACCACCCGGGCCGGGACGAGCGAGCACGCCGACGCGGTGCTGAGCGGCCCCCCGCAACTCGTGCTCGGCGTGCTCACGGGTGCAATGGATCTGGACGCGGCCGCGGCGCAGGGATTTCGCCTCGACGGCGACCGGGACGCGCTCGAGCGTTTGCGCCCCCGGCCCGTGCCGGTCACCTAGTCGCGCGACGCGGAGTGTTGTCGGCTACGTGTTGATCGCGGCGAGTCCAGCGTGGCACTCCGCGACTTCTCGGGTGATCCGCGACCTCAGTCGGGGTAGGCAAGCGCTCGTGCGCGGGTTGCGTGGGCCAGTGCGCCGCCAACTCGCACCATCGCCAGCCTAAGGGACGGAGACTAGGGACTACGCGGTGCGCGACGGCGCTTTCTTGCACGGCCAAGGCCGCGTAATCGTGTTCCGGGTGCAGCCCGTGCGTGGCCTTGGATTTCGCACGGGCGACATCGTCAGCCAGACGACTTGGCGCTTCGTCCGATGAGCGCAGAGATTTAGGTACAGGTCCAGGCGACGATTGACGAACTCGTCGCCTCAGGGGCACGCACTCGACGTCCGAACAGGGACTATCGTTCCGGCTATCGAGATGCAGGCAATCGAATTGTTGCCGCTGATTAAGGCATACCCCGCTCTGAGCAAGACATATGGAGAGGTTTGCTGCGTCGCGGGCATCCAGATGACCGCAGATGGCCCGCGGTGGATTCGGCTCTACCCGATTCCGTTCCGAGCGCTCGAGGAACGCCAGCAATTTCGCAAGTATCAGCGCATCAACGTCCGAGTCGCAACGCATACCGGCGACCGCCGACCAGAGACAAGACGACCCGACCGCGACTCGATCGAGCTCGTTGGTGTGCCGATCGCCTCGAGTGACGGGTGGGCCCGCCGCAGACGGTGGGTCGAGCCGCTGATGACCTCATCGATGTGCGGGCTCCGGCGCCTGCAGAAGCGGAACGGCACGTCGCTCGGCGTGTTCAGGCCTGCCAAGGTCGAAGCTCTCCTCATCGAGCAAGTTGACGTAGATGCCGAGAAAAAAGCGATCGCTAAGGCTTGGGCGGCGCAAGGAACCCTTCTCGCCGGGCTCGGGAGCGAAGAGCGACGGCAGCATCTGCGCGAGATCGAGCAGATCCCGTACAGGTTCAAGTACCGGTACCGATGCAACGAACGAGGCTGCAGAGGACACGAGCAGTCGATCATCGACTGGGAGATCATCCAGTTCTACCGGCAGGTCCGCAACAGGAGCGACTGGGAATCACGCATGCGCGCAAAGTGGCTCGACGAGCTCTGCGGACCTGAGCGCGACACGGCGTTGTTCGTGGGAAACCAACACCAGCATCCGACATCGTTCATGGTTCTAGGCGTCTGGTGGCCGCCGAGGCGCCCGGAGCAGCTCGCGCTAAGCGATCTCTGCAACGTCTAGCGTCAGATCGAGCTCGTCGACCAAAGCTTCGACGATCACCGTCCGGTGACAGATAGCCGGATCGTGCTCGACGCACATGAGGGCAGAACGCTTCTCGCGTAGCAACCTTACGAGCGCCCACAGGTCAGACACATGCGCACCAAGGAGGTGCTCACGGTAGCGCTCGCGGCCCTCCTCGACACGGCCCGACTTATACAGGTCGCGAAACGGCTTCGGATTCCCCAACGGCTTCGCGTGTACGTACTCCACCCCGACATCTGCGAGGGCTTCGCTTAGAGCCGTCTTGGCGTAGCCGCGGCGGCGGGAGATCGGCAGATCGCGCACATCGATCAGTCGTTCGACGCCCGCTGCGCTCAGACACTCGGCGAACTCGCGATGATCCTTATGGCGCTCGTAGCCGATCGAGGCAACCCAGATCGCATCCTCGACCCGGGTCGCGGAGTCAGAAGGTGGGTTCGTCCCCTCGGCCGCCAGCGTAACGGTTGGGGCCGGAATGTCCACGACGTCAACCCGAGACCACACGTCATCGATGCTCAGCTCCTCACCGAACACGGCGCGCGTTAGGTCCGCAAGCGACCATCGCTCCAGCGTCGCCATTTCAGACACATCTCGATCCTCGCACACGTTGCGGCGACCGGCGGCGACCAGCGATCGGTCGCTTCCCTCGAGATTTGGGGTTCGAGAGCTTTGTCACGCGAACCCGCCCCAAGGCCCCCTCCCGATCTCCCTGTCCTGCCGCGAATTCCGGGCTAGTAGACGAATGCGGCGAGCGCGATGGCGATGTCGGCTGCCGGCAGCGGTCCGAATCGCAGCGTCCAGGCGCCGTTGAGCTCTTGGCGGAAGCTGTGCGGCACTCCGTCAGCTTCGAGCTGGGCGCGGTGCGCCTGCGCGCGCTCAAAGCCCGTGGCGCCCTGGAACGTCGCGTCGAGCCCATAGCGGCCGTCGTCCACCGGCCAGATCGTCAGCCGATCAGGGACCGGCCCTGCCTTCGTCGGTAGCAATGCATCGGCGCTCATACGTCTCATGGTGACATCGGCCCGGTCCAGCGCTGGTCGGCCGTTGGCCCCGAGGTGTGGGGCGGCGTCGGGGTGCCGTTTGTGGCGAGGCGCCGCCGCGGCGCCGCTACCGGGGCCTCCAGCCAACACCCGCGACAGCTGCTTACGTCGCGAACCATCGGCGGCAGGATTCTAGCGAGCCGGCGCCGACATCGACTGAGGAGGAACGGACATCAGCATCGGACGGAGCGATATAGACGCCTCATCCGATGCAGGCTCGATCATTCTAGGCTGCCGTGACGTGAAAGCGGTCGCGCGGGCATCATGAGCCATCGCCCTGCTGGATGAGGCCGAGGTCAACGAGGGCACGTTCGCGGTCCCAGTACAGAATCACCTTGCACACCTCAGCATCATGGATGTGAAGGACGGCGGCGTTCGTAGTCTCCATGTGCCCGAGCGCCATTCCGCTTGTCTTCGCGCGCCCGCTGAACTGAACCAGCAGGAGCACACGCTCCTCATCGATCTCGCGGTACTCCTCCGCTTGGAAATGGAAGTCTTCCCAGGCGCTCAAAAAATCGCGGAAGCCGTCTGACATCTCGGCCACGCCGGTCCGGTTGCTGGGGTCTGGCCCGTCGGCGAACACGAGTTCAATATCGGGGTGCGCCCACTCCACCGAACTGAAGTCGCCGCGCTCCCAGGCAGCGGAGATCGAACGCACGAGGTCCAAGTTGGCCGAGGACACCGTCCAAGTATCCCGGTCGCCTCCGCGCAATGCGAAGCGCCGCCGACGAGTCCGATCGCAGGCCCTGAACCAGGCCCGGATTGGACGGCAGGCTCGACTGCTTCCGTGGCGAAGCGGTCATCTCGATCACCGCGCTCGACAGGTGCCGCTAAGGCAGCACTCATCGAATATCGCCACCGGGGCTATGACTCACCGCCGATACAGGCGCTGGGGGTCGGGCACGTTCGCCGCACATCCGAGCGCTCGGTGAGGAGATCAGGATCAAAGCGCACACACCCGACTGGCAGGCCATGCTGGGTGAGCGAGGCGTGTCACTCCTGGCCGAACCGCACCCGTGGCGTTCTCATCCGCTGGTCCAAGAAGGACGAGAATCACCTCTGGCCACCGCAACTCGCCAGCGGCCTCGTCGCCTTCAGGAAGGCCCGCCTCGCGACCGTCGTCGCCAGCCAACCGGGATAGGCCCTTAAGCCGGTCACCACCTGGGGTCGCGGGGCTGGGGTGGGGCCCGCCTCAGAATTAGCTTCACAGGGCGCTCAAGCTCGTGTGCGTCAGCGATGACGGTGATCACAATGCGCTGCTCCCACGCAACGCGCATCAGTGACTCGATCTCGGCCTCGCGGCTGAAGTAGTCGCGGCGATGTCCCTCCTCGGTTAGCAGCGTGAAGCCCTCGAAGTCGCCGAATCGATCGTAGACCACCGCGTCGACCTTGCCGGTTGCGCCGTGGAGTCGCTCGTCCCAGCAGCGCTCCTTGCCCTTGCCGGTCCTGATGACCGGTGCCGGTGCGCCTTTGGCGCCCCATGGCGACGGCAGGATGGTGCTGGCGTTACCGCCGAGGGCGTCGACCCGCCCCTCGATGAGCGTGATGTAGCGACGCAGCACCGGCACCCACCGGCTGGTCGGCGCCATTTGTGCGAGCCGCCAACGCATGATCGCCAGCGTGTCATTCTCCACCGGAAGCATCGTCCGTCGGTTGGTCACGGGGATCCGTACGGCGAACGTCCCGATGATGTAGCGCCAGTTGAGCATCTGCTGGCGCGCGCGCGGCGCGCTCAGGGTCACCGGCGCGGTTTCGGCGATCGGCGGCGGTGGAGGTGTTTCTCGGGGCGACGGTGCTCGTCGCGTCGATAGCCGGCGGACGGTGATCGTATACTCCTGTCCGGCGTGAATGCCGACCGGGAGCTCGACGGTGAACAGCCCGGCGAAGTTCTCGCCGCTGCCCGCCGGAATCGGCACGAACGTGAATCCGTGCGGGACCTTGCACTGCAGAGTGTGCGGGTCTGCGGCGCTCAGCTGGTGGGTCGAGTAGAGCGCAGACGCGAGGCCAAGCACCTCGGCGGCCGTGACCTGCGGCCAGTAGATGCTGGCGATCGCCCCGTGGGGCGTATTGCCCCAATCGATCATCAGCTCGTCCGGGTAGTCTTCCAGCTGCCCCGAGCCCGGCTCGGGTCCGGGCCGGGCGTCAAACGTCTGCGGCACGCGATGGGCCGCCGCCGGCCCGGGGTTGTCCGAGTAGGTGATCTGCAGGTTGCGTTGGGCGAAGTTGTCCGAGTACTCCGGACCCAGCAGTACGCCGGGCGTCGTCGGCAGCGGCGCGTCGTCGTACACCAGCTGGGCGACCACGCAACTGTGCGAGCTCGGCAGCAGCGCTTGCACCGACGTGCCGTTGATCTTGTTATCCGGCGGATAGATATTCAGGTAGCAGCCGTAGTAGGCATACGCCTCGCCGCTCGGGCCGATCTGGACTGGTTGGTTGTTGACGCTCGTGCCGGAGTAGTCCGAGTTGGCCCCGTAATCGCTGTTCGCCTCGAAGTTGCCAGTCGCGAAGAACGGGATCGTTACCTCGCCCGCGCCCAGCTCCGGGGCGAGTGGCTGCCCGGCGCCGTCGGTCGTGGCCGGGTAGGTGAGCGACTGGTAGTCCGTGTCGCCGGTCTCGGCGGCGAACAGGCGGAAGAGAACCCGCACGTTGGCGCCGCTCGAGCTGTTCGGCGTGCCGCTCAGCCGCACGCGCGCCACCGCGAAGTTGTAGTTCGCGAATGGGGTGCCGGTCGCGTCCGCCGGGTTGATCGACGTTGGCGTCACCGACGAGTCGCCGGTCAGCGCGCCCGACTGGTCGGGGAAGCTGGCGAACGCGTCGCCGGCCGATGGGTCCCCGGAGACGCTGTTGAGATGCTTCAGCAGCGCCTGGATGTACACGTACCCCGCCCCGGTGTCCCAGCCGTTCGTGCTCGAGGGGGTGAGCCGAACGCCATCGATGGGGGCCGCGTTGATCCCGGGCGTTACGGTGAACACGCGTAGGTCCTGGCTGAGGCAGAACGGGTTGGAGCCCGTCGCGTCGTAGTTGGCGAAGTAAGGGTCTGCGCCGGCCTCCAGCTCCAGATCTGCGGTCGCGGTAAAGATCCGGTCACCGATCTCGACCGTGGAGATCAGCGTGTCCGTCGTCGGCTCGCCGCCGACGTCGGGAAACACGCCGCCCAAGGCAATCGTCTTGGTGGCGTTCGAGCCGAACGCCACGGTACACGGGAACAAGATCCGCTGCGGAGTGCCCGTGTCAGCGGCGATCTCGGGCTGGGCGCCGCCGATGCTCACCGTGACACCCGCGAGCGAGGACTCCACGGTCGGGTCGAGCGTCGCCGCGCTCACCGCTGCCGGCGTGTACCCCTCGAGCACGAGCCACAGCGCCTGCGCATAGGAGGTCGTGACGTTCACCTCGTCGAGCCCGAACGAGCCCTTGTTGACCTGGAAGTACCAGTTCGGTGTGTACAGCAGCGCTGCGATCCCGTTGAGCAGCTTCGTGCCATCCGGGCTGCCGAGACCGGTGCACGCATCCCACCCAGCGCCAGCCGTGAAGTAGGGCGAGTCCGGGCTGTCGCCCGAGTCGTTGTTGCCCTCGGTGACGTCGTTGAACGCGGTGTCGCGCAGCTCGTAGAGAATCGTGTTGAGCGGACCGAGCCCACGACCGAGGGCGCTGCGCAGGACTGCCGTCAGGCCAGCCATCAGAGGCGCGACGCAGCTCGTGCCCTCATAGTTGTACGTGACGCCGTTGGCGTAGAACCAGTCGTAGTTGCCGCTGCCCGTGTAGCCGACCATTGCCGCCACATCGGGCACGCCGCGTCCTTTATGCGCAGTGCCCTTAGAGTCGGTCGCTCCGGTGGTGCCCGCCGCCGTCTGGTACGCGGGGGCGGCGAACGTGGCGCTGACGCCACCGCCGGTCGAGCCGAAGTCGTTGTTGCTGCCGAACGGGCTGACGGTGTTGAAGCTGTCGCTCCACGCCCACTCGACGAAGCCCTTGCTGTCGGTCGTCTGCGTGCTCAGCACGGTGGCCCCGCAGGAGGTGACCCACGGATCGCTGGCGGCATACTGCACGTGGACGTCGCCATCGGCGACGCCGTCGTCCGCGCCCCAGTCGCCCTGCGCGATGAACACGTTGACCCCGAGGTTCGCCAGGCTCTGGAACATCCCCGTCATCAGCGACACGGTCGAGCCGGCGTCGCTCAGCGAGCCGATCTGGCCGGAGTCATCGCTCGTCCACACGAACCAGCTGCATGTGACCACCGTCGGCTGGGCCTCGGCGTCAGGCTGCAGTAGCCGGCCGAGCAGTACGAGCCAGCCTTGCTCGGAGTTCTCGGTGAAGTACACGTTGACGCTGGCGCCCTGGGCGATCGTCGTCGAGGTCTGGATGTCCTGGGAGAGCTCGAGCACCTGGTTGTAGCTGTTCTTGTTGCCAGAGGTGATCTGCGCCACCGTGCTCGCGCTGTTGGCGTAGGTCGTCGTCCCGACGGTCAGGGAGATGTCGTTAAGCGAGCTCGGCGCCGTGCGATAGCTGGCGTTGCTCTGGCCGGGGAAGTAGTGGTCGGTGATGTCGTCATGCGCGTAGGAGCCCCCCATCGTGATCACGCCGATCGTCTGGTCGGCCGCGCCGGTGTTGGGGAAGTTGTAGAGCTGCGCGGTGGCGGCGACCGAGCGCGAGGCGGCGCCCGAGGGATCGCCCGTGCCTCCCGCGGGCGTGGCGATCCGGCGGTTGTCGAGACCGACGACTGCCTGGATCACCCCGGCGAGCTCGGCTGGGATGTGCACCGGTCCGTCGTAGCCGTGGTGCACGTGTGTGCCGGTGTCCGCGTCACGTGGAGCCCGCCGCTCGCGTGGAAGCGGCGCCTCGTAGCGGTTGAGCTTGACTCCGAACGCCTTGCTCAGCTGAGCCGCGCTGCCGAGCAAGGTAACCATGCGCCGCCCGACGTGACGGTCGCGCACACCCAGCCCCGAGCGCGCCGCGAACGCGGCAACCTCGTCGAGATCCTCCTCGGCGGCTCCGTGGCGTTCGGCGTACTCGGTCGGGGTGGGGAACCACCGCTCGGCGAGCGGTATCCGCTGCCAGTCATCGAGGCAGGGCTGAGCTTGCCCATCCCGCCGAGGCCGGACCACGATCGTGACGCCGATCTCCTCGTCGGCGTCGACAAGCCCGAGCAGCTTGTGGGTGTCGGGACGCGGCCGCTCGCTACCGGGCAAAGGCACTTTACTGCCGTCCGTGGCCTTTGTGGTCCGACCGTCCCGACCCTTCGGTGCCATCGCGGCCCCTCCCCTTATGTATCTGGCGAGCCGGCCCCGCCAGCGAGACGCCTAACTTAATCACGACATTCGGGCACGGTCAAGCATCCGAAACAGGGCGTGACATGGCCAGCGCTTCGACCCGAAGGCGACAGTACAACGGCGGCCGAGCGCCGGCCGCAGACAACGTGCGGCAATCTCGCCCTCGGTAGACATCCGGGCCTCTTTGAGGATGGGGCGGCGCAGAAGCCCCCAGCCGGGACCACGTCTACCCGAACTGACCAACCCGCCTTGCGCTAACTCCTAATAGCCGCGGCGTTTGCGCTTGCGCTGGCGACGGATCGCCATGAAGCGTCGCCAGAGGGCGCGCATCTCAGCGCTCGCCGGGTGTCTTGCGCGGGTACTGGGAGATCGGCTGGCGCAGGTCGATCGCCGTCGTGACGATGCGGTTCTGTTCATCGGCGTGCGCGGCCGGGTAGCCCTCTCCTGGGCTCGCACGCTCGGGACGCCCGATGTAGCCGAAGTGCATCGCCTCCGGCATGATCTGCATCAGGCGCGGGAACATGTGTGCGCGCGCGCCCATGTTGCGCGGCTCCTCCTGCACCCACAGCACCTCACGCAGGTTCGGGTAGCGGGCCATCAGCTCCAGGATCTGGCGTTCGGGGAATGGGTACAAGAGCTCGACGCGCGCCACCGCAAGGCCCGTATGCGCCGCGCGATCGGGGTGGCCGACGAGGTCGTAGTAGATCTTTCCGGTGCACAACACGAGCCGCGTCACCTGCTCGTCCTGGACGCCCGGCTCCGCCAGCACCGGCTGGAAGCTCGTGCCCTCGGCCATGTCCTCGATCGAGCTCGCCGCCTGCGGTAGACGCAGCAGTGACTTCGGGGTCATCACCACCAGCGGGCGCTGCTTGGCTACGCGCGCCTGACGGCGCAGCAGGTGGAAGTACTGTGCCGGTGTCGTCGG
The DNA here is from genome assembly GCA_963759265.1 of uncultured Solirubrobacteraceae bacterium. GTDB lineage: Bacteria > Actinomycetota > Thermoleophilia > Solirubrobacterales > Solirubrobacteraceae > Palsa-744. The sequence continues at coordinate 1,437,161 of CAVWYR010000001.1, forward strand.
GCTCGCGACGCGGATGTTGCCCTCCGCCGCGGCCCGCAGGAAGCGCTCGAGCCGTGCCGAGGAGTGCTCTGGGCCCGAGCCCTCGTAGCCATGGGGCAGCAGCAGCGTCAGCCGTGAGGTCTGGCCCCACTTCGCGAGGCCCGAGGTGATGAACTGGTCGATGATCACCTGGGCGGAGTTGACGAAGTCGCCGAACTGCGCCTCCCACAGCACCAGCGTCTCCGGCGCCTCCTGGCTGTAGCCGTACTCGAAGCCCATGCAAGCGAGCTCGGAAAGCGGGCTGTTGTGGAGCTCGAGCGGCGCCAGCGCGTCCGGCAGGCTCTGGATCGGGCACACGGTCTGGCCGGTCTTGGCGTCGTGCAGGACCATGTGGCGCTGGCTGAACGTGCCGCGCTCGGTGTCCTGTCCGGTCAGGCGCAGCGGCGTGCCCTCGGTGAGAAGCGACGCGAACGCCAGCGCCTCGCCGTGGGCCCAGTCGATGTTCGCCTCCGCGGCGTTGCTCTCCGCGAGCGCCTCGTGGCGGCGTTCGAGCTGTTTGACGAGCTTCGGATGCACGGTGAAGCCCTCGGGCACGCGCAGCAGCTGCTCGCCCAGCTCGCGCAGGTGCGCCACCGGGATCGCCGTGTCGACGTCGGGGCTGGGTGAGCGGTCGAGCTGGTACTCGCCGGTGCTGTGCTCCGTGTCGCCCTCGGTCGCCGCTGCGATCTTCGCCTTCAGGCGCTGGTGCAGGAGCGTCAGGTTGTCCCACACCTCCTGCGCCTGCTGGTCGACCTCCTCTTTGGAGACGACGCCCTCGGCGATCAGGCGATCGGCCCACAGTTCGTACACGCGCTTCTTGGTCTTGATCTTCGCGTACATCTCCGGCTGCGTGTAGGCGGGCTCGTCGGACTCGTTGTGGCCGAAGCGGCGGTAGCCGATCAGATCGATCAGCACGTCGTGGCCGAACTCCTGGCGGAACGCGAACGCGAGACGCACCGCGCTGATGCACGCCGGTACGTCATCTGCGTTGACGTGGATGATCGGCACGTCGAAGCCCTTTGCGAGATCCGAGGCCCAGCGCGTCGAGCGCGCGTCGTCGGGATCGGTCGTGAAGCCGACCTGGTTGTTCATGATCAGATGAACCGTGCCGCCGACCTTGTAACCGTCGAGCGCCTGCAGGTTGAGCGTCTCCGCGACGACCCCCTGGGCCGGGAACGACGCGTCGCCGTGGATCACGATCGGGACAGCCGCGTTGGTGTCCTGGTGGGCGTGCGGGCCCTTGCGTGTCGTCTGCGCCGCGCGCGTCGCGCCCTCGACCACCGGCGAGACGTACTCCAGGTGGCTCGGGTTGGACTCGAGGTTGACGCGGATCGTCTCCCCGTCCTCGAGCTTGTACGTTCCCTGCGCGCCGTGGTGGTACTTGACGTCGCCCGTGCCGCCCTGCGGGATCGTCGTCACGGCCTCGAGCGTCGAGGCCCCCTCGAACTCCGCGAAGATCGTGTCGTAGGTGCGCCCGAGGTTGTGCGCGAGCACGTTCAGACGGCCGCGGTGGGCCATGCCGATCACGACCTCCTGCCCGCCGTGGGCGGCCGACAGCTGGATCAGCTCGTCGAGCATCGGCACCGTCATGTCCAGGCCCTCGATCGAGAACTGGTGCTGGCCCAGGTAAGCCTTGTGCATGAAGCGCTCGAGCGCGTCGACCTTCACCAGGCGCCGCAGCAGCCTGCGGCGCTCGTCGTTGGTGAGCTCGTGGCGGAATGCGCCCGACTCGATGTGCTCGCGCAGCCACACGCGCTGGCGGTGGGAGGCGATGTGCTCGATCTCGTACGCAATCGTGCCGCAGTAGGTCTCGCGCAGGTGCGGCAGCGCGTCTGCGAGGGTCGCGCCCGGCACGTACATCTGGAAGATCTTCGCTGGGAGTCGCGCCTGGATCTCGGGAGTCAGCCCGAGCGCCTCCGGGTCGAGGCCCGGGTCGCCCTCCGGCTCTGAGCCCAGCGGGTCCAGGTGAGCGGCGAGGTGGCCGTGGCTGCGAACGCGGCTGACGAACGTGCTCGCCGCCTGCACCGCCTGCAGGATCTCTTCGCCGCCGACCCGCGGCGAGGGACCTTCGACGCTGACCGCCGCGTCGGCGGCAGCGGACGCCGCGGCGGCCGGTGCCGGTAGCGGTGGCGGCGGTCCGAGCTCCACGCCCAAAGAGCTGAAGACGCCCTCGTAAAAGCCGTGCTCACCCTCGAGGTACTCCTCGATGCGCGCGAGGAAGCGCCCCGACTCGGCGCCCTGGATGACGCGGTGGTCGTACGTCGAGGTCATCGTCATGACCTTCTCCGCGCCGATCATCTCGCCGATGCTGGCGAAGCCGACGGGGTAGCCGATCGAGCCGGTCGCCACGATCGTGCCCTGGCCGGGCATCAGCCGCGGAACCGACGCCACCGTGCCCAGGCCGCCCGGGTTCGTGAGGGTCACGTTCGCGCCAACGAGGTCATCGGCAGTGAGGGTGTTCGTGCGCGCCTTCTCCACGAGCGCGTCATACGCGTCGAGGAACTGGTCGAACGACAGCTCGCCGGCGCCAACGATCACCGGCACGATCAGCGTGCGTGACCCGTCCTTCTTCACCACGTCCACCGCCAGCCCGAGGCTCACGCGCCCGTCGCTGATGCGGTGAGGCTTGCCGTCGACCTCGGCGAAGTGGTTGCCCATCACCGGCATGTCTTCGGCCGCGCGCACGATCGCGTAGGCGATCAGGTGCGTGAAGGAGACCTTGCGGGGGCCCGCCTTCAGCTCGCGCCGGCGGGCGTCGAGCTTCGTCACCGTCAGCGTGCGGAAGCTCGTCGCCGTCGGGATCGAGCGCGACTCCTCCATGTAGCGGACGAGCATCGCCGCCGAGCCGCGCATCGGCTGCGAGCTCGGCTCGCTCGCGGTTTGGCCGGAGTGCCCGTTGGCGCCCGCACCGTTACTCGTGCTCGGCGGCGCGCCCTCGCCGCTGGCGGCCGAGACCACGTCGGACTTCGTGATTCGCCCGGCCGGCCCGCTGCCTGACACCCGTGCCAGATCCACGCCCTCGACCGCGGCGGCGCGTGCCGCCACGGGGGAGACCTTTGTTCCTTCAGGCAGGCTCGGCGCGCCAGCGCTTGGCGCCGCGGCGCCCGATTCGCGCGCGCCGTCTGCTGCGCTCGCGCCGTCGGGCTCGCTGCCGCTCTGCGTGGGCGTCGATGAGGCTGTCGCGTTGATCGAGATGCGCGCGATCACCTGTCCGACCGTCACCGTGTCGCCCTCTGCCACCAGGATCTCGCTGACCGTGCCGGTCGCCGGGGCCGGGAGCTCGAGGTCGACCTTGTCGGTGGAGATCTCAACGATCGTGTCGTCCACCTTGATCGGGTCGCCGACCTGCACGCGCCATTCGAGGATCGTGCCCTCGCTGACAGACTCACCGGCAGCCGGGGTCAGGACGTCAACCGTCTGCGCTGCCGTGGCGTTGGTCGCCGGCGTTTGCTCGGGCGGCATCGCCGGCGCCGGCGTGTCGGGCTCCGTCGAGGCTGATGGCGGCGACGTCGTCTCGACTGGCTCGGGCGGCGGGGTCTCCGCGGTCGGCTTGGCTGCCGGTGCGCCGCCGTTGATCGAGATGCGCGCGATCACCTGTCCGACCGTCACCGTCTCGCCCTCCTCGACGAGGAGCTCGCTCACCGTGCCGCTGGCCGGCGCGGGCAGCTCGACGTCGACCTTGTCCGTCGAGATCTCGACGATCGTGTCGTCGACCTTGATGAAGTCGCCGACCTTCACACGCCATTCGAGGATCGTTCCCTCGGTTACCGACTCACCCGCAGCGGGGGTTACGACGTCTATCGTCTGCACTGCGGTGGTGCCCGCTGCCATTGCTCTCACTCTAGCGCGGCGTGTGCGCTGGCACGCTCTCGTTGCTCGCGGACGAACTGGTAGCTGCCGAAGAACGGTCCGATCCCGCCGAGCACCGCCACCGCGACGGCGAGCTTCAGAGAGACGATCCGAAGGCGTGCAGCCATGATGCACGCGAGCGACATGAAGATCCACAAGAGCCCGTGGGCCATGCCAAGCACGAATGTGACTGGTTCCGGCTTGCCGAGGGCGAACGCGCTGATCAGCAGCGCCGTGTAAACGCAGGAATGAGTGAACGAGGTCCACTTCAGGCGGGTGAACGTCAGGGGCCCGGCCGCGGCGCGCGGGCCGGTCGTCACTGCGACAACCACTGGGCCACGCGAGGAAGGGCCTCGCCGGCCTCGGGCGGCCACTGCGCGATGTCGCGCGGCCACCACGCGAACTCGTCGTGCTCGTGGTCGGGCACCACCGTCTCCTCGACGCCGTCGGCGAGCCATGCCTGCCCGACGAACATCACGAGCCTATGCGGAAGTCGCAGCAGCGCCTCGCCGCGCACGCGCTCGGGCGAGACCGCCCACTCCTCGCTCAGCTCTCGCACGAGCGTTTCGGTCGGGTTCTCGCCGAGGTCGACGGCGCCCCCCGCACCGAGCGCCCAGCGCCCAGCCCACGAGGCGACCCAGGGAGCGCGTCGTCCGGCCAGCCAGCGTCCGTCGGCCGCGCGCGTCACGCATAGCGCGGCCATGCTCTGGGAGGCGTCGCCGTCGACGAGGCGCAGCGCCCAACGCAGCGGCTGCAGCTCGATCGTGATCTCCTCCTCGCCCTGGCGGAAGTCGACCAGGCGCGCGCCCACCCCGTCGTGGCTCGGCGAGCCCCGTTCCTGGAGCTCCCTGATCGCGGCGTTCGCCGCCTCGGTCTGCTCGGCGGAGGGCTCGAACTGAGTGTCCTGCCAGTGCGCGGTCACACGCTCGAGCGCCCACGGTCCGCGAGCGAGGATCTCCGGAGCAAGACCGGCTGGCTCTGGTCGGCGGTTGGTTGGCTCTGCGCGCTCGGACACTCCAGCGGAAGGCTAGCGGGCATAATCGCTCGCGTGACGAACCCGTCTGCGCGGATCCTCGCCGGTCGATGAAGCTCGCCATCCTCGGCCCCGGCGGCGTCGGCGGCTTGCTTGCCGGCGTGCTCGATCGTGCAGGCGAGGAGGTGGTTGTGGTCGCGCGGGAGGCGACCGCTGGCACGATCGCCGAGCACGGCTTGCGCGTGCAGAGCGTCATGTTCGGCGACTTTGTCGCGCACCCGCCCGCGACCTCGCTTTTGCGCGAGCCCGTCGACGCGCTGATCGTCGCGACGAAGGCCGCTGGCCTGGAGCCGTCGCTGGCGCGCATCTCGGTCGAGCCGACGGTGGTGCTGCCGCTGCTCAACGGCCTCGACCACATCGCCGTGCTGCGCAGGCGCTTTCCCGCCGAGTCGGTGCTAGCGGGCTCGATCAGGGTCGAGGCGGACAGGCCGCATGCGGGCGTCGTCGTGCACACCAGCCCGTTCCTGCTCGTGGACATGGCGAGCGATCAACCGACCGTCTCCGCGGCGATGCAGATGCTCGCCGACGCGCTCTCGGCTGCGGGGGTGCCCGTGCGGGTTTTGGACTCCGAGGCGCAGGTCATGTGGTCGAAGCTCGTGCGGCTCAACGCGCTCGCGTGCACGACGAGCGCCTACGACAAGCTGCTCGGCGAGATCCGCTCGACGCCCGCCTTGCGCGCCGATCTCGTTGGTGCGATCGAGGAGGCCTGCGCGGTGGGCTGGGCGGAGGGGGCCTCAGACGTCGATCCCGCGATCGCGATCTCCGAGCTCGAGCTCGCTCACGACACGCTCGGCAGCTCGATGCAGCGCGACATCGCCGCTGGGCGCGAGCCCGAGCTCGACGCGATCCCGGGCTCGGTGCTGCGCGCCGGCGCCAGGCACGGCATCGCGTGCCCGACGATCGAACGGCTGGTCGCGATGATCGTTGCCCGCCTCGGCGCGGGCGCGAGTGGCGTCACTGCCTGATCAGGGCGAGCCGTCGAGGTCGCGGAGCGACTCGCGGTCGTGGCGCAGCACCTCCAGCAGCTCCGCGTAGGGCCCCGCCAGGTAGGCGTCGTCGCCTGGGGCCAGGCGCGTGTCGCGACGCGGCGGATGCTCGAGCGCGGCTGAGCTCGCCGAGCGGCGGATCGCCACGACGCGGACGGTGCCCGGCAGGTCGCGCATCGCCAGGCCGTCGAGGCCGCCGCTCCTGCTCACGCGCAGGCGCGCGAGCAGGAATGGGTTGTTGCCGACATAGAAGGTGAACAGGACCTCGAGGCCGAGCGCGGCGCCGACGAACCACGGCGCGGCGATCGCCGATGTCGACCACACGTGGCGAAAGCCGAAGCTCTGCTGCAGGCGGTGGCCGAGCTGGCGATCGAAGACCCTCAGCACGACCGGCACCTCGCTCCAGCGCTCGCCGAGTCGGTCGCGTACGGCGAGCCCGGTCTCGATGTTCGTGAGATCGTCGGACGTGAGGATCGCGACGGCCGCCGCGCTGGAGAGATTGACCGCGTCGAGCGTGCGCGTCATCGTCGCATCCCCGAGCACGAGCGGCGCTTCCAGGGCGCGTGCCTCGCTGAGGTAGCGGTTGCTCGCCATGCGCTCGATCACGACCACCTCCTGTCCGGCCGCGAGCAGGCCTTCGAGCACCTTCATGCCGACCGCGCCGAGGCCGACGAGGACGACGTGCCCGCGCATTCCGGGGATGCGCCCACCGCCGAGCGATTGGGCGATCCGCCGGCTGACGAGCGCGTTCGTGAGCAGCGCGAACAGGGTGCTGATCAACGTCGTGCCGGCGAGGATCAGCAAGATCCCAAACACCTCCATCGACGTCGACTGCTGCGAGAAGTTGAAGTCGCCGAAACCGACCGTCGCGACCGTCTCGACCGTGAAGTAGACGGAGTTCAGGATCGACAGGTGCGAGTGCGGATGGCCTTCGGAGGCCTGGTTGTAGCCAAGATGCAGCACCACCGTGGAGACGATCGTCAGCACGAGGCCGAGCACGAGCGCTATCCGCACGGGGCGGTCGACGACGCCGAGGATCGCTCCGGAGCTTCGCTTGGCGAACGCGCGCAAGCGCGCGCTCGTCTCAGAGACGCGGCTGACGTCGGCCTGTCGTTGCCCGAGTCCCGCCGCCTCGAGCTCGGCGGGGGTCCCCATCAGCGTGACTCGGTCGCCGACACACACCGGCTGATCGCGTCCCGGGCAGGCGATCAGGCGGTCGTCGGCCTCGCTGACCACTCCGATTGGCGCGAGGCTCCCGTAGAGCTCGCGCAGCGTCGCGTTCCTCGGCGCTTGAACCTCGGCGGCGATGAACGCGGTATCGCCGAGAACGAGCTCGCGCGCGCGTCGGTCGAGACATGTTTCGATCACGGCCGGGGCGAACAGCGCCGCCACGTCGAGCACGCCGACCGAGCCGAGCACGCCCTCGAGCGCATGCGCGACGGATGGGTTGTCGAGGTCGGCGACGACGCGTACGTCGGGACGCAGATCGCGGATCTGCAGCACCGTCTCGAGCGTGCGCAGATCCGTGTGCTCCGCGCACACGACCGCGGAGGCGCCGAGGATGCCGGCGTCGTAGAGGGGGTCGCTCAGATGTCCACCGCGGGGCAGCTGCGGGATCCCCCAGCCACGCACGATGCGCACGAGCCGCTCCTCGGGGGCATCGTCGAGCACCACCACGCGCGCGCCCGCGAGGTGAAGCTGCTCGACGGTCCGCAGGCCGACCGCGTTGAGCCCGCAGACGATCACGTGGCCGACCCAGTCGCGGCAGCCGTCTGAATCTTGAGCTTGGACTCCTACCCCCGCGGCCACTTGCCGTCAGTCTGCGCGTGTGGCGCAGGGCCGGCCTTGGCCGGACGTCCAAGATCCGCGCAGCTAGCTTTCTTCGAATGGCGAGCGCCCCGGCGAGAACACCGGGATCGATTGCGAGGCGATCGCCTCGACCGCCTGCTCCTCAGCCTCGGTCAGCTCCTCGTCGTGATCGCCGTCGCAGAGCACGCGGAAGTTGCCAGTGACGCCGCTGTCGGCGTGGATCGTGATGCCGGGGAGGATCGCCTCTCCCTCCTCGAGCCCGAGGCGCTCCATGTCGAAATGCGCGAGGCCGATGCCGTAGGCCGTGTGGGTGGGGTTTTCGCGGTCGTGCGCACCGACCGCCTGGACGAAGCGCTCGAGGTTCTTGGCGATCTTGCCCGTGTCCGTCATCGCTGCTGGGAGCGTAGCGCGAGCCGCTATAGATTGTTGGCGATGCCCGGCACCGGATCGCAGCAGACCTCCCAGCCAGCCCCGGCGCGATCGACGGGCGCGGGCGCCGACCTCGACGGCGGCGAGGTCATCCGCACGATCGCGCTGAGCAAGGTCTACCCCGGCACTGACTTCGCTGCTGTCGACAAGCTCGATCTCAGCGTTCGCGCGGGTGAGATATTCGGGCTGCTCGGCCCCAACGGGGCCGGCAAGACGACCACCGCGGGGATGCTCACGACACGCGTGGTCCCGAGCTCGGGGTCGGCGTACGTCGGCGGGATCGATGTGATCGCCCATCCGGCGCTCGCAAAGCAACTGCTTGGGATCGTCTCCCAGCAGAACACGCTGGACCGTCAGCTGAACGTGTGGGAGAACCTCTATTTCCACGGACGCCTATTTGGGATCTCGGCCTCGGAGTCCCGTCAGATCGCCGATAGGCTGCTCGAGCAGTTTCAGCTCGCGAAGTGGGCGAAGGCCTCCGTGTTCGCGCTCTCGGGCGGCATGGCCCAACGCCTGATGATGGCGCGCGCGATCTTTCACCGCCCGGCCGTGCTGTTCCTCGACGAGCCGACTGCCGGCCTTGACCCCCAGAGTCGGCTCGCGCTGTGGGAGATCCTCGGCGAGCTCAACGACGAAGGCCAGACGGTGCTGCTCACGACTCACTACATGGAGGAGGCCGATGAGCTCTGCAGCCGCGTCGCGATCATGGACCACGGCAGGATCCTCGCGCTCGACACGCCGGAGGCGCTGAAGCGCTCTGTCGGGGCCGACACGATCGTGACCGTCAAGGCGAACGGGGATGTGGATGCGTTGGCGGCACGCCTCGCGCGGGAGCTGAGCGAGGTCACGCGCACGCGCCCGCTCGACGGCGGTGTCGAGCTGCACGTCAAGGACGCCGAACGGCTCGTGCAGCGGGTGGTGGCCGCCGCCGAGGGTGGCGGCTTTGACGTGATCGATCTGTCGGTCTCCGAGCCGAGCCTCGAAACCGTCTTCATCAGCCTCACCGGCAAGGAGCTGCGCGAGTAATGGCCGCCACCGCGAGCGCGCCGGCGCTGCCCTCGCAGGGCGAGCGCGACCGGATCGCGATCAAGCCCCCGCGCTCGGTCCTGACGGCGAGCCGCATCGCGCTGTGGGCGCTGATCCTGCGCGACCTGGTGGTCCTGCGCAAGCACTCCGTCGAGTTCGTCATCCGTACGCTGATCCAGCCGTTCCTGCTCGTGTTCGTGTTCCTGTATGTGTTCCCGACGATCGGTCAGGGCATCGGTGGAGGCACGAGCAAGGCCGCCGAGTCGGCGTTTGCCACGGTGCTGGTTCCCGGCGTGGTCGGGATCTCGATCATGTTCCAGGGGATCCAGGCGGTGGCGATGCAGCTTGCCACCGAGTTCGGCTACACCCGAGAGATCGAGGATCGCGTTCAGGCGCCGTGCCCGATCTGGCTCGTCGCCGCCTCGAAGGTCCTCTCCGGCGCTGCGCAGGGCGTGCTGGCGGCGGTGATCGTCTTCCCGATCGCGGCCGTCGTCCACGCACCGGGCGTCGAGCTTCACCTGAGCGTCAACTGGGCGATCGTGCTCACGCTGATCCCGCTCGCGTGCGTGACGATGACCTCGCTCGGGCTGCTGCTGGGCACGACATTCGAAGCGCGCAACATGAGCTTGATGTTCGGCTTTGTCGTGCTGCCGCTGACCTTCCTCGGCGGCACCTACTACCAGTGGACGCGGCTGGCGCCGGTGCAGGTGGACGGCGTGCACTGGCTGCAGATCATCGTCCTCATCAACCCTCTGATCTACGTCAACGAGGGCCTGCGCGCCGGCCTCACACACGCCTCGCACATGCCCCTGTACGTTGTCTACCCGGTGCTGTTCGGCTTCTGCGCGACGTTCCTCACGCTCGGGCTGCGCAGGTTCCGCGGACGGGTGCTCTCCTGAGCGCGCGAGCGCAAGCACGGGCAGATGCCGCGACTTCAGATCATCATCGCCAGCACCCGCCCCGGCCGCGTCGGCCTGCCGGTTGCTCGCTGGTTCGAGGCGCAGGCGCGCGCGCACGGAGCGTTCGAGGTCGAAGTCGTCGACCTGCTCGAGCGCAAGCTGCCGTTCATGGACGAGCCGAACCACCCCCGCCTCGCGCAGTACACCCACCAGCACACGAAGGACTGGAGCGCGGCGGTGCAGGCCGCCGACGCGTTCGTATTCGTGACACCCGAGTACAACTACGGCCTCACCGCTCCGTTGAAGAACGCGATCGACTTCCTCCACAGCGAGTGGCAGTACAAGCCCGTCGGCTTCGTCTCCTACGGAGGAGTCGCGGGCGGTACGCGTGCGGTGCAGATGCTCAAGCAGGTGGTCACCACCCTGAAGATGACGCCGCTGTTCGAGGCGGTCACGATCACGTACGTCGCTCGCTTCATCGACGACGAGGGCGAGTTCGTGCCCGACGAGACGCTCGAGCAGTCCGTCAGGCCGATGCTCGACGAGCTGCTGCGCGTCAGCCGGGCGCTCGCTGCGTTGCGCGCACCGGCCTGAGGCCGCCGTCAGCGCTTCGGGGGCAGCGAGCGGGCGTAGCCCACGCCGCGCTCAACCCAGCGTTCGAGTTGGCGCTTCGTGCCCAGCCCCTCGGCATGCACGCGCAGCCACCCGCTCATCTGCCGGCCGCGCATCTCAAACGGAGCTGTGTGGGGCTTGGCCAGCAGCGCCTCGGTCTCTTCCGGCTCGCAGCGCAGCAGCAGGCCGCCGCTGCGGCTGACGGCGACCGACATGCGGCCACCGACGAGGAAAGCCAATCCGCCGAACATGCGCTGCTCTGCGACGCCGTCCTCGCAGGCGATCAGCTCACGGATGCGGTTGGCTAAATCCTCGTCGTAGGCCACCAGGTCTGGAAAATAACTAACTTGTCGTTTCTCCAGCCCCGCTAGGCGATGCCGTGCTCGCGCATCACCCGCTCGACCTCGAGCGCGTCGTGTTCCTCGCCCATCGCGTTGGGATGAACGGGGACGCCGGTGAGCGAGCCGAGCAGCGGTTCGATCCAGCGGGTGCCGACGGGCTCGCATGCGTTGTGGCCGCTGCTCTGCGCGAACGTATCGACGAAGTAGTCGTGATACTTGTGCGCCTCCAGGCTCAGCGACTCGTCGCCACGGCGCTGCACGTCGCGGTGAAACCAGTACATGTCGCCGGTCGTCCATGGGATCGCCGTCGGGCAGTAGCCGCGATTCGGTGTGATTTCTGGATAGCCGACGATGAACACCTTGGCTTTCGGGGCGAGCTTGTGGATCTCGGCGAGCGCTGCTTCCTGTGGTCCGTGCTCGGCTGCGAAGCTCTTGTTGACGAAGCTTTCGTAGGCCTTCTGGCACGGGGCGCCCTTGTTGGGCTTGCCGAGGTCGAGCGCCGTGCAGCCCTCGACGAGCGTCCCGAACAGGTTGTTGTCGTTGCCGCCCATGCCGACCGTGACGACGTCGGTGGACGCCGACAGCGCGTTGAACTGGGGTGGCTGCGCCGGGTACTGGGCGACCGTGAAGTTTTCCGTCTTCGCGCCGGCACAGCTGACATCCGTCAGCGACAGTCCGAGCGCGCCGGCAACCAGGTGAGGATAGTTGGCGGCCGACTGGCCGCATTCCGCCGGTGCGGTCGGCGACACCGGGAGCACGCCCGGAGCGGACGTGTAGGAGTCGCCCATTGCCACATAGGAGGCGCCTGCGGCGCTTGCGAGCGATGGCAGTACGGCCGCGAGGGCGCCCATCGCCACGAGCAGAGCTGTGATCAGGTGAAGACGAGCTTTTTGCTTGGGGCGGCGCGCGTGCACGCCCGGCCCGCGATGGATCGGTTGCATATCTGTCTCCTTGCGATCGGCCTCCGAGCGAGGCTCGGGGCGCGCTTTACCTGACCCTCTACTACCCGGGTTGGGCGACTTTAGCCACGGACCTCGACCACGGTTCGTGGAGACCGGTCTCGCTCGCCGGCGATTCCGAGGACTCCCTCGATCCCGACGTCAGGCGAGGTCACGCTCCCAGCGGGAGGTCAGGCCGCCGGGACGACCTCTGCGAACTTGACCGTGTCGATGAACTGGCGGAAGCGCGCCAGCTTGCCGTCGCGGAGCTCCCAGACGTGGACCGCCGGCAGGTCCAGGGTCTTGCCGGTCGCCTTGCCGGTGCCCGTGTAGCGGACGATCGCCGCGACGGCTTCGCCCGATCCGATGTATTCCTCGGGCGTGACCGCGAAGCCCTCGAGGTCCGCTGCGATCGGGCCAAAGACGTTCTGCAGCACCGCCTCGCCGCTGCGGTAAAGGCCCCCGTACGGCATGCCCTCGGCCTCGAACCATTCAACGTCGTCAGCGAACGCTCCGAGCACGGTTGGGATGTCGCCCTGGCTGAATGCGTCGTAGATCCCCTTGACCCACTCGACGTTCTGATCGCTCACGGCTCTCCTTCGGCTGGCGTGGTTGACGCCTGACCCTACTCGAACGTCAGGTCTGGGATGCGGTCTTACGGACCCGGGCGCAATCGAGGCTCTACGCCGTCTCGATCAGCTCGACGCGATAACCATCCGGGTCTTTGACGAAGCACAGCCGCGAGCCGCCCTCGCGCACCGAATAGGGGGGCTTCTCGGGTTCGATGCCCAGCTTGGCGAGCTCCGTGAGCGTCGCGTCGAGGTCGTCGGCGGTGATCGCGATGTGGCCGTATCCCGTGCCGATCTCGTAGGAGTCGACATCGAAGTTGTAGGTCAGCTCCAGGCGCGGCATGTCGCCGTCGCCAGGCTGATTCATGAACACGTTGACGGCCTCTTCTTTGATCGGTATGCGCCCGATCTCCTCGAAGCCGAGGGCCTTGTAGAACGCCACCGAACGATCGATATCGGTGATGCGATAGCAGGTGTGAATCAGGGCCACGGCGTGCAGTCTACGCCCGGCACACGCAAGCGCACTTGTGGTCGCGGGGTTTCCGCTTGCGCCGATGGGGGAAAAGCAGTGGGGATGTTGGTGCTCGGTGATGTGGCGTGGGTGTGCTTCTTCCTCGGGTTCTTCTGGGAGTTCGTGGTAATGCCATGGAGGCGCTGAGGCGCACGGCCACGCGGCGCTCAACCACCCTGTCCGCGTGCTTCTTCGCGGACGACTTCGTCTTTGAAGTGCTTGCGCGCGCGCCGTTCGGCCGCGGTTTCACGAGCGCGCGGCCCCCGACCCGTCCTCGGGTGTGCGCCGGCGCTGTGCTTTGGCTTGGCGGCATGCACTCGCTTCGGTCGTTCGCTCTTGCGCTTCGTCTTGAGCCTGCTTGCTCGTTCGCTCCTGGCATTTGAGCGGGCGTGTGGCTTGGCCTTGGTCGCAGGCCTCGCGTTCGCGGCGCGCCTGCTCGCAGTCCGGCTGCGCTTGGCAGCATGCTTCGTCGCGTGCGTGCGGTTCTTCGCGGCTCTGCTCTTCGCCTTGCTCGCCTTTGCGGCGGCGCGTCGCTCCAGCAGCGATTGCTTCTCACGCGCCTTCGCCAGCTGAGCGGCTTGCTTGGCCGCCCGCGCACGGGCCGCTTCGTCGAGCAGCGTCTGCGCCGGGGTCGCTGACGGCGCCGGTGCCTGCGCGATCGTGACGGAGTGCGCTGCGGGGGCCGAATATGCCTTTAGGCCGTAGAGCAGCGCGGCGGTCACGGCGGCCCCGGCGGTGAATGTCACGGCGATGACGGTCCAGAGCTTCACGATCCACCTGGCTCGGTCGAATAGCGTAGCTGCCGCCGGGCCTTGCGGCCGCGATCAGAGCACGGCGCGAGTCGCCAACTGGCGGCCCTCTACACTGGCGGCGTGCGAACCCTGATCGTCGGACACGGCGGGCGTGAGAGCGCGCTCGCGTGCGCCATGGCCGAGCACAGCGAGCTGCACGCTTTCGTCGGCCACGAGAACCCGTCGATCGTTCGCCACGCGGCGGCCTCAGGTGGCAGTCATCTCGTCGGCGACGTCTGCGACGCACGTGCGGTCGCCGCCTTTGCTCGCTCGCAGGAGATCGATATCGCGATGGTCAGCGCCGACGAACCCCTGGCAGCCGGGGTGGTTGACGCGCTCCTGGCGCAGGGGACCCGCACGGTTGGCCCGACCGCTGCCGGCGCTGAGATCGAGTGGAACAAGGCATTCGCGCGTTCGCTGCTGAGCGAAGTGGCCCCCGGGGCCGCGCCGAAGCTGCGTGTGGTCCGCGACGCACACGAGGTCGACGAGGCGATTGCCGCCTTCGGCTCGACCCCCGTCGCGGTCAAGCCCTCGGGCCTGACCGGCGGCAAGGGCGTCAAGGTGATGGGCCCGCACCTCGATGATCACGAGCAGGCGGCCGGCTACGCGCGCAGTCTGCTCGCGCGCGTCCGGGAGGGCGAGTCAGTGCTGATCGAGGAGAAGATCGTCGGTGCGGAGTTCACGATTCAGGCGATCAGCGATGGCAGCACGGTGATGTTTCCGCCGTCCACCTACGACTACCCGTTCCGCTACGACGGAGACGAGGGCCCGGGCACCGGCGGCATGGGCTCCCTGTCGATGCCCAGCGCGACGTTGCCGTTCATGACGGTGGCCCACTACGAGGAAGCGTGCTCGATCATCGAGCGCGTGATCGAGCGGCTCGCTCAGCAGGGGCGCCACTTCAGCGGGATCATGAACAGCGGCTTCTTCGCGACCGCCGACGGCGTCAAGGTGATCGAGTTCAACGCTCGCTTCGGCGACCCCGAGTGCATGAACATCATGAGCCTCTTCGACGGGAGCTGGCCGGAGTTGATGGAGCGCATCTGCGCAACCTCGCTGACGCCCGGCGACGTGGCCCTGCGCGATCAGGCGTCGGTAGTGCTCTATCTCGTCTCACCCGACTACGCGCTGGCGCCCGGCTCGGGCGCCACGGCCCCTGCGCGCACGTACGAGTTCACACTCGAGCAGGAGCGGATCGAAGCCGACGGCTGTCGCGTCTTCTTCTCCTCGGCGATCCAAACGGCGCCGGACACCTACAGGACGGTCGGCACGTCGCGTGCGGTGGCACTGGCGAGCACCGCGCCGACGCTCGAGCAGGCGCGGCTGCGCGTCGCAGCGTGCGCCGCGTCTGTGCCTGTGCTCGACTGGCGCGGGGACGTCGGCGACGAGCGCTACCTGAACGAGCTGAGCCGGCTGCTCGTGGGCGACGTGGCGCCCGCTGAGGGTGGCGGCGAGGCCGAGCTGCTCCCGAACGCAAGCTGACGGATTCGTGCAAGGATGGCGCGATGCTCGTCGAGCGCGCCAGTCACCCGCAGTTCCTCTCGAACACCTACCTCGTTGCCGACGGCGAGGGAGGGCCGGCGTTCTTCATCGATGCCGGCGGCCCGGTCGAGCCGCTGATCGAGGCCGCTGAGCGTCTCGGGCTGGAGCCGACGCACGTGCTGCTGACCCATCATCACTTCGATCACGTCAGCGACGTCGCGAAGCTGCGCGAACGCTGGCCGGGGCTCGAGGTCCAGATCAGCGAGCGCGAGCGCGGGCTGTTCGAGCAGACGCTCGCCGCCGCTGGCAGCGAGGACGCGCAGGCGCGTGAGAGCAGCCGCGTCACGCCGATCGAGGCCGGCCAGACGCTGCGCTTTGGTGCGCTCGAGGTGCGCCCGCTGCACACGCCCGGGCACACGGGCGGGATGCTGTCGTTCGTCGTCGCCGAGCGTCCGGTGCCCGCCACCGAGGTTGGCACCGGCGCGCGTCCTGCGAAAAGCGCCGCGCCGGGAGGCCTCGCCGGCGCTGGGCTCGTCGTCTTCACCGGTGACACGCTCTTCAAGAACTCGGTCGGCGGCGTCAGGGCGCCTGGTCACACGACCTACACCGACCTGCGGGACTCGATCATGGGCACGCTGATGGAGCTGCCGCCCGACACGGTCATCTACCCGGGGCACTCCGAGGAGACCTCGGTTGCGCGCGAGTGGGACTCGAACGCGTTCATCCGCGTGTGGCGCGGCCTCGATCCCGAAGGCTCGCAAGCGTGCACGGCGCTCGGTGAGCCGGCTGTGCTCGTGCTGCTGGGCGCCGACTACGACGGAGGCACGAAGGCGTGGGTGCGTTGGCAGGACGGCTCGGACGACATCGTCCCCGGCTCGAAGGTGCAACGCGCCTCCTAGCTCGCGCCCGCCGCGCCTCGCCGCCTGCCTGTAGCTCCTAGCATGCAGGGCGTGGCGCGCGAGAACGAGAAGATCCCCACGTCCCGCGCGCGCCGAACGGCGACCGTCGCGACGCTAGCGGCGAGCGAGGCGGTCAAGCAGTTCGGCACACGCGCGGCCAACGTGACGCGCGGCGAGGAGGCCGCCGAGGAGGCGAGCGCCCGCCGCCAGCTGGAGACCGCGAAGCAGATCGTGGCGGTGCTCGGCACGATGAAGGGCGCCGCGATGAAGCTCGGGCAGGTGATGTCGTTCCTCGATGTGGGGCTGGTGGCGGAGGAGCACCGCGAAGAGTTCCAGCGCGAGCTCGCAAAGCTGCGGGACGCCGCTCCGAGCGTGTCCTTCAAGCAGATGCGTCGCGTGATCGAGGAGGAACTGGAAGAGCCGATCTCGGAGCTATTCGAGTCCTTTGATGAGGAGCCGATTGCGGCGGCGTCGATCGGACAGGTCTACAGGGCGACGCTCAAGGACGGTCGCGAGGTCGCGGTCAAGGTCCAGTATCCCGGCGTCGCCAGCGCGGTGAGGGCGGATTGCAGAACCTGGACATGATCCTGCGGCTGCTCAAGCGCATGACCCCGGCACTCGACGTGAAGGAGATCGCCGAGGAGATCAAGGAGCGAATCGTCGAGGAGCTCGACTACGAGCTCGAGGCACAGAACCAGCGCTCGCTGGCGCGTATCTTCGCCGGGCACCCCTTCATCTGCGTCCCGGACGTCGTCAGCTCGCTCTCGCGCGAGCGCGTGCTCGTGAGCGAGTTCGTGCGCGGTATCGGCTTCGAGGAGCTCAAGAGCCGTCCGCAGGCCGAGCGCGACCGCATCGGGGAGATCATCTTTCGCTTCTTTCTCGGCTGCCTGTATCGCCATCGCCAGTTCTCCGGTGACCCCCACCCCGGGAACTTCCTGCTGCTCGACGACGGGCGCGTGGCGTTCCTGGATTTCGGCCTGTTCAAGCGCATCGAGGCGGAGGCGGTCGAGCTCGAGCTGGCCGCGCAGAGAGCCGTGACGGAGGGCGATGCGGCCGCGCTGCACGCGCTGCTCGCGACCTCCGGCTTCCTGCCCGAACCCGAGCGGGTCGACCCCGATAACCTGCTGGCGTTCGTGAGGGATGCGATCTGGTGGTACACGACGGCCGACGAAGTGGTGGCGCTCGCACCCGAGGTCGCCACGCAGGTGATGATCGAGAGCTCGGACCCGCGCTCGAGTCACTTCAAGGAGATGCGCCACCAGACGATGCGCCCCGAGCACCTGTTTGCCAGGCGTATGGAGATGCTGACGCTCGCCGTGCTCTCACAGCTGCGCGCTCGCGCGAACTGGCACAGGATCGCTCGCGAGTGGATGTACGGCGACGATCCGGTGAGCGAGCTGGGTCGCGAGGAGGCCGCCTTCTACGGGCGCAGCGGCGTCGCCGCGCGCGGCTGAGGGGCGGCGCCGGGAGTCAGCCGCTCAGAAGCCGGTGTTGGTCTTCACACGCTTGCGCTCGGCGGGGTGCACGCCGCCGCCCTTCGCGTCGAGGATCGCGCATGCGTGCGCGATGTCCTGGCCGAGCGTCCTCGTCAGCGACTGGCCGAGGGTCTGCTTGACGAGCACGCGCATGATCTTGATGTGTTCCGCGTTCGGCGGCAGCGTGTAGGCGGGGACCATCCAGCCGCGACCGGCGGCCAGCTGAGCAGATACGTCGAACTCGTCGTAGGGGTGCTCGCCGGCCAGTTTGAACGCGACGAGCGGCAGTTGCTCGTCCTGCTCGCTGCCGATCACCTCGAGGTCACACGCCGTGATCTCTTTCGCGAGCGTGCGCGCGTTGTACTTCATCGTCTCCATCATGTAGCGGTAGCCGGCGTGCCCGAGGCGCGCGAAGTTGTAGTACTGGGCGAGCACCATCGCCGAGCCCGTCGAGAAGTTCAGCGTGAATGTCGCGTCGCGCTTGCCGAGGTAGTTCTCGTAGAACACGAGATCCTCGGGCAGGTCGCTCGTCTCCCTGAACACGAGCCAGCCGATGCCCGGGTAGACGAGCCCGAACTTGTGCCCCGAGACGTTGATCGAACGCACCTGCTCGAGGCGGAAGTCCCACTCGGAGTGGGGGTAGAGGAACGGCCACACGAAGCCGCCACTGGCGGCGTCGACGTGCAACGGCACGTCCAAGCCCTTCTCGTTCTTGAGCCCGACGAGGAAGTCGTTGATCCCGCGGATGTCATCGGCGTGGCCGGTGAAGGTCGTGCCCAGCACGGCCGCGACGCCGATCGTGTTCTCGTCGATGTGCGGCTCGACGTCCTCCGCTCCGATCGTGTACTTGTCGGGCTTCAGCGGCACGATCCGTGGCTCGACGTCGAAGTAGCGGCAGAACTTCTCCCACACGACGTGCACGTCGCCACCGAACACGAGGTTGGGGCGCTCGGTTCCCTTCCCGGCCGCTTCGCGGCGCGCGCGCCACTTCCACTTCAGCGACAGCGCGCCCAGCATGATCGCCTCAGAGGATCCCTGTGTACGCGCGCCGGTGGTCTCGCCGGGCGCGTTGAAGAGGTCGGCGAGCATACGGATGCAGCGCTGCTCGATCTCCGCCGACTGCGGGTACTCGGCGTGGTCGATGAAGTTCACGCGCAGCGATTGCTGGATCACGTCCTCTGCCTCGGGCTCCATCCACGTCGTCACGAAGGTCGCGAGGTTGCGCATCGGCAGCCCGTCGAGCACGGTCTCCTGTTCGATCAGGCCCTTCGCTTCGGTGGCGCTCATGCCCATCTGCGGCAGTTTGTGGTCGGGGGCGGCCTCGAGCCGGTAGCGGTTGCCGTAGATGTCCTCGAGTTTCTCTATCTGCCCGCGAGTGAGCTCGGTTTGCTTGAGCTCTGGACGCTCATCGGCGCTCTGGGGCTTGGGCGGCACGGCCATCCTCCTCTGGTTGCACTGGCGGACTTCAGCGTGCTGATCGTCGCACACGGGCGCTAGGGTTGGTCCCCCAGCCGATGCGTCCCCACCCCAGCTCCTCCCACAAGCGCCGATGAGCGAAGACTCGCTGCAGAGCATCGGCCTGCGCGACGAGGAGGCCCAGCTCGAGGCGGAGTTCGTCCCCGCGGCGGGCATGCTCTGTTGCTCTTTGCGCCACCGCGGCGAGGAGTTGCTCGCGCAGAACGCCGGCGTCGAGGCGTACGCACGCAGCGGCAAGACGATGGGTATCCCGCTGCTGTATCCGTGGGCGAACCGGCTCGCCGGCTTCGACTACACCGCTGCCGGGCGCAGCGTTCGCGTCCCCCACGACGCCGACCGGGTGAAGCTCGACGGCAACGGTCTGCCGATACACGGCATCATCGGCGGGCGCCAGGTTTGGGAGGTCACGGACGAGGTCGATCGCGACGGCTCCGCGCTGCTCGCGCGGCTGAGCTGGAACGAGTCGGCACCGCAGCTGTTCGAGGTGTTCCCGTTTCGCCACGAGCTTCAGTTTCGTGCGCGCCTGCGCGACGGGCGCCTGGAGATCGAGCTGACCGTGCACGCATATGCCGCCGATGTCGTTCCGCTGTCGTTCGGCTTTCACCCATATCTCTCGCCACCGGGGGGCGAGCGCGAGCGCTGGCTGGTCGAGCTTCCGGCAATGCGCTCGCTCGCGCTCGATGCCGATCAGATCCCGACGGGCGCCTCGCAGGCGGTGAGCGCCGAGCGCTTCGAGCTCGACGGGCGGGAGTTCGACGACGGCTTCGACGCGGTGGAGCAGCCCGCCCGCTTCAGCGTCTGTGGAGCCCAGCGGCGGATCGAGCTGACGTTCTTGCGGGGCTACCCGTGCGCGCAGGTGTTCGCGCCGACCGCCGGACAGTTCATCTGCTTCGAGCCGATGACCGCGCCGGTCAACGCGTTGCGCAGCGCCAGCGGCTTGCGTCTGCTCCCGCCGGGAGAGCGGTTTGCGGCGAGCTTCGCGGTGGCTGTCAGCGATCTGCGCTGAGCGGTGCGCCGCGCGAGGCGAGGGTCAGGACGCCACCCAGGGGGCGTGCCAGCTCCCAAATCCCGCGACCAGGTCATCCGCAGCCGCGGGACCCCAGGAGCCAGGCGCGTAGCGATGCACCGGGGGTGGCTGCTTCAGCAGCGGTTCGAAGATGCGCCAGCACTCTTCGACACCATCCTGGCGGGTGAAGCGCGCGCTCTCGCCCCGCATCGCGTCCAGTAGCAGCACCTCATATGGCGTCGGCGCCTCTCCGCCCTGCTCGGCGAACTCGACGTCGAGGTTGACCGCCTCCGGGCCGGCGAGGTCCGCCCGGTGGGCGTCGAGTACCAGGCGCGTCCCGGTCGCGGGGTCGAGCTTGACGACGAACTGGTTGGGTTCGGGGTGACGGTGCCCGTGCTCGATGAAGCCGAGGCGCGGCGGATCGCGGAAGACGACGCGCAGCTCGGTCTGGGTCAGTGGCAGCTTCTTGCCCGTGCGGATGAACCACGGCACGCCCGACCAGCGCCAGTTGTCGATGTTCAGGCGCATCGCCGCGTAGGTCTCTGTGGTCGAGTCCTTCGCGACGCCGTCGATATCGAGATAGCCGTCGTACTGTCCGCGCACGTAGTGAGCGGGGTCGGCATCGGCGATCGCACGGAAGACGGCGAACTTCGCGTCCTGGAGCGTTTCCGCGTCGCTGCCCGCGGGCGCCTCCATCGCTGCGAGCGCGACGAGCTGCATCAGATGGTTGACGACGACGTCGCGCAGCGCGCCGACGGGGTCATAGAAGTGCCCGCGGTCCTCGACGCCGAAGCGCTCGGCCATCGTGATCTGCACGTAGGCGATGTGGCTGCGGTTCCACACCGGCTCGATCATCGTGTTCGCGAAACGCAGGTACAGGAGCTCGTCGGTCCCCATCTTGCCGAGGAAGTGGTCGATCCGATACAGCTGAGGCTCCTCGATGTATTTGTGAATTTCGGCGGCGAGGGCGCGCGCGGAGGCGAGATCGTGGCCGAACGGCTTCTCGACAACCACACGAGCGGCCTTCGTCAAGCCTGCAGCGGCCAGTTCCTTGATCACGGGACCGAACAGGAACGGCGGGATCTCCAGATAGAACACGGGACCGTGAGCGTTGCCGAGGGCGCTTGCCACGCGCTTGTAGGTCGCCGCGTCGGTGAAGTCGCCGCTGACGTATGACAGCCGCGCGGCGAAGCGGGCGAACACGTCGGCGTCCAGTTGTTCGCCCAGGGCTTCGATGCATTCGCGCGCGTGCTCGCGCAGACGCTCGACGCTCCAGTCATCGCTCGCGACGCCCACGATCGGGCAGTCCAACAGGCCCCGCTGCTCCAGGCGGTAGAGCGAGCGGAACGTCATCACCTTCGCCAGGTCACCGGTGATGCCGAAGATCACCAACGCGTCTGCGTTCTCACCCTCGACGGCTTTGATCACAGCACCTGGATCTGAAACAGGCTCGTTGTCCCGGGGCGGCCTGAGGGCAGCCCGGCGGTGATCCCGACGCGCTGGCCACGCTCGCACCAGCCGAGCTCGACCACGCGCCGCGCCGCGTCGGCGATCAGCGCCTCGGTGGTCTCGTGGCGTGGCATCGACGCCGCCTGCACGCCCCACATCAAGCAGCAGCGCCTGACCGTCTCTTTGCCCGGCGACAGCGCGTAGATCGGCACCGTCGGGCGATGCGCCGACACGAGCCGCGCGGAGCGCCCGGAGAGCGTCGGGATCACGAGCGCGTCCAGGCGCAGCTCGCGCGCGGCGTCACAGAGGTTGTGCGCGATCGTGTACGCGGGGTCGGAGTGCGTGCGGCGCACGCGCGATTGGTTCCAGCGCTCGTACGGTGCGATCGACTCCGCCTGCACGGCGACCGCCGCCATCATCTCGACCGCGCCGACCGGGTAGGCGCCGACCGCCGTCTCCTGCGAGAGCATTACCGCGTCGGTGCCGTCGAGGATCGCGTTCGCGACGTCGGCGACCTCCGCGCGCGTGGGGCGCGCGGAGCTGACCATCGAGTCGAGCATCTGCGTCGCGGTGATCGATGGCACGGCCATCGAGCCGGCCAGCTCGAGCAGCTGCTTCTGCACGACCGGCACCTGCGCGATCGGCAGCTCGATGCCGAGATCGCCGCGCGCGACCATCACGTAGTCGGCTGCCTCGAATATCTCCGCGGCGCGCTCCACCGCTTGCGGCTTCTCGATCTTGGCGATCAACGGCAGACGCGTGTGCTCGCGCACGAATTCAACGTCGGCGGGAGTCTGCACGAACGACAGCGCGACGATGTCAACGCCGATCGACTCGCCGTGACGGAGCAGGTGCAGGTCCTCCTCGGGGACCGCCGGCAGCGACGCGACCGGGCCGGGGATGTTCAGGCCCTGACGCGAGGCCACCGCGCCGCCCACCTCGATCTCGACGTCGACCTCGCAGTCCGCGGCGCGCACGTCGACCACGCGCAGGCGAACCGAGCCGTCCGCCAGGTACAGGATCGAGTTCGCTTCCACCGCGTCGGGCAGCCCTGCCCAGGAGATGCTCATGTCGCGCGCGTCGCCCGGGCGCTCGCCATCGCCACAGGTGAACGTCAGCCGCTCACCGGGTGTGAGCTCGACGACGTCCTCGTGCAACGGACCGATACGCAGCTTCGGGCCGGGGAGGTCCTGCAGGATCGCCACGGGCCGGCCGACCCGCCCGGCCGCATCGCGCACGCGACGAACCGTCTCTGCGTGCTCCTCGAGGGTTCCGTGCGAGTAGTTCAGCCTCGCGACATCCATCCCCGCCTCGATCATGCTTACGAGCGTGGCCGGCTCGCGCGAGGCGGGGCCGATGGTGGCGACGATCTTTGTGCGGCGCATGCCCCGCAAGGTATCGGTCGCCGCCCCCGTCTGCGCTGGCGCTCGTGACGTAGCATCGAGGCGTGCTCGGTCCCTCACGACCCCTGCCTCGCATCGGTGCGCGGGCTCGGATCGCGCACTTCGGCGGCGGCTTCGAGCACGGCACCGTGCTCGCGGTGCACGACGAGGGCCGGCGTCTGGAGGTGCGCGACGAGCTTGGCGAGGTGCTCGAGTTCGTCCTCAACCCCGCGACCGCGAGGTTCGTGTCCGCCGACGGCGTGCACGGGCCACGGCTGGAGCTGCTCGCGGATGGGGGGTGAGGGCTGCTAGATGGCGGCTAACCCCGCCCTCAACTGCCGTCGTTCACGAACGGCTGGTAGGTGCGGCAGGGCTCGTTGCGCAGGCTCGGGCACGCGGGCAGCGCGGTCGGCACGCCGACTCCCGGCACGATCGGCAGCGTGAGGCTCGACGGCATGCTCGGCGAGAAGGCGATCGACTCCGTCGCGGTGGCGTTTTCCGGTTCGGTCTGACTGAACGACCAGATTGGCTGTGTGCCGTTCGGTGCGGCGATCGTCACCCGGATGCGCGAGCCTGCGCGGTAGGCGTGACCCTCGAAGTACAGGGGGATCGTGACCGGGACGAACTGGCCCGCGGGCATCGGTTCCTCATCGGAGGCCCGGAACGTCGGGATCGGCTGGAGTTCGGTGGGCTCTTGGTCGAACATGTTCTTCGAGCTGGTCGCGAGCTTGCGCTCGCTCGCCCGCAGCCAGCCGTCCTGGACGAAGCTTTCGTTGCCGTCGGGACGCACCTCGCTGACGGTCGCCTGGAAATCGACGTTCGGCGTCGAGGACTTGACCCATAGGTGCACCGTACCGCCGCCGATTGCCGTTGTGTTGGCAGTGAGCGGGGCTGACACGTAGGACACCGCCGTGCCTTCCTGGGGCTGAGCCCAGTTCCATTCCCACTGCGACGCGTTGCCCCAGAGACCGCCTGAGCCGGTGCTGGCGCCGAAGTCGGTCAGCGCCGTGGCGTTCGCGTTGGAGGTGTAGGAGTCGACGCCTTCCGCCGTCGGCTTCTTTTCGCTCAACGTGCCGCCATCGCCGAGGTACCAGCTCTGCGCTTTCGTTCCCGGGATCGGGAAGCTCGCGAACGAGTCTTCGAATCCGGGGTAGGGGTTGCCTGCCGTCGTGGTGCCCAGCGGCGAGGCTCCGGCGCCGTTGTCGAACAGGACCCTGACCGACGGCAGCGCTTCGAATGCGGCGAGCGCCGATTCGTAGGTCAGCTTTTCCTGGATTGGATCGGCCGGGAGCGTGACGACGTCGGTTTTCGGCAGCCCCATCGCTTCGTCATAGATGACCGGCGCCGCGGCATGGATGACCGCCGCGTTGACGATCGGCGCCTGGTGGGCGACGTACAGCTCGAGGAAGTCATAAAGCCGGTCGAATGTGTACGGGTCGAGCGAGTCGACGTGGGCGCCGTTGGTGAACGTGAACCACTTTTGTCTCGTGCCGGTGAAGTGCTGCGCCAGGTCGGCGCAGTGCCCGCCGGTCTGCTCGTCCTCCCACTGGCATGCCATGAACGTCGGCACGTTGATTTTGTTCACGAACGTGACCGGGTCGAGCGGGTCGGCGACCGACGGGTTGTAGGTCGCATTGGCTTTGATCTTTTCCATCAGGTTCGTCGCCTCGCCGTGCAGGGCCTGGTTGGCCGCGCACGTCTGATCGCCTTCTTCGATCCGCTTCGTTGCCCATGCCTGCCCGTGGCCGGGACTGGCCGGTTCGGCGTTCTGCTGGCGCTGTTCGGCCCACGCGACGGCGAAGCCGGTGTTGAGGATACCGCCGGGATACAGCGTCGAGGCGGTCGCGTCGATCGTCGACAGCGGCGCGATCGCCGCGAGACCCGCGGGCTGGGTCTGAGCGGTGAACAGCTGGCTGATCGCGCCGTAGGATATGCCGAGCATTCCCACCTCGTTACCGGCCACCCACGGCTGGTGGGCGATCGTTTCGATCACGTCGTAGCCGTCGAGGTTCTGGAGTGGTTCAAAGAAGTCATAGGCGCCGCCCGAGCAGCCGGTCCCGCGCATGTTCACGTCGACGACGGCGAAGCCCATCAGGTTGGCGAGCACGGCGATGCCGTTTTCGGGGCCGGCCGGGTTCGCGTACCCGTAGCCTGAGTACTCGATCAGCGTCGGGTACGGCGCGGTGTAGCTGACCGCCGGCACACCCGGGATCGGCAGCGTTG
The DNA here is from genome assembly GCA_963759265.1 of uncultured Solirubrobacteraceae bacterium. Classification (GTDB taxonomy): domain Bacteria; phylum Actinomycetota; class Thermoleophilia; order Solirubrobacterales; family Solirubrobacteraceae; genus Palsa-744. The sequence continues at coordinate 1,462,364 of CAVWYR010000001.1, forward strand.
GCATGTGGAATTCGGACGGCACTCCCGGCTCGCCCGCAGGGCTGGTCGGCGGGTGCACGTCGATCGCCAGCTTGGTGCCGTCGCGCGTCGTCAGGTAGGTGTAACCGTTGTCGGGGATTTCCTGGTCATAGATGCTCGGGTCCCACGGCGCCGAGGTGTCCTTGTGGACGGTGATCGGAGCCGATGTTTCACCAGTCGAGGTCACGCGAACGCGGTACTTCTTCCCAGGCTTCACGTTCCGGAACAGCAGGCCTCCCTGCGCGTCGGCTTCCTGCGTGGACACCGTCGCGTGATGCTTGTTCAGCAGTGACACCTGTGCGTTCGCGGCCAGCCCGGTGACGTCGACCTGTTCGACGCTCCCTTGCACCGTGAAGGCGGACGCGCTCGCGACCGTCACCAGACACAGCAGGCTCGCGGCGAGCGCGAGGAGCAAGCCGCGCCGCGCGCGCCGCGGCAGCGCAGCTCCATGCACCGATCCCCGATCCTGCGCTTGGCTGAGCACCCGCACGTCACTGCTGACTGGCTTGGCAGATCGCAATTCTTTCACCCTCGCTCCGTAGGTTCGCTGTCCCCTGCTTCGATCCGGCACCGTCTGGAATGAAGCCCTAGCTACCCAGGTGCGCGTCGCCTGAAACGCAATAACTTTCGAGGAGACTCGCGGCGCGGCTGCCGAGATCGACTGGCCGCGCGGCGCGGAGCGACCGGCCGCCTTAATTAGAGGCTTGACAAGATTTAGAGAGCTATCTAAGATTTGCCTCGATGTCCACTTCCACGGCGGCGACGGGCCTGCGAGAGCGTCAAAAGCGCCAGCGCCGCGAGCGTATCCTCGAGTCGACCCGACAGCTGCTGCGCGAGCGCCCGCAGGAGACGCCGACCGTCGAGCAGATAGCCGAGCTGGCGGAGCTGTCCCCAGCGACGGTCTTCAATCTCGTGGGACCGCGAGAGCAGCAGTGGGCGGCGCTTGGAGATGAGCTGCTGCGTGAGCTCGATGCGTCACCGGCCTTCGCCGCCGATGAAGACCCGCGCGAGCAGGCTCGACGGATCGTCGGCGAGACGGCCGAGCTGTTGATCGCCGACGCAGCTGTCTGCAAGCACCTGATCAACAGCTGGGGACACGGCGGCGCACTCCTGCAGGAGAACCCGATCCCGCGGCTGCGCGCGGCGCTCCGTCGCGGACAGGCGGCGGGCTTGCTCCGAGGCGATCTTCGCGTCGAGGCGCTCGTCGGGCATATCGCGACCGCGTGCGGCGGCGCGTTGCGCCAGTGGGCGGCAGGGCAGATCTCAGACGCGGCATTTCGCACGCGGGCGCGCTTCGCAGTTGACGTCGTCTTCGCGGCGGGCGCGTGCGAGGGCAGCGCCAGCGAGCTGCAGGCGCCGCTGAGGCGCGCCCGACGCGCGGCGTCACGATGACGCCGGCCTCAGCCCGCTTTGCGGTCGCGCCGAGCATTCAGCTGGCGGCCGATAGCTTCGGCGACCCGAGCGCGCCTGCGGTGCTGATGCTCCATGGAGGTGGCCAGACCCGCCACGCCTGGCACGCGACGGCGAGGAGCCTCGCCGACGCTGGCTGGCTCGCGGTCACCGTCGATCAGCGCGGTCACGGCGAGAGCACCCACCCCCGCCCGGCGGCCTACTCGCTCGAGGATTTCGCTGATGACGTGCGTGCGCTGATCAAGACGTTCGGCGAGCGCCGACCGGTCGTGATCGGAGCCTCCCTGGGAGGCATAGCGGCACTCTTGGCGATCGCCGAGGTACCGAAGGTGCCCGTCGCGAGCCTGATCCTGGTCGATGTCGCGCACCGCTTTCGCCCGCGCGGCGGCGGGCGCATCGTGAGCTTCATGGAGGGGCACCCGGAGGGCTTTGCGACGCCTGCCGATGCCGCCGACGCGGTCGCCGCCTACCTTCCTCAGCGCGTACGCCCCCGCGACACGACAGGTCTACGACACAACCTCAGACGCAACGACGCGGGCCGCTGGGTGTGGCACTGGGACCCCGAGGTTCTGGCGCAGGCACGCACGCTCGTCGAAGACCCAGCTCGAGTCACCGCGCGCCTCTCCGCGGCCGCCGAGAGCCTTTGCCATCCGTGCCTGCTCGTTCGCGGCGCGGACAGCGACGTCGTCACCGTCGAGATCGCACGTGAGTTCAGCGAGCTCGCACCGGTCTGCACCGTTGTCGAGGTCGCGAGCGCCGGTCACATGGTTGCGGGAGACAACAACGACGCCTTCACGGCGGCGATCCGCGCATGGCTCGAGACTGCTAGGGACCCCGCCTAGCGGTAGCTGCCAAGCAGGTCGCGCACGGCGGCGCGCACGAGCTCCGCGAGCTCCTCTATCGGCACATCTCCGAAGACGGCCGCATCGGGTGCCAGCGTTCCGAGCACGGCTCCGATCGAGCCGGCCATCCGCACCCTGCGCTCGAGTGGGATGTCGGGGCTCTGCAGCACGCGGCGGAAGCGCTGCTCTATGTCGTCGTTCTCGGCCTGATGGCGCTCGTTGTAATGCAGCGCCTCGAGCGCTGCGAGGTTTCGCTGGTGCAGCAGAACGAGCTCGCGGTTGTTGACGACCTGGTCGATGAAGTCGTCGAGCAGCCCCGGCCACGCGTCGGCGCGCTGCTGGCCGTCGTCGAGCTCGTCGAGTCGCTCGAGCGCCTCGCGGCCGAGCGCGTGTAGGCGCAGGTGCAACTCGAGCAGGATGTCTTCCTTGCGCTCGAAGTGGTAGTAGAGCGCAGCCTTCGTCGTGCCCAGTCGCTCGGCGATGTCGCGCAACGAGGTCTTCTCGTAGCCGCGCTCGGTGAACAGCTCGAGCGCGATGTCGAGGATGCGCTCGCGGGTCGAGCCGGCCGATGGCGAATCCGGCGCGCCGGCGCTCTCGGCTGTCTGCTCGTCAGGCGTTGTGAGCCTCGGCGGCGGTGCCATAACAGAAGCTTACTTGACGACCGGCTAGCAATGTGTATTATGCCGCGACCGCTTGCTTGCCGACCGGTAAGCCGACCGCTAACCACGACGCTACGCGAGGAGCGCTCCCGATGACGAGCACGTCGATGATCGAAGCCCACGGCCTGCACAAGCGTTTCGGTGCGACGGTCGCGCTCGACGGGATCGACCTCGACGTGCCCGCGGGAGCGATCCTGGGGGTGCTTGGGCCGAACGGCGCGGGCAAGACGACGGCGGTCCGCATCCTCACGACGCTGACGCTCCCGGACGCGGGCGTGGCGCGCGTGGCTGGCCACGACGTCGTCAGCGAAGCGGCGGCGGTGCAGCGCAACATCGGCGTGACCGCCCAGGACGCGACGCTCGACGAGGTCCTGAGCGGCCGCGAGAACCTCGTCATGGTTGGACGCCTGAGCGGCCTGCGTCGCGCGCAGGCGCGCGTCCGGGCGAGCGAGCTGCTCGCCCAATTCGACCTCACAGACGCAGCCGAGCGCATCCTCAAGGAGTACTCGGGCGGGATGCGCCGACGCCTGGACCTCGCGGCCGGCCTGATGACGCGCCCGCCGGTGCTGTTCCTCGACGAGCCGACGACCGGTCTCGATCCTACGAGCAGGGTGCGCATGTGGGAGGTGATCCGGGCGCTGGTCGCCGACGGCGTGACGCTGCTGCTGACGACTCAGTACCTGGACGAGGCGGACGAGCTGGCCGACCGCATCGTCGTGATCGACCACGGTCGCGTGATCGCGGGCGGTACCGCCGCTGAGCTGAAGGCCGAGACGGGCGGGGCCCGCCTCGAGCTGACGCTGAGCGAGGCGCATCCGTCGGCGTCGGAGGCGATCGCTGCGCTCGTCGCGGGTCCGGTGCACGTCAGCCGCGACGGGCGGCGCCTGCGCGCGCCGGTGCGCAGCGCGGGCGGCTTGGCGAGCACGGTCGTGCGCGCGCTGGATGCGGCGGGAATCACCGTCGAGGATGTAGAGGTCCGCCAGCCGTCACTCGACGATGTGTTCTTCGCGCTCACCGGCCACCCCACGGACACGACCAACGACACGGATGCGTCTGTCATAGCGGCAACGCAGGTGACGGCGTGAAACGGCTGCGCGACGTCGCGGTGCTGACGGGGCGCAACCTCGTGCACATCAAACGCGAGCCGCTGCAGCTCTCCGACGTGACCGTCCAGCCGGTGCTGTTCACGCTGCTGTTCGTGTACGTGTTCGGCTCGGGGGTGGTCCTGCCGGGCGGCGGCAGCTACAAGGACTTCGCGATCGCGGGCCTGCTCGCGATGAACCTGACGACGTCGGCGATGGGGACGGCTGTCGGCCTCAGCACCGACCTTGGCAGCGGCGTGATCGACCGCTTCAGGACGCTGCCGATGTGGCGCCCGGCGGTGCTCGTCGGACGTTCGCTCGCGGACGTCATGACGGCGGCGATCTGCACCGGGTTCGTCGCCGTGACGGGCCTCGTCATCGGCTGGCGCCCAGATGCGGGCGCGGCGTCGATTGCGGCCGGCTTCGGCGTCTTCCTGTTGTTCAGCTACGGCCTGTCGTGGGGATGCGCATGCCTGGGAATGGTGAGCAAGAGCCCGGAGTCGGCGCAGGGGGTGGGCCTCGTGATCCTGTTCCCGCTGGCGATCGTCTCGAACGCGCTCGTGCCCACCGAGCACATGCCGGCGGTGCTCCAGGCGATCGCCAACTGGAACCCGGTAAGCGCGGTCACGGCCGCGTGCCGCGAGCTGCTCGGCAACCCGAACCCGTCGGCGAGCATCGACGCGTGGCCGATGCAGCACGCGCTGCTCGCCTCGCTGCTGTGGTCGCTTGCGCTCGTGGCGATCTTCGCGCCGCTCGCCACGTCCCTGTATCGGCGCCGCACTACCGACTGAGCGCGAGCGCGCTCAGCGCGGCGCGATCGACGTGACGAGCGTTAGCTTCGGCCTCACTGCGCGCTGACGTCGGGGAAGTGCTCGGCGCAGTGCTCGCGCAAGGCCTGGCGCACCCACGCGCGCTCCTCGGCGGAGGCGATGCGAAAGCGCGCGAGCAGTTCGCGCTGGCGCTCGATCGGCGCACCGGCGATGACCCAGCGCACGGCGAGGCGCTCGAACAGCAACTCGGCGGCGCGCTGCCAGGCGTCCTCCTGCGTCGCCGAGGGCCGGCTGGAGCCGCCGGCGGTCGCCTGGGCGTACTCGCGTCTGGAGCCCGCGGTGAGTGAGCCTCGCAGCGTGAGCACGTTTCCGTCGGGATCGGTGTAGTCGCTGCTGGGTGCGGTGAGCTTCTCGCGCCGGCGGCTGCGCTTGGCCACGCTCAGTCCGCGTCGGCGGCGCGTTCGAGCTGGTCGCGCACGTCGCCGGTCAACGGCACGTCGTGGCCCGACCAGGCGACGGCCGGTTCGAGCGCGGCGAGCTTGCGGATGCTGGCACGGGCCTGCTCGGTGTCGAAGTTGTACATCGGCTCCGGCACGCGCGCCTCGCAGCGACGGCCCCACATGTCGATCGTGTAGAAGCAGTCGCTGCTCAGCGCGAGGTGATCGGACTCGCGCCACAGGCCGATCTGGCCGGGCGCGTGACCGGGGAGCTCGATCACGCGGAAGCCGGCGACCTCGTCGCCCTCGCTGAGCGTTCCGGAGATCCTGACGGGGCCGGCGTCCCAGGCGTAGCGCATCATCAGCCTGTGGGCGTAGCGCAGGGGGATCGGCAGCCCGCTGAGTCCCTCCGGCCAGTAGCGGCGCCCGCCGTCGCCTTCGGCGTCCTGCACTTCGTCGGGGTGGCAGAGCACGGGCGCTCCCAGCCCGGGGGCGCTGCCGCGATGATCGGGGTGGGCGTGGCCGAGCACGATCCGGCGCAGGCCACCGAGCTTGGCGGCGGCGCTGGCGACGGCGCGGGTCATCGTGCGCGCGCCGGCGTCGAACTGCGTGACGCCGCCGTCGTCCTCGATCAGATAGACGTTGCAGCGCCCGGGCTGACCCTGCACCACCCACACGCCCTGCGCGACGAGCTGGGCGTCGCCGCCGCCGAGGCGCTGGCCAACGCGGGTCTTGGCGTTGAAGGCCGCGGTCATGCGCGCTTCGGCGCTCGAGCCCTGCGGCGGCATCAGGCCGACCTCGCGCGCGACCGTCATCGAGTCGACGAACACGTCGTTTTGGCGGATCAGGCCGTCGCTGATGCCCAGCAGGTCAAAGCCCTCGAGCTCGACTGGCCTGCCGGTCGGGGCGACGCCGCCGATCGTGCCGGGTCCGGCGAAGGTTCCGGTCAGCCGCCAGTGCACGCCACAGCGCTCGCCGGCGGCGATCGTTGAGAGCACCTGCATGTGCAGGTCGGGGATCGCGCCGATCAGCTCGCCGACGGACGCATGTACGCCCTCAGGCGCCGGCGCGTCGAGCTGGCCGTGCACTCGTTGGCGCCCGCCGGGGGCCCACAGCGAGATGACCTCAGCGATGTCGTGCGCGTCGATCGCTGCGAAGTAGCGCCTGGCGATCGCGTCGGCCTTGCTGCCGGTGATGCGTTTGCGCGTGGCGGCCGCCTGCTGCATGTTGGCGGCGACCTCCTGCACCTTCGAGCTCGCCTCGCTTGCGCTCTCCCGATCGGCCATCTCGCCTCCCACTGTCGCTACAGAATGGCCTTAGTCTAGTCTGCGGGCGATGCCGGATGTGCTGAGCAAGCGCGAGCTGGGTCGCGGCGAGCGCGTGCTTCCGGGTCTGTTCCGCCTGCGCCTGCCGCTGCCGTGGCCGGGGGTTCCGCACTGCAACGCATGGGCGGTGAGGGCTGGCGATGGCTTCGTGCTGTTCGACACGGGCATGCACCAGCCGGACTCGATCGTCCACCTGGAGCGGGCGTTGGCGATGTGCAACCTGCGCCTGGAGGACGCGCGGCTGGTGGTGTGCACGCACGCGCACACCGACCATTGCGGGCAGGCGGCGACGATCGTCGCGCGGGCCGGCTGTGAGCTGTGGATGCACCCCAAGCACGAGCACCTCACGCGCCGGCTCGAGGATCCGCAGGCGATGCTCGCGCGACGGCTCGAGATCGCGCGCCAGAGCGGCGTGCCGGAGGAGCCGCTGCGCCGCTACGCGGAGCACAACAGCGGGCGCGAATCGGGGATCGCGGGGCCGATCGAGCCTAACCGCGAGCTGCTCGACGGAGTCACGGTGGGCAGCGACCTGGGCGAGTGGGTCGCGTATGAGACGCCGGGGCACGCGCCGTCGCACGTGTGCCTGTTCCAGCCCGAGCGGCGTCTGCTGATCTCCGGCGATCACCTGCTGGGACGCATCTCGCTGTACTTCGACTACGGCTACTCGCCCGACCCGGTCGGCGAATTCCTGAGCTCGCTCGACGTCGCCGAGCGCCTGGGCGCGCGCCTGTGCCTGCCGGGCCATGGGCGCACGTTCACCGACGTGCACGCGCACATCAAGGGCAACCGCGCGCTCGTGGGCGAACGCCTGGAGCGCATCGAAGGGGCGCTCGACGGACGCGAGCTGACGGTGTTCGAGATCGTCCCGCACGTCTACGGCGACTCCCTCTCCCAGCAGAACGCGCACTGGCTGCTTTCGAAGATCCTCTGCTACCTGACCCACCTGGAGGTGCTCGGCAAGGTGCGTCGCGTTGCCGGTGAGCCCGAGCGATGGGCTGCATAATCAGGCGATGCGCATCGATCAGATCCTCGCGGATCACGGCTCGCCGGCCCCGTCGTTCTCGTTCGAGTTCTTTCCGCCGAAGACCCCGCGCGGGGAGGAGAACCTGTACGCGGCGCTCGCCGAGCTGAGGACGCTCGAACCGTCGTTCGTGTCGGTCACCTACGGCGCCGGCGGCTCGACGCGGGAGAAGACGATCGAGATCGTCAAGCGGATCAGGGAGCAGTATGGCCTGGAGGCGATGGCCCACTTCACGTGCGTGGGCGCGACCGAGGCGCAGCTGCACGAGACGCTGAGGGAGATGCGGGACGCGGGCATCGACAACGTGCTCGCGCTGCGCGGCGACCCGCCGGCTGGTGAGCAGGAGTGGACGAAGACGGATGGCGGCCTTGAGTACTCGAGCGAGCTGGTCGCGCTCGTCGCGGAGGGCTATCCGTTCGCGATCGGAGCGGCGTGCTTTCCGGAGACCCACATCCATGCGCAGAGCGCGGAGGCCGACCTGCACCACCTCGGTGAGAAGGTCGCGGCGGGCGTCGACTTCCTGATCACGCAGCTGTTCTTCGACAACGCCGTGTACTTCGACTTCGTAGCGCGAGCGCGCGCGGCTGGCATCGGGGTGCCGATCATCCCGGGGATCATGCCGATCACGCAGGTCGGCCAGGTCGAGCGGATGGCGGGTCTGTGCGGGGCCTCGATCCCGAAAGGGCTGCGCCGCGAGCTGCACGCCCGCGGCGAGCACCCCGAGGCGGTGCTTGACTTCGGCGTGGCCTACGCGACGCTGCAGTGCGCCGAGCTGCTCGCCGCAGATGCGCCGGGGGTCCACTTCTACACGCTCAACCGCTCGCCGGCGACGCGCGCGATCGTGAGCGCGCTGAAGCTCGCGAAGCCGTGGCGGAAGGCCGCCTAACGCGGCGGGCCGCCGCACCGTGGCTGGCGCTCGGCGTACGCGAGCAGGCGCTCGCGCGCCGCATCGACGATCGCGCACACCTGCGAGGGCTGCTCGACCTGGTGCAGAAGCTCGAGGTCCTCGGCATCGATGCGCCCGTCCGCGAGCGCGTGGGTGCGCAGCCACTGAAGCAGGCCGTCCCACTCGCCGTCGCCGAGCAGGATCACGGGGGAGTGGCGGATCGTGCGAGTCTGGATCAGCGTGAGGCACTCGAACAGCTCGTCGAGCGTGCCGAAGCCGCCGGGGCAGATCACGAACGCGCTCGCGTAGCGGACGAACATCACCTTGCGCGCGAAGAAGTGACGGAAGCGCAGCCCGATGTCGAGGTAGGGGTTGAGCGCCTGCTCGTGCGGGAGCTCGATGTTGCAGCCAATCGAGAGCGCCCCCGCGTCGCGCGCGCCGCGGTTGGCGGCCTCCATGATGCCGGGTCCGCCGCCGGTTATCACGGCGTAGCCCGCGCGACCGACACATGCGCCGAGCTCTCGCGCGAGCGCGTAGTTCGGATGCTCGGGTGGGGTGCGCGCGGAGCCGAAGACGGTGACCGCGCGTCGCACTTGAGAGAGCGCGTCGAAGCCGCGGGCGAACTCGCTCGCGACCTCGCGGACCCGCTCGGCGTCAGCCGCGCGTACGGCCGGCGGCTCGTCGCCGAGCCACATCAGCAGCTCGGCGTCGAAGGTCAGCGGGCTGGCGTCGTTCTCCGCAGTTGCGTCCACCGCGCAAGCGTATGCGCCCGATCGGGCGCGTAACCTCAGCAACGGATGGCCGAGCTGCGTGCGCAACAGACCGATGCTCCCGCCGGCGCGCACGAGATCCCCTACACGGTGCGGCGCTCTTCCCGAGCGCGACGGGTGCGGGTGAACGTGCACGCGCACACGGGTGTGGAGGTCGTTCTCCCGGCGCGCGCGCCCGAGCGCGCGGCGGCCGCGGCGGTCAGCGAGCTTCGTCCGTGGATCGAGCGTCGCCTCAAGGAGGCCCGCGACGTGCGTGATCGGCTCGCGGCCCGCGCCGGCACGGTGCCCTATCTCGGCACGCCGCTCGAGCTGGTCCCCCAGGCGGGGCGCTCACGCGTGCACCGTGCGGGCGATCGTCTGCTCGTCCCCGACGGCGACCCTCGCCCGGCGCTCGAGCGCTTCTTCAGGCGCTCCGCGCGCGCGGAGATCGCGCCGCGCCTCGACCGGGCGAGCGAGCTCGCCGGCAGCTCGTACACGGCCCTCGACATCCGTGCGCAACGCACGCGCTGGGCGTCGTGCTCGGCGAGCGGGCGGATGAGCTTCAACTGGCGCCTGTTGCTCGCGCCCGAACGGGTGCTCGAATACGTCGTCTGGCACGAGGTCTGCCACCTGCAGGTGCTCGACCACTCGCCGCGCTTCTGGGCGCTGCTGGAGCGCCACTGGCCGAGCTACGGCGACGAGCGCGAGTGGCTGCGCCGCCACGGCGCAACGCTCGTCCTCTAAGTCAAAATCGAAGGTGATGCCTCAACTTGAGGCGATCAAAGCTGCCGATTGGCCGCCTCAATGTGGTCAGCGGCAACTACCGCTACCACGAGGGGTGTGCGCACGGCTCATTCAAGGTACCGAGGGCTGTGGCGCTCCTTCGCCCGAGGTTCATGCCACGAGTCTGGTGGATGCGCGCCCAATCGCTCAAGCAGGCTCTGACGTTGACCGCGGAGGCGGCGGGGGCGGCGGTTCGCGCAACTCCTCGACGCGCTCATCCACGCTGCGAAGGTACTGCTCGGTTGTGATGCGGCCCTCCACCAAGGACCGGAAGGCGTCTGTGCCGGTAGGCGTCACGTGGGTTTCCCTCATCGTTGGTTGCACCTCCTAGTTTGACGCATCCTGCGGATGCTGTCCGGCGACCGTCCGGGCCACGTCGATCACCGATGCCAGCAGTGTGATGTATGTCCGATCGACCGCCGTGAATGCATCTTGACGTGTCGCGATGACATTCAACACACCGTCGATCTCCCCTGCCCGCCAGAGCGGCACGGAAACCATCGACTCGTATTTCCGACTGGCGTCTGCTCGTGGGTGGCGACTGTAGCGATCGTCCGCGCCGAGGTTGTTTGACGCTTGAACCTTCCCCGACTGGTAGGCCACGCCAGCAAACGAGCCCTTGATCGCAAGCCGAAACTTTTCTCGACTCTCAGCGCGGTGGCCGTGCGCGGGGAACAAGTCGTCAGCCGCCGCCATGACGAACTCCTCGGAGCCGTCGTCGCTTGGGTGGAGGATCGAAAACCGAACATCGCCACGAGAGACGCCGCCGTGATCGCCCTGGAGGAGGAGGTGCGCGGGCTCGAAGATTCCGGTCTCGACGAAGTCGCGTAGCGAGAAGTTCGACAGTTCGTCGGCGAGGACTTTCCGCAGATCGCCGAGCGCGTCGCGGACGTGAACCGCGTATGTGTCGTACGTACCGAGGGTCTCGACCTTGCGTTCGAGTGCTGCCAGCTTCGCTGCGACGTCCTCCTCGCCAGTCTGGCGCTCGCCCGAAGCGCCTCTGACGATGCCTACACAAATGCCGAGGCCGCCGGCTAGCACAGCTACCCACACCGGAACCCTGTCATCGAGGACGATTGCAAGTGTCGTGGGAGCCACAACCGTGACGATCAGCGTGACGATCAGTGTGATGACTATCTCGCGCGGCCAACTGCCTAGCTCGCGCCGGAGCCTCCTAGTTCCCTTCCCCATGACGAACGAAGCCTACATTCGACGATGTGGGACCGTCCGATTCAGCTGAGACGCGACCAACCAAAGTGCCGGTAGCACCATGGCGATACGGGGCTTTCAAATTGACCCACTCGGTTGGCGACAACCGTCTCGATCTCTCTAGCCCCGCTGCTCGATCGGCACGTAGTCGAGATCGCGCTCGCCCGTGTAGATCTGGCGCGGCCGGGCGATCTTCTGCTCGGCGTCACCGACCATCTCCTTCCACTGCGCGATCCAGCCGCTGGTGCGCCCGATCGCGAACATCACCGGGAACATCGCCACGGGCAGGCCGAGCGCCTCGTAGATCAGGCCGGAGTAGAAGTCGACGTTCGGATAGAGCTTGCGCGAGGTGAAGTAGTCGTCGTCGAGTGCGCGCTTCTCGAGCTCGGTGGCGACATCGAGCAGCGGGCTCTTGCCGCGCACCTCGAAAACGTCGTCGAGGTATTTGCGGATGATCCGCGCGCGCGGGTCGTAGTTCTTGTACACGCGGTGACCGAAGCCCATCAGACGCTCGTTGCCGGCCTTGACGCCCTCGAGGAAGTCCGGGATGTTCTCGACCTTCTCGATGCGCTCGAGCATGCGCAGCGCCTGCTCGTTGGCGCCGCCGTGCAGCGGCCCGTATAGCGCGGCGACGCCGGCGGCAACCGCCGAATAGGGGTCGACCTGGGTCGAGCCGACCGCGCGCACGGCGTTCGTGGAGGCGTTCTGTTCGTGGTCGGCGTGGAGAATGAAGAGCACGTCGAGCGCGCGCTCGAGGCGGGGATCGGGCTGATATTTCAGCTCGGTCATTTTGTACATCATGCCGAGGAAGTTGCCGGCGTAGTTGAGGTCGTTGTCGGGGTAGACGTAGGGCTGGCCCATGTTGTGGCGGAAGGCGAACGCGGCCAGCGTCGGCATCTTCGCGAGCAGCCTGATGATCTGGATCGCACGGACGCGCTCCTCGTGGATCTTGTTGGCGTCCGGGTAGAAGGTCGAGAGCGCGCCGACGGAGGCGACGAGCATGCCCATCGGGTTGGCGTCGTAGCGGAAGCCCTGCATGAAATCCTTGACGTTCTCGTGCACGAACGTGTGGATCGTGATCTCGTCGATCCAGCCGGTCAGCTCGAGCTGCGTCGGCAGGCGGCCGTTGATCAGCAGATACGCGACCTCGAGGTATGTGGAGTGCTCGCACAGTTGCTCGATCGGATAGCCGCGGTGCTGCAGGATGCCGGCGTCGCCGTCGATGAAGGTGATCGAGCTGCGGCAGGCGGCGGTGTTCATGAACGCCGGGTCATAGGCCATCAAGCCGAAGTCCTGCTCGTCGGTCTTGATCTGCCTGAGGTCCATCGCGCGGACCGTTCCGTCCTGGATCGGGAGCTCATAGCTCGTGCCTGTCCGGTTGTCGATGACGCTGAGCGTCTCGGGCGCCGCGGCACCGTTGGCGTCCGCCTGGCCATCGCTCTCGGTGGCGGCGCTGATTGGCTGGTGGGTGCTCATCTGTCTCTCCTGTCCGCGGTTTCGGATTCGCTACTACCGATTATGAGCAACCGCGCAGCTGTGCCCGCCGCTGGACATGAAAAAGTGGCCTCGCGCTCAGCCCCTGAGCGTGAGCGCCGCGCCACTGAACTGGGTCATCGCGTGCAGTTCTTTGATGCGCGCGACGATCTCCTTGCCCGCGAGGCGCTCGATGCGCTCGGTCCCGAACTCCTCGACGTTGAAGGACGCGAGCACCGTCGCGTGTGCCATCGCGCGTCGCAGCAGCGCGTCGGAGAGCTGCTCGTCGGGATGGGCGGCGATGTAGCCGACGAGCCCGCCGGCGAACGTGTCGCCGGCGCCGGTCGGGTCGATCACGGTCTCGAGGGGGTAGGCGGGCAACGCGAAGAAGCCCGCGCGCGTGACGAGCGCGGCGCCGTACTCGCCCTGCTTTGCGACGATCACGCTCGGCCCGCGTGCGAAATCACCGGTCGAGCCCGTGGAGGAGGGCGACCAGGAGAGGATCTCGCGTGCGGCGGATACGAGGTTCGGCTTGCCCGTCAACTGGCGAAGCTCGGCGTCGTTGAGGATCACACAGTCGACGTTCTCGATCGCGTGCACGAGCGAGTCGCGCGCGATGTCGATCCATAGGTTCATCGAATCGAGCGCGACAAAACGCGCCTGCGGCAGCTGGCGACGGACATCCTGCTGTAGATCCGGCTGGATGTTGGCGAGGAACAGCACGTCGCTCGAGCGCGAGCGCTCGGAGAGCTTCGGCGAGAAGCCCTCGAACACACCGAGCTGCGTGTCGATCGTCTCGCGCGAGTTGAGGTCCCAGCCGTACTCGCCCTGCCAGAAGAAGGTCTTGCCACCACTGACGCGCTCGACGTCGGAGACGTCAACGCCGCGAGCGCGCATCACGTCGAGCTGCGGCTCGCCGAAGTCGTCGCCGACAGGGCCGACGACGCGCACGTCGTCGAAGAACGAAGCCGCGAGGGCGAAGTGGACGGCGGCGCCGCCGAGCATCCGCTCGCGCTCCCCAAACGGGGTCTTGACGGTGTCATAGGCGATCGACCCGACCACGGTGATTGGCATGGGCGGGCACCTTAGAGGACACGTGGCGTCACCGGTCAGCCGGACGTCGAGCGCCAGCGTTGCCCGGGCGCGAACGCGACGGTCCGCTACGCTCGGCGCGGTGCGTGCGATTCAGATGACTGAGTTCGGCGATCCGGACGTGTTAAAGGTCGCCGAGCTGCCGATGCCCGATCCTGGCCCCGGCGAGATCCTGATCAGGGTCACGCGTGCGGGGCTCAACTTCGCGGATCTGCACAAGCGCACGAACACCTACGTGGGGGGCTCCACGCTTCCGCTCGTCCCCGGTGCGGAGGTGGCGGGCGTGCGCGAGGACACCGGCGAGCGCGTGGTGGCGCTGACTGGCGACGGTGGCTACGCGGAGTACGCCACTGCTTTGGCGGACCGTGCGTTCGCGATCCCCGACGACGTCGATGACGGCACGGCGCTCGCGCTGATCATCCAGGGCACCACCGCCTGGCACATGTACCGCACGTCCGCCCGCCTGCAGGCGGGCGAGAGCGTTGTCGTGCATAGCGGCGCGGGCGGCGTGGGCTCGCTGGCGGTTCAGCTCGCGCGGCCGATGGGCGCAGGACGGGTGATCGCCACCGCCACGGGCGAGGAGCGCCGCCAGCTGACGCTGGAGCTGGGCGCGGACGCGGCGCTGGACCCGGCGCCAGAGGAGCTGACCGAGCGCCTGATCGAGGCTAACGGCGGCGCTCCCGTGGACGTGGTCTTCGATATGTCCGGCGGCGCCGTGTTCGACGCCTCCTACGAGGCGCTCGCGCACTTCGGCCGGATCGTCGCGTGCGGGGTCGCCACGGGCGAAGCAAACGAGGTGCGCACCGGCTCGCTGCTACGCCAATCGCGTGCAGTGGTGGGCTTCTACCTGTTCCACTGCCTCGAGCGCGCCGGGATGTTCGCCGAGGCGCTCGCAGACCTGTTCGCGCGCGCCGCGCGGGGCGAACTTCGCGCGATCGTCGGACACACGTATCCGCTGGCACAGGCAGCCCAGGCACAGACTGACCTGCGAGCGCGGCGCACGACCGGCAAGCTGTTGCTCGATCCGGCGGCCTAAGCTTCATGTCTACAGTTATGGCCAAGTCCTTCGCCGACCTCGGGCTGTCCGAGTCAACCCTCCAAGCGCTGCGCGACGTCGGTTACGAGTCGCCGAGCCCGATCCAGGAACAGGCGATCCCGGCGCTGCTCGAAGGCCGCGACGTGATCGGCCAGGCGCAGACGGGAACCGGCAAGACGGCCGCTTTCGGGCTGCCGATCATGGAGTACCTCGACGCCAGCGAGCAGGTCGTGCAGGCGCTCGTGCTCACGCCGACGCGCGAGCTGTGCATCCAGGTCACGCAGGCGCTGCGCACCTACGGCGCCCACAGCGGCATCGACGTCGTGGCAGTGTTCGGCGGCGCGCCGATCCGCACCCAGCAGGCGCAGCTGCGCGCGGGCGGGCATGTCGTCGTGGGGACGGTCGGGCGCGTGCTCGATCTGATCTCGCGCCACTCGCTGGTGCTGCACGACTGCCGCTTCCTGGTGCTCGACGAGGCCGACGAGATGCTCGATCTGGGCTTCCTCGAGGATGTCGAGAAAATCCTCTCGCTGACGCCCTCCAGCCGCCAGACGGCGCTGTTCTCGGCGACGATGCCGCCGCCGATCCGCGCACTCGCCGACCGCTACATGTATGACCCGGAGATCATCCAGGTCGAGGCGGAGACGCTCACGATCGACACCGTCGCGCAGTTCCAGCTGCCGGTCGAGACGAAGGCCAAGCCGGACAAGCTCGTCGAAGTGCTGCGTGCTGAGGCGCCGGAGCAGGCGATCGTGTTCGTGCGCACGAAGATCCGCTGCGACCAGCTGTTTCGCACGCTGCGCGATCGCGGCATGAACGTGCGCGCGCTGCATGGCGACATGTCGCAGGGCTCGCGCGACGGCGTGATGCTCGCGTTCAAGGGCGGTCGCGTGCCGATCCTCGTCGCCACCGACGTTGCCGCGCGAGGCCTCGATATCTCGACGGTCACGCACGTGATCAACTACGACGTGCCCACCAGCCCCGACACCTACGTGCACCGCATCGGGCGAACCGGGCGGGTGGGGCGCTCGGGGCGCGCGATCACGTTCGTGGAGGATCGCCAGAAGCGCGAGCTGGAGGCGATCGAACGCCACATCGGCACGCACATCGCGCAATGGAAGAAGGGCGCCGAGGCCGCGCCAACGCCGGTGCGCGAGCGCCCGCGCAGGCACTCCAAGCCGCGCATCTCGCGACGCGACGAGCGCGAGGCCTACACGAAGCTGGTGCTCGGGGGTGGCCGCGAGGCCGGCCTCAGCGTCGCCGACATCGTCGCCTCGGTGACCTCCTCGGCGGGGCTCGATGGCGAGGCCGTGCGCGACGTGCTCGTGCTCGACCGCTTCTCGTTCCTGTCGGTGCCTGCGGCCGAGGCCGACCGCGTGATCGAGGCGCTCGATGGCCATTCGATCGGGGGCGGCTCACCCGCGGCGCTCAGCCTCGAGCGAGTGCAGGTAAGGTAGGCGCATGTCCACCGCGACGATGCAGACCACTGAGGGCCCGATCGTCTTCGAGCTGTTCGACGAGGACGCGCCAAAGACGGTCGAGAACTTCCGCAAGCTCGCCGCCGAGGGCTTCTACGACGGGCTGACGTTTCACAGGGTCATCAAAGACTTCATGATCCAGGGCGGCTGCCCACAGGGGACGGGCACGGGCGGCCCGGGCTACACCTTCGAGGACGAGATCAACCCGCACAAGGTCGTGCGCGGAGCGCTTGCGATGGCGAACGCCGGACCGGACACAAACGGCTCGCAGTTCTTCATCGTCACGACGGAGGCCGCGTCGTGGCTGGATGGCAAGCACACGGTGTTCGGCCAGGTCAGCGAGGGCATGGACGTCGTCGACAAGCTCGAGGCCGTCCCGACCGACGGCTCAGACCGTCCCTCCGAGCCGATCGGCATCGCCTCGATCGAGCTCTCCGACTAGCGTTCTCGCGACCCGCTCGCCGCGCGCGAATGCACGCCCGGGGTAGGCGTCGCCGTCGGAGTAGTCTGTTGGCACGAGGCTATAGCCCATCCGGGGCATCCCCACGAGGGGACAGGCAGTCGAGCAGGGGAGAGTGCATAGATGGCGAGCGTTGAGCAGCACGTCGAGCAGGAGATCCTCGAGCGTCAGCGGAGATCCAGGATCAGGCCGCCGAGGAGATACAGGTTGAAAATCCCGCGACCGGGGAGACGGTTCGCGCGGTTCCTGACCTCGGAGCTGAGGCGATCGCCGAGATGGCGGCGCGCGGGCGTGCCGCGCAGCCCGAGTGGGATGCATACGGCTTCGACGGGCGTGCGCGCGTGCTCTCGCGCGCACAGAAGTGGCTGATGGACAACTCACAGCGCGTGATCGAGACGATCGTCTCGGAGACGGGCAAGACCTACGAGGATGCGAGCCTCGCGGAGATCGGCTACGCCGGCAACGCCTTCGGCTTCTGGGCGAAGGAGGGGCCGCGCTACCTGGCCGATGAGGCGATCAAGTCGAGCCAGGTGCTGGTGAAGGGCAAGAAGCTGATCCTGCGCTACCGCCCGCTCGGGCTGATCGGCGTGATCGGACCGTGGAACTATCCGCTGACGAACTCCTTCGGTGACTGCATCCCTGCGCTGATGGCGGGCAACAGCGTGATCCTCAAGCCCTCGGAGATCACGCCGCTGACGTCGCTGCTGATGGCGGAAGGCCTACGTGAGTGCGGCCTACCCGAGCATGTGATGCAGATTGCGACCGGCCGCGGTGAGACCGGCGCGGCGCTGGTGGAGCACGTCGACATGATCATGTTCACCGGCTCTACGCGCACCGGCACGAAGGTCGCCGAAGCGGCCGCGAGGCGATTGATTCCGGCCTCGCTCGAGCTCGGCGGCAAGGACCCGATGATCGTGCTCTCAGACGCCGACCTTGAGCGCGCGGCGAACTTCGCGACGTACTTCTCGATGCAGAACGCGGGGCAGACGTGCATCTCGATCGAGCGCGTGTACGTCGAGGAGCCGGTCTACGACGAGTTCGTCGCAAAGGTGTCCGCGAAAGTGCGCGCCCTACGCGTAGGTAGGCCGGATGGCGGCTTCGGAACCGTCGAGGTGGGCGCGATCACCTTCCCCGCACAGCTCGAGACGATCAAGGATCACGTCGCCGATGCGACGCAGAAGGGCGCGCGCGTTCTGACCGGTGGCAAGCAGATCCCGGGCGCGGGGCGCTTCTACGAGCCGACGGTGCTCGTCGACGTCGATCACTCGATGAAAATCATGACCGAGGAGACGTTCGGCCCGACGCTGCCGATCATGAAGGTCGCTGACGCCGAGGAGGCGATCCGTCTCGCCAACGACTCGCCGTACGGCCTCGGCTCGTCGGTGTTCACGCGCGACACCGAGCGCGGGGAGGCGATCGCCCGGCGCCTGGACGCAGGCGCGAGCAACGTCAACGACGCGATGATCAACTACACGGTGCTGGAGCTGCCGATGGGCGGCGCCAAGGCATCAGGGCTGGGATCGCGTCACGGCGCCGGCGGAATCCGCAAGTACTGCTCACAGCAGGCGATCGTGGTCACGAAACTGGCGATGAAGAAGGAACTGTTCATGTACCCGTACAAGCCGCGCACCTCGCGCCTGCTGGCGGGGCTGTTCAAACTGATGTACGGCCGCGGCAAGCGCGACTGAGCCGCCTGTAGACGCGGCGCGAGGCTTTGTCCTCGGTCGCTCGCTTGGTCTACAGCCGGCTCGAGGTGTCTAGCTGCGTCCGTTGGCCGACGACAGCGCGATGCCGAGCACCCGTTCGAGCTCGGGGATCGTCTTCTCCGCGCTCGTGTGGTGGATCGTGGCCATGCCGAGCTCCTGGGCAGGCGTCAGGTTGAAGGGCAGGTCATCGACGTAGACGCACGCGCTCGCCGGTGCGCCGGCGCGTTCAGCGCCGAGTTCGTACATGCGGCGCGAGGGCTTGCGTATTCCCTCCTCGGCGGAGATGACGACGCCGTCGAACAGTTCCGCGAACATCTCGTGGGGGTAGCGGTGCACGCCCCAGGAGTTGGAGACGAGCGCCGTACGCACGCCGCTGGCGCGCGCGTTTGCGACCGCCCCCACCATCGCCTTGTCCGGGTGCACCCCCGCGAACAGCCCGTCGATCAATCCCTCGGGCTCGACTCCGATCTGCGCGGCGAACTGCAGCTCGAACGCGTCCTCCTCCAGCTCGCCCTTCTCGAGCGCGATCAGCAGCTCACGGGCAGCCGGGTCGGTCCTGAACACGCCCGTCAGGTGCTCGGGGGGATCCCCGCCCTCAGGCAGTACGCGTGGAAGGATGCGAACAGATTGGTCGTGAGCACCCCGCCCCAGTCGATCAGCAGGGCCGTGCGCAACTCGCCGTCGGGTGCGTGGGGCGGCTCAGGCACCGAGCGCCACCTCCTGCGCGCGCGCCGCGAGCTCGAGCACGCCCTCGCCGAACTGATGGAGGTAGGGGTCATCGGTCGTGCCGGCGATCGCGCGCTTGTAGTTGCCCTCCATGAACACGACGCTCTTCCAGAGGGCGAGCGTCATGTACCAACGGACATCCCCGACCGAGCGCCCGGAGCCTTCCTCGTAGCGGCTGATCAGCTCCTCGCGCGTGTAGAAGCCCGGCGCGCGCGTGACGTTGCCGAGCGCCGCGCGCAGCCCCTCGCTGGGGTCGCCCGCCTCGGCCCACATCATGCACAGGTAGCCGATGTCAGCGAGCGGATCGCCGATCGTGGCCATCTCCCAGTCGAGCACCGCCGTCAGCTGCGCCGGCGCGTGCAACGCGAACATCGTGTTGCCGAGGCGATAGTCGCCGTGGACGATCGTCGCGGTGCCTGAGCTCGGAAGGTTCTCGGCCAGCCACGCGCCGACGCTCTCGACGGCCGGGATCTCACGCGTCTTGTTCAGCTCCCACAGGCCGCTGAAGCGCCGCAGCTGGCGCTCGAGGTAGCCGGTCGGCTTGCCGAAGTCCTCGAGCCCGGCGGCACGCCAGTCGACCGCGTGTATCTCCACGAGCGCGTCGATCAGCTGCTCGCCGATGCGGCGGCGCTCGGCGGGTGTGTCGAGCGCGGGGGGCACGCTCGCGACGATCGCCTCGCCGGGCACCCGCTCCATCACATAGAAGGGCGCGCCGATCGTAGCCGCGTCGGCACACACGGCCAGCACCTGCGGGACACGGGCGGGGGTGGCGCGCAAGGCGCCCAGCAGGCGAGCCTCGCGGAGCACGTCGTGGGCGCTGGGCGGAAGCGGCGGGCGCGGGGGACGGCGCAGCACGAACTCGCTGCCGGTGCGCTCGATCAGGTAGGTGACGTTCGAGTGGCCCTCTCCGATCGGGGTCGCTCGTAGCTCGCCCTCGCCGAGCCCGTGCTCGTCCAGGAAGGCCTCCAGTGGCGCCATGACGAGCAGGGGCGGACGGCTGTTACCCTCCGCCTCCGCGGGGGTCTGAACGATGTCGTCGGGTGCGATTGGAGCGCTCATGGACCCCAAACCTACAAAGACCGCAACCTTCTCTGCGCTGAGGTGTCTCAAGCGACCATGCCCAGATTCCGTACTCTCCTCCTCTCGCTGATCGCCTCGGGGCTGCTGCTGAGCACCGCCGGTGCCACGCAGGCGCTGGCCTCGCAGAGCCAGATCACCTACTTCGAGGGCTCCGCGGTGCTGCTCAATCCCGCCACCCGCCCGCACGCGCTCGAACAGCTGCAGTTCCTCGGCGTCAAAGCTCTGCGCGTCGAGCTCAACTGGGAAGCGGTCGCGCCTGAACCTAAGAGTGCCACGACGCCCAACTTCGAAGCGGCCAGCCCGACCGGCTACGCGTGGGGCCAGTACGCCGTCCTGCTCGCCGAAGCCCAGCGCCTGCACTGGCCGGTCCTGCTGACGGTCACGGCGCCCGCGCCGCGGTGGGCGACGTCAAATCACAAGGCGCCCTACGTCACGCGTCCGGACCCCGAAGACTTCGAAAAGTTCATGACGGCGGTCGCGCGTGAGTTCGGCTCAGAGGTCTCGGTCTACTCGATCTGGAACGAGCCCAACGAGTCTGTCTTCTTGATGCCGCAGTGGAGCTCCAGCGGGGCGCCCGTGTCCGGGCGCATCTACCGCGGTCTCTACCAGGCCGGTTACGCGGGCCTACAAGCCGCCGGGCTGGCTCATCCGAAGGTGCTCTTCGGCGAGACCGCGCCGGTCGGCTATGACTCGGTCAAGGGCCTGCTGCGCCGCGAAAGAGCCAAGGCGCTGCTGCATCCCGTGGCGCCGCTGGCGTTCATGCGCGAAGCGCTGTGCCTGAATGCCAAATACAAGAAATCGAGCTCCTGCAGCGAGCTGCAGATGTCCGGCTACGCCCACCACGCCTACACGCTGCCCGCCGGGCCCAAATACATCCCGCCGGAAAAGGACAACGTGACGATCGGCTCGCTCTCGCGGCTCTCCAACGCGCTCAACCTGGCCGCCGGCGCGCGTGCGATCCCGGCGAACGTGCCGATCTACCTGACCGAGTTCGGCGTCCAGAGCAAGCCGAACAAGTACCTCGGCGTCTCGCCCGCCAAGCAGGCGGAATACGACGCGATCTGCGAACGCATCGCCTACGAAAATCCGCGTGTCGCGGCGTTCTCCCAGTACCTGCTGAAGGACGACCCGCTCGGCGGGCCGGAACCCGGAGCGAGCTTCCAGACGGGCCTCGAGTACGTCAACGGGTCCGCCAAGCCGCTCTACTCCGGCTGGCCTGTGCCGCTGACCGTGACCAAGCGCAAGCACGGCGTGGCGCTGTGGGGTCTGGTGCGCCCGAGCAGTGGGGCGACAACCGTGACGATCCTAGTCAAAGGCAAGGGCGCCAAGCACTACAAGACGCTGAGGACGGCCGCGACGAACAGCCGCGGCTATTGGAGCTTGAGCTCCTCCACCCCCGGTCAGTACTGGCGCGTGCGCTGGACGAGCCCGAGCGGCGTCAAATACGAAGGTCCACCGATCACCGCGTACTGAGACGGCCGTAGCTCAGCTCCTCGTGGCCGCCATCGCCTCCTACGATGATTGGCAATGCCGGAGCTGCCCGAGGTTGAGACCACCGCACGCCTGCTCGATGCGACGCTCGCGGGCGCACGCATCGCCTACGCGCGGGCGCCCGGTATCAACGCGCTGAAGACCTTCGACCCGCCGCTGTCGGTGCTGGAGGGGCAGCGGATCGTCGGGGTGGGCAGGCGCGGCAAGCAGCTGCTCGTGCAGACCGACGGCGGCGGCGCGCCAGCGTCGCAGCTCGTGCTGCTCATCCACCTGATGTCGGCCGGGCGCCTCCAGCTCTACGACAAGCCCGCCGGGCCGCGCGATCGCAGCTCGCGCCTGCTGGTCGGGCTCGACGATGGTCGCGAGCTGCGACTGCGCGAGTTCGGCTCCAAGCAGGCCGCGTGGGTGAAGCTGTTGCGGGCGCAGGAGCTCGACCAGGACGAGGGGCTTGCGACGCTCGGTCGCGAAGCCTGGCCGCAGCCGGGCGAGCCAGCCGAGCTGAAAGCGCTGCTCGACGCGCCGCGGCCCCTGCATGCCCTGCTGCGCGACCAGCACGTGATCGCGGGCATCGGACGCTCGTGGGTCGATGAGATCCTCTGGCAGGCGGAGCTATCGCCGTACAAGCGCGGCGGCGATCTGAGCGAGGAGGAGGCGCAGCGGCTGCGCGCGGCGATCGTCGAGGTTCTCGGAGGCGCAATCGCCCACTACGCGGAGGCGGTCGAGCTGCCTATCCCGGACAAGCTGCCGATGCCGCTGCGGGTCCACCGTCACCAGGGTGAGCCGTGTCCGCGCTGCGCGAGCACGTTGCAGGCGGTCCATTTCGAGGACTACGTGATTGCCTACTGTCCGACGTGCCAGACCGAGGGACGGGTGCTCAAGGATCGCCGCTTGTCGCGCCTGCTGCGATAGAGCTGCGAGCACGCGTACGCGATACTGACGGCGAGCATGACCGACCTTTACCCCAGCGAAGCGAGCACTCAACTTCGCGAGCGCCGCGAGGCGCTCGTGCGCGAGCACATGGAGTCCGAGAACGATCACGACTTCGATACGACGATCGCGACCTTCACGCACCCGCGCTACGAGCTGGTCGCGACGGGAGACGTCTACGACGGCGAGCAGCAGGTGCGTGCCTACTTCGCGGAGAGCCGCGCGGCGTTCCCCGATCAGCGCAACGAGCTGATCGCCCTCCACCACGCCGAGGACGCGGTGATCGTGGAGTTCGACCTGTTGGGTACCCATCTTGGCCCGTTGCGCTCGCTTCCCGCCACGGGCCGCGCCTTTCGCTGCCGCATGGCGGCGTTCTTCATCTTCGATGGCGAGCGCCTCGTCTGCGAGCGTGTCTACTTCGATCAGTCGAGCATCCTGCGCCAATTGGGCGTCGCGCACGATCCGAGCTCGCTGGCAGGTCGTGTCTCGACCGCGCTCAGCCACCCGGTCACGATCGCTGGGGCGCTCGTCAAAGCCAGACGCGATCGATGATCGAGCGCAGCTGAGGATCCCCAGCTCGCAAGCGGTTGATCGTGGTACGGTGCGGTGGTGCTGGAGCGGCTCACCCGGCTGATCAAGCGTCACGAGGATCAAGGGCCCCGCGTGGACGTGGGCCCGATGTTTCGAGGTGAGCCTCCGCAGAACCTCTCAGACTCGGGCGTGATCGAAGGCTCGGACAACGTCAATCGCCTGCCCTCGAGAGACTTCATCGGCGCCGAGGCGGCAGACCTCGCGCAGGATCCAGACGCCGAAGCCGAGCGCTGGGAGCACGAGCGCGAGCTCTACAAAGAGAAGAACGAAGGCCCGGGGTCTGCTGACTGAGCCTCGGCGCGGCGGTCGCGATCCAGCCAAGGAGCGAACCTGGCCGCAGGCGCTACGACGCTGGCTCGCTTAGGATTCGCGAGGCGTGGTCGAGCCCGGAGACAAAGCACCCGCCTTTGAGCTGCCCGACCAAGACGGGCAGCCAGTCAAGCTCGCCGACCTCAAGGGACAGCCGGTTGTGCTGTATTTCTATCCCAAGGCGGACACGCGGTGCGACCGTAGGCAATAACTGTCGGTGCGCGTTGGGGGCTTAGCTGGGCGGCAGGGACCACCAGGACGCCGAGCCTGCCCGGTCCCGCGTTTCTCGTGGTGGACACCGAGCGCCGCCGAGTACCACGTCTACACGTGCGTCAATAGAAGCCTGCCGCGATGGCTACGCCCCTAACGCCTTGCGCCCCTTCTCCGTGAGTTCGCCTTCGGCCGCACCATGCTTCGGTTTGGTGAGCAGCCTACGGTCGCGCGCCACCCCAAGCGCGTCGCGCACGTACTCGGAGGTGTAGGGAGCGCCCGTCTCGTGGGTCATCCTTTCCGCGACCCGCGACCGCACGCCGCGGGCTCCGCCTTTGTCAATCTCATCGACATAAATGTCAGCGATCCTCGCGTAGAACCGATCGGGGTAGCCCTTTGACGGTCTACGTGTGGTGTCGAGCGCGTCACCGCGGAAACCGTGCCACGCGAGCGTGTCGCCATCTACCTCGCGCAGAGATTGCCGTGCCAGCGCGAGCGCCTTCCCGAAGGTGACCGAGCGTAGGACGCTGGTTGTCAGACCACCGCGCGGAATCTCGGGCCGCTGCGGCGCGTCCCAAGTAGGCCGCCGCGGTCGAACCTCTACCCCACCGACGACAGGCGCGCCGTCTTGCGCCGTGAACGTAACGACGACCGCCCACGTGTGATCGACGGGACCCTCGACGGTCACTTCTGGCTCGGCGTGGACAGCGGTATAGCGCCCGGGGTCGGCGGATACCTCGTCATCGATGCCTAGCTTGGCAAGCGCCGCCAGCTGTGTCTCATCTAGGGGCGCGTCGAACTCGCCGCGAAGCCTAGCTCCGCGGATTGGGTGCGTGACCCACGCCCGCCACTGTTGGGCTCCTTCGGACACGCCCCGACAGTATCACAACAGTACGGCAAACTGTTGTAGCGTCGCTTTCACCACACCTACGGTACCGGCCGCGAATCGAACTTAGTCGCATGGCAGACTGGCGCTTGGGCAACGTGGGAGCCTCCGGTCCATATTCCCGGAGCCCGACCAAGGGATTACAGCCGCGCCGCGAAGTTCGCGGAACGAGGGCCAAGGATCAGTCCAAGCGGAGATATCACTATGAAGCCACGTGCGTGAAGCACGGCGATAGGATCGAATCCGAACGTGGCTGTAACCACGGCGTAAGGCTGCGTGCCCGACGCCGACTCCTCAAACTTCAACCGCACGTCGGTTGAACACCACGCCGCAGGCTTTGGTCGGCTGTCGGGCGTGGTCAAGCGTAGTCACCGCCGAGGCGCCTCGGTTGGTGGCCGCGTTCTCGAGCTTGATGTGCCCAATTGGGCACACGAGGCCCGGCGTCGCCACGCCGGGCAGCTATACAAACGACGAAGGGAAGTGCAAAATGGAAGTGAAGCGATTCAAGAACCCAAGGTTCCGGTTTGACGAGCAGGCTGCCACATACGTGCAGGGCGTAAGGGCCGAGCGCGACAGGTTCGCTGCTGAAGGCCGCGCTGATGAGGTGGCCCATTGCAACGAGGAGATAGCGAGCGCGCTGGGGATATCAGTCGAGGAAGCGAGTGCCGATGCACCAGCTATCGACGGGGCCGTGCCGGATGTGGTGCCAGATCAACCCACATGGCCGCCTCATCCAAGCATGGTCGATGCCACGTCAATCGCAAGGCCGGTACTCGCCACCGAGTTGCACCTAGCGCCAGGACCAGGCACTCGCGCTGCTCGCGCTCGTAGACGACGAGGTCAATCGCCTCGGCGTGCGTGGGGGAGCACTGTGTGACTACGGGCCGCGCGAGAGGGTACTGCCCTCTATTCGCAATACGCTCGTGCGCAGCATGATGGCTGCGCATGCGAGCCGGATGTATCCCGGCGAGGAGCGTACGCCATTGAATCCGGGCTGGCAGAAGGTAGCGCCGCCGGCTTTCGAGCCGTGCGGATTCACAGGCGAGAGCAAGGTGGCATCGAAGGTCCCACGGGTTGACGGGAAGGTGGCGATCTTCGACCCCGTCGAGCGGGATCGGAAGGAGAAAGAAGAGCGCGAAAGGCGCAAGGCAGCGGAACGGGCCGGCCATGTCTAGTCCGAATGAAACGCTCACGGTCGAGTTGACTCGCGAGATGTGCGTCGCGCTCTGCTGGGTAAGCAGTGCCCGCTGGGCGGGCAGGCAGGCGAAGCAGCAGCCACCTCCCGCCGATGTCCTGCTTGTGGCGGCACGGGACAAGCTCGCTGACGTCCTCGGGGCGCCCGACGAGCAAAAGGGAATGACGGGCTAGTCGCAACCAAACTCGCGGCGGCGTAATTGCCGCTGATGGGACGCCGACCTGTCGGGGTCGGCGTTGATAGTGGGGACGCAGGGATGTCTGGTCCTGCGCGGACGCCGGCCGCCTTGACGGTCGGCGTCTTCCCTATTCGGAACACAATTATAAGAAGGGAACCAACATGACGGAAGACAGGCTGCGCAGTACCGTTGCCAAGACCGCAGACCGGCCCAAGCGGGCACGGGAGACAGGGAAGCCAGACCGATCGGAGGACAAGCCGACCGGGGACACAAGTAGTACAACCGGCGCCGCCACGAACGCCGCAGACGACGCGGTCGAGCAGCGAGCCTGATGTTTTACCCCATCGAAGATCGAATGGCACGTGGTGGCGGTCGTGGCGGTCGTGGCTCGCCGCTGGCCCGTCTCCAACGGGCCGTGGTGACGGGCCGCGTGAAAGGGCTCAGCGAGACGAAAGCGCGCGAGATACTCGGCGATGACGACGCCGCAAGGGAGGCGATCCGCCTCACGCGGGAACGTGAACCGATGCTGGCTCACATGCAAGAGATGGACGCCAAGGTGCGCCAGTGGGAGCGGGAGCGCAAGGCAGCCCGTGCCGGCCGAACCGCACCCGCGGGAACGGCCAAGGGAAGTCCGAGTCGTGTAACACGAGCGAGCAGGACGCCTGTGGCAGCACGTCGGGCAGTCGGACGACGACGCAGCGGCGGGGGCTACTACATCGACCGCGATCTCGTCGTCCGGGACACGCTCGGCATGCCACTGCCGGTGCAGCCGCCGCTAGCAGAGCGCCAACGGATGCGCAGGCATGCGCTAGCCGGAGCGTGAGCGGTGAAGTTCTCACTGGCGAAGGCGATCCTTGACCTACAGGACGAGCTTGACCTGTCCGATGGGCACCCCGCCGCCGAGGACCCCGTAGCAGCCGTGCGGCTGGCTACGGGCTTGCTCTGGGTGTACCGCAACGGCAACGAACGGCGGGACAGACACGATGCCGAACTCGCCACCGAGCGCGAGTGCGAGGAGCTAGAGGCGGCCGTCAAGTTCACCACGGAGGACAACCGCGACCCCGCTGATGGCACGTGAGCGACGAGCGGGTCGCACTGATATGCCCGCTCTGCAAGGTGCTCGAAGTCGGAAAGCCGGGGCGGAAGCACCGCGGACTCGAAGGGCACCCAATCGGCGGGGTTCCGATGAGGCCGGCAACGGCGCAGGAGGTGGCGAGTGCTAACGCCAAGTTCGCCGAACGGGTCGCAGCTGAACGGATGCAGGCAGTGACGCCCGGCTAACGCCGGGAACGCCGTAGGGGACCAACACCCCTAGTTCGCGTCGTAGACGTATGCCCGTGCCCGTAGGAGCCGATTGTGTGGCTCTAGCGGGGTCAAACGCGGGCCGTATCAACCAACGCAGTGACCGTGGGATGACACCGGGTTGTCAAAACTACCGCTGGCGTGGGATGGAAAATCCCTACCACAGACCGCGGTCGGCAATGTGTCGGGGCTGGACATCGTAGTTGACGGCAACCTGACCACGACCAAAGCCACTAACCAGGACATCATCATCGTTCAGCGAGGCCGTGACAGCTGGTTCATGGAGGACCCACTGATTCGCACGAAGGTGAACTATGACTACAGCGGCAGCGAAGACGGCGAAGTGCTGGCGCAGGTGTGGGGGTACGCGGCGATCCTGCACTCGCGCTATCCCAAAGCCATAAACCTGATCGAAGGCGCGGGCCTAGCGGCACCGTCGCTCTAGGCGTCTAACGAGGGCGGGCTAGCCACAACCGGCTAGCCCGCTGGTGTTGGCCGGCAACGGCTGTCAGGCTCCCGGCGATGCCCAAACGTGGACAGGAACCGGACCCCGGACTCGGCCCAGCGCTTCGCGCTCTGCGCGAGAAGCGCGGCGAGACACGAGAAGCACTCGCCTACAGGGCCGGCGTCACTATCTCCAGCCTGGCCGAGATTGAGCTTGGCCGTGCGAATCCATCGTGGGCGACGGTCAAGGCTCTCGCTGAAGCGCTGGATACATCGATGGCGGATGTCGCGGCGAAAGCCGAACGCCCGATGTAGTGCTGGCCGGTACTTGCTTGCCGGTGTAGACTCCCGCGGATCATTCCAACCAAGGGAGACGACATGGCGCCCGCAGACGACAGGACATCGGTCGAGTTGATCGAGGAGTACCTGGAGGACATGAAGCGATCGGGCAGGCTGCTAAGCCCGCACAGCCGATCGGCGTACAAGCATGCGATTAGGCTGCATGCGGAGGACGTCGGCGGGGTCGGCCTGATGGAGGCGAACCGCATGCACGTGAAGGCCACGCTTCGACGGTGGGAGAACCCGTCAACTCAGCGTCGGAACCACTCGGCGATCACGAGCTTCTACACCTGGGCGATCGAGGAGGGCTACCGAGAGGCGAACCCGGCCCTACAGGTGCGCAAAGCCAGGGGATCAACGACGCCCGGCTATCGCCTCACCCGCGAGGAGGTCCAAGCGATCATGGACGCCTGCCGAACGCCCCGCGAGGTGCGCGTCATCTACCTGGGTCTTTGCACGGGCGCACGTCGCGCTGAGTTGATCGGGTTTCGAGGGCGACACCTCGCCCGTCCCGGCTGGGTTCAGATTGCTGCCGATGCCGGCGCCAAGGGCAGAAAGGAGCGCTGGATTCCCGAGATACCGGAGCTAACGCCGATCGCCGCCGAGATTCGCAGGACCGTGGCACCCGCCGACCCTGTGCTGCAATCAAACGGATGGTGCGCGCGCGGCAAGGGCGTCGGCCTGGACTACACGACCGTCAGCAGGATCGTGCGCGACGTGGCCAAGCGTGCCGGGATCGCCGGCAAAGTCAGTCCACACACGCTGCGCTACGCGTTCGCCACGATGATCGCCCGAGAGGCGGGCCTGCGAGCAGCACAGGTGCTGCTCGGGCACTCCTCGATAGAGACAACTGCCCGCATCTACGTGGACGCCCCGACGATGGACGAGATACGAGATGCCGTCGATGGCGTGTCCTACCTGGGCGAGCGGAAGGCTCGCCCGAACCTTGTCCTGTTGAGCGCGTGATTCGGGTATCCGGGGTTGCGTTCGGTCATCGTTCCGGTATAGGATCGCGGCGCCAACCGCCGCGCGGTCACCCGCTCTGTCCTATCATGGACTTTGCGGGCGTGCGATGACCGCCGGCAGGGTAGGAAGTACGGTCGCCAGACACGGCCGCTCCTCGAAGACCACCATCAACGAACCGCCACGGCGCGGAGGATGAGGCAGTGGGGCGGCGAATCCGCAATCGATCATGTGCGCAATCACGTCGTCAAACCTCAACTAGCCGAAGGGATGCCACGATGAGACGGACATGGCAGCAAGGCGCTCCCCGCACGGAGGTGGTTCTGTGACGCCCCTGATTGCGCTGCCGCCGGACGCGACATCGCCGACGCGC
The DNA here is from genome assembly GCA_963759265.1 of uncultured Solirubrobacteraceae bacterium. GTDB lineage: Bacteria > Actinomycetota > Thermoleophilia > Solirubrobacterales > Solirubrobacteraceae > Palsa-744. The sequence goes on from CAVWYR010000001.1 coordinate 1,491,814, forward strand.
GGCGTCCCGGTGGCGATGGTTGTCGTTAGCGTGCCCGGGAGCCGTCCGCACGAGGCCACAGAAGATGCCCTGGAGATGGACTACTGGCCCGCCGGCATCGACTACGACAAGTGGGCACCCCTCGCGCAACCAGCGGCCAACGGGACCTTCGCGGACCCGCTCGACTTTCTCGACCGCCTCGACGAATAGCATTTGGGGGCTTTGTCTCCCAAGAGAGCACTCCGCCGCCACGTCGAGTTAGAGGAGCACCTGTTTGAACACGGGCTCGTGCTCTCTGATGTGCCGTTTGTGCGCTGGGCAGCCGCCAAACCGACTGCCGGCAGCCCCAAGCCGGGGATCATCACTTCAGAGGGCTGCGCCTGCGAGGTGTACGAACGCGCGCTGGATGAAGGCAAGACCAACGCAGCGAAGAAAGTGATGCTGCAAGTCGCGCCATTGCGCCAGCCCGCCGTCTACGGCGACGAGAAGCTGGACATCATCAAGGGCGGACACGTCCTTGGGCTCTTCTTCGTGAAGGGCGAAGGCACCCGTCTTGGCGATTGCGTCGTGGACCTTACCTGCGAGCAGAGCATGCCCGCATGGTTGCTCGCATACTGCACCAAGTCTGCCCTCATCTCTGACTGGCAGTGGAAACGGCTGCTGGTCCATATCACGGTCTCGCGCTGGCGCCAGCCGCCGGAGACCCTGTTCCGCGAAGACTTGCTAGAAAGCGCCTCCGATGGAGCTTGAGACGCTGATTATTGCGGACGCGGTGAGCACGCCGCCCGACGACAAGTTCTATGTCCACGGCGGGGGTATCTCGCGCCTTGAGGTCCCGGTGCTGCCCTTCCCCATACCGATCGGGGTCCTGCTTCGTCTCAGGCTCGATGAGGAAGACCGCGGGCGAAGCTACCAGTTCCGCATAGCCCTCATCGGACCGCTCGGGCAGCCTAACGTTCCGGCGATCGAGCTTGAGGCGGCAGTCCCGGCGGATGAACTCCCCCAGCTCGTCGAGGGGGAGGAGCTATTCACAAGTATCGCCGTGCAGATCAACGCAGTTGCAGTGCGGCCGGGGCTGTACCACCTTGACGTTGACATCGACGGAGCGACGGTCCGTAACGTGCCCATCCCGGTGATCCTCACAGGCTCGGAGCAGCGCGGGGCAGATCGCGAATGGCCGGCGGACGGATAGCTCCGGTTCAGGCGTTCCCGCAGGCGCTACGCGCCTAGCAGCACTACTCACGATTTAGACAGGCCAGTCGCCTCGGGGCCGACTGGCTAGTCGTCGTCTCTGGAGCTAGCCGGACCGGATCGGCAAAGCCGCCTAGTGGGGATGAGGCCAACGGCCACGCCGACGCCCTAGACCCTACCCGAACGAATCCCGATAAGTCAACTTTGCCCAGCCAACGAACTTTTGGAAGAGGACCCCATGTCATCGCACGCGCACGTAAGCAGCATCCGAGGGGGCGAGTAAGGTGGCTCGCACGGCAGAGGTAATTTGGCTTGGCGACGAGGAGCAACTAGTCAAGTCCGCACAGGCCGTTCTCGCCGCGGTGGAGAAGTCCGCGAGCGGTATCTCCGACGCGAACGATCAGATCGGCGAGTCCTACGGTCGCACACTGGAGGCGGCCCAGAAGGCCGCCGATGGCGCAGCTAAGGCCTCGGCCCTAGCTGGCGGTTCCCTGGATGACCAGGCCAAGGCCGCTGAGGATGCCGCTAACGCGGTCATGGGCGCTTACGGGCGCATGGACGAGGCCGCGATCCAGCAGGCCGAGTCAGCCAGGGCACAGTCCGCGGCGATCGGAGGCACGCTAGACGACCAGATCGCGGCCTACGACAAGACCGCCGACGCCGCGTTGGCAGCTGCCGAGGAGCAGAAGGCCGCAATGGCCGAGATGACCGAGGCCGCAGAGACTGCCGCGGCTGCCCAGGCCGAGGCGATGGATGCCGCTGGCGCGACGATCGCCGGCTTCGGCAAGAAAGCCCTGGAGGTTGTTGGTGCTGCAGCTGCCGGCGCCCTGGTGCTCGGGATCAAACTCGAAGACGCGACAACCAAGGTCGCCAACGCTGGCGACACGTCCGAGGCCGCAGCCAAGAAAATCACGGACGCCTTCGGAGAAATCGCCGGAGCGGAGAATGACGCTAGTGCGCTCGGTTCGGCCTACGCCGGCATCGCGGGCGAGTTGAAGGTAGTCGAAGGCCACGCCCTCGGCACGGCCGCTGCGGTCAAGGTAATGACGGCAGCGGAAGACCTGTCCCGTGCGTCTGGTGAAAAGCTCGAGCCGGTCACAGACTCGCTGGGCAAAGTCATGTTGACGTACGACGAGAACGCCGACCACGCGGCCGAGACTTCCGACATCCTGTACGAGGCCACCAAAGCCACGAGCACGGGCGTCAGTGAACTCGAATCAACCGTAGACAAACTGCACGGGCGCCTTGGCGCCCTGGCACCCTCGCTGTCCGAATCGGCAGGGTTCCTAGACGAGCTATCCCGCGAGGGTGTCCAAGGCCGGCTGACGATGACGGCCCTGTCGGGCACGTTCAACACCCTGCTCGGGACCGGCACGGAAACGCAGGCGATGGTCAAAGAGCTTGGCCTCGACCTGTACGACTCCCAGGGGAAGTTCGTCGGGCTGAAGGACGTGATCGACCAGCTGCAGCCGAAGATGGCGGGGCTGTCGCAGGAATCACAGATCGAGGCGACGCACGCCCTGTTCGGGGCGACCGCCAACAAGCAGCTGCTCGACATCATCCTCCAGGGACCGGCGGCGTTTGAAGAGGCTACCGCTGCCGTGTCTAAGCACGGCAGCGCCCAGGAGGCCGCAGCTAAACAGGGTGAAACCCTGGACGGCGAGTTCAAGGCACTAATCGCATCCGGCGAGGACCTTGGCGAGACGATCGGCGAGCACGAGATACCGCCACTGAAGGACCTCGTTATCGTCACCAAGGATGCAGCCGAATGGCTGAAGAAACACGAAACCGCAGCCATCGCTCTGGGCGCCGTTATCACTGGAGTGCTGGGCGTCGCAGTGCTGGACTACGCCTGGGCCAAGGCCGTTCTGTTCGTAAGCGCCACAAAGGACATGGCCGAGGGCCTGGCAGCGATGGCCGAGAAGGCCATCGCTGCTGCCGGTTCGATCACCGGCGTCGGCGAGGCCTCGGAGGCCGCAACACCCGAGGTAGCGGGGCTCGGGGCAGCGTTCACCGCCGCCCTGCCCGAGATAGTGGCAGTTGGAGCAGCGGTCCTCGCGGTCAAAAAAGACCTGGAGACACCGATCCACAAGGGCGGCGTCCTCTCCGACATCGAGGGTTTTATGACGGCTGGTCTGATCGGGAACCCGTCCGCGTCACCTATCGGCCTGTTCCGCCAAGGCGTCCTCGGCGAAGGCGAAGCCACAACGGCCCCGTCCGACTCTGGGGCGGCGTCGAATCACCGCGGCGCCTATGCGCCGGCCGGTGGTGCCGTGACCCGATGGACGAAGCTCGCCGAAGAAGCCTCGGCGAAGTACGGTATCCCCGCCAACGTCCTCCTTGCCGAGATCGAACAGGAGTCGGGCGGTACACCGATTCACTCCACGGGGTCAAGCCCTGGCATCGGCAACCTGACACAGTTCCTGCCCTCGACCGCTAGCGAGTACGGCGTCAAACTCGGTTCGACCGAGGAAGACATACGTTCGCAGGTGATGGGGCAGGCTGCATACCTGAAGGCGCTCGGCGGGCAGACGAACATCAAGGCCGCGCTGGAGGGGTACAACTCGGGGACGATCGGTGACTCGGTTAGCGAAGGCTACGCCAACAGCATCCTGGGCAAAGCCGTCCAGTTCCACACGGGCGGGTCGCCGTCGTCGGTTGGCACGCTCGGCAGCCGTACGCTGCCGAGCCAGGCAACCCTTGACGCACCCGTTGAAGCGGAAAAGAAGCGGATCAAAGAAGAGGGCGAAGTCGCTCTGGGACTGAAAGCCAAGGTTGGCTCCTCCTCGTCGTCATCGTCGTCATCGAAAGAAACAACCGCCGAGAGGGAAGCGAAGGAGCGCGCTAAAGAACAGGCCAAGGCCCTAGTCGCACTCGAAAAAGAAGCCAAAAGGGAACTCGACTCGATCCTCGGGGCCATTCACGCTGGCGGGCTGAAGGAACTCGACAGCGCCCTAAAGGGCGTTCACGAGCGCGGGCTCAAGGAACTTGAGCACGACCTGGACGACACGCACAACAAAAAGCTGAAGGAACTTGACTCCCATCTGGTACAGGTGCACAAGCAGGGCCTTGCGGCCCTTGACACCGCGATCGTCAAAGAATGGAAGCAGGCTCTCGGCGAAATCGCCAAGGAAGTGACTTCGGCGGTAGCGACCTCCGTGGCCACCTGGGAGAAGGCAACAGAAGCAGCCACAAGGGATAAGGCCAAAGCTGCCCTGCTCGGGATCGAACAAGGCCCCGAAGCGGAACTGCGCTCGGAGACCGAAGGCGGCGAAGCCAGGGAAGCGACAGCCACCGAACGGTCCAACGCGCGAGCCCTGCTCGAAGCGCAGAAAAAACTCAAAGAAGCGAAATGGACCGGCAACAAAGAAGAAATCGAAAAGGCCAAGGAAGCGCTCACACAGGCTGAAGAAGCGGTCACGAACTTCGCGCGCAACCAGGACGAAAAGCGCAAGTCGAAGAAGATCGAAACGGAAAAGTCTGCGATCACGCAGACGCAGACCGCAGAAGAAACATCGCTGGAAGCGCGAGCCAAGGAATACGAAGCGTCGATGCTCCAGCGCACCAAGGCGCTGGAAGCACAGCTGAAGGCTCAGAAGATCAGCGTCGAAAAGTTCGTGAAGGAAATCGACGGGATCACTGGTGTCGTCATCAGCGTGTCGTCCAGCCAGGCCGGCACCATCGCCTCGGGACCGTCTGCGCCGAGCGGCAGCGGCTGGACGCAGGAGGAAGGCGGCGCCGTACGTGTCGGTGGTGCACCCGTGAGCATCTACGGCTACGAACAGGAGCAGGGTGGGGCAGTTCGCGTTGGACATGCGTCGGGCGGTGGCGTCTATCCCGGCGTGAGCTACACGGTGGGGGAGACAGGACCCGAGGGGTTCACTCCGTCTGTGCCTGGTGTTGTCACGCCGGCAAGCCGTACGCCGGCTCATGCCGGCGGTACGGCACCGCTGGTGAAAGTAGACGGGCCACAGCACTTCCACAACCGCATGGATATGGATAGGTTCGCGCACAAGTTGGCCCACAAGCTGAAGTACGGAGGGCGACCGGGTGCTTAGCTAGGACGGCCCCTGCTCAATGGCTGGGCTTGATGCCTGTGCGTTCTTTGCAGCCCGAGCCTCCTTCCGTGTAGTGAGGATCATGCGCGGCCATTCGAGCGGTCCGGCGACATAGCGTTCCAGGACTTTCCGGGTTGCTACCACCTCAGCGAGGAGGTTGTCCAGCAGCCGTCCAGGAGGTGGCGGAGCATCGAGCGCTTCCTGAAGACGCAGGCCCATAACCGTCCGATGGACCTGGTTCCAGTCGAGGAAACCCATCGGCGCAAGTGCTTCGTTCCTGGCGTCCCATCCCGAGATGACCTTCGGTGCGTTGGCGCTGAACTGCGAACCGTTGCCCTTGCGGATGCGCTCGAGGTCGACCTCCACCAACTGGACCTCCATAAGGAGCAGACGGGAAGCGTGGCGCAGTGCATTCCGGGCGACTCGTTGTTCACGCCCACGTGCGAACCAGCCTCCAACTATCACGCCGAGGATCGCGCTGGCCGGCGCTATGGCCTCCGTCCATGCGTTCGCGATGTGTACCTCGATCGTTGCCATGCTGCGAAGTATCCGACTAGCTCCCGACAGCACGACAGACCGAGCAGGGACGCCATCGGTAGGCTGACTGCATGCTCGGGGCGATCTTCGCTGCCGCAGAATCATGCTCAGAAGCGGGTTGCCATGAGGACAGTCCGTGGGTCGCGTGGCTTGTGGCATTCGTTGTTGGCGTGTTCGTGCTGATCGCTAGCCTCGCGTTCCTTGTCTGGAAGCGTTGGGAACGCGGCCCGTGGCCGCAGTTTCTATGGCTGATGACTGGTGGGTGGCGCCGCTAGGCGTCGTGTGCTCGGGCTGTCGTGAGGGTGTATGTGATGACGCACATTTGTTGACGGGGGTACCTCGTAGGGCCGATCGAAGGTGCTACTCACCCGCTAACTCCGCGTGAAAAAACTGGCGATTTTCAACCGGTTTGACAACCAAACGGTTGTCGATGCTAGGGCGTTGCTAGCGATGGTGCCCATCGCGGACCGTCGAAGCCGGGTCTGTCCGGTCTTTTGTGTGTGGTCGGGGTAACCGATCGGCCGTTGTGGCCGGTTGGGGATCGCCGCGAAGCCCGTAGGGCGAGCGGGGATTCCCAACCGGGGCGGCCGGGAGAGGACCCCCATGAGCATCGAGACGAAGAACCCTCCAGAATCGGCTCTCGTGAGCGAGCAGCCATCGCAGGACGCCGTGGACCGGCTTGCGGGCCTGTTGCCCGCGGACGAGCTCGCGGACGCGCTGAAGGGCCTTGACCCTGAGCAGATAGCGGGCCCCGGCGGCTTGTTGACGCAGCTCGCGGGCCGGGTGATCGAGACGGCTTTGGAGAGCGAGCTGACAGACCATCTGGGTTATTCGCCCGGACAGGCGCCGCCGGGGGGTGCTGGCAACCACCGCAACGGCTCAACCCCGAAGACGGTCAAGACCGAGCTCGGCGAGGTCAAGATCAACAACCCGCGAGACCGGGCCGGCACGTTCGAGCCCCAGCTTGTCGGCAAGCACCAGAGGCGGCTGGCGGGCCTGGACGAGAAGATCATTGGCCTCTATGCCGGCGGGATGAGCGTTCGTGACATCGAAAGTCATTTGCAGGATCTCTATGGCGTGCAGATCGGCCGGGACACGATCAGCCGCGTCACCGACGCGATCCTCGAGGACGTCCAGGCATGGCGAACCCGGCCGCTGGAGCGGGTCTACCCGATCGCGTATTTCGACTGTCTGATGGTCAAGGTCCGCGAGGACCGCTCCGTCCGAAACCGCGCTTGCTACCTGGCGATCGGCGTCAGCGTGGAAGGCGAACGCGAGGTCCTCGGGATCTGGTGGCAGGAGACCGAGGGCGCCAAGTTCTGGCTCGCCGTCCTGAACGATCTGCACCACCGCGGCGTCGAGGACATCCTGGTCTGCTGCGTCGACGGGCTCACCGGGTTCCCAGAGGCAATCGAGGCGGTCTACCCCCAGGCCTGGGTGCAGACCTGCATCGTGCACCAGAATCCGCAGCTCGATGCGCTTCGTCTCCTACGGCGAGCGCAAACGCGTCGCCCAAGATTCTGAAGCCCATCTACCGGGCCGTCAACGTCGAGGCCGCCGAAGACGCCCTCAAGGAATTCGACACGAAATGGGGCGAGAAGTACCCGATGATCGCGCAGTCCTGGCAGGCACGCTGGCAACACATCACCCCGTTCCTCGCGTTCCCAGCCGACCTCAGAAAAGCCGTCTACACCACGAACAGCATCGAGAACCTCAACCGGCAAATCAGAAAGGCAATCAAGACACGAGGACACTTCCCCGACGAGCAATCCGCCACCAAGCTCATCTACCTCGCGATCCAACGAGCCGAGGGAAAGTGGCAACAAGCATTCAACTGGACAGCAGCACTACGAGGCCTCAAGATCCACTTCGGAGACCGACTACCCGACTAACAACCCTCCCGGCCACACACAAAAGCTCGGACACCCTCTCGAAGCCGTCCCGAAGCGGCCACCGCGCCCCAAAGGACCGACCGGGAACTAGCCCGTTCTACGCCCCTGTCGTACCCCCGCGTAGGCAACCCCACGTCCAATCGGCCCAACCCTACGACAGCGGGCCGTGTAGCCCCGCTAGCGCGTCGCTGACGCGCTGATCCGGGGCGATGTGACCTACCAGCTACCCGACCACGGGAGGAACGTTGCCAGCTACGGTGCCCGGCGCTCGCCGGCACACGTTGACGGAATACCAGCAGCACGTCGAGAAGTTCGGCAGCGAGTGCATCCTCGAGACAGCAGCCAGCGACCTTGACGAGAGGGAGCTTGGCGAACTGGCCGCGTTCATCGAACACATGGAGCGCGTGAGCGTGTTCCGACACGGCCAGTGGACACACCACGGACAGGAGGTTCGCGTCTGCGAGGAGTGCGGCAAAGACCTACCGAAGGGTCCCAGCCGGCGAATGCGCCGGCACAAGCACTGTGCTCGCCGTGTCGCGAAGCGACGCGAGCGTGCCAACCACACCCCGTGAACCAACCCAACCACCAACACAAGGAGCAAACACCAATGTTGCCAGAGGAGCGAATTGCAGACACAGACAACGCCCCCACAGTCGCTGAAATCAGAGGCGCCGTCAAGCGCGCGAAGGACTTGGGCACATCGTCCGGCTGGACGTGGGACGGGATTGCAATAGACATCACAGCCTCGCCCCAGGGCGAGGCAGCGAAGTCGGCGGTCCGTTACGAGATGCCGGCATGACTGCCACCTCGCTACAGGGCGTTGCTCACGACGAACTGCGCAAGGCCCTGGCAGCCCGACAGGACGGCAACCGAGTCACCTACGACGCACGCACGGCAGACCAGATCGTCTACGCCCTGCGCGCCCTGCGTCCCCAGCAGCGAACCGCGACACTCATTCAGGACGCGATCCGCCGACTTCGCCGGCTACTCGCGCATGACCTACCGCTGGCAGTGGCGCGGCATATTAGCCGCGCCATACGTTACGCACTCCTGGCACTGCAGCTGCGAGAGGCAGCGGTGGCGTGAGCGGGTCGGGCCGACGACTTGAGCGTCCTCGGCCTTGGTTCCCGCTCGACAACGCATTCTTGACGCGAGGCTCGATCGAGTCGCTGGCCGACGAGTTCGGCGCAGCTGGTCCGCTGGCGATCATCGCCTTGGTCGGCGAGACGAACAGCGCGGTTGGTGGAGGCAAGCGCCAGGACTTCGATGTCCTCGATTGGCACTACAGCTACCTTGCTCGCCGTCTCCGCATCGATACGGCTACAGCGAGAGCGATCGTCCACGCCTCCGAGTCGGTTGGCCTCGTGAAGGTCCTAGCCGAGGATGGCGACAGCTTCCAGCTGCGCCTACTCCGCTGGAAGGAATGGCACCCGAAGGACCCGCTGGCCGCTGAACGCAAGAAAGAGTCCCGGGCTCGAGAAGAGGGCGCCAAGCGTCCGCACTGATTTGTGACATGTCCCTATTTGTCACGAGAAGAGAACAGAGCAAGAACAGAGCGAGCAGCCTCTAAAGGCTGCTCGCTCACTGCGTAGTAACCGACAGATAGGGGGAACGCCTGCCCGCGCCCGGACCGCTTTGAGGCGTCGGGCTAGCACTTGCGCGCGATCGGGGCACGGCTCGTCCTTCGCCGGTTGGGCGTCGTGTGTAGGTCCGTGGCTGCCGTCTGCGCCCCGAGGCGGCAGCCGAGAGTCCTGGCTACGGCGACGAATCACCAGCCGAGGGATTTGCAGCACGAGGACATCGGTCGATGGCTAGGTGGTCGAAGCCGGCACAGGAACCCCGACGTTTATCCATGCGGCCCTGCCTTCCGTTCGACCAACCGCGACCTTCGGCTAGCCGAGCAGTCGGCGCTGGTCCTCCGCCGGGGAGACGAACGACATTCCCCTCATATGATCGAACGGCAGTTCGCCGTCGGCCCGCAGATCGTCAAGCTCGTCGGCCCCGAGAGCTTCCAGGTATGTCCCTTCCAGGTCGAGTGTGCCTACCGCACGCCCGACTGACTTTCCCCGCCCGTCCACGACCTTCAGGTGTGCGGTGATTTCGACCTCGCACTCCACGTCGCGGATCGAAAGCTCCCCAGATGCGAGTCCCTTCGCGATGAGTAGTGCCTCCTTCGGGTCCTCGCCCGCAATGTCGGTCCAGTAGGTGCCGACCTTCTGGTGGTTTCGCTTGGCCTTGGCGACCACATCCTTCGCTTCCTTGATCTTCTCTGCACGCAACCTAAGTGCGCTTATCAGCGTGGCCGTCGGCTCTACGGTCGGCGCCTCGGGTTGTGGCTTTGTCCTCGCGCTCATATTTTCCCTTCTGCCGGGGCGTTCCCGGCTTAGGTGTTTCGGGGAGCATAGCAGGAATCCCGTCGGGTATCCGACGGGATTCCGCAGGGCTTCCGATACGGCCGGCACGAACCCGGCACAACCCAGGAAAGGAGCGTCACATGAGACAGCGCCTAGTGGTGGTCGGCGATGAGACGGACTTCGCAGCCGCGGTTGTGTTCGTCGCAGCGTCAGGAAGACGCGCGGTTGTCAAGCTCACGAGCGATCCGACGGACCGCCTCGCGGAGAGCGTCGATGCTTGCACCCGTGACCTCAAGCGCCTCGATAGCGGCGTCGTCGGCGTTGTCGCTGGCTAGGTCCTCACGGATAGGCGCACCGATCGACCAGCCTTGAACGCCTTCTGCATTGAAGGCGTCTTCGACACCTCGAACAGCATCAACTCGTTGATCTCCTTCTCGAACGGCCCCATCTCTGCCATACGACCAATTCTACGCTCGCTGCCGGATCGTCTCGAACGATCCGGGCTCCGTGGGCAAGTCGGCAAGGGCAGCCGCAAGCTCGGCTGCCTGCTCGATCGTTGCCGGCGTCTCGGTCAACCACCGCGCTAGCCACCTAACCGCCCAGGCGTCGAACTCGCTCGGGCTCTCCCGCGCGATCAACGGCAGGAACCCTGCCGCGGTGCCCACGTCGATCGGCTTGCCGCGTTCGATCCGCACTTCCTCGGCGAGCGCCTTCGCGTGGCCTGGCCGAGCTCGAGAGCGTGTTCTAGCTCCGCAGCTGGCCGCCAAGGTCGGGGTCCCATACGAACACATGTTCGCATCACTGTCAAGTCACCAAAGGAGGCCGCACGGCCCAGCACCAGACGACGACCGAGCACCAACTGCCGAGCGGCATGCGCCGCGACGCGGAGCGCATTCTGGACGGCGAGGCTCGCCGGCTACTCGGCGAACAGCTTGACCGCGATGCGGTCAGCGCCCCGCCCGGGCGCAACCGTTGCCTGCTCGACAAACCTACGGATGAGCGCACGGCGCCCGTCCACGCTTAGACGGTCCCAATCCTTCGCGCCGTCGATCACCAGGGCGTCTGCCTGGGGCACGTCGCCCAAACGATCGACGCGCGCTTGCGCGTCGTCTAGTTCCCCTCGAATCTTGGCCAGCTGCTCGCGCACCGAGGTTACGTCGCCGATGCCGTCGAAGGCACGCACGGCACGATCGAGTCGCATGGCTGCATCGTCACGTTCCTGCATAACGTTGCGGACATTCGCCTCGGCCGACGCACGACCCTTCACGTCGGTCAGCGCCGTCCGCACGTGGTGACTGACGACCGTCTCGGCGATGTCAGCGCTGACGGCCATGCGGTTAGGGCAGTCGCCTAGCGGGCTGCACCTGTAGAAGCCGTATTTGCGACCGTGTTGAGTTTGGGTGCCGACGCTCATACGGCCGCCGCAGGTTCCGCAGCGAAGCACGTCAAGGCGTGCGAGCAGTCGGTCCGACTTAGGCTTCGGCCCTCGGATTTCGGTCCGCTGTGCCTTCACCCACACGTCGGCGCTGACGATCGCCTCGTGGGCCTCCAGGTTGTGCAGGTTGCCAAAGTGAACCTCGCCGAGGTAGACGCGGCTTTTGAGCATCGCCTGGACCCCGTGCCACGTCCGCACGATCCCGTGTGCCGTGAGGTAGGCGCGGACTTCCTTCACAGTCGCCCCGTCGGCGCGCAGGGAGAATGCCTGCGCGACCACGGAAGCCTCGTGGGGCTCGGGCACGAGTTTGCCGTCGTCGCCCTTGCGGTAGCCGGGCGGGATGTTCGGCCACGGCACCTTGCCGTTGCGCACGGCGTTGCGTTGGGCGTCTCCGCTGCGCTCTTTCACAGATCGACGCATGTAGTCGGCCATCATTCCTTGCACCGTGCCGTTCAGCCATTGCGCCGCGGTGCCTTCGCTGATCGCGCCCGAGTCCACCGCGAGCACCTGGCCGCCAGCAGTCTCGACACGCTTGACGACCTCGGATTGTGTCGTGAGGCTGCGCACGAGCCGATCGAAGTAGGCAACCATCACGACCTCCGCCTTGTTGCCCTCGATCGCCTCGATGGCCGCTAGGAGCTTCGGCCGTTCCGCTAGCGGCTTGCCGCCCGACACGTCCAGTTCCTCGCCGGGATCGCCGACGAGTCGTAGCCCCTGACGCTTGCACTCGGCTTCGATGCGTTCCCGCTGTACATCGGCCGTATGGAAGCTGTCGGGCTCGCGGCCCTTGACCTCTGATACCCGAATGATCCCGATCGCCCTGCGCTTGGCAGCCATGTCTCTCCCGTGGTGGTGGTTTATTGCGCATGATATATCACGTGGACACGCCCGGGTGCACGACGCAGGCGTGCGGCGTGCGCGAACACCGGGCTGACTACGAGAAGGTCGGCGCGGTCGTCCTCGGCGTCTCCCCCGACACCGTCGCGAAGGTCAAGAGGTTTCACGATAAGCAGCGCCTGAACTTCTCGCTGTTGGCCGACGAGGGCCATCACGTCGCTGATGCCTACGGCGTCTGGGCCGAGAAGTCGATGTACGGCCGCGAATATTGGGGTGTGCAACGCACGACGTTCATCATCGACTCGGATGGGAAGGTAGCCGAGGTGCTTCGCAACGTGAAGCCCGCCAAGCATGATGAGCAGGTCTTGGCTGCGCTCGCTCAAGGAGAGACGCCTGTTGGAGGAGGTGTCTAGTGCGTGTTGGGGGTGGGTGTTGCGAGTTCCCGCTCGAGTTTGTTGAAAGCGTCGATCATCTCGGGTGCCTCGAACGCCCGGTTGCGTCTGCCGATCGTGGTCTGGGAGAGGATCTCCGCGTCGAGCAGCCGTGGGATCGCGGTGTTGATGGCCTGTTTGCTTCGGCCGGTCAGCGTGGCGGCGCTGTTGACGGTGATGATCGGCGCGCCGGACAGCACGTCGAGGAGCAGTGCGGCGGCAGAGCCCTGGCGTTGCGAGCGTAGGCGCTCCCGCCAGCGTGCGGTGATCTCGCTGACTGTCTGCTCGTAGGTTTCGGCGTCTGTCACGGCGCGGCTGGTGGCGGCGGCGAATGTCGCGACCCACGTGTTCAGTCCTTGTTGTGCGGTGGAGCTGTCGGCGGGCTGAGTGTGGCGGGTGGCGGTGAGGCCGCCCACGTAGTCGCGGGGGCGGGTGGCGAGCACGAGTGAGATCGGGGGGGTGATGTTGCCGGTGAGGGCGCGCCTGCGCAGGATCAGCTGGATCAGGGCTCGCCCGACGCGACCGTTGCCGTCGATGAATGGGTGGATCGTCTCGAACTGGGCGTGCGCGATCGCGGCCTGTGCGAGCGCCGGCAGGCGGTCCTGGTTACAGAACTCGCACAGATCCTCCATCAGCTCGGGCACCTGACCGGGGGGTGGCGGTGTGAACTCGGCGCTGCACGGGTTATACGAGCTGCCGCCGATCCAGTTCTGTACCTCACGCAGCCTGCCCGCCTCATCTTCAAGGCTGGTGGCGGTCAGCAGCCGGCTGTGCGTGTCGAGCAGCCGCTCGATCGTGATTGGTGCGCCGGGTTGCTGGTCGGCGAGCGCTTGGGCCATCGCGTTGATGTTGTTGAGGATCTCCTGTGCGGTGACGTCGGCGGGCGTTTGGCCTTGGGCCTCCGCGAGCTGTGCTTTGAGCAGGCGACGTCCGCCGATCTGCAGGCCCTCGATCTTTGAGGAGGCGACGGCCTCGGCGCGTAGCAGGAGCCGTGCGATTGCCTCGGTTTCGGCGAGCAGGTGCGCGCCGGCCTGCAGGCGATGGATCGCGTGTTCGGCGTCGGCGGCATCGGCCGCGGTCTGACCGGTCAGGTTGATCGGTCTGTCGGCGAGAGGGTCGGGCACATAGGCTTCATACGTGCAGCCTTCGCGGTCTGCGCGAGGCAGGCCCTCGGTGATCGCTGGAGCCCAACGAAGCTTGACCAAGCTGGGCATATAACAAAGTTTAGCAGCTAAACTTGATTATGGATAGGACTTGGCCAAGGCTCGTCGCGTGATCGACCGTGGTGGGAACGTCGCTCAGGTGCTGCGTAAGGTCAAGCCCGCCGAGCACGACACGGCCGTGCTGAAGGCGCTTGAAGAAGGCGCGCACCAGCCCTCATAGCCGACGGTCGACCCGACAATTGGTTCGCCCCGTGTTTCTATTGGTTCGGGCAACCGCAATCTTTGGAATCAACGCTACGATAGCTGGCGCCTCAAAGATCGACCGGCGTGTGTCCGAAGGAGCGGGTAAGTGCTGCCTGGCGAGCGTGTATTGGAGGATCGCGGTACCGACCTGGGGGGCGTCGCTGCGCTCAGGTCCCAAGTGGCGTGCGCGGTGCTGGGCCTGGTGATCGAGAAGCCGAGTCACGGTTATGAGATTGGGCAGCGCTTCGAAAGCCGTTTCGGCGGCTTCCTGAGCGCGGGAAGGTCGTCCATCTACGCGGCGCTTGGAAGCCTGATGGAGGCCGGGCTGATCGAGAAGATGTCGGGCCGTTCGACGACCGGCGTACGCCAGGGCGCCAAGGCGGGAGCACCGTATCGCGCCACCGCGACCGGCGCCCGCGCCTACAGGGAGTGGCTCGCTGAGCGCATTCGCGAGGACCCGCAGCGGGTGGAGATGCTCGGCCGCATGACGCTCGCGGGCGTGCGCAGCGTCGAGGCGGCACTCGATTTCATCGGACGCTACGAGGAGCGGCTCGTCACCGAGGCTCGGGAGCTCGCGCTCCCGAGCGGCCTCGAGTTCTCGGCTGCGTCCGGCATCTCGAAGGTGCTCGAGCGCCTGCTGATCGACGAGCGGCGACGAATGATAGATGCGCAGCTGGCTTGGATCACCTACGCGAGGGCGGAGCTTCGCGCGCTGCGCGAGGTGTCCGGCGGGCCACACGAGCTCGCATGAGCCTGCTGTCGATCGAGCACGTGACCAAGCGTTACCGGCGCGGGAAGCTGGAGCGCGTCGCAGTCAGAGACGCTTCGTTGGAAATCGACCCCGGCGAGCTCGTTGCCGTGTGGGGCGCGCGACGCTCCGGGCGCAGCACGCTGCTGCGTCTCGCCGCGGGCGTGGAGTCGCCCGATGAGGGGGTCGTCAGGTTCGAAGGACGTGACCTCGCGCGCTACAGGAACAGCGTTCTCGGGAGGCGCATCGGCTACTGCCAGACATCCTCGGCTCCATCAGAAGGCGGGTTCGTGCTCGAGCGCATCGCTGCCGGACTGCTCGCCCAGCGCGTATCCCCGACGCACGCGCGGCGACGCTCGCAGGAGATGCTGGTGCGCGTCGGCGCCGAGCGCTGTGCGCGCCTTGACCGTCACGAGCTGGACGGTGCCGAGGTCGCACGCGTGGCGATCGCAAGCGCGTTGGTCACAGGACCTACGCTGTTGGTGATCGACGAGCCAACGAATGGCATCGATCAGCTCGAGCGCCCGCCGCTGCTGGCATTGCTGCGCTCCGTCGCGAACGAGGGCGTCGCCGTGCTGATGAGCACCGGGGACGCGCAAGGCCTGTCGGGTGTGGATCGGGCGCTCTCGATCGACAACGGCGAGCTGCGCGGAGACATCAGGCCGGTCGGGGCGGCGGTGGTCCCGTTGCGACGCACCGCCCCGCGCCCGGAGGTCCCGGAGTCAGAGGCGCGCTGGTGGTGAGCGTTCGCGCGCTCGACGCGGTTCTCCAGCTCGAAGGCGTCGTCAAGCACTATCCCGGCTCCGGTGGGCAGATCGTGCGTGCCGTCGACGGCGTGACGCTCTCGGTCCGAGCGGGTGAGATCGTCGCGCTGCACGGTCCGAGCGGCTCCGGGAAGAGCACCCTCCTGATGCTCGCCGCGGGAATGATGGCGCCAGATGCAGGGGTGGTTCGCTTCAAGGAGCAAGACCTCGCCGAGCACTCGTCAGGCGAGCTCGCCGACTACCAACGCCAGAGCATCGGCTTCGTGTTCCAGTCGTTTCATCTGATGGCCGGCGTGCCGGCGGTCGAGAATGCCGCGATCAAGCTCCTCGCCGACCGTGTTCCACTCAACAAGGCGCGTCAGGCGGCGATCCCGTGGCTCGAGCGCGTTGGGCTCGGTGCCCGACTCAACCACACTCCCGACCAGCTCTCTGGCGGAGAGCGCCAGCGCGTGGCGATCGCGCGCGCGCTCGTCAACGAGCCGCGGGTGATTCTCGCGGACGAGCCAACCGGCAGTCTCGACACGCGACGCGGCGAGGAGATCCTCGCGTTGCTTGCCGATATCGCGCGACAGCGGCAAGTCGCGGTCTTGCTCGTCACGCATGATCCGCAGGCGGCGGCTTTCGCCGACCGCGTGTGCACGCTGCGCGACGGCAGGCTGCTCGTGCCGCCGGTGGCCCTCGCCCAGCCCGCCCTCGGTGCTCGAAACGTCGCGGGGTAAGTGGCGAAGTGCGCTTCTCAGGGCTGCTCTATTTCTACCTGCGCAGGCTGCGCACGCGTCCGGTGCAGGAGTTGCTCGCGGGCATCGGCATCGCGATCGGCGTGGCACTGGTGTTCGCCGTGCAGATCTCAAACAGCAGCATCACCGACGCATCGAGCGAAATCGTGCATGGCATCGCTGGCACGGCGACGCTGCAGTTGCGCTCGCGCGACGCCAGCGGCTTCGATGAACGCCTGCTGAGGCGAGTGCAACGGCTGCCCGGTGTTGCCCTCGCAGCGCCGATTCTCGACCAGAACGCGTCGCTCGTCGGCAACAACGGTCGCCGCGTCGCGGTCGATCTCGCCAGTGCTGCACCGAGCCTGCTCGCGCTCGGCGGAGGGATCACGCACAGCATCTCGCTCCACGACCTTCATGTGCCCGGCGTGATCCTGCCGAGCGTGACAGCAACTGCCCTGGGCCTCCCCTCAGCAGCCTCGCAAGCGTCGGCGGGCGCAGGCGGCCCTGCGCAGCATGTGACCGTCGAGGTACGTGGACGCGCCAGCTCTGTCGCTGTCGTGGCGGTGCTCGGGCCGGAAGCGCTAGGCGGCCTATCCGGCGCGATGGCGGCAGTCGCACCGCTCCGGTTCGTCCAGAAGATCGCGGGGCTCGCGGGGCGCGTGACGCGAATCGTGGTCACGACCGAGCCCGGCCGCGAGGCGGTGGTGCGCAGCGAGTTGATGACGCTCGCGGCGGGACGCCTGACGGTCGCCCCAGCCGATCAAGAAGTGGCGCTGATCAAGCAGGCGGTCACGCCGAACACCGAGGCCACCGGGTTCTTCGCGCTCGTCAGCGGCATCGTCGGCCTGCTGCTCGCCTTCAACGCGATGCTGTTGACCGTCCCCGAGCGCCGCCGCATGATCGCGGACCTGCGCATGCAGGGCGTGAGGCCTTGGCAGCTGGTCAAGCTGCTTCTGTTCCAAGCAGCCTGTCTGGGTGTTCTCGCATCGCTGGTCGGCCTGGCGGTCGGTGACTTCCTCTCGCGCACGATCTTTCATGCGACCCCCAGCTACCTGGCCGTGGCCTTTCCCCTCGGCAGCGAGACGTTCATCGGCCTGCGCCCCGTGCTCGTCTCCTTTGCGGGCGGCGTGCTGGCAACCTGCCTCGCGGCTGCGCCGCCGCTGTTGGACCTGCGCCGCAGCCGTGCGGTCGACGCCGTCTATTTCGAGGACGGTGAACCCGGGCAGGCCTTGGACGCTCGAGCACACCTGCGGCTCTCGCTCGCGGCGGCAACGCTGATCGTCCTGACCATCGGCGTATTGATCCTGTGGCCGTCGGCGATAGTGGCGGCGATCATCGGCCTGGCGTTGGCGACGCTGCTCGCGATCCCTCTGTGCTTTCAACTCGCGCTGGGGCTTGCCGAGCGCGTCGCGTCATACAGCTCGCGGCTGAACATGCTGACCGTCGCCGTGCGCGCGCTGCGCGCGACGACGGTCCGCTCGCTGGCGCTGGCCGCGACCGGTGCGATCGCGGTGTTCGGCTGCGTCGCGGCCGAAGACTCCCACAACGACCTGCTGCACGGGCTCTATCGCGACTACTCCGAATACGTCTCCACCGCGGACGTGTGGGTGGTCAACGGCAACGACGAGCTCGCCACGGGCAGCTTCGCGCCTGCTCGCCTGCCGGCTCGGATTGCGGCGATTCCCGGCGTCGCCGTCGTGCGCGCCTACCGCGGCGGGTTCCTCGACCTCGGCGACCGACGCATCTGGATCCTCGCGCGCAGCCCAGCCGCGCCGAGGCCGATCCCCGCGAGCCAAATCCAAGAAGGCAACATCACCACGGCGAGCGAGCGCCTGCGCGAGGGCGGCTGGATAACCGTCTCGCAGCAGGTCGCCGAAGCCCACCAGATCAAAGTCGGAGGTGCGCTCGTCCTACCGACGCCGAGCGGGGCCGTCTCCTACCGCGTCGCCGCCACAACTACCAACCTCGGCTGGAGCTCTGGTGCGATCATCATGAACAGCGCGGATTACGCTCGCGCCTGGGGGACCTCGGAAGTGAGCGCGCTCGAAATCAACACGCGGCCGGCCGCGAGCGCGCCGGCTGTGAAGCGAGCCACCGAAGGGCTGCTCGGTCCTCGCACGGCGCTCACCGTTCAAACGAGCTCTGAACGCTCCGCGCAGGCCGACGTGCTTGCGCGCCAGGGGCTAAGCCGCATGGGACAGATCACACTGCTGCTGATGATCGCCGCGGGGCTCGCGATGGCCGCGGCGATGGGCGCCGGGATCTGGCAGCGGCGCGCGTCGCTGGCGTCGCTGCGTATCCACAGCTTCAGCCCGTGGCAGCTGCGCGGTGTGCTCGCCTATGAGTCGATGCTCGTGCTCGTCACCGGGGCTCTGGCCGGTGCGGCGGCCGGTGTGTACGGGCACCTGCTGATCGATCGGTTCCTGCGGCTGACGACTGGGTTTCCCGTGCCCTTCACGGTCGAAGGGGTGCACACCTTCCAAACGATCCTGCTGATCGTGCTCGGCGCGCTGGTGGCGTTGATGGTCCCGGGGTATATCGCCTCGCAGGTCTCGCCTCAGCTCGCGCTCGAAGACTAGGACAAATCTAGAACATTGATTTAGTGCCAGAAAGATTCGTCCGCCCCTCACACCAGCATGGGTGGCATGCAAAGCACGCGCATCGCCACCGCGAGGGAGTTGGTCGCGCTCGTGACAGCCGGGTTGACTTACTGGCTGACGATCTATCCGCTCGCCCGGCTCGAGATACGCCGCTGCAAGCGCCGTGCACGACAGATCGCCGACCCGACGCTCCGCGAAGCTGCGCTCGCGACACTCAGCGGCGAGCATCTGAATCCAGAGGCCGCAGCGTTCTTTGCGGTGCTCGCGTCGCACAGACACCGAGGCCCGCTCGTGCGCCTCATCGTCGACTTTCAAATCGCCTATGACTACCTCGACTCGATCAACGAGCAGCCCTCCTCAGCCCCGCTGCGCAACGGCCTGCAGCTTCACCGAGCGCTCACCGACGCCGTAAGCCCGCGGGCCTCGTGCGCCGACTACTACGAGCATCATCCGCAAAGCGAGGATGGCGGGTACCTGGCGGGGTTGGTGGGCGCCTGCCAGCGCTCGCTCGGCAAGCTCCCGTCGACGCGCCTGGTCGAACCCGTGCTCAGCTCTGCCGCCGAACGCTGCGGCCAAGCCCAGAGCCGAAACCACGCGATGCTCGTAGAAGGCGACAGCCAGTTCATCGAGTGGACCGCGCAGCAGCAGGGCACGAGTGGATATCTCTGGTGGGAGCTGGCCGCGGCTGGGATCTCGTGCCTTTCGCTCTACGCGCTGTTCGCTGCGGCGGCCTGCAAGACGACGCGCGAGCAGGCCGAGCTTGTCGACGCGGCGTACTTTCGCCCGATATGCGCGATCAGCGCCCTGCTCGACAGCCTCGTCGATGCGCCCCGAGACCTCGGAACGACCAATCACAACTTCGTCGGGCACTACGCGAGCGAGCGCCAGGCAGCAGAGCGATTCGCCGTGATTACCGCGGAAGCCCGCGCGCTCGTCAGCACGCTGGCCAATTCCTGCCGTCACATGGTCATCCTCGCCGGCATCGCCAGCTTCTACCTCTCAGCCCCTGAGGCAGACACCCCGTTCGCTGCGCCTGTCGCGAAGCGCACGCGCGATTGTCTTGGGCCGGCCAGCGCGCCCATTCTCGCAGTGATGCGACTGAGGCGCCGGAGTGCAAGATGACGATCGCGACGTTGCGCCGTCGCGCGCCGCACGTCGGTCCGGCCTCGGGACGCCAGCTCACCGCGGCAGCCGGTACTTGCGCGTCGACGGATCTTGCACGAGCAGCCCAAAGGCCACGAGCGTCGTGATGTAGCGATGCGTCGTGCTCGGGCTCAGGCCGAGCTGTCGCGCGACGTCAATGACGCCTTGGCGCTCTTCGCCGGAGATGAACAGCGCCAGGATCAGCAGTCCGCGGAACAGCGAGTGAGACAGGCGCCCGCTCTCGAGCTCATCCCAGTGGCGCTCTTCCAGCGAGCTCTCCGAGACGGATTGCTCGGCGATCACCCCGGAGAGCAGGAGGTTCAAGCTCGGCCCGCGCGTGGTCGCGCTCGCACGAAGCACCTCCTCGACCTGTGCGCTGGTCAGCTGGACGGACACGCGCTCGTCGCGCGCGTCGTCGCGGTCTCGGCGCGCGGCTCGAACGGTACCTGCCACTCGCGGCTTGCTCGCGTTGTCATTGACCATCGCACGTATAGATCATGCCGGGTTTATGAGTCCGCGATAAGGCGTGGCATGAATATTCAGAAGGTGGAGTATTCCCCAGTCGAACCGTTGCTTGCACCGTGCGAGAGACCGGCTAACGTTGCCCGTCGTGCTTGACGATCCCGATACGGTGGCTTCGAAAGCACGGGATACATGGGCAAGGGCGGCAGCGATCGTGGCGAGAATCCCCCAGGCCAAGGCCGCCCGGGAGATGGCCGCTGAGCTCGAGTCGCGCATGGTCGCCTTCGAGCGCCTCTCCGATGAGTCCCGTGCCGACGTCGTCAAGGGCCTGCAGCGCTCGAACCGGCGCTGGTCGCGCTTCGTGTCGACGGGCGTGGCGCCGGCGGACGGCGACTTCGAGCCTCTTCGCGAGTGGACTCGAGCGCGCGCGACGGAGGGCCTGCGCCTGGAGGACCTGCTGCGATCGTTCGGCGTGGCGCATCAGCTCGGATGGCAGCTGCTGCGCCGCTACGCGCACAGCGATGAGTCCGATGTGCTGCTCGAGATCGCGGGGCCGCTGGCCCAGTACATGGACCAGGTCTCGGCGATCGTCACCGAGACCTACCTCGCCGAGCGCGAGCTGCTCGTCTCAGAGGAGGAGCGACGGACACGAAGCTTGCTCGACCGGATTTGCGCCGCTGCGCCGCTCGACACCGCCGACGGCGAGCTCGCTGAGCGCCTCGGCGTGCCGCTCGAGCGCGCCTACCGCCCATTTGCCGTCGCGATGCCTGGGCGTCCCACTCACAGCTACGCCGCACTCGCGGCGCGCCTGCGACACGGCGGCTGGCGACTCGCGGTCACCCAGAGCGACTGCGTGGTGGGGCTGAGCTGGAAGCCGCTCGAGCTGATCGACCTGGGCGAGGGGCCCGACGTGGTGTTGGCGATCGGAGAGCCGACCGCCCGCGCAGAGCTCGCGGCCGCACGAGAAGAGGTGACGGTGCTCGCCGAGCACGCACGCCGAGTCGGGCTCGTTGGCCGGCTGCAGGCCGAGGATCACCTGCTGGAGATCCTCCTCGACCGCTCCCCACGGCTGCTCGCACGCCTGCAGGCACGCGTCCTGGAGCCCCTCGGCGGTGAGGAGCACGGAGAGCTGGCGCACACCCTGCGCACGCTGTTCGACTGCCGGCTCGACCGCACGGCCACGAGCGCGGCGCTCCACATACACCGCAACACACTCGCGTATCGGCTCAAGCGAATCGAGGAGATCACCGGACTGGACCTCGCCAGTCCACGGGATCTCGCGTGCGTGTATGTGGCGCTGGCGAGGGACCGCGCGACGGCGGGCGAGCGTCTCGCGCCCTCCTAAAGCCTTTGTGCATATGCACAAGGGTCAGCTTTCAAGTTCGGCATAACGTCATTGCGCCCGCCGCCGAGTCGGCGTACTGTCGGGTTGGCAACTCGTGGCGGGGGGGGTTTTTCGCTGCGGTCCGATCGACGGAGGGAGAGGGATGCTTCAGGACAGAGGGATACGTATGACGTTCAGCAGGCTTGTGGTCGTCGCGGTCGTGGCGCTGTCGGCGTGCTCGGCGCTGGTTCCATCCGCGAGCGCCAAGGAACAACGACCGCCCAAGCGCGGGCGCGCGCGGACGGTCACCGTCCGGAGGAAGGTCCTGAAGGTGCCGGAGAGTCGCAGCGAAGCCAGCGCGGAAACGATCTCAACTCCGCAGCTTGGCAGGAAGACGCTCGACAAGATCGCGATCATCAAGATCAAGCCGAAAGGTGAAGCCGCCCCAAACGTGTTGGTCCTGGAGCCTGGGACCTCGGCTGCCGCGGCGTACTTCGTGCCGTTCGCAAAGTCGCTCGTGGAAGCTACGCCTGGGTGGCAGGTATGGGCCGTCGAACGCCGCGAGAACTTCCTCGAGGACCAGAACGAGCTCACCAAATACAAGTTCGGCGAACTCCCCGCTGAGGAACTGAACCCGAACACCGGGAAAGACGAAACCCCGCCGGAACAGTTCTTCAACTACTACCTCGGCTATCTCGGGCAGGACCAGCAGGAGGCGACGGCGGAAGTCATCGCGAAATACGTCGACACGGGCCTGCTCGCGAAAGAAGTCAGCGAAAAATACTCGCCGAACATTGCCGAAGAAGCGATCAAACAGGCCGACAAAGAACTGGCGGAAGGCAAGATCACTTCTGAAGAACTGAAACAGCGCATCGGCGAAGACGCGGGGCCGATCGGGCAGAAATACGGTGAAAAACTAGCGGCGGAAAAGGGCGAAGCGATCTTCAACGAACTCGTTGCCAAGTTCCACAACCACTACGAACCGGTCCCCAACTCGCTCGTCGAGTTCGCGAAGAACTGGGGCATGGCCCGCACCGTCGAAGATCTCAACGTCGTGATCAAGAAAGCGAAGGCGCTCGGTGGCAAGGTCGTCCTCGGAGGCCACTCGCTCGGCGGGTCGGTCGTGACTGCCTATGCTACCTGGGACTTCAGCGGCCACCCCGGCGCGGAAGGCCTGTCGGGTCTGGTCTTCGACGACGGCGGCAGCAGCCCCGCTGCGATATCGGAAGCCGAAGCGAAAGCCTCGCTGGCGAAGCTCGACGAACCGAACGAAACGCCATGGTTGGCCTTCGGCGGCATCGTCGCGCCAGACCTCGGGCTGTTCTCGATAACGGGCTCGACGCTCACGAGCGTAGAACCGAAAGGACCGTCGCAGCTCGAATCGTTCCCGTTCCTGCCGGCCGATCTGCGCTCGCCGATAGTGCCGGTCACCAACGAAGCTGGGTTTGGCTACTCGGTCAACGTGGGGACCTCGCCGGAATCGCTGATCGCCGCACAGATACATGGCGGGCAGGGGGTCGAAGAAACAGCCGAAGGCGACGGTCTTCACGGGTGGAACGGCAGCGGTGCTCTGACGCCGGTCAGCCGCTACGCGGGAATGCTCTCGGGAGCGGGTCTGCGCCAGGTAAACGGCAGCGAGTGGTACTTCCCGGCTCGCCTCACGCTGGATACCGGCGCGGTCGGCAACGGCCTGGAAAACCCGGCTCAGAAAGTGCTCGGACTGCACTCGACGATGGGCGAAGACCTGCCGAGGTCCTTGCACATCCTGGCGATCGACTCCGAACTGGACAAGATCTTCGGGGGAGAAGGGACGTCGCTGACCGAGGCCAAACTGCTGGCCGAACAGTCACACATCTCAACCGAAGAATGCTCGGCCAGTACGAGTGAAGGCTGTCTGACGCTGATCGAAGAGAAGAACAGCTACGCACACAACGACCCGGCTGGCGCGACACCCGCTCTGAATGAATTCTTCAAGCACATGGTGCCGTACCTGAAGGAGATAGCCGGTTAGGCGAGCGGGACCCCGCGCCTGGCGGCGCGGGGTCCCCACGCCAAGAAGCTCGAGGACGCCCGCACGGGCTGGTGTCGCCGCTCAGCCGTGCACGTCAGTCGCCGCCACGCAGGTCCAGCTCCGCGGGCGCGGTCATCCCGCCGACCAGCATCCCCGACCCGAGGTGCGCGCCGAGCACAGGGCCGACCTCTGTGCAGAACAGCGGCGCGTGCCCGAACACAGCGGTGCCCTCGGCGACCAGCTGCTCGGCGTCGGCGCTCGCCTGGGCGTGCTGGACGATCCACTCGTTGGCGCCCCGGTCAGCCAGCTCGTGCAGGTAGGCGATCATGCGCTCGAGCGCTCGGCGGTGGGTGCGCACGCGTCCGACCGGCGCGATCTCGGCGGCGAACGTGAGGATCGGCTTGACCTTCAGGGCGGTGCCGACCATCGCCTGCGCCGCACCGATCCGTCCGCCGCGCCGGAGGTACTCGAGCGTGTCCAGGCAGAACCAGATGTCGAGGCTCTCGCGGCCGCGCTGCACGTGCTCGGCGACCTGCTCGAGCGTGCATCCGTGCTCGGCGGCGCTCGCCGCGAGAATCGCCAGTGACCCGAGCCCGCCGGCGCCGGTCTGGCTGTCGAGCACGTGAACGCTGCCCGGGCGACCTTCCTCGGCGACGGTTCGCGCAGCTTCGCGAGCGCTCTCGCACGTGCCCGACAGGCCGCTCGCGATGTGGATCGAGAGCACATCGTGGCCAGCTTGCAGGAGCGGCTGGTAGCAGGCCAGGAAGTCGCCGACCGAGGGCTGTGATGTCGTTGGCAGCTGAGCTGACTCGTGCAGCCTCGCGTAGAAGGCGTCCAGGTCCTGATAGTCGTGCTCGGGCCGCAGATCGCCGCCCCAGCCTACGTACAGGCTGACCTGGTGGATCTGCCAACGGTCGACGAGCCGCCGCGGGATGTATGCGGTGCTGTCGCTCACCACCGCGACACTGCGGGGGCTGCGCACGCTGTCGGCGGCCTGGGAGGCGGTCACGAGCTGCGTAGCCTACGGTGCGCCGCGCGCGAGCGCCTAGCGGATGAGAGGATCCAAGCGCGTCGCGGTGATCGTCTCGCGCAGGGTGTGCAGCGCGTCGTGCTGCGGGCGCCAGCCGAGCTCACGACGCGCCTTGCTCGTGCTCATCAGCACCGGCTCGCGGAACGCCGCGATCCACTGCGCCTGCGCCGGTAGGAAGCCGATGCGCCCGACCATCTCCGCGACCGCTCCGACCGCCAGCTCGGGGACCGGAATCGTGTACCAGCCGAGCTCCTCGGCGAGTAGCTTGACGGTCATCTGCCCGGCTCCCGCGAGGTTGTAGACGCCGGGGGTGCCACGTCCAAGGACGGCCGCGCGCATCGCGCTGGCGACATCGTCGTGGTGCACCAGCTGGAAGGGGATGCCTGAATCCGGGAGCACCGGCTTGAGGATCGGCACGCCCTCGAGCAGGGCGAGCACCGGCCCGGGCAAGCGCTCGGAGATCTGCGTATACGGCAGGCTGTCGATCAGCAGCGGCGCGTCAGGTCCCGCGACGATGCACGGGCGGAAGACGTAGCTCGCGGTGCTGGTGCCCGCGAGTGTCTGGGCGAGCAGGGTCTCGACCTCGGCCTTCTGCGCGGAGTAGTAGTGGGCTGCGGTCCCCCGTGCCGGAACCTCCTCGGTGAGCGGCTGGGGGTTGTCGCGGTGGAAGCCGTACGCGGCCACCGACGAGGCATACACGAGCCGTTTCGCGCTCGCCGAGACACTCGCCTCGAACACGTTGCGTGAGCCGACGAGGTTGACCTCGCGGCTCTCCTTCGCCCCGCCCATGATCATGAACGCGAGGTGCACGACGACGTCCGCGCCGTCAACGAGGCCTGCCACGGCGGCAGGATCGAGCACGTCCCCGCGCCTGTAGGAGACCTTTTTCCATCCCCGCGCGCCGGGGTCGAACGGTCGGCGCGCCATGCCGAGGATGCTCGCCACCTCGCGTGAGCGCTCGAGCGCCGCCACGACCGCCTGGCCGATCTCGCCGGTTGGGCCGGTGACGGCCACCGTGAGGCGCTTGGGGGCAGTGGCGCGTGGCGACATCAATCCCTTTCTATCGCATCGGCGTCGGCGAGCGCGTTGGTGCTCGGCGGGAGCGTAGGACCGCACCGTACGCTTGGTGGCGTGCTTCTCGCATCGGCCTCGGTCGCCCAGAGCCTCACCTCCTTCTTCGCCGCCGTCGGCCAGTTCTTCTCGGATCTCGCGGCCGTGCACTGGCCCGCGTTGCTGCTCGGGCTGGTGTGCTTCGGACTGAACCTGACGCTGCGATCGCGCGGTGACTTCAACAGCCTGCGCGCCGCCTACCCGGCGGCCAGCTTCCAGTGGCGGCGGGTGTGGGGCGCCTACTTTGCCGCGGTCGGCTTCAACAATCTCGTCCCCGCGCGCGGAGGGGACGTCATCAAGCTGTTCCTGACCCGCTCAGCGATCCCGAACTCGCGCTATCCGACCGTAGCCGCCGCTTTCTTTGTCCAGTCGATCTTCGACGCGGGAGTGGGCATCCTCGTGCTGATCTTCGCGTTCTCGCAGGGAGTGTTTCCCAAGCCGCCCGACTTCTCCAAACTGAGCTCCTTCGACATCTCCTATCTGGCCCAGCACTTCCGCCTCACGCTCTTCCTCATCACCGTGCTCGGCATCCTCAGCGTGATCGGATTCGCCCTGCTGTCCGTGCGCTTCAAGGCGTTCTGGGCCCGCATACGCCAGGGCTTCACGATCCTCAGCGACCGGCCGCGCTATCTGCGCGAGGTCGCCTCACTGCAGGCGCTCGCGTGGCTCTTCCGCTTCGCTGGGTTCTGGCTGCTGCTCGATGCCTTCCGGGTCGGCGGCTCGGTCAAAAACGTGCTGCTCGTGTTCGCCGTCGACCAGGTGGCCGGCACAGTGCCGTTCACCCCCGGCGGCGCCGGCGTGCAGCAGGCGCTGCTCGTGAAGGTCTTTGCCACGAACGCCCCGACCGCCGCCGTCGCCGCCTATTCGGTCGGTCAGCAGATCGCGATCGCCGCGTTCACGGCGATCGTAGGTCTCGGCGCGATCGTGTTCATCTTCCGCTTCCGCTCATTCGGCGAGGTGCTCCACGCCGGTCGCGCTTCGCGCGATGCCGAACGCGCAGCCGACGCCGCCCAGCAGCCGGGTTATTGAGCTGCGCGCCGGCAGGCGGAGGATGAAATCGTCCTGGACGGCGCTGCGCGCCGGCAGGACTATTGCAGGCCCTCGCGCGCCTCGCGCACGAGAGCGACGGCCTCGGGGAACACGCGGGCCATGACGGTGCGGATCTGCTCGGCCTGCGCCTCGGCGTTGCCCTGGACGTTCACCCGCTGGACCGCCGCGACTGTCATGTCGACGGCGAGCTTGATCGCGTTGTCGGCCCACGCAAGGCGCTGGTTGCCTTGCATCTGCTCCGCGAACTCGGCGAGGCGCCGTTGGAGCTCGTCGGGATCGCCGAACAGGTCGCCGAGTCCACCGCTTTCCATGTTCGCATCATAGACTGCCCTGCTCATGCCCTCCGCAAGCGAGATCCGCGAGCAGGTCGCAGCCGAGACCGAGCGGCGCAACCGGCTCGCGGTACCGGCCTTCGCCGGCGGCTTCGTGTACCTCCTCAGCGCGATCGTCATCGCCTCGACGATCAACTCGGCGCCGACGGTCGGCCTGCTGCAAGGTCTTGCTCCGGCGATCTCGGGCGACGCCAACCCATCGGTCAGCCCGCGGGCGCCGTGGGTCAGGTACGTCAGTCACCACTCGCTCGCGCTGATCGCCGGCGGCGCGCTCGCGGCGCTCGCTCTAGTGGTGCTGACGCTGATTCTGCTGTTGCTCGCCAACGCGACCCGCTTTCGCCGTCCCAAGAGCTTGGCGGCGACCCGTCCGCTGGTGCTCGCCGGCGGGCTTGGGCTGGCCCTCGTGAGCCTCGGCCACGAGATCGTGAGTGCGATCGAGACGCACAACTTCGTGGTCGGCCACGACCACTCCAACCACGCGGTCGAAAGGGCGCTGGTGACCGGCACGGCCAACAACTTGATCGACTACATCGAGCTCCTCGCTGGGCTGGCGCTCGTGGTTGGGATGATCGCGACGATGGTCAACGCGATACGGGTCGGGTTGATTCCCCGCTGGCTGGGCATGGTCGGCATGCTCGCTGCGGTGCTGATCTTCCTGCCCGAGACGGGTGCCGAGCTGCAGGTGATCCCCGCCTTCTGGATCGTGATGATGGGTGTCCTCTTCCTCGGGCGCTGGAGCAGCGGCGACCCGCCGGCATGGGCTGCGGGTGAGGCCAGGCCGTGGCCGCCGCGGGGAGCTCCGCGGACAGGCGGCGCGCGCGCTGTCGCCGCGGGCGCGGCCGGCGCCGCGGCTGTGACGCCGGCGCCAGTTCAGCCGACGTCGGGCGCGTCATCGGGCAAGCGCCGGCGCAAGCGCGGCGCCCGGCGCTGAGGAGCGCGGCTGACCCGCGAACGCGCGGCGCGAAGTTGATGATTAGAGATCCGCGTAAGCGGGAATCTCACTGACAAGAGAACCCGGAGGGCGCGCACCTGCGCCCTCCCGGTATGAGAGGGATCAAATACGGCGGGCGTATCGCCCCGCTCCCGGGGCGGCGCAGAGGAGGCTCCCATGGAGGCAGCAGCAGTTGATCGCGGTCCGCGTGAAGACCGTGGGCAGCGCGAGGACCCGACGAGGCCGGCGACGGTGGGGTGGAGACCGGCGGATCCCGGCCCGCTGGGCTTGGGGGCGTTCGCGATGACCACGTTTGTGCTCTCGATGTTCAACTCGAACCTCGTCGACGAAAAGGGAGTGCCGGTGGTGCTGGGGCTGGCGCTTGCCTACGGCGGAATCGTGCAGCTGATCGCCGGCATATGGGAGTTCCGCACCGGCAACACCTTCGGCGCAGTGGCGTTCTGCTCGTTCGGAGCGTTCTGGATCTCCTTCTGGGCCCTGAACGTCTTCTACGCCAAGCAGATCGGCGGCAACGCCGGACACGCGGTCGGCGTATACCTGTGGGCGTGGGCGATCTTCACCGCCTACATGACGGTCGCGGCGATGCGCACCAGCGGCGCGGTGCTGCTCGTGTTCGTGCTCCTGACGGCGACGTTCATCCTGCTGGCGATCGGCGCAGTCGGCGCGAACCAAACGGTCAACCACTGGGGCGGCTATATCGGCCTCGCGACGGCGGCGGCCGCATGGTACGCCTCGTTTGCGGCGGTGACGAACTCGACGTTCGGGCGCACGGTGCTGCCGGTCGTGCCGCTCGGGCCGAGGTAGTGTTCTGTCATGGCCACTGGATCCGACCAGGCTGCGGGCGAGGCGCTCGACGCCGAGCTCGCAGCGCTGCTGGAGGTAGAGAGGTTCGAGCCCCCTAAGGAGTTCCGCGAGCACGCGCTGCTGAAAGACCCGTCGGTGTACGAGCAGGCGGCGGCCGATCCGCAGGCATGGTGGGCGGAGCAGGCGCAGCAGCTCGACTGGTTCCAGCACTGGACGCGCGTGCTCGACGACGACGATCCGCCGTTCTACAAGTGGTTCACGGGCGGCTCGCTGAACGTCTCCTACAACTGCCTGGACCGGCACGTGATCGCCGGCAGGGGCGAGCGCATCGCGTTCCACTGGCGAGGCGAGGACGGACAGGAGCGCGACATCACCTACGCGGAGCTGCTGGGTGATGTCGAACGCTTCGCGAGCGCGCTCAAGGACCTGGGTGTCGGCAGGGGCGACGTGGTCGGGATCTACGTGCCGATGATCCCGGAGGTGGTGGTGGCGATGCTGGCGTGTGCACGCATCGGCGCGCCGCACAACGTGGTGTTCGGTGGCTTCTCCGCGGAGGCGGTGCGCGAGCGCATGGAGTTCTCCGAGGCGAAGGTGCTGATCACGGTCGACGGTGCGGCGCGCAAGGGCAAGACCGCAGCGGTGAAGGACCGTGTCGACGAGGTGATGGGCGACCTGGCGAGCCTCGAGAAAATCGTCGTCGTCCAGAGCAAGGGGACGCCGTGTCAGATGCAGGAGGGCCGCGACGTCTTCTACGCGCAGATCGTCGCCGACGCAGACCCGGTGTGCCCGGCGGAGCCGCTCGACGCCGAGCACCCGTTGTACATCCTCTACACCTCAGGGTCGACTGCGAAGCCCAAGGGAATCCTGCACACGACCGGTGGCTATCTGACAGGCGTCTCGGCGACGCACCGCTACGTCTTCGACCTGAAGGCGGACTCAGACGTGTACTGGTGCGCCGCTGACGTCGGCTGGGTCACCGGGCACTCCTACATCGTCTACGGACCGCTGTGCAACGGCGCGACCTCGGTCATGTGGGAGGGCGCGCCGGACTACCCCAACGAGGGCATCTGGTGGGAGATCGTCGAGCGCTACGGCGTAACGATCCTGTACTGCGCTCCAACCGCGATTCGCGCGTGCATCAAGTGGGGCGCACAGTGGCCGAATGCCCACGACCTCAGCAGCCTGCGCCTGCTTGGCTCGGTCGGCGAGCCGATCAACCCGAAGGCATGGCTCTGGTACCACAAGGTCATCGGCCACGAACGGTGTCCGATAGTTGACACGTGGTGGCAGACCGAGACGGGGGCGATCATGATCACGCCCCTGCCGGGGATCACCGCGACCAAGCCCGGGTCGGCTACCCATCCGTTCCCGGGCGTGTTCGCGGAGGTCCTGAGCGAGTCCGCAGGCGAGCCGATCGAGGAGGGTCAAGGCCTGTTGGTGCTGACGCATCCGTGGCCGTCGATGCTGCGCACGCTGTACAAGGAGCAGGAGCGCTTCATCGAGACGTACTTCTCGCGCTTCGGCCGTGAGACGTATCTGGTTGGCGACGCGGCGCGCCGGGACGCGGACGGCTATCTGTGGGTGATCGGGCGGATCGACGATGTCGTCAACGTGTCCGGGCACCGCCTCTCGACGGCGGAGGTCGAGTCCGCGATCGTCGCGCATACAGACGTCGCTGAGGCGGCGGTGATCGGCCAGCACGACGAGGACAGCGGACAGGCGATCGTCGCGTTCGTGACCCTCCAGGGAGGTCTCGAGGGCGACGAGCACACGGTCGAGGGCATCCGCGAGACGGTCGCGGAGCGGATCGGCAAGTTCGCGCGTCCGAAGCGCATCATCTGGGCGGATGACCTCCCCAAGACGCGCTCGGGCAAGATCATGCGCCGCCTGCTGCGTGACATCGCCGAGGGCCGTGCGCTGGGCGACGTGACGACGCTGCGCGACCCAGCGGTGATGGGCGCGCTCGAGGAGCAGGTCAAGCAGATGCAGGCCGAGGAGTCCTGAGCAGGCAGGAGCTCCGCCGCGCATCAGCTGCGAGGACTGCCGATCGCCCACATCGCCTCGTCGGCCCAGTGGCCTGCGATGGCCTTGTCGGGGTCGCTGTCGCGGGCTCGTGAGAAGGCCAGCGCGAGCAGCTGGAGTCGCACGATGATCGGGAGCTGCGCCAGGATCGGGTGCCCTACCGACGGCTCTTCGATGCTCGCCACCGCGAGCCCCTCCGCCCGGGCGGCCTCACCCAGCGCAGACAGGAGCCCATCGCGATCGGCCGCAGGGTCGAGAAGCAGCAGAGCGTCGCCGCGCTGGAGCGGGACGGCGTGGCCATGGAGCAGGTACTCGCCCCCGTAGCCCTCTGCGAGCACGCGCGCCGCCTCCCTGAGCTTCAGGGCGCCCTCGCGTGCGCTCACGGCTCCCGGCCCGCTTCCAACGAGCACGAGCACACGCTCGGGCAACTCGACCGCGGGCGTCTGCGTCTCCTCCACGAGCGTACGGACACGCTCGACAGCGACCGTCAACTCATCCGCGGACAGCCCCGCAGCGCCGAGCTCGTGGGCCAGGCGAAAGAGGACCATCAGCGCCGCGGTGACGCTCACCGTGTAGGTCTGCGACTGCTCCTGCGCGACCGTCTCGATCGCCTCTGGCCAGCCTCCCCCGATGCCCGTGATCGAGAGCACCTCGGCGCGCGACGCCAGCGCCGCTTGGCGGGCGGCTACCGCGAAGGAGGTGTGCGCCGTGTGGGAGACCACGATCACCGCGTCAGTTGGGTCGAGCCTCGTCCGCGAGCCGACGAACTCCGAGGAGCCCGACCAGCGAGCATCGAGTCCGGCCTGCGCCAGCAGCAGCGCGCCGAGCTCCGCGACGTGCTGGCTCGAGCCCGTGCCGAGCAGCCACACCCGTTGTCGACCCTCGAGCCGGGCTGCGAGCGGCGTCACGTCGCAGGCAGCGAGTCGCTCGAGCTCGACCGGCTGTGCCCTGATCGCGCGCTCGAGCTGCGTCATGCAGCGAAGCTAACACGCGATCGCTCGGCTGGCCACCGCTGGGCGAGATTGGCGGCCCTCAGCAGTCCCCGCGCGCGGATCCTGCGCCTGCTCGAGTGATCCACCGGGCACCTAGCTGCGAATGACATGCAACAACGCCGGGGGACCCATCGTCGATGAGGTCGCGCGGTCGACCTCCTCGAGCTGGACGTTGTCCTGCCGCGGTGGCCGGCGTCGCTCGAGCGGTCGCGGCGGAAGCCCAAAACCACACGACAGGAGACGACGGTGCACGATAACCACGAAGATCCGTTGAACGATCATTCAGAGCAACAGGCCAGCGCAGGCCCATGGACGGCACCGCTGACACGAAATGGCTTCTTCAAGGGCGCGGCGGCTGTCGGCGCTGGAGCGGCCGGTCTCGGAGCGTTCGGACCGGCGGCGGCTTTGGCGAGCGGCAAGGCGCCGAGCAAGGCCAAGAAAGGCGGGCTGACCAAGCGCGACCTGGAAATCCTCGAAGCCGCACAGATCGCCGAGGCGCTCGCGGTCACGACCTACACCAACATCATCAACACAGCGCCGTTCTTCAAGAACATCCCGACAGACGATCAGGGGTACCTGACGGCGGCGCGGCAGGAGGAGATGTCGCACTATCTGCTCGAGGAAAGCCTCACAAAAAAGCCGGCCGCGTTCACGCAGTTCTACTACCCGCCGAAGATGTTCGCCGACGCGCAGACGACGCTCAACATCCTCGTCACGCTGGAGGACGCGTTCATCGCCGCCTACCTCATTGGGGTACGCGACTTCAGCGACGGTGACCTGAAGGTCACAGCGGCACGAATCATGGGCATCGAGTCTGACCACCGCACTCTCGCGCGGGTCGTGGGGCCCGACGTGGCGAGCGCCGATGGCGGCCCGATCGCTCAGATCACGGGCATTCAGAAGCTCGCAGAATCGACCGCACCGCCGAACAACAACGGCTATGAGCGGACGTTGCGGCTGGCCAACATCGGCCAGGCGGTGGAAGCCCTGCTGCCCTTCGCCGAACCGAAGGCCGCCGAAAAGGCGGGCTTCGATGCCACGAAACCCTACAAGTTCGAACCGTTCACACCGACGCTTCCGAGCGCGCTCGGCGAATTTCACTCGCTGAAGGGTTGATCTCTCGGTGCCCTCGATCAGGTGATCCCGGCGCCCCGCGCGCCGTGGATCTCCGGATCCGGGCTCGATCGGTGGCTGCTGCTAGCGTTGGGGCATCAGGTTGGGTGGTTCGCCCGACATCGCAGTGCCCGCGCTCGTAGCCTTTCCGCGTTCGCAGCACTATCAACGCCGGAGGAAACACAATGGCTACTGGAACCGTGAAGTGGTTCAGCGACGAGAAGGGCTTCGGGTTCATTACGCCCGATGACCAGTCGAAGGACTTGTTCGTCCATCACAGCGCGATCGTGGGTGACGGCTATCGCTCACTGGCCGAGGGTGCAAAGGTCTCCTACGACGCCGAGGCCGGCGACAAGGGGCCCAAGGCTGGGA
Organism: uncultured Solirubrobacteraceae bacterium; assembly: GCA_963759265.1. Lineage (GTDB taxonomy): Bacteria > Actinomycetota > Thermoleophilia > Solirubrobacterales > Solirubrobacteraceae > Palsa-744. Next base: position 1,525,479 of record CAVWYR010000001.1, read on the forward strand.
ACGTCCAGCTGGCGTAGCGCCTTTCGGGCGACGTGCTCGGAACTCCACAACAAGGGACGGACAGACATGGCCTCAAGCGGCAAGAAGAAGACGACGATGGCGAAGCTCACCCGCGAAAGCCGGCTGCGCGAGCGTCGGCTGGACAAGCAGGCCAAGAAGGATGCGCGCAAGCTCGCACCGGCACACGATCCAAGCTCGCCCGACGACGTGCTCGATGCGACGAGCGGTGAGTCCGACGGCATCGGCTCGGGGCAGCCTGCTCCCGCAGACGTCGTTGACGCGCTCGCGGACGCCTGAGCGAATGGGCGTCCGCTTCAGGGCTCCTCTGCGGCGACCGCGCGGGTGAAGCGCTCGCCGAGGCGTCTGATCTCGGCGATCAGCTCGGGTGGGTCGAGGACCTCGAAGTCGACGCCGATCGCAGCTATGTAGATCGCCAGGCCGCCGAGCCAGTCGGCGCTGGCGTGCAGGAGGCAGGTCTGCGCGTCGATCGCCTCGAGTGTGCCCGTCCTCGGCGGGACCCGCTGGGCGAGCGCCGCGTGGGGGGCATGTAAGAGCACGCGTGCCTGGTGGCTGTCGCGAGCTGCGCGGACTCCGCGGGCGACATAGGCGGCGATGTCCGCAGCGGGCGGCTCGCGGGCGGTGTAGCGCCCCGCGCTTGCCGGCGAGCGCTCGATGCGGTCAACGCGAAAGGTCCGCCAGTCCTCGCGTCCCGTGTCCCAGGCGACGAGATACCAGCGGTGTCCTGTGTGGACGAGCCGATGCGGCTCGACGAGGCGTCGGGTCGAGGTGCCCGCGTGGTCGCGGTAGCGCAGCCGTAATCGTTCGCGGTCGCGGATCGCGGCCGCGATGAGCGCGAGCAGCGCCGAGTCGACGAGCGCACCGACGCTCGGGTAGGGCACCATCGCTGAGCTCACCGCCGCGACGCGGCGGCGTAACGGCGGCGGGAGCACCCCCTCGAGCTTCGCCAGCGCGCGCAGCGCCGTCTCCTCGATGCCGCTGACGGTCGCGCTAGCCGCGCTGCGGAGCGCCACCGCGACGGCGACCGCCTCCTCCTCGTCGAGAAGCAGCGGCGGCAACGAGGCGCCGCTGCCGAGACGGTAACCGCCCGCGACACCCGGCGCGGCGTCGACGGGGTAGCCAAGCGCTCGCAGCCGCTCGACGTCGCGGCGCACCGTGCGAACGCCGACCTCGAGTCGCATTGCAAGCTCCGGACCCGACCAGTCTGGGCGTGCCTGCATCAGCGAGAGGAGCTTCAGGAGCCTTGCTGAGGTGTCGAGCATTCGCGCCTCCAGGCTCGCATGATATGCGGACAGCTTCTGACCGCAATTGCGCCTAGCGTGAGCTTATCCCGCATACCAACCACATCGAAAGGCAGGCACGCATGGATTTCAAGCTCGAACTCGTGGCGATCCCCGTGACCGACGTGGACCGCGCGAAGGCGTTCTACGTAGAGCAGGTCGGGTTCATCGCCGAACACGACGCGACCGTCAGCGAGGAGATTCGCTTCGTCCAACTCACGCCACCCGGCTCGGCGTGCTCGATCGCGCTCGGGACCGGGATCGTCGACTCCGAGCCAGGCTCCGCGCGCGGCATGCAGCTCACCGTCGCTGATGCGCACGCAGCCCGTGCCGAGCTCGCAGGGCGCGGCGTGGAGGTGAGCGAGGTCACGGAGTTCCCATGGGGCTCGTTCGTGTTCTTCGAGGACCCCGACGGTAACCGTTGGGCACTGCAACAGCTACCGGTACGCGGTTAGACGCGGCTACACCTTACGGTGCTCCGGGACCCACGAGCCGTCGTCTTGGCGGGCGAAGTCCTGGAACAGGCCGGGCGCCTCGGCCTGCATGATGCGCGCGATTTTGTCGAACACGAGCCGCAGCTCCTCCTCGGCTCCCTCGGCGGTGCGCATCTCGATCACGTGGCGCAGCGTGCGCGCGTTCGCCGTCCAGAGGATGTCCGTGCTGAGACCGATCGGCGCGAGCCGCCGCAACGCCGAGGTGACCTCCTTCTTGACGTGGAAGGGGACGCCCTCCTCGTCGATGCCGAGCTCCTTCGCGGCGCTGAGCTGGAACTCCTCGAGTTGCTCGACGATCGAGAGCACCTGCTCACGCACCGGCTCGAGCGCCGGGGGGACGCGGAAGCCGATGTCGGTGAGGCGCACGTAGCGCAGGCTCTCCTGGCTGAACGCCGAGCCGGCGCGATGCCTGACGAGCTCATGAGTATTGCCGGACACAACTGGTTTGCCGTTGCGACGCACAAAGAGCAGGCCGTTCGGGACCTTCACGCAGTAGACCTTGCCTTTGTAGTGCTCCCACGAGTCGCTCTTGGCGCCATTGTGGTTGACAAGCGGATGGGTGCGAGTCTTGACCAGCGACACGACATAGCAGGGTCGAGCGTTCTTGAAGCGTTGGCCGCTAGGCAGTACACGCTCCAGTCCGGTTCTGTCGTCCAGCCGGATGTTCGCCGACCAGCCCGCCTTGATCGCGAGTATCTGTAGGTCGTCCGCCATTCCGCGCGAGCTCGTGTAAATCACGGCGTGGTTGCCATCGCGTCGCCGACTCCCATCGCCATCCACATATGCGTCGAGGAAGGCACGAAGCACCCCGGGACCCCAATCATGGACGTAGCGTGGGACACGCTTCTCATGGGACTTAGTTCCTGCCGCCGCCAGAGTGTCCCGCAATGCGACGTTCTGCGTGCGCACTACGCCGTGTCCCGTGGACGGCACGTAGGCCCTGAGGCCCATGGCGCGAAGGTTATCCGCCGTCTCGTCGAGAGCTTCGCCACGGTTCTGGGCAAGACAGATGTGGTGACCGTTCAGGCTTCCCTCGGCGAGCCAGTGACCTAGGAACCGCGCGAACTCGAGCAGTGGGAACTCAGAGCCCACATAGTGGCGGGTCACCTGAGTGGCCGAGTCGCTCCTTTGAAAGACACGCTTCGTCCCTTGGATTCTGACTGTTCCCGCTTCTTGGCCCGACCACCGGGCGGTCTTTTGATAGGCAACGCGTTTGCCGACGACATCTTTGGCGAACCTCACGCGGTAGGGCTCTTCGCCGCGCTTGTTCGCTTGCGTATCGTGCGCCTTTACCCACATCCGATGATTCGGAGTCACCAATAGGTCAACCTGCTCCGAGCGCACGCGGTACATCAAGTCGTCGTAGTCGCCGACGAAGTGCTCCGTTGCTCGTTGGTATTCGAGTCGCCCGTCCTCGGGGTTGACGGTGCCAAACATCTCGGAACCGTCGACTTCTGGCCATCCCTTCCATCCGTCTTCCGTGAGCACCTCCGTCTCGGCGTCGTAGCAGAACACTCGTGAGACATTGCGTATTGCCAACGAGTAGTTCGCGTGCTCGAGCACACTGCCATGTGCCGAGCGCAGGATGTTCGCGAAGTACTCGCGTTGATCGGTGCGCACCCTCGTGACGTTCGCGTTGAGCCCCGGCTCCCAGCTGCGATAGCAGGCGCGCCCGCCGAACTCGACGACCAGCTCGCCGCCGTTTGGATCTCCCTCGGCCTCCTCCAGGCGACGCTCGAGCCACGACTCGCCGCCGACATCAGCCAGGTAGGCGCGCATGCCCTCGAGGGAGATCGAAGGGCGGGCGAGCAGGTAGACCTCTGGGTTGGTCTGATGCATGGGGGTCGACGATGCTAGGGCTTCTTGCGGACGGCGCAGCGCCCCGACGATAAGCTGCCGGGCGATGGCCGCGCCGGCAACATCCGAGCAGGAGGACCCCGAGCTCGCGGCGACCGCGTGGGACCTCGAGCCGCTCGTTGACGGCGAGGGACAGGAGGGCGTCCAGCAGCGCCTGAGCGAGGCGCTCGAACGGGCGAAGACATTTGCGGCGCACTACGCCGGCAGCCTCGCTGAGCTCGACAGCCCGCGCCTGCGCGAGGCGATGAACGAGCAGGCCGCGATCTACGAGCTGGTCGCGCGCGCCGGCTACTACGCCGCGTTGCGCTTCTCGACCGACACCGCCGAGCCGGCAAACGGGGCGCTTCTGCAGAAGGTGCAAGAGCAGGAGACCGCGATCCAGACGACGCTGCTGTTCTTCGAGCTGCAGTGGGCGGCGCTCGCAGACGAGCGCGCGGAGGAGCTGCTCGCCGGTGACGACCTCGAGTTCTGCGCCCACCACCTGCGCAACGTGCGCCGCTACCGCGAGCATCTGCTGAGCGAGCCCGAGGAGAAGATCCTCACCGAGAAGTCCCTCACCGGTGCGAGCGCCTGGACGCGGCTGTTCGAGGAGCTGACCTCCGCGATCGAGGTCACCCTGCCGCTTGCGCGCGATGTCTCGGCGGGCGATTCTTCAGCGAACGCGGCCGATGCAGGCGTCGAGAAGGTCGCGCTCGACGTAGCGCTCAGCCGCCTCGCGCTGGCCGATCGCGAGGCTCGCCGCGTCAGCGCCGAGGCTGTCACCGCCGCGCTCGCCCCCGGCCTGCGCACGCGCGCCTACCTGTTCAACACGCTGCTCGCCGACAAGGCGACCGACGATCGGCTGCGCAGCTATCGCCACTGGCTGGCCGCGCGCAACCTCTCCAACGAGGCCAGCGACGAGTCTGTCGGTGCGCTGATCGAGGCCGTGCGCGGTCGCTATGAGATCCCGCGCCGCTGGTATCGGCTGAAGGCGAAGCTGCTCGGCCTCGACACGCTCGCCGACTACGACCGCATGGCGTCGGTCACCGATGACGAGGTCAGCTTCCCCTTCGCGCAAGCGCGCGAGATCGTGCTCGACTGCTACTCCTCGTTCTCACCCGAGCTCGGCGCGCTCGCAAAGCGCTTCTTCGATGAGCACAGGATCGACGCGCCGGTGCGCCCGGCCAAGCGCGGCGGCGCCTTCTGTGCCGCGGCCGTGCCGTCGGTCTTCCCCTACGTGCTGCTCAACTACACTGCCCGCAGACGCGACGTGCTCACGCTCGCGCACGAGCTCGGGCATGGCGTCCACTTCGCGCTCGCAGCCCGACAGGGCGTCTTTCATCAGAGCACGCCGCTGACGCTCGCAGAGACCGCGTCGGTGTTCGCCGAGACGATCGTCTTCGGACGCCTGCTCGAGGAGGACTCCTCGCCCGCCTCGCGCCTGGCGCTGCTGGCGGAGAACCTCGAGGACACGATCGCGACGGTCTTTCGCCAGATCGCGATGAACCGCTTCGAGGACCTCGTCCACACCGCCCGGCGCGAGCAGGGAGAGCTCTCGGTCGAGCGCTTCGGCGAGCTCTGGGCCGAGAGCCAGTCGGAGATGCTCGGCGACTCGGTCGAGCTGACCGACGGCTACCGCAGCTGGTGGTCCTACATTCCGCACTTCATCGGCAGCCCCGGCTACGTCTATGCCTATGCGTATGGGCAGCTGCTCGCGCTGTCGGTCTACGAGCGCTACGAGCAGACAGGCCCGGAGCTCGTTCCTCGCTACCTCGAGATGCTCGCCGCCGGCGGCTCGCGCACGCCCGAGGAGCTCGGCGCGATCGTCGGCGTCGATCTCGCCGACCCCGGCTTTTGGACGGCCGGCCTCGACCTCGTCGAACGTCAGCTGACGCAAGCCGAAGCGGCGGCGCAGGCGTCGGGACGGCTGGCTTGAGCTCGACGTTCTCGGGAAAGACGGTGCTCGTGACCGGCGCGTCTCGCGGAATCGGCCTGGCGAGCGCGCGGCGCTTCTCCTCGCTTGGCGCACGGGTCGGCCTCGTCGCGAGCAACGCGCAGCTGTTGGACGAGGCCGAGAAGGAGATCGACGGCCCGCACCACGTCGTCGCCGCCGATCTCACCGACCCGAGCGAGTGCGCTCGCGCGGTCAGCGAGGTGAGCGCGGCGCTCGGGCCGATCGACGTGCTGATCAGCTGCGCGGGGGTGCTGCGCCGGGATTTCGTCGAGGACGTCAAGCCGGCTGACCTCGAGCAGAGCTACCGCCTGCACGTCGGCGCTGCGATCTGGCTGACGCAGGCCGTGCTCGCGGGGATGCGCGAGCGAGGCTATGGAAGGATCGTGCTCGTGTCGTCTGAGCTGGGGCTGATCGGGGGCCCCTCCTACAGCTCCTACTGCACCAGCAAGTGGGCGATGGTCGGGCTCGGTGAGGTGCTCGCGCACGAGCTCGCCGGCAGCGGCGTGCGCGCCACCGTGCTCTGCCCGGGCGACGTGCGCACCGACCAGCTCAGCGAGGAGCACGAGTGGGGGCCGACCGGCGGCGTCACGCCCGAGAAGGCGATGTCTGCCGACTACGTCGCGCGCGCGATCGTGCGGGCCGCCGAGCGGGGCAAGCCCGTGGTGATAGTCGACCGCCCACACATGCGGCTCGCGTTCTGGGTCATGCGCCGCACCCCGCGCCTGCGCGTGCCGCTCGTCGGCGACGCCTACAAGCAGCTCATGCGCGAGCACGCCGGCTGAGCGCCGGCGGCAGATGGACGGCTCGCTGCTCGACACGGCCCTCGACTTCACCGTCCTGCCGGGCTACACGAGCATCGGCTATCGCATCCGCGAGCGCAGCTGGAACGCGCTGCCGGCGGGGTCGATGGACGGAAAGCTCGTGCTCGTCAGCGGCGCGACGTCAGGGATCGGGCTGGCGGCCGCCGAAGGGTTCGCCAGCCTCGGGGCGTCGATCCGGCTGCTCGCGCGCAGCGAGCAGCGAGGCGAGCGCGCGCGCAAGCGCATCACCGCCCAGACCGGCAACCGCGACGTTCGCGTCGGGCGCTGCGACCTCAGCGAGCTCGAAAGCGTGCGCGACTTCGTGGCGGGCTTCCGCGTTGAGGAGTCACAGCTCGACGTGCTCGTCAACGACGCCGGCGCGATGCCTCCGAAGCGGGCGCTCTCCAGTGAAGGCGTGGAGCTGACATTCGCGACGAACGTGCTCGGGCCGTTTCTGCTGACGAGCTTGTTGGCGCCGCTGCTTGCGAGCAGCGCGCCGTCGCGGGTCCTCAACGTGTCCTCCGGCGGCATGTACTTCCAGCGGCTGAACGTCGATGACCTGCAGAGTGAGCGCGGGAGCTTCCGCGCTCCATCCGCATACGCGCACAGCAAGCGCGCGCAGGTCGTGCTCAGCGAGCTGTGGGCTCAGCGCCTGGTGGGCAGCGGCATCGTCGTGCACGCGATGCACCCCGGGTGGGTCGACACGCCGGGCCTGCGCTCCTCGCTGCCCAGGTTTCACCGCCTCGTCGGGCCGCTGCTGCGCACGCCCGCGCAAGGCGCCGACACGATCCTCTGGCTCGGCGCCGCCGAAGCTCCCGCTCACACCACGGGTCGCTTCTGGCACGATCGGCGAGTGCGCGCCACGCACCGCGTCCCCTGGACCCGCGAGAGCGCCGCCGATCGCGCGCGACTGTGGAGCGAGTGCGAGCGCCTGAGCGCCCCGCACGAACGCGGCGCGCCGCCGCTCGCGCGTTAGGCTGGCAAGCAAGCGATGTCCGCATCCGCAATCGGCTATTTCGAGGACACCTCGATGCTCCGCAAGGTTCAGCGCGAGCGCGCGGTCGCGCTCTCGGGACAGCGCGCGCTGTTGATGCAAGCCGCTCATCCGCTCGCGGTGTTCGGGCTGCTGGCGCACACGAGCGCGCTCGACGAGCCCTATCAGCGGCTCGCGCGCACAGCCGAAACGATGAACACGATCACCTTCGGCTCCCGCCGCGACGCCGATCGCATCACGCGGCGCGTGCGCGCGATGCATCGCCGCGTCAGCGGCAGCCTGCCCGAAGCGATCGGCTCCTATGCGGCGGGCACGACCTACCGAGCCGACGATCCCGGGCTGCTGCTGTGGGTGCTGTTCACGCTCGTCGACTCCGCGCTCGTCGTCTACAGCCGCTACGTCCACTCGCTCTCGCGCGCCGAGGAAGCGGCCTTCTGGGAGGACTACAAGCTCGTGGGCCGGCTGTTCGGCCTCAAGCGGGCCGACATGCCGCGAACGCTCGATGACCTCGACGAGTACCGCGAGCGCATGCTCTACGGCGAGGAGCTGCTGGTGACCGACTGGGCCAGGCAGCGAGCGCGGCAGATCGTGCTCGCGCCACCCGTGCCGCTGAAGGCGCGCCCGCTCCTGGAGACGGTCAACTTCGTGACCGTCGCGCTGCTGCCCGATCCGATCCGCGAGCAGTATCGCTTCTCGCCGCTGCCACCGACCGTCGTTCGCAAGGTGCTCGTCTCCGGCGGAGCGGACTATCTCAAGCGCGCCGTCATGCCGTTCCTGCCCGATCGCCTGCGGCTCGTCCCAAGCGCACGAGCCGCCTAGGCTCGTCGCGATGCGCAGGCTGATCTACTCGATGACCGTGTCGCTCGACGGCTACATCGCCGCAGCCGATGGCGCGATCGACTGGTCGGTGCCCGATGAGGAGCTGTTCGCGTTCCACACTCAGCAGGTGCGGGAAACCGGCATGCAGGTCTGCGGACGGCGGCTCTACGAGACGATGCTCTACTGGGAGACCGCCGAGGCGGGCCCGCTGGCGGCGGAACAGGTCGAGTTCGCCCGGATCTGGAAGGCCCTGCCGAAGGTCGTGTTCTCGAGGACTCTCGAGAGCGTCGTCGGCAACACCAGGCTCGTAAGGGACGGCGTCGGCGCGGAGGTCGGAAGGCTCAAGCAAGAGCCCGGAAAGGACATCGCCGTCGGCGGTGCCGGCCTCGCCGCTGCGTGTATGAGGCTGGAGCTGATCGACGAGTGGCGACTGTTCGTCAGCCCCGTCCTGCTGGGCGCCGGCACGCCCTACTTCCCGACCGTCGACGCGAGCGCCGAGCTGGAGTTGGTAGAGACGAGGACGTTTGGCTCTCGCGTCGTCTACCTCCGCTACAGGCGCGCCGCAGACGGGGCGGATTAGCTCAGAAAAGCCCGGTTAGCGCGCCGCCGGCGTGATGCACCAGGTCGAACAGCGGCTGCGGGATGATGCCGAAGAAGATCGTCGCCGCGCCGGCGAGCAGCGCAACGAAAGCGACCTCCGGCTGCACGCTGCGCGTCTGCGGCGCGCTCAGCGCGCCGACGCCGCCCGCCGCTGTGAGCCCGTCGTCGGCGTCGAGCTCGGGCGAGCCTCCCGCGAGCGTCGGCAGCGGGCCGGCGGCCGGCAGCGGCGCGCTCGCCGGCGTCGGCGAGAGCGGGACCCGGGATCGCCCGCCGGGGCTTCGCGCATCCACATCGCCGCGACGACCGGCAGGTAGTAGCCGAGCGAGATCATCGAGCCGATCACGATCACGACGCCGAGCCACGTGTACCCCCCGGCGACGGCTGCGTCGATCAGGTAGAACTTGCCGATGAACCCCGCCGTCGCGGGGATGCCGGCGAGGGCGAACATCGAGATCGTCATCGGCCATGCCAGCCACGGGCGCTCGCGCCCCAGCCCCGCCAGCGCCTGGATGCTGTCGCCAAAGTTCGTTTCGCGCTCGCGCGCGACGATCACCGCGAAGGCCGCCATGTTCATGAACAGGTACACCGCCAGGTAGAACACGGTCGCCGACACGCCCAGCTGGCTGGCGACGAGGACGCCGGTGAGCATGTACCCGGCCTGCGCGACCGAGGAGTAGGCGAGCATCCGCTTCAGCGAGGACTGTCCGAGCGCGCCGACGTTGCCGACGATGATCGTGATCGTCGCGAGCACCGCCAGGGCCGGTCCCCAGCTCGGCTGCGTGTTGATCAGGGCGACGTCGAAGAAGCGCAGGAACACCCCCAGCGCGGCGACCTTCGTGGTGACCGCCATGAACGCGGTGACCGGCGTTGGCGCCCCCTCGTACACGTCCGGCGTCCACTGGTGAAACGGCGCAACCGACGCCTTGAAGCACAGCCCCGCGATGCACAGGGCGATGCCGGTCAGCGTCAGCGGGTCGGTGGCGACGCTGCCGCTCGACAGCGCTTGCGAGATTGCCGCGAAGTCGGTCGATCCGGTCGCTCCATAGATCAGCGCGAGGCCGTACAGCAGCGTCGCCGAGCCGACCGAGCCGACGATCAGGTACTTCAGCCCCGACTCGAGCGAGTGCTCGCGCCGCAGTTCGGTCGCGCACAGCACGTACAGCGGAATCGACAGCAGCTCCAGGCCGACGAACAGGATCACCGTGTTCTGGGCGGCCGCGAGCAGCGACATGCCGCCGATCGATGTCAACAGCAGTGCGTGGAACTCGCCGTGCGCGGCTTCGTGCGCGGCGAGCGAGCGCCACGCGAGCAGCACGGTGCACGCGCCACCGCCGATCAGGATCAGGTTCAGCGCGAGACCGAGGTCATCGATGCGCAGCGCGCCCGAGACGATCGACTTGTCCGCGTTCCACTGCCAGATCGTCAGGCCCAGCGCCGCGCCGAGTGCGACCAGGCTGAGGGCCGGCACGACCTGCGCGCGTACCCAGCGTGAGCCCATCAGCCCGACGAGCAGCACGATCACCGCGCCGCCCAGCAGCGCGATCAACGGCGAGAGCCCCGCGAAGTCGACGTGCGGGCCTTTCAGGTGGGCGCTCGCAAGCGCCGGCGAGTACAAGGGCACGTAGTTCACCGCGTCGTCCCTTCCGCGGCTCCCGCAGGGGCGCCGGCGGCGGTTTCTTCTGCGGACCCGCTCCCGGCCGCGCCTTCCGCGGATTCGCCGGTCGCGGCTTCCGTCGGTTCGCCGCTGGGGGCTTCCGTCGATTCGCTCGCCGAGCTCGGCAGGCTCCTCGCGAGCAGCGCCGGCGGATGCAACGCCGTCTGCGCCGACGCGACCGCCGCCTTGACCGAGCCTTCGCTGCGGTGCAGCGCCAGCTGCGGATACAGCGCGAGGAACAGGATCACGAGCACCAGCGGCACGAGCACGGCGCCGTCGCGCACGGAGATCTCGCGCGAGCTCACGCCCGAGCCGACTCGGTTGTGCATCGCGCGGATGAACAGGCGCAGCGCGTACACGCTCGCCATCACGACGCCGCTGAAGGCGATGATCGCGATCACCAGCTTGGCCTTGAACACGCCCAGCAGGATCAGGAACTCGCCGACGAAGTTCGACGAGCCCGGCATCGCGAGCGTCGCCAGCGCGACGATCAGGAAGATGCTCGCGAGCACCGGTGCGCGGAACGCGATCCCGCCCATGTCGCGGATGTCTTCCGAGCCGCCTGCGCGACGCGCGAGCAGTGCCGCGATGAACAGCGCCGGCGCCACCACCAGGCCGTGGTTGACCATCTGCAGCAACGCGCCCTGGGCGCCCTGCGCGTTCAGCGCGAAGATGCCGAGCGTGATGAAGCCCATCTGCGCGACCGACGAGTATCCGAGGATCAGGCGCGCGTTCGTCTGGCTGAAGGCCTGCATCGAGCCGTACACGATCGACGCCAGGCCGATCACGAGCATCAGCGTCTGGAAGTGCGCGGACGCCCGCGGGAACAGTGGCAGCACGATCGCCAGGAACCCGTACGCGCCGACCTTCGAGAGCACGCCCGAGAAGACCATCAGCACCTCGATCGGCATCGCCCGATAGCCGTCGGGCATCCAGCCGTGCAGCGGGAAGGCTGGCATCTTCACGAGGAACGCCGCCGCGAAGAACAGGAAGATCCACTCCTGCGAGCCGCTGCTCAGCGGCAGGTGCTGCAGCGAGGAGAGCACGAACGTGATGTGACCGCCTCCCTGCTGGGCGGCGAGCACGCCCGTCGCGACCGCCGCCGCGAGCATCAACAGCGAGCCGACGAGCGTGTAGATGACGAGCTTGATCGTCGCTTTGACGCGGTCCGGCCCCTGGCCCCAGCCCCCGATCAGGAAGTAGAAGGGGATCAGCATCAGGTCGAAGAACACGACGAACAGAGCGAGATCCTGCGCGAGAAAGGCGCCGAGCACGGCCGACTCGGCGAGCATGAAGTTGAAGTAGAACAACCGCGGGCGGTCGACCGCAGGACTTTCGCTGCGCAGGTTCGTCGCGAGCGTCGCCGCCGCGAACAGCAGCGTCGTGAGGCCGATCAAGAACACGTTCAGCCCCGTGACCGCCAGCTTGTAGTGGATGCCGAGCGTCGCGATCCAGACGACGTCGGTGACGTGCTGCAGCGCCGGGCCGGCCGGTTTGTAGTCGACGATGTAGCCGATCGCGAGCGCCAGCGCCGCGAGCGAGCCCAGCAGCGCGATCGCCCCCGGCACGCTCCACGAACCCCGGCGCGCTTCGCCGCGGGCCCCGGCCTCCGCCTCGCCGGCGGCTGCACCACCGCGGGAGCCGATCATCCCGACGAGCGCTCCCACCAGCCCGCATGCCGCCGGCAGCCAGATCAATATCGAAAGAGGTGGCATCGTCAGGTCTCGGTCAGGCTCAGGTCTGAAGCAGGAAGTAGAAGCCGACGCCGGTCACGCCAAGGACGAGCAGGGCCGCGTAGTAGCGCACGAACCCGCTCTGCGCCGCGCGCACGGCGGCCGAGCCGGCGCGCACGAGCCCGGTCGTGCCGCCGATCAACGTCTCATCGACGAACAGGCGCTCGAAGGTGTTTTGTGCGAACGCTCCCGCGGCGGCCATCGGGTGCACGACGAGCGCGTCGATCAGCTCGTCGAAGTACCACTTGTTCACGAACAGCTTGTACAGAGCCCGCCCACCCGGCGCGCGTTCCCTGATCGCCGTCGACGCTTTGAGTTCGCGTCCACCGACGACCCAGATGCGGTACGCGAGCCCGATGCCCGCGAGGCCGAGCAGCGTCCCGAGCGTCAGCCCGATCACGAGCAGCCCCGTTTTCGTATGTGGTTCATATCCCTTCGCGCTCGCGAACGATGGGCGCAGGAAGTCGTCGACGACGAAGTCCACTCTCGGGATCTGGATCAAGCCGATGCCGACCGCCCCGAGCGCAAGCAGGGCCATCGCGATGCGCATCGGCCACGACCGTTCGGCGATCGCGTGGGTTGGGCCGGGGAAGCCGACGTCCATGTCCTCCTCTTCGCCGTTCGCCGGATTGCGCGGCACCTCCGCGTGGTGAAGGTGGGGTGGGTGGGGATTCGATATAAGCTCGCGCGCCTCCGCGACCGGCTCGCCGTGGAAGGCGCGGAAGATCATCCGCCACGTGTACACCGCCGTCAGGAACGCGCCGATGTAGCCCGCCACATACAAGGCCCAGTGCCAGCCGCCGCGCTCGCCCGTCACGAGCAGGATCTCGTCCTTGGAGAAGAAGCCCGAGAACGGCGGGATGCCCGAAAGCGCGAGGCCGCCGATGATGAAGCAGGCGTACGTGAACGGCATCGCCTTGCGAAAGCCGCCCATCTTCTGCAGCGACTGCTCGCCGCCCATCGCGCCGATCAGCGAGCCCGCCGCCATGAACAGCAGCGCCTTGAAGAACGCGTGCGTCATCAGGTGGAACAGGCCCGCCGCGTACGCGCCCACCGAGACGCCCATGATCATGTAGCCGATCTGCGACATCGTCGAGTAGGCGATCACGCGCTTGATATCCGTCTGCGCGAGGCCGATCGTGCCCGCGATCAAGAGCGTCGCCGCGCCGATCACCGCACCTACGTCCTGAGCCGCGGGCGCGCGTTCGAACAGCGGGTGCATGCGCGCGATCAGGTACACGCCCGCGGTCACCATCGTCGCCGCGTGGATCAACGCGCTGACCGGCGTCGGGCCCTCCATCGCGTCCGGCAACCACGTGTGCAGCGGGATCTGCGCCGACTTCGCGAACGCCCCCACCAGCAGCAGGATGCACCCGGCGACCAGATCGCCGTTGTTCGGGGCGTGGCCGAACGCGCCCGCTTCGACCTCGTGAAAGGTCTTCAGGAAGCCGAGCGTGTGGGTGTGCTTGAAGATGAAGTACGTGCCGAGCACGAGGCCCGCGTCGCCGACGACGTTGATCACGAACGCCTTGATGCCGGCTTTCGTCGCGGTCGTGCGCCGGTACCAGAACGAGATCAGCAGGTAGGACGCCGCGCCGACGAACGCCCAGCCGATGATCAGCAGCAGGAAGTTTCCGGCGAGCACCAGCAACAGCATCGAGAACACGAAGAAGTTCAGGTAGGAGAAGTAGCGGACGAAGCCGCGGTCCTTTTCCATGTAGGAGATCGAGTACAGGTGGATCAGCGTCGAGACACCCGTGACGGTCAGGATCATGAACACCGACAGCGGGTCGACGAGAATCGATATCTGCGCGTTGACGCCCGCGGTCGCGGCGTAGGTCCACAGCGTCGAGACGATCTGGCGGTGATCGGCGGCGTGGCCCTGCAACGAGATCAGCGTGCCGAGCGCGGCCAGGAAGGCGAGGAAGATCGCAGCCGTGCCGATCCAGCCGGCGAGGTTGCCGCGCAGGCGGCCGAAGCTCAACGCGCTCACCAACATGCCCGCCAGCGGGAACGCGAGCACCAGCCAGCCATACGTGGTGGTGCTCATCTAGCCCTGGAGCTCCCGCAGCTCATCAACGTCGATCGGCAGCCGCCGGCGGTAGATCGCGACGATCATGCCGAGGCCGATGCACACCTCGCAGGCGGCGACGGTCATCACCACGAGCGCCAGGATCTGCCCGTCGCCGTTGCCCCACATACGCGAGAACGCGATCAGCGCGAGGTTGCCGCCGTTGAGCATCAGCTCGAGGCACAGCAGCACGACCAGCGGGTTGCGGCGCGTCATCACGCCGACCGCGCCGAGCGAGAACACGATCGCTGAGACCGCCAGGTACCACGCGATGCTCACGGGACCTGCCCCCCGAAGCCGGCGCCGACGCCCTCCGCCGTCGTGCCCGTGCCGGGCGCGCGGGCGAGATCCAGGGGCGCGTACGTCGCGTGCTCGTCGGCCTCGCCGATGCCGCCGCGGCGGCGTGCGAGCACGACCCCGCCGACGGCCGCGATCAGCAACAGGAACGATGCGAGCTCGAACGCGAGCAGAAAGCGTGTGAGCAGCAGCTTGCCGATGTAGGCCGGCGTGCCGTAGGCCTGCGGCCCGGGCGCGTAGCCGGCGCCGTAGCCGCTCGTCGCCTCCAGGCCCGTGCCGAGCAGCGCGATCAGCAGCTCGACGAGCAGCGCGCCGCCGAGGATCGTGCCGCCGAGGCGCAGGCCCGAGCCGATCGACGGCGGCTGGGATGGGCTGGCGCTCTTGCGCAGGCGCTCGCCGATCGAGTCGCCCTCGTCGCCGACGTACGCGACGACGAACACGTACAGGACCATCACCGCGCCCGCGTAAACGACGACCTGCACCGCCGCGACGAATTCCGCAAGCAGCAGCAGGAACAGCACCGCCAGCGAGACCAGGTGCACGACGAGCGCCAGCACGCAGTAGAACGGGTTGCGCAGCACCACCACGCCAACCGCACCCGTGATCACGCCGGCAGCGGCGATGAAGAAAAGGACAGCGCTCACGCCGTACCCGTCCAGCCCGGGACCGCGCGGCGCCGGCCGAGCAGCGGAGTCGTTGCACGGCGAAGCTCGCCCGCCGCGTCAGCGGCCGCGAGATTCGACGTGCAACGACGGAGCTTCACTCGCCCTCGTTCCTCAGCGGCGTCCGCTCGAGCGGCTCGGCGAGCAGCATCTCCTTGGTGAAGATCAGGTCCGTGCGGTCGTAGTCGGAGAGCTCGTAGTCGTGGCCCATCGTGATCGCGTCAAACGGGCACGCGACCTCGCAGTAGCCGCAGAAGATGCAGCGCGACAGGTTGATCTCATAGACCGCCGCATAGCGCTCGCCGGCGGAGACGCGGTTCTCAGGCGTGTTCTCGGCGGCGACGACGCGGATGCAGTCGGCGGGGCACGCGGCCGCGCACAGCGAGCAGCCGACGCACTTCTCCAGGCCCACCTGGGCCGGATCGGATCCCTCCCCGGGGACGTCCTCGAAGCGGTGCAGCTTGTGGCGCCCGCGAAAGCGCGGGTAGACCGGCGTCTTCTCCTCCGGGTACTCGACCGTGATCGGGCGTTCGGTGAAGCGCCCGAAGGTCGTCATCAGGCCGCGCACGGTCTCGCGAAACGTGCGCCAGGTGCCACGCGCCGCGCCGGGCGCCGGCGTGCGCGTGACCTCGATCACGTCATCGCCGGGGCTCCACATCAGTGCGTCACCACCACGAGCACGGCCGTCACGAGCGCGTTGAGCGTCGCCAGCGGCAACAGGATCTTCCAGCCGAAGCTCATCAGCTGGTCGTAGCGCAGGCGCGGCAGCGTCGCGCGCACCCAGATGAACAGGAACGTGAACAGCGACATCTTGAACAGCACCACGATCGGGTCCACCCAGCCCGGCGGGTGGATGCCGAACGGCAGCAGCCAGCCGCCGAGGAAGACGGTCGTGACGACGCCGGAGACGACCAGCACGTTGAGGTACTCGGCGAAGTAGTAGGAGGCAAAGCGCCCGCCACCGTACTCGGTGTTGTAGCCGCCGACGAGCTCGGCGTCCGCCTCGGTCAAATCGAACGGCGCGCGGTTGGTCTCAGCGAAGCTCGCGGTGAGGAAGATCAGGAAGCCGAAGAACTGCGGCACGATGTACCACATGCCTTTCTGAGCCGTGACGATGCCCGTCAGCGACAGCGTCTGCGCGGTGATGATCACGCCGACGAGCGCGAGGCCCTGGGAGACCTCGTAGGAGATCAGCTGCGCGGCGCCGCGCATCGCGCCGAGGAACGAGTACTTCGAGCCGGAGGACCAGCCGCCGAGCATGATCCCGTAGAAGGCGATCGCGCCGAACGCGAACAGGTACAGCGGCCCGATCGAGACGTCGACCCCGTATAGCCCGACGGGTTCGCCGAAGATGTGCTGGACGTTGCCGAAGGGAATGATCGCGAAGGCCGCGACGGCGGTCATGATCGAGATCATCGGCGCGAACGCGAACAGGAAGCCGATCGAGCTCGTCGGGCGAAACTGCTCCTTGGTGAGCAGCTTGAGGATGTCCGCGAGCGGCTGCAGCGCTCCGTAGGGGCCGACGCGGTTCGGCCCGTAGCGGCTCTGAAAGCGCCCCAGCAGCTTGCGCTCGGCGAGCAACACGACCGGCACCAGCTGCAGGCCGACGGCGAAGATCACGATCGCCTTCAGAATCTGGACCCACCATGCTTCGTAGTAGCCGACGGTCGCGATCACGCGCGCTCCCCGCCGATGAGCGACAACGGCAGCGCCGCGCCGTCGGCCGGCGCGCTCTCGCCGCGCGGCGAGAGGAACTCGAGCGCCGGCGAATGCTCGACCTCCGGCGCGTCCCACACTGAGCGCCAGCCTGCGAGCTCATCAGAGTCCTGCGCCGGCTGCACGGGCGCCACCGACGGCCCCGCGGGCGCCGCCCTCGTGGGGGGCGCCGGGAAGGCGGCGGCGGCTGCGCGCTCCTGCCAGCGCACGCCCCGCCCGCCGATCTCCTCGAGGTTCAGCCCTGCGTAGAACGGCACAGCGTCGAACACGCGCTGCGAGGCCATCGCGCCACCCAGCACGTCGAGGTCCAACCCGAGCTCACGCGCGAGCTCGACGAGCACCTGCCACTCGGCGCGCACCTCACCCGGCCGGGCGATCGCCGGACGCAGGCGCTGCAAGCGCCCGTCGGGGTGCACGATCGTGCCCTCCTTCTCGGCGTACGCCTCAGCCGGGAACACCACGGTCGCGTGCTCGCGAATCGCGTCGGTCACGAACGACGAGTGCGCGATCACGCTGTTCGCGCTCGCGAGCGCCCGCTCCCACAGCCCGCTGTCGGGGAGATCGCGCAGCGGGTCGCAATGCAGCAGATACAGCGCGCTCAGCTCGCCCGCCGCCAGGCCCTCGGCGATCGCGCGCGCGTCGCGCGCCGGCGTCTCGCCGGTCGTCCCGTTGGGCTCGCTCAGTCCCGGCCCGGCGTTCGGCAGCACGCCCACCTCGCGCAAACCGCGCCCGTTGGTGAAGGCCGGCACTTCCAGCAGGCCGGCGCCGTCGGTCCCGATCATGCCCAGCGAGTCCGCGAGCGCGAGCAGCGCGATCACGCCGGCGGCGGCGTTCGGGCCGGCGGTCAGCCTCTCCGCCCACACGATCACGATCTCGCGTGGGGGCGTCCCGTCGTCCCCGCTCGCGCCGGCGCCGGCGCCCGTCAGCAGCGCCACGAGCTCGCGAACCGCCGCGGGCTCGGCGCCTGCCTCCCGCGCCAGCTCCTCGGCCGTCGGGTCGTGGCTGAGGGCTGCGTTCAACGCGGCCGCGAACAGAGCGCCGGCGCCAGGCGCGTAACGCACCGACAGCGCCGCGCTCTCATCGAGCAGGCTCTTGTGGGGGGAGGCGACGGCCAGCTTCAGGCCGTGGCGGCGCACGCCCTTGCGCAGGCGCAGATCGAAGATCGGTGCGTCGTTGACCGGCTCGGCGTCGAGCACGAGCACCGCGTGAGCGAACTCGAGGTCTGACACCTTGGCCTGCAAATGCGGCTCGTTCAGCGCGCGGTGCAGCCCCAGCGGCAGGCTGCCGGCGCGACGCGAGTCCAGATGCGGCGAGCCGAGACGCTCGCGCAGCAGTCGCGCGAGCAGCAGCCCCTCCTCGTTGCTCGTGGCGCCGGCCGCGATCGCGCCGGTGTGCTCGCCCGCGCGCGCCAGTGCCGCGCCGGCCGCGGTCAGCGCGCGCTCCCACGACACCGGCCGTAGCTCGCCGCCGTCGCGCATGAGCGGCTGTGTGATCCGCTCGTCGACGTGGAAGGACTGATAGGCGAAGCGGCCCTTGTCGCACAGCCAGCCGTCGTCGACCTCGGTGTTTTCGCGGGCGAGGACCCGCAGCGCGAGCTCGTCGCGTACGGTCAGCGTGACGTTGCACTGCGCCGGGCAGAACGTGCAGACGGTGCCCGCGCCCTCGATGTCCCACGGACGCGCCCTGAAGCGGTAGGGGCGTGAGGTGAGCGCGCCGACGGGGCAAAGCTCGATGATGTTGCCGCTGAACGGCGCAACGTAGGGGTGGCCGTCGAAGGTGGAGACGTAGGAGTGCGCGCCGCGCTCGAGCAGCACGAGCTGGTAGTCCTCGGCGACCTCCTGCGAGTAGCGCACGCAGCGGTAGCAGACGATGCAGCGCTCGCGGTCGATCGCGATCAGCGGCGAGAGCTCGAGCGGCTTGACGAAGTGGCGCTTGGGCTCGATGAAGCGCGAGATGCCGCCGCCCCAGCCGAACGTGATGTCCTGTAGCGGGCACTCGCCGCCCTTGTCGCACACCGGGCAGTCGAGCGGGTGGTTGATCAGCAGGAACTCCACGACCGACTGCTGGGCGGTCTTGACACGCTCGGACTGCGTGTAGACGACCATGCCGTCCTTCACCGGCGTCGAGCAGCCTGTCTGCAGCTTCGGTATGCCCTCGATTTCGACCAGGCACATGCGGCACGCGCCGACCGGCTGGCCGAGCTTCGGCTCGTAGCAGAACACCGGGATCTCGACGTCGCCCTGCTTCGCCGCGTCGACGAGCATCGCGTTCTCCGGCGCCTGCACCTCGCGGCCGTCGATCGTGAACGTGATCGTCCGCGGTTCGGGACGCGGCATCGCTAGATGCCTCCCTGCGCCGCGAGCGCGACGTCGGAGGCGCCGGCGCCATTGAGGCCGCGGCGGATGCGGGCGGCCTCCATGTGCGCTTCGAACTCGTCTTTGAACTTCGCGATCATCGAGCCGATCGGCATCGCCATCGCGTCGCCGAGCACACACAGGCAGTTGCCGATGATGTGCTCCTGCACCGACGCCATGATCTCGAGGTCCATCGGCGTCGCCTCGCCGGCGTCGATGCGCTCGAGCATCTTGACCGTCCAGTTGGTGCCCTCGCGGCAGGGCGTGCACTTGCCGCAGGACTCGTGGCGGTAGAACTTGGCGACCTTCATCGCGACGTCGAGGATCGGCGTGGAGTCGTCGACGACGATAACCGCGCCCGAGCCGAGCATGCTGCCGGCCTGCGCCATCGAGTTGAAGTCATACGGGACGTCGAGGTCATCCGCCGTCAGCACAGGTGAGGATGAGCCGCCGGGGAACCAGCACTTGACCTTGCGCCCCTCCGGCGGGCCGCCGGCGAGGTCGTAGATCAGCTCGCGCGAGGGGATCCCGAGTTCGACCTCGTAGTTGCCGGGGCGCCTGACGTGCCCGGAGACCGACACGAGCTTGGTCCCCGTCGAGGTCTCGACGCCGAGCTTCGCGTACTCCGCGCCGCCCATCGCGATGATCGCCGGAACGGTCGCGAGCGTCTCGACGTTGTTGATCAGCGTCGGGCCCTGATAGAGACCCTGGTTGGCGGGAAACGGCGGCTTCAGGCGCGGGTTGCCGCGCTTGCCTTCGAGCGAGTCGAGCAGCCCCGTCTCCTCGCCGCAGATGTACGCGCCGGCGCCGCGGTGCACGACCATCGAGAGCGAGTGCGTCGAGCCGAGGATCGCCTCGCCGACGTAACCGGCGCTGCGCGCTTCGTTCAGCGCCGCGTCGAGCATCTCCGCCTGCAGCTCGTACTCGCCGCGGATGTAGATGAAGGAGCGGTTGGCGCCCGCCGCGTAGGAGGCGATGATGATCCCCTCGATCAGCGTGTGCGGCGTCTTCTGCATCAGTTCGCGGTCCTTGAACGTCCCCGGCTCGGACTCGTCGGCGTTGCAGACCAGGTACTTGTCCATCGAGCCCTTCGGCAGGAACGAGACCTTCGTGCCCATCGCGAAGCCGGCGCCGCCGCGCCCGCGGATCGCCGAGGCTTTGAGCTGCTCGAGGACCTCTTCGGGCGTCAAGGCGAGCGCCTTGCGCAGCGACTGGTAGCCGCCGCGACGCTCGTAGACCTCGAGCGTGTTCAGGCCGGGCTCGTCGATGTCGGTGAACAGGAGGATGCGGCTCCCGCCCGTCCCCGGGGTCGACGCGGCCGTGCTCACGCGCCCGCCTCGGGCGGGGATTGACTCCCGCCCGCCCACTCGCGGCTGTTCGCGCGCGGGTCGGCGACGAGCCGCCGTGCGAGCTGCTTCTCCGGCAGCACCGCTCGCCCGGCGCGCACGTCCTCGAGCAGCTGTGGCACGTCCGCGAGCGTCAGCGGGCCGACGTAGACGCCGTCGACTGACGCCATCGGCGCGATGTCGCACGCGCCGAGGCACTCGAACGCGCGCACGTTGACGTCCGGCTCCTCACCGGCGTTCGCGCCGGCGGCAGCGCGCATCGTCTCGTACAGCTCGTCGGCGCCGCACAGCGAGCAGGAGATGTTCGTGCACACGTACACGCTGTGGCGGGCGGCGGGGGAGGTCTCGAGCATGTCGTAGAACGTCGCCACCGAGTCCAGGTACGCGGGCGTCACGCGCATCACGCTCGCGACCTGCTCGATCGCCTCGGGCGAGCACCAGCCGTGTACGCGCTGGGCCGCCGTGAGCGCTGGCAGCACCGCCGAGCGGCGGTCCGGGTAGTTGGCCATGTGCGCCTCGATCTCCGCACGCAGCTCCGCCGGAACGGCGACGCTCGCCGGGTCGGGGACCTCCGCCGGCGCCTTCTCGAGGTCCACCGGCGCGTCCCAACCGGGCGCACGCGAGCCGTCAGCAAAGCGACGCACCGCCGTCATCTATCGATTCCACCCAGGATCGGATCGAGCATCGCGGTCGTCGCGATCATGTCGGCGATGTAGCTGCCCTTGACCATCGGCGCGAGCGCCTGCAGGTTGACGAAGCTCGGGTCGCGCATGTGCACCCGCGCGGGCTTGGAGGAGCCGTCCGAGCGCACGTAGCAGCCGAGCTCCCCGCGGGGGGACTCGATCGGGTTGTAGACCTCGCCCGGCGGCACCCTGAAGCCCTCGGTGACGAGCTTGAAGTGATGGATCAGCGCCTCCATCGAGGTCGCGAGCTCGTGTCGCGGCGGGAGGGCGACCTTGCGGTCTTCGGTGATGTACGGACCTTCGGGCAGGCCATCGAGCGCCTGCCCGATGATCTTCACCGACTCGTATATCTCGGCGAGCCGCACGGCGAAGCGGTCGTAGTTGTCGCCGACCGTGCCCACCGGGATCTTGAAGTCGAAGTCCTCGTAGGAGCTATACGGGTCCGCCTTGCGCAGGTCCCACGGGTTGCCTGCGGCGCGCAGCAGCGGTCCGCTCACGCCGAGTCCGAGCAGCGTGTGCGCGTCGAGCGGGCAGGTTCCGCGCAGGCGTTGCAGCACGATCTCGTTGGAGTTCAGGATCGCCCCGTAC
This sequence comes from uncultured Solirubrobacteraceae bacterium, assembly GCA_963759265.1. Taxonomy (GTDB): domain Bacteria; phylum Actinomycetota; class Thermoleophilia; order Solirubrobacterales; family Solirubrobacteraceae; genus Palsa-744. Next base: position 1,547,378 of record CAVWYR010000001.1, read on the forward strand.
TCGTCGGCCCGCTCCGGCATGACCTTCAGGAACTTGCGCACCATCTGCTCGAAGCCAGGCGGGATGTCCTCGATCACGCCGCCCACCTGGAAGTAGCGGGTGTGCATGCGCTGACCGGAGGACATCTCGAACAGGTCGAGGATCAGCTCGCGCTCGCGCAGGCAGTACAGGAAGATCGAGGTCGCGCCGAGGTCCAGCGCGCTCGTGCCGAGCCAGATCAGGTGCGAGGCGATGCGGTTGAGCTCGAGGTGGATCACGCGCAGGTACTGCCCGCGCTTGGGGACGTCCACCTCGACGAGCGCCTCCACGGCGCCGCAGTACGCCATCGCGTTGAAGTAGTAGGAGAGGTAGTCCATCCGCTCGACGACCGGGATCACCTTCCAATAGGCCTTGTCCTCGGCGGTCTTCTCGATGCCCGTGTGGACGTAGCCGATGATCGGTTTGATGTCCCTGACGATCTCCGCCTGCAGCGTCACGAGGAGTCGCAGCACGCCGTGCGTGGCGGGGTGGTGCGGGCCGAAGTTCAGCGTCAGCAGCTCGTCGCGGTCGCCCATGCCGGGGTCGATTTCGTCATCTACGCGGGCGAGCGTGATGCTCTGCTCGCGCCGGCGGTACTCGGACAGCGTCGGGTTCTCGGTCGAGCTCACTCGCGGGCCTCCAGCCAGCCCGCCTCGTCACGCGTGAAGATCACCGGTTCACCGCCGAGCGGGAAATCGCGCCGCTGGGGATGCCCCTCGTAGTCCTCCGGCATCAGGATGCGCCGCATATCGGGATGCCCGTCGAAGACGACGCCGAACATGTCGTACACCTCGCGCTCCTGGTGGTTGGCCGTCGGCCAACCGGGGCCGTCCGGGCCGTCGATCATGACCGACGGAACGCTCGGCTCCTCGGCCGTCACGCGCAGCTTGACGGTGATGCGATCGACCGCGCTCATGTCGAGCAGCTCGTAGATCACGCCCAGCCGCGGCTCCTCGGGGTAGTGGTCGACGCCATGGACGCTCGCCAGGAACGTGAAGCCCTTCTCACGCAGCGTTGCCAGCACCGCGCGTATCCGCGCCGGCTCGACGACGAGGGTCGCCCGGTTGCGGAAGTACACGGTCTCGAGCGCAGCGTCGCCGAGCTCGCCGGCGAGCAGCTCCAAGCCCGTGGCATCCGGCATCTAGGGGCGCTCCTCGGTGCCGACGGCGTCGTAACGCTCGCGCCAACCCATGTCCGGGTCGTCCTGCACGAGCTTGCGCAGCTTGAGCACTCCGTGCATCAGCGCCTCGGGGCGTGGCGGGCAGCCCGGCACGTGCACGTCGATCGGCATGAACTTGTCCGCCGGCACCAGCGCGTAGTTGTTGAACACGCCCATCGAGCTGCAGCAGGCGCCCATCGAGATCGCCCACTTCGGCTCGAGCATCTGGTCGTAGAGCCGGCGGATGATCGGCGCCATCTTGATCGACACCCGTCCCGCGAGGATGATCAGGTCGGCTTGGCGCGGGGACGCGCGGAAGGCCTCGAAGCCAAAGCGGGCGATGTCCATGCGCGGGCCGGCCGTGTGGAACTGCTCCATCGCACAGCAGGCGAGCCCGAACGCGAGCGGGAAGAACGAGTTCGAGCGCGCCCACGCGACGGCGTCGTCGAGCGTCGTCGTCAGGATGCGCTCCTGGACGTAGCGTTCGAGCTCCGGTTCGAGCTCGGAGCCCTCCAGGTGCGCCGGTTGGTTCGCGCCCTCGAGGTCGCCACCGCGCAGCAGCTGGCGCGCGTTCAGGCTCTGCACCCGCAGGCCGGCGTCCGCGCCCGGCAGGCCCGGGGCGCCGGCGCGCCGCGGCACGGGCTCACGTTTCACTTCCACTCCAACGCTCCTCTGCGCCACACGTACACGAACGCGACGAACAGCAGCACGATGAACGTGATCGTCTCGGCCAGCGCGAAGCTGCCGTACGCGCGCAGCTCGACCGCGATCGGGTAGAGGAAGACGACCTCGATATCGAAGAGGATGAAGAGCATCGCGATCAGGTAGAAGCTGATCCCGAAGCGCAGGCCCTGCTTGATCTCAGACGGCAGGCCGCACTCGTAGGAGTCCTGCTTGTGGGGGGTCGCACGGCGTGGCCCGATGACCGAGTTCAGCACTGTGAACGCGCCGCCCACGGCGCCACCGAGAACGAGGAATACGATCGCCGGGAGATAAGTGCGCAGCACCGAGCGCTGTTATATCACTGCTTGTGGCAGGCTGTTACTAGTGGCAATCGGCTCGACACCGGCGCCGTGACGGACGCCGTCGTGGCGGGCGCGCTGGTGCTCGCCACGCTCAACGGGGCGTCCGGGCTGCTGGGCGCGTGCATCTGGTACTGGGGTCCTCCCGCGGCCAGGGTCAGCGAGGGGAGATCGACGGGCGGGCCGGCGCGTGTCTTCTGGGTGATGCTGCGCATCGGGCAGGGCGCCGCGCTGCTGTTTGCGCTCGCCGTCGGGTTGCTCGCGGCCGCCGGCAGGTACTCGAGCGAACACCTCTTCTACCTGTACGCGCTGTTGCCGCTGGCCGTCGCGTTCGTGGCTGAGCAGTTGCGCGTCGCCTCCGCGCAGACGATTCTCGACCAGAGCGGCCTGGAGAATGCAGCAGCGGTCGGCGATCTGCCGGAGTCCGAGCAGGAAGCGCTGGTCGCGATGATCGTACGCAGGGAGATCGGCGTGATGGCATTGTCGGCGCTCGTGGTCGTGTTCCTCGCCCTGCGCGCCGCGAGCACGGCTCACGGGTTCTAAGGCACTGGGCCTGCGCTCCGTGCCGGGAGACAATCAGGACTCGGCCTGCGCTCCGTGCCGGCCTCGGGCCGATATATTCCCGGCGCATGAAGCGCGCGGCCATGACGATTGCCCTGCTCGCCTGCACCGCGGTGCTGGGTGCCTGCGGGTCGCAGGGCATACAGGTCGCGAAGACGAGCATGTACTACAAAGGCGCGGTGCTGTTCCGCGACCACTGCTCGGGCTGTCACACGCTTTCGGTCGTGGGCGCCGAGGGCTCGGCGACGAGCATCAGCAACCGCGTAAAGACGAACGGGCCCAACTTCAACTACCGCAAGGAGAACGTCGAGCAGGTCCTGTATGCGCTGCGCAACGGCGGCTTCTCGGGCGAGATCATGCCTGAGAACGTGCTCGTCGGGCAAGACGCCCAGGACGTCGCTGCCTTCCTGGCGAAGTACTCGGGGCTCAAAGCCGAAGAAGTGCCCAGCACCAACATCACGCTGTCGACGAAATAAGCTTGGCTGGGACGCGTATCTGGTCAACGATGGCGTAGCGGCACGGACGGGTAGGCTCCTCGCGTGCTTGATCTCAAGCTGATCCGCGAGGACCCGGACGGCGTTCGCTCGGCGCTTGCGCGGCGGGGCGCCGGTGCCGTCGATGGGCTTGATCGGGTGATCGCGCTCGATCGCCGCCGCCGCGAGCTTCTGCCTGCGCTCGAGGGCCTGCGCGCGGAGCAGAACGAGGCCAACGGGCGCATCCGCTCGGCTGCCGACGCCGGCGAGCGCGAGCGTGAGATCGAGGCGATGCGCGGCGTCGCCGCGCAGGCGAAGGAGCTCGAGCAGCAGCTGGGCGAGGTCGAGCGTGAGCTGCAGGAGGCGCTCGCGCCGCTGCCCAATCTCCCCGACCCCTCCGCTGCGCCCGGTCCCGAGGACGAGCTGGTTCGCGAGGTCGGCGCCGTGCCCGAGCTCGACTTCAAGCCGCGCGATCACCTCGAGTTGGCCGGCGAGATGATCGACATGGATCGCGCGGCCAAGCTCTCCGGGTCGCGCTTCGCATACCTGAAAGGTGACCTCGTGATGCTCGAGCTGGCGCTCGTGCGCTGGGTGCTCGAGAAGTTGCGCGGCGCCGGTTTCGAGCCGGTGATACCGCCCGTGCTGGTACGCGAGCGCGCGCTCTACGGGACCGGCTTCTTGCCGGACACCGAGCAGCAGATCTACAGCCTCCCCGAGGACGAGCTGTTCCTCGTCGGCACCTCGGAGGTCGCGCTCGCGTCGCTGCATGAGGACGAGATCATCGACGGGGAGCGGCTGCCGCTGCGCTACGCCGGCTTCTCGCCGTGCTTCCGGCGCGAGGCCGGGGCCGCAGGCAAGGACACGCGTGGCATCTTCCGCGTACACCAATTCGACAAGGTCGAGATGTTCAGCTTCGTCGCCCCCGAGGACTCCGAGGTCGAGCACGAGCGGATCCTCGCGCTGGAGGAGGAGATCCTCGGCGAGCTCGCGCTGCCGTACCGCGTCGTCAACATCGCCGTCGGCGATCTCGGCAACTCGGCCGCCAAGAAGTACGACTGCGAGGCGTGGATTCCCAGCCAGGAGCGCTATCGCGAGCTGACCTCGTGCTCGAACACCACCGACTACCAGGCGCGGCGTCTGAACATCCGCACGCGCGAGGACAAGCGCACGCGCACGCTGCACACGCTGAACGGCACGGCGGTCGCGGTCGGGCGCACGATCGTCGCCGTGCTCGAGAACGGCCAGTGCAGCGACGGAAGCGTGGAGCTGCCGGCGTGCCTGGCGAGCTACGGTGCACCCGCGAGGCTCGCAGCGGCAGGCGGTAGTTCGGCGGGCCGGGCTTAGGGGCGCGAGGGTTCGGCGACGCTCTCAGAACTCGACCACAAATCGCGGTTGGAACGGCACGGCTGTGGGGCGGACGCCGGCGATCCGATCTACCCGGTAGCTGCGCAGCTGACCCCGATCGTTCACGACGAAGAGGACGAGACTGCCGTCTTTCGTGCGGCGGAGCGAGTAAGGCTCGACGACGCGCGGACCCGCCTGACCTTCTGCGGCTCGATAGTCGATCTCGATCTTGAGTCGGTTTGCCCCGGCGTAGCGGATCGTCTCGATAGGGATTCCTCGCCGCCAGGATGTGATCGCGCGCGGTGGAACCCAGCTGTCGACGTCTTTGCGTGCTTCGGCTCGACGAAGGGCAACACGTGGGCGTTCCCCGCTCAGCCATCCGAAGAACGGATCGAGTTCGTTCCAGAACTCGGCGAACGGCGGCAGTGGGCGCGGGAGCTGGTGTCCGAGCATGTTCTCCCACTCGAGCTCGATCTCGCCAGCGTAGGGGGATGAGCGAATCCCCTGGGCGTCAGGGAAGTGCGATTCCGACGTGCTCGCACTTCTTGGTGAGCACTGCGCGAATATGCGTCGCGCGACCGAGGAGGTCTGGGTGACGCTGGATGTGCACGACGTCGTATAGGTCACGAGGTCGGCACCGCTGGGCGAGCGCCCGCGTCTTCTCGGCCGCCAGCTCGGTCAGCGTGTAACAGAGAGCCCACCGGTCGGCAACGGGCTGTCGCTGTAGGGATGGATGATCGGCCGCAGGACCGGCTGCTCGACGAGGACCTCGTCGCTCGTGAGGTCGAGCTTGAGCTTAGGCAGGCTGGATTGGGGGTTCGGCCCCCGGTAGGCGATTCGTGCTTGGGCCGTTGGATTGCCCCGGAGGTTCCGGCGCGTTACGAATGTGCGGTCGTCGATCAGTAGCTCGATGCCGGACTCTTCTGCGAGCCAGGAGCCGACTCGATCGAAGATCGCCCGTAGTTCGTCTGGCTCGAGACTGGCTCCGTCGATGACGGTGAAGTCGAGATCCTCCGAGAACCGATACGTCTCGTAGAAGCACTTCCGTAGGCATGTGCCGCCCTTGAAGATCCATCTGTCTGCTAGGGCCTGCTCGGCGGTGATCGCTGCAAGCACCCATCCCAGGACGTAGTCCTTTTCGATCACGCCCATATCGAGTTGCCACTCGGCGCTGGCTTGAAGTAGCTCCTGCTTAGGGATCACGACGGGCTCTCGGGGACGATCCGCACGTTCGCTCGTATGCCCCACTGGGACACGCGCGCGCCGTCGCTCGGCCCGTCGGGGTCAAGTAGCGACACGCCAGCCGACACCCGCACGCGGCACTCGGCGACGATCTCTGGCGCGTCGAGTTTGAGCGCTTCGATCAAGTAGCCCAGGCGCTTGAACACAGCGCGGTTCCCGACCAGGTCGCCGTACGTCACGAGCTTCTGCGGATCGTTGTCGTCGAGGTAGGCGCCAAGGATCTCAGCTGCGTGACGAATGCCGCCGCCAATGCTCGGACGATCGAGAATGTCAATCACGGTGCGCGCCTGGTCGGCAAGTCGCAGCCGTATCTCTTCGTGCCAGACCGAGGAGAGCCCCCAGTTCATGGCGTCTTCGCCGATGTGCGCGACCAGATAGTCGGAGTCGAGCAAGCGCACCTCTGACTCACGGACGCGGCGGGTGCTCTTCAGGACGGTTGTTCGGAACACCTGCTCGGTCAGGCCCCAGTGGTTCGCTGCAGTCCATCCTGTGAAGTAGCACGGGCCCCACACTGCCTCGGCGACGACCATGGGATCCTGAGACCAGTGTTGTGGTTGCTCGGCCTCCACGGGCACAGGGATGTAGAGGCCGCGACGGACTCGACGCAGCCATCCTTGGTCTGCCCAGTTGGCGAGCTTGCGCGCGGCGGCGTGCGCGCTTATCCCTAGCTCGCCAGCCACGTCGCTCGGCGTAATGAATCGTCGACGCCCCGCGACTGCAGCCAGCTCCGCGCGCCCCGAGCCGGATATACCTCGTGATGACATCAGAAGTCCATTAGTTCGGCTCAGGGCGGATCTACCGGTCTCAGGCTATCATCTTCTCAACACTGAAATGCCGCTAGTTTGGCTTCTAGCGGAACTATCGGCTTCACGCTGTCGCACATCTCGCACACGGGACTTCAGACAGGAGGTTCTGGATCCGGTGCGGCCGCGTGCCCGCCAGCGGTCGGTTCTGCTCAAAATGCGGATGAAATCTGGGATGCTGGCGCGCGCGACGTCCGCTGCGCAAGACGTCCACCCCGTGACTAGACAATAAGGGGATAGGCTCCCGGCCCTGTTGTCAACTCGACGGGGCCACGGCGCGGTGGAGGAAGCTCAGCGGAGGAAGCTCGCGGAGGCGATGGCGGAGGCGATGGCCGCGCGCGGAGCGGGAGGTGCAGGCGTCACGCTCGCGGAGGTGATCACGCGGGCGGAGCTGTCCGAAACGGCCTTCTATGAAGCGTTCGCCGATCGTGAAGCCTGCCTGCGTGCGGCCTTTGAGGAGGGAGTCAGCCGTGCGCGCAAGCGCATGCTCGTCGCCTACGATGCCGAGCGCAATTGGCTGGACGCGATCAAGGCCGCGCTGGCGGCGTTTCTGCGGTTCCTCGAAGGGGAGCCGGCGCTCGGTCGCGTGCTCGTCGTGTACTCGATGAGCGGCTCAGGGCAGCTCGTGCGACGGCGCGTGGAGGTGCAGCGCGAGCTCGCGGCGGCGGTCCATCGCGGCCGCCTCGAGGGCCCGATCGGCGGGCACCAGACCGCTGCGGTGATCAGCGAAGGGGTTGTCGGCGGAGTGCTGGCGATACTCCAGAACCGGCTTCTGTCCGACGAGCGTGGAGAGCTGATCGAGCTGTTCGGGCCGTTGCTCAGCATCATCGTGCTGCCCTACCTCGGTGTCGCGGTGGCGCGCCGCGAGCTGGTGCGCCCGGCGCCGCGTCCACGGATCGCGGCGGATATCGGGCCGCACAGCTCGGTCGCGCGGAACGACACGAGCGACGTGCGCCTCACCGAGCGCACCTTGCTCGTGCTCGGCGCGATCGCCGACTACCCGGGTGCGAGCAACCGTGAGGTGGCCGACCGCGCCGGGATTCTCGACCAAGGCCAGATCTCAAAGCTGCTCGCGCGGCTGCAGGCGCGCTCGCTGATCGCGAAGATGGATGAGGGCCGAATGCGGGGCGTGGCAAACGCCTGGCAGCTGACCGATCGCGGCGAGGCACTGCTGCGCAGCGCACGTGCCGGAAGCCCCGCCGCCGGCGGGCCTTTGCTGCGGTCGACCAGCTCCTCGCGGGCCTAGCGCCTCAGCCGATGCTGAAGACGATCGACCGCGACACCCCGTGCACGGGTGCGAGCGTGAGGCGGTAGGTGCCTGTGCCGAGCACCGTGTGGCCCCCGAGGCGCCCGGCGTTGCCTCCGGCGGCCGCGGCGACGGTGGGGGGGCGCACGAGCACCTTCCAGCGTTGATGTCCGTGCTTGCCGACACGCTGTTCCAGCGAGGCGCGTACGTGCGCCGCGACGTTGAGGACGAACGTGAACGCGAGCGCGCCGATCTTCGGCCGACTCGTGTTCAAGGCGATCAGCGCATGGAGCGTCAGCGCCAGCCTGGAGATGGCCGCCGTCGCGGATGGCGACGGCGGGGGTGAGGACTGTGGCGAGGCGCTCGTGGTGGAGATCGGCGTGCTCGTGCCGGGGGACCCGGAGCTCGCTCCGGCGCCCGCTCCTGCAGAGGACTCCTCTTCGCTCGCCGGCTCGAAGGCGCTCAGTCCGTCCGGGGTCCCGAGCCCGGTGGGACCGTCGTAGCCTGTGCTGGCGAGGCAGATCAAGCGCGAGGAGCAGCTCGCTTCGGCGTCCTGGCTTGGGCTGCACCCCTGCAGCCCGGAGCTGTCGTTGAACGGGGATTCACATTCGCCATTCGAGCCTTCTGTTACGTCATGCAGCGCGTCGGGCGAGTTGGCGGCGTTCTCATAGAGCGTCTGCGCCGGGTAGCTCACGCCGTTCGCTCCGCCGGCGAGCGCGAACGTCGCGGCGATGAGCGGCGAGGCGAGGCTCGTGCCACCGATCGTGCACCAGTGCACTTCGTGTTTGGACCCCGATTCGTTGTAGCTGGTCTCACACGCTTCGTTGGAGTCGTATACGGCCACGCCCGTGTAGGGGTCCGCATCGGCTGCGATGTCGGCGACGGCGCGCCGGTCGCCGCAGCCGACTGAGGCCCAGTCGGCGACCCGCTGCTGCCATGGCTGGGCGACGAACTGTGAGCTGCAGCCGCTGCCGCCGGCGCCGTAGCCGTCGGGGGCGCCTTCGCTGAGGCCGCCGTCGTTCCAGACGGTCTCGCGAGACCATTCGCTGTTCGCGTTGACTTCGAGGCGGGTGCCTCCCACCGCCACGACCTGTGGCAGCGACGCAGGGAAGTTCGCGTCCGGCGATCCATATTCTTCGAGCCAGTCGAGGTAGCCGTCATCGCCCGCGGAAGCCGTGATGACCACGCCGGGGTGATTGAACGCGGCGCTGTCTTCCGCGCACCCGAGGCCTTCAATGCATTCTGGGCCGCCCCATGAGTTTGAGATCTCCTCGGCTGGCAGGCGCGCAGCCGTCTGCTCGGCGGTTTCGAGGTCCTCGTAGGAGGAGGACCCGGCCTCGACCAGGGCTATGTGGCAGTTCTGGCAGATCGCGTGGGCTGTCTCGATGTCCAGGGAGATCTCAACCGTCCATCCGTCGACCTCTTCAACCAGGTCGCAGGCGTGTTCGCGTTCTTCGCGTTTGCTGGTGCTTTCTCCTGATTCATGTCCTTTACACAGCGTCTTCTGCGCCGTCAGGCTCGCCTGTGTCTGGGGGAAGGGCGGGTTTCCCGCTTCGCCGTCCTGGTTGACCTTCTTGAAGCAGCCATTGGCTTCCGTGCATTCGGGCAAGTCAAATTCGCTGTCGTAGCTCGCCAGGTCGGCTTCCACGCTGAGGTCGTTGTAGGCGTCGACCAGCGCGAGCGTCTGTCCTGAGGAGGCATCGGTGTTCGTCGGGAGCCGGTAGGCAACGTGGAGATCGGCCGGCGTCTTGCCAAAGCTCCCGGCCGCGGCCGAGCGTGTCTGCGCGCTCGCCGGGAGCGTGCTCGGAACAGCAAGGGGGCGGGAATAGGTGTTTGCCGCAGGGGTTGCCGCGAGCAGCGCGAGCGCCATGCACGCGGCGTGGCCGGGCGTGGGCGGGGGGCACACGGTGCTGACCGTGTAGTCCGACGGCGGCAGTGGCGAGGTCGCTTCCGCTGCGTGTACGGTCGTGCAGAGCAGCGCGAATGCCGCCAGCGACGCGGCCGTCGCGAGCGCGGTTGTGTGGCGCATGCGTCTCGTGATCGTCACGTCTGCCTCGACGATCTCCTCGGCGTGATCGCCACTTGGCTTTAGAGCGGGCGTGCTGATCAGACGCACGTACCGGTGGTCACCGGAAAGTCACAGCGTGGTCACCGGTGAGTCACCCGCTCCCGGGCGCTTTGCCCGAGGATGACTTTGGGAACGGTGGCACGCGGCCAAGGACACGGCCGGGTTGATGTGGGATCAGTTCCGCAGGTGCACCGGACCACGCAGGGCGCAGCGGACGGGGCGGGAGGCGAGGCCCGCCCCGTTCGCCATTAGTCTGAGCCGGTGTCGTTTCCGTTCGGCTATGTGCTTGCAGCTGATCCGCCCCCCCGACGCGCGGGTGCGATCGTGGCATTGGTCGCGGTGGCGCTGTGCACCTTGATCGTGTATCCGCTCGCGCACGTCGCGCCGGTGGTGTCGCTCGGCGTCGTCTACCTACCGGCGGTGCTGGTGGCGTCGATCACGTGGGGCGCTTGGCTCGGCGTCGCGACGGCCTTCGTCAGCGCCGCGGCGTTCAACTTCTTTCACCTGCCGCCGATCGGGCGCTTCACGTTGCACAACTCCGAGAACTGGGTTGCGCTCGCGGCCTTCCTGGTGGTAGCCGTGCTCGCGAGCTCGGTCGCAGAAGTCTCTCGCGCGCGCGGCCGCGATGCGGATGAGCGCCGGCGCGAGGCCGACCTGGCAGCGGAGATGGCCAGGCTGCTGCTGCGCGGGAGCAGCCTGGCGGAGGCTCTGCCGACGGCAGCTGCCCGCCTCGCGCAGACACTCGAGCTCAGCTCCGCGGCAATCGAGATGGACGCCGTCGACGGGGATGAACGCAGCATCGCGTTCCCGTTGCGCGAAGGCACGAACCGGCTGGGCACGCTGCTCGTCGGCGCGGGCACCTCCGAGCGCAACCTGCGCAGGTTGCAGGAGCGCATCGTGCCGGCGCTGGAGGCCCTGCTGAGCGCGGCGCTCGAGCGCGAGCGCTTGCTCGGCGGGGTTGTCGAGACGGCGGCGCTGCGTCGCGCGGACACCGTCAAGACGGCATTGTTGCGAGCGGTCTCGCATGACCTGCGCTCGCCGCTGACGGCGATCTCGGCGGCGGGCGAGGCCGTCGGCTCACCGTCGCTGTCGCCGCAGGAGCGTCAGGAGATGGCGGAGGTGATCCAGGAGGAGACGAAGCGGCTGTCACGGCTGGTCGACAACCTGCTCGACCTCTCGCGCCTGGAAGCCGGCGCCGCCGAGCCGCACCGGGACCTGACCTCGATCGAGGAGCTGATCCGCTCGGCGGTCGCTGAGGTCGACGGCGCTCCCGACGCATTTACGCTGTCGATCGACCCCGATCTGCCGCTCGTGAGCGTTGACGCGGGGCAGATGGAGCGTGCGTTCGTGAACGTGCTCGAGAACGCGAGACGTCACTCCGGCGGACATCCGGTGTCCGTGCGGGCGCGGGCGGTGCGGCTGCTCGCCGGCGCGCGAGCACGGGCGGTCCCGGTCGCCGTCGGCGCCTTCGAGCGCGCGGAGGCGGCGACGCCGGCGGGCGATCGCGTGATCGTACGCATCGTCGATCGCGGCCCCGGGATACCGCCGGCTCAGCTGGAGCGCGTGTTCGAGCCGTTCTATCGTGCGGGCACCGCCGGCGGCGGACACCGCGGGTCGGGTCTCGGCCTGGCGATCGCCCGTGGCTTCACCGAGGCGAATGCCGGCTCGCTGCACGTCGAGTCCCTGCCCGGTCAGGGTGCGACGTTCGTGTTCGAGCTCCCGCTCGGAGAGCCCGCCGCGTGAGCTCGCCGGTGCCCGCTGAGCCAGCGAGGTCTCCACGCGTGCTGGTCGTCGACGACGAGCCGCAGATCGTGCGCGCCGTCAAGGTGCTGCTGCGCGAGGCGGGGTTTGAGGCGGTGCCCGCCGAAACCGTCTCGCAGGCGCTGGACATCGCCGCCGTGCGGCCTCCCGAGGCCGCGATCGTCGACCTCGTGCTTCCGGACGGCGACGGTATCGAGCTCACGCGCGAACTGCGCGAATGGAGCGAGATGCCGATCCTCGTGCTCTCGGCCGTCGGTGAGGAGGAGCAGAAGGTCCGGGCACTCGAGGCCGGCGCCGATGACTACATCACCAAGCCGTTCGGTCCGCGTGAGCTCGTGGCGCGGCTGCACGCCGCGTTGCGCCGGGCCGCACCCGCGGAGGACGAGCCGCGCATCGAGGTGGACGGCTTGGAGATAGACCTGGCCGCGCGGCTCGTGCGTCGCGAGGGCGAGCCCGTGCACCTCACCCCGATCGAGTTCGACCTGCTGCGCGTGCTCGCACGCAACCGCGGTCGGCTGATGACCCACCGCAAGCTGCTTGCGGAGGTGTGGGGGCCCGAGTACGTCGATGACATCCAGCCGCTGCGCACGCACATCGCGCGACTGCGCGCGAAGATCGAGCCAGACGGCCAGGCGGCGACGGGCGGGCGTCGGCTGATCGTCACCGACCCGGGGGTCGGGTACCGCTTCTCGCAGTAGCTCGCGGTGATCGGGCGCGGCTTTAGCTCGCCGTTACGAAATCGTAATGGGCAGGGCCGGATTCGTTACACGCCCGTGACGCCCCAGCGCGCATAGTGAGCGCATGGACGCCATTTACATAGTTCTCGGGATCGTGATGTTCGCGCTGCTGCTGCTGGTGGTCGAGGGAATCGACCGGGTATGAGCGCCCCGATTTCCGCCGGCTTTCTGATCGCGCACATGGGTGCTGCCGACTTCTTCGGCCTGGTCATAGCGGTGCTCGTCATCGCCTACCTGTTCTACGCCCTCATCCGCGGGGAGAACCTCTAGACGATGACGTTCGCGGGCTGGTTCACGATCGTTGCGTTTGTGGTGGTTCTGAGCGCGCTCGCGTTTCCGCTGGGCACGTACATGGCGAAGGTGTACACCGGAGAGCGTGTGTTCCTGTCACCGATATTCTCCGGTCCCGAGCGCCTCCTCTACCGCCTCATCAAAGCCGACGAGACGCGTCAGCAGGACTGGAAGGGTTATGCGAAAAGCCTGATCATCTTCTCGCTCGCGGGCTGGATCTTCCTGTACATAGTCCTGCGCACGCAGAACGCGTTCTTCGTTCCCCACGCGCTCAACCCGCTCGGTTATCACTCCGCGCCAGCGAACGTCACCTTCAACACCGTCTCGTCGTTCATGACGAACACCAACTGGCAGTTCTACAGCGGCGAGACGACGATGACCTACCTCAGCCAGATGATCGGTCTGACCGTCCAGAACTGGCTGTCGGCGGGCGTCGGGATCGTCGTCGCGGTTGCGCTCGTGCGCGGGATAATCGGGCGCAGCGGCAAGGGCATCGGCAACTTCTGGCAGGACATCGTGCGCACGATCCTGTACGTGCTCGCGCCTCTGTCAGTGCTCGCTGCGCTCGTGCTCGCCTCGCAGGGGGTGATCGCGAACCTCTCGGACTACCTCACGGTTCACACGATCACCGGACTGACGCAGACGATCGCGATGGGACCGGTAGCCGGGCAGGAGGCGATCAAGATGCTCGGCACCAACGGCGGCGGCTTCTTCAACACCAACTCGGCTCACCCGTTCGAGAACCCGACCGCGTTCACCAACTTCTTCGAGATGCTGCTCGTGCTGGTCATCCCCGGCGCGCTGATCTTCATGTACGGGCGCATGACCGGAAACCGACGCCAGGGTTACGCGATCTACGCGACCGTGATGGTGATGTTCCTTGGCGCCGTCATCGTCGCGTACATCGCCGAGGCGCACGGCTCGCCCGCCCAGCACGCCGCGGGCCTGCACACCGGCGTGATCTCGGGCTCGGGCGGTGGCAACCTGGAAGGTAAGGAGCAGCGCTTCGGGATCGCCGGCTCGGCGCTGTTCGACGTCATCACGACCGTCACCTCGTGCGGCGCGGTCAACAGCGCGATCGAGTCCTTCACCGGTATCGGCGGCGCGGTTCCGTTCGCGAACCTGTCCGCCAGCGAGGTGATCTTCGGTGGCGTCGGCACGGGCCTTTACTCGATCCTGCTGTACGTGCTGCTGGCGGTGTTCATCGGTGGCCTGATGGTCGGCCGCACCCCCGAGTGGCTCGGCAAGAAGCTCGAGGCACGGGAGATCAAGCTCGCCGGCCTCGGGATCCTGATCACACCGCTCGCGGCGCTGTTCTGCACCGCGCTGGCCGTCGCGTCCAAGGCCGGGCGTGCGTCGATCTCAGAAGTCGCGACCTCAGCCAAGCTCGGCATCCACACGCCGCAGGCCTTCTCCGAGTCCTTCTACGCCTACCTCTCGCAGGCGAACAACAACGGCTCAGCGTTCGCTGGCTACACGGGCTTCATCCAGCCCAACGCCGGCAACCTCGGCTCCCACGGGATCACGTTCGCAGACGTGCTTGGGGGCCTTGACATGGTCTTCGCGCGCTACCTGCCGATCCTGTTCGCGCTCGCGGTCGCCGGAGCGCTCGCGGGCAAGCGCGTCACCCCAGCGGGCCTCGGCACGATGCGCACCGACAACGGCACGTTCGTGGTGCTGCTGATCGGCGTGATCATCCTCGTCGGCGCGCTGACCTTCTTTCCCGCGCTACTGCTGGGCCCGATCGTCCAGGGCCTGACGGGACACCTCTACTGACATGAAACCCTGGCTCCGCGACACCATCACAGCGATCCTCGCGGTCATCGTCTTCGCGATCCTGCTCGGGCTCGTCTATCCCCTCGTGGTCACCGGCGTCAGCCAGGTGGCATTCCCGGGTAACGCCGACGGCCAGCAGATCCATCTCGACGGCAAGGTCGTCGGCTCGAAGATCATCGGTCAGAGCTTTGCCTCTCCGGTGCTTGGCAAGAACGGCAAGCCTGAGGAAAAGGAAGGCGAACTCGTCACCGAACCGGACCCGCGCTACTTCCAGTCGCGGCCCTCCGCAACCGAAGGGGGCGCGTACAACGCGGCTGCGAGCACGTTCTCCAACCACGGACCGAACAGCGTCAAGACCAAGGAAGCCGACGAAGAAAACATCAAGGCCTACCTCGAACTGAACAAAGACCCGACGACCAAGAGCGAATATGACCCTGGTCTGACGGTTGCAAAGATCCCGGTCGACGCCGTCAACAGCTCGGCCTCCGGGCTCGACCCTGAAATCTCGAAGGCGAACGCCTGGATCCAGGCTTACCGCATCGCCTCAGTACGGCACCTCTCGCTGGCGACGGTCGACGGCCTTATCGCCCAGTACACCTCGGGCCGCGGGCTCGGCTTCTCCGGCGAAGAAGGGGTGAACGTGCTCGAGCTCAACCTGGCACTCGACCGTCTGACCGGAGGAACCAGCTGATGTCCGCGCAAATGTCTGCGACCCACGAACGACAGGCGATCTCGCTGTTTCAGCGCGACATCGTAGTTCGGGCCCTCGTCGACAGCCTCAAGAAGCTCGATCCGCGCGTGCAGGTGCGCAACCCCGTGATGTTCGTCGTGGAGATCGGCGCGCTGATCACAACCGTGACGTGGTTCATCCAGCTCGGCGGCGGTAAGTCCCTGGGTGGCAACGAGCCGGCTTGGTACACATTCACGATCGCGATCTGGCTGTGGCTGACCGTCGTGTTCGCGAACATGGCCGAGGCCTTCGCCGAGGGGCGCGGTCGCGCCCAGGCCGACACGCTGCGCTCGATGCGCAAGGAGACGGTCGCGACGATGCGCGATGGCTCCAGCAAGCCGGCGGCAGAGCTGACCCGCGGCGACGTTGTCGTCGTCCCCGCAGGAGAGCTGATCCCCGGCGACGGCACCGTGATCGAGGGCATCGCGACCGTCGACGAGTCGGCGATCACCGGCGAGTCCGCCCCGGTGATTCGCGAGTCCGGTGGCGATCGCAGCGCGGTCACTGGCGGCACGCGTGTGACCTCCGACGAGATCGTCGTGGAAATCACGCAAGAGCCGGGCCAGTCGTTCCTCGACCGCATGATCGCGCTCGTCGAGGGCGCGTCCAGGCGCAAGACGCCGAACGAGATCGCGCTGAACATCCTGCTTGCGGCGCTGACGCTGATCTTCGTGATCGTCGTCGCGACGCTGCGCCCGTTCGGCCTGTTCGCCGGCACCGCGATCTCCGAGACGACGCTGATCGCGCTGCTCGTGGCGCTGATCCCGACGACGATCGGGGCGCTGCTGAGCGCGATCGGGATCGCCGGCATGGACCGCCTCGTGCGCCGCAACGTGCTCGCCCTCTCCGGCCGCGCGGTTGAGGCCTCGGGCGACGTCGATGTGCTGCTGCTCGACAAGACCGGCACGATCACGATCGGCAACCGGCTCGCCTCGGAATTCGTGCCGATGCCGGGCGTAGCCGAGTCCGAGCTGGCGGAGGTCGCGCAGCTGGCCTCGCTCGCCGACGAGACGCCCGAGGGGCGCTCGATCGTCGTGCTCGCCAAGACCTACGGCATCCGCGAGCACGACATGGCCACGCTGCAGGCCGAGTTCGTCCCGTTCACCGCGCAGACGCGTATGAGCGGCATCGACATGGACGGCCACCAGCTGCGCAAGGGCGCCGGCGACGCGATCATCGAGCTCGTCAAGCGCGAAGGCGGCTCGCCGCCGCCGGAGCTGCAGATCCAGCTGGACCGCATCGGCAACGAAGGCGGCACGCCACTGGCCGTCTCGCGCGACAGCCAGGTGCTCGGGGTCGTGTATCTGAAGGACACGGTCAAGGAGGGCATGAAGGTCCGCTTCGACCAGCTGCGCGCGATGGGCATCAGGACCGTGATGGTCACCGGCGACAACCGCCTGACGGCGGCGAAGATCGCAGAGGAGTCCGGTGTCGATGACTTCCTCGCCGAAGCGACCCCCGAGCGCAAGCTCGCGCTGATCCGCGAGGAGCAGGCCGAGGGGCGCCTCGTCGCGATGACCGGTGACGGCACCAACGACGCGCCGGCGCTCGCCCAGGCGGACGTCGGCGTGGCGATGAACACTGGCACCCAGGCGGCGCGGGAGGCCGGCAACATGGTCGACCTCGACTCCAACCCGACGAAGCTCATCGAGATCGTCGAGGTCGGCAAGCAACTGCTGATCACGCGGGGGGCGTTGACGACGTTCTCGATCGCCAACGACGTCGCCAAGTACTTCGCGATCCTGCCGGCCGTGTTCATATCCACGTATGCGGCGAGCGCGGGCGAAAAGGGACCACTGCACGTGCTCAACATCATGGACCTCGGGACCCCTGAATCGGCGATCGTCTCGGCGATCATCTTCAACGCGATCGTGATTCCGCTGCTGATCCCGCTGTCGCTGCGCGGGGTGCGCTACCGGCCGATCGGCGCCAGCGCGCTGCTGCGGCGCAACCTCTGGATCTACGGCCTCGGCGGGATCATCGCCCCGTTCATCGGGATCAAGCTGATCGACCTGATCGTGCACAACCTGCTCGGGGGATGAGCGTCCAGCGCATCGCGCCGGACGCGACCGCGAGTCCATCTCATGGCCGTTCCCGCCGAACACCGTCGCGGTCGCCTGAAGGTCTTCATCGGGATGGCGGCCGGTGTCGGCAAGACCTACCGCATGCTCCAGGAGGGGCACGCCGAACAGGAGGCCGGCCGCGACGTGGTGATCGGCCTGCTCGAGACGCACGGTCGCGTTGACACCGCCGGCGTCGCCGAGGGCCTGCCGATCGTTCCCCGCAGAAGCGTCAGGTATCGCGAGGCGGAGCTGGAGGAGATGGACCTTCAGGGGATCCTGCAGCGGGCGCCGGAGGTCTGCCTGGTAGACGAGCTCGCCCACACGAACGCTCCGGAGAGCGGGCACACCAAGCGCTACGAAGACGTCGAAACGGTTCTCGACGCGGGCATCGACGTGCTCTCAACGCTCAACGTTCAACACCTCGAGTCGCTCAACGACCACATCACCGAGCTCAGCGGCGTACGCGTGCGCGAGACGATTCCCGATGCGATCCTCGGGCGCGCGGAGGAGGTCGTGCTGATCGACCTCACCCCCGAGGCCCTGCTCGACCGCCTGCGCGCCGGCAAGGTCTACCCGGCCGAGCGCATCGACGCGGCGCTGAACAACTTCTTCAAGATCGAGAACCTGTCGGCGTTGCGCGAGGTCGCGCTGCGCCAGCTCGCCGAGGAGGTCGGCGCCAAGCGCCTGACGACCGAGCTCGTCGGCTCGCGCGAGGAGAGCCTCGCGGCAGATGCGCCCCAAGCCGTCGGCGAGCGTCTGCTGGCGCTGGTCGAGCCCTACCCCGGCGCGCAGCGGCTCGTGCGCCGGGCGTGGCGCTCGGCGCAACGCCTCGGTGCAGGGCTCGACCTGCTGTGGGTGCGCGCGCCGGGGAAGGCCCTGTCCGAGGACGAGCAGCGCTCGCTCGCAGCGCTGCGCCAGCTCGCGTCGGTGCTCGGGGCGAGGCTGCTCGAGGAGGAGTCAGACGACCTCACGACGGCAGTCGTCGAGGTCGCCTCGCGCCGCGGGACGACCTACATCCTGATCGGCGGCTCGCGTCCCGCGCGCGGCCTCGCACGCCTGCGCCTACCCCTGCCCCAGCGGCTGATGCAACGTCTCCCGGGGGTCGACGTGCGCATCGTCGCCGATCGCTCACACCGACCAAACGGCTCGAGCTTGGAGGGCGTATGAGCGTCTGGGCGATCCTGGGCGTAGCCTGCGCCGGCGCGCTGGTCGGGATCGCCGCGGGCTACTGGCTGCCTCCGCACGGGCTTCGCCCCGCACGCAGCCGCCCGCAGGGCGGCCGTCGCATCCTGCTGCCGTTCACGGGCGAGGAGATCTCGCGGCGATCCTTCGAGGCCGCCGTGCGCCTCGCGAAGGCCGAGAACGCGATCATCATGCCGGCGTTCCTCGCGCGCGTGCCGATGAGCCTGCCGCTCGAAACGGCGCTGCCGGTGCAGTCCGCGCGTGGAATGCCGTTGCTCGAGGCGATCGAGCAACGCGCCTCCTGGCTTGGTGTGCCGGTCGATTCCCGCGTGGGGCGCGGACGCTCCGCCCGCGACGCACTGCGCAAACTGCTCGACCAGGAGCATTTCGACCGGATCATCGTCTCCGCCGACGAAGATCCCCGCGTCGGCTTGAGCTATGAGGATCTGCGCTGGATGCTCAACCGCGTGCCGTCCGAGATCCTGATTCTGCGCCCCGCCCCCGATGACGACCGCCGCATATCGACCGAGGCGGTCAAGGGGCACTTCTGAGCGTGCACGCAATCTCGCCCCAGCGACACGGCCGCTCCACGCAGGTGAACGAGTCGGTGGCGCTTCGCCTCAGGGTCTACCTGACGCGTGCAGGACTCGACCGCCGGATCGCCGCCGCGCGCCCGCGGAAGAGCACGCCGGCGCTGGAGCTGCGCGCTCGCCAGCTCTCTGAGCCCCGCGCGAGACAGCAGGTTGCACGCAGTCTTCGCGACACCGTCGAGCGCGCCGAGCGGCGCGCATCAGATCGCGTGTACTCATCAGTGGTGGTCGAGGCGGCCGCTGTGCGGCGGGGACGGGAGCTGATCCTCGGGCTCGCTGAACGACTCGAGGGTCCGGCACGACTGAACCCCGCAGGCGTCGCGCGCGCTCGGATACTGGTCACCGATGGTCTCAGCCCGCTGTTCAACAGCAACTGCCGGCGAACCGTGGCGCAGGCGATTTACGAAGTGCAGGACGCGCTCGAGCGCGACCAGCGGTCGGCGTCCAGCTGACGCGGGCAGCGGCGCAGTATCGTAAGCCGCCGGTGAGCCGGGAAGACTGGTCGGCAGCGCTTCGAGCTGCCCGAGACCAATGCGTCACCACCTCAATCTCCCGATCCGTCTCAACCGAGGCGCTCCGCTCTCTCCCACAGTGAGGGTGCGCCGATGAGGCTTCAGCTGCCGCTGCCTTCGGCGTGGCGACGCGAGGCGCTGCGCACGAACCTGTGGCTCGTGCCGACCGTCGAGATCGTGCTGGCGGTGGCGCTGTTCGCCGGGACCTATGCGCTCGACCGCGCCGCCTACGACGGCTCTCTGCACCTGCCTTCGTGGGTGATCAGCGGCACCGCCGACGCCGCCCGCCAGATCCTCACGACGATCGCGGCCGCGATTATCACGGTGGTCACGCTCGTGTTCTCGATCACGATCGTGACCTTGACGCTCGCCTCCACGCAGTTCGGGCCGCGCATGTTGCGCAATTTCATCCGCGACCGCATCACCCAGCTGACGCTCGGGAGCTTCGTGGCGACGTTCGTGTACGCGATCCTCGCGCTCGTCTCGATCGGCCCGGGCGCCCACGGGGAATTCGTACCGCACGTGTCGATCACGATGACGATGGCGCTCGTGGTCATCGACGTCGGGGTGCTGGTCCTGTTCATCGACCACATCGCAAAGTCGATCCAGCTGCCGCAGGTGATCGCGAGCATCGCCGGCGACCTCTCGCAGGCGATCGAAACCGAGGCCGCGCTGCCGCGCGAGGGCCCCAAGGCGGGACCGTCGCTGTCGGAGATGCTGGTGCGCCTGGACGAGGACAGCGCGGTCGTGTGCGCGCTGAGCAGCGGCTACCTGCAGTACGTGAGCATGAGCACGCTGATCGACCTCGCCAGTCGCAGCCACGCCGTGATCCGCCTCCTACGGCGCCCGGGCCACTTCGTCGTCGAGGGGGAGCCGCTGGCGAACGTCTGGCCTGCGGCCGCCGCCCCAGGGGTCGCGCGTGCGCTCGGCGGCGCGCATGCAACCGGGCCGCACAGGACGCTCACGCAGGATCTCTCCTTTGCGGTCGATCAGCTCGTGGAGATCGCGATCCGCGCACTCTCGCCGGCTGTGAACGACACCTTCACGGCGCTCGCGTGCATCGACTGGCTCGGCGACGGGTTGGGCAAGATCGCCGACCGCTGGCGCCCTGCGGCGGTGCACCGCGATGCCGCCGGCAGCGTGCGCGTGATCACCGTCACCGTCAGCTTTCGGCGGCTCGTGCAGCGTGCGCACGACAAGATCCGCCAGGCCAGCCGGGGGATGCCCGCCGTCATGATCCGCCAGCTCGAAGGGCTCGCGAAGATCATGGCCTACGCCGGCGCACCTGAGCAACGCGAGCTGCTGCTCGAACAGGCGGCGATGATCATGCGCGCGTGCGAGGAGTCGGTGCCGGAGCCGGCGGACCGGGCAGACGTACGTCGCAGCTACGACGCGGTGCTCGAATCCGGCGCGTCGAGCACAACGGCCGCGTGGCCGACGGACGAGGACACCTGAAGTCGCAACCGACGCGGAGGTTCGAGATGGCAGTGGGCAAGGCCGAGGCGCAGCATCCTGATCAAGCATCGAGCACGGGGTTTCGGACGGTCGTGCCCTGCTTCAACGCGGTCGATCGGCCCGCGATCGCGAAGCTGCTCGACAGCGACCAGTTCTTCTGGCTGGACCGGACCGGCCCGACAAGCGAGGACATCGAGGCGCTGCGAGAGCTGTTCGGCTTTCATCCGCTTGCGCTCGAGGACGCTCTGCACTTCGGCCAGCGACCGAAGCTCGACCACTACGAGGACTACGTCTTCCTCGTGTTCTACGGCGCGCAGGCCGGCGCTCGGGACGACGGCGGGCTGCTGCAGGAGGTGCAGATGTTCATCTCCGGCAAATACCTGGTCAGCCTGCACACGGACCCTCTGCCGGCGCTCGATGAGCAGCGCACGCACCTGGACGGCCTCGTGCTCCACAGCGAGCAGTTTGTGCTCTACCGCGTCTTCGACGCGCTGACCGACAGCTTCTTCCCGGTGCTCGCGGCGATGGACGAGGAGATCGACGAGCTCGAGGCCGCTGTCCTGGCCGGGCCCACAGACGAGCAGCTGCAGCGACTGTTCGCGATGAAGCGAACGCTCGTGTCGATGCGCAAGGTCGTCACGCCCCAGCGCGACCTGTTCGCGCGCTCGATCGACCAGATCGCTGACCTTCCGGGCCTACAGCTCGACGAGCGCGACTACTTCCGCGACGTGTATGACCACCTGATCCGCATCTCCGACCTGATCGACTCCTATCGCGACCTGCTCAGCAGCACCACCGACCTGTACCTCTCGACCGTCAGCAACCGCCAAAACGAGGTGATGAAGCAGCTGGCGATCGTTGGCACGATCTTCCTGCCGCTGTCGTTCATCACCGGCTTCTTCGGCATGAACTTCGGATGGTTGGTGAGAGAAGGCATCGCCTCCACCTGGTCGTTCTTCGTGCTCGGCCTCGGCAGCCTGCTGGTGACGTGCGTGCTGCTTGTGCTGTTCTTCAAGCGCAAGGGCTGGATCTAAGTGGCTGACGGACGAGGACACCTGAAGGTCTTCATCGGCATGGCGCCCGGCGTCGGCAAGACCTACCGCATGCTGCAGGACGGCTCCGCCGAAGCCGACAACGGGCGCGACGTCGTGATCGGCTACCTGGAGTCCCACGGTCGCGCCGAGACGCTTGCGCAGGCGGAGGGCCTGGAGATCGTGCCGCGCCGCCACGTCTCCTATCGCGGCACGCCGCTCGAGGAGATGGATCTGCCGGCGGTGCTCGCGCGCAACCCCGAGCTGTGCCTGATCGACGAGCTCGCCCACACCAACGCGCCTGGCCTCGAGCACGAGAAGCGCTACGAGGACGTCCGCGACGTGCTCGACGCGGGAATCGACGTGTTCTCGACCGTCAACGTCCAACACCTCGAGAGCCTCAACGACCAGGTGACCCAGCTGACGGGCTCCGTCACACGCGAGACGATCCCCGACGAGGTGCTCTCGGCGGCCGACGAGGTCGTCTTGATCGACCTGACTCCCGAGGCGCTGATCGCACGTCTGCGCGCGGGCAAGGTGTATCGCGCCGAGCGCGTGCCCGCCGCGCTGAACAACTTCTTCAAGATCGAGAACCTCTCGGCACTGCGCGAGACCGCTCTGCGCCAGGTGGCCGAGGACGTCGAGGTCAAGCGCCTGGTGCGCGAGCCGAGCCCGATCTTGCGCCGCGACGAGGACGGGCTGGCGGCGCCGGTGGCGGGCGGTCCCCAGCCGATCGCCGAACGGCTGCTCGCGCTGGTGACGCTCGCGGCTCACTCCGAGCGGATCGTGCGCCGCGCGTGGCGCTCGGCCCAGCGCCTGGATGCGCAGCTGGACGTGTTGGTCGTGCGCCCACCCGGGCGTCCCCCGAGCCCCGAGGATCGCAAGCGCCTGGAGGAGCTGCGCCGTCTGACGGCGATGCTCGGCGCGCGCCTGCGGGTCGAGGAGGGCGAGGACGTGGCGGCGGTGGCCGTCAGGGTTGCGCGCTCGCTCGGCAGCACGTACGTGCTGATGGGAGCGCCCGCGCCCCGCCGCGCCTTCGCGCGTCTGGGCGCGGACCCCGGGCGCTCGCTGCTGATGCACCTCCTGCGCGAGCTCCCCGGCGTGGATGTGCGCGTCGTCGCCGATCCGGCGCTGCGCGCGCCCGCGGGCGAGCCGCTGGACGCCAGCGCCCAGGCGCCAGGCTTAAACGGCTCGTAAAACTCGTCTCGCGGGGCAGGTGGCGCCCTAAACGCCTCGTAAGACTGTTGAGGCTCCCGCAACCCTCGAGCGCCTACCCTGTTGCGCATTCGTATGAGAACAACGCGTCGTCTACTCACGATCTTCGCCATCTCGATGCTCGTCGCAGCGCTCTCGGCAGGCGCGGTCAGCGAGGCAGGCGCAGCGCGCAGCGCACCTCGCGCGCACGCGGCCAGCTCGTATCTGACCGGCATCGGCGACGAGCACGCGACGATGTTCAGCAACCCGCTGTACACGCAGCTGGACGCCAAAATCGTCCGCTACATCGCCCCCTACGACGCCGCCGTGCACCCCTATTCGCTGGCGCTCGCGAGGGTGTTCATCCGCAGTGCCGAAGCCCAGCACGAGAAAGTGCTGGTCGCGTTCTATCACTCCGAGTACACCCCGACGAGGCTTCCGAGCGTCGCCGCCTACCAGAGCGACGTGAAGAGGTTCGTGAAGCTGTTCCCGCGCGTCAAAGAATACGAGTCCTGGGACGAGGCCAACCGAGGCAACGAACCCGGCCAGTTCTCGAGCCCCTCGGCGGTCGGTGCGGCGCAGTACTACCAGGCGCTGCTGCGCGTGTGCAAGGGCTGCACGGTCGTCGGCCTGGATGTGCTCGACCAAGCGGTGGTCGCGCCGACGCTCACCTACATCTCCGAATTCAAGCGGGAGATATATCGCTTGGAGACGGTCATGCCAAGTATCTGGGGCCTGCACAACTACTCCGACGTCAACCGCCTGGAAGGCTGGCGTACGAGCGACATCGTGCGTGCGCTCGGTGGCCAGGTGTGGCTGACCGAGACCGGAGGCATCGTCAAATTCGGCGGCGCCTTCCCAAACCGCAACGGCTCCGGGCTTGCTCGTGCGGCGAGGGTGCTGAGATTCATGTTCGCTTCGGCGTCGGATCATCCGCAGATCAAGCGCCTGTACGTGTACGACTGGAACGGTGGCACGAGCGCCACGCGCTTTGACGCCGGGCTCATGAACGCCCACGAACAGCCACGCGAAGGCTACGTCGTCGTCTGCCGCCAGATGCACGCCGCCAAGTGCGCTGTCAAGACCGCGAAGAACTAGAGCGCAGAGCCAAAGCGCGGCTGTCGCCGGCGCGGGGTCGTCGTTTCTGGCTAGCTGCTGAGCGCCGGTTGCGCGCGCGATCCGGCGCCGTCGCTGCGTAGCGTCGAGGGGCGCTCGCGCGTGTTGCGAGCAAGGCGCATCGCGCCCAGGGCGAGCAGCCCGACCGCCGCGGCGGTGGGGACGAGCGTCTTCAGCGGATACCTCGCGCCGGAGTGCAGCTTCAGGTTGAAGGCGGTGTGGTCACCGGCTTTGTAGATGCTCGCGAGACCGGCGTGGTCGATGCCGAGCAGCGTCGGCGCCAGCAACGCGAACAGCGCCCACGCGAGCACCGTGAGCACGCCGGCGCCGAGCGCGCCCGCGGACAGGCGCAGGCGTGGCGTCACCCACGCCGCCAAGACCACCGCGCCCGCGGCGGGCAAGAGGAACGTCCAGATCGCTCCCCAACTGCGTCCGAGCCCGTACGCCGATGCGATCGTCGGCTGGAAGTAGCCCTCGCTCAGGTAGCGCATCCAGCTCACCGCCTCGGTCTCGTAGCCGATCAGCGGGTGGGTGATCGTCGCGATCACCGTCGTCGTGATCGAGATCGCCGCCAACGCGATCGTCGGGCCGGGGAAGCGCCTGAGCGTGAGCGCCACCGGGAAGGCCAGGAAGGGCAGCATCGTGTCGAGGAAGCGCGGGCCCATGAAGCCTCCCCCGAAGGGCAGGTAGTAGCCCGAGTTATAGGCCAGGTAGCACAGGCAGATGCCGCCGATCGTGAGCGCCTCCGCGCGCTTTGCGCGTCGGTAGAGCAGCACCGTGCCGATTGCGCCCATGATCAGGATCGGGGAGATGATCAGAAGGCCACGCGAGTCGAGCAGCAGCGTCACGAGCACCCGCGGGCTCGGCACGCTGATCCCGAAGAAGCCCTGCTGCTGGCGGGGTATGTCGGAGTACGCGAGGTGCGTCCAGGAGTGAAATGCGTAGTGGTTGTAGAGCAGCAGCGGCACGATGCCGACGAGCCCGCCGGCCACGTATGAGCCGCCGCGGCGCAGGACGCCGAGGGCCGTGAGCGAGTCCTTGCGCGAGAGCAGGAACAGTCCGAGCACGAGCGCCGCGAAGAACGTCGGGTACTCGGAGGAGAAGGCGTAGCCCATCGCCAGCCCAGCCAACGCCAGCAGCAGCGGTCTCGGCGGCCCGTCGCGCTCGCGCAGCATCAGCCAGAAGGCGGCAAAGCTGAGGAACGTCGTGAACATGTGCGAGAACAGCAGTTGCGAGAAGGGAAGCACCATCGTGCCGAGGCCGAGGATCACCGCCGCGGCGGCGCCGTAGCCCGGCTCGTAGCGCTCGGCCACGCGCCACACGAGCATCATCAGCAACAGCCCCGGCAACACGTTGCCCCACAGGCCGAGCAGGTAGATCATCTCGTCGCCCGGATGATCGGGCGGCGCCACGTGGGCGTCGGTCCACGATTCCGCGCGCACGAGGATCAGCGCCTCGTAGAAGGGCTCGGAGAAGAGCGCCAGCCCGGGTGCCCGGGCCGAGTACCAATGGCCCTTGTAGTAGGCCTTGTCGCCGGTGTTGGTCTGGTACTGGTCGATCGTAGTCTTGCCGTGGTAGATCGCGCGGGTCAGGTCGTAGTGGGAGGTCTGGTTCCACGAGAAGCTCTGGATCACGGTCGCGCTCGCGAGGCCGACGAGCAGGATCGCGGCGAGCGCCAGGCGGCGCCTGCGCACGCTGAGGTTGCGCTCGCGCCGGGGGGGTACCGCGGGTGGCGGTGGGAGAGAGCTGCGCTCGCTCATTGGTCGCTTCCGTGCAGGGCCGCGGGCCCTGGGCCGATCTCATAGATGACCACCGAGCCGACCCGCTCGCGCGTGATGCCGAGGCCGGCGATCGGCTTCTTCGCGGCGGCGGCAGGGTCGGGAGGCTCGGCGATGACGGCGCCGTGTTCCGGCGGCAGGCCCTTCGGCAGCACAGTGTGGAGCACGACCGTGCGGATGTGGTAGTAGCGCAGCTTCTCGACGCTCGCGCGATCGGGGAACCCGTTCATGCCGCCGCGCAGGTCGTCCACCTCGGGCATGTCGAAGGTGCTGTTGCCGATCGGGACCTTGTAGAAGCCGTCGGTCGAGAAGTACTGCCAGATGCGATCGAGCGCGCCATCGGTGGGGAGATCCAACAACGGGCCCGGAAGTCCGACCTCCGCGTTGGCGGGCTGCGGCACGATCGGGTGGCCGAGGTGGCCCGCACCTTCGCCGAGCAGGCCGACAAGCGCCACGACCCCGATGACCGCCGGCATCGCCGTCAGCGAGCGGCTTCGCAGCTGGCGCTCGGGCGCGGCGGCCGATGCGCGCACCCGCGCCACGCGCGCCGCGACCCAGGCCACCAGCGCCTGCAGCCCGGCGCCGGCGAGCAGCGCGTAGAAGAGCGTCGCGAGCGTGAAGATCCTGCCGGGGACGCGCACGCCATCCCAGCCGGGGGCGTAGTCGTAGAGCAGACGGTACGGGTACCCCGCGCCGGTGATGCCGAAGCCGAGGGCGAGGATCGAGCAGGTGACGATTCCGACGAGCAGGCCGAGGCGCAATCGCCGTGTGTATGCGCCCGCGGCGAGGCCGATCAGCGCCAGCACGAGGATCAGCCCACCCGGAAAGAACACGCTCTCGTTCTTTGAGTTGACCTTCGCCCGCATCCCTTTTGTGACCTCGCCCCATACGCGGTTCTCCGAGGAGGCAGACAGGAACGCCGCCGGCCCGGCTGAGTAGGTCTCGACTTCGGCGAGCGTGCGCTTGGCCGTCGGATACTCTTCCGCGACCTTCAGGTAGGGCCGGGCCTGATAAACGGTCACGACGCCGAGCACGGCGACCCCGATCAGGGTCACCGCCAGCAGCCGGCGCGGGATCAGCGCCCCGCGCGTGGACGCTCGCTGCTCGGGCGCGCTGGGATCACCACGCCGCCACGCCGGCCCGGGTGTCAGGCGCCCGCGCCACCAGTACACGAGCACGAGCAGCGCGAGCACGATCAGCAGGTAGCAGTACTGCAGGCCGAGCGTGAAGCCGAGGCTGACCTGCCACGCGGACACCAGCCAGCCCGCGAGCACGAGCTTGCGCGAGTCGCGCCGGTAGCCGCGCAGCAGCATGAACATCGCGAGCACGAAGCCCCCCGAGGAGATCACGTGCAGATGCCCCGCCTCGGTCACCCGGTAGGGGGCGTACGCGAAGGCGAGGCCGGCCGCTGCGCCCCCCAGCCGGCCGAGGCCGAGCTCGCGAGCCAGCAGGTAGGCGGCGACGAAGCACAGCGACCACACCCACAGGAACAGGAGGTTGTAGCGGACCAGCGCGGCGACGGTGCCCGACCCGAAGAACGCCGTCGGGCCGTAGCCGAGCAGGGAGTCTGAGAAGGCGAGGCTCAGCGGGTGCGGATAGAAGGCGTTGGAATCGAACAGGTGCAGCGGGTCGTGCAGCATCGCGTGGCCGACCCAGGCGATCTCCCACGCCGTTCGCACCGGGTCGCCGAGGTCGGGGGCGATGCGGCTGGACATGTGCAGCACGAGCGGCCAGCTCGTGAGGATCGCCAGCGCCAGCCCCGCCAGCGCGACCAGCGCGAGCTCGCCGCGGGCGAGCGTTGGCGAGGGCGCCCAACGGGCGCGGGGCGCCTGCTGGGGAGCGTGCTCGTGCGCCGCGGTCGCTGTCCGGGCGCCGGAGCCCGCTTGCCCGGGCGACTCGGGCGGCGTGCGCGGCGGGCTCGGCAGGCCCATGCTCATGGTCTACTCGTGTTCGGGACCGCGCGGATCGGCGCAGCATACGGGAGGCGCCTACGACATTGCGTCGCATCGGCGACGGCCGCTTGTGACATCGTAAATTTGCGCTTTGCGTCAGACTGGCCGCATGAGGGTCCTGGTCGTGGGAGCCGGTGGCGTCGGCGCGGCATTTGCCGCGATCGCGCAGCGCCGGCAGACGTTTGAGCAGGTCGTGCTGGCCGACGTCGCGCTCGAGCGCGCGCAGGCGGTCGTGCGGCGGCTGGGCGAGCCCGACCGCTTCTCGGCCGAGCGCGTGGACGCCTCCAGCCAGCCGGAGCTCGTCGAGCTGATCGCGCGAGTACGGCCGGACGCGGTCCTCAATGCGTGTGACCCGCGCTTCAACGAGCCGATCTTCGCGGCCGCGTTCGAGGCCAAGGTGACCTACCTCGACATGGCGATGACGCTCTCGCACCCCCACCCCGAGCATCCCTACGAGCAGGTTGGGGAGATGCTCGGCGAGAAGCAGTTCGCGGTCGAGCAGCAGTGGCAGGACGCCGGGCTGCTGGCGCTCGTGGGGATCGGCGTCGAGCCCGGCCTGTCTGACATCTTCGCGCGCTACGCCGCCGACGAGCTGTTCTCGAGCCTCGACGAAGTGGGCGTCCGCGACGGCGCCGACCTCGTCGTCGAGGGGTACGACTTCGCCCCGACGTTCTCGATCTGGACAACGATCGAGGAGTGCCTGAACCCGCCGCTGATCTGGGAGCGTGAGCGTGGCTTCTATACGACCGCCCCCTTCTCTGAGCCGGAGACGTTCGAGTTCCCGGAGGGGATCGGGCCGGTCGAATGCGTCAACGTCGAGCACGAGGAGGTCGTGCTGATCCCCCGCTGGGTCGAGTGTCAGCGCGTGACGTTCAAGTACGGGCTCGGCCAGGAGTTCATCGACGTGCTCTCAACGCTGCACAAACTCGGCCTCGATTCGACCGAGCCGGTGTCGGTGCGCGGAACGAAGGTCTCGCCGCGCGACGTCGTCGCTGCGGCGCTCCCCGACCCCGCGACGCTCGGCGATCGCATGAGCGGACGCACGTGTGCGGGCACCTGGGTGACGGGGACCGGCAATGACGGGCAGCCGCGCTCGACCTACCTCTACCACGTCGTCGACAACGAGACGACGATGCGCGAGTACGCCAGCCAGGCGGTCGTCTGGCAGACGGCGGTCAACCCCGCCGTGGCGCTGGAGCTGCTCGATCGCGGGGAGTGGAAGGGCGCGGGCGTGCTCGGCCCCGAGGCCTTCCCGCCCAAGCCGTTCCTGGAGCTGCTGCGCGAGTACGGCTCGCCGCACGGGCAGATGGAGCTGCCTCAGTAGCGCGCCGTCCGCGGCTCGCTCGACGATCCGCGGACGAAGTACCCCAGGCCTAGTCGGAAGTCGAGCTGTCGTCGTCCTCGGGCACCAGCAGGTGCGCGCCGTGGGTGACGTGTTCGGGGCCCATCAGATGCGTGGGGGCGCGCTCGACGACCATGTCGAGGACCCCCGGCGTCGCGGCTTCCGTTTTGCGCGAGAAGAACTGGCGGAAGAACGGCCGCGAGCCGAACATGATCAGCGCGCCCACCACCATGCCGATCCCGCCAAGCCAGATCGGCAGCGTCAGGTGCAGGTACTCTTTGCCTTCGGCGTTTTCCTTGTGCCCGTAGTAGACGAGCGCGTAGATGCCGATGCCGTACATCATCACACCGCCGAGGAACGGGCCCAGCCCCACGAGGAAGAACTTGCGCGGGCTGTCGAACAGTTCGTGCCGGTAGTACCAGGCGCACGCGAAGCCGGTCGAGCCGTAGTAGAAGGTCACGGGAACTCCCAGCGCCACAACCGCCAATTCCAGCACCGCCGTCGAGATCAGGATCAACGGCACGGCGATCAGGATCGAGAGCACGCCGAAGCCCCACGTCGAGACCGTTGGCGTCAGGAAGCGTCGATGAATCGTGCCGATCACGGACGGGATCGAGCCCCACTTGGCCATCGACAGCGTCGTCCGCGCGGTGGGCAGGATCGTCGTCTGCGTCGAGGCCGATGCCGAGGTCAGCACCGCGACGATCAGGAACTTCACACCGACGGCACCCAGTACTCCCTTGCCGAGCGCGTGCAGCACGTCTTCCCGGTTTGCTTCGTTGGCTTCGCCGATGAAGAAGCCGACCCCGTGGTAGGACTGAGCGCCGGCTGCGACGAACAGGTAGACCGCCACGAGCAGAAGCGTCGAGACGACCGCCGCGCGCCCGGGACCCTCGCTCGGGTCCTCGGACTCCTCGTTGACCGCGACCCCGGAGTCCCAGCCCCAGTAGAGGAAGATCCCGAGCAGCATCGCCACCAGCAGATCTTTGAAGTTCATGTCGAACGGGTTGAACCAGGAGGCCTGCGGCTGGATCGAGTGTGCACCGCCGCCGGAGCCGTACACGTCGATCAGTGCCACCGAAGCGAACAGGACGAGCATCACGACCTCGAAGGAGAGCAGCACCTGCTGGATACGTGCGGACAGCTCGATCCCGCGATGGCAGATCCACGTCATCAGCCAGATCCACAGCACGCAACCGACGAGCGCAGCTCCCTTGTGAACTTCCGCCCAGTGCCATTCGAACAGCTGGAAGGTGTAGGTCGCCGCGATGTACCCGAGCGAGGCCATCACGAGGACGTCGGCGAGGAAGATCGCCCAGCCGTTGAGCCAGCCGAAGCCGGGCCCGAAGGCGCGCGTCGTCCACGCGAACGTCGTGCCCGCGTCGGGGTCGGCCTTGTTGAGATAGCGGTAGCCGAGCGATATCAGGAAGATCGGGATGAACGAGACGAGCAGTACGGCGGGACCTTTTGTCCCCACGCCCGGGTCGGCGATGATGAAGCCGAGCGTCGCCGCCAGCGAGTAGGCGGGCGCCGTCGAGGCGACGCCGATGACGATGTTCGAGACGTAGCCGATCGCGTTGCTCTTCAGACCCTTGCTCTCGACCTGCCCATTGGCGGGCGCTCCCGCGATGGCGGCGCTCTGTGTGGCCATCAACGGCTCCTCTCGTCAGACGCGGACACGGCGGGCTGCTGCTGTGTCGAAAGCTACATTCGCGGTCGGCGGACGCGCAATGGGCGCGATCCCCAAAACGACCACGGCCGATTAGACGAGTCGTATAATGGCCTCAGAAATTGTTGACCAGGCAGCGCATTGAGTCGCATATGGGGAGCGGTTAGCGTTGTCCTCAGTGTCTAGTCAGCTACGAGAGGGCGGTTTTGATGGCCGGCGGTGATCTGCAGGAGCAGGCGAAGCGGCATCTGTGGATGCACTTCACGCGGATGGGCTCTTTTGCCGGACCGGATCACGAGGTCCCGGTGATCGTGCGCGGCGAGGGCTGCTACGTCTATGACGAACACGGCAAACGTCATCTCGACGGCCTGTCTGCCTTGTACTGCGTGAACGTCGGTCATGGCCGCGCGGAGCTCGCCGACGCGGCCGCGGCGCAGGCGAAGGAGCTGGCGTTCTACACCAACTGGAGCTACGCGCACCCGCGTTCGATCGAGCTCGCGACGCGCATCGCCGCGCTCGCTCCCGGCGATCTCAACCGGGTGTTCTTCACATCCGGTGGCTCGGAGGCGGTGGAGTCTGCGTGGAAGCTCGCGAAGGCCTACCACGCGGCGCAGGGCGAACCGCGCCGGCACAAGCTGATCTCGCGCAACCTCGCCTACCACGGCACCTCGATGGGGGCGCTCACGGCCACGGGCCTCACGCCGCTGCGTACACCGTTCGAACCGCTTACGCCCGGCGGCGTGCACGTCGCGAACACGAACTCCTACCGCTGGAACGAAGACCGCGACCCGCTGTGGGCGGCGAACGAGATCGAGAAGGCGATCGAATTCGAGGGCGCCGAGACGGTCGCGGCGGTGATCCTCGAGCCGGTGCAGAACGGCGGCGGCTGCTTCGTGCCGCAGGACGGCTACTTCCAGAGGGTGCGCGAGATCTGCGACCGCCATGGAGTGCTGCTGATCTCCGACGAGGTGATCTGCTCGTGGGGTCGGCTGGGCTACTGGTTCGGCTGCGAACGTTACGGGTATCAGCCCGACATGATCACCACCGCGAAGGGCATCAGCTCGGCGTATGCGCCGCTCGGCGCGGTCATCGCGGGCGATCACATCGCCGAGCCGTTCCTGCACGGCACGGCGATCTTCAATCACGGCTTCACCTTCGGCGGGCATCCGGTGGCCTGCGCAGTGGCGATGGCGAACCTCGACGTCATCGAACGCGAGGATCTGTGTGGGCACGTGCTCGAGAACGAGGGGCCGTTCCGGGAGATGCTCGAGAGCCTGCGCGATCTGCCGATCGTCGGCGACGTGCGCGGCGCCGGTTACTTCCACGCGATCGAGCTCGTCAAGGACCAGGCCACCAAGGAGACGTTCAACGCGCAGGAGTCCGAGGAGCTGCTACGCGGCTTCCTCTCGGGTGAGCTCTACCAGCGCGGCCTGATCTGCCGGACAGACGACCGCGGCGATCCAATCGTGCAGCTCTCGCCGCCGTTGATCGCCGGTCAGCAGCAGTTCGAGGAGATCGAGGCGATCCTACGCCCCGTGCTGAGCGAGGCCTCACAGCGGGTGGAGCGGTGGAGCTCACTGTCGCGAGTCTGATCAGCGAGCTCGGCTTGGAGCTCGTCTCAGGCCAGGAGGCCGCGCAGACGCCGGTGCGCTGGGTGCACAGCACCGAGCTCCCAGACCCGACGCCGTGGCTGAAAGGAGGCGAGCTGCTGCTCAGCACCGGCATGCAGCTGAGCGGCCCGAAGGCGCAGCGCGAACTGATCGATCGGCTCGTCGATCACGAAATCGCGGGTCTTGGCTTCGGCACGGGATTCGCCCACAAGCGACTGCCCGCGGCGCTCCTCGCGCAGGCGCGCAAGCGCGGCTTTCCGCTGTTCGAGGTGCCCTATGCGGTGCCGTTCATCGCGATCACCGAGCGTGCGTTCGCACAGCTGCTGCACGAGCGCTACGAGCTGCTCCAGCGCAACCTCGTCGGCGACGTGCTCGCGGAGGTGCTGACGGGCCATCTGTACCCCGAGGACCTGCAGGCTCGCCTGCGCCCGTTCGGGATCGGCGAGCAGGTCGCCGTGCTCGCGTTCCGCACGACCGATCCGAGCGCGGCTGCGGCGGCGGTGGAGAGGATCCTCGCGCGCGAGAAGGTGCCCAGCCTGGTCGCGATCCGTGCCGGCCTGCTGTGTGCGGTCGTCGATCCTGGGCAGCGCGAGCCGCTGACGCTGGCGCGCGAGCTTCGCGCCGAGCTCGCCGGGCGCTTCGGTGATGTGCGCGCTTCGGCAAGTCGCGCCGCGCCGACACCCGCGCTGCGCATGGCATTCCATGAGGCGCGCTGTGCGCTGGAGGCTGTGCGCATGCGCAACGGCAGCGCACCGGAGGTCGCCTCCTATGCCGACCTCGGCGCCTTCCAGCTGCTGCTGTCGCTGCAGGATGACGACGCGTTGAGCTCCTACTGTCGCAGCGTGCTCGAGCCGATCGAGCAGGGCGAGGGCGAGTACGGCGAAGAGCTCGTGCGCTCGCTGGACGTGTTCATAGAGCACAACGGGCATTGGGAGAAGGCCGCCAACGCGCTGTTCTGCCACCGCCACACGCTGCGCTACCGCATCCGCCGCATCGAGCAGCTGACCGGACGCGACTTCTCCAACGCGCGTGACAGGATTGAGTTCTGGTTGGCGCTGCGCGGACGGGAGCTGGCGCGATGAGAATTGGCGTTCCGAGCGAGGTCAAGGTCGACGAGTACCGCGTGGCGATCACCCCCGCCGGGGTCAGAGAGCTTGCGAGCCGCGGGCACGAGGTGCTGGTGCAGGCCGGAGCAGGCGAGGGCAGCGCGATGAGCGACGAGCAATTCCAGGCGCAGGGCGCGCGGATCGTGCCCGACGCGGACGCGCTGTTCGCGCAGGCGGAGCTGGTGCTGAAGGTCAAGGAGCCCCAGCCCCAGGAGGTTGGACGCCTGCGCGAGGGACAGACGCTGTTCACCTACCTGCACCTGGCGGCGGAGCCCGAGCTCGCCCGGGGCCTGATGGCCTCAGGCGCCACTTGCATCGCGTATGAGACCGTCGAGGACGGCGACGGGCGCCTGCCGCTGCTCGCGCCGATGAGCGAGGTCGCCGGCAAGATCGCGACACAGGCGGGCGCGTTCATGCTCGAGAAGCCGCTCGGCGGGCGAGGGATCCTGCTCGGCGGCGTGCCGGGCGTGGCGGCGGCGACGGTGCTGGTGATCGGCGGTGGCGTTGTCGGCATGAACGCGGCGTTCATCGCGATCGGCATGCAGGCCGACGTGTTCGTGTTCGATCGCTCGATCGACCGGCTGCGCGAGCTCGAAGTGGCATTCGCGGGGCGCGCCTCAACGGTGTACTCATCGACGCTCGCGATCGAGGAGATGCTCCCGGCGGCTGATCTGGTGATCGGCGCGGTGCTCGTGCACGGAGGGCGCGCGCCGCACGTGGTGAGCCGCAAGCAGCTTGCGCTGATGAAGCCCGCAGCGGTGCTCGTCGACGTATCGATCGACCAGGGCGGCTGCTTTGAGACCTCGCGCCCGACGACGCACTCCAACCCGACCTATCAGGTCGACGGGATCACGCACTACTGCGTGACGAACATGCCCGGAGCGGTGCCGATCACCTCGACCTACGCACTCACCAACGCGACGCTGCCATACGCGATCGAGCTCGCCGAGCGCGGCGTCGATGACGCGCTGGCGCGCAGCCCCGGCCTGCGCATGGGGCTGAACGTGCAGGGCGGGCAGATAACCCATCCGGCGGTAGCCGAGGCGCTCGGGCTGAGCCTGGCGGGCGCGGCTCTCTAGGGCAGGCGATGGTCGGCCACCGGCGCGCGGGCGGACGATCACCGGCGTAGTGTGAGGGCTACAACGAGCCACAGGAGGAGAAGATGTCGGCGACCGAGAGCCTTGCCGCAACCGCGCACGACGACGCTGCCGCGATCGCCGAGCTGCACGAGACCGTGGAGCGCCAGCGCGCCGCGTTCCTGGCCGATCCGTTCCCGTCGCTGGAGGAGCGTCAGGGATTGCTCGCTGCGCTGGCGGGGATGCTGCTCGGGCACCGCACGCAGATCCAGGAGGCGCTCAGCAGCGACTTCGGCGTGCACCCGCCGATCGCCGCCGACCTGATCGAAGTGCTCGGCCCGGCCGGGCGCGCCGCGTACGTGGCGGGGGAGCTCGGCGGCTGGATGGCGCGCGAGCCGCGGCAGGCGGATCCCGCGCTGTATGGGTCCGGCGAAGCTTTCGTGCAGCCGCAGCCGAAGGGCGTAATCGGCAACATCGTGCCGTGGAACTTCCCGTTTGACCTGTCGGTCGGGCCGCTCGTCGAGATGCTCGCCGCCGGCAACCGCGTCGTGATCAAGCCCTCCGAGTACACGCCCGCCTGCGCGCAGCTGCTGCGCGAGATGGTTCACGAGACGTTCGACCGTGACCGCGTCGACGTCCTCGTCGGCGGCTTGGAGCTGGCGCGCGCGTTTACGCGCGTGCGCTGGGATCACCTGCTGTACACGGGCAGTCCTGGGATCGGCCGAGAGATCGCGAAGGCCGCCGCCGAGCAGCTCGTGCCAGTCACGCTCGAGCTCGGCGGCAAGTGCCCGGCGATCCTCAGCGAGGACAGCATCGACGCCGAGTCCGTCAAGCAGGTGCTCGCAACCAAGGCGATCAAGAATGGGCAGATGTGCATCTCGGTCGACTACTGCCTGGTGCCGCGTGAGCGCCTCGAGCAGTTCGCCCAGCTGGCGGCGGAGCACCTACGCGAGTCGATGCCCGGCTACTGCACGTCGGGGAGCTGCACCGGAATCGTCTCGAGCCGCCACCTGCAACGGATCGAACGCCTGCTCGATGAGGCGCGCGCGCGGGGCTGCGACGTGCGCCCGCTCGAGGACGCCGACGGCGTCGACGCGGCGGCGCGTCAGCTGCCGATCTCGCTCGTGATCGATCCGCCCGAGGATCTCGCGCTGATGCAGGAGGAGGTGTTCGGGCCGATCCTGCCGGTCAAGGCCTACGACACGATCGACGAGGCGATCGACTACGTCAACGCCGGCGAGCGCCCGTTGGCGCTGTACGTCTTCGCGAAGGATCGTGGCGTCGCGGACGAGCTGCTGCGCCGCACCACATCCGGAGGCGCGTGCGTGAACTCGGCGGCCGTCCACGGTGCGCTGCCCTCGTTGCCGTTCGGTGGAATTGGGCAGAGCGGCGCTGGCCGTCACCACGGCGTCGAGGGCTTTCGCGAGTTCTCGAACCTGCGTGGCGTGTTCGTTCGCGGCGAGGGCGACCTGATCGAGGCGTTCGCGCCTCCGTACGGCCCGATCGCGCAAGCGGTGGTGGACGCGGCGTTCGGCGGTGCAGGCTAGCTGCTGATAGCCGGCAGCTTCTCGCTGCGAGCGAGCACCGGTAGCCCGCGGCGCTGCTCCTTGGAGCGATACATCGCGATGTCGGCCCGCTCGATGAGCTCCTCCGCGCTCACGCTCGTCTCGCCGACGTAGGCCACGCCGACGCTCGCGCACAACTCGACGTTGCCGCACGGCAGCGCGCACGTCCCGTGCAGGGCGTCGCTGATCCGCTTCGCGGCCTCCATCGCGACCATGCGCCCGCGGACACCGCGCAAGACGATCAGGAACTCGTCGCCGCCGAGGCGCCCGAGCTCATCGCTCGAGCGCATTGCTGCTTTCAGTCGCCGACTGACCTGAACCAGCACCTCATCGCCGGCGGGGTGACCAAGGGTGTCGTTGATCGACTTGAAGCGGTCGAGATCGACGTAGATGACGCCGGTGTCGGCCGACGTCTGCAGCTCTGCCTTCAGCGCCGTGATGATCGACGCGCGGTTGTGCGCCCCGGTCAGCGCGTCGAACGTCGCCCGCTTCTCGAGCTCGCGCCGTGCACGTGCGCTATCGGTGACGTCCTGCACCGAGGCGATCACACCGGTGACCGCGCCGCTGTCGCGCATCAGCGGGCGAACTTTCATGAGGATGTGCCGACGCTCGCCAAACGCCAACAGCGCCTCGCCCTCGACGTCCTCGCTGATCCCCTCCGTGAGCGCCCTTCCGATCACGGCGTCGAACTTCTCTCGCGCCTCCTCGGTGAGGATTCTGGCTTAGCGTCTCGAGCCGCACCGCCGGAGGCTCGTGTGCTGCCTCAGCGTCGGCCGGCGGCTCGGTGCCGATGATCGGCGCGTGCAGGATCTCGAGCAGGCGAGCGTTGTGGTAGACGACGTTGCGCTCGCCGTCGAGCTGCAGCAGCCCGTCGGGCATCTCCTCGAGCAGCCGCCGCAGCAGCGCCTCGCGCTCCTGCAGAGCCTCCTGGGCGGACATCTCCGCGGAGACGTCGATGCACTCCGCGAGCACGTATCCGGGGTTCTCGCTGTGAAGATAGTTGTGGTAGGTGGTGTCGACCCACAGCCAGCTGTCGTCGCTGCGGCGCAGGCGAACGCGCGACATCTGCACGCGGCCGGTCGCGATCATCGCGATCCAGCTTTCGATCAGGCGCGCCTGATCCTCGGGGTGTACCCGCTCGAAGGACGGGTGACCGACGACTTCCTGCGCCGTGTAGCCGAACATCTGCAGGTAAGCGTCGTCGCACTCGATTACGTTGCCTTCTTGATCCTGCTTGCGGGTGCCGAAGCGCGGTGTCTCGGAGGGCGGAGCATCGACCGTGGGTGCGTTGCTGTCCGAGGGGCCTTCGCTGGTGGGCCAAAGCACGGTGAGCACCACGCCCTGTGTATTGCGGAGATCGAACATGCGCACGACCCACCACTGCGCCGGGTTGGTGCGCATCCGCGCTCGCGCTTCGGCGACGCCCTCTCGCTTCAGTTCCATCCACGCGTTGACGATCGTCATGCGGTCCTCTGCCACACACAGGTCGTTCCCGGCCCGCCAGTCGGTGGCGAGCACGGGAAAGCTCTCCATCCCGAGTGAGGCGGGGACCGGGACGATGAGACCGTCGGGGGCCTGGGTGAAGACCATCGCGTCGGGGTGCTCACGCAACAGCGCGGTCGCCGCGCGGCGGGCTGACTTGGCGCGGCGCTCGGTCTCAGCCGCGTCTGGCTGGGGCGTGGATGTTGGATCGGTGAGCGTGTGCATGGGCCTCTGGGGACTCACGATCGGACGCGGGCAGGGCCGATATGAGGAATGTCAAGCCGTCTCGACAGATAGACAAGCGTTGTATGGGCGTTGTTTCCGCGCGGCGGTTGACAGGCGCAGGTGTCGACCGTGGGGCGGCGGGGTCGGAGTACGTGACGGCGCAAGCACTCTGACCTTGCTTGCCCTTACGGCGCACGCGCACCGCGTAGACTGCTCGATGGTGGCGAGCACGACAGACACCCTCACCAACTTCATCGACGGGGCGACTGTGCCCTCCAGCGGCGAGACAGAAGCGATCCTGAACCCCGCAAGCGGCGAGGAGCTCGCACGGGCGCCGATCTCGAGCCCCGAGGACGTCGATCGCGCCGTCAAGGCCGCCCGCCGCGCGTTCGACGGCTGGTCGAACACGATCCCGGCGCAGCGCGCGCAGGCGCTGCTGGCATTGGCCGACCTCGTCGAGGAGCACGGCGATGAGCTCGCGCGCATGGAGGCCCTCAACGCGGGCAAGCCGATCGAAGCCGCGCGGAACGACGAAATCCCGGTGATGGCCGACAACCTGCGCTTCTTCGCCGGCGCCGCGCGCTGCCTCGAGGGCAGGGCGGCGGGCGAGTACATGGAGGGCTACACCTCATTCACCCGCCGCGAAGCGGTCGGCGTGATCGGGCAGGTGACTCCGTGGAACTACCCGCTGATGATGGCGATCTGGAAATTCGGGCCGGCGCTCGCGGCGGGCAACACGGTTGTGCTCAAGCCGGCGGAGACGACGCCGATGACGACCGTCAGGCTGGCAGAGCTCGCTGCTGAGATCCTGCCGAAGGGTGTGCTCAACATCGTCACCGGGCCTGGCCGCCCGACGGGCGAGGCGCTGATCAACCATCCCGACGTCGACATGCTCGCCCTCACCGGCTCGGTCGACACCGGCAAGCACTTCGCGCGCACGGCGGCGGACACGCTCAAGCGCGTGCACCTCGAGCTGGGGGGCAAGGCTCCGGTCGTGGTGTTCGACGACGTAAGCCTCGACAGCGCGCTCGAAACGATCGCGGGCACCGGTTACTACAACGCCGGGCAGGACTGCACGGCGGCCACGCGCGTGCTCGCCTCGAGCAACGTCTACGACGATGTTGTCAGCGGCCTTGTCAGCCAGGCGCAGGGCTTGGTGATCGGAGACACGCTCTCGCCCGAGACGACGCTCGGCCCGGTCAACTCCGCGCGCCAGCGCGAGCGCGTCGAGGGCTTCCTCGAACGCCGCCCCGAGCACGCGGAGATCGTCACCGGAGGAAAGGCCGCAGAGCGGCCGGGCTTCTTCGTCGAGCCGACGGTCGTGGCGGGACTGCGCCAAGACGACGAGATGATCCAGCGTGAGATCTTCGGCCCCGTGATCACGGTGCAGCAGTTCTCAGACGAGGAGCAGGCGATCGCCTGGGCGAACGCGACACGCTACGGGCTTGCGTCCTCGGTGTGGACGCGTGACGTGGGCCGTGCGCTGCGTGTCTCCAAGGCTCTGCGCTTCGGCTGCGTGTGGATCAACGACCACATCCCGCTCGTTTCCGAGATGCCCCACGGCGGCTTCAAGGAGTCCGGTTATGGCAAGGACCTGAGCATGTACGGGGTGGAGGACTACACGGTCGTCAAGCACGTGATGGCGAACATCCAGTAGTCCCGTTGGATCGAAGCGCGTGAACCGTATTCGCAGCACGTGAGCGAGCACTGCCAGCCGTTGCGGGAGCAGGACCTCGAGGCTGACCCGCTGGCCCAGTTCGCGGCCTGGTTTCGCGAGGCGGGAGCTGCCGGCGTACGCCTGCCGGAGGCCGCCGCGCTGGCGACGAGCTCCAGCGACGGCGCGCCGTCGCTGCGCATGGTGCTGGTCAAGGGCTTTGACGAGCGCGGCTTCGTGTTCTTCACGAACTACGCGAGTCGCAAGGGCCGCGAGCTCGCTGGGAACCCTCGCGCGGCGCTGATGTTCTACTGGGATCCGCTCGGTCGTCAGGTTCGCTTGGAGGGCCCGGTCACGCGCACGAGCGCCGAGGAGTCGGCGGCGTACGCGCGCAGCCGACCACGCGGGAGCCAGCTGAGCGCGCTCGCCTCGCCGCAGAGCGAGCCGGTGGACACTCGCGAGGCGCTCGAGCAGCGCGTCCTCGCGCTCGAGCAGCGCTACGGAACCGGTGAGCTGCCGCCGCCAACGGACTGGGGCGGCTTTCGCCTGGCGCCGGAAAGCATCGAGTTCTGGCAACAGCGCGAGGACCGGCTGCACGATCGGCTGCGCTATCGCCGCGCCGGCGGCGAGTGGCTGATCGAGCGCCTCGCGCCGTAACGTCGAGGCCGTACAAGCGCGCTTGCGGGCAGGAGCGCCCATGCAGAATGCTGCTACGGTCGTATTACGGGCGGCGAAGTCGTCCGCGGGGTTCTTGGTCTTTGTTGGCGCTTCAGATGCGCGGATGGGGTCAGTCGAATCTCCATCTGTAGCGGCAGCCACAGGGCTGCCAGAAGGAGCATCAACACATGAAGCATGCAACGTTCGCCGATCTCGGCGTATCCGAGGTCGTCGTAGATGAGCTCGCCAAGCGCGGGATCGAAACGCCGTTCGCCGTTCAGGGCATGGTCATTCCCGACGTGCTCGCCGGCCACGACGTGCTCGCCCAGTCGCCGACAGGATCGGGCAAGACGCTCGCCTTCGGCGTGCCTGTGGTCGAACGCCTGAAGGACTCCGACACGCGACCGTCGGCGCTGATCCTCGCGCCGACGAGAGAGCTCGCTCTGCAGATCGTCGAGGACATGCGTCCGATCGCGCACGCGCGGGCGCTGTCGATCGCGGCCGTCTACGGCGGCGCGGGGATCGTCAAGCAGGCACGGCTGGCGGCTCGCGCGCACATTCTCGTGGCGACTCCCGGGCGCCTGCTCGATCTGATCGAGCGCCGGGACGTTTCGCTCGGGCAGGTCCGCCTGCTCGTCCTCGACGAGGCCGACAGGATGCTCGACATGGGCTTTCGCCCGGTGGTCGACAGGATCGTGAAGATGACCGCGAGCAAGCGCCAGACGATGCTCTTCTCGGCGACGCTCGAGGGCGAGGTCGGACGCATCGCGAAGGCCTACACCCACGATCCGCGCCGCCACGAGCACGCGCACTCGGCCGAGCGCAAGGGCGACGTCGAGCATCGTTTCGTGACGGTCACCCACGAGGGCAAGGTCGCGCGCCTGGTCTCGGAGCTGAGCGAGGCAGAGCGCGGGCTGACGCTCGTGTTCGTACGCACCAAGCGCGGCGCCGACCGGCTCGTGAAGCGACTCGCGTCGAGCAGCGTGCGCGCTGTGGCGATGCACGGGGACAAGTCCCAAGGTCAGCGCGAGCGAGCGCTCGCCAACTTCGAGGCGGGCGTCGTGGACACGCTCGTGGCCACCGATGTCGCCGCCCGGGGGATCGACGTAGCGGGGATCACGCACGTGATCAACTACGACATACCGGCGACGCGAGAGGACTACGTGCACCGCATCGGGCGCACCGCGCGCGCCGGAGCGAGTGGCGTTGGCGTGACGCTCGTCGCCCACGATCAGACGCGCGAGCTCGCTGGGATGATTCGCGAGCTCGGCCTGGATCGGGAGCTCGGGCTCGCGGGAATCGCCGCGGGTCACTCGCATGGGGCACCCGGCTCCAACGGCGCCGGCGCCGGCAAACGCCCGCGCCGCGCTGGGCGCCCGCCGAGTGCGGCCGTGGTTGGGTCCTCGCGCCCAGGAGGCTCCCCGCGCAACGGCGCCCGGCGCCGGGGCCGCGCGCCCGGGCGCTCTCGCTAGCTTGGGAGCAGTCATCGCGGCCGCGCCGTCAGCTAACGTCGCGCCCATGACCACGCCGCATCCGCCTGATCCCGAGGCAGGGGGTGGCTCCAATGGCCACCTCAGCCAAGCCGGCTCCGACGCCGAGCTGCTCAACCGTCACGACATCCTCTGGGTTCGCGCGCCGAACCCGGGGCCACTCACGCTGTCGGGCACGAACACCTGGGTGGTCGGGCGCGACCCCGCATGGGTCGTGGACCCCGGGCCGTTGCTCGACGAGCACGTAGCGCGCCTGTGTGCCGCGCTAGACGCGCGTGGCGGTCTCGGCGGCGTGGTGCTGACTCACGACCACCACGACCACACAGAAGCCGTCCGTCCCCTGCTCGAACGCTACCCGGCACCGCTCGTCGGCGGACGCGGTGCGGTCGACATCCTGCTCAGCGAGGACATTCACGTCGGCCCCTTCGATGCCGTCGCCACGCCCGGGCACTCCGCCGATCACTTCGCGCTCGTCGCCAACGGCGCTTGCTTCACCGGCGACGCCGTCCTCGGCGAGGGCAGCGTCTTCATCAGCCCCTACCGCGGCGCGATGGCCGGCTATCTGCTGGCGCTCACGCGTCTACGTTCGCGCGAAGACTTCGACGTGCTCTGTCCCGGTCACGGCCCTCCCGTGTGGGATGCGCACGCGAAGCTGGAGGAGTACGTAGCCCATCGCGTCGACCGCGAACACCGTCTGATCGCTGCGCTCGGCGAAGGCCGGCGCACGATTGCGGAGCTGCTCGAGGCGGTCTGGCCCGAGGTGCCTGAGCCGCTTCTGGGGCTTGCCACGGCGACGCTGGCCGCGCATCTCGACAAGCTGGAAGACGAGCAGATCCTGCCGGCGGGCGTGGAGCGCCCGAAGTTCGAGCGAACCGAGTGGTGAGCCCGCGCGAGGCCTCATCGGCTGGGTCTGGCGCCCAGCGGGCGGCGGGTGCGCTCGCCGCGCGCGGAGCCTCAGGCGACTCGCCGTTTCCGCCGATCGCAGACTACGGCTTCCTGTCGGACTGTCACACGGGCGCGCTCGTCGCCTCAGATGGCTCGATCGAGTGGATGTGCCTGCCGCACTTCGACTCGCCGTCGATCTTCGGCGCGCTGCTGGATCGCGGGGCAGGCAGCTGGCGGGTGGGTCCCTACGGGGTCTACGTTCCGGCCGGCCGGCGCTACATACCGGGCACGAACATCATCGAGACGACGTGGATGACGCCGCAGGGCTGGATCCGCGTCATCGACGCGCTGACGATCGGGCGCTGGCACGACAACAAGGAGGGCTCGAGCCACACGCGGCCGCCGACAGACTACGACGCCGACCATCTGCTCGTGCGCATCGTCGAATGCATCCAGGGCAACGTCCAGGTCGAGATCGTGTGCGAGCCGATGCTCGACTACGGCGCGACGGCGGCGAAGTGGGGCGTGGTTGACGCGGGCACGGCGGGCAGCTGCGTCGTGGACTGCAAGAGCGAGGACGCCGAGGAGCTGGACGCGGCCGACGGCCAGACCGCATTTCGCCTGTTCAGCGACATCCGCATGGGCATCGAGGGCAACCGAGCACACGGTCGCCACACGATGAGCGAAGGCGAGAAGCGCTTCTGCGCGCTCTCCTGGACCGAGGATCGGGGCGGTCCGCACACGGTCGAGCAGGCCGAGGAACACATCGATCGCACCAGCCATTTCTGGCGCACGTGGGTGGCCGAAGGCAGCTATCCCGATCACATGTGGCGGCTGCACCTGGAGCGTTCGGCGCTGGCGCTGAAGGGACTGACGTTCATGCCGACCGGGGCGCTCGTCGCTGCGGCGACCACCTCGCTGCCGGAGACCCCGCACGGCGAGCGCAACTGGGACTACCGCTACTGCTGGATGCGCGACGCGACGTTCACGCTGTGGGCGCTGCACGCGCTCGGCCTGAACTGGGAGGCCGACGACTTCGTGCAGTACCTCGCAGACATGGAGCGCAACGAGGACGGCTCGCTGCAGATCATGTACGGGATCGACGGCAGGAAGGAGCTGCCTGAGTCGATCCTCGATCACCTCAAGGGCTACGAGGGCGCGCGCCCCGTGCGCGTCGGCAACGGCGCCTACAACCAGCGTCAGAACGACGTCTTCGGGGCGGTGCTCGACTCGGTCTACCTGCACTCAAAGGAGCGCGATCACATCCCCGAGCGGCTGTGGCCGGTGCTCGC
The DNA here is from genome assembly GCA_963759265.1 of uncultured Solirubrobacteraceae bacterium. GTDB lineage: Bacteria > Actinomycetota > Thermoleophilia > Solirubrobacterales > Solirubrobacteraceae > Palsa-744. The sequence goes on from CAVWYR010000001.1 coordinate 1,591,535, forward strand.
CGACCAGGTCAGATGCGCGGCGGCGGTGTGGAAGGAGCCTGACCAGGGCATTTGGGAGGCGCGCGGGGAGCCTCGCCACTACGTCTCCTCCAAGCTGATGTGCTGGGTCGCGATGGACCGCGGCGCGCGCCTGGCCGAACGCCGCGGCGAGGCGGACCACGCCGAACAGTGGCAGGCGATCGCCGACGAGATCAGCGAAGACATCCTCGAGCACGGCGTCGATGAGCGCGGGGTCTTCCGCCAGCACTACGAAACAGACGCCCTCGACGCCTCCAACCTGCTCGTGCCGATCGTGCGCTTCCTCGGCCCCGAGGACGAACGCGTGCGCGCGACCGTGATGGCGATCCGCGACGAGCTGACCGAGGGCGGTCTCGTGCTCCGCTACCGCACGGGCGAGACAGACGACGGCCTTCACGGCGAGGAGGGCACCTTCCTGATCTGCTCGTTCTGGCTGGTCTCGGCGCTGTCGGAGATAGGCGAGGACCGCGAAGCCGAGCACATGTGCGAGCGCCTGCTCTCCTACGCCTCCCCGCTCGGGCTGTATGCGGAGGAGCTCGAGGCGTCCTCGGGTCGTCACCTCGGCAACTATCCGCAGGCGTTCACGCACCTCGCGCTGATCAACGCGGTCACGCACGTGATCAACGCGCAGGAGCGCGGCTGAGCGCCACCGACCAGGCGCCCGGGCTGCTCGAGTCTCAGTAGCCGGGCTCGCCGGGCAGCAGGATGCGCGCGACCTCGCCCTCGAGGACGACGCGCGGCTGCACCGGCAGCACCTCGCGTCCGCGGGCGTATTCGAGCACCTCGTCTACGGAGGAGAAGTCGCTCAGCTGCTCGAGGTGCTTGATCGTCGGAAAGACCAGCTGCGATCTCCCCGTCACGGTGCGCATCGAGCGCCGCCGCCGGCGTGAACCAACCGAGGTCGACGCACTCCTCGCCGTCGATCCGCGGCTCCTGGCCCGCGGGGAGCGCCGCGAGGAAGAAGTGAGTGTCGAAGCGGATCTGCACCTCCGCAGGGGTGATCCAGCGCGAGAACTTCACGAGCTCCTGCGCGTCTGTGATCACGATCGCGGCCTCCTCGTTCAGCTCGCGCAGCGCCGCCGCGCGGTGGGCGCCGTCGCCGTCGCCCTCCTCGGCGTCGACAGCGCCGCCGGGGAACACCCACACGCCGCCCATGAACCGCGCCTGAGGAGTGCGCCTGACGAGCAGCACCTCGAGCCGCTCGCCGGCGCCCCTCAGGAGGATCACGCTCGCCGCCTGGCGGGCACGCGTCGGCGCCCCGGGGTTCAACACCTCTCCCGGGCCCGGACGCTCGCTCTCCCCCGCCGTGCTCATACGGCTGACACTACCTGCCGGTAGTCTTCTGCGCATGAGCATCACCGACGAGAGCGCCGGCGCATGAGCGCCGGCACCGAGACCCTCCAACGTTGGATCTGCGAGTCCTGCGGCTTCATCTATGACCCCGAGGAGGGCGACCCGGACGGGGGCATCCCGGCAGGGACCGCGTTCGAGGACATCCCCGAAACCTGGTTCTGTCCCGTGTGTGGCGCGCGTAAGCGCGACTTCACCCTCTACGAGGACTAGGAGAAGCGCTGGCCTGCGCGAAGCGGCTCTCTCCCGAGTGGGATCGGCTGCTCGCGCTCGACCGCGAGCGTGTGTGGCATCCATACGGTGCGCTGCCGGCGTCGCTCGCGCCGTTGCCGGTCGTCTCGGCCGAGGGGGTGCGGCTGCGCTTGGCGGATGGTCGCGAGCTGATCGACGGGATGGCGTCGTGGTGGTGCGCGATCCACGGCTACCGCCACCCAGCGCTCGACGCCGCCGTACGCGGGCAGCTGGAGCGGATGGCGCACGTGATGTTCGGCGGGCTCACGCATGAGCCGGCGGTGCGGCTCGTCGAGCGTCTGTGCGAGCTCGCGCCGGCGGGCCTCGAGCGGGTCTTCCTCGCGGACTCCGGGTCGGTGGCGGTCGAGGTCGCGATCAAGCTGTGCATCCAGTACCAGCGTGCGCTTGGGCAGGCCAAGCGCACGCGGCTGCTCACCGTCAGGGGCGGCTACCACGGCGACACGGCAGGGGCGATGGCCGTCTGCGATCCCGTCAGCGGCATGCACAGCCTCTTCGCCGGCACGCTCGCCGAGCACGTCTTTGCCGAGCGTCCGCCCGACGGCTTCGAGGACGGCCTCGATGAGCGTTGGGCCGCGAACGTGGAAGAGCTCGCGGCGGCGCACGCGCACGAGCTCGCAGCGGTCATCGTCGAGCCGGTCGTCCAGGGCGCCGGCGGCATGCGCTTTCACTCGCCCGCGTGCGTCGCGCACCTGCGCGAGGTTTGCGACGAGCACGGCCTGCTGCTCGTGCTCGATGAGATCGCCACCGGCTTCGGGCGCACCGGCGCGATGTTCGCGTGCGAGCACGCCGAGGTCGAGCCCGACGTGATGTGCGTGGGCAAGGCTCTCACCGGCGGCTACATGACGCTCGCGGCGACCCTCTGCACGGCGACAGTCGCCGACGCCGTCTCAGCGGGGGAGGGAGGTGGGCTGATGCACGGACCGACGTTCATGGGCAATCCGCTCGCGTGCGCGGTCGCGCTCGCCTCGCTCGAGTTGCTCGCGAGCGGCGACTGGCGCGAGCGCGTCCGCGCGATCGAACGAGCTCTCCGAGCAGGGCTCGAGCCCGCCCGCGGGCTCCCCGGCGTCGTGGATGTGCGCGTGCTGGGGGCGATCGGCGTGGTCGAGCTAGAGCGCGAAGTCGACGTGGCGGGCGCCAGCGCCGCCGCCGCCGCGCGGGGCGTATGGCTGCGTCCCTTCCGCGATCTGATCTACGCGATGCCCGCGTACGTGATGCAGGAGCCGGACCTCGAGACGCTCACCGCCGCGATGCTCGACGCCGCGCGTGCGGGGCTCACGGGCTGAGCCAGCGGCGCCAAGGCAGCGACTCGCCCGCGCGCGCCAGCTCGCTCACGGCCGGGCTCGGCAACTGCTCGAGCGTCTGCACCTCTACCTCGCCCAGGCGCTCGATCGTCGCACGGTTCGAGCGCTCCAACACACCGGGTTCGGCCGGCCACGGCGTAAGCACGACAGCGCGTACATCCAGGCCCGCCGCGCGCGCGGCGCTGAGCGTCAGCAGCGTGTGGTTGATCGTTCCCAGCCCCGGTCGCGCGGCGATCACGAGCGGCAGTCCCAACGCGACCGCGAGGTCGCGCACGGTGTAGTCCTCCGCGAGCGGCACGAGCAGGCCTCCCACGCCCTCGACGACCAGCGCCTGCGCGGCTCCTCCCTGCTCGAGAACGGCGCGAGCAGGCGCGCACAGCTGCTCAGGCGAGATCCGCTGTCCGAGGAGCTGTGCCGCGAGGTGCGGCGAGACGGCCGGGCCGTAGCGCAGGGGCGCGACCTCGGCCGGGCTCATCCCGGCGGCCGCGCCGAGCAGCTCGTGATCGGGCGGCCACGCGCCCGCCTCGGCGTTCTGGGAGATCTCGTCCAGCCCGGTCAGCACCGGCTTGTACGCGCGCACGCGCTCCCCGGCGCCGGCCATCGCCGCCAGCAGCGACGCGCTCAGCACCGTCTTGCCGACGCCCGTGTCGGTGCCCGTCACGAACAGGCCCCGTATAGCCGCGCCCGCGCGCATCTCGCCGGCGCTGCGAGGCGCTAGGCCGCGCGTGCGCTCGAGGGCTCGCGCTCGAAGTCAAACGGCGCCCGTGACTCGGCGAGAGCCTCGACCGGCGCCCGCCGCGGAGCACTGTCGCGCTCGAGGTCAAACGGAGCCGCTGAGGACGCTCCGTCGTGTTCGAGGTGCCCATCGCCGAACGCCGCCACTTCACCGCTGTCGAGCCGGATGTCCACGGGCGCGACCCAGCGCTCGGGCAGCGGCGGCGTCATCGCCTCCGGTGTGATCCCGAGCTTGCGGGCGGCCTCGCCGAACACGCGAGCCGCCATCTGCAGCTCCGACGCCGTGTGCGATGCCATCGCCGTCAAGCGCAGTCTCGAGGCGCCGCTCGCGACCGTCGGCGGCCTGATCGCCTGGGCAAACGCCCCCTGCGCGATCGCCTCCTGACACATGCGCATCGCCATGCGCTCATCGCCGACTATCAACGGCACGATGTGCATCTCGGTGTCCGCGACCGGAAATCCCTCGGCCGCGAGCGCACGCCGCAACACACGCGCGTTCGAGCGCAGCCGCTGGACGCGGTGAGGACGCTCCTGCAGCAGATCCAGCGCCGCCAGCGCAGCTGCCACCGCCGGCGGCGATGGCGCGGTCGAGAAGATCAGCGGCCGCGCCGTGTTGACCAGGAAGCGGACAATCTCCGCGCTCGCGCATGCGTACGCCCCGTAGGAGCCGAACGCCTTGCCGAGCGTGCCCACGATCACGTCCACCTCGCCCTCCAGGCCCGCCTCGGCGACCGCGCCGCGACCACCCGCGCCGAGGTTGCCGGTCGCGTGCGCCTCGTCGACCACCAGGCGCGCCCCGTGCAGGTCCGCGAGCGTGACGATCTCCTCGAGCGGCGCGACGTCGCCGTCCATCGAGAACACCGAGTCGGTCACGATCACTCGCCGCTCTCCCGTGTGCTGACGCAGGCTCCAATCGAGATGCTCCACATCGCGGTGCCGGTAGACGACGACCTCCGCACGCGAGAGCCGGCAGCCGTCGATGATCGACGCGTGGTTGAGCTCGTCGGAGAAGATCGCGTCGCCGCGACCGGCGAGCGCGCCGAGGATGCCGAGGTTCGCGAGGTAGCCCGAGCCGAACAGCACGCACGCCTCGCTGCCCTCGAACGTCGCCAGGCGCTCCTCCAGGCGGCGGTGGATCGTCATCGTGCCGGACACCAGTCGCGACGAGCCCGCGCCGACGCCCCAGCGCATCGCCGCGTCGGCTGCCGCCTCGCGGATGCGCGGGTGATCGGCGAGCCCGAGGTAGTTGTTCGAGCACAGCAGCAACACCGGCTTGCCGTCGAGCAGCACCGTCGGCCCCTGCGGCCCGCTGACCAGCCGCAGGCGACGGACGAGACCGAGCCGCTCCAACTCCTGCAGGCGTTCTTCGATCTCGCTCATTTGTGCCGTGCTCGCTACGCGACCGGGACCCTGTTCGCGGCGCCGTCGGGGCGCGGCGGGACCGCGCGCTTGGCGCGGTAGCGCAGTTGCGTGGAAGGATCCCACAGGCGTACGCGCAGGTCGATCGCCTCGCCCGAGCTCTCGCCCTCGCGCAGCTCACTCACCACATCCGGTGTCTCGCCGGCGAACCACCCGGAGCGGTTGTCCGGCCGCGGATTGGCGGCGTTATCCGGCTGGCGCGCGACGTTCAAGCCGAGCTCCTCGAACATCGCGCGGTCGAGCTCCGGCTCGTTGCCGAGGGTCGTCAGGAAGTTCCCCATCATCACGCCGTTGATCCCCGCCCTCACCGCCAGGCGCTGCAGCTCGGCCAGGTTCTCCACGCGACCGCCGCACAGCCTGAACAGCGCGTCCGGCAGGATCAGCCGGAAGATAGCGATCCACTTGACCGCCTCCCACGGCTCCATGTACTCGCGGTCGCCGAACTTCGTGCCGGGTCGCGGGTTGAGCATGTTGATCGGCACGCTGGTCGGGTTGATCGCCGCCAGCTCAAACGCCATCTCCACACGCTGCGCACGTGTCTCGCCGAGGTTCAGGATGCCGCCCACGCACGTCTCCAGGCCCGCCTCGCGAACCGCGTCGATCGTGCGCAGCCGGCCCTCGTAGCGGACCGTGCTCGTCACCTCCGAGTAGTAGCTGTGCGCGGTCTCGACGTTGTGGTGCACGCGCTGGATGCCCGCCTCGCGCAGCGCCTTCGCGCGCTCCGCGGAGATGTGGCCGACCGAAGCGCAGCGCTTGAGGTTCGTGTTCTGCGAGACCAGCCTGACGCCCTCGAGGTACTTCTCGAAGTCGCGCTTGGACAGTCCCTGCCCCTGCGTGACCATGCAGAAGCGGTGGGCTCCCGCGGCCTCCGCCGCGCGCGCGTGCTCGAGGATCTGCTGCGGCTCCATCATCGCATGCATCGGCGTCTCGGCCTCGGCGAAGCGCGATTGGGCGCAGAAGCCGCAGTCCTCCGCGCACCCGCCCGACTTGGCGTTGACCAACGAGCACATGTCGGTCGAGTCCGCGAAACGCCCGACGCGCACCTCCCAAGCCCGCTGGATCAGCTCTTCGATCTGCGCGTGGTCCTCGAGCTCCCCGAGCGCCAGGGCTTCCTCGCGTGTGATCAGCGGGGCCACGCGGCAAAAGGTATGAGGTGCGGCGGACGACTATTTGCCGCGCCAGCTGGGCGTGCGCCGCTCTGCGAAGGCCCGCATGCCCTCGCGCAGGTCCTGAGATGCGAACGACGCGCTGCGCAGCTCGATCAGCTCCGCTTCGACGTCTGCCGGCAGCTCGCTCTCAGCGTGCAGCAGCGCGGCGATCACGCGCTTGTTGCCGGTCTGCGAGAGCGGCGCGTTGCCCGCGAGCTCGCGCGCGAGCTCGAGCGACAGGGCCTCGAGCTCCGAAGCCGCGCTCACGCGGCTCACGAGCCCCCACGCGAGCGCGGTCGGCGCGTCGATGTAGCTGCCGAGCAGGAACAGCTCACGCGTGCGCGCCGCCCCGATCGCGTCGATGAAGCGACGCAGCCCCGTGTGCGAATACACCAGGCCGAGCTTCGCCGGGGGCATGCCGAGCTTGATCTCGGCGTCCGCCACGCGCAGGTCGCACGCCAGCGCAAGCTCGAGCCCGCCGCCGATCGTGTGGCCGGGCAGCGCGGCCAGCGTCGGGTAGGGGAACGCCTCGAGCGCGTCGATCGCCTGCGTGAACGGATGCGCCACGAGGCGCTCCGCGCGCTCTTCGAACTCCGTGTCTGGGATCTCGCCGATGTCATAGCCCGCCGAGAACATCCCGTGCGCCCCCGTGACCACGACGCAGCGCGCGTCGGATAAGGACCCACCGGCCCCGCCCAGCCGGGAGAGATCGCCAAGCGTCGCGCTGATCGCGTCCAGGATCGGGTGGTCGAGCGCGTTGCGCTTCGCCGGGTTTGAGATCGTCAGCCGGATCACGCCCGCAACCGGCTCGTCGATCAGGAGCTTGCCGTCGGCCAGCTCGCGTGGGGGAGCGCTCGAGGACACGGGTCCGACAGGCTAGACGAGCGCCGCCGTGCGCGGTGCCCGCCGCGCGGGTGCCCGCCCTTGCACGCTAATCGAGCACGACCAGCGTGTCGCCCTCGTTCACCGCCTGGCCCTCCTCGCAGCGGATCTCCGTAACGGTGCCCGCGTCTTCGGCCTCGACGGGCATCTCCATCTTCATCGACTCCAGGATCGCCACCGTGTCGCCCTCCTCGACGGTGTCGCCCACTGCGCACTCGATTTTCCATACCGTGCCGGTGATATGAGCCTCAATGTCAGTCATTTGATCCTCCAGACGCCGCTCGCCACCACTGGACCAGCACAATAGATAGCTCCGCCGATCGATCCCCGGCCGCGCGCACGATCGTGCTCGTTGCGGCATACAACGAGGCCGAGCGGATCGCGCGAACGCTCGCCGCGCTCGAGCGAGCCTTCCCCGGCGCGCCGATCTGGGTCGCGGACGACGGCTCCACCGACGCGACCCCCGAGATCGCGCGGCGCTCCGGCGCGCACGTGGTGAGCAGCGCGCGGGTGATCGGCAAGGGCGCCGCGGTCACGCGCGCAGCCGAAGCCGCCGCGCACCACGCGCCGCACACCACGGCCGAGCCCGAGCTCGACATATTCGTCCTCTGCGACGGCGATCTCGGCGACAGCGCCGCGCAGCTCGCGGTGCTGGCCGACGCCGTCGCCCGCAACCAGGCAGATCTCGCGGTTGCCGCCTTCACCAGGCGCGTCGGTGGCGGCGTCGGGCTCGCGCTCGCGTTCGCCCGCTTCGCGATCCGCAGGCGCTGCGGCCTGCGCACGCGCGCCCCGATCTCCGGGCAGAGAGCGCTGCGCCGGCGCACGCTCGAGGACGTGCTGCCGTTCGCGCACGGCTTCGGCATGGAGATCGGGATGACCGTCGATGCCGTCCGTGCCGGCAACCGCGTGGTCGAGATCGAGCTCGACCTCAGCCACCGCGCGAGCGGGCGCACGCTCGCCGGTTTCCTGCATCGCGGGCGCCAGCTCCTGGACTTCGTGCGCGTCTACCGCTCGCGCCGCTAGCCAAAGCGCGATCGGCCCGCGCGTAACCTTGCGTCGCCGCCGAGGTACAGCGTTTGATGAGCGATCTCGCCTCGATGCGCGAGCAGGTCTACACCGACCCGCGGCCGAAGGAGTACTTCGACCGCTTTCACGAGCGCGCGCGCACGCGCGAACCGGACTGGGCCTACGAGTTCACGCGCGTGCTCACCTCGCTTTACGCCTACACGTTCCTGCGCGCACGCGCGATCTCCGTCGAGAAGGTGCCGGGCTCCGGCGGCGTGATCCTCGCGCCCAACCACTTCTCCTTCATGGACCACTTCCTGATGGGCTGCTACATCCGGCGCAAGGTCCGCTTCATGGCCAAGTCACAGCTGTTCAAACCGCCGATGCAGTTCATCTACACCCACGGCGGCGTCTTCCCCGTACGCCGCGGCGCACGCGACGAGGAGTGGTTCATCACCGCGCGTACGATCCTCGAACGCGGCGGCGCGGTCACGATGTACTGCGAGGGTGGTCGCTCGCGCACGGGCAAAGTCTCCGAACAGGCCAAGCGCGGGATCGGGCGCCTCGCGCTCGAGACCGGTGCGCCGATCGTGCCGATCGCGATCTACGGCTCCTCGCACGTGCGCAACTGGAAGCGCCTGCAGTTCCCCAAGGTCACCGTCCAGTACGGGGACGCGATGCGCTGGGAGCAGATCGAGGTTCCGACGCGCGAGCAGCAGCAGGCCGTCGCCGATGACGTCCTCGTGGAGATCCGCCGCCTCTACGGCGGCCTCGAGCAGCACGGTCGCAAGGGCATACTGCGGCGCGTGCGCGAGCAGCGCCGCGCCGAGCGCCGCGCCCCCAAGGGCGCAGCCGTCGCCTGAGCGGCGGCGACGCGTCGGGCGCCTGGCCTAAGGTTCTCTGCGATGAGGCGTCGACGAGGCGGGGGGAGCTGGCATGCACCGTCGTATTGACGCCGGCGAGGTGATTCGCCGCGTGTTCGACATCTACGTCGACCAGGCCTCGGTGCTGATGCCCGCGGCCGCCGTCGTGTTCGTGTTCACCGGCATCATCTCCGGGCTGCTCGTAACCGCGAGCGCCTCGCTCGCGCTCGTCGCGCTGATCATCAGCCTCGTCGCCGGGACGCTCTTCACCGGCATGGTCGTCGAGCTCGTCGCCGACGTGCAGGACGGCCGCCGCGACGCCAGCCCCGGCCAGCTGCTGCGAGCCGCCACGCCTGTGCTCGGCCAGCTGCTGCTCGTCGGCATCGTCGCAGGCATCGGCATCGTCATCGGCTTCGTCCTGATCATCGTTCCCGGGCTGTTCCTGCTCACGATCTGGTTCGTCGCCGCTCCCGTCGTCGTGCTCGAGCGTCCGGGCGTCTTCGCCGCGCTCGGGCGCAGCCGCGAGCTCGTGCGCGGCAATGGCTGGCAGGTGTTCGGCGTGATCCTCGTGCTGTATGTGCTCGTCGGCGTCATCTCCTTCATCATCGACGGCATCGCCGAGTCCGCCGGCTCGGGCATCGGCATCGTCGTGCGCGTGGTCATCGGCGTGCTCACCGCGCCGCTGCTCGCCCTCGCCGCGTCCGTCCTGTACTTCGAGCTCCGCGGCTCGGCCGCCACCGAGGCTGCCCCCACCGGCGCCGGTGGCCTTGGCTCCGGTTCTCCTGACGCCGAGGCCGACCTCGCCGATCGCGGCGCGGATGGTCCCGCAAACGGTGCGCCTGACGCCGGCGCCCCCGATGCTGCTGACGGCGGCGCGCGCGCCGGAGACTCGGGTGGCTCTGACGCGGAACGCGCGTTCGGGGCCTGAAGGCCTCGCTCCCGGCACGCCGGCCTCGCACCCGATGCCCGCTATCGACGTATCCGAGCTGCTGCGTCCAGGCCTGTTGCAGGGCGTGACGATCGTGCTCGCGGGTGCGGCGCCGTCGGGGGATGCGCAGCAGGCGCTCGGGGACGCTGTCGGCGACGCCTGCAGCAGCCTGGGGGCGGAGGTCCGTAACTTCCGGCTCAACGCCAACGGCTCGCTCGCGCTCGAGGACGCCGCGATCGAGCTCGAGGTGGATCGCGTCCTGCTCGACGGGTCCCCCGGCCTCGCCGTGCTCGTCGTCGACGCTGCGAGCGCGTTCGCGCACGCCTTGACGCACGCGCGTGAGCGCGGTGCAGGCGGGGACGCGGCGCGAGCCGCGCTCGGCGCGTGCCTCGATGTCAGCTGGAGCGCGACGCGCGCTGTCGCCAAGCGCGCCTTCCTACCCGCCGCGCGCGGTGGTCGGATCGTGTATCTGGCGCCCTCGTCAGAGCTCGGCGAGCACGCCGAGGCCGCCCGCGCCGGCCTCGAGAACATGGCGCGCACGCTCTCGATCGAGTGGGCCCGCCACCTCATCACCACCGTCGTCATCGCTCCCCGCGCACGCGGGGTCGGTGATGTCAGCGGGCTCGACGGTGTCAGCGCGGCGGGCGCCGAGGTGGCCGCGCTGAGCGCGTACCTCGCCTCGCCCGCCGGCGCGTACTTCTCAGGTTGTCTGCTCGATCTCCGCTAGGGCTTCAGCCGGTCATCCCGCCGAAGATGCCGCCGGTGACGTGCAGCGTCTGACCGTGCACGTAGTTCGACCAGGGCGAGCACAGGAAGAACACGCCTCCGGCCGCCTCCTCGGGCGTGGCGGGGCGGCCGAGCGGGATGATCGCCGAGGCCATCTGGCGCATCTGCTCGGGGATCCCCAGCTGTATCTGCTCGCCGTCCTTCTCCATCGTGTTCTCGTCGTCCTTCGACTGCGTCAGGCGCGTGTCGATGAAGCCGAACGCGACCGCGTTGACGTTGACTTTGAACTGGCCCCACTCCTTCGCGACCGTTTTCGTCAGCCCGACGACGCCGGCCTTGCCGGAGGAGTAGTTCGCCTGCCCGGCATTGCCGAACGTTCCCGAGGTCGAGGAGATGTTGACGATCTTGCGGAATACCTCCTTGCCTTCCTCGCGCTCTTTCTTGGCCGGCTCACGCAGGTAGGGCGCGGCGGCGCGGATCACGCGGAAGGGGACGACGGTGTGGATGTCGAGCATCGCCTGGAAGTGCTCGTCGGACATCTTGTGGACGGGGGAGTCAATCGTGTAGCCGGCGTTGTTGACGATGATGTCGATCTTGCCGAACGAGTCGATCGCCTTTTGCACGAGCTGGTCTGCCATCCCCGGCTTTGTCAGGTCGCCGGCGAACACCGCGGTCGTGCCGGCGATCTCGCCGGCTGCCTGCTCGGCGACGTCGCCGTCGAGATCGTTGATCAGGACCTCGGCGCCCTGCGCGACGAGCAGCTCCGCGGTGGCGCGGCCGATGCCGCGCGCCGAGCCGGTCACGATCGCCGATTTGCCGTCGAGTACTCCCATAACTTGCGCTCTCCTTGTAGTGGTGGGGGAGAGGAGGTTATAAGGCGCGGCGCTTGGGGGGTCCGGGGTCGGCGCCCAAGCTGGCGCGGGCGTTCGCCCTCAGACGGTGATGATCACGCCGAAGTCCTGCGTGTAGATCGCGCCGGGCTGACCCTGGGCGAGCATCGCCGGCGGGTGTGTGGAGACGCCGATACCGGTTTCGCGGTAGCCGCGGTCGAGGATGTTGGCGCGGTGTCCCGGCGAGGCCATCCAGGCGGCGACGATCGCCGACGGGGTATCGAGCTCGCCGGTGGCGAACGCGATGTTCTCGCCGACTTCAAAGCCCACCCGCGAGCTCGAGATGTAGCCGAACGCGCGCATCCTCGCCAGTGGTGTCTGACCACCGGGGCCGACGTGTTCGAAGTAGTCGTCGACCGCCATGCTCGAGGTGTGCGCCGCGGCGGCGCGCCGCAGCCGCGCGTTTGGCCTCAGCGCTCGCTCGCCACGGGTGATGCGTTCGCGGTTCACCAGGCATAGCGTCGCGATGCGGATCAGCGCGAGATCGCCGTTGTTGGGCGTCATGTTCCTGTTGACGCAGTCGCGCCCGCTCCAGGAGAGCTGTCGATCAGGCCGATGGCGCTGCGCGCCGAGCGCAGCGCTCGTACCGACGCAGGCGATGATCAGAAGCCCGACGGTTGTGAGGAGAAAAACGAGGCGCAGACGGCTCACGCGGAGCGCATCGGCCCCGGCGCGCGCAACCTTGAGCAATGCAAGACACTTTTGGACAGGTTTGGCTAGCGGCGCATTCGAGGTCGCGAGACCCGCATAGATCGCGCCGGCGCGCGGCGGTGAGGGGGCCGGCGGTCGCTAGCGCGAGGGCGCGACGTCCAGCGCCCGACCGAGGATCTCGCGCATGATCTCGTCGCTGCCGCCGCCGATCGGCCCGAGGCGCGCGTCGCGCGCGGCGCGCTCGATCCAGTACTCGCGCATGTAGCCGGCGCCGCCGTGGATCTGCAGGCAGGCGTCCATCAGCTCGAAGCACGCTCGCTGGGTCAGCAGCTTGGCCATCGTCACCTCGCGCAGCGGGTCCTCGCCGGCGACGAAGCGGCGCAGCGCGTCGTAGGTCACGCAGCGACACGTATATACCGACGTCGCGAGGTCCGCGAGCTTGTGACGGATCGCCTGGTGCCCGGTGAGCGGGCGGCCGAAGGCCTGTCGCTCGCGAGCGAACGTGGCGGTGCGCTCCCACGCGAGCGACATCGCACCGACGGCGCCGAGCGCCATCGCCAGGCGCTCCCACTGGAAGTTCGCCATGATCAGCTTGAAGCCGTCGTTGAGGCCGCCGAGCAGCCGCTGCTCGGGCACGAACACGTCTTGGAAGCTGATCGTGGCGGTGTCCGAGGCGTGCCAGCCGAGCTTGTGCAGGGCCGAAGAGGTCACGCCCTCGCCGCGGTCGACGATCAGGAACGAGATGCCCGAGTGCCCGCCCTGCGGCGTCGTCTTGACGGCGGTCACGATGAAGTCCGCGCGTACGCCGTTGGTGATGTAGGTCTTCTCGCCGTTCACGACGAAGCCGCCGTCGACCCGCTCGGCACGCGTCGCGAGCGCGGCTACGTCCGAGCCTGCGCCCGGCTCGGTGATTCCCAGCGCGCCGATCCTCTCACCGCGGATCGCCGGCACGAGGTAGGCCTGCTTCTGTTCCTCGCTACCGAACTTCCAGATCGGCGGCGTCGCGATGTTGATGTGCGCGCCGATGCCCGCCGCCGTGCCGCCAGAGCCGATCCGTGCCATCTCCTCGCAGAGGACGGCCTCGTGCAGGTAGTCACCGCCCTGCCCGCCGTAGGAGTCCGGGTACTTGAGGCCGAGCAGTCCTTGTGCGGCCAGCTTCGCGAAGACCTCGTTGGGGAACCAGCGCTCCTCCTCCCACTGCTGCGCGTGCGGCGCGAGCTCGCGTTCGATGAAGCCGCGCGCCGAGCTACGCAGCTCTTCGTGCTCGTCGGAGAATGGCGGGTTGGGAGCGCTCATCGCTCGCTCCAGCTTCTCAGAACGGCGAGAATGTGGCGATGGCGGCGCTGATGCTCACGGAGGCTTGAGCCATGGATGCGTCGGCCATCCTTCGCGCCTACCACGAGCAGGTGCGTCGTTGCCCGCAAGACACGACGCCCGGCTACACGGTGGAGCACGAACCGGGAATCGTCAGGTTGCTCCGAGACACCGGAGGTTGGGCAGGCGTGACCTGCGCGGAGCTGGAGGGCTTGGATGTGGAGAGGACGATCGCCGCGCAGATCGAGCGCTTCGCCGAGCACCCAGGTCACTGGGAGTGGAAGCACTACTCCTACGACGAGCCAGCCGACCTGCCGCAGAGGCTGCTCGCCGCGGGCTTCCGAGCCGAGCCGGCCGAGACACTCCTCGCCGCCGAGATCGCCGAGCTTGAGCTGACGGTCGCGCCGCCCACCGGGATTGAGCTGGTCGAGGTGCGCGACGCCAAGCAGGCACGCGCGCTCGTTGCGTTGCAGGACGAGGTCTTCGAGGAAGGCAACCCGGGAATGGCCGAGTCTCTGATCGCCGGTCTGGCCCGGGAGCCCACGGACGTCGCTGCGACGATGGCGCTGGCCGGCGATGAGCCGGTGGCGGGGATGCGGATCGAGTTCGAGCCGGGCACTGAGTTCGCGGGCCTGTGGGGCGGCTGCACGCGCGCGGATTGGCGCGGTCGCGGCATCGCGCGCGCCCTGTTGGCCCACCAAGCCAAGCAGGGCGCCGAGCGCGGAGCTCGCTACCTGCAGGCGGACGCCGTCGAGATGAGCTATCCGATCCTGCTGCGGCTGGGATTCGTCGAGCTGTGCAAGACGACGCCATACGTGTGCGCGAGCTCGAGATGAGCGAGCAGTGCTTGCGGATCAATGCGCTGGGCCGGGAGCAGAGCCTGTTGGTCATCCCTTCTAGGCAGGCTCGGGAAGCAGGCGCTCGACGAGCACGCCGGCGGGCCGCCTGAAGATCTCTTCCTCGAGCTCACGCCGATAGCTCAACAGCGCGAGGCTAGGGGCGATCGCGAAGTCGGCGGCGTTGAGCTCATCGCCGCACAGCACGCCGTCCCCGATCCAGGCGTCAACGCGGTCCAGCAGCGCGGGCACACCGGCGATGAGCTCGCTCTCGTTTCCGTGGTTTGCGCGGAACGAGTGTCCCGCCATGCGCGAGAGCGGCCCGCGCATCACATCCGATCTGCTCAGCAGCGCGCCGAGGCGACCGTTGCCTCCGCGTCGATGCACCGCGTCGAGCCCGGCCGCGGCCGTCGCGAGGGCCACGCGCCGCGCGGCCATCTGCAGGACCTCGTCACCCCACCGCTGCGCCGCTTCGACCTCGCTCCTGCGCTCGGGGTCGGTCGGGAACAGAGCCGGCTCGGGTTGAACGCGCTCGAGGAAGCGGGCGATCGCACGGTTGGTCTGAATCCGCTCGCCCGCGAGCCGCAGTGCGGGGACCGTGCCGAGCCTGTCGAGGATCGCGAGCTGGCGATGGGTGGCGCCGTCAACGGTGCGGATCGGCGTGCGGTGACCTGGGAACCCATGCGCACGGACGAGGAGCGGGTGCAGGCCGGTAGGCAGCTCGACGGTGTCATATGGGATGTGCTTGTGTTCGAGCATCAGCGACGCCGTGCGGCACGCATGCGAGCCGGGAATCACGTAGAGCTTCGCCCCCATCGGATGATCGTCGCACGCCACCGCGCCGCCCGTCGTCCTCACGACCTCACGGCGTCGCGTGCACCGGGGCGCGCCTGTGCTCGGCGAACAGCGCGAGCGCGTAGCGCCCGGCTGGATGCTCTCGCGCGCGCCGCACGAGCGCAGCGGTGGCGGGGGCGAGCACGTCGGGCTGGGGCAACGCGACGCCGTAGCCTGGCGGGACGATCACCGGTGCGCAGAGCGCCGCGAAGGTCAGGTCCGCGGCGCCGAAGCTCTCGCCGCACAGGTAGGAGCGACCGTCGGACAGGAGCCCTGCGGCGTAGTCGAGCTCGCCGAACACGGCCGACTCATCGGCCGCCTCGGTCCCGGGAACGATCCCGAGAGCGCGCCCCACATAGCGCTTCAGCAACGGCCAGCCGGCCCGCAGCGTCGCGTGCTCCCACGCGGGCACGCCCTGGTCGTTGAAGGCGAACACGAGCTTCGGCTGGCGGAACATGTGCGCGTAGACGAGCCGCCGTCCGGGTGGCCCGAGGCGCTCGTCGAAGCGGCCGCACAGCGACTCGACCTCGGCGCGCGCGGCAGGCGCGTCCGGAAACAGCCGCCGCTCACCCGGCACATGCCCGTCGCTCCACAAGAGGATCTCGTGCGACTCGCCGATCGCGCCGTCCGCGGTCACGAGCACCGGCACCGTGGCGCCGCCGCCTGCGCGCCGAGCCGCCACGCGGTGGATGCCCTGGATGTGACGCTCCTCGCGGTAGCGCAGGTCCGCCCGGTCGAGCGCCCAACGCGCCTTCTCGCAGTAGTGGCTGATCGGGATCGTGATCAGCCTCAGCACAGGCGTGTCGCGGTCGTCGGCCCTGTTGATGGAAGATGTGCCAGATGAGGAGCGCCGAGGAGACGCCCAGCGGCGAGATCAGACCTGCGCCCGCCGTGCGACGCATGCTCGCCGGGGCGATCGATGCGGCGATCGTTGCCGGCGCCACACGGCTGTGGCGTCACCGGCGAGGCGGCGGGAAGGAGCGCGCGGCACGCTCGACGGGGCTGTTCGAGCCTGCGCTGCAGTCGCTTCGCCAACAGCTGCGCAGCCCCGGACAGCTGCTGCTCGGGGTACGCACCGTCGACCGTCGCACCGGCCGGCGCCTGGAGCTGTGGCGTACGCTGGTGCTGCTCGGTGTCGGCGTGGCGCGCGTCACGCTCGTGCGGCGCCTGGCGCCGCCCAAGTTGACGCCCGAGCAGGAACGTGATCGACGTGGGTTCCTGGACGAGCTGAACGCGATCCAGGCGCGCCATCCCGACGACGAGGCTGCGCGGGAGTCCGAACGGCAGCAGCTGTTCGCACGCCAGCACAACCAGCTCCCCGACATCCTCCGTCGCACAGCGGTGCCGGCGCTCGCGCTGGGCCTGCTCAACAAGCGCCTGCGTCGTCGTCTCGCCCCCACGACGGAGGTCCTGGCCGAGGCTCGTGAGCCTCACAAGCCGTAGGAGCGCCCGATCACGTCGAGCATGATCTCGTCGGTGCCCGCGCCAATGCGGTTCAGGCGCATGTCGCGCCACACGCGCTCGACACCGTACTCGCGCATGTAGCCGGCGCCGCCGTGGATCTGGATGCATTCGTCGGCGACTTCGCAGGCGATGCGCGCGGCGTGCAGCTTCGCCATCGAGATCTCGCGCACGGGGTACTCGCCGTTGTTGAAACGCCACGCCGTCACGTACACCATCTGTCGCGCGGACTCGATTTTGGTGGCCATCTCGGCGAACTTGTGGCGGATCACCTGGAACTTGCCGATTTCGCGCCCGAAGGCCTTGCGCTCGTGCGCGTACTGGAGCGTGCGCTCGAAGCATTTCTGCGCGCCCGCGACACAGCCGGCGGCTCCGATCAGGCGCTCGCCCTGGAGCTCCCACATGATGTGGTAGAAGCCCTTGCCGACCTGACCGAGCACCGCCGAGACGGGCACGCGCACGTCCTGGAAGGCCAGCAGCGCGGTGTCGGAGGCGTGCATGCCGAGCTTCTCCAGGCGCTTCTCGCGGATCACGCCGGCGCTGTCCATCGGCACCAGGAACAGCGTGAAGCCGTCGTAGCCCGCATCCGGATCGGTCTTCGTGACGAGCACGATCACGTCCGCGCGGTGGCCGTTGGTGATGTAGGTCTTGGAGCCGTTGATGACGTAGTCATCGCCGTCCTTTACGGCTCTCGTCTTGATCCCCGACACGTCCGAGCCGGCGTCCGGCTCGGTGATGCCCAGGCACAGGATCGCCTCGCCCTTGATCGCGGGCACCGCCCACTGCTGCTTTTGCTCCTCGCTGCCGAACGCCAGGATCGGCGGCATCGCCATGTCTGTCTGCACCGCCAGGCCCATCGCCAGCCCGCCCGAGTTGGCGTTCGTGATCTCCTCCGCGAGCACGAGGCTCGTGTAGTAGTCGCCGCCCTGCCCGCCATAGGCCTCGGGCTTGTCGAGGCCGAGGAAGCCGAGCTCGCCCATGCGCTTGAAGACCGAGTCGGGGAATGTCGTCTCCTCCCATTCCTCGGCGTGAGGGGCGAGCTCTTTGATCGCGAAGTTTCGGATCGACTCGCGCAGCTGTTCGTGCTCGTCGGTGAAGATGAAGTGCTTGCGCTGGCTCTTGAAGTCAGGCTTTACGACGCTCTCGGCGGTGGCGGCCATCGCGGGCGGTCTCCTCTGTTTTTGAGTTGGTGGTGGCCGGCGACGGCGGGCGCGCCGGCGATCCTGGACGCTAATGCAGCCGCAGGCAAAGTAAACAGTAGACCTTTCTACTACTTGCGGCGAGACAGCAGCGCGTTTCGATCGCTCGAGGCCGGGCAGCTCCATGGACATGAAAAAAGAAATCGTTGGAACCAAGACAGCCGTGTTCTGCAGCCTCTGTGCCGTCGGCGTCGCGCCGCTCGCGCTCCCCGCAGCGGCGGGCGCCTCGGCCCAACCAGCCGCGCTCCAGGCGCTCGAGCAGAAGATGAGCTCGCTGCAGGTGAGCAGCGAGCGCGTCGACGCCGCGGTCTCGATCAGCGCGAGGAAGCTTCCGCGCAAGCTGCGCGCACTGCGCGGGCTGAGCGTCGTCGACTCGGTCGAAGCCAGCACCACGCCTCCCGCTGCGAGCCTCACCACGAAGGCGCGCGGCCAAACGGTGACGGCGAGGGTGGTCGGCGAAGACATCTACATCGACGAACCGGCGCTCGCGGCGCGCGACGGCGGCCGTCCATGGGTCGAGGAGAGCGCCACCGCGGGCGGCAAGTCGCCGGACGCGAACTCGGGCATCGGCGGCGGTTCCTCGACACCGTTCGAGTCGCTCGCGAGTACCCTCAGCGCGGGCACGCACGTCCGCGAGCTGGGGACGAGCACAATCGAAGGCCAGCCGGTCACGGGATTCGCGATGAAGATCGCCCCTGAGAAGCTCGAGGCCAGCCAGCTCCCATCCAAGCTGAGGGCCAGCGTCCGCCGCTCGCACCTGAGCGCCACCGGCAAGCTCGAAGAGTTCATCGCCGCCGACGGGCTGCCGGTCCGAAGCGTGGAGACGCTGCGAATCGGCTCGATCCGACTCAAGGTCAGCGCTGACATTCTCGCCGTCGACTTCCCCCTGACCATCTCGGCGCCTGCTGCCTCGGAAACGATCACGCTCCCAGAAGTCGCCCGGCTGAAGAAGAAGCCGAGCCCTCGCGCGAAGTCCTAGAAGCGCTTGGCAACCGCGTCCGCGCGAGTAACGGTAGTGTAGGTTAGGGGAAGCGATCCCTAGCGGGCAATGCTCGCAATCGAGAAAGGCGTGGACGAATGGCGCAGGTCGATGTGAGACAGCTCGACATCACCAGGACGAATCTTGCCGTGCGCAAGCTCATCGCCGTGACCGAGAATCCTCGCCATCGCTACCTCCTGGAAGCCTACGATCGTCACCGCAACCTCGAGCACGCCGGGCGCTACGAAGAGATATTCACGCCCGAGATGACGGTCGAGCGACCGGTGTACCGCTTCAACATGCTCGGACAGCCGCCGATGACACTCGAAGGTCGTGAGCAGGTAGAGCCGGTGTACCGTCTCTGGGCTGAAACGAACCAATCGATCTTCTACAACGACAGCGAGGCGGTCGCGGTCGGCGACTGGATGGTCGTGAGCACGATGGTTGGCTACCAGCAGACGCTCGGCTCCGCGCTCGTGGCCGGCGGAATCGACGCCGACGAGGACGCCATGTATCTCGTACGGGGCCGCGTCGCGATGATCTGGCCCTACGACGAGCGGGGTCGTCTCGTAGGAGAGAACGTCTGGGAGTACGACGCGAGCGAGCACGAGCTGATCAGGCTCGAGCCGCAGGAGGTGCTCAGCACCGAGCGCTCCGCTGAGCTGCTCGAGCCGCTGATCAAGCCGCTGCCGCCGTTTGACGACAGCCTGCTGCCGAGCGGGACCTAGTGACCTGAGTCGGTAGTTCGTAGGTGTGGTTGGGGTGGCGGCGAACTGTCTTCTCATCGACGACGATGGGGGGCGGTAATGGCGAATCGTGTGGAGGTCGTTCTCAGCGACGAGGAGCGGGAGGTGCTCGAGCGGTGGGCTCGGCGCCCGAAGAGCGCGCAGGCGCTGGCGTTGCGTTGCCGGATTGTGTTGGCGGCAGCCGATGGCGGGTTGAGCCGGGAGATCGCGGCACGCTTGGGCTGTAGCACCGACACGGTGGGTAAGTGGCGGGGACGGTTCGCACAGCGAGGCCTGGATGCTCTGCATGACGAGCCGCGCCCGGGCAAACCACGTTCGATCACTGACGAGGATGTCGAGCGGGTGATCGTCAAGACGCTCGAGGAGCAGCCGCGCGACGCGACTTACTGGTCGACGCGCTCGATGGCCCACGCGACCGGGATGAGCCAGAGCGCGGTCAGCCGCATCTGGCGGGCGTTTGGCCTGAAGCCTCATCAGCGCGAGGGTTTCAAGCTCTCCCCGGACCCGCTGTTCATCGAGAAGGTTCGTGACATTGTCGGGCTTTACTTGAACCCGCCCGATGCCGCGGTCGTGCTGTGCGTCGATGAGAAGTCCCAGATCCAGGCGCTGGACCGCTCAGCCCCGGTACTGCCGCTGATGCCCGGCGTGCCCGAACGAGCGACTCATGACTATGTGCGCAACGGCACCACGAACCTCTACGCGGCCCTCGATGTCGCCTCCGGGCAGGTCATCGCGGAGATGACCCCGCGCCATCGCTCTGAGGAGTTCCGCCGGTTCCTGAACATGATCGAGAAGGCCGTGCCCGAGCACCTGGACATCCACGTCGTGCTCGATAACTCCTCCACCCACAAGACCCCGCAGATCCAGCGGTGGCTGCTACGCCACCCTCGTTTCCATGTGCATTTCACGCCGACCTACAGCTCGTGGCTGAACCTCGTCGAGCGCTGGTTCGCCGAGCTGACCACGAAATGGATCAAGCGCGGCGCCCACCACTCAGTCCGCGACCTCGTCGCATCGATCCGCACCTGGATCACAAACTGGAACGAAGACCCCAAGCCCTACGTCTGGCACAAGACCGCCGATGAAATCCTCGACAGCCTCGCCAACTACTGCCAACGAATCAACGACTCAGGTCACTAGACGAGCAACTCCTCACCGGCGCGCACGGGCCGCGCTCGCGAGACGACTGTGGCCTGACGTCGCTCCTCGCCCTCAAGGTGCCGGACCTCGGCGGAGCTGCTGGCGGGGTCTATCAGGACCTTCGCGTGGGTGTCCGGGTCGGCCAGCGCCTCGAACGCATTCCCTACGCCCGTCAGTCCCACCTTCCCTGTGAGCAGAGGTCTCGCGTCGACCTTGCCCTCGGCGAGCATGTGCAGGGTGTCACGGAACTCGAGTGGGGTGTAACCGACGACGAAGCGGAGCTCGATCTCCTTGTTGACCGCCATCGACGGTCGGAACCTGTCCTCGCCCATGCATACACCGGCGACGACGATGCGCGAGAACAGCGGTGCGCTGCCCACGATCTGCTCGATGATCCCGGGCAGGCCCACGCACTCGAACACGACGGGGGCGGCCGGCTTGATTCCGAGCGCATCGATGGCACGCCAGATCGTGTGCCACGCGATCGGCAGCCGCTTGAGCTTCTCGACCGTGCCGACCGCCAGCTCGGCAGCCGCTGGGATCGTCTCGATGTGTCCCCACTCGCCCGCTGGGGCGAACGGCGAGGTCTCGCCGGGATCGAAAACGGCGTCGGCGCCGCAGCGCTGCGCGAGTGTCCGCCGGCCCGGTGATGGGTCGCTCGCGACGATCGTTCGCACCCCGCTGGCCTTGAGCATGCAGATCACCGCCAGGCCGATCGGCCCGCAGCCGATCACGATCGCGACATCGCGCTTGCGCACCTCGCTCCTGCGGACGGCATGCCACGCGACGGCCATCGGCTCGGTCATCACGCTCAGGTCGGGGGAGAGCCCGTTGGGCACGGCCAGCATGAGCGACTCCTGGACGAGCATCTGCTCGGCGTAGCCGCCGGGCGCCTCGGCGGACAGGCCGATCGCCTGCAGGCCGTTGGCGGTGCGCAGCAGTGGCAACGCGACGACGTGCGTGCCCGCGGCGATCTTGCGATCACACCCAGGCCCGTGCTCGACGACGACGCCGCAGATCTCGTGACCGAACACGACGCGCTGCTCGGAGCGCATGAAGCCGTCGTAGCCGGCCTCGCCGAGCACGTCGGCCAGCTCGTCACAGTGCTCCCGCGCGTGCAGGTCCGATCCGCAGATGCCACAGCGCAGCACCTCTATTCGCACCTGGCCCCTCCCGGGGTGCGGTGGCGGAACCTCGACCTGCTCCAGCGTGGCCTCCTCACAGACGACCGCCTTCACGCCGTGCCTCTCCCTGCTCGCATGCTCTCGCTCCTTGATTGCTTTACACCACTGTAACTAAGATCCAAGCGGGCGGCGCAAGTGGCTGGAAGCCGTTCGAGGCCTGTGGATCGCCCGTCTGAGTGAAGGGCAGCCGGTGTTGCGCCACCCACTAACTTACGCTACCGTTACTTGTGACCGTCGCGTACCTCTCCGAGCATGCGACGGCCTCAGTGATGCCGGCGCGGCGTGAACCAAGTTCCACCCCTCCGAACTGCTCGCGCCGCGCCGGCGCGTTTTCTCGGCAGGCCGATCGCGCGGACGCTCACCTGGCTCGCGTCCACAAGTAAGCAGTAGCGCTACTTACTTCCTGCCGAAGGGATACGATCTTCCGGTGCCGACCGGCAAGGTCCTCTACGACGTCGCTGACGCTGGTGTTGCGACGATCACGCTCAACGACCCCGACACGCGCAACGCGCTCTCGGCAGATCTGCTGGGCGGCCTCATCGCGGCGTTCGAGCGCGCTCGCGACGAGCAGGAGGTGCGCTGCGTCGTGCTGGCGTCCTCGCACGAGAGGACGTTCTCCTCGGGCGCGAGCCTCGGTGGCTTCGGCGCCGACGCGCCGCTGGTCGAGAAGCACTTCGGCTCGGAGCGCTTCGTGGGGTTGTTCAAGCTGATCGGCGAGCTCGGCAAGCCGACCGTTTGCGCGGTGCGCGGCCACGTGCTCGCGGGCGCGCTGGGGATCGCGCTGGCGTGCGATCTGATCGTCGCCTCCGAAGCGGCGACGTTCGGCACGCCGGAGATCAACGTCGGCACGTTCCCGTTCATGATCATGGCGCTGATCTATCGCAACGTCCCGCGCAAGAAGGCGAACGAGCTGCTGCTGCTAGGCGAGCGCTGGAGTGCGCAGGAGGCGCTCGCGGCCGGGATCGTCAATCGCGTCGTGCCCGACGCAGAGCTCGACGCGCTGGTCGCCGAGTGGGCGGGAAAGCTGGCAGGCAAGTCGCCCGTGATCATGCGCCTGGGCAAGCAGGCGATGCGCCGCCAGCTGGACATGCCGCTCGACGACGCGCTCGACTACCTGCGCGCGCAGCTCACGCTCGCGATGTCCACCGAGGACATCGTCGAGGGCGTCACCGCGTTCTTCGAGAAGCGCGAGCCGCAATGGAAGGGCCGCTGATGGCTGCCCGCAAGACCGCGGCCGAAGCGAGGGCCAAGGCACCGACCAAAGCCGGGAGCAAGCCTGCGGCCAAGGCGGCGGGCAAGTCGGCGGGCGAGGCCACTGGCCCGCCGAGCGCGTCGCTGCTGCGCCCGCTGGTCGAGGACCTCGAGGCCCGGCGCGCGAAGATCAGGCAGGGCGGCGGCGCCGAGAAGATCGCGGCGCAGCACGAGCGCGAGAAGCTGACCGCGCGCGAGCGCATCGCGCTGCTGGTCGATGACGGCACGTTCGTGGAGCTCGGGATCCACGGTCGCCCGCACTTCTCCCAGCGCGCGATGGACGGCGTGGACGCGCCGGCCGACGGCGTCATCACCGGCTACGGCAAGGTCAACGAGCGGCTGACAGCGGTGTGCGCGTATGACTTCACGGTGATGGCCGGCTCGATGGGGATGACCGGCGAGATCAAGGTCACGCGACTGCGCGAGCTCGCGCTGCGCGAGCGCATCCCGTTCGTTTGGCTGCTCGACTCAGCGGGGGCGCGCGTGCAGGAGGCGGCGGGAGCGATGTTCGCGGGCTCCGGTCACCTGTTCCGCGAGGAGGTCGTGATGAGCGGGGTGATCCCACAGGTCGCGGCGCTGATGGGACCGTGTGCCGCCGGCACCGCCTACATCCCGGGCTTGGCCGACTTCGTGCCGATGGTCAAGGGGCGCGGCTCGATGGCGCTCGCGGGGCCGCACCTGGTGCGCGCCGCGATCGGCGAGGACGTGACCCAGGAGGAACTGGGCGGCTCGCGCGTGCACTGCCGCAAGTCGGGCGTCGGCGACATCGAAGCGAGCGACGACGAGGAGTGCATCGAGCAGATCAAGCGATACCTCTCGTACATGCCGCAGAACTGCGAACAGCAAGCGCCGATCCTGCCGGTCTCCGATCCAATCGACAGGCGTGAGGAGGGTCTGCTCGACGTGCTGCCGCAGTCGAACCGCAAGCCCTACGACATGTACGAGGTGATCCGCAGGATCGTCGACGACGGCGAGTACTTCGACATGAAGGGCCAGTGGGCGCGGACGATCATCACCTGCTTCGCGCGCTTCGGCGGCAGGCCGGTCGGGATCGTCGCCAACCAGCCCAAGCAGCTCGGTGGCATCCTCGACAACGACTCCGCGGACAAGGCCGCGCGCTTCGTGAACCTGTGCAACGCGTTCGCGATCCCGCTCGTGTTCGTCCAGGACGTGCCGGGCTTCATGGTCGGCACGAAGGTCGAGGCCGAAGGCATCATTCGCCACGGCGCGAAGATGCTGCACGCGGTCGCGAACGCGACCGTTCCAAAGATCACGGTGATCACGCGCAAGGCCTACGGCGCCGGCTACTACGTGATGAACGGGCGCGCGTACGAGCCCGACCTGATCGTGGCCTGGCCGAGTGCTGAGATCAGCGTGATGGGCGCGGAGGGAGTGGTCGAGATCGCGTTTCGCAAACAGGTCGACGCCGCCGAGGATCCAGCCGCCAAGAAGGCCGAGCTGATCGAGGGCTTCCGCAAGATCTTCGACGTCTACGTGGCGGCCGGCAACGACGTGATCGACGACGTGATCGACCCGCGCGAGACGCGCGAGACGATCTGCCGCGCGCTCGAGATGTCAGCCGGCAAGAAGATCGAGCGCCCCTGGAAGCGCCACGGGGTCGTCCCCGTATGACCATTTTCGCCGGCCGTATAACCATGGCGCACAAAAAACAAAACGCGACACACAGAACGGACCACCGATGAGCCTCGACGAGCCCGTAGTCATCACCTGCTCCATCTCCGGCGCGATCGCCAACCGCGAGCAGTGCCCGGCGATCCCGTACACGCCGCAGGAGTACGCGGCGGAGGCTCGCCGGATCGTGGACGAGGGCGGCGTTCACATCCACATCCACGCGCGCAAACCGGACGGGACGCCGTCTTATGAGATCGAGGACTTCCAGGCGATCACCGACGCGATCCGCGCGGAGATCGGCGACGCGGCGATCGTCAACTACTCGACCGGCACGATCGGGGTCCCGCTGGCCAAGCGCATCGAGTACCTGAGGGCGTGCCGCCCGGAGGTGGCGGCGCTGAACATGGGCTCGATGAACTACGCGAAGTACTCGCGCTCGAAAAAGCAGTTCGTCTTCGACATGGTCTTCGAGAACCCGTTCAGTGAGATCATCGAGCTGCTCGAGGCGATGAACGAGCTGGGCATCAAACCGGAGCACGAGTGCTTCGATGTCGGCCACGTCGGCAGTCTCGCGCCACTGATCGACATGGGCGTGCTGAAACAGCCGCTGCACGTGGACTGCGTGATGGGCGTCGTCGGCGGCATCCCGCCGAGCGCGCGCAACCTCGCGGCGATGGTCGACAACATCCCGGACGGTTCACACTGGGGCGTGATCGGGATCTCGCGCGATCAGTGGATGCTGGTGTCGGCGGCCCTGACGCTCGGCGGCTCGATCCGCGTGGGGCTGGAGGACAACCTGTACCTGCCCGACGGCACGATGGCGCGCTCCAATGGAGAGCTGATCGCGAAGGCGCGGCAGATGACCGAAGACATGGGACGCCGGCCGGCGAGCGTGCAGGAGGCCCGCGCGAAGCTGGCGATCCCCCAGCGCGAGGGGAGCCTCGCGTGAGGCTCCCGCTCGAGGGCGTCCGCGTGCTCGACCTCTCGCGACTGTTGCCGGGCGGCTTCTGCTCGTTGCTGCTGGCGGACTTCGGCGCGGACGTGGTGAAGGTCGAGGACACGGGCATGGGCGACTACATCCGCTGGTCGCCTCCGTATTACGAGGGCGCCCACGACAGCGCGAAGTCGGCGCTGTTCCTGTCGCTGAACCGGAACAAGCGCTCGGTTCGCCTCGACCTGAAGAGCGAGGAGGGACGCGAGGCGCTGCTCGAGCTCGTGCGCGACGCGGACGTGGTGCTCGAATCCTTTCGCCCGGGCGTGCTCGACCGCCTGGGGGTCGGCTACGAGCAGATGCGCGAGCGCAATCCGGGGATCGTCTTCTGCGCGATCTCCGGCTACGGCCAGGACGGCCCCAAACGCGACGCGTCGGGCCACGACATGAACTACCTGGGCCTGATCGGCCTGCTGGGCCTGACGGGTGAGCGCGGGGGAGGGCCGGTGCAGGCGGCGGGGCAGATCGCCGACCTCGGCGGCGGCGCGCTGATGGCGGCGTTCGGGATCATGGCGGCGCTGCGCGAGCGCGACGGTGGCGGTGCGGGGTCCGGATCTCCCGGCTCGGGCGAGGGACAGCTGGTCGACGTGTCGATGTCCGACGGCGCGCTCTCGTGGCTTGCGATGGTCGCGGCGGCGCGCTTCGCCGACGGCGCCGTGCCGCACCGCGGCGATCTCCCGCTCGCGGGCGCGCTGATCTGCTACCGCCCGTATGAGTGTGCCGACGGCTGGGTCTCGCTGGGGGCGCTGGAGCCGAAGTTCTGGCAGGCGTGGTGTCGTGGCGTGGGCCGCGACGAGCTGATCGCGAAGCAGTTCGAGCGTCCGGGCTCGGATGCGCACAGGCAGGTGGTCGAGATCTTCAAGGCGCGCACGCGCGCGGGTTGGGAGGCGTTCGCGCGCGAACACGACTGCTGCCTGGAGCCGGTGCTCGAGCTCGACGAGGCGCTCGACTCCGAGCTCGTGCGTGCGCGAGAGATGGTCGTGGAGCTCGAGCAGCCCGGCGTCGAGCAGCCGGTGCGCCAGCTCGGGATCCCGGTCAAGCTGAGTCGCACGCCCGGCTCCGCCGTGCGCCTGCCGGGCCCCGCGCTCGGCGAGCACACGGAGGAGCTGCTGCTGGGCGCGGGCTACACGCCGGAGCAGGTCGCCGCGATGCTCAGCGCCGGTGCTGCGGCCGGCGCGGCGCCGGCGGCGGGCGATGGCGCCGCGCCCGCGCCGACGTTCCGAGCGTGAGCGCACGATGAGTGCCCATCCCGAGCTGTTGAAGATGAGCGAGCTCGCCGAACGCTCGGGAGTGAGCGCCGGCACGATCCGCTACTACCTGCGCGAGGGGCTGCTCGGCGCTGGCGAGGACGTGGTCAGGACCTCGCGCAACATGGCCTACTACCCGCCGCAATACGTCGAGCGGATCGCCCTGATCAAGCGCCTGCAGGAGGAGCGGTTCATGCCGCTGCGGGTGATTCGCGGTGCGCTTGAGGACGATCCGGAGCGCGTGCGTGCCCTGATCGAGCTCGAGGACCGCATGCTCGAGCGCGCGCTGAGCAGCGCCGAGCACGGTAGCCGTGTCTCGCGGGCGCTCGTGCAAGAACGCTATGGCGTGCCGCGCAACGTGCTCGCACGGCTGGCCGATCTCGGCGTGCTGACGCCCAATCGTCGCGGCTATGACCAGGACGACGTGAAGATCATCGAGGCGATTGCGAGCTTCCGCGCGGGTGGCTACGAGGAGGCGCTGGGGTTCACCGTGTACGACACGCTGCGCTACCGCGAGGCGCTCGAGCCGCTGGTCGAGGCGGAGGTGCGCGCGCTGCTCGAGCGGCTGGCGGGCGAGGTCGAGATCGAGCGCGCGCTGGAGATCGTGGCCGCCGGCGTCGAGCCGCTGCGTGATCTGATCGGCGCGATGCACTCCAAGCTGCTGCTCGCCGCGCTGCGCCGCCACCGCACACGCCGCGAGGACTGAGCCGCAGACGCCGCGAGGACTGCGCGTTGCCCTCGCGTTATGCTCTCTCGGTTGACTGACCAGTCAATCTATTCTGCTGCGGGCGTGTCGCAGACCACTGGGACCGGCCGCTTGCCGGAGGGAATGTGCTCTTGAGGGTCGCGGCGATCCAGCTCAACTCCACGGCCGACCAGGCAGCGAACCTGGCTGTCGCCGATCGCCTCACGCGGGCGGCGGCCGCCGACGGCGCCAGGCTGATCGTCCTGCCCGAGAAGTGGACGGCGATGGGCTCGGCCGAGGATCTGCGCGCGAGCGCGCAAACGCTCGACGGCGGGGCGATCGGGTGGGCGCGTGCGATCGCGCGCGAGCTCGCGGTCGACCTCGTGGCGGGCTCGATTCTCGAGCTGCTGCCCGATCAGGCGAAGCTCGCGAACACCTCCGTGCACGTCGATCCGCACGGCGAGGTCAGGGCCGTGTATCGCAAGGTGCACATGTTCGACGTCGAGGTCGGCGGGCGCAGCTATCGCGAGTCCGAGCTGGAGCAGCCGGGCGAGGAGATCGTCATCTCGCAGACCGCCGACGGCGTCGAGCTGGGCCTGTCGATTTGCTATGACCTTCGCTTCCCTGAGCTCTACCGCATCCTGGCCGTGCTCGGTGCGCGAATCGTGGCTGTGCCGGCGGCGTTCACGCTGGCGACGACGCGCGATCACTGGAGCACCCTGCTGCGCGCGCGCGCGATCGAGAACCAGGCGTTCGTGATCGCCGCCAACCAGGTCGGCGAGCATCCCGCCGCTCAACACTCGGGTGGGCGCTCGATGATCATCGACCCCTGGGGCGTGGTGCTGGCGCAGGCGCCGGACAGCGAGGGGCACATCATCGCCGAGCTCGACTTCGCGCGCCAACGCGAGGTCCGCGAGCGCGTGCCCTCGCTCGCCAATCGTCGCCCGTCGGCATACCGCTGGCCGCTCGCCGCGCACGACGAAGGCGTGCGCGCGTGAGCTCCCGGCGCTCATCGATCCCGCGCGCGCAGGCGCCGGACAAGCGCCGGCTGATCCTCGATGCGGCCGTGCGCGTTTTCGCCCGGCAGGGCTTTCACGCGTGTCGGGTTTCGGACATCGCCGACGAGGCGGGGGTTGCGTACGGCCTCGTCTATCACTACTTCGCGTCCAAGGACGAGATCCTCGACACCCTCTTTCTCGAGCGCTGGGAGGTGATGCTCGAGCTGATCCGCGAGGTCGATGGCCAGTCGAGCCCGGTGCGCGAGAAGCTGCTGGCGATCGCCTCGTTCATCGTCGAGAGCTACCGCCACGACCCTGACCTGATGAAGGTCATCATCGTCGAGGTCACGCGCGCGGCCAACTCCTTCGGCAATACCCACATCGGCACGATCCGCGAGGCCTACGATCTGATCGGCGGGATGATCATCGAAGCCCAGCGTGACGGCGTGTTCAAGCAGGAGATCGAAGCGCGCTTCGCCGCGATGGCCTTCTACGGGGCGATCGAGCAGTTGCTGACGGGGTGGATCTTCGGCCTGCTGCCGCAGGACGAGGATTACTTCGATCGGGCCAAGTGGCTCGTCGTCGAGACGGTCTGCGGTGGCTTGGAGCAATAGACTGCGCGGGCATGCACCACGACATCGTCAAGCGGCTCATGTGGCAGGGCCTTCTCGCCGGCGTCAGCGCGCTCGCGGCGATCGCTGCCCATCGCGCCGCGGCGACGATCTGGAGACGCGCATTCGAAGAGGAGCCGCCGGAGTGAGCGCGGAGTATCCGCGCCCGCCTGGTGAGCGAGGGGACCTCGGGTCCTCCTCCCAGAACATCGCAACGGCGATCACCGAGGTATCCGAGCGCGCGACGCTGCTCGTCCGCGAGGAGATCGAGCTGGCCAAGGCGGAGGTCACCGAGAAGGCGATCAGGCTGATGAGGGGCGCGGTGGTGGGAGTCGCCGCCGGGATCTTCTTCATCACAGCGCTCGTGTTCGTGCTCGTCGGCTGCGCGTGGCTGCTCTACTACTACCTGCCGATCGGCAACGAATTCACCTACTTCTGGGGCTTCTTCGCGATGGCGGTGATCCTCGTCGTGCTCGGCGTGATCGCCGGCCTGCTCGCGGCCAGGCTGGTCAAACGCAGCTCCCCACCGGTGCCGACGATGGCGATCGACGAGGCCCGCAAAATCCGCGACTCCGTCAGCGCCGGCGCGGGCGTCGCCGGCGAGGCCTCGCCGCCAGCGGGCCCGTCCGCAGCTGTGCAGACACCGGTTGCCGATGGCGGGGAGACAGACGTGCCGACGCCGCTCGCGACAGCGGGAGGGGAGGACTGATGGCCCAGCGCTCACCGGCGGAGATCAGGAGCTCGATCGAGGCCAACCGCATGGAGCTCGCTGCTTCGGTGGAGAACCTGCGCGGCGAGGTCACGCGCCTGACCGACTGGCGTGCCCAGGTCGAGCGTCACCGCAGCGAGATCGTCCTCGGCGCGGCGGTCGTTGGCCTGATGCTCGGCGTGCGCATGCTGCGCCGTCGCCGCCGTCCCTGAGCAGCAGCGACTCCTGCCCCTCGCGCCGGCCGCCGATCGCCGGGGGCACGCGCGCTCAGGCCAGCAGCGAGCGCGGCAGCGCGCCGACGCCGATCAGACCGGGCCCGGTGTACGTACCGATGACCGGTCCGACCTCGGAGGTGAACACCGGCTCGGAATCGAAGATGTCGCGGCAGCGGTCGATCAGGCGCTGGGCTTGGTCGGGTGCCTGGATGTGCTGCACCACCCAGCCGTCGGCTCCGGCGTCGTGGAGCTCCTGCGCGTAGGCGACCATCCGCTCAAACGCGCGCCCCGCCGTACGCACGCGCTCGACCGGCACGATCTCGTACTCGAGCGAGAGGATCGGCTTGATCTTCAGCGTGCCGCCCAGCCACGCCTGCGCCTTGCCGATGCGCCCGCCGCGGCGCAGGTACTCGAGCGTGTCCAGACAGAACCAGAATCCGCAGCACCTTGCGCGCCTCGCGCACGTGCGCGACGACGCTCCGCAGATCCGAGCCCGCGCCCGCGGCGGCGGCTGCGGCGAGCACCAACAGGCCCATTCCGCCGCAGGCCGTTTCGCCGTCGATCACCTCCACGCGCTCGCCCAGCCCGCGCTCTGAGAGCAGGCCGTGCGCCTGGCGCGCCGCCTCGACGGTGCCGGAGATGCCTCCCGCTAGGTGGATCGAGATGACCTCGTGCCCGGCCTCGAGCAGCGGCTCCCAAACGGCTAGGAAGTCTCCGATCGACGGCTGTGAGGTGATCGGCAGCTCGGGATCGCGGCGCAGTCGCTCGTAAAACTCATCGAAGCCGTCCATCTCAAGCTCGCGTTCAGGCTGACCCTTCCAGCCCACGTACAGGCTGACCTGACGGATGCCCTGCTCGTCGGCCAGTGCGCGCGGAAGATAATGGGTGCTGTCGGTTGCGACCGCGACGGGAGCCATGCGGCGCGAGACGCTACAGCAATGCCTGCGCGAGCTCCCCGGACTCGTACATCTCGATCACGATGTCACAGCCCCCGACGAGCTCTCCGTCGACGAACAGCTGAGGGATCGTCGGCCAGTCCGAGATCGCCGACAGCTCTTGGCGGATACGGGGGTCGGGCAGGACGTCGACAGCGGCGAACGGTGTCTCGAGCTCCTGCAGCGCGGCGACGGTGCGCGCGGAGAAGCCGCACGCCGGGGCCTCAGGCGTCCCCTTCATGAACAGGATCACCTTGTGCTCGGCTATTGCCTGCGCGATCGCGTCGCGGATCGGGTTCGGCTCCGCGCTCTGCGTCGGGGTCGCGCTCGGCTCGTTCTTCAACATCGGGATCGGCTCAAACTGACTGCTGGACATGAGGGCTCCTGTGCGTATTCAGGGGGTCTGGATGGGAGAGGGCGTTTGCGTCTTCAGCGCGAGGGCGTGGATGGCCGCGCCGACGTCGCTGCCGAGCGCCTCGTAGACGAGGCGGTGCTGCTGGATGCGGGTGAGTCCCTCGAAGGCCGCTGCCGTGACCGTCGCACGGAAGTGGTCGCCGCCTCCGCTGTAGTCCTCGACGTCGGCGTGCGCACCCGCGATAGCGGTCTCGATGCGCTGCTTGATGTCCTCGGGAGACGGCATGCGGACTCAAGGTTAGAAGGTCTACGCGAAGCTCTGCGCGCACGTTCTGTGCCACGCACGCTCGCCGCTGGCGCGCGCCGGGGACCGCTATACTTTGGAAAGTCTTGGAGTCAGTCGACAGGAGCGAAGCGATGATCGAGATCACCGACAAGGGCGCCGAGAAGGTTCATGAGTTTCTGGCCTCTCAGCAGGCGGACGCGAGCGTGGCCGGCCTGCGCGTGGGCGTGCGCGGTGGGGGCTGCTCGGGCTTTCAGTACCAGCTGGCATTCGACGAGCAGCGCGACAGCGACGTCGTGTTCGAGAGCCACGGTCTGAAGCTGCTCGTCGACGGCGAGAGCCTGCAGTTCGTGCGCGGCTCGACGATCGACTACGAGGAGAGCCTTCAGGGCGCGGGCTTCAAGGTCAACAATCCCAACGTGGTCGCGGCCTGCGGCTGCGGCTCGTCGTTCCGCGTGGCCGAGGAGGAGCAGGTCTCAGCCGTCTGAGTGGTGGTGCTCGCGGGTCGATCCCGCCGGGCCGCCGCCTACAGGTGCTCCCGCCGTGGCGATCCTGCCCCAAGCGCTTCGCAGCCTGACGCCCGCGCGTCTGCGAGACGACGTGCGACTGCGCGCGGTGGCGCTCGGGGTCGGTCTGATCCCGCCGCGCACGATGCATTCCGGCGAGGACGCGCGCGTGCTGCTCGACGCCGCCCGCGACGCGCGGCGGGTGGTCGAGATCGGCGTGTATGAGGGCGCCTCGGCGCTCGTGCTGGTCGAGGCGCTCGCGCCCGATTCCGAACTGCATCTGATCGATCCCTTCGGTACGCATCCCGATGCTCTGCCGAGCGGCTGGGGCGCGAGCGAGTGGGCCACGCGCCAGACCGTGGCGAACGCGCTGCGCCGGCGCGGCGAGGCGGCTCCGAGCGTGAGCTGGCACGTCGCGCTCTCGCACGAGGTCGCCGCCCGCTGGGCGGGCGAGGTGGACCTCGTGTTCATCGACGGCGATCACTCCGAAGCCGGATGTGAGCTCGACTGGTCGTCGTGGCAGCCGTTCGTTGCCCGCGGCGGGCGCGTCGTCTTCCACGACGCGCGGGCGGGCGAGCCCCGTGGGCGGGGACTTCCGGGACCGACCGCGCTCGTCGTGCGTCGCTTCCGCGGCGAGGGCACGCCGGGCTGGGAGATCGTCGCCGAGGCCGACCGCACCGTCGTTGTGCAGCGGGTGCGCTGAGACCCACGGTTGACGCAACAGGGTTGACTACGGAGCGGCCGCTGTGGTACGGTCGCCGCGACATGATGTCAAGCGTCGCAGAGGGGTGCGGATTGCCCAGGCCTCCGGCATGGTTCGATCTTCCGTTGGGAGGTAGCGAGCGGAGCGCCTCGACGCCGTTGGGGCTTGACCTTGACTCAGGAGATGTTTTCTGGCAAGGTCAGGTGTACAGAGCCGAGGGCTGGAGATCCAGCTGACGGTATGACTGGCTTCGAGGGAATTCACCTCGAAGAGGGGAAACTTGGGGTCGGTCGTTCTATTCCTAGAGGGAAAAGGAGCAGTGAACAGATGAAACGCAAGAGCATGTTTGGGCTTTGCGTCGTGGCCGCGCTGGCTGCCTTCGCGATTAGCGCGATGGCCGCGTCGAGCGCCTCGGCCGGGACGTACTACAGCTGTGTTGCCAAGAAGAACGGCAAATACGCCGCCGGTTGCAAAACCAAAGTCACGAAGAAAGGCAAGGCGGAACTCTCCCCGCTCAACCTCTGTGTTGCCAAAAAGAAAGGCAAATACACGAGCGGTACCTGCACCGTGCTGGCGAAACCCGGCAAGGGCAAATTCGAAAAAGTTGCTGGCCCCAAATTCACCGCGAGCACTGGTGAAGCAGTCCTGACGACGCCGGACCTCGGGTCGGGCGCGGTCAAGTGTAAAGCCAGCACGACAGCGGGCGAACTCAACGGACCGAAAACGAGCACCGAGCGTGTCACGTTCACCGGCTGTGAATTCGAAACCCTCCCGTGCGAAAGCGCCGGCCCGGACAGCACGCCGTCGGGTAAATCAGGCGTGATCATCACGAACCTGCTCGACAACAAACTGATCGACCACGGTGAAAAAGGCCCGAGCGGTGGCGAACCAGCCGTCGGTGAAGTCTGGGTCGACCTGGAAAGCTCAGAACACCAGCCCTACCAGGCTGAATTCAACTGTGCCGGAGTCGTCTTCTTGAGGACGCTTGGCACGATCAGCGGTGCGTACACGTCAGGCAGCGTCAACGTGTTCAGCGCGAACAGCACCATCCTGTTCGAAGCAGGCAAGGGCGAACAGGACCTGGGTACGGAAGCACTGACCGAATCAGGTTGGGTCGGACCGTTCCCGTCGAACGAGCAGGTCGGTGGTGGCGCAGCGGTCGTCACGACGCCCGCCGTCGAAGTTAGGTCCTAGTAGTCGTAGGCAGTAAGGAGCAAAGCGGTAGCTAGTTCGCTACCGACAGACGGTCAAAGCGGGCGCGGCGCCAATATTGGCTCCGCGCCCGCCGTCTGTTCGGGGTGGCTCGAGGCCGAGCAGCGGTGCGAGCGCCCCCACGCCGTGGCGAATGAATCCCGCGCGGGCGCACGTACCGCAGACGTAGTAGCTCGCCCGTTCCTGCTTGACACGCATCCGCCGATCGGTACACTCGAGTCAGAGCAAGTCGGGGAGACGTCCCATGGACGGGTGGCAAGCGAGCATGGAGAGGGAGCAGCAGTGAGCACAGCGATCGGCGTCGGCGAGGGTCGTCGCTCTGGCATGCAGCGCGGTTCGGTGGGGCACGCGCCACGCGCGTCGGGCGCAGCCGTAGCACGGCGGCGCCTGTACGCCCGCCGGTCGGCCGCGATCCTGTGCGTGGCCCTCGGTGTCCTGCTGATGTTCAGCGCGCAGGCGCTGGCCGCGGGGCAACGTCAGCACATCTTCAGCTTCACGTTTGGCTCTCTGGGGACCGGAGCGGGTCAGTTCTTTCACCCGACCGGCGTAGGCGCCAACGCCGCGAGCGGCGATGTCTACGTGTCCGATCGCGAAAACGGTCGGGTCGAGGGCTTTCAGCCGGTGCTCAGCGAAGGTAGGCTCGTCGGCGAGACCCCGCTGCAAGATGCGGTGGAAGGGGGAGGCTTCAAGCCGGCGCAGGCGAAAGTCCCGCTGGCGGAGCAGATCGCGGTCGATAACTGCACAAGCGAATCGAAACCGTGCACAGGCGATCCTTCGCTGGGCGATGTCTACGTGGTCGGCGGGACCAAAACCCAGAGCAAAAAAGCCGAAGCCAATCCAGCGAACGACGCCGAGCTCTACAAGTTCAACGCAGAACTGAAGCCGGTGGGCGGTCCTCGTACGTTCAAGGAACCGATTGACGGCGTGGCGGTCGACCCTAGCGGGAATGTCTTCGTCTACCAGGCAGATGGCAGGATCAGCGAGCTCAACGACGCCGAAGTGAACGAAGGCGTGGCGGGCGCGTCCGTGCAGGCGGGCTTCGACCAAGAACTGGAGAGGCCCGCGTTCGCCGTCGATTCCCACGATAACTTCTACGCCGGTACGGAAACCAACGCAGAAGAAGCTGGCGGAAACCCGGCGGTCAAAGGGTTGCTGGAAGAACTCGATGAAGAAGGGCTCGGGGTGATCGCCAAGCTCGCGGCCGGCACCGGCGACGTCCTGGTTCACGAGCTGGACTACGAAGCCAGCAGGGCCGTCGCCGTGAACCCGGCTTACGTGTCCGAAAATAATGTCGATGAAGAAAACGACGTCTATGTGACGGGTGTGCAAAGTGTTGCAGGGGAACCGACGACGTCGATATCGGCCTTTAGCCCGGCGGAAGGCGAAGGTAGCGAAGCCACGGGCGAAGGGAAGCTGATCCAGCGGTTCAGCGCTCCCGGCCTGAAGGAAGGGGAAGGCATCGCTGTCGATCCCGCGACCGGAACCGTGTACGTCACAGACGGAGCGTCGAACAGGGTGGATGTGTTCGAGCTCGAACCTCCCGGAAAGCCGAGCACGGGCAGCCTGTCCGAAACCCTCGAAAACGGCGTCAGAACGCTGACGGCGCAGGTGAGCGCCGCAGGCTCAGAAGCCCATGTCTACTTCGAATACGGGACCGGCACCTGCGCCACGGAACCGTCCAGGTGCACGAGCACCGTGCCGGTCGCCCTCCCGGCCGGCTACGGTGGACAGGAGGTCGCCGCGAATCTCCCGAATCTGGCGCCCGGCGCCTACCGATACCGTGTGGTGGCGGAAAACGCCCAGGGCCGCGTCCAGAGCCCAGAAGCCACCTTCAACGTGATCCAGACCCTCGGGGCCTTGCCGGACGGTCGTGCCTGGGAAATGGTCTCGCCGCCGGAAAAGGACGGGGCGGAACCTGAAGCGATTACCAAAGAACGCGGGGCGATCCAGGCAGCCGCGAACGGCGGTGCCATCACCTACGTGGCCGATGGGCCGATGCCCGCCGGAGCGGCGCCCGAAGGCAACCGCGGCCCGGAACCGACCCAAATCCTCTCGACGCGCGATCATCCGGGAGGCGAAGAACCGTGGGAATCGCAGGACATCGCGACCCCCAACAGCACAGGAAGTGGGACCAACCCAGGGCTACCGCCCGAGTATCAGTTCTTCTCATCCGACCTCGCACTCGCGCTCGTCGAGCCCTGGCGTGCCGAGTCCGGTCCGTTCGAGTCCCCGCCCCTCTCGCCCCCGATCGAAGCCGAAGAAAGACAGGAAAACACTCCGTACCTTCGGGCCGATCTACCACTGACGGCTGCAGCGTCCGCGATGGAGGAAAAGGACTTCGAAGTAGCCAAGGCTAACGGCGAAGCAATGACGCCGCGCCCGAACGCCGGCTTTCTCCCGCTCGTGACGAAACTAAACGCGCCGGGCAAGGAATTCGGTGTTGAATACCCAGCCGAACTGGGGGTCTACATCCAGGGGGCCACGTCCGACCTGAGCCACGTAGTCCTAACCTCGGAACGGACCACCGCCGCGCCAGGACTCTATGAGTGGGCAGGGAACGGCACCAGAACAGAGGAAACCCGTGAAAACGGCGAAGGCACGCTCCAGCCGATCAGTCTCCTGCCGGGCAACCAGACGCTCGTACCGGCACCGCAAGCTGGTTTGGGCTCAGGGGGGTCAAATCAAACCAGAAGACTGGACGTCAGAAACGCGATCTCCAGCGATGGCAACCTCGTATTCTGGTCACGGACGCCCTCCGTGGGCGGGGTGCAGCTGTTTGTGCGCGACGCAAAACTGCATGAAACCGTCGCCCTCTCGGAAAACGAAGCGGATGTCGCGACCTTCCAGACGGCCAACGCGAGCGGTTCGAAGGTGTACTTCACCGACAACGCGCAGCTGACCTCGAATTCGCACGCGACCAGCACTGCGCCAGATCTCTACGTAGCCGAACTGCAAGAAGTCGGCGGCCACCTCTCGGTGACGATCACGGACTTGACACCCGAAGCTGGTGCCGGCCTGCTCACACCGCCTGAGGGGGACGGCGTCATCGGCGCGAGCGAAAACCAGGAAGAAGAAGAAGACGGAGCCAACGTCTACTTCCTCGCTGACGGTGCCCTGAGCCCGGGCGCTACCCGTGGGCACTGCTCAGACACTGCCTCGCAGCGCCCTGCAGGGACGACGTGCAACCTCTACGTGCGCCACTACAACGAATCGGTCAGCGAATGGGAACCGGCAAAGCTCGTCGCGATGGTATCCCAGGAAGATCTGCCGGCCCTAGATGTACCGAGCGACAACCTCCTGTACATGACGGCGCGGGTTTCGCCAAACGGTCGCTTCCTGGCGTTCATGTCCAACAGGCGTCTGACAGGATACGACAACATCGATCAGGACGAAGCCACTGGCCTCCACGCCGACGAGGAGGTTTATCTCTACAACGCTCACAGCGGACACCTCGTGTGTGCGTCGTGCAACCCCAGTGGAGCACGGCCGACCGGAGTCCTCGACACCAAGGTCGCAGACGGCGAAGGGCTGACGCTCGTTGTCGACCGCCAGGAATCATGGGCCGAACGGGGAGCCGATCACTGGCTGTCCGCCAGCGTCCCCGGCTGGGATCCGATCAACACCACGACCTCGCCCTATCAGTCTCGCTACCTGTCCGATAGCGGCCGCCTGTTCTTCAACAGCGCGGATCCGCTACTGCCGGCCGGGTCTGTGCCTGGCGAACAGCGAACCAAGATGGAGCACACGACGAAGGGACAGGAACTCGAAGTCGGCGTCGAGAACGTCTACGAGTACGAGGCTGGAACGACGGGCGGCTGCCAAAGCGAAGGTGGTTGCGTCGGGCTGATCTCGTCGGGGACATCCGAACACGAATCGGCGTTCCTCGACGCAAGCGAAGATGGCAACGACGCGTTCTTCCTCACAGCGGCTCAGCTGGCGCCGCAGGATCAGGACAGCAACTTCGACGTCTACGACGCACACGTGTGCGAAGGCGAAGGGTCGTGCCCGGCCGCGCTCAAATCGGCCCCAACGAGCTGCGGCGAAAGTGAAGGCTGCCAAGGGGTCGCACCGTCGACTTCCAGCGTGCTCTCGCCCGAAGTCGTGCCCTTCACTGCGGGCAACCTCGCGGCACCCAAGCAGGAAGTGCTCGGGAAGAAGGTAGTCAAGACGCCCCCGAAGCCACTGACGCGCGCGCAGAAGTTCGCGAAAGCGATGAAGCTCTGTCGCAAGGACAAGAGCAAGACCAAGCGTGTCGCCTGTGAAAAGAAGGCCAAGAGCAAATATGGTCCGAAGAAGAAGAGCTCCAGCAAGGGCAAGGGCAAGGGATGATGATGGCGACTCGAGCACTCGATCGAAGGTCGCGCGAGCTGGCACGCGCAGTGATACTCATCGGTGCTCTGCTGAGCATGTTCGTTTTCGCAGCGCCGGCGCTCGCAGCGGAAGCGCCCTCCCCAGAACCGGCTCCGTACTGGGCGCTCGAATCTCGCTCCGAGCCCACCAATCTTCCCCTCGCCAAAACCGGCCCGAAGGGGGAAGTCATCCCGGCGGAAGCGGTAATCGTCGTCAACGCCAGCGACCTCGGTGATGCCGAAGTGAACGGCGCCGCCAACAAGGTGACGATCAACGACACCCTGCCACCCAACGTGATTGCTACCGAAGTCGTCAAGAGCGAAGCGCCGACATTTCCCGGCACCGGGACAGAAAACCCCGCACGCGAACAGCTGATCGACGCGAGAAAGGGCACGCTCACCTGCCCTCAATCTGCTGGTGGGCACATCGAATGCACGTTCGTCGGGAAGCTTCCGCCCTACGAAGAATTGAAACTTGAAATCAAGGTGTTGGTAAGCGACACAGCTCCGACGGAACCAAAAAACACGGTTACCGTCAAAGGTGGAGGTGTGACGGAAGTCGCGACGCTCGAACGCGCGCTCAAAATCAATGGCGAGCCGACGACGTTTGGCGTGGAAGCTTACGAAATGCGTGCCGAAAACGCCGGGTTCGGGCTCGACTCCGAAACTGGGTCTCACCCGTTTCAGCTGACGACCGCGTTCGATTTGAATGAGACCTACGAACCGGAGATCACGGGCACGAAGACGGAGCTCTTCCCGCAGGCACCGGCACTCGAGAAGAACCTCAGCTTCAAGCTTCCGGCCGGCCTGATCGGGGATGTGAACGCCGTACCGCAGTGTCCGGACGTCGACTTTGGGTCAGCAGTCGAAGGCGGGGCCAACGACTGTCCGAACGACACGGTGGTGGGCGTAGCGAGCGTCGAGTTCAACAATCCCGCGTTTGTCCAGCACCTGGACACGGCGATCGTCCCCGTGTTCAACCTTGCGCCTGCGCCGGGTGAGCCAGCGCGATTCGGCTTCTCGATCGTCCACGTTCCGATAACCCTCGACACGTCCGTCCGGACCGGCGAAGACTACGGAGTGACGATCGGCGTTCACTATGCGTCGCAGACCGTGCAGGTGCTCGGTAGCCGGGTTACGTTCTGGGGCATGCCTGGCGACAAGCTGCACAATCAATCTCGCGGCTGGTCGTGTCTCGGCTACGGCAATGCCGAATTCGAGAAAGCCGAACCCTGCGATCTCAAATACGACGAATCGGTAAAGCCGCTGCCGTTCCTGACGCTGCCGACCAAGTGCGAGACGCTGATCGGCCCCGTCGAAGGGGAAGCGTGGAAAGAAGAGAACGCTGGGGAAAGCACACCATTCGGGGGAGTTGCGTTGAGGGGAGCCGGAGAGCAGC
Source organism: uncultured Solirubrobacteraceae bacterium (assembly GCA_963759265.1). Lineage (GTDB taxonomy): Bacteria > Actinomycetota > Thermoleophilia > Solirubrobacterales > Solirubrobacteraceae > Palsa-744. The sequence goes on from CAVWYR010000001.1 coordinate 1,631,476, forward strand.
CGTCGACGACAGCGAGCGGACTGTTCGAAATCCCGAACGAAAACGCGACAGAACTGAGCGGCTGCGGCGCCTTGCCATTCACGCCGTTCGCCAGCGTCAACACGGAAACCGAAGACGCGAGCACCCCGACCGGCCTGAACGTCAACGTGACGGTGCCTCAGAGCGCCACGCTCGAATCGAGCTATGCAGGGAAAGCGGAGGCCGATGTCGGCTCGACCGAGCTGGTCCTGCCGGAAGGCATTCAGGCCAACCCGGGCGCGGCCAACGGGCTGGCCACGTGCAGCACCGAAACCGTAGGCTTCCTCGGGGGAGGTGGGTCATCCCTGCAGACGGAACTCGCGACGCAGAGGTTCACCGCGGCACCGCTTCCCCCAGAAGTGGCGAGCTGCTCGAGGCAGGCAAAGATCGGGTCCGTCGAAATTCATTCTCCGGATCTCAAAGAAAACCTTACGGGCGGCGTTTACCTCGGTGAACAGGACACGGATCCGTTTGGGTCTCCGCTCGTGTTGTACATAGTCGCCGAAGAACCGACCTCCAAAGTGCTCGTCAAGCTCGCGGGCGAAGTCGAAATCAACCAGGCGACCGGGCAGCTGACCTCCTACTTCAGGAACACGCCGCAAGCACCGTTCGAAACGCTGACCCTGCATCTGTGGAACGGGGGACGGGCATCCCAAACCACCTTCGCGCACTGCGAAACGCAGCCAGCGGTGATGACGTTCACGAGCTCGTCCAAAGAACTGACCGAAACGGTTGGAAGCGAAAGCCCGATCTCGACGACCTCGGGTCCGGAAGGCACGCCGTGCCCTGGTGGCACGCTCCCGTTCTCCGCCAGCGTCGCCGCGGCTCCGACGAACACCCAGGCAGCGGCTGATACCCCGTTTGTCGTGAACATCGGTCGGCCAGACGGAAACCAGGCGATCGAAACGATCAACATGAAACTTCCGCCGGGTGTCGCGGCGCTGATCTCGCAGGTGACGCCGTGTCCGGAAGCGGTCGCGGAAGAAGATGCGTGCCCCGAATCGAGTCTGGTCGGGACGACGAAGAGCTACTCCGGCTTGGGCGGAGATCCCGTCGTGCTCGAAGGAAAGCTCTACCTGACCGGGGAACTCACGGCGAATAGCGCACACGGCGCCGGCCCCTACGGCCTCCTCGCTGCCACGCTGGCGAAGGCGGGACCGTTCAACCTCGGCTGGGTCAATGTCTTCTCGACGATCAACGTCAACAAGGAAACCGCTGCCGCGACCGTGACCAGCGGGCGCATTCCGAACAGGCTGAAAGGCGTGCCGACGCAGCTGAAAGCGCTCAGCGTCACGGTTGAACGTCCCGGCAACGAACCGTATCTGTTCAACCCCACGAACTGCGGGGAAGAACTGAAGATCGAAGGCACGCTCACCGCATACGAAGGCGGGAGCTCGCCGATCGAAGATCATTACCCCGTGACGGGCTGCTCAGCCCTCCCGTTCGCTCCCAAGCTCACGGCCGTCGTCGGCTCGCAGGGGAGCAAAGCGAACGGCACGAGCTTCGACGTCACGATCGAAACGCCCGGGTTGGGACAGGCGAACATCCACAAGGTTGACCTGACGCTCCCCGAAGCGCTGCCGTCGCGACTGGAAACGATCCAGAAAGCGTGTCCTGAACAGACGTTTTACGCGAACCCGGCGAACTGCGACGAAGGCTCGGTCATCGGTGAAGGAATCGTGCACACGCCCGTCTTCAAATACCCGCTCATGGGCCCCGCCTATCTCGTCTCCCACGCTGGTGCGGCTTTCCCGGACGTCGACTTCGTGCTCCAGGGCGAAGGCATCACGGTGGTCCTCACCGGCAAAACCGACATCAAAAAAGGCATCACCTACTCGAGGTTCGAAACGAGTCCGGACGCGCCGTTCACGAAGTTCGAATCGATCTTCCCGACCGGCCCGCACTCGGCGCTGACACCCAACACGAAGCTGGCGCCGGACTACAACCTCTGCAAGCTCGCCCTCACGATGCCGACGGAAATCACGGCGCAGAACGGTGCGTTCATCAGCGTGACCACGAAAATCGCCGAGAGCGGCTGCGCCGCCGTGCTGCACAACAAAGTTCACAAGCTCTCGAGGGCACAACACCTCGCCAAGGCGCTGAAGAGCTGCCGCAGCAAATACAAGAAGAAGAAGAGCAAGCGCGTCGCGTGCGAAAAGCAGGCACGCAAGAAGTACGGACCGAAGGCGAAGAAGGGCTCGAAGAAGAAGAAGTAGAGGAGGGGGCCGCCCGCGCAGGGCGGCGCCCCGATCGGTGCTGGGTGGCCGGCGCGGCGGCTGCAGCTCTTAGAAGCTGTCTCAATACCCTCGGTAGGCTGTCCGTGTCATGGTGCGGACGTGGCTGCGGATCCGGGTGGACTTGCTGGGCGGCGGCGGGATCGACTGTGATCCGTCGCCGGGGCGGATCTTTCTGGTCGGACCGTCGCATACCTTCGAGCAGTTCGCGGAGGCGATCGACGCGGCGTTTGCGCGGTGGGACCTTTCTCATCTGCACAACTTCGAGCTCAAGGACGGCCGTCTGATCGGATATCCCGACGACTCGTTCGGACCCGAACTGGTGTGGCTGGATCACGCGAAGCTGAAGGTGGCCAAGGAGGTCAGCCCGGGCGAGGAGTTCGAGTACGTCTTTGACCTCGGCGATAACTGGCGCCACCGGTGCACCGTCGAAGCAGAGAAGGGCGATCCGCTGGAGGAGTACGGGATCGTGCCCAAGATGCCGGCCCCGATCTGGGGTTGGGGCTGGATCCCCGACCAGTATGGCCGTCAGGCCTTCGATGTTGAAGATGAAGATAGCGAGCTGGGCTAAGGGCGCTCAGGCGGCGAGCTTGCGCTGGCAGACCACGGCGCAGCCGAGCAGCATGAACGCCATGTGCAGTTCGGGGTCGCGCTCGTAGCGGATTCGCAGTCGCCGCAGATTGTGGAGCCACGCGAAGGTTCGCTCAACGACCCAGCGTTCTTTGCCCAAGTGAGAGCCATGCATGGTGCTGCGCCTGGCGATCACGGGCTTCACGCCCCGCGCCCACAGCTCGCGACGGTACTTGTCGTGGTCATAGCCCCGGTCGGCGAGCAGCCGCTCGGCGCGTCTTCGCGGACGCCCCGGCCTGCCGGTCACCGGGCCAACACCATCGACCAAGAGCAACAGCTGGGTGACGTCGTTGCGGTGACCGCCGGTCAGGCTGATCGCGAGCGGAATGCCGCTGGAGTCGGTGATCAGATGATGCTTTGAGCCGGCCCGGGCACGGTCAACTGGCGAGGGGCCCGTGTGGAGCCCCCCAAAAGGGCACGAACATGACTGCCGTCAACCACGGAGGTTGACCAGTCGATCCGCCCGGCGGCGTTCAGCCGGCGCAAAAGCTCACGATGCAGACGCTGCCACACGCCTTGGGACTGCCACTCCGATAGACGCCGGTGTGCCGTTGCTGGAGAACACCCCAGCTCGGCCGGCAGATGACGCCAGGCGATCCCCGTGAACAAGACAAACACGATCGCGTTGAAACAGACACGGTCATCCACTCGCGGACGGCCACCGCGGGGATCAGGACGATGCTCCGGGAGAAGCGGCTCCACCGCCTCCCACAACTCGTCCCGCACCCGCCAAACCGAGCCCGCCATAGGCACCTCCTCGCCGGGTTATGTCACCCAGAAAGTTCGACCGGCCCAACCAAACCCCTCCCGGCCCGGAGGTATTGAGACAGCTTCTTAGGCGGGCTCGTTCTGCAGCGAGCGCCACAGATACCGGCACGCGAGCGTGCGGTGAGGGCGCCAAGGCTCGGCGATCGCCTCCATCGTCGGCGCATCGGGGAGGTCCTCGAGGGCGTATGCGCGTTCGATCGCGCGGCGGATGCCGAGGTCTCCCACCGGCAGCACGTCGGGGCGCCCCAGGTGGAACATCAGGAACATCTGCGCCGTCCACAGGCCGAGCCCCTTGACGGCGACGAGCTCGGCGATCACGTCCTCGTCGCTGAGACTGTCGAGCCGCTCGAGCTCGAGCTCGCCCGAGATCACGTGCTCGGCGAGCGAGCGCAGGTAGCTGACCTTCGCGCGCGAGAGGCCCGCGGCGGCGCGCAGCTCTTCGGGATCGTCGGCGAGGATCTCAGCCGGTGTCGGCGGCCGCCCGTCGAAACGTGCGGTCAGCCGCCCGTAGATCGCCCGCGCGGCCAGCACCGAGAGCTGCTGGCCCGTGATCGAGCGCACGAGCGCACCGTAATGGTCCTTGGATTCGATCCCCGCCCGCCCCGGCCCGTCACGCGAGTCGCCGAGCGGGCCGACCGCGTCGATCAGCCCCGCCAGCACCGGGTCCGACGCGCGCAGGTCGGCGAGGGCGCGCTTAGGCAGCGGGGAGTGCCTCGAGCGCGACGGGCTCGCCGTCGAGCGCGTTCAATGCGCGCTCGAGCGACATCGCCAGGCAGGTGAAGCTGGGGGTGTCGCGCACGGTGTAGCGCGAGGCCTCCGTCGTGCGCAGCCGCTGCACGAGATCCAGGAACGTGCCGACATCGTCGGTGTCGAACGCGACGACGAACTCCTGGTCGTCGAGGCCGAACGAGTAGGTCGTGTGGTTGTCGACGCCGGGGTATTCGCGCCCGACCTGGATGTGGCCCTGCATGATCTGCCAGCGCTCCTCGGCGGGCAGCGCGTACCACTCGCGCGACTTCACGAACGGATACACGAACACGTACTTGCCGCGAAAGCCGCGCGCCACCAGGCGCTCGTCCTCGGAGTATTCAGAGCTCTTGCGCATCCCCAGGAACGAGTGGGGGATCTGCGCCCACTGCATCAGCCCGCTCTGCGCGAGCACGACGTGGAACTCGTGGATGCGGTCGAGGTTCTCCGCCTCTGAGATCAGCAGCAGCTCGGCGTCGCCGCGCGTGCCGACGAGCGAGAAAGCCTGCAGCTGGTGTCCGTCGGCGAAGTCCTCGCACGCGGCCGCGAACTCGCGCTTGTCCTGCGCGCGCTGCTCGCTTTCGCGCCGACGCCACGCCGGGTCGAGCTTCAGGAACGTGTACTTGACGAAGCGACGCCCGCTCATGCGCCCGATTATCGCACCGCAGCTCGCTCGCGCCGGGATCGCGCTCGCTCGCCGGGTAGAGTAGGACCCCGTGCGGATTGCGCTCGTCTCGCCGTACTCGTGGACCTACCCAGGTGGCGTCGCGCGCCACATAGATGCGCTCGCTTCCGAGCTGAGCGCGGCCGGGCACGAAACGCGCATAATCGCGCCGTTTGACCCCGACGATGAGCTCGCCGTGCGCCTGCACCGCGGCGCGCGCCCGCAACCGCGGAGCGTCGGCGAGGAGTTCGTCTCGCTCGGGCGCACCGTCGGGCTGCCCGCCAACGGCGCCGTCTCGAACCTTTCAATCGCCCCCAATGCCGTGCGCACGATGCGCCGCGAGCTGCGCGACGGCGGCTACGACGTCGTCCACATCCACGAGCCCGTCGTCCCGCTCGTCTCCTGGGACGCTCTCTGCAGCGTCCGCGAGCTCCCGCTCGTCGGCACCTTCCACACCTTCTCCGAGAACGTGCTCACCAACGGTCTCGCCGCGGGCCCGCTCGGCGGTCGCCTGCGCATGAACCACCTGCACGCGCGCATAGCCGTCTCCGACGCCGCCGCATGGACCGCACGGCGCTTCTTCGGCGGGCGCTACCGCGTCATCCCCAACGGCGTGCACATCCCAGACGCCGCCGAGCTCGTCGCCGCCGATGAGCCCGCCCACGCGCATGACGGCGAGCGATCGAGTGATGCCGCCACGGGCATCGCCCAGCGCCGGCTGCGCATCCTGTTCATCGGACAGGCCGTCGAACGCAAGGGGCTGCCGGTGCTGCTGCGCGCGTTCGAGGCGCTGCGCGACCAGATCCCCGCGACGCTCACGCTCGTCGGTGCGAGCGCAGAGGAGGTCGCGCACATGATGCTCGACGATCGCGGCGTGCACGCGCTCGGCAAGGTCTCCGAGGAGCGAAAGCTCGACGAGCTCGCGCGCGCGGAGGTGCTGTGCGCACCGTCGCTGCACGGCGAGAGCTTCGGCATGGTGCTCACCGAGGCCTTCGCCGCCGCCACGCCCGTCGTCGCCTCCGACATCCCCGGCTACCGCGATGTCGTGCGCGACGGTCGCGACGGCCTGCTTGTCGCCGCCGGGGATGCGCTCGCGCTCGCCGAGGCGCTGCGCCGGCTCGCGCTCGACGAGCGCCTGCGCGCGCAGATGGCGCTCGCCGCGCGCGAGCGCGCCGAGCGCTTCGCCTGGCCGCACGTCGCCGCCGAAGTGCTCGACTGCTACGAGCAGGCGATCGCCGTCGGCGCCCCCGCCACGAGCCTCGCTCGCTTTGCTGTCCGCCACGGCCTCGCGCCCGCGGACCTGAAGCCGCGCGTGCCCGCCGAACGGCTGCCCTCGCTACTGCCCGCCGGGCCGCCGCTGGTCGGGCGCCCGCGACGCCTGCGCACGCTGCGCCGCGCAGGCCTCGCCGTCAGCTCGCTCGCCGGTGCCGCGCTCGGCGCGCTCGTCCTGCAGCGCGTCGGCCTCACCCGCGTCGCCGCGACGCTGCTCGGATCAAAGCCCGGCCTGATCGCCGCCTGCCTCGCGCTGATGTGCGCCGCGATGTTCGCGCGCGCTCTCTCGTGGCACTCGATCCTCGCCGCCGCGCCGACATGGCGGCGCGCGAAACGCCGCGACGCGATGCAGGGCACGTTCATCGGCGTGCTCATGTCCGCGACGCTGCCAGCGCGCCTCGGTGAGCCCTCGCGCGCCCTGATCGTCGCGCGGCGCATCGGGCGCGCCCGCGAGACGCTCCCGGTGGTGCTCGGCACGATCGTCTCGCAGACGCTGCTCAACCTGCTCGCGCTGACGGTCCTCGGCGGCGTCGCGCTGTCGAGCGTCAGCGTGCTCGACCGGCACGATCGCATCCTGCTCGTGATCGCGCTTGCGCCGCTGCTGGCACTGATCGCGCTCATCTTTGCCTCGGTGCTCGCGACGCCAGACGCACTGTCGCGCTCGCGACCGATGCACGCGCTGCTCGCCGCCGCGCATCGTGCGCTCGCGCGTCTGCACGACGGGCTGCGCGTGTTCGCCAAGCCGCGCCGCGCCGCGCTCGCGACGCTCGCCCAGCTCGGCGCCTGGACGCTGCAGTGGCTCTCGTGCTGGCTGTTGCTGCTCGCGCTCGGACTGGACCCGCACGCCAGCGCCGCTGCGGCCGCCGGGGTGCTGTTCGCGGTCAACGTGACCGCCGCGGTCCCGCTCACGCCCGCGAACGTAGGCGTGTTCCAGGCCGCGTGCGTGGCGGTGCTGGCCGGCGCCTACCACGTCGCCACCGCCGACGCGATCGCCTACGGCATCGTCCTGCAGGCGGTCGAGCTCCTGACAGCGCTGTTGATGGGGCTGCCCGCGCTCGTCAACGAGGGCCTCTCCTGGCGCGAGGTGCGCCTGCGCGCGATGCACGCGGCCCCGATCAAGCTGGGGCCGCTGCCGAGCGCCGCTGGCGCCCGGCACGCCAACTCCGTCGCGAGCGCCGAGCGCTAGACGCCTGCAGCGGCGATGAGCGAGGCGTGGGTGTACATGCTGCGCTGCGCCGACGGCTCGCTCTACACCGGCTGGAGCACCGACGTCTCAAGGCGCCTCGAGCGTCACCGCGCCGGCAAGGCCAGCCGCTACACCGCCAGTCGCCTGCCCGTCGAGCTCGAGCTCGTGCTGCCGATGGCCGATCGCAGCGCCGCGATGCGCGAGGAGGCGCGGATCAAGCGCCTCGATCGGGCGGCCAAGCTCGCGCTGCTCGGCGCCCACCGTGCCGTTTAGGGCATGATGGGGGCATGGCCAGCAGACCACCGGCGCGCAGCGTCAAGATCTCAGACGACGAGCGCGGCGGATGGTCCTCGGACCGTCCGCGTCGCGACGGGGCGCCGCCGCGTCCGGCGGACGTCACCGTGCACTGTCGTTTGCTCGCGCCCACCGACCGCCTGCGCTACTCGCCCGGCAGCCTGCTCGTCGTCGCCTCCGCCTCCGCGCAGGAGCGCGAGCGCTTCCTCGACCGCCTGATCGAGGACCGCGCGAGCCTGCTGTCGCTGGACAAGGTTCGCGCGCTGCTCGCCGGGCGCGTGGCCGAGGAGGATCTCGACGCGCGCGCACAGGAGCTGCTCGCGGCAGCCGTGTCCAAGCGCCTGGAGAGTCGCGAGACGGTCGTGATCGCACTCGACGGCCTCGACGCTTCAGAGCGCGAGCCGTTCGTGCGCATCGCCGCCGCGCTGAAACGGCCGCGGCACCTGATCCTGCTCGAGACCGCGCGCGAGCAGGTTCGCGAGGAGGACCTCGCCGCGCTCAACGAGCTGCGCCGGGCGCTCGACGCCGGCGAGCTCGGAGGCGAGGGCTTTCAGACCGCGCTGCGCCTCGGCGGCGGCTCCGCGGGCGAGGTCAAGCGGATCCTGTTCCGCCCGCCTCCGCGCGAAGAGTCCTAAACCGCTTGCAAACGTTCAGTTTGCGCGCCATTCGGCCGATACGAATGCCGTGCGGAGCTCACTGCCGGCTTTTCCGAGGAAAAACAACGCCCATCCTCATGTCCGTGATGGCTGGCCGACGGCGACCTGCGCACGCCTGATCGATACGCGTCTGGTACGCGCTGAGCTCGTGCGGCTGCGAGGGCCGCGCCCCGACACGGAGGTCCTCCGGGCTCGCAGCACGAGCTCGACCATCTCCGGTCGAGCGTGAGGCCATGCGCGTCGTGGACTTCCCCGTCACCAGCGACACGCTCGCCGTCGGCGCCGGTCCGAGCGCCGAGCGCGCACGCCTGCTCCCGCGCGCGTGGTGGATCTACCTTCTAGCAACCGCGATCCTGACCGGCGCCTACGCGCTCGCGCACCTCTCCGGCCCCGGCTGGATGAAGAGCGGGCTCGTGTTCAACCTGATCGGGGGCTCGAGCGTCGCCGCGCTGATCCTCGCCGCCAGGAGCAACTCCGCGCGCAGCCGTCTGCCGCTGTACCTGTTGGCCGTCGGGCAGGGCCTGTTCGTCACCAGCGACGTGCTCGCGTACAACTACGAACGGCTGTTCGGCAGCGCGATGCCGTTCCCCTCCGTCGCCGACGCCTTCCACCTCGCCTTCTACCCGTTCCTCGTCGTCGGCATGGTGCTGTTGATCCGCGAACGCGGCGAGAAGCGCGACCGCAGCGGCCTGATCGATGCGCTGATCGTGACGCTCGCGCTGGCGACGCTGCTGTGGGTCTACCTGATCGCGCCGTACTTCGACAATCACACGCTGTCGCTGCTCGGCAGGCTCACGTCCGTCGCCTATCCGCTGATGGACATCCTCGTGCTCGGCGTCGTCGCTCGTCTCGCCGCCGGCGCCCACCGTCGCGAGCCCGCGTTCGCCTTCCTGCTGTCCGCCGCCGCCGTGCTGCTGCTCAGCGACGCCCTCTACGGGTGGAAGCTGCTCGGCGGCGGGCACACCACCGGCGGTGTGCTCGACACCGGCTGGGCCACCTACTACGCGCTGCTCGGCGCCGCTGCGCTGCACCCCTCGATGCGCCTGCTGTCCGAGCCCGGCCCCGAGGTCGACGGCCGCCTCACGCGCGCGCGCCTCGCGCTGCTCGCGTGCGCGAGCCTCACCGTGCCGCTGCTGATCGTCATGCGCGCCGCGCTGCACGAGGCCTATGACCTGTACGTGCTCGTCGGCGCCTCCGCCGCGATGTTCGCGCTCGTGCTCCTGCGCATGGACGGCATCTTCCGCCGCAACGAGGAGCTCGGGCGTGAAATGGTGACCTTGACAGAGGAGCGCGCCGAGGCCGAGCTCCGCCACCAGGCGCTCCACGATCCCCTCACCGGGCTGCCCAACCGCGCGCTGTTTCGCAATCGCGTAGCGCACGCGCTCGCCGGCCAGCGCCGCGATCGCCTGCCGGTGGCCGTGCTGTTCCTCGACCTCGATGACTTCAAGAACGTCAACGACGGCCTCGGACATGCGGTCGGCGACATGGTGCTGCGAGAGGTCGCCAGCCGCCTCGAGGACTGCATGCGCACGGTCGACACCGCTGCGCGACTGGGCGGCGACGAGTTCGCGGTCCTCATCCACGATGCCGAGAGCGAGCTGCAGGCCGTCGAGATCGCCCAGCGCGTGATGGATGCGCTGCAGGCCACGATGACGCTCGACGGGCGCAACGTCACGGTCGCGGTCAGCGTCGGGATCGCCTTCAGCCGTCCAGGGATGACATCCGGCGGCGCCGCCGAGGAGCTGCTCAGCAACGCCGACGCCGCGATGTACATGGCCAAGGAGAACGGCAAGCGCCGCTACCAGCTGTTTCAGCCGGAGATGCACGCCCGGGCGCTCGAGCGGCTGGAGCTGAAGGCAGACCTGCAGCGCGCGCTCGACGCGGGCGAGTTCACGCTTCGCTACCAGCCGATCATGGATCTCGAGCGCGGCGACATGGCCGGGATGGAGGCGCTGATGCGCTGGGAGCACCCAACTCGTGGCACCGTCGCGCCGCTCGAGTTCGTTCCGTTGCTCGAGGACACCGGGCTGATCGTGCCCGTCGGACGCCACATCCTCTCCGAAGCGTGCGCCTGGGCCGCGCGCATGCAGCAGGCCTGTCCGCGCGTGCCCGCGCTGTCGATGGCCGTCAACCTCTCCGCCTGCCAGCTGCAGCGCCCCGAGCTGATCGAGGAGGTTCGCGCGATCCTGCTCGAAACCGGCATCGTCCCCGGCAGCCTCACGCTCGAGCTGACCGAGAGCGTGATGATGCAGGACATGGAGGTCAGCCTGATGCGCCTGCACGAATTGCGCGAGCTCGGAGTGAAACTCGCGATCGACGACTTCGGCACCGGCTACTCCTCGCTCAACTACATCCGCCAGCTCCCCGTCGACATCCTCAAGATCGACCGCTCGTTCCTCGCCGACCCCAACCCCGAGGTCGCCGAGCTGACCGAAGCGATCATCCAGCTCGCCCGCATCTTCAAGCTCAAGCCGGTCGCCGAGGGAATCGAGAACCCCGACCAACTGCAACGCCTGCGCGGCGTCCAATGCGACTTCGGGCAGGGCTTTCACTTCGCCAAGCCGCTGTCCGGCGAGGAGGTCCTTGCGATGGCCGAAGCCCAGCCCAGCATGCGCGCACACGCGCTCGCCGCGCATAGGGCCGAGCGCCTGAGCTGAGCCGCTCGCGGCGCCCTTTCTCGCGCTAGCCCGCCATCGCCGGCTCATCCTCTGCTTCGATCGCGCCGTCCGGGGGATCGTCGTCGGCGATCTCGCCGAACAGCGAAGGGTCGCGGTTGGAGCCGCGGATGACGTCGTCCGGTGAGCCATCGGGCAGCAGGCGCCCCTGGCGCGTGCCGAAGTAGATCGCCTGCGGGTGGTGGGCGATCAGCGCGAGCGTCGACTGCTCGGGCTCGGGGGCGTAGCCGTCGGTGATGGTCATGCCGATCCGCTGCAGGTCGAGCAGCTTCTGCACCTTCAGGTGCTCGGACTGCTCCGGCACCGCCGGGTAGCCCCACGAATAGCGCCGTCCCTGAGTCAGTGGAATGTCGAGCATGCGCCTGACCTCGTAGTGCAGCCACTCCGCGAGGCCCTCGGCGGTCTGCACGCCGAGGCCGTGCACGAACAGCTGCTCGGCGAACTCGCCTTCGGCCTCCAGCTTGGCCATCAGCTCGGTGACCTCTGCGCCCACCGTCACCGCCTGTACCGCGATCACGTCGAGCTCCTCCGGCGGCTCCCCGGTGGGCGATGGTGCGCCATCCGGGCCGACCGCGGGGCGGAAGAAGTCGGCCAGGCAGATGCGATCGCCCTTGGGCTGGCGCGGACAGACGAAGCGCGTGAGCTCCTTCGTGCGGTCCTCTGGGTCGAGCACGACGATGTCGTTGCCGAGCGCGTAGCACGGGAAGAAGCCGAGCAGCGCACGCGGCTGCAGGTAGGTCTGCTCCTTCCACATGCGCTCCAGGCGCGGGCGGAAGTCATCTCGAAGCAGCGCCTGCCACGCCTCGCCTTTGACGCCCTTGCCGCCCCAGTGCAGCTTGAACAGCACGTGCGTGTCGAGGTGGCGGTAGACCTCCTCGAGGTCGACCGGCATCTCCCTGACGCCCCAGAACGGCGGCGCGGGGACCGCCACGTCGGTGCGCGCGGGCGAGCGCACCGAGTCATCGGCGAAGTTCAGCTGCTCCTCCGGCGCGTCGCCCTTGGCGCGGAACTCGCTCGCTCCGGCGAGCAGCTTCTGCACGAGCGCTCCGCGTGCGTCCGTGTCGATCAGCTGGTCCATCACCGCGAGGCCCTCAAAGGCGTCCTTGCAGTAGAAGACGCCCGGCTCGTACACCTCGTCTGAGTCTTTGCCGCCGGGGTACAGCGCGCGATAGCCGAACGCGCGGTTGATCGCCGCGCCGCCGATCAGCACGGGATAGGAAAGGCCCTTCGCCTGCAGCTCCTGGATGCACGCCGGCATCTGCTTGGAGGTCGAGACGAGCAGCGCTGAGAGGCCGATCGCGGTCGCGTCGTGCTCCTGCGCGGCGTCGACGATCGTCTGGATCGGCACCTGCTTGCCGAGGTCCACGACCGTGTAGCCGTTGTTCGTGAGGATCGTGTTGACGAGCGACTTGCCGATGTCGTGCACGTCGCCGAACACCGTCGCGAGCACGACCGTGCCCTTCGTGTAGCCCTCGATCTTGTCGAGATATTTCTCTAGCTGCGCGACCGCGCGCTTCATCACCTCGGCCGACTGCAGCACGAACGGCAGGATCAGTTCGCCCGCACCGAACTTGTCGCCGACCTCTTTCATCGCCGGCAGCAGCACCTCGTTGAGCGTCGGCACCGCGCCGATCTTCTCGACGCTGCGGTCGATCCAGTCCTCGACGCCCTCTCGCCGGCGACGCAGGATGTGGAAGTGCAGCGCCTGCTCGGGCTCCATCCCCTCGGTCGGGTCGGCGGCGCCCTGGCTCGTGTCCTCCGGTCCCTTGGACTCGAAGTGCTCGATGAACCGCTCGAGCGCGTCCTCGCGGCGATTGAACACGAGGTCGTCCGCGAGCTCGCGCTCGACGTCGGGGATCTCCGAATACGGGGTGATGTGGTTGGGGTTGACCATCGCCAGGTCGAGGCCCGCCTGGACGCAGTGGTGCAGGAACACCGAGTTGAGCACCGCGCGCGCACCGGGGGAGACCCCGAACGACACGTTCGAGACCCCCAGCGAGGTCTTCACGAATGGGATCGCCTGCTTGATCGCTTTGATCCCGGCGATCGTCTCGACAGCCGACGGGCGCCACTCCTCATCGCCGGTCGTAAGCGTGAACGTCAGGCAGTCGAAGATCAACAGCTGCGGGTCCAAGCCGTGCTCCTCGCAGCAGAGGTCGCGAATGCGCTTGGCGATCTCGACCTTGCGCTCGGCCGTCTTCGCCATACCGACCTCGTCGATCGTCAGCGCGATCAGCGCCGCCCCGTGCGCGAGCGCGACCGGCACGACGCGGTCGAGCTTGGCGCGCCCGGCCTCGAGGTTGACCGAGTTGACGATCGCGCGTCCGGGGATCTGCTCGAGCGCGCGTTCGATCACCTCCGGCTCGGTCGAGTCGATCTGGATCGGTGCCGGCTGCGTCAGCGAGACCTTCTTCGCGACCAGGCGCATCTGTTCGTCCTCGTCGGTGCGCTCGGTCAGCGCGACGCACAGGTCGAGCACGTGCGCGCCGCCGGTGACCTGGTCCTCGGCGATCTGCACGAGCCCGTCGTAGTCGTCAGCCAGCAGCAGCTCCTTGGCCTTGCGCGAGCCCTGCGAGTTGACGCGCTCCCCGACCATCGTCGGCGCGGGCTCCTGCGCGAGCGGTGTGGCGGCGATCATCGATGAGAGATGGGCAACGCGCGCTGGCGGACGAGGCGCGACGGTTCGCTTGGAGACGCGCTCGACGATCGCCGCGATGTGCGCGGGCGTCGTCCCGCAGCAGCCGCCGACGATGCCGACGCCGTAGCGCTCGACGAACTCCTTCAGCGCCTCCGCCAGCGGCTCGGGCTGCTCCGGGAAGATCGTCTCGCCGTCGGGCCCCTGCAGCGGCAACCCGGCATTGGGGATGCACGCGACGGGCACGGGGCAGAACTCGCCGAGGAAGCGGATCGCGTCGCGCATGTCCTCCGGGCCGGTCGAGCAGTTCAGGCCGATCACGTCGACCTTCAACGCCTCGAGCGTCGTCAGCACCGCGGAGATGTCGGTGCCGAGCAGCATCTTGCCGCCGTTCGGCAGCAGCGAGACGGAGGTGTGGATGGGAAGCGTGCGTCCGGTGCTCTTGAAGGCGGCGCGCGCGCCGAACACCGCGGCCTTGACCTCGAGGATGTCCTGCGCGGTCTCGATGATGATCAGGTCGGCGCCGCCGTCGATCAGCCCCTCGGCCTGCTCGGTGAAGACCTCGACCAGCTCGCCGAAGCGGATCTGCCCGAGCGAGGGGTCCTCGGAGGCCGGAAGGTAGCCCGTGGGCCCGATCGAGCCGGCGACGTAGCGGTGCTCGCCCGCGGCCTTGCGCGCGATTTCAGCGGCCTTCGTGTTGATCTCGACCGTGTAGTCCGCGAGGCCCCACTCGCCGAGCTTGATGCGCGAGCCCTGGAAGGTGTCGGTCTCGAGCACTTCCGCGCCGGCGTCGAGCATCGAGCTGTGCACGCCCTCGATCACATCGGGCCTGTTCAGCACCAGCGCCTCGTGGCACTTCCCCTGCAGGCCACCGTAGTCCTCGGCCGTCAGCTCGAACTGCTCGAGCGTCGCGCCCATGCCGCCGTCATAGACGACGACCCGCTCGGAGATTGCCTTCAGGTAGTCGCGTGGCGCCATTGCAAGGCAATGCTAGAGATCGCCGGGTCACGGCCCCGGCTCGGCGATCGAGCGCACGGCACCTTGAGGGCAGCGGCGGCTGCCCGAAACGACCGGCACCGCGTCCGCCGCAGGGGGCCGCGGCATCGGTCAATCGTTGATCATTCGCGGGCGCCCGCGGGAGAGGGTGCACACTGCCGGGCGACGGTCAAGCGAGTAGGGGGTTAACGATGACACCGCAGTCTCTGATTGAGGCACCCGCGACGGAGCAGCCCGAGCGGGTGGCGCAGCAGTCCTGGCACGTCGATCCGCCGTTCCTGACGGCTCCCGGCGGCGTGCGAATCAGCCGTGGCGCGGACTCCGGGCGGGCGCTCGTCGCGGTCGTGGGCCTGGGCTCTGTCGGCCTGCCCAGCGCCCTGGCGCTGCGACGCGCGGGCTTCAAGATCGTCGCGATAGACACGTCGCTGAGTCGCCTGAACGCGATTCGCGGCGGACGCGCCGACCTGCTCGGCATCGGTGCGGAGGAGCTGCGCGGCAACCTCGACGACGAAGGCCTCGTGCTGAGCGACGAGGTCGAGACGGCTCGTGCGGCGGAGCTCGTGATGATCTGCGTTCCCACCGCGGTCGACGCGCACGGATGCCCGAACATCGAAGCGCTGACGCGTACGTGCGCGGCGCTCGTGGAGCACGCGCGGCCTGGCCAGACGTTCGTGCTGACCTCGACCACCTACGTAGGCAGCACTCGGGAGATGCTCGTGAAGCCGCTCGCCGAGCGCGGCCTGTGCGTGGGGGAGGACGTGTTCGTCGCGTTCTCCTCCGATCGCGCCGTTCCCGGCGCGGGCGATCGCCAAGAGCAGGCGAGCACCCGCGTCGTGGGCGGCGTGACGGAGGCGTGCTTCGAGCACGCCGCGCAGCTGCTGCGCCCGATCAGCCAGCGCCTGCACCGCGTCTCCTCTCCGGCGGCGGCCGAGATGGTGAAGCTGTACGAGAGCACCTTCCGCGCTGTCAACGTCGCGCTCGCGTTCGAGATGTCAGACGCCTGCCGTGCGCAGGCACTCGACCCGATCGAGGTCACCGAAGCCGCCGCCACGAAGGGCGCGGGCTTCATGGCGCACTATCCCTCGGCGGGAGTAGGGGGCCACGGTGTCGGCCTGGATTCCCACCATCTGCTGCAACCGCTGCGCGAGCGGGGCTGCCCGGCAACGCTTGGTGAGGAAGCGATGCGGATCGTCGCCGCCCGCCCCTATCGCGTGGCGATGCGCGCACACGAACTGCTGCTGCGCTCCGGGCAGGCGCTGCGCGAAGTGCGGGTTCTCGTCGTCGGAGCCGCGTACAAGACCGGCATTGCCGACTGCACCAACGCGCCGGCCATCGAGATCATCTCGCGGCTGCAGGCCGAGGGTGCGTACGTCGACTTCCACGACCCGCTCGTGCCGTCGCTCGTGATCGACGGCGAGGAGCAATACGGGGTCGACCCCGACCCGCGTCGCGACGCGTCGGGCTTCGGCCCCGAAGACTACGAGCTGGCGATCCTGGTCGGGCTGCAGCCCGGCTTCGACTATGGATGGCTGGCGCGTTGCCCGCAGGTGCTCGACTGCACCTACCGCGAGCGGACGGGACGCCGCCACTTCCTGCTCTAAGGGAGAGGGCTCGTGACCGGCGGCAGCAGCCCCCCGCAGCCGCCGGTCACTACCCGTCCTCTCACTTGATGAACAGCATCTCCGAGTACTTCGGCAGCGGCCAAAGGTCATCGGCCACGAGCTTCTCCAGGCGATCGGCGACCTCGCGCACGTCTTCCATCGCCGGGATCACCGTGTCGCGCATGTACACCGCCTCCTTCTGGGCGCCGACCGGGTGGTTCTCGTCGAGGTTCGCGTCCTCGAGCTTGATCTGCGCGAAGTGCAGCTCCTTGACGACCGGCTCCATCTCTGCGATCAGCTCCTGCAGAGCGCTGTCGCGGAGTTCGTTGAGGTAGCGCACCGACGCCGGCAGGACCATCGTGCGACCCATCGCCGCCTCCGTCTCGGCCTCGATGTTGATGTTCATCACGTACTGCTCGGTGAACACCTCGTAGCGGGCCTCGAGCTCGCGCTTGGAGAGCACTTTGTACTTTTTGAACGCCGCCACCGTCGATTTCTCGACGAGCCAAGGCAGCGCGTCGGGGGTCGTCTTGAGGTTCGCGAGGCCGCGCTTCTCGGCCTCCTTGTGCCACGCCTCCGAGTAGCCGTCGCCGTCGAACACGACCTGCTTGTTGGCCGCCCAGACGCCCTTGACGACCGTCGTGACGGCCTTCTCGAGCGTCGCCCCGGAGCCTTTCAGCGCGGTCTTCAGCTTGTCGGTCAGCTCGTCGACGGACTCTGCGACGATCGTGTTCAGCACCGTGTTCGGCCACGCCGGCGAGGAGTTGGAGCCGAGCGCCCGGAACTCGAACTTGTTTCCCGTGAACGCAAACGGGCTCGTGCGGTTGCGGTCGCCTCCGTGCAGCGGAAGCGCCGGCAGCACCGGTGTCCCCAGCCCCAGGAACGAACCCGGTTTCGAGGGCTGCACCTTGCCGGACTCGATCGCCCCGAAGACCTTCTCGAGCTCTGCGCCGAGGAAGATCGAGATGATCGCCGGCGGCGCCTCGTTGGCGCCGAGGCGGTGGTCCTGCCCGGCGCTCGCGATCGACGCACGCAGCAGCTGCTGGTGCTTGTTGACCGCCTGGATGACGGCCGCGCAGAAGAACAGGAACTGCAGGTTCTCCGCCGGGGTGTCGCCGGGGTCGAGCAGGTTCAGACCGGTGTCGGTGCCCATCGACCAGTTGTTGTGCTTGCCCGAGCCGTTGACGCCCGCGAACGGCTTCTCGTGCAGCAGGCACACCAGGCCATAGCGGCGCGCGGTGTTCTGCATGACCTGCATCGTCACCATCTGGTGGTCAGAGCCGACGTTCGAGTTCTCGAAGATCGGCGCGACCTCGAACTGGTTGGGCGCGACCTCGTTGTGGCGCGTCTTGATCGGGATCCCCAGCTTGGCGAGCTCTAGCTCGACATCGAGCATGTACGCGAGCACGCGCTCGGGGATCGAGCCGAAGTAGTGGTCGTCGAGCTCGTGTCCCTTCGGGGGTTTGGCGCCGAACAGCGTGCGCCCGGTGGTCACCAGGTCGGGCCGTTCGAAGAAGTACTGCTCGTCGATCAGGAAGTACTCCTGCTCGCAGCCGGTCGTCGTGAACACGCGCGAGGCGTCCTCGACGCCGAGCAGGTCGAGCGCCTTGATGGCGACGCCCGACAGCGCGTCCATCGAGCGCAATAGCGGGATTTTGTGGTCCAGCGCCTCGCCGGTCCACGACGTGAACGCCGTCGGGATGCACAGCAGCGCGCCGTTCGGGTTCTCGAGGATGAACGCCGGGCTCGTCGGGTCCCACGCGGTGTAGCCGCGCGCCTCGAAGGTCGCGCGAATGCCGCCGGTCGGGAACGACGAGGCGTCGGGCTCGCCCTGGATCAGCTCCTTGCCCGAGAACTCCGCGATCGCCGATCCATCGCCGACGGGGCCGTAGAAGGAGTCGTGCTTCTCAGCCGTCGAGCCGGTCAGCGGCTGGAACCAGTGGGTGTAATGCGTCGCGCCCTTCTCCATCGCCCATTCCTTCATCGCCTGCGCGACCGCGTCCGCCAGCGACGTGTCGAGCGCCTCGCCGCGTGCGAGCGTGCGCTGCAACGCCTTGTACACGTGCTTGGGCAGCCGTCGACGCTGTACGGCCGGCGAGAACACGTTCGCTCCGAAGACCTGGTTATCGGCGATCGTCAGGTCGGGCGACCCGAGCGCGGTTCCGTTGGCGCTCCACTGCGCGGCGGTGACATTCTGCTGGCGGGTCCGTGGCATGGGCTCGGTCGATTCCTCCTAGAGAAGGTGTGAGGTACACGGCCTCCGGCGAGCGCACGGAGCCGAACGCAATCGTAATGCCAACTCGGCGCGAGGGGATCACCGCATGGCGAAACCGAGGGGGGGAGGGTTTCGACAGCCGGCCAAACGCCGGCGCCTGCGGCGCGTACCCGAGATGTTCGGACTCGTCGGGGCCGCGCCTGCGGCGCGTACCCGACTTCAGGGACTGGAGGGGAACTGCCCGACTTCCACCTTGCCCGTGCTCGGGTTCACGTGCGTGAGCGGCGGCGCCGGGGCGACATAGACCGCGAACTGCCCGTGCACCGGATCGCCAGAGGCCGTACGCGCCTTCGCGTTGCCGCCGAGCCCCGCCGAGACGATGTAGTGGACGGTATATAGACCTGACTTCACCGGCACCACGCGCCACGTGAAGTTCCGCGTCCTGCCCGGCTGGAGCGCGCCGAGCGCCCAGGTGTCGACATAGGCCGTCTGGTCGCTGCCGGGGACGCTGACTTCCTCCGTGTTCACGGGCGGCGAGGCGGTCCTTCCGGGGCCCCGTTCGACGATCCACACGGGACGCTGTTTGTCGGCCAGCCCGACGTACTGCGAGACGTAGTTGAACGAATGGACCGTGATCGCGAGGCTCGGGACCGTGCTGTGGCCGGTGTTGCGAACGGCGAGTTCGAACTTCGTCTGGCGGGCGATCGATTGAGCTCTCGGAAAGCTCGCATGCACGACGGCGACCCTGTAGGTGGTGGTCGGTTCGCCGGCATTGGCGCGGCTCTGACCGCCGCACCCGGCGATCAGCGGGATGCTCGCCGCCGCGGCCAGGAGCGCCGCCGGCGCTCGATAGGATCGGCGTGCACGAGGGCGCGCGTCGCGAGTGCGACGCGGGTCAACACAGAAGCCTTTGCGCCTCCCCCTCACGATCGCGCCACGATATCAGCGAGGGTGGCGCTCCGTGGCGGCCTGCCGGGGCCGCGACGGCCGTTGACGGTTGGCGTACGGGGGACGCATCGCGTAGAGTTCTCCCAGCACTGTTCGCAATCGGAGGAGGAGCAGGGAGAGATGGTTCGCAACGTCGCTGAGCCGGTGGGCGTCGCGGTACAGCACGTGCTCGAGGAATTCGGGGACATGATGCTGTTGGCGGGCCGGACCATCTGGTCGGCGATACGGCCTCCCTATCCCTACGGCGGGGAGCTCGTCTCGCAGTTCCTGTTCACGCTGCGCCTGGTGTGGTTTCCGCTGCTGATCTCGACCGTCGCGATCGATTACGGAGCGCCGGGGCTGCAGGCCGCCGACTTCCTGAGGCTGTTTGGCGCGCTGGACTTCCTCGGTGGCTTCTTCGTGATCGAGGTCGTGCGCGAAATCGCACCGTTCATCACCGCCGTCGTGGTCGCCGGGGTCGGTGGCACCGCGATCACCGCCGACCTCGGTGCGCGCAAGGTGCGCGAGGAGCTCGACGCCCTGCAGGTGCTCGGCGTCGACCCGGTCAAGAACCTGGTGGTGCCGCGCTTCCTCTCGCTGATGCTCGTGACCGGGCTGTTCAACATCTACGCGATCCTGTTCGGGCTGTTCGGCGGGCTGCTCGCCGAGCTCGAGAACGGTGGCTCGCTCGGGCCCTTCTGGAACACGCTGTTCGCGAACGCGACGACCACCGACCTCTGGGGCTCGGTGCTCAAGACGACGATCTTCGGGGCGATCATCGCGATCGTCTGCTGTTACAAAGGCATGACCGCCTCCGGCGGCGCCGAGGGTGTCGGTCGTGCGGTCAACGAGGCGGTCGTGGTCTCGTTCCTCGCGTTCGGCGCGTTCAACTACGTCTTCACGCAGACCCTGCTCGCAACGCATCCCCAGATCGTCGTGCTCAAATGACGCCGACGATGATGAGTGGCTCGGAGCGCCCGCAATGAACGAATTCATGGCGATGCCGCGCGAATGGCTCGCGTCGACGGGCGAAATCGGCCGCTTCATGGGCACCGTCATACGCGACGTGTGGGGCCTTCGCGTGTTTCGCTTCTTCGGCGAGGCACTGCGCCAGTCGGGCATCCTGATCGTCGGCTCGACGGGAGTCATCTGGGGGCTTGTGTTCCTCATCGGGCTGGGGCCGTGCGGAATCCAGGCGGCGTACTTCAACGAGGCGGCCGGCGTGCCCGCATACGCAGGCGTGTTCGCCGCGTGGTGCAACCTGCGCGAGGCGGTGCCGCTCGTGTTCGGCTACATGATGGCCGCCAAGATCGGCACCGGGATCGTGGCGGAGCTCGGCGCGATGAGAATCTCCGAGGAGATCGACGCGCTCGAGGTGATGGGCGTCAACTCGATGACGTTCCTGTGCGCGACGCGGCTGCTGGCGGCGTGGCTGGTGCTGCCGTTCATGTACATCGGCGCGATCGGCGTCGCCTACCTGGGCTCCTACATTGCGATCGTGCATCAGGTCGGCTACGTGTCCTCGGGGGGGTATCTCCTTATTTTTTGGGAGTTCCAGAATCCGACCGACTATCTTTTCAGTGTGATCAAGGGAATGACGATGGCAACGGCGATCGTGCTCGTGGGCTGTTACTACGGCTACACCGCCAGTGGTGGGCCCGTGGGCGTGGGTCGCGCGACCGCGAAGTCGATGGCGCTGAACCTGGTGCTCGTGAACGTGATCGACGCGCTCGGCACGCAGATCTTCTGGGGCCTCAATGCGCGAGCTCCGATCGGGGGCTGAGCGTGACCTTGGAGACCGGCGAGGAGCGCCCGCGCGAGGGCGAGCAGGAGGACGAGTACCGCTACCACACGGGGACGATCCGCCCGGCGAAAGCCCCTGACGCGATCGAGTTCGTCGAGGTGCACAAGTCGTTTGGGCGCAACGAAGTGCTCCGTGGCCTGAACATGGGGCTGCCCGACGGCAAGATCTCGATGATCATCGGCCCGTCGGGGACCGGCAAGTCCGTCTGCATCAAGCACATCGTCGGGCTGCTCTACCCCGACGAGGGTGACGTGCTCGTACAGGGGCGCTCGATCCCGAGCCTCTCCGACGACGAACTGTTCGCGCTGCGCAGGAAGTTCGGTGTGCTGTTCCAGGACGGCGCCCTGTTCGGCTCGCTGAACCTGTACGACAACGTCGCCTTCCCACTGCGTCAGCACACCGAGAAGGGCGAGGATGAGATCGCGGAAATCGTCAACCGGCGCATGCGCGAGGTCGGACTCGGTGGCGAGGGCTCGAAGATGCCGAACGAGCTCTCCGGCGGGATGCGCAAGCGCGCCGGCTTCGCCCGCTCGCTCGTGCTCGACCCCGAGATCGTGCTGTTCGACGAGCCCGACTCCGGCCTTGACCCCGTGCGCACGGCGCTCCTGTGCGAGCTGATCAAGGAGGTCCACGCCGAGAACGGCGGCTGCTACGTGGTGATCACCCACGACATCATGAGCGCGCGGCGTGTCGCCGAGCACATCTCCGTCCTGTGGAAGGGCCGGATCGTCGAGTCCGGCCCGGCCGAGGAGCTGTTCGCCTCCGAGAACCCGTTCGTGCGTCAGTTTCTCTCCGGGGAATCAGCCGGACCCCTCGGAATGGACTAACCCCCGGGGGCCGCCTCGTCGCCCCTGGCGGCGTCCTCGCTCGCTCGTGTGCAGAGCACACTTCGCTCACTGCGTCCTTGCCAGGAACGACGATCCGGCCCCCGGATGGCGTGTGTCCTTACGAAGAACGGTGCCCCCGCGGCCGGTTCTCTACATGGCCTCCGTTTAATGGGCGAGACTAGCCTTCAGTTGTGAGCTCGTCACGATTCTTCGCTTCGCTTGCGGGCGGCGCGGCTCGCCGGGCGCGGCTCGTGATCGCGATCGCGATCGTGCTTGCGTTGGCGGGGGCGGCGCTCGCGCTGCGCCTGCACCCGACGGCGGCGACCGACACGTTCGTGTCGGGCTCCAGTCCCGAGTATCGGGCGACGCAGCGCTTCGATCAGAGCTTCGGGGAAGAGCCGGTTGCGGTGCTCGTGAAGGGCAACCTGCAGAAGCTGGTGCTGAGCTCAGACATCGAGCGGCTCGCCGGGCTCGAGGGCTGCCTGTCGGGCAACGTCCCCGCCAGCGCCCTGGGCTCCGAGGGCGGGACGAACGGGCCATGTGCTCAGCTCGCGCGCGCGAAGACGGTCAAGGTCGTGTTCGGGCCGGGCACGTTCCTCGACGAGGCAGCCGAACAGATCGACACGCAGTTGGCGGCGCAGACGCGCCAGGCCGAAGCGCAGGCCAAGCAGGCCGAACGTGTCGTCTACCGCGCTGCGCGGGCGCGCGGGCTGGGAGCGGCACAGGCTCATACGTTCGGGCGCCAGGCGAGCAAGGTCACGCTCGGGCGATTTCGCGAGAGCCTCGTCACGCTCGCGCTCGAATACGGACTGACCGCGCGGCCCAGCATCGAAGACCCGAACTTCGTCTCGAATGTCGTGTTCGACTCGACGAAGGCGGCGGGCACCCCCAAGTCGCGTTTTGCCTATCTCTTCCCGAGCCCCGACGCGGCGCTCGTGTCGGTGCGGATGAAGGCAGGGCTCTCGGAAACGGCGAGGATCCGCACGATCGGCCTGATCCGCGCGGCCGTGCAGATGCCGCAGTGGCATTTGAGCCACGGCGAG
Source organism: uncultured Solirubrobacteraceae bacterium (assembly GCA_963759265.1). GTDB lineage: Bacteria > Actinomycetota > Thermoleophilia > Solirubrobacterales > Solirubrobacteraceae > Palsa-744. The sequence goes on from CAVWYR010000001.1 coordinate 1,654,668, forward strand.
ACCTACCTGGTGACCGGCGAACCGGTGATCGTCTCGGACCTGACGAGCTCGATCAGCCACTCGATCGAGCTGCTGTTGATAGCCGTGCTGCTGGTGATGGCTGCGACGCTCGGGCTCGTCTTCAGCGGACGTCCGCGGCTGCTGCCGCTCGCGCTCGCGCTGCTGGCGGCGGCGCTCACCTTCGGTGCGCTGTCCGCGGTCGGGGCGTCGCTGACGATGGCCTCGATCGCCGTGCTGCCCGTGCTCGTCGGCCTGGCCGTTGACTACGCGATCCAGTTCCAGGCGCGCGTCGACGAGGAGATCGAGCGCTCGTTGGGGGCCGCTGTATCCGGCGGCGCCGTGTCCGGCGCGACGCTCGACGGGCCCGCGCTCGTAAGCCGGGCGGCGGCACTCGGGGCACCTACGCTCGCGGCCGCTGCCGCTGCCAGCGCCGCGGCGATGCTCGTTTTGCTGCTCTCGCCCGTGCCGATGGTCCGCGGCTTCGGCGTGCTGCTCGTGGTCGGGGTGGCGATCGCGCTGCTGTGTGCGCTGAGCGTCGGAGCCGCGGCGATCTCGCTGTCGAGCGTCCGCGCGCCGACGCGCACGGGGGAGCGGCTGGTGGGCGCTCACCTGGCGGCCGCGTGGCGTGGCGCGCGCGAGCTGCTGGCGGATAACCCGGCGACGCGACTGCTCACCCGCGCGGCGCTCGTCGGCTCGGTGCGCCACCCCGGGCGCGTGCTCGGCGTCGGGCTCGTGCTCGCGGCGCTCGGATGGGGACTGGACACGCAGACGAATGTGCAGACCAACATCACGAAGCTCGTCCCGCAGAACCTCAGCTCGCTTCAGAACCTGAGCACGCTCGAGCGCATCACCGGCGTGGGCGGCGAAATCGACCTGATGCTCGAAGGGCGCAACCTGACCAAGCCGGCGACGATCGAGTGGATGGCCGCCTATCAGAAAGCTGTCCTGACTCGCTTCGGCTACAGCGCCGCGCGCGGCTGCAGCAAGGCGCGCCTGTGTCCCGCGTTCTCGCTGCCAGATCTCTTCCAGGCTCAGTCGGCGGGCTCCTCGCCGGTCCCGAAGGTCTCCCAGAAGGAAATCAGCGGGCTGCTCAGCGCGATTCCGGCCTACTTCTCCCAGGATGTGATCACGCCCAACAGGCGCGTGGCGACGTTGGCGTTCGGGATACGCCTGATGGGGCTCGATCAACAGCAGAAGCTGATCGAACAGATGCGCTCGAGCTTGCATCCGCCGCGCGGCGTGAGCGCGACCCTGGTGGGCTTGCCGGTGCTGGCGGCGCAGTCCGGCTCGCAGGTGGCGGACCCATGGCGGCGTCTGGAGACCCTGCTCGCCGGCCTTGCTGCGGTTGCGCTGGTGCTGCTGATCGCCTTCCGCGGCGATCGCCGTCGAGCGCTCGTGCCGCTCGTGCCGATCGTGCTCGCGAGCGGCTGGTCAGCGCTGATCCTGTTCGCCGTGAGGGTGCCGCTGAACCCGATGTCGGTCACGCTCGGCGCGCTCGTGATCGCAATCTCCACCGAGTTCAGCGTGCTCCTGTCCGAGCGCCACCGCCAGGAGCGGCTCGCCGGCTACGACACGATTGAGGCGCTGCGCCGGAGCTACCGCCGCACCGGCGCCGCTGTGGCCGCCTCGGGCGTGACCGCGACAGCCGGCTTCGGCGTGCTGGCGCTCTCGGACATCACGATGCTGCGCGACTTTGGCCTGGTGACGCTGATCGACCTGAGCGTTTCGCTGGTCGGCGTCCTCGTCGCGCTGCCCGCGGCGCTCGTTATCGCGGAGGGCGCCGCCGAAGGCGGAACTCACGAGCAGCCTGTGCCGAGCGCGCGTCGCGAACGCGAGGTATTGGCGCGCTCGTGAGGCGCTCGCGTTACGCACGCGTCATCGGCGGGCTCGGCCTACTCGCGGTCATAGGCGTCCTGCTCACCACCATCCTCGGCAGCTCCGATGACGCGGCCGGGATCGCGCCAGGCGAGATGCTCGCGCCGTTCGCGGTGCCGCTCGTGCTCAGCAGCCTGCCCGGTGATGCGAACGTAGCCACGCGCGACCATCAGGGCGCGGCCGGCAACGTGCCGGCGTGCAGCGTGCGCGGCACGCAGATCCTGAACATATGCCAGCTCTACGAACAGGGACCAGTGGTGCTCGCGCTGTTCGTGGACGGCGGCTCGTGCGCGGCGGTCCTGAACGACATGCAGGCCATCGCTCCACAGTTCCCCGGCGTGCGCTTCGCCGCGGTCGCGATCGAGGGCAACCGCGGCCAGCTGCGCCGCCTGGTGCGCTCGCGCCACCTGAGTCTGCCGGTCGGCATCGACAAAGACGGCGTGCTGGCGTCGCTCTACAAAGTCTTCAGCTGCCCTCAGGTCAACTTCGTCTATCCCGGCGGGATCGTGCAGAGTGGGGCGCTCCTGGGCAACCCCACGCGCGCAAGCCTGCGCGCGCGCGTGAGCGAGCTGGTGGCCGCGTCGAGAGCGCACGGATGGCGGGGGTCGCGCACTTGAGCGACGGCGCCGAGTCCATACTCGGATGGCGCGCACGCGAGGTCGGGGAGGAGCTGCCCGACCTGCAGCTGGTGAGCTGCGAGGCGCTGCGCACGGGCGGGCGGGCGCTCAACGGGGCCTCGCCGCCCGACGTCTGCCAGCGCCTGCGCGAGCTCTCGAACCGCTTTCGCGGCGCGCGTGCCGTGGGGATTCGCCGGGAGCCCGTGCCGAGCGCCTACCGCGTGTTCTTCCGCCACATCGGTCTCGAGCCCGACGTCGCGCGCACGCCGATCGAGGCCGCGGTGCTGGAACGGATGCTGCATGGCGGCTTTCCCACGCGTGGTCTGCTCGAGGACGTGCTGCTGATCGCGCTCCTGGACACGGGGGTGCCGGTGTGGGCGCTGGATGCGCAGTCGGTCGATGGGCGACTCGGCATCCGTGTCACTCACGAGGGCGAGCGCCTGGGGCGCACGCATGACGGACCCGCGCTGCCGCCTGGCCGCCTCGTCATCGCCGACTCCTCCGCGGCCCTCGCGGTCCTGTTCGGCGAGCTCGCACCAGGGCACGAGGCCCGCGCGGGCACGCGCACGGTGACGCTGTTTGCGGTGCAGGTGGCCGGGGTGCCGACGCTGTATGTCGAGGAGGCGCTGTGGAGCGCTCGCGCCTCGCTCGAGCATCTGTGAAAGGGCTGGAGAGCCTCGTCACGATTCAAGTGCGCGTTGGTAGAATCTCTCGTTCTGCTGAGAGGAGGGCGGGGCATGACCTACTACGAGCAGTCAGTCATCGATCGCGACAGTCGCGCCCCCGGGTCAGCGCTTGCGTGGGGCGGCGGCGCTGACGGCGGCGCGCTCGCGACGGCGGCTGCGCAGCAGGACAGGCGCGCTGCCGAACGTGGCGCGCGGGCGTCGCTGCGCGCACAGATCGCGCGTCTGGAGTGCGAGTGCTCGGAGATCGTAGCCGGCAGGTTTCCCCATATCAGCGCCCCGCTCCCCTCGGGCGCGGGTGTGTGCGGCCCGTCGTTGCTGGACCTCGGGGAGCTCGAGCGTTCGCGCGACCGGCTCGCCGCGCGCGTGCAGGATTTGCGCACTCGCGCGAGCGCGCGCTCCGAGCACGAACGCCTGGCTCACGAGCAGCTGCGCGCGATGGAACTCGACCCGGGCAGCTACAAGTTCGTGAAGCTGCCCGTCAAGGACCTCGGCCAAGGCGGATGCGGCGTCTGGCGCGTACGTCCGCGGCTCGGCCTGATCGGCATGCTGGCCGGGTGGTGGCAGCTCACGCTCTCGTCAGGCTGTCCGTTACCCACGGGGTCGTGCTCCAGGCACGGCCCCGGCCCACGGAAGTGAGCATCGCCGCCAGCGTGTTGCGCTGACGCTCTGTCATCGAGCCGACGGTCTTCTTCTCGGACATCGGCACCTGCGCGAGGAACTTGCGACAGCGAGTCTGACCCCAGCGGCGCTGGCTCATCAGCAGATCGGCGACAGCCATGCTCTCGGCCTCCCAGGGGCATTCGAGGATCACCGCGGCCACCTCGATCTCGCCGATCGCCACGCGCCGCTTGAGCTCCGCGCGGGCGAGGCGAACCTGGTTCGCGCGTTCGAGCGCGCGCATGTACTGAGGACCGGCAGGGGCAATCGTCGCTGTCGCGTTCATTGGCAGTCTCCCCGTCATCGCCGCTAGCCTGGCGCCGCGATCACGTGCTTGCTGGATTTTTACGGTAAGGCCTGCGCGACCTCGTCAGATCAGGCGCGACCAAAGTCGCGTCTGTCCACCACCTTGCCCTCGTCGCGATGGCTTGTGAGGGCGAACCTGAAACGGTCTTGCAGAGCGCATGTGGAAGCTACGTCAGGACAGGGTGCGCGGTCAACAGCGCGGTGGGTGCTTCGTACGCTAGAAGCGACCTTTTTCGATGCCCCCGCGACTTGTGAAGAATTGGACAAGTCCCTGGCTGCGGGTGGGGCCGCGGCGCGCCTCGCTGGGGGCGCAGGTCAGCTGGGCTCGGGGCCCGGCAACGGGCCGTGCTCGGCCTCGAACTCGCGCTTGACGCGCGCGAACACCTCCAGAGCGCGATCGAGCGTGGCGGCGTCATGGGTGGCCATCACGCTCGTACGCAGCAGGGCACCGCCGGGCGCCACGGCGGGATGAAGGCCGGTGTTCACGAACACGCCGGCGTCGTAGAGGGCGCGCCACAGAAGCGCTGCCTTCCAATCGTCTCCGACGAGCACAGGGACGATCGGGGTGACGATCGAACTGCCGTCGGGCAGCGTCTGGGGCGCGAGGACAGCGAAGCCGAGCTCGTGCAAGCCGTCGCGTAGGCGCCGCGCGTTCTCGAGCACGCGCGCGAGCATCGGCGGCCCGTCCTCGGAGCGAAGGACGCGTAGCGCCGAGAGCGCCGCCCCGACAGCGGCCGGGACGGCCGACGCCGTGAAGAGGAACGCCCGCGAGGAGATACGGAGGTACTCGATCACCTCATGCGAGCCCGCCACGAAGCCTCCGCACGAGGCCAGCGACTTCGAGAACGTGCCCACGCGCAGGTCGACGCGCTCGGCGACGCCGAGCAGTTCCGCGCTGCCCGCCCCGCGCGCCCCGAGCACGCCGGCGGCGTGCGCCTCATCGACCATCAGGCGCGCGCCGTAGCGTTCGCACAGCTCGCAGATCTCCGGCAGCGGGGCGATGTCGCCCTCCATCGAGAAGACCCCATCGACGACCACGAGCACGCCTCCGCCGTCGCCCTGCGCGCGCTCGAGCATCTTCTCGAGCTTGTCGAGGCGGTTGTGCCGGAAGGGCCGCAGCTTCGCGCGCGAGAGCAGGCATCCGTCGAGGATCGACGCGTGGTCAGCCGAGTCGACGATCACCGTGTCGGATGGCCCCAGCAGGGTCCCAAGCGTGCCGAGGTTGGCCTGGTGGCCGGTACTGAAGACGATCGCGTCGTCGGTTCCCATCCACTCGGCGATCTCGCGCTCGAGATCGAGGTGCAGCGGGATCGTCCCGTTCAGCAGCCGCGAGCCGGTCAGGCCGGTGCCGTAGCGGTGCAGCGCATCCTCGGCGCCCTTCATCACGCGCTCGTCGCCGGTCAGGCCGAGGTAGTTGTTGGACCCGAGCATGATCCGCTCCGCGCCCTCCATCTCCACAACCGGCATCGCCGGCGAGGTGAGGACGTGGAAGTAGGGCAGCACGTCGGCTGCGCGTGCCGCGGCGAGCAGCTCGGTGCGGTCGTGGTCGCGTACCTTGGCGAAGACGTCGATGGAAGTGTGCATGTGGTGCGCCTCCGCGGTGGCAGTGGACAACGGAGCGTCCATGCTAACCACTGGCCGCGTCGCGGAAGATAGTGTTCGCCCCCGTGGCCCTCGAGATACGTCCCGTGAGCAGCCGGCGCGAGCTGGCCACGTTCATCAAGCTGCCGTGGCGGCTGTACCGTGACGAGCCCAACTGGGTCGCGCCGCTGCTGAGCGAGCTCAAGGAGCAACTCGACCAGGACAGGAACCCGTTCTTCGAGCACGCCGAGGCCCAGTACTTCCTCGCATGGCGCGACGGGCGTGCGGTCGGGCGCGTCAGCGCGCACATCGATCGCAACCTGCAGGAGTTCCAGGGCAACGACTGGGGGCTGTGGGGGTGGTTCGAGTGCGAGCAGGACCCCGAGGCGGCGCGCGCGCTGCTCGACGCCGCCGAGAGCTGGCTGCGCGAGCACGGGGCGGGCACGATGATCGGCCCGATGAGCTTCACCACGAACGACGAGGCGGGCCTGATGGTCGAGGGCTTCGAGCACCCGCCGCTGATCCTCAACCCCTGGCACCACCGCTACTACCAGGCCCTGCTGGAGCAGGACGTCGGGCTCTCGAAGGTGATGGACATGTACATGTGGAGCCTGAACGTGACCGGCCGCGACAAAGTTCATCCTGCGATCTGGGAGATGGCAGCGAAGGTCGAGTCTGAGCACGGCATCGTCTGCCGGAACTTCCGCAAGAAGGACCTGCAGGCGGAGGTTGGTCGCTTCCTGGAGGTCTACAACGCGGCGTGGGAACGCAACTGGGGCTTCGTGCCGCTGAGCGAGCGCGAGGTGCGCCACTACGCCAAGAAGCTGGGGCCGATCCTCGACGAGAACTGGGCGATGGTCGCCGAAAAACGCGACACGGGCGAGGTTGTCGGCGCGGCGCTTTCGCTGCCCGACTACAACCAGGTGCTCGCCAAGCTGCGCCCGCGCGGGCGCCTGCTCCCGTTCGGCTGGCTGACCGCGCTCAGGGAGCGGCGCAAGATCGACTCCGTGTACGTGTTCGCGCTGGGCGTCAAGCCCGACTACCAGCACACCGGGGTGGCCGCGCGCTTCTACCAGATGCACTTCGACGCGGCCGAAAGCACTCCGCAGAAGGGCGGTGAGATGGGCTGGATCCTGGAGGTCAACAAGCCGATGAACCGCGCTATGGAGGGCATGGGCGGCAAGATCAAGCGCCGCTATCGCGTCTACGAGCGCGCCCTGTAGAGGGAGTCTGGGGAGCCGTCTACACTTCGCCTGGTGAGCGAGCTCCCGCATTCAGCGCCGCCGCAGGATCCGCGGCCGAGCGCAGGCGAGGAGGAGGAAGTCGACGCGCTGCCCGTCCTCAGCGGTGAGCCGCGCGCGCTGCACGCGCACGCCCGCGCGGGGGCGCTGCCCGAGGATTGGCGCGGCGCCGGGACGGTGATCCCGGCCGTGCAGGCGGCGGCGGTCGCTGCGGGAGGGTTTGTCGCGGGAGCGGCGGTCGTCGGCCTCGTGCACCGGCGCCATCAACGCTCCGCCGCGCTCGCTGGGCGCCGGCGGGCCGGGCGTGCCGGCAATCGCCGTCGTCGACGGCGCTCCGCCGGCAGGGCCGGCGATCTCGTGCAGATCGTCGGCAGCCGCTCGTTTCTCGTGGACGTGCACCTGCTCGGTGGCTCCGGCGAGAATCGCTGAGGCCACGCTGGGCGCAGAGGTCGAGCTGCGCGTGCAGGTCGCGCCGAGGGGTCCCTTCCGCCTGCCGCTTCGAAACGGCGCCGACGGCATGCTGCGCCGTCACGGCGGGGTCCTCGAGCGCCTGCTGCACCACCACGACGTGCCGGTGCTCGTGCGCGTCGCGCAGCCGCGCGAGCAGGTGCTGTTCGCAGCCCGCGCCGGCACCCCGCAGGCCGCCGCCTACGGGATCGAGCGCATGCGCTTCATGCTCGGCGTCGACGAGGACCTGCGGCCGTTCCTGCGTCGCTTCGCGCGCGATCCGCTGATCGGAGGGTCGCTGCGCCGGCGCCCGTGGCTGCGCGCCGCCCGCCGCCCGGAGCCCTTCGAGGCGCTCGCGTGGGCGATCTGCGAGCAGCTGATCGACTACGAGCGCGCCGCGGCGATCGAGCGGCGCATGCTCGCCGCGATCGGGCGTCGCTGGGTGGGTGCCGGCGGTGCCGAGCGTGGCCTGCGCGACCTCCCCGCGGTGGCGGTGCTGGCGGGCACCGCGCCGGCGCTGTTGCAGTCCTTCGACCTCGCCGGCGCCCGCGCGCTGGCGTTGGTGCGCGCCGCCCGCGAGGTCGCGCGTGGGCGCGTGGACCTGCACAGCCCCGAGCACGAGCGCGCCTGGCGCAGGCTGCGGGCGATCCCGGGCATCGGCCGCTGGACCGTCGAGATGCTCGCGTTGCACGGCCAGGGGCGCCACGATCAGGTTCCGGCGGGCGACCTCGGGCTGCTCAAGCTGACCGGCCGGCTGCTCAGCGGCGGCGACCCGCACGCGCTCGCGGACGAGCGCCAGGTGCGCGAGCTGTTCGCCCCCTACGGCGAGTGGGCGGGGCTCGCCGCTGCGCATCTGCTGGCGCCGTGAGGCTGAACGCCTGCAGCGCACGACGCATGCGCAGCACCGCCATCGTCGGCCCGGCGAGGGCTCCCATCCGCTCCAGCACGATTTGCGCCGCGGGCGAGGCCGCGGGCGCGCAGGCCGCGGGCGCGGACAGGTAGAAGCTCGCCATCGCCGCGAGGATCGTCGCATGGCGGACGCCGTCGGCGAGCGGTTCGGTCGCGCCCAGCGCGCGGCCCGCGATCGCGCCCAGGCGCGCGGCCGTCTCCTCGCTCGAGGCGTAGTGATCGATCAGGCAGTGGTTGCCCGCCGCGATGTCCTCGCGACGGTCGATCAGGCTGTCGAGCAGCACGTGCAGAGCGCCGATCCAGGGAAAGTAGGCGCGCTCGGTCGCCGCCGCGTGATCGGCGCCGAGGGCCGGCTGCGCCGCCGCGGCGATCAGTGCGAAGACCGTCATCGACGAGGCCGCGCCGGCGGCCGTCTCCCACCAGCGCAGACCGCTGCCCGGCGGTGTCAGCGCGGCGGCCCACCGCGCGAGCGCGTCGCTCGTGTCAGCGGAGGGGCCGTGGTTGAGGCTCTGGTAGGCGATCATGCGTCGCGCGGAGCGCAGCGCCGGCTCGAGCACGGCGGAGTGTGAGGGCAGCGAGCCGAACGCGAAGCGGCAGGCGTCGATCAAGCTCCTGATGTAGCCGTCGTCGCGAGCGCCGCACGAGTACTCGTAGTATTCGGGGTGCTGGCCGTGCGGATCCAGCGCCGTCAGCAGCGCGAGGTGCAGGCGATGGCCGTTGGCGACGGGATCTGCGCTCGACTGCTCCGCGAGCGTGTCGATGTAGTCGTAGGTGGCCTGAAAGGCGACGACCGCCCGCACCACGCGAGCGCGGTGCGGGCGCGGAACGAGCACGGCGAATGCCGCCGCGCCCTCGAGATTGCCCCGCTCGGCCTTCTGCGTGATCAGCGCGAGCCTGCGCAGCACCGGGTCGGGTATCGCGTGCGCGCGCCCGTGCCAGTGACGCAGCTCGCGCCCGAGGAGCGGAAAGATCCCGAGCCAGTATCTCGAGGCCGCCCCGGCGAACACACCCGCCAGCGCGCGTCGACTTCGCGTCTGGTCGACCACTCGAACAGTTTCGTTTGTTTGGAATGCCGATACATAGTCACTCTTGAAAGCTTGCGCGCGCCGGCGCGCGTGCGGCGGCCAATCCTGGAAGTGCGACGACGGCCAGCGCGATCGCAGCGAGCAACGCGAGCGTGAGCGCCACCCTGCCCAGGCCAAGCGCAAACGGCGCAGGAAAGTCGGTCTCCAGGCGCAGCCAGCGGCTCGCCAGCGCGTGACCGTAGATCCCGGCGAGGGCACCGATCGCACAGCCGACCCCGAGCACGATCGTGCTCTCGAGCAGCAGCGCACGCCACAGCTGCCCCGTGTCGTAGCCCTGGATCTTCAGCGACGCAAGCCGTGCCCGTCGCTGCCAGATCGCGGCGCTCAGCGCCGATGCGACAGCGAGCGCCGCCGCGATCAGCAGCAACGTCGAGATCTCGCTGAGCGCGTAGAGCCCCTGACGCGAGTCGGTGGTGTACTGCGTTTGGCGTTCGCGGAAGGTGTGAACGGCGAGGCCCGGACGATCGCCGATGGCGGTTTCGACCGCGCGGCGGCCGGTCGTTTCACCGACGCCCGGGCGGAGATTCACCTCGAGCGCGGATGGCTGGGGTGTCTGCCAGTAGTGACTGTACTCGCGCGAGTTGATGATCACCGCGCCCGGGGACCAGCCGAGGTTCGTCGTGATTGCGGCGACGCGAAAGCGCGCTGGGCCGCTCGGCGTGGGCAGCGTGAAGGCGCGGCCGAGGGCGAGCGCGTGTTCGTGCGCGAAGCCGTTTGAGACCGTCGCCCAGCCGCCGCTGCGCAGTAGCGCGGTAGCGCGGGCGTCCCCGCCGCGCAGGAGCTGACTGGCCGGGATCGGCGAGTCCTCGCCTGGCGGCCCGGCGATGATCCACATGCGCCGCGCGCCCACGTCGAGGAACCCTCCCTGGTAGACGCCGACCGACGCCACCCCGGGGGCGCGCGCGATCCTCGCCGGCAGCCCGCCTGCGTCGAAGGCGTTGGTCGTGAGGTCGTTGCCGCCGGTCGTCACCCACACCTGCGCGGTGTGCAGATATTCGCTGAAGTTTGTATCCAGGCCGCGCAGCAGGTCGGCGCGGGCGCCTCCGATCGCAACGCTCCCGTAGACGGCGAGCGCGGCGATGCCGGCGAGCGCGACCGAGCGTGTGGTGATCGCGCGCAGCTCGGAGACGACCACGATCAGCGAGCTGCTGCGCACGCGTTCGCCGAGCCACAGCAGCAGCCGGGCGACACCGGCGAACACGGACGGGATCAGCAGCAGCGTCGCCAACGCCAGGGCCGTGCCGGCGATGACCGTCAGGTCCGGGTCCACGAGCACGAGCGCGGTGATCGCGGCGAGCGCCACCACGCCAACGACAGCGAGGTTCAAGGCAGCCCGCCGCGCGAGCACCTCGCTGGCGCCCGAGCCGTCCCTGAGGACCGCGTCGGTCGGGCGACTCGGACGCAGGTCCAGCACAGGCGAGAGCGAGGCGAGGATCGTCGCCAGCACGCCGCAGCCGACCGCGATCACGATCGTGCCGAGATGCAGGGTCTCGTGGCTGCCGATCGGGAAGGCGGTTGTCAGGTAGGTCGGGATGCGGTGCAGAAACGCGCGCGAGAGGATGTCTCCGAGCAGCACGCCGGCGACCGAGGCGAGCGCACCGAGCACGACCGCCTGGAACCCCAACAGCACGATCACCTGGCGCCAGTCATAGCCCTGCATGCGCAGGTTCGCGACGAAGCGTCGCCGCTCGGGCACCGTCAGCAGCATCGCGTTGAGCGCCAGCAGGAACCCGACCATCACGCTGATCGCGGCGAACAGATCGGTCGACTCGTTGTTCGGTTTGACTGCCTCGTCGAGCAGGTTCAGCTCGTTGTCGGCCGCCACCACGTTCAGGTGTCCGGCGGCGAGCGTGCGCAGCTCTGCCGCCACGCGGTGATCCTCGCCGCGCCGCGGCTCGATCAGGACCTGCGTGATCAGTTCGGGCAGCCCGGTGAGCTTCTGCGCGCTCGCCAGCGGCGTCACGGCGATCGGAGCCGAGGCGAGCGCCCCGAACGGGGCGCTTTGCAACACACCGCCGACGGTGATCGTGTGCGCCGCGCCGAACGCGAGGATCGTGACCCGCTGATCGGTGTGGGCGCCGATTGCGTGCGCGACGCTCGCGGGCAGAAGCAGGCCGCCGGTGAAGCGGAAGTTCTGGCCGACCCCCAGGCGCTGCGTCGCAAAGCCCCCCAGCGCCGCCACCGTCGGGGTCACGCCTAGCAGCTGCACCGCCTGGCGTCCGCGCGGCCCGAGCACCGCGACGTTCTCGCGCAGGATCGGGGCGGCCACACGCACGCCCTCGAGCGTCCGGCTCTTGTAGAGGAGCTGCTCGTCGAACCCATCGGGCGAGCGTGCCTCGAGCTGCAGGCGCGCCGAGCCGACGAGCTGGTGGACGAGTTCCTCGGCGGCGCCGGTGATGCTCGCGTTGGCGACCAGCACGCCCAGCACGAGCGCCACGCCGACGGCGATCCCGCTGCCCGCGAGCAGCTCCTGCACCGCGTGTGAGCGCAGGCGAACCCGATAGAGATGCGCCAGCATGCTCAGGCGGACCCCGGCGATCGCGGGGTTCAGGGGGCTGCTCACGAGCTATCTGCTGCCAGCCCCGAGTCCATCCCGTCGGTCAGATGGCCGTCGCGGAGCGTATGAACGCGATCGACGAAGCGCGCCGCGTCGAGGTCGTGGGTGACCAGCACCCCGGGGATGCCTCGTTCGTGACAGATGTCGCGCATCAGCGCGAGGATCTCGTGGCTGCGCCTGGTGTCGAGGTTGCCGGTCGGCTCATCGGCGAGCAGCAGCCGCGGCTCGTTTGCGAGCGCGCGGGCTATCGCGATCCGCTGGCGCTCACCCATCGACAGCTGCTCGGTCGTGTGCTCGGCGCGGGCGCCCATGCCCACCCGTTCGAGCCACGGCAGCGCGCGGCGACGCCCCTCACGCAGCGTGCAGCCCCCTCCGGTCAACTTGATCGTGGCGTTGTCAAGCGCCGAGGTGTGTGGCATCAGGTGGAATGCCTGGAAGACGAAGCCGACGTCGGTGCGTCGGTAGCGCGCGCTGTCGCGCTCTGAGAGCTCCTGCAGGGGCTTTCCGTCGAAGGCGACGCTGCCACTGTCGGGAGTGCTCAACGCGGCGGCGAGCAAAAGCAGCGTCGTCTTGCCGGAGCCGCTGGGGCCATACAGGCCGACGAACTCGCCTGCGGAGACCGTCAGCGAGACCCCGTCGACGGCCTTGACGGTCTCGCCGCCCGTCGAATAGTGCTTGACGACCTCACGCAGCTCGAGCGTGCTCACTGCCCGGAACGCTCCGCTCCGCCGAGCCTGCGTCCCGGCAACCTCACGACGGTGCCGCGTTCCTCGGTCGAAAGCAGCTCGCCGTCGGCGAGCGACATCAGCACGCCGACCCCCTGCAGGGCGCTCATTTCCTCGGAGGCCATCAGCAGCGCCATGTTTCGCTCGTGCGCCTCCGCGCGCAGCAGCGCATAGAAGGCGTCACGGTCGCCGAGGTTGGGCATCAAAGCCGGTTCGTCGAGCACCAGCAGCCGGGGATCACGCGCGAGCGCCCGCGCCAGCATCACGCGCGCGCGCTCGGTCAGCGACAGCGAGGCCGTCGCCTCCTGGGCGCCCGCAGCGCCGACGCCGACCCGGTCCAGCACCCGCAGCGCCCTGCGCCGCGCCTCGCCCATCGTCAGGCCCTCACTGCCGAGCGAGGTCGCGACGTGGTCGCCGACGCTCTCGCCTGGGTTCGCGCGCCAGTCGGCGGCCGACATGAACGCGATCTCACTGCGCAGCAGACGGCCACGCTCCCGGCTCGCCATCTGCGCGATGTCGCGACCCTCGAAGCGGACGCTGCCCGAGTCTGGCAGGGCGATGCCCGCCGCCAGGCGCAGCAAGGTCGACTTGCCCGAACGCCGCGTGCCGTAGACGCCGACCGACGCGCCCGCGTCGATTGCCAAAGAGACGCGGTCGAGCACGAGGATCTCGCGGTCGCCGTCGGGGTAGCGCTTGCTGACGTTCAGGCAGGAGAGCAGCGGCGTCATCGCGGCGGTGACGCTATTCGCAGTGTTCCAGGAACTCGTTGATCCGTCGTCTGGTGCGCGTCGCCCAGTCGATCTCGGTCTGCAGTTGCGCGGAGACCGCATCGCGCGTGCAGTCCATGCAAAGCGCGGTCCACGAACGCGCGCGGCCGTTGGTTGGGTAGACGAGGTGGGCGAGCACGAGGCACTCTCGCTCGTAAGCTTTCAGCGCGGCGAGCAGACGTGGCGCGTCCTCCTGGCGCGCGACCGACAGCTTCGCCTGCAGGCCCAGGCGCACGGGCTCTCTCGGGAGGAGCGTCTCCATCCACAGCGTCAGCGCCTCCGAGGTCTCCTCGGTCGGGTAGTAGACGAGATGCGTCCGGCGCTGGTTGTTGCGCTTCGGCTGGTCGCGGGAAACCGCCAGCCCTGTTTTCTCGAGCTGCTCGAGCAGCCGATAGACATCGTTGGTGTCGACCCGCCAGGTCTCGCCGAGGCGGACCGCGAGGCGGTTCGCGAGGTCTCCGCCGTGTCCGGGACGCTCGAGCAGCAGGCCGAGCAGCGCTCCACGAAGCGGGGTCGAAGGGCCCCGCATCCACCTCATCTTCTCTGGGCTCGCGCTCGCCATCGCTCCTCGTGTCAGCCGAGTTGGCCACGTGGACAATACACCACTGAGGCCCCTCTCGAATCGTTCCGACATCCTGTCATCGCTGGGAGATCGCCGCTAGGGCACGAGCACGGCTGCGCCGACGAAGCTTCCGGCGCGGAGGTCCTCGAGCGCCCTGTTTGCCTGCTCGAGAGGGTAGGTGGTTATGTGCGAGCGCACGCCGGCTCGCGAGGCCAGCGCGAGCAGCTCCTCGCCGTCACGGCGGGTGAGGTTGGCGACCGAGCGCACCGCGCGCTCCTCCCACAACAGGCTGTACGGGAAGGCGGGGATCTCGCTCATGTGGATGCCGGCGCACACGACCGTGCCGCCGCGCGCGAGCGCTCGCAGCGCAAGCGGGACGAGCGCGCCGTCTGGCGCGAACACGATCGCCGCGTCGAGCTGTTCGGGCGGGGACTCGTCAGAGCCGCCGGCCCAGACCGCGCCGAGCTCCGACGCGAACTGCTGCGTCCTCACGTCGCCCGGGCGGGTGAAGGCGAACACCTTGCGGCCCTGCCAGCGACAGATCTGGGCGAGGATATGTGCCGAGGCACCGAAGCCGTAGAGGCCGATGCGGGCGGCCTCGCCGCACATCCGCAACGCGCGGTAACCGATCAGGCCGGCGCACAGCAGCGGCGCGACCTGCTCGCTGGTGTGATCGGATGCGATCGGGAAGCAGTAGCGCTCATCGGCGAGCGCGTACTCGGCGTAGCCGCCGTCGATGTCGCGGCCTGTGAACAGCGCGTTCGGGCACAGGTTCTCGCGACCGCTCGTGCAGTACTCGCAGTCCCCGTCGGTCCAGCCGAGCCATGGTACGCCGACTCGCCGCGCGCGAGCCTCTCCGTCCTGTGAGACGACGGTCGCGACGATCTGATGCCCGAGGATGCGAGGAGGCGTGGGAATCTCGACCTCACCGTCGAGCAGGTGCAGGTCAGTACGGCAGACGCCGCACGCCTGCACTCGCAGCAGCAGCTGACCCGGGCCGGGCGTTGGGATCGGCCGCTCCTCGGCCCGCAGCGGATGTCCGACCTCGTGGAAGACCATCGCCCGCATCGTCGCGCTCGGCGTCGCTTGCGCCATAGTTTCAGCAGTGAACCACGAACCCGCGCGCGAGGTGAGCCCCGCCTTGTACTTCAGTCATCCGGCGTGTCTGGAGCACGATCCGCGAGTTCACTCTCCCGCCCACCCCGACACCCCGGAGCGCCTGCTCACGCTCGAGCGTGCGCTCGCCGAGCGCGACTGGATGGGGTGGGAGCGGCGCGAGGCGCCAGCCGCAGCGGTAGCGCAGCTGGAGCTGGTGCACACGCCTGCCCACGTGCGCGCGATTGCCGATCTGTGCGCGGCGGGCGGCGGTGCGATCGACCCCGACACGTTCGTCGGCGAGCCGTCCTTTCGCGCGGCGCTGCACGCGGCCGGCGGCGCCGGCGCGATGACCGCCGCGCTGCTCGCAGGCGAAGCGCGCGCCGGCTTCTGCGCGGTCAGGCCCTCCGGCCACCACGCCGAGCGCGATCGGGCGATGGGCTTCTGCCTGTTCAACAACGTCGCGATCGCGGCGGCCGTCGCGATCGCCGAGCTCGACGTGCGCCGCGTGTTCATCCTCGACTGGGACGTGCACCACGGCAACGGCACCGCGGAGATCTTTCGCGAACGCCGCGACGTGCTGTTCGCGAGCATCCACCAGATGCCGCTGTATCCCGGCAGCGGCGTGCTCGGCGATGCGGGATCGGGGCCGGGCGAGGGCTTCACGATCAACCTGCCGGTGCCCCCCGGCACCGGCGGGCCGCTGTGGCTGGCGCTGCTCGAGCAGGTCGTGCTGCCGGCCGCGCTGGCATTCGAGCCCGAGCTCGTGCTGATCTCCGCCGGCTTCGACGCGCACGCACAGGACCCGCTTGCCGAGTGCGAGCTGCAGACGAGCTCGTTCGTGGAGATGACCGCGCGTGTGTGCGAGCTGGCGCGGGCCGCTGGGATACCGCTCGGAGTTGTGCTCGAGGGCGGATACAACCCCAGTGTGCTGGCCGAGTGCGTGTGCGCGATCCTGCCGGTCCTGGCGGGGGACGGGCAGGTCAGCATCGTCTCGCGGCCCGCCGAGCAGGCGCCGTTGCTCGCGCGCGCGTCAGCGCAGGTCCGGCGTTACTGGCCGATCTGACCGTCTGCGGCCCGCCGTGGCGCGCTAGATGCCTTCTCCTGGCAGGAACTCGTTGGTGAACGGGGGAAGGCCGCTGAGATTGGGATTGTGGGCGAGCAGCCCTCGCGAGAACATCCAGTTTCCGAACGCCGCCCACGCATTGGGGTCCTGCCAGCCGAAGGGGTGACTCGAGCTGGCCGGCGCCGCGGCCGGCAGCGTCTGCTCGATCGATTCGAGCTGCAGCTTGTGTTCGAGCGACGGGTTGGCCTTGAGCACGAGCGCAGCCGCCGCGGAGGGGTTCGCCCGCACCTCGCGCTCGCCCTGTGTGAGCGCCTGCAGGAACGCACGCAGGTCTTGCCCGTCGGTGTGCGCCTCGCCCTCGCGTACAACCAGCACGAGCTCGTTGTACGTCGGCACGCCCGCTTCGTTGATGGGGATCACGGTCGGGTGCTTGTGCTGCAGGCGCAGTTGGATCGCCTCGTAGTTCCAGTAGCCGCCGAGCGTCGCGGCGACCTTCCCTGAGAGCATCGCCGGCACCAGGTCAAAGCCGACGTTTACTTCCTTGACCTTCGCGGGGTTGACCTTCGCATGCGCGAGCGCCGCTCGCAGCTCGACCGCCTGGTAGGGGATGCCGGCGGTGCCGACGGTCTTGCCGGCGAGCTCCGCGACGCTCGTGATGTGCTGTTCAGGCAGCGCGATGATCGAGGTCAGCGGCCGCTGCACGAGCGCCCCGATCGAGACCACCTTCAGCCCCTGATCGCGCGCGAGCAGCACCTCGGGCTCATAGGAGATCGCCATGTCCACCTTGCCCGCGGCGAGCAGCTTCAGCGGTTCGGCCGTTTCCGATGGCACGACCGGATGCACGTCCAGGCCGACGGCGCGGAAGTTCCCGCGCGCGATCGCCGTGTACAGCGCGGCGTGGTCGGCGTTCGGAAACCAGTCGAGCATCACCGAGAAGGACTTGGCGCTGGGCGCTGAGAGCACGTCCTGCTTGGCGCCGCAGGCCGACAGCGCGAGCGCGCAGGACGCGGCGAGCAGGACGGGCAGCAGGCGCCGCCGCCGGCGGCTGCGGAGCGCCAGGTGCCCAACCAGCGCCCGGCGGATGGCGGGAGTGGCTCTCAACGGGTGTCTCCTCTCGATTGAATCGCCCACGGCGCCAGACGGCGCTCGGCGAGCGAAAGTGCGTAGAAGCAGGCGATCGCGAACACGAACAGCACCGCGGTCGCAGCGTACGCGCGCGCCGTCTGAAAGCCGCCGGCGTCGGTGATGATCTCTCGTCCCAGCCCCGAATACGGTGCGGAGCTCGGCGTGCTGGTCTCAGCGATGAAGGCTCCGATCACGCCGACGGCCAACGCGATCCGCGCGCCGCTGAGCGCCGCCGGGAGCGCCGCCGGCAGCTCGGCGAAGCGGAACGCCTGCCAGCGCGACGCGTCGAGCGTACGCAGCAGCTTCGGCTGCTCGGGATCCACGCCGGACAAGCCGTCGACGGTCGTGACGAGGACCGGGAAGAAGCAGATCAGGGCGATCACCATCAGCTTCGGGAAGATCCCGAAGCCCCACCAGAACACGAGCAGCACACCGATGACGGGGATCGGGATCGCCTGCGAGCCGACGGCCAACGGGTACACGGCACGGCGCAGCAGGGGCGAGAGATGGATCGCCACGGCGAGCACCAGCCCGAACGCGAGCGCGAGCCCGAGCCCGAGCACGACCTGCTCGGCGGTGACCGCGAAGTTCCTCCAGATCAAGCCGCCGTTGCTCCACAGCGCGCTTGCGACCGCATGCGGTGCGGGCAGCAGCTCTTCGCCAACGCCGCTCACGTCCGCGTAGAGCTCCCAGGCTGCGAGCACGCCCACGCTGAGCAGCGCCGCGGGCAGGGCTCGTCGTGCGCTGAGCGTCATGCGGGCGTGCCCGCGGCGAGGGCTTCCAGCGCCTGCTCGCGCAGCGAGATCACATCGGCGTCCGTGCGCAGGCGCGGGCGCGCGAGCTCGACCTCCAGCTGCGCGATCACGCGCCCGGGTCGCGGCGAGAGAACCGCCACACGGTCAGCGAGGACGATCGCCTCCTCGACGTCGTGGGTCACGAGCACCACTGTGCGTGGCTCGCGCGTGAGCGCGTCGGCCAGCCACCCCTGCATCTCGGCGCGCGTGATCGCATCGAGCGCGCCGAACGGCTCGTCGAGGCACAGCAGCGGCTTACCCGCCAGCAGCGTGCGCAGGAACGCAACACGCTGGCGCTGCCCGCCGGAGAGCTCGTTCGGGCGGGCGTGCTCGAAGCCCTCGAGCCCAAGCTGCTCGAACAGCGCGCTCGCGTGGCGACGCGCCTGCGTGCGCGTGCGCCCGGCGATGCGCAGCGCGAGACCCGCGTTGTCGAGTGCGCTCAGCCACGGCAGCAGCAGATCGCGCTGGGGCATCAGCACGGCGGCGGGGCAGGCGATCGTGCCGGCGTCGGGGACCTGCAGCGCGCAGATCAACTCGAGCAGCGTGCTCTTGCCGCAGCCGCTCGGACCGACCACCGCCAGCAGCTCGCCGGCGCCCGCGCGGAGAGAGACCTCGTGCAGCGCGTGGACGTCGGCGCCGCGGGCATTTCGGTAGCTGCGGCTGACGCGATCGAGCACCACCGCCGGCTCGCGCGCAACCCGCCGGGATCGCGGCTGAGGAGATTGCAGTTCGGTCGGCACTTCGCTCCCTTCGCGGGCATTACCCCACAGGTTCTAAGGGTCGACGCCGGGAAATCAGGGGGCGGGTGGGACCCCAATCGACGTCATCTCAGCCGGCCTTCCCGCCAGCACCCCTGGTGTCTGCTCCGTTCTGTGGCTGATGCTAGCGCGCGGCGGCGATGACCGGCCGCGTGAGCGCGCGCACGAAGTCCTCGAGCTGGGCGGTCGTCCAACACTCGAACGCCGTGCAGTACTGCTCGTAGGCGGCGATCACCGAATCGCCGTAGTTCCAATACAGGCGCGGCTCGGGATTCAGCCAGAAGGTGCGCCCCGCGCGCGAGGCGATCTGGGCGAACACATCGGCACGAGGATCGCGCCCGTTGGTGCGCGCATCTCCGAGCACGATCACCGTTGCCCGCGGGTGCAGGTCTTCCTCCACCTGCGTCAGGAACTCCGACCACACACGCCCGTAGTCGGTGTAGCCGGAGATGTCGGCAACGCCGGCGTCGCCGGAGATGCGTTCGCTGACCGCTTTGAAGTTACGCTCGCGTTCGAAGATGTCGGTGACCTCGGAGATGCGCTCGATGAACACGAACGAGCGCATCTTGCGAAACGTGTCATGCAGCGCGTGCAGCACCGACAGGAAGAACACCGATGCCGAGGTGACGCTGGTGGAGACATCGCAGAGGACGTAGATCTCCGGACGTTTCGGTCGCCGTGGACGGTACTTGAGCACCACCGGCACGCCGCCGGTCTGCAGCGACGCGCGCATCGTGCGCCGCACGTCGACGTGGGCGTGGCGGCGGTGGCCGCGGTTCTGCATGCCCTGCGTCGCCAGTCGCCGGCGCAGCTGGGCGACCACGCGGTGGACGGCCGCAAGATCGGCGAGCGGCCCTGACGGCAGCGCGCGGTCGAGCTCACCCAGCGGGCGCGCCGGCGGCAGGTTGCCCGTGCGCTCGATCTGGGCGCGCTCGAGCTCGCGGCGCAGCAGCGCCTCGAAGCGCCGCAAGGCCTCGCGCGGGAGGCCGTCGCGGCGCGGGTCCTCGGCGGGCAGCTCGGGCTGGGGCTCGGCGCGCAGGCCGAGCGCGCGGCGGATGCGCTGGACGTCGACGCCGATCACCCCCGAGCCCTCCTGGCGGCGGGCGAACGCCGCGATCGCCATGCGGGCGAGATCGCGCATCGCGCCCTCTGAGCCATCGCGCAGGGCGGCGGCTATCTGCGTGCGCAGCGCCTCGAGCTCCTCCTCGCTGAGCTCGTCGAGAGCCGCCCTGTCCTCCTCGCGGATGCCCTCTTGAGCGGCAGCGATCTCAACCGCGCGGAAGAAGAAGCGGTCGAACACCAGCTCGAACACGCGGCGGTCCTCCTGGCTCTTGGCGAGCGTCGCCGCGAGCGCCTCGCGGAAGTCATCCTGCGATGTCCAGCTGATCTCCCCCAGCACCTCGAACGCGTCGAGCATCTCGGAGGTCCCCAACGCGACGCCTTCGCGGCGCAGCTCCTCGCCCAGCTCGAGGATGCGCGCGGGCAGACCCTCCGATATCGATGGGGCCGAGACGGATTCCGGTCCGTCTCGGCGGTCAGGCGACATCGGCGGGCGAGCGCAACTTCAGGCCGACGCGGTCGGCCACGACGTCCATGTCGGTGCGGTGCTTGACGATCACCGACATCGTCTCCATGAACGTGTCCGCGTCGATCTCCTTGGCGCCCAGCAGCAGCAGCGCGCGCGCCCAGTCGATCGACTCGGCGATCGACGGCGGCTTCTTCAGATCCAGCTCGCGCACCATGCCGATGACCTCCACGAGCCGCCGGGCGACGGTCTCGGACAGCTCCGGCGTGTGCAGGCGCACGATCTCGAGCTCGTGCTCGAGCGCGGGGTAGTCGAGCCACAGGTACAGGCAGCGGCGCTTGAGTGCCTCGGTGAGCTCACGCGAGTTGTTCGAGGTCAGCAGCACGATCGGGTGCGTGCGCGACTCGACGCGGCCGAGCTCGGGGATCGAGAATCTGAAAGTCCGAGAGCACCTCCAGCAGCATCGCCTCGAACTCCTGGTCGGTCTTGTCGATCTCGTCGATCAGCAGCACCACCGGCTGCTCCGAGGCGATCGCGGTCATCAGCGGGCGGGCGAGCAGGAACTCCTCGCCGAAGATGTCCTCCTGCACCGCGTCCCAGCCGGTGCCCGACGCCTCGGCCTGGATCCGCAGCAGCTGCTTGCGGTAGTTCCACTCATACAGCGCCTTCGCCTCATCCAGGCCCTCGTAGCACTGCAGGCGCACGAGCTCGCGGTCCAGGTACTTGGCGAGCGCCTTTGCCAGCTCGGTCTTGCCGACGCCCGCGGGTCCCTCGACGAGAACCGGCTTGCCGAGCCGTGTCGCCAGGAAGGAGACCAGCGCGGTCGACTCGCCGGGCAGGTAGCCGACGGCGCGCAGGCCCTCGGCTACTTCTGCGACGGACGCGGGCGCCGAGGACGGAGGGACTGGCATCGTCAGCGCAATGATAGGCGTCAGCGGGTGATGGCCGGCGGACGCACCGCCCCTGGGCCCGGCCTTCGAGCAGACCCGGACGGTGGGCTGGTCAGCGGATGACGCCTATGTACAAGCTCTGCCGCCGACCGTGCCATTAGCTTTCGTGCGCTGCCATGAACGACCTCGCCAACCAGTCTCTGCTGTCCTTCGCGCGAGGCCAGAACCCGTTTCGCACCATCCTTGCTGACCCTCCCTGGCGCTTCCAGAACCGCACCGGCAAGATGGCTCCCGAGCATCGGAGGCTCTCGCGCTACGACACGATGACCGTTGAGGAAGTCTGCGGCCTACCGGTTGAGCGAGTCGCTGCAGAGAAGGCGCATCTCTACCTATGGGTACCGAACGCGCTCCTAGCCGACGGCCTCCAGGTGATGGAGGCGTGGGGCTTCGAGTACAAGACCAACCTCGTCTGGTACAAGACCCGCAAAGACGGCGGCCCGGATGGACGCGGGGTTGGCTTCTACTTCCGGAACGTCACCGAGCTCGTCCTCTTCGGGATTCGCGGCAAGGACAACCGGACACTCGCGCCTGGTCGCACGCAGGTAAACCTCGTTGCCGAGCGCAAGCGCGAGCACTCGCGCAAGCCTGAGCAGATCTACGACGTAATCGAGGCGTGCTCGCCCGGACCACGCCTAGAGCTGTTCGCTCGCAGTGCTCGACACGAATGGAGCCAATGGGGGGATGAGTTGGGGGATTACGACCCCTCCCGGTTCTCCAACGCGATTTACGGCGTTCAGGCCAGCTGAGCATTCCGAGACTCACGCGAGGGTCTTGGAGGAAATCGCGATTGCAAGCACCGGGCAGCCGCCCGAATCACCACGCGTCAGGCGCGGCTCGAGCTTCTCAAGGTTCGTTGTCGTAGTAGTGCCGAAAGCATCCCGGCCCAGTCGGAGCGATAGGTCACGTATGTCCTGATAGGTACGAGTGACGATCACGCCTGCCGTGATGATTCCGACGTCATATAGCGCGCGGTAAGCACTGAGATCCCGGTCGAGGTTCCCGTCCTTTGCATTCCACTCGACGTCCAGGGCAATCCTTCCCTTGACGTTGTCCAGCTTGTAGCCCTGGCTGTCTACCTCCGTCTCGACGACAATCGCCTTTCGCTCGTTGGCGCCGCGATACGGCATCAACCGCAGCCGCGAGAGGATTCTCCGGTCATAGCGACCCTCTCTCCAGCCGAACTCGCGAAACGCTCGGTCGACTCGCGTTGCAACGGGGCCCTTACCGCCCCCTGGCGTGGTGATGTCCGCTGCTTCGAGCTGAAAGCCGCTGAGAACTTTGACGATCTCATTCCACTCAACGTGGTTTGTACTCGCGATTACAGCCGCCGCATCACGAATCTCACGGATCTCGTAACGGTCGACGATCGCTGCGGGGCACACGCGCAAGTAGCTGTCGGTTAAATCCATGAACCGAGCGTACCGGCGCTTCCTTGCAGCTATGCCGCGCGGGCGCTACTCCGGGCGGCTCGGGGGATCCTCGAAGGACAGCTGTCCCGGCGGCGGCGGCGGATAGCGGGCGCGATCGCGCGCCGCGGCGGAACCGCGGGCCGGCGTGCGATCGGAACCGGGGAGCGATTTGCTCGCGGCCGCCGGCTCGGGCGCCGGCGCTCCCGCCGCGCCTCGCGACGGCGACGGCGCCGGCACGGCCTGCCGCTGAACGGGCCGGGGCGTGACGATCGTTGCGTCGGGATCGATCGCAGGGCGTGGGCTCGTGCGGCGAGGCCGCCGCAGCGGCGGTTCGGGCGCTTCGAGCGCGCGCATCCGCCCGCCCGCATAGACGAGGCCGAGCGCCAGCAGAAGCGCTACGAAGATTCCCCACTCCACCCCGACCGTTGCGGTCACGCGTTCGTTTCCGTGCACCCCCGGCTTGTCGAGCAGCCGGTAGAAGATCAGCAGCGACGTCCAGCCGCCGGCGATCATCACGATCAGGCCGTCGCCGCCGGGCAGCTGGAAGCTGCGGCCCTCGACGCGAGCGAACAGCATTGCGAGCACCGCAGCGCTGACGAGCAGCACGGCGGCCTCGACGAAAGAGAACGCCTGGAACGCCGTCAGGCTCGTCTCGGTCGCCTTGACGGCGCCGTGCACGACCAGCGTGTTCGTCTTGCTGTACCAGGGCAGGAACATCGATGCGAACAGCCCGAGCGCGGCGAGCGCGGCGAGCCGCTGCTCGGGCTCCATCGCGCGCCACGCATGCGCTGTGCGCTCGAGGATCGGTGGCGTCATGCGCCGTCCGCGCCGCGTCCGCTCGGGCCGTTTGAGATCGTCGGGCTGAAGGTCACTCGCGCCCAGTCTAGGCGCGCCAGGAGAACCTAGTGACCGCTCAGCACGACGGTGCCGTTGGTCGTCGAGAAGTTACCCGCGAGGTCGCTCGCGGTGAGCTCGACCGAGAAGCTCCCGCCCTTGCTGGGGGTGACCCAAAGCATCCTCGGCTTGCCGCGTTCGAGCTCGGCGCTGTTGGTCCACACGACCTTCGAGCCCTGGCGGACGGTGAGGGTCACGGTCGAGATCTTCGAGAGCGACAGCTGCACGCCCGCCCGCGCGCCGGCGGGCAAGGTCTTTGACAGCAGCGAGACCACCGGCGGGGTCTTCAGATCGGCCGTGAACTGCTGGGCGGTCGTGCAGTAGATCCGATCGCCCGGGATCTGCGCGCTTGCCTGCGCGACACGCGCGCTCGTGCCGACGCCGCCGGTGCTGGGGGCCGTGGGCGTTGTGCTCGGCGCGCTCGGGGCGGGGCTCGCGGGCGCGGAGCTGGTGGGGCCGGCGGGCGCGGGCGCGCTCACCAGCGGCGGGCCCTTGCTTGTGCGTTCGCAGAGGTGTTGGAGGAATTCGGTGAGCAGTTCATGGTAGTTGAGGTCGGATTCGCCGAACTGGTCATACATCGACCAGGCGCCGGTGTTGTACAGCGGCACGATCGCGCGCGCCTCCGCGTCACCGGCTTCGAACAGCGTCAGCCCGAGCGGGTCCTTGGTGATCGACGTGTAGTCGTAGAGCCCCACGAGCGCCTGGATGAAGCCATTGAGGATCCTGTCGTTGGGGGCGTAGGTGTACTCGGCGTAGATCGCGCCAGCGGGCGTGCTCACCCGCACGCCCTGGGGTGGCGGTGTCTGAAAGATGCCGAGGGCTTGCTGCGCCGCGGTGAGATCCGCCGGTTCTTTGAAGCGCGACCACGCGCGCGCGAGCACCTGCAGCGCCGTTCCCTGCGAGAGGCCGCTCGTCCATGGCGGCGTGCCGCCGTCGAAGTCGAACATGTACTCCCATGCGATACCGCCGGCCCGCTGCGTCGCGAGCGGGATGACTTCGGCCAGCAGCTGGCGCAGGTTGGCGTTTTCGTCGCCCGAGAGGTAGTAGCCGTTGGCCTCTCCGAACGTCGCCAGCCACTGGATCTCGATGCCCTGGCCCGGGTAGTGCTCCCAGACGATCTTGCTTCCGGGAAAGCTGACGCGCTGATCGCCGGCGAGCAACGGTTCGCTCGTCCACCACTGGCGGTTGTGTTCGAGCGTCAGAAACAGCGCCGGCAGCCGCGACGGGATCAGCTCGCCCGCGCCTGCCATCGCCTGGAGGTTCGCGAGCACGGCGCCCAGTTCTGTCTTGCGTGTTCCGCTCAGCTTGCCGAACGAGCTTTTCGCCGCCACGTAGGCCGAGTAGTCCTGGTGGTAGGTCGTTTCGCTGATCGCGCCGCTCTTGAGCAGGCCCTGCAAGGCCGCTGAGACGGACGGCCCGTGGCCGGCGGCGACCCGTGCGTGCGCGCGCGCATGCACGGGCTCCAACGCGCTCGCCGCCCGAGCCTTTGTCGCGGCGCCGGCGAAGGCAGGGGGGGCGCTTGTCGCGGCGAGCGCCAGCACGCCGACGGCAAGCGCCGGCAGCAGCTTGGCGCGCACCGCGCGGATGCTACGCACGCCCGTCCTTGTCGCTGCACGGGCAGTTGCAGCTCCTCGCTCACGTGGCGGCACGCTCCTGCAACACATCGCAGCACTCAGCAGTTGCGCACGACGACGGCCCGCGGGGGGCCGAGCTCACTCCGGTTCGAGCTCCAGATCGTCGACCCCGTCGAGCTCGTCCTGGTCGTCATCTTCGTCTTCGTCGTCGATGTCGTCCTCCGGCAGCGAGTCGGGGCTGGCTCCGTGCGAGATTCTGGAAGCGCTCGACGAGCTCATCGCGCTTGGGCTCATCGAGCGGCGAGTCCTCAGAGATCAGGACCCACTCATCGCCCTCGAACTCGCCGGTCTCGAAGATCTCGTGATCGACCTCCGGCGAGTCATCGACGACGATCATGATCTCCGTCTGCGGGTTGAAGTAGGTGCCCGGGCGTATCGTGATCTCGTCGAGCTGGAAGCGGCGCGCGTTGCTCATTGCGCGTTTATACCCCACGGCAGCGACTGCGTGCTCACGACCCGAGCTCCTCGAGCGTGCGCGTCACCTCGCTGTCGACGTCGAGCGGCTCCAAACCCTGGCGGATTCGGCGTTCGTTGCGAGCGACGACGAGCTGGCGCACCTCGGCCAGCAGCCCTGGATCGCGCGTGGCATCGGCCTGCTCGCCCGCCAGCAGCCGCGCGAGCTCAGCGTCGACGTCCAACGCCGGCTCGCCCCTGCGCACGAGCCGTTCGCTGCGCGCACTGAGCATCTGGCGTATTTCCAGCTCGCGCTCGGCGCGGTCAGCCGCCGAGCCTGCCAGTGCTTCGGGCCCAGCGCCCCCGTAGTCACCTTCCCGCGAGATGCCGCCGCTTCCGATCTGGTCGTACGCGCTGTCGTGATGGCGAGTCAACAGGATCAGCAGCGACATCAGCAGCGAAAACGCCACGGCGCCGAACACGACGTCGCCGAAGGCGTCCTGTATGAATCCGATCACCGCAATCGATAGCGCGCCGTGCACGGATCCTGATTGTTGCCGATCGCCCGGCTCTTCGCTACCCTGGCACCAGGTCGGTTGACTGACCAGTCAATCTATTTTCCGCGCCAGCCCGATTAGGAGATCCGAGAATGGTCGATTTCACGCTCACAGACGAGCAGAAGAACCTGCGCGAGATGGCGCACGACTTCGCGGTCAAAGAGATACGCCCCGTCGCCTGGGAGTACGACAAAGACGGCACCTGGCCCGCGGACATCATCAAGAAGGCGTGGGATGTCGGCCTCATGAACTCCCACATCGAGGAGCAGTACGGCGGCGCCGGCGCGAGCTATCTCGACGGCTGTCTGATCGAGGAAGAGCTCTCGTGGGGCTGCTCCGGGATCCAGACCTCGCTCGGCTGCAACGGCCTGGCGACGGCGCCGATCGCGCTCGGCGGCTCGGAGGAGACCAAGAAGAAGTACCTCGGCATGCTCACGGAAGCTCCGCTGCTGGCGTCGTTCTGCCTGACCGAGCCCGACGCGGGCTCAGATGTGTCGGGCATGCGCACATCCGCTGTGCGCAGAGGCGACAAGTACGTGCTCAACGGCTCCAAGTGCTTCATCACCAATGGCGGCTACGCCGACTACTACACCGTCTACGCGAAGACCGACAAGGACGCGGGGCACCGCGGCATCTCCGCTTTCGTCGTCGAGCGCGACTGGGGCGTGGTCGTCGACAAGAAGGAGGACAAGCTCGGCCAGCGCGCGTCGAACACTGCGACGATCTCCTTCAACGACGTCGAGGTGCCCGCGGAGAACCTGCTCGGCGAGGAGAACCACGGCTTCAAGCTCGCGATGATGACGCTCGACCGCACGCGCCCGGGCGTCGCGGCGATGGCGACGGGCATCGCGCGCGCCGCGATGGAGTTCGCCGTGGACTACGCCCGCGAACGCGTCCAGTTCGGCGTCCCGATCGCGATGCACCAGGCGATCCAGTTCATCATCGCCGACATGGCCACCGAAATCGAAGCGGCGCGCCTGTTGACGTGGAAGTCGGCGTTCATGCTCGACAACGGCGAACGCAACACGCTCGTCTCCTCGCACGCCAAGCGCTTCGCCGCGGACACCGCGATGAAGACCGCCACCGAAGCCGTGCAGGTGTACGGCGGCTACGGCTTCATCAAGGAGTACCCGGTTGAGAAGCTGTTCCGCGACGCCAAGATCATGCAGCTCTACGAGGGCACCTCCCAGATCCAGCGCCTCGTGATCGCTCGCGAAACGTTGCTGCCGCGACGTGTCGAGGAGCCGGCCGCAGCCTTGGCCTAGTCCTTGCCCGGTGCGCGGCCTTGGCCTGAGCACTTGGCCGGCCGCAGCCTTGGCCTAGCACCTCGCCGGGCACCCGCCTGTGCGGCCTGAGGCCGCACACGTGCAGTGGACGTTTGTTCGATTGCAGGCCCCGCGGATGATCGTGCGGGCGCGATCGGTCGACGCTCACCATTGATGCCGGTTGCATTTGGAATCGCGCAGCGCCAGCTGGATCAGCGAACGAGCGTGATCTCGTGCGAAGGTGAGCTCGATCTCTCGAGTGCTCCGCAGTTGAAGTGGATGCTGCTGGACTCGATCGAGGCGGGGCACACCCAGGTCGTCGTCGACCTGTCTCTGTGCACCTTCATGGACTCGACGGCTCTCGGCGTCCTGATCGTCGTCAAACGCAGCCTCGCAGCCGGCGCGCAAATGGCGATCGTGACCGAGCATGCCAGCGTCCTGAAAATCTTCGAGCTCTCGGGTATGGATGGCATGTTCGCGATCTTTCCGACGCTCGCCGATGCGCTCGCGCGCCCAGCCCAGAACGACGTCGCCGAAGCCAGCTGAAAGGACGAGCCGCTTTGCCGCGGGACACCAGCGAACGCCCCTCAGCTCTCCGCCCGGCGCGTCGCTTGGCGACGACGGCGTGCGTTGCCGTTTCGTGCTTCGGCTTGCTCGCGTTGATCCCCGCCGCGAGCGCCAGGCCGAACCATGTGAGCCGCACGTCGCCGGCGCCAGCAGTGGAGCCGGCCCCCGCTGCCGCGCCGCCAGCAGAACTGGCGCCGGCGTCTCCCTCGCCTGCGAGCGGCCAGAGCGCCGGACCGGCCGCGCCGAGCCAGACGCCTCCACGGCCGACCCCCAAGCATGCGCAGCGCGGCGGTGCCAACCAGACGCCGGCCGTCGGCGGTTCGAGCCGAACCGGGGCGAGCGGCGGAGCGAGCCAGACAGCGGCTGGCGAGGATCCGAGCCAGACGACGACGAGCGGCGATCCGGCCCAGCCGCCGGCCCACCGCGATCGCAGCCAGAGGGCTCACGCGAGAGCGAGCGCCCCCACCAAGCCGGCGGCGGCGTCCGTGGAAAGCAGCCCGGCGAGCGCCGAGCAGCAGTCGGCCGTCCTGCAGGAATCGACGGCCCAGGCAGACGCGGGGCGCCAGCGTGGTCGTGGGCACCACAAGGAAACCGCCGGCGAAGGCAAACACTCCCGCGAATCCGGTAAACGCGGCAAGGAAAAATCGAAACAGCCCGCGCCTCCGAGCGCGGCGCCCGAAGAACCGACCCTCGAAACCGCCGTCCCCGCCGTCGTCGCCGCCGCGCCGGTGACGATCGCATCGATCGAAGCGACGCCGCCGGCGCAAGCGCCAGTTCAAGACGCAGCGCAGGTGTCGGTCGCGGGAGTCTCGGCTCAGGCCCTCGACTCGCCCGCTCGCGCTGCGGGCCACGGCGCTTCGCACGCACGCGCCGCCCGCGTGCCCCGACGCACCCATCGAGCTCTGCCGGCGGCGAGCGAGCCCGCGCTCGCGTTCGCGACGAGCGCCGCACATCGCTCGCGGGCGAGCGCATCGAAAGACGCGCGTGGCGCCCACGACGGCGGCTCGCGCGGCGGTTCCTCGCCACTCGTGAGGACCATCACCACGATCGTCGACGTCGTACCGACGCCGGTGCGCCTGCTCATCGCCGGGCTGCTCGCGCTTGCCCTCGCGCTGGCCGCGCGGTCGTATCTCGCCGCGTTGCGCGCCCGCAGTCTGGAGCGTCAGCGAGCTCAGTTGCTCGAGGACGTCGGCCTGCTGCAGGCGGCCCTGTTGCCCTCGCCGCCGGCCCGGCTCGGCCCGGTCGGCACATCGGTCGCCTACCGTCCCGCCGAGGGCCCGGGAGCCGGCGGTGACTTCTACGACGTGTTCGCGCTGGAAGACGGGCAGTTGGCCGTGATCGTGGGAGACGTCTCCGGTCACGGACGCCACGCGCTGCCGCACACGGCGCTGCTGCGCTTCACGCTGCGGGCATACCTCGAGGCGGGGCTCTCACCGCGCGACGCGGTGCAGACGGCGGGCGCCGTCCTGGAGCGCCAGCTTGGTGGGCTGTTCGCGACGGTCGTGCTCGCCACCTACAACCCGCGCGAGCGCATCCTCGTGTACTCGTGCGCCGGTCATCCGCCGCCGGTCGTGATCGGCGCGGGCCCCGGCCCGGCGGCAATCGCGCCGCTGACCGTCTGCGCATCGCCGCCGATCGGTGTCGGCGTGCGGACGGGCACACGCCAGACGGTCGTGTCGGTGCCCGGCCGCTCGCAGATCTGCTTCTACACGGACGGCGTGACGGAGTCTCGCGTGGGCACGGAGCTGTTCGGCGTCGAGCGCCTGGTCGACACGCTGATCGAGCTCGGGGCGGACGCGAGCGCGCCAGCGATCCTCGACAGCGTCGTGCGGCACGCCGATGCGCGCCCCGACGACATGGCGGCCTGCCTGCTGCGGATCGAGGGAGGCGACGATGCGCCGAGCGTGCTGAGCGAGGAGTTGGAGCTCGACGGCGAGGAGATCGCGAGCGAGCGCGCCGAGCGCCTGCTGCTCGCGTGCGGCGTCGAGCGCAGCGAGCTCGCCGAGGTGATCCGCTCTGCCCGCGCCGCCGCCGGGCGCAACGGCACGGTCGTGCTCGAGCTGCACCGCACGGACGGAGCGCCACACGTGACGCTGCGTCGAGACCGTCTGGCGTATCTGCACGCCCGGCGAGCAAGCGTCGAGGCCGCCGTATGAGCTCGGCACCGGTGCTCGCATCCGACGCCGCGATCGTCTTGGGCATCGCATCGACGGCGATGCCGTTCGCTCGTACTCCCGAGGCGGAGGTGGAGCGCTGGCTGCGTCTGCTGCGGCTGCACGGACACGTCGGCAGCGCGCTGCAAGCGTTGGGCGTGAGCGAGGGGGCGCTCGCGGAGCCCGCTGCGCCACCGGCGCGCGACGGCGTGACCGCCTCCGGCAGCGATGCTTCCGGTGATCGCGACGCGGTGGAGCGTGTCACCGAGCAGGCCGTTCGCGTCGCCGGCGAGCGGGGCGCGAGGACGATCGCGACGACCGACGTTCTGATCGCGGTCATGCGCGTGTACGGCGAGAGCTTCGATCGCGCGCTCCGGGCGCACGGCAGCGACCGCGACGAGCTGCTCGAGAAGCTCGAGCTTTAGCTGGCCCGTCACGCCCTAGTACATCCGTCCACGCGCGGTCGAATACCGCATGTTCGATCTTTCCGCGGGCAATGCATATATGACATGGTCGAGCTCGCGCTTGCGTCGTTGCTCCTCGCCCCAGCCCTCTGCCTCTCTCTCCTGCGAAGCCGCGGCCTGGCAGCGCAAGCGCGGCGACACTTCAGCGCCTCGCTGGATCTGCTCGCGGTGCTCGACCGGGGCGGGCGCCTGACGCGCGCGAACGCGGCGTGGGAGCGCACGCTCGGGCGATCCCCGAAGTCGATGTACGGGCATGAGCTGATCGAGCTGATCTACCGCGAGGATCGCGCGGCGGCACGCGCCGAGCTCCTCGCCGTGGCCGATGGATCGCGCACCGCCGTCAGGCGTTGCGACCGCTTCCGCGCCGCGGACGGGAAATACCGGTGGCTGGAGTGGGACGCCTCCCCATCGTCCTCGCGCGCCCTCAGCATGGTCGCGCGCGACGTCACCAACGAGCGCAGCGCGCGAGCACAGCTCGCCACCAGCGCACGCTCGCTCGAGGTGAGGGTCGCGGAGACGACACGCGAGCTCGACGAAGCGCGCGCGGAGACCCTGCGCCTGCTCGCGATCGCGGTCGAGTATCGCGATGACACCACCTTCGAGCACACCGCGCGGGTCGGCGTTCTCGCCGCCGAGATCGCGCTCGAGCTGGGCATGCGCGCAGAGCAGGTAAGTCGCTTGCGCGAGGCCGCGGGACTCCACGATGTCGGCAAGATCGCGATCCCCGATCGGATCCTGCTCAAGCGCGGCAACCTCACCGCCGCCGAGCGCGAGCTGATGGAGAGTCATGCCGCGCTGGGCGCACGCCTGCTCTCGCGCAGCAGCTCGCCGGTGTTGCAGATGGCCGCCGTGATCGCTGCGACCCACCACGAGTGGTGGGATGGATCGGGTTACCCGGGCGGGCTCGCGGGGGAGCGCATACCGCTGGTCGGCCGCGTCGTCGCGGTGGCGGATGTCTTCGACGCGCTCACCCACCAGCGGCCTTACAAGCACGCGTGGCCGATCGCCCACGCGATCGCGAGAGTGCGGCGCGGGTCCGGGAGGCAGTTCGATCCGAGCGTCGTGACCGCGTTCGTGGCTGTTCACGCGCACGTGCAGGCCGACGCCAGGAGCGCGGGCGGGGAGCCGGACTCGGTCGCGTTTCTAGCCGAGGCAGCGCACCGGCGGCGGCAATCGCAGGCCGCGCGGGCGCCCGCGGGCGCGGCCGATTCGGTGCGCTGGGATCTAGCTAGACCAAGTGGCCGGTTGTAGCCAAGCCATCTGGCAGAAAGTAGCTTGACCAGATGGATGAACAACTGCTATGTTCGCGCGGTCGCCGCGCCTCGCGGGACAGGAGGAAGGGAATTTGACGTGCAGCAAGGGGACCATTTCGCCCGGCGACGGGCGACGTTGCTCCGTGCTGTCGTTTTTCGCCTGCCCGAGTGACGGGGTCGATGAGGGACGATCCATAACTCAATAGGGAGGACTCAAATGCATTCAGTCAAGAGCAGACTGCGCGTCACCGGCGTTATCGGCCGGACGTTGGCCGGCACGTTCGCGCTCGGCGCACTGACGATGGGCGGCAGCCTGGCTGTCGGTACCAGCTCAGCGCTCGCGGTTGCGTCGTCGAACTCGCCGTGTGCAACGGTCAACCTGATCGTCGCGCGCGCGTCCACCGAGGCGCCGGGTGACGGTGCGATCGGGGCGCTCGCCGAAGAAATCCAGAAGGGCGTGAAAGCGACCGTCAGCCAGCAGGCCGTCAACTACCCGGCGGCGCTGTCGCCGTACGAACCGAGCGTCACGGCCGGCGACAAGGCGATCAAGGCGCAGCTGGAAGAAGAGGTCGCGAAATGCCCGGGCCAGAAGATCGTGCTGCTCGGCTACTCGCAGGGCGCGCAGATCGTCGGTGACGTGCTCGGCGGCGGCGGCGGCAACGCGGACTACCTCGGTGCTGGCGATGGTCCGGCGACCCCGCCCGCAGCCGCATCGGCGACCGCGCAGGTCGTCGGCGTGATCCAGTACGGCGACCCGCGTCGGATCCCGGGCCAGTCGTTCGACGTCGGCACGGACAAGAACGCCGAAGGCATCTTCCCGCGCCTGAAAAGCCAGCTGCTGACCTCGTTCGCACCGGACATCCAGTCCTACTGCGACAACGGCGACCCGTTCTGCGCCAAAGGGCTCAACCTCGAGGCGCACCTCGACTACGTCGAAAAGTACGACAAGACGGCTGACAGCTTCATCATCGGCCGCCTGAAAGCAGTCGGCATCAGCTGATTCTCGGCTGAGCCGGACAGATGCGGTCTCGGGGCCCCGCGCGGGCCCCGAGCGCCGCGGCTTCGCGCGCCGCGCGCCGAACGCTCAGACCGCTGCTCGATCGCGATCTGCCTCCCAGGCAAGGGTCAGGCGCATAGCTCCTGAGAGGAACAGCTCGAACGTGTCCTGCACGCGCTCGTCTTCTCCGGTCGCGAGCAGGTCGAGCGTGATGCCGCGCAGCAGCGCGAGCATGGCGGTGGCGAACGACATCGCTTCGGCCTCAGGACAGCCGAGGCTGACGATGATCCCGGCGATGCGCTCGAGTCGCTGCGTTATCGAGCGCGTGACGGCCGGCTCCGAGCCGGGTCCCGAGTAAAGGCCCTGCACGAGCACCTCGGTGAAGAGGCGTATGTCCTGCTGACCGGTCGGCGTGTTCAGGCTCGCCCAGAACGCGCGCAGGCGAACCTCGACGTCGGCGACGGTGACTCCCTCCGGGTAGTCCTCTCCCGGCGCAAAGCTGCGTTCGAGCAGGTGCTCGATGATCTCTTCCAACAGCTGCTCGCGGGTGCCGAAGTGGTGTTGCAGGGTCGCATGGGTGACCCCGACCGCCTCCGCGGCGCGGCGCAGCGTGAGCGATGCGACCCCGTTCTCGAGCACGTACTCGCCCACCGCGACGAGCAGCTCGCCGCGGCGGTGGCGGTAGCGCAGGCTGCGGCCGTCGACACGTTCTCCCATACCGTGAAGGATAAGGTCACAGCTCGCGCGGCACGAGGCCTAGACTCCGCGGTCCAACTCAGCAGAGGAGACAAAAGCATGTTTGTGTTCAAAGCGGCCGTCGTCGGCGCCGGCACAATGGGCGGCCAGATCGCTCAGACGATCGCCGCCGCAGGCATCCCCGTGGTGCTCAAGGACATCGACGACGCGCTCGTGCAGGCGGGCCTCGAGGAGGCCGCCAACGTGACCCGCGGACAAGCCGGCAAGCTGGCCGAGAAGGGACGGATCACGGCCGAGCAGGCCGAGGCGCAGATCGAGGAGATCCTCGGGCGCATCCACGGCACGACCTCCTATGAGCGCTTCGGCGAGGTCGACTTCGTCGTCGAGGCGGTACCGGAGCGCATGGAGATCAAGCAGGCGGTGTTCGCGGAGCTCGACGCCGCCACACCGGGTCACGCGATCCTCGCGTCCAACACGTCGTCGCTGTCGATCACGGAGATGGGCGAAGCGACGCTGCGCCCGGAGAACGTCGTCGGCTTTCACTACTTCTATCCCGCCTCGATGATGCCGCTGGTCGAGATCGTCGAGGGAGAGGAGACCTCGGCGGAGACCGTCACCACTGCGCTCACGTTCGCGCAGGCGATCCGCAAGCAGCCGATCACCTGCGCCGAGGTTCCGGGCTTCGTCGTCAACCGCATCCTCAACGCGGGCATCTCGGAGATCTGGCGCGAGCAGGAGCAGAAGGGCCTGTCGATCAAGCTGATCGACGAGGGCGTCGGCGCCGCCGGCGTGGTCCCGGTCGGCCCCTACTATCTCGTCAACCTGCTCGGCCTGGACACCGTCCTGCACGTCGCAGAGCACCTGGTCGAGTCCTAC
Source organism: uncultured Solirubrobacteraceae bacterium (assembly GCA_963759265.1). GTDB lineage: Bacteria > Actinomycetota > Thermoleophilia > Solirubrobacterales > Solirubrobacteraceae > Palsa-744. The sequence goes on from CAVWYR010000001.1 coordinate 1,689,154, forward strand.
GGCGAGGAACGCTTCTACGTGCCGAAGGGCATGCAGAAGCTCGTCGCCGACGGCAAACTCGGCGCGAAGACAGGAGGCGACGGCTTCTATGACCCGCAGGGCGAGCCGAACATCGCGGGCGATAACGAGCCGGACGTCGCCGAGCTCGTCGAGCTGCTGTCCTTGAAGACGCTGATCGAGGCCTGTCTGGTGCTCGAGGAGGGCGTCGCGACCCACCGCGACATCGACTTCGGAATGATGGCCGGCGCCGGTCTGGACCCGCGCCGGGGCCTGTTGCCGCCGTTCATGAAGGCCGACAGCGAGGGGCTCGACACGCTGCTCGAGCGCATGGAGGACGCCCAGGAGCGACACGGCGAGCGCTTCACGCCGCCTACGATCCTGCGCCGGCTCGTCGCGCAGGGTCGTCTCGGGCAGAAGAGCGGCCAGGGCTTCTACCCCTACCCGCAGCCCGACGCCGAGCAGCCGGCCGCGTCGTCATCGAAGGTGGAGGTGGTCAAACTCGAGACGCGCGCGGACGGGGTGGCAATCGCGTGGCTGGCCAACGGCCAGATGAACTCGATCTCGCCGCAGGTGGTCGAGGACCTCGGCACGGTCTGGACGCATGTCAAGGCGGCCGATCCGCCCGTGCGCGCGCTCGTCATCGCCTCGTCGAACCCGTTCCTGTTCTGCGCCGGCGCCGACATCAAGGCGTTCACGACAATGGACGAGTCCTCGGGCGCGGATCTGATCAACGGCGCGCACGCCCTCTTCCGCGAGCTCGAAGCGAACGGGATCGTCACGATCGCAGCCGTCAACGGCCTCGCCTTCGGCGGTGGCTGCGAGCTGGCGATGGCGTGCGATGTGCGCATCGCGGCGCGCTCGGCGATCTTCGGTCAGCCGGAGATCAAGCTCGGGATCATCCCCGGCTTCGGCGGCACGCAGCGCCTGCCGCGTCTCGTCGGCGAGAACAAGGCCCTGGAGATGAACCTGATCGGCGATCCGATTCTGGCTGACGAAGCGTTCGAGCTCGGGCTCGCCAATCGCCTGGTGGATGACCACGAACTGCTCGATGCGGCCGTCCAATGGGCGCGCAAGCTCGCAGGCCAGGCGCCGGTGGCCGTGTCTGAGATCAAGCGCGTATCCGCCGCGGGCGACTTGGACGAGGGCATCGAGGCGGAGAAGCGCGCGTTCGCTGCGGTCCTCTCGAGCGCCGACGCGAAGGAGGGCATCGCGGCGTTCCTGGGCAAACGCGCTCCTCGGTTCAAAGGCAGCTGAGCGAGACGGCCGAGGGCGCAAACGGACAGATCGCACACCTCGCCTCGCTCGTGCGCGAGGCGCGCTCGGTCGTGGCGCTCACCGGAGCCGGCATCTCGGTGCCCTCGGGCATCCCCGACTTCCGCACGCCCGGGACGGGCCTGTGGGAGCGCGTGGACCCGATGGAGGTGGCGCACATCGACGCCTTCCGCGCCGACCCGGTGCGCTTCTGGAGCTTCTACGGCCAGCGCTTCGCGACGCTCGGCAGCAAGCTCCCCAACGGCGCCCACCGTGCGCTCGTGGCGATGGAGCGCCAGGCGCTGCTGGACGGGGTGATCACGCAGAACATCGACATGCTGCACCGCAAGGCCGGCACCCGCGAGTTGATCGAGGTGCACGGCAGCATCGCGAGCTGCTCGTGTCCGAGCTGTCGCACGCACGTGGCGCTGGAGCAGGCGAGCATGCTTGTCGAGCGCGCGCACGACGGGGTGCCGCGCTGCGAGGAGTGCGGCGCCGCGCTGAAGCCGGACGTCGTTCTGTTCGGCGAGCTGCTCCCCGAACGCGCGCTCGAGCGCGCGCGCGAGCTGTGCGAAGGGGCGGAGCTGCTGCTCTGCATAGGCTCGTCGCTGGAGGTCCACCCCGTCGCGTCGCTGCCGATGCTGACGCGCGCCGCGGGCGGGCGCATCGCGATCATCACGCAGGGACCCACGCCGCTGGATGAGCTCGCGGAGCTTCGCCTCAGCGGCGACGTCGTGCTCGAGCTCGAGCAGCTGCTAGACGCCCTCGCCGCGCCGGCGCGAGGATAAGAGCGCGGGCGCCCGCCGTCCTTGCGGCTGCCCTGCCTCAGCGGTGGAGAAGCTGTGCTCCTCCCAATCGCCGCAGCGGCGAAAGCCGACGGCCGCGTAGATCTTGTTCGAGGTGGGGTTGGCGAGATCGGTGAAGAGCATGCACCGGTGCGCGCCGCGCGCGAGCGCGTCACGGCTGGCACGCGCCACGGCAGCGCTCGCATAGCCGCGCTCGCGCCGCTCGGGCGGTGTGTAGACGGGGCCGATGCGCACGGTCCCCGCGATCTCGGGCGAGAGCGCGAGCGTGCTCGCGGGCCCGTCGTCATCCCACAGGTACTGCGCGCCGGCGGCCAGCCGCCGCTCGACCGTGTGCCCGGCCTCCTCGGCGGCGCTCGGGATGAGGTTGGCGTCGGCGACGAACGCGCGCTCCCAGTCGATCAGCAGCTCGCGGTCCTCGGCGCCGGCCGGGCGCAGGGCGCCCGGCGGCGGCGCCGGTGGATCGATCACCTCCGCGAGCACGTGCATGGCCTCGCGCACGCGGCAGAAGGAGCGTCGCGCGGTCTCGCGTCGCCATGACGATGCGACTGCGCGCGCGCTCTCGGGCACCCCGGTGACACCCGGCAGCGACGGGTCGGCTGCGATCCACTGCCTCACGAGCGACTCGGCGTCCGCGCTGGAGAGCTCGCTCACGAGCAGCGGCCACGGCGGTGTGCGCATCGCGAAGAAACGCACCTGCGCGCCCGACATCTCCCAGGCGAACAGCGGCGCGCTCGCGGCCATGCGACCGCTGCGCGCGTGCACGAGCAGGGACGCCAGCACGTTGCGCTCGAGGCTCTCGGAGAGGAACTGGTCGACCGCTGGCGGGATCTGCTCGTGCTGGCGCGTGAACGAGATGCTCATGCGCGCATGATCGCCGATGCACTCAGGCGCGCCGCGACGGAGCGAGCGTCGCCATCGCGGCGTTGCGTCCGGGGATGCCGCTGACGCCGCCGCCCCGGCGCGCGCCGGCGCCGCACAAGAGGATCGCCGGATGCTCCGTCTCGACGCCCCAGCCGCCGAGCTCCTGCTCGGACTCCGCGAACGGCCAGCTCAGGTCGCGGTGGAAGATGTGCCCGGCGGGCATCGCGAGCTCGCGCTCGATGTCGAGCGGGCTGCGGACCTCAATGCACGGCTCACCGTCGGGTCGGTGTAGAAGGCAGTCGGCGAGCGGCTCGGCGAGAACGCTCTCCAGCGATCGCACGATCCCCGTGAGCGCCGCCGCCCTGGCACGCTCGTGGTCGGCTCGGAACAGCCGTGCGGGCATGTGCAGGGCGAACACGGTCATCGTCTGCACGCCCGCGGCGCGCAGCGCAGGATCGAGGATGCTCGGGTCGGTCAGCGAGTGACAGTAGGTCTCACACGGCACGGGCGAGGGGATGCTCCCGGCGGCCGCCTGCTCGAAGGCGCGCTGTAGCTGCGAGGCGCTCTCGTTGACGTGGAAGGTGCCCGCGAACGCGAGCTCCGGAGGGGTCTGCGCGTCGCGCAGCCGCGGCAGCCGTGAGAGCAGCATGTTGACCTTCACCTGTGCGCCCTCCGGTGCTCGCGCGCCGCTCGGCGCGTCCCCGAGCAGCCGCTCGAGCACAGACGGAGCGGCGTTGACGAGCACGCTCGCCGCGTGCACGCGATGCTCCGACGCGAGCTCGCCGTCGGGCGCCGTCTCGCTGAAGCGCACGGTGGCGCCGTCAGGATCAGGCTCGATCGCGAGCACCTCGCTGCGCGTGCGCATCTGCGCCCCGGCCGCGAGCGCCGCGTGCTCGAGCGCGCCGCTGACGGCCCCCATGCCGCCAACCGGCAGCTGCCACTCGCCGCTGCCCTGGCCGATCACGTGGTAGAGGAAGCAGCGGTTCTGGAGCAGATCCGCCTGCTCGGCGTTCGCGAACGTGCCGATCAACGCGTCCGTCAAGACGACGCCACGCACGAGGTCATCGGGGAAAGCCGTCGCCAGCGCCTCGCCGAGCGGGCGCTCGAAGATCGCCTCCCACGCCTGCTCGTCGTCGAGCAGCCGGCGCATCTCGGCGCGCGAGATCAGGGGCTCGAGCATCGTCGGGAAGACGGCCCTCGCGACGCGGCGGGTCATCGCGTAGAAGGACTCCCACGCGGCCAGCGAGTCCGTGCGCCCGCTGACGCGACGGAACGACGCGAGCGTGGTCGCGCGATCCTCGCCGTCGACGAGCAGACCGCGCTCGCATGCGGCTCGCGGATCGGGCGTGTAGGAGGAGACGCGGCGGTGAGCGAGGCGGACGCCGAGGCCGAGCTCGTCGATGATCTGCCGCGGCAGCAGGCTCACGAGGTAGGAGTAGGAGGACAGCCGCGCTGCGACGCCCGGGAAGACGTGCTCGGAGATCGCCGCGCCACCGAGCTGCGGGCGGCGCTCCAACAACAGGCACGAGCGGCCCGCGCGGGCGAGGTACGCGGCGGCGACCAGCCCGTTGTGTCCACCGCCGACGATGACGGCGTCGTAGCGGCGGTGCTCCGCTACGGGCGTACGAACGTCTCCGGGTCGGGGCCGATCCGCTCGCCGGCGTCGAGCTCGGCGATCGCCTCCATGTCCGAGTCGCTCAGCTCGAAGTCAAAGACTTCGAAGTTCTCCTGCATCCGCTGCGGCGTCACCGACTTCGGGATCACGACGTTGCCAAGCTGCAGGTGCCAGCGGATCACGACCTGTGCCGGGGTCCTCGCGTGAGCCTCGGCGATCGCGACGATCGTCGCGTCGTGCAGGACCTTGCCCTGCGCCAGCGGGCTCCACGCCTCGGTCACGATCCCAAGCTGCTCGTGCTCGTGGCGCAGCCCGCGCTGCTGCAGGTAGGGGTGCAGCTCGATCTGGTTGATCGCCGGCGTCTCGCCGGTCTCGCGGATGATCCGCTCGAGGTGCGCCGGCTGGAAGTTGGACACGCCGATCGAGCGCACGAGCCCCTGCGCACGCGCCTCGACGAACGCCTTCCACGTCTCCACGTATTTGTCGTGCACGGGAACCGGCCAGTGGATCAGATACAGATCGACGTACTCCATCTCCAGGCGCTTCAGGCTTGCGTCGAGCGCGCGTTTGGCCTCCTCATAGCCCTGGTTGTCGTTCCAGCACTTCGTCGTCACGAAGACCTCGCCGCGGACGAGCTCCGAGCCGTGGATCGCCTGCCCCACCTCGGGCTCGTTGCGGTAGGCGGCGGCGGTGTCGATGTGGCGGTAGCCGAGCGACAGTGCCTGTGCGACGACCTCCTCGGTCTCGCGCGGCGGGACCTGGAAGACGCCGAAGCCCAACTGCGGGATCGCGTCGGAGTCGCGAAGCGAGAGCTGTGGAATCGGATCGCCGGTGGTGCTCATGGCTGGGTAGGTGCCCGCATCGCTCGTAGGCTAACCGGTGGCGAGCGCGCCCTGTGCGAGATCGGTGGAGGCGTCGATCCCCCAGCGCTCCGCGACCGCGGACAGCTCATCGTCAAGGCCCCAGCGGTCCGGACGCGCAGGCCCGTCGTGCGCGGCGCTCGCGCCCTTCAAGGCCATGCTGCCGGTGTTCTCGCCGATCTGCCTGATCGCCTGAAGCTCCTGCTCGCTCAAGCGCGTCGCGCCATCGACGCCGGCCAGCTCTGCGCGCTTGTCCTCGATCGCGCGGGCGTCGGACCCGCTCTCCTGGATCAGCGTCGGGGCGACGCAGTGCACGGCCGGCTGCGCGAGGTTCCACGCGCACGCCAGCTGCAGCATGCTCAGCCCGTGGCGCTGTGCGATCGGGCGCATGCGCTCGAGCTTCTCGCGACCGCCCGCCACCCAGCCGTCCGGGCGAAACCTGCGGTGGTCGTGCTCGGCGAAGGGGTGGCCGGGAAGCACGTCGTCATGGAACAGGCCGCCGTAGTCGACGACGCGCGTGATCAGCTTCACCTCGTGGCTCTGCGCGGCGTCCAGCACGAGCTCGCCAGGCCACGGCTCGAGCGGGTTGAGGATGATCATCGCCCAGTCGATCTGCTCGGAGAAGCGCTCGAGGCAGTCGATCAGGTCCAGCGTGAAGCCATTCGCCGGTCCTGGCGCGACACCCAGCAGGCGTGTGAGGCCGGCGTCGCGGGCCGCCTGCATGCCTTCCCACACCGCCGGGCTCGAGTAGCCGGTGCGATCGGGGTTGTGCAGCAGCAGCAGGTCGAAGCGCTCCACGCCACAGCGCTCGAGGCTGCGCTCGGTCGCCATGCGGATGTAGTCGGCGTACTCCTCGGGGCCGCGTAGACGGGGGTCGGTGAAGCGCGGAAAGCCCTTCGCGCCGTCGCGCGCGCCGGTGTAGAAGTCGTGGCCGATCGCGCCGATCAGGCAGTAGCTCTCGCGCTCCAGACCCCCCAGCGCCGAGCCGAGCAGGCTGTCGGCCTCGCCGGCGCCGTACGCGTCGGCGGTGATCACCGTGTCGATGCCCTCTCCCGGGCGCAGCAGTGCGAGCAGACGCGCGTCCGTCAGCGGCTCGCCGAAATGCATGAAACGCCCGCCGCTCCAGGTGCCGATCGCCGTTCTCGTGGGGTCCATCGCCCACCACTTTACGCGTGCGGCGCCAGCGATCCGCCGCGGCCGGGCGCTAGGTGCGTGTCGGATACGCGGAGACCGGCACGACCACGTCCGAGGCGAGTTTGTCGTGCCAGCACTGCTTCTCCTTGTCCCACAGCATCCAGAAGAAGCCCAGGAAGAACGGGATCGTGGAAAGGATGCCGCCGAGCCAACGGACGAGGGCGCGGCCGTAGCCGATCGAGCCGGAGCCGTCGAAGCTGATCACGCGAATCCCCAGTGCGCTCATGCCCGGCGTCTGACCGCGGCTGGCGCCGACGAACAGCGTGAAGTAGATGACCGACGCGAGCAGCGAGACGGAGCCGCCCGCGCCTTTGAGGATAAGTCGCAGGACGACGTCGATCACGAGCAGGATGATCCCGTCGATGAAGGTCGCGGCGAAGCGTCTCCAGAACCCGGCTCGCGGACCGGAGGCGTCTCCGTATTCGCCGGGCGCCGCACGCTCCTCGGGTCCCACCGGTGCCGTTCCAAGCTCTGGATCTCCCGACGATGCCATCCGACCTCCCCGATCTATCGATGATTGGAACTGGCCAAAAGACTCACCGGAACATATCCGAGCCGGGCGACGCCAACGACGCGCTAGCGCATCGCCTTTACCCGCGCGAGCTCTTCGAGGAAACCCTCGGCGTCGAGCTCCTGCGGGACGGCGGCGACCTTCCTGCGCAGACCCTGCTCCAAGCGCAGCGCGAGTTCGAGCCGAGCGCGCCGGTCGAGGGTCGCGCGGCGCTCGAGAAAGCGCCTGACCGCCGCCAGCTCCTCGACGCTCACCGCGCTCACGTCCCAGCCACTCGAGTCGAGTCGCTGCTGCGCCGGCGCTGCACGTTCGGCCAGTCCCGCCGAGGAGTCGCGGGCGTCGGGGTCGCGGATCACGAGCGTGTCGGCGGCGAGGTCGCCGATCCGCTGGTTTCGCTTGGTCACGAGGATCGACGCGAGCCCCAGCAGGTACGCGGCGGGCAGCAGGTCGATCGGGCGCAGCAGGTTGCGGATCGCACTGGCCTGCAGGTCGACAGGTGTGCCGCGCTCGCGTACGACGCGAAGATGGGTCACGCGCTTGCCGGGGGTGCGACCCGCGGCGAGCACCTCGAATAAGACGTTGTACATGAACACGACCGCGAACACCCCAATCGCGAACAGGGCGGTGCCGAGGCCGCCGCCCAGCAGTCCCCGCGTCACGAGCGCGGCGAGCGCGATCAAGACGAGTTGCACGAGCACGTCGAAGCTGCACGCGATGAAGCGGGAGCCGGCGCCGGCGAGCACTAGGCGCAGCTCGATTCCCTCCGGTGTGGCGATCGTGATGCGATCCTCCAGTTCCACGCGATGAACCTAGAGGCTTTCCTACGCGACGGCACTCCTGACTGGGGGCAGCTCGAAGCGCTTCTCGATCGCGCCGGCAACCGCCCGGAGCGGCTGGGCGCCGATGGCGTGCTCGAGCTCGGACGGCTCTACCGGGGCCTCGTGGCCGATCTCGCCCTCGCGCGCCGGCGCTTTCCCGGCGATCCCGTGCTCGACAGGCTCGAGCCGCTCGCGCTCAGGGCACGCCAGGCTGTCTACGGCGAGCGCAGGCGCGCCGGATCCCTGCGCGAGTTCGCCCTGCGCGGGTACTGGCAGGAGATACGGAGCCATCGCGCGCTGCTGGCGGTTTCGCTGACGGCGACGTTCGCGCCGACGCTGCTGGGCGCCGTCTGGGCGGTCCACGATCCCGGCGCGGCGATCGGCCTCGTGCCCAGCAGCTACCGTGCCGCCGCCGACCCGCACGTGCGCCGCCTGTCGATCGCGTTGAGCACGCAGGCGGGGCTCGCCGGCTCGATCTTCACGCACAACATCGCCGTCACCTTCCTCGACTTCGCCGGCGGGCTGCTGCTCGGCCTGGGCACGATCGTCCTGCTCGCCTACAACGGCCTGCTGCTCGGCACGCTCGCCGGCCTGACGATCCAGGCGGGGACGTTCTCGGTGTTCGTTCGCTACATCGTGCCTCATGGCATGCTCGAGCTCTCGTGCTTCGCGGTCGTCGGCGTCGCGGGACTGCGCCTCGGGCGTGCGCTGATCGATCCCGGCGTGCGCTCGCGCGGCGAGGCGCTGCGCGCAGAGGCCCGCCCCGCTGTGCTGATGGTCCTCGGGACGGCGCCCTGGCTGGTCTGCGCGGGCCTGACCGAGGGGTTCGTCACCCCGCGCGGGCTGCCGCTCGGGGCTGCGCTCGTGGTCGGCTTCGCGTGGCTCACGCTCTTCTGGTCACTGGTGCTCACCCGTGGGCGTCACAGACGCACGCGTGACTTCGCGCGCAGGTAGGCCTGCACACAGCGCGCCGGCAGCGATCCCGCCGGCGCGAGCACGACCTCCGCGCCCGCACGGCGCACGTGCGCCGCGGCGCCGTCGCGTGCCCGCAGCACGCTGAGCGCCGCGAGCGCGTAAGGCGGATCGGTCTGGCGATCGAGCGCCGCTGCTTCGAGCACGGGGTCGCTGACGCTCGCCACGATCACCGCATGTCGGCGCGTCAGCATCGGCGCGGCGTGCACGAGCGAGCGCGCTGCCTGCTCGTCGATCAGGTCGCTGAACACGATCACGAGCCCGCGTCGCGAGGCGCCCACGCGCAGGAACGCCCGTTCGAAGTCCGAGTCATCGGGCGACGGTTGCAGGTCGAACAGCGCGCGCAGCACCCTGCGTCCGCCCGCGCGACGCGGCTGCACAACACGGCGGATGCTCGCGTCGAACGCGATCGCCCCGCAGCGGTCGCCCAGCTCATCGGCAACGAGCGCCACCGCCGCGACCGCGTCGAGTGCCGCGTCGAGCAGCGTGCCGTGCGCGAGCGGCGCGCCCATCAGCCGTCCGGCGTCGAGCAGGCACAGCACCTCCTGATCCTGCTCGATGCGGTACTGGTTGCTCATCGGCCGGCCGAGCCTCGCGCTCGCACGCCAGTTGACCTGACGGATGTCATCGTCGGGCGAGTACTCGCGGATCGACTCGAATTCGGTGCCGAGCCCGAGCGGGCCGCGCCTGAGGCGACCGCCGCTCGCCGCGCGGCCCTGGCGCAGGCGCAGCGCCAGTCGCCTCGCGGTCGGTAGATCGGGGTAGACGAGCACGTCGACGGGCTCGCCCGAGGGGTGATGCCAGCGCGCCAGCCCGAGGGGACCGAGACTCGCACCGGCGACGCCGGGCAGGCGGTGTCGCCCACGCCTGATCGGCACGAGCTCGCCGTGCAGCGCGCGGGCGCCGCCGTCGGTGTGCACACGCAGCGCCGGCGTCGCCGGCTGGCGCAGCAGCACACGGCGCGCGTCGTGCGTCAGCGCGTCGATCGACAGCGGCGCGGCGACGCCGCGCGAGAGCACCTCCTCCAGCTTGCGCTCGATACGCGGGGCGTCGCGCACCGACAGTCCGTCGACGAGCATCGCCGCGAGCACCGCCAGGGCGCCGGCCACCGCGACCCATACCGGAAGCAGCAGTCCCGCGACGGCCACCGCAGCCAGCAGCCACGCGCAGCGCGTCGTCGGTGTCACCGTGGGACCGGTATCTCCGACAGCGCCGCGCGCAGCGCGTCCTCGGGGCCGAAGCGCTCGAGCTCGGCCTCGGGGGTCATCACGAGTCGATGGGCCAGGACCGGGACGGCGAGCTCCGCGACGTCATCCGGTGTCACGAATGCGCGACCACGCACGCGCGCCGTCGCCTTCGCGGCAGCCAGCAGGTGCACGGCGGCACGAGGGGAGGCGCCGAGCGAGACGCTCGGCAGCTCACGCGTACGGCGCACGAGCGCGACGACGTAGCCGGCGACCTCCGGCGCGACCTCCGTCGCCTGCGCCGCCTGCACCAGGGTGTGCACCTCGTCCGCTCCCGCGACCGCGCGTACGCGCTCGATGGCGACCGGTTCGACCCCGTCGCGCTCGAGGCTCAGCATCTCCAGCTCGTGCTCGGCGCTCGGGTAGTCGACGCGAACCTGCAGCAGGAAGCGGTCGAGCTGCGCCTCGGGCAGTGGGTAGGTGCCTTCGTACTCGATCGGATTCTGGGTGGCGATCACCAGGAACGGCGCGCCCAGCGGGTGAGACACGCCGTCGATCGTGACCTGCCCCTCCTGCATCGCCTCGAGCAGCGCAGCCTGGGTCTTGGGCGGCGTGCGGTTGATCTCATCGGCGAGCAGCACGTTCGTGAACACCGGCCCGCGGCGGAGCACGAGCTCCGCGCCGCGCAAGGTCATCGTGCCCGTCAGATCCGACGGGAGCATGTCCGGGGTGAACTGCACGCGGCGCATCTGCACTCCGAGGGTCGCGGCCAGCGCCCGCGCGAGCAGCGTCTTTGCCACGCCCGGCACGCCCTCGAGCAGGACGTGTCCACGGCAGGCGAGCGCTGTCAGCATCAGCTCGACCGTCCGCTCCTGCCCCACGACAACCGTCCCGATCTGCCTTGTGATCGTTTCCAGCAGCTCCTCGTCGGGCTCCGGCGGCACAGCGGGGATCATGGTCGATCTCGCAGACGTGTGAGCTCGGCCGTGACGTCCTGCTGGCGGCGCGTGCGTCGCAGCAGCAGCGAGATCGCATCGACGTAGTCGCTGCGGGGCGGAGGCGGCGGCGCGCCCGCGTGCTCCGCTGCTCCCAGGCGACGCGCGCGGGCGAGCATCCACAGAAGCCCCGCGAGCGCCAGCACGGCGAATGCCAGCCACCAGCGGCCGGGGAGCGCCGCGAGTCCACGGCGTTCCCCGAAGCCGTGGACGGACTCCACGAACACCACCGGCCGTGCCCGTTCTCCGCTGAGGTCGAGGCCGAACTGGGCATTGTCCGCCGCGGCCAGCAGCCGGTTCTGCAGTGGCGAGGCGTCCGCCAGCAGCGCGATCGTTCCGCTGCCGAGCCTGCGTTCCAGCAGCACGCTTCCGCCCGCGCCGCTGCGCAGCGGCGCTCGATAGCCGGCGCTCGTACTCCATTCCCCTTCACCGGCGGTGCGCACTTCGCTCACGCCCGCGACCGCCGCGCCGGCACCCGCGCGCGGGAGCTCGCTCGTCGCCGCCGAGGCGCTCCACGGCGGCGGGCGCGGGACCACCGCCGGCAGCGTGCCCTGAGGATCGCTGCCGCCGATCACCAGGCGTCCACCGTCCCTGACGAACGCGAGCAGCCGCCTGCCCCCGCTCGGCAGCAGTGCTTCGGGGTCGAGAACCACGAGCGTGTCGGCTGTGTCGAGCCGTGCCCGTTGGAGCGGCGTGCGCAGCTGCACGACCGTGTGCCCGGTGCGGCTCAGCAGCTCCGCCCACGCGGCCAGGCCCTGCGAGTTGGTGGCATAGGAGGAGGACACCGGACCACTCGGACCGCCGCCGAGCGCCTCGCCCAACAGCGCGAGCGCCACAAACACCGCCGCGACCCCGGCGCACGCGAAGATCCAGGCGGGCAGCTCACCCGCCCGGCGTCGAAGCCCGCCGCGCCGGCGAGCCGTGCCGACGATGCCCTCGTGCGGGCTCGCGGGTGCGCTCATCCTCTCTCCTCGGAGCCGAGCAGCCTGCTCCACTCCCGGCGCGAGGTCTCGGCGTCCTGCTCGATCGCCGCGCGCCCGCCGTAGGCGATCTCCTCGAAGCGTCGCGCGAGCGCATCGAAGCGCTGCGAGCGAAGCGCGCGCGAGATCTCGGCGTTGAGCATCGACGGCGCGCCCTGTACGCGCTCGCTCTCGGCCAGCCGCATCAGACCCGCACGGAAGCGCAGTCGCACCGCATCGGCGTGACGCCCCGCGCGCTCGGCGGTCTCGGCCTCGCGCTCTAGGTCTCTCGCCCGGATCGGCTGCGCGGCGCCGCCGCGCGCTGCGAGCGCAGCGGGGTCGCTCAGCGCGCGGCGCGAGCCGCGCGCTGCAAGCGCGCCGCTGATCGCGAGCACGAACGCGGCCAGAATCGCCCACACGACAGTTGACCCGCCGGGCGTGTGCACGCCCAGTTTCGAGACCACTTCGTCGACAGCGTGCAGTGGCGCTTCGAGTGCCTTGCCAACGGCGTGCAGCACGCCGTGCAGAGGGCGCGGGATCGGCGTGGAGTGAAAGCGCCGTTCGGCGAGGATCGCCCGCGCCTGGCTGCGCGCGAGCGCTGCGCCGCCGTCCGTGGCGCCCGCGCTACTCGCCATCGATGCCCGCCGTCTGCGGCGGCGGGCTCCAGCCCGGCGGGGGCGGCCAGAAGGGGGGGCCACCCGGCGCTCCCACCGACCCCGGCCCGGCGTCGGCGAGGGCTCCGGCCGGGAGCGCCGCGGCCTCGATGCCGAGCTGCTCGGCCAGCAGCGCGACGTCGTAGCCCTCATGGCGCACGCGCAGGTCGTAATAAAGGACAGTCGTGACCGCGGCGTGGAAGGGCCGCGTCAAAATCGCGGAGATGGTCGCCGCCAACGACACGACGGCCACCGCCAGCACCACCGAGCTGGTGTCGCCGGTGAGGGAGATCCCGACGAGTACGGCCTCGATCGCCCCCGCGAGCACCGAGATCATCACCGACGCCACCAGCAGCACCGCCGCCACCGGCCACCAGCGTCCACGCACCAGCCGGAACGAGCGGCTCAGGGCGCTCGCGCCCTGCGTGCCCTCGATCAGCAGCGCCGGCACGGCGACCGACCACGCCGCATACAGCCAGATTCCAGGAATGACGAGCGCGATGAAGGCGATCACCAGCAGGACGCCCGTGATGATCTCCAGCCAGACGAGCGATCCAAGCCTTCGCAGCGCGAATCGCAGCGAGGAGCCGATGCTGGCGGGCTGCTCGAGGTAGATATCGCTGACGGCCTTCACGCAGGCGGCGGTCGTAAGCACCCCGATTATCGCGCTGGTGATGTCCAGGATCGCGCTGGAGCCCAGCGAGGTCGCATGATTGACTCTGTCGGCCGAGCCAAGCGAGGTGAAGCCGCGTGGCACTTCGTTGCCGTTCGAGACGGTCGACAGCAGCACCACCGCGCTGAGCGCCTGGAAGGGCACCACGACGATCGCGGTCAGACCCATCAGGGTGCGCACGTTGCGCAGATAGAGCTTGATGCCCGCGTCGAGGACCTCACCGACTCGCAGCGGCCGCAAAGCGGGGGCGCTCATGCGCGGACCGTAGCAAGCGCGTTGGCGTCGCTTCCGTGGAGCGCCGGCTGTGCTCCGCGATGTAGCGCCGCGAGGCCGCGCGGAGTCGCGGCGCTAAAGCCCGGCCGCCGTACGAGCGCGCAGCGTCGCCTCCAGACGTCCGAGCGCGTGCGCCACGGCATCCTCGTCCGGAACGCCGCTGCCCTCGGGCAGTACCGCGAGCGCCTGCTGACGCACCCCGTCCTGCAGCTTTTCGAGCTCGGCCAGGCGTATCGCGAGATCCTGGCGTTGCTGCGCACGGAGCTCTGGCAGCGCGAGCGCGTAGGCGTGGTCGAGCTCCAGTGCGGCGTGCGCCACGCGCTCGTGATCGAGGTCCTCACGCGCCCGCAGCACGACCTCCTCGCACAGCAGCGCTGTGTCGCGGGCCGCGAGCATCGCCGCAAGGCGCTCCTGCGGTCGCAGCACCGAGGTGCGCTCGCGGCCGCGCACCCGCAGAGTGCTAGCGGAGCGGCGGTTTTGTCCGGGCAGGGGCAGCGCGCGGGCGTGCACCCAGCGTCCGTCGGCCACCTGCTCGCCGGCGCCCCAGCCCGCCCTGATCACGAGCGCCTGAGCGGCGGAGACCTCGTGTATGTAGGGGTCGGCGGAGGCGATGCGGTGCGAGTGGATGACGCGGTTGACGATCGTGACGGCCGCGCGGATCTCGCGCTCGCGGTCGAGCTCCTCCAGCCACGCGCGCGCCTGGTTCTCAGCCGACAGCGACACGGGGTCGATCGTCGTGACACGCGTCGTCGTGACGGGCGCCGGCTCCGGCTCGCTCTCGACGCTCGGCGTGCGCCGGCCGATGCGCCCGAGCAGCGAGCCATCAACCGGCCCGGCGCCCGCACGCCCGGCCGCGAGCGTGTCGAGCACGATCACGCGCTCGGGCTCCGCGTCCTCGGCCCGGCGCACCAGGTAGCGGCCGTCCGCGGGGCCGAGCGCCCACGGGAACTCCAGCTGGATGAAGACGAACAACTGTTGGGGCATCGCTGCACCGTATCCTTCCGAGCATGTCCGACGCGAGCAATGCCGCCAGGAGCCTGCGCGAGCGCTTCAGCGACGGCACCGAGGACCGGCTCGGCAGGGCGCTGTCCGATCTGCTCGAGAACCCGCTCCTGACCGGGGCGATCGGACGTGCTTTCGATGCGCGCGAGAAGGCCGTGCAGGCGCAGGAGGTGGCTATGGGCGCGCTGAACATCCCCTCGGCGGCCGATATCGAAAGGCTGACGCGGCGTCTGCGCTCGGTCTCGAATCGACTCGAGGGCATCGAGGACGGCGTCGACCGCCTCGACCGCGCGATCTCGCCGGCCGACGAGGGCCGCTCGGAGATCAGCCAGCGTCTGTCCGCGATCGAGGCCCAGCTGACGACGCTCACGGAAAGGGTCGAGCGGGCGGCGGAGCGCCCACGTGCAGCCAAAGCCACCACTGCCCGGACGCCCGCGGGCAAGGCGAAAGCGAAAACAAAAGCCAAAGCGAAAGCGACGACGAACCCCGCGGCGAAAGCCTGACGAGCCACGCCTCAGGTGCGCCGCGCCCGAGGGCTCACGCAGTACGTGGCGCGTCGTCCTGCGTCGGAGCGCCACTACAGGTAGGTCGGCAGACCCAGCATGAGCAGCAGTGGGCGGGCGACGCGCCTCGCGCGCTCGGATGCTTCGGTTAGCACGGAGCTCCAGCGAGCGAACGTCGCCGCCGTAATGGCGGCAGGCGGCCGCGCCTTCGCAAGGAGGACGGCTCTTGCCTGAACCAACGCGCGAACAAGCTCCTGTATCTGTCGTGGCCAACGCGTCGCCAGCAGCGCGTGGTCGGCTTCTCGAGTCGCCTTGACGTATCGAGACGTCGCGTTTCGGATGCGCCCGTAGGGCGTCCTGGCGGTCCAGTTAGAGAGTTCGCGTCCGAGACTATTTGCGGCAATTCTTGCGGCTGCGGTGAGCCGCAGATACCGCGCGGCGAGCGCGCCGACCGGCGGCTCGCGCTTTAGCGTAAACGAGTCATCGTGCAGGCTGGTGGTGCCGAGGGTTCCGAAGTTCGCGGACATCCACTGCGAGAAAACGTTTGGAGATCCGGGTGGTGGTTCGGCCGCGTTCACCGTGAGGCGGCGAAAGGTGGGTACCGTCAGCCGCGGGTACTCGACATGGTTGTTTTCGGCGCCCGGATCCTCCTGCAGCCACTCGGCCAGGTCGAATGGCCCGCGCGTTTCACTGCCTATGGAGAATCGAGCCTTTCTGCCCGACGTGTTGTCTGTCAGCGCGAGCAGCCAGTGCTTGTGGGCGAGCGTGAGGGCCGCCGAAAGCGAGTCACCGGCATGTGCCGGGAACAGCGGCTGCGCCCTGAAGTGATGGCCGACGTCGCTCCAGAACGCGTAGTAGGCGACAACCACCTTTCCGCTGTGTAACTGCACCCGTCCCTCGTTGACCCCGATCTGGACGAAGCGGCCCGGTGCCCCCAGCCACTGCGCCCCGATCCAAGTGGCCGCCACGCCGAGCGGCGAGCCAGATGCGACCCTCGGCACCATGAACGTCGCCGACACCGAAGTTACAGGTCCGACCCGCACGTACCCGGCGAACGGCCCGAATGGGCGATCAGAAAAGCCGCCGGCGGGCTCCGCGTACGTGTGCGGGCGGACAATTTTGACGCTGAGGAACGCGAGCACCACGACGGCGAACACGGGTCCAACTGTGCGGATCCGACGCCGCCGACGAGTCATGTTCTAAGAACCTACCCGCCCTTCGAGACGGGGAAGCAACCCGCCTTGTGGTGCGAGAAGCCGGTGGGGTACACCGCGCTGAGCGGGTGAGCTCTGGAGCTCACCCGCTCAGCGCGGTGATCGCGGCGCTGCCCATCGCCTTGGCGGCGTCCAGCAGCGTCTCCTCGTCGATGCGCGCTCGCGACCCGCCCGCGTCGAACGTGTCCGAGACCACCAGCACGCACGCGATCGCGATGCCGGCGTTCGCTCCGAGCGCGAACAGCGTCGCCGCCTCCATCTCCACTGCCAAGGCCTCGTGGCTCACCTCGCCAGGCTCCGCCTCCGGGCGGCGATCGCTCTCATAGAACAGGTCGACGCTCACGACCGTGCCGACCCGTGCCGCGGGCGCCGCGCGCGTCAACTGCTCGACGAGCCCCGGGTCGGCGCTCGCGCGCTCGCCCGCACCGAGCGCGCGTGAGGTGCCGTCGGCGCAGATCGCCTCGCGCGCGACCACGAGCTCTCCGAGGGCGATGTCGCCCGCGAGCGCGCCACAGCTGCCGACACGGATCGCGCGTCTGGCGCCGAGGGCGATCAGCTCCGAGAGCACGATCGCCGCCGATGGCCCTCCCATCCCGGTCGACTGGATCGTCAGCGGCTGTCCGTCTGGTGCCGCCCCGGTGTAGCCCCACAGGCCGCGGTGGTGGTTGAACATCTGCGGCGCTACGAGCAGCGCCTGCGCCAGCGCCAACGCACGCCCGGGATCGCCGGGCAGCAGCACGCGCTCGGCGAGCGCCGCGGTCGGGTGCAGGTGGATGGGGTCGCTGTGCGACAACGGCGGCGACTTTAGACTTCCACGTATGGGAACGCCCGCCTGCACCCGCGCCTGAGTGGCCGAGCCAGCGGATGACCCCGCCGGGGAGACGGGCGAGCTCACGCTCGCGCAGGTCGCCGCGCGCGCCGGCGTCTCACCGGCGACCGTCAAACGCTGGGTGCGCGGGGGGCTGATCCCGGGCTATGACGGCAGCTGGACACCGGCCTCGGCCGCTTACGCTCGCGTCGTCGCGCGCCTGCGGGCGCGGGGACACACGCTCGCACAGATCAAGCGTGCGAGCGACAACGGGCAGCTCGCGGTCGGCCCACTCGAGAACCTGCTGAGCAGCCCCGGGCCGCGACACTCCTTGCGCGAGGCTGTGCGCGTCAGCGGGCTCGACGCGGAGATGATCGAGCGTACGTACGCCACGATGGGCCTCGGGGTGCTGCCGCTCGATGGCTTCTCAGACGAAGACCTCGAGGTGCTCAAATACGCCGCCGCGGTGCTCGATGCCGGGCTGCCGCTGCCGGCCTTCCTGCAGCTGATGCGTGTCTACGGGCTGGCGGTCGCGCAGATCGCCGACGCCGAGGTGCGCCTGATCCACCTGTACGTGCACGAGCCGCTGATGCGCGCCGACGTGCCGAGCGTCGAGATCGCGGAAGAGATGGAGGGCTTGACGCGGGAGATCCTGCCGTTCGCGACGCCGTTCATGAACTACCTGCACGGCCGCCTGCTCGCCCGCTTCGTCGAGCAGGACATGATCGGCCACATGGAGGCCGATCTCGGGGACGACGCCCTCGAGGAGGGTCGGGTGCGCGTCGCGATCGCGTTCGCCGACATCGCCGGCTATGCGCGGCTGACGGTCGAGCGCGGCGACGAGGCGGCGCTCAGCACGGTCGAGCGATTCGTCGAGGCCGTCGCGCAGACGCTGCCGGTCGACGCGCGCGTGATCAAGATGCTCGGCGACGAGGTCATGGTCGTCGGCTCGGACACCGCCGCCCTGACCGCCTGGGCCGTCGAGCTGCAGTCCGGCATCGCCCCCGGCGATCCGCTGCCGCGCATCGGCGTGCACTACGGCGAGGCGCTGTACCGCGACGGCGACTACTTCGGAAGCGACGTCAACCAGGCGGCGCGCGTCGTCGCGCGCGCAGGTGGGGGGGAGGTGCTGGTCACGCGGCCGGTCGTTGAGATGGCGGCGAGCGTCGACGGCCTGGAGTTCGAGCGCATCGGCGAGGTAAGGCTCAAGGGCTTCTCGGAGCCGACGGAGCTGTTCATCGCCAGCGTTCGAGCGGGGTAGGTGCGATGGTCGAGGAGGTCCGCGCGGCCGTGAGCGGCGGAGGGCTGTTCGCACGCGACCGCCCGGTCGTCGCGATGGTCTCCGGCGGGCGCGACTCGACCTGTCTGCTCGACGTCGCCGTGGCGCTGCTCGGCGCCGGCTCGTTGCGCGCGCTGCACGTGAACTACGGGCTGCGCGAGGCGGCCGATGCCGATGAGCGCCACTGCGCATCGCTGTGCGAACGGCTCGACGTCGCGCTCGAGGTCGTGCGCGCCGAGCGGGTCTCCGCGTTCGCCGACGAGCGCTCGGATCAGCCCAGTGAGGGGGGTCCCGCCGGCAACCTCCAGGCATGGGCGCGTGAGTTGCGCTACTCCGAGGCCGGCCGCATCGCGCGCGAACGCGACGCGCTGATCGCCACCGGGCACACCGCCTCAGACCAGGTCGAGACGATCCTCTACCGGCTTGCCGCCTCGCCCGGCAGGCGCGCCCTGCTCGGCATGCCCGCGAGCGAGGGTCGGCTGATCCGGCCGCTGCTCGGCCTCAGCCGCGAGCAGACCGCCGCATACTGCGAAGCCCGCGGTCTTGCCTGGCGCGAGGACGAGAGCAACGACGATCGGCGCTTCGCGCGCGCGCGCGTGCGCCACGACGTGCTCCCCGCGCTGCGCGCCGTGCACCCCGCGGCCGAGGCCAACGTGCTGAGGACGGCGGCGCTCCTGCGCGAGGAGACCGAGTTGCTCGAGGAGCTCGTCACGCAGGAGCTCGGCGGGCGCCGGAGCATCGCGCTGACGCGGCTGGGCGAGCTGCCGGCGGCGCTCGCGCGGATGGTCGTCGTGCGCCTCGCCGAGGAGGCGGTCGGCAGCTACGTGCCGCAGGCCGGCTCACGCGTGCAGGAGATCCTCGCGCTGGGGCGCCGCGGCGGCAGCGCCGAGCTGCACGTCGGCGGCCAGGCCGGCGCGGTGATTCGCGATGGCGTGCTCGAGATGGTCAAGCTCCCGCCCCGCGATTGAGGGGACGCTGCGCCAGGCGTCGCGCACGCGCCGGCAGGGCAGCGACGCGGCCCGCGCGAGCCGCCCCCGGGCGGCTCCATCTAAATCATCTCTAGACTCCCCCGCGTGGCCACAACCGCGCGCGTCTCAAGCGAGCCCGGCCTGGGCGAGGTGCTCGTGACGGCCGAGGAGCTCAAAAGCCGCGTGCTCGAGCTGGGCGAGGAGATATCGCGCGACTACGCCGCGAGGCCGCTGCTGCTCGTCGGGGTGCTCAAGGGGGCCGTGTTCTTCCTCTCAGATCTGATGCGCTGCATCGACGTGCCGGTCGAGCTCGACTTCATGGCCGTCGCCTCCTACGGCTCGGCGACGGACTCCTCTGGGGTCGTGCGCATCCTCAAGGACCTCGATGCCTCGATCGAAGGCCGTGACGTGCTGATCGTAGAGGACATCGTCGACTCCGGCCTGACCCTGCAGTACCTGCTGCGCAACCTCGGCTCGCGCAACCCGCGCACGCTCGAGGTGTGCGCGCTGCTGACCAAGCCCGAGCGGCGCAAGGTCGATCTGCCTACGCGCTACGTCGGCTTCGAGATCCCCGATCGCTTCGTCGTCGGCTACGGGCTCGACTATGCAGAGCGCTATCGCAACCTGCCGTTCGTGGCCGCCCTGGAGCGCTAGAGCGAAGCCCGATCCAGCCGCCTGCCGGGGGCGCGAACGCGCCAACAGCTGCAGGAAAGACGGGCCCTGCATGGTACGCTAGGGCACTGGTGGCCACGACTTCAGACGGTGCCCGTACCCTCAGGAATTCGCTATGAGCCGTTTCTTCAAGAGCGCCGCGTTCCCAATTCTCATCGTTGTGCTGCTCGCGTTCCTCGCGGTCAAACTCGTCAACCCGAGCTCCTCGAACAAACGCACGCACAGCTACCAGACGCTCGTCAGCACGGAAATCCCGAACGGCGAAGTCAAGGAAGTCGAGTTCAAGAACAAGGGCAAGGCGCTCGAAGTCAAGCTCAACAGCAAGGGCAACAAGGAAACGTACGAAATCGGCTACGTCGAACAGGCTGCGCCAGCTTTGATAGCGCAGCTCGAAAAGGCCGGCGTCCACTTCAACATCGAATCGGAAAAGAGCAGCGCGCTGATCAGCCTGCTCGAGTACATCCTCCCGTTCGCGCTGTTCCTCGGGTTCTGGATCTTCATCATGAACCAGGTCCAGGGCGGGGGCTCGAAAGTGATGTCGTTCGGCAAGTCGCGCGCCAAGCGCATGTCGGCGGACTCGCCGAAGATCACCTTCCGCGACGTCGCCGGGGTCGACGAGGCCGTCGAGGAGCTCCACGAGATCAAGGAATTCCTCGAGAACCCCAAGAAGTTTCAGGCGCTCGGCGCGCGAATACCGACCGGCGTGCTGCTCTACGGGCCACCGGGCACCGGCAAGACGCTGCTCGCACGCGCCGTCGCCGGAGAGGCCGGCGTGCCGTTCTTCTCGATCTCCGGCTCGGACTTCGTCGAGATGTTCGTCGGCGTCGGCGCCTCGCGCGTGCGTGACCTGTTCGAGCAGGCCAAGCAGAACAGCCCCTGCATCATCTTCATGGACGAGATCGACGCCGTCGGGCGCCATCGCGGCGCCGGGCTCGGCGGCGGCCACGACGAGCGCGAGCAGACGCTCAACCAGCTGCTCGTCGAGATGGACGGCTTCGAGGCGAAGGACAACATCATCATGATCGCCGCCACCAACCGGCCCGACATCCTCGACCCCGCGCTGCTGCGCCCGGGACGCTTCGACCGCCAGATCGCCGTCGACCGCCCCGACCGCAAGGGCCGCGCGAAAATCCTCGAGGTGCACACGCGCGGCAAGCCGCTCGCGAAGATCATCGACATCGACGCGCTCGCCGGGCAGACCCCCGGCTTCACCGGCGCCGATCTCTCCAACCTGATCAACGAGGCGGCGCTGCTCTCGGCGCGTACCGGCAAGCGCGAGATCGGCCAGGAAGAGCTCGAGGAGGGGATCATGCGCGTGATCGCCGGCCCCGAGAAGAAGACGCGCGTGATGAGCGAGAAAGAGCGGCTGATCACCGCCTACCACGAGATGGGCCACGCCCTCGTCGGTCACTTCCTCGAGCACTCCGACCCGGTGCACAAGATCTCCGTGATCTCCCGTGGCCAGGCGCTCGGCTACACGATCTCGATGCCCCAGGAGGACCGCTTCCTGACCACGCGCGCCGAGCTCGAGGACACGATGGCGATGACGCTCGGCGGCCGTGCCGCAGAGGAGCTGGTGTTCAGCGAGATCACCACCGGCGCCTCCAACGACATCGAGAAGGTCACCGCGACGGCCAAGCAGATGGTGATGCGCTTCGGCATGAGCGAGAAGCTCGGGCCACGCGTGTTCGGCCACGACCACGGCCAGCCGTTCCTCGGCCGCGAGTTCTCGACCGAGCCCGACTACTCGGACGAGATCGCGCGCGAGATCGACGACGAGGTTCGTCGCATCATCGAGGCCGCGCACACGCGAGCGCGCACGATCCTCACCGAGCACCAGCACGATCTCACCAACATCTCCGAGATCCTCGTCAAGCGTGAGACGATCGAGAAGGAAGAGTTCCTCGCGCTGCTCGCCGGCAAGAGCGATGAGGAAGTCTTCGGCGTCGATGAGCCGACGCAGCCGCAGCTGCCGGCACCGCCCGCGCCCGCCGATCGAGCCGAGCGCGAAACGCCCCGCGGGATCCCACGTCCGGGGCTCGCCGGTGGCACCGCCGAGCTGCGCGCAACCGACAAAGAACGGCCCGAGCCGGTCTGAGAGTCGGTTGCGGGTGCCCGGTCAGCTCGAGCAGCTGGCGCGCCCTGACGAGTCGCGTCGGGTCCGTTGAAGAGTGACTGACACCGTGGCACCCCGGTATCGCCTGATGGGGATCATCAACGTGACGCCCGACTCGTTCTCCGACGGCGGCGCGTTCTTGGCTGCCGACGCAGCCGTCGCGCACGCGCGTGAGCTGGATCTCCAGGGCGCCGACATCCTCGACGTCGGCGGTGAGTCCACGCGGCCGGGAGCCGAGCCCGTGTCCGCGGCGGACGAGCTCGAACGCGTGCGTCCGGTGCTCGAGGGAATCGCCGCCGCAGGCCTGCGCGCACAGGTCTCGATCGATACGTGCAAGGCAGTCGTCGCACGCGCCGCCCTCGATGCCGGAGCGAGCATCGTCAACGACGTCAGCGCCTTGCGGGCCGATCCGCAGATGGCCGGTCTCGTGGCCGAGCGCGGGGCAGAGTGCTGCCTCATGCACATGCTCGGCGAGCCGCGCACGATGCAGGGTGGGGTCGGTGGGGCGGGCGGGGTGGGTGGGCCTAAATACAACGACGTGGTCGACGAGGTCAAGGCGTTTCTCGAGGAGCGAATGGCCTTTGCGGTGCGCGAGGGCATCGAGGAGGAGCGGATCATGCTCGACCCGGGGATCGGCTTTGGCAAGACGGTCGCGCACAACCTCGAGCTGCTGGCGCGCCTGAACGAGCTGACCTCGCTCGGGCGCCCGCTGGTCGTCGGGACCTCGCGCAAGAGCTTTCTCGGTCGTATCGCCGCTGACAGCGCCGGGCACTCACAGCCGCTCGAGCCCGCGCGGCGGCTGCCCGGCACGATCGCGACGAACGTGCTCGCGCTCGAGCGCGGCGCCAGCGTGTTCCGTGTCCACGACGTCGCCCCGGTTCGTGATGCGCTGGCCGTGGCGGCTGCTACGTTGGGCGGGCGATGGACGGCGAGGGTGGGGACGACGCAGACGAGCTAGACGACGACGATGACCTCGAGGAGGATCGCGAGCAGACGGCCGAGTCGGTCACGATCGAGATCAGCGGGCTCTCGCTGTACACGAATCACGGCGTCACCGAGGCCGAGCGCGAGGTCGGCCAGCGGCTGGTGTTGGACCTGCGGCTGGACATCGGTGAGACCGATGCGACCGTCACCGACGCGATCGAGGACACCGTCGACTACGCCGAGGTCTGTCAGCTCGTGGCGCTGATCGCCCAACAGCGCTCGCACAAGACGCTCGAGCGTCTGTGCAGCACGATCGCCGACCGGCTGCTCGCCGACTACGAGCTCGAGGGGGTGTGGGTCAAGGCCGCCAAGCCGGAGCCGCCGATCGCGTTGAGCGTCGACGAGGTCTCAGTCGAGGTTTGGCGCGAAGCCGAAGGATGAGCGAGCAGCGCGTTGGGCTGCTCGGCATCGGTTGCAACCTCGGCGATCGTCGCGCACAGCTGCAAGCGGCCGTGCTCGCGCTGGCGCATGCCGGGGTGCAGGTGCTCGCCTCATCCTCGACCTACGACACCGATCCGGTCGGGGAGGTGCTCGACCAGCCGACGTTCCTCAACGCCTGCCTGCGCATCGAGAGCGACCTCGGCGCTCTCGAGCTGCTGGACGTGGTCAAGCGCGTGGAGCGGGATCTCGGGCGCGTCGATGACGGCCCCCGCCACGGTCCGCGCGCGATCGACATCGATGTGCTGCTGCTCGGCGAGCTCGAGCTGCGCAACGAGCGTATGCGCCTGCCCCACGAGCAGCTGCTGTGTCGGCGCTTCGTGCTGATCCCCGCGCTCGAGCTCGACTTCGAGCTGCGCGCGCCGGACGGGGCGCGGCTGGCCGACGCGCTCGCGGCGCTCGCGCCCGATGAGGGGGTGCGCTGGGCCGGCCCGCCGCTCGAGCTCGCCGGCGCGGCTACGCGCTGACGGCGCCGTCGTTCCAGCTGGCCAGCCGCAACAGCGTCGCGCTGGACATGCCCCGTCCCGCCACCACGCACAGGTGCCCGTCGCGCGTCCACGTCACGACCGTCGTCCCGTTCGCGCGCGTCACGCGGTAGGGGACGGCGTGGTGCCACACGATCGCCCCGCCGCTGCTCTTCGGTGCGGGCGTGCCGGCGACGATCGCATAGCCGATGCGCTGCCCACGGCCGTTGCTGTAGAAGACGGTCGTGATCGTCCGCCCCGCGACGTGGTCCACGCGCGCTCCCGTCGAGCGCCAGCCGAAGCGATCTTCCCAGTAGGGGAACGGCACGCCGTCTACGGCCGCGTCGAGCTGGCGCGAGTTGCTGGCGCTCGGCATCGGAGCGGCCATCGTCGGCGCGCGCAGGGTCAGCGCCGAGGCCTGTCGCACGGTCAGCGTCGAGCCGCCACCGGACAGGCTCGCGACCAGCACGACGGCGAGCACCGCGAGCGCCGCGGTCGCGGCGCCGAGCTTGAATCCGCGCGAGCTGGGAGCAGCGAAAGCGCTCGGCCAGCGCGACCGGCGCGGCGATTGCGCTCGCTCGGCGACGAGCGCGTCGATCTTGCTGTGCAGCTCCTGTGGTGCGGGCTCGTCGATCGCGTGCAGGAACTCGATCAGCTCGGATTCGGTTTGTGGTCGGCGCTTGCTCATGGTGTTCCTCCACTCGAAAGGACTCCATCGGCGCCCTTTTCTTCCTTCTGCAGCTCGTCGATTTTCGGGGGATCGACCTGCAGCTGCGCCGCTACCTGCTTGCGCGCTCGGAACAGCCTGGTGGTAAGCGTCGCCTCGCGAACGCGCAGGGCGCGAGACGCCTCACGATAGGAAAGGCCGAGGACGTCCACCGCCACGAGCGCCAGCCGGAAGGACTCCGGCAGCGTCGCGATCGTCGCGTAGAATCTCCTGGACCTCGAGTGCCTGCTCCGGCCGGTTCGTCGGCCTCGGGTCCGCGGCGACGACGTCCTCGAGCGTCGCGGCCGTGACGGGCCGCCGAGAGGCGGTGCGAAGACTGGTCAGGAACGTGTTGCGCAAGACGCGCATCAGGTAGTAGAGGTCGTCGTCTCCGTGGATAACGCGCGGCCGCGAGAGCACGCGCGCGAACGTCTCCTGCACGAGATCCTCGGCATCCTCGCGCGACCCGCACAGCGCCCACGCGGCCCTGTACAAACGATCCACGTGCTGGGTGAGGGACTGCGGGTCGAGTGTGCGCATGGCGTTGGCGGGGCGTCCCGCGCGCATCGCCGGCGCGCGTCCCCCACCGCGACTGTAGCGCCGCCGAGCATAATGGGCGGCGATGCTGCTGGCCGTCGATGTCGGGAACACGCAGACCCACTTCGGGGCCTTCCGAGGCGGGCAGCTGCTCGAGCACTGGCGCTTTGCGACGGTGCGCCAGTCCACCGCCGATGAGCTCGGGGCCGCGCTGCGCAACCTGCTCGAGCTGCGCGGCTACGGATTCGCGGACCTCGATGCGTCGATCGTCTCCTCGACAGTCCCCCAGCTGGAGCCCGAGTGGACGGCGGTCGCGAGCCGCTATCTCGGCCACGAGATGCACGCGGTCGGTCCCGGCACGAAGACCGGCATGGCGATCCGCTATGACAACCCGCGCGAGATCGGCGCCGACCGGCTCGTCAACGCTGTCGCGATCCGCGAGCGCTTCGGCGGTCTCTCGGTGTGCGTCGACTTCGGCACCGCGACCACCTTCGACGTCGTCTCGCGCGAGGGCGACTACGTCGGCGGCGCGCTCATGACCGGCATCGAGATCTCGCTGGAAGCGCTCTCCGAACGGGGCGCTCGGCTGCCCAAGGTCGACCTCGCCCCGCCGCGCAGCGTGATCGGAAAGAACACCATCGATGCGATCCGCTCGGGCGTCATATTCGGCTACGCGGGCGCGATCGACGCGATCCTGCGCCGCCTCTACAACGAGCTCGGCGAGCGCACCGACGTGATCGCAACCGGCGGTCTCGCGCGTCTCGTCGTCCCCTATACGGAGGAGATCGAGGAGATCGACGACCTCCTCACGCTGACCGGGCTGCGCCTGCTGCACGAGCGCAACAGCTGATCGCACGCGCCGGAGGCCTACCCGCTTACGCCCATAATGGCGTCATGGCGACAGCCACGCGACTCGACGAAAGCTGGTATCTCGGCTCGCTGCGCGTGCCCAACCGTGTGATGCTCGCGCCGCTCGCCGGCATCGGCAACTGGTTCGTACGTCTGCAGGCCAAGCGCTACGGAGCCGGCATGGCGGTCTCGGAGATGGTCTCCTCGCACGCGATCCATCACGGCAACGAGAAGACCTGCCGCGAGATGCTGCGGATCGACCCGCGCGAGCGGGAACCCGATCCGCCGATCCCCGGAGCCCCGCGCGCTCAGGGCGGGCCCGTATCGATCCAGCTGTTCGGTGAAGACCCCGCCGTGATGCACGAGGCGGCCGCCGTCGTCGCC
Organism: uncultured Solirubrobacteraceae bacterium; assembly: GCA_963759265.1. GTDB lineage: Bacteria > Actinomycetota > Thermoleophilia > Solirubrobacterales > Solirubrobacteraceae > Palsa-744. The sequence goes on from CAVWYR010000001.1 coordinate 1,715,703, forward strand.
GAGCGCGGCGCCGACGTGATCGACATCAACATGGGCTGCCCGGTGCCGAAGGTGCGCAAGACAGGTGCCGGCGCGGCGCTGCTCGACGACCCCGACCTGGCCGTCGCGATCGCGCGCGCGGCTGTCGCCGGCGCCGGCGGGATCCCGGTGACGGTCAAGCTCCGCTCCGGGTTGCGTGCCGGCGAGCAGAGCGGCTTCGAGCTCGCCCATCGCCTCGTCGCCGAGGCGGGCGTCGCGGCGATCGGCTTTCACCCGCGCTCGGCCGCCGTCCACCACAAAGGCGTGCCCGACTACGAGCTCGCCGCACGTCTCGTCGAGTCGCTGCCCGCTCCCGTGATCCTCACCGGCGGCATGGCTGACGCCGCGCGCGTGCGCGAGGCGTTCGCCGGCACCGGCGCCGCCGCCGTGATGCTCGCACGCGGCGCGCTCGGCAACCCATGGCTGTTCAGCGAGCTCGTCGGCGGTGAGGTGCGCCAGCCGAGCCGCGAGCAGGTCCTCGACGAGCTCGACTGGACGATCGAGCGCGCCGTCGAGCATCTCGGCGAGCAGCGCGCCACCCGCTACCTGCGCAAGTTCTACCCGTGGTACGTGCCGCGCCTGGCGCTCGACGCGAGCGCCGCCTGCTCACTGCAGCAATTGCTGCAGAGTGCGCCGACGCTCCCGCGCGTACGGGAGCTGCTGGACGGCGAGTGCCGAGCTCCGGCGCTCGCCGTCTGAGTGCCGAGCTCGGTCGCCCGGGCCCCCGCTATACTGCTGCGCTCGCCGAGCCTGCCGGCTGGCGACATCCCCCGCTTGCAGCGGGGTTTTGTGTGTCGCGGCCGGACCACCAACCCGCGGAATCGAGTCGCGCCACCCACATGCCGAAGGACGTCATCCTCACCCCAGAAGGCCTGCAGAAGCTCAAGGACGAGCTCGAGCTTCTGTCCACCGAGAAGCGCCGCGAGGTCGCCGAACGCATCAAGGAGGCACGAGAGTTCGGGGACATCTCCGAGAACTCCGAGTACGACGACGCCAAGAACGAGCAGGCGATGGTCGAGAGCCGCATCGCCCAGCTGCAGGAGAAGCTGCGGATGGCGACGGTGATCCAGGCCAAGGACCTCTCGACCGACGTCGTGCAGGTCGGATCGGTCGTCCACGTCAAGGACGAAAAGACGGGCAAGTCCGTCAAGTACACGATCGTCGGCTCGGCCGAGGCCAAGCCCGACGAACACAAGCTCTCCAACGAGTCGCCCGTCGGCCGCGCGCTGCTCGGGCGCAAGCGCAACGACACAGTCGCCGTGAAGGTGCCGCGCGGTCCGGCTCGTAAGCTCAAGATCACCAAGATCGACGTCGGCCTCGAGTAGGCTCGCCGCCAATGAGCGGAACCGAGGAGCGCCCGCCGTCGGATGAGCCAGGTGGGGAATCGGATGCACCCACCCGGCACGGCCTGGCCGAGCTGATCGCCGAGCGCCGCGCGAAGGCCGTGCGTTTGCGTGAATCGGACGCGAGCGCGTTCCCGCACGCGTTCCCCGACGTCGAGCCGATCGAGTCGATCCTGTCCGCCTACGAGCACCTGCAGGCCGGAGAGGAGACCGACGAGCGCCACCGCGTCGCAGGTCGCATCGCCGCACGCCGTGGCGCGGGCAAGGCCGCGTTCCTGGACCTTGTCGATCGCACCGCCAAGATCCAGCTGCACGCCCGCGTCGACGTCCTCGGCAGCGAGCGCTTCGCGTTGCTCACCTCGCTCGATCTCGGCGATCTGATCGGCGTCGACGGCGCGGCGATGCGAAGCCGCCACGGCGAGGTGTCGCTTCGCGTCGAGGAGTTCCAGGTGCTCGGCAAGGCGCTGCGCCCGCCGCCCGACAAGCACCACGGGTTGAGCGACGTCGAGACGCGCTACCGCCACCGCGAGCTCGACCTGATCTCAAGCGTCGACGCCCGCCAGCTGTTCATCGACCGCGCGCGGATCGTCTCGGCCGTGCGTGCACAGCTCGACGGCGCCGGATTCATCGAGGTCGAGACGCCCGTGCTGCAGCCGCTCTACGGCGGCGCGATGGCGCGCCCGTTCACGACCCACCACAACGCGCTCGACCGCGATCTGTACCTGCGCATCGCGACCGAGCTCTACCTCAAGCGCTTGATCGTCGGCGGCCTCGAGCGCGTCTACGAGCTCGGCAAGGACTTCCGCAACGAGGGCGTCTCGCACAAGCACAACCCCGAGTTCACGATGGTCGAGTGGTACGAGGCCTACGCCGACTACACCGGCGCCGAGGAGCGCACCGAAGCGGTCGTGCGCGCGGCCGCCGAAGCGGTGGGATACGCGGGCGCGCTCGACTTCTCCGCGCCGTGGCCGCGCGTCGGGTTCGTCGACGCGATCGAGCAGGCGACCGGCATCGAGGTGATGCAGTACACGAGCGCGGAGCAGCTGGCAGCCGCGATCCGCGAGCGGGGCCTCGACGTCAAGACCGGCGGGCTTTGGTTCGAGATGGCGGACGATCTGCTCTCCAAGTACGTCGAGCCCAGCCTCTTGCGGCCCACGTTCGTCGTCGATTACCCGACCGAGATCTCGCCGCTCGCCCGCGAGCACTCCTCTGAGGCCAAACGGGGGCTGGTGGAGCGCTTCGAGGCATTCGCCGGCGGGATGGAGATCGCCAACGGCTTCAGCGAGCTGATCGACGCCGACACCCAGCGTGCGCGCTTCGTCGCGCAGGAGCGTGTGCAGACGCTCGACGAGCACGCCGAGACGATGCCCTACGACGAGGAGTACGTGCAGGCGCTCGAGCAGGGGATGCCGCCGACCGCAGGCGTTGGCCTCGGCATCGACCGGCTGGTGATGCTGCTCACCGGGCGCGAGTCGATCCGCGAGGTCGTGCTGTTCCCCGCGATGCGCGACTGACGCCGGCGGTGCTCACGAGCACCCCGCCGTGCCCGCGCCCGAGCCCGCGCTCGCGCCGGCGCGAGCGTTCAGCTTGAAGACGTAGTAGTCGCCAGCCGGGTGCAGGATCAGCTTCGCAGCCGGGTCGCCGGCGGTCCAGGCGAGCGGGATCGCGCTGGTCGGAGCGGGCGTGAGCACCACGTAGGCGTATCTGCCTGTGCTCAGCTGCCTGCGCCAGCTCGAGCAAACGGCGATCGGGCGGTAGCCGCCGTGCGCGGTGTCGGTGCCGAGGTAGTCGACCGCGTTCGTGTCGCGCGCCCCGTAGAGCGGATACTGCTCGACCGTCCCGTACAGCGCGATGCGCGCGTGCGCGACGCCCTGCGCCCAGCCGTAGATCGCGCCGAGCGCCGGGTTCGTCTGCAAGCCGACGAGATAGCGGCGCTCGAAGTAGTGGCGCTGCAGCGCGAACGCGCCCGCGCCGAGGAGCGCCAGCGCGACGCACGCGAGCGGCGCGAACCTCCCGCGCGCGAGCCCGCGCAGGCGGCGCGCTGTCCAAGCGCCGGCGCCGGCGAGCGCACACGCGGCCAGGAACGCGAGGTGGCGGGCGGGCTGGGTCGGCCACAGCTCACCCTCGAGCTGGCTGACGAGCAGCACCAGCAGCAGTCCCGGCGCCAAAGCCGTCAGCGCCCGCGGGGCGCGCAGGCGCACGACGATCGGGACCAGCAGCACGCCGAGCGCGAGAGCGGGCGTGGCGTAGCGCAGGTTGACCTGGAACAGCGCCGTGCCCTGCTCGAGCGCGGTCGCCCCCGTCGGCAGGAACAGATAGGAGATGCCCGACAGCGCGGCCACGACGGCCAGCATCCGCACGACCCGGTCGCTCACCAGCAGCATGCCCGCCACGACCGCGACGAGGTAGAGCGCGAGCACGAGCGCCCACAGCGGGCCGAGGGCATGATCGAGCCCGGGCACGAAGCGCGAGCCCCACAGGGACAGGTGGCTGATCTGCGAGATGACGGTCTGCTGGGACGCGTTTGCCAGCGGAGAGCTCGGACCGGGCAGCAGCAACGGCCCGAGGTGCATCGCCAGCCCGAGCGGGTTGCCGACCGCGATCACGTTGCGCAGGTACCACCAGCCTCCCGTCAGCGCGAGTGGAGCTCCGATCGCGAGCAGGGTGCGCGTGCGCTGCCCGCGCGCGGCGAGCACGCAGATCCCGGCGAGCAGCGCAAACGCGGGCACCAGGAACGTGACCTTGGTCCCCACCGCCAGCCCGAGTGCGAGGCCGACGAGCACGAGCGTCGCCGTGTCCCCTGGAGCGCTCAGCGCGAGCGCGACCGCTGCGAGCAGCGCGGCCAAGCCGACGATGTCGTTGAACGCCTGCCCCGGCTGGGTGCCGGCGAGCACCGGCAGCGACAGGACCAGGCAGCCCGCGAGCAGCGTCAGTGCCTGCACGCGCCAGCGGCGCCCGATGCACCACGAGGCCAGCAGCGCGATCGCCAGCCACAGCAGGTTCAGCAGCGGCGAGAGGAAATCGTCGTGCAGCGCGACGATCCCGATCGCGTGGAACAGCTCGGAGTTGGCCGGGTAGTAGGCGACGAACGGGTCGGCCTGGGTGAACTGGATGCCGGTGACCGCCCCGCTCTGCGCGAACCTGGCGGCGAACGGCATGTGGTACCAGAGCGAGTCGAAGTTGAGCATGCCCGCGCCGAGTGCGTTCGCGCTCTGCAGCAGCCATTGGGCGGCCACCACCACGACACCGACGCCTGCCGCGGCGAGCGCCGTACGCCCGCCGCCGAGCGGCTCAGCCGCCCGCGGGAGCTGCCCCGTCGTCTCCGCCGCGGAGCTGGGGGCCTCGCCCGCCAGCAGCCGGCTGAGCAGCGCGAAGGCGCAGAGCAGCGCGATCAGCGCGGGGGCGTCGTCGAGCGCGAGCAGCCCCAGCAGCTCGCCGGCGAGCAGCAGCACGCTGAGCGTCAGAACGCTCTCGCCCAGCACAAGCACGGAACCCGACGCGCGCAGCCAACGCGCGCGCAGCCGGTGCGCCACGAACCACGCCGGAAGCACGATCGCCGCCAGCCGCAAGACTCCGAGGATGAACTGCGCGCCCGTCATCGTGGCGCCCGCAAGTCAAGCAGTACCGGCCGTCTGCCGATGACCTCAATAAGGCAGGGTGGCCGGTTGGTAGACTGCTCCGTAAGCGTAGTTCAGGGTCCGCAGCTCGTGAGGTACCGTCCCGGCAGGAAGGAATCACACCATGTTCGAGCGATTTACAGAACGTGCCCGGCAGGTGGTCGTTCTCGCGCAGGAGGAGGCGCGAACGCTCAAGCACAACTACATCGGCACGGAGCACATCCTCCTCGGACTGTTGCGCGAGGAGGAGGGTCTGGCCGCGCGAGTGCTCGAGAGCTTGGACATCACCGTCGAGCGCGTTCGGGCGCAGGTGGTGCGGATCGTCGGCTCCGGCGAGGAGGTCACCTCCGGGCAGATTCCGTTCACGCCGCGTGCCAAGAAGGTGCTCGAGCTGGCGCTGCGCGAGGCGCTGAGCCTCGGCCACAACTACATCGGCACCGAGCACATCCTGCTGGGGCTCGTGCGCGAGAACGAGGGCGTTGCTGCGCGCATCCTGCTCGACTTCGACGCCGACTCCGAGAAGATCCGCAACGAGGTCATCCGCATGCTCTCCGGACCCGGCGGTCGCCGTCAGGGCTCCGCCGGCGGCGCGGCCGCGGGCGCCGGCGCGGGCGCCTCGGGCGAGGGCAAGAAGTCCTCCAAGCTGCTCGACCAGTTTGGTAGGAACCTGACGAAGCTCGCCGCCGAGGGCAAGCTCGACCCGTGCGTAGGGCGCGAGACCGAGATCGAGCGGATCATGCAGATCCTCTCGCGGCGCACGAAGAACAACCCCGTGCTCGTCGGCGAGCCAGGCGTGGGCAAGACTGCGGTGGTCGAGGGCCTGGCACAGCGCATCACGAGCTCGGAGGTGCCGGAGCTGCTGAAGAACAAGCAGATCTACACGCTCGATCTCGCGGCGCTGGTGGCCGGCTCCAAGTACCGCGGCGAGTTCGAGGAGCGCCTGAAGAAGGTGATGAAGGAGATCACCCAGCGCGGCGACATCATTCTCTTCATCGACGAGCTCCACAACCTCGTCGGCGCGGGCGCCGCCGAGGGCGCGATCGACGCCGCCTCGATCCTCAAGCCGGCGCTCGCCAGGGGCGAGTTGCAGACGATCGGCGCGACGACGCTCGACGAGTACCGCAAGTACCTGGAGCGCGACTCTGCGCTGGAGCGTCGCTTCCAGCAGATCCGCGTCGAGGAGCCGACGATCGACCAGACGGTCGAGATCCTCAGGGGCCTGCGCGACCGCTACGAGCAGCACCACAAGGTGCAGATCACCGACGAGGCGCTGCGCGCCGCCGGCGAACTCGCCAGCCGCTACATCTCTGACCGCTTCCTGCCCGACAAGGCGATCGATCTGATCGACGAGGCCGCATCGCGGATGCGCATCAAGTCGATGACCTCGCCGCCGGCCAACCGCGAGCTCGAGGGCGAAGTCGAGTCCACGCGCCGCGAAAAGGAGGCCGCGATTGAGGCGCAGGAGTTCGAGAAGGCAGCTGCGCTGCGCGACAAGGAGCGCAAGCTGACGAACAAGAAACGTGAGCTCGAGCAGGCGTGGGAATCGGGCGAGTCCGGCGATCGACCGTCGATCGGCGAGGAGGAGATCGCCGACATCGTCTCGATGTGGACCGGCATCCCGGTGTTCAAGCTGACCGAGGCCGAGACGCAGAAGCTGATGCGCATGGAGGACGAACTGCACAAGCGCGTGATCGGCCAGCACCCCGCTATCGAGGTCATCTCCAAGGCCATCAGGCGCTCGCGCGCCGGCCTCAAGGACCCCAAGCGCCCGACCGGCTCTTTCATCTTCCTGGGCCCCTCAGGTGTCGGCAAGACCGAGCTGGCGCGCACGCTCGCGGAGTTCCTGTTCGGCGACGACGATGCGCTGATCCGGATCGACATGTCCGAGTACATGGAGAAGCACGCCGTCTCGCGGCTGGTCGGCTCGCCCCCGGGCTACATCGGCTACGACGAGGGCGGTCAGCTGACCGAGGCCATCCGGCGCAAGCCCTACAGCGTGCTGCTGCTCGACGAGATCGAGAAGGCGCACCCGGACGTGTTCAACATCCTGCTGCAGATCCTCGAGGACGGCCGCCTCACCGACGCGCAGGGACGCACCGTCGACTTCCGCCACGCGATCGTGATCATGACCTCCAACATCGGCGCCGCGGAGATCGCACGCAACACGCCGCTCGGCTTCGCGGTCTCCGACGACGAGACGGGCATCACCTACGAGGACATGAAGAACCGCATCATGGGTGAGCTGAAGAAGGTCTTCCGGCCCGAGTTCCTCAACCGCATCGACGACGTGATCGTCTTCCACAAGCTGCAGAAGGAGGAGATCAAGCAGATCGTCGAGCTGTTGCTGCTGCGGATCCGCGAGTCGATGGCCGAACGCGAGCTCCAGCTCGAGCTGACCGAGCCCGCCAAGGATCTGCTCGTCGACAAGGGCTGGGACCCGGCGATGGGCGCGCGCCCGCTGCGCCGAGCGATCCAGCGCTACATCGAGGATCCCCTCGCTGACTTCGTCCTGCGCGAGCAGCTGACCCCCGGCGCGACCGTCGTGGTCGACCCCGCCGAGGGCGATGAAGAGGGCGAGGTGCGCCTGTCGATCGTGCAGCCGAAGAAGCAGAAGACGCCCGTGGGCGTCGGTGCGCAGGGTGCCGGCGGCGAGGAGATCGCCGACGAGGGCGACGGCCACGCCGACGGCGACGCACCGGAGATCGCCGAGCCCGCCGGACCGTAGGCGCTGGCTGGAGGACAATTCCGGCGGCGCCGCTCGACGCGAGCGGGCGCCGACTGAGCCGTCCCCGCGGGGACGTAGTCTGAGACGGTGCCCCGTAGCACCGTCAACGTCTGCTCGCAATGCGGCGCTCAGTCCGCCCAATGGCATGGGCAATGCCCGGAGTGCGGCGAGTGGAACACGCTCGTCGAGGAGCGCGTCGTGCCGCCACGCGCATCCGCTGGGCGAGCTGGGCGTGCGCTGCGCGCCTCCGGCGCGTCGAGCGGATCCGCGGCAAGACCCAAGCCGATCGCGCTGAGCGAGGTCGGCGCGGCCCCGCTGCGGCGACTGTCGACCGGCATCGGCGAGCTCGACCGCGTGCTCGGCGGGGGTCTGGTGCCCGGCTCGCTGGTGTTGCTCGGCGGCTCGCCGGGGATCGGCAAGTCGACGCTCACGAACATGGTGCTCGGGCACCTGCAGCAGGCCGGCCACGGCACGCTGTACGTCAGCGGCGAGGAGTCGGCCGAGCAGGTGCGGCTGCGCGCGGAGCGCCTTGGCCCCACGCGCCCGGCCTCGGTCGAGGTCGGAAAGGCGAGCCCGAGCCGGGGCGCGAACCCCGCGCTGCAGGTCCCGGTGCTCGCCGAGACCGATCTCGACGCCGTGTTGGACGTGATCGCCACGCATGCCCCGCAGGTATGCGTGATCGACTCGGTGCAGACGCTTCGCGCGTCCGACCTGTCGGGTGCGCCGGGTTCGGTCGGGCAGGTGCGCGAGGTGGCGGCACGGATCATGGAGCTGGGCAAGGCTCGCGGCGTGGCGGTGATCCTGGTCGGGCACGTGACGAAGGAGGGCGCGCTCGCCGGGCCGCGTGTGCTCGAGCATCTGGTCGACTGCGTGCTGCAGTTCGAGGGTGAGCGCGAGCGGCCGTATCGCGAGCTGCGCGTCCTCAAGAACCGCTTTGGCTCGACCAACGACGTTGGCCTGTTCGAGATGCGCCAAGGAGGCCTCGTCGAGGTGCTCGATGCCTCGGCGCGGTTCGTGGCGGAGGCGACGCGAGCTCCAGGGAGCATCGTGCTGGCCGCGATGGAGGGCTCGCGGCCGCTGCTCGTGGAGGTCCAGGCGCTCGTGGCTCGCTCCGAGCTCGAGCAGCCGCGTCGAGTCGTCTCCGGGCTTGACCGCAACCGCCTGGCGCTGGTGCTCGCGATCCTCGGTCGCCACGGGCACGTTCGCACGGGTGGCGCGGACGTGTTCGTGAACGTGGTCGGGGGTGTGCGCGTGGATGAGCCGGGGTGCGACCTGGCGGTCGCGCTGGCGGTGGCGAGCGCGAGCCGCGGGGTGCCACTTCAGGGAGCCGGCCCGCTCGCACCGAGAGCCTGCTTCGGCGAGCTGGGCCTGACGGGGGAGCTGCGATGGGTCGGGCACCCCGAGCGTCGCCTCGAAGAGGCAGCCAAGCACGGTCTCGAGCAGGTGATCGCCCCCGCCGACAGCGGGCCCGGCGCGCGCGAGGTGTCAACCCTGCGCGAGGCGTTGGCGGTGGCGCTCCCGGGCGATTCGCCGGGGCCGCGTCCGCGTACCGTGCCGGAACCGTCAGGAGCCGCGCTCGCCTACGTCGAGGATCGCAGGCCAGGGGTCGAGGGGCGCGCGCTGCGACCCGCCCCCGAGCCGGCGGCGCGCGGAGGCTGAGCGGTCGTCCGCATTGCCGCCCGGCTAGCAGATCCGGCGGCGCCATGCGGCTGTGGGCGCCGTGTACGAGCCGCTAAGAGATTGCTAAATGCCCTAGAATCGAACATCGTGAGTCCACGATCCGGCGAAGACCTAGACAATGAGGTAAGGCCGGATCCGGGACTGATGAGGGCGCTGGAGATGATCGCGCCGGGTACCGCTCTGCGGGAGGGTATCGAGAGCATCCTGCACGCGCGCACCGGCGGGCTGATCGTGATCGGCGAGCCCGAAGACCTCAGCTTCCTGAACTCCGGGGGCATCAAGCTGGACATCGACTACACGCCCGCGTTTCTGTACCAGATCGCGAAGATGGACGGGGCGATCATCCTCAACGCGAACGCGACGAAGATCACGATGGCAAACGTCCAGCTGATGCCCGATCCGACGATCCTCTCGCACGAGACCGGCACCCGCCACCGCACCGCCGAGCGCGTCTCCAAGCAGACCGACGCGCTGGTGATCGCCATCTCCCAGCGGCGCGAGGTCGTGTCCGTGTACGTGGCCGGCGTCAAGTACATCCTCGAGGACATCCCCGTCGTGCTGGCCAAGGCCAATCAGGCGCTCGCGACGCTCGACAAGTTCCGCACGCGCCTGGACCAGGTGTCCACGCGACTGACCGCGCTGGAGTTCGAGGGCGGCACAACGCTCCACGACGTGCTGACGGTGATGCAGCGCTCCGAGCTGGTCACGCGCATGGCCGTCGAGATCGAGCGCTACATCGTCGAGCTGGGGAGCGAGGGACGGCTGATCGAGATGCAGCTGGAGGAGACGATGGTCGGCGCCGCCGCTGAGAAGTCCGCGCTCGTGCGCGACTACCTGTCGAGCTACTCAGACGAGGCGTTCGCGGCAGCGCTGGAGGAGATCGGGCGCCTGGCGCACCAGGACCTGCTCGACTTCGGGCGCCTGGCGGAGCTGCTCGGCTATGACCGCAAGCTCAACACGCTCGACTACCCCGTCTCACCACGGGGCTATCGCGTGCTCGGGCGCATACCGAGGCTGCCAAAGCTCGTCGTCGCGCAGATCGTGGGCGAGTTCGGCGGACTCGACGAGCTGCTCGCCGCGAGCGACGCGGAGCTCGAGGCGGTAGACGGTGTGGGGGAGATTCGCGCCAAGGACATTCGCGAGGGCCTGCGCAGGCTGCAGGAGCTCAACCTCGTGGATCGCTACCTACAGACTTGAACCAAGGGCCGCCAAACGGCGGCTCGCAACGAAGGAGGACACCCATTCCGTCACAAGTAACCGAAGAAGCAGTGCTCACAGACGAGCTCGAGGTCACCCGCGAGGTGGAATACATCGAGTTCGAGCTTGGAGACCACGTCGTCTATCCCCACCACGGCGCGGGGAAGGTACTCAAGAAGGAGGACATGGAGATCCTCGGCGAACGGCGCGAGTACCTGACGATCAAGATTCTCCACAACGATATGACGGTGCGGGTTCCGACCGAGAACGCGGCCCTTGCCGGCCTGCGCAGGGTCATCGACGAAGAGACGGTCAAGAAAGTCCTCGACGTGCTGCGCGACGAAGTCTCGGAGATGCCGAAGAACTGGAACCGCCGCTTCAAGCACAATCGCGACAAGATCAAGACGGGCGACATCTACGAGCTCGCCGAGGTCGTACGCAACCTCTCGCTGCGTGAGAGCGAGAAGGGGCTGTCGACGGGCGAGAAGCAGATGTTCACGCGCACCAAGAAGATCCTCGCGTCTGAGCTGATGTACGCGCTCGACAAGGACGAGGAGGAGGCCGAGAACTATCTCGACGAGCTGCTCGCCGACTCGGCCAACCACCAGATGGCGGCCGCCGGAGCCAAGTAGCGAGGCTTTCGCGCACGCGGCAAAAAGACTGCCGCGTGCGCGAGTGCCCCTGGCATGACCATCGCTCTGATCGTCGCCGCCGGCAGTGGCGAGCGCCTGGGAGTGGGGCGACCAAAGGCGCTGGTCGAGCTCGCCGGGCGAGCGCTGGTGCTGTGGAGCATCGATGCCCTCGCGCAGACGCCGGGCATCGAGCGCGTGATAGTCGCGATGCCCCAGGGCGCCGAGACCCTGCCTGCGCTGACATCGAGGAGCGAGGTCACGATCGTCGACGGCGGAGCCTCGCGCTCGGACTCCGTGCGCCGCGCGCTCCTCGCCGCCGGCGACTCGCCGGGCGCCGCGGCGGAGCTCGTGCTCGTCCACGACGCGGCGCGCCCGCTCGTGACGGCGACGCTCGCCGCGCGCGTGATCGCGGCCCTGCAGGAGGACCGAGGGGCCGATGCGGCGATCGCCGCGATGCCTGTCACGGACACGGTCAAGCGGGTCGATCGCGACGGTGGCGTCAGCGAGACCCTCGACCGCGCCGAGCTGTGGGCGGTGCAAACGCCGCAGGTGTTCCGCCGCGAGGCCCTCGCCGACGCCCTCGAGGTCCCCGCGCGGGAGCTCGCGCGAGCGACCGACGACGCGTGGCTGATCGAGCAGGCGGGAGGCAAGGTGATCGTGGTGAGGGCGAGCGATGAGAACCTCAAGGTGACGACGCCCCTCGATCTCGACGTCGCCGCGCTGGTGCTCGCGCGCCGCGCCTCGGCATCAGAGACCCGACAGCAATCCTGAATCCTGCTTGAATCGCAGCCCTCCAGGTGCTCACCGATTACCACCTCCATCTCCGGCCCGACGGCCCACGCGCGGACGTCGCCGAGTACCACACGCCGGCCAACGTCGAGCGTTTCCGCGCCGCCGCCGACGCGCGCGGGATCGTCGAGCTCGGGGTCTCAGAACACGTCTACCGTTTCGCGCAGGCGCTCGAGGTGTGGCGACACCCGTTCTGGGAGAGCTACGCCCACGACGATCTCGACGAGTACTGCGGGTTCGTGCGCGAACAGACGGATCTGCGACTCGGCATCGAGGCCGACTTCGTCGCCGGTGCGGAGGACCGCATCGCAAACCTGCTCGAGGCGCGGGACCTCGACTACGTGGTCGGCTCGGTGCACTTCATCCGTGACGGCGCGGTCGACATGGACGACTACAGCGTGTGGGACACCGCGCGCACGCGCAGCGCGGAGGAGGTGTGGACGCGCTATTTCGAGACGGTCGCCGAGTCGGCACGCAGCGGCCTGTTCGACATCGTCGCGCACCCCGACCTCGTGAAGATCTGGGGCAGCAGCGACCCGCAGCGCACTCCGGCGGGGGATCTGCGCCGCTACTACGAGCCGGCGGTCGAAGCCATCGCCGAAGCGGGCGTCGCCGTCGAGGTCTCGACCGCCGGCTTGCGCAAGCCCGTCGAGGAGATATACCCGTCGCGTGCGTTCCTCGCGATGTGCCTGGAGGCGGACGTGCCGGTGGCGCTCTCGAGCGACGCCCACCGCCCCGAGGACGTCGGCGCTGACTACGAGCGCGCGCGCGAGCTGCTCGACGACCTCGGTGTGCGCGAGCTGTGTGTGTTCGAGCGGCGCGTGCGTCGACTCGAGCCGATCGGGGCCAGCGAGCGATGAGCCTGATCGGCATCGGCTATGACTCCCATCGTCTCGCGGACGGGCGCAGGCTCGTGATCGGTGGCGTCGAGATCCCAAACGAGCGCGGCCTGGACGGCCACTCCGACGCCGATGTGCTCGTCCACGCGCTGATCGACGCGCTGCTCGGAGCGGCCGGGCTGGGCGACATCGGCCAGCACTTTCCCGACACCGACGAGCGCTGGCGCGACGCTGACTCGATCGAGCTGCTCGTCGCCGTGCGCACGATGCTCGCCGAGACAGCCCTGGAGATCATCAACGTCGACGCGACCGTCGTGATGGAGGCGCCCAAGCTCGCGCCGCACCGGCACGCCATCCGCGAGCGGCTCGCCGCGGCGCTCGCGCTGGAGTCAGCGCGAGTGAACGTGAAGGCGAGCACCGGCGAGGGCATCGGTTTCGTCGGGCGCGGCGAGGGCGTTGCGGCGTTGGCGATCGCCGGGCTGCGCGCGGCGGATTGAGCGCTCTCAGATCGAGACTTGATCTCGACCTACGCTCAGAGCTTCCGACTAGAGGTTGGAACGAGGGCTCAGTGCGCAAGCACCGATGCCGGGAAGTCGTCGCTCCGCTTCATAGACCTCCACTTGGCGCCGAAAGAGCTCGCGCAGCTGTGGATCCGTGGCCCGGACGGACGGCGCAAGCCGCTGTCTCGGCGCCACTTCGGAATCGAGTAGCCGCATCCGCTCTCGCGCATAGGCATGGAAGCTACGCATAACGGGCAGGTTTTCGTTCGCGCGAACAAGCGCATTGACTTCCTTGATCGCGGCTGGGTTGGTGGGTCCGGCCTCGCCGGCGAACCCCGCCTTGGCCTCGGGGCAGAGCTTGGAAGCGCGCGCAACGAACTGACTGAGCTGCGTTGACTGAGCAAATCCGCAGCCCGCGAGAGCACCCAGAACGACGAGGAGACAAAGCCGACGCACCTTCAAGAGGCTACCTTGCGCTTGACCTCGCTCCAGGCACTATCGTGCCGCGCATGATGCGGTTGTTTCACCGAGAGCACGCGGGTCGGCCGATCCGCGTCGCGTGGACCCTCGAGGAGCTCGGCGAGCCGTATGAGATCACGAAGATGACGCGTGAGGAGGCCGCGGGCGATCAGCATCGCGTTCGCCATCCGCTCGGCCGCGTGCCGGTGCTCGAGGACGAGGAGGGGTTCGTGTTCGAATCGGCGGCGATCTGCCTGCATCTCGCCGACCTGCATCCCGAGGCCTCTCTGTCGCCGCCGCCGGGGACCCACGAGCGGGCGCTGGTCTACCAGTGGGCGATCTTCGCGCCGGCCGAGCTCGAGCCGCCGCTGATCGAGTCCGCCATGCAAGCCCAGCGCGACCCCGACCGCTCGGCCTCCGCGCGTCAGCGTTTTGACGAAGCCGCGGACGCAGTGTCCGGTGCGCTCGAGGACGGCGAGTACCTCGTCGGCGGGCGCTTCACCGTGGCGGACGTGCTGGTGGGGAGCACGCTCGCGTTCACGGAGCGCATCGGCTTCGCCGATGAGCTTCCGGCGAACCTGAGGGACTACCTAGCACGGCTCACGCAGCGGCCCGCCCGTCAGCGCGCCCTTGCGCGCACGATGTCCGGCTGAGGACGAGCCCGCGCGAGGTCGGCCGTCGCGCGCGTCGGTGTTCTTAGGGCATCACCGCGCTTGCTCTCGCGTCACAAACCGCCGGGCTTCACGATGTAGTGGTTGTGGGCGTCGAAGATGACCATGCCGATGAGACGCTGCTGGTCGCGGGGAGAAGCGACGCGGAGGCGTTCGGAGCCTTCTACGGACGGCATGTCGACGCCGTGCTCGCCTTCTTCCTGCGGCGCACGGGCGATCGCGAGCTCGCCGCTGACCTGACCGCGGAGACGTTCGCGGCGGCGCTGTCAGCCCTGCCGCGTTACAGCCCGCAGCGGAGCTCGGCGCTGGCGTGGCTGTTCACGATCGCGCACCACAAGATCGCGGACTCGATCCGCAGAGGACAGGTCGAGGACAGGGCGCGCCGGCGCCTGGGCCTCGAGCCGATCGTGTTCAGCGATGAGGACCTCGAGCGCGTCGAGCAGCGGGCGGCGGCTGCGGACGGCGGCGCCGCGCTGCTGGAGCTCGAGCGCCTGTCAGCCGAGCAGCGCGGTGCGATCGAAGGACGAGTACTTCAAGAAACCGAATACGACGAGCTCGCCCGACGCTTGAGCTGTTCGGAGTCGGTCGTGCGCAAGCGCGTCAGCCGCGGGCTGGCAGAGCTCCGCACAAGAATGAAGGAGGCCTAGCGATGGACGCGATGGACAGGTTCGGGCAGGAGCTGGTGCTGGCCGCGCGGCGGCGGGACGCCCGGCGGCCGGCGCTGCGGGCGCTCCTCGGCACACGCTTCGCGCCGACATCACCGCGACGCCGGGTATCCGTGCGCGTCGTGCTGGTCGCGCTCGCGCTCGTGCTCGCAACCGCCGCGATCACGCTCGCCGCGACCGGGGTGATCCTCACGGGCTCGCCGGTCAGCACACTGCGTGCTCCGATCGCCACCGAAGGCGAGGGCATCCCGGCGCCCGGCGGCGTGCAGCTGCTGCCCCTGCGAGCGGCAGACCCGGCGGGCGGCCTGCCGTGGGGAATGCGGATCATTCACACCACGCGCGGTCTCGTCTGCGTGCAGATCGGCCGCGTCTACCACGGCCAGCTCGGCCAGCTCGGCGTCGACGGTGCGTTTCACGACGATGGGCGCTTCCACCCGCTGCCCGCCGACGCGCTCCCGGATGTCCTTCCAAACTCAGGTGGATGGATGGCCGGAAACTGCGCGAGTCCCGGCGGCATCTACGCCGGCGACAGCGTGGGACTCGAGCTCAGCGCGGCCACCAGTCCGCCCGCGGGCTCCGGTGTGCCTGCCGACCGACGCGAGATCTCCTTCGGGCTGCTCGGAGTGCACGCGGTGAGCATCACCTACCGTGAAGGCTCGAAGACCCGCACCCGGCCGGTGCTCCCTGGCACGGGCGCGTACCTGATCGTGCAGCGCTACACCAGCGGCAGGCCGTTGGGAAGCGTCAGCGAGACCGACGGCCGCGACGAACCGGGCAACTACAGCGGGCCGGCCGCCCCCAACGGAGCGCTGACAGCGATCACCTACAGCTACGCGGGACGGCCGTGCGTCGACCGGGGCAACCTGCGCATGGCCTCCTGCGGGCTCTCGGAAGTGCCACCGCCCCGCCCGGCCGCGCTTCCGGTCGTGCACGAGCCGCTGCACGTGCACCTGCGGATCCACAACCACGTGATCACGAGCGCGCAGATCAGCTTCAACGCGCCCTACTCCGTCACGAATGCCGAACAGTCCTATTCGGTCTCGGCGCCGACATGTGGCCGCGGCCTCGCCGGATCAGGCTCGCGAGTCGACCTCGCGCGCGGAGCGCTCGTGACGATACCGGTCGGAGATGTGCTCTCCGAGGCATGCAGCCGGGCGGTGACGTTCACCGTCGATTACGTCGGCTTCGCCGGCGGCCTGCCGCAACCGACGCGCCTGGGAAGCGTCACGATCCACGAGCCGCCAGGCACCCACCCGACACCGCTACCGAGGCGCTTCGTCGAACTCGAGAGACGATCCAATCCGACGAGCAGCCTGCACCAGGCGATCCATCTGACGCTGCTGCCCCAGACCCGTGCTGCGTGCGACGCCGCGTTCCTGCTGTACCCCTGCTACAAGGGCCAGGTCGGCTTCACGGCTCCGTACGCGCTCACCTCCGCAGCCGGCGAATACTCGATCGACGGGTTCGCCAAATGCAAGGCCGGCGGGAAGCCCGAAACCAGCTGGAACCTGCGACGCAAGGTCAGGGCGAGAGAAACACTCAGCACGACCTCGCTAGGGCTGTTCGTGCTCACGCCCTCATGCGCATCGCGCGAGGGGTTCGAAGTCACTTATCTGAACCAGCAGGGCGTCTCGGCCGGCGCACCGCACGAATCTGTCATCGTCGGCACCGTCACGCTGAGCAAGGCAACGCTTGCCAACGGGGAGAAGCCGAAGCCGCCTGTGCGATAACGGAGGAGTGCGCGCGCTAGCTGGCGCGGCGTGGGTCGATGTCGCGGGCCACGCGTGTGATCGTGGGCCGCACGGCGGGGCTGCGTGCGGCCAGGCGCTTCGCGCGCTCGCCTTCCTCCCACTCCTTCGCGACCTGACAGAACGTGAAGGCCCAGCGGCGCCCGCGACGCAGGCGGCGCAGATTCAGCGCGATGTAGAGGATCGCAAACGCCACGAGCACGATCGCCTGAGGGCTCATGTCCCTTCTACGCGCTGGCGAGCGCATTGGATGCATGCGCTGCGTTGGGCGGGGTGGGCCCGAGCCGGCCCGACGGCCCGGCGTGAGGCGCATCCGCGCTGGCGCCGCCCGCTAGGGTTGCGCGCGATGCGCGAGATCCTCATACACGACACGCTCGGTGGCGAGTTGCTGCCCCTGCGTCCACGTGATCCCGGGCGGGTCGGGATCTACGCGTGCGGGCCGACGGTGTACAGCCGCATTCACATCGGCAACGCGCGCCCGTTTGTCATCTTCAGCCTCTTCAAGCGGTTCCTCGAGCACGAGGGATACGACGTGAACCTCGTCGTGAACGTGACCGACGTAAACGACAAGATCTACGATGCCGCGCGGCCGCAGGGTCGCCCCAGCGCCGAGCTGGCTGCCGAGATGACCGAGCACTACCGTGCGGATACGGACGCCCTCGGGCTCGGTCGCCCCGATCACGAGCCGCTTGCCTCCGAGACGATCGGACCGATCGTCGAGTACATCCAGACGCTGATCGTCCACGAGCACGCCTACGCGGTCGACGGAGACGTCTACTTCCGTGTGCGCTCAGACGACGGCTACGGCACGCTCTCGCACCGGCGCCTGGAGAACATGGAGCAGGGGGAAGAGGCAGCCGGTGCGCAGTCGCTCGCGCAGCGCAAGGAGGATCCGCTGGACTTCGCCCTCTGGAAGGCCCACAAGCCGGGCGAGGACACGTGCTGGCAAGCCCCCTGGGGCGCGGGTCGGCCAGGCTGGCACATCGAGTGCTCGGCGATGGCCGAGGAGCTCCTCGGCGTCGGCTTCGATGTTCACGGCGGCGGCTCGGACCTGATCTTTCCCCACCACGAGAACGAGGCCGCGCAGACGCGAGCCGCTCGTGGACAGGAGCTTGCGAAATTGTGGATGCACAACGGCATGATCCAGTTCACCGGCGAGAAGATGGCAAAGTCGGTCGGGAACATCGCGCCGCTGCACGACGTGCTCGAACAGTACGGAGCCGAGAGCGTGCTCATGTATCTCGTCTCCGGCCACTATCGCCAACCGCTGGCTTTCTCGGAGTCCGCGCTCGAACAGGCTCAGACGAACGTTGCTCGCATCCGCGAGGCTGCTCGCCGGCTTGGCCCAGGGCAGAGCAGCTATCGCGACACAGGCGCGGAGACGCATATGCGTTCGCTGCGAGGCAGCTTCTTCGACGCGCTCGCGAACGACTTCAACACGCCACTCGCTCTCGCGCACCTCTGGGAGTGGATACGAGGGGCCGGCGAGCTCGCGCTCGCGGGCGACGGGGACCTCGGCGAGATGCTCGCCGTGATCGGTCTCGAGAGCTTGCTCGCGCCCGACGAGGCGGCGCCTGCGAGGGTGCGCGAGCTGGCAGAGCAGCGCGAGCAGGCTCGCCGGGATCGTGACTTCGAGGTCGCCGACAGTTTGCGGCGGGAGATCAACTCGCTGCGCTGGGAGGTCCGCGACGGGCCAGGTGGCTTCGATCTGATCCCGCTGTGATCCTCTATGGCCGCAACCCCGTCAGGGAGGCGCTGCGCGGACGCCGGGCGCGGAGTGTGAGCCAGGTTTGGGCGAGCCCCGGTGCCGCGCGCGAGCCGTGGCTGGCGGGCGTGCGCGTAAGCACCGTCACCGCTGAGGAGATCGAGCGGCGGTGCGGCTCGAGCGCCCATCAGGGCCTGTGCGCCGAGGCGGGGCACTACCCATATACGCGCGCCGAGGAGTTGCTGCGTGTGGAGAGCCCTTTGCTTGTGGCGCTCGATCAGGTTCAGGACCCCCAGAATCTCGGCTCGATCTGCCGTACCGCGGAGTGTGCGGGCGCGGCGGGTGTGGTCATTCCCGAGCGCCGCGCGGCCGAGGTGACGCCGGCGGTCTGCAAGGCCTCGGCGGGAGCCGTCGAGCATCTGCCCGTCGCGAAGGTGCGCAATCTCGCGGACTTCCTCGCCTACGCGCGCAAGGCCGGGTGCTGGTGCTACGGCGCGAGCCCAGACGTTGCGCCCGCTGCGAGCTCCGATCGCCCGCGGCGTGAGCGTACGGCGGTTGCCTATGACGAGGTCGACTACAGCGGCTCGGGCGTGGTGCTCGTGTTGGGGAGCGAGGGCAGTGGCCTGCGACCCCGCGTGGCCGGCGCATGCGATCAGCTGATCGCCCTGCCGGTGCTCGGGCGGATCGAGTCGCTGGGGGTCAGCGCGGCGGCGGCGGCGGTCCTGTACGAGATCTTGCAGAATCGCCGCACAAAGGCTTGACAAGGTTCCATAACTGTGCAAGGCTGCGCCGACATAACGCTGAACCTAAGGTTGAGAAAAGCTTAGGTAAAGCGGTCCTATAGTTTGGCGCCAGGGGAGGAGTGCGCCACTGAGCACGCTGGAAACCGCCAGGGAGGTGGCTTCCTAAGAAAGGATCTGCTCGTGGCCCGAATCTTCCATAACCCTAACTCTGAACCTAAGGTCGAGGATATCTTCCTGATCGCTCTTGCGAAGCAGGGGGATCGCAACGCCTACGACCGTCTCGTGAGGCGCTACCACGGATTTGTGCGCCTGAAGGCTTCGTCCTATTTCTTGGCTGGTGGCGACGCCGACGATCTCATCCAGGAGGGGCTCGTTGGCCTCTACAAGGCGATCCGCGACTTCCGTACGGACCGCGAGTCGAGCTTTCGCAACTTTGCCGAGCTCTGCATCACGCGCCAGATCATCACGGCCGTCAAGACCGCGACGCGCAACAAGCACACGCCGCTGAACCAGTACGTCTCGTTCTCCTCCACGCCTGCGGGGACCGGCGATGACGTGCCCACGCTCGACCAGATGCTCCCCGGGCCGACCGTCCAGGATCCCGTCAACCAGGTGATCTCCTCTGAGGAGCTGCGCTCGCTGGTCGGCTGCCTCTCGACGGCGCTGTCTGAGCTCGAGAGCCGCGTGCTGTCGCTGTACCTGGATGGCTACTCCTACGAGCAGGTCGGCGGACGGCTGTCGTGCGACACGAAGACGGTCGACAACGCCCTCCAGCGGGTCAAGCGCAAGGTCGGCGCGCATCTGGAGTCGCGAGCCGTCGCCGCCTGAGGTCCCGCCGGGCGCTGGGCCCGCGGCGCTCCTGTGGCCGCCCGCAAAGGGGCGGCCACAGGGCCCTCGCGGCGCGAGGGCGTCGATGCGCTCGGTTTAGAGCTGACCTTCTGGAGGCAGCGTCGAGTTGCCCGGTGCCTCAGGTGCGATCGACGACGCAGAGGATGCCGGTGCGACGACGATCGTGAACGGTGGGCTCACGCCACCGCTGTTCTGCGGATCTCCGGGGAGCCGGACGCGGAAGATGCTCGTGCCGGCTTCATAGACGGTGTGTTCGATCGAGAACGCCGAGCCGGTCGTGACGACCGACACCTCGACTACGTGGAAGGTGCCGGGCGCGCCCTCACGTTCCAGGTAGATCACGTGGCCTGTGCGGTCGGGGGTGACGTTACCCGCGAACTTCAACGTCTGGCCGACCTGTACCGAGCTACCGGGGGACAGCACGGTGGTCACGAGATCCTTCACGGCCTGGTAGAGCACGGCCGAGGTCCGGCCGTCGCCCTGGACCTCGTACAGAGTGCTGTTTACCGGCGCCAGGGCGGGGAATTCGTAAACGCCCTTGCTGTTCGTTTTGCCCTGCGCCACCGGCGCGAACGTGTGCTGGTGGACCGTGTGGGCCAGGAGCGTGACCGCCGTGTTCGCGGCGCCTGCGAGGGTGCCGCTGATCACGACGGGCTGACCGTCGTTGATCGGGTCGAGCGAGCTGTTGATGCTCAGTCCCGGAACCTGGGCCTGTGAGATCTCGTAGTTGAGCGTGTTCGAGGGGCTTGCCACGTTGCGGGCCTGGGATTGGACGAGCACGCGGATGGCCGCGTCTCCGGGCACCAGGAACCTGTGCGAGATCGAGAACGTGCCGCCGGCACGGACGCGTCCGGCGCCGATCCGATACCAGCCGTTGCCGGTGAGCGCGTTCTCGCGTTGGAGCACGACGACTGCGCCGACATCCCCCGGGTCGACGACGCCGGTGAACGTGACGTGCGAGCCTGAGCCAGCGTGCACGCCAGCGGGCAGGTTGGCGCCTTCGGCGGGACCTTTGAGGGCGACCAGCGCGGCGACCTTGACCGATCTGATGGCGCTCTGGGCGCCGTCGGCGAGCGCGTAGAAGTGAGTGCTGGCCGTGAGCGGGCTGCTGATTTCGAGCTTGTAAGCGCCGTTCGCTTCGGTGGTGGTCGTGCCGAGCACGCTGTAGCCCGGGGTCAGGAGCGAGCCCGAGTAGATGGTCACGGTCTGAGCGGCGGCGCTCGTGCCCGCGCAGCTGAGAGCACCGGCGGCGGAGACCTTTTCGCCGCTGTAGCTCAGGCGCGGGGCGACATTGAGGCGGATGTGGCAGCTGCCGACGGATTTACCGGCGGCGTGGTGATGAGGGTGTTTGGCGGGGGCGGCGAGCGCGAGAGCTGGAGCCAGCGCGGTCACCATCCCAACGGCGGCGAGAGCCGCGGTGAGCCTGGTTGAACGCATGTTTGCCTTCTCCTTTGATCTTCGATCGTTTTGTTTCTAGCTGCCCCCGCCCCCGTAACCCCTCGAGCGCGGATTCGATGCGGTCTCACCTTCGGCGCGTGCCGGCATGAGCGTCCGTATCCGCGGCCCGCGGAGACCAAACGCGCTCGCGTTGAGTGCGCCTGCGGCGCTGCAACGGTTCTTGCAGACCTAGCCGTTGAGCCGCCCACGTTTGAGACTGTTCCCGAGGCGACCTGAATGCTCGCCGGCGAGTGCGTAAGCGCACACACGAGAACACCGGTCGGGCTTAGGGTCGTCCGAGCGAGCTGTCGACAGGGCCAGGGCGGCTGGGCCGTACCTTCCAACTGGAGACGAAGGCTGTCGGCAGCCCGCTCAGCGCCAGAATAGCCGCGTTTGCGAACGCTAGCTTCGTCGTGCCCGCCAGACGCTCCCCCAGGGCTCCGCGCGGCTGATGATCAGTTGGGTTCCGGTGGCGGGCCGGACACGAAGCGAACGCAACCGCGAACGATAGACTCGGGGCAGGGACGGCGATGATGAGCGCAAGGGAACTGCCTACGTGACTGCGCCGCCCCTGACATTTCGCCTGAGGCTCGCGTTCGCTCTCGTAGTCGTGACGCTCGGGGTGCTCGGCTGTTGCGCGGTCGCATGTGCCGAGGACTGGGGTCCGTTCTCCAACCCGCAGGCGGTCACCATCGAGGGCTACGATGGCAGCGCGGAGGAGCCGTTCATCACACCCGATGGTCGCTACCTGCTGTTCAACAGCTCCGAGTCCGAACCCGACTTCTCGCTGGAGTACGCCAGTCGTCTCAACGCGCAGACCTTTGAATATGGGGGCGCGATCTTGGGGGAAGCGGTCAACGAGCCAGGTTCGCTTTCGGGGACGCCGTCGCTTGATCAGGACGGCAATCTGTACTTCGTCTCGAGCCCCCGGAGCTACTTCGAAACGCTCTCGACCATTTATACAGGTCACTTCTCCGAAGGAGTCGTGACGGGTGTGCATCTGCTCGCAGGCGTCTCGGGCGAAAGCCTTGGCAAAGTGGACTTTGACGTCGGCGTGAGCCCGGACGGCTCCACTCTCTACGTGAGCGTCGGTCAGTTCGGCGAAGGTGGGGGACCTACCAGTGCGAGGATCGTGATGTTCGAGCGGGAGGGGGACGGCTTCGTCGCGGACCCGGAAAGCCAATCGGTCATGCATGCGGTCAACGAAACGGCGACGCTCAACTACGGGGCCGACCTGTCATACGACGGCTTGGAACTGTTCTTCACCGCTGCGAGCCCCGCGATCGGTCGTTCACCAGGCATCTATAGGGCGACTCGAGCGAGTGTCAGCCAGCCGTTTGGCAACGTCGAACGAATTGCCGCGATCACCGGATTCGCGGAGGCGCCGTCGATCAGCGCGGACGGCACCACGCTCTACTACCACCAGGAGGCTGGCGGCGAGTTCGCGATCATGACAGTCACCCGCGCCGCTACCGGCCCAATAGTCGAAACCGACGTGGCGTCGGCGATAACCTCGGGCTCGGCAGTCCTGAACGCAACGGTGAACCCCGACGGCGAAGAAGTGACCGACTGTTACTTCGAATATGGCACGACCGCCGCTCCCGGGTCCACCGGGCCTTGCGCACCGTCTCCCGGTTCGGGCGCGGGCCCCGTCGCCGTCACGGCGTCGCTGAGCGGCCTCGAACCCGACACGACCTACCACTACCGGATCATCGCAACCTCGGCGAGGGGGACGAGCGAAGGGGCAGTCAGGGAATTCACGACGCCGCCACTGCGGCCCCCAATCGTCACCGCGCTCTCACCGAAGAAGGGAACCACCGCGGGCGGCACGCTGGTGACGGTCACAGGGAGCGGCTTCACGGGCGCAACGACGATCAAGTTCGGCAAGGTCGATGCCAGGCGCTTCGCCGTGAGCCAGTCCGGCACGACGCTCACCGCCGAATCGCCGCAAGCGCCAGCGGGAACGGTCGCGATCTACGTGACGACCCCGAGCGGAACAAACGCCGCCAGCAAGAAGGACAAGTTCAAGATCAAAGCAGCCAAGAAGAAGAAGCAACGCTTGGGTACCGCGACCTGAACCTGCGCCGGGCCGAACATGCGGCCATTCGCCCGCGATCCGAGGCCGGCGATGGGAGCCTCGTCCGGAGCGGGGCGGCGGTGTAGACTGCCCCGCAATCACAGACACGCCTGGCTGGCTTTGGGCGGTTGAGTTCATCGACGCCAGGGGAAGATTTAGCGCGAGCGCCTCGGCCTCGACGAGAAACGCAAGGGGGGATTTCCAATGAAACGGGATGGCAGCGGATTGGGCCACGACAGCGGGATCATGGCTGCTCGTCGTGTACGGCGGGTCGGGCTTGGGGCTGGGGCGCTGGCGGTGGTGGCGGCGCTGATAGTCACACAGACAGGGGGCGCTTCGCCGACACCGACACCGACACCGACACCGACACAGACGACACCATCGCTCTTGGTCCCCGGCGTCGACAACGGCTCCGACGGCATGGCGACTGTGTTCTCCTGCACCAACGGTGGGACGGCGGCGGCCAGCGTGACGGTGTCGCTGTTTGAAAAGGGCGGAGCCCCAGGCCCTACGCGGACGGCCTCGATCGCGGTGAACGCGACGGTGAACTTCGCCACGGCGAGCGTCAAGGCGTTCACGGTCGATGTCAACCTGGGCGCGCCAACCATGTCGAGTGGCTCGGCTTCGATCAGCGCCCCGTCAGGCGTCTTCTGCGCCGCGTTCATAACGGACGCATCCCACGATCCACCGTCGGTCATGGTGAGCCTGCCCGTCGACAAATGAGACGCGTTGCGTCGGACGTGTGGTCCCTCGGTGGCCGGGCCCTCGCAGTCGGGTCGCCGAGGGTTCACTGTCCGAGGTGGTGGCCTATGCGTCAGAGCATGGGCCACCACTTGGTGTGCTAGTGCTTTTTGGGGCCGAGCGAGCGTCCCGGCGACGGTCGCGCTCACGCTCGCTGCGGACGAGATGCGCGCGTCGCGGAGAACGCTGGCATGACCTCCCGCGCGAACTGTCGTAGCTGCTCTTTGCCGCCCAGCACCGTCAGCAGGACATACTCGGCGCCGGCATCACTCAATGCAGTCAGTTTGGAGCAGATCTCCTCAGGTGTTCCGCACAGCGCGTGCTCCTCGGTGGCGCCCCTCTCGTCGGCGTAAGCGAGCACATGCGAGCCGCCTTCGCGTCCGGGTGAACGGGAAACGCTCACAGTGCGTTGGGTGTACTCAGCCAGACGCGCCAGTGCAGCGTCGGCGTCGGCCCGGTCCCTCGCCACATACAGTTGGCGCGCGACAGCGACCCCCATCGGATCGAACTGTCTCCCGTGTGCCTCACGTTCGGCGCGGTAGAGCGCCATGCGCTCGCCGATCTGCTCGGGGGACGCGTACTGGTCGAGCATGAGGTTGAAGCCACGCTCGGCGGCTCTGCGGATCGATGCCGGGCTCCCAGCGGCCATCCAGAACGGCGGGTGCGGTCGTTGCGCGGGCGGCGGCTCGACAACGATGTCCTCGAAGTGCCAGAACCGGCCGCGGTGTGAGAAACGGGAACGCTCGAGCCAGGATCGCGTGATCACCTCAACGGCCTCATCAAACCGTGCTTCCGCCTCATCCGGCGGAACTTGAAAGCCGGTGAACTCGCTGTGCCGGTAGCCCTTCCCGATTCCGAAGTCGAGCCGTCCGCCGGAGACCAGATCGAGCGTCGCCGCCTCCTCCGCCAGGAGGACCGGGTTGTGCCAGGGGAGCACGATCACTGCTGAGCCGAGGCGCAATCTCGTGGTCCGCATGGCAAGGCAAGTGAGCAGCATCAGCGTGGAAGAGACCTGGTTCCAGCCGGTGAAGTGATGCTCGACCAAGAAGCTTGAATGAAAGCCGAGTTCCTCAGCTTCGACGTTGAGGTCGAGATATTCGCGAAAGCCTTGGCCCGTCTCGGGAGGGCGGTCATCGCGGCTGGCCTGCGCCGAGCAGAACAGACCAAACCTCATCGGCTATCGGGTGTCGTCGCGACGCCGCGCCCGCCAGATGTGCTCCATCGGCCAGCGCCGCGCCCACGCGAGGTCGTGCTCGTCGCGGTAGCTGCTCGTCGCATCGGCGGGTGGTCGCAGCTCGATCAGATCCTCGACGATGAATCCGCTTTCTCGAAACAGCGCCACCCAGGTCCCGTACGGCAGCTGAAACGCGACAGCTTCGCCCGGCTCCTCCACCGTTCGCAGATCCCAGTAGTCGAGCGCGAGGCGCTCCTCGGGGTGCTCGGCGCCGGGCGCCCAGGCGAGGTCGAGGATCGGGGTGTTCATCGAGAACGCGAGCAGGCCGCCCGGGCGCAACAGCCGGGAGGTCTCCGGGATCGTTCGCCGCGGGTCCGCGAACACCATCGCGCCGTGATCGCAGAAGATCACGTCGAACGACGCATCATCGAACGGGGTCGCTTCAGCGCTGGCATGCACGAGCGGGAACTCTGCGCCGGCGGCCGCCATCAGTGCACGCGCATGCTCCAGCTGAACCGAGGAGTTATCGAGCCCGGTCACACGCGCGCCGATCGCGTGCAGAGCGATCGACCATTGGGCCGCCCCGCAGCCGAACTCGAGCACATCCTTATCGCGAACATCGCCGAGGACTTCGAGCTCGGACTCCGCCAGCTGCCACACCCCCCAAGCTGTGCCTCCTGACGCGGCAAGTTGAGGCCCATGCGTGGCTTGATACTTGGCCGACTGCTCGTCCCAGGCCTGCCTGTTGTATGCCGCGGAGGGCGAGAGCTGTGGCTCGTGGCTCACGCTGGCAGTCTGCCAGAGCCGAAGTGCCGGCAGGGCCGCCGGCTGGCGCGTGCGCTCACGCCCGCCCAGAGACGGCGTCGACGACGCGGCCGAGCCGTGAGGGCTGCTGCGTTCGCTCCTCGATGCGATCGGCGCGGCGGTAGAGCGAATAGACGGTATGGATTGAGCCCCAGCGCAGCGGCTCTGGCTCCCAGCGGTGGGGTTCGTGTCCTACCCAGGGCAGCTCTCGGAGCGGGCCGGGCTCCTCGAGGATGAGCTCGCGCAGTGTGCGCCCGGCGAGGTTCGCGGCGGCAACGCCCTCGCCCACGTACCCGCCGGCCCACGCGAGTCCTGAGACGGGGTCGGCGTCGACCGACACGCACCAGTCGCGTGGCACGCCGAGCACACCCGACCAGGCGTGGTCGATCTTGGCCTCGGCGGCGGCCGGGAACATCGCGCAAAGCTTCGCGCGCAGGCTCTCGACGGTCGCCGCGGCGGTCTCACCGCGCCCGTCGGTGCGTGAGCCGAAGCGGTAGGGAACGCCGCGACCGCCGATCGCGATGCGCCCGTTCTCGGTGCGCTGCAGGTACACGTAGACGTGCGCGGCGTCTGACACCAGCTCACGCCCGTCCCAGCCGATCTCCTCCCACGCGCCGCTCGACAGCGGCTCGGTCACGATCATCGAGCTGTTCATCGGTACCAGCACGCGCTTCAAGCCGGCGAGGTCGGCGGTATAGCCCTCGGTCGCGCGCACGACCCAGCGCGCGCGCACGCTCCCGGCGCTGCTGAGCGCTTCGTGGGGGCGGATCTCGTGCACCGGGGTGCCCTCGTAGATCTTCACACCGAGGCCCTCGACGAGCGTGGCCAGGCCGATGAGGAGCTTGGCGGGGTGAACGCGCGCGACATGGGGCGAGAAGGTCGCGTCGCGGGCGCCCGCGACGCGCAACCGCCCCGACAGCTCGACAGCGCTCAGCTCGCGCAGGTCGTGATCGTCGAGCCCATGCGTGTGGGCGTCGTTGAGCTCCTGGCGCAGGTGCAGAGCCTGGGCGTCGTTGAGGGCGAGCGTCAGCAGTCCGCTCTTGACGAAGTCTGCGTCGATCCCGTGCTCGCGGACGACCGTCGCGACCTCCTCGACGGTCTCGAACATCGCGCGCGTCAGGGCTCGGTAGCCGCGCGCTCCCGCGCGCCGTTCGTAGGCGCGTGCCGGGCCGGAGAAGAAACCGGAGACCCAGCCGCCGTTTCGCCCCGACGCACCAAAGCCCGCGTGCTCGCGCTCGAGTACGACGATCTCCAGCGACGGCCTCGCGCGCTTGAGGTAATAGGCCGTCCACAGGCCGGTGTAGCCCGCGCCCACGATCGCGACATCGGCTTGCATCGGGCCGGGCAGTGGCGGCCTGCGCGTAGGCGGGCCACCCAATGAGCGCCACCAGTACCCCAGTTCTCCGGTGCGCATTTGGTTGAGCGTAGTCGAAGGATGGGTATGATCAGCCTTGGGCCCACGGGCCCGGGAGAATCAGGCTCGATGGGGATCGGGTGAGTGGCGAGAGGAGGGAGCGCGCGATGGAGACAGAGGTCACGCAGTCAACTACTCGCGAGGCGCTTGGCGCGGCGACGATCGCGGAGGCCTTCCGCATCACCGCCGCCGAGCGCTCCGGTGAGGTCGCGATCCGCACGCGTGCAGACGCGTTCACGATCACCTGGGGCGAACTGCGCGAGCGCGTCGACGCGCTCGCCGGCGGCCTCTCGCGGCTTGGCGTCAAGCGCGGCGACACAGTCGCCCTGATGCTGTCCAACCGCCCCGAGTTTCACCTCTGTGACCTCGCCGTGATGATGCTCGGCGCGGCGCCGTTCTCGATCTACAACACGTACACGCCCGAACAGATCGAGTACCTCGTGGCCGACGCGCACGCGAAGGTGTTGATCTGCGAGCAGCAGTACCTCCCGCAGGTGCGCGAGGCGCGCCGTTCGCTGGCGGATCTCGAGTACGTGATCGTGATCGACGGTGAGGCGCCCTTGGGGACGCTGGCCCTGTCAGAGGTCGAGGGCTCGAACCCGAGCTTCGACGTCGAGGCATCGGTTGCGAACATCAAATCCGACGACGTGCTGACGCTGATCTACACGTCGGGAACGACCGGGCCGCCGAAGGGCGTGCAGCTCGTGCACCGCAACCTGCTGGCGACGGTCGAGAGCATCGAGGATCTGATCGAGTTCCCGCGCGACGGCCGCGTGATCTCGTGGCTGCCGGCCGCCCATGTCGCCGAGCGCAACGCCCACCACTACCTGCCGATCGTCTTCGGTCTGCAGATCACCTGCTGCGATGACCCGCGCGAAGTGCTCTCCTATCTGCCCGAAGTCCGCCCGAGCTGGTTCTTCGCCGTACCGCGCATCTGGGAGAAGCTGAAGGCCGGCCTGGAGACGATGATCGCGGGCGAACCGGATGAGCGTCGAGTGCAGATGCAGGCCGCGATCGAGGCGGCCGTGCGCAAGGTTCGACTGGAACAGGCCGGCGAACCGGTACCGGAGGAGCTCGCCGAGCAGGTGGCCACGGCGGATGCCGAGATCTTCGCGGGCCTGCGAACGATGCTCGGGCTCGACCAGGTCGAGGCGATCAACGTCGGTGCGGCGCCGACGCCGATCGAGGTTCTGGAGTTCTTCCACGCGATCGGGCTGCCGCTGGCGGAGCTGTGGGGTATGAGCGAGACGTGTGGCGCTGGAAGTGTCAACCCCCCGGGAAGAATCAAGCTCGGGACGGTCGGGCCACCCGCGTCCGGCATCGAGATCAAGCTCGACAGCGACGGCGAGGTGCTCGTCAAGTCCGAGGTGGTGATGGTCGGCTACCGCAACCTGCCGGAGAAGACCGCCGAGACCTTCACCGAGGACGGTTGGCTGCGCACGGGCGATATCGGCGTGTTCGACGAGGACGGCTACCTGACGATCGTCGATCGCAAGAAGGAGCTGATCATCAGCGCGGCCGGCAAGAACATGTCGCCGGCGAACATCGAGGCGACGCTGAAGAGCGCCTCTCCGCTGATCGGGCAGGCTTGCTGCATCGGAGATCGCCGCGCCTACAACACGGCGCTGATCGTGCTCGATGCGGACTTCGCACCCGCCTGGGCCGCCAAACAGGGGATCGAGACGACCGAGCTGGAGTCGCTTGCGGGCGACGAGCGTGTGCGTGCGGCTGTCCAGGAGGCGGTGGACGGCGCGAACACGAAGCTGGCGCGCGTGGAACAGGTCAAGAAGATCGAGATCGTGCGCGGCGACTGGCTCGCCGGCGGCGATGAGCTGACGCCGACGATGAAGCTCAAGCGCAAGCCGATCGGCGAGAAGTACGCCGACGTGATCGAGTCGATGTACTCGGCCTAGCTGACACGATCCTCAGCTGAGCTCACAGGATCCGAAACTGCAGCGCTCGCGGCATCGAGCGCCCGCCTGGGGCGCTCGCGAGGATCAGCACCGTATAACTGCCGGGACTCAGCTTCGTGTGTTTTGAGATCACACCATCGAAGCGCACGCTGTTGGCACCTGCCCGGGCCGAGAACGTCAACGTGTGGGCACAGCGGTGGGCGGCCTGGTTCTGACCGCTTCGCGCGAGGCACCTCGCCCGCATGCTGAACGTCATCGTCACTCTCGCTGGAACGTTCAGCATGAAGGAGAACGCGGTTCCCGACGAAGGTCTGTCGCCGATCTGCGTGTTGATGCTCGGTGGCGTGTCGCCCTCACGCCAGCTCGCGGTCGTCTCGCGTGCTCGGCTGATCACCGGCGCGGAGGACGTCTGGGCTTCCGGTTCGACAGATTCGGGCCCGACGAACACCCACGCCTCACCGGTGAAGCGAAAGGGGGTGACGCCCCCGATCAGGGCTGTTGCACCGTTACTCGCGAGCGCTACGCTCGCGCCGAACGCGCCGCTGGCGCTCTCCTCGCCACCGATCAGCTGCGAGCCCGCTTCGCTCCAGGCGGAGCCCGAACGCGTGAAGACCCATGCCGAGCCGGCATCGCTGTTTTCCTGGGGGTCGCCCACGAGCGCGACGTTCCCGTTGCCCGAGAGCGCGACGCTCGAGCCGAAGCTGCTTCCCGCGGTCGCGCCGCCGGTGAGCTTGGGGCCCTGCTGGGACCAGCTCGACCCGGAGCGCGTATACACCCAGGCCGAGCCGGCTCTGGCCGCTTCGTCGGGCCCCCCGATCAGGGCCGTGTCGCCGCTGTCGGACAGCGCCACGCTGTAGCCGAAGTTGGTCCCCGTGCTCTCGCTGCTCCCGGTCAGCTCCGGGCCCTGCTGGCGCCACTTCGAGCCCGAGCGCGTGAACACCCACGCTCCGCCGACGCTGTCGTTGGCGTAGCCGCCTACGAGGGCGGTCCTGCCATTGGCCGATAGCGCCACGCTGGAGCCGAACCTGCCCTGAAAGCTCGCGCCGCTTCCGGCGAGTTTCACCCGCCTGCGCCAGCTCGAGCTCGAGCGCGTGAACACCCACGCAGCGCCGCGATCGCTGTTGTCGACCTGGCCGCCGATCAGCGCGGTGGCGCCGGAGCTCGAGAGCGCGACGCTCTTACCGAAGAAGATGACGCCGGATTCGCCGCTGCCGGAGAGCTTCGGGCCCTGCTGCGTCCAGGTCGAGCCCGAGCGCTTAAAGATCCACACGGCGCCGGCGTCGTTGTTGTCGAGCGGCGCGCCGATGAGCGCGGTGCTCCCTTCGGCGCCGAGCGCGACGCTCGAGCCGAAGCTGCCTTTGCCGCTCTCGCCGCTTCCGCTCAGCTTTGGGCCCTGCTGCGTCCAGGTCGAGCCTGAGCGCGTGAACACCCATGCGCTGCCAACGCCGGCGCCGTCGAGTGGGCCACCAACGAGGGCCGTATCGCCGTCTGGCGACAGCGCCACGCTCGTACCGAACGCGCCTGATCCCACAGCGCCGCCGGCGCTGAGCTGTTCGCCCTGTTGGATGAACGGGTCAACCCGCAACGGGTAGGTGGCGTTGTGGTCCTCGACGCGGATCAGCACATGGCCATCGCGCAGCGCAAGCCAGGAGTGCAGCAGGCGACCGCGGGCGTCGGTCACCACGAGGCCGCCGTAGCGCAGCCTCGCCCCCGCACCGGCGAGCAGCACCGACTGATGCTCGAGCTTCGCGTCGAGATTGCCTGCAAGTCCGATCGAGAACGTCAACGGCCCCGTCCCCACGCGCGGGCGCGAGGACACGCTGAAGCCCTGCTCCAGCCCAAGCGGACCGTTGACGAACCACTCGCTCAGCGCGCCATGCGAGTAGCTGACGCGGTTGGCGCGCGCGCTCGGTGCAACCGGCGCCACTCGCCCTAGCGCGCTCGCGTAACCGTATGCCGAGAGCATCAGCGAGACTCGTGCGTTGCCTGACGCGACCGTGACGCCGCGGCTCGAGAAGTCCGCTCGCAGATGCTGTGAAGGCGTGACGGCCTGCAGCCCCTTCAGGCGGTACGCCGTCTCGGCGCCTCCGAGCGTGGCCGAGATCGGGCCCTGAGCCGCCAACGGCAAGCTCGCCGAGCCATGGCCGGCTGCCGGCGAACGATCGACGGCCCGACCGGGCGCCGCCACCTGCGTTGTGGCGCACGCGAACGCCAGCGCCGCGCACGCCAGCCCCGCGGCGAGCGCAGCGCGCGGCCGGGCGCCTGGGCTTGGCGGCGATGCCCAGCCGCGCGGCGCGCCGCCGAGGGCGAGCGCCCCTGGTGTCCCACCTCTCCCCATCGGCGCCAGCATACATCGACGCTCGAGGCTCACGCGCCGCCTGAGCGGCGTGTCGCGTCGTCCAGCCTGGGTCTTGATAGATCGCTCTAGTAGGCTCATCGTCGATCGTCGAGGTTGGACAGCGAGCAGGGAGGCGGAGATGGGGAACACCAGGGATCGCATCGTTGACTCGAGCTCTGAGCTGTTCCGTCGCCAGGGGTACGCGGGCACGGGCATCAAGCAGATCCTCGCCGCCGCGAACGCCCCGTTCGGGTCGCTCTATCACTTCTTCCCGGGCGGCAAGGAACAGTTGGGGGCGGAGACGATCCGCTCGTCCGGACGGCTGTACATGGAGCTGTTCGCGACGATCGCCGTCCAGGCGCCCGACGTGGTCAGCGCAGTCGAGGACTTCTTCAGCGGTGCGGCGGAGACGCTGGTGCACAGTGACTATGCCGATGCCTGCCCGATCGCGACGGTGGCGCTCGAGGTCGCGAGCACGAATGAGCCGTTGCGCCAGGCGAGCGCTGACGTGTTCGATCTCTGGATCGACGGCGCGACGCAGTATTTCGCCGCCGCCGGCATCCCTGCCCAAACCGCCCGCGAGCTCGCGCTCTCGATGCTGTGTCTGTTGGAGGGCGCGTTTGTGTTCTGTCGGGCTCTGCGCAGCACAGAGCCGCTTCAGATAGCCGGTGCGAGCGCTGCCACCGCCGTCAGGTCCGCGCTCGACTGCGTTGCGCCGGGCGCGCGCTGATCGCGCTGAGCGGCACGGATCCGAGCACCGCTCGAATGCCCAGAGGAGGGCGCCACCAGCGTAAAGCCGACGGCCGGGATCGAACCGGCGACATCCGCTTTACAAGAGCGGTGCTCTACCAGCTGAGCTACGTCGGCCTAGCCGTTCGCATCCTAGCCGCGGCGACGCTGTAACGGCGCCGTCGCTAGCGGTGTATCTCAGGTATGGAGCCAGCGAGCCCCCAGCACAGCGACGCTCAGCAGCGACAGCGCTTGGTCGAGCCGAACGCTCGCGCCGACGGTGCGGCGCTCGACCTGAGCGGCTTTCGCGAGCGCTCGCTCGAGCGTGGCGTGAACCCGATCCTCTACTGGGTCGTGCGCGCGATGTTCGTGCCGTTCTTCCTCGTGTACTTCCGCATGCAGCGCGTGGGGCGCGAGCATCTTCCCAGCAGTGGCCCGCTGCTGCTCGCCTCCAACCACCGCAGCTTCCTGGACCCGTTCGTGATCGGCACGCTCGTGCGCCGTCCCGTCTACTACATGGCCAAGCGCGAGCTGTTCGAAAAGCGCTGGCAGGCATGGGCGTTGAATGCGCTCGGTGCGTTTCCCGTCGATCGCGGCACGGGAGACCGAGACGCG
Organism: uncultured Solirubrobacteraceae bacterium; assembly: GCA_963759265.1. GTDB lineage: Bacteria > Actinomycetota > Thermoleophilia > Solirubrobacterales > Solirubrobacteraceae > Palsa-744. The sequence continues at coordinate 1,749,125 of CAVWYR010000001.1, forward strand.
ATGGACACAGCTCGCGCGATCCTCGCGCGAGGCGACTGCGTGGTCGTCTTCCCCGAGGGCACGCGCGTGCGCCCCGGACCGCTGGGCGATCCGCGCCGCGGCATTGGGCGCCTCGCGCTCGAAACGGGCGCGCCAGTCGCGCCGGTCGCCGTGATCGGCAGCGACGCGGTGCGCAGGGGCTGGCGCATTCGTCCCCGCAAGGTGCGTTTGCGTGTCGGGCGTCCGCTGCGCTACCCGACCGTCGAGAGTTGCTCTCCGGCGCTCGCGGGCGCCGTCACCGACCGGATCTGGGCGTGCGTGAGCGTGCAGTGGGACTGGCTCGGTGGAGCCAAGCCGGCGACCCAGTCGCCCGCCGAAAAGCCTCCGGAGCGCGCGATCTCGCGTGCCGCCTGAGCGCTCACCGGCGGCGCAGGGGTAGGGTGCGATGAGTGAGCGATCAAGACAGCCAGAAGCCCAAGGCGCAACTCGACGCGGAGTTCTCAGAGCTCTACCGCGCTCACCTGCGCGACGTCTACAGCTACGCCTACTACAGGGTCGGCGATCATCACGACGCCGAGGATCTGACCGAGCAGACATTCCTCCAGGCCTACCGCCACTTCGAGCGCGCACAGCGGGAATCCGACGGACGGCCGCTGCGCCCGTGGCTGATCCGCATAGCGCACAACCTCGCCGCGAACCTCTACCGCGACCGCTCTCGCAAGCCCGTTGCGCCGATCGACGACACGACGACGCTCGCGGCGATGCACACGACCGAGCAGCTGGTCGAGGGGCGCGACGAGCTCAGCCGCGTGCTCGACGGGGTGCGCTTGCTACCCGACGACCGCCGCGAGGCGCTGATCATGCGCTTCGCCCTTGGTATGGACAACCGCGAGATCGCCCGTGCGCTCGGGCGCTCGGACGGCGCGACCAAGGTTCTCATCCATCGTGCGATCAAGCAGCTCGAGGAGATCGTCCATGACTGAAGCCCTGCCCAACTTCGAGACGCTCCTACGCGAAGCGCTCGCGCCTGTCGAGCCGCCCGCCGACCTCGTCGAGCGCCTCGAGGACACGCTGACGAGCATCACCGAGATGGCAGCGGACGAGCTCGAGGCTTGGGAGCTCACGGCGATGCGCGATCCGCGCAACTGGGCTCGACCGGCGGCTGCGGTCGTCCTCGGTGGCACCGCCGGTGCCGCGCTCGTGCTGCTGCGCGCGCGCAGGCAGACGCACAGCTCGCCCACGAGTCTCGACGCGGTGCGCGGTACGGCCGAGCGCGCGGTCCGAGACATCGGGCGTGAGACGCGCAAGCTGCTCGGCAACCGCTAGGGTCGCTTGCAAGAGGGCTCTTCGCCGCGTGGCCGCGACGGTTCTGGAGATACGCTCTCTCTCCCGAATATGGCCACCTGCTACCGCCACCCCTCGCGCGAGACCGGGGTCTCCTGTTCGAACTGCGGGCGCCCGATCTGTCCGGACTGCATGACGAGCACCCCCGTGGGGATGCGCTGCCCGGAGTGCTCCAAACAGCGCACGAAGGTGGTGCGCATGCGCGGCGCGAGCACGGTCCCCAGGCTCACGTACGCGTTGATCGCGATCAACGCGATCGTCTTCCTGGCCGAGGGTCACGGCGCCTGGACCGTCTCCGGAGAAGCATCCGGAAAGCTGATCACCAAAGGCGCGCTGCTCGGCAGCAGCGAAGACCCCCTGCTGGCCGGGCAGGGCGTCGCTCACGGCCAGTGGTGGCGGATCGTCACCGGTGGCTTCATGCACGAGAACCTCCTGCACATTGGCTTCAACATGTGGGTTCTCTACTACCTGGGGATGATGCTCGAGCCAGCGATCGGGCGCGCGAAGTTCGCCGTGATCTACGCCGTCTCGCTGCTGGCCGGCGCGTTCGGCGCATTGCTGATCTCGCCGCACAGCCTCACCGTCGGCGCTTCGGGCGCGATCTTCGGCGTGATGGGCGCAGCTGCGGTCGAGATGCGCGCGCGTCAGATCCCGATCATGCAGAGCGGGGTTGGCACGCTGATCCTTCTCAACCTCGTCATCAGCTTCACGATTCCAGGGATCTCGTGGGGCGGGCACATCGGCGGCCTGATCGGCGGCGCGTTGGCCGCGGCGCTGATTCAGCTCGGCGATCGACGTCGCTCGCAGGCGCTCGCGTACGTCGGCTGCGCTGCCATCGCGGTGGCGTGTGTCGCCGGATCGCTGGCGACCGCGAAGTCCAGCGAGGTCGAACCCGTTGCCGGCCCGGTGACGGTGCTCAGCCCCGAATAGCCGCGAGCGGCCGCCCGCGTCTCAAGCGGCCGCGACAGCGCTGATCACAGGCAGCGCGCGAGCGCCCGCTGGCGCCTCGGGTATGCGCTCGGGGTGCAGGATGTGGGCCAGCAGCTCCAAGCCGTCGATCAGGCGCGGGCCCGGTCTCGAGAAGTAGGCGGAGGCGTCGACGGCGACGATCTGGGTGGCATCGAGCGCGCCGAGCTCGCGCGCGTAGGTAAGCGCCTCGGTGTGTGCGCGCTGCGCGTCGTACCCGCACGGCATCGCCACCACGATCTCCGCTCGAGCGGCTCTCAGCGTCTCCCACGAAACGCTCTGCGACGGTTCTCCGGGGAGGCCGAGCACGTCTTCGCCGCCTGCGAGCTCGATCAGCTGGGGCGTCCAGTGGCCGGCCACATAGACAGGCTCGAGCCACTCCAGCGCAGCCACCCGCGGGCGCCGCTGCGAGCGCACGGCCAGCTTCACACGATCGATACGCGCTGCCGCATCGGCGAGCAGGTCAACGCCGGCGTCGCGCAGCCCAGTCGCCTGCGCGAGCGTGCGCACGTCGCCGAGCGTCTCGCCGAGCGTATGAGGGTCAAGCGCGATCACGCGCGGGCACGATCGCAGCGTCCCCGCGACCTCGACGACCTCGTCGTAGGAGACCGCGCACACCGGGCACAGCGCCTGCGTGACGATCAGGTCCGGCTCGAGCGCGGCGAGCGCGTTGCGGTCGAGCTCGTAGATGGCCTCGCCCTCCAGCGTGCGCTCGCGCACGGCCGTATCGATCTCCACAGCGCTCAGGCCCGGCGGGAGCACGTCGCGCGTGACGCGCGCGAGGCTCAGCGCGGCCGCGGGGAAGTCGCACTCGTGGGTGACGCCGACGACTTGCGGGCCGGCGCCGAGCGCGAACAGCAGCTCGGTGGCGTGGGGGACGAGGCTGACGATCCGCACTCCCTGACTGTAGGGAAAGCGCGATCGAGCTAACCTCGAAACCGATGAGCTTGCTCGACGACTCCGAGATCCAGCGATGTCTGGGCGAGGCCCCGGAGTGGCGCGCGGGGGAGGGCCGCTCGATAACTCGCGAGCTCACATTCGCCGATTTCGCGGCGGCGATCGCGTTCGTCAACCGCGTCGCCGAGGCGGCCGAGCGAGCCGACCACCACCCCGACATCCTCGTGCACGGCTGGAACAAGGTCCGCCTGACGCTCTCGACGCACTCGCAGGGCGGCCTGACCGAGGCTGACTTCCAGCTCGCCGCGCAGATCGACCGCCTCGCATAGACGACCAGCGGCCTTGCTACCGTTGACGCGTCGAGCACCCGATGAACGACGACGAAGAACTTCCTCGAAGTAGCGTCGCCCAAGCGCCTCCGGCGTGAACGGCCTCAAGCTGATCCTGACGGCGGTGCTGATCGCCGTCAATGCGTTCTTCGTGATCGCCGAGTATGCGCTCGTGCGCTCCCGTCGTGCGCGCCTGGAAGTGATGCGCGATCAACGCGAAAAGGGCGCGGCGCTCGCGCTTGATCAGGTCGCGAACGTCAACAGGTACATCTCGGCGGTGCAGATTGGCGTGACGTTGACCTCGATCGGCGTCGGCGCCCTCGGTGAGCCCGCGCTGGCGTCGATCTTCAAGAGCGCGCTCGGCGACACGCTCAGCCACGGCGTCGCAGTGGCCATCGCCGTGGTCGCATCGTTCACGCTGATCGCGACCGCGCAGCTGATCGCGGGCGAGATGGTGCCGAAGTTCTACGCGATCAACCGCGCCGAGGCCGTCGCCAGGCGCGTTGCGCGCCCGCTGCAGATGTTCAGCACGCTGTTCCATCCGTTCGTGGTGGCGTTGACGGCGGTCGCCGACCGGATCCTGCGTCTGCTCGGCGTCGACATGAGCCAGGAGCGCCGCGGCGGCTCCTCGGAGGAGCTGAAGCTCCTGATCGCGGAGTCACACGAGGGGGGCCAGATCGATCAGGGCGAGGCGGGCATGCTGAGGGGTGTCTTTCACCTGCACGAACAGGAGGCGCGTCAGGTGATGACCCCGGCCCCGGCGGTCGTGACGGTCGACGTCTCCCAGGACGTCGAGACGGCTCTGCGGCTGTGCGTCGATAACGGCCACACGCGGCTGCTCGTGACCGAAGAGGAAGACCGCGACCGCGTGCGCGGGATCGTGCACGTGTCAGAGCTCGTGCGCCAGCTGATGGAGGCGGGCCCACACACGCCGATCGAGCCGGTCGTCCACGAGGCGCTGATCGTGCCGGAGACCAAGCCGCTCGACGACCTGCTCGCCGACCTGCAACGCCAGCGCACGTCGATGGCGGTCGTCGTCGACGAGTACGGCCGCGTCGTCGGCGTCGTGACCGTCGAGGACATCATCGAGGAGGTTGTGGGGGAGATCGCGGACGAGACCGACCCGCAGGCTGGGGAGATCCGCAAGCTCGCCGACGGCGAATGGCTCGTGCGCGGGCATGTAGCGGTCACGGACCTTGCCGACTACGGCCTGCACCTGCCGGTGGACAGCGACGCATACAACTCGGTCGGTGGCTTCGTGTTCGCGGAGCTCGGTCGGCTGCCCAAGCGCGGGGACACGGTGGCCGCGAACGGCTTCTCGATTCGCGTGGAGTCGGTGCGCGATAACCGCATCGAGGCGGTGCGCATCCGCGAGCGGCGGCAGGTGCCGCGCCCCGGCGCGCGGACCGCCGAGGATTGAGTCGTTAAACACGTCCGGCCCGCGGGGGGAGCGGACCGGAGCGTGTGCACTGGGAGGAGGCGGGTGTGCGATGCGACATGACGTCGCGTAATCAAGTATCGCGATGTTGATGAACAGCAGCTAAAACTCAGTATCGGGATGGATAAATTCTCGCCGAGACGGGCTTTTCTGCTGGAGACAGGCCCTCTAGACCTTCTCGTATGAGTGCATGCCGCGGCCGCTCTTGCGCCCCAGCGCGCCCTCTCCGGCGAGTTCCCGCAGGCGAGCGGGTATCGGCTCGCCGATGCTCTCGCCGATTGCGATCGAGATATCCAGCCCGACGAGGTCGAGCAGGGCGAGCGGCCCCATTGGGTGCCCGGCGCCGAGGCGCATGCACGTGTCGATGTCTGCTGGCTGCATGCCGGTCTCTTCCATCAGGCGCACGGCGCTGAACAGGTAGGGGAACAGGAGCCGGTTGACGACGAAGCCGGGGACGTCGGGGACCTCGACCGGGACCTTCTCGAAGGCCTCGCACAGCGCGAGCGCGCGCGTGCGCGTGTCGGCGCTCGCGCCGGCGGGAAAGATCAGCTCGATCAGCTGCATCTTCGTGACGGGATTGAATACGTGCAGTCCGACGAACCGCTCAGGGCGCCCGCTGGCCTGGGCCAGCAGCTCGACCGACAGCGAGGATGTGGTGCTCGCGAGGATCGCGTCGGGGTCGAGGATCCGATCGAGTTCAGCGAGCAGCTCGGCCTTGACGTCGTGATCCTCGACGACGGCCTCGACGACGAAGGTCGCCGGCGCGAGCGCGCCGGGATCGGTCACGATCTGGACGTGCTCCGGGTCGACCTCGGCTTCCAGGCGGCTGAGGGTCTTCTCGACACGCGCGCGCGCCCGATCGGCGGAGCTCTCCGACCGCGCCAGCAGCAATACCGGGCCGTGGTGCGCTGCGGTGGCGGCAAGGCCGCAGGCGATCGCGCCGCTGCCGGCTATGCCGAGGCGTTTGCTCTCGGGGCTCAAGTGGACTCCTTGGAAGGCCTACGCGCTCCTGGCTGACTGACCAGTCAATCGAGGGACGCGGTAGAGTGGGGGTGCAGGGTCCGGGCATCTTATTCAGACGCACGACCATTCCTTGGGAGCGGGCTGGGTGGCCGGGTGGGCGGGCTCCCAATCATCTTCATAATCGTTGGCAACACTCCGTAGGAGGACTCCTGACATGAGGCAAGCAGAGGGACGCGAAGTCGTGATCGTCGAGGCCGTGCGAACGCCGATCGGCCGTGGGCACAAGGAGAAGGGCTACTACAAGGACGTCCACCCGAACGAGCTGCTCGGCACCACCTACACGGAGGTGATCAAGCGCGCCGGCATCGACGCCGCGCAGGTCGAGGACGTGATCGCCGGCTGCGTGTCGCAGTTCGGCGAGCAGGGACTGAACGTCGCGCGCAACGCCTGGCTGCAGGAGGGCCTGCCGATCGAGACGCCGGGAACGACTGTCGACCGTCAGTGCGGCTCCGCCCAGCAGGCCGTCAACTTCGCCGCGGGCCTGATCGCGGCGGGCGTGCACGACGCGATGATCGGCTCGGGCGTGGAGCACATGGGCCACCTGCCGTTCGCTGCCGTCGCGCAGACCCAGGGCGAGTTCGGCGTGGCGTTCCCGCCGGAGCTGCTGGCCAAGCACAACATCGTCGGCCAGGGCCTGGGCGCGGAGATGATCGCCGACCAGTGGGAGATTCCGCGCTCGGAGCTCGACGAGCTCGCGGTGCGCTCGCACAGGCTCGCCCACCAGGCGACCGAGGAGGGCCGCTTCGAGCGCGAGATCGTGCCGATGCAGGTCAACGGCGACACGTACGTCACCGACCAGGGCATACGCCCGGACACCAACCTCGAGGCGCTCTCGCAGCTGAAGCCGGCATTCAAGCCCGACGGCAAGATCACGGCGGGAAACGCGTCGCAGATCTCCGACGGAGCCGCCGCGGTGCTGCTGATGTCAGCGGAAAAGGCAAAGGAGCTCGGCCTGACGCCGCGTGCGCGGATCGTCGACCAGACGACCGTCGGCTGTGACCCGGTGAAAATGCTCGAGGGCCCGATCCCCGCGACGCGCAAGATCCTCGAGCGCAACCGCATGCAGATCGGCGACATCGACCTGATCGAGATCAACGAGGCGTTCGCGCCCGTCGTCGCCGCCTGGAGGCGTGAGCTCTCGCCGGACATGGACCGCGTGAACGTCAACGGCGGCGCGATGGCGCTGGGGCACCCGCTCGGCTCGACCGGCGCGCGCCTGATCACCACGCTGCTGCACGAGCTCGAGCGCTCCGACAAGGAGATCGGCTTCGTGACGATGTGCTGCGGCGGGGGTCTGGGAACGGCCACGCTGATCCAGCGCGTCTGATCTGACGCGCGAGAGCCGGCGCGAGGCGGCGTCCTCGGTCGCTTGTGTACCGAAGCCGGGAGACACTCGCTCCGCTCGCATCCCCGTTTCGGCCAGCACACGGCGCTCCCTGCGTCCTTGCCTCGCTTGGCTCTCGCACGTCAGAGCGGTATTGGCGTTTAGTAAGCGGGTTTGATCGTTGGGGGCCGGCCTCTGGCCGGCCCCTCGCGGCGTAGCCCGCTACTGGATACTGAGTAGGCGATGTCGCAGGAGAATGTGGAGATCGTCCGGAACGCCTTCCAGGCCTTTAGCGCGGAAGGCATCGACGCTGCGCTCTCGTTCTTCTCGCCCGATGTCGTTTGGCACCCGATCGATCGTTGGTTGGACGGCGCCGCATATCGTGGGCATGACGGGATGCGAAGGCTGTCGGCGGCCTTTTCCGAGAACTTTGACGACTTCCGATATGACGTTCACGAGGTCCGCGACGCACAAGATCGCGTTCTCGCGCTTGTCGACATGAAGGGGCGTATCAAGGGCTCATCGTCCGAGGTCAATCAGCGACGCGGGTTCGTGGTTTCGGGCTTCGTCGACGAGACGTTCGGGGAGGTTCGCTCGTTCGCGAGTTGGCAGGACGCCATCGAAGCCGTGGGCCTTGAGGAGCAGCCGTAGCGAGTTCGGCAGCCTCGTGCCTTGGGAAGTCCCCAGAGCATGTGAGCGATCAATTATGATGCATATGTCGCATAGACGGCTATAAGACATCATAAATGATGTAGCAGCGAACGACAACTCGTGCTATCTTCTACATCAGATCAGATGTCTTCCCGACAAATCTCGATCTAATACATCACTACTGATGAACCTCGAAGAGCTCATGACCGACGATGCGGTGCTCGCCGAGCTCGGTGGCAGGCTGGCGCGTCATCGACTCGAGCGCAACTGGACGCAGGCCGAGATGGCGGCGGAGGCGGGACTTGGCCAGGCGACCGTGCAGCGTGCGGAGCGCGGGGACTCCATCCAGATGACCTCGATGGTCAAGCTGCTGCGCACGCTGAGGCTGCTCGGCGCGCTCGATGCGGCGGTGCCCGAGTCGATCGTTCTTCCGATCGCACAGCTGGAACGTGAGCAGCGCCACCCGCGGCGGCGCGCCAGCGGACGGGGGCGGGCTCCCGACGCGCCGGGCGAGAGGCCGTGGACGTGGGGCGATCAGCCCGGTGGCGGGCAGACGGGCGCGGGCCCGTGACGGTCGCCGCGGTGACGCTGTGGGGGGCGCGCATCGCGGCGGTCTCGATCGGCGCGGGTGGACGCTACGCGACGTTCCAGTACGACCCGGCGTTCGTCCGCAGCGGTATCCAGCTCGCGCCCGTGAAGATGCCGTTGCGCGCCCAGCCCTACAGCTTCCCGGGGCTGCCGCACGACGCGTTCAGCGGCCTCCCCGGCCTGCTTGCCGATTCGCTGCCCGATCGCTGGGGAACGGCGCTCGTCAACGCGTGGCTGGCCTCGCAGGGGCGCGATCAGTCGAGCTTCGACGTGGTCCAGCGCCTGTGCTACGTCGGCACCCGCGGCGTCGGGGCGCTCGAGTTCCAGCCGGCGCACGAGCCCACCGTCCCCGCCGGCGAGGATCTCCAGGTGGACGCGCTCGTGCGCCTCGCCAGCGAGGTGCTTGCCGAGCGCGCGCAGTTCGTGGCCGAGCTGAGCGAGAACCCGGAGGAGGAGGCGATGAAGGCGATCCTCGCGATCGGCAGCTCCGCCGGCGGCGCGCGCCCGAAGGCGTTCATCGCCTACAACGACGCGACCGGCCAGGTGCGCTCGGGGCAGATCGCGGTGGGCGAGGGCTTCCGGCACTGGCTGTTGAAGTTCGACGGCGTCTCGCGCGCGGGTGACCACGGGCTCGCCGATCCTCAGGGGTGGGGGGCCGTCGAGTACGCGTACTCGAGAATGGCGCGCGACGCCGGCATCGAGATGACCGAGTGCCGGCTGTTGGATGAGCACGGCCGTAGGCACTTCATGACCCGGCGCTTCGACCGGCCGGACGGCGGCGGCAAGCTGCACATGCAGACCGTCGGCGCGCTCGAGCACGTCAGCTACAACGAGCCGGGCACCTACAGCTATGAGCAGGTGCTGCTGCTGATCCGGCGACTGGGCCTCGGCACGCCCGTTGTCGAGCAGCAGTTCAGACGCATGGTCTTCAACGTCGTCGCGCGCAACCAGGACGACCACGTCAAGAACATCGCCTTCCTGATGGACCGCGAGGGAGCGTGGTCGCTCGCGCCCGCCTACGACGTGATCTGGGCGTGGAAGCCCGGCAACCTCTGGCTGGACAGCCACCAGATGTCGATCAACGGCAAGCGCGACGGCTTCACCATCGCCGACCTGCGGGCGGTCGCGGCCGTCGCGGGCCTGAAGCGCGGCCGCGCCGAGGCGATCCTCGGGGACGTCGTCGCGGTCGTGGCCCGGTGGGGCGAGGTCGCCGAGCAGGTTGGCATCGAGGAGCGCATGGCCGAGCAGATCGAGCGCTCGCACCGCTTGGACCTCCCCGCGGGCTGAGGACCCGGTCGAGCGGCCGCGACCGCGAATCAGTCGCTCGGCCCGCTCCCCGTCCAGTCGACCGCGACCGGGGGCAGCGCCAGCAACGCAGCCCAAGTCGCGGCTTCGACGATCCCCGTGGGCGCGATCGCGTGCGCGCTCTGGAAGGCCTCGACGTTCGCGAGCGTCTCCGAGCCGAACACGCCGGTCGTTTCCTGCGTCGTGATCGCGCTCGCGAGGTGCTCCTGCATCCACAGCACCTCGTCGCCCGTCTTGCCTTTGCTCAGGTCTGGATATTCGGTGTTGGGAGTGACGGCGCTCAGCGGCGCCAGCGGCGCCGCGAGCGTGCTCCAGTCGAGTGCGCCGTTTTCCTGCCAGTCCCAGAAGGAGACGCCGGGGGCGCCGTAGTCGACGGCCTCCTCGCGAAAGCGCAGCAGTTCTTCGCCGGAGACCCCACCGTAGGTCTGCCCGAGCGGGAAGATCGGACGACCGTATACGCGGTTGGCGATGTAGGTGTTGGCATAGACGGTGTCGACCGACTGGCCGATGTCTTTCCAATACATCTGTGGCACGTTGTACTGCGCAGCCCCCGGCCCGAGGAACACCGAGTACGGGAACGACGGATGGTCGAACACGTAAGGGAACGAGGCCAGCCCCAGGGGATAGCTCGGCCCGATCTTCGCACGCAGATCGGCGATGTAGGTCTGCGCGGAGGCATAGCGACCTTCGTATTCTGCCTCGGCGTCGATCACGAGGCATTCGGCTCCGTCGGCGACGGCCTCGGCGCCGAGGTTGGCCTCGCCGACCGGTTCGCTGCCGTACACGAACTGCCATGCGCAGACTTTCAGGCCGCCCGCGTGCAGTTCCGCGACGAGCTGGGGTGAGAACTGGCTCCAGTAGTTGGTCGAGCCATCGGAGCTCTTGATGAACAGCGTGCCGACGTCGGCGGCGTGGGCCTGGGCGATGATCGAGGCGACATCGCCGGCGTCGGACTTGTCCACGTACCAGATCCATATGCCCTGGCCTTCGAAGGGACTGCCGCTGACGGCGCTGTTCGCCGGTGGCGCGGGCGCTGCGGCCTTGGGGGCGGGCGGCGGGTGCAGCGCGTGTCGGTAGACGTAGATCGGCCCGAAGGAGCTCGTGTAGCGGCCGTGGCTGAGCAAGATCATGATGTGCCCGGAGTGCGCGGCGGCGGGGACGGTCACGAGCAGGCCCGCGCTCGGCTGAGTAGGGATCGCCAAGCGCAGGTGCGCCGCCGGCGAGACGCGGCTGATGCGTGCGCCGGGAGCTTTCGCGAAGGCGACGACCATCCCCGACTTCAGGCCGACGCCCTGCAGCAGCAGTGTCCCGTGCGTCGAGACCTGACGGAGATTGCCGCTGCATCTGGGGCTCGGCACGCAGTTGACGCTCGTGATGCGCACGCTGAGCACGTGTAGGGAAGGCGCCTTGCTCGTCGCGCTGGCGCCGCCGCTCTTGGTGCTCGCGGGCGCGCCCGCTGCCTGCGTGCCACCCGCTTCGGCGGCCACCGCCGCGAGCGGGCGAGCAGCGATCGCAGACAGCAACAGCGCAAGCACTGCCGGCGCAATGAACCTCGATCGCTTGTGCGCGCTCGCCAAGACTGGAACTCCTTCGCGCAGGAACATCCTCGGCCGAGTAGAGCAAGACTTCGCGCCCGACCGGCGGACCCCGACGTTATCGGCTATGGGTTGCCAAACCGAATCGTGGCACGGAAGTTGCGCTGGCGCCGGCGCGGCCCCGCTGGCGCCATCCACGCGTGGGTCCTCGGCCGCGGTGGGGACGCTCTTAGCCCCAGCGAAAACCGAGCTCGGCGGCGGCCGGAGCGAGCGGGCTGCTCGGCAGATCGGGCGGAGGGTCGGGGAGGTTGAAGCCCGTCGGCGCGACGTCGTTGGGAGCGTCGGCGTGAAACAGCGAGGCCAGGTACTGATTCTGGCCACGGCCTACGCCGAGCTCGAACTGGCCGCCGCCGTAGTTGCCGATGCCGCGCTCGGCGCAGTAGTCGTAGGCGTCGAGCAGGCTGCGCACACCGCCCAGGCGCGAGGGCTTGATGTTGACCATGCGTGGTGGGTAGCGCAGCGCCTGGATATCCGCGATCGAATGGATCGGCGCGTCCCATGAGAAGCGCTCGCGGTGCTCCGCGAGCACGGCGTCTGTCTCGGGCGTCAGCGCCGGGTCCTCGATCCATGCGTCCGGGAACGCCTCGACGACGCGACGGTAGAGCTCGGGATCGGCCGGTTGATCGACGATCGAGCCGTGGTAGTAGCCCTTGAAGTCGACCGAGTCGACCGCGCCGGTCGCGACCAGCTCGCCGATCAGGCGCTCGTCCCACGAGCTCGTCGGGTCGAGCTTGAAGCGCAGCGTGGGGTAGCTCGCGAGGCGCTCACGGATGGGCTCCATCGAGGGCGGCTCGCCGAGCCGCAGCGAGACGACGAAGCGAACCGGCTGTGGGGTGCGAGCGAGCGCGCCGTGCAGCGTCGTGCTCGCCTGTCGGAGCGCCAGGTCGAGCGCCGCCGACTCGTACGCCCACGTGCGGTAGCGGGCCGAGACCTCGCGCTGCGGGGGCTCGGGAAACAGCTCGAGCCCGGCGAGCCGCTCGCAGAAGGAGGCGAGCGTGAAGCGCCCGCGCAACGGCAGCTTGGCGCCTGCCGCCTGCAGGATGTCGTGGTCGACGGCGTCGTAGGTGACGTCCTCGCCGAGCCCATCGTGGCCTGCGCCGCGCAGCCGTATGACGGTGCTCTTACGTTCGAAGCCGCTCGAGACGGTCGCCTCCAGGGGCTCGAGCGCGTAGTCCTCGACCTCGAGCACGAGGCCGGAGATCGTGTCCCAGGTGCTCATCGGCTGCGCTCGCGCGCCATCAGCCGCCGGCCTCGCGTTCCAGGCGCAGCACGAGCTCGTCCAGGCGCAGCTCTTCGAGCGCGTCGCCGACCGCCGCGAGCTGGCTCGCGCACAGCTCGATCAGGGTCTTGCCCTCGCTGACGAGCGCGAGCGTCTCATCGAGGCTCGCCTCGCCGGAGTCCAGGCGGCGGATGATCTCCTCCACGCGCCCCGCGGCCGCCTCGTAGCCTTGCGGCTGCTCGGCGACCTGGCCGGGCTTCGGCTGGGCTCCGGGCGCCGTCTCCTCGGGGAGGCCGCTCATCGCTCGGTGATCCTCGCGGGCAGCGATCCGTCGGCGAAGCGCAGCCTCAACGCCCCAGCATCGCGGGCGCTCGCCGCCGTCACGATCGGCTCGCCATCGACGGACTGCGCCAGCAGATAGCCGCGCTCGAGCGTGCGCTGCGGGTCGTGGCCTGCGAGCGCGAGCGCGAGCTGCGCGAGCTCTCGTGGTCGCCGCTCGCGGCAATCCAACAGCGACGAGGCAGCCTTGCGTTGCAGCACAACCGCGCGGCGCTCGGTCACCTGGCGCTCGAGCTCTGTGCGCCGGCGCGAGCCCGCGCGGATCTCGCGCAGCTGCTGATGCAGGCGCGTGCGCTGGCGCTCGAGGTGCGCGGCGGGCGCGCGCGAGAAGCTCGCGAGCAGCCGGGCGCGCGAGAGCACCGCCCGACGCCCGTGCTCGCGCAGACGCACCGCTGCGGCGGGTAGCGCGGCGCGCTGTTGAAGCGCACGGCGGCTGTGATCGCGCAGGCGTGCGGCCGCGGCCGCCTGCTCGGCGCGTGCTCGTGTGCAGTCGACACCGACGGCTGCCTCGGCGGCGTGCGTGGGCGTGGAGCAGCTCACCGCGGCGACGTCGTCGAGCAGCGTGCGATCGGTGTGATGCCCGACCGACGCGATCACGGGCACGCCGAGCAGGGCGACGGTGCGACAGAGGGTCTCGTCGCAGAAGCACAGCAGGTCGGCCAGCGAGCCGCCGCCGCGGGCGATGATCGCCACCTGCACCTCTGCCAGCCCGGCGAGATCACCGAGTGCACGCGTGATCGCCGGTGCCGCACGGTGGTCCTGCACGGGCGCGAACGCCCACACCACGCGTCCAGCCCAGCCGCGACGCGCAAGGCCCGCCAGCAAATCGTCGCGGGCCTTGCCGCCCTCGGCGGTGATCACGCCGATCGTGCGTGGCAGCAGCGGTCGCGGCAGGCGCTTCTGGGTCTCGAGCAGGCCCTCGGCGTCGAGCTGCTTGCGCAGACGCTCGATGCGCGCGAGCAGATCCCCATCGCCGGCGAGCCGCAGATCCAGCACCGCAAAGGAGAAGCCCGGGGAGGAGGTGGCGCTGCCGGGGTAGTAGTCACAGCCGCCGGCGACGACGACCTGCATGCCCTCCGCGGGCGCCCCCGCGCGCGCGACCATCTCCTCCCAATCCTGGCGCCAGGCAGCGCAGGCGATCGCGCCGGTCGTATCGCGCAGCTCGAAGTAGACACGCGCGCGTGACACGCGCAGGTTCACGAGCTCTCCCATCACCTGCACTCGTGCGAACGAGCGCAGCTTCGAGCGCAGGGCGTCCGCGTACTCGCCAACGGGATATGGACCGGGCAAGCTGCTGTCGGGTATCCCCGGGCGGGAGGCGGGCGTGGAGGCGGGTCGCGGCGGTGGATTGGTGGGCACGCGACGCAGGATAGGCGCTACGATCGACGGCGATGCGGCGCAGCGAACACGTGTCTCGCTTCTAGCGCCGTGGCCAAGCGCAACAGCGGTCGGCGCGGACGTTCGCGAAAGCAGAGGCCGGGCGGCTCGAGCGCCAAGGACGCGTCGAGCGCCAAGGACGCCTCAGGCGCGCGCGTGCCGGCGCGCACCGCGAGCGGGCTCACTCAGGCGCCATCACCGGACGAGCGCCCGCAGGCTCCGTGGCATCCGCTGCCGCTGTCCGAGCTCTTGATCCTCGTGGGCACGATCGTCACGGTCATCGGCCTGCGCCGGGCCGGGCACGGCTTCGCCGCCGCCGCGCCGGCGCTCGTCGCGGGAGTCGTCGCGGTCATGATCGGCACCGTCGAGGTGACGCTGCGCGAGCACCGCAGCGGCTATCGATCACACGCGCTGATCCTCGCGCTGCTGCCGGTGGTCGCGTTTCACTCCGCTGTGATTCTGATCGTCGCTGCTTTCACGCCGGCGCCCCGCGCCCTGAGCATCGGGCTTCTGCCGCTCGACGTGGCGCTGTATGCGTTGCTGTTCAAACTGCTGCGCGCCCGCTTCATCGACGCGCGCCGCGAGCGCACGTTCGCCGGCCGCGGCTGACCGCCCGCTGGGGCGCGATCAGGGCTCGAGCGGCGCAGCAGCGGTGAGGTTGAGCGACGGCAGCGGACGCTCGCCCTCGGCAGCGCCCTCGCCACGCGTCTCGCCATCTATGCCCAGCCGCTCCAATCGCGCGATCTCGCGCTCGCCTTCCACGCGCGCGGGGTGATCCGCCGGAAGGTCGGCGATCAGGTTGGCGATGCGGTTGCGCAGCTGCAGCGCGAAGTGCGGGGTCGAGGCGCCCATCAGCTGGCGCACGTCCTCGACAGTCACCTCGTGGCTGCTCGCCTTGCGACTCAAACGGCGTGGATCCTCAGCTTGGCTCAAGTTAGTCCCAATCTATTCGACTTGCGAGACCGACGATTCTTCCGGGGTCTGCTGGTGGATCTCGAGCACGGAGTCGATTTCCGCCTGGGTGATCGCGGTGATCGCGGCTTCGTCGCCGATCAGCCAGCCGTGATTGTAGGAGCCCCGCACCGGTTGGAACTGTGGCGCGGTCGAATACGCCGGCTGAATGTCCGACAGGTATTTGGCGAGTGCCGGGGGGACGGCGGCGGCGCTCGCCAGCAACAGCAGCGGCCCGTAATCGCCGGTCGCCGACAGCAGCGCCGCGGCGGGGGCGTCGAGCGGGCGTGCCACGTTGGCGAAGACCAGACCGTGGCCCGGTTCTTTGACCCCCCAACCGAACGTCCCGTTGGTGAAGCGCGCCACTTCGATCGCGTTCTGCACGGCCGCCGCGCTCGGGATCGGCGAGATCGAGCTCCTGATCGCCGTGACCGGGCCGAGCCGGCGCAGCTGATGCAGGGCGTGGCCTCCGACGGCCCGCGCGTTGATCACGAAGATCGACGGCCGGTGCAGGGCTCGCAGCGTCGCTACGGTCGCGGGCGGCACCCGCGGCGGTGTCACGAACAGGATCGGCGACCCGCTCTCGGCGGCGAGGCCGGCCGCGGGCATCGCCATCGCCTTTGCGGCATACGCAGAGAGCACGATCACCTGCGTCGGGGCGCTCGTGCGGTCGAGCGTGAGCAGCAGCTGCTCGATCGCCGCGGCGCTGAGCGCCGGCGTGCTGTCTGCTACGGGCACCGAGCGCGTCACGTAGTTGCCGGGCAGCGCCGCCGAGGTTCCGATCTCGATCACCTGCACGCCCCCCAACGCCGGCGCTCCGAGTGGGTGCATCGCCTCGAGCGTCTGGCTGGTGACTTCCGGCAGCGTGTTGCCTTCGCTGAAGAGGATCGGCGCGCCGGTGGGTGCGCCGGCCAGCACTGAGGCCGCGAGCGCGGCCGGCCAGTCCTCGGCGTTGACCACGACGACCGCCTGCGGGCGCGTCGCGGGCGTGAGCCCGGGATAGGCGGTCCGCGCGA
This sequence comes from uncultured Solirubrobacteraceae bacterium, assembly GCA_963759265.1. Classification (GTDB taxonomy): domain Bacteria; phylum Actinomycetota; class Thermoleophilia; order Solirubrobacterales; family Solirubrobacteraceae; genus Palsa-744. Next base: position 1,765,466 of record CAVWYR010000001.1, read on the forward strand.
CTCCCGCTGCGTCTGCCGCGGCATCGGCGCCCCCCACGCGCGTGGTGTTGCGCGTGGCGACGCTGAGAGCTCCCTGTGCGGCCACCGGCGCGAGCTTCTTGATCGGCCCGCCGCCCGACAGCGCTTCCGGTGCCCCGCCCTTGCCGCAGGCGCTCAGCCCGACGGCCACGAGCGCGAGCAGCGCAAGCGCTCGTGTCGGCAGCAGCGCTCGTCGCGAGGCGGTGTGCATTGCGGGGACACTACCGCCCGCCGCCCACAGCGCGAAAAAGCTCGGCATTTGCGAGAAAACCTGCGAAATGCTGTGCACGGCCCGCAGGCGTCCTTGCACTCTGCTAGCGTGCCCGCCCGAATGCCGAGTCCTTGACCAGATGTCAGGGAACGGGGGACCCAGGTTGTTGGGGCGAATCCCGCGGTAGGACCGTGAGAAGCGCAGGCTCTTTCAGCGCTAGCCCGTCAGCTAACCCCGCAGGCCGACGAAAGAGGTCGTTGTTGTGTGGGTTCGTGCCTTCAGTGCGCTTCTGTGCAGCCTGACGATCGTGGCCGCGGGTGCCACTGAGGCTCTGGCCAACGGTCCCGGCGGGGTCGCTGCCGTGGAACCGGCGCCCGCGAAGGCTCCGAGCTCGACCCCCACGACGGGCCCGCACGCGCCGGTCACGGCGAAGACGCCCAACGACACGTACAAGGGCCCCGTCTATGAAAAGACGGCCACCGGCACGATCGTCCCCTATCAGACGGCGCCGCAGACCGCCCTCGTAGGCGCAGCGACCGGCGGCGCGACCGCTGCCTCCACCGACACGACCACCTCGGTTGCCGGCCCGGAAGTCAAGCCCGAGCTGCTCGTTCCGGGCACGATGGCGCGCTACGTCGACGGCCTCGCGGCGGCCCCGGAGTCAGCCCCTGCCGCCATCCAGGACATCGTCTGGGCGGGCAACGAACTGATCGGGCTGCCCTACATCTACGGCGGCGGGCACGGATCGTTCATCTCACCGGGCTATGACTGCTCGGGCACCGTCTCCTACGCGCTGCATGGGGCCAGCCTGCTGACGACGCCGGAGGACTCCTCCGAATTCATGGCGTGGGGTGGGGAAGGTCTCGGACGCTGGGTGACGATCTTCAGCGACCCCGAACACGCTTACATGACCGTGGCCGGGTTGCGCCTGGACACGAGCTCCGCCGATGACCCCTCCAACGAGCAGGGCCCGCGCTGGCGGCCGTTGCGCCAGTCCAACGCGGGCTACACGGTTCGCCACCCCGTCGGGCTCTGATCCAACTCCAGTCGGCTAGGCTGGTGGTGTTGGCCGAGCAGGTCGGTCGTCTCGTGGAAAGCAAGAGGAGGATCACATGGCCGGCTTGACCGGGCGCATGTCTACCGTCGTGAAGGCGAAGGTCTCGAAACTGCTGGACCGGGCTGAAGACCCGGCCGAGACCCTCGACTACAGCTACCAGAAGCAGGTCGAACAGCTGCAGAACGTCAAGAAGGGCATCGCCGACGTGGTCACGGCCAAGAAGCGTCTGCAGATGCAGGAGAACTCGCTGCAGCAGAGCGTGGTCAAGCTCGACACCCAGGCGCGCCAGGCGCTGGCGGCGGGCCAGGAGGACCTCGCGAGGACGGCGCTGGAACGTAAGAACGTCGCCCAGACCGAGCTGCAGGGGCTCGACACGCAGGTCGGCGAACTCGAAGATCAGCAGCAGAAGCTGACCGACTCCGAGCAGAAACTGCGCGCCAAGATCGAAGCGTTCCGCACCAAGAAGGAGGTCATCAAGGCCCAGTACTCGGCCGCCGAGGCCCAGGTACGGATCTCCGAGGCGGCGACGGGCGTCGGCGAGCAGATGGCCGACGTCGGCCTTGCGATGCAGCGCGCGGTGGACAAGACCGAAAACATGAAGGCACGCGCCGACGCGGTGTCCGAGCTGGAAGCCGCGGGCACCTTTGAAGACGTCGGCCAGCTCGGATCCGGCGAAGACGACATCGACCGCCAGCTCAAGCAGCTCTCGAGCCAGCCCGCTGTCGACAGCGAGCTGGAGAAGATGAAGAGCGAACTTGGCTCCGGGGCCAACCCCGCGGCACCACAGATCGCTCCGGGCGCGCCGGAGGGTGGTGAGGCGCCCGCCGACGCCGCCGAGGCGCAGCAGCAACCGAGCGAAAGTGGGGGTACGCCGGCATGATCGTGCGCATCTCCGGCGAGGGCCAGTACCGGCTCGCCGACAGCGACTGCGAGCGCCTGAACGAGCTCGAGAATGCGGTCGCCGCGATCGTCGACGGCGGCAGCGAGGACGGCTTTTCCGAGGCCTTCGGCGCGCTGCTCGACTACGTCCGCGCCAAGGGGACGCCGCTCGCCGACGACGAGATCGAGACCTCGCAGGTGATCCTGCCGCCGTCCGACATCAGCTTCCAAGAGGCGGGACGCGAGTTCACCGGCGAGGGCCTGATCCCCGACTGAGCCGCGCCGGGATGGTCGCCGGCCGCGGGCCGGACACGCCTCAGATCGGGATGCCCCACAGTGGGAACCAGCGCTCGAGCTCGGGCTCGAGCGGGAGTTCTGAGCCGACCTGTGCCTTGATCTGCAGCTCGCGCTCGGTCAGGCGCTGCTGTTTGTTGGCGAGGTCGGGCACGAACGGGTACCAGCGGCCGCGCTTGTAGTTGTAGATGAAGTAGATCGGCTGAGCTTTGGCGTCGACGAACGCGAACACGGCGCACAGCAGTCGCTCTCCGTGTCCGGCGGTCTCGATCGACCCGGACACGGCGTTGACGCCGACCGCGAGGTCTTCGACGCTGGGCTTGTCCTTGGGGTTGCGCAGAACCATCCAGCGGTAGCCGTAGCCGTCGTCCTGGCTCGAGACGGTCGTGGCGCTCTCACTGCCGGTGGCCGTCACCACTTCTTCCATTTCTCGAAGCGTGCTTTCGAACTCGCTCGTCGCGAGCGCCTGGAAGACGATCGCGGCCGCCCCCGCCGGGTCGATCTGATGCGCGGCTTGCAGCGTCACGTAGGCGGTCGTGATCGCGAACAGGCGGTCCTCCGACGCCGGCCCCTGGACCTCGTGGCGGCCGGTGAGGATGTCGCGTAGGCCCACGGTCTAGGCGCTGGCCTGCAGCTGGGACTCCAGCCGCTCGAGCGCCGCCAGGCGCTGCTCCAGCGGCGGGTGGTCGGCGAAGATGTTCATCAGTGAGCGCTTCGTCCTCGCCGGGATGATGAAGAACGCGCTCATCCCTTCGGCCTTGCGCAGGTCCTGGCTGGGGACGCGCTCGATCGTGCCGCTGATCTTCAGCAGTGCGGAGGCGAGCGCGCTTGGACGGCCGGTGAGCACGGCCGAGCCACGGTCGGCTGCGAACTCGCGATAGCGCGAGAGGGCGCGCAGCAGCAGGAATGAGATCGCGTAGACGAGCACCGAGACGAGCAGCACGAGCATGATCTCCTCCTCCTCGTCGCGCCCACGCCCGTAACCGCCCCCGAAGCCGCCGCCGAAGAACAGCGCGAACTGCGCGATCATCGACGCCAGCGTCGCGAAGAAGCTCGCCAGCGTCATCACCATCACGTCGCGATTGATGACGTGTGTGAGCTCGTGCGCCATCACGCCTTCGAGCTCAGCGGGCGAGAGCAGCTCGAGGATGCCGCGGGTGGCGCAGACGGTCGTCGCCTTCTTGGATCGTCCCATCGCGCAAGCGTTCGGCATCGAGGTCTCGATCACCGCCACTTTCGGCATCGCCAGGTTCGCCTGCACGCATAGCCGTTCGACGATCCCGTAAAGCTCAGGCTCCTGGGCAGCGGTGACCTCCTTGACCCCGATCGTCGCCATCGCCAGCTTGTCCGAGGCGAAGAACTGGAGCAGCAGCAGCACAAGCGCGACGAGCACGATCACGCCCGCGCCCGCGCCGGCGGCGATCAGCACGCCGATGAACACGACGTAGACGAGCCCGAGCAGGAACATCGTCATCAGCATCCGGGCCTGCAGGCCGGTGTCCTTGCCGAACTTCGATCGCCCCGCAGACATGCGCTGATTGTCGCAGAAGGATCTACGCGTGCCCTAAAGCTGTTTGCGGCTTTTACGCGGCGTCGAGCTCGTCGAGTCGCGCGCGCGAAAGCAGCACCCGCCCGCCCTTGAACGGGACAGCCTCCGCTTCGAGCAGACGCCGCTGGCGCAGTCCCTTGGCGAGCGAGCCGTCGGCGCGCACGACACGATGCCACGGCAGCCCGCGCGCGTCCGAGCGGCTGAGGACGTATCCGGCCAGACGCGGCGCGCCCGGAGAGACGTCACCGTAGGTGCGCACGAAGCCAGGAGGGATCGCCCACACCCGCCGCAGGATCGCGGCGTGCGCCTCGCTCCCGGTGTGTGCTGGCACGCGAGGATGATGTCACGGCCCTGCGCTCTCGCGTGCCGTCGGCGCTCAACGGAAGTGCGGGCACGAAGCGACTGACAGCCGGCCTTCGCGCGCGGCAGCGATAATCAGCGGTCATGGCCACCGGTACGAGCCTCTCCAGCGTCTTCCCGCTGGGCAGCCGCCTCAACGAGCGCGGGCGCCTGGAGGTCGGCGGCTGCGACACGATCGAGCTCGCGCGGGAGTTCGGCACGCCCGCGTACGTCGTTGCCGAGGATGACCTGCGTGCTCGCGCGCGCGCGTTCGTGCAGGCCGGGCGCGACACCGGCCACGACGACTTTCACGTCGTGTTTGCCTCAAAGGCATTCCCCTGCACGGCCGTGCTCGCGCTGTTCGCGCAGGAGGGCCTGTGGTGCGACGTCGCCTCCGGCGGCGAGCTGCACCTGGCGTTGGCGGCCGGCTTTGCGCCAGAGCGGCTCGTGCTGCACGGAAACGCCAAGTCCGAGGCCGAGCTGCGCATGGCGCTGCGCCATCGTGTCGGGCTGATCGTGATCGACAACCTCGATGAGATCGACTGCCTGCAGCGGCTCGTCGCGGACGGTGCGCTGGCGGACCGCGAGCACGGCCAGCCGTTGCTCGTGCGCGTTACGCCGGACGTCAGAGGCGAGACCCACGAGAAGATCTCGACCGGCCAGGCCGACTCGAAGTTCGGCTTCGCGATGAGCCAGGCGGAGGAGGCGATCGCGCGGCTGCGGGCCGTCGCGGGGCTGACGCTTCAGGGACTTCATGCCCACATCGGCTCCCAGCTGCTCGGGCTGGAGCCTTTCCGCCACGAGGCCGACGGGCTGGCGCGGCTCGGTGACTTTGAGACCTGGGACCTCGGCGGCGGGCTCGGCGTCCGCTACACCGAGCAGCAGGCTGAGCCGCCGTCGATCGAGGAGTACGTGGGCGCGATCGTCGAGGCGGCTCGCAGCCACGGCATGGGCGCCCCCGGCAGGCGCCTGCTGATCGAGCCGGGGAGGGCGCTCTGCGCGAACGCCGGCGTGACGCTGTACACGGTGCAGAGCGTCAAGCAGAACGTCTCGCGCTGGGTGGCGGTTGACGGCGGCATGTCCGACAACATGCGCCCGATGCTCTACGACGCTCCCTACGACGCGCATGTGGCGGACCGCTTCGGCGGCGCGACCGACTGCGTGCTCGCCGGCAAGCACTGCGAGTCGGGCGATGTGCTGCTCCGCCACGCGCGCCTGGCCGACCCGCGGCCGGGCGATGTGATCGTGACGCCGGCGACCGGCGCGTACGGCTATGCGATGGCGAACAACTACAACGGCGTGCCGCGGGCGCCGGTGGTCTTCTGCCGCGACGGTGACGCGCGCGTGGTCGTCAGGCGCGAGAGCTACGAGGACCTGAGCGCGCGCGATGTGCTCTGACGCAGCGAGCGTGTGCGATGGCTGCTGAGCGGCCCGGGCAGGGACCCTCGTTCAAGGTCGGCCTGCTCGGCCACGGCACCGTCGGCGCCGCGTTCGCGGTGCTGCTCGAGGAACGCGCTGATGAGATCGAGCGCTTCAACGGCCGCCGCCCGCTCGTCAGCGGCGTGCTCACGCGCAGCCGCGGCAACTTCGAGGAGATCCTCTCCGACGCCGATCTGCTGGTCGAGCTGATGGGTGGGATCGAGCCGGCGCGCGGGTACCTGCTTGCGGCGATGCGCTCCGGCAAGGACGTCGTCACGGCCAACAAGCAGCTGCTCTCACAGCATGGCGAGGAGCTGTTCGAGACCGCGCGCGAACATGGGGTGCGGCTGCGCTTCGAGGCGGCGGTGGCCGGGGTCGTGCCGGTCGTGCGCGTTCTCGAGGAGTCGCTGTCGGCGACGCCGATCGAGCGCATCCACGGGATCGTCAACGGCACCACCAACTTCATCCTGACCGAGATGACCGGCGGCTCGAGCTATGCCGAGGCGCTCGCCGAGGCACAGCGAATCGGCTATGCGGAGGCCGACCCCAGCGACGATGTCTCAGGCCGCGACGCGGCCGCCAAGATGGCGATCCTCGCGCGCCTGGCGTACGGCTCGCCGGTGCACCTCGACGACGTGCGCTACGAGGGCATCGAGCATCTGCACGGCGACGACCTCGAGTTCGCGCGCGAGCTCGGTCTGGGCCTGAAGCTGATCGGCACCGCCGAGCGCCTGCCCGGGGGGCTGTCGGTGCGCGTGCACCCCGCGTTCCTCTACGCCGGGCACCCGCTGGCGGGAGTCTCGGGCCCCTTCAACGCTGTCACGCTCGAGTCCGAGGCGATCACCGAGATAACGCTCTCCGGCCCCGGCGCCGGCGGACGCCAGACCGCGAGCGCGGTGCTGGGCGACGTCGTCAGCGTGATGACCGGCGGTGCGCGCCCGCCGGCGCCGCCGCTGGCGATACCGCTGGTCGAGGACGTCGAGAGCGCCTTCTACCTGCACCTCGACGTGGCCGACCGTCCGGGCGTCCTCGCGGCGGTGACTAAGGTGCTGGGCGAGCACGAGGTGTCGATCAAGTCGGTGGTGCAGCGGGGCATGCGCGAGCGTGCCCGCCTCGTGATGATCACCCACCCCGTGCTCGAGTCGGGACTGCGCGTCGCGATCGAGCGGCTCAGCGAGTTCGAGTTCGTGCGCTCGGCACCCCGGACAATCCGTGTGATCGAAGAGGAGTTCGTATGAGTCAGCTGGGCACAGACATTCCCAAGGTCAAGCTGCCGCGGATCGAGGGCACGCCGCCGACGGGTGCGCATGTGCCGCTGATCGAACGCTACCTCGACCGCCTGCCGTTCGCCGCCGGCGACCCGCTCGTCAGCCTGCAGGAGGGCTCGACGCCGCTGCTGCGGGCGCCGGTGATCTCCGAGATCGTCGGCGCGACCGTGCGCCTGAAGCTCGAGGGCGCGAACCCGACCGGCTCGTTCAAGGATCGCGGCATGACGTGTGCCGTATCCGCGGCCGTCCGCGACGGCGCCAAGGCCGTGATCTGCGCCTCCACCGGTAACACCGCCGCGAGCGCCGCCGCCTACGCGGCGCGCGCGGGCATCACCTGCGCGGTGATCGTCCCCGAGGGCAAGATCGCCCAGGGCAAGATGGCCCAGACGCTCGTCCACGGCGCCCGCGTGATCTCGCTGAAGGGCAACTTCGACCAGGCGCTGACGCTCGTGCGCGAGCTCACCGCCACGCACCCGATCGCGCTCGTCAACTCGGTCAACAACTTCCGCATCGAAGGCCAGAAGACCTCGGCCTTCGAGATCCACGAGGGCCTCGACGGTGGGCTCGAAGCGCTCTGCATCCCGGTCGGCAACGCCGGCAACATCACCTCCTACTGGCGCGGCTTTCAGGAGCTGGGGGCGGCCCCGAAACTGTTCGGCTTCCAGGCCGAGGGCGCCGCGCCGCTCGTCGAGGGGAAGATCATCGAGCATCCGGAAACGATCGCCAGCGCGATTCGCATCGGCAACCCCGTCCGCTGGGAGGACGCGATGGCCGCCGCGACAGACTCGCGCGGCGCGATCAGGGTCGTCAGCGACGCCGAGATCCTCGAGGCCTATCGCCTGCTCGCCTCGCGCGAAGGGATGTTCTGCGAGCCGGCCTCAGCGGCGTCGGTCGCGGGGCTGCTCAAGTACGGCGCCGACGGCGCCGAATCGGTCGCCTGCGTGCTCACCGGTCGCGGCCTGAAGGATCCGGAGACGGCGATCGCCAACAACGACGGCAGGATCATCTCCTGCGCGGCGGAGACGGCGGCGATCGAGGAAGCGGTGCTGGGTGATCCCTAGAGGGTGGCGCAGTCGGCCGGAGGCCGGCCAGCCGGGTCCCTCGCTTCTCAAACGTCGGCGTGTCGTGCGCGTGCCCGCGTCCTCCGCGAATCTAGGGCCCGGGTTCGACTGCATGGCGGCTGCGGTGGCGTTGGCGCTCGAAGTCGAGGTCGAGGAGACGGGTGAGTTCGCCGTGCACACCGACCTACCGGTCGCGACCGGGCGCGAGAACCTGTGCGTGCGAGCGTTCGAGCGCCTGCACCCCGCTGACGGCTTCACGTTCACGATCCGCTCGGAGATACCGCTGGTCGGAGGGTTGGGATCGAGCGCGGCGGCGATCGTGGCAGGGCTGATGGCGGCCGATCACCTGTTCGAGCTCGACGCAGATCTGCTGGCGCACGCGAGCGAGATGGAGGGCCATCCGGACAACGTCGCGGCGGCGCTGTACGGCGGTTTCGTCGTTTGCGCGGACGGCAAGGCGGTGCGCTTCGACCCGCCGACCGGCCTCGAGGCGCTGGCGATCGTCCCGCAGCAGGCGGTGCGCACGCCGGCGGCGCGCGCGGCGCTGGCGACGCATGTCCCGCTCGAGGACGCCGTGTTCAACGTCGCGCACGCGGCGTTGCTGACGCTCGGCCTCGTGACGGGCGACTGGGACCTGCTGGCGCGTGGCCTGCACGACAAGCTGCACCAGCAGCAGCGCGCTGGGCTGTTTCCGCGCTCGAGCGAGCTGGCGCTGCGCGCGCGCGAGCTCGGCGCGCTAGGGGCCACGATCTCCGGCGCCGGCCCGACGGTGCTGGTGTGGTGCTTCTATGAGCAGACGGGCGCGGTCGCCGAAGCGCTGGCAGCGGAGGTAGACGGTTGGGCGAGCATCCTACGCGCCTCTTTTGAGCTACAGGGGGCCTACGTCGTCGCGCTCTGAGCGAGCTGCGCGACGCGCGCGCTGGCCTGCTCCAGGCCACCCAGGCGCGACAGCAGCTCCGCGGCCAGGGCGAGGTAGTCGGCGCCGAGGTCGGGGCGGTGGTCGAGGATCGATCGCGCCCGCTCGGCCGACTCCGCGTAGGCGATCGAGGAGCGGATGACCGAGTCGAACACCTCGTCGCCGAAGCGCTCCTTCAATGAGGCGAGCGCCTCGCGCGAGTGCACCGTGCGCATGTCCGCGAGGTTCAGCAGCACGCCGAGCAGCGACAGCTGCGGGTTGAGGCTGTCACGCGCCAACTCGACGACCTCCATCGCCTGCTCGACGCCTTGAAGCGCGAAATACTGGGCCTCCGCGGTGATCAACGCGTGCTCGGCGGCGACGAGCGCGTTGATCGTCAACAGGCCGAGCGAGGGCGGACAGTCGATCAGGATCACCTCGTAGTCGCTGTTCAGCTTCGCCAGCGTGCGCCTGAGCGTCAGCTCGCGGCCCATCTTGCCGCCGAGCATCAGCTCCGCCTCCGCGAGGCTGAGGTTGGCGGGGATGATGTCGTCGTGGATCGCGTCCGCCGCCGAGCAGCGTCCGGCGAGCACATCGGCGATCGTGGGCTCGACGTCTGTCGGCAGGTCGAAGTAGTCGGACAGGTTCCCCTGGGGGTCGAGATCGACCGCGAGCGTGTGTACGCCGCCGCGGCGCAGGACGTCGGTGAGGGTGCGCACGGTCGTCGTCTTGCCGGTGCCTCCCTTCTGCGAGAGCACAGCGATCGTCTTAGCCATCGTCCGGCGATACTACGCTGGCGGCCCGCGACGTGGCGTCGCGAGGCGAGGATCCGACGGGTGGCGCACCCCGTCGCGTCGCTCAGCCGAGGCTGCGGTGCAGCGAGGTCGGCTGGTCGGCGTCGCTGGGGGCGCCGGCTTTCGCGGTCACCGTGAGGAAGGCGAGCCGGTAGCGTCCGATGATGATCTCGTCGCCGTCCTTCAGCGTCCTGCCGTCGACCCGTGCGCCGTTGACGAACACGCCGTTGAGGCTGCGGTCATCGAGCAGGCGCACGCCGTCGGGATGACGCACGATCAAAGCGTGCCGGCGCGAGACCGTCGGGTCGTCGAAGCGCAGGTCGGCGGCGAGGCTGCGCCCAACGCGGGTCCACTCGCGCGTGAGGGCCACCATCCGCTGCTCGCCGTTTTCCTCGTAGCAGAGATAGTCGCCGGGCCTGTCGATCTGCTCGCGCGCGCTCGCCAGGCGGGTGTCGCGGCCGGGTGCCGGTGGCTGCAGCAGCGTCCCCTCGGTGCTCTGGACATCCGCCTTGCCCGCTCCCGCGGGTATGCGCTCGGTGCTGAACAGCGAGGCGCGTGCGAAGTCCTGGCCACCACAGCCGGGGCAGGCGCTTAAGGTGTCTGAGCCGACCAGGGTCAGGGTGTAGCCGCAGTGCTCGCAGCTGAACGAGCCGGCTCCGACGAAGGTCCCCGAGGTTACTGAGTTCATGCTGTGCTCCTCCCTGTTCTTGGCTAGACGTTGCTGCCGGGGGGGCCGTCCCTCGGGTCGGGCGAAACGTTGGTCGGGGGAAACTTGTGGCGATCATAACAAGAGTGTCAAGCCCGACCCGGTATTCCACATAACGGTATCAAGGGAAGGAGCCGCCGCTCTTCTCGGCTCGCCGAGCGCGGATCGCGCGGCCCGTCCGACGCTCGGCGCAAACTGGGCTTGCAGGAGACGCCCTACGGGCAGGAGCCGGACGCGGAGCGGCGAAATCCGAGAGGCAATGGCATCGCTGGTCAACCACATAGAACAGCTCGAGCGAGGCCTGCTGCGGCGCGGGCTGGGCGCCCTGGAGGCCGACAGGAATCGCTGCGCCGACTGCGGACGCACGCCGCTGACCGGCGAGCTGATCCATCTCTACGCCGGGAGCAAGCACGGGATTCTCTGCGAGCTGTGCCGCCCGATGCGCAGCGAAGCACCTGTCGCGAGCGAGATCGTCAGGCACTGCGAGCACGGCCACGCCGTGCGGCTGACCGCCCGCGCCGCCTGAGATCGCACCGCGCGAGCGTGGCAGCTTGTGGCGTGGCGCACATGTTCGCCGAGCGGTCGGGCGGCCCCGCCGTGCGGCCACTACTAGACTCCCGCTCGGCGTGGACCCAGTCACCGTATCGATCGTCATCTCCGCTCCGCGCGAGCGCGTGTTCGACTACCTCCAGGACATCGCCAACCATCCGGAGTTCACCGATCACTATCTCGTCGACTGGCACCTGACGAGGATCGACTCGGTCGGCACGGGCGCCGGGGCGCGTTTCCGCGTCAAGGCACCCGCCAACCGCTTCAGCTGGGGGGATGTGACCTTCGCCGAGGTCAGCCGTCCGCACCGGATCGTCGAGACCGGCCGTACGGGCAAGACCAACCGCATTCGCACGCTGGGCGTCTATGAGCTGGACCCCGCGGCCGCTGGATCGACGCGCGTGCGCTTCACGTTCGAGACGATTCCCGTGGCGCTCTCTGACAAGCTCAGGGAGGCGCTCGGTGGGCGCGTCTGGGTGAGGCGCAAGAATCGCAAGGCGATGCACCGGTTGCGCGAGATCCTCGAGCAGGGAGAGGACCGCGCGAGCCAGGCGGGCGGCGTTAGCCGGCGTGTCACGGTCGCCGGCGGATAGACTGCCGCGTCGCATGTTCAGCCGCCTGCGCAAGCTCCCACTTCTCGTGCCCGCCGTGCTCGCCGTACTCGTGCTCAGCGGGTGCGGCGACTCCCACACGCGCGTGACGAGCGGAACCTACGCCGGCGAAGCGGGCAAGGCCGCGCCCTATCTGAACGTCGGACCGCTGCTCTACCAGGTGCAGATCTCGCGTCAGCTGAACCCGGCCAACCCCGAAGATGCCGCATATCTGCAGGGGCTGAGCGCCACCGAACGCGCGATTGAACCCGACCAGGAGTGGTTCGCGGTGTTCATGCAGGTCTACAACACCACCAACGAGGCTCACCCGGACTCGAGCGACTACACGATCACCGACACGCAGAACAACGTCTACACGCCGCTCCCGCTGAGCGAAGAGAACCTGTACGCGTACCGTCCAGGGACGGTTCCCGCCAACAACCAGATCCCGGCCGCGGGCACGGTGGCCGACAACTCCGGTCCGCAGGGCGCCCTGCTGCTGTTCAAGATCCAGATCGCCTCGCTCGACAACCGCCCGTTCGAACTGAAGATCACGAACCCCGAAAACCCGGCGGAATCGGCGTCGGTCACCCTCGACGTCTAGCTCGACGACGCCTGTAGGGCGGCTTCGAGCACTTCGCGCGCCACCGGCGCGGCGGTCGCCCCCCCGAATCCGTCCTTGACGAGCAGCACGCAGATCGCGATCCGCGGGTGCAACGCTGGTGCGAACGCGGCGAACCACGCATCTGTGTTGGCTGCTTCGCTTTCGCTTCCCTTGCAGGCTTCTTTGGCGCCGGCACCCGCAGAGCCCGATTCCGAGGCCGAGGAGCTGGCGCAGGCGGGGGTGCTCTTCAGTTCGGCGGTGCCGGTCTTGCCGGCGACGGTGACGCCGGGGATTGCGGCGGAGGTCCCGGTCCCTTCGCGCACGACGCCGATCATCAGGCGTCGCACGGTGGCGGCGACGGCCGAGCTCATGACCTGCGTGCGTGGCTGCGTGGAGCGGGTCGGCAAGAACGACGGGCTCGGCCTGCGCCCGGCGTCGGCGACGGTGGCCGCGACCGTCGCCATCTGCAGGGGCGTGGCGAGGACCTGGCCCTGGCCGATCGCGGTGGAGCCGACGTCGAGTTCACCCTGGATTTCGCTCGCCGCCGGCAAGGTGCTCTCGGCCGCGCCGGCGATCCCCGGGTCGTGGTTGAAGCCGAACAGCTCAGCCGTCGCCACGAGGCGCGCAGCGCCGAGCTTGACTCCGAGCGGGGTGAAGACCGAATTACACGACACGGCGAACGCCAGTGCGAGCGTTCCGCCGCATTCCTCGCCTTCGGAGTTGCTGAGCTTGACACCGTCGAGCGTGGCGGACGTCGCGTACGGGAAGACGGTGTGCGCGGTCGCGATTTTCGCGTTCAGCACGCCGGTGACGGTGACCATCTTGAAGGTCGATCCCGGCGGCTGCAGGCCGTCCAGGCCGAGCCCCGCGACCGCGAGGATCTGCCCGCTGGAGGGCTGCATCGCGACGATCCCGCCGAGCTGGCCGCCGAGCCCGGCCACGGCGGCTCGCTGCAGCGTCGGGGAGATCGTGGTGCGAAGCGCCGGCGCCGCGCGGGGCACCGCGACGGCGAGCGCGCGCGTGCCGGCCAACAGCTCGCCGCCGGGGGTGCCGCGCAGTCGTTCGTCGAACGCGAGCTCGAGACCGCTCAGCCCGACGCTCGCTTCAGGCGGGATCCCCTGTGCTTCCAGGGCCTGGCTGCGAGCGGCGGGGGCCGGCCCGACGCTGCCGACGACGGATTCCGCGGCGCTGCCGAGCGGCGAGGTGCGAGTTGCTTCGCCGGCCCCCACGGGATCGGCGCCGGGGGGGCTTTCGGCGAGCACGCTGCCGTCGCGAGCGAGCAGCGTCGCGCGGCGTGGCAGGCTGGTGTGGCGGCTGAGGAGCTCGCCGGGGCGCAGCCCCGGGAACAGCGCCGAGCGCGACCACACGATGCGCGTTCCAGTGCCGGCACGCTCGACGGTTCTCAAGGCGAAGTCGAGCGAGAGCACGCCGAACAGGCGGGTCTCGACGCGGACCGGCACCGCCACCTCGCCGCCGGCGATGCTGTGCGCCGAGCCGGTCACGCCCAGGCGCGTCGCGGTCGCGGTGGTGAGCGCCTGGCGATATGCCTGTGCGAATTCGCTGACGGAGATGGCTCGCTGCGAGGACGCGGCGACGTCCGAGTACATCTTCGCGTAGTCATCACGCGACCACGCCGTGACGAACTGCTCCGCGAGCGCGTAGGAGGGGGGAGGAGAGTGATGTGAGCCGACGATCGCACCGACCGCGAAAGCCGCCGCGGCCAGCGCGAGGACAGGGCGCGCGCGTCGCAGGCGCTTATTGCGGCTTTCGGTCACAGAGCTTGTAGAACATGACAGGTGACTCAGCTGGATTGGGTAATCGTCGCGTTCGCCGCCATCCTCGCGTTTTTCGGCTTCCGACAGGGCTTCGTCGTAGGGGCGCTGTCGTTCTGCGGATTCGTGCTCGGGGCGTTCCTCGGGACCCGTCTGGGCCCGCTGCTGCTGCCGCAGGGCTCCTCCTCGCCGTACGCTCCCGCGTTCGGGCTGCTCGGGGCGCTGCTCGGCGGTGGGATCCTCGCGAGCGGGCTCGAGGGTCTCGGGTTCAGGCTGCGCCGCGTGATGATCATTCCCGGCATGGGCCTGCTCGACGGCGCGCTCGGGGCGGTGCTCGGGGCGGCGCTCGCGCTCGGGATCGTGTGGATCGCCGCGGCCGTCGCAGGACAGTCTCCGGGGCAGGATCAGCTGCGCGCGGACATCCAGCGCTCGACGATCCTGCGCCAGCTCGACCAGGTGCTGCCCCCGTCCGGGTCGATCCTCAACGCGCTCGCCCGCCTCGATCCGATCCCTGCGATCACCGGCCCCTCACCGAACGTCGCCGCGCCGCTGCCCGCGATCGCGCACGCCCGCGGCGTGCACAGCGCCTCGCTCAGCGTCGTGCGGGTCGACGGGACCGCATGCGGGCTCGCGATCGAGGGCTCAGGTTGGGTGGCCGCACCGGACACGGTGGTGACCAACGCGCACGTCGTCGCCGGCGAGCAGGACACGACCGTGGAGCTCGACGGCGAGCCCCCCAGCCTGCCGGCGCAGCCGGTCGAGTTCGACGCGACAGACGACCTCGCCGTGCTGCATGTGCCAGGGCTGAACCTACCCCCGCTGAGCCTCGCGGAAAGCGCCGCCTCGGGGACGCCGGGCGCGATCCTCGGCTATCCGGAGAACGGACCGTTCGACGTCCAGCCGGGCAGGATCGGGCGCACCCAGGACGTGATCACCCAGAACGCCTACGGCCAGGGCCCGGTCACGCGTCTGCTGACGCCACTGCGGGGGCTCGTGCGTCCGGGCAACTCGGGCGGCCCGCTCGTGAACGAAGACGGCAGGGTCCTGACGACCGTGTTCGCCGCGACGGTCGGCGCCAGCCCCGGCGGCGGCTACGGCGTGGCCAACGAAACGGTGGCCACGGTGCTGGGCGAAGCGAGCGCGCACGAGCGCGACGGAGTCCAGGTAGGCACGGGGCCCTGCACGAGCGGGTGACCGGCCCGCTACGCTGACCGCCATGTCGAAGACGCTCCTGGTTGCCGAGAAGCCCTCCGTGGGGGGAGACCTCGCGCGCGTGCTGCCCGGTCCGTTCAAGAAGGGCGAGGGCTTCCTCGAGGGCCCCGAGCATGTGATCACCTGGGCGGTCGGGCATCTCGTCCAGCTCGCCGAACCGGAAGCGTACGACGCCAAGTACAAGAGCTGGCGGATGGCGGACCTGCCGATCGTGCCGGAGCGCTTCAAACTCGAGGTGCGCGACGAGCGCTCGCGCAAGCAGATGTCGGTCGTCACCAAACAGCTCGGACGCGAGGACGTGGAGGAGGTCGTCAACGCGTGCGACGCCGGGCGCGAGGGCGAGCTGATCTTCGCGTACCTGTACGAGAAGGCGAAAGGCAAGAAGCCGGTCAAACGCCTGTGGCTGAACTCGATGACGACCGCGGCGATGAAGAGCGCGCTGGCCTCGCTGCGTCCCGCGCAGGAGTTCGAGCGCCTGGAGGAGGCGGCGCGCTCGCGCTCGGAGGCGGACTGGATCGTGGGCATGAACGCCACGCGCGCGGCCACCATCCGTCTGCGCAGCTCCTTCGACGGGGCGGTCTCGCTGGGGAGGGTGCAGACGCCGACGCTCGCGATCGTCGCGCGCCGCGAGGAGGAGATCAAAGCGTTCAAGCCCGAGCCGTACTGGCTCGTGGACGCGACCTTCGCGGCTGCGGGAGCGGGGGCGGGTGGGGATCCGGTCAACCAGTCGGCGAGCGGCGAGCGCGTGTACGTCGGGCACTTCCAGGCCCCGGCCGGCAGCCCCGGGGCAACAAAAGGCCCGCGCATCGGCACGGAGGAGGAGGCGCTGGCGATCGTCGGCGCGTGCGAGGGCCGCGCGGGCACGATCACGAAGCTCGAGAAGAAGGAGCAGCGTGAGAAAGCGCCGATGCTCTACGACCTCACGACGCTGCAGCGCGAGGCCAACAACCGCTACGGCTTCTCCGCGCGCAGGACGCTGTCGGCGGCGCAAAGGCTCTACGAGGAGCACAAGGCGCTGACATATCCGCGCACCAACTCGCGCTACCTGCCGAGCGACATGGTCGAGGAGATCAAGCCGATCGCGGAGCTGGTGGGCAGCCAAGCTGAGTACCGCAAGGGCGCCGAATACGTCACCGCTCTGGACGTGCTGCCGCTCGCCCGCGTGGTCAACGACGAGAAGGTCACCGACCACCACGCGATCATCCCCACGCGCTCGGAGCACAACCTCGAGAAAATGGGCTCGGACGACAGGCGCATCTACGACATGGCCGTGCGTCGCTTCCTGGCGGTGTTCCACCCGGAGGCGGTGTTCGAGAACACGCGCGTGGAGACGACCGTCGTGCCGGCGGACGAGCAGAGCGGCGCCGGGCATGTCTTTCGCACGCGCGGCAAGTTGCTGCTTGTTCCCGGGTGGCGCGGCGTCTACGACGAGGTCGCAGCTGACGCGAAGGGCGCGGATACGAAAGCCGACGCCGAGGAGGACGAGGAGACCGACCAGCAGCTCCCGCGTCTGGTCCAGGACGAGCAGGTGCAGACACGCAAGATCGAGAGCCTGCGCAAGGAAACGAAACCGCCGCGGCGCTACAGCGACGCGTCGTTGCTCGGCGCGATGGAGACGGCGGGCAAGCTGGTCGACGACGACGAGCTGCGCGAGGCGATGAAGGACTCGGGGATCGGCACGCCGGCGACACGCGCGGCGATCATCGAGCGACTGATCACGGTCGGTTACATCGAGCGCGACGGGCGCGCGCACGTGGCGACGGAGAAGGGGCTGAACGTGATCCGCCTGCTCAACGAGCACGCGCTCACCTCGCCGGGGCTGACGGGCAGCTGGGAGCAGCGCCTCGGCCAGATCGAGCGCGGCGAGGAGTCGCGCAAGAAGTTCATGAGCGACATCGCCGGCTTTGCCGATGAGACCGTCAAGGAGCTCGACGAGACGCTCAAAGATGTGAGGATCCCGCGTGCGCGGTTGGGACCGTGCCCGGTGTGCGGGCATGAGATCGTCGAGAACCGCAAGGGCTATTCGTGCTGGGCGCGCGAGGATCCCGGCTGCGGTTTCGTGATCTGGAAGGCGAAAGCAGGCAAGACGCTGCCGCTGGCGATCGCCAAAGAGCTGATCAAGACCGGCTACACCGCACAGGCGGTGACGGGCTTTCGCGGTCGTAGCGGGCGCAGCTTCCGCGCGCACCTCGCGCTCAGCCAGACCGACGAGGGCAAATGGCGCGTGGAGTTCGATGAGCTGTGGGCCAAGGAGGGCGCGAAACCCCCCGAGGCCGAGGGTGAGGCTGAGGCGCCGAGCGCGACCGTCGAGGCCCGCAGCGCCGCCTAGGTCGCGGTGCCGATCAGGCTGATTACAGGTCCCGCGAACGCGGGCAAGGCGCAGGTCGTGATGGACGCGGTGCGCCGTCATCTTGCCCACGGGCAGGAGCCGTTGCTGATCGTTCCCACGCGCGCGGACGCCCAGCACTACCTCGGCGAGCTCGCCGGTGCGCAGACGGCGATGGGCGTGCGCGTCGAGCGCTTCGCCGGCCTGATCGGCGAGGCGGTGCGCCGTGCGGGAATCGACGAGGCGTTGCTGGGCGCCGCGGCGCGCGAACGCGTGATCGAGGCGATCGCTGCGCGCGCTGGGGCGCAGGTGAGCCGCGGCTACGTGCGCGCGCTGGGGGAGATGCTCGCCGAGCTGCGCCTTCAGCGCGTGACGCCGGCGAGGCTCGGGCAGGCGCTCTCGAGCTGGGCGGCCGCGGATGGCTTGGAGGCCTCGCACGCCGAGCTGGGACGGCTTTTCGGCGAGTATGCGGCGACGCTCGAGCGGCTCGCGCGGCTGGACACCGAGCAGCGTGCGGTGCGCGCGCTCGACGCGCTGCGAGAGCGTCCGGCGCTGTGGGGGGCCACGCCGGTGCTGCTGTACGGCTTCGATGACCTGACGAGGTTGCAGCTGGACACGATCGAGACGCTCGGCAGGATCGTCGGGGCTGAGGTGACGGTAGCCCTCGCCTACGAGCCGGGGCGCATCGCGTTCGCGGGGCGCGCGGCGAGCTTCCACGCCCTCGCTCCGCTCGCGGGCGAGCACCTCGAGCTCGGGCCGCGCGCCGACTACTACGCTCCCGGCGCGCGAGCGGCCCTCAGTCACCTCGAGCGTTCGCTGTTCGAGTCGCGCGAGCCCGGGGCGCCCCGCCTGAACGCCGGCGCGGCGCTGCGGCTGCTCGAAGGCGGTGGCGAACGCGCCGAGCTCGAGCTGGTCGCGGGCGAGATCGCGGAGCTGCTCGCCGGTGGCATGCCGGCGGATGAGATCGCCGTGCTGGTGCGCGGCGCGGGGACCGTGCCCGACCTGCTCGAAGAGGTGTTCGCCTCGGCGGGAATCCCGTTTGCACTGCAACGCCGCAGGCCGTTTGCGGACAGCGCGATCGGCGGCGCGCTCCTGGGCCTGCTGCGCTGCGTGCCCGAGCCAGATGGCTCGCAGCCGGGTGAGCTCAGCGATCTGCTGGCGTGGCTGCGCGCGCCGGGGGTGCTCGAGCGCCCGGCGCTGGCGGACTCGCTGGAGCTTCGCGCGCGGCGCGCCGGTGCCCTCGGTGCCGCCGAGGCCAGGGTCCTATGGGAGCAGCGCCACTGGCCGCTGGATGCGATCGAGCGACTGCTCGAGGCCCGAGGGCGTGGCGCGGTGACGCTCTGCGATCGCGCCGCGCGCGAGCTCTACTGGCTGTTCTGCGCTCCGCGGCGGCGGGGAGCGTGCGTGCTCGAGGCGCCCGAGCTCGACGACGCCGCGGCGCTTGCGGCCGGCCGGCGCGCCCTCGCGGAGCTGCGCGAGCTCGCCAAGCTCGCTCCGGAGCTCGCCCCGGCGACGGCGGCCGGGCTGGCACAGTCGCTGCAGCGTGTGGAGATAGTCAGCGGCGAGGGCGCCGTCGCGGGCGCTGTGGCGGTCCTCGATCCGCTGGCGCTGCGCGCACGCCGAGTTCGGGCGCTGTTCGTTTGCGGCCTGCAGGAGGGCGCATTCCCGGCGCGCGCGAAGCCACAGGCGTTTCTAGCCGAAGAGGAGCGTCGGCGGCTGGCGGAAGTCTCCGGGCTTGCGCTCGGCGGGCGGACGGACATGCTCGCCGCCGAGCGCTACCTGCTGTACGCGGCCGCGTCTCGCCCGCAAGAGCGCCTATTCCTCAGCTGGCACGTCGCGGACGACGATGGCCAGGCGGTGTCGCGCTCGCTGTTCGTCGACGATGTCTGCGACCTGTTCAGCGAGGATCTCGCCGAGCAGACGCTGCGACGGCCGTTGGGGGCGGTCGACGATCTCCCTCGGGAGTCATCCTCGCCAACGGCCGTCGCGGGCGGTCGAGCGCTGCGCGACGAGCGGCTGCTGGCGAGGCTGCGCGAGCACGTCTGGTCGGCTTCCTCGCTCGAGAGCTGGATCGGCTGCCCGACGCGTTGGTTCGTCGAGCGGATGCTGCGCCCGGATGCGATCGAGCCCGATCCCGAGCCGTTGGCCCGCGGCGGGCTTGCGCACGCGGCGTTGCGGGACACGCTCGACGGGCTGCGCCGCGAAACCGGCTCGGCGCGGGTCACGCTCACAAGCCTCGGCCGGGCACGTGAGCTGTTGGCCGGCGCGCTCGCGCAGAACGAAGCGTCGCACCCGCTGTCGGTGGTGCCCGAGCGCCGGCTCGCGGTGCGCCGGCGCCTGCAGGCCGACCTCGAGCGCTACCTCGCCCATGCGGCCGCGGTCCCGAGCCCGCTCGAGCCGACGTCGCTGGAGCTCGGGTTTGGCTTCGCCGAGGGTGACGAGCACGGGCAGGCGGGCGATCTGCCGGCGCTCGACCTCGGCGCCGGCGTCAGGCTGCGGGGGCGCATCGATCGCGTCGACGTCGGCGCCGACGGGGAGGCGGTGGTCTATGACTACAAGGGCAGCCGCGCGCCCGCAGGCGCGCGCTGGATCAAAGACGGCAACCTGCAGGTCGCGTTGTACATGCTCGCGGTCGAGGAGCTGCTGGGGCTGCGCGTCCTCGGAGGCTTCTATCAGCCGCTCTCCAGTGAGGACCTCCGCGCCCGCGGTGTGCTCGACGGCGAAGCCGGTATCGAGCTCGAGTGTGTCGCCTCAGACGCGTTCACGTACGCGGAGGTGCGTGAGGTGCTCGAGCAGGCGGGCGCCGCCGCGCGCGCGGTCGCCGCGGAGGCGGGCCGGGGCGAGCTGCAGGCCCGGCCGCAGACGTGCGCGTTTCGCGGCGGCTGCATGTATCCCACGATCTGCAGGTGCGAGCGATGACCGTCGCGCTGACGGCAGAGCAGGAGCGAGCGGTGGCGCGCCGGAGCGAGCCCTTGCTGCTGTCGGCGGCCGCCGGGAGCGGCAAGACCTCGGTGCTCGTGGAGCGCTTCGTGGCGGCTGTTCGTGACGATGGGATCGCGCCCGCGCAGATCCTCGCGATCACGTTCACCGAGCGGGCCGCAGGCGAGCTGCGCGCGCGCGTACGCGCGCGCCTGCTGGAGCTCGGCGACCGCGAAGCCGCGCGCGACACTGAGGCCGCGTTCGTCGGCACCTTCCACGGCTTCTGTGCGCGCGTCCTGCGCGCACACCCGCTGGCCGCGGGTCTGGACCCCGACTTCGCGATCATCGACGAGGGCCTCGCCGGGCGCCTGCGCGGGCAGGCGTTCAGGGCGGCGCTACGCGACTTCCTCGCTGGCGAGGGCACGGCTGGGCTCGACCTGCTCGCCGCCTACGGCGTCGACCGCGTGCGCGCGATCGTCGAGCAGGTCCACAGGGAGCTCCGCAGCCGCGGTCAACGCGCGCCGCGACTACTGCTCTCGCGAGTCGCCGAGCGCCGTGGCGAGCTCGCGCTCTCGGGGGAGTCAGAGCCAGACTCGGACATTGAGCAGGCTGTTGCGGCGGAGCGCGACGCGCTCGCCGCGAGCGAGCTGATCGACGCGCTGCTTGCTCGCTATGGCGACGCGTTCGAGCGGCTCAAGCGGGCGCGCAGCGCGGTCGACTTCGACGACCTGGAGCTGCTCACGCGGGAGCTGCTGAGCGAGCGTGGCAGCGTGCGCGCCGCCTGGTCCGAGCGCTTTGAGCTGTTGATGGTGGACGAGTTCCAGGACACCAACCCGCGCCAGCTGGGCATCCTCACTGCGCTGGATCGCGGGAACCTGTTCACGGTCGGAGACGAGCTGCAGTCGATCTACGGCTTCAGGCACGCCGACGTCAGCCTCTTCCGCGCGCGGCGCAGCGAGCTCGAGGCGCGCAACGGGAGCCTGCTGCTGACGCGCAACTTCCGCAGCCGCGAGCCGCTGCTCGACGTCGTCAACGCCGTCTTCGCCGGACGCTTCGTCGGCTACACGCCGCTGCTCGCAGGTCGGGCCGAGGCGACGGACGCGGGCGAGCCGGCGAGGCAAGCTGGGCCGCCGGCGACCGATGGGGACGCGACGGCGACGAAGGGGGGCGAGCCGGCGGTCGAGCTGCTGCTGACAAGCGTCCGCGGCTGGGAGGAGCAGGAGCACGTTGCGGCCGCGATCGCCGCAGGACTTCCGCATTCCCAGCTCTGGCGCCAGGCGGAGGCGCGGCTGCTGGCCCAGCGCGTCGCCGAGCTGGTGCGGTCCGGGGACGCTCGCGCGGGGGAGGTCGTCGTGCTGCTGCGCGCCTCCGGCGATCTCGAGGTGTTCGAGCGCGCGCTCCAGCTCTGTGGGCTGCGCACGCTCGCTGCCGTCGGCGCGTTCTGGGGGCATCAGCAGATCGGCGATCTGATCGCCTACCTGCGCGCGCTCGCCAATCCACTTGACGAGGAGGCTCTCTACGGGGCGCTCGCCTCGCCCCTGGCGGGATGCTCGAGAGACTGCCTGGCGCTGCTCAACGACGCTGCTCGAAGCGCCGGCGCGGGAGTCTGGGAGACGGCGCTGGCCGTCTCAGATGGTGAGCGGGGAGAGCCGACGATCGGGCGCACGAGCGCCGATCGTGAGGCATTGGCGGGCTTCTGTGAATGGCTGGCAAGCGAGCGCGAGAGCGCGTCGCGGCGGACGCTCTCCGAGCTGATCGAGCGGGCGATCGCCGCCCGCGGCTACCGCGAGCACGTGCTCGCTCTCGATTGGGGTGAGCGGCGGCTGGCGAACGTCCACAAGCTGTTGCGCCTCGCGCGTCGCTTCGAAGCGAGCGAGGGGCGCGACCTACGAGCGTTTCTCGACCACGTCGAGTACCTGAGGGGCGCGGTCAAGGTCGAGCCCGACGCGCCGGTGGACGGCGTGGAGCCCGACGCGGTGAGGTTGATGACGATCCACGCGGCCAAGGGACTCGAGTTCCCGGTCGTGTGCGTGGCCGACCTCGGGCGCCAACCGAACACGCAGATGCCCGATCTGCTGGTCGACGGCGACCGCGTCGGCCTGCGGCTAGTGCGCCTTGACGGCGGACGCTCCCGCCCGGCGCTGGACTACGAGCAGCTGTGCGCTGAGCGTCGCGAGCGCGACGCGCAGGAGGAGGACCGGATCCTGTACGTCGCGATGACGCGCGCCCGCGAGCGCCTGCTGCTGAGCGGCGCGGTCGACTTCGCGCGCTGGCCCTCCGCGCGTCAGGCGCCGACCGTGATCTCCTGGCTGGGGCCCGCGCTCGCGGCGGAGCTCCCGGCGCAGCTGGAATCCGGCGATCTCGCGGCACAGGACATCTCGATCGTGACGCCGCTCGGCTCAACGAGGGTTCGTTGCGAGCTGAGCTCGCCTGCAACCGTCGGCACCGTCCTACGGCTCGACAGCCTCGCTGGCACGGTGCCGGGCGGAGCGGAGGAAACCGCTGCGATCGGGCCGGCGGGCGGCGGTGGGTCGAACGCGAGTGCCGGCGAACAGCTCTCCTTGCTCGCAGAACGTGCGCCATCGTCTATACCTGAGGCGCCTCACGCGGACAGCATCGCGACGCTCAGCTACACCTCGCTGAGCGAGCTCGAGCGCTGCGGCTATCGCTACTACCTGGAACGCGTGCTCGGCTTGGCTGAGGAGCGCGCAACGACGCGGACAGACGCCGAGCGCGGCGGAGTCGAGGCGCGCGCCCGCGGGACGCTGATCCATCGGCTGATGGAGTCGCTCGACTTCGCCCGTCCGCGCGTGCCCTCGGCCGAGCAGGTGGCGAAGCTGGCGAGCGAGCTCGGCCTGCGCGTGGGACGCGGTGAGCGTGAGGAGATCGTCGGCTTGATCGCTGCCGCGACGCAAGCCGAGCTTGCCGCTCGCGTAGCCGGCGCGCAGAGCGTTTGGCTCGAGCATCCGTTCGCGTTCTCGATTGCCGGCTCGCAGTCACTGGTCACGGGCGTGATCGACCTGCTCGCGCAGGAGCGCGACGGCGACTTCGTCGTCCTCGACTACAAGAGCGACAGGGTCGGCGCGACGCTCGAGCTGAGCGCGCTCGTCGAACGCGAGTACGCGATCCAGCGTCTGCTCTACGCGCTCGCGGTGCTGCGACGCGGTGCGGCGCAGGTCGAGGTCGTCCACTGGTTCCTGGAACGCCCACACGAGCCGGTGATCGTGCGCTATCGCCGCGAGGAGCGCGACGCGCTCGAACAGCGCCTGGCGGCGCACGTGGCGGGCGCCCGCGAGCGCGGCTTCGCCGTCAGCTCGAGCCCGCATCGCGGGCTGTGCCTCACATGCCCGGGGCGCGCCGGTCTGTGCTCCTGGGGCGAGCAGGAGACGATGCGCGAGCAGCCGGCGCTCGAGCAGCTGTTCGGCGGCTCGCTCGAGGATCGCCGCTGAGCCTCACGCAGGCGGGTTCTCGCCGGCTGAAGAATTAGCGAACGCAGCCACTGAGCGCCTCTTTCCGCTGATACGATTTTAGCTCCGCCTCAGGTGCCCGCCTCCCTGCGCACGGTGGGCATGCCCCGCGAAGTGGTCTGCCCACCCTCCGTGCGGGATGCACCGTCCACAGGAGCACTTCCATGAACTCGCACATCAAGCAGCCGCCCAAGGCCGTCGGCCTCTACGACCCTCGCTATGAGCACGATGCGTGCGGTGTGGGGATGGTCGCGCGGCTGGACAACGTGCCGACGCACGAGGTGATCACGCGCGCGCTCACCGCGCTCGAGAACCTCGAGCACCGTGGCGCGACCGGCGCGGACGCGTGCACCGGCGACGGCGCGGGGATCCTGATGCAGATGCCAGACGAGCTGCTGCGCGCGACCGTCGACTTCGAGCTGCCCGCGCCGGGCGAATACGGGGTGCTGATGTGCTTCCTGCCCATGGATGGCGCGGCGCGCGAGGGCCACGAAGCGCTGCTGGAGCGAGCGGTGCTGGAGGAGGGTCAGCGCCTGCTCGGCTGGCGTGAGGTGCCGGTCGCGGAGGAGCACATGGGCGAGGTCGCGGCGGCGTGCCGCCCGCGGATCCGCCAGCTGTTCGTGGGCGCCGGCGAGGCACAGCAGGGCAGTCCGGACGCGTTCGAGCGCAAGCTCTACGTGATCCGTCGGATCAGCGATCTGACGGCGACAGAGCCGGGCCTGTACGTCACATCGAGCTCCTCGCGCACGATCAACTACAAGGGCATGCTGATCAGCTACCAGCTGGGCCAGTTCTACAGGGATCTGCGCGACGAGCGCGCGAAGAGCGCGCTGGCGCTCGTGCACTCGCGCTTCTCGACGAACACGTTCCCGAGCTGGGAGCTCGCCCACCCCTATCGGGTGATCTGCCACAACGGCGAGATCAACACGGTGATGGGCAACATCAACTGGATGCGCGCGCGCGAGAGCGAGCTGCGCAGCGAGCTGTTCGGCGAGGATCTGCAGAAGATCCTCCCGGTCGTCACGCCCGGCAACTCAGACTCGGCGACGTTCGACAACGTGCTCGAGCTGCTGATGCTCGCGGGTCGCGAGCTGCCCCACGCGGCGATGATGATGATCCCCGAGGCGTTCCGCGACCGTGATGACCTGCCGGACTACCTGAAGGGCTTCTACGCCTTCCACTCCTGTCTGATGGAGCCGTGGGACGGCCCCGCCTCGGTGGCGTTCACCGACGGGCGGGTGGTCGGCGCGACGCTCGACCGCAACGGCCTGCGCCCCGGGCGCTGGGTCGAGACCACCGACGGGCACGTCGTGCTCGGCTCGGAGTCCGGCCTGCTCGACATCCCGCCCGAGCAGGTGCGCCGCCTCGGGCGCCTGCAGCCGGGCAAGCTGTTCCTCGTCGATTTCGAGCGGGGACGGATCGTCGAGGACGAGGAGGTCAAGCACGAGGTCGCGACCCGCCGCCCGTACGGCGAGTGGTACGCGCGCAACGCGGTCCCGTTCGGCGACCTGCCGCCCTCGGAGCAGGTGACGCTCTCCAGCCAGCCGCTGCACCTGCGCCAGCGAGCATTCGGCTACTCCCAGGAGGACCTGCGGGTGCTGTTGGCACCGATGGCGATCGACGCGGCCGAGCCGATCGGCTCGATGGGCAACGACATCTCGCTCGCGGTGCTCTCCGACCAGGCGCCGCCGCTGTTCTCCTACTTCAAGCAGCTGTTCGCGCAGGTGACCAACCCGCCGATCGACCCGATCCGCGAGGAAATCGTGATGAGCCTCGCGACGACGCTCGGCAACGAGCGCAACCTCTTCGAGGAGACGCCCGAGCACGCGCACAAGCTGCTGCTCGACCAGCCGATCCTGCTCAACCGCGAGCTCGAGACCCTGCGCCACGTCGAGCACGACGTGTACGCGGCGCACACGATCGACATCACCTGGCCCGTCGCGGAGGGAGCAGCGGGGATGAGCACGGCGATCGAGCGCATCTGCCGCAAGGCGCGCGAGGCGATCGCCGAAGGCGTCAACATCATCATCCTCTCCGACCGTCAGCTGGGGCCGCGCCGAGCGCCGATTCCCTCGCTGCTGGCGGTCGCGGCGGTGCACCACCACCTCGTCCTCGAGGGCACGCGCCTGCGCGCGGGGATCATCATCGAGTCGGGCGAGCCGCGCGAGGTGCACCATTTCGCGACGCTGATCGGCTACGGCGCGAGCGCGATCAACCCGTATCTGCTGCTCGAGACACTCGACACGCTCGTCGCCGAGGGGCGCGTGACCCGAACCGGCGCGGACGGTGCAGCGGTCGCGATCGGCTCCGAGGACGCGGCGCAGAACCTCGTCAAGGCGATCGGAAAAGGCCTGCTGAAGACGATCTCAAAGATGGGCATCTCGACGATCCAGTCCTACCGCGGCGCGCAGATCTTTGAGGCCGTCGGCCTGGACAAGGAGCTGATCGACACGCACTTCACACACACCGCGTCGCGCATCGGCGGGGTCGGCGTCGAGGTGCTCGCGGCCGAGGCGCTCGAGCGCCACGCTCGCGCCTATCCGGGGGGCGAGCGCGTGCTCGACACGCTGCTGCCGGTCGGCGGCGTGTACGCGTGGCGGCGAGATGGCGAGCACCACATGTGGAACCCGGAGACGATCGCGCTCGTGCAGCAGG
This sequence comes from uncultured Solirubrobacteraceae bacterium, assembly GCA_963759265.1. GTDB lineage: Bacteria > Actinomycetota > Thermoleophilia > Solirubrobacterales > Solirubrobacteraceae > Palsa-744. The sequence goes on from CAVWYR010000001.1 coordinate 1,792,050, forward strand.
CGGTGCGGAGCGCCAACGGCGACGTGGGAGCGGCGCTGAAGGGCGACAACGAGGCTTACGCGGCGGTGCGCGACAGCCCGGCGTTCGAGAAGTACCGCGAGTACTCACGAGCGGTCAATCAGGACGCTGCGCGCAAGGCGACGTTGCGGGGGCTGTTGCGGATCGGCGGCGAGGGCCAGGACGGCGGCGAGGGCATCGTCGGTGCGGCGATCCCACTCGAAGAGGTCGAGCCGGCGAGCGAGATCGTCAAGCGCTTCTGCACGGGAGCGATGAGCCTCGGCTCGATCTCGCGCGAGGCGCACGAGACGCTCGCGATCGCGATGAACCGCCTCGGTGGGCGCTCGAACACGGGCGAGGGCGGCGAGGACCCGGTGCGCTTCAAGCCGGACGCCAACGGCGACCGGCGCCGCTCGGCGATCAAGCAGGTCGCCTCGGGCCGCTTCGGCGTGACGATCCACTATCTCGTCAACGCCGACGAGCTGCAGATCAAGATGGCCCAGGGCGCCAAGCCGGGCGAGGGCGGCCAGCTGCCGGGGCACAAGGTCGACGCCTACATCGGCTCGATCCGCCACACGACGCCAGGCGTCGGCCTGATCTCACCCCCGCCGCACCACGACATCTACTCGATCGAGGACCTCAAGCAGCTGATCTATGACCTGCGCTGCTCGAACCCGCGCGCGCAGGTGTCGGTCAAGCTCGTATCCGAGGTCGGCGTCGGCACGGTTGCGGCGGGGGTTTCGAAGGCAAACGCCGACCGCGTGCTGATCGCTGGCCACGACGGCGGCACCGGCGCCTCGCCGCTTTCTTCGATCCAGGCGGCGGGCATTCCCTGGGAGATCGGCCTCGCCGAGACCCAGCAGACGCTGCTGCTCAACAACCTGCGCTCGCGCATCATCGTGCAGACCGACGGGCAGCTGAAGACGGGGCGCGACGTGGTGATCGCGGCGATGCTCGGCGCCGACGAGATGGGCTTCTCGACGGCGCCGCTGATCGCCACCGGCTGCATCATGATGCGCGCCTGTCACCTGAACACCTGCCCCGTCGGGATCGCGACCCAGGACCCGGAGCTGCGCAAGCGCTTCAAGGGCACGCCCGAGCACGTCGTCAACTTCTTCTTCTTCGTCGCTGAGGAGGTCCGCGAGATCCTCGCGTCGCTGGGTCTGCGCTCGCTCGATGAGGCGATCGGCAGGGTCGACCTGCTGGAGGCGAGCGTCGCGGTTGAGCACTGGAAGGCGCGTGGCGTGGACCTCACCCACCTGCTGACCGAAGTCGAGCTGCCCGCGGGCTCGCCGCGGCGGCGCGTGCAGCCGCCCCCGGAGGTGCTCAAGGACGCCCTGGACTGGGATCTCGTCGAGCGCTCGCAATCGGCGCTGAAAGAGCGCACCGGCCCCTCGGTGACCGGTGGCAAGGTCAAGCTCGAGCTGCCCATCCGCAACCGCAATCGCTGCGTCGGTGGGATCCTCTCGAGCCACATCGCGACGCTCCACGGCGCCGAGGGCCTGCCGGAGGACTCGATCGTGGTCGACTTCGAGGGCTCGGCGGGACAGAGCTTCGCCGGCTGGCTGGCGCCCGGGGTCACCTTCACGCTGTGGGGCGACGCGCAGGACTACGCCGGCAAGGGGCTCTCCGGTGGGGTCTTCGCGATCCGCCCGCGCCAGGGCATGGGCGAGCACTTCAAGGCCGAGGAGAACGTGATCGTCGGCAACACCGTCCTCTACGGTGCGACCGCCGGCCGGGCCTTCTTCCGGGGCCTCGCCGGTGAGCGCTTCGCCGTGCGCAACTCAGGCGCGTGGACGGTCGTCGAGGGCATCGGCGATCACGGCTGCGAGTACATGACGGGTGGGCGCGTGGTCGTGCTCGGCGCGACGGGACGCAACTTCGCGGCGGGCATGAGCGGCGGCGTCGCGTATGTGCTCGACGAGGACGGGACCTTCCCGAAACGCTGCAACATGGGCATGGTCGGCTTTGAGGAGCTGTCGCAGGCCGACGCGCTCGAGCTGCGCGCGATGGTCGAGGAGCACATGCAGCGCACCGGCTCGAGCGTGGCCGCACGCGTCATCGAGCGCTGGAGCGAGCTGCTCGCGGGGAACGCGTTCGTGAAGGTGATGCCGCACGACTACCGTCGTGTGCTGCGCGAGCTCGCCGAGGCGCAGGCGCTCGCGGAGTCGGCCGCGGAGAACGGAGCGCAACGCAGCTCCGAGGGCCGGCTGCGCCCGCTCGACGCAGTCGGCGGGACGGGCGCCTGATGGGCAAGCTCGGCGGCTTTCTGCAGATCGAGCGACACGGAGTCCCGCAGCGCGATCCGCTGGAGCGCACGCACGACTTCCAGGAGTTCCTGCTTGCGCGTCCCGTCGCCGAGCTGCGCGAGCAGGGCGCCCGCTGCATGGACTGCGGCGTCCCGTTCTGCCACAACGGCTGTCCGCTCGGCAACCTGATCCCCGACTGGAACGACCTCGTCTACCGCGATCGCTTCGCCGATGCCATCGCACAGCTGCACGCCACCAACAACTTCCCCGAGTTCACCGGGCGTCTGTGTCCCGCGCCGTGCGAGGCGGCTTGCGTGCTGGAGATCCGCGAGGGCGACGCGGTCACGATCAAACAGATCGAGAACGCGATCATCAACCGCGCCTGGGACGAGGGCTGGGTGACGCCACAGCCCCCTCGCCAAGAGCGCGAAACCGGCCAGGCGGTGGCGGTCGTGGGCTCTGGGCCGGCGGGCATGGCAGCGGCGCAGCAGCTGCGCCGTGCCGGTCACCGCGTCACGCTGTTCGAGCGCGACGAGGCAATCGGTGGCCTCGTGCGCTTCGGCGTGCCCGACTTCAAGATCGAGAAGACGGTCGTGCAGAGGCGCGTCGAGCAGATGATCGCCGAGGGCGTCGAGATGCGCTGCGGCGTGGACGTCGGGCGCGACGTGGGCGCAGAGGAGCTGCGCGAGGACTTCGACGCGGTCGTGCTCGCGACGGGCTCGCGTGTGCCGCGCGACCTGGCCGTTCCCGGCAGGGAGCTCGACGGGGTGCACTTCGCGATGGACTACCTCTACCAGCGAAACCGCTGGGTGGCGCGCGAGCTCGGGCCGCGGCCGAGCGCCACGCAGCCGCCGATCGAGCGCGAGATCACGGCCGAGGGCAAGGACGTGGTCGTGATCGGGGGGGGCGACACGGGCGCTGACTGCGTCGGCAACGCGCTACGCGAGCGCGCTCGCTCGGTGGTCCAGCTCGAGCTCCTTTCCGAGCCTCCGCCGCAGCGACCCGACGATCTCACCCCGTGGCCGCTCTGGCCGCTGAAGTACCGCCTCAGCTACGCGATGGCGGAGGCTCAGGAGCTCGGCGTGGGCGAGCAGGACTACTCGGTGACGACGACGGAGTTCGTGAGCGATGGCAGCGGCTCACTCGCGGGGCTTCGCATCGCCGGGGCTTCACCGGAGCCGCCGTTTGCGCCTGTCGCAGGCAGCGAGCGCGAGCTGCCTGCACAGCTGGTGCTCCTCGCGATGGGCTTCCTGGGACCGGAGCAGGAGCTGCTCGACCAGCTCGGGGTCGACAAGGATCCGCGCGGCAACGTCAAGGCCCACGCGCCCTACACGACGTCCGTCGATGGCGTGTTCGCCGCGGGCGACGCGCGGCGCGGCCAGTCGCTGATCGTGTGGGCGATCAACGAGGGCCGCCAGTGTGCGCGCATGGTCGACCGGTACCTCGCGGCGCGCCGCGTCGGCGAGGCCGCGGGAGCGTCTGCGAGCAAAGACGACGCGATCGCGGGGCACGCGGATGCGGACGGCGGCCCGGAGGGTCCACCGCAGCACGTCGGCCCCGGCATCGGCGCGCCGGAAGCCTGACGGGCACCCGGCGACGCACGGGCGGGCGCGAACGGGTATATCCCCACTGCGCGATGCCTACCTTCTGCCGCCACAACCGCTTTATCGAGCGCTGCCCGATCTGCAGCAAGACGCTGCCTGGCGGCGCACCGAGCATGACCTCGAAGCCCCGCGCGAGCAGCTCCGCGCGCAGGAGCGCGAGCGGCGAGGCGCCGCCGCGCCGGCGTGCGCGCGGCGTGGGCGTGCGCATCCACCGCGAGGGACGAGCGGCGGACGACGGCTATCGCTGCGAGCTGGTGCCGGGACTGCGCGCGTCCTCGGACGCGATGCGCCTGGCGGAGGAGCTCGCCTTCTCGCACGGACGGCTGCGGGTGCTGGCGCTGGAGCCACCGGGGCTGTACGGGGACGCCCGCACCGTGGCGGCGAGCGACCTCGAGCGCGCGAGCTGGATGTGCTTTCTGATCGTGTATCTGTGCCCGCTCGAGGACGGCGATCCATTTGCAGGGATCCGCCTGGCGCTCACGCGCGGCGGCAGCTCTGGCTCCGGCGCGCAGGCGTGGCGAGAAGGCGAGCCCCCCGACCTCGACGGCGTCCCGCTCGGGCCACGCACCTGCCACGATCCCGCGCGCGGCGCCGACACGCTGATCGCCTACCGGCAATGGGTTGCACGCACCGGGGGCGCCGGCGCCTCGGCACCGGAGTCAGCGACTGGAGGGCTCCAGGCGGTCGCGTACGGCGGCGATCCGGCGTGGAGTCCGCAGCGGCGCTTCGACCGCGTGTTCGAGCGGATCGCGCTGCCCTGCTTCGGGCGCTTGGGGCGCTATGACCTGCTCGTGACGCTCGGACACCTCGGCCTGTACGAGCTGCGCGCACAATCGCTGAACCTCGCGGGGGCGGCGGGACTGTCGGCTGAGGATCCCACGACGCTCGCGGCCAAGCGCCTGTTCGCGATCGCCGATCCGCTGCTTCTCGAGCGTCGCGCGGCGGCGCTCGCAGAGGCCTGCTCGCTGCCGATCGAGACGCTCGATCTGGCTCTCGCCAACTGGCTCTCGCCGCGGCGAGCGAGCATGGGGTGCCCCGCCGAGACGTTCGACGAGGACGCCTTCGAGCGCGCCGGGGGCATCCTGGGCCTGTGATCGCGCGGCGCTGCCGCCACCGTCAGGCGGGCGGCCGGCTCGATCAGAAATGCCGTCCACACGGCCACCTACAGTCCGTCCTGTCAGTGTTCCCAACATCCACGGGAGAGTCGCGATGCCACTCTGTTTCATCGAGCCTCAAGACGCGATACGCGTCATCGCCGAGTCCGTCGGCCGCGAGGCGCGCCGCCAGCTGGTGGGCGAGGTGGTGCGTGCGTGGGTCGACGACATTCCAGACCGCGAACTTTCGGTCCACTACGCCAAGGCGATCGCCGATCTCGACGAGGATGATCTGCACCTGCTCGCCGCCTGGCACGCCTCACTCGAGGTCGGGCAGCCGATTCCGAACACCGAGTTCCTCGTCGGAGTGTTCCCGAGCCTCGGCGAGAACCGACGCGAGGCGCTGAAGATCGCCGCCGGATTCCGCGGCGAGGAAGCCTTCCAGGCGGGCGTCGCCGAGGACCAGGCGCTCGACACCGTGCTGCCGCGCCTCTCGCGCGAGCGTGCAATCGAGCTCGCCAACGAGTGCATCCAGCTGTACATGTGGGACCGCCTAGGCTGCGACAACTAGCGGGCCGTATGCCGGCGCGAGGCTGCGTCCTCGCCGGCTCCCCTTGCACGGCTAGACTGACCTCGTGCCCGAGCTGAGCGCGATACCGACTGAGGACGACGTGATGGACGCGCTGTCGAACGTGATCGACCCCGAGCTGGGGCTGGACTTCGTCGAGCTGGGGCTGATCTACGGGGTGGAGGTCGCTGAGGGCAACGTTCGCGTGACCTTCACGCTGACGACCCCGGGATGCCCGATTGGGCCTCAGGTCAACGAACAGATCGAAGAGTTCGTGGGCGAACTGGACGGGGTCAAGACGGTCGAGTCAGAGATGGTGTTCACGCCGGCTTGGTCGCCCGAGATGATGAGTGAGGACGCCAAGTTCGCGCTCGGGTACTAGCTCGCGTGCCGGTGCGCGAGGCTCGTCTGCGCGTGCCTCAGCCCGCCGGCTGATCTTCCAGCACCGCGACGAGGGTCCCCGGGCTGCACCACAAGCCGCTGGAGGCGGAGGCCGCACGGGCGCGGTTGCCGATCGGACGCATCACCATCACCGGCACCTCGCGCGGGGGCTCGTTCAGCTGCCACAGATGGGCGCCCGAGCGCAGCTCCGCGAGGATCGCGATCGGCGCGCGCGTGGAAACGCCGGCCCGCAGCCTCACGCGGCACGAGAACAGCCGCCCGGCGGTCGTGAGCGCCGAGCAGCCGCCGAGTCCTCGGCCGTCGAGGCTCGCGCTGATGCTGATGCGCCCGGCGGATCTGGGCACGATCGTGATCACCAGTTCGTGCGCCACGAGCATCGCGCGCGGAGCCGATAGCGCGGCTGCGGTCGCGGCTGGTGATGAGTCGCCGGGGGGAGCCTCGACACCGCCGGTCCTCGCCAGGTACAAGCCGGCGGCGGCGGAGGCCGCTCCGCTGGCGCTGCTCGCGCCGCTCGGTGCGCCCGTGCCAGAGCTCGTCGTGCCTGGACCCCTGTCGGTGCTCGTTCCGGTGCCGGCGCTCGTGTCGCTGCTCGTCGTGCCGGTGTCGCTGTCGGTGGTGCCCGTCCTCGGGCTCGTCGTGCCCGCGCCGGCAGGTGGCGGTTCGGGCGGCGGTTCGGGCTGGGGAACCGGGGGCGGGATCGGCGAGACCGTAATCGAGACCGAGGCCGATATGGAAGGGTGATCGTGCAGGTGCGCGGTGACCGTCGCGGTGCCGCTGGGCGGGGGCACCGACGGGGCTGTGAAGGTCGCCTGTCGGCCGCCTTCGCCGCTCGGCGTGACGGTGCCAGCGCTGGCTTCCCATTCGACCGCCCCGTTGTCGTGGGAGACGGCTGCCGTGAGCTGCTCGCTCGTGCCCGCGACGAGCGTCTGCTGTGCCCCGCCGATCGAGATCGTGGGTTGTTGTGAGGCAATCGAGATCGAGACCTCGGCGACCGGAGGGCTTTCCGGGAACTGGCTGTCGGTGTCGCTCGCGGCGAACGAGAAGGAGTCTGTGCCGCTGTAGCCCGGCTTGGGGGTGTAGGTCAGCCGCCCGCCTTCGATGTGACTGAGGGTGCCGTGAGCCGGCGGCGAGACGATTGTCTCCAGAGGCTCGGATTCGTCGTCGTAGCGCTGGACTCCGAGTTCGATCTTGACCGGTTCGCCTTCGCGGTCCTCGACCGACTCGGGGTCGGCGACGAAGCCGGGAATGATCGTTGCTTCGGCGGCATATTCGTGCTTGCTGCCGCCTCCTTCTTCCTCGAGCACCCGTTCGGGGTCGACGTCCTCGCGAAGCCAGTATTCGCCGGGGGAGACATCGGAGGCATCGACCCACTGGAAGGCCAGTTCGTTGCCGTAGCGGTCTCGCCAGCCCGGCGATATGCCCTCGTAGAGGCTCGTCGCGTTCGGTTCGAAATGGCGGCAGAAGCTCTCGTAGGGCGGCTCGTTATCCGAGTAGACAGGCGTCGCGGGCCCCTTCTGGGGTTCCACGTGCTGGCTGTCGGTGAGGCAGAAGCCGACCTTCTGCGCGGGGGCTACTTCGGCCGTGCGCGACGCGTTCCACAGCGAATAGCGGGCGATGTGCTGGAGGTGCCAGTGGTGGTGTCCGTCGGCGTTGCTGTAGACGATCTGGGCGTTGATCTGCTGCTCGACGTGTTCGCGTTCGAGCGATTCTTCGGGGCGGCCGCGGATTTCCTTGACCTGGAAGATCCGCTGTTCGGCCTGCATCGCCGGCACGGCGAGTTCTTCTTCGAGCGCCTGCGGCAGCGTTTCTTCGGCAAGTCGCGCGAACATCACCTGCTGTTTGAGTTCGCTCGCGTCTTTTCCGCGGACAACCGGTTCCGCGCGCGAGCCGCGGATGTCGAGCGCGCCTTCGCCGTCGTTGTGGAGATACCCGCTGAAGCGCAGCAGCAGCCGCGAGCGTCCTTCGATGCTGCTCGTCGTCAGCTGCGCTTCGTTGGGCGGGTCAGCGACGAGGTTCGGCAGCATCAAACCCGGTTCCGAAGCGCGCGCCGCGCTCAACAGGCCGCTGAGCAGCACAGACGCGAGCACGGCCACCGCCAGCGCAAGCAGCGCCGTCGATGCGGAGATGCGCCGAGGCATCCTCGCGCGGCCCGCTCAGGCGCGGCGGCGCAGGCGATGCGCCGCCGATCGGCAGTTGACGTGCTTCAGCGTCCCGGCTGTTGGCCGGGCGGCGGCGCACGAGGATGTAGTTCGCGGCGACAGACGAGCGACGCTAAAAGACATCGCTGCCGACCAGCGGCGGCCATCCCGCAAACAGCGGCGTTTTGAACAGTTGTGGCGTACGTGAAGCGCGAGCCGGGCCGCGCAGGCCAGGCGTCGCGCGCGCTGCTACGCGCTGGCGGAGAAGCTCGACACGCCGCCGCATTCGCCGGCTTGCGTCGTGATCGTGCCGCTGACGCGATGGCCGGAGAAGCGCCCCTTGATCTGCTGCGTGATCGCCGGTTCGCCCGATTGCACGAGGAACTTCTGGTCGACCGTCGCCGTGAACGAGCCCGAGCTCGAGATCGTGGCCTGCTTCGTTGTCTGCTGTGCCAGCGTGTCTTCCTCGCGGCAGAACAGGAACGGCTTGTCGCCCGAGAACCTCGCCGTGACGCTGTGACCGTTGTGCGAGACCGTGAGCGTCAACTTGCCGGTGTTCGCATAGGTCCTCAGGTGCAGGTGCTTGTAGACGGCGGTCCCGCTCGTCGGCAGGCTGACCGAATAGGTCGCGCCCTTCAACGGGCCGGCGAGTGCCGAGGCCGCGCCGACGAGAGCGACAGCGATTGCTATGACCAACGTCCTGCGAGTCCGCTTCTGCATGGATCCATCCTGAGGTAGTTTTCCGGTTGCCCCAATTATCACAGATCACGTGGGTGATCGGGCCGCTTTCGCGAGGTGACGCCCACCCCTTGAAATTCGGGGCTGCGGGTCTATGATTCCCCGCTCTGCGAAATACGGTCCGGCTTGGTCGGGTGCGCGAGCGATGCTAGGTCGAGATGGTCCCGGGCTCGCCGCCGGCACCGGAGTCGCGTTGAGACTGCAATCGGGGCGAGTGCGGAGATGGCAGTGGTAAATCGATTCGGCATGCGGGCATGGACGCGCGGCAGCATTGTCGTATTGAGCTGCCTGATGCTCGCTTGCCTGGCGTTCGCCTCCTCGGCCCAAGCCGCGGGCGTGCCGGTGATCGAATCGATCGAACCCCCAAGCGGGGGCGCGAGCGGCCATCCGCCTACCACGGGGCCGCTGCCCACGATCAAGGGCACAACGACGGATCTGCTCGAAGCTGTGCAGGTTTCCATCTATGAAGGCGAATCGACGTCTCCGTCGATGACGCTCGAAGCACAGCCGAACGAACAGGACGAATGGGCCGCCACGGTACCGTCCGACAAGGCGTTGTCGAGCGGCGTCTACACGGCGGTCGCCGAACAGGAAGAGGGCCTCGCGGTGAGCATGCCGTTCACCTTCTCGGTGAGCACCGCATCGCCGGAAGTCGTCCTGACGGAACCGGCCGCAAAGGTCGGCAAAACGCCCCCGACCTTCTCGGGGACGGGCAGCGAACCGGGCACGAAAGTGACCGTCGATGTCCTCAACGGCAAGAAAGAAGTGGTCGACTCGGGCACGACCACCGTCTCAAACGGGAGTTGGTCCACCGGCCTCAAAAGTGCGCTGCCCGACGGCGCCTACACCGTGCGTGCGACCGAGGCGAGCGCCCTGGGGAACCTCCCTGGCGTAAGCGCGACCTACCCGTTCGAAGTCGATACCGCGTCGCCGCATGTGGTGCTTGAAGAACCGAGCAAGCGGACTCGCGAAACGAAGCCGGTGTTTTCGGGGACGGGTTCGGAAGAAGGCGCTGAAGTCGTGGTGCATGTGCTCGAAGGCGCGACGCAAGTCGAGAAAGCGACGACGACGGTCGTCTCGGGTGGATGGTCGGTCGCTTTGGCGAATGCGCTGCCGGACGGGAGCTACCACGTGTATGCGACCGAGGCGAGCTTGATCGACAATGGCGAAGGCACGAGCGAAACGTGGGGTTTTGAAGTCGATACGAAGGCGCCTACGGTCACGTTGAAGGCGCCTGCGAGCCGGTTGAATGGCAGCCCGTCGTTTTCGGGGAAAGGCTCGGAAGAAGGCACTGAAGTGTTTGTGCATGTGATGCGGGGCAGCCAAGAAGTCGGCACCGGCGAGGCGACGGTTGGTGCGGGTGGGGCGTGGTCGACGGGTCTGGAAGCGTCGTTGCCGAAGGGGGAATACGCGGTGACGGTGTTCGCGGAAGAGAAGAGCGGCCTGGGGAACGCTCCAGGGCAGAGTGGATCCGATCCGAGCGAAATCGATACGGAAGCGCCGAAGGTCACGCTCGTGGCGCCTGCGAAACGCTTGAACGGCAGCCCGACGTTCTCGGGTGCGTCGAACGAAAGCGCTGATGAAGTCGTCGTGCGGGTGATGAGAGGCAGCGAGGAAGTCGCCAAAGGCAAGGCGAAAGTCGCGGGCGGGGAATGGTCGACAGGCCTGGAAACGGCGCTGCCGAACGGCGAATACGCGGTGACGGTGTTCGCGGAACAGGCAAGCGGCCTCGCGAACGCGACCGGGAAGAGCACGAGCTATTCGAGCGAAGTCGATACCACTTCGCCGCATGTGGTGCTTGATAAGCCGAGCGAACGTACGCGTGAAACGGAACCGGTGTTTTCGGGGACGGGTTCGGAAGAAGGCGGCGAAGTCGTGGTGCATGTGTTCGAAGGCGCGACGCAAGTGCAGAAAGCGACCACGACCGTCGTCTCGGGTGGGTGGTCGGTCGCTTTGACGAAGGCGCTGCCGAACGGGAGCTACCACGTGTACGCGACTGAGTCGAGCTTGATCGACAATGGCGAAGGCACGAGCGAAACGTGGGGTTTTGAAGTCGATACGAAGGCGCCTACGGTCACGTTGAAGGCGCCTGCGAGCCGGTTGAATGGCAGCCCGTCGTTTTCGGGGAAAGGCTCGGAAGAAGGCACTGAAGTGTTTGTGCATGTGATGCGGGAAGGCGTAGAAATCGGCAAAGGCGAGGCGACAGTTGGTGCGGGTGGGGCGTGGTCAACGGGTCTGGAAGCGTCGTTGCCGAAGGGCGAATACGCGGTGACGGTGTTCGCGGAAGAGAAGAGCGGTTTGGCGAACGCTCCGGGGCAGAGCGCCACCGATCCGAGCGAAATCGATACGGAAGCTCCGAAGGTCACGCTCGCGGCGCCGGCGAAGCGGTTGAACGGCAGCCCGACGTTCTCGGGTACGTCGAACGAAAGCGCTGATGAAGTTGCCGTGCGGGTGATGCGGGAAGGCGTGGAAGTCGGCAAAGGCAAGGCGAAAGTCGTCGCTGGGGAATGGTCTGCGGGCCTGGAAAAGGCGCTCCCGGAAGGCGAATACGCGGTGACGGTGATCGCGGAACAGGCAAGCGGCTTGGGGAACGCGGCCGGGAAGACGACGTCTGATGCCAGCGAGGTCGATACGTCTTCGCCGCATGTGGTGCTTGAAGAACCGAGCAAGCGGACTCGCGAAACGAAGCCGACGTTCTTGGGGACGGGTTCGGAAGAAGGCGCTGAAGTCGTGGTGCATGTGCTCGAAGGCGCGACGCAAGTCGAGAAAGCGACGACGACGGTCGTCTCGGGTGGATGGTCGGTCGCTTTGGCGAATGCGCTGCCGGACGGGAGCTACCACGTGTATGCGACTGAGGCGAGCTTGATCGACAATGGCGAAGGCACGAGCGAAACGTGGGGTTTTGAAGTGGATACGAAGGCGCCTACGGTCACGTTGAAGGCGCCTGCGAGCCGGTTGAATGGAAGCCCGTCGTTTTCGGGGAAAGGCTCGGAAGAAGGCACTGAAGTGTTTGTGCGGGTCATGAGGGGGAGCGAAGAACTCGGCAAAGGCGAGGCGACGGTTGGTGCGGGTGGGGGCTGGTCGACGGGTCTGGAAGCGTCTTTGCCGAAGGGCGAATACGCGGTGACGGTGTTCGCGGAAGAGAAGAGCGGCCTGGGGAACGCTCCAGGGCAGAGTGGATCCGATCCGAGCGAAATCGATACGGAAGCGCCGAAGGTCACGCTCGTGGCGCCGGCGAAACGCTTGAACGGCAACCCAACGTTCTCAGGGACAGGCAGCGAAGCGGGTACGAAAGTGACCGTAGAGGTCCTCAACAGCAGCGAACAGATGATCGACTCGGGCACGACCACCGTCTCGAACGGGAAATGGTCCACCGGCCTGGCGAGCTCGCTGTCCGACGGCGCCTACACCGTGTATGCAACGGAGACCAGCGCTTTGGGGAACCTCCCCGGCCATACCGCGACGGACCCGTTCGAAGTGGATACTGGGGCGCCGCATGTGGCGGTGAACAAGCCGAGCGAACGTACGCGTGAAACGGAACCCGTGTTTTCGGGGACGGGTTCGGAAGAAGGCGGCGAAGTCGTCGTGCACGTGTTGGAAGGTGCCACGCAGGTTCAGAAAGCGACGACGACTGTCGTCTCAGGCGAGTGGTCGGTCGCTTTGACGAAAGCGCTGCCGGATGGCAGCTACCACGTCTACGCGACCGAGTCAAGCTTGATCGGTAATGGCGAAGGGACGAGCGAAACTTGGGGCTTTGAAGTCGATACCCACGCGCCGAGCGTGTCGTTGGTGGTGCCTGCGAAGCGGCTGGATGGCAGCCCGTCGTTCTCGGGGAAAGGCTCGGAAGCAGACACCGAAGTCTTTGTGCACGTGATGAGGGGCAGCGAAGAAGTCGGCAAAGGCGAGACGCTGGTCGCTGCGGGTGGGGGCTGGTCGACTGGTCTTGAAAAGGCGTTGCCGAAGGGCGAATACGCGGTGACGGTGTTCGCGGAAGAGAAGAGCGGCCTCGGGAACGCTCCCGGGCAAAGCGGATCCGATCCGAGCGAAATCGATACGGAAGCGCCGAAGGTCACGCTGAAAGCGCCTGCCGCCCGGTTGAACGGCAGCCCATCGTTCTCGGGCACGTCGAACGAAAGCGCTGATGAAGTCGTTGTGCGTGTGATGAAGGGCAGCGAAGAAATTGGCAAGGGCAAGGCGAAAGTCGGCGCGGGTGGGGAATGGTCGACTGGTCTGGAACAGGCGCTGCCGAAAGGCGAATACGCGGTGACGGTGATCGCCGAACAGGCGAGCGGTCTCGGGAACGCGGAGGGGCAGACCATGCCTGATGGCAGCGAAGTCGATACGGAAGCGCCGAAGGTCACGCTGAAGGCGCCGGCGAGCCGGTTGAATGGCACCCCGTCGTTCTCGGGGACGTCCAACGAAAGCGCCGATGAAGTTGTCGTGCGTGTGTTGAAGGGCAGCGAAGAAGTCGGCAAAGGCAAGGCGAAAGTCGTGGCCGGGGAATGGTCGACTGGCCTCGAAAAAGCGTTGCCGAAAGGCGAATACGCCGTGACCATCGTCGCTGAACAGGCGAGCGGCCTCGGGAACGCCGCCGGGAAGACCGCGCCTGACACCAGCGAAGTGGATACTGCGGCGCCGCATGTGGTGCTTGATAAGCCGAGCGAACGTACGCGTGAAACGGAACCGGTGTTTTCGGGGACGGGTTCGGAAGAAGGCGGCGAAGTCGTCGTGCATGTGCTCGAAGGGGCGACGCAGGTCGAGAAAGCGACGACGACTGTGGTGTCGGGTGGATGGTCGGTCGCTCTGACTAAGGCCTTGCCCGACGGCAGCTACCGCGTGTATGCGACGGAGCCGAGCCTGATCGATAACGGCGAAGGGACGAGCGAAACGTGGGGATTCGAAGTCGACACGAAAGCGCCGAGCGTGTCGTTGGTGGCGCCGGCGAAGCGGTTGAATGGCAGCCCGTCGTTCTCGGGGAAAGGCTCGGAAGAAGGCACGGAAGTGTTTGTGCGTGTGATGAGGGGCAGCGAAGAAGTCGGCAAAGGCGAGACGATCGTCGGCGTGGGTGGGGGCTGGTCGACTGGTCTGGAAAAGGCGTTGCCGAAGGGGGAATACGCGGTGACGGTGTTCGCGGAAGAGAAGAGCGGCTTGGGGAACGCTCCCGGCCAGAGTGGCTCCGATTCGAGCGAAATCGATACCGAAGCGCCAAAGGTCACGCTCGTGGCGCCCGCGAAGCGGCTGAATGGCAGCCCGTCGTTCTCGGGGACGTCGAACGAAAGCGCTGACGAAGTTGTTGTGCGTGTGTTCAAGGGCAGTGAAGAAGTCGGTAAGGGCAAGGCGAAAGTCGGCGCGGGTGGGGAATGGTCGACTGGGCTTGAAAAGGCGTTGCCGAAAGGCGAATACGCGGTCACGGTGATCGCCGAACAGGCGAGCGGCCTCGGGAATGCTGCGGGTCAGACCGCGCCCGATGCGAGCGCGATTGATACGGAAGCGCCGAGGGTAACGCTGACGGCGCCTGCGAGCCGCTTGAATGGCACGCCGTCGTTCTCGGGTACGTCGAACGAAAGCGCTGATGAAGTGGTCGTGCGTGTGTTCAAGGGCAGTGAAGAAGTCGGTAAGGGCAAGGCGAAAGTCGGCGCGGGTGGGGAATGGTCGACTGGTCTGGAACAGGCGTTGCCGAAAGGCGAATACGCCGTGACCGTTGTCGCTGAACAGGCGAGCGGCCTCGGGAACGCCACGGGGAAGACCGCGCCTGATGTCAGCGAAATCGACACCGAAGTGCCGAAGGTGACGTTGGTTGTGCCCGCAAAGCGGTTGAACGGGAACCCGACATTCTCTGGGAAAGGCTCGGAAGAAGGCACTGAAGTGGTCGTGCGTGTGATGAGGGGAGGCGAAGAAGTCGGCAAAGGCAAGACGACGGTCGTCGGTGGAGGCTGGTCGACTGGTCTGGAAAAGGCGCTGCCGAAGGGGGAATACGCGGTGACGGTGTTCGCGGAAGAGAGCAGCAACCTGGGCAACTCTTCGGGTCAGACCGCGCCCGATAGTGCCGAAATCGACACGGAAGCGCCGAAGCTCACGCTGAAGGCGCCCGCGAGCCGCTTGAATGGCAGCCCGTCGTTCTCGGGTACGTCGAACGAAAGTGCTGATGAAGTCGTCGTGCGCGTGATGCGGGGAACTGAAGAAGTCGGCAAGGGCAAGGCGAAAGTCGGCGCGGGTGGGGAATGGTCGACTGGTGGTCTGGAAAAGGTGCTGCCGAAAGGCGAATACGCAGTGACCGTTGTCGCTGAACAGGCAAGCGGCCTCGGGAACGCTGAGGGGCAGACCCCACCCGATGCCAGTGAAATCGACACGGAAGCTCCGAAAGTGACGCTGAAGGCGCCGGCGAGCCGGTTGAATGGCACTCCGTCGTTCTCGGGTACGTCGAACGAAAGCGCTGATGAAGTCGTTGTGCGTGTGTTGAAGGGTGCCGAAGAAGTAGGAAAGGGCAAGGCGAAAGTCGGCGTGGGCGGCGAATGGTCGACTGGTCTTGAAAAAGCATTGCCGAAGGGCGAATACGCGGTGACGGTGATCGCTGAACAGGCGAGCGGCCTCGGGAACGCTGAGGGGCAGACCGCGCCGGATACCAGCGCGGTCGACACGGAAGCGCCGAAGGTCACGCTCACGGCGCCTGCGAGCCGCTTGAATGGCACGCCGACGTTCTCGGGTACATCGAACGAAAGCGCTGATGAAGTGGTCGTGCGTGTCTTGAAGGGCAGCGAAGAAGTCGGCAAGGGCAAGGCGAAAGTCGGCGCGGGTGGGGAATGGTCTACTGGTCTTGAAAAGGCGTTGCCGAAGGGCGAATATGCGGTGACGGTGATCGCCGAACAGGCGAGCGGCCTCGGCAATGCTGAGGGGCAGACTGCACCGGATGCCAGCGCGATCGACACCGAATCGCCAAAGGTCACGCTGAAGGCGCCGGCGAAGCGGTTGAATGGGACCCCGTCGTTCTCGGGGACGTCGAACGAAAGCGCTGACGAAGTTGTTGTGCGTGTGTTCAAGGGCAGTGAAGAAGTCGGCAAGGGCAAGGCGAAAGTCGGCGCGGGTGGGGAATGGTCTACTGCTCTTGAAAAGGCGTTGCCGAAGGGCGAATACGCGGTGACGGTGATCGCCGAACAGGCAAGCGGCATCGGGAACGCCGCGGGGCAGGCCGGGCCCGATACCAGCGAAATTGACACGGAAGCGCCGCGCCTCATCCTCGAACCCCTACCGCTCGTCTCGAACAACACGAGCCCGACCTTCTCGGGGACCTCGAACGAAAGCGCCTCGGTCACCGTCCGCGTCTATACGGCGGCGGCAGGGCCACCCGCGGGGACACCGGTAGCGACGCTCGTGACGACCCCGGTCGGCGGCGGACCCTATACCTATAAAGAGACGGTTGGCTCGGCGCTTTCAAACGGCGAATACGAGGCGGTCGCTTCGCAGCCGAGCAACCTTGAAGGCAACCCGAGCGGCTCGACGAAGCCGGTGCCTTTCGAAATCAACACGAATGCGCCGCAGATCGAAATGACCAAGCCGCCGGCCGAATCCAATAACCAGATGCCCACGTTCGAAGGGACCGTGAAAGCCCCGAAAAGCGAAGAACGGGAAGTCAAGGTCGAAATCCACGAAGGGTCCTCCTATCTCGGTCCCATCGTCCGCACGCTCACGGGCACGAAAGTCGCGTCCGGCCATTGGAAAACGGTGAAGCTCGAACCGGCGCTCCCGCCGGGGAAGCACACCTACACTGCGGTCGCAACCACGGAAAGCGCGCTCCCTGGCAACGCGGAGGGCAAGAGCGCGCCGGCGACCTTTGTCGTCAGCACAGAAGCGCCGACGGTCGTGCTCGAACAGCCGGCGTCGCCGACACGCCAGACCAAGCCGACCTTCTCCGGGACAGCGAGCGAAGAAGGCGAAGTCTTCGTGCACGTGGTCGAAGGGACCACGGAAGTCAAGGCTTCCAAACACACCGAACCGGGGGGCAAGTGGAGCGTGACCCTTCCCCAGTCGCTCCCAGCAGGGGAACACCGGTTTACGGTGTATGCGACCGAGCCCAGCGGGCTCGGAAACTCCGAAGGCCGTAGCGTCTCCTGGGGATTCACGCTCGACACGCTGCCCCCCACGGTCGTGGTGACGCAGGGCCCAAGCGCGTCCTCGAGCGACCGTCACCCCTTGTTCGCCGGCACGGCCAGCGACACCACCGAAGTCACCGTCGCAATCCACCAGGGCTCCGGCGAAACGGGGGCGATCGTGGCCACGCTCACGGCGAAGGTCGATGCCGGCGAATGGCTCGCTGAGGTCCAGGAACCGCTCGAATTCGGCGACTACACGGCAGTGGCCACACAACCGAGCTCGCTTGGCAACGAAACCGGCAAGAGCAAGTCGATCTCCTTCGAAGTCGCTCGGATCTTGCCGACCGCGCTGACGGAAGCGCCGGCGGCGGTCGCCGAAACGCACGTAGCGCTATACGGATCGGTCAACCCCGAGGGGGGACCCATCACTTCGTGCGTGTTCGAAGTCGGAACCACGACCGCCTACGGGAGGAAGATCGAATGCGGCTTCGTCTCGGGGCTTAGCGCCTTCCCGTCGAATAGCACCGGAGCGGTCGACGTGTTCGTCCGCGTGTACGCCCTGCAGCCCAACACCCTCTATCACGAGCGGCTTGTCGCGGTCGGAGAAGGCGGCACGGGGGTCGGCGCCGATGAGACGTTTACGACGCTCCCGGAAGAAGGGTCCGGCGCTGCCGTCACACCGGTAGTGCTCTCGGGCACGAACTCGACGCCCGGGAGCACCGGCTCAACTGGCGTACTCGGGCTGGTCGCCGAGCGGCTGCTACCGACCGGGGCCGGGGCGCGGATCGGCGCTCTGCTCCGAAACGCCGGCTACCTCCTGCGCTTCCGCGCGCCAGAGGCCGGCACGCTGAGCCTGACGTGGTTCCAGCCCGCGCAGCACCCTCGCGGGCATAGCCGCACACCGAAGATCATCGTCGCCACCGGGCATATCACCCTGAAGACCGCAGGCGCCGCGACGCTAAAGATCAAGCTCACCGCCGCGGGGCGCGCCCTGCTCAAGCACGCGAGCCGAATCGAGCTGCATGCGACGACTGTCTTCACGCCCACCGGCGGCAAGCCGGAGACGAGTTCGGGCTCGTTCAGGCTGCGACGCTAGAGCGCTCCGCCCGGCGCGCGCGGCGTCGTGGTCGCCGTGGGTCCACGCACGGGCAGGAACGGCCTATACGAGCATGCCAAAGCTTGCAAACAAGGCGTTGTTCAGACGAAGAGCCCACCTATCGGAAGTTCCTCTGTCTTTTCGCCGCAATCCGTGATACTTTTTTCTGCGTATCGAGAACCGCGGGGGGCCTCCGGTGTATCGCGAGGATCCTTTGTCGGGGGCGGCTAGCCCGGATGTGCCGGGCGGCACGCATAAGAGGAAAACTCAACTGGAGGAAAGTCATGGAGCGACGTAACCTATGGGCGGGCACGCTTGTGCTCATCAGCAGCTTGCTGCTGATGGCTGGTACTGCCTCGGCACACGGAACCGTCCTGCCAGCCGGCGAAAAAGCCGAAGCGGCAAACTGCAAGATCTACACCCTGCCTGGTCTGATGCGTCAGGGTGAGTTTGGCAATGTCGGCAGTGTCGGCGACATCGTCTCGGTGGAGTGCAACCCGGCCGTGTTCCCGGGTGGTACGTCAGTGGAAATCAGTGACGCGCAGCTGGAGAGCCGTTGTCTTGGTCTCGGCGGTGCCGGGTTCCACGGGATCGTTTGGGTCGACCCGAACGACTTCAGTGCGGGTGTCCCGACCGCAATGACGGGCAACTCGATCACCGTCGAACTCGATGGTGACGGCAACGTCAATCTCGGGCTTGTCGCTGGTCCGAACTGTGCTGTTGGTGGCACGGTGATCTCGGGTCACACGCAACCCGGTAAAGGCAACACGACGGTTGAATCGTTTGCTGCTGGGTTCGCTGTGGAACCGGCGAAGCCGTCGACCGAAGGCGTGACGGTCCTGCCGAAGTCGCAGGTCGAGGATGAAGAGTCGAGCTCTGTCGCGACTCTGATTCAGGCCGAGTTCAACTCGACTGAGGCGAAAGTGCGGGTTGCCGCACCGGAGCTGTTCTCGCGCTGCGAAGTTGCACCGTTCGGAGCACCCGAAGACAAAGTGATCTGGCTGCGTCCGAACTTCGGGGCCTTCCCGACGAAGGTCATTGCTGCCGGCAAAGAACTCGCCGGTGGTACGGAACTCGAAGCTGGTGGCAAAGAAGCGCTGAGGACCGACAACGACGGCAACGCCTTCGTTATCGCGATCGGTGCGGAGTCCTGCAAACCGGGCAAGTCCTACTTCGAGGCTGATGAGGAAGAATCTCCGTTCAACACTGAAGAACCGAGCTTCACAATCGACGCTCCGGAACCGACGGAATTCTAAGGTCTCCGACTAAGGCAGGCCTCTGAATTAGAGGAACGCTTGGGGCCCCGGGAGCAGAGCTCTCGGGGCCCCAAGCACGTCTAGGGGGCTCAACGCTCCCCCGCCGTTCTCGACCGGCTGGTTCGTACCCGACGCTGAGCGCCCCGCCAGTCGCCCGGGATCGGGTGGTGGCCACGTTTGTCCGTAGGCCGTAGTTTGCCACGGTAGGCAGGGCCAGTGTGCTCGCTGAGCGCCCGGCGGTGTCGCGGGTGGCCGTTCAAGACCGCGCGAGCGCGCCGAGGCTTGTCAACCGGACGGCTTTCTCGGGGAAGGCCTTCGCAACGTTTGGCACAACGACGCAAACGCCGGCCAAATAACTTGCCACAACTACGCAAATCCCAGACCTCGTCAAACATCACAAAACCCCTGCAAACTCCAGATGCTTTGCCCAGAAAAAACCCGCAATTTGCGAACTTTATGCTATCTTTTCGGCGCAAGCCGTGATATTCCTCCGTGCCGTATGGAGAACCGCCGGGGGGCCTTCGGTGTATTTGCGAGGATCCTTTGTCGGGGGCGTTGCCCGGATGTGCCGGGTGGCATGCATGAGGAAAACTCAACTGGAGGAAAGTCATGGAGCGACGTAACCTATGGGCGGGCACGCTTGTGCTCATCAGCAGCTTGCTGCTGATGGCTGGTACTGCCTCGGCACACGGAACCGTCCTGCCAGCCGGCGAAAAAGCCGAAGCGGCAAACTGCAAGATCTACACCCTGCCTGGTCTGATGCGTCAGGGTGAGTTTGGCAATGTCGGCAGTGTCGGCGACATCGTCTCGGTGGAGTGCAACCCGGCCGTGTTCCCGGGTGGTACGACCCTCGAAATCAGCGACGCGCAGCTCGAGAGCCGTTGTCTTGGCCTCGGCGGTGCAGGGTTCCACGGGATCATCTGGGTTAACCCGAACGAATTCAGCAAAGGTGTCCCGACTCTCGCAGAGGGCGGGGCCGTCAAAGTCGAACTCGATGGTGACGGCAACGTCAACGTCGGGCTTGTCGCTGGTCCGAACTGTGCTGTTGGTGGCACGGTGATCTCGGGTCACACCGAAGTCGGTAAAGGCAACACGACGGTTGAATCGTTTGCTGCTGGGTTCGCTGTGGAACCGGCGAAGCCGTCGACCGAAGGCGTGACGATCATGCCGAAGTCGCAGGTCGAGGATGAAGAGTCGAGCTCTGTCGCGACTCTGATTCAGGCCGAGTTCAACTCGACTGAGGCGAAAGTGCGGGTTGCCGCACCGGAGCTGTTCTCGCGCTGCGAAGTCGCACCGTTCGGAGTACCCACCGCGAAAGTGATCTGGCTGCGTCCGAACTTCGCAGACCCGCTCGCGATCGGCAAAGAACTCGCTGGTGGTACGGCGACCGTACCGGGTGGTGGCGAAGCGCTGAAGACCGACAACGACGGCAACGCCTTCGTTATCGCGGTCGGCGCCGAGTCCTGCCAGCCGGGCAAGTCGTACTTCGAGGCTGATGAGGAAGAATCTCCGTTCAACACTGAAGAACCGAGCTTCACAATCGACGCCCCGGAACCGACGGAATTCTAAGGTCTCCGAGTAAGGCAGGCCTCTGAGTTAGAGGAAAAGCGTGGGCCCCGGGAGCAGAGCTTCCCGGGGCCGCACGCCTTAAGGGCACCGATCGCTTTGCACCATGCAGAAGGATCGGTGTACGATGATCAACTACCAACGGATTGAGCGTGAGACGTGATGGGCTCCAAGGGAAGGATCCGAGCGGGAACAAGCATCACCACGATCGTGGCGACATCGCTCGTGGCGCTCACCGTGCTCATGCCCGGAGTCGCCTCGGCGCACGGGACCGTCCTTTCGCCGCAGGGCGAAGTCGCCGAATCGTCTAACTGCGTGATCCACACCCTCGCCGGCGTGATGCGCCAGGGCGAGTTCAAACAGGCCGGCGACGTGGGTGACATCGTCGAAGTCGAGTGCAATCCTGCCGTCTTCCCGGGCGGCACGCCCGTCGAAATCAGCGATTCCCAGCTTTTGAGCCGGTGCAGCCTGAGCGGCGGAACCGTCACGTGGCTCAACCCCAACGAATTCAACACCGGCGTTGCGAAAACCTCGACGGGTCGGGAAACCATCGTCGAGCTCGACGGCAACGGCAACGCGAACGTCGCGCTCGTCGCTGGCCCGAACTGCGCCGTGGGCGACACGGTCGTCTCAGCTCACACGCAACCCGGCAACGGCAACACGACGGTCGAATCGTTTGCGGCCGGGTTCGCCGTCGAGCCGGCGAGACCCAGCCCTGAAGGTGTCACCGTGACGCCGTCATCCCAGGTCGAGGACGAAGCGTCAAGCTCCGTAGCGACCCTGATACAGGTCGAGTCCGGATCGACCGAGGCGAAAGTGCGGGTCGCCGCGCCGGAGCTGTTCTCGCGCTGCGAAGTCGCGCCGCACCTGACGTGGCTGCGCCCGAATGGCGAAGTCATCGTCGGGGTCAAAGAACTGGCGGGCGGAACCGCCATCGAACCGACCGAACTGGAAGCGCTGAGGACCGATGACGACGGCAACGCCTTCGTGATCGCGCTGGGCACGTCCTCGTGCAAACCGGGCAAGTCATTCTTCGAGGTCGACCTCGAAGAATCGCCCTTCACGACCGAAGAACCATCATTCACGATCCTTCCGCCGCAGGCGACCGCGGAACCGGCCTTCACGATTGAAAAGCTTCAGCGCATAGCCGGCGCCGGTGCTGGCTACACGATGGAAACCCTCACCGGCACCGTCGGCGAGACGGTCGAATACGAGATCGTCGTAAAGAACACGGCGTCGGTAGCCACGACGTTCACGAACTTCACAGACGCCGAATGCGACCCCGGCACGGTCGTCGGCGGGCCGAGCGGGCCAGTCAGCCAAGGCGCGTCCACGACTTACAAGTGCACTCGGGCCCTGAAGGTGCCCGGCACCGTCACCAACGAGGCCGAAGTCACTGGTACGACCGTCGGGGGCACGCCGAAAACGGCGCCGTCGAACGTCGTGAAGGTCACGGTGAGCGAACCGGCCAAACCGTCGTTCACGCTCGAAAAGCTCCAGCGGATCACGGGCGCCTTCACGACCGCGCCGCTGATGGGCACGATCGGTGAGGTGGTCGAATACGAGATCGTGGCAAGGAACACCGGGAACGTGGCCCTCACGTTCGGCGAAATCGAAGACCACTTCTGCGAACCAGGGACCGTGGCTGGCGGCCCGGGAGGCATTCCCGTCGGGCCCGGTGGCACGACCACCTGGACCTGCATGCGCACGCTCCCGACGGAAGGCACGTTTGAGAACGTCGCCAGCGTCTCGGCGACACCCCCCGGTGGAGCTCCGATCTCCGAAACGAGCCAGCCGGTCGAAGTGACGGTCCCCGCTGCCGGCCCCGGTCCGGGCACCAGCCAGTTCACGGTAGAAAAGCTCCAGCGCATCGGCGCCGGCTCGACCTTCACGCTCGAAGACCTGCACGGGACCGTCGGAGAGACGGTCGAATACGAGATCGTCGTGACGAACACGGGGACAACCCCGCTGATCGTCTCGACGCCCGATGACCCCTACTGCGACGCAGGGACGCTGGCGGGCGGGCTCGGCGGCGCCTCGCTGGAACCCGGGCACGCGACGACCTACACCTGCACCCGCCTGCTGACGACCGAAGGAAGCTTCGTGAACGTCGCGACGGTGGCTGCGACGCCGACGCCACCCGGCTCCCCCACGATCGAACAGCCCTCGCCGCCCGTGAAGGTGAGCGTGCCGGTCACGCAGACACCCGCAGCCGTAACGGCGCCCGCGACCAGCAGCCCGCCGCCCGCCGGTACCCCCAAGGTAGCAGTCCTCGCGAAGTGCGAAGCGACCGCGCCGGTCGTGCATGGCGCGAGCGGCCCCAAGCGCGGAAAGTTCACGGTCCGGGTGAGCGCCCCGGGCGTCAAGCAGATCACCTTCTACCTCGACGGGCACAAGCTGAAGACGCTGCACAGTTCGCCAGCGCACCCGGGGCACTTCACGCTCAAGGTCAACGCCGGCAAGCTCTCAACGGGGGCGCACCGGCTGTCCTACACGGCCGTGATGGAAAACGTGAACTGCGCGAAGGCCGCCGGCGCGCGCCTGTTCGTGCACCCGTTCTCGGCGCGCGTAACACCGCGCTTCACCGGTTAGAGCGCACGCGATCTCGGTCGGGTGTGCCGGGCATCGTCGGGTGCCCGAGAAGCCGGGAACTCTCACCGACCGGCCGGATGCGGTCATGCGAAGACCGTCTCCCGATCATCGGGCGCATCATGCGTTTCCTGCTTGACACGCCCTCGCGGCATCGCTAAGGTCGTTGTCCCGTTTTTTCCAGGGGGAAATGATGATTGGGCGACAACGTCAAGGACACGATAGGTCAGCCCGGCGAGGTTGTGCGCGTCGTTGGTTGCTGCTGGCTAGCACCGCGCTCGTGTGTGGGCTCGCGGGCGTGATGGCCGCGGCCGCGCTGGCGACGCCCGCTGTTCGAACTCTGCCGTACGTGGAAGGGAACATCAGCGCGGGCGGCCGCATCTACTGCGAAACCGGCACCTGGAGCGAAGTCTCGAAATTCAAATTCACCTGGGTTCGCGAAGGCGAAGTCATCACAGGCAAGCGAGCAGAACCTGGCCTGGAAGGATACCCCAGCTTCAAGCTTGAACCGGAAGACGAAGGCTACCAAATCTGGTGCATCGTCACGGGGGAAGGGGGAGGAGAAAGAGCCCAAGCGGAAAGCTCCAACAGCGTTGAGTTCGGGATCCCGAAAGGAAAAGCGGAAAAACCTGTTCCCGTCTCACCTCCGGAAGTCTCCGGCGAAGGCAAGCTCGGCGCTCGACTGGAATGCTCGCAGGGCCACTGGGGCGGGAGCACACCGATTACGTACACCTATAGCTGGCGGCGGAACGGCGTTGAAATCCCGTCGCAGACCGGCGCGAGCTACGAAGTCACGAGCGCGGACGAAGGCCATACGCTGAATTGCAGGGTGACCGCGAAGAACAGTGGTGGTGAAGCGTTCCAGGAAAGCAGCAATAGCGTGACGGTGAAAGGTAAACCGCCGAAACTCGTCGAAGGCAAACCACCCAAAGTGGAAGGCATCGGTGGGGTGGGGGAAACGCTGACCTGCAACCACGGGGAATGGACGGGAACGGCGGAAATCACCTACAGCTATGAATGGCTCCTGGGCGGATCGAGCATCTCCGGTGCGTCGGGATCGACACTCGTCGTGGAAGCCTCCTATGAAGGCAAGTCGGTCGCGTGCAAGGTGACTGCTACGAACAGCGTCGGCAAAGAAACCGCTGCGAGCGCCACGATCAAAATCGGCCTCAAACCGCCGGAAAACCTGAAACTGCCCGTGATCACAGGCACAAAGACCGAAGGGTCCTCGCTCACCTGCGGCCACGGGGAATGGACCGGCTCTCCGACGTACAAATATCGTTGGTACCGGCGACTCGAAATGGGCGAAGAAGAACTGTCGTCGAAGACGGAAAAATACGAAGTCGTGAAAGCCGACGTAGGACAGAGGCTGGTTTGTGTCGTGACCGCCGAAAACAGCGAAGGCGGCAAGGGCACGGCCACCAGCGAAGCTGTCGTGATTCCCAAGGCTGGCGGCAAAGGGCCGAAGGAGACCGAACTGCCTGTGATCTCGTCGAACGGTCGTTCGCTGACGTGCAGCGAAGGCCAGTGGGAAGGCACCAGCCCGATCACCTATGAATATCAGTGGGTGCGCGATGGGAAAGTTGACATCGCGGGAGCTACGCACAGCACCTACACGGTGCAGAGCGCCGACGAAGGTCATACGCTGACGTGCGACGTCACGGCGTCGAACGGCTACGGCGGTGGCGAGGCAGCCAGCGAACCGCTTGGCATCACGGGTAAAGCCCCGGTTGACACGGAAGCGCCTTCGATCATCGGGGCCCCGCGCAACAACGAAACGCTGACCTGCGAGCGCGGTGAATGGGAAGGCTCCCAGCCGATCGAATACACCTACAGCTGGCTGCGCAATGGTGTCGCGACCGGCGTCACGGGCTACGCCTACACCGTCCACGCGGCAGATCTCGGGCAGCTCGTGACTTGTGTTGTGAGCGCGAAAAATGGCGTCGGCCCGGGCGAAGCGCGCAGCCCCGAACTCTACGTTCCGGGAGGCGCACCCGAAGTGGTCGACGCGCCGACGATCACGGGCGGCACGAACGTGAACGAAGAGCTGACGTGCGAAGAAGGGAAGTGGAACGGCGCGCCGCTGACACCGTCGTTTGAATGGCTACTCAACGGGGTCGCAATCTCCGGCGCGACGCAGAAGAACTTTGAGGTCGCGACGGTTGATCGCGGGCTGCAGCTGGTCTGCCGGGTGACGGAGACCAACAAGGAAGGCCACGCTTCGGCCGACAGCGCCGCGGTCCGCATCGCCGGTCTCGCCCCGAAAGATGTTGAAGAGCCATCGATTTCCGGCTCGGCGTTCCTAGGCGCGACGCTTAAGTGCGAACGCGGCCTGTGGGAAGGCGCTCCGCCGCCCTCCTTCACGTACCAGTGGACCCGGGAAGGAGCGGCGATCGCGGGCGCGACGGAAGCGACCTACACGATCGAACCGGCCGACCAGGGGCACCTGCTCGCGTGCGTCGTCACCGGGCATAACGTTCAAGGCTCAAGCGAAGCTGAAAGCCACAACGCGGTCGCGGTCGCCAAACACAAGGTCGAAGAAGGCTCGTCAGAAGTGCTCCACGATGTCGAATCGACGACGCCCGGGCACCCGAAACCGAGCGTCACGGCGGTGCGCGACGCCTTCCTTAGTCAGCTGCCGCACGAGCTCGCCGAAGCGAAGCTGAAGAGCGTGCGCAAAACATCGTCTTTCTCCCTTGGCTTCACTGCGGCCGGCGCCGGTGAGCTCGAACTCGAGTGGTACGTCAACGTCCCGGCCCCGCACAAGCATCTGCGCAAGGTGGTCGTGGCGCGCGGCGCCGTGCTCACCTACACGAAAGAGGCCAGGCTGACGATGCACCTGGCTCTGACCAAGGAAGGCAAGCGCCTGCTCAAGAACGCGCGGCGTATCAAGCTTCACGCGGAAGCGAGTTTCAAGATCGCCGGCGGCTCGACAGTGACTTGGTCGGAGACCTTCACGCTCCACTAGACAGGATGGAGCGGCCGGGTGGGTCCGGGTGCTCGGTGAGGATGGCCGGCGGCCTGCGCATCTGCGTGGGTTGCCGGGTTTGATCCCGGCCGAGCCACATACGGAGGTCGCCGACCGTGTCAGAGGATCGCAGGGGAGTCGTAGTCGGGTTGGATGTGCACAAGTCGTCAGTGAGGCTGGCGGCGTTGTGTGGTGGTGAGTTGCTGCGTGAGGTGACGCTTGGCTATGACCACGAGCAGCTGCTCAGAGAGGTTCGGGCGTGGCCGGGTGCCCGGGTTTGCCAGGAGGCCGGTCCGACCGGGTTCGGGTTGCATCGCGCGCTGGTCGCGGCAGGCGTGGATAGCGTGATCGTCGCGCCTGGGCTGGTGCCCTCGCGTCCTGGGGATCGCGTGAAGACTGATAAGCGGGACGCGAGGCGACTGGCGGGGTTTCACGCCGCTGGCCTTTTGACGGAGATCTTCATTCCGACACCGAAGCATGAGGCGCTGCGCGATCTCGTTCGGGCGCGCGAGGACGCGCGGCTGGACAGGATGCGTGCTCGTCACCGGCTCGGGAAGTTCTGCCTGCGCCACGAGCGGACGATGCCAACGACGTGTTGGGGCACCACACGTCGTGCGTGGCTCGGCCGCCAAGCGTTCGAGCTTCCCGGCCAGCAGCAGGCGTTCGATGACTATCTGTTCGCCGTCGACCAGGTCGATCGGCGTATCGAGGGACTCGAGGCAGAGCTTGATCGTCTCGCTGTCCAGGGGCCGCACAGTGAGCTGATCGCCCGGCTGCGGTGCATGCGCGGGATCGACACGCTGACCGCGATCGGGCTGGTTGCTGAGGCCGGGGACTTCACCAGGTTCAAGACCGCCGAGCAGTTCATGAGCTTCGTCGGCCTGGTCCCCTCCGAGCGTTCCTCTGGCGAGAGTCGCAGGCAGGGCTCGATCACCAAGGCCGGCTCAGCGCACGCCAGGCGGCTACTCGTCGAGTCAGCCTGGAATGCTCGCCGCCGTCCGACAGTCGGCTACGAGCTCGCGCGCCGCCAACGCGGCCAAGACCCGCAGATCCTCGAGCATGCGTGGCGCTGCCAACAACGACTGCATCGACGGTGGGCAAGGATGGCAGGCCGCGGCAAGCCCCACCAGAAGATCGTCGTGGCATGCGCACGCGAGCTCGCCGGGTTCGTCTGGGCGATCGCGACCGAGCAGCCACTGCGGACTCGCTGAAGGACACGACCGTGTTCGAGCGTGGGGTGGCGGGCGGTCCCTCCCAGAAGGAGAACCCTCGCTTCACCTATGCGGCACCGGCACGCCGGCGATCCGCGACACTAGACCGAGGCAGCTCCCGACGGATACCAGTCATGCGGCACCAACCCGCGAATGTCAGTCTGACCCACCGTCGCTGCTCCGGGACGCCCGCCACCCCACGCTCGAGACGCTCAACGCCAACACGCGCGGGACCTTGACTTTTTGCTCCATGTCAGATGATTGATTCCACGGTCTTAGGCGCAGTAGTCGACGAGTGCGCGGCTTGGCCGGCCGAGTTGGTGGTTGAGCGAGACGGCGGCGGCGGGGGTGAGCAGGCGTTGCAGGATGCGCTCTGTGAGGCCTTGGAGGGTGCGGGCGCCGTGGCGCTCGAGTGTCAGGGTCCCCTTGCAGCTCCAGAAGATGCTCTCGATCCTTTGGCGGATCGGTGCGAGGTGCGGGCCGCGGCCGGGCTCGTCTTTGCGGCGGGGCCGGATGATCGTGGCGTCCATCTCGTTGACGGCCTGGGCGAACGCCTTGCCGGCGTAGCCCTTGTCGCCGATCAGCGTCACGGCGCCTTGGCGGCGGGTGCGCGCCAAGAGCTCTAAGGCGACATCGCGCTCATCGCGTTTCGGGGAGGCGACCGTGATCGCTCGGGGTGTGCCGTCAGGAGCGAAGATCCCATGCAGCCGGAAACCCCAGAAGAACCGGGAATGGCTAGGGCAGTAGCCGTTTGTCCGCGGCATCACCGAGCGCCGAGCGCTTGACGGTCTCGCGGCTTCTGGCGCACTCCACCGGAGTGCTGTCCACGAGCAACAGGTCGTCGTAGAACCCCGGGCTCTGGCTGGCGAACACGCTTATCAGCCACTCCAGCGTGTCCGTGAGTCTGCGGCGGCGCTTGAAGTAGCCAGCCTGCCTCGGGATCGTCGGGAACAGGTGACGCAGATACTTGGAAGCGACTGCCAAGGAACCGCCTGTCAGAAGGGATTCCCATGATCGCTTGCGCGACGCAGAGCGTGACGACCTCTGCGTCTGTGACGCTTCGCTTGGCGTTCCCCGGCCGCTCAGGCAGGAGATCGTCAGCCGTGCAATAAACAGCGGTCAGCAGCAGGTCGAGGTCGGCGTCCATCGAGGCCCCCTTCGGGTCGGCGGCTGGTATTTGAGTACCGCCGACTTCGACCCTGCTGCCTACAAAACCTCCGAAACCACGCGCCCCGCCGTGGAATCAATCATCTGACATGGAGCAAAAAGTCAAGGTCCCGCGCGTGTTGGCGTTGAGCGTCTCGAGCGTGGGGTGGCGGGCGTCCCGGAGCAGCGACGGTGGGTCAGACTGACATTCGCGGGTTGGTGCCGCATGACTGGTATCCGTCGGGAGCTGCCTCGGTCTAGTGTCGCGGATCGCCGGCGTGCCGGTGCCGCATAGGTGAAGCGAGGGTTCTCCTTCTGGGAGGGACCGCCCGCCACCCCACGCTCGAACACGGTCGTGTCCTTCAGCGAGTCCGCAGTGGCTGCTCGGTCGCGATCGCCCAGACGAACGAGGGTGTCCGAGCTTTTGTGTGTGGCCGGGAGGGTTGTTAGTCGGGTAGTCGGTCTCCGAAGTGGATCTTGAGGCCTCGTAGTGCTGCTGTCCAGTTGAATGCTTGTTGCCACTTTCCCTCGGCTCGTTGGATCGCGAGGTAGATGAGCTTGGTGGCGGATTGCTCGTCGGGGAAGTGTCCTCGTGTCTTGATTGCCTTTCTGATTTGCCGGTTGAGGTTCTCGATGCTGTTCGTGGTGTAGACGGCTTTTCTGAGGTCGGCTGGGAACGCGAGGAACGGGGTGATGTGTTGCCAGCGTGACTGCCAGGACTGCGCGATCATCGGGTACTTCTCGCCCCATTTCGTGTCGAATTCCTTGAGGGCGTCTTCGGCGGCCTCGACGTTGACGGCCCGGTAGATGGGCTTCAGATCGTGGGCGACGCGTTTGCGCTCGCCGTAGGAGACGAAGCGCATCGAGCTGCGGATTCTGGTGCACGATGCAGGTCTGCACCCAGGCCTGGGGGTAGACCGCCTCGATTGCCTCTGGGAACCCGGTGAGCCCGTCGACGCAGCAGACCAGGATGTCCTCGACGCCGCGGTGGTGCAGATCGTTCAGGACGGCGAGCCAGAACTTGGCGCCCTCGGTCTCCTCCCACCAGATCCCGAGGACCTCGCGTTCGCCTTCCACGCTGACGCCGATCGCCAGGTAGCAAGCGCGGTTTCGGACGGAGCGGTCCTCGCGGACCTTGACCATCAGACAGTCGAAATACGCGATCGGGTAGACCCGCTCCAGCGGCCGGGTTCGCCATGCCTGGACGTCCTCGAGGATCGCGTCGGTGACGCGGCTGATCGTGTCCCGGCCGATCTGCACGCCATAGAGATCCTGCAAATGACTTTCGATGTCACGAACGCTCATCCCGCCGGCATAGAGGCCAATGATCTTCTCGTCCAGGCCCGCCAGCCGCCTCTGGTGCTTGCCGACAAGCTGGGGCTCGAACGTGCCGGCCCGGTCTCGCGGGTTGTTGATCTTGACCTCGCCGAGCTCGGTCTTGACCGTCTTCGGGGTTGAGCCGTTGCGGTGGTTGCCAGCACCCCCCGGCGGCGCCTGTCCGGGCGGATAACCCAGATGGTCTGTCAGCTCGCTCTCCAAAGCCGTCTCGATCACCCGGCCCGCGAGCTGCGTCAACAAGCCGCCGGGGCCCGTTATCTGCTCAGGGTCAAGGCCCTTCAGCGCGTCCGCGAGCTCGTCCGCGGGCAACAGGCCCGCAAGCCGGTCCACGGCGTCCTGCGATGGCTGCTCGCTCACGAGAGCCGATTCTGGAGGGTTCTTCGTCTCGATGCTCATGGGGGTCCTCTCCCGGCCGCCCCGGTTGGGAATCCCCGCTCGCCCTACGGGCTTCGCGGCGATCCCCAACCGGCCACAACGGCCGATCGGTTACCCCGACCACACACAAAAGACCGGACAGACCCAGACGAACCCGGCGAGCTCGCGTGCGCATGCCACGACGATCTTCTGGTGGGGCTTGCCGCGGCCTGCCATCCTTGCCCACCGTCGATGCAGTCGTTGTTGGCAGCGCCACGCATGCTCGAGGATCTGCGGGTCTTGGCCGCGTTGGCGGCGCGCGAGCTCGTAGCCGACTGTCGGACGGCGGCGAGCATTCCAGGCTGACTCGACGAGTAGCCGCCTGGCGTGCGCTGAGCCGGCCTTGGTGATCGAGCCCTGCCTGCGACTCTCGCCAGAGGAACGCTCGGAGGGGACCAGGCCGACGAAGCTCATGAACTGCTCGGCGGTCTTGAACCTGGTGAAGTCCCCGGCCTCAGCAACCAGCCCGATCGCGGTCAGCGTGTCGATCCCGCGCATGCACCGCAGCCGGGCGATCAGCTCACTGTGCGGCCCCTGGACAGCGAGACGATCAAGCTCTGCCTCGAGTCCCTCGATACGCCGATCGACCTGGTCGACGGCGAACAGATAGTCATCGAACGCCTGCTGCTGGCCGGGAAGCTCGAACGCTTGGCGGCCGAGCCACGCACGACGTGTGGTGCCCCAACACGTCGTTGGCATCGTCCGCTCGTGGCGCAGGCAGAACTTCCCGAGCCGGTGACGAGCACGCATCCTGTCCAGCCGCGCGTCCTCGCGCGCCCGAACGAGATCGCGCAGCGCCTCATGCTTCGGTGTCGGAATGAAGATCTCCGTCAAAAGGCCAGCGGCGTGAAACCCCGCCAGTCGCCTCGCGTCCCGCTTATCAGTCTTCACGCGATCCCCAGGACGCGAGGGCACCAGCCCAGGCGCGACGATCACGCTATCCACGCCTGCCGCGACCAGCGCGCGATGCAACCCGAACCCGGTCGGACCGGCCTCCTGGCAAACCCGGGCACCCGGCCACGCCCGAACCTCTCTGAGCAGCTGCTCGTGGTCATAGCCAAGCGTCACCTCACGCAGCAACTCACCACCACACAACGCCGCCAGCCTCACTGACGACTTGTGCACATCCAACCCGACTACGACTCCCCTGCGATCCTCTGACACGGTCGGCGACCTCCGTATGTGGCTCGGCCGGGATCAAACCCGGCAACCCACGCAGATGCGCAGGCCGCCGGCCATCCTCACCGAGCACCCGGACCCACCCGGCCGCTCCATCCTGTCTAGCGTCAGGTCGCTCGCGGCCGAAGCGTCACGCTGGCGGTGCTCGCCGCCGGCGCGAGTGGGGGCTTCGTCACGATCAACGCGCGTGCGTGCAGTAGGTGCTCTGCGGTCAGCAGGTGCCGAGCTCGTGATGAGAGGTGCAGCACGACGGTCGCCGCGCCGCCGGCAGGCAGCGTGAAGGATGCGGTCGCGAGCGCTGTGCTTGTCTCGCTCGAGGATCGTGAGCCAGAGCCCGCGCTCCCGGACATCAGCAATGTCACCGTGCCGTGGCGCTCGACGCCTTCGCGCGCGCACAGCAAGGTCAGCTTGACGGCCCCGGAGGCGCTCGCGTAAAGCGATCTGGAGGCGAGGTGGGTGGCGCACGCCGGCGCTGAGGCGCCGGCTGATGTCACGACCTGCGTCGGCGAGCCGCCCAGCGGGTCTTCGGTCAGAGGCGGGGTGCTCACCGGCGGGACTTCGGGGTTTCCCGAGTCGGAGGAGGCGGCAGCCGTCGTGAGTTCGCCGATTTCCCCGTACGCGACGCCCCCTGCGTTCGCGGCCAGGACGCGGTAGAAATAGCGCGTTGAGGGGGAAAGGCCGCCGACCGTGGCCGACACCGCGATGGGCGAATCTCCGGCGCCGGGTTCCGACGCGCAGGGCACGAGGTTCGAGCGGCTCGCGAATTCGAACTCGCACGAGGTGACGACCGCGCCGTTCGGGTCGATGGTGGCGTCGAGCGTCGCCGAGCCCGAACCGATTGCCGAAGCGGGCAGCGTCGTCACCGTCGGAGCGAGCGTCACCGTCGTAAAGGTCTGGTCGTTGCCGAGGCCTTCGTGGCCGGCGGTGCGGACGCGAACTCGGAAGTGGTAGATCGTGTCCGGCTGCAGGCCGTTGGCTGTCGCCGACACCGCGACCGGGGAGTTGCCCGCGCCCGGATTCGCGGTGCAGTACGCGAACGATCCGTAGCCGGGTGCATCCTGGCCGTATTCGAACCAGCATTGTTCGACGGCCGCGCCACCCGGATCGATCGTCGCCGTGAGCGCTGCGGAGGTGTGGGTGAGCGAGGAGGCCGACTGTGCCAGCACCGATGGCTGTTCGCTCGGTACCGTGAAGTGCTGGGGTTTGCCCCACCACGTTTCACCGGAGCGGGAGACCGCGACGCGATATTCGTAGCTCGCCCCGGGTGTGAGACCCGCGAGCGTCGCCGAGACGGCCACCGCTGTGAGGACCGCGCCCGGCTGTGGGTTCGCGCACTGTTGGCTGCTTTCGTGGTAGGAGCTCTGCCCGTATTCGAACGCGCACGTCACGTTCACGCCATGGGTGTTGACCGTTCCTTCGAGCGTCGCTTTGGTAGGCGCCGTGCTCGCGCCGAGCGTGACTGGTTCGGGCGGCGGTACCTCGGGCGCGCCCCGCAGGCTGCCAAGACCAGTCGGCCCGTCGTAGCCTTTGCCCGCTTCGCAGAGGTAGGTCGGATGGCAGCTGCCGGTGCTGCCGGTGGGAACGTCATAAAAGCCTTCGATGCCGTTCGCCTGCTCCAGATAAAGGCCCTGCGCGCCGTCGAACGAGCGGGTGTAGGGGCTCGCGAGCGCCATCGCTGCGGCGATGATCGGCGCCGCGACGCTCGTGCCTCCGGCCAGCAGCCAAGCCGAGCCATGTGTTTCATAGCTGTCGTACGCAGACACCGGCGTGTTCGGATTCGCGACGGCCGCCACATCGTTGGTCGTCCTGCCCAAGCAACCCACGTCGGTCTGCCATGCGGGCTTGGTTTCGCTGCTGCAGCCGCCGCCGGTTTTCGACCACGCCGTTTCGGTCCAGGCCCCGCGCGGAGCAGTAGGGGACTCGAGCGTGGTGCCGCCAACGGCGATCACGTCCGGGTTCGCGGCCGGCCACACCACGCCATAGCCGCCGTCTCCCGCCGCCGCCGCTATCGGAACGCCAGGGTGGTCATAGGCGGCTGCTTCCTGGGGTTCGAGCGGTGTCGACTGGGCGAAGCTGTCGCTGATCTCAGTCGCGCCGAGCGTCACCGCCTCGTCCTCGGCGCTCGCGATGTTCTGGCTTTGCGCGTTTTCGGCCTCGAGCACCAGGATGTGGCAGTTCGGACAAATCGCAGAGACCATGTCGAGGTCGAATGACGTCTCTTCGCCCCATTTGCCGTTCGGCGCGGGTAGCGATGCGCCGCCACGCTGGTTGACC
Source organism: uncultured Solirubrobacteraceae bacterium (assembly GCA_963759265.1). Classification (GTDB taxonomy): domain Bacteria; phylum Actinomycetota; class Thermoleophilia; order Solirubrobacterales; family Solirubrobacteraceae; genus Palsa-744. Next base: position 1,825,964 of record CAVWYR010000001.1, read on the forward strand.
TGCGTGAGGCACCCGCTTGCGGCGCTGCAGCTCGGCAGGCCATATCTGCTGCGATACGCGGCGAGGTCGGCTTCGGCGTCGGGGTCGTTGTAGGCCTCGACGACGGCGACCGTCTGCCGTTCTTCTTCGTGCGCGTTAGCGCTCGGGAGCTCGTACGCTTCGCGTAGGTCCGCGGGCGAATACCCGCCTTCTTCCCCGTGACCGGATAGTGCGGGGCTGACTTCCTGCGCGGGCCCGCGCGTGATCGCGCCGGCGGGAAGGGGGCCGCGCACTCGAGAACCTAGCGTGGGATCCTCGATCAGCGTGCAGCGCACGGAGTGCCCTGCCGGCGGGCATACCCTGAACGGGGCGCTGACCGAGCGTGTCGGCGAAATGCTGTTCCACCACGCGCCCGCTTGCGGAGCGGTGGCGGCTGCCGCGATCAGAGCAACGGCCGCGCTCGATGCCATCGCAGCGAGACGCTGTGGGGTCACGGTTCTGGTCTCCGGTTGCGATCGCCTAGTTGATCGCGATGTAGAACGGAGCGTTAGACGTTATCGGTTCTCGTTTCGATGCAGAAAACGATCCGGTTTCGACGGTGATCTGGGGTGTCGTGCTGCAGGGTTTTTTCGATTTCACGTACGCGCTTTCCCCGATTGTTGCGGTGGCCCAGAACGGCGCTTCCGATTCTCTGTTGTCGATCGTCACGACGACGTTGTGCAGTTCGGCGGTCAGACCCGAGATGCAGTAGACGCCTTCCGCGCCCGGGTCTTCAACTTTTGCGCCCGTGAAGTTCTTGCTGCCCGGCGACGCTTCGACGACACCGGTCGCGCTGAGGTGCGCATATGCGACGGCGGTGCCCGCTTTGCCTTCTTTGCCTTCTTTGCCTTCGGTCCCGGCTTTACCTTCGGCCCCAGGTGTGCCATTCGTGCCCGCTTTACCTTCCGCCCCGGGGTTGCCCGGCAAACCGGCTTCGCCCTTGCCGGTCGCGCCCGCTTCCCCCTGTTTGCCGGTCTGCCCCGCTTCCCCCTGTTTCCCTGCGGGCCCGGCCACGCCCGCGGGCCCCTGCGGCCCCGGCGAGCCGGCTGCGCCCTTGCCCCCGCTCGATCCGGCCTGGCCGCGGATTCTGGCGCAGCACGCCCGGCTTGATCTGCTTGGTGGAGGTGATGATGTAGTGGCTGGCGGCGAAGCTCGTGCCCGTGAGCGAGATGAACAGGGCAAGCCAGGCGATAGCGTTTCGCCTCAGGGTCGATGTGATGCGTGCGAGCATGGTTGTGTCTCCTCCAGCAGTCCTTTGGGTTCTCCGGCAGTCCGTTGTCCTGTCCCAAATGGTCGCACAAAGCGGGCCAAAAGTCGCCATTTGCAGCATTTCTCGCGCCGACCGCTGATTGGTGCGACTGGCGTCTAGGACAGCGGCGCGCCAAGCGCGCAGCGCTCAGACCGCGGCCTGCGTGGTCTCGCGCGCCATCGCCAGCAGCCCGGCGAGTTCCGCGGCGATGTTCTCGCCGATCGACGCGATGTCGGGCAGCGCGTCGAAGTCCCCGAGCAGGCCGAAGTTCATCTGCCCGTTGTAGGACATGATCGCGATCGCCAGCGCGTGGTTTTCGGGTAGGAAGGCAACCGGGATCGCGTGCAGCATCTCGCGCCCGAGCACGTACAGCGGGAACTGCGGTCCCGGCACGTTCGTGACGATCAGGTTGAACAGGCGCGTGGAGAAGTTCAGCCTCGAGGCCTGCGCGAGGATCGTCGGCGGCGCGAAGTTCTGCGCGCCCGCGATCACCTCCGCGCCGAGGGCCTGCTTTGACTCCTTCAGCCCGTCCATCGCGCCCGAGACGAAGCGCAGGCGGTTGAGCGGGTCTTTGATGTAGGTCGGCAGCGGTCCGCGCATCACGACGATCCTGTTGCCGCCGTGGTGATGCTCACCCACGGTCCTGACCGACACCGGCACGAGCGCGCGCATCTCGACGCCGTCGGTGTTGCGTCCGCGCGAGATCAGGAAGGTGCGAAGCGCGCCGGCGACGATCGCGAGGATGACGTCGTTGACGGTCCCGCCGAAGGCATTCTTGATCGTCTTGAAGTCCTCGAGCTGGCTGGTCACGCCGACGAACCGCCGGTGCGGGCCGATCGGCACGTTCAACGGGGTTTCCGGAGCCGGGTTGAGCCCGGCCCATACGATCTCACCGACGCCCTCCGCTGCCTCCCGAGCGTGCGCGAGCGCCCGCTCGGGATGGGTGAGCGCGTCGATCGCGCCCTCCGCGAGCTCAGCCCCGGCGCGGATCGCTCCGATCAGCCCCGCCGCGAGCAGGTGCGCCGTCCCCGGTTCCGGGTGGGGCTGCCACGGGCGCCCCGAGTAGGGGATCTGCGGAGGGTCGGGGGACAGGTCGAACAGCACGGTCGCCAGATCGACGCCGGCGATGCCATCGATCAGAGAGTGATGGGTCTTCGTGATCAGCGCGAAGCGATCGTCCTCGAGGCCCTCGATCAGCCACATCTCCCACAGCGGCTTGGAACGGTCGAGCTGCTGCGAGAAGATCCGCGCGGTCAGATCCTGGAGCTGCTCCCAGCGCCCGGGGGCCGGCAGGGCGGTGTGGCGCACGTGGTAGTCGAGGTTGAAGCTCGGGTCATCGATCCACACCGGCCGCCCGCTGTCGATCGCGGTGTGCGCGAGCTTGTGGCGGTAGCGGGGAACGAGGTGCAGCCGCCGGCGGATTCTGTTCGAGGAATTCCTCCATGCCCGGCGGCGGGCCTTCGATGATCGTGAGCCCGCCGATGTGCATGTGCGAGACGCTGCTCTCCTGGTGCAGGAACGAGGCGTCTACCGGAGTCAGCCGGTCGAGGTGACGTTGGCTCATCGATGCTTAGCCTAGCGAGGCGCCCCCTACAATGACATCCGTGTCCAATACGGTCGAGAAGTTGCTGCTCGCCGCGCCCCGCGGCTACTGCGCGGGCGTCGATCGAGCGGTGCAGACAGTGCAGCGCGCGCTCGCGATTCACGGCGCGCCCGTGTACGTGCGCAAGGAGATCGTGCACAACAAGCACGTCGTCGCCCAGCTGCGCGAGCAGGGAGCGATCTTCGTCGACGAGCAGACCGAGGTGCCCGAGGGCGCGGTCTGCGTCTTCTCAGCGCACGGCGTCGCCCCCAGCGTGCGCTCCGGGGCCCAGGAGCGCGGGCTGCGCACGATCGACGCCACCTGCCCGCTCGTCACGAAGGTGCATCGCGAGGCCCTGCGCTTCGCCGAGCAGGGCTACACGATCGTGCTCGTCGGCCACGACGGTCACGAGGAGGTCGAAGGCACGATGGGCGAGGCGCCCGAGCAGATCGTGCTCGTCCAGAGCGAGGAGGATGTCGAGGTGCTCGAGGTCGATGACCCCGAGCGCGTCGCCTACATCACCCAGACGACGCTCGCCGTCGGCGAAACGACCGCGATCCTCGAGCGCCTGCGCGAGCGCTTCCCGAAGATCGTCGGGCCGCGCACCGACGACATCTGTTACGCAACCACCAACCGTCAGGCCGCCGTCAAACAGATGGCCGGCAGCTGCGATCTGCTGCTCGTGATCGGCTCGCGCAACTCGTCGAACTCGGTGCGCCTCGTCGAGGTTGCGCGCGACTGCGGCACCGAGGCGCATCTGATCGACGCTGCGCACGAGGTCGAGGAGCAGTGGCTCACCGACAGACGCGTCGTCGGGATCTCATCGGGAGCGAGCGCGCCGGAGGAGCTCGTCAGCGAGCTGGTCGCCTTCTTCCGTGCGCGTGGGGTGCAGGACGTCTCTGAGTTCGAAGTGGTGCGCGAGGACGTTCGCTTCATGCTCCCCAAGCAGATACGCGAAGCCTGCGCACTCTAGTCGTCTCCGACCTGCATCTCGGCAGCGTCTCCGGCGCAGACGTGCTGCTGCGCGCGGACTTGCGCGCACCGCTGCTCGAGGCGGTCGCCGACGTCGATCGCGTGGTGCTGCTGGGGGATGTTCTCGAGCTGCGCCACGGGCCAGCGCGCGAGGTGATCAGCGCCTCGCGTCCGTTCTTCGAAGACCTCGGAGACGCGATCGCGGGCCGGGAGCTGATCGTCGTCGCCGGCAACCACGACCACGCGCTGATCGAACCGTGGCTGGCCGGCCGTGGCGAGACCGACGAGCCGCCACCGCTCGGCGTCGAGCAACTGCTCGAGCCCGCGCAGGCCTCGCCCGTGCTCGAGCGGATCGCGCGCTGGGCCGCGCCCGCCGCCGTGCGCGTCGCCTACCCCGGCCTGTGGCTGCGTCCCGACGTGTACGCCACCCACGGCCACTACCTGGACTGTCACATGACGGTCCCGACGCTAGAGCGCTTGAGCCTTGGTGCGCTGGGTCGAGTGCTCGGGCGCCCAGCAAGCGCCTGTGCCAGTGTCGATGACTACGAGGCGGTCGGATCGCCCCTGTTCGCATTGAGGGACGCGGTCGTCAGAGACGCGCCCGCCGGGGCGGCGCTCAACGGCGCCGTGACCGTCGGCGCGTGGCGCGCGCTCAGAGGCGGCGACGTGGGAGGGGGCCGCTTGCGCGAGCCCGTACGGCGACTGCGGCGAGATGCGATCGCGGGGGCGTTCTCGCTCACCGTCGCGGCTCTCAACCGTGCGGGTCTAGGCCCGCTGCGGGCGGATGTCTCGACGAGCGAGCTGCGTCGCGCCGGGCTGCGCGCGATGGGCGAGGTCGCGGCGCGGCTGCAGCTCGGCGACGCATATGTCGTCTTCGGTCACACCCACCGTGCGGGCCCGTTCCCGGGCGATGACGAGCGCGAGTGGTGCGGGCGCGAAGGCGCCCGTCTGTTCAATGTCGGCAGTTGGACCTACGCCCCGATCTTCCTCACCGCCGCGCCCGGCGAGAGTCCCTACTGGCCAGGGGTGTGCGCGCTCATCGACGACGACGGCCCGCCGCTGCTCATGCGGCTGCTGCAGGAGCGCACGCACGACCAGCTGAGGCCCCGCGCGCGCGCACGTGCCGCCGTCGCACGGTAGTGGCGCGATCGATCACGCGATCCCGGGTGTAAAGCAGGTCGCCAGGCAGCTGACGCCCGGGCCGATCTCGAGCTCGAGCTCGCCATGCGTGTGGCGGTCGTGCTCGAGCAGCGGGTAGGCGCCCGCGTCGGTGATCCTCAGCTCGCGCACGCCCGCAGCCCCGCCGCCGTTCACCGTCACGGTTCCCTCCCCGTCGAGCACCGCCCACACGCCGCCGGCCTCGTACGGGCCCGAGTAAGGGCCCTCCTGATCGCGCGTCTGTGGCGCCAGCACCGCATCCGGCGCGTCCTCCGCTCGCAGCGGCTCGAGCGGCGGGCGCTCGCAGCCGAGCAGCTCCTGGATCGCCAGCTCGGTTTCTGCGTATGCGCCCTCGCCATAGTGGTACTCGAACAGCCGTGCGCTGCCGTCGAACAGGTAGCGCGCCGGCCATCCCTCGTTGCCGTAGTCCTGCCAGAGCTCGTACTCGCTGTCGAGCAGCACCGGGTATTCGATGCCCAGGCGAGCGACCGCGTCCCTGACCGCCCGCTCGCTGCGCGAAGGCTCAAAGCCCGGGCAGTGCACGCCGATCACGCGCAGGCCCGCGGCGGCGTAGCGCTCGTGCCAGGCCTTGACGTAGGGAAGCGTGCGCAGCGAGTTAGGGCGACAGAAGTCCCAGAACTCGACCAGCATCGGGCGCCCGCGCTTGAGCACGCTGGCCCCGCCCGCCGGCGCGTTCACCCACGCCAGCCCCGTCGGGAACAGCGGCGCGGCGATCGTGTCTACAGGCGCGCGCAATCGCGCCTCTCAGCCGATTGAGCCGACCATCTCCAGCTGGATCAGGCGGTTGAGCTCGACCGCGTACTCCATCGGCAGCTCCTTCGTCACCGGCTCGATGAAGCCGTTGACGATCATCGCCGCCGCCTCGTCCTCGGTGAAGCCGCGCGAGCCCATGTAGAACAGCTGGTCGTCGGAGATGCGCCCGACCGTCGCCTCGTGGGCGACGGTCACGTGCGGGTTCTGGATCTGGATGTCCGGCCACGTGTCAGATTTCGATTCGCCGTCCATCATCAGCCCATCGCACTGCACGCGCGCTTTCGAGCCGGCCGAGTTGTGGCCCATCTTGACCAGGCCGCGGTAGCCCATGATGCCGCCGTCCTTGGAGATCGACTTCGCGAGGATGTTCGACGTCGTGTTCGGCGCCAGGTGCACGACCTTCGCGCCCGTGTCCTTGTGCACGCCTTTGCCCGCCACGCCGACGTTCAGGTGATCGGCACGCGCGCCCTCGCCCATCAGGAACGAGCCGGGGTAGAGCATCACGTACTTCGCGCCCATCGAGCCGCCGACCCACTCGACCGTGCCCTCCGCGTCGACGACAGCGCGCTTGGTGTTGAGGTTGTAGACGTCCTTCGACCAGTTCTGCACGGTCGTGTAGCGCGCCTTCGCGCCCTCGTGCACGAAGATCTCGACGACCGCCGAGTGCATCGAGTTGACGCTGTAGGTCTGTGCGGTGCAACCCTCGATGTAGTTCACCTCCGAGCCCTCGTCGGCGATGATCAGCGTGTGCTCGAAGGTGCCCTCGCCGGCGCCCTCCATGCGGAAGTAGGACTGCAGCGGCAGGTCGCACTTGACGCCCTTCGGGATGTAGCAGAAGGCCCCGCCCGACCAGACCGCGCCGTGCAGCGCCGAGAACTTGTTGTCCTGCGCCGGCACGCACTTGGTCATGAAGTACTTCTGCACGAGCTCCGGGTACTCGGTGATCGCGGTGTCCATCGAGCAGAACAGGATCCCCTGCTTGGCGTACTCCTCCTTCAGGCCCTCGTAGACGGGCTCCTGGCGCCACACGCCGACGACGCCCGCGAGGTGCTCGCGCTCGGCCTGGGGGATGCCGAGGTCCTCATAGGTCTGCTTCATCTCAGCCGGCACGTCGTCCCAGCTGTTGAAGCGACCGGCGGTCGGCGGCGAGTAGAGGACGAGGTCGTCGAGGTTCAGGCCGCTCAGGTCCGGCCCCCACGTCGGCACGGGCTTGCGTTCGAAGATCTCGAGCGACTTCAGCCGTTTCTCGGCCATCCAGTCCGGCTCGCCCTTGATCTTCGAGAGCTCGCTCACGACCTCGCGCGAGATGCCCTGGCGGGCGCGCAGCTGGCCCTGCTCGTCCTCGACGATCGGGCTGGGCTTATCGATCTTCGTGCGGTCAATCGTGGCCATGAGGCTCCTCGCTGGCGGTTCGCTGGGCAATCCTGTGCGCTGCAGTAGGAATTGTATCGAGCCTGACCGGGACCTCTCCCGGGAGCCCGGCACGGCCGACGATAGGACCAGCGGGATGGTCTAGGCGGCGTCTTCGCGGCGTAGCCCGATGCTCGTCGGCATGGCGCTGGCCTTCTCGCGCTCCGTGATTGCCTGCGACTCCCGGGTGCACGCAGTGCATGCCCTGCACGTCCCCGGCCGCGCAGCGGTCGCGGATTCGACCGCAGACGAGTGTGATGTGTGCTGATGTCCGCAGACCTCGCAGGGCGAGTCGTCGTTGCGCATCCGGCGCATCAACTCATCGCGGCACGTCTGTGGGGAGAGATTGCGCAGCGAAGGCCCCGGCATTGGGCGCCCTTCGCGATATGCCAGCTCGAGGGAGTCGAGCTGGTTGTGGACATCCCATGGCATCGGCCTTTTCGAGAGCAAGCTCTGGCCGTCGCCGCACACGCGACGCAGCGCCCATCGCGCCAGTTCGAGCTTTGCGTAGGTCTTGCGAATCACTTCTGAGATCCTCTTGATCGGGGCCGGACCAGCAACCTCGCCCCTGACGGGTCAGCAGGTGCTCAGTCCATCCCAGCGCCGAGTTCACGACACGCCACTCGTTCGCCCGCAACGCGGTCGCCACGCGCTTGATGTCCTCCGACTCCACATAGGAGATCTCGAGCTCATTTCTCGACCACCACCGGTTCGTGTAGTAGGCGGTCGCCAGCGTGCTCTGGCATTTGAGCAGCCTGTGATAGAGCAGTCGAGCTATCCCCTGTCGCCTCAGGCGGTTCTTGTACCGCTCGTGGAAGAAAGCAAACGCCGCCGCAATGAGCGCCGTCACCACGGCTGTGTATCCCAACAGGCCACCGGTCTGGCTCGTGAGCAGGACCATGCTCACTGATCGACGTGCAGAGCGCGCGACCCGGAGTAAAAGATCACATATTCGAACAATTGTCCGAAATGGGCGTGGGGCGGATCTATGCCCACCATTTCTCCAGTGTCAGGAGCGGAGCGGAATGGTCAGGGTGGCGGCTGCGCTCACGCGGGCCAGGCGTGGTCACCCGTGACGGCCCCGCGCACGACCTTCAGGTTCAGCAGCGCGCACTTGCGCCGCGTTGCCGAGACGGGGATGCCGAGCAGCTCGATCATCCAGTCGGCGCCGAGGCTGCCGACCTCCTCGAGCGTCATGCCCTTCAGCTCCTCCGAGGCGATCGATGCCGACGCCTGCGAGATCGCGCAGCCGTGGCCGTGGAAGCGGATGTCCTCGATGCGGTCGTCCGCCACGCGGATGTGCACGCCCAGCTCATCGCCGCACAACGGGTTGTGCTCGAGCGCCTCGAGGTCGTGCGGATCGAGCTCGCCGAAGTTGCGCGGGCGCTTGTAGTGGTCGAGGATGTAGTCGCGGTAGAGGTCGTCCATCAGCGCTTGCTCACAGCCCGAACACCTCGCGCCCGGCCTGCAGCGCCTCGATCAGCGCGTCGATGTCCGCGCGGTCGTTGTAGACACCGACGCTCGCGCGCGCGGTCGCACCAACGCCCAGGCAGCGCATCAACGGCTGCGCGCAGTGGTGGCCCGCGCGGATGCACACGCCTGCGCGGTCGACCAGCTCCGCGATGTCGTGGGGGTGGATGCCGTCGATCGTGAACGACGCGAGCCCGCCGCGGCGCTCAGCCGTCGGCGGACCGACGACGCGCAGGCCGGGGACCTCCGCAAGGCGCTCGAGCATGTACGCGGTCAACGAGCGCTCGTGCGCGCGCACGCGCTCCATGCCCAGCTCGCTCAGATAGTCGACCGCGGCGCCCAGGCCGACCGCCTCCGCGATCGGCGGGGTGCCCGCCTCGAACTTGTACGGCAGCTCGTTCCACGTCGTCTCCTGGAAGTCGACCGACGCGATCATGTCGCCGCCCGTCAGGAACGGCTCCATTTGCTCGAGCAGCTCTGTGCGCCCGTGCAGCACGCCGATCCCGGTCGGCCCGAGCGCCTTGTGGCCCGTCCACGCGTAGAAGTCCGCGCCCAGCGCACCCACGTCGACCGCCAGCTGCGGAACGGCCTGCGCGCCGTCGACGAGCGATACCGCGCCCGCCGCGCGTGCCCGTGCCGTCATCTCCGCGACCGGGTTGATCGTCCCGAGCACGTTCGAGATGTGCGCGAACGCCAGCAGGCGCACGTCGCCGCGTGCGAGCTCCGCGTCGAGCTGCTCGAGCGAGAGCTCGCCGTGCTCGTCGACCTCGAGGTAGCGCAGGCTCGCGCCGCGCTCGCGGCAGAGGACCTGCCACGGCACGAGGTTCGCGTGGTGCTCCATCTGCGTGATCAGCACCGCGTCGCCCGGCCCCACGTGCGCCCGGCCCCACGAGTACGCCACCAGGTTGATCGCCTCCGTCGCGTTCTTCGTGAAGATCGTCGCCTGCGGCTGCCCCGCGACGAACGCCGCCACGCGCCTGCGCGCGCCGTCATACGCCGCGTCGGCCTCCTCCGCGAGCGCGTACACGCCGCGGTGCACGTTCGCGTTGTGGCTGCGCAGGTGCTCCGCCTGCGCCTCGATCACGACCGCCGGCTTCTGCGAGGTCGCGCCGGAGTCCAGGTACACGAGCGGCCGATCGGATTGCCGGGAGAAGATCGGGAAGTCGCCGCGGACGTCGACGGCGCCCGAAAAGACATCCCTCTCAGCGACTGGTCGCATCCCTCTCAGCGACTGGTCGCATACGTCTCGATGTCCTCGCGCGCCGCCGCCAGCTTGCGCTCGATCCTCGAGCGCACGAGCTGCTCGAGCGCCTCGTCCTGGAGCTCTGCGATCAGCGGCTCGAAGAAGCCCTCGACGATCACGCGCACCGCCGCCGGGCGGTCGAGGCCCCGCGACTGCATGTAGAAGATCGCCGCCTCGTCGAGCTCGCCGACGGTGCCGCCGTGCGAGGCCGAGACGTCATCCGCCGAGACCAGCACCGACGGGATCGCGTCGATCCGCGCCTTCGGCGAGAGCATCATCGAGTGGATCTGAAGATACGTGTGCGTCTGCTGTGCGCCGGGGTCGATCTGGATCAAACCCTCGAAGCTCGCGCGGCTCTCGCCCGTCGCCGTCCCGCGCCAGTGCACGTCGCCGCCCGACGGCCCCGTCTCGTGCAGGTCCACCGCGAACACGTCCAGGTGCTCCTGCTCCTCCGCGAAGAACAGGCCGCGAAACGCCATCTCGCCGCCCTTCTCAGTTACGGCCAGCTCGAGGTGCTGGCGCACGAGGTGCCCGCCGAGCAGCGCCGGAAGCCAGTGACAGTAAGCGTCGCGGCCCACGCCGACAAAGCGCGTCGAGGTGTCGAACACCTGCCCGTGACCCCAGTCCTGGAACTGCGCCAGGCGGCAACGCGCGCCGTCCTGCAGGTAGAGCTCGAACGCGCCGGCATGCAGCGCTTGGCCCTCGAAGTCCTCTGCCAGGTCGTACTCGTGCACGCGGAACTCGCTCGTCGCGCCACCGAGCACGAGCGTGCGCCCGTACTGCGCGAGGCCTGCGCGGTCGATCGCGTACACGATCTCAAACGGCTCCTCGACGATCACGCCCGCCGGCACGTGCAGGAACACGCCGCCCGTCCAGAACGCCGCGTTCGCCGCCTCGAGCTTGTGGCGGTCGATCGGCAGGCGCTTTGAGAACCACTGCGACACCAGCTCGGTGTGCTGCTCGAAGGCCTGCTCCAGCGAGCACAGGATCACGCCCTTTGCCGCCAACGCTTCGTCGAGCTCGACCTCGACGACCGCGCCCGCGCTCTGCACGATCCGCCCCGCGTGCGGCCCGTCCGGGAGCGTGCGCGTCACGACCTCCGGCACGCCGTCCTCGATCACGCTCGTCTGCAGCGCGTCCAGATCGAGATCCTGCAGGGTCGTGCTCCAGAAGCCCGAGCGCCGCCAGACGGGCAGCTCTGAGACCTCATACACCCTCAGCGCCGCCTCGCGCAGCTGCGCCAGCGTGCGCCCGTCGCCGGCGCCCGCGCCGTGCAGTGCCTGATACAGCGTCGCCTCACGGTGGCGGCCCGCCTTGACCTGTACCGGCGCCGCCCCGTTCGTGGGGGCGCTCGCCCCGCCGTTGCCCGCTGCGCCAGCGTCAGACACTGCTGTCACCGGCGGCCACAGCGCCGGCCGTGCCCGCACCGACCTCGCGGCGGATCTCGTCATAGCCCTCGCGCTCCAGGCGTTCGACCAGCTCGACGCCGCCCTCGAGCACGATCTTGCCGTCCATCAGGATGTGCACGAACTCGGGCTGGACGTAGTGGAGGATGCGCTGGTAGTGGGTGATGATCAGCGCGCCGAGGCCCTGCTCGTCGTGCAGCTTCTGCACGCCCTCGGCGACCGTTCTGAGCGCGTCGATGTCCAGGCCCGAGTCGGTCTCGTCGAGGATCGCGATGTCGGGGGCGAGCATCGCCATCTGCAGGATCTCCGCGCGCTTCTTCTCGCCGCCGGAGAAGCCGTCGTTGAGGTGGCGCGAGGTGAACGCTTTGTCCACGTCGAGCAGCTCGATCGCGTGCTGCAGCTGCGTGCGGAACTCTTTCACCTGAATCGGCTCGTCGCGCTTGGCGTTGATCGCCATGCGCAGGAAGTTCGCAACTGACACGCCAGGGATCGACACCGGGTACTGGAACGCCAGGAACAGCCCCGCCTTCGCACGATCGTGCGGCTCGGCCTCCGTGATGTCCTCGCCCTTGAACACGATCGAGCCCTCCGTGACCTCATACGAGGGGTGCCCGAGCAGCGTGTTCGCGAGCGTCGACTTGCCCGAGCCGTTCGGCCCCATCAGCGCGTGGATCTCGCCACGGTTGATATCGAGGTCGACGCCTCGCAGGATCTCGCGCTCCTCGATGCGTACGTGCAGATCCTTGATCTCTAGGTCGGCCATGTGTTCGCTTACGCTCCGGTCGTCAGGGTTGATTGTCGGGATTCTGCTGGGAGTGGTTGCACGCCCAGCGTCGGCAGCGCCGGCCCCGCCGTCTCCAGGAGCGTCGGGGCGCCGGCGGCGGCGGAGCCCGCGAGCAGGTCCGCGAGCGTCGTCTCACGCAGGGTGTTGACGATCGAGAAGCGCACGCGCGTCCACAGCAGCTTCGTCGGGCATACGTGCGGCGCCGAGCCCGCCCGCATGGACTCCCGCGAGCACACGATCGAGCCGTCCGCCGCTTGGGAGATGCACTCGATCGGCGCGATCGAGCCCTCGAGCGCCTCGACCACCTCCGCCATCGTTATCTCGTTCGCCGGGCGCGCGAGCAGGTAGCCGCCGCGTGAGCCGCGCCGCGAGTCGACCAGCCCGGCCTTGCGCAGGCGTGCGACGAGGTGCTCGAGATAGGCGAGCGGCAGCCCGTCGTGCGCGGCGATCTCTGCCAGCGGGATCGGGTCCCCACCCTCCGCGCCGGCGCGACGAGCAAGCTCGACCATCACGCGCACGCCGTACTCGGCCTTGGTTGAAAACATCATCGCAAGATTTCCTACCTGCCAGCTAGGGTATCAGCCGTTCTGTCCGTTCTGGAGCTTGCGGATGTCGTGCGCGAGCGATTCCGGGCTCAGCTGTTCGGTCTGAAACAGGACGCGCTCCTCGCCCGAGCGGTCGAGCAGCAGCACCGACGCGTATTCGTCGAACCTGCTCGCGCCGACGCTCGCCGGCTTGATGCCGTACGCCGCCCAGACCGGGCGCAGCTGTGACAGCGGGCCCGTCAAGTACTCAGCCCTTCCGGTCAGCGACACCTCCGCAAGGAAGCTGCGGATGTGCGCGGGGGTGTCCGCCGCTGGGTCCGCGCTCACGATCAGGACCGGCACCGGGTGCGCCAGTTCGTCCAGCGCGCCGCGGATCTGCTGGGCGATGAGGATGCATGTCGCACCGCACGTCGAGTAGAGGAACGCGACGAGCACAACCTGGCCGCGGTAGTCGCTGAGCGAGACCGGGCGACCGTGCTGGTCGCTCAGCGTGAATGGCCTGGCGGCGATGCCGTGGCCGAGCGCCGCGCCGTCGAAGCCCGACCCCGAGCTCGCCGCCGGCGAGACCGCGGATGTCTGCGTCGAGCCCTTGTCGCCGTCAGTGAGGACCGCCGCGAGCACGACCGTGAGCGCTGCCGCGGCCGCGAGAGCGAGGGCGAGGGTACGTGCTCGCGTCGGCATTCCGCTGAGGGTAGGGGACCGCCCGCCGGCTCGGCGGAGGGCAGCGATGCAGGAGATCCGGGGGCTGCGCGCGTATCTAACGACGATGCGCACGCGCAGGCGGCCTTCAGTGGCATTCGCTCGGACCTTCACGCTCGCGCTCGCTGCGGTGCTCGCGAGCGCGATGGTGCTCACGGCCGGCGCCTTCGGCGAAGGCACCGGCTCCTCCACGTCCTCTGCTCCCGCGCCGCCGCCCGCGCCCGCCAACGACGACCGCGCGAACGCGCAGCCGATCTCGGTGCACAGCTTGCCCGCCACGATCAACGCGACCACCGTCGGCGCGACCGTCGAAGCGAGCGAACAGCAGTCCTTCTGCAACTCCGCGACCGAGAACTCGGTCTGGTACAGCATCCGCGTCGGCGCCGCCCAGCGGATCGGCATCGACCTCGCGGCTGCCGGCGCGCTCGACGCGACCGTCGACGTCTACCACGCCGTTCGCTCGCAGCTGAATCGCGTCAGCTGCCAGGAAACCGAAGGAGAAGGCAAGGCTTCGCTCTCCTTCCAGGCAGCCAAGAACGGGCTCTACGACATCAGGGTCGCCGCGGTGCAGGGCTCGCAGCTGGCCGGCTTCACGCTCGAAGTCTTCACACCGACGCCCGCCTTGCGACCGCCCGGCGCCACGCTACCGAGGGCGGGCGCCAGCGGGCAGGTGGACCGCGTCCAGAACATCAACGCCGCCTATTCGGTGACGATGCACGCTGGCGTCAGCTACCTGATCGATCTCGCCAACGAAACCAAACGCGGCTGTGTCAGCGCCACGCTGTTCGCTCCCGGGACGAGATCGTTCGGCTCTGAAGAAGGTGAAGCGGAAGGAGGACCGTCGGGCGGGCTGGTGCACATCGAATGCGGCGGCTACCGACTGTTCACCCCCGGCGCCGGACAGGGCGGTCTATACAGCGTCGATCTCACGCCGAGGCTCTCCAGCAGCGGCGTCCAGCGCTTTCATCTGCAGGTCGCGCCCGCGGGGCCCGCCGAAACCGCCCCCGGCCTCTCGCTCGGCAACTACGAGCGCGCGCACGGCTATCTCGACGGACGCAGCGTGCACGTGCTGCGCCTGTACCGCATGGAAGTCACCAGCCACTCCAACCTCACGCTCAAGCTCAACGCGCCCGAATCGGCCCACTTCAAGCTGCAGCTTCGAAACCAGAGCGGTGACGTGATCGAATGCGACTGCGAAGGCAGTGGCTCGCAAACGCTCCAGCACCAGCTGCACCCCGGCGTGTACTACGCGGTCGTCGCCACTCGCGGAAAGAGCGCCGGCAGCTTCACGCTCGAGCGCGAGTCGCGCACGATCACCGCGACGACGATCTCCTTCGGCGCCACGAAGGCGACGCCCGGGCAGGGGCTCGGCATCGACGTCAAGGTCTCGCCGGCCGAATCCGGAGCGGTCACCGTCGATGTCGAACGCTTCGATCCCGTTTTCGGCTGGCAGTTCTATCGCCAGTACGAGGCCTTCGCGAGCGCCGGGCTCGCCACCGTCTTCTTCGCGCCGCCCGCCGTCGGCGAGTGGCGCGCGAACGCCAAGTACGAGGGCTCTCGTGTCGCCAGCCCGAGTGCCGTCGGCTTCACCTACCTGCTCGTTTCCTGAGCCAATCACGCGTCCTCGGCCGGGCCGTGAAATCGAGCCGGTAAGCCGGCCAAGTGTCGCTACACTTTATGAAGTCCCTGAATCCCGACCCTGGTTTAGGAGTTTTGAGAAATGAGCCCGTCAGGTGCGGAGCTTCTCCGCCGAGTCAAGAGCCAGATAGATGAGGTTGACCCCTCGGAGGTCAACGAGCTGATCAGCGAGGGCGTCACGATCGTCGACGTCCGTGGCAGCGAAGAGTTCGCCACCGGGCACCTGCCAGGCGCCAAGAGCATCCCACGCGGCCATCTCGAGCAGCGTATCGAGGGCGCCGCGCCCGATCGCTCGGCAGAGCTGATCCTCTACTGCGCCTCCGGCAATCGCTCCGCGTACGCGGCGCGCACGCTGCAGGAGGACCTCGGCTACGAGCGCGTGCGCTCGATGACCGGCGGGATCACGCTGTGGAAGGATCGCGGCTACGAGGTCGAGGTCCCGCGCGCGCTCAGCCCCGAACAGCGCGAGCGCTACTCGCGCCACCTGCTGATCCCCGAGATCGGCGCCGAGGGCCAGCAGAAGCTGCTCGATGCGAAGGTGCTGCTGCTCGGCGCCGGTGGGCTCGGCTCGCCGACGGCGCTTTACCTGGCGGCGGCCGGCGTCGGCACGCTCGGGATCGTCGACGACGACGTCGTCGACCTGTCCAACCTGCAGCGACAGGTGATCCACGACACCGAGCGCATCGGCACCCCCAAGGTCGAGTCCGCCGAGCAGACGATCCGCGCGCTAAACCCGGACGTCAACGTCGTCAAGTACCAGACGCGCATCGACGCCTCGAACATCATGGAGATCATCGAGGGCTACGACGTGATCGTCGACGGGGTCGACAACTTCCCCACCCGCTACCTGCTCAACGACGCGACCGTGCGCCTGAGGATCCCCGTCGTGTCCGCATCGATCCTCGGCTTCGACGGCCAGCTGTCCGTGTTCAAGCCCTACGACGGCCCCTGCTACCGCTGCCTGTTCCGCGAGCCGCCACCGGCCGAGCTGGCGCCATCGTGCGGTGCCAACGGCGTGCTCGGCGTGCTGCCCGGCACGATGGGGCTGCTGCAGGCGACCGAGGTCGTCAAGCTGATCCTCGACATCGGCGAGCCCGCGATCGGCCGTCTGCTCCTGTACGACGCGCTCGGCGCGACGCTGACCGAGGTCAAAGTCCACCGCGACCCCGAGTGCCCGATCTGCTCGCGCGACCCCGAGGAGATCACCGACGAGGAGATGGGCGTGTTCCCCGATTACGAGGCGTTCTGCGCCGCAGCCGGATAGGCTGCGCGGCGAGAGTCATGGCCACGATCAAGATCCCCCCAGTGCTGCGTGCGTCCGTCGGTGGCGAGAAGGAGGTCGGCGCGAGCGGCGAGAACGTCGGCGCGGTGCTGCGCGACCTCGCCTCCAACCACCCCGCCACGCAGGACCAGCTGTTCTCAGCCGACGGCGAGCTCAACCGCTACGTCAACGTCTACCTCAACGACGAGGACGTGCGCGTGCTCGACGGGCTAGACACCTCCGTCGGCGACGCCGACACGCTCGTGATCCTGCCGGCGATGGCCGGCGGGCGCCGCTGAACAGCGGTTTCGGCCGGCCGCAGAGGAGCATCTCGACGCCACCGGCCCGCTTGTCGGGGGGTAGCGGATCGGGCTCGCCCTGTCCGGGTCGGGCCCAGCTTTTGCGGCCCGGCCGATATACTTATATATATCATGCAGCCAGGAGCGCTGATTCGGGAGCATCGCGAGCAGCTCAGTCTCAGTCAGCGGGCGCTCGCGCGCCGCGCAGGCACGACGCAGGCTGCCGTCAGCCGAATCGAGCGGGGTCTGACGGTGCCGAACTGGGAGACGGTTCGTGCGCTGATGCTGGCGATGGGCTACGAGCCAGACCTGCAGGCGCGGCGGCTGAGTGGTCGCTGGGACCCTGCGCATCTCGCTGCGTCGCGCAAACGCTCCCCGCAGGAGCGACTCGCGCTTGCCATCTCTGGCAACCGTTTGGCGGGGCGTCTGCGCCAGGCAGGAGCGCGGGCGCGACGTGGATCGTGAGAGCGAGACGCCGCTCGACGCGGAGCGGATACTGCGAGCGCTGGCGGAGCACTCTGTCGACTACGTGATCGTTGGCGGGCTCGCCGTCCAGACCCACGGGCACGTGCGCACGACCGTTGACATAGACGTCTATCCCAGACCCGACCGCGGCAACCTGACGCGGCTCGCGGATGCGCTGAACTCCCTCGACGCCGAGATACTCAACCCTGGAAGCGACAGCCTGACGATCGACGCAACGACGTTCCCGCGCGCGACGCTGCGGCAGTTTGCGACCCGCCATGGAGCGGTCGACGTGCTGTTCGATGCGCCAGGCGCGCCACCATACGACGAGCTCCGCGCCGGCGCCCGGGAGATTGAGCTCGGAGAGCTCAGGCTCGCGGTCGCCGGGCGTGATGATCTGATCAGCATGAAGCGTGCGAGCGCCCGGCCCGTCGACCTGGAAGACCTCGCCGTGCTGACCGAGCCCGGCGCCGAGGACCCGGCCGAGCGCTGAGTCGCTACGCCGCGCTGGCGCTCTGCGCCGGCTCGCCGACGCCGCCAGGCTGGGCTGCGGGAGCGCCTGCCGCCGGCACGTGGCTCATCGCGTGCTCGGCCAACGCGGTGATCGTCAGCGACGGGTTCACGCCGACGTTCGCAGGAACCGCGGAGCCGTCGCAAACGAGCAGGTTCTCGTAGCCGAACACGCGCTGGTGCGCGTCGATGACGCCGCGCTCGGCGTCTGGCGCGATGACGGCGCCGCCGAGGATGTGCGCGGTCGTGGGGATGTTCAAGAGCGCCTCGGTGACCGAGCTCTGGGCTACGCCGCCGGTGCGCTTGGCGAACCATTCGGCGGTCTTGTTGGCGATTGGGATGAACGTCGGCATCGGGCGCTCGGGGTCCTGTTCGGTCTTCAGCCAGAAGCTGCCGAACGGCCCTTTGTGCGGGCGCAGCGCGATCGCGTTGTCGAGCGTCTGCATCACGAGGATGATGATCGTGCGCCGTGAGTAGTGCTTGGGGAACATCACCTGCATGAAGCGCTTCGGGTGCATGACGATCTGCGCGAGCAGCTTCAACGGGCGCGTCGCGCGGGTGCCATCGCCCACGAGCAGCGTGTTCAGGCGATGCATCGAGTCGCCGTCATCGCCATAGGTGACGGTCTCGATGTGCGTGTGCGGGTCGGGATAGATCGAGGAGGTGATCGCGACGCGTTTGATCAGGTCATCGGGATAGTCCTCGGGGACGGTCACTGCCAGGATCGACTCTGAGTTCGTGCGCACCAGCTCGCCCAGGCGCGCGGAGATCCGCGGCAGCGAGCCTTTCGTGCGGCAGCGCTGCAACAGCCGATTCGTGCCCAGCGGCCCGGCCGAGACGACAACGCCGCGCGCGCGCTGCACGCGGCGTTCTTTGTTCAGCCACGCGCCCGAGCGAACACTTTCGACCTCGTAGCCGTCGCTCCCGTCAGGCGATCCGAGCGGGCGAATGTCGAGGACCGTGCGTTCCGGCACTACCCGTGCACCGCGCTTCTCGGCGAAGTACAGGTAGTTCTTGACGAGCGTGTTCTTGGCGCCGTGCGGGCAGCCGACCATGCAGCGCCCACACAGGCGGCAGCCGGTCCGATCGGGCCCCTCGCCGTCGAAGTACGGGTCGGGAACCGTCTTTCCCTCCTGACCCTCCTCGCCGAAGAAGATGCCGACGGGCGTGCGCGTGTAGGTGTCGCCTACGCCGAGCTCCTCGCCGAGCTCGCGCAGCAGCTGGTCGGCCGGGTCCTCATACGGGTTTTCGACCACCCCGAGCATCCGCTGCGCTTCGCTGTAGTGGGGCGCGAGCGCGCTCGCCCAATCGGCCATGTCCGCCCACTGGCGGTCGTTGAAGAACGCATCCGGCGGCACGTACAGCGTGTTCGCGTATCCGAGGCTGCCTCCGCCGACGCCGCAGCCGGAGACGACGGAGACGTCCTTGAAGGTCGTCAGTCGGAAGATCCCCTTCATGCCCAGCCGCGGGTTCCAGAAGTAGCGCTTGAGATCGGCGGTCGCGCGCGGGAACTCATCGTCGGCGAAACGCCTGCCGCACTCCAGCACGCCGACCGAGTAGCCCTTCTCCGCAAGACGCAGCGCCGAGACGCTGCCGCCGAAGCCGGAGCCGACGACGAGCCAGTCGAAATCGAATGTCTGTGCGGGTGGCTGCATGCCTTGCCACAGGTCTCGCGCTTGCGAGCTGCGTTCGTATCTTAGTCCTCGGCTCGCCGGGCGGCTACATCGTGTCGACTCGATAGCGCTCGCCGGGTAGTGGGTCAGTTTGGGGGAGTCCGGCGGTGACGCGCTCGGATATACCGCAAACGGAGATACATCAGGCCGCCGACCAACACGAGCGTGACCGGCGCGGCGATCAGACAAGCGTCCAAGCTCTCGTTCCAAGAACCCTTCAGCGAGAGCCCGTAGCTGTATGCCTCTAGTGAGAGGAGCGCGAGCGCGATCGGAAGCCGCTGCGAGTCCTCATGCCGTTCTTAGCGCGGCCTCCGGTCAGCCACGAGCGACGATCCCAATTAGGATCTGACCGCCGAGCGGAAGCGTCCTATTTGGTTGGGAGGATGGGGGTCATGAATCTGTGCTCCTTTTCAGGACGACGGGCTTTGGAACTCTATATAGGTCGTCACGTCTGCAAGTTCAGTTTAGCAGCGGCAAAGCCGGCAACACATGGGCCAAATTGGGTTGAGGTCACCGCGGGCATAGCGTTCTTTGCGCTGCTTGGAGCTATCGCTCAACTGCTGCTCGCGCGGCGAAGCACGCACCGTAGAAATGCCTTCGGCTACTTCGAGCGCTATAGCGACCCATCGGCGCTTCCATACATAGCCAAGATGATCGGGCTGTTCAGCGAGAGCGATCTAGGCGAAAGCGACGATACAAGGTGGCTGGCGTGGAAGGACAAGGGGCTACCCGAGAGGCTGCACACGTTGGTGTTCGTCAACTTCTGGGAGGAGCTTGGCGGCCTCTACAACAGGCGCCTTGTTGACCGCAACGTAATCCGAATGTACTTCGGCGCAACGCTCGTTGACCTCTGGGGGAAAGGGGCTTGGTTTATCAAGCGGGCCCAAGAAGAGGATCGCCGCGCATTTGAAGAGTGGGGGAAGATGGTCAAGAACACCGAGAAGTGGCTAGACAGGAGGAATCATCCGATACGCACGCGGCTTCGAAGGTGCGCCGCCCTCCTTC
Organism: uncultured Solirubrobacteraceae bacterium; assembly: GCA_963759265.1. Lineage (GTDB taxonomy): Bacteria > Actinomycetota > Thermoleophilia > Solirubrobacterales > Solirubrobacteraceae > Palsa-744. The sequence continues at coordinate 1,846,125 of CAVWYR010000001.1, forward strand.
TAATCGTCATTCTCGGGGCTGCAGGATTCTTGATCGAGCAGGGCTCGAAACGGCGAGAGCAACCAAAAACCAGTCATCCTGGCGAACTGCTCAAGCTAGCCGAAGAAATCGAAGGCGGCACTGCTCACGGCGTGATCTACGGGATTGCCGAGGCGGCCGAAGGGAAGTAGCCCTGCGGCTTGTGCGGATAGCTACTAACCCTTTAGATTCAAACTGACCCACTAGCGCTCCCCGACCCCGCTATATTCCGTGAAGTAATGGCCGTCGAGAGGCTCCGGAATAGGCCCTGTGGGGGACGCTATGGGGACGTCGTGCAGTCGATCGGGCACACGCCTCTGGTCGAGCTGCCACGTCTGTCGCCGAAGCCGGGTGTGCGCATCTGGGCAAAGCTCGAGTCGCGCAACCCGACCGGCTCGGTCAAGGACAGGGTCGCCCGCGCGTTGATCGAGGACGCCGAGGAGAAGGGCGCGATCGGCCCAGGCCAGACAATCCTCGAACCGACCTCTGGCAACACGGGTATCTCGTTGGCGTTGATCTGCTCGCGCAAGGGCTACCCGCTAAAGGTCGTGATGCCTGAGAACGTCACGCCCGAGCGCACGCAGCTGCTGCGCATGTACGGAGCGGAGATCGTCTACTCGCCGGGCGATCAGGGCTCCAACGGCGCGGTCGCGAAGGCGCTCGAGATGGCTGCTGAAGACTCTTCGTACTACATGCCCTACCAGTACGGCAACCAGGCCAATCCCGGCGCCCACTACAACGGCACGGCGCTCGAGATCCTCGAAGAGCTCGACGAGGTCACGGCCTTCGTCGCGGGCCTCGGCACCGGCGGCACGCTGATGGGCAACGGACGTCGCCTGAAGGAGACGTTCGGCGACGCCGTCAAGATCGTCGCCGCGGAGCCGATGCAGGGCGAGCCGGTCCAGGGCCTGCGCTCCCTCGACGACGGCTTCATCCCGCCGATCATCGACATCTCGCTGCTCGACCGCAAGATCTTCGTCACCAACCACGACGCGATCGTGTGGACGCGCAAACTGCTCGACGAGGAGGGCGTGTTCGCGGGCGTCTCTAGCGGCGCGATCGCCAGCATCGCCGTGCGCATCGCCGGCGAGCTCGAGGAGGGCAACGTCGTGTTCGTGGTCGCCGATGACGGCTGGAAGTATCTGTCGAGCGGGATCTACACGCTGCCGGTCGAGGAGGTCGCGAACCTCGAGTCGACCGTGTGGTGGTAGAGGCTACAGCCAGTCTCCGCTAGAACCGCTACCGACATGAATATCTCCCCCGAGCTCCTCGACGAGGTTGTTGCGCACGCGCTGGAGGATCCAGGCAACGAGGTCTGCGGGGTCGTCGCCGTCGCGGCCGACGGACCGCCACCGGCCCCCGGTGCGGCACGCGCCGTTCGCGTACACCGCGCCACAAACATTCACGCCAGCCCCTTGAAGTTCGAGATCGACCCGAAGGAGCTGATCGCGCTGTACAACGCGATCGAGGAGGAAGGCCACGCGCTCGGCGCGATCTACCACTCGCACGTGCGCAGCGAGCCATACCCGTCACAGACGGACGTCAACTTTGCCGCCAACTGGCCGGGCGTGGAGTGGATCATCATCGGGCTCGCAGGCGATCAGGAGCCGAGCGCGCGCTCCTATCTGATCGAGCACGGCGAGGTCCGGGAGGTCCCGCTCGAGGCGGGATGATGGCGTCAGACCCGCTCGTCTGCCCGACGTGCGCGCGGGAGTACGGCTCGCAAGAGCGTTTCTGTGAGGCGTGCGGGATGCCGCTGGTTCACCCCGGTGGCGAAGAGCAGGCGGCGAGCGTGCGCCAGCAAGCGGCGCGCAAGATCAAGCCCCAGTATGCGGAGGGCCCGCTCGTGCAGGTCGCCCAGGTCGGCAACCAGGTCGAGGCCGAGTTCATCGCCGGCCTGCTGCTCGAGGAGGGGATACCGTGCGTCGTGAGCAGCTTGATCGCCGGCTACGCCCCGCTCACCGGCGCCCGCGACGTGCTCGTTCCCGAATCAGGTGCCCAGGCGGCACGCGAAGCGCTGAAGTGGGAGCGCCCCGAGATTTAGACGAGGACGGGCTGGCCGGCTGCTTCAGAGGTGATCGAGCGGATACTCCTCTGAAGCGCGTTCGAACTCGGCGTCGGAGAGCACAGGCGTGCCCTCGAAGGGGAGTTCGCGCTGCAGCTCGATCCACGCGTTCGGCCCCGTGTACTCGTCCTTGACTTTGACCGTCACCGGCCGCGGGATGCGGTAGGTGCGCAGCAGCAGCACGTGCAGCGGCTGGCGCCCGCGCCACCCGAGGCGCTTTTCGGCGTAGTCGGGCGTCCACACGTAGAACGGCGACAGCGCGTCAACGCAGCGCGGGTCGATCACCGTGAAGTGGTCGGTGACTTCCGCCCAGGCCCGGATCCGGACGCGGTCCGGCTGCTGTAGCGGGGCGCCGGAGACGAACGTGTGCAGCGGCGGCTCGCCATCGCTCCAAACGCCCTCCTCGAGGGCTCTGCGCAGCTCCGGCTGGTGGGACTCCCGCACGAGATCGCCCGGCTGGTGGTCGAACGTGGGGTATAGGAAGAAGCGCTCGTGGGCCAGCTTGAACGGCTTGTCGGCACGCGGCAGAACGCCCTTGCGGAGTGTAAGGAGCTGCTCCCCTTCCGCCAGCGCGCGGACGGTGACAGCCCATTCTTTGAAAGCAATTGGCATAGGAAAGAACTAACGAGATCGAATGCAACGTGGAGCGGAACGGTGAGCGACGCCTACAAACAGCGTCGCACAATGCGTTAAAGATACGAAACCTGAGCGAAAATCCCAAATCACCTGCAAATCGACACCTTTTTTGACGACGTTTGCGCAGGCAAACCAAAATCGGGCTGGCTGACGGGCCAGTCAGGCGGTGCTTTGGCGGCTCTCTGCGCCCCTGGTCGCGGTCGCGCCCGCTGACCCACGCTCACAGCCTGCGTCCGGCGAAGCCCTCTGCCGCCTCGATCAGCGCGGCGTAGTCCTGCTCGGCGTATCCCCGCGCCATCGTTGCCGCGAGCATGTCGCGCGCGTGCGCGGCGGACGGGAACGGCACCCCTGCGCTCTCGGCCTCCTGCAGGCATAGGCGCACGTCCTTGAGCATGTGAGCGGTCTTGAAGAGGGTCGTGTAGTCGTGCTCGCGCATCGGCTGTGCCTTCAGGGCCAGCTGCATGGAGGCGCCTGAGCCAGCGGAGGTGACCTCGACGAAGGCATCGAGGTCGAGTCCTGTCGCGCGCGCAAGCAGCAGCGCCTCGGCGACGGCGGCCGCGTTGGCGGCGCCGAGCGAGTTGTTGATCAGCTTGAGCATCTGGCCGTGACCGAGCTCGCCGACGTACGCGATCAGGGCGCCCATCGTCTCGAGCAACGGGCGCACGCGCTCGAAGTCCTCGCGCTCGCCGCCGACCATGATCGTGAGCGTCCCATCTTCGGCGCGCGGGGAGGAGCCGGTCACCGGCGCGTCGAGCATCCGTACCCCGCGCGCGGCCAGCGAGGCGCCGATGCGACGCGCGTCGACGGGCCCGATCGTCGACATGTCAACGCACAGCAGGCCAGGGCGGGCAGCGTCGAGCACGCCATCCTCGCCGAGCAGCACGGAGGAGACCTGCGCGCCGTCGACGACCATGCTGAGGACGACGTCGCTGCGCGCGGCGACCTCCGATGGCGTCGAGAACGCGCTCGCGCCGTGCTCGGCCGCCCAGGCGGCGGCCTTGCCGGGTGTGTGCGTCCACACCGCCAGCGTAAAGCCCGCACGCGCGATGTTCGCTGCCATGCGTGAGCCCATGATCCCGAGGCCGAGGAAGCCGACCGTTCCCAGTCCGGCCGCGTTGGTGCTCTCGCTGTCAGGCATGCCCGAATCCTCCCCCACCGGGCGTTTCGATGCGCAGCCGCTGCCCGGGGCGCAGCGTGCCGGTGCTCTTGGCGGGCACCGGCTTTCCGTCGAGCAGGTCGCGCCCGCACTCGCCGGGAGCTCCGCCGACGGCACCACGGGGACGATGGCGCCGTCGCTCGGCGATCAACGAGTAGGTCATCTCGCTGAGCGCTTCGAGCTCGCGCACGACCCCGTCGCCTCCCCGGTGCTGCCCGGCGCCGCCGGAGCCAGCGCGCAGCGCGTACTCGGTCACGCGCAGCGGGAACTCTCGCTCGAGCGCCTCGATCGGCGTGTTCAGGGTGTTGCTCATCGCGACGTGCACGCCGCTCGGGCCGTCCGCGTCCGGACACGCGCCCTGGCCCCCGCCGAGCGTCTCGTAGTAGGAGAAGCCGGGCGTCGCGAGCGAGGACGCGGCGCTGCCGAGCGTGAGGTTGTTCATCGTGCCCTGGCCCTGGGCGCGCCCGAATGCCGCGAGCACGACGTCGGCGACCCGGGATGAGGTCTCGACGTTGCCGGCCGCGACGGCCGCTCCGCGCCGGGCGTTCAGCAGGCTGCCTTCTGGCACGCGCAGCTCGATCGGGCGGAAGGCGCCGGCGCTCGCGGGGATGTCGGGGTCGGTGAGGACGCGCACCGCGAACAGGCAGGCCGAGCGGGTGACGGCGAGCGGGCAGTTGAGGTTGCCGTCGTGTTGAGCGGCGCTGCCTGAGAAGTCGAGCAGCAGCCGCTCGCCGTCGATGACCGCGCGCAGCCGCACGATTAGATCTCCGTCAGGCGCCTCGAGCACATCCTCGGCGTGCAGCGTGCCGTCTGCGAGCGCGGCGAGAGACGCGCGCGTGCGCCGCTCGGAGTAGGCGAGCACCGCGTCTGTGGCCTGCCGCAGGCGCGCGACGCCGACGCGAGCGGCGAGCTGTGCGAGCCGCAGTGCGCCGGTGCGGTTGGCGGCGAGCTGGGCGCGCAGGTCGGCCGTGCGCTCGTGAGGCTGGCGCATCTGCGCGACCAGGCGCTGCATCGTCGCCTCGTCCAAGCGCTGGGGGGAGATGACGACGCCCTCCTCCTGCAGCGAGCGGCTGTCGGCTGGCATCGAGCCGGGCACGCGCGCCCCGACGTCGGCGTGGTGGGCACGGCTGGCAGCGAAGCCGATTAGTTCGGCGTTCGTATGGAATACCGGGGTGATCACCGTGATATCGGGCAGGTGTGTGCCGCCGGCGAAGGGATCGTTGAGGATCCACGAGACGCCCTCGGCGTGCTCCTGGGCGAGCACCGCGTCGACCGCGGCGGGCATCGCGCCGAGGTGCACGGGGATGTGCTCGGCCTGCATGACCATCTGGCCGCTCGCGTCGAACAGGGCGGTCGACGCGTCGCGGCGCTCCTTGATGTTGGAGGAGTGCGCCGAGCGGATCAGCACGACGCCCATCTCCTCGCACGCTGAGCGCAGCGCGCCGGTTACGACCTGGAGCTCGATCGGGTCGAGCGCGCTCACGCGGTGTCTGTCACGGTCGTGTCGCCGGCGCTCGTCATGTCGTGCTCGCGGCGGCGCTCAGATGGACGGTGCCGTGCTCGTCGACCTCTCCCGACCAGCCAGGCGCGATCAGCAGCGTGGCGTCCGGCAGCGCGCACAGGGCTGGCCCCGACAGGGTGGCGCCTGGTGGTAGCTCGCCGCGAAGGACGCTCGCGGACAGGCGCTCGCCGTCGAAGACGATCGCGCGCTCTTCGCCGCGCGGTGCAGGCGTGTCGATCGCGCGCGGGTTCAGCACCGGGGCGGGGCCCCAGACCGATACGCGGATGTTGACGAGCTCGACCTCGGCGCCGTCGTCGCGGTAGCCGTAGCGCAGCTCGTGCGCCTGCGCGAAGGCCGCCCGCAGGCCGTCGGGGTCGAGCGCGTCGGGCGCATCGGCAGCGAGCTGCGCGCGCGGCTCGAGCTCCTCTTCGACGGGCAGCTCAAACGATTGGCCGCGGTAGCGCAGCTCGTAGCGAACACGCACGCGCGCGGGCACATCTGCGAGCTCTGCGCGCGCCCGTGCGATCAGCGCTGCGCGCTCGTCGGCGAGCGGCTGCGCGGAGAGCGCCTCGCCGCCGGGGCCGCCGAGCATGACCGTGCGCGCGGCGTCGCGCCTGGGAGCGGCGACCGCCAGCCCGAGCGCGCAGAGCACGCCTGAGGCGCGCGGGCAGAGCACGCGCGAGATGCCGAGCTCGCGCGCGAGCGCGAGCGCGTGCAGCGGGCCGGCGCCGCCGAACGGCATCAGCGCAAAGCCACGCGGGTCGATCCCCCGCTCGACGCTCATCACGCGCAGCGCCCCCAGCATCTCTGCCTCGGCGACGCGAACGATCCCTTCCGCGCACGCGATCAGATCGAGCTCGAGCTCGCTCGCGAGTCGGGCGATCGCAGCTTCGGCGGCGCTGGTGTCGAGCGACAGGCCACCGGCGAGCGGAGCGTCCTCGAGCAGCCGCCCGAGCAGCAGGTTGGCATCGGTGACCGTCGCCGCGGTGCCGCCGAGGCCGTAGCAGGCTGGCCCAGGTTCAGCCCCGGCCGAGGCCGGTCCGACGCGCAGCGCGCCGCCCGCGTCGCGCCAGGCGATCGAGCCGCCGCCGGCGCCGACCGTGTGGATGTCGAGCGCGGGCAGCGACAGCGGCCGGCCGGCGATCAGGCGCTCGGCGGTCTCGGGCACGCGCCCATCGTCGATCAGGCACACGTCACACGAGGTGCCGCCCATGTCGAAGCAGAGGACGTGCGACTCGCCGGCCAGCCGGGCCAACGCGAGCGCGCCGCCGACACCACCAGCCGGGCCGGAGAGGACCGTGAGCGCGGCGTGGGCGCCCGCGTTGAGCGGGTCGGTGAGCCCGCCGGAGGACTGCATGATCTGGGGCTCGGGCAGACCGAGCAGGCCGGCGTCGCGAGTGAGCCGCTGCAGATATGAGCTCAGCAGAGGGGAGAGGGCGGCGTCGAGGACGGTCGTCGCGGTTCGCTCGTACTCGCGGAACGTGCCGACGAGCTCGCAGGACAGCGAGATCGCGACATCTCCAGCAAGCTCGGCGACGATCGCCCCGATCGCGAGCTCGTGAGAGGGATCGGCGTAGGAGTGCAGCAGCGAGATCGCCACTGCCTGCGGCTGTGCCCGAGCCAGCTCGGCTACGAGCTCGCGGGCGGGGACGCCGTCGAGCTCGCGCAGCGGGCCGTGCGGTCCCATCCGCTCGGGAACGCCGAAGCGTAGATCTGCGGGCACGAGCGGGGCGGGCGCGTGGGCGCACAGCCGATATAGGTGGGCGCGATTCTGGCGGCCGAGCTCGACCACGTCGGTGAAGCCCGCCGTCGCGAGCAGCGCCGTTCGCGCGGTGCGGCCCTCGAGCAGGGCATTTGTGGCGACCGTCATGCCGTGGGCGAAGCGCTCGACGTCCGCCGCGCTCGCCCCCGCGCGCGCCAGCAGCAGCCGCACCGCCTTGAGCACCGCCGCCGACTGCTCGGAGGGTGTCGTCGGGATCTTCGCGGTGTGGATGACCGAGTGCTCGTCGACGAGAACGGCGTCGGTGAAGGTGCCGCCGACGTCGACGCCCAGGAGCATGCCCGGGAGCGTACGCGAGCAGCAGGGAGCTACGAAGCTAGGCGGACTCACGCGAGCAGGGAGGTCGAACTCGCGCAAGCAGGGGTCCTACAAGCGGCTCAGGCGGCGGCCAGCTCGCGATCCTCGGTGTCGGCGAGATGCTGATGGGAGGGGCAGTAGCCGTTGTGCGGAAGCGGCGTGCGCTGGCAGGCGGCTCCCTTGCGCGTCGTCGCACGGCACTGTGGCGGAGCGCCGCTGACGGCTGTGTAGCCCTCGTGGGGGTGTTCGGTGAGGAACAGCTGGGCGTAGCCCATGTACCGCGTGATCACGTGGTGGACATGGCCCTGGGCCGACATCGGGAAGTACGTGCGCACGTCGAGGAACAACGTGCGTGCGGGGCGCGCGAAGTAGTGGCGGTCGGTGGCCAAGCGGGTGATGACCTGCTCGCAGGCGCGAAGGACCGCCGCATGATTGGCGCTCGCTGGAGCCCCGGGTGGTGAAGCAAGGATCTGGGGAGCAAGCTCCCTGTAGATCGCTCGACTGAACTGATACATGGTGACTACTCCTCACCCTCTCTTAGCTCTGGTCTATTGGTTTGGAGCACACCCGCCATTCCCATAGATGCCGGTATTGCCTAAACCTTCCGTCCCATCACCAAGAACACTCGAGTCATTAGAAAGGATCGACCTAAAGAGCAGCGAACGATTTTCTTAGGAAGCGGCTTTCGCCGGGGCGTGCGGTTCACACCGGGTTGTTACCCGTTTCGGGGCGTGCTCACGCCCGCTGTGACCGGCTCAACGTGCTCACGCCTGCTGTGTCCGGCTCGGCGCGGGTTCAGGCCCAGCTCTGCCAGGCGACCGCGTCCCCGCCGCTGACGAGGACGTGGTGGAAGTCGAGGGCTGGGTCGCGCTCGGGGTAGTCGGCGCGCAGGTGCGCGCCGCGGCTCTCGGTGCGCGTCAGCGCGCAGTGCGCGATCAGGCGCGCGAGCGGGTGCGGGTCCTCCCGCAGCCGGGTCAAGCCCTCGTGGGTGCGAACGACGCCGGCGTCGCGCCACAGCGCGGCGCGCGTGGAAGCCTGCGCGACGGGCACCGCGGGGAGCTCGCGCAGGGCCTGCAGATCTAGCTCGCTTGGGGGCGCCAGCTCAGCGGTGGTCATCGACAGCGCGTCTGTGACGGCACGACGGGCGAACACGAAGCACTCGCTGAGCGAGTTCGAGGCCAGTCGGTTGGCGCCGTGCAAGCCGGTGCACGCGGACTCGCCGACGGCATACAGGCCGGGCAGCGTCGAGCGGGCGTTCAGGTCGGTGACGATCCCTCCCATCATGTAGTGAGCGGCGGGCGCGACCGGAACGAGCTCGAGCGTGGGGTCGATGCCGGCTTCGCGCAGCGAGGCGACGACGTTCGGGAAGTGGGCTGGGTCGATCGAGCGCATGTCGAGGCCGACCGAGCTCTCCCCGCTCTGCTCGAGCAGCGCCTGGATCGCTCGTGAGACCTCGTCGCGGGGCGCGAGCTCGTCGACGAAGCGCTCACCGCTGCGGTCGTGCAGGGTCGCGCCCTCGCCGCGGATCGCCTCGGTGACGAGGAAGCCCTCGCGTCCGGGAATGCCGATTACCGCGGTTGGATGAAACTGCAACAGCTCAAGATCAGCCAGCGCGGCACCGGCGGCGTGCGCGAGCAGCACGCCGATCCCCTGGGAGCCCGGGGGGTTGGTGGTGCGCGACCAGAGGGCTGCAGCGCCGCCGGTCGCGACGACGACGGCACGCGCGGTGACGAGGCGTCCGTCCTCGCAGATCAGGCCGCGGCAGCGATCCTCCGATCGCCACAGCGCCTGTGCGCGCGCGCCCTCGAAGACCTCGATGCGGGGCTCTTCGGCCGCGAGTGCGGAGAGCTGGCGCACGACGCGTCGCCCGGTTGCGCTGCCACCGGCGTGGACCACGCGCCTGACCGAATGCCCGCCCTCCAAGCCGAGCGCGAGCTGACCGAAGCGATCGGCGTCGAAGCGCACCCCGAGCGCCTGCAGGTCGGCAACGCGCGCCGGCGCCTCGCGCACGAGCGTTTCCGCGGCCGAGCGCCGTACCAGCGCGCGACCGGCGAGCTCGGTGTCACGGAGGTGCAGCTCGAAGCTGTCGTCTGACGCGAGCGCCGCGGCGAGGCCGCCCTGGGCCCAGTAGCTGGCGGTCTGAGCGAGGGGCGTCGCCGAGATGAGCACCACGCTGGCGTGCTCGCGTGCGGCGCATATCGCGGCGTAGAGCCCGGCCGCGCCTGCGCCCACGACCGCGACGTCGACCTCGTGGCTCCTCGCCGAGGGAAGGACGGGCATCGCGGGAACCGTATCTTGCCGCGCACCGACGGCCCGCCCGCGTCGGCGCCCGCCCGGCGCGGCGAGCGTTTGGCGCCGCTTACCGGCTGGTGGTCATTCGGTGTTTGGCGAGGGCAGCAGTTTGCCGTGCGAAGACTTGCGCAGCTGTTCTCTGATCGCCCGTCCGATTTCTCTGCGGTTCTTCGGGCTGAGTTTCTGCCCGAAGGCGGGTGGCGCGGCGCGGCGCCCGGAGCTCGGCGCCGGCGCGACGCTGGTTCGCGGCGCGCCGGTTGCGGCTTTGGGCGCGCCCGCGCCCGCGCTCGCGGGTTTGTTGGCCTGCGCTTTTCCGGTCGTCGCTGAGGATGTGCCGGTCGGCGCCGTCGCTACGCCCGTCGCGGTGCCGGCGACCGAGGCGGCCGCGGTGACGGTCCTCGTGATCGCGGGTGCGTTTGACGATGAGCCGCCGGCGAGGTGGACGAGCGCGGCGGCGAGCACTCCCAGCGAGAGCACCACGACGATCGCGAACGTGACGATCGGCCACTTCCAACGTGGCGATGGCGCGAGCCGCGTGCGCGCCGCGGCGCCACAGTGAAGACACCACTCCTGATCTCGCTGCAGAGGTGTGCCGCACAGGGGGCAGGCCTCGCGCGACGGTGAGGGCGCGGGTGCGCCGACCGGCGGGCCGCCGCCTGGCGCGGGCGGTGTTGCGACGCTCATGATCCAGACACCGGCGGACCGAGGATTTCGGTTGGCCCATCCTCCTCGATCGGTCCGCTGCTCGTGCCCGACGCGCTCGGCGGTGCCGGAGAGCGCCCGACTCGTGGGCTGGATGCGACGCCGGTCGCCGTCGCGGCGCTCGACGGGGATGTCTCATCCGAGGCGTCCGCGGGTGGGGGCGGGGAGGCAGGGGCGGGGAGCGGCGTGGGCGCCGCAGCCGAGTCGGGTGTCGCTGTTGTTGTGGGAGCGGCGGCGGGCGCCTGGGAGGCCGTCGGCGGTTCGGCCTCGACGGACGCAGGCGGTGTCGCGGCGGCGACCGGCAGTTCCGCGTTACGCCCGACGGCGAGCCCGCAGTTCGGGCAGTAGCCGTCTTCGCTGCTGTGCATGGCCGCGCAGCGAGGGCATGCGGTGATGCCCGCCTCGCGCAGCACCGTCACGGGTTGGCGCTCGTGGAGCACGTCTTCGAGCGCGCGCAGTTCCGTGTCGATGTGACCGATTCCCGTCAGCTTGGCGAGCACGAGGGCGTCGTTGCGCTGGCCGAAGCGGTGCAGGTTGAACACGAGGCCGCCGAGATCGCGATAGCCGAGCTCGCGCGCCTTGCGCAGATACCGCGCGCGGCGCCGTGCGCTACCGCGCGATCGGAAGCCCTCGGCGCCTGGCATCGAGGCGGCGCCGGCCGGTTGGCCCTCGTCCGACGCCTGTGCTGGGCTGACTATGGGGTTCGTGCCAGTTGTCTGATCCACGGCAGATCCATGCTACCCAGCTGGCCGGTCCGTATTACCCAGCCCGCAGCCTCAGCGCTGCAGCGCCGCGCGCCATGCATCGACGACGCGAGTCGCCATCGCCTCCGCCGAGTAGCGAGTGGCGCTGAGCCGGCCCGCGATGCGCGGGTCCGGCTCGCGCAGGTGCGGCTCGAGCGCGGCCCTCCAGCGGGCCGGGTCGAACGGCTCGCAGAGCGTTCCCGCGATGCCGTCGAGCGCTTCGCGGTGGATGCCGACCGGCGTGGCGAGGACGGGCACATCGCAGGCGAGCGCCTCCAACACCGCCAGCCCGAAGCCCTCGCGTTCGGACGGCACGAGCACGGCGTTGGCGGCGTTGACCCACAGGGGCACCCGCTCGGGCTCGACGGCGCCGAGCGTGAGCAGCTCCACGCCTGTCGCCTCGGCGAGCGCGAGCGCGCGATCGTGGCGCTTCTCGGGACGGGACGGATCGGCCGGGAACAGGACGTACGCCCGGCCGGGGCTGAGGCCGAGCTCGACGCGCGCTTGCGCGCGGGGCAGCGGTTGGAAGCGCTCGATGTCGACACCGCACGGGAGCACCTGCGCGCGTCGGCGTGCCCTCTCGCCGGGCAGTTCCTGAGCGAGCGATGCGGAAGCGGCGGCGAGCAGGTCGATCAGCGGCAATGCACACGCCGTTGCCACACGCGTGCGCGGGTGGCGAACGTCGGTGCCGTGGACCGTCAGGGCGCGCACGCGTGCAGGCACCGCGAGCGCAGGCCAGGCGGTGAGGCCGAAGTGGGCGTGCACCACGTCGAAGCGAGCTGCGTGCTCGCGCCCGCCGGTCCCGCGGCGGGCGCCGAAGCGGCGCCGCAGATGCAGCGGGGCGCGCGCCAGCGACTGCCAGCCGGGCGGGAACTCACAAAGCTCGACCTCCACTCCGTCGAGCTCTCGCAGCGCCGCGACCTGATCGCGCACGAAGCGCCCGCGCTCGGGATGCTCGGCGTCGGGGAGCATGTTGGAGAGCACCAGCGCACGCAAGATCCTTCGACCGTAGCGCTCTGGAATGATGGCCCCATGGACGGTCAGCCAAGCGCGCGCAGCTACGGTCGTGCAGCGGACGGGCTGCGTCCGATCACGATCGAGTCAGGGTTCGTGCGCACGGCGACCGGCTCGGCGCTGATCTCGGCCGGTGAGACCCGTGTGATCTGCACCGCCTCGGCGCAGGAGGGCGTGCCGCGCTGGATGACGGGCAAGGGCCGCGGCTGGGTCACGGCCGAGTACGGCATGCTGCCTGCCTCGACGGGGGAGCGCAAGCAACGCGACGCCACGCGCGGGCGCCAGGACGGGCGTACGGTCGAGATTCAGCGCCTGATCGGCCGTTCGCTGCGGGTGGTCGTCGACTTCGACGCTCTCGGCGAACGCACGATCTACCTCGACTGCGACGTGCTGCAGGCCGACGGCGGCACGCGCTGCGCGTCGATCACAGGCGCCTACGTTGCGCTTGCGCTCGCGTGCACGCGCCTGCAGGGCGAGGGGCGGCTCGAGCGCTCGCCGCTGAAAGAGTCTGTCGCTGCCGTCTCCTGCGGGATGCTCGACGGTGTCGCGCTGCTCGACCTCGACTACTCCGAGGACTCGATCGCCGAGGTCGATGCGAACGTCGTCATGACCGGCGGCGACGGGCTTGTCGAGGTGCAGGCCACGGCCGAGCGCACGCCGCTCTCGCGCGCGCACCTCGACGAGCTGCTGGCGCTCGCGGCGAGCGGGATCGAGAGCCTGCGCGCGAGCCAGCAGCAGGCGATCGCCGCAGGCAGTTGAAGCTGCTGCTTGCAACGCACAACGAGCACAAGCGCCGCGAGTTCGCGCGGCTGCTCGACGGCGCCCCAGCCGCCCGCGGCTTGGAGATCGAAGCGCTCCCCGACACGGTCGTGATGCCCCCTGAGGACGGCGATACGTTCGCCGCGAACGCGCTCGGCAAGGCGCGCGCGGCGGCCGAGAGCACCGGGCGCGTCAGCATCGCCGATGACTCCGGCATCTGCGCCGCCGCGCTCGGCGGCGCGCCGGGCGTGTACTCCGCGCGCTACGCCGGCGAGCACGCCAGCGACGAGCAGAACCTCGAGAAGCTGCTGCGCGAGGCGCCCGCCGCCAGCGCGCTGGAGTACGTCTGCGTGATCGCCCACGTCGATCCTCAGAGCGGCTCGGAGCATCTGTTCGAGGGTCGCTGCTCGGGGCGGCTGGCGGAGGTGCCCAGGGGCGAACGGGGCTTTGGCTACGACCCCGCGTTCCTCCCCGACGAAGGCCCTCAGGGGCTGACCATGGCGGAGCTCAGCGACGAGCAGAAGGACGCCATCAGTCACCGCGGCCGCGCGGCGCGGGCGCTACTGCGCTGGCTGGAGGGGAACGCCAGCGCGGTCGTCTAGGAGTTGTGATCCTGACGCACTGGAGAGCGAGGCCGGCGGTGTTCGAGCGCGACGGCGTCTAGAGCAGGTTGATCGCCGCCGAGGCGGCGACGGCCACGCCGAGCCCCGCGTAGCCGACGTAGCCGGAAAGCAGCAGCAGCAGCGCGGTGATCAGCGCGACGAGCACCGTCACCAGCCACGCGATGCGGGCGATCGCCATCGGCGTATTGTTGCGGATGCGCCTGTCCGCACGCGCTGTTAGCTTCGTGGCAACGGTTTCACGAACGAGGAGGGCGAAGTGACAAAGTCCGAGCTGGTCGACCAGGTGGCCGACCGCGCCGAGCTGACCAAGCAGGATGCCTCACGCGCGGTCGACGCTGTGCTGGCCACCGTCGAGGATGCTCTGCGTCGCGGCAGTGAGGTGACCGTGTCGGGATTCGGGAAGTTCCATGTGAGCGATCGCGGTGCGCGCGTTGGGGTGAACCCGCGCACGGGCGAGCGAATCCAGATCGCCGCTTCGCGGGTACCGCGCTTCACGGCCGGCAGCGGTCTCAAGAGCGCGGTGAAGGGTCGCTGACGGCGAAAGGCTCTTTCGGCGACACGCTGGCCGCTCGAGTTCTCGAGCGCGAGTCGCAGGTGGTGCTCGGCCTGGACCCGGATCCACGCGCCTTGTGGCCGCTGGCCGATGGGCGTGAATCGCAGGCCCGCGCGGGCGGGTCGGAGACGCCGCGGCCAGCGCAGGCGGCCGCCGATGCCATCGTCAGGCACTGCCGCGCGCTGATCGACGCGGCGGGACTGGCGTGCGTGGCCGTCAAGCCCCAGCTCGCTCGCTTCGAGCTGCTCGGCGCGGCCGGCTGGGCGGCGTTGGAAGCGGTGATCGCTCACGCGCGCGGTGCCGGCCTGCTGGTGATCGTCGATGGCAAGCGCGGCGACATCGACGTCACCGCACAGGCGTATGCCGGCGCCTTGCTCGGCGGCGCCGACAGCCCGTTCGGCCACATCGACGGGCTGCGCGCCGACCTCGCGACCGTCAACCCGCTGATGGGTGGCGACGCGGTCGAGCCGTTTGTCAGTGCTGCCCGCCTCCTCGGCAGCGGCGTGCTGGTGCTGGTGCGCACCTCGAACCCCGGCGCCGCCGACTTCGAGGACCTGCCGCTGGCCGACTCCGGGACGATGTGGGAACGGATCGCGATGCTCGTCGACCGGCTTGGCGCGGACGGCATCGGCGAGGCCGGCCTCAGCGACGTGGGCGCAGTTGTCGGCGCGACCGAGCCTGGCCATCTTCAGCGGGCGCGCGAGCTGATGGGAAACGCGCCGTTCCTGCTCCCCGGCGTGGGTGCGCAGGGAGGCCGCGTCGAGGAGCTTGCCGCGGCGTTCGCGCCGGGCCGCGCAGGCGGCTTGATTTCGGCCTCGCGCAGCATCGCCGCAGCCCATCAAGTCGCCGGCGGCGAGCCGGCCGCGGCGGCTCGAGCGGAGGCTGAGCGCCTGCGCGCGAGCGCTTGGGAGCTATCCGATCGCTTCCGCTAGCCTTGGTGTCGTGCACGTCAGGGCATCTTCTGCCGTTCGGGCGGGCCGCAACGAGGGTAGGGAGTAAGGATGATCATCACGGTCACGCTCAACGCGGCGATCGACAAGTCGCTAGCGGTGCCGAACTTCAGGCTCGGCAGGCGCCACCGCACAGTCGACCAGCGCACGATGGCCGGCGGCAAGGGCGTGAACATCGCGCGCACGTTGAAGGCGCTCGGCCAGCCCGTGATCGCAACCGGCTTCGCGGGCGGCGCGACCGGCACGCACATCGTCGAGCAGCTGACCGAGGAGTCGATCCTCAACGACTTCGTGCGCACTCGCGAGGAGTCGCGCACGAACACCTCGGTGCTCGATCCGACCACCGGCGCGCAGACCGAGATCAACGAACGCGGGCCGTCGGTGTCAACCCGAGAGGTCGAGCTGTTCCGCGACAAGCTGCTGTACCTCGCGCGCGGGGCTGCGATCGTAGTGTTCGCCGGCTCGCTACCGCGCGGCGTCGAGCCCGACATGTACGCGTCGCTGATACGCGATCTCGAGCGCCTCGACGTGATCACCGTCGTCGACACCGACGGCGAGCCTCTGCGTCAGGCCGTTCGCGCCGAACCCGACGTCGTCTCCCCGAACGTGCTCGAGGCCGAGGAGCTCGTCGGCCACGAGTTCGCCAGCGAGGATGAGCGCTCCCTGGCGGTGGCGGAGATCGCTGCGCTCGGGCCGCGCGCGGCGATCATGACGCTCCCCGACGGTTGCGTTGCACACATGCTCGTCGACGGCCAGAGACTGTTGAAGCGCGCGCGCATCGAGCCCCGCGAGCCGGTGGCCAGAAGCGGATCGGGCGACGCCTTTCTGGCTGGGTATCTCGCGGCGCGCTACGAAGGGCGCGCGCCCGACCAGTGCCTGCGCTTCGGCGTCGCGTGCGGTGCGGAGTCGACCGCGCGCCTGGGCGCTGGCTTGATCGATCCGCGCGAGGCCAGGCGCCTGATGGGCGACGTCGAGCTCTCGATCGTGGAGCTTCCCGCCGAGGTCACCTGAGCTCAGCGAACAGCGCAAGCTCACCGGAGAGCTGTTCGTAGAGGCGGCGGCGCAGCTGGGTGTGGATCTGGGAGATGCGGCTCTCGGACACGCCTAGACGCTCGCCGATGTCGCGCAGCGTCCAGTCCTCGACGTACAGCAGCACCGCAACAGCGCGCTCCTGCTTGGACAGTTGCGCGAAGGCCTGGCGAAAACGCGCCTTGGCTTCCTGGCGCTCTGCGTGCGAGACGGGATCGAGGTCCTTGTCGGGACTCTCGAGCGTGTCGATGCGCTCGAGCGCCGCGTCCTCCTCAGAGCGAACGACGCTGTTGAGCGAGCCGACCTCCGCGAGCGCCACCTGGTCCAGACGCTTGCGCAGCTCGGTCGGCGTCATCCCGACCCGCGCTGCGAGCTCCTCGCGGCTGGGCTGGCGCTCGTGCGCCGAGACGAAGCTCTCGCGGGCGTTGTTGATCGCGCGCTCATCGCGTCGCAGTGAGCGCGGCGCCCAGTCGTGGCGGCGCAGCTCGTCGAGCACGGCGCCGTGGATGCGTGTCCACGCGTACTGTTCGAGGGTCGCGCCCTTGGCGGGGTCATAACGCTCGATCGCCTGGATCAGGGCCTCCAGACCGCACGACAGGAAGTCCTCGACGTCGCAGTGGGCGGGGACCTCGCGGATCTTGCGATAGACGATGTGCCTGGCCATCGGCATGAACGCGAAGATCAGCTGGTCACGCAGCCGAGGGTCGCCGCTCCGTCGATACTCCTGCCAGGTCGAGAGCACCTCCAGTGCCGACGGCCTGACTGCCTGCTTCGCGCTTGTCTGCATTTCCTGCTCCAGTCTCGAGGGAACTGGGGAGCACATCGGCGCAAACGCGGACCTCGCTTTAGATCTGCAAAACGCGTGGCGCAGCGGCCGGATCGAGCGCCGGGAGCTAGCCGCCGGCGACGTCGCGGCGCAGGAGCACCAGGTAGGCGCCGAACAGGGCCGGGACGCCGTACAGCGCGCTCACCCACGCCGAATGGGCGATCGGCGCCCAGTCGGTCGGCGTGCGCAACAGCCCCTGCCAGTTCTGGAACTGTTCCGTGAGCAGATACGGCCGAATGCCTTCGAGCCCCGGTATCTCGGCGATGATGAAAAGCAGGATCACGAGGCCGATCGTGGCGACGACCGCCGCCGCGCTGTTGCGGGTGGCGGTGGAGAACAGCACGCCGATGCCGACGAGCGCGAACAACGGGATCAGGTAGACGGCGTTGGCGGCGAACACGAGCAGCAGTGCTTCCGGTGCCGAGACGACCGTCCCGGAGAAGGTCCTGACCGGGTGAAAGCCCCAGGAAGCGATCCCTGCGACGCTCGCCACGCCTGCCGACAGGAATACGGCGGTCGCCGCGTAAGACATCGCCGCGAGGGTCTTCGCGGCGAACACCTGTCCGCGATCGACCGACCGCGTGAGGATCGTCTTGAGCGTGCCGTTGCCATCCTCGTTGGCGACGATGTCGCCCGAGACGAGCGCGGCCACGAGCGGCAGGAAGAAGCCGGACATGAAGAGCAGCATCAGCACTGGTGTGGCCAGGCCGGACTGCGTGATCTCTGTAGCGAAGATGTTTCCGCCGCGGTTGGCGCCGTGGTGGAGGCTCTCGAACACGACGAACACCAACGTCAGCAGGATCAGCAGCCCCAGGCCGAGGTATGTGCGTATCTGCGAGGCCAGCTTGCGCAGCTCCCAGCGGTATACCGTCAGCGTCGACGGGCGCCGCACGCGCGCGGGCACTGACGCCGGGGCGAACGGCACCGACGTCGCGCTGCTCATCCGATCGCCAGTGCCGGTCGCTGTGCTTCGCCGGGGCCCTCGGTGAGCCTGAAGAAGAGATCCTCGAGCGTCGCGAGCTCAGGCGTCAGCGCGAGGATCGCGACGTCCGCCTCGCCGAGCGCGAGCGAGAGCTCGCCGACGTCGTGCTCCTGTGCCTGGAAGGCCAGGCCATGCTCGCCGAGCGCCGCGTGGTCGATGCCGTCCTGGGCACGCGCGATCTCGAGCGCGCGCGCGTCGTCGCTCGTGCGCAGCCGGTAGCCGGCACCGCCCTGGCGGCGCAGGTCTGCGAGCGCGCCCTCGTAGACGACGCGGCCGCTGTCGACGATCGCGACGCGGTCACAGAGTTCCTGCACCTCCGGCAGCTGATGGCTGGAGAGCAGGACCGTGATCGCTTCCGCGGCGAGACGGCGGATCAGTGTGCGCATGTCGCGCATACCGGCCGGGTCGAGACCGGTCGCCGGCTCATCGAGGATCAACAGGCGCGGGCGACGCTGCAGGGCCGCCGCGATGCCCAGCCGTTGGCGCATGCCGTGTGAGTAGCCGCCGACCTTGTGCTTGGCGCGCGGGGCAAGCTCGACCACGTCGAGCACCTCGTCGATTCGTGCGCCCGCGCCGTCGCCGTCGAGCGCAGCCAGCAGCTCGAGGTTCTTGCGCCCGCTGAGGTAGGGGTAGAAGCGCGGCGCCTCGACGAAGCCCGCGACGCCCTCCAGCGCGCGCGCCCCGTGGCGCATGGGGTCGCGCCCGAACAGCTCGGCGGTGCCCTCGGTGGGTGTGATCAGCCCGAGGATCATGCGCAGCGTGGTGGTCTTGCCGGCACCGTTGGGGCCGAGGAAGCCATAGATATCGCCGTGGCGCACGTTCAGGTCGATGTGATCGACCGCGAGGAGCTCCCGGTAGCGCTTGACCAGCCCCCGCGTCCTGACCGGCGGGACCTCCTCGCCCGCGGGCGGGGCCGCCTCGGCCACCGCTACAGGCCTCGAGCGACTTCTTCGACCGCTGCTGAGCGGACGGCGCCCAACAGCAGGTAGCGGACTCCCGAGCGCTCGAAGCTCAGCACCGTGCCGAGCTCGGTGCGCAGCTCGCTCGCCTCGACGCCGTTGATCGTGACCTTCGGCAGTCCGTCGGGCGCTTCGCTCGAGCTCGTCTGGCTCCCGGGCTTTGCTTCCTGCGCGATCACCGCGATCGAGGAGATGCCGTGTCCGTGGGTCGTGATGTCCGGCTTGTGCGTCGGCGGTTTGGACGCTTCTGCGCTGCTCTCACGGCGAGGCCTGACTTCCTCGACCTTCGCGCTCGGTGGCGGCGTGAAGGCGAACACCGATTGCGAGACCGGGCCATAGGAGATCGAGCTGGCCGCGAGTTCGATCGCGGGCGAGGAGCTGGACGTGGAGTAGATCGCGGCGCGTAGCGGCACGCCGTTGGCGGCGTCGAAGGAGAGCTCGACGCCAGCCAAGAGGCTCCCGCTTTCCTTGGGGGACACGCGCACGGTGTAGGCGGGCTGGCCGGCAACGTCGGTGGGCGTTGCGCCCGACACGTCCGCGTGCTTGCTCAGATGGGCAATCGCTTCTTCGATCTTGGCGACGCTGGGGGGTTCGTGGGCCCGAGCCGACGCGCTTGGCACGGCAACCTGGATATCGGCTTCGCCGTTGCCTTCGTGGATGGGGGGCGTATAGCGGTAGAGCGTGTTCGTGGCCGCGTCATAGAGCTGCAGCGTGTGCCCGTCGTAGAGGATCTGGGTGTCACCCTGCTGGGACTGCAGCTCCAGGCGCATGTCTCCGTCCTTGGCGATCCACAGCCGCCCGGATGCTCCGCTGACGAGCGGACTGGAGGTCCATTCGCCGGCGCTCCCGCCACCGCTCGCCAGGCTGGCGCCTTCCAGGAGATGATTGCTCAGCGTGATGTTCGCGCTGACGCCTTCGATCGAGCTCCCGGCGGAGCCCGTGAGCGCGTCGTGGATCGCTTCGGCGAGGGGCTTGGGAGGCGGCGTCGGCCCCGCGTCGAGCGCGAAGGCGATCGCCGTTGCGGACGCGCCGACGACCACGAGCACCGCACACAGAAGCAGCAGCCGTAGGAGGGGGAGGCGTCTGAAGAGGTTCACGGCAGCGTTCACATCCTTGCGCTCGGTCTCGTTCCCAGGTTAGCGCGGCGCCGGCGCGCCGGATGCACGTCGCGTTCGCGCCTGGATCGCGAGGGGGGACGGGCGTCGTAGGCACGTTCTGCGGCGCCACCCGATATCTTCCCGCCCTCATGGACACGGAATCGAAGCTCGGTCGGCGCGGAGTCACGCTGACGGTCATCGTTGCGTTCGCCTTTGGATTGATCGTGCCGGCGATCGTGCTCGCGTTCAACGCGGAGCACAAGGCCAGCGAAGCCGTGGGCGTGCACCTGAACGGGAACGAGGTGAAAGGGCGCGAACTGTTTGCGCACTCCTGCACCGTCTGCCACACGCTCGCAGCGGTCAAGTCGGTCGGGCGCATCGGCCCTGACCTCGACGTGCTCGTCGGCAAAGAGATCGAACCGGCGAGGCGCCGGGAATTCGTGCTTGACACGATCCACGAAGGCCAGGCGCACGGCCAGGGGAACATGCCGGCCCACCTCTACGTAGGCAAGGAAGCCGAAGACGTCGCCGACTTCGTAGCCGCCGTTGCCGGCCACCACTAGCCGGTTTGGCCAAACGTCGATACCGGCTGGCGCCGGACATGGGTTAGGGTCCGGTCTGGATGCCGGAGGAGCCGAAGACCGCGGAGGACGTGAAGGCGCTCGTGCAGGAGCGCAACATCCGCTTCATTCGCTTCTGGTTCACCGACATCCTCGGCCAGCTGAAGTCGTTCTCGATCAACGCGGCAGAGCTCGACGACGCCTTCGAAGCGGGAATGGGCTTCGACGGATCCTCGATCACGGGCTTCAACGCGATCGAGGAGTCCGACATGATCGCGATGCCCGACCCGAGCACCTTCTCGGTGCTGCCGTGGCGCCCGGAGGAGCAGGGCGTGGGGCGCATGTTCTGCGACGTGATCACGCCCGAGAAAACGCCGTATGAGGGCGATCCGCGCCACGTGCTTCGCCGCGCCCTGCAGCGAGCGAAGGAGATGGGCTTCGACACCTTCAACGTCGGCCCTGAGCTCGAGTACTTCCTCTTCAAAGACTCGCGCTCGACCGAGGTGCTCGACGAAGGCGGCTACTTCGACCTGACGACGCTCGACGCCGGCTCGGACGTGCGCCGCGAGACGGTGCTCGCGCTCGAGCAGCTCGGGATCCACGTCGAGTACACCCACCACGAGGTCGGGCCCTCCCAGCATGAGATCGACATGCGCTACGCGGACGCGCTGAAGATGGCAGATGACTGCATGACCTACCGCATCACGGTCAAGGAGTACGCGATGAAGTACGGCTGGCACGCGACCTTCATGCCGAAGCCGCTGTTCGGCGAGAACGGCTCGGGCATGCACACGCACCAATCGCTGTTCGCGGACGGCAAGAACGCGTTCTTCGACGCCGATGACCAGTACTTCCTGTCCGACGTCGGCAAGGCCTTCATCGCCGGCCAGCTCAAGCACGCGCGCGAGATCTGCTCGATCTTCGCGCAGTGGGTCAACTCCTACAAGCGCCTCGTTCCAGGCTTCGAGGCGCCGGTGTACGTGGCGTGGTCGCGGCGCAACCGCTCGGCGCTCGTGCGCGTGCCGCTGTATCACCCGGGCCGCGAGAAGGCGACGCGGATGGAGCTTCGCTGTCCGGATCCGGCGTGCAATCCGTATCTGACGTTCGCGGCGCTGCTGCAGGCCGGCCTGGAGGGGATCGAGAAGGGCTATGAGCTGCCGGAGCCGATGGAGAAGAACCTCTACCACCTGCCCGGCGAGGAACGCCGACGCCTGGGCGTCGAGCAGCTGCCTGAGAGCCTCGGCGAGGCGATCGAGCTGACGGCCGAGTCAGAGCTCGTGCTGCGCACGCTCGGCGAGCACATGTTCAACCGCTACGTCGAGATCAAGCGCCAGGAGTGGGATGACTACCGCGTGAACGTCACGCAGTGGGAGCTCGACCGCTACCTGGCGATCCTTTAGCAGGCGCTTCACCGGCACCTGGCGCCGGCGCGGCCGATCGCCTGTGCGATTCCTAACTCGCGGCAGATGCGATGATCGCCTCGATCCGTCGATGTACCTCCTCGGCGCGCGAGGCAACAAGCGCTCCGTAACCGTGGAGCGCGCTTTCTGTGAGGTAGATGAAGTACGGATTGCTGCGGAGCGCAGTTAGTTCCTTAGTGATGTAGCGCGAAAGTACCGGCTCCTGATTGATCTCGGCGATAAGCTCCTCCCGCCCATCGATGAGGACGAGAACGTCATGGAGGTCGAGACTTCCAAGCATGTCGTGGTTCCCCCTACCGTGCCACGCGGCCAGCTTCGTTGCGACTATGCTCGGTGGCGTCGCTGCCCGAATCTTCATCCCGTTTGGCAGCGACAACTCGACGGACATTGCGATTGCACGCTCGTACCACTCGTTCGAAAACCCGAGCACGTTCGCATCGGCTGGCATGACGTCCAGCACGAGGCCCGTCTCGGTGTGGTGCCACCGGCAAATGACGGGCGAATCGCTGTCCTCGCTGAAGCCGCGTTCGCGCAATCGCTCACCTAGCTTGTAATACCCGACCTTTCCCGCGACCGCGCTGATGACGTCGACATCGTTGGTGGCGCGCGTCGCGGGCGCTGCCGGGTCGCTGATCCACAAGTGGATGCTCGCACCGCCGAGGAACACCACATCAGACAAGAGCGGGCCGAGTGCCTCAGCGGCAGCCTCGATCAGCTCGGCGCTCACAACACGGTGCGATCCAACACACGAGCGAGCTCATCCTCAAGAGCCGACGCGGCCACCCTCCTCACGCGTGCATCGCCTGCCCGAAGACAGTCGATAATCGCGAGCAGCGCAGCTAGCGTCGGATCGGCGGATGCGCCTATGGCGCCGGGGTGAAGTGGCTCGAGTGTCTGGCCTCGGTTTACGCCTAGAGCGCTTGGCCAGACCGGTGATGGTTCATCGCCCGCTTGGCGGATCAGGTCGGAGATCGGTCTGGCAGCCCATGCCGCGTTGAATCCCCGCGTCATCCCACCGAGAGGAGCGGGCGCGATGAAGCGGGCGGCGTGGATCATGAGCTCCGCGAAATTGGCGGCGTTCACTCGTCGCTCAGCGGACTGGTACAGACCGGCTTCCTCGGTGCGCTTGAGCGCACGGCTCACGACGGTGTGATCCACGAACAGCTTCTCGGCTAGGTCGCGCAATGACCACGTGTCCCCCTGGTTGGCTAGGGCTCCTGCTAGTACGTAAAGGTCTGTCGGGCGCAGCATACCAAGAGTGTAGCGTGTTGCGCAACATGCAACACAGGGCGCTACGTAGCGGTGCTCAGCGCCAGCAACAGCGACGGTCGATCACAGTTGGCCAGCGTCGAATTCGAAATTACCCGCTGAGCTGGGCGGCGCCCGGCACGGCGCACGCGATCGCGCGCGCGGGCGCGAGCTGCCAGTGCATCGCCTGCAGCATGTGCCCAAACGCGGTGGGATGGCGCGGCGCGATCTCGGCGACGAGCGTGATCGTGCCGAGTGCGTGGCGCTCGTAGTCCGTGTCGCCGGTGAGCTGCGCGAGGCGCAGCAGGCCGACGGCAGCGCTCGAGGACCCCGACGGGATGGGGGAGTCCTCGAGGTCCTTGCGCCTGACGATCAGCGCTTCGGCGTCAGATGCCGTCGAGTAGAAGCCGCCCCCGTCGGTATCGGCGAAGCGGGCGATGATCTCGTCGGCGAGCGTCCTCGCCTGCTGGAACCAGCGCTCCTCGCAGGTCGCTTCAAACAGCGCGATCAACGCCTCCAGCAGGAAGGCGTGGTCCTCGAGGTAGGCGTCGATCTTGGCGTGGCCGTCGTTGTAGCTCCGCAGCAGGCGTCCACGATCGTCACGCATCTGCGTCTGAAGGAAGCCGGCGCACGCGCGTGCGGCGTCCAGATAGCGAGGCTGCTTGAGCGCGGCGCCGGCCTCGGCGAGGGCGCTGATCATGAGCGCGTTCCAGCTCGTGAGGCGCTTGTCATCGAGCGCTGGGCGCACACGGCGCGCGCGCGCCGCCAGCAGGCGCTCGCGAATCCGCTTGCGCGCCAGATCGTCGGGATCGACGCCACGGTCGGTCAGGACGTTCAGCCCCGCCTGCGGATGATGAGGATCTTGGAAGTTGCCTTCCTGCGTGACACCGAGCCACGCGCTCGCGATCTGTGCATCCTCGCCGAGCACCTCTGCGAGCTGCCCGACGCTCCATACGTAGTAGCGGCCCTCGACGCCCTCGGAGTCCGCGTCGAGCGCGCTGTAGAAGCCGCCCTCCGGCCCGCCCATCTCGCGTAGTGCCCAATCGAGCGTGTCTTCGCACACCTCGCGTAGCCGCTTGTCGGCAGGCGCAGCCTGCGAGGCATGCAGATAGGCGCGCGCCAGCAGCGCGTTGTCGTAGAGCATCTTCTCGAAGTGCGGCACCGTCCAGCTCGCATCGACGCTGTAGCGAGCGAAGCCGCCGCCGAGCTGGTCGTGGATACCGCCGCTGGCCATCGCGTGCAGCGTGCTCAGCGCCATCGAGCGCCCCGCGCCCAACAGCAGGAACTCAAGCACCGGCGCCTGGGGAAACTTCGGCGCGCTTGCAAACCCGCCGTTACGCGCGTCGAAGCTCTGGTTCAGCCCGGCGATCGCCTGCTCGAGAGAGCTCTGCTGCAGCGGCTCGCTCGACGGGGACAGCCGCGCTCCCCCGGACAGGCGCTCGCGCAGGCGCTCCCCGCCGGCGCGGATCTCCGCGCGGCCGGAGTCCCAGGACTCGGCGATCGCCTGCAACACCTGTGTCCATGCGGGCATGCCGTGTCGAGCGTCTGGCGGGAAGTACGTGCCGCCGTAGAACGGCAGCTGCTCGGGGGTGAGGAACACGTTCAGCGGCCAGCCGCCGTGGCCGGTCATTCCCTGCACAGCCTCCATGTACAGGGCGTCGATGTCCGGTCGCTCCTCGCGATCGACCTTGACACAGACGAAGGCCTCGTTCATCAGCTTTGCCGTGTTCGCATCCTCGAAGGACTCGCGCTCCATCACGTGGCACCAATGGCATGCGGAGTACCCGATCGAGACCAGCAGCGGCTTGTCCTCGGTGCGCGCCCGCTCGAGCGCCCGCGCTCCCCACGGCAGCCAGTCGACAGGGTTCTCAGCGTGCTGGCGAAGGTACGGCGAGGTCTCCTGCGCTAGCGCGTTTGGCACCTGCTCAGGGTAGCCGCGAGAACAGCGGCTGCCCGCCGAGCGCACGCGCGCCGCGGCGTTTGAGCAGCGCGCTGATCGCTGCGCGCGAGGGCCATTCGCGCGAGCCTGTTCGCGCGAGCCTGACCCTGGCGAGGCTCACGTCGAAGCGCCTGCCGCCGAGCGTGCCGGTGACGTGCGTCGAGGTCGCTCCGAAACGCACGCTTCCGGCTGAGGCCTGCGAACCGGAGATGCGGATCGTGCTGGTCTGCAGCTCACCGTGGTGCACAGGGAACGTGGCGCTGAGCTCGACCCCCGGCACGAGCGAGAAGTCGCTGAGGGTGGCCGCCGAAGAGCTGAGCTTGGCGTAGCCGCCGTGCAGGCCGCCGAAGCTCGAGCCGCTGGGGAGTTCCCCATTGGCCTGCAGCGTCGCCGCGATCACCTGGCGGTTGAGGTCGACGAGCGTGTCGAGCACCGCCACCAGCGTCCGTCCGGGCTTGCCGGCGAGCCCCGAGGGTGGGCGCACCGCGGCGAGCTCCGTGGGTGTCAGCGGGGTCGGCGCGAACTGGTTGCTCGCCGGGGCGCACGCCTGCACCGGGTTGCCGGCAAAGAACGCGGTGAGCGCGAGCGACGCGCAATCGCTGAGGTCGCTGCCGATCACCGAGTGACCCGTGAACGGCACAACCAGCAGTTGTGCGTCGGGGATCCGCGCGGCGACGCTGCGCGCGTCCGCCGTTGGGGTCCGGAGGTCCTGCTCGCCCGACAGGATCAGCGTGGGCACGTCCGGCAGGGCGCTCTCAGGCGGCGGCGAGGGGGACGCATCCGGCCAGCTTGCGCACTCGGGGACGAGGCTGTTGGCGAACGCAGTCACCGCGTCGAACGGATAGAAGTCGCTCGCCGGCTGGGCGTGGAGGTAGGCGAGCGCCTCACTCAGACGCGTCGCGCTCGCGCCATCACGCTGCCATGGGAACGGGATCTCCTCGCAGCTCGTCGTCGCAAACAGCGTTTCGTCGATCTCCTGCGAGGCTTCGCTCGGGGGACTTTCCTCGGGCACGTTGGGGATCAGCCCCTCCGAGAGCTGCTGCAGGCGCAGCAGCGGGTCGGGATCTCGGTGCATCGCCGCCTGCACGGCGGCCGGCAGCAGCGCGCGCAGCGCGGGGTTCAGGTCGCCTGCCTCGAGGACGTCGAGCAGGCCCTGCTCGTCAAGCGTGCTGGAGTGCCGCTCGCCCGCGCCGTCATAGACCGAGCCACTCAACACTCGCCTGCGCAGCTGTGCTGCGAGCCTCGCGACGTCGCCTACCGGATTCGACGTGATCCCGGCGCAGGCACCGTTCGCGCACAGCTCATCCAGGACGCCCGCGATCGCCCCGAATGTCGGAATCGCGAACGGTTCCGGCCCGTCGCTCGGCACGACCGAGTCGAGCACCAGCGCTTCGACGTTCTGGGGGTAGCGTTCGGCGTACTCGAGCGCGACCTTGGTGCCGTAGGAGGTGCCGTACAGGACGAGCTTTTCGTAACCGCCCGCCTCGCGCAGCGCCTCGAGGTCCTGGACGGATTCCTGGGTCGTGAAGCCGCCGCGGGCGGGGCCAATCTCCACGGCGCACTGTTCGTAGAGCCGGCTCGCGGGCGCCGGGCTGAACAGTTCGAAGGCGGCGCAGCCCAGCGGGTCCGAGGAGCCGGTCCCGCGCTGGTCGAACACGAGCAGATCGCGCGAGCCGAGCGCCGGCGCGATCGCCTGCGAGATGAATTCGGTCAGTGGCAGCGCCGCCTGGCCGGGGCCGCCGGCGAGCGCCACGACGGCGTCACGGCTCGGGACGGCTGCCGATGGCTTGCGCTCGACGCTCAGTGAGATCGTCCCGCCGACTGCGCCCGCACGATCGAGTGGAACCGTCAGCGAGGCGCATTGGAAGCCGCCGCTGCCGGCGCAGGGGATGAAGCTAAGGCCGGAAGCGGCCGAGGAGCTCGGCCAACTCGCCATCGCCAGCACGGGCAAGAGAGCCGCCAGCGCCAGGGTGGAAGCTCTGCTGCGCATCGCTTCCGACAATAGCCGCAGCCGCAACGGAACTCGCCGGCAGGACGACCGGCTCGCCGCCGAGCACGCCGATCAGTGAGCGGTGTGCTCCGAGGTGCAGGTTGCCGTGCGCGGCCGATGACCCGCCGACGCGCAGATCGTCGGCTTCGGCGTTGAGCGAGCCCGAGACGGTCACGCCCGGCACGTATGAGTAGCCGTGCAAGCTCAGCGTGTCCTGCGCGAACTCGCCCCAACCGGCGCGCAGGCCGCCGGTGCGCAGCGTCGGCAGCAAGCCGATCGCTTCCGCGGAGCCGCTCAGCTCGAGCTGCAGCGCCAGTTCGCGGCCGAAGTCTTCGAGCGTCAGCCTGACCGCGTGCAGCGTGCGTCCCGGCACGCCTTTGTAGCCCTTCGCCGGCGGTACGAGCCCGAGCCGCGGCGGCGGCAGCGGTGCCGGTCGCAGGCTCGTCGGGGGTGGCTCCGGCGGACACGGCTTGATGGCGCGTTTCGCGAACAGCGCCTGCAGCGCTTCGCTTGCACACGCGGTCGGCTCGGCGGTGAGCACCGAGTGGCCTGTGTAGGGGACGACGAGCAGATGCGAGTCGGGGATCTCGCGCGCAACCTGGCGCGCGTTCGCGGTTGGGGTGCGCAGGTCGTCTGCCCCGCTGAGGATCAGCGTCGGCACATCCGGCAGCGGTGCGTCATCGAGCACGGGCGCCGGCGTCGTGTACGGCCAATATGCGCACGCCGGGATGTTGCTGAGTTCGAGCGCGTTGGTGGCTGTGAAGGGTGCGAACGTGCTCGCGGGCAGCGCCTTCGCGGCGGCGCTCGCTTCGGCGAAGCGCTGCGCCGGCGCGGCCGCGCGGCTCCACGGGAAGACCTGCTCTTCGCAGCTCGTCGCGTAGTACAGCGGGTTATCGAAGTCTTCGGCTTCGCCGCTCGCGTGCGCCGCCGCCTCGATCAGGCGTGCGAGCGGTGCGGTGTCCTGGCGCGCGGCGGCCGCGAGCGCTGTCACGAGTTCGGCGCGCAATGGCGGGGCGAAGTCGCCCGCGAGCAGCAGTTCGAACAGTTCCTGCGAGTGCAGCGCGACGTGCTCGGGCTGGCCCTCTGAGCCGATCGCGCGGGCGAGCAGCGGCGCGCGGTTCAGTCGCTTGATCACTCGTCGCAGGTCGGCGACGGGGTTGGCGGTTATGTGGGCACACATGCGGTCCGCGCACAGTTGACGCAGGATCCGAGGTATCGCGGCGAAGGTCGAGCGATTGAGCGTTTCAGGTCCGTTCGGAGGCACAACCGAGTCGAGCACGAGCGCTTCGACGTGGCTCGGGTAGTCCTGCGCGTACTGCTCGGCGACCTTCGTGCCGTAGCTCGTGCCGTACAGGACGAGCTTTTCATAGCCCCCGGCCACGCGAATCGCCTCGATGTCGGAGACGGTGTCGGCGGTCGTGTAGAACGCGCGATCGGGGCCTAGCTGATCGCCACAGGCTTTGACGAGCGCCCCGAAGGAGTGATACAGGCTCGAGGCTTCGAAGGCGTGGCACGACAGCGGATCGGACAGGCCGATGCCACGTTGATCGAAGGTGATCAAGTCGCGTGTCGAGGCGATCGGGCCCAGCAGTTCGGCGAACGCTTCGGCGAATGGCAGCGCCGGTTGACCCGGTCCGCCGGCGAGGGCGATGATCGCGCTCTTGGCTTCTCCCACGGGCGCGAGGTGGCGGCGTATCGCGAGCGTGATCGTCCCCGACGCCGTGCCTGAAGGGTCGAGCGGCACGGTCAAGTGCCCACAGGCGAAGTCGTTGCTGTTCGCGCACGGCGCGAACGCGATCTGCGCTTGCGCGGACGCGAGCGGGACGCACATCCACGCGCAGGCCGCCGCCGTCACCACCGCAAGCCTCCGTGCGCAAGATTGCATCGATTGGAATCTATTGCCTATCGCGGCGGTTGGGACCCAGTTCAGGCGGCGCTCGGGCGCGCTAGGGTCCCTTGCAGCGATGGCAGGCCAGCGCGAGATCGTCACAGCAGCCGCGGCGCCCCCCGCGATCGGCCCCTACAGCCACGCGGTCAGCACGGGCGGGCTGCTGTTCTGCTCCGGGCAGATCCCGCTGGATCCGCAGAGCGGGGAGCTCGTCGGCGATACGGCCGGCGCGCAGGCGCGGCGCTGCCTCGAGAACCTGCAGTCCGTTTGCGACGCGGCCGGGACGGCGCTCGAGCGCGCCGTGCGTTTGACGATCTACATGACAGATCTGTCGGCGTTCGCCGAGGTCAACGACGTGTACGCGTCGTTCTTCGCCAAAGACCCGCCCGCGCGCGTGACCGTGGGCGTCGCGCAGCTGCCGCGTGGAGCCTACGTGGAGATAGATGCGACCGTGGCGCTGTAGGCCTCAGCGTCGGTCGGCTCGACGCTTCGCAGCGCACGGTTGAGCAGCTCGCGCAGGGTTCTGCGCTCATCCGCATCAAGCGCCGCGAGCACGTCGTCCTCGATCACGACCTGGGCGCGTTCGGCCTCGCCGAGGGCGGCGCGACCCGATGGCGTGATTCGCACCACGTGTCGGCGCCGGTCGCTGGGGTCGCGCAGCCGGGTGACGTAGTCGAGCTGCTCGAGCTCGTTCAACAGCAGGACGACGTTGTTCGCGTCCATGCAGAAGGCGTCCGCGAGATCCTGCTGGGGGCAGCCATCGTGATCTGAGACGTAGCTGAGCGCGACCAGGTGGCGCAGATGCATCCCCAGCTGCTCCTCGTCGCTGCGGCGGTAGACCTGCTTTGCGAGACGGCTCAACAGCACCGCCGAGCCGGGGGCACAGTTTCGCTGATCAGCCATGGTTTGAAGTGTATACATCATCAAAGCGTCAATCATCACATTACCAGCGATCGTTAATATTTCGTAGATCATCCTTGTTGTATGGATGATCGGTGTTATGGTGTGCTCTCCGCAACCCCGGAGGACTCCCATGACCACGCTGCTCACCCGCACCAAGACCATCGACCAGGCTGCCGCCTCCGAGCGCCGGCGCTGGATAGCGCTCGCTGTCCTTTGCCTCGGGCAGCTGATGATGGTCCTCGACGCGACGATCGTGAACGTCGCCCTGCCGTCGATCCAGCACGATCTGCACTTCACGCAGGCGAACCTCACCTGGGTCATAGACGGCTACCTGATCACCTTCGGCGGCTTTCTGCTGCTCGCCGGGCGCTTCGGTGATCTCGTAGGGCGCAAGAAGGTGTTCCTCAGCGGGCTCGTGCTGTTCGTCGCCGCGTCGGTCCTGTGCGGGGTGTCGGACAGCCAGGGGATGTTGATCGGCGCGCGCCTGCTCCAAGGGGTCGGCGGTGCGGTCGCCTCGAGCGTGATCCTCGCGATCATCGTCACCGAGTTCCCCGAGCGCGCCGAGCAGGCCAAGGCGATGGGCATGTACGCGTTCGTATCCGCCGGTGGCGGCTCGATCGGCCTGCTCGCGGGCGGTGCGCTGACGCAGTCGCTCAACTGGCACTGGATCTTCTTCGTCAACGTGCCGATCGGCCTGATCGCCCTGATCTTCGGCTCAGCGCTGATCGAGGAGAACGAGGGCATCGGCCTCTCCGGCGGCGTCGACGTGCTCGGCTCGATCATGATCACGCTGGCGACGATGCTCGGCGCGTTCGCGATCGTCAAGTCCAGCGACTACGGCCTGCTCTCCCCACGCACGCTCGGCGCCGCCAGCGCCTCGCTCGTCCTGCTCGGCGCGTTCCTCGCGTGGGAGGGTCGCGTCGCGAACCCGATCATGCCGCTGCGCGTGCTGCGGCTGCGCATGCTGATGGGCTCGAGCCTCGTGCGCGGCCTGCTCATAACGGGCATGTTCTCGGCCTTCTTCCTCGGCGCCCTGTACCTCGAGCGCGTGCTCGGCTACGACGCGATCGACACGGGGCTGGCGTTCATGCCCCTGACGATCGCGATCGCGGCGATGTCGATGGGCATCTCGGCGCGCGCGGTCGTGCGCTTCGGCGCGCTGCAGACGCTCGCCGCAGGGCTCGCCGGGATCATCGTCGGCCTGCTGCTCCTCTCGCTGCAGGGCGTACACGCGAGCTACTTCCCCGGCCTGTTCTTCGCCTTCCTGGCGCTCGGGCTCGGAGCGGGAGCTTCGTTCCTGCCGCTTTTGACGATCGGCATGGCCGACGCGCCGGCGCGTGACGCAGGCCTGGCCTCGGGCATCATCAACGTCTCCGTGCAGCTGTTCGGCGCGATCGGCCTCGCCGCGCTCGGCACGGTCGCGACCGACCACACGAAAGCGCTGAGTGCGGCCGGTCACCCGCTGCTCGGCTCGCTGACCGGCGGCTACCACCTCGCGTATGTCGTCGCCGCGGTATGCGTCGGGCTGGGGGTGCTTGCGGCGTTCGTCCTGCTGCGCCCGCCTGCCACGAGCGAGCGGCAGGAGATCCTCGATGAGGATCTCCTCAGCTCAGAGCTGGCGGAGCTGGGCGAGCCGGTCGTGCGTGTCAGGCAGGTCGCATGAGCTCCCTGATGACACACAGCGATCGAGGCGCCCCGCCGCTCGCGGCCCAGCGCCTGCGCGCCGCCGGGCGCTCGCGCCGCGCCGACGCGGGCGCCCTCACCGAGATGACGCGTGCGCTGCTGCGCGACGCGCGCGACGACGCAACCGGCGGGGGCTCGCCCCGCCGGGGGGCCGTCGCCTCGGCCGAGCGCGCCGCGCGGCGCGAGCTCGCGGGGACGTCCCCGCGGCTCAGCCCGCGCCCGTTCGCAGCTCGGCGCGCTTGACCTTGCCGGAGGCCGTCTTCGGCAGCTCGTCCACGAACTCGACGATCCGCGGGTACTTGTAGGGGGCGGTCTCGCGCTTGACGTGCTCTTGCAGCTCGCGCGCGAGCTCCGCTGAGGCGACGTAGTCGCCCTCGCGCAGCACGACCACAGCCCGCACGACTGCACCGCGCTCCTCGTCGGGGGCCGACACGGCGGCGGCCTCCGCGACGGCCGGGTGTGCGACGAGCGCGGACTCGACCTCGAATGGCCCGATGCGGTAGCCGGCGGAGACGATCACGTCGTCTTCGCGTCCCTCGAAGTAAAACCAGCCGTGCTCGTCCTGCACGACGCGATCGCCGGTCTGCCAGGGCTCGCCGGCGCGGCGGTCCTCGACGCTCCAGGTGCCGTGCCGCTCTCGCCGCACGTGCTCGCCGAGGTAGCCGAGGAAGAACGTCGGCACGCTCGCGGGCTCGACCGTCAGCTCGCCCTGCACGATCTCCAGGCGCATGCCAGGCAGCGCGGTGCCCATCGAGCCCGGGCGCGCCTCGACCCCGAGCGGCGTGCCCGTCAACTGCCCGGTCTCGGTCTGTCCGTAGCCGTCGCGTATCTGCAGCCCGGTGGCCTCATGCCAGGCGCGCAGAATCTCCGGGTTCAGTGCCTCGCCGGCGGCGACCATGGCGCGCAGGTCTCCCAGCGGGCGCAGCGTCGCGCGCTTGGCGATCACGCGGTACTCGGTCGGCGCCATGCACAGCACGTGCACGCGCTCGCGCTCGATCAGCTCGAGGCGCTCGTGCGGGTCAAAGCGCGCGTCATGCAGCAGCGCGGCCGCGCCTGAGAGCCACGGCGCGATGAACACGTTGCGTGCAGACTTCGACCAGCCGCTGGCGGCGGTACACCACACGAGCTCGCCCGCGCGCGCGCCCAGCCAGTGCTCGGCCTGGATGCGCTGACCGTCGAGATAGCGATGTGCGTGGACGACCGCCTTCGGCTCACCGGCGGTGCCGCTCGTGAACGTGATCAGGCAGGGATCGCCGACGTCGAGCTCGACCGGCGAGGCCTCCGCGCCGACGAACAGGCTCTCGTCGGGCACGTACATGACCAGGATCCCCATGGTTGTGCCATCGAGGGCGCTCTCGAGCTCGTGGCGGTTGCGCTCATCCGCGAGAATCACGGTCGGCTGTGCGACCGCGACGCGCAGGCGCAGGTCCTTCGCGCGCAACTGCTCGGTACACGGCAACACGACCGCGCCGAGACGAAAGCAAGCCAGCATGCTCAGCACCCACTCGGGCCTATTGCCGATCAGCGTCATCACGACGTCGCCCCGACGCACGCCGCTTTGCTGCAGCGCGCCAGCGAGCCGGGCCGAGCGTGCCGAGAGCTCGCCGAATGTCCACTCGCGCCGCGTGCCGTCGCGCGCGAGCTCGAGCAGCGCGAGCCGACCGCGCGGGGCAGCGTCCACGATCTCGCGTGCGAAGTTCACAGTGTGCATTCTCGCTGACACGCGGGGGGAGTCCTTGAGCGCCACATGCGATGGCGCCCGAGCAAGTTCCTCTGAGCCGCTCTGTGCCAACGGCTAGTCAGCCGTCTTGACGCCTGGGTGACGCTTCGCATACGCTTCCAAAGCGTGCCCCCGTGGAACTCTGGAGGAGGCGCGCCATCAGGCAGGTCGGCCAGAGGAGGGAGGGAACCTCATGAGCACGAGCCGCTGGGTCAGCGTAGCTGCAGTGCTGAGCGCCTTCGCGTTCGCGGCCATGCCCGCGGCTGCGCAGGCCGTCAACAGCCACTGGTACACCGGGGCGAAAGAACTCAAGAGAGGTGCGAAGCCGACAGCGGTGAAGGGTCATGGCAAGCTCAGCATCCAGATGCTGAGCGGCCCGCAGGCGGGCCAGGGCGTGGCGTGCGAAGTCAAGTCGCTCAAAGGCGACGTCTGGAACCCGGCTCCCAAAGGCGCGGGGAAAGACAGCCTCACGGGCATCGCTTTCGCCAAGTGCAAATCGACGCCGACAAACTCGTGCAAAGTCACGGCGCTTGCATTCCCATGGGAGTCGGTGCTGGTCAGGGAATATCCCGAAGAACTCGACCTGTTCGAAGCGATCACGCTCGAAGTGAGCTGTTCCGCGGGCGGCAGCACTGCCCTCGCGGGCAGCCTCGAAGCGCCTGTGGTCGGAGGCACGATCGATCTGGTGGGCTCGCTGGAAAACAATGAACACACCGTCGGGGCAGAAGTCGAACTGCTGCTGCATCTCAAGGCCAAAGGCGGCACGCTCCACACAGGTCCCTGAGAGCAACCACCGGCAGCGGCGGCGCGCTTCGCGCGACACCCGGCGCCCCGCCTGCCGGCTGGGCCCGGCGTCGGTGCCGTGCCGCTGGCGACCGGTATTCTGCGAGGTTGAGCCGCGACAGTCCGACCTCGACCTTGGAGCGCTAATCAGATGGCCGTAGCCGCCCCCCAGCACAGCGAGATGACCGACGAGCAGAAGGCGATCACCGAGATGGTGCATCAGTTCGCCGACGAGCAGATCCTGCCCAACGCCGAGCACTACGACCACGAGGACGCCTTCCCGGAGCCGATCGTCGAGCAGATGAAGGAGCTGGGCCTGTTCGGCGTGACGATCCCCGAGGAGTACGGCGGGATGGGGCTCGATCTGACCACCTACGCGATGATCGTCGAGGAGCTCTCGCGCGGCTGGATCTCGATCTCGGGCGTGATCAACACGCACTTCATCGGCTCCTACCTGCTGATGAAGTTCGGCAACGAGGAGCAGAAGCAGAAGTACCTGCCGCGCATGGCAATCGGCGAGATCAGAGCGGCGTTCTCGCTTTCCGAGCCGGAGCTTGGCTCCGACGTGCAGGCGATCAAAACCAACGCCAAGAAGACCGACGACGGCAGCTATGAGATCAACGGCCAGAAGATGTGGGTCACCAACGGCCTGCGCTCGGACCTGGTGTTCGTGCTCGTCAAGACCGACCCGAACGCGGAGAAGGCCTATCAGGGGATGACGTGCTTCATCGCCGAGA
This sequence comes from uncultured Solirubrobacteraceae bacterium, assembly GCA_963759265.1. GTDB lineage: Bacteria > Actinomycetota > Thermoleophilia > Solirubrobacterales > Solirubrobacteraceae > Palsa-744. The sequence continues at coordinate 1,880,979 of CAVWYR010000001.1, forward strand.
AGGAGGGCGGCGCTCACGAGAACAGCGGCCCGTACGCCGGCCTCACTGTCCCGCCGCAGCTGCGCAAGATGGGCTACAAGGGCGTCGAGTCGACCGAGCTCGTGTTCGACGGCTACCGCTGTCCCGCCGAGAACGTTCTCGGCGGTGAGGACGCGGGGCTCAACAAGGGCTTCCCGCAGATGATGGACGCGCTCGAGGTCGGTCGTGTGAACGTCGCTGCGCGCGGCGTTGGCATCGCCCAGCGCGCGCTCGAGCTGGCACTGCGCTACTCGCAGGAGCGCAAGACCTTCGGCAAGCCGATCGCCGAGCACCAGGCGATCCAGTTCAAGCTCGCCGACATGGCGACCCAGGTCGAAGCCGCACGCCTGCTGACGATGCGCGCGGCGCGTCTCAAGGATGCGGGCGTGCGCTCGGATCTCGAGGCGGGCATGGCCAAGCTGTTCGCGTCGGAGGCCGGGCGCTTCTGCGTCGAGGAGTCCTTCCGCATACACGGCGGCTATGGATACTCAAAGGAGTATGAGATCGAGCGTCTCTATCGCGACGCTCCGCTGCTGCTGATCGGCGAGGGCACTTCGGAGATCCAGCGCATGGTGATCGGGCGCAAGCTCCTGCAGCGTCATAAGATTTGACGGGACAGCCACGGACCGTCGAGCGGTCCAGGAGGAGAGACGTCCATATGGCCGATGACGCCAAGTCATTGATCGAGCTTGCCACCCGCCGCTTCATCGGCGAAGTTCCAGCACTCGAGCCGATCAAGCTGGTCGTCGGCGTCGAGCTGCGGGGCAGGGGCGACGTGCAGCAGTTTCGCCTGGAGATGCCCGGCGTGAAAGTGACCAAGGGGCCCGCCGCCGACGCGCGCGTACGGGTCGATATGCGACGCGAGTTCTTCAATGTGATGGCGCGTGAGGGCAAGGTCGCAGATTGGGTCGAGGCCTTCACCTACGGCCAGGCCAAGGCCTCCGGACCGGAGCAGTTCATACGCCTGATCGTCAACGTCGTCGAGCGCCACCAGGAGCGCGAGCGCACGCCGAAGGCGCGCAAGCACGCCTAGCCGAACGCCAGCCGCGCCAGTCGAGGATCAGACGCGCGTGCTCAGTGGTACGCGGTGAGCTGCTCGGCCAGGAACGCCAGCGAGGCGAGCAGACACAGACACATGACGACGAGTGAGAAGTTTTCGTTCATCGGCTCACCAGCAAGATAGTCGACCAGGCGGCATGCGGCGCTGGAGGGGCACCTACAGCGCCGCGCCGTCCTCGTAGAGCTTGAGCACGCGCACGCCGTTTGGCACCGCGTCGAGGCACAGCCTGCAGAGCACGCACTCGTCGAGGTTCTTCTCGACGATCTCGACGCCGCCGTCGTCGGCTGCGGCGAAGATGTCGACCGGGCATACCTCCGCGAGCTTCGCGGCGACCGCAGGGTCCGAGGCGATGCTGTCGTCGACCTCGACCGCGATGAAGATCCCGCCCTTGCGCATCAGGCCGCGCTCCGCTCGGCGATCTTCGCGCGGATCATGTCGGGGATGTCCTCGATCCGCTCGGCCACAGTGATGCCCGCCTGCGCAAGGCGCGCGATCTTCTCCGAGGCGGTGTCCTCCTTGCCTTCGACGATCGTGCCGGCATGGCCGAAGCTCATACCCGGCATCTCGTCCATGAAGCGCCCCGCCATGAACGCGACGATCGGCAGGCGCGAGTCGTGCTCGGTCACCCAGCGCGCGAGCTCGGCCTCCATGCGCCCTCCCGGCTCGGTGTAGATCACGATCCCCTGCGTCTGCTCGTCGGCCTCGAACAGCGGCATCAGCTCGGCGTAGGAGGAGCCGATGATCGCGTCGCCGCCGATCGACACCGCCGTCGATTGCCCGAGACCGGCGGCCGACAGCGTCGAGGACATCTCCGTGGTCATCCCGCCTGAGCGCGAGATCACGCCGATCGGGCCCGGCGTGTAGGCCTGCGCGGCGTTCTTGGCGGGGCCACCGATGCCGCCCATCTTGATCACGTCCGGGACGATGATCCCGAGGCAGTTGGGGCCGATGATGCGCGCGCCGCGCAGGCTCGCCAGCTCGACCATCTCAGCGACATCGCGGCGGGGGATGCGCTCGGTGACGATCACCGTCAGCTTGACGCCGTTCTCGATCGCCTCGAACACCGCGTCCTTGGTAAAGGCGGGGGGGACGGTCACGACCGAGCCGTAGATCGGCGCGCCGTGATCGGCGACCGCCTGGGCGACGGTGTCAAACACCGGCACGCCATGCACCTCACGCCCGAGCCGCCCGGGAGTCACGCCACCGACGACCTTCGCGCCGGCACCGTAGTCGAGGCACTCGCGCGTCAGGTTGACCGCCTCGCGGCCGGTGATCCCCTGGACGATGAAGGTCGTGTTCGCGTCGATCAGGATGCTCATGCGCCCGTCCCCTGGATCTTCTCGACCGCGCGCCGGGCGGCCTCGTTCAGGGACACGCTGCGGTCGGCGTAGTCGACCCCGTACTTCTCGAGGATCTTGAAGCCCTCTTCCTCCCACGCGCCGGGGATGCGGAAGATCGCGATCTTCTCCGCCGGGTCGTAGCCGAGCTCGAGACACGCTTTGATGACGCCGCGCGCGACGATGTCCACGCGCGTGTTCGACACGATCGACATCATCACCGCGATCTTGTCGACGCCGGGCTTCTCGAGCACCAGCTTGGCCAGCCCGCACGCCTTCGCGACCGACGGGTTGCCGCCGATCTCGCAGTAGTTGGCCGGTCGGCCGCCGTGCGCGCGCACCGCGTCGAACAGGGTCAGCGAGCCGCCGCCCGCGCCGATCACGAGGCCGAGGTTTCCATCGAACTCGGTCACGTTTCCGGCGACGCCGCGGTGGTCGGTCGCGTCGACCTCCTCGCCGGCGAGCTCGAACGGGGTCGCCTCTCGTGCCTGGCGTGTCTCCTCATCGCCGACGCCGAGATCGGCGAGCAGCCGCTTGTGGCGACCGCGCGCCTCGTTCTCGATGTCCATGTGCGCGTCGAGCGCGACGAACGAGCCGTCAGCGAGACGTCCCAGCGGGTTGATCTCGGCGAGCACCATGTCGTTCTCGACGAACAGCTTCGCCAGGCGCGTGACGATCGGGACGAGCTTGTTCAGCGCCGAGCCGCTGACGCCCGTCGTCGCGATCACCTCCTTGGCCATGAACTCGCTGAACGGCAGGATGTTCGAGAAGTGCCGGCGCCCGACCGCCTCGGGCTGCTCCTCGGCGACCTGCTCGATGTCGATGCCGCCGACCGGCGAGAAGATCATCACGGGCTGCTTCTTGATCCCGTCCCAGACGACGCCCGCGTAGTACTCCTGCTCGACCTCCGCCTTCGGGTCGACGAGCACGCCGCGCGGCATGTGGCCGTTGATCTCGAGCGCGAGGATGTCGCGCGCATAGCTCTCGGCTTCCTCGGGCGTGTCCGCGAACTTGACGCCGCCGGCCTTCATGCGCCCGCCGGTCAGCACCTGGGACTTGACGACCGTCGGGCCGCCGATGCGCTCGGCGATCGTCCGCGCCTCGGCGGGGTCGGTCGTGAAGCCGTAGTCGGTGACGGGGATGCCGGCGCGCTTGACGACCTCGCGCGCCTCGTACTCGAAGAATCTCATCGTCTCGTGTCTGTCCGGTCGGGGAAGGAGCGTCGGAACCCTATATGGCATGGCGCGTGCGATGACGCGCGGGTGCTCGAGGTCGATTCCAGCGATGACGCGCGGCCGTGCCGGCCATGGCCCGGCTGAGCGGCCGGTGATATGGTTATATGGGTGAAGACAACCATAGATATTGCCGATGGTCTGCTGACGGAGGCAAAGGAGCGCGCGCTGCGTGAAGGGACGACGCTGCGAGAGCTCGTCGAGCGCGGTCTGAGGACGACGCTGGCGCAGCCGGCCGGCGCTGATCGCCCCGCGCTTCGTCCTGTCACCGGCCGCCTCGATCCGCTTCCTGGGGTCGACCCCGACGACTGGGAGGCGATTCGCGCCTCCATCTACGAGGCGCCAGACAGATCTTGATTGCGGTCGACACCAACATCCTGGTGTACGCCTACAACGAGTCCTCGCCGATGCACGCGCGCGCGCTCGCGGCGATGGAGCGGCTCGCGGGTGAGGCCACGTGGGGGCTGCCGTGGATCGTCGCGGGGGAGTTCTATGCGGTGCTCACAGACGCCCGCCTGTGGCGCGAGCCGCAGGTCGATGGGGCGCTCGCAGCGCTGGAGGCCTGGCTGGCAGCCCCAGGTGTGCGCCTGCTCGCCGAGCAGCCCGGTCACTGGTCGCGGCTGCGGCCGTTGCTGGCGGACGCGCGTCCGCTCGGCCACAGGGTCCACGACGCACGCATCGCCGCCGTGTGTCTCGGCGCGGGCGTGAGCGAGCTGTGGAGCAGCGACCACGATTTCAGCCGTTATCCGCAACTGCGCGTCCGCAATCCGCTCGTCGGCTGACGTTGCCGTCGAGGCTACCCACGCGGCGGTCCTCGGCTGGTCGGCGCGGGTCAGCCCGTGCGCGGGTCAGCCGAGCAGCGTGAAGCTGGGGTGCTGCGAGGCCGTCGCTCTGCTCCCGGCGGCGCTGGCGGTGAGCGACAGGCGGTAGGTGCCGGCTGGGAGATCGCCTCCACCGGTGAGCACCCCGTCGAAGGTGATTCTGTCGCTGCCGGCGGGCGCGGACAGCGTCACCCCGTGGGAAACACGGACGAAGCGGGTGCAGTGCCTGCCGTTGCGATGCGTTCTCGAGGCGGCTGTGCATCTGTGTCCTACGAGCACCCCGCGCTGGGGCGCTTCGAAGGTGAGCATCACCGTCGCCGTATCCGAGAGTCCGAAGGAGATCGTAGTGGCGGTAGGGAGCTTGCTGGAGGCCACTGTGGCGTGGCGCCGGCCGCGGCGGAAGCGGGTGGGGGAGAGCTTGAGGTTGGTTACGGTCAGCTTCCCGGTCGCGGTCGTGGTGCTGGTCGTGGTGCTGCTTGCGGTGCTGGTTGCGGTGCCGGTGGGCGGCGTGGTGAACGTGGTCGTCCCCCCGCTCGCGCTCCCCTGGGTGGTGGCGGCGAGGAGGGCGACGGTGTACGTGGTCCCCGGGCTTAGCCCGAGCGCGACGGCCGACACCCCGACTGGGGCTTCGCCGATCGCCAGTTGCTGGACGCACGGGAACTCCGATACGCCAGCTGGGGCGGGGGAGATGCTGAAGTCGCACCCGGTCGGCTGCCAAGCGTTGGTGTCGACGGTTCCGTCGAGCGTGGCGGTCGTCTGCGTGACGGCGCTGGCGGCGGTTGTGAGCGCGGTCGGCGGCGGAGCGCCCCAGCTGAGGCTCACGGACGGTTCGGCCCCTTCGGCGGTCGCGAGCACGAGCGTCCCGGAGACGCTCGCGACGCCGGACGGGACGCCTGAAGATCCGCCTCCTCCACCGCCGCCGCCGCCGCTGAAGTATTCGGTGGGCCCTTTGACTTCGCCGTTCCCGCCGCCGCCACCGCCGCCGCCGAAGATGCCGCCTCCACCTCCACCTCCGCCTCCTCCGCCGGTGGATGTGCCTCCGATACCGCCGATGCCCACGCCGCCGCCCGCCGGGCACGCTTCCTCGTCCGATGGCGTGCATACGTAAGACCGAGCGCCGGGGCTGCCGCCCGCGGCGCCTGTCCCCCGGGTACCGCCCGTTCCCCCTTCAAAGCCGTGTGTGGTTTCGGCGCCGCCTTGGCCGCCCGTGTTTTCCGCGGCCCCTCCACTGCCACCCGCGCCGGTGTTCTTCCCGGCGCCGCCTCCGCCTCCGCCGCCTCCGGCTACGACGAGCCGCGAGTCAAGTGATGCTCCTCCGGGACAGCTCGCCTGGACTGCTGTGACCGAGCAGGTGCGCACGTCCGAGGCTCCGCCACCGCCACCGCCACCGCCGTGGGTCGAGAGAAACGACTCGCGTATGCCGCCCGTGGCGCCCCCTCCGTTTCCGCCTACCCCAGGAGCTTCGGTCGCGCCGGCCCCGTTGCCGGCTATCTCCGCGAACAGGGTCTCGCCGGGCGTCACCGCGATCGTGGCTGTAACCGTCGCGCCCGTTCCGCCGGATCCTCCCGCCGCGCCAGCTCCGCCATGGCCACCGACGAGCGTCACGTGCAGGCTGGTCACGGCGGGCGGGACGACGAAGGCATGCTCTCCTTCGCCGGTGAAGTTTCGGGTGATCGTTTCAGTGGCAAAGGCGTTCGCCGGAACGGCGAACGCGATGAGGGCCGCGGCGGCGGCGGCCTGCGCCAGCATCAGACAGGCGCAAGCGACCCGCGCCCTGGCAGCTCCCGTCGCCCAGCTCGCTCGCATCACCCGAGCGGTATCGGCCGAATCGGCCCCCTACTGAATCCCGCTCGGGTGGGCGCGCGCCGCGCCCAGACGCCCGCGGCCACGCGCGCGCTGCGCCTAGACCGCCGCCGGCTCGAAGCCATAGGCCTCGGCGAGCTGCGGATCCTTCTTGGCGAGCATTTCGGCGAGGTTGACCATCACCTTGCACTGCTTCCATGTCGCGTCGTCCTGCATCTTGCCGTCGATCATGTGCACGCCGCGCCCGTCGGGTATCGCCTCGATGACCTTCTTCGCGAACGCGACCTCGTCGGGGTCGGGGGAGAAGACGCGCTTGGCGATCGCGATCTGGCTCGGGTGCAGCGACCAGGCGCCGACGCATCCGAGCAGGAACGACGCGCGGAACTGCGTCTCGCAGCCCTCTTCGTCTGAGATGTCGCCGTACGGGCCATAGAACGGCAGCGCGCCGACCGCGGTGCAAGCGTCGACCATGCGTGCGATCGAGTAGTGCCACGGGTCCTGCTGGTAGCTCGGACGCGGCGCGTCGGGCTCCTCGGGGTCCGGGTCAGCGATCGTGCGGTAGCCCGGGTGCCCGCCGCCGACGCGCGTCGTCTTCATGCGGCGCGACGCCGCGAGGTCGGCCGGACCGAAGCTCATGCCCTGGATGCGCGGGCTCGCGGAGGCGATCTCCTCGAGATTGGCGACGCCCTGCGAGGTCTCGAGCACGCAATGGATCAGCAGCGGACGCTCGAGCCCCGCTTTCGCCTCGAGCTGCGCGAGCAGGCGATCGGCGTAGTGGATGTCCCACGGACCCTCGACCTTCGGGATCATGATCACCTCCAGCTTGTCGCCGATCTCGGAGACAAGCTGCGTGATGTCCTCGAGGAAGTACGGCGACGCGAGCTCGTTCACGCGAGTCCACAACGCCGTGTCGCCCAAATCCATCTCGCGTCCGACGCGAATCAGGCCCGCGCGCGCCGCCTCCTTCTTTTCAAGCGGCACGGCGTCCTCGAGGTTGCCGAGCAGGATGTCCACCTTCGGCGCGAGATCCGGCGTCTTCTCGACCATTTTCGGGTTCGAGAAGTCCATGAAGTGGATCATCCGAGACGGCTTGAACGGGATCTCCCGCGCCGGCTCGGGCGCGTCGATCGCGAGAGGCTTGAAGAAGTCGCGGGGGTTGCGCAAGGGCTCTCCTGGGGGTCGAGTCGGGGACGACGCTACGATCGCTAGGAGGAAAGTATCGAGGATGCGCCGCCTTCTGACCACGCTGGTGCTCGTCGCGACATGCGGGTTGCTCGTTCTCGCGATGGCGCAGAGCGTTATTGGCGCGAGCGCCTCCCACGGTCGTGCCCACGTCGCGGCCACGCGAAGCTGGCCGGTGAGCATGTCACCAGGTCCCGGCGAGCTGGCTCTTGCGCAGATCACCTTTCCCGTGTCTGACCACGAGCAGATCACGCGCGCTTCGCTGCAGGTCGCGGTCAGCGGTCCCTTCGGAGACGACTACCTCGCGTCGGCGACGCCGCTGCTCGCGCCGCGCGGCGCCCCGCGCGTGCTCGTCGCGCTCGTCAACCGAGCCTCGCCGCTGCTTGACCCGGTGACCGTGCAGCTGCGCGTGACCGCACTCGCCTCACTCGGGGCGCCCATGTTGCGACGGGCCTCCGGCGCATTCGCGCGGCCCGCCGCGGGCGCGCTCCCGGCCGTTTGCGATCTGCCCTTGCACGGCCACGCTCTCAGCGGGGCCGAGCTGGGCGCGCTTGGCTCGCGCGGCGCGGCGCTCACCGGGTTCGATGCGGCTGACGCCGTCGCGCAGGCGTATGACGTGCGCTGCGGGCTTCCCTACGCGAGCTCCTTCAAGCTCGCGGTCGAGCACACCGCGCCCGTCGCTCCCGTCGGCAGGGTGCCCGGCGAAGGCTGCCGGCCCGCGCCCGGTTACGCGTGTCCGGGCGTCGCCAGCGAGGTCCCGCGGGTCGGCCGTCTCGATGACGAGCGGCGAGCGGCTGCTGGCTCCCACTAGAGTTGAAGCTGCGAGCCGCGGCTCCATCCGTTCCCCCCCGCCACAGGAGACCCACGAACCTAAATGAGCGCTACCGAGACCGTCGAGACCGTCGAGACAGAGCAGGCCGCACGCGAGGCAAGCGGCGCGCACCCGTACGGCCGTTACCTGGAGGAGTTCGAGGTAGGCGACGTCTACAAGCACTGGCCGGCGAAGACCGTGACAGAGTCCGACGACCATCTGTTCTGCCTGATCACGATGAACCACCATCCGCTGCACATCAACGACGTCTATGCGGCCAAATCCCAGCAGGGGCGCAACGTCGTCGTGGGGTCGCTCGTGTACTCGCTCGCGCTCGGCATGTCGGTCAGCGACGTCAGCGGCAAGGCGATCGCCAATCTCGCCACCGAAGAACTCAAGCACCCGGCCCCCGTTTTCCACGGCGACACGCTCTATTGCGAGTCTGAGGTACTGGAAAAGAAGGAGTCGCAGTCCAAGCCCGACCGCGGCACGGTCAAGGTGCACACGCGTGTACTCAATCAGGACGGCGTGCTCGTGGCGGAGTTCAAGCGGCTCGTGCTCGTCCCCCGCAAGACCCCCGGGACCGGCTCTGCAGAGGGGAATGTCGAGTAGCAAAGCGTGCGGTACGCTTTGCTGGTCGCCCGCAAAGGGCGTTTCGTTTCCCCGGCGCCAGTCCTGGCCCGGCCGCAGCGCCGCCGATCGAAGATCGCCCAGCGCGCCGCTCATGCCCGCTAACCGAGGAGCCGCTTGGATCCCATGAACACCACCGTCCCCGCCCCCACCACGAACGAGCGACTGCTGGCCTGGGTCGACGAGATCGCCGCGCTGACCGAACCAGACCAGATCTACTGGTGCGACGGGTCCGCGGAGGAGTACGACCGCCTCTGCGAGGAGCTCGTCGAGGCGGGGACATTCGAGCGGCTGTCCGAGGCCAAGCGGCCGAACTCGTATCTCGCGTTGTCGGATCCCGGGGACGTCGCTCGCGTGGAAGACCGCACCTTCATCTGCTCCGCCACCGCGCGCGAAGCAGGCCCGACGAACAACTGGCGCGATCCGCAGGAGATGCGCGCGACGCTGACCGGACTGTTCTCTGGCTCGATGCGGGGCAGGACCATGTACGTGGTGCCCTTCTCGATGGGGCCGCTGGGCTCCGACAAGAGCTACGTCGGCGTGCAGCTGACGGACTCGACGTACGTCGCGGTGAGCATGCGGATCATGACGCGCATGGGCCAGGGCGCGCTGGACGCTCTCGGCGCCGGCGAGTTCGTCCCGTGCCTGCACAGCGTCGGTATGCCGCTCGACGACGACATCGACGACGTGCCGTGGCCGTGCAACGGCGAGAACAAGTACATCGTGCACTTCCCGGAGAGCCGCGAGATTTGGTCGTTTGGCTCGGGCTACGGCGGCAACGCGCTGCTGGGCAAGAAGTGCTTCGCGCTGCGGATCGCATCGGTGATGGCGCGCGACGAGGGCTGGATGGCCGAGCACATGCTGATCCTCAAGCTGACCTCGCCGGAGGGCGAGGTCAAGTACATCGCGGGCGCGTTCCCGAGTGCGTGCGGCAAGACCAACCTCGCGATGCTTATCTCGACGCTCGAGGGCTGGGAGGTCGAGACGATCGGCGACGACATCGCGTGGATGAAGTTCGGAGAGGACGGTCGCCTGTACGCGATCAACCCCGAGTACGGCTTCTTCGGCGTCGCTCCAGGCACGGGCGAGCACACCAACCCGAACGCGATCCGCATGATCGAGCGCAACTCGATCTTCGCGAACTGCGCGAAAACCGACGACGGTGACATCTGGTGGGAGGGCCTGACGAAGGAGCCGCCCGCGCACCTGACCGACTGGCACGGCAACGACTGGACGCCGGAGGCGGGATCCACCGCGGCGCACCCGAACGCGCGCTTCACGGTGCCAGCGGCGCAGGACCCGGCGATCGCACCCGAGTGGGAGGACCCGGCCGGCGTGCCGATCGACGCGATGCTGTTCGGTGGACGCCGCTCGACGGTGGTGCCGCTGGTGACCGAGGCGCTTGACTGGGAGCACGGTGTGTTCCTCGGCTCGGTGATGAGCTCGGAGAAGACCGCCGCGGCGGCCGGGACCGTCGGCGAGCTGCGCTTCGACCCGTTCGCGATGCTGCCCTTCTGCGGCTACAACATGGGCGACTACTTCGCCCACTGGCTCGAGATGGGGCGCCGCGAGGGCGCGCAGCTACCGAAGATCTTCTATGTCAACTGGTTCCGCAAGGGTCCCGACGGGCGCTTCTTGTGGCCCGGCTACGGCGAGAACTCACGCGTGCTCGCGTGGGTGTTCGCCCGCTGCTCGGGACAAGGCGCGGCGCAGGAGACCCCGATCGGGCTGATCCCGCCCGTCGGCGGCGAAGGGATCGATACCAGCGGGCTCGATGTCCCCGACGAGGCGATGGCCGAGCTGCTGCGCGTGGACAGCGCCGAGTGGCAGGCGCAACTGCCGCAGTTCCGCGAGTACCTCGCGAAATTCGACAACCTGCCGCAGGAGCTGACCGATCAGCTCGACGCGCTCGAACAGCGCCTGAGCTGAGGCTAATGGCCGGGGCGATCCCAGCGGTCGATCCGGAGAAGGCTCAGAACACGGAGCTCAAGCGTCGCGTCACCGCGTTCGCCTTGACGAACGCAGGTACGTGGTTCTCCTCGCAGGTCGGCGCACGGATCGATCCGTGGCTGCTGCGCGCGAGCCGTGGGCGCGTGGACCACACGCTCGGACAGATCCCAATCGTGCTCGTCACGGTCCGCGGTGCGCGCACCGGACGCGAGCGCACCGTGCCGCTGCTGTACTTCAGCGACGGTCAGGACGTGATCCTGATCGCCTCCAGCTACGGGCGCGCGAAGTTCCCGGCGTGGTACTACAACCTCAAGGCCAACCCCGAGGTCACGCTCGAGGCCAGGGGACGCAGCGCTGCCTACGTCGCACGCGAGGCAGAAGGCGCCGATCGCGATCACCTGTTCGAGCTCGCAAAGCTCGTCTACAGCGGCTACAACCAGTACGAACAGCGCACCTCTGGGATCAGGCGCATCCCGGCGATGCGACTGTCCCCTGCCTGACGGAATCGGCCTGAGTGCCACGCGGCGGTCATCGGGCGTCGCGTCCAATGCTTCCGGCGTGATAGCCGCGGCGCTCGCCGGCGCGCGCGAGTGGCGGAATCACCAGGCGCTGGATCGCTGGGGGAGGTAGCGGTGCAAGCAGCGTGACCATGCCGCGGTAGTGGTGGGCCATGACCGCGGCCTGGAGCAGGCCGTCGAGGCTTCGCGGGAGCGCGCGGCGGGTGATCCCGCCCGCTCGCGAAAGCGCCGCGGCGTCTTCGAGGAACTCCTGCAGCGTGGAAGGTGGCGTGGCCTGGCACACGAAGTGCGCCACCTCGGCGCTGCGGTTGCGAAACGCATGGCGGGTACCCGGAGGGACGAGGACCGTCTCACCCGGCTCGGCGACATTCCAATGCCGCCCGGCGAGGAATTCGGGCTGTCCGTCGACCACCTCGAAGCGCTCCTCCATCGCTGAGTGGATGTGCGGCGTTACGCCGCCGCCCGGATCGACCCACGTCTCGACATGAAGGACCCCGTCGCCCTCGTCGCTCGTACGCCAGAAGCGGCTACGCATCCGAAGGACGGGGTCCTCGATGAGCTCGTCCGTCATCTCGTCGTTCGTCGCCATCATGATCTTCACTCCGATCGCCCGTATAAGCTAGTGGGGACTAGGATACACCTAATGAGCACTAGGTTGCCAATCCCAGCCCCACGCAGACGTCTCACGGCGGCCGCGCGCCGCGAGGTGATCGAGCTGGCCGCGATGGACGTGTTCGCCGAGCGCGGCTATCACGGTGCGGCTATGGACGAGATCGCGCGCCGCTCGGGCGTGAGCCCGCCGGTCGTGTACGACCACTTCGAGTCCAAGCCGGCGCTTCACCGGCGGCTGCTTGAGCGCACACGCGACGAGCTGCTGATGATGTGGCGTGAGAACCTCGATGGCGATGGCACGCCGGAGCAGCAGATTGCGCAGGCGTTCGACGCTTGGTCGCGCTACGTGGAGGCGCACCCGTACGCCCCGCGCATGTTCTTCCGCGAGACCACCGGCATCCCCGAGGTGCGCACGCTGCACCGCGAAATCACCGCAGGCGCGAATGACGCGCTGGCCGGGATCCTGGGCGGACTCCCCGGCTCGAGGAATCTCCAGTCGGATGACGCCCCACTCGCGTTCGCGATGGCGTCTGAGGTGATCCGCGGCGGACTCACCGAGCTGGCGATCTGGTGGAGCGAGCACCCTGACGTCCCACGCGAGCAGATAGTGGCCACCGCGATGAACACCGTCTGGATCGGATTCGAGCGCGTGAGCGGCGGAGAGACCTGGCGGCCTTAACCATCGGCGACGAGCGCAAACCTATACGCGCCGCACGCGAGCGACCGAGGGCGCAGCCTCGAGCAGGCTAGTGGCGCCTAGTCGTGGCCGTGGGTCTCGACGCCGGCTGCCGGCGGCCGTGACTCCTCAGCCAGCGAGGTGATCGTGAGCGCGCCGCGGGCCGATGACTCGAGCACGTCGGTGGCCTCCTCGAGCGAGCGCGCGTACAGCTCGACCAGCAGGTGCACGATGATGCGGGCGTCGTCTTCGTGCTTGTGGAAGCGCACGTGCGTAAAGAACTCGCGCACGCCGTGCTCGCCGAAGGCGGCGTAAGACAGCGCGTCGCCGGCCTCGGGGCCCGAGCAGCTCTCGACATCTTCGGAGTCGACCGTCACCGTGCACGAGGCGACCCACGGCGTTCCCGCGATCATCCGTTCCCAGCGGTCCTCGATCGGCTCCACGCGGCCGTTGTTGAAGCCGAGGTGCGGCTGATCGTGCATGCAGTCCAGGCACTGCACCACCGCCTCCTGGAGCTCGTCGACGACTTCCGCGCGCTCACCCGTGTCGGGGTCGATCTTGTGGATGCCCTCGTAGTGGACCTGGACCTCCAGATCCTGCGACCAGCAGCGGTAGCAGCGTAGCCAGCTACGCGCGCTCGTCTCGGCCATCGAGCCCTCCATGCAGGGCATTGTAGGCATGTCGCGGCCGACGTCCCGCTTCTACACTGACTCGCCGTGCGCCGCCTCCGTGCGGCTCACCGCGAGCGTCGTGCCCACCACGACGGCATCCTCGGCGAGCGCTCCACGGCTGGAACGGGGCCCCAGCGACGCCCCCGTCCCAGCCTGGAATGCGCCAGCCTACTTCTTCTTTTTCTTGTGTTTTGCCGGTCGCAGTCGGACTGTCCGGGTCACGTCGGCCACGTTGCTGCCGTACAGCGTGTCGACGCTCAGCTTGAGCGTGACGCGTACGCCCTTCGCGCCGACCGTCCCGAGCGCCTTGCGGCCTTTGCGTGTGAACTCGATGATCAGCTTGCCCTTGCCGGCGACAGACAGCTTGAGCGTGCCCTTGCCGATCAGGATCGGCTTCGCCTTGTGCTTCTTCGACGACGCGGTTGCTGCGTACAGCGAGACGCTCGCGCCTTTGCCGTGCGGAGGAATCGTGCTGAGACTGCCTCCGATGACACACGCGAAGCCGCATTTGACGGGGATCCACGCGGACAGGCCACCCGCGAGGATCGTCCCCAGTTCTTCGATCGAGAGATACGTGATGAACGAACTGGCAGGTCCGTAGTTGGTCGTGGCGGAACTGGCGGCGTGGTTGCCGTCGCCCGCGTAGCTTGCGGTGATGGCGGGCTCCAACGGTTTGCCGCTGGGCGGCTGGAACTGCACCGAGCAGCTCGACGTGCTCGCGGACAACGGCGTCGCTGCCAACGTGCACGTGCTTCCCGCGATGAACACGCCGCCGCTGGCGCTCGTGAACGTCACGGTGCCGGTCGGGTTGCTTGGGCTTGCCGTCGTGTCGGTGACCGTCGCCGTGCAAGTGTCCGTCGCGGTCGCGATCACGAGGTTGCAGCTCACCTGGGAGCCGGTTGCGTGCGGTGGAGGCGGTGGTGGGGGTGTGCACGTTCCACTGCACGCGCCCGTCGCGATGATGGTCGTCAGGTCTTTCGCGAGTTCTCCATTGGTGCCGTTGAACGCCTGGCCACCTGACAGGCCCGCCCAGTATTCCCAGTAGGGGAGATAGCCGTCTTCGGCGCCGTAGAACTCGACCGACTCCAGCGGCTTGCCGTCGCTACGCAACTCGCTGGCGACCGCGGTGATCGCGAGGTTTGTGCCTGGCGCCCAGGTGGTGCCCGGAATGCCAAATTTCCCGGGCGGTTCTTCAAAGGTGTCGAACGGGTTCGAGACCCACTTTTCTTCCGCCAGGCCTTCGTTGAGGTTCGGGTCGTGCGGCACGTTGTCGGCAACGAGCACAATCTCGTCGCGCGTGCCTGCCCGCCAGTCGACGTTCGGGTTCTTGTCGGCCTCCCACAGCGCTCGCGAGTAGGCTTCCGGACCGTCGCCGCCCTCTTCTCCGCTGGTGCCGCCGTCACCAACCGAGCCAATCGTGAGCGCGTCGATAGCTGACGTCACCTTCGATTGTTCCGTGGTGACGGGCTGGTCCAGTCGCCACGCTTTTTCATCGTCTTCTTCGAACTGTTTTTCGGTCAGCGAGTAGGTGAAGACGCCTTCATCCCAGCCGGGGACATCTTCGACGTTTGACACGCCGAAGGCGACGTTTGGGAGGGTGGCCTTCGTCGCTTCGATGACTTCGACGATCTTTTCCTTCGCTTCTTCGAGCTCGCCACTCATCGAGCCGCTCGTGTCGAAGACGAACATCACGTCGGTTTTTTCTGGAGCGACGGCCGCTGCTGCGGTCGCGCAGCGAACGAGGGTTACCAACAGCAATGAAGCCATCACGGCGGCGAGATAGCAAGTACGTCGAGAATGGCCCCATCCAGGCGCGCTAGCGTGCAAGTCCATCGATAATCCCCCAGGGTCGCTGGCAATGGCAGTATTGGGCGCCGATCCTAACGCATCGATTTCCCCCGCCGCCGAGTGCTTGCAGGGGCGTGGTCAAGCTTCTGACCGAGGTCAGCCAAAAGCGTCGGCAAGCACGAGCGGCTCGAGCGCGGGCCGCCGCTCCCGCTCGCTACCCGAACGTGAAGTCGTACGCGACGACGCCGTCCTGGAAGCGCAGCTCGAGTTCGTGGCTCTGGTCGCCCGGCAGCGACACGAGCGAGTACAGGCGCTGTCGGCGCACGGTGACGATGCCGTCGTGGACGTCCGCTCCGGACTCGCTCGCCGGAATCGGGTGGCCGTCGAGCATCACCTGCACCTGCATCGGCCGTTCGTCCTCGGAGCTCAGCACCAGGTATACGTTCTTCGCGAGGAAGTGCAGGTCGATGCCGGCCCCCGAGACCGCTTCCGCGGGCTGGCTCGTGATGTCCCACGTGCCGCTGAAGGCGCCGGCGTTGAGCGCCAGCTTGTGGGTCGGCGGAGGGCCGTAGTCATGGGTTCCCGTCTTCGGGCCGTTGACCCAGCCTTCGGCGCGATTGGTGCCCACGTACGTCTCCGGCGTCGCTACTTCCGTCGGTTTGATCACGTCCGTCGGGTGACTCTTTCCGCCAACCTGATAGCCAGCTTCGGCGAGCAGCGCGCGAATCGCGGTTTCGGTCTGGTCGTAGTCGCCCTCGCCGAACGTCGCGTAGCGGACGTTGCCGTGTGCGTCGATCAGATAGTCGGCCGGCCAGTACTCGTTGTCGTAGGCGTTCCACGTGCCCATCTCGTTGTCCTGGACGACCGGGTAGCGCAGGCCGAACTGTTCGATCGCGTCCTTGACGTTGCTCGCGTCCTTCTCGAACTCGAACTCCGGCGTCTCGACGCCGACGATCGTCAGCCCATCCTTGCCGTAGGCGGCGTTCCACGCCTTCAGGTAGGGCAGCGTGCGGATGCAGTTGATGCACGTATACGTCCAGAAGTCGACCAGCACCACGCGTCCGCGCAGCGACGGGAGCGTGAGCGGGCGATCGCCGGGCGTGTTGAACCAGTCCTCCGTTTCCGTGAATTCCGGCGCGGCAAACTGGTCGGGCAGGGACCGAGCGTCCGCGAGCAGAGTCGCCTGGCTGGCATCGCGCGCAGCGGGGTGGACGGCCGTGCTCGAGCCGCCGCAGGTGGACGACCCGTTCGCGGCGATGATTTTCGTCTTGTGCCCGGTGATTTCATCCAGGCGGCCGGTGACGGTCTTCGAGCACTCCAGCGACGCCGTGAGGTTCACGTCGGGGATCTTTTCGGCGACGAGCTGGTCGAAGTTGACGTCGAGGTTGGTCGCGATCGCGATCGCGGTGAGGATCATGATCACGCCGAGCCCACGCTGCAATGCCGGCCCGCGCCCGGCGTTGCGGACGCGGTCGAACAGCCGTCTGCCGCCGAGCGTGAGCGCGAGCAGCACGACCGCCGAGCCAAGCGCGTACGCGAGGGCGATCGCGATCGTTTTGCCCGACGCGGCGCTGACGGAGATGACCGCCGCGAGGATCGGGCTCGCACAGGGGGTGTAGACGAAGCCGAGCGCACCACCGACGAGCAGCCCCGATGCGAAGCCGTCGCCCTTCGTCTTCGGGCCGAAGCGCGCGAGCCGGGAGAGCGGCGCCTCAAGGCGCGCGGTCACGCCCGGCAAGAGCAGGGCCAGCCCGAACGCCAACAGCACCCCGATCGCCACGTCGCGCAGCGGGTCGCTGCCCAGGCCCACGCCGTCGACGACGTTCGCGAGGCCGACGATCGTGACCGTGAACGTGACCGACAGCCCGACGACGATGCCCAGCGGACGCCGCCGACCGCCAACCCCACCGGCGGAAAGGAGCGCGGGCAGCACCGGCAGCACGCACGGCGAGATGGCCGTGCCGGCGCCCGCCAGGAAGGCAAACGTGAGAAGGATGATCATCGGCTCTCCTCCTACAGACTTCCGAGCGAGGATTTTGTTACAACGCGGGCCTGCAGCAGCATGCGCGCGGGCTACGCGGCCGGATCGGGCTGGGCCGGCGCGCCGATCTGGCGCTCGAGCATCCCCACCAGCGTCGCCGTGTCCAAGCCAGGCTCCTGGCCTGCCAGCAGCGCCTGCGCGGCGCGGCGACCGCCGAGAGCGCGCACGCCCCGCTCGCCGTGCTCGACCGCGAAGTCGCTGAGCGCGCCCGCGCGCCGTGCGTGCAGGCGCCGCTCGGCCACGTCAAGGCCTTCGCGGTGCTCGTCGAGCGCCGCCAGCAGCTCCTCGATGCCGCTCGGCGGTGGTAGCGCGGAGACCCCGAGCACACGCGCACCGCCGGAGCCGAGCGAGCGCAGCGCCGCGCTCAGGTCCCGTCTCGCGCGCATCGCGATCTGGCCGAGGTCCGCCTTCGTCACGACCAGCACGTCGGGGATCTCCATGATCCCCGACTTCAGGAACTGCAGCACGTCGCCGCCCCCCGGCTGGACAACCAGCGCGACTGTGTCGACCACGTCCGCGACGTCCGTCTCGGACTGGCCGACGCCGACCGTCTCGATCACGACGACGTCAAACGCCGCCGCGAGGGCGTTCGCCGAGACGCGGCTCGCGCGTGCGAGCCCGCCCAGGCGCTGTTCGGCAGCCATCGAGCGGATCATCGTGCCGCCGTCGGATGGGTCGAACTCGATCCGCGCGCGGTCGCCCAGCAGCGAGCCCCCCGAGCGGCGGGAGCTCGGATCGACCGCCAGCACAGCTGCCGTGCGGCCGCTCACCCGCCACGCGTGCAGCAGCGCCGAGAGCAGCGTCGACTTGCCCGCGCCCGGCGGGCCCGTGACGCCGATGAGGTGCGCCGGGGCCTCGCCGCCGAGCGCAGCCGGCGAGACCTCCGCCAGCAGCGCCGCCGCCTGCTCGACGTCCGCCGGCGCGGAGCTCTCCAGCAGGTTCAATGCGGCCGGCGCGGCCGTCACGTCGCGCTCGCGCAGGCGCGCGCCGAGGGCGGCGCCGACCGCGCCCGCCGAACCGGGAGACACTCGCTGCGCTCGCATCCCCGAACCGGCCAGCGGGGCCTCGCTCACGCCGAGCCGTTGGCCGAGCCGCCGTTCGCGCTCGCGCCGACGAGCGCCACGATGTCGCGCATGATGCGCGTGATGTCGAAGTCCTTCGGCGTGTAGACCGCCGCGACGCCCGCCTTGCGCAGCCCCGCCACGTCCTGCTCGGGAATGATCCCGCCGACCACCACCGGCGCCGTCACGCCCGCGTCGTGGAGTGCGTCGAGCACCGCCGGGATCAGCTCGCGGTGCGAGCCCGACAGGATCGAAAGGCCGATCACATGGACGCCCTCCTGCAGCGCCGAGGCGGCGATCTGCTTCGGCGTCAGGCGGATGCCTTCATAGACCACGTCCATGCCAGAGTCGCGCGCGCGCACCGCGATCTGCTCCGCGCCGTTGGAGTGCCCGTCGAGGCCAGGCTTGCCGACCAGGATCTTCGGGCGGCGCCCGAGCTTCTCCTGCAGACGCGCCACCTCGCCCTGCAGCTCTGACAGCTCCGCGTCCGCCGTCGCCGCCGATGCCTCGCCGACGCCCGTCGGGCCGTGGTAGCTGCCGAACACCTCACGCAGCGTCCGCGACCACTCGCCCGTCGTCGCGCCCGCCCTCGCCGCCGCGATCGTCGCGACCATGAGGTTCTCCTGCGCGTCGGCGTCGCCGGCCGCAACGGCGAGCGCTGCGAGCGCCTCATCTACGGCCGGCTGGTCGCGCTCGGAGCGCCAGCGGCGCAGGTCCTCGATCTGCTGCGCTTCCAGCGCCGGGTCCACGACGAGGATCCCGCCCTCCGCGTCGGCCGTCAGCGGCGAGACCTCGGTCTCGGTGAAGCGGTTCTGCCCGACCACCACCTGCTCGCCCGACTCGATCCTGCGCAGGCGCTCGCGGTGGGAGTCGACCAGCGCGGCCTTCATGTACGGGACCGCCTCGACCGCGCCGCCGTGCTCGGCGACGACCGCCATCTCCGCGCGTGCTCCCTCGAGCAGCTCATCGACGAGCGCCTCCATCACCTTCGAGCCCTCGAAGATGTCCGGGTACTCGAGGATGTCTGTTTCATACGCGAGCACCTGCTGGATGCGCAGCGACCACTGCTGATCCCACGGGCGCGGCAGCCCCAGCGCCTCGTTCCACGCCGGCAGCTGGATCGCTCGGGCGCGCGCGTCGCGCCCGAGCGTCACCGCCAGCGCCTCGAGCACGATCCGCTGCACGTTGTTCTCCGGCTGCGCCTCTGTCAGCCCGAGCGAGTTGACCTGCACGCCGTAGCGAAAGCGCAGGTGGCGGGCGTCCTCGACGCCGTAGCGCTCGCGTCCGAGCTCCTCCCACAGCACAGACATCGCGCGCAGCTTCGCGTGCTCCTCGATGAAGCGCACGCCGGCGTTGACGAAGAACGAGATGCGCCCGAACACCTGCTCGAGGCGATCTGCCGGTACGCGCTCGCGGGCCGCGTCGAGCACTGCGATCGCGTTGCTCATCGCGTATGCGATCTCCTGCACCGGCGTCGCGCCCGCCTCCTGCAGGTGATACGAGCAGATGTTGATCGGGTTCCACTTCGGCACGTGCTCGACCGTGTACGCGATCATGTCCGCGATCAGGCGCATCGACGGGGCGGGGGGAAGGCGTAGGTGCCCCTCGCGAGGAACTCCTTGATGATGTCGTTCTGGGTCGTGCCCTGGAGCTTCTCCTCGGAGACGCCCTGCTCCTCCGCCGCCACGATGTACAGCGCGAGCAGCCACGCCGCCGTCGCGTTGATCGTCATCGACGTGTTCATCGCGTCCAGCGGGATGCCATCCATCAGCTGCGCCATGTCGCCGCGGTGGGAGACCGGCACGCCGACCTTGCCGACCTCGCCGCGCGCCAGCTCGTCGTCGGGGTCATAGCCGGTCTGGGTAGGCAGGTCGAACGCGACCGACAGGCCCGTCTGGCCCTTCTCGAGGTTGCGGCGGTAGAGCTCGTTCGAGGCCTTCGCCGTGGAATGCCCGGCGTAGGTGCGCATCATCCACGGCCGGTCTGGCTCGGGCAGGCGCGCAGAGTGATCGCCGCTCATGAAGCCAATTGTACGGTCGCGCCGATGCCTTTATCCTGGCGGCCATGGACCAGACGATCGAGAAGCCGCGCACGGGCGGGCCAGGCAGCGGGCTCGGCGGCGACTGGAGGGTGATCGTGCGCAACGACGATCACAACACTTTCGATCACGTCGCCAGCACGCTCGCCCGCTTCATCCCCGGGATCACGCGCAAGCGCGGCATGGAGATCGCCAACGTGATCCACGCCTCAGGCCAGGCGATCGTCTACAGCGGACAGCAGGAGCCCGCCGAGCATTACTGGGAGCAGCTGAAGGGCGCCGGGCTCACAATGGCGCCCCTCGAGAAAGGCTGAGACGGGCGTCGACGCGGCGCGGGGCGTCGTCCTCGGTCGCTCGTGTGCCGAGCACACTTCGCTCCCTGCGTCCTCGCCCCGCTTGGTCGACGCCCGTCTCAGGGGCGACGTTTCCGACCGCTTCGCGGGGCGTTAGCTGATCTCGCCGACGGGTGCGCCGTTGCCGTGGCCGTTGCCGGCCGCGAGCTGCTCATCGGCCGCGGCGCCGCTGACGGTGAGGTCCCACCAGCCGTAGAGCACCGGCACCTGATACCAGCTCGAGTGGCTCGCCCGGAAGAACGTCATCTCCTGCCCGCCCCAGTAGCGTTCCCAGTCGAGGTGCTCCTCGAACACCGCGAGCTGCTGCATGCGATAGCGATCGTCGCGTGAGCGGTAGACCGCGTAGGAGCTCGCGCCGTAGCGAAGCGCCGCGGCCGCCGCCTCGTTCAGCGCGTGCACGAAGTCATCGTGGCGAAAGCCCGTCGCATACCACGGAACGATCACTGTGCCGGCCATCAGGCGCCGACCTCCGCGTGGATCGCGCCCGGGCCCTCGGCGGTCTTGCCATGGCCCTCCTCGTCTGCGCCGACAAGGATCGAGATCTTTCCGAGGTGCTTGTTTTCGAGCATCAGCTGGTGTGCTTCGGCGACGCCATCGAAACCGAGCGTGCGCCACAGCACGGGGCGTATCTGACCGCTCTCGATCAGCTCGTTCGCCTTCGTGCACTCGTACGCGTTGGCGAAGTGCGAGCCGACGATCTCCTTTTGCTTCATCCACAGGTAGCGCACGTCGAAGTCGAGGTTGAAGCCGGTCGTGCCGGCGCAGATGACGACCTTGCCGAACGGCTTGACGGTGAACACAGAGGTCGGGAAGGTCGCCTGCCCGACGTGCTCGAAGACGATGTCGGGGGCGTCGCCGAGGATCGTCTTGACGCGCTTGGCGAATTCACGAGAGACGCCGAAGCGCGCCTTCTCCTCCGCGGGGGTCTCGTCGCCGGTCCGCATCATCCCCTTGAACTCGGCACGGTCGATGTAGTCAACGGCGCCGAGGCGCTTGACGAGCTCGCCCTTCTCGGCCGAGGAGACGACGCCGACGCAGTGTGCTCCGGCGGCCGCGCACAGCTGCGTGGCGAACACGCCCAGCCCACCGGCGGCACCCCAGATCAGCACCTTCGCGCCGGCCTGCATCTTGCAGCGCGTGATCAGCATGCGGTAGGCCGTGAAGTACACGAGGCCGTAGGAGGCCGACTCCTCCCAGGTCAGCGCTTGCGGCTTCGGCAGCAGCTGCTGCGCTTGAACCTTCGTGAACTGCGCAAACGAGCCCCACGTGGTCTCGTAGCCCCAGATCTTCTGCGACGGCGCCGCCATCGGGTCGAGGCCGTGCACCTCGGGGTCCTCGTAGGAGGCCTGGTTGCAGTGCACCACGACCTCGTCGCCGGGCTTCCAGCGGGTGACCCCGGCGCCGACCTTCCACACGATCCCCGACGCGTCGGAGCCGCCGATGTGGTGTCCGTACTGCGGGTGGTCGCCGTAGCGCCACACCCCGACCGGCTCGCCGAGCGCCGCCCACACGTTGTTGTAGTTCACGCCCGCCGACATCACGCGAACGATCACCTCGAACGCGCCAGGCTCGGGGACCTCGATCTCCTCGATCTGGAAGGCGTCCTTCGGTTCGCCCTGGCGCTCCTCGCGGATGACCCACGCGGCCATCGTCTTGGGGAGCTCGCCGGGCTCGACGTCGACGGCGGAGACTTGTTGGAGATCGATTGCCACGGGCTCTGGAACCTCGTCTGTCGGGAGCAGGAACGTTGAGCGACAATCCTATCCGCCACGAGGCCGCGGGTGGGTCAAGCACCGGGCGGGGCCGCGAGCTCGTTTTCGCCGTGCGCCAGCAGCTCCGATCCACGCGAGGCCCTCGTCGCGCCCGCCGCGGACTCGACTGGCACGGAATCGCTCGCAGAAGCGGCGAGCGCCTCGCGTGCGGCCGCGAGCGCGGCGTCCAGGCGCGCGCGCTCGTGTCCGTCGGTGGCCGCCGCCCGCCCCTGCGCGGCAGCCATCAGCGGCTGCAGCACGTCCATCGGCAGCGGGAAGACGATCGTCGAGCTCTGGTTGTTGCTCACCTCGATCAGGGTCTGCAGGTAGCGCAGCTGGATCGTCACCGGGTTGCGGCTGATCACATCGGCCGCGTCGTTGAGTCGGGCCGCCGCCTGGAACTCACCCTCGGCGTTGATGATCTTCGCCCGACGCTCGCGCTCGGCCTCCGCCTGACGGGCCATCGCATGCTGCATCCGCTCGGGGATCTCGACGTCCTTGATCTCGACCGCCATCACCTTCACTCCCCAAGGCTCGGTCTGATCGTCGATGATGTGCTGGAGGTGCTCGTTGAGCTGCTCGCGCTCGGACAGCAGCGCGTCGAGCTCGGCCTTGCCGAGCACAGAGCGCAGCGTCGTCTGCGCGATCTGCGAGGTGGCGGCGAGAACGTTCTCGATCTCCAGGACCGATCTGGTGGAGTCGATCACGCGGTAGTAGGCGACCGCGGTCACGCGCGCGGGGACGTTGTCGCGCGTGATGATCTCCTGAGCCGGAATTTCCAGCGTGACCGTGCGCAGGCTGACGCGAACCATGCGCTCGACCATCGGCAGGAGGAAGATCAGCCCCGGCCCACGCTGGCTCGTCACGCGCCCGAGGCGGAACACGACCCCGCGCTCGTACTCGCGGAGCACCCGCACCGACACTCCCGCGAGCACCAGCGCGCCCACCGCTATGCACACGAGCACGATTACGATCGCCGCGATCACGCAACCAGCTCCCAGTCCTCGGCCCGGCGCACCGACAGGGTCAACCCGCTCACTCGCTCGACCACGACCGCGTCTCCCTCGTGCAGTGTCTCCTGATCGTCGGCGGGCCATTCGTGGCGGGCACGCCACAAGGCGCCGTCGACGAACACGTGGCCGGCGGGCTCGCTCCAGCGACGCACGACGCCCACGCGCCCACACAGCGCCTCCGTGCCTGCCTGGACGCGCACACGCCGGCCATCGGAGCGCTTGCGCGTTACCACCAGCGCCCAGCCGCCAGCCCCGGCGCCCAGCCCGACCCCGACGGCCACCGCGAGCGCCGCGCCGCCGCCAAGCACGTTGATCACGATCACCCCTCCAGCGATCAGCGCGATCCCCGCCGCCACCCCGAAGACCCCGCTCGGCGCGTGGGCCTCGACGACCACCAAAGTGGCGCCCACAAGCAGTAGCGCAAGGCCGAGCGCGGTCATGACAAATCCTCTGCGGCGATCATACGCCCGTACGGCTACGGGCGCGACGGCGCGGCTGGCCTACGCCGGCAGGCGAGATTTGGCCGCCGGTCCATACACCGCGCACGGTGTCAGCTGGAAAACTGACTGGGACTGAGCGGTAGGCATTCGACCAAAGCTGGTTGCGAACGCGAGGAGGGCAAGCTTTGGCTTTCAAATCGAAAGTGCTGGTGGTGGCCAACCGCACCGCGATGTCCATCGGCCTCGAGGCGGCGCTGCTGGCGCGGCTCGAGAATGGGCCGGCGAGCTTCACGCTGCTGGTCCCATTGGGTCTCACGCCCGACGCCGAGGTCACGGCCAGCCGCATGGCCGCCCACCTGCGCAGGGTCGGCCTCGCGGTCGACTGCCGCGTCGGCGACCGCGATCCGATGAAAGCCGTGCTCGAAGTCTGGAGCCCGGCCGCGTTCGACGAGGTGATCGTCTCGACGCTGCCGGCGTCGACATCCCGCTGGCTGCAAACGGGCTTGCCAAGGCGCATCGAGCGATACACCGGTGCGTTGGTCCGCCACGTCGAGGTGCGCGAACCGCTCGCCGTGCGCCCGCAACAGGAGCTCGCCGGCGCGAGGGTCTAGCCACGCGGGCCATCGCGCTACGCTCGATGGCAAGTGCCGCCCGACTCAGAGCCTCCCGAGGACCCCGACCAGAGCCCAGCCGAGCAGGGCCCGAACATCATGATGCCGCCGGAGGAGTTCGCCGGCAAGTGGGCGAACGCCGCCGCGATCGCGCGCACACCACACGAGTTCACGCTCGACTTCATGCGCATCGGGCCGCAGGGGCAGCAGGGCATGGTCGTCTCGCGCGTGTCCTTCTCGCCGCTGCTCGCCAGCCAGCTGCTCGACCTGCTGGGCGAACAGTGGCAGGAATACATTGAGGAATCGGGGATACCGCCTGAAGGCGAGCGCGATGACTGAAGAGGATCCATACAAAGCGGGCGAGGAAATGGAGCCGACGAGGGTCCCGCTGACGGGGCCGAACGTCACGAGCACCTTCGACTCGCCGCCCAGCCCCGACGCCGTCAGGGCGCAGGAGGCGTCGATTCGCAGGCACCTGCAGGGTCGCCGTCCTCCGCCCGAGCGCTCCGACGCCAGCTGAGCGGGCCCGTCGCCCGCGCCCGCGCCGCGGCGGACGCGGTCCGTCGGTCACTCGATAGGGAAGGGCAGCGCGAGCACCTCGGCGCTCGCGCCGTGCTCGCCGACGCTCACGACGGCGCCCGGCTCGGCCTCCCGGCGCACGAGCGCGAGCGCGATCGGGCCGAGCCTGGGGGAGAGCAGCGCGCTCGTCAGGCGACCGACGGGCCGCTCGCCGAGCAGCAGCTCATCGCCGGAGGCCGCCGGCTCTGACAGGCGCAGCCCACGCAGATGCCTGTTGGGCTTGCCCTTGTAGTGAAGCCGCGCGACCGTCTCCTGGCCGACGTAACAGCCCTTCGTGAAGCTCACCGCGCGCTCGTTCAGCCCCGCCTCCTGGGGGATCACCGTGTCGTCGAGGTCGATCCCGTAGCGGGGACGTCCGCGCTCGACGCGCACGCACTCGAGCGCCTGCTCGGACACCGGCGCCGCGCCGCGCGCGAGCAGGCCCTTCGCCAACGCGGCGGTGTCTGCTGCGTCACAGATCAGGTCGACGCCGACGTCGGTGCGCACGGCGAGCGCGGCGATGCCCTCGACATCGACAATCGCGTTGGCGTGCTCGACGTCTGCGAGCTCGAGCGGTTGCCCGTGCTCCACGCCCGCGACCGTCGTCGCGTCTGGGCCGATCAGCGAGATCAGCCCACGCTCGAGCGTGCGCTTGTGCAGCTCGACCTCGTAGCCGATCTTGAAGGTGCGGATCCTGTCGAACAGCGCCTGCAGCGCGACGCGCTCGGTGTCGAGCAGCAGCTCGCGCGGCGTTGCCTGGCCGTCGTCGCCGAGCGCGAGGATGCGCATGTCGCCGAGCATCTTGCCCTTCGGGGTCAGGAAGGCCGCGTAGCGTCCTTCGCCGGGGCGCAGCGTCATCAGCTCGTTCGTGACCTGGCCGTTGAGGAACTCCAGCGCGCCGGCGCCGCTCAGCGCGAGCTTCCCGCGCTCGGAGCGATCGAGCATCCCCGACCCCTCGGTCACCGCTCGGTACTCGGCCTCCAGCGTGTCGAGGTGTGTGCTTGCCACTCGTTCGAGAATAGCCGCGGTAGGCTTCGGCGCAATGGCTTTCGCCGACACCTTCCAGGACATCGTCGACTCGTTGCCCGAGGACTGGACCGATCTCGAGCTCGACCTGCGCATCGTCGAGGAGTCACGCTACGTCGAGGCGGCCCTCTATCTGGCCACGTGCAACGCGCGTCCCTACTCCCATCACGACTGGCACTGGCGCCTGCTGATCGCGCATCGCTTCGGCCACGCCGCAGCGGCGCCGACCGTGCACGGGGCGCTCGCCCTGCTCGACGAAGCCGGGATCGAGGGCGAGATCGCCGTGCGTGAGATTCGCAGCGGGCGCGTGGAGATCACGCAGGGGTGGGGGCGCCCAGAGTCCGCACGCGAGGAGTTTCGCCGCCTGCGAGCCCAGTAGCGATGGCGCGCGTGTTGGCGCTGACCGCTGATCTGCTGTTCGGCTCGCGCCTGCAGGGTGCGCTGACGCTCGCCGGCCACGAAGTGGAGCTGGTCGCCGATGGCTCGCAAGTGGCAGGCAGGCTCGGCGCCTGCGCGGACCCCGAGCGCGCCACTGCCGACGTGCTGGTCGTCGACTTGACGGACGGCGATCTCGACGGCGCGGGAGTGCTCGAATCGCTCAGGCGCGACGGCGAGCTCGGCGCGACACGCACGCTTGGCTTCTACTCCCACGTGGATGTGCCGATGCGCGAACGCGCCGAGCAAGCGGGCTTTGACGTGGTCGTACCGCGCTCGCGCATGGCGCGCGAGGGCGCCGAGCTGGTGGCGCGCCTGCTGTGAGCGCGCTCGCGCTTCAGGCCGCCTGAGGGTGCAGCGGGCGTCGCAGCAGCGGGTGCTCCGGGACGGCGCCCGGGCCGGGGAGGGCGCGCACGTCACGCGCTGAGAGCTTGGCAGCGCAGGCCTCGCAGACGCGGTGCTCATCGACTGCGCCGCCGCAGCCGCGGTGTTCGAGCACGACCGGAGGTCCCGCGACGGGCGCGGCGTAGCGGTCGCCCCACTGCATCAGCGCGACGATCGTCGGCCACAGGTCAAGGCCCTTCTCCGTGAGGCGGTATTCGTAGCGCGGCGGGCGCTCCTGGTACAGGCGCTTCTCCAGCACGCCTGCAGACATGAGCCGCGTCAGGCGCGTCTGCAGGACGTTGCGCGCGATGCCGAGGTTCTCCTGGATCTCATCGAAGCGTCGCAGGCCGAGGAAGATGTTGCGCACGATCAGCAGCGACCAGCGCTCGCCGACCACCTCGAGCGCGCCGGCGATGCTGCAGACCTGTCTGTCGTAGTTGTTCCCGAGCATCTCACTGTCGAGTCTAGACGAATGGGTTGCATGATGCAACCCTTCTGCTATGGTCCGTTTCATCATGCAACGTAAATGGCGGGTCTCGTTGATCGTGTGCGTCGGGGTGTTCATGTCGAGCCTCGACCTGTTCATCGTCAACATCGCCTTCCCGGCGATCTCCAAGCACTTCGACGGCGCCTCGCTCAGCTCGCTGTCGTGGATCCTGAGCGGCTACGCGATCGTGTTCGCCGCGCTGCTCGTACCCGCCGGACGCTGGGCTGACGCGTTCGGGCGAAAGCGCGCGTTCCTGCTCGGTCTCGGCGTGTTCGTGGCGGCGAGCGCCGCCTGCGCGCTCGCCCCGTCCGTCGGTTTCCTGATCGCCGCGCGCGTGGTCCAGGCGGCGGGTGGCGCGCTGATGCTGCCGACGTCGCTGGGCCTGATGCTGCCCGAGTTCGGGCCGCACGAGCGTCACGTCGCGATCGGCGTGTGGGCCGCGACCGGAGGCATCGCCGCGGCGGCTGGGCCGCCGCTCGGGGGCCTGCTCGTACAGGCGGACTGGCGCCTCGTGTTCCTCGTCAACGTGCCGATTGGGCTTGCCGGGCTGGCGTTCGGGCTGCGGACGCTGACCGAGCGCCGCGAAATCGGCTCGGGGCGCCCCGACGTGATCGGCGCGCTCGCGCTGATCGTCGCGATCGGCTCGCTCGTGGTGGCGATCGTCAAGGGCCAGGAATGGGGCTGGGACTCGCCCGCGATCATCTGCTTGCTGCTCGTAACCGCCGTCGGGCTGCCCGCGATCTGGTGGCGCTCGGAACGACAGGTCTCGCCCGTCGTGGACCCCGCGATGCTGCGCGTGCGCAGCTTCGGACTGGCCGTCGGCGCCTCGGTGCTGTTCTTCGCCGGCTTCGGCGCGATGCTGCTCGCCGGCGTGCTGTTTCTGACGGGCGTGTGGCACGAGGACGTGCTCACCGCCGGGCTGATGCTGTTCCCCGGCCCGGCGATGGCGACCGCGTTCAGCGTGCCCTCGGCGCGGCTCGGCGCGCGCGTCGGCTACCGCATCCCAGGCGTCCTCGGCGCGCTGTTGTTCGTGGCGGGGCAGCTCTTCTACATAACCCAGACCGGCGACACGCCCGCCTACCTATCGGAGTACCTGCCCGGTATCGCGATCAGCGGTGCAGGGGTCGGCCTGATGATCCCCACGCTGACTGGCGCCGGTGCCTCCTCGCTCGCGCCCGAGCGTTTTGCGACCGGCGCGGCGGTGCTGACGATGGGACGCCAGATCGGGGCGGCGCTCGGCATCGCGCTGCTCGTCGCGGTGCTCGGCACGAGCACGAGCACGGCCGCGGACTTCCACCAGGCGTGGCTGATCAGCGTCGCCGGAGGGCTCGCCGCCGGCCTCACGCTGGTTGCGCTGGGGCGGCCGGTCAGACGCGCGGACGCGGTCGCAGGCTCCGGCCAGCCCCTGATCAGCGAGCCGATCGCCGATCCGTTGATCGCCGAGCCGCTGGTGATCGAGGACGCGGCGTGAGCGCGCCCACAGTGAGCGACACGCCTGTAGCCGGTCACGCGCCGGCGCGCACGCGCAGCTTCAGCTGGGAGGACCCGGCCGCGACCGCCGCCGCCGGGCTCGAGATGTCGGGCCTGGAGTGCATGCGCGCGATCATCGACGGGACCCTGCCGCCGCCGCCGATCGCCCGGCTGCTGGACTTCACGATCGTCGAGGTGGCCGATGGTCACGCGGTGTTCGCGATGGAGCCGGCCGAGTGGATGTTCAACCCGATCGGCTCGGTGCACGGCGGCATCGCCGCGACGATCCTCGACTCGTGCATGGGCTGCGCGGTGCACACGACGCTTGCGGCAGGGGTCGGCTACACAACGGCCGACATACAGGTTCGCTACATCCGCGCGATGGGCACCGAGACCGGGCGTGTGCTCGCCGAGGGGCGAGTGGTGCACCGCGGGCGTCGCACCGCCACCGCCGACGGCCGTCTGTTCGTGGAGTCCGACGAGCGCCTGATCGCCCACGCGAGCACCGGTTGCGTCATCCTGGGTTGAGCCGCCTCGGCGGGTCGATTCGACGCGGGAGGGTTGATGAGGTACTACACCGTTGCTGAGATGGACGTGACCGACCCGGGCTGGATTCGTGACTACGTCGCGAACGTCACAGCCATGGTCGAGCGCCGTGGCGGCCGCTACCTGGCTCGCACGGCGCAGATCGAGAAGGTCGAGGGCGAGCGCACGCCAGCGCAGGTGATCGTGCTGATCGACTGGCCCTCGAAAGAGCTCGCCGAGGAGTTCTACGACAGCGAGGAGTATCGGCCCTACCGCGAGGCTCGCGGCGAGGGTGCCCGCAACCAGTTCGTGCTCGTCGCCGGCGAGGATGTCAACGGCCTGGCGCGCATCGCCGAGTAAGTCGGCCGCGCGCTGGCCTCAGCTGGGCGCGGTGGCGGCACCGCCGCCGAGGTCGGCGAGCGCGGCCTCAGCGGGGTCGAGCGGAACGATCGCCGCGTTGGGGACGCGCTGAAACGGAAGCTGCCCGTCCTCGGCGCGGGTGTAGAGCGCGGCCCTGATCACCATCCCGTGGCAGACGACCAGCGCCGGCAGCGCCCCGGCCTGCACGCGCTCGAGCGCAGCATTGACGCGCAACTCCTGCTCGCTGAAGGACTCGCCGCCGGGGAAGGCGAAGCCGGGCTCGGCCGCGGCGAAGGCGTCGAACAGCTGCGGCGCTTCGGCGCGCACATCGGCGAAGCTGCGGTCGGTCCAGTCGCCCGCGTCGGTCTCCATCAGACGGGCGTCCTCGACCGGCTCGAGGCCGATGCGCGCGGCGACAACGTCCGCCGTTTCACGGGCGCGCAGCAGCGGGCTGCACCACAGCGCGCGAAAGCCGTAGGCGAG
Organism: uncultured Solirubrobacteraceae bacterium; assembly: GCA_963759265.1. Lineage (GTDB taxonomy): Bacteria > Actinomycetota > Thermoleophilia > Solirubrobacterales > Solirubrobacteraceae > Palsa-744. The sequence continues at coordinate 1,911,124 of CAVWYR010000001.1, forward strand.
CGCGCGCTCGGCCAGCTCCGCCGCCTGGGCGCGCCCGGTGTCGTTGAGCGGAACCTGCTGTTGACCCTGGAAGCGGCCTTCGTGGTTGTAGGCCGTCTCGCCGTGGCGCGCGAGATAGACGCCGCGCCCGCTGGCCGGCGAGGAGGTGGCGGAGGGCTCGCTCAGGATCGCTCGAAGCGGTCGAGGCTCATGACCTTGTCCCAGGCGGCGACGAAGTCGGCGACGAATTTCTCCTCGGCGTCGTCGCAGGCGTGAACCTCCGCCAGCGCTCGCAGCTCGGAGTTCGAGCCGAACAGGAGGTCTACGGAGCTGGCGGTCCACCGGATCGCGCCGCTCGCGCGGTCGTGGCCCTCGTAGACGTTCTGCGCCTGGCTCGACGGCTTCCACTCCGTGCTCATGTCGAGCAGGTTCACGAAGAAGTCGTTGCTGAGGGTCTCGTGGCGATCGGTGAAGACGCCATGGCGCGACTGTCCGTGGTTTGCGTTCAGGGCACGCATGCCACCGACGAGCACCGTCATCTCGGGAGCGCTCAGCCTCAGCATGTAGGCGCGCTCGAGCAGCCCATGCGCGAGCGGCATCGGCTCTCCGGGGCGGAAGTAGTTGCGGAAGCCGTCGACCGTCGGCTCGAGCACGGCGAAGGACTCGACGTCCGTCTGCTCCTGGGAGGCGTCGGTGCGCCCCGGCGTGAAGGCGACCGAGACGTCGTGCCCGGCGTTCTTGGCGGCCTGCTCGACGGCCGCGCATCCGCCGAGGACGATCACGTCGGCCAGCGAGATCCGCGTGCCGCCGGACTGCGACTCGTTGAAGTCCCTCTGGATCTGCTCGAGCGCCGCGAGCGCGAGCGCGAGCTCGGTCGGTTCGCTCCACTCCCAATCCCTCTGGGGCGCCAGGCGCACGCGCGCTCCGTTCGCGCCACCGCGCTTGTCGGTGCCGCGGAACGTGGCGGCCGACGTCCAGGCGGTGCTGACCAGCCGCCCGATCGAAAGCTCCGAGGCGAGGATCCGCTGCTTCAGCGAGGCTATCTCGGCCTCGCCGACGAGCTCGTGATCGACGGCGGGAACGGGGTCCTGCCACAGCTGCTCGGCTGGAATCCAGGGGCCGAGGTAGCGAACGATCGGACCCATGTCGCGGTGCAGGAGCTTGTACCACGCCTTCGCGAAGGCGTCGGCGAGCTGGTCGGGGCTCTCGTAGAAGCGCTTTGAGATCGGCCCGTAGATCGGGTCGAGCTTCAGCGCCAGATCCGTCGTCAGCATCATTGGCGCGTGTCGCGTCGAGGGGTCGTGAGCGTCGGGGACGGTGCCCTGCGCCCCAACACCCTTGGGCGTCCACTGCTTCGCCCCGGCGGGGCTGCTCGTGAGCTCCCAGTCGTACTCGAACAGGTTTTCGAGGAAGCCGTTGTCCCACTTCGTCGGCGCCGCCGTCCACGCGCCCTCCAGGCCGCTCGTGATCGTGTCGGCACCGTTGCCGGCGCCGGCGCTGTTCTTCCAGCCGAGGCCCTGCTGCTCGAGCGGGGCCGCCTCGGGCTCGGGGCCGATGTTGCTCGGGTCGACGGCACCGTGGGTCTTGCCGAAGGTGTGCCCGCCGACGATCAGGGCGACCGTCTCCTCGTCGTTCATCGCCATGCGGGCGAACGTCTCACGGATGTCCTTCGCTGCCGCGAGCGGGTCCGGGTTGCCGTTGGGGCCCTCCGGGTTGACGTAGATGAGGCCCATCTGCACGGCGCCGAGGGGCCCGGCCAGCTCGCGCTCGCTGCTGTAGCGCTCGTCGCCCAGCCAGGTGTCCTCGCTACCCCAGAAGATCTCCTCGGCCTCCCAGATGTCCTCGCGCCCGAAGCCGAAGCCGAACGTCTGGAAGCCCATCGATTCCATCGCCACGTTGCCGGTGTAGACGAGCAGGTCGGCCCACGAGATCTTGCGGCCGTACTTCTGCTTGATCGGCCACAGCAGGCGCCGCGCCTTGTCGAGGCTGGCGTTGTCCGGCCAGCTGTTGAGCGGGGCGAAGCGCTGTGCGCCCTGGCCGCCACCACCGCGGCCGTCGGCGATGCGGTAGGTGCCGGCGGCGTGCCAGCTCATGCGAATGAAGAGCGGTCCGTAGTGGCCGTAGTCGGATGGCCACCAGTCCTGGGAGCTGCTCATCAGCTCGATCAGGTCGGCCTTCAACGCGTCGAGATCGAGGGTCTTGAACTCCTTCGCGTAGTCGAAGTCCTGGCCCATCGGGTCCGACAGAGAGGAGTGCCGGTGAAGCACGCTCAGGTCGAGCTGGTTGGGCCACCAGTCGCGGTTCGTCCTCGGATTGGGCACCGTCGGAGTCGGGCTCGGGATCGCCGGGTTCTCGCTCTCGCTGACGCTCTCAGTCATGTTGCTCCTGTCACTTTTTGTTCGGAAGGTGCCTGGGGGACGAGGGTATCGATGCAAGCCCGATCGGGTCGTAATGCGGGTGCGAGGGGTATCTTCGGGTCATGATCGAGAAGCTCGATGAGATGCCGGCCGGGACGATCGGCTTGCGCGCCACCGGTGAGCTGACCGCCGCGGACTACCGCGATGTGATGGTTCCCGCCGTCAGAGCCGCCGTCGACGCGGGCAGCGTACGGGCGGCGTTCGTGATCGGGCCGGGCTACGACGGCTTCGACCTCGGCGCGGTCAAGGAGGACGTCAAGGGCCTCGCGCCGCTGGCGCTGGAGCACCGCGATGCATGGAAGCGCGTCGCCCTGGTGACCGACGTTGAGTGGATCGCAAAGGCGGCCGGGACGTTCGCCTGGATGATGCCCGGTGAGGTGAAGGTGTTCGCGCTCGAGCAGCTGGAGGACGCCAAGACCTGGCTCGCCGGGTAGCCGGCTGCGCGGCGGGCGAGCCGCCGCGGCGGAGCCGCAGTCCGTTGCGTCATAGACTCCAACAATGCGCCGCAGGGTGAGCTTCTCGCGGAACCTGACGCTGTCGCTGTCGCGGACCTGCCGCTGCTACTGCAAGTACTGCGCGTTCGCGACCCACCAGGCGCACCTGCACAGCCCCGACGAGGTCATCGAGCAGCTCGACGGCGCCGCGCGCAGGCAGGTCAAGGAGCTGCTCGTCCTCACCGGCGAGCGGCCGGAGGTCAACCCGGGCGTCAGGGCGCGGCTGACCGAGTACGGCCATGAGGACTTCACCGCCTACGTCGTGTGGGTGTGCGAACGGGCGCTCGAGCGAGGGCTCCTGCCGCACACGAACCTCGGCGTGCTCTCGCGCGAGGACCTCGCCCGGCTACGCGAGGTGACCGCCTCGCAGGGGCTGATGCTCGAGTCCGTGTCCGAGCGCCTGATGGAGACCGTGCACGCGGGCTCCCCGACCAAGCACCCCGCGCGGCGCCTGGAGACGATCCGCGCGGCCGGCGAGCTGCGGATCCCGTTCACGAGCGGCATCCTCGTCGGCATCGGCGAGACCGAGCAGGAGCGCGTCCAATCGCTCGAAGCGATCGCCGCGGCGCACGCCGAGTACGGGCACATCCAGGAGGTGATCCTGCAGAACTTCGTGCCGCACCAGCGTTACTACGGCCGAGAGCCGGCGCAGATCGCCGACGCGGCCGCGCGCGAGTACTGGCGCACCGGCCTCAGCGACTCGCGCCCGGAGCTGCCGTTGCCCGAGTGGGCTACCGAGGGCGCCGGGCCGGTGAGCATCGAGGACATGAAGCGCCTGATCGCCGAGACCCGCAGGCTGATGCCCGAGGTGGGCATCCAGGTGCCGCCGAACCTCGCCGACTGGTGGGGGGAGCTCGTGGGCGCGGGCGCGACCGACCTCGGTGGCCTGTCCGCCAACGGCGATCACATCTCCCCGGAGCACCCGTTCCCCTCGCCCCACCAGGTGCGCAAGGAACTGCAGAAGGACGGCGTCGCGTTGACCGAGCGGCTGTGCGTGTATCCCCAGTACATCGACCAGGATTGGCTGGCACAGGGCGTGATGGACACGATCAAGGTCAAGTACTGGAGCTTCATCCCGCGCCGCGGCTCAGGCCGTACAAATCCGCCCGCGCCGATCCGCGCGGACCTGGTCGCGGGTGCGACCAAGCGGGGGCGCGAGGGCCTCGTGCTGAGGCCCGAGGAGCTGACGGCGATGTTCGCGGAGACCCGGCCGGAGGCGATCGAGGACATGCGCCAGGCCGCCGACGCGCTGCGCGCGGAGCTCGCCGGCGAGCTCGTGACGTTCGTCGTCAACCGCAACATCAACATCTCCAACGTGTGCACCGTCGGCTGCGCGTTCTGCGGCTTCGGCCAGGGCAAGCGCTCGCCGGACGCCTACGAACACGACGAGCAGGAGTTCGTCGCACGCATCCACGACGCCCTCGAGTTCGGCGCCACCGAGCTGTGCATCCAGTCGGGCATCCATCCCGACTGGTCGCTCGAGGACTACCTCGGCTGGCTGCGCCTGGCGAAGGCCACCGCGGCGGACGCGGGCGCCGATCTGCACCTGCACGCGTACAGCCCGATGGAGATCGCGCACATGTGCGACATCTCCGAGCTCGCGCCCGCGGAGGTCTTCGCGCGCCTGCGCGACGCCGGCCTCGGCTCGACACCGGGCACCGCCGCCGAGGTGCTGCACGACGGCGTGCGCGAGCGCATCTCGCCGAACAAGCTGCCGGTCGCGCGCTGGGTGCAGATCATCGAAGCCTCGCACGCGGCCGGGCTGCGCTCGACGGCGACCGTCATGTTCGGCCACATCGAGGAGCCGTGGGAGCTCGCCGAGCACGTGCGCGTGATCCGCGAGCTGCAGGAACGCACCGGCGGCATCACCGAGTTCGTGCCGCTGTCGTTCATCCCCTTCCAGACGCTGCTCGGGCGCACACATGGGGTGGAGGAGATCTCGCGCGAGGAGAACCTCAAGCACACCGCCGTCTTCCGTCTCGCGCTCGGGCGCACCGTCGCGAGCCTGCAGGCGAGTTGGGTGAAGATGGGCCTGGAGGCGGCCACGGAGTCGCTGCGCTGGGGTGTCAACGACCTCGGCGGCACGCTCATGGAGGAGTCGATCAGCCGCCTCGCCGGCAGCTACCACGGCACCCGCCTGGAGCCCGAGCAGCTCGTCGCCTCCGCGCACCGCGCGGGGCGCCCGGCGGCGGAGCGAACGACGCTGTACGAGATCAGGCGACGCTACCCGCCGGCGTCGCCGAGCGCCCCCGGCGAGGTGCCGGTCGCGGCCTGAGCCGCGGGGTCAGCCGGCTGCGTGGGCGGGCGCCGGCTGGCTCACGCGCTGAACCTCGAGCGTCTGCCCGGCGAGCCGCAACCGCTCGATCAGAGCGTCGCCCATCGCCGTCGCAGGCGTGAGCACGCCCGCGCGCGCCGGCAGGCGCTCGCCGTCGCACGCGAGGCACAGCGCGCTCTCGCCGAACATCACCGCCGTCGCCTTGTAGCCGGGATCGCCCTCGGCGGCGACGCGGCACACGTAGCGCGCGCCGCTCGATGTGCGCGCGTGGATCTCGATGCGAAAGAAGCCCTGATCGCGGCTGCGCTCGCTCGGCCCCTCGCCGGGGGAGGGCAGCACCCTGTCGAGCAACGCGCGCGTCGGCGCGATCGAGAGCCCCAGCGCCAGCCCGCCGACGCCGCCCGCGACCGCACCCGCCTGTGCCGCGGCGAGCGGACCGGAGCCGAAGCCCATCACCTCGCGGTAGCGAAACCGCGGCCCGTAGACCCAGCCCTGCAGCGCGTTGCTGCGGCGCACGACGCGCGTGTTGATCGAGCCCATGATGAAGGGTCCCAGCCACATGCCGAGCTCGTGGTCGTTCTGGATGCCGCGCAGTTCCGGCTCAGGGCCAAGGCGCGGCTCGGCCTCGCGGTCCGGGCTGAGCGCGTAGGGATCCGACAGCACTCGCGCCAGCCCGCGGTCCGCGCGCGCCTCGTCGACGGTGCCCTTCAACGACGCGATCGTGCCGCCGCTCGGGCCGCCCTTCATCGCGCGCACGACCAGCGTCGTGTCCTCGAGCTGCCCGCCGGCGTCCGCCGTGATCGCCTCGTGCAGCGCGAGCACGCCGAGGTCCGAAGGTATCGAGTCAAAGCCGCAGCTGTGGACGATCCGCGCACCGCTCGCCGCGGCGACGGCGTCGAAGCGGTCGATCGCCTCGCGCATGAACAGCACCTCGCCGGTGAGGTCGGCGTAGTGCGTCCCGGCGCTCGCGCACGCCTCGAGCACCGGCATCCCGTAGCGGCGGTAGGGGCCGACCGTCGTTGCGAGCACGTGCGTCTTGCGCGCGAGCTCCTCGACAGAGCTGCGCTCGCTCGTATCGGCCAAGAGCAGCGGCCACTCGCCGGCTCGTGCACCGAGCGAGCGCTGCAGCTCGCTCAGGCGCTCGTGCGAGCGGCCCGCGAGGGCGACGCGGACGTCCGCCGGCGCAGCTCGCGCGAGGTACTCCGCGCACAGGCGCCCGACGAAGCTCGTAGCGCCAAAGAGGATCACGTCGAGCTCGCGTTCTGTGCCCACGGGGGGATACTACGCGGCGAGCTCGCGAGGAACACCCCACGAGCGTGCGCGGGGTGTATGGTTGAAGTGTGGGCAGCTTGCAAGGCAAGGTTGCACTGATCACCGGCGGTGCGCGGGGGGTGGGCGCCGCAACGGCGGCACAACTCGTCGCACGCGGCGCGAAGGTCGTGCTCGTCGATCTCGACGCCGAGCCGCTGAGCGAGGTCGTGGAGCGTCTCGGCGAGGCCAACGCGACGTCGATCGCCGCCGACGTCACCGAGCTTTCGGAGATCGAGGCGGCCGTGGCCCACGGCGTCGAGCGCTTCGGCGGCATCGACATCGTCATCGCCGGTGCCGGCATCTCCAGCTACGGCTCGATCGGCGTCGTCGATCCGCTGATGTTTCGGCGCGTGATCGACATCAACATCACGGGCGTCTTTCACACCGCCCGCGCGGCGCTCGCGCAGCTCGAACGCCGCAGGGGCTACATCCTGATCGTCTCCTCGGAGGCAGCGTATGTGGCTGCCCCCGGTCTCGCCGCCTACAACGCGAGCAAGGCCGGCGTCGAGCATCTCGCCAACGCGCTGCGCCTCGAGGTCGGCTACAAGGGGGTCGCGGTCGGCAGCGCGCACATGTCGTGGATCGACACGCCGATGGTGCAGGACGCCAAGCGAGACCTGCAGGCGTTTCGCGAGATGCTCGACTCGCTGCCGGGACCGCTCGGCGTCACCACGTCGGTCGAGGAGTGCGCCGAGGCATTCGCCAAGGGCATCGAAAACCGCGCGCTGCGCGTGAACGTCCCGGAGTGGGTCGGCCTGCTGCGCTGGCTGAAGCCGATCCTGACCTCGCGCGCGTTCGCGCTGCTGAGCAAGCGCGAGGCCAAGCGCACGCTCCCGCTGATGGACGAAGAGGTCGCTCGCCTCGGACGCTCAGCCAGCGCGCGCGTGACCGAGCAGAGCCGCGAGCTCGAGCACCACTAGCCAACGGCGCTTCAGCGGAACAGGTCCTCCTCGAGCGGGCGCAGCAGCGCGGCAGCTCCTGGACCGTCGTCGAGCGTGAGGAAGCGCTCGAGGCCCTCGATGATCACGACCGGCTCGCGCGAGTCCTTCGCGCGCACGAGGTCGGCGCTCGCAGCGGCCGCGTCGGCGAGCGCAAGCCACGTTGCCCTCAGCTCCATGCCGTTCGCGTCGGTCCTGCCGCGCCAATCGTCCAGCGGCTGCATGCCCGCGAGCCCGATCGCCACATCGACCTGGCCGTGGCGCCACGCGCGCCCGAAGCTGTCGGTGATCAGCACCGCCGGCGCCGGGCGCTGTCCGCCGCTCGCTTCCGCGGCGGTGAGCTCGCGCAGGCGCGCGCGGATCCGCCTCGCGGAGGCGTCGGGGTCGCGGGGGAGCAGCACGAGCGTCTCGCTCGCGCCGTCAGCGGTGGCGTTGGATGCGTCGACGCCGGCGTTCGCGCAGACGAAGCCCTGGCGCGTTCGGCAGATCAGCACGCCGCGCTCGGCGCGCAGCACCTCGACCGACTGATCGAGCACCACCTGAACCACCCGCGGGTCGCTGCCATGGCGCGCGGCCAACTCGCGTGCGCGCTCGCTCGGTCTGACATCCGCGAGCGCGATCAGCGCACCCTCCTCCTTTGAGACGGCCGTGTGTGCGATCGCCACGAGCTGACCGTCGCGCAGGGGCGCGCCGTCGAGCGCCGCGACGATCAGCTGCGCCAGGTCGTCACCCGGTCGCACCTCGGGGATCGCGCTGACGGGCCACGCGGAAAGGCTCGCCACGACGGCTCCAGCTTTCAGGCGGTGGTCGTCTGAGGGAGGACGTCGGCGCGCTCGCCCTGGGCGAGCACCGCGCGGGTGCGGGGGGCCGGTGCGTCGAGCCCAGCGAGCCGCTCACGCAGGGCCGCGAGGTCGGCACCGGTGTCGATGTCGAGCAGCAGAGAGGGGGGGCGCTCGATGCGCGCATCGATGCCGGCGGCGAGCGCGAGCGCGCGGTGGCGCTCGCAGCTGTCGGGCCCGAAGCTCGGTGCGATCGCGTCCGGCGGGCTGAGCAGCAGGCCGTTCGTGCCGGTGCCGTGGCGGTCGGGGACGATCACCACGCCACGAGCGAGCGGGTCGCGCGCGCCGGCCGCGTCGAGGTCGAGCAGCGCTTCCAGCTCGGCGGGGTCGAGTGCCGGGCAGTCGCCGGGCACGCACAGCACCCGCTCGATCCCCGCGGCGAGTGCCCATCGAACACCGACGCTGGCGGCGGCCGACTGGCCGTCCTCGGTGACGTCGTCGAGGAGCGTCACGCCCTGCTCGCGCGCCGTCGCCGCGACAGATTGCTCGCGCGTGATCACGATCGTGCGCTCGATCGAGCTCGTCTGCGCGAGCGCGAGCAGCACGTCCGCGACCATCGCGCCGGCGAGCTGCAGGCGCAGCGAGTCAGCGACGCTCGCGCCGAGGCGCTGCTTGGCCAGGGCAAAGCGCTTGACGGGCAGGATCGCGGCGGTGCGCATGTCCGCCAGACGATAGTGCGCCGCTCCGAGCGCCTGCGATCATCGGCTCCTCGCTGCCGGTGCTACCAGCCGACGAGCATCATTCCGACGCTCACGCCGGGGCCGATCGTGACCATCAACGCGCGCTCGCCGGGCTCTGGCTCGTAGCGCTCGATCGTGTCCTTGAGCACGTACAGGATCGAGGGGGTGCCGACGTTGCCATGCTCGGCCAGCGCGTGCCAGCTGGTCGCGAGGTCATCGCGCGTGAGCTCGAGCGCCGCCTGCACGTTCTCGATTATGCGCCTGCCGCCGGGGTGGACGATCCAGTGGTCGATGTCCGTGCGCTCGAGCTGGTGGCGGCGCAGGAAGCCCCCGACCACCGCCGGCAGCCCCGCACCGGCGAGATCCGGCAACTCGCGAGCGAGATGCAGGTAGCTGTCGCCGGAGGTCATGTCCATGCTGACGATGTCGAGCGTCCCGCCGATCTGATGGACCTGCGAGGCGAGGATGACGGGGCCGTCGCAGCGCGGATCCTCGGACAGCAGCGCCGCCGCGCAACCGTCGCCGAAGATCGCCGAGCCGACGGTCTTCGCCTTCGGATCGTCAGGCTTCGCGCTCGCGAGCAGCCCGCTCATGCTCTCCGCCGCCACGATCAGCGCCTGCTTGCCCGGGCTATCGCGCATCACCTGCGAGGCGAGGCGCATCAGCGGCACGCCGCTCGCGCAGCCCACGCCGGTGATGTGGTACTTGTCGGTCGCCGGGTCCATTTCGTAGTAGTCGACCAGACGATGGGCGAGCGTCGGACAGCCGAGCGAGTAGAGGCTCGCGCTCAGCACCGTGCCGATCCTGGTCGGGTCAATCGCGAGCGCGTCGACAGCGCGGATCGAGTGCGCCATCAACTCCTGCTCGATCTGCGCCGAACGATCCTGGAGCGTGCGCCCGAGGAAGTCCGGGCTCAAGTTGAGGTGGCGGCGCTTTACGCCGGAGCGCTCGAAGATGCCTTCGGCGAACTCGTCGCCGGTGAGTCCCAGGCGGTCGAGGACCTGCACCTGGGAGAGGACATCAGGTGTGTGCGAGACTGCGACAGAGGCGATGCGCGGGCCGGCGCGGCGAGGCAGCGGGCGCTCGTCGAGCGTCGGGCCTTCGAGAACCGTGAGTCGGCCACTGCTGGGTGTCCGGTACGAGCCGCTCTGCACGGATGAGACTCCTTGTCTGTGGCGGGAAGCGGGTGCCGGAGATTCCGGGCCGTTGACAGAACGATAGGCACTATCACCGCGGTCCCCGGTGGCGACCCCCTCTTCTTATCGACTTCTTCGCGGGGCCCGGTGACGATCTGGTGCGCTAACAACAAGCTGTGTCTGAGCGTGTAACCGATAGATTACAGCGATCATGGGACCCACAGGCATGACGGTGATCGGGGCTGGGCTGCCTCGCACGGGGACGCTCACGCAGAAGCTCGCGCTCGAGCAGCTCGGATTCGGTCCCGCCTACCACTGGGTCAACGTGATCGCCGATCTCGATCAGCAGGTGGATCTGTGGAACAGCGCGCTCGACGGGGGATCGCCGTGGGAAGAGGTCTTCGCCGGTCATCATTCGACCGTCGATTGGCCCGGCGGCTACTTCTACCGCGAGCTGATGGAGTTCTATCCCGAGGCGAAGGTGCTGCTGAGCGTGCGTGACCCGGAGTCGTGGGAGCCCAGCTTCAGGGACACGATCTGGACGATGTCCTTCGGCGAGACGCTGATGCCGCGGTTGTCGTGGGCCCGCGCCGAGATCGACCCGCGCTGGCGCGCCTACCTGGAGCTCGTCGACCGCATGTTCTGGGGGCCGCAGGGCACCTTCGCGGCGGGCAATGCCGAGCCTTCGCAGCTGATGGAGCAGATGGTCGCGCACACCGAGCAGGTCAAGAGCGTCGTGCCCCCCGAGCGCCTGCTCGTGTGGAACGTCAAAGAAGGATGGGGGCCGCTGTGCGAGTTCCTCGAGGTCGACGTACCCGACAGCCCGCTGCCGCACGCCAACGATCGCGACACGTTCCTGGAACGCGTCATCGGCGGAGCTCTAGACACGCTCCAGGCTTGGCGCGAGAGCGCCGAGTCGGTCGTCAGCTAGGCGCTATCCGGCCAGAGCCCGCGCGAAGGACAGCGTCTCTTCGGCCACTCTCGCGCGCCCAGCCGCGTCGTCCATGCGCGTGTCGGTCTGCAACGTGGCCAGGCGCCCGACATCTTCATCGGCGATGATGCCGTCGAGCAGCTCGCCGTAGAAGTCCGCGACGCCGTCGGCGCTGCAATCGAGCGCGCCGAAGGCCATGAACGCCGCCGTCGGCCCCTTCAGCACCTCGCCGCCGACGATCGGGCTGACCGCCACGACCGGCGCGCTCGCCGCCCGTACCGCCTCCTGGATCCCAGGCACGGCGAGGATCGGCGCGATCGAGGCGAGCGGGTTGGACGGCCCGATCACGATCGCGCTGGCGCCCGCGATCGCAGCGAGCACCTGCTCGCTCGCCCGCGCCTGCTCGGCGCCGCGGTACTCGAGTCCCTCGATCATTCCCTCGCCACGCTCGCGGATCATGAACTCCTGGAAGGAGCACCAGCCGGCGGAGCCCGTGCGCACCCACGTGCGGACCGGATCGTCGCTCATCGGCAGCACGCGCGAGCGGACTCCGAGCGCGCCGTTCAGTTGCTGCAGCGCCGCCGTCGCGGAGACACCCTCGGCGAGCATGCGCGCGCGCTCCAGGCACCACGCGAGGTCGCGGTCGCCGAGGTTGAACCACACCTCCACGCCGAGCTCGCGCAGCGCATCCATGACCGCGAAGCTGTCGTCGCGCAGGCCCCAGCCGCGCTCGTCGATCGCGTCGGCCAGCCAGAAGGACACGAGATCCGGATCGGGCGAGACGTGCGCGCCGTAGATCTCGATGTCGTCTCCGGTGTTGACGATCGCCGCGAGCCGCTCCGGCCCGGCGACGTCGGCGATCCCGCGCGCGAGCTTCGCGCCGCCGGTGCCACCGGTCAGGATCACGAGGTCCGGGTCGCTCACTGCCACAGCTGCTCGGGTAGGCTCGTGAGGCGGATACCGGCGTGAGCCTTGTAGCGCGCGTTGACCGAGATCAGCATCGCCGTGAGCGACTCGGTCGTGCGCGACATCTCGAGCCGCCCGCAGTCCACGCAGCGCAGGCCGTCGATGCGCTCGATCAGCTGGGCCGCCTGGCGCTTGTCCTCGCGCGAGTCGCCGCACACGAGCACGTCCTGCTCGAGCGGATGGCTGAGGTCGCTCAGCGAGGCGGCGCTGACGGTGTGCAGCGCGGAGACGACGCGCACCCCCTCCGGCGCCATCTCGAGCGCCTGCTGAGCCGCCGAGCCCTGCCAAACGCCGAGCATGCGCGTGGCCTTGCCGGCGACCGCGGCCGCGAGCGGCACGGTCGCATCGATCAACAGCTGACCGGGCGAGAGCGCGTGCTTGAGGTTGTCGAGGGTCTCCGACTGGTTGCGGAACGGGACGCTGAGGAAGACGGTGCCCGCGGCTCCGGCCGCGCGCGCCGCGCCGGCGTTGTCGTGGGCCGAGAACGAGCCCCCGGGAACGAGCGCGCTCGCGCGCTCTGCGGTTTCCGCGGCGCGGCCGGCGTCGCGCGATCCGATCGCAATCGGCACGCCCGCGTGCGCGAGGCGCAGCGCCAGGCCGAAGCCGAGTGCCCCTGAGGCGCCGATCACCGCGACCGGGCTCACCTTCGATGACGACGCGGGGCTGGACGGTGCCACGGCGGCCGAGTATAGGCTGACGCTATGACGCTCGAGACCGCGCAGCGCCGTGGGTGAGATGTCGCAGGCCGTGCGCATCCGGGAGGTCGGTCCGCGCGATGGCTTTCAGAACGAGCCTGAGGTGATAGCGACCGAGCGCAAGATCGAGCTGATCGACGCGCTCGCGCGCACCGGTCTGAGACGGCTCGAGGTGACGAGCTTCGTACGCGCCGATGTGATCCCGCAGCTCGCCGACGCGGCCGAGGTCATGCGCGGCATCGACGTGCCCGACGACGTCAGCGTGTCGGTGCTGGTTCCCAATGAGCGCGGTCTCGACGCCGCACTCGAGCTGCACGAGCGTGTCGGCCGCAAGCGCCCCACGTTCGATGAGGTCAACGTCTTCATGTCCGCATCGGAGACCCACAATCATGAGAACGTCAACCGCTCGATCGCGCAGTCGCTCGCCGGCCTTGAGATCGTCCTTGAGCGTGCGCGCGCCGCGGGCCTGCGCTGCGAGGCCGTGATCTCGACCGTGTTCGGGTGTCCGTACGAGGGTCGTGTGCCGCCCGCGCGGGTGCTCGAGATCGCCGCGCGGCTGCGCGACGCCGGCGCCCAGGAGATCGGCTTCGGCGACACCACCGGCATGGCCAACCCGCGTCAGGTGGGCGCGTTCTTCGCGAAGGCGCGTGCCTCGCTCGGTGACACGGTGGAGCTGACCGCGCACTTCCACAACACCCGCGGGCAAGGCCTCGCGAACGTCTTGGCTGCGCTCGATGCGGGCGTGCAGAGCTTCGAGTCGAGCTTCGGCGAGCTCGGTGGCTGCCCGGTTCCCGCGGGAGCGACGGGCAACATCGCGACCGAGGACCTCGTCTCGATGCTGCACGAGATGGGCATCGAGACCGGCATCGACCTCGAGGCGCTGCTCGCGTGCGCGCGGCGCGTGCAGGCGATTCTCGGGCGCGCGCTCGGCAGCCACACGCTCGTTGCCGGGCCCGTCGACTGGGGGGGGCTGAGCAAATGACCGGCGCGCTGCCCCGACCGCTCGCGAACGCGCTCCTGCTCGCCGCCGCCGGCCTGCTCGTCGCCTGCGGGGGCGCCAGCACGAGCTCCACGAACGGCGCGGCGGTCCGCGCGAGCGCCACGGTCGCAAGGGCACGGGCCCGCGCGTATGCGCACGCCGTCAACCTGCGCGCCAGCGACGTGCCCGCGATGACGAGCAGCTCCGCCGAAGGCGAAGCGACGCAGACGAGCGACGCCAAGCGCTCGAGTGCCGAATTCGTGAATTGCTATGGCGGTGTCAGTCCGGCGCTGCGCATCGCCAAGATCCGCTCGCCGGAATTCTCGACCGGTCGCGCGGCGGACTCCCAGACGGTCCAGTCCGCCGTTGAAGTCTGGCCCAGCGCGAGCCTCGCCGCGCGCAACAACGCCTCCTACCTCAGCCGCCGCGGCCGCGTCTGCTTCAAGCGCTTCCTGCGCGCACGCGACAAGCAGCTCAACACACAGCGCGCCGGCAAGCTCCAGTTCGGCCCGCTTCGCGTCGCGACCGTCGCCTACCCGCTGCCGGGTGTCAGCCGAGCGGCGATCACCTCGGTCGCCGAAACGCTCGTGCGCGGCGGACGGATCCGCTACCGCATCTATCGCGACATCTTCACGTTCGTTCGCGGCCCGGCTGAAGTCGAACTGCTGGCGACAGGATTCTCCCATCCAGTGCCCACCGCGACCGAGGAGCGCCTGCTGCTGAAGCTGGCGCTGCGCGCGAACGAAGGCAAGCCCTAGGTTGCGGCGCCAGCCTCAGCGCCCGCTCAGCTGTGGCTCGCGCTGCTCGGAGGCGACGGCCTGCTCGGCCTGCTCGCGCGCGGCCGCCACGCAGTACTCCTGCAGCGCCACCTCCAGCTCGAGCGACTGCGCGATCGTCGGGCGCGCGGAGGCATCGATCACACGCTTCGCGCGGCCGACCGCGATGTGCGAGTTGGCGAGCAGCTCATCGACGAGCGCCTGGGTCGCCTGCTCGAGATCCTCCGGCGCGACGACGCGGTTGATCAGACCGATGCGCTCGGCCTCGTCGGCGTCGATCAGACGTGCGGTCATGATCAGCTCCTTCGCGCGCCCCAGCCCGACGACCGCGGGCAGGCGCGTGGAGCCGCCGACGTCGGGGATGATCCCGAACTTGACCTCCGGCAGCCCCAGGCTCGCGTCGCTGGAGGCGATGCGCAGGTCGCAGCCGAGCGCCACCTCCAGCGCACCGCCGACGCACGTGCGGTGGATCTGGCAGACGACCGGCTTGGCCATCTCTTCGCAGATGTTCGCGCAGTCGAGGAAGACTTTGCGGAACGGGCGCAGCATGCCCGGCGTGCCCGAGGAGGAGGCCAGCTCGACGAGGTCCACGCCGGCCGAGAAGACCGGGCCTTCGCCGCGCAGCAGCACGCAGTGCACCGACGGCTCCGCTGCGGCCTCGCGCAGCGCGGCGCCGAGCGCGAGCAGCAGCTCCTGATTCATCGCGTTGCGCTTCTCCGGGCGGTTCAGGACAACGTGCCTGACGCGCCCGTGGTCCTCGCTGAAGACGATGCTCATGGCGTGGCCCTCCTGTCGATGAGCGTCCCGTCGGGCATCTTCCGGTCGGATGAGCCTCGTACAGGGCCAATTGGTGAGGACAGCCTACGGAAGGAGACCACTGATAGCATGATTGCACCGATGATGCAGAGGCTGATGATCCAGGCGGAGCCGGAGCTCGTCGAGCGCGCAAAGCGGCGCGCGGCCGAGCGGGGCGTATCGATGGCCCAGCTTGTGCGCGAAGCAATGGAGCACGAGCTGGCATCACCCGCGGAGCTGGTTCCGCCGCCGCTAATGTGCATCGGCGCGTTCCGGTCCGGTCGTAGCGACCTCTCACGCCTGGCCCGCGAGGACATCTTCGAGCCGGATTCTTGGCGCTCGTAGTAGACAGCGGCGTGCTGTACGCCATCCTGGACGCCGATGACGGCGATCATGGCGCTTGCACGAGGCTTCTGGAGGGAGCGCGCGAGCCGCGAGTGGTGCCCGCTCCCGTCTTGTCGGAGGTCGACTGGCTCTGCGGCCGGCTTCACCGTGATGTGTTCGTGCTGATCCTCGACCAGATCGAAGCCGGGGCGCTTATCGTCGAGGACCTCTTGCCGGAGGACTATCGCCGGGTGAGCAAGCTTCTCACCACCTACGCCGACCTACACGTCGGCTTCGTAGACGCGGCCGTGCTCGCGATCGTCGAGCGGCTGCGCGAGCCGAAGCTCGCGACGCTCGACCATCGTCACTTCGCCGTCATGCGTCCGCGGCACGTCGAAGCGCTCGAACTGCTGCCCGCATAGTCGACGCCACGCACAACACGCACGAGCGGCGGAGCCGTTAGGTGGAGCCCCTAAAAGTCGTTCTCAGCTCAGGTCGAGCACGGTCGTCGGCGCTTCGATCTCTTCAGTGTGGCCCTCGCGCGGGATGATCGCGGTGCCGACCGCGAAGAACTCGATCGTGTGGCTGCCCCAGCCGTGGCTCTTCTCCTGCAGATCGACGCCGACGATCCCCTCCGCGCCGATTTCCTGAGCCTCGGACTGCATCCGCTCCATCGCGAGCTCGCGCGCGTCATACAGCGCCTGTGTGAAGTTCGAGAGCTCGACGTTGCGACCGGTCTGCGCCATCGACTGCAGCATGCCGCGATGGGCGACGTGGTAGACGCAGCTGCCCATCACCATCCCGACCGGGCGGTGGCCGGTGCGCAGCAGCGTCCAGAAGTCCTGGCCCGAGAGGTCGCTCGTGAACGGCCTGCCGTTGGGCGCGCGGTGCATGACCCCGTCGCGGTGCTTGACCGCGGTGCCGATCGCGATGAACTCAGCCATGTCATTACCCCACTCGTAGCGGCCGATGTCCAGGCGCACACCCACCACGCCGTCCGCGCCGAGCTGGTCGGCCTCCTCCTCCATGCGCGTCATCGCCAGCTGGCGCGCCCCGTACATCGCTTCCGAGAGGACCGTCATCTCCTGGCTTTTCTTCCAGCCCGCCATCTGGATGCCGATGTGGTAGATCGAGCTGCCCACGACCAGTCCCAACGGCTCGAAGCCGGCCTGCTTTACGAGCAGGAACTCGTTGACCGACAGGTCCGACGTGAAAAGTCCGGCACGATTCTGTTGCAGGCGGGCGCGACCCGCCTCGGGTACGCCCTCGAGCGATGAGGGGTCATATGGCGTCTCGCGCTCGTTCATTTCGTCAATGCTCCTTCTCAGGTGTACAGGTCGACTACCGGTTTCGGCGGCGCGACCGTCGTGTCGGCGTCCTCGCGGATCGCCGTGCCCACGGCGGTGAACGTCACCATCAGCCCTCTGAGCTCACGCATGCCGACGCCGCCGCCGAGTGACTGCGGACGCACAGTGTGTCCGATCTGCATGCCGACGACGCCCGAGGCGCCCAGTGCGGAGGCCTGGGCGGTGATCCGCTGCATCACCGCCTCGCGCGCGCTGTAGATCGCCTGCGTGAACTCGCGCAGCTCGAAGCTCTGGACGCCCATCGTGAACGTGCCGCCGCCACCGCCGGCCATCATGCCGCCGTAGACGTAGCTCGTGAAGAACACCGCGCTCCACGCGACGATTCCCAGCGGCTCAAAGCCACCGCGCACGAGCATCGCGTACTCGGACACCGACAGCTCCGTGAGCACCGGCTGCGTGGCGTGCGCTCCGTCGCGGCGCACCGCCGTGCCGACGACCATGTGCTCGAGCGCGAGCGTGCCCGTGTCGAGCTGGCTTTCGCCGGCGCGCGTCTGCACGCCCACGACCGCGTCCGCGCCGACGTGGCGGGCCTCCTCGCCGAGACGCACGAGCGCGCGACCGCGCACCTCGTTGAGCGCCTGAGACAGCGTGTCGAGCTCGAACAGGATCGCGTTGCCATAGCCCATGTTGCCCCATGAGGACTGGTAGCCCATCTGGTAGATCGAGCTGCCCATCACCTGCGACAGCGGCGTCAGGCCGAGCTGATGGCAGAGGGCGAAGCCGTTCACCGACAAATCGGATGTGAACGATGCCGGTCCGCCGCTCTGGCGCAACTCGCTGAGGCGGCGTTCCGCGGAGATCGGGATCCCACCCTGTTCGAGGCGGGCGAGCGACTGTTCCTGCTCCTGCTGGTCGGGCTGGCCGGGGCCGCTCATCTCAACGCAGCAGCTCCTCGAGCGCAGCGCGCGCCTGCGCGCTGCGCTGCGCCTCGGCGCGCAGGTCTGCTCCGAGCGCCGCGATCCATTCGTTCGGGCTGAGCGGCTCGCGCTTGATCGCGATCCCGCCCGACTGGCGCTCACGAAAGCCTTCGATGCGCGCGCCGTCGACCGTCAGCTGGTAGCAGCAGGAGCCGAGCTCGACCTGCACGCGGCGCACGCGCTTCTCGCCGCGTCCGAGCAGCCCACCGCCACGCCGCTCCACGCGAGCTACGCCGGGCAGCGCCTGCTCTAGCTTGGCGGCGAGCACCTCGACCGACATCGCCAGCTCGGCACCATCTCCGCGCAGGCCCGCCGCCGCCAGATCGAAGGTCTCCTCCTCGCCCTGCTCTCCTGCGATGTCGGGTGTGCCCTCGGGGGTAGCGCTCATCTGCTCCAGGGTACTCGCAGGTGAGGGGCCAGTCGCGCAGCTCGCGCGACCGGCCCTTCACGAGTATCGGTTGGGCCGTGTGGCCCGGTCTCAGTGCAGCAGGTCGAGCGTGTTTTCGAGGTCGTTGACGAAGTACAGGCCCTGCGCGTTCGGTGCGACCGCCAGGCCGAACAGGCCGCCTTCGCCCGCGGTCGTTTCATAGGGCTGGAACTCCGCTCCGAGCGGCGTCGTCTCGACGATGTTGCCGTTGCCGCCGTTGGCGGTGAGGATGTCGCCGTTGGGAGCGAGCGTCATCCCCAGCGGCGAGTCCAGGTAGCCGCCCTTCGCGACCGTGATCGCGCCACCGCCGAGCGCTGTCTGGCGCGACATCGCGTTCGGCACCGCGGCGATGCGGCTCTGGCCCGTGTCGGCGACGTACAGCGTGCCTTCTTCACCGAGCGCATCACCCGTTGGGCCGATCACGAGCGCGGCTTCGTTGGTCTGCTCAGGGAAGCCGTTCGCGATCACCCGCTCTGAGGTGACGATCGGCGCGTGGCCGAGCAGGCTGAGCAGGCCGATGCGCACGACCGTGCCCCCGGGCGTGGGCGTTTCTCCCGAGGCGACGGTGCCGTTGAGGACGTTGGTCACGAACAGCGTGCTCGTCAGGCCGTTGGACACTGCCGTCATATCCCACGGTCCGTTGATCAGCGGACCGGCGAGCGTCTTGACGACGCGGCCGGCGCTGTTGAGCACGATCAGGCAGCCCGCCTTCGCCGTTGCGGCGCTGCCGTCGCTGGTCGGCAGGCTGCCCACGACGACGTAGCCGCCGGGCAGGATTGCGAGCGCCGTGGTCAGGCCCACGCCACCGGGGCAGGGCCCTGGCAGCGTCGCGGGGTTGATCTGCGCGAACACCGAGAGGCCGCCCGTCGGCGTCTCCTGCACGATCGTCGTACCGGTGCCCTGTTCGTTTTCGGAGTTGTTGAAGTTGCTGATGAGGATGTCGCCGCGCACCAGCGCGCCGACACTGCTCGACACCGTCACGATCCCGTAGGGGTTAACGTCGCCGTTCGACGGAACCGTGGTGCCGACGGTCGTGACCGTGTTGAACTGCCCGATGAACGAGTGGTCGAACGCGAGCGCGGACGCAGGCGCGAGCATCGCGCCTGCGAGCAGCGCGGCGAGCCCTGTCAGGAGCGCGGCTCGCGAGCCGCGTCGTGATCGACGGACGTGCGTTGTGGCCCGCGCTGGGCTAGCGGAGCCTTGGGTGTGCCTGAGCATGACGACGCCTCCATTGGATTGATGGCCTTCGCGCTGCAATGACTCCGCGGGGCGAGCTTCCTTCCCGTCGCGAGCACGCCACAGCCGCACGGAGCGGGCCCGTAATAGGCTCCGTCGCCAAGACGGAGAACTCGAGGGAGGATGAATGTCGAAGGCGATCGAGAAGGTGGGGGTGCTGGGAGCCGGCCTGATGGGCCACGGCATCGCCCAGGTTGCGGCTCAGGCCGGCTATGAGGTGGTGCTGCGCGAGGTCGACGAGGCGACCTTGCAGAAGGGGCTCTCGAAAATCGAGAAGCAGCTCGCGCGCGCCGTCGAGAAAGGCAAGTCCTCGCAAGAGGACGCCGACGCGGTGCGTGCTCGCATCCACGGGACGGTCGACTATGGCGAGCTCGCGGACCGCGATCTGGTGATCGAGGCGATCACCGAGAGCCTGCCGGCGAAGCTCGAGATGTGGCGCGAGATCGATCAGATCGTCCAGCCGCAGGCCGTGTTCGCGACGAACACGTCATCGCTGGCCGTGATCGACCAGGCGACGGTCACCAGCCGGGCTGGGCAGTTCGTCGGCCTGCACTACTTCAACCCCGCGCAGGTGATGAAGCTGGTCGAGGTGGTCCGCTGCGTGACGACCACCGATCAGGCCTTCGAGACGGCGCTCGAGTTCGCGCGCTCGGAGGGCAAGCTGGCGATCCCGACGCGCGACACCGCCGGGTTCATCGTCAACCGCCTGCTCGTGCCCTATACGCTCGACGCGATCCGCGCATATGAAGAGGGCGTGGGCTCGATCGAAGAGATCGACGAGGCGATGAAGGCCGGCGCCGGGCACCCGATGGGGCCGCTGCTGCTCTCGGACTTCGTCGGGCTGGACACGCTCGGGTCGATCTGCGACGTGCTGTTCGACGAGTTCCGCGAGCGACGCTTCGCGCGCCCGCCGATGCTGCGCAAGATGCTCAGCGCCGGCTGGTTCGGTCGCAAGTCCGGGCTCGGCTTCTACGACTACTCCGGCGAGACCCCGGCAGAGAACGCGGCGCTTTAGGGCGGTACATTCATAGGGATGGCAGACCCCTCTGAACTGCGTGTGGCCGACGCTGACCGCGAGCAGCTGGTGGAGGAGCTACGCGAGCACGCGCTCGCCGGTCGGCTCTCCTCGGAGGAGATGGAGGAGCGCATCGGCAGCGCCTACCGCGCGAGGACGCGCGGCGACCTCGACGCGCTGCGGGTCGATCTGCCCGTGAGCTCCACCTCGGTCGCGCTCGCGCTGCGCAAGCGCAAGGGAGCGCTGCGCCGGCGACTCGTCCAGGAGGCCGGGGGCAGCCTCGGCGTCTCGGCGATGTGCGTCGGAGTGTGGCTCGCCGTCGGCGCGCACCCACCGTTCTGGCCCGGCTGGGTCATCGGGCTGACGCTGCTGCCCGTGATACGCGACTCGTGGGCGCTGCTCGGGCCCGGCTCGGACCTCGAGGTCGTGCACGCGCGACTGCAGGCGCGCCACGAACGCCACCTAGCCCGCGGCAGGCGCGGGCGTCACCGCTTTCGCGGGCTGCCGCGCCCGTGAGCTCACTGAGCGACGCCACCGGGCGTGCGCTCGGCGGCGGCCCCGAGCGCCATCGCGAGAAGGCGCTCGAGCAGGGCAAGCTGCCGGTGCGCGAGCGCGTCGCGCTGCTGCTCGACGAGCGCTCCTTCAGCGAGGAGGCGCTGCTGGCGAACTGGCTGCACGACGGACTCGGGGCCGACGGGGTCGTGACGGGGGTGGGGGAGATCGACGGGCGTCCGATCGCGCTGATGGCCAACGACCCGACGGTCAAGGCCGGCTCGTGGGGACCGAAGACGGTCGAGAAGATCCTGCGCATCCAGGAACGCGCGCTCGAGCTGCAGGTACCGATGGTCTATCTCGTCGACTCCGCCGGCGCGCGCATCACCGAGCAGGTGCAGATGTTCCCCGGCCGCCGCGGGGCGGGGCGGATCTTCCACAATCAGGTGAAGCTGTCGGGGGTCGTGCCGCAGGTCTGCGTGCTGTTCGGGCCGAGCGCCGCCGGCGGCGCGTACATCCCCGCCTTCTGCGACGTCGTGATCATGCGCGAGGGCAACGCCTCGATGTATCTCGGCTCGCCGCGTATGGCCGAGATGGTGATCGGCGAGAAGGTCACGCTCGAGCAGATGGGGGGCGCGCGCATGCACACAGGCGTCTCCGGCTGCGCCCACCAGCTCGTGGGCAGCGACGCCGACGGGATCGACTTCGCGCGCCGCTACCTCTCCTACCTTCCCGGCAACTGGCGCGCACGCCCGCCCGCCGTCGAGGCGGCGCCGCCGGCTGAGGGCGCGAGCGCGAGCACGATCGCCGAGCTGATCCCCGCCGATGAGAACAAGCCGTTCGACATCAAGCTGCTGATCGAGCGCCTCGTCGATGACGGCTCGCTGCTCGAGATCCAGCCGCGCTGGGCGAAGGAGCTCGTCGTCGGCTACGCGCGTCTGGACGGACGCGCGATCGGGATCGTGGCCAACCAGCCCAAGCACAAGGGTGGGGTGCTGTTCAGCGACTCCGCCGACAAGGCCGCGCGCTTCATCTGGACGTGCAACGCGTTCAACGTGCCACTGCTGTTCCTCGCCGACGTGCCCGGATTCATGATCGGCACGCAGGTCGAGCGCGAGGGCATCATCCGCCACGGCGCGAAGATGATCAGCGCGGTCAGCGAGGCGACCGTGCCGAAGATCTCGGTGATCGTGCGCAAGGCCTACGGCGCCGGCCTGTACGCGATGGCAGGGCCGGCGTTCGACCCCGACTGCTGCATCGCGCTGCCGAGCGCGTCGATCGCCGTGATGGGGCCGCAGGCGGCGATCAACGCCGTCTACTACAACCAGCTGCAGGCGATCGAGGACGAGCACGAGCGCGCCGCCAAGACCGAGCAGCTCAGGGACGAGTACGCGCAGGACATCGACATCCTGCACCTCGCCTCCGAGCTCGTGATCGACGCGGTGGTCGAGCCCGAGCAGCTGCGCTCAGAGCTCGTACGCCGCTTCGCGCACGCCACCGGCAAGCAGCGCGACTGGCCCGCCAAGCACAACGCCGTCACGCCTGTGTGATCGAGCCGGCCGCGCGCGTCTGCTCGTCCTGGAACGGCGGGTAGGTCTCGCTCAACAGCAACACGTAGGCGTCCGAGCGGGCGATGTAGGAGTTGGCGAGGACCATCAGGTCGAACAGGCCACGCGGCATCCTGCCGGTGATCACGACCACGACCCACGCGGCGACGGCGCCGATCTCCAGAAGCAGGTTCATGACATAGCGAAGGATCGCGATCGGGATCGCGAGGATCAGGCGAAAGAACGTCTTCAGGCGGCTGTAGTGCTCCAGCGGCCCCGCGAACTGCATCCGCACCGGGTACGCCTCATCATCGGATCCACCGAACGACGGATACGGGTCACAGAGCAGCGCGACGTAGGCGCTGAGGCGCGCGATAAAGCGGTTGTAGCCCGCGACGAATTCGTAGAGCCCCTGCGGATAGCGCGCCGTGAGGACGATCGCGAACCACGCGATCACGACCGCGATGAATGCGACCAAGCTGTAGAGGTAAAGCCAGATCGCCAGCGGGATCGCGAGGATCAGACGAAAGAAGGTTGTCAAGCGGCTGCGCCGCTCTACGTACTCGACCTCGAAGCTGACTGGATATGACATCGATCTCTCCGCCCTTTCTAGGTGCTCGCTCGAAGCGCTTCTCTGGGGGCGTCGCGCGCGAGCTCCGACCGTGCAGCGATCGGGCCCCAGCTCGCGATGACGCTCGTCGCATCGTATGGAGCCGAACGGCGGACACTGTGCGCTTTTTTCAATAGATTGGGCTGCGCGATGGATCCCGTTGAGCTCGCCTACGCAGGAATCGCCCGGCAGGCAGGGCTGATCGCGGCGGGGGAGATCTCCTCGCTGGAGCTGCTCGAGCTGTACCTGGAGCGGATCGCGCGTCTGGACCCGCAGCTGAACGCGTTTCGCATCGTCTTCGCCGAGCGCGCCCGCCTCGAGGCAGGCCAGGCCGACGCGCGTCGTCGCGCTGGCGATGAGCGCCCGCTGCTCGGTGTGCCGATCGCGATCAAGGACGACATCGACGTGGCGGGCGAGCTGACGACGCAAGGGACCAACGCACAGGCCGAGCCTGCGCGCGCTGACGCCGAGGTCGTGCGCCGGCTGCGCGAGGCGGGGGCGGTAATCATCGGCAAGACCAACGTACCCGAGCTGCAGATGTGGCCGTTCACCGAGACGGCGACGTTCGGTGCCACCCGCAACCCGTGGGATCTGCAGCGCGCTCCAGGTGGCTCGAGCGGCGGCAGCGCGGCTGCGGTCGCGGCCGGCCTCGTGGGGGCCGCGCTCGGCTCCGACGGCGCCGGCTCGATTCGCATTCCCTCGGCGTGGTGCGGGCTGTTCGGCCTGAAGCCGCAGCGCGGGCGCGTCTCGATGGCGCCGCACGCGCGCGGCTGGCACGGCCTGTCGGTCAAGGGCGTGCTCACGCGCTCGGTCAGCGACACGGCACTCTTCCACGACGTAGCGTCCGGAGCGATCGACATCGACGCCGACCGCGCGCCCGCGCCTACGGTCCCGTTCTCGACCGCAGCGGCGACGCCGCCCGCGTCGCTGCGGATCGCCTACTCCACGAGCATCCCGCCCGGGGGCGTCGCAAAGCTCGACGCCGACGCCCGCAGCGCATTCGAAGGGACCGTCGAGCTGCTGCGCTCGCTCGGACACGAGCTCAGCGAGCGCGATCCGGACTACGGCCCCGGCGCGATCCCGGCCGTCGTCGTGCGCTACCTGCGCGGCATCCACGACGGCGCCGCCAAGCTGACGAACCCGGAGCGGCTCGAACGGCGCACGCGCGCGATGGTGCGTATGGGCGGGCTGATCCCGCAGTCGCTGCTGGAACGCTCGCTCGCGGGCGAGGCGGAGTTCACGCGCAGGCTGAACGGTGTGCTGGAGAGCCACGACGTGCTGCTCACGCCGGCGACCGCCGCGCCGCCACCGCGCATCGGCCAGCTGCAGGGACGCGGGGCGCTGTGGACACTCAACGCGGTCGCCGGCTGGGTCCCGTACAACGGCGTTTGGAACGTGACCGGGCAGCCGGCTGCGTCGGTGCCGGCGGGCTTCGGTGCCGATGGCCTGCCGCGCGCGGTGCAGCTTGTCGGCCGCGCAAACGACGAGGCGACGCTGCTGTCGCTCGCCGGCCAGCTCGAGGCGGAGCGTCCCTGGGCGCAGCTGCGCCCGCCCGAGTTCTCTTGAGCGACGCCACCGCAGCCGGGATGGACGGCGCGCCTGCAGATGCGCTGTTGGAGGTTGCAATCGAGGCGGCCAGGAGCGCAGGCGCGATGCTCGCCGAGCGCTTCCGGCGCGGTGCCGAGCGCCAGGTCACCGCCAAGAGCACGCCGACGGACCCCGTCAGCGACGCCGACCTCGCCTCGGAGCGAATGATTCGCGAGCTGCTTGCCCGGCGACGCCCGGACGACGGCTTCGTGGGGGAGGAGGGCGAGGAGACGTCCGGCACGAGCGGGCTGAGCTGGGTGGTCGATCCGCTCGACGCCACCGTCAACTTCCTGTTTGGCATCCCGCAATGGTGCGTCAGCGTCGCCGTGCGCGACAGCCGCGGCACGATCGCCGGCGCGGTCTATGACCCCAACCGCGACGAGCTGTTCAGCGCGCACCGGGGCGGTGGCTCGCTGCTGGTCGGCCACGAGCGCGAGGTCGAGCTCAACGGCAGCGCCCGCGAGGTTGATCTCCCGACAGCGCTCGTCGCCACGGGCTTTGCCTATGACGCGCGCGTGCGCGCCGC
This sequence comes from uncultured Solirubrobacteraceae bacterium, assembly GCA_963759265.1. Classification (GTDB taxonomy): domain Bacteria; phylum Actinomycetota; class Thermoleophilia; order Solirubrobacterales; family Solirubrobacteraceae; genus Palsa-744. The sequence continues at coordinate 1,936,383 of CAVWYR010000001.1, forward strand.
GCAGGCGGGCGTGCTCGCACGCCTGCTCCCGCGCGTGCGCGATGTGCGGCGCTTGGGCAGCGCCGCGCTCGATCTGACGTGGACCGCGGCCGGGCGCTACGACGCTTACTTCGAGCGGACGGTCATGCAGTGGGACATCGCCGCCGGCGTGCTGATCTGCGAACGGGCGGGCCTGAGCGTGCTCGAGCTGCCCGAGCACGAGGACCTCCCGTGGGGGATCGTCGTCGCCCGTCCACAGCTTGCCGAGGCCCTGCTGGAGATCGTCGGCTGAGCCGACGGAGCCGCGGAGCGCGCCGTGTGGCGCGCGGTCGATCGATCGATGCGGCGGGTGGGATTCGAACCCACACGCCCTTTCGGACAGGGCCTTTTGAGGGCCCCGCGTCTACCGTTCCGCCACCGCCGCATTGTGCTCGACGCAAGCGAGGATATATGGGCTCGCCCACTCAGGCGAGCTGTGGCGGAGCGTCGCTGTAGAGGTCCGTCGCGGCGGACGGGTCGCGGCGCTCGAGCTCGACGTTCCAGCCCTGGGAGAAGCCTCTCAGGGCGAAGGCGACCAGCAGCAGCTGTACGGGCACGATCAGCAGCGTGAGCACTCCGAGCAGCCCGGCGTTCAGCGTCGGCTGCGCGAACCCCCGCTGGTTGCGGGCGAACCAGCTCGGCCCTGCGACGAGCGCGAAGATCGCGAGCAGCACGGCAAGAACCGCGGAGATCGGCAGCACACCTCGATTCCAGCGCATCGCGAAGAACGCGAACGTCAGATACACGAGGATGTATGCGATCTGGACGGGGATCATGCCCTCGAACAGGCTCCAACCCCCGATCGTCACGATCAAGACCAGTGCGATGCTGATCAGCAGCAGCACGACCACCGCCGCGCGCGTCGCCTGCACGACCGGCTTGTCGCGGTTGGGGTGCGTGACGATCACGCCTTGGCGCCCCTCCGGGGCCGGGGCCGATGACATAGCGCAGATGACGATACAGCCTCACGCGGCCGAGGTAGGCTCTCAACAGCCGCGCGGGCGTGGTGGAATTGGTAGACACGCCGGCCTTAGGAGCCGGTGGGGGAGACCCCTTGGAGGTTCGAGTCCTCTCGCCCGCATTTTCGGGGGTCAGATGGTCGTTGTGCAAACCGTGGGGGGGTGGCTCTCGGTTCCGGCGTTCGTGCTGCTTGTCGTCCCAGGCGAGCGTCTGCTGCGGGTTGTCCAACGCTCCCCGATCGCAGGAGAGCGAGAGTGTGGATCGTGATGGCGCCGAGACTCTGAGGCCGGCAGCCGTGCTCAGGGGTTTACGTGCGCCGCGGTGGTTCTCGGCTCCGAGGCCGTCGGGTCGGTTGTGCGACGCCGTGTGGTCAGCGCGAAGAGCGCGGTGAAGATTGCGACTCCGAGGATGTTCGTGAACAGCTTGTAGTCGATCTTGATCGAGCTGAAGATGTCAGCGCGGGTTGGTCTTGTGTGAGGGATCAGCCCGGCGCCGCTGAATAGCCCGTCGACGACGAGGGCCGCGGTGACCATCGTCACGAACATGAGCGCGACTATCCGCTTCGTGTAGGCGTTGCCGTAGTACTTGCGGTAGATCAGGATGATCGGCACGACAATCAGGTCGGCGAAAATGAACGCGATCACCCCGGCGAAGCTGATCCCACCGGACCACAGCACCGCAGCCAGGGGCACGTTGCCAACCGAACAGACGAAGCTGAGGACGGCGATGATCGGACCGACGATCGCGTTCTCGATCAGCTTCAGCCCCGCCGGGGCGTCCGTGATGAAGAGGCTGTTGAAGAAGCTGTTGGGAAGCTGGCCGATGAACCCCGCGAGCAGAAAGCCGATCACGATCTCCTTCCAGACCATCGACCAATCGTTGCGGAAGTTCTGCGCGACCTCCGACCATGCGCGCGCGCTCGTCAGCCGCTTGCGGATCGTCATTCGTTCGCCAGTTGAATGTTGGTGGCCGCTGTCGGCCTCTTGGGCGTGCGTGCGGGCCTCTTCCTCCAGTCGCCTTGATACGAACATGCGCAGCAGCAGGGTCATGATTGCGATCAGCACCAGTCCGCCGATGAACTCGGCCAGCGTGAACTGCCAGCCGATCAGCACCCACATCACTATGCCCAGCTCGAACACGAGGTTGGTGGAGGCGAACTGGAAGGCGAGCGCCGACGCCGCGCTCGCGCCCTTCTGAAACAGGCTCTTGGCGATCGCGATGGCCGCATAGCTGCACGAGGACGAGGCGGCGCCGAGCCCGGTCGCGAGCGCGACCGGCCGAAAGCCCGAGCCCCCCAACGCGTTCTCGATGCGCTCATGCGGGACCCATGCCTGCACTATCGCCGAGAGCGCGAAGCCGAGAACGAGCGCCCACCAGACCGCCCACGCCATCAAGAACGCGTCCTTGAAACCATCGCCGATCGTGGTAAGCACGCTCATGTCTTTACCAGGGAGCCTACGACCGGGCTAACCGCCGGGCAGCTCGCGAGGCTCATGCGCCGCGGTTGACGCCCAGAACTACTGGCCGACCATAGGCAGCGCGATGGCAAGCGGCTGCTCGCCCGTGGCCGGTGGCGCACGAAAGCAAGCGCCGGAAGCCGGTCCAAGCAGACGACCGGAACGGACAAAAATGCGAGCGTCTGGCAGTCGCCGGCAGTCCTCGGGCGGCTGATGATCAGTTGGCCAGAAGCCGTTTCCGCGCCTCTCGGCCACCTGGCTCGATCAGAAGCTCCACGAGTACCTCAACCTGGGCTTCACGGTTTGCACCCTGTCCACTCTTCTGACGCTGAGTTGCGGGCAGCGTGGTAGCGCCATAACGCATTTTTCTGCGCCAGAATGGCGCTACACTGTCGTGGATGCCGAGCGTACAGATCAAGGACGTGCCCGCCGACGTGCACGCGCTCCTGCGCCAACGTGCCGCAGCTGCAGGCCAATCGCTGCAGGAATATCTACTGGGCCGCCTGGTAGCAGACGCCCGTCGCCCGTCACTTGACGAACTGCTCGATCGTGCTGGGGGGCGCGCGGGCGGCTCGACAAGCTTCGGTGATGCAGCCCGCTTGATTCGAGCCGACCGCGACGAACCGTGATCGTGGTCGACGCCAGTGTGCTCGCGCCAGCACTCGGCGACGACGACGCAGACGGTGACACTGCCAGGGCGCGGCTGCGCGGCGAAGATTTAACCGCTCCCGAGATCATCGACCTCGAGGTCGCCTCGGTGTGGAGGCGGACGCTCGCGGACGAACGCAGAGCATCGCTGGCCCTGGCCGATCTCGCCGATCTCCCGCTCGGGCGGGCGCCGCACCTCCCCCTACTTACTCGTTGCTGGGAGCTACGTCACAACCTCACGCCCTACGATGCCGCCTATGTAGCGCTCGCCGAGGCCCTCGACGTCGCTCTCGTGACGGCCGACGCGCGCCTCTCCCGCGCCAGCGGTGTCCGGTGCGCGGTGGAAGTGCTCACCTAACTGTTCCGACTGCGTGGTGGTTCTACTCCAACGATCTGGCGGCCCGCGACCTCGAGCACGCCTACTACATGCCGAACCCAAACGTCGTTTTTCGCCTCGCGTCTCGATCGTGACCGCGGGCCGGCGCGATGCGCTCGAACCGTGTCCTCGCGGCCCGGCGTCAGCCGGCAACCACTAGATTCGCGCAAGTGAGCTTCCTCGCCGGGGCTGATGCATACGATCGCTTCATGGGGCGGTATTCGGTGCTTATCGCCCCGCTGATTGCCGATTTCGCGGGGGTCGCGGCTGGTCAGCGAGTGCTCGATGTCGGCTGTGGTCCAGGCGCTCTTACCACCGAGCTGGTAGGGCGGCTGGGAGCGGACTCCGTGTCAGCTGTTGATCCTTCCGAGACGTTCGTCGCGGCGGCCCGGGACCGCCACCCAGGCGTCGACGTGCGACTCGCGTCGGCAGAGCAGTTGCCTTTCGCCGACGAGGCATTCGACGGGGCTCTCGCGCAGCTCGTCGTTCACTTCATGGCAGATCCCAGAGGGGGGCTGAGTGAAATGGTGCGTGTCACCCGTCCAGACGGTGTCGTGGCTGCATGCGTGTGGGATCACGCTGGCGGTCAGGGCCCGCTGAGCCTGTTCTGGGATGTGGCACGCGAACTCGATCCAGACGTCGAGGATGAGTCGCGGCTTGCCGGAGCCCGCGAGGGCGCCCTTGCGCAGTTGTTCCACGGTGCCGGGCTGCGTGAGATCGAGGAGACGGCTCTAACAATCAGCGTCGAGCATCCGAGCTTTGACGATTGGTGGGAGCCATTCACCCTTGGCGTGGGCCCGGCCGGCAGCTACACGGCTGCTCTCGACGCGCCGCGACAAGCACAGCTCCGCGAGCGGTGCCGCGAGACGCTGCCGGCCGCGCCCTTTGTACTCCGGGCCCAGGCTTGGGCAGCACGAGGCGTCCGATAGGCCCATTGCCTAGCCGCTTCGTCGCGTGCAGACCGGCTCCCGCGCGGGCGCACCCGACTTGTCGGTACCAAACCAGTTGATACCCGGACGCGAGCGAGCCCGCACGGCTCCATTCTTGACGCACAAACCCCGCGTTCCCGCAGCCGCAGGGCTCACGCGATCGGAAAGGAGCAGTGATGTCAACGACCGTCGCAGTGTTCGCGGCGACGAGACCTTCGCCGGGCCGCGTGTGCTCTACCCTGGCCGGCGTGCCCCGGCGGGTCTCATTCGGTACCTCGACCCGCGGCCGTGGGCTCGAACTGATCGACGACGCCGCGCCGTTCCAGGCGACGCGGAGCGCATGACTGACGAGAGCCTGCCGGGTTCGGGCGAGCCGGCCGACGGTCCGTCCTCGCTCGCGCCGTCGTTCGTGACGACGGAGCATTTCACGCTCCAAGAAGCGAGAGCCTCGACGATCTCGGAGTCCACGGGCCGCGCGACGATGTTCCTCGGCGTCGTCTCGGGAGGGCTCGTTGCTCTCGGTCTGATCGCGACCGCGACGCGCGTGGGAACCGCGTTCTACGCGTTCGGGCTGGCTTTACTCCCGACGCTCACGTTCGTCGGCCTCGTCACATTCGAGCGGGCCCTGCAGTCAGGGATCGAGGACCACGACTACGCACTACGCATCAGCCGGCTACGCGCGTTTTATTTCGATGCCGCACCGGAGATCGTGCAGTACATGCCGAGGTGGACCCTTCAAGACCGGCTCCACGCTGAAGAATTGTCCCGTCGCCAGGGGTCCCGCACGGTCGCCGGGATGGTCGCGGTCATCACCGGAGTCCTGGCGGGGGCCACGGTCGCACTCCTAGTCGCTGTCCTCACCTCGCACTCGCTTGCAGCGGCACTCAGCGCCGGGGGCGTTGTCGCCCTCGGCACGCTCCTCGCCCTGATCGAGTATCAGCACCGCGCGTGGCTCCAAGCTGACTCCGACTGACCCAGGACGTCAAGCAGATGTTCAGCGACCTGCCCCCGCCAAGCCGCGCGCTCAGTCACACGCCTACTGGTTGAACAGACCACAGCGCGTCGACGAACCGTTGGTCTTCGTCGTACAGCCAGCACTCGCGCAGCTGTCCGTCCGCGACGCGGTAGACGAGAACTCGACGGACCCGGCGTGGCGGGTCGCCGAGATCCTCGACCGCCAGGATCGCGCCCAGTTCGCTGCCCACGAGCACGTCCTCGATCTCTATCAGCTGCCGGGCAGTACGCTGGCCGGCCTGGCCAAGCGCCGCGAACACCGCGTCGCGGCCCGTGTGCGTTCCTGCGAGCGGGCTCTCGCCCATGTAATGCAGGGCGACATCCTCGTGATAGGCGCCGACGATTCGCTCAACGTCACCGGCAAGCCAAGCGTCCGCGTAGCCACGCAATACCCGCTCGGTCTCCTTCGAGTCACCCATTGGCCAACCATACCGCCGGCCGCGCGCGGCCGCCTTCGGTGGGGAGCAGTCACACGGCGCGCACGTGGGACGCAACGGCGAAGGACGAAAGGCGAGCTGCTCGCCCCGGCTCGCTCGGCGAGATGCCCTGCTTTGCGTCCGTCGCAGCAGTCTGCCGGCTGTCAGCTTTGCTCCATGACGCGAGTTGTCCATTGGGCGTGGCGCCGCCGAAGCTCACCTTCATCCAGGTCCGCCCGGCCCAGCGGCTTGTAGTTCGCGTCCCAGGATTCGACAATCTCCTGCGAGCGCGCGAGAGCCCATCCGTCCCACAACGCGATGTCGGTGATCTGCTGACGGGCCCCATCCTCGTAGGCCACGAGGAACACGTCGGCGAGTCGCTCGTCGAACAGCAGGTACAGATCGAGGCGGCACCATCCGACGTCGTAGCCACGCGGGCCGCGCGCCGCGCCCGACCAGTCGACGATGCCCACCAGCACTCCGTCGCGCCAGACGACGTTCCCCGACCAGTAGTCGGAGTGCGTGAGCACCTCCGGGGCGGCGGTGATCTGCGCCCAGCCAGACCGGATCCACGGTGCGAGCGGGCCCTCCAGGTGCTCACGAGTCCCGCCCCTTCCCTCGAACAGCCTCGGCAGAGCAGATAGCCGGTCGCTGGGCACCTCGTGTACCGAGGCCAGCGTGTGACCGAGCTGGGTCGCCCAAGCGTCCGGATCGTCGGGCGTGATGTCCGCGTGGCCGTCGAGCCAGCTGATCAGCGTCGTCGGACACCCAGACCAGCGGCGGTCCAGGTCGTTCCCCAGCAGCACGGGCGCCAAGCCTCCAAGCCCGTCGAGCGCCCGCAAAACCCGCACCTCGCACGCACCGGCCGAGTCGCCAGCCGGGAACTGCCGCACGACGAGGGTGAGTGCAGGGCTGGCAGTGTCCACCCTCCACGTAGCGGCGTGTTGGCCGCCCTCGAGTCTCACCACCGATTCAATCGTGGCCGACGATCCTGCCAAGCGCCGAACCTGCTCGAGGGCACCCGGTGCCGGGGACATCTCTGGATCGAGCACTGCGCAAGATCCTACGGAGTGTGTATGAGGCAGTTCGGCCACCGCGAGCCGACGCGCCCCAGAATCCCGCTCGCATCTCCGCCAGTCGTAATCAGTCGCCCAACGGCGCGCGAGTGCCTGGATCGCTGCCAGCTGCACTCCCTGTGAATGATCGGCGACGGTTGTCGGCGACGGGCCAGAAAGGCGGATCGCGCTCACGCCGGATCGCGTGCCGGATTGAGCTGTCCACGACCGTTCGCGTCAGGGACCTCATCGCCGACGTTAGCGGTCGTGCCGAGACGCGCTTCCCACCATGCGACGGGCACGATCTTCACTGCGAGCTCGAGTGTCCCCCTGTCGAGCTGCTCGGCCAGCTGGGTGATCGCGACCACCCTCTGCGCGAGACGGCCATTGTCCATGTCGCCCGTGATCTGGACAGCGGGGTTGCTTCGAGCCCTGTGCCAACGCAGCTCATCGCCATCGCCATCGCCATCGCCCGGCTCGGACCGGTCCAGCAGACTCCCCAGCCAAGCCAGGCTCTCGGCGAGCTCGACGTGACGGTCCACCACCTCCGCGTAGGCGTCGGCGTTGAGCATCACTGCGGCCCACCGTCCCAGCACCTCGTCGTTGTGAACGACGAGTCTCGCGATGTGATCTCGGAGGACTCCGCGCCGATCAGCATCTGCAAAGAGGCCGTGAGCGGCTTTCGTCAGTCGCGGGGTGTCGCGCACGACGAGGGCGGCTTCGTCGATTGCCGCGGACGGGTTCGCGTTGGTCGGCATCAGCCCGGTGAGGTCCAGCACCCCCGTCCAGACCATGCGCGCATCGCGGATCAGCTCGAGCATCACGTACTGTGCGAGCACGCTCCAGCGTCGGCGCCTGCGGATCTCGAGCGCCTCATTGAGGACCGCCACCGACAGCATCACGATGATCGCGCTGGACGCCAGCCCAGCAAGCAGCGGGTGACGAGCCCACACGTGCTCAGAGAACTGTTCGGAGGCTATCGCCGCGGCTAGGGCGAGCAGTGCCAGCGCGGCGCCGGCGCGCGTTTGACGTAGGTAGGACTCGACCGATTCCGAGCGCTGGGGTCCAGAGCGCGGCGACATTTGATCGAGCTTACGCTTCGGCGGTGCGCCCGGAGGCTAGGCTTCAGCGACATCGCTTCTGCGTCGCTGAGCGAGGTCGAAAGGGCAGGCGCTCCCGCGTACCTAAGGTCTCGGGGAGGTGGCCTTCAGCGGCAGGAAACGCTTCATCTTGCCGGTCGCAAGCCGCGGGATCTCCTCGACGCGCGTGATCGTGACGGTCGGGTCAGGGCATCCCGCGCGGCTGAGCACCTCGGCGAGCCTGCGTGACAGTGAGGCGCTGTCGACGGCTTCGTCCGCCAAGACCATGATCTCGGCTCCGGCCAGGGTCTGCTGCACTTGATACTCGGCGATCGCCGGCTCACGTCCCAGAACCGAACGGAAGAGGTGCGGGTGCACGCTCACCCCATCTCCGTAAATGAAGGTGTCATCGTTCCGTCCTTCGATGTCGGCTATGCGCTGATGCACCGATGCGCAAGCGCATGGCCCGTCCAGAAGCGTTACCTCATCGGTGATCTCATAACGGATCAGCGGCATCAGTGGGTTGAAAAGGTTCGTCACATACACCTTGTGCGAACGGACCCCGGCAGGAACGGGGTCCCCATCCGCGTTCACCGCCTCAACGATCACCAGATCGTCCGTCAGATGCATGCCTGTGCCCTTGAAACAGCCGATTGCCGTGACGCCTGCCTCCGAGGTTCCCCACATGTTCGCAACCGGCGCCTGCCAGGTCTCTTCCGCTGCCTGGCGCGTCTCCGGCAGCAGCGGCTCAGCCATCGTCAGGATCCGCCGCGGCTGGATGTGAAGGCGTCCTGCGCGCGCCTCGCTCACGAGGCGGGCAAGCATCGACGGGTAGGTCGCGAGAGTATCTCCCCTTACAGAGTTGAGCCCCGCAACGACCTCGTCGACTGGGAGGCCGACCCTGAATCTGTGTGTCTCAACCGCGCCGGTAGCGAAAGTCTCAGACAGTGCGCTCGTGAAATGCGTCGCGTTTTCTGCCGCCACGATCATCGCCACGGGTGGCAGCGACGCGAGCTCGGGGTCGCTGATGCGGTCCAACAGCGAGCGGCGAATCGCCGTCAGCTGCACCGTTGCCCAGGCATCCCACCCCCACACGAACACACCCCGCACGCCACTCGACCCGCCGGACGCGACGGCATGCAGCTCATCGCGGAAATACTGGTCCCCGTCGAGCTTCGCGATATGGGCGTCCGCATCGATCAGACGGACACCGGGATCGGTCACGATCGCATCGAAGTTGCCCATGAGATCGTCCTTCGTCATGACAGGCAGATCCTGCAGGTCGCCGGCGTCGAGAACCGTCAAGTCGACGTCCCCGAGCCGATCGCGATGCCACGAAGACCGCTCTACCGCTATCCCGACGAGCTGACGAAGTTGCGCCGTGCGCTCGACGTGTAGCCGCTCTGCAGTCCATCCGACTCGCTCGAAATGCTCGCCTATCTGAGGCAGCAAGTGTTCAACATGCCGCTGACGCTTAGCCTCATAGGGCTCCACCCAGCGAAGGCTACAGCGCCGAGAATCACCGCCACCTGACGGTGAGGCGCGCGAGTCCGGTGGGCGCGACTCGCGCAGCCGGCTCGTCGACAGGCCGGCGATCGCGGCGGTTCATCGAGCCGTGTGGGCGGCGTTGAGGGTCTCGTTGAGCCAGTCGATCATCAGTGGGATCACGTCGCCGAGCATGGACACGGCGCAGTGTCCGGTGTCCGGGAGGAGCTCCACCCGCGTGTCGCGGCGCCCTCGGAACACGAGCGTGTCCTGCTGGGGCACGTGGATGTCGTCAGCGCCGTTGACGACGATCATCGGCGAGTTCGTGTCCTGGTCGAGCAGTCCTCGCAGAGACATCTCAACGCTCCGCGCGGCGGTTTCCTCCGCGCTCGGCTGGCGATCGAATCCGAAGGCGTTGGCGACGATGTCGGCCATGCCGAACTGAAACGAGCGGTCGGGTGCGAACGCGGACTCGACCGGGCCGCCGAGCACGATCGCCGCGTCGACGATGCCCGCCAGGCCGGTCGCGGCCGAGAAGTAGCCGCCCATCGAGATGCCGAGGTGCGCGACTGTCCCGTCACCGAGCTCCCGGGCGCGGGCGATGAGCCCGTCGATCATCTCCACGGAGTCGCGGCTGAGTGGGATCGCGCACTCGCCGGTGCCCGGGATGTCGAACGCGACTATGCGAGTGCGGGTGTTCAGGGCGAAGGCGACGAATAGGGCGTGCAGGTCCATCTTCCACGAGTCGACGCCGCCGCTGGCGATCAGGACGGGCGCGTCTGCACCGAGGTCCGGCGCGGCCAGGATGTGAACGGGCAGGCGCGTAGAGGAGCCGCGATATGGCACGTCCACGAAGCAGCGTTCGAAGTCGACGGGGAAGTCCGCCGCCGCGAGCAAGTAGTGCTCGACCTGGTGGCGCAACGCACTGCGCTTGGCGTCATCGGCAAGGACGGGGAACTTCGCCCAGCCGTAGGCCAGCGTCGCGAGCGCATGGTCGCCGGCCTCGGCGTAGCGCGCGGCCAGCTGGGACCACTCGAATACCCAGCCGCCTGGTGCGTCGGCCCACATCTCCGTGATCGCGACGCGCATCGCGTCCGCGTCCGACGCCGGCAGGCCGGTGTTGACCATCTGCGGGTAGCGCTCAACGAACAGTTCCTGTGGATCCAACGGCCACTCGTACGGCATGTCTCTCTCCTCTAACGCAGGGTTACCTGCGCTAAGCCTTGCAGATCCCCGCCCTAAACGCAAATCAGCCTGCGTTATGCTCTGTACATGAGCGAGGCCGCAGTTCGTCAACGCCCTGGAGGGCGTTCCGCCCGTGTCCGGCAGTCCGTGCTCGACGCCACCCTCGCGCTGCTCGTCGAGGGTGGCCTGGACAGCCTCACGGTCGCTGATGTCGCAGCACGCGCGGGTGTGCACGAAACGTCGATCCGCCGTCGCTGGCGCACGAGGGAGAACCTCATCTGCGATGCGCTGCTCAACTACAGCGAGCTGCACCTCCCGATTCCGGATACGGGGTCGCTTCGCGAGGACCTCGCGGCGTTCGCCCGTGAGCTGGCCGCGTACCTCACGACGCCGCTCGGACGGGCGCTGCTCTACGCGATGGCAACAACGGGCGAGGAGCCCGCGCTCCTCGACGCGCGGAGCGCCTTCTGGCAAACCCGCTACGAGCTGGCGAGCGCGATGATCAATCGCGCCGTCGCCCGCGGCGAGCTTCCCGACACGGTTGACGGTCGGCTGGCACTGGAGGCTCTGATCGCCCCTCTGAATTTCAGAGCCCTCCTCACCGACGAGCCGCCCGACGACGAGCTTCCGCGCAAGCTTGCGGACCTCGTGCTCGACGGGATCGGATGAGGCGTCGAGTGGAAGCGCGCCAGCGCGCGTCGGTCAGGACGATCTGGTCCCGTTGAGGCTGGCGAGCGTATGGTCCGCAGCCGCCTGGAATCGCGTCAGGTCTCGGTAGGGGCGCGCGACGAGCATCGCTCCCTGGAGGGTGCTCAGGACTGTTTGGGCCGCGTCTGCTGGAGGCCCGTCGAAGGACAGCTCGCCGTTGGCTTGGCCTTGCGCGAGCACGCCGGCCAGCCAGGTCAGGTTGTGATCGAAGAAGCGGATGACCGAGTCGTGCATTCGCTCCGGGAGCGTTTGGTATTCAGCAGCGAGCATCCCGCACAGGCACATGCGCTCTCCCCGCAGGACGTCCGCATAGAGGCCTGCGTAAGCCTCGAGCTTCGAGTCGGCACCCGAGGTCGTGCTTGCGATCGCTTCGAGCGATTCGAGGAAGCGCGCGGAATAGCGCTCGATCAACGCCTCGCCCAGCTCGGCCTTGCTGGGGAAGTGGTAGTGGAGGCTCGCCTTCGTGAGGCCGAGCTCGCCGGCGATGTCTGCGTAGCTGAACCCGTTGTAGCCCCGGCTCTGAACCAGCTCCTCGGCCACATCGAGGATTCGCTGCGCTGTGCCTGTGGATGCCTGAGTCTGCGTGACCGCCATATGCCTCATCCTCGCAGAGGAACCGGTCCTGAACCGGCCTTGACAATCAATCTACTAGTAGGTAAGAATAGCCGAGATTGAACGACCTCACGCGAACGGGAGGACAACGCCGATGCAGACAACAGAGCACAAGAGCTTTGGGGCGCCCGACGAGACACGCGAGTTTCCACACGGCCACGCAGGCATCTCGCTCCCAAGCGGGCATGACGCCTGGGTCGTCGGCGATGAGCCCGTCAAGCTCGTCGACGGGTTCGGCGCCAGCGACTACGCGAAGAAGGCCTGACCGGTGCGCGGACGTGCGCAGCGCGCCGGGGACGCATTCCATCATTGCTAATTAGAGAGGTGAGCTTCATGGGACGCAAGATCGCAGACTGCCGTCGCTTCGAGAGCGACAACAACTGCTCGCTGACGATCATCGGCGAGGAGGACGAGGTGATCGCGACCGCGGCGCAGCACGCAGTAGCGGCACACGGACACCAGGACAGCCCCGAGCTGCGCGTACAGCTACAGGCGATGCTCGAGCCCGAGGAGAGCTACCGACCTGGGACACGCACGCCTGAGCCGTTCCCGGGCTGAGTCTCGAGGCGGAGCGAACCCGCGGGGCCGGGCCAGCGCCGGCTGAAATCCGGTGCCGGCCCGCGCTGGCGGCGAGAGCGGACGCTGGGAGATACTGCACTCGTGATCTCGGCAGTGATCCTCACCGGCGCCCCCGGCGCCGGCAAGTCCTCTGTGCTCGAGGAGCTGGCGACGCTGCTGGACATAGAAGACGTCGCGCACGGGGCGCTCGAGGCCGAGTCTCTGTCGCTTGGGAGGCCGCTCCTGCCTGCCAGCAGCTGGGTTGCCCAGCTCGACGCGGTCCTCGCGCTTCAGCGTGAAGCGGGTCGTCGGAGGTTCCTGATCTCAGCAACGTGCGCGAGCGTCGAGGAACTCGCCGGCGTAAGGGCGGCGACCGCGGCTGAGAGCGCTCTTGTCGTCTGTCTGCGCGCATCCCCCGACACGGTCGCCGCGCGGATCGGCGCCCGCGAGCCCGATCGCTGGCCCGGCAAGGCACCGCTGATCGCTCGTGCCCGCCGGTTTGCCGTGTCGACGCCGCGGCTACCCGGTATCGACCTCGTCATCGATACCGAGCAGCGGGTCGCTGAGGAGGTGGCTGGCGAGATACTCGACGCTATGAGGCGGCGGGGAATCGTCTAGATATCGGCCGGTCGTTCGGGTCTATGCGCGGACTGTCCCGAGCGATGTCACCATGCGCCTGGCGAGCGAAGGCTATTCCGGCAGGCTCAGCACCCGCTCGACGAGCGCCGTGTCGCAGTACTCGAGCACCTCGGACAGGCGTCCGCCCTCGACGCGGAACACGTAGCAGTAGGCCTGTGGGTAGGGGTCGCCGTTGCTCGTGGTCGCGGTGGCGGTCGCGCGGACCACCACGCGGTCAGCATCGGCGATGATCTCCTGCGCGCACGCGCGGTAGTCGGCGAACTGTGCCATCAACGGTCGCAGGAGGGTCTCGCGCACCTCGCGCTTGGTGTGCCCCCAATCGCGCACCCACGACCACTCCCCGGCGAAGCGCCAGCGGAAGTCCTCCGCCATAGCGTCGGTGAAGGGCCGCGTCTCGCCTTGCGCGAGCGCGTCAAAAATCGTCTTCAGGAGCTGCTTGTTCTGTTGTGTGCTCAATTGTGCGTTCATGGCAGAGACGTTAGACCGCTCGGATAGATGCGAGTAGCGAATGTTTGAGATCGTAGGTATGCTAGACGCGCATGGCTGACTTCTCGATCGTTGGGCTGCGCGTCGTCGTCGAGGTCGCCGGGCGGGGGTCGTTCTCCGCGGCCGCCGACGCTTTGGGATACACGCAGTCGGCCGTCTCGCGCCAGGTCGCGCTGGTCGAGCGGGCCGCCGGGCATCCGCTGTTTGACCGTCGTGCGCGGGGCGTTGAGCTCACGCCCGCGGGGGCGATCGTTCTGCGCCGTGCAAACGCTGCACTGGCCGAGCTTCAGACGGTGCGGCGCGAGCTCGACGATCTCGACCAAGGACGGTCTCGTCGGGTCCGCGTTGGCGCGTTCTCGACCGCGATGGCGACCCTCGTTCCCAGCGCCCTCGCGGCGTTGGCCGTCCGCGAGCCGCGACTTGGGATCGTGCTTCGCGAAGGCACGAGCGAGCGCCTGGTCGATCGAGTCCTATCCGGTCGTCTGGACCTCGCCGTCGTCACATCGCGCTCCGGACCGCCTGCAGGCGTCGCTTTCGATGTCCTGCTCGAGGACCCCTTGCTGGTTGCGATGCCACGCGTGCATCGGCTCGCTGGGCGCGCGCGGATCGACCCCGACGAGTTGCGAGACGAGCCGTGGATCGCCGGCAGCTCCGATCCCAGCTCGACGCTGCTCGGCCCGTGGACGACGGGAGGATGGCGCCCGCGGATCGCCTTCGAGGTGCGCGACTGGACCGCGAAGATCGGCCTCGTTGCGGCCGGTTTCGGGATCACTGTCGTGCCCGGTCTGTCCGCGAGCACGCTGCCGGCAAGCGTGCTCGTCGCTGCGATCGAGCATCCCGCGGCGGCGCGCACCGTCGTCGCGGCGACACGTCTCACCGACGATGCTCCCGATGCCCCTCACCTGACGGCGATCATCCAGGCGTTGCGCGAGTGCGCGACACCCGCCGTCGTCGCGCGCTCGTCACGCCGCGGCGCCGGGGCGCGCGCGAGCTCGGGCTGAGCACAGCTCGTCGGCTTACGGCTCTGCCGCCACCGCCGACTCCGCCGGGTCGATCTCCTGGCTACCGGTGAACAGCAGCCTGTGCACGAGCGCGCCGAGCGCCGCGCCGAGCAGCGGCGCGGCTATGAACAGCCAAAGCTGTTTCAGTGCCCAGCCGCCCACGAACACCGCGGGGCCGATGCTGCGCGCCGGGTTGACCGACAGGTTGGTGACGGGGATGCCGACGAGATGGATGAGCACGAGCACGAGGCCGATGGGGATCCCGGCGAACGCGGTCTCGGCGATCCGATCGGTCGCCGCGAGCACCGTGAACACGAGGAAGGCCGTCAGCACGACTTCGATCGCGAAGGCCGAGCCCCAGGGGTAGCCCCCGGGCGAATGGGCCCCGTAGCCGTTCGCGCCGAGGCCTTCGGCGCCGGCGCTATAGCCGCCTTTGCGTCCCGCGACGATCGCCAGCAGGATCCCCGCTGCCACGATCGCGCCGATGATCTGCGCCACCCAGTAGCGGACGGCCTCCGGCAGCTCGATGCGACCCTGGATCAGCATGCCGAGCGTGACCGCCGGGTTGATGTGGCAGCCCGAGATCGGACCGACCGCGTAGGCCATCACGAGCAGTGACAGGCCGAACGCGAACGCGATTCCGAGATTGCCGATCTGATGGCCCGCGACCACGGCGGCTCCGATCCCGCCGAACACGAGCACAAAGGTGCCCACCAGCTCTGCCGCCATGCGCTTTGGCGCCACCGCGCGCCCCCTTCGGTCGAATCGGGTCCTCCTCAGCGTGATTCGCCGCAGCGGGGCACGATCCTGCACTCCTAGACTTTGCGTATGGGCGACGGTGACCTCCCTCCTGCTGCTGACGCTGGAGATCCATCTCCCGAGCGCCGCGCGCCGCTCGTCAGCCGCAGCCTCGTGCGGAATCTGGCGATCGTGCTCGTCATCGTTGCCGTCGTCGTCGGCTTCGGGCGCCCGCTCGCGGCGGGCTACTACTTCGGCGGGTGCGACAAGGCGGAAACGGCCGAGCACTACGTGATTCACGTGTTCGACGTCGCGATGTGTCGCGATGTGCCGATTGCCAGCGAAGCGGAAACCAGGGCGAGCCGCGAAGCGCAGACGATCTCGCCGAGCGAAGAACTCGAAGCCGAAGAAGGCGCTCCGCCCGCGCCAAGCCCCTCGCCGTCGGCGCCGGGGGAAGGGGCTCCGAGCTAAAAGCGTCTTTGTGTTGGCAGGCGCGTCCGCGCCACCGCAGTGGCTAGCATTCTTCTGCTTCTTTTTCGCCTTTTTTCTTGCATTCGGTCTCGCGGATGATCCGCCAGCCGGCCTTCAGGGGCGCCAGGAAGTAGGGGGGCTCGTCGGTCGCCAGGCGCTCGTCGTATTGGTAGGCCTTGACGTAGCCTGCCGTGCCTGACACGCCCACGATCCCGCGGAACTTCTGGGCGATCGCTCCGTAGATGTGCAATTTTTCGAGTTCGGATTTGTCGCCGCATCTGTCGTTGTCGACCGTGAAGGAGTGTGAGGTCGACAGGATCGCCGCGTAGATCCATGGGTTGAGCATCGTGCCGCTGGCGTTCGCTGCGGTGCATGTGGTCTTGGTGTTGACGACCCCGCCGCCTTCGGTTACGGGGTGGTACACGCGCACGAATCCGGTCGCGATCAGGCCCAGCGTCTCGGTGCCCGAGGGCTCCTGCCCGAGCGTGACCCCCGTTGGCTCGAGGCTCCCGTTTATGATCAGTTCCTTGGACGCGCCGATCGTCAACGATTTGCTGTAGGTGCCGCTGACGTAGACGGTCCCGCAGCCCGGCTCTTCTTTGATCTCATTCGCGAGATCCGCGGTGTGCTGTTCGTATTTGTAGGTGCAAGCCGCTTTTTCGTACGGCGCGATGTAGATCAGGCCATTTTTGGGCCATTCAATCGTGCTCGTGACCCCTTTGTTGAGGACTTCGATCGTGTTCGTCGTGCCATTGAGCACGAGGTGCGTGACACCTTCGAATTTGTTTTTCGCTTCCACGTACAGCGCCAAGCTGCCGTCGCTGGGAGGCGGTTCGAGCTGTTTGGCCGGGGTCGTCAGTTCTTTGGTTTTGGTGTTGATCGTCGGATTGGTGCCGCATGTCACGTTCAGTCCGCCTTTGATTTCCACGATATCCGGTTCCATCCCGCCCAGTTCGGACGAGTTCCGCCCGAATTCCATCGTCCCGCAGGTGATGTTGGCGGTATCGTCGGTGTGGAAGGGCCCGTGGACGCTGTCTCCTTCGCCGAAATAGATTTCTTCGCAGCCGGCGCCTTTGCGCGCGGCGTAGTAGCGTTCGCACGTCGCCTGCGACTCGCCGTTCAGGGACCAATCTTCGTCTTCGTACTGGGTGAAGTAGGCGTAGTCGAGGAAGCCCGTGACCTGGTAGGTGGCCACGATCGAGTGCGTCTCCTCGCCGCGGCTCGTCACTTCGCATTCGGCCGCTCCGCGTCCCGTGCAGCCGGTTGACTCGATCCTGAATGTGTTGGCGAGCAGCCCTTTGGACTGGATCGCGGTGGTGAACGGATGCGCGGCTTCGCAGGCGCTCGAGCTGCTGGAGGAGCGCAGCACCTTGACTTCGTAGTGAGCATGTTCGGTTTCGCCTTTGACGCCATTGACTTCATACGGCGTGCCTTCGGTTTCGCCTTTGACTCCTTCGCACGTCTCCCAGAAGTCCGGTTCGTTGTCGAGCTTGTAGGTGTACTCCTGGACACCTGCAAGCGCGGCATAGTAGGCACGCGTGTGGTTTGTGCTGCGGCGCGCGGTCTGGATCTCTCCGCCGCTGGCGGTGAACGCGGCCACAAGCAACAAACTCGTGACGAGCATCACGCTGAGAACAACGATCAAAGAGAACCCGTCCTGCGCAGATATGTGCTGGCGCTTGCGCGACCGGAGCATCATTGGCACGGCCCCCCTTCCGAGATCGTAGGTTCCGCGACGGGGGCGCTGAAGCTAAAGGCGACCTGACTGTGCTGAGCAAGGCTTTGGCCTTGTTCGGCGGTCGCTTTGCCATCCGTGGCGAGCGCGCGAAAGCCGACCGCGACGGACACCACTTCACCCGGTTCTTTCGCTACTTCTGTAGCCGTCATCTTCTTGAGCGAGCTCTCGCCGGCTTCGCCGATCGTCGCTTCGGTCGAGTATTTGTCTTCCGCTTCCGGCGCGTACTTGTAGAAGCTGAAGAAGGGCTGTTCTTTTGTTACGCCACCTTCCGTCACCGTTTCCCGCATGATCCGTTCCCCGATCCGTACCTTTGTCCCAGGTTCTTTCCACGTGTAGCTGCTGCCCGATTCACCGCTCGCGGTGTAGCGCGTGTCGAACAGGTTGCCGTAAGGCCGTTTCGTCCCGCCGACGAGAACCGTGCCGGTTTCTTTCCATTCGATTTCGTGCTTCTGAATCTGTTCGAGAGGAATTTCGGCTTCTTTGCTCTGCGCGTCCTCGAAAACCAGCAGTTCCCCCGTGCTTTTTTCCAGAAGGGGAGAAAGTTCGTATTTGAAGCATGCTGACGCGAGCTCGCCAGTGATGTGGGTCATCGTCGCGCCGCCGAGTTGGGAGGATGAAAGATAATTGGTGGCTCGTTCGGTCTCGTGATCCGTGACCGTCAGCAGCTCGAAGGCGGCGAGGGCGATGATCAGCCCAGCGACCATCGCGACGAGGGTTTCGATCAGCGTGAAGCCGCTCGCGCTACGGAGTGGCGGACGGGGACGAGGCGCGCCTAGCACGTCGCCCCCGATTCAATTTTGAGGCCTTCTTTCGCGAGCAGCGTGGCTTCTTCAGCTTCTTCTTTTTCGCGCGCTTCTCTGGCGGTTTTTTCTTCTTTTTCGCGTTTGGTCGCGGTCGCTTCTTCTTTTTCGCGCGTTTCTTTGGTCGTTTTTTCTTCTTTTGTGCGGGTCGTTTTCGCGGCTTCTTCGGCGGTCTTTTTTTCGGAGTTGGTTTTTTCTTCTTTTGTGCGGGTCGTTTTCGCGGCTTCTTCGGCGGTCTTTTTTTCGGAGTCCGCTTTTTCTTCTTTTTCGCGTTTTTCTTTGGTCGCTTTTTCTTTAGCTTCAGACGCTTCGCGAGAGGTTTTCTGTTCTTTTTCTTTGGTTTCGCGCTGCGCTTTGCTCACTTTTTTTTCTTTTTCTTCTTTTTCCCATTTTTCTTTGTTCGTTTTTTCTTCTGTTTCGCGTTTCGATTTCGTCGTCGGTTCTTCTTCTTTGACTTTTTTCTCCGCGGCTTCTTCTTTTTCGCGCGCCGCTTTCGACGTCACTTCGGCTTCGGCGGCTTTTTTGTCGGCAGCTTCGGATGTTTCGCGGGCGGCCTTGCTCGTGACTTCTTCTTCAGCGGCTTTTTTCTCGACGCCTTCTTCTTTTTCGCGCGCCGTTTTCGCAGGGGCTTCTTCTTCGAGGCGTTTGGCCTTGGTCGCTTCTTCTTCTTTTTTGCGCGTGCTCTGTTTTTCGGTCGCGGTTTCTTCGCCGAGGTAGAAGGAGACCGTCGAGCCGGCTACCGTGGTGTTGTTGTACGTGGCCTTGTCCACGCGCGTCCCGTTCTGGAGGCAGATTTCGGCCTTGCCGAAGGGCTGGAAGGGATTTTCGAGCACCGCGGAGCCGTTCGTCTTTTGGACGTGGGCGTAGGCGACGCCGGTCGCGTGTGTGGGCGTGGGTTCGGCGGGGATCGCCTGGCTGCAAGCGGTGTTCGTTATCTTGACTTCATATGCTTTGGCGCTTGTGGTGAGCAGGGTGTGTTTTTTTAGCGTGCCTTCGTAGAGCTTGAGCGTGACGTAGCTCATCGGCACTTCGATTTCACGCGTACCGCCAGCGGAGACGACGCCTTTCCCGGGCGATACTTTCGAGCCGGTGACCAGGAGCGGTTCGTTTTCTTCGCAGTCGCCGGCGTACGCGGACCATGCGGACGGGAACGGGAAGAGGTCGCCCGTGAGGTATTTGGCGCCTTTCGCCGTGTAGCCTTGCTGCTGGTAGTTGCTTGTCTTTACGGCATATGGTTCTTCGTTGGCGGATTCAAATGGTTCGACGAAGGATGTGGAGCCCACCGCGAACTTGGGCACCGCGGTGCTTTCTTCGTTCGCGACGACGAAGGTGTCGCCCGTGACTTTCTGGCCTTTGTATTCGGTTTTGCCTTCGTAGGTGAAGTGAGCCTTGACGGCCCCGCCTTCGTTGTAGACGGTGGCCCACGGTGTCGTGAGGTTCGGGGCGATCGTGACTTCCGTCGGCGGCACTTTGAGCGCTCCGCTGGTTGTCACGAAGTTCTGCGTTTCTTCGACCGTGATGCTCGCCGTGGTGGCGCGAATGCCGGTGAAGACGATGCAGCCGGCGGCGCCGGTGGTTCCTTCGAGTTTGACCGTGGAGCCCGATTCCTCGGAGGTGTAGGAGACGGCCACGGTCACGCCCGAGACCCCTGCCGTGGGCGTCGGGGCGTTCTCGATGTCGACTTCCAGCGAGGAGCCGACGGCCGGCGTGACGATGCTCGACTCCGCGACCGGGACGCCTCCCTGCACGCCGTGCCAGATCACCGCGGAGGTGACCTGGTAGTTCGGCGCGGTGTGTGAGGTGCGTTCGGTGACCGTGCACGCGCTGCTGACGCCCGAGCCGTTGAGCTGCTTGGCCGACTGCGTGACGGTGTAGCGCGTGCCGTCGACGGTGACCGAGTAGATGATCGATTCCGAGGCGAGCTTTTCAAGTGCCGTGACCGGGTCGGTGCGCAGGTGCTCCTGGGACTGCGCGGCGAGAAGCTCGGCCTCTGTGCGGAAGCGCGAGTTGGCGTTGCTCGCGTTGACCGCCTGAATGCCGGTGAAGGTCGCGATCGCGATCAGCCCGAGCAGCAGCGCGCTGACCATCACTTCGATGAGCTGGAACCCGTCCTGGGAGCCGAGATGGAGTCGCCCATCGCGCCGCGTCCGGTCCCAGAGCCTGGTGAGTGTCCGCGCCACCGCGTGGGGCGATGCTCCGGTCGCAGACCGGCCTCGGCGCCGCGGTTTGGGGCGAAAAGTGAGCATCGTGACAATGTGCAGCGGACTGCTAAGCGTGCTTTCGGCATCGGAGAGCCGCTGCTTGAGCCGCGGGAGTGCTCATCGACGCGTGGATCCGGTGTCGCCGGCGCGGTGCACGCGGGGCTGCGGCCTCGCGAGGGGCTCGGGGAGACGCTCGCGCGTGGCGATGGGGCGCAAGACGAGCGCCTACAATGCGGGCTCCTCGGGGGACTGGTGTATCGGTAACACGGTGGTCTCCAAAACCGCAACGCGAGGTTCGACTCCTCGGTCCCCCGCTACAGGAAGGCGCGCGCCTCTCGCGCTGGTCGTAGGCTCGTCGCTGCGATGTTCGTGCTCGTGCTGATCGTGGTGCCGCTGGTCGAGGTGTTCGCCTTCATCGAGGTCGGACGCGCGATCGGCTGGCTGCTGGCGGTCGTGCTGCTGCTCGGGATCTCGCTGCTCGGCGCGCGCCTGCTGTTCGTGCAGGGACGTTTGGCGATCGCGCGCGTCTCGCTGGCGGTGTCCGAACGCGACGCTCCGGGCCGCGCGGCGCTCGACGGGGCGCTCGCTTTCCTGGGTTGTCTGCTGCTCGTGATTCCCGGGTTCGTCACCGACGTCATCGGCGCGCTGTTGCTGTTTGCGCCCGCGCGGAGGTTGACGCGTCGCTGGCTATCGCGGCATTACGCCGTGCGCATCATGAGCGCCGCGACCACGGCAGGCCGCTACGCCTCGGGGGCCAGGCGTCCGCGCCCGGCGGACGTCGAGTCGACCGCGATCGAGGACGATCAAGACCAGCTCGGCCGCTGAGCCTTGCTGGTCGACAACGCTGACGCGCTGGCGCGCCCGCTCACGCGCGAGACGGCGGCGCCGTGGGCCGGCGCAGCCACCAGGTCGGCGGCCCGCCTGGCAGGGCTACGTCCGTTGCCTGCGTGAAGCCCCGGCGTTCGTAGAAGCGGCGGTTCTCTGGGGTGGAGGTCTCGAGACAGCACGCGATCCCCGCTCGCGCGGCCTCCTCGAGAGCCGGGGCCAGCACCGCGCTTGCGAGGCCCTCACGTCGGCGCTGCGGGTGCGTCGCCAAAACGCCGAGATACCAATAGCGCTCGGCCGGAGCGGCGGCCGAAACCGCCTTGTTGTAGGTGCGCAGACGCGCGAACGCGTCCTCGCCCGCGCTCACGCGATATCCCTCCCAAACGCTCTGCTCGTACACCGACGCGCCTGCGTTCTTCTTCGGCGGATCCCACATCGCCACCGCCGCGAGGTCGTCGCTGACCCACACGCTCTCCGAAACAACCCTGACGTCGAACAGCGCCCCGGCGAAATCGGCCGCCAGCCTGCGGTACTCAGCTCCGAGGATGAACGCCCACGCCGGGTCCTCGGCGAAGGCCGCCGCGATCGTCGTGGCCACCGGCGAGCGCTCGCGCGGCAGTGCCCGTCGAACCGTCGGACTCATCGTTATCTCCGGCCTCCATCGCTCGTGTGCGCTCACCATCGTATGCGTTGCAGGAGCGCGTGCAAGGCTCGGTGCTCCGCCCGTGACGGTCGAGAGATCTGCTAATCTCCATAAAGCTGATCGGAAATCTGATGAAGATCGACGTACACCAACACCTTTGGACCGAGCCGTTTGTGCAGGCGCTTGCTGATCGCAGCGAGCTGCCGTTCGTGCGCCGTGAGAACGGGCTGACGGTCCTCTATCTCGTCGGTGAGCGTCCGTACGTGATCGACCTCGCGAGCGAGGCTCCCGCCCGCCGCGCGGAGCTCGTCGAGCTCGATGGGCTCGACCAGGCGCTCGTGTGCCTCTCGAGTCCGCTCGGGATCGAGTGGCTTCCACGCGAGCAGGCGCTCGAGCTGATCGATGCCTACCACGACGGCGCGCTCTCGCTCGGCGGCCCGTTCGGCGTGTGGGGCGCGATCGCGCTGGACCGCGTCGACCCCGACGATGTCGACCGTGCGCTCGCACGTGGCTGCGTTGGCGTCTCGCTCCCGGCCGGCGCGCTCGCGAGCGTCGAGGCGATCGCCAAGCTGCGCTCGGTGCTCGAGCGCGTCGAGTCTCGCGGCGCCGCGCTGCTCGTGCATCCCGGCCCGCGCGGAAGCGTCAGACAGGCAAGCGCGAGCGCCGAGACCTCGCTCGGCGACCCCCTGTGGTGGCCGGCGCTGACGCGCTACGTCGCCGGCATGCAGGCGGCGTGGCTCGCGTTCCGCGTCGCTGGGCGCCCGCGCCATCCGCGGCTGCGCGTGGTGTTCGCGATGCTCGCCGGTCTCGCGCCGCTGCACCACGAGCGCCTGGCATCACGCGGTGGGCCGGAGGCGGGGCTGAGCGACCCGCTCGTGTTCTATGAGACCTCCTCGTATGGTCCGGCGGCGGTGAGCGTGCTCGAGCAGCTCGTCGGCCGCGAGCAGATGCTCTACGGGTCCGACCGACCGGTCGTCGAGCCCGGCGAGCTCGGCATGCCCGGCGGGCTCGACTGGGACCCGGTCGTCGAGTGCACGCGACGCGCGCTCGGTGCGGCGCTGCTGGAGCCGGCGAGATGAGCGTCTCGCCGCTGCGTGCGACCGCCGCGCCGGCGTTCTCGCTGCCGGTCCCACGCGCGGTGGGCCAGTTCGCCGGCATCCCGCGTCCGCGCGGGCGTGACCTGTCCGGGCCCGAGCTGCAGGCGTTCGTGAATGAGCTCGCCGACCGGCCGGAGCTTTGGATCGATCTGGTCAAGCACGACACCAGCCAGCGCGTCTATGAGGAGCTGCTCAGCGACGAGCACATGACGGCCTGGCTGATCTGCTGGATGGACGAGCACGACACCGGCTTCCACGACCACGACGTCTCCGCGGGCGCTGTTGCCGTCGTCAGCGGTGCCGTGCGCGAGGAGCGCCTCGCGATCGACGGTCCCACGCGCAATGGCGTGTTTCGCGCCGGCGGGAGCTTCCACTTCTCGGCGTCGGACATCCACCGCGTCAGCCACGCCGGCTCCGATCCCGCCGTGACGCTGCACGTGTACTCACCGCCGCTGTTGCGCATGGGGGCGTACGCGATCGGCGAGGATGGCGTGCTCGCGCGCCATCCGATGTCCTACGAGGACGAGTTGCGCCCGCTGGCTCGGGACTGACTAGGCGGCGGGCTTGGCGCCCGTGCGACGCTCCAGCGCCTGCCCATCATCGCCGCCGGCGATCAGGATCAGGCTTACCATCTGCGGTGCGAAGAGGCCGTGCTCGACGATCCCAGGGGTGGAGCTGAGCAAGTCCGAGAGCACAGCGGCGTCCTCGACGGGACCGAGATAGTCCGCGATCAGGCCGCCGTCTGGGCTGCGCGGGGTTTCGCGCAGGCGCGCCGGTGCGAGTAGCCGCAGGGTGCGCTGCACGCCGAAGTCGACCAGCTCGAGCGGGATCGGCGACGTCAGCGCATCTACAGCCTTGCCGGCGGAGGCGATCACGACGAAGCGCCTCGCCGCCGCCGCCACGATCTTCTCGCGCGTGTGTGCTCCGCCGCCGCCCTTGACAAGCCATCCGTGCGGGTCGATCTGGTCGGCGCCGTCGATCGCGATGTCCAGCTCGCCGAGCTCGTCGAGCGTCTCCAGCCTCAGGCCGAGCGCCCGCGCCGCGCGCTCGGTCGCGGGCGAGGTGGCCGCGCAGCGCAAGCCCTCGTAGCCGCACTCGGCGATCGCCGGGAGCAGGTATGCGACGGTCGAGCCCGTCCCCAGGCCGACGCGCATGCCGTCCTCGATCAGCTCCGCTGCCGCCCTCGCGGCGGCCCGCTTCTGGTGCGCTGTGGTCGCGTCGTCGCTCAGCGGCGCTTGTCGCTGCCGCCGAGTCTCACCAGAGGACGCCATGGTGCGGACGTTACCGACCCGGCGGTGCCTCTGAGACGAACGCGCTCGGGCGCCGCGGGGCCATGCAGCAGGAAGCCCTGGCCGACCGAGCAGTCCAGCTCGCGCGCGAGCGCGAGCTGGCGGTTGGTCTCGATCCCCACCGCGACCGCCGTCAGGCCCGCCTCCTTGGCGAGTGCGATCGTCGCGACGAACATCGCTCGCCGTTCCTTGTCCTGGTGGAAGCTCCCGGTCAAGCCGCGATCGAGCTTGACGAGGTCCAGCGGCAGGTTGCTCGGCAGCCCGAGCGAAACCTGGTTGAAGCCGAATTTGTCGAGCGCGATGAAGACCCCGAGCCGCTTGAGGTCCTTCAGCGCCGAGCGCGCGCGGTCGGGATCGCGCAGCACCGCCTCCTCGCTGATCTCCAGGCAGAGTGCCCGTCCGGGCAAACGGTAGTAGGCGAGCTCCTCGCGCACCCGCTCGGCGAGGTCGAGCTCGGTCAGCTCACGCGCGGAGATGTTCACAGAGACAGGGATCGTCACTCCGTTGCGCCGCCAGATCTCCGCCTGCGCGCAGGCCGCGTGCAACACCCAGTTGCCGATCTGCACGATCAGCTCGCTGTCCTCCGCCGGCGGCAGGAAGGCCGAGGGAAGCATCTCGGGTCCCGCCGAGTGTCCGTCGTGTTTAGGGCGCCAGCGCACGAGCGCCTCGGCGCCGATCGCCTGGCCGCCTGCGAGTCGCAGGATCGGCTGGTATGCGAGCACGAGCTCGTGCTGAGGCAGCGCGTCGCGTAGACGACCCTCGATCTCGGCGTGCATGCTGATCTCGCGGCGCATGTTCTCGCCGAACAGCTGCAGGCGCCTGCCGCCCGCGGCCTTGGCCCGGTACATCGCCACGTCGGCCTCGCGCAGGAGCGCTTCTGGATCGGCGTCGGGGTGGTGGGATACCGACACCCCGACGCTCGCCAAGATCGCGACGTCGGCCGAGCCCAGCGCGAACGGCCTGTCGAGCGCGTCCAGCACGCGCTCGGCCAGCGCGACAGCCTCGCCGTCGGTATCGATGTCCTCGACCAGAATCACGAACTCATCGCCTCCCAGGCGCGCGACCGTGTCGCTGTCTCGCATCAGCTCGGCGAGCCGCTCAGAGACGCCCTTCAGCAGGCGATCGCCGACGTCGTGCCCGAGGTTGTCGTTGACCGCCTTGAACTTGTCGAGGTCGATGAACAGCATCGCCACCACACCGGCGTTGCGACTGCGATTGAGTCGCGCCAGCGCTTGACGGGCCCGGTCCATCAGCAGCAGACGGTTGGGGAGACGGGTCAGCGGGTCGTGCAGCGCCTGGCGCTCCAGCCACATGCGGTCGGTCACGTCCTTCGCCGCCGCGTACCACGCGTCTCCGTCGCGACGCGCGCTCCACAGCAGCCAACGCCAGGAGCCGTCGCGGTGGCGGTAGCGCGTCGTGAGGTCTTCGAGCTGGTCCACGTGCTCGTCGCCGGCGAGCAGCGGCCCGAGCGTCTGCTCGGCGTCATCGGGGTGCATGAACTCCCGGATCGGCCGGTCGCGCAGCTCCTCCTGGGTCCAGCCGAGCAGCTGTTCCCAAGCGGGGTTCAGCAGCATGAAGCGCCCGTCGAGCGAGATCATCGCGAGCAGATCGCTCGTCATCTCGAAGAGCCGCGCGATGCGCGGCTCTTCGGGCGCGGAGTCGATGCTCGCATGGTTCTGCGTGCTGGTCATCTTGGAACCCATCGTTGCTGACCAAGTCGGCTTTTGGCGCGCATTTGCGTGCTCTGGACGGCGTCAGTGGACGGATTGGCAGGCGCCGATTCCGCACTTGCGAACTCCGCGCTGCTCGGTGCCGCGTGCGAGGCTGCTCGGGTGCGCGGCGCTCGCCTACGCGAGCTGACCAACGTGCTTCGGAACTACGCCTAGGAGGCGGTGCCGAGAGGCGCGGCGGATTCCACGCCGGTGCCCGCTTCGACGGGTGGCCCACCGTCGTCGTCGAGAGCTGCGCCAGCCGTTTCACCGCCGCGCAGGAAGCGCCACACCGATAGGCACATCAGGATCGTCATGATCACCGCGCTGGCGACGCAGTCCTCGCAGATTTTGTGGAGCGTGAAGACCTCGCGGTAGGTCAGGTAAAGGCTGAAGCCAAAGCCGCCCAGGGTCAGCGCGGCAGTCGCAAAGCGAGCGCGTTCATCGTCGCCGATCAGCAGCGTGCCGAGGATCACGAGGTAGCCGATCGCTCCGATCAGCGCGACCGGCACACCGGCGAGCTCCGAGTACACCGATTTCTGCACCTGCGAGCAGGGGTTGCCCTTGAGCGAGCAGACCGGCGCTTCGCCCGAGTAGTGCACGTAGGTCAGGTACGTGGCCCAGCCCAAGCCGATCGTGGCCAGCACGATTAGCGTGATCCTGAGCGTGCGCGCACTCATCGCCGGCTACGCCTTGAGGAGCTTCTCGACGGCTTCTTCGACGAAGGCCGGTTCGCCCGGCGAATTGGTGTACGTGAGCTGGTTCATCGTCCCGCCGGTCTTGCCGATCAGAAACGACGGAGTGCCCGTGAATCCCTGGGCGTTCGCGGCCTGAGCGTCAGCCGTGATCTCGCTGGCGAATGCCGGATCGCTGCGCGCGGCCGTCCATTGCGCCAGGTTCAACCCGGGCACCTGCTGGGCTATTTCCTGGAGGTATTTTTCGGTGACGTAGCCCGAGTCCTCTTCGCCCTGCTCGCGGTAGAAGGTCTCGATGAAGTTCCACGCTTTGTTCTGCTTACCCGCCGCATAGGCCGCGGCCTGCTGGGTCTTGAAGATTTCCGCAGGCTCCGCGCCCTCTCGTTCAGCATTGCTCGTCGCTGTCGACAGGGAGCGATATTCGATTTTGAGCTTTCCGGCCCGCACGTACTTCGCGATGATCGACGGCAGTGCTTCGTTCGTGAACTCCTTGCAGACAGGGCACTCCAGGTCGCCGAAGTACTGCAGCGTGACAGGCGCCGTCGGGCTGCCGATGACGTTGCCGCTCTGCGGGATCCCGGCGATCAGCTGCTGCACCGAGTCGGCCGTCTTGGTCTTGTCGTGCTTGCTCTTCGGGATGCCGGAGCTCGAGCTGCCGCCGGTCGCAATCAGGATCACCACTACTACCACCACGACCGCCGCCACCGCGCTGCCGAGCTGGACCAGGCGCTTGCGCCGTAGCGCGCCGGCAGCCTCGGCCTCCTCCATCGCCTTGCGTTGCTCGCGCGCCTGCTCGCGGCGTTGCTTGCGGGTCAGGTCCTCTTCGTCGCTCTCTACTGGGCTCATAGATAGAACTTTTACAGATTTATGCTCAAGCGCGCCTAAGTAGGGCACCATGTTGCAGATCTCGCCTGCCCCCGTAGCTCAGCCGGATAGAGCATCGGACTTCTAATCCGAGGGTCGCTGGTTCGAATCCAGCCGGGGGCACTAGCGTGCCGTCGCGGCGCTCGGCTCCTGGTTTGACCCGCGCAGCGCCGAGGTGTCGACGAAGAACTCGCGCGCGAGCGCGGTGATCAGGCGCACGAGGTCTGGGTGCTCCTCCGGGCGCCAGCACTCGAGCAGGTCCGACAGGCGCTGCTCGCCGGTCTCCGTGAGGCGCTCAAGCACCGCGTGACCCTCGGCTGTCGGCTCGAACGCGTCTGGCGTGCCGTCGCGCGCGACGATCAGGCCGCGCGCGAGCAGCTGGTCCCTCGCCTGGCACAGCGTCGCCAGCGGCAGCTCCGCCCGCGCCGCCAGGTCCTCAAGCGCGACCGGCGCGCCGTCGCTCAGACGCGCGAGCAGCCAGCAGGCGGCGGGTTCGAGATCGACGCCGGCGCGAGTCGCGACGCGCTCGACGAGCTCGCGCGCACCGTCGCGGCGGTCGAGCTGGCCGATCTTGTTGACGATCACCGCCAGCGAGTCGGTGTCGCGCGGGGTTGCGAAGGTGTCGCCCATGTCGCCGGTCGCGACCGTGTCGCGCAGCGGCAGCTGCCGGATGAACCACGACAGCACGAACGCCGCCACCGCGACCGTCGCGGCCACCCCGAAGACCGTGTTCAGGGAGTGGGTGAAGGCGTGCAGGTAGCCGTCGCGCAGGGCCGCAGGAAGGCGCGCGATCTGTTTCGGGCTGACGGTCGCCGCCGCTTTTGACGCGCTTACGCTGCCAGGCGGGAGCACGCTCTTGAGCTGGTCGCTGAGACGGTTCGCGAAGATCGCGCCGAGCGCCGCCGTCCCCAGCGACCCGCCGATAGAGCGAAACAGCGTGGCGCCCGAGGTGGCTACTCCCAGATCGGAGTAGTCGACGGCGTTCTGCACCGCCAGCACCAGCACCTGCATGACCATCCCCAACCCCAAGCCGAGCACGAACATGAACGCGAAGATCGTCGTGTCAGCGCTTTCGGTGTTGAGGGTCGCGAGCAGGTACAGCCCGATCGTCATCACAGCCGTGCCCGCGATCGGAAACGCCTTGTAGCGGCCCGTGCGCGTGATCACCTGCCCGGAGGCGATCGAGGTGATCAAGAGGCCGCCCATCAGCGGCACCAGCTGCAGGCCCGAGCCGGTCGGGCTTGCGCCCTTGACGACCTGCAGGAACAGCGGCAGATAGGTGACCGCCCCGAACAGCGCGAAACCGACGACGAAGCCGACGGCGCTCGTCACCGCGAAGACGCGGTTGCGCAGCAGCCGCAGCGGCAGTACCGGCTCGACCGCGCGGCGCTCCGCGAACACAAACGCGACGAGCGACAGCGCGCCACCGATCACGAGGCCGACGATCACCGGGGAGCCCCAGGCGTAGGAGGTTCCTCCCAGCGACGTCGCCAACACGATCGCGCTGACACCGGCCGCCAGCAGCAGGGTTCCGAGGTAGTCGACGACGTGGTGCACGCGTGCGCTGGCCGTCGGCAGCGTCGCGGCCAGCACGAACAGCGCCAGCACACCGATCGGAAGGTTCACGTAGAAGATCCAGCGCCAGCTGAGGTTCTCCGTGAGGAAGCCGCCCAGCAGCGGTCCGGCGATGCTCGCAAGGCCGAAGACCGCGCCGAACAGGCCCGTGTAGCGCCCGCGTTCGCGCGGCGGCACGACGTCGCCGATCGCCGCCTGCGCGCTGACGATCAGGCCGCCGCCGCCGAGGCCCTGCAGCGCGCGGAAGGCGATCAGCTCGTCGAGGCTCTGGCTGAGCCCGCAAAGCGCCGAGCCGGCGAGGAAGACGAGCAGGGCGACCTGCAGCACGATCTTGCGTCCGTACATGTCGCCGAGCTTCCCGTACAGCGGCGTCACCGCCGTCTGCGCGAGCAGGTACGCGGTCACCACCCACGAGATGTGGTCGAGACCGCCGAGGTCGCCGACGATCGTCGGCAGCGCCGTCGCGACGATCGTCTGGTCGAGCGAGGCCATCAGCAGCACGAGCATCAGCCCGCTGAAGACGAGCCGCCGCGACACCTGCGGGACCTGCGCTTGGGGACCGGCCTGCACGGCGCTCCCTGGAGTGACGCTCAACGACCCTCTCCTCGCCAGTTCACGCCCAGTCTAGGCGACCCGCGCGCGGGGGCTATATAGCATGGCGCGGCCCGCCCCGATGGCGACCGCCGATCCCCGCGGCCGCTGGTTCGAGTCCAGCAGGGGCAGTGATGTTCATCCCCACCGCGCTGCTCTACCCGTGCGTGCTAGCGGCGCTCTGTGCAGGCGCGGGCCTGCTCGTCGATCGGCTCAGCGGTCGCTTCCTTTCGCCGGCGCTGCTGCTCACCGTCGGGGCGGCTGCGCTGATCGCGCTCTCGCAGCTGAGCACCTACATCTACCCGCTCGCGCCCGCCACGCCCTACCTGATGATCGCGCTCGCCGCCTCCGGGCTCGCGCTCGAGCGACGGCGCGCGCCGGCGATCTTGAGGCGGCTGCGACGCTCGCCGTGGCTGGCGCTCGTCTCCGTGCTCGCGTACGCGATCGCGCTCGCCCCGGTGCTGCTCGCCGGGCGCGTGAGCATCTCCTCGTTCATGACGCTGTCGGACTCCGCCGTGCACCTGATCGGCGCCGACTACCTGATCCACCACGGCCAGCACTACGCGCACCTCGACCTGCGCAACTCCTACGGGCAGTTCATCAACAACTACTACAACACCAGCTACCCCTCCGGCGCCGACACGCTGTTCGGCGCCAGCGCGATACCGCTGGGGTTGTCGTTGATGTGGGCCTTCCAGCCGTTCAACGCGTTCATGCTCGCCACTGCCGCCGGGCCGGCATGGCTGCTCGCGCGGCACATGCGCCTACGCGGCGCGTGGGCGGCGCTCGCCGCGCTCAGTGCGGTCCTGCCCGCGCTCGTCTCCGCCTACGAGCTGTTCGGATCGGTCAAGGAGATCACCGCCCTGCCGATGATCCTCACGCTCGGTGCGCTCGTCGTCAGCCACCGCAGCTGGCTGCGAGTCGGTCTCGCGCGCGCGATCCCATTCGGCCTCGTCGCAGCTGCCGGGATCTCCGCGCTGGGCATCGCCTTTGGCGCGTGGGCGCTCGCGGCCGCGCTCGTGCTCGCCGTGGTGCTGTGCGCAGAGCTGCGCGATCGGCGCAGCAAGCCGGCCGAGAGGCGGCGAGTCGTGCTCGCGCTCGCGATCGGCGTGGTCGCCGCGCTGATCGCCGCGTGGCCGACATGGAGTGATCTGACGGGGTCCTTGAAAGTCGCCAACGAGATCGCCTCGACGACGAACTCAGGCAACCTCCACAGTCCCCTGCGCGCCGAGCAGGTGCTCGGCGTGTGGCTGAACGGGAGCTACAAGCTCGCGCCGCTCGCCAGCGCGCTGACGCTGACCCACGTGCTGATCGTGATCACGCTGCTCGCGGCCGTCTGTGGTGCCGTTCAGGTGCTGCGCGTACGCGAGTACGCGCTCGCCGCCTGGATCGCGCTGATGCTCCTGACCTGGATCACGATCAGCCACTGGGTGACCACGTGGGGGAGCGCAAAGGCGCTGATGCTCACCTCGCCGGTTGTGATCCTGCTCGCCTGGGGAGGCGTCGCCGCGCTGCGCTCGCTGCCGCGGCGCTCGCTCGCGCTCGTCAGCGCGACGCTGCTCGCGTTCGCGCTGGTCGCCGGCGTGCTCGTCTCCGACGAGATGCAATACCGCGCGTCCGATCTCGCGCCAAGCGCGCGCTACGAAGAGCTCGCGTCTTTGGACTCGCGCTTCGCCGGCAAAGGCCCGACGCTGTTCACCGACTTCGACGAATACTCGATGTACGAGCTGCGCAACCTCGATGTCGGCGGTCCCGACTTCGTCTACCCGCCGGCGGCCGTAGCCGGCGCTGCCGGTGGCTACGGAGACCCGGTCGAGCTCGATCGAATATCGCCGTCCGCGCTGCTCGCATATCCGCTGATCATCACGCGCGTCGATCCATCCGCGAGCCGACCGCCCGCCGCCTACCGCCTGCTCTGGCAGGGCGCCTACTACCAGGTCTGGGGCCGGCGCCCCGGCGCTCCCGCCGCGCTCGCGCACGTCGCTCTCAGCGGGACGCCGTCGGCCCAGTGCACGAGCATTCAACATCTCGCCGCGCGCGCGAGCGCCGACGGTGCGCGGCTCGTTGCAGCGCGCGCGCCCGAGCTGATCACGATCGCGCTCGCGCGCTCGCCGCACCCCGCGAGCTGGGGTCACCAGCGCAAGGCGCTCGTGATGAGCTCGCCCGGAACGCTGACGAGCGCGTTCGCGCTACCGACGGGCGGCAGCTGGGACGTGTGGCTGCAGGGCGACATCATGCCCGCGGTGCAGCTGCGCGTGGACGGGCGCCCGATCGCCTCGATCGCCGGCCAGCTCAGCGGCAACTCGCTCGTCCCCGACACCGTGCCGGCGATCCCAGTGCGGCTCGCCGCCGGCGCGCACAGCCTGTCGCTGACTCGCAAGCGCGCAGGCCTCGGCCCCGGCGAAACCGGCGCCGCCGTGCTCGACGCTGTCTTCCTCACGCCCGCCGGCGCCCGCTCAGCGGCAACGCTCGACAGCGTCCCTGCCTCCGCCTGGCAGTCGCTCTGCGGTCGCCGCTACCAGTGGGTCGAGATCGTCCCCGCGTAGGCTCGTCGCCACGAGCGTTGCGGCCGGCGACACGAGCGTGATGCGGGAGCTGTGCGTGATTGCATCCCAAATCGACTCCATCGGGGTGCGAACGTAGTCTCCGTGGCGTGAGCGGCGCGAGCGCAGCCCCCAGGATCGACCAGATCCTGCTCGGCGAGAACCTCGCGCTGCTGCCGGCGTTCGCCGACGAGTCCTTCCAGCTCGTGTACGTCGACCCGCCGTTCAACACCGGCAAGGTGCAGGCGCGCAAGACGCTGAGCGCGGTCCGCGACGCCGACGGACAGCGCACGGGCTTCCAGGGCAGGCGCTACACGACACGGCTGCTCGCCGAATCCAGCTACGAGGACTCCTTCGATGACTATCTCGCGTTCCTCGCGCCGCGCCTGGAGCACGCCCGCCGCCTGCTCGTGCGCGAGGGAACCCTCTACTTCCACATCGACTACCGCGAGGCGCACCACTGCAAGCTGCTGCTCGATGAGATCTTCGGCCGCGAGTGCTTCCTCAACGAGATCATCTGGGCCTACGACTACGGCGCGCGCAGCAAGCGCAGATGGCCGGCCAAGCACGACACGATCCTCGTCTACGTCAAGGACCCCGACGCGTACTTCTTCGACTCCGCCGAGGTCGACCGCGAGCCGTACATGGCGCCCGGTCTCGTCACCCCCGAGAAGGCCGCCAGGGGCAAGCTCCCCACCGACGTCTGGTGGCACACGATCGTGCCCACCAGCGGGCGCGAGAAGACCGGCTACCCCACGCAGAAGCCCGAGGGCATCGTCAGGCGCATGGTCGCCGCGTCGACCCGCCCGGGCGACTGGTGCCTCGACTGCTTCGCCGGCAGCGGCACGCTCGGCGCCGTCGCCGCAAAGCTCGGTCGCCACTACGTGCTGATCGACTCCAATCCAGAGGCCGTCGAGGTCATGCGCGCGAGGCTCGCCGGCGAGCCTCGCCCGGCCGGCGCGCGAGTGGCCGGGCAAGCGCCGGAGTAACGCGCGATCGCGCGCCTGACACCGCCCGCGCCGACATGCAAGCCTTTGCTCGGTGTACCACGTAGAACTCCGCCAGTTTCCCCACAACGCGTGGCGCTTCAACCTCGCTCACGAGGACCTGCGCGCGATCGTCGAGCCGTGGGCGCGCGAACAGATCGTCGAGTTCGGCGAACGCAAGTGGAGCCCCCATCAGGCGAAACTGACGATCCTCGAGGGTCCGCACCTCGACGTCGCGCAGCTGAGCATGGGGCGCGGCTGGCGCGCAGCGCAACGCGAGAGCGAGGACGTCACCGCGCGCGTGCTCGCGCTCGCGCTCGCCGGGCACGCGGGGGAGGGGCGGCCGCTCGAGCAGACCGCCGCGCGCGGGCCTGGGCCGGCCCCCTCCGGCGATGCCCGCGCCGATGCGTCCGGCAGCGGCCTGTCGGGTGATCCGATCGCCTTGCGGGTTCAGCTCGCGACGCTGCTGGGCGCTGATGCGATCGCGCTGCTCGACGCCTGGCGGGCCGCCGCCGCCGGGTCTCCCGCGCTGGCTCCCAGCGAGAGCCTCGCGCTCGCCGAACACTCGCTCAGGGCCGCCGCGCTCAATCAGGCCGACGAGCAGGGCTGACTCGACGCTAGACTTCGGTGTCGCATCCCGTGGTGGGCGTAGCTCAGTTGGTAGAGCTCCTGGTTGTGGTCCAGGCGGTCGTGGGTTCGAGCCCCATCGCTCACCCTTAAGAAATGCCTGCAAATGGCCGCTTTTCTGGATTTCGGATGAGCCGAAGAAGGCGCGCTGGGGAAGGTCCAGCCTCGGGAACGATCTGATCTCATCGCTTCACCACCGAACCGGCTCAACCCGCGAAACGCCTCATCAGTGTTTGGCGAGAGGATCGCGGAGCGACGTCCGCCGCCGGCGACGCCTCCCCGTGACGGTGGCTCAAGCCGGATACTTCAGGTACAGCGTCAGCTCGTAAGGTCCGTTCAGTTTCCCGGTCTTCACACGCACCTCAAACCCGAACCCCTGCGTTTTGACGCCCACCTCGAGCACCTTGGCGCGACCCTCGGTGATTTGCCCAGCATCTCGACCTCCTGCTGGACGACCATTACCGAAGCTGGGGCGTCGGGGAGCTGGTTGACGAGATCGGTAGTCCCGTCGCCGTCGCCGAAGCGCTCGACACCCTCCACGCCGCTGGACTTATAGAGCGCCGCGACAGCTTCATCCGGCTCGCGCCGCTCTGACGCATAACGGCACTTGTGCGCCGAGCCACAGGTTCCATGAGAATCCTCAAGGAAGCTATCCGGGTTCCGACGTTGTACCCGGCTCCGCATCGACAGAAAGGCGGCTACTGGACCGCTGCCGGCCGCGGCAACTGCGACACGGAGCTGATCGCTTCACACGCGACCGGTCGCGGGTTCGCGGCCCGCCGCGCCCATAGGCGGATTGTGCTGCCCGGTGGTGTCTACCGATGGGCTCACAGCGAGATCGGCGACCGCGCGCTCATCTCCCGACGCCTGCTGCGGGCGGCGGGCGAGCAGGATGACGGTCGCGAGCGCCGCCATCAGGGCAGCGCCGGCGCCGGTGAGCAGCGCGACGTGCATCGCGGTGACGAACGCTGCGTGTGCGTGATCGGAGACCCCGGCGCCGAAGCGTGAGGCGGCCGCGTATGACGCCTTGACTTCGGCGGCGACCCGGTTCGAGAGGCCCGTGACGTTTACGTGGCTGGCGTAGGTGGAGGTGAGGATGCTGCCGATGACGGCAATCCCGGTCGCACCGCCGACCTCGCGCGAGAGGTCGTTCAGCGCCGAGCCAACGCCCTGCTGGGAGGGTGGCAACGCTTCGGTGATCGCGCTCGTCGCCGGTGTCATCGCGGCTCCCATGCCGACGCCGAGGACGACCAGCCCGCCCGCCATCAGAACATAGGGAGTGTCGGTGCCGGCCTGCGCGATGATCGCGAGGCCCGCGGCGACGAGCGCGAGACCACCCGCGCACACCGTGCGTGTGCCGTAGCGCGCCGTGAGCGCTGGGGCGAGTCGCGAGGTGGGCACCATCGCCATCGCCATTGGGAGAACTTGAACTGCTGCCAGTAGCGGCGAATCGCCGCGGACCAGCTGAAGGTACTGCATGGCGATGAACGTGAAGCCGAAGAACGCGAAGAACTGGACGAAGATGGACATGCTCGCCGTGGAAAGCGACCGGTGACGAAAGACGCGCGGGTCGAGCAGCGGGTGCTCCTGTCGCAACTCCCACAGGATGAAACAGGCGAGGAACCCGAATCCGAGCATCAGCCCCACGAGCGTCCGCGCTGCGAGCCAGCCGTAGGTCGGTGCCTCAATCACGGAAAAGATAAGTGCGACCAGGCCGGCCACCACGATCGCGGCGCCCGCGACGTCGAGTCTCGGCGCGTCCGGGTCGGCCGACTCGGGAACGAAGCGCAGCGTCCCGGCCAGCGCCACGACTCCGAGCACGACATTGAAGGCGAAAATCGACCGCCACGAGAACGCGGCGAGCAGAAGGCCGGAGGCCAAAAGCCCGAGAATCGCGGCGCCGCCGCTGACGGCCGCCCAAATGCTGACGGCTCCGGTGCGCTCGGACTCGGGGAAGGTACTCGTGATCGTCGACAGCGTCGCCGGCATGACTAGCGCCGCGCCGAGGCCGAGAGTCGCCCGCAAAGCGATCAGCTCGGTCGCGGTGGTGGCGGCCATCGCGATCGCCGAACCCGCGCTGAAGATCACGAGGCCGACGATCAGCGCCATCCGGCGCCCGTAACGATCGCCGAACCCTCCTCCGATCAGAAGCAGCGACGCGAACGCAAGCGAGTACGCGTCGATCACCCATACGAGATTCTGTCTGGGACGCGTGCGTCTCGCGTGCGATGTCCGGTAGCGCCACGTTGAGCGACGCCATCGCGGCAACGACAGCCGCCAGCGCCAGGCAAACGACAGCGGTGATCACCCCGTGGTTAGAGGAGACCCCAACGTTTGCGGGCCCGGACGACGCGCTCCTGCCATGGATGCTGAACCTCGAGATGTGATCTGAGCCGCGGGCGCTCATGCTGGTCCTTTCGGTGGGTTGATCGACGCTCTGAACCTAGATCCGGGCCGTGGCGCTCACATCAGCGGAATCCCTAGTGACATCCCTGGTCGTTCCTTTAGGGGACCCGCGCCCTCGAGTGCACCAGCCGAATGGACGCGCGTAGGATTGGGTGATGCTGATCGGCCGTGACCCCGAGCAGCAGCTGATCGAGAGCTTGTTCGAGGAGGCCCGAAACGGAGCGAGCGCAGCCCTACTGATCAGAGGCGAGGCCGGGATCGGAAAGACCGCCCTCCTCGACCACATGGCCGACAGCTCAGGCTTTCGGACCGTTCGATGCGCGGGCACCGAGCCCGAACACGACCTCACCTTCGCGGGCCTCGAGCAACTGCTGCGCCCGCTGCAAACTCTCCTCGCCCGTATCCCTGATCCCCAGGCCTCCGCGCTTCAGAGCGCTCTAGGCATCGGTGGCGAGCGGGTGGAGGATCGGCTGCTGCTGGGCCTAGCGGCCCTCAACCTGCTCGCCGAGGCCAGCGGAGACGGTCCGCTGTTGTGCATCGTCGACGACCTTCAATGGGTCGACGCCCCTTCCGCGCAGGCGTTGCTGTTCGCTGCTCGACGGCTCGGAGCCGAGGGGGTGGTGATGCTGTTCGGGGTCCGCGAC
Source organism: uncultured Solirubrobacteraceae bacterium (assembly GCA_963759265.1). Lineage (GTDB taxonomy): Bacteria > Actinomycetota > Thermoleophilia > Solirubrobacterales > Solirubrobacteraceae > Palsa-744. Next base: position 1,973,451 of record CAVWYR010000001.1, read on the forward strand.
GATCCAGCCAGCTGGTTCGAAGCACAAGGCCTCGCGCAACTGACGCTCCCCCCACTCTCAGACGCCGACGCACGCGAGCTGATCGGCAGCTGCCGCCAGACGTCCCTCGCCCAGGCGGCGCGGCGACAGTTGCTCCAGCAGGCACACGGCAATCCGCTCGCCCTGCTCGAACTGCCCATTGACGACCCTGCCGGGGTCGGGGCCAGCGGCCTCGACGGTGCGTTCCGTGCTCGAGTGGCAGGGCTCCCACCCCAGGCGCGCGCGTTGCTCCTGCTCGCCGCGGCGAGCGAGTCCGGCGAGACGAGGACATGGAGCGAGCTCGCAACCTTGGGCGATCTGCCGCCGGCCGCTCGGCGCGAGGGCGTGGCAGCGGGCCTGATCGGCGATGTCGACACCGTCGTCTTTCGCCACCCGCTGGCCCGCTCAGCGGTATACGGCGCCTCCTCACCCGCCGAGCGAGTCGAGGCGCACCGCCTGCTCGCCGTGGGCGCAACCGACCCGCTCGCGCGTGCATTGCACCTCGCCGCCGCGACCAGCCAGCCCGATGACTCCCTCGCCGCCGAACTGCAGGAGGTAGCTGCGGCCGCCACCCGGCGGGGCGCTTTCGCCTCGGCCGCCGACACTCTCGAGCGCTCGGCAGAGCTGTCGACCGATGCCGCTCGAGTGCCGCGGCTCATCGCCGCAGCGCAGGCGAACCTCGATGCTGGCGACTCCCACGCGGCGTCCCGCCTGGCCGAGCAGGCGCTCGCAGGCACCCACACCCCCTCCGAGCAGGCGGCGCTCGCCGCCGTGAAGGGCTCACTGGAGCTACAGCGCGGAACACCCGCCGCCGCATACGAGCTGTTGACCGCGGGCGCGCACGCCGTCGCCGGCGAAGACCCCGAACGGGCGCTCGAACTCCAGGCTCAAGCCATGACCCCGGCGTTCGTCGCCGGCTGGCCCGACCGCGCATTCAGCGAGGCGCATGAGTTCGTCGCGGGCCTCCCGGCCACGCGCAGGCCACACGAGCCCTTCCTGCGCCTGTTTCTCAGCGCGGCAGCCTCGGCCGGAGACGAGGCTCGGGACGCCGCACGCGCAACGCTCGGCGATGCCGTTCGCGCCGGAGCCGCCTCGAAGGACTTCCGCTACCTGGTCTGGGCGGCGATCGCCAGCGCATACCTGGGAGATCTGCGCAGTGCCGGCGCGCTTTCCACACGAGCAGTCGCACTGGCGCGAACAGCCGGATCATTCAACACACTCCCGATCGCGCTACTCGGATCCGCGAGGCTCGACGTGAACGCCCGCGCCTTCGACGGAGCCGAAGAGTACGCGCGGGAGGGGATCGAGCTCACACGCCAGCTCGAGCAAGAGAACTTCGAGACCTGCTTCTCCGCGATCCTCGTACGCTGCCTGGCCGCGCGGGGCCAGATCGACGAGTGCCGCGAGCTGGGGGAGACCACCCTCAGCCGGGCGCTGGCGCACGGGCTCGCCGCGGCAGCCGACGACGTTCGCCTGGGGATCGCCGAGCTCGAGCTCTCGCTCGCTCACGGCCCGGCCGCACGCGATATGATCGAAGCGGTCTCGCATCCATTGTTCAGGCTGGTCGCGACGCCGATCCTGGTGGAGGCGATCTTGCTGAGCGGCGATCCCGAGCCGGGGCCGGAGACGCTCAGCGCACTCGCGAACCTCGCCGAGCAGGCTCAAGATCCCGGTCGGCTCGCCATCCTCGAGCGGACGCGCGCTCTGCTGGCGCCCTCCGCCGAGCTGGCCGAGTCGCTGTTTCTCGAAGCGCTATCGCACCAGCTCGACGCGCAACCGTTCGAACGCGCCAGAACAGAGCTCGCGTACGGCGAGTTCCTGCGACGCGCGCAGCGAAAGACCGAGGCACGCGTCCAGCTTCGCGCGGCGCTCGCGACGTTCGAGGGTCTGAACACGCCACTATGGGCCGAGCGAGCCCGCGCCGAGCTCGAGGCCACAGGCGTCACCGCGCGCAAGCGAGACCCCTCCACGCTCGACACCCTTACTCCCCAGGAGCTGCGCATAGCCAAGCTCGTCGCCGGCGGCGCCACCAACCGCGACGTCGCCAACCAGCTCTTCCTCAGCCCCAAGACAGTGGAGTACCACCTGCGCAAGGTCTTCCTGAAGCTCGGCCTGTCCTCACGCGTCGAGCTGGCGCGCCAGCCGCTTGCGCCCGTGGCCGCCGACGCGACGGACTAGGGACGCGACTGGGGAGACGCCGGAGTCGAAGCCCGGCATGGCGCCCTAGCGTGACGGTCATGACATCCCTGGCAAAGCAGATCCCACAGAACCCGGACCTCTCGGCCGCGGCGGCCGCGCGGCAAACCGTCACAGCCTCCGACCCGCTCGCGCCGCTCGACGAGCTGCTGTCGACGGTCGGCCTCTCCAGAGAGCAAGCGGGCGGCACGGTGTCCTTCGCCGGTGAAGACCCCATCGTGCCGGCCGCGCACCGTCTCGGTGCGTGCATCGGCATTCCGATGATGGCGAACGCCGTAGCCGCGCTCGCCCTCCATCGCCTGCGGGGCGGCCCCGCGCAAGACCTCCACTTGGATCTGCGCCAGGCCGTCCACAGCATCAACCCGAGCGCCTTCTGGCACCCCACGATCAACGGCGAACCGGCACCCCACCCATTGGTGCTCGACAATCCCTTCCTCGTCGTGCCGTACCACTCAGCGGACGGCCGCTGGATCATGGCAACGGGCGTCTATCCACGTCTCGCCGCGATGTGGTGCCGCTTCCTGGACGTGCCACCGGACATCGGCAGGGTCGCAGCTGCCGTGAACGACTGGAACGCCTTCGAGCTGGAGGAGGCCGCCAGCGCCGCCGGACTGCCCGTCACGGTGATACGCACCCCGGGCGAATGGCTTGGCCACGCTCAAGGCGCGCTCCTTGCCACCCAGCCGGTCGTCGCGGTCGAGCGCATCGGCGACGCTCCCACGCGGGACCTCGGTCCGGCACGACGACCGTTCGACGGCACCCGCGTGCTGTCCTTCACGCACGCCGTCGCCGGTCCCACCGTAGGCAGGACACTCGCCGAGCAGGGAGCGGACGTGCTCTGCGTCACCCGCCCGAACGACTACGAGCACGACTTCATCTACGACGAGGCCAACGTCGGATCCCGCAGCGCCTACCTGGACCTCGACAGCGACACCGGCCAGGAGCACCTTCAAGGTCTCTTGGTCGACGCCGACGTAGTCGTCAACAACCACCGGAGTGGGTCACTCGAGCGGCACGGCCTCGACCCTCGAGAACTGGCGGAACACCACCCGGGCCTCGTGCACGTCTCGATCACCTGCTACGGGTCAAGCGGCCCGTGGGCCGAGCGTGGGGGTTTCGACATGAACGCATCCGCCGCGTCCGGGCTGATGACAATCGAGGGGACCGACGCCGAACCCGAGCTCCCGGTCACGGGGCTGATCAACGACTATATCACCGGCTACATGGGCGCCATCGGGGCCGCCGCCGCGCTCGTCAAGCGCGCCACCGAGGGGGGCTCCTGGCACGTCACCGTCAACCTCGCACGGACAGCGATGTGGTGCGGATCCCTCGGCCTCGTCGACCCCGCGCTCGCCGGCGCCGGCGACGAGCACACCCTCCGCGAGCCGGCCGCCTACGACGCGCCGAGCCCGCTCGGGGACATCCACATGCTCGCCCCACCCGTGCGCTTCTCGCGCACCCCGCCATCATGGCCCGACCCCATCCTCGTCCCCCGCGGGTCCAGTCGCGGCGCGTTCAGGGCCATCCTGTCGAGCGCTTGAGCGCGATCGGGCCGCCGGCGAGTCCCCAATGAATTCGGGCCTGCTCGCCCTACCAGTACCCACTCCACACGGTTGTGGTCCAGGCGGTCGTGGGTTCGAGCCCCATCGCTCACCCCTAAGAAACGGAAAGCTGGTCAGCTTTGACCGGGAAGGACCTACTCTGGGACAGCGTAGCGTTGTTGAGCCCGTGTCATCTTCGCCCCGTCGTACCAGTGCCAAGCCCAATAGGAGGCTGGCTTGGCTAGACGGATCGCGCCGGTCAACCAGACGAAGGGGATGACCAAGCCCAGAAAGGCGAAGCCCCGCTTGCCCTTCAGCCAGCAGATGGTGAAGAGGCCGATCCCGATCGCAAGCGCCCCGATCTCGTTGGCCCGGTGGGGTACGGCAGCCGCAACCGCGATCACGATGACGGACACCCCGAGCAGTACCGCTAGACGGGTTGTACGGCCCTCGAGCTCCGCCATGCAGCCCTAATCGGCAGCCTGACGCGTCGTCTTGAGGTCACTCCCGAGCGCTTCACCCCGGCGTAACCCCCGACGAGGCCGCCGAGGTAATCATGCCCCATGAGCAGCGGGCGCAAAGCAGCAGCGGCTAAGGCCCCGCTGCGCGTCGTCGCGAGGGAGTGGACTCGCATCGGCGTGACGGGCTTCGGCGGTCCTCCAGCGCACATCGCACTCTTGCGCCTGCTCGTCGTTGACCGTTACGAGTGGATGGACGCGCGCGCGTTCGAGGACGCCAATGCCGCGTGCGGGCTGCTGCCCGGCCCGGCCTCGACGCAGCTCGCGATCTTCTGCGCCTATCGGGTCGCCGGCCCGTGGGGCGCCATCGTTGGCGGCCTCGGGTTCGTCGTGCCCGCGGTCGTGATGATCCTCGCGCTCTCCGTTGTGTTCCTTGGCAGCTCGCCGCCGAAGTGGGTCATCGGCGCCGGGGCGGGAGCGGGCGCCGCGGTCGCTCCGGTCGCCGTGCGAGCTGCGCTGAGCCTGCTGTCGCCGAGCCTTCGCAGAGCGCGCGCTGTGCATGGGCTGACGCCGCGTTGGCTCGCATATCTGTTGGCGGCGGCGGTCGCGGCGGCGACGATCGGCGGCTATCTCGTGCTGGTGCTGCTGGCGTGCGGGGCGCTCGAGCTGATGTGGCGCCGGCACACACCCGCGATGCTCTCGCTCAATCTGGGGCTGCTCGCGACGGTCGCGGGCGTCGGCGGCTTCGGCGCTCTTGTCTGGACGGCGTTCAAGGTCGGCGCTCTGTCCTACGGCGGCGGGTTCGTGATCGTCCCGCTCATGCAGGCCGACGCGGTGCATGTCTACCACTGGATGAGCAGCGGCCAGTTCCTCAACGCGGTCGCGCTCGGACAGATAACCCCAGGCCCTGTCGTTGCGACCGTTGCCGCCGTCGGCTACGCCGCGCATGGCATCGCCGGCGGCGTCGTCGCGGCGACCGTCGCATTCGCGCCGTCGTTCTCGTTCATCCTGCTCGGCGGCGAGCGCTTCGAGCGCGTACGCCAGAACGCCTCCGCGCGCGCGTTCCTCGATGGCGCTGGTCCCGCCGCGATCGGCGCGATCCTCGGCGCCGCGATCCCGCTGGCGACCGCGCTGCAGGAGGGGTGGCAGTACCTCGTCCTCGCCGCCGCCGCGGTAGCGCTGTTGCTATTGCGCCGCGGGGTGGCGCAGACGCTGCTCGGCGCAGGCGCGGTCGGCGTGGTCCTCGCCCTCGCGGGCGCTCCGCTGCCGCAGTGAAACGGTGCGAGGCTAGACTGCCCGCGATGCTGCTCTATGACTCGGCGGTATCCGGCAACTGCTACAAGGTCCGGCTGCTGTTGACGCAGCTCGGGATCGGCTTCGAGCGCGAAGAGCTGGACGTCGTCGACCGCTCGAACCGCGGCGAGGTGCTCGGCGGCCTGAACCCCTCGCTGCGCGTCCCCACGCTGGTGCTCGACGACGGCCGTGCGCTCGCGGAGTCGAACGCGATCCTGTGGTACTTCGGCGACGGCACGCCGCTGCTGCCGACCGACGGCTTCGAGCGCGCGCAGGTGCTGCAGTGGATGTTCTTCGAGCAGTACGACCACGAGCCGAACATCGCGGTCGCTCGCTTCTGGTCGCACGTGTCGCCGGTTCCACCGGCGGAGGGGCTGCTCGAGCAGCGATTGCGAGGTGGCTACGCGGCGCTCGATGCGATGTCGAGGCACCTGAGCGACCGCCGTTTCCTCGTCGGCGAGAGCTACTCGATCGCCGACATCGCGCTGTATGCGTACACGCATGTCGCAGGTGAGGGCGGCTTTGAGCTCGCGCGCTACCCGGCGATCGAGCGCTGGCTCGAGCTCGTCCGCGCCCAGCCGCGGCATATCGCGATCGAGCAATGAGCAGCGCTGTGGAGATCGCGCCCGGCCTGCTGCGCTGGACGGCGCCGCACCCGGAATGGGATGCCCGTGGGACGCCGGGCGGCGCGGACGACTGGGAGCAGGCGGTCGGCTCGGTGCTCTACGAGCTCGCCGACGTCGTCGCGCTGATCGATCCGCTGCTTCCTGTCGCTGATCGCGCGCAGTTCCTGCTGTGGCTCGACGAGCGCATCGCCGGCAGGCCGGTGAGCGTGCTGACGACGATCCGCTGGCACCGCCGCGACCGCGCTGAGCTCGCCCAGCGCTATCGAGCGCAGACGACGCGGGTGTGGAACGCGCTGCCGAAGGGGATCGAGCAGCGCCCGCTGCGCGGTGCCGGCGAGACCCTCTTCTGGCTCCCCGCGGTGGCGACGCTCGTCGCCGGCGACCGGCTGATCGGGGACGGCGAGGGAGGTGTGCGCGTCTGCCCTGAGAGCTGGCTGACGCAGGAGCGAGTTGACCGCGCGGGACTAGCCGGGCTGATGCGCCCGCTACTCGAGCTGCCGATCGAGCGCGTGCTCGTCTCCCACGGCGAGCCGGTGCTCCACGACGGGCGCACCGAGCTCGCACGCGCCCTCGACGAGGCCCGCGAAGGCTGAGAGCAACGCGCCGCCGGCTCGACACGGGCGCTCACGCGCGCTCGATCACGAGCTTCGTCCAGCTCAGCTCGAGCAGCGCGTCGGCGGCCTGATCCCACTCGACGACGCTCGTCGTCACGAGCTCGGGATGCAGCGCACCGGAGGCGCTCAGCGCGAGCACGTGTGGCATCGCCGGGCGTGCGTTCGCGCGCCCCGTCTTGAAGGTGATGCCCTTGGTGTACATCTCCAGCAGCGGCAGCGACGGCTGCTCGCCGAAGTAGATCGCGGTGCTCGTGCAGATCCCGTCGGCCGCCGTCGAGCGAAGCGCGAGCGCCAGCCCGTCGGGGTCGGCGCTCGCATCGACCGTGATCGGATAGGGGCCGACGCGCTTGGGAGTCTCGGCGAGCGTCTGCGCCCCGAGCTTCGCTGCGATCTCGCGCCGCGAGGCGTCGGCGTCGACGTACAGCACCGACTGCGACCCCAACGCGACGGCGAGCCCGGCGGCGTACAGGCCGATCGAGCCCGGCCCGGCGCCGCCGACGACGAGCACGTCCGCGCCGGGCTGCTCGCCCAGCGCCGGCCCGACCGCCCGCCACGCGTCGCTGATGTTGTCCGAGGCGCTCGCGACCGCCGCCGGCTCGAGGCCGGCGGGGACCGGCACGAGCATGTGCTCGGCGTAGGGAACGCACACGACATCTGACAGGAAGCCGCCCCAACGCTCGACCGCCGGGCCGAAGCCGTAGCTCGACATGAACGCGACGCCGCTGCAGTTCGAGGTCCGACCCTGGCGGCACGCGTCGCACTCGCCGCAGGAGATCTCGAAAGGGGACGCTGACGAGCTGGCCGGGCTCAAACGAGCTGACCGCGTCGCCGACGTCGAGCACCTCCGCCACGCACTCGTGCCCGAGCGCGAACGGCGGGGGAAAGGGCGAGCTGCCGCTGATGATGAGCGCGTCCAAATCACACGTCGCGACCGCCCGCGGACGCACGAGCGCCGCCGCGTCCGAGCTCAGCTGCGGCTCCGCGGCTTCGCGCCAGTCGAGCGCTTTCGGGGCGGTGTAGGTGAGCTGCAGCATCGCGGGGCTCCTCTCGTACTCGGTAGACCGGTCGATATATTACCGGGATGGCTGAGTCTCGGCACTCCGGCTCCGTTCGGCGCTCCTCGCGTGATGCGTTCATCGACGCAGCTGGCCGGCTGCTGCGCCGCCAGGGCTACGCGGCGACAGGACTGAACGAGCTCGTGGCCAGCAGTGGCGCGCCGAAGGGCTCGCTGTACTTCCACTTCCCCGGCGGTAAGGAAGAGCTCGCGCTCGCTGCGATGGAGCGTTCGGGCGAGCGCCTGCGCGGGGCGATCGCCGCGATCCTCACATCGACAGAGGATTCGGGCGGCGCGCTCGGCGGACTCGTGGACGCGCTCGCTGCAGGTCTGCAGTCTTCGGATTACGAGGACGGGTGTCCGATCGCGACCGTGACGCTCGAGGCCGCGGGCGACTCGCCCGCGCTGCGCGCGACGGCTGCGACGGTGTTTGACTCGTGGCTCGCCGAGCTCGAAGCGCGACTGCTGCGCGCCGGCATGTCGGCTGCGCGCGCGAGGCAGCGCGCGCTGCTCGTGCTGAGCGCGATCGAGGGCGCGCTGATCCTGTCGCGCGCAAGGCACGATCTCGCGCCGCTGCAAGCCGTTCGCGAGGAGCTCGTCGGGCTGTGCGCCTGAGCCGGGCGGCCCGCTCGCGGGCGATGGGACCCGCCGGCCGGCTGGCCGCCGAAGGGACTCAGTCGAGCGGTGTCGTGTACGCGCCGCTGAGGCCGCCGTCGATCAGGAACGTCGAAGCGGTCACGTAGCTCGAGTCGTCGCTCGCCAGGAACAGCGCCCCCTGTGCGATCTCCTCGGCGCGGGCGAAGCGACCGATCGGGACGTGCACGAGGCGGCGCGCCGCCTTCTCTGGGTCCTTCGCGAACAGCTCGCGCAGCAGCGGCGTGTCAACCGGGCCCGGGCAGAGCGCGTTGACGCGTACGCCGCGCCGCGCGAACTCCACGCCGAGCTCGCGCGAGAGCGCGAGCACGCCGCCCTTCGAGGCGGTGTAGGAGATCTGCGAGGTGGCTGCGCCCATCACGGCGACGAACGACGCGGTGTTGATGACCGAGCCGCGCAGCGGGCCGTCGTTCTCGAGCAGGTGCGGGATGCCGTGCTTGCAGCACAGGAACACGCTGCGCAGGTTCACGTTCTGAACGCGCTCCCACGCCTCGAGCGTCGTCTCGATGACCGAGCCGTCGTCGTTCGGGGAGATGCCGGCGTTGTTGAACAGCACGTCGATGCGCCCGTACTCGTCGCGCACACGCTGCAGGGCGTCGCGCACCTGCCGCTCGTCGGTGACGTCGACCTGCAACGCGAGCGCGCCCGGCGAGTCGGGCTGCAGATCGACGCCGATGACCGTGGCGCCCTCGCGCTCGAACAGCGCAACGGTCGCCGCGCCGATGCCGCCGAGCGCACCGGTCACCACGCACACCCTCCCCGCGAGCCTGCCGGATGCGCTCATCATCCCTCCGTTGCGTAGAAGATCGTCTTGAGCTCGGTGTACGCCTCGAGCGCGTGCGGCCCGAGCTCGCGGCCGTAGCCGGACTGCTTGAAGCCACCGAACGGCGTGCTCACGCGCACCGACGTGTTCGCGTTGATCGAGAGCACGCCCGTCTGCACCGCGCGCGCGACGCGCAGCGCGCGCGCGCCGTCGCGCGTCCAGATCGAGCCTGATAGCCCGTAGATCGAGTCGTTCGCGAGACCCACCGCCTCGGCCTCGTCCGCAAACGGAATCACGGCGGCGATCGGGCCGAACACCTCCTCCTGCGCGACGCGGTCGCTCGGGCGCACGGGGGAGAGCACTGTCGGGGCGAACCAGAAGCCCGGGCCCTCCGGCGCGCTCGCGCTGAACGCGACCGGCGCCTGCCCATCGAGGAACGAGGCGACGCTCTCGCGTTGGCCGGCGGAGATGAGCGGCCCGATCTGGGTCTGCTCGTCGAGCGGGTCGCCCACCCGCAGCGCCTTGACCTCGCCCTCGAACAGCTCCATGAAGCGCTCGAGCGCGCTCTCCTGGACGAGGATGCGCGAGCGTGCGCAGCAGTCCTGCCCGGCGTTCCCGAACACCGCGAGCGGCGCGGCCGCCGCGGCGGCCTCGAGGTCGGCGTCGGCGAAGATCACGTTCGCCGACTTGCCTCCGAGCTCGAGCGTGACGCGCTTGATGCCGGCGGCCGCGCCGGTAGCGATCGAGCGACCCACCTCGGTCGAGCCGGTGAACGCGATCTTGGCAACGTCCGGGTGCTCGACCAGGCGCTGCCCGCACCTGCTGCCGGGTCCGACAACGACGTTGACCACGCCCTCCGGTACGCCCGCCTCGCGCGCGAGCTCGGCGAATCGCAACGCCGTCAGAGGCGTGAGCTCGGCCGGCTTGAGCACGACCGTGTTGCCCGCGGCGAGCGCCGGGGCGAGCTTCCATGCGGCGATCGTCAGCGGGAAGTTCCACGGCGTGATCAGTGCGACCACACCGACCGGCTCGCGCACCGTGAACGCCTGTCCGCCGGCGACGGGGATCGTGTCGCCGAGCAGCCGCTCGGGTGCTCCCGCGTAGTAGCGGAAGGTGTCGATGACCATCCCCATCTCGCCGCGAGCGTCGCTGATCGCCTTGCCCGCGTTGCGCGCCTCGAGTACCGCCAGCTCCTCGTGGTGCGCGCCGATCGTCTCGGTCAGCGCGTAGAGGATCCGCGAGCGCTCGCCCGGCGTCAGCGCTCGCCACGCCGGCAGCGCCGCCTTTGCGTGTGCGACCGCCTCGTCGACCTCCTCGACGCCCGCGCGCGCGACCTCGGCGAGCACGCCCTCGGTCGCCGGCTCGAGCACTGTCAGGATCTCACTCAGCGCTCAGCCCATCCGTGACTGTCCGGGACACCGTGTGCCCAGGCGAGAGATAGAGATCATCGCCGTCTTTCTAGGGAGCCTCGGCGACGGCCGGGAGCGTCTGTTCGACATCGAGCTCGTCGATCGTCCGGATCGGCCCCTTGAAGTGGTTCTTCGCCGAGGTGAAATACCAGATCGTCACGCCTGCGATCACCGCGAGCGTGACCAGCGGGGCGTAGTTCACGGCGTTCCAGCTGAACCCGCTTTCCCAGGGCACGCCTTCAGGTGAGAACGGCAGCGAGAAGATGATCACGCACAGCACGACCCAGACCACGGCGATCGGGTTGATCCACTTGTACTTCGAACCGAGCGTCCACGAGCCGGGGATGAATTTCTCGCGCTGGCGCCAGCGCAGGTACACGGGGATCGTGTAGGCGATGTAGAGGCCGATCACCGAGATCGACGTCACCGCCAGGAACGCCACCGGGGTGCCCAGGTGGTTCGGGAAGTAGGCGGGGATCGTGATGATCAGGGCGAACACGACCACGAACAGCACCGACCAGGTGGGGGTGCGGCTCTTGCCGAGCCGGCGCCACAGGTTGTGGCCCGGGACCGCACCGTCGCGCGAGAACGCGAACGTCATCCGCGAGGCGCTCGTGACGCACGCCATCCCGCAGAACAGCTGGCCGATCGTCGAGATCAGGAGCACCGCCTTGGCGGCCGCCGAGGTGAGCGCCGTCTCGATGATCGTCACCGCCGGGTAACCGGCCTTGTAGATTTCGGCTTCGTGGGCGTGCGAGATCGCGAAGGTGATCGCCAAAAGCACGATCCAGCCGAAGATCGCCGAGTACAGCACCGACAGCCAGATGCCCCGCGGGGCCGAGTTTTCGGCGCCATGGGTCTCCTCTGAGACATGCGCGGAGGCGTCGTAGCCGGTGATCGTGTACATCGTCAGCAGGAAGCCGAGCGGCAGCACGTAGAGCCAGAATTTCGCGCCGTGCACGGCCCCTCCGGCGAAGCCCGATTCGTTGGCTTTGTGGCTGAAGACGTAGGAGAAGCTCGCGTGGTGTGAGGGCACGGCGACCAGCAGCACGACGATCGCCAGCACGCCGACGATGTTCCACCACACCGAGACGTTGTAGAGGACCGTCACGATCTGGCTGCGGAACACGTTCACGACCAGGTCGAGCAGCGCGATCACCGCGAACAGCGCGAAGATGACGTGCGCGGTGTAGTGCAGGTTCGAACCCGCGGCGGCCTTCGTGAAGTCGAAGATGAAGTGCACTTCGTAGAGACCGAGTGTGTACATCAGGAACGTGGCCGAGGCGTAGATCACCGAGGCCGACACGGCCACCAGGCCGATCAGGTTGAACCAGCCGGTGAACCAGCCCCAGCCGGCTCCCCCCAGCTTCGAGGCCCAGTAGTAGATGCCGCCGGCCGTGGGCATCGCCGAGGCGAGCTCCGACATCGACCAGGCGACGCACAGGATCAACACGGAGATCAGCGGCCACGCGATCGAGATCGCGATCGGGCCGCCGTTCTTGAGCGCCTGGCCGTAGGTCGTGAACGCGCCCGCGAGGATGCAGATGATCGCGAACGAGATCGCGAAGTTGGAGAAGCCGCTCCAGCGGCGGTTCAGCTCCTGTTTGTAGCCAAGCTCAGCAAGCTTTTGCTCGTCGCTGCCCAAGCTCTCCGTCGCGCTCATCGGCAAGCCCCCTCCTATAAAAGGTTTGGTCGTCCGTCCTTCAATCGTGACAATACGCGCGATCGCGGACGAGCGTCAAGTGCAGTTGCCGCAAATCGCGACGTTTGAGGTCGACAGGCGGCCAACGCCGCTTCTGCCTCAGGCGCGTTCGAGTGAGCTCAGCCGCCTGGCAGCAGGCCCGCGAGGATGTGCTCGGTGCCGTGCAGGTGCTCGGTCATCACGCGCGTCGCGCGCATCGCGTCGCGCTTGCGCACGGCTGTCAACAGACGGCGGTGCTGGGCGTTGGAGGAAGCGAGCACCTGGGGCGGGTGGGCGATGTAGGCGATCAGGCTCGTCATCGCTCCCTGGACCTCGGTCATCGCGCGTACGAGCTGCGCCGAGCGCGTGGCCTCGGCGAGCCCTACGTGCAGGCGGATGTCGGCCTGGCGGTAGGCGGAGAAGTCCTCGAGCGCCTCCTCGAGCGCGGCGGCGACCTCGTCGAGCGCGTCGACGTCCGCGCGCTCCGCTCGCTCGGCCGCGAGCACGACAACCCCCAGCTCGACCGCGAGTCGCAGGTCGCACGTATCGCGCCAACGCGCGAGCATCTCCGCCGACGGCGGATCGGCCGGTGGCTGCGGGTCTGACACGAACGTTCCACCGCCGCGACCGCGAGTCGCGAACACGTGCCCACTCTGGCTCAGCGCGGTTAGCGCCTGGCGCAAGGTCGAGCGCGCGATCCCCATCCGCGTGCACAGCTCGCGCTCGGCCGGCAGCTGCGAGCCGGGCGCGAGCAGGCCGAGCTTGATCGCGGTGCCGAGGCGCTCGACGGTCTCCTCAAAGGCTGTCTGCGAGCGCACCGGTGCGAAGATCGCCTCGGGACGCGCGAGCGTTCCGCGAGCCGCAGGCGCTTCAGCTCTGCCCGCCATCGTGCTCCTGCCTCCACGCGATCACAGGCGCTCGAATCCGCGCACGCGCTCCCAGTCGGTCACGGCCGCCTGGAAGGCTGTCAGCTCAACGTCGGCCGCGTTGAGGTAGTGCGCCACGACCTCCTCGCCGAAGGCCGCACGGGCAACCTCGCTGCGGGCGAACAGCTCGCGTGCCTCGTGCAGCGTCTGTGGCAGGCGCGGGCGCTCGTGCGCCGCGTAGGCGCTGCCCTCGACGGCCGGCTCGAGCTCGAGCTCGGCGTCGACGCCGTGCAGCCCCGAGGCGATGATCGCGCTGAGCGCCAGGTACGGGTTGAGGTCGGCGCCGCCGACGCGGTTCTCGAAGCGAAGCGACGGGCCGTGGCCGACGACGCGCAGCGAGCAGGTGCGGTTGTCCTGTCCCCAAGCGACGGTGGTCGGCGCGAACGTGGCGGCGGCGTAGCGCTTGTAGGAGTTGATGTGCGGCGCCAGCAGCAGCGTCATCTCGCGCAGGCACGCGAGCTGCCCCGCGAGGAACCCGCGGAACAGCTTCTGCTCGCGGGCGAACAGCGGCGTGGCCGGGTCCGAAGCATCGGCGAGCGAGAAGTGGATGTGACACGAGCTGCCCTCGCGCTCGTCGAACTTCGCCATGAACGAGATCGCGACGCCCTCGGCTGCCGCGATCTCCTTGGCGCCGTTCTTGTAGATGGCGTGCTCATCGGCCGTGCGCAGCGCGTCCGCGTAGTGAAAGTTGATCTCGTGCTGGCCGAAGTTGCACTCGCCCTTCGAGTCCTCGACGACCATCTCCGCCGCGACCATGCTGTTGCGGATGCGGCGGATCAGCGGCTCGACTCGCGCTGTGCCGAGCAGCGAGTAGTCGACGTTGTAGAGGTTTGCCGGGCGCAGCTCGCGATAGCCCTTGTGCCATGCCTCCTCGTAGGTGTCGAGGAACACCATGAACTCGAGCTCCGTGCCCGCGTTCGCGCTCCAGCCGCGCTCGGCCAGGCGTGCGAGCTGACGGCGCAGGATCTGGCGCGGCGAGGCGAGCACTTCCGATCCGTCCAGCCAGGTGACATCGGCCAAGCAGACGACCGTGCCCTCCTGCCACGGCACCGGGCGCAGCGTCTCCAGATCGGGGGCGAGCACCATGTCGCCATAGCCACTCGCCCACGAGGACATCGCGTAGCCGTCGACGGTACGCATGTCAACGTCGACCGCGAGCAGGTAGTTGCAGCCCTCTGCTCCGTGCTCGGCGACCTCCTGCAGGAAGTGGGTTCCCGTCAGGCGCTTGCCTTGAAGGCGCCCCTGCATGTCGGTCATGGCCAACAGGACGGTGTCGACCTTGCCCTGCGCGACCGCCTCGGTCAGTTCCTCGAGTGTCACGATCGTGAAGGTACTGCAGTCCGACCTTCAACGCAGGGGCGCGGGGCGAGCCAACGCGGGGGCGCGGGGCGACCGCACCTCGCAACACGAAATTGCGCTCGCCCGCGCACGGCCGAGCTGCTTGCGATCGCGCTGGAGATCGGGCAGCATGCCGGCGATGTCGCCTGAGCCGGCCGCACGTGAACAGGGCTCTCGCGAGGGCAACACGAATCCGCCAGGCCCGGACGCGTCGCTGAGCAAGCTCGACGGGCGCCAGCTCGGCGTCCTGCGTCGCGTGGGGGAGGAGTGGGGCCGCGTTTGCGGCAACCCGGAGGTCTGGCGTCGAGCGCTCCCGCTCGACACGAGCGATGTCGCCTTTCCCGACGCAGCCGATGTTCGCCCTACGCGCTTCGGGCGTTTCGTCGCGATCGCGAGCACACCCGTGCGCGCCGTCGAAGCTGACCGCGACGCCGAGGTGCCGCCCTCGCAGCTCGGCCAACTCGGCTACCGACTGCGGCGCCTGCTGCTCGGACCACCCCTGAAGAGCACTGCGATCGCCCGCGAGCGGATGCGCAAGCTCATCGCGCTGCCGGTGCTCTCCGCCGACGCGCTCTCCTCGGTCGCCTACGGCCCGGAAGCGATGCTCGCGGTCCTCGTCTTGGCGGGCAGCGCCGGGCTGAGCTACTCGCTGCCGATCGCCGGGACGATCGTCCTGCTGATGCTCGCCGTCGGCGTCTCCTATCGCCAGACGATCCGCGCCTATCCACACGGTGGCGGCTCCTACATCGTCGCAAGCGACAACCTCGGTCGCGTCCCCGGACTGGTTGCCGCCGCCGGGCTGATGACCGACTACATCCTCACGGTCGCTGTGTCGGTGGCCTCCGGCGTGGCGGCGGTGACCTCGGCGATCCCGTCGCTGCGCGCCTACACAGACGTGATCGGGCTGGCGGTCATCGTTGTCCTGCTCGCGGGCAACATGCGCGGTGTGCGCCAGGCGGGCGCGCTGTTCGCTGCGCCTACGTACCTGTTCATCCTCGCGATGTTCGCGCTCGTCGCCGTCGGCCTCCTCGACTCCGCCGGGCATGGCTTTCAGCCGACGCCAAGGCCGCCGCTGAGCGCGACCGAGGGCGTCGGCGTGCTGCTCGTCCTGCGAGCCTTCGCGTCGGGGTCGACGGCGATGACCGGGATCGAGGCGATCTCCAACGCGGTGCCCGTGTTCAAGCCCACCGAGTGGCGCAATGCGCGCACGACGCTCACCTGGATGGTCGGCCTTTTGATCGTGCTGTTCGCCGGCACGATCGCGATGGTGCTGCTCGACGGGGTCGTGCCGAACGCGCACGAAACCGTGCTCTCGGAGCTGGCCCACCGCAGCTTCGGCTCGGGGCTGATGTACCCAATCGTGCAGGCCGCGACCGCGGCGATCCTGCTGCTCGCGGCGAACACGGCGTACAACGACTTCCCGCGCGTCCTGTTCCTGCTGGCGCGAGATTTCCAGGCGCCGCGGCTGTTCCTGCGCATGGGAGACCGCCTCGCGTTCAGCAACGGCATCCTCCTGCTATCGGTCCTCGCCGCCGCGATCTACGTCGGCTTCGGCGGCGAAACCGCTCCCCTGATACCGCTGTACGCGGTCGGCGTGTTCCTCGCGTTCACGCTGTCCCAGACAGGCATGATCATGCACTGGTGGCGCCTGCGCGATCGCCATTGGCGACGGAGCCTCGCGTTCAACGCGACCGGCGGCTTGCTCTCGGCGATCGTGTTCATCACGGCGGCGGTCACGAAGTTCACCGCGGGCGCGTGGGTGTCGTTGCTCGCGGTCCTCATCGTCATCGCCTTGGCGACGAGCATCCGTCGCCACTACGAGGCGGTCGCGAAAGCGATCGCGCTCCATCCCCACACGGTCGACGTGCCCGCGCACGCGATAGCGCCGGGCGCGCGCGGGCGTGCTGGCGAGGACACCGAGACCTCGAGCGAGAGGACAGGCGTGACGGAGAGCGAGGAGGCTCCGCAGGAGATCCACCACCTCGTGATCGTGCCGCTGGCCTCGCTCGACCTCACCAGCATGCGCGCGCTCGCCTACGCGGCCTCACTGCGCCAGCCGGTGCTCGCCCTCCACGTCAGCCCCACCGAGGAGGAGGGGCAGCGCTTCATCGAGTACTGGCGCACTTGGGGCGATCACCTGCCGCTGGAGGTCGTCGTCTCCCCGTACCGCGCGATCGTCGCCCCGATGGTCAACTACATCGAGTCGCTGCATCGCCTCGGCCCGGACTTGACGCTGACGGTGATCCTGCCCGAGATCGTCGTGGCGCACTGGTGGCAGCGCGTGCTCCACAACCGGATCGCGCCGCGCCTTCGGCGCGCGCTGCGGACACTGCCGAAGATCGTCGTCACGACCGTCCCGTTCCACCTGCCGGGCTGAGCCGCCTCGCATGACTCGTGGCCCTCATGGACGGCGCTCGCGGATTCCCCGAACGCTCGTTATCGTGCATGCCGTGTCGCGCCCGTCACCGTCGCTGGTCGAGTTCCCCGCAGACGACTGCGATCGCGCCCGCGAGTTCTGGGCAGGGCTGTTGGGCGTGGAGCTGGCGCCGCGCGAGGAGCACGAGGGCGAGGGCTGGCAAACGCACGCCGACGCCCCGGCCGTCGGCGTCCACCAGCGCGGGCGCGGGCCGGGCGACTCCTTCTCCTTGCCCTACTTCGCCGTCGAGGACCTCGCTGAGGCGCTCGAGCGGGTTCGCGAGCTCGGCGGCGTCGTTGTCCACCCAGGGGAGAGGTGGGCGATCTGCAAGGACTCCGAGGGGAGTCCGTTCGGCCTCGCGCGCACGTAGGCGCGACGGCGTCAGCCGAGCTCGACCTGTCAGGCGCGCTCGGCGTCAGCTCAGGCGGGTGCGCTCGCGGCGGGCAGGCCGACGAGCTCGGCGCTGCGCTCCCACAGCCCCTCGGCCAGCGTGGCGTCCTGCGCCTGGGCGCTCGGCGCTAGCACCTTCTCGTCGACGACGTACTCGCCGGTGAGCGACCCGGCCGCGTGCGAGACGGCGAGCCATACAAGCGATCTGGCGCCACGTTGCGGCGAGCGGAAGAAGGGCGCGCCGAGCGTCGTCAGCGCCTTCCAGATGCCGTTTTCGTTCTTGCCGAAGCCGGTACGCACGACGCCTGGGTGAAAGCAGTTCGCGTGCAGCTCCGGCGCTCGCCTTGCCAGCTCGCGCGTGAACAGGATGTTGCACAGCTTCGAGGTGCCGTACACGCGCATGGCAGCGTAGGACTTCGTCGACTGCAGGTCATCGAGGTCGAGGGTGCCCGACTTGTGGGCATCTGAGGCGGTCGTCACGACGCGTCCGCCGTCAAGCTGCCCGCGCAGCAGATTGGTGAGCAGGAAGGGCGCGAGATGGTTCAACGCAAACGTCTGCTCGAAGCCCTCGGAGGTCAGCTTGCGCGATGCGAACAGCGCTCCGGCGTTGTTGGCGAGGACGTCAATGTGCTCGTAGCGCCCGCCGACGTCCTCGGCGAGGGCGCGGACCTCGGCCATCGACGTCAAATCGGCTACATGCTGATGAACGGGTGCGCTGCCGCCGACAGCTTGCGCTTCTCGCGCTACAGCGCTCAAGCGCTCCGCCTCTCGGCCCACGAGCGCGACCTCGACGCCCTCGCGAGCCAGCTCGATCGCGGCGGCTCTGCCGATGCCGCGAGTAGCTCCAGTGAGCACGACGAGCGTCACCTGATCGACTCTAGCGAGCGGCGGCGTTCGAGGTGGGTTAGATCTGCGCGCGCGCACGCGCGCCTCACCGACGCACGCCGCGATCTCTCTCAGCGTGCGGATCGCGCGCGTACGAGGTACTCGGCTCTCAGCCAGCCGATGGTCGCCTCGAGACCGCTCTGATAGTCGACGCGTGGCTCCCAGCCGAGCGTCTCTCGCAGCTTGCGATTGCTGAACTGCTGGTTCTTGCCGAGCACCTGGACCGCCTGGCGCGAGAGCAGCGCGGGCGTGCTGAGGCCAGTGCTCTTACGCAGCAGTCGGTAGGCGTGCTCCATCGAGAAGCCGATCGCGCTCGCGAGCCAGTAGGGCAGGCTCCAGCGCACCCGCGGGCAGCAGAGACCGTCGGCGAGGTCGTCGGCGAGCTGGCGCCAGGTGATCTCGAGGCCGTCGCTGACGTTGAACGCGTTTCCGGGGGCGGCGTCGTGGCGTAGCGCGAGCATCGCCGCGTCGCTCAGGTTCTCGACGTAGCAGAGCCCGGCGAGCGGGCGCCCGCCATCGATCAGCAGCATGTGTCGGCCCACGATCGCCTGCGCGATCTCGCCGATCACATCCCGCGAGCCGGGTCCGTAGACGGTCGCGGGCCGCAGGATCACCGTGTCGAGCGCTCGTGTCCGTTCCACGTGGTGGACCTCAGCCTCGGCCTGGAGCTTTGTCTGCGCGTACCAGTTGCGAAAGCGCGTGCCGGCGTATGTCTCCTCGACATCTGCCCGGTCGGGGTAGCCGTAGACGTCGGTCGAGCTGAAGTGGATGAAACGCCGCACCGACGCGGCGACGGCGGCGTCGAGCAGCATGCGCGTGCCGGCGACGTTGACCGCCGCGATCTCCGCCCTGGTTGCCCAGTCGGACACGAGCGCACCGCAGTGCAGCACGTAGTCGCAGCCGTCTACGGCGCTCGTCAACGAGCCGGCGCTGGTGAGGTCGCCGTGGGCGATCTCGACGTCGAGCTCCCGCAGGCGCGAGGTGTCGCTGCGGGCTCGCACCAGGCAGCGCACCGCGTAGCCATCGTCGAGGAGCCGCCTGGCGAGATGTCCGCCGATGAAGCCCGTCGCGCCGGTGAGCAGGCAGAGCTGCCCACGGCGGAGATCCGCAGACTGATCGTCGCGCGGCGCGCGCAGGCTCACCGCAGCTTCGCGCGCGCTCTGCGGCTGAGCGTCGTGGTGGCGATGTCGCGCACGACCGCGAAGTTCCTGCTCGAGCTGCCGTGGCACTCGGCAAGGACGCTGTCGAGCGCCACGAGGAAGCTGTGCGCCTCGCTCTCCGAGAGAGTGAGCGGCGGCAGTAGCTTGATCACGTCGTTCTTGCCAGCGGCCATCGTGATGATGCCGTGGTCGCGATGCAGCGGGATCACGATCAGCTGCGGGAACAGTCCCTCGCTGGCCATGTGGATCAAGCGCCAGTTCAGGCGGGCCATGCGCGTGCTCGGCGCGCCGAGCTCGATCCCGATCATCAGACCGCTCGCGCGAATCTCCTTGATCATCTCGTAGCGCTTTTGCAGCTCGCCGAGCCCGTCGCGCAACACCGCGCCGATGCGTGAGGCGTGCTCTGGGAGCTGATCGCGCTCGATCACGCGCACGGCGGCGAGGCCGGCGGCCATCGACAGGCGGTTACGGCCGTACGTCGATTGGTGGACGTATGAGCGCTCGAGCGTCCCCACCGCGTTTTGGAAGATCTCGCGCGTTGTGACCATCGCCGCGACCGGCATGTAGCCGCCGCTGAGCGCCTTGCCGACGAGCACGACGTCCGGCTCGAGCCCCCAGTGCTCGAGCGCGAACCACTTCCCTGTGCGTCCGAGCCCCGTCTGGATCTCATCGAGGACGAACAGCGTCCCGTAGCGCCGACACAGCTCCTGGGCGCCCTGCAGGTAGCCCTCCGGTGGGAGCGTGACCATGCGGCCCTGGATCGGCTCGACGATGAAGGCGGCGACGTCCTTCTCGCGCAGCTGCGCCTCCAGGCTCGCGAGGTCGCCGAACGGTATGCGCTCGCAGCCCGGCAGCAGCGGCCCGAAGCCCTCCTTGAAGAACTCATCGCCGACGAGCGACAAGGGCCCGAGCGTGACGCCGTGAAAGCTGCTCTCGCAGGAGATCAACCGCGGCCGCGCGGTTGCCGCGCGGGCGAACTTCATCGCCGAGTCGACTGCCTCGGCTCCGGTGCTCGCGAAGTAGACCGCCTCGAGGCCCCGCGGCAAACGCTCGCAGAGCGCCTCCGCGAGCATGCCCGCCAGCACTGAGAAGTGGATCTGGACACCGTCGAGGAGATTCGCGGTGAGCGTGGCCTGCAGGACCTCGCGCACGTCGGGGTGGTTGTGGCCCAGGCTGGCGAACCCCTCGCCGGTGTGGAAGTCGAGATACGCGCGGCCAGCCGCGTCATAGATATAGGAGCCCTGCGCAGACACATACTCCTCGTCAAAGCCGAGAATGCCCAGCACGTCGACGAGCGAGCGATCGAGATGGCGCGTGGCGAGCTCGAGCGTCTCGCCCGCGCGCGCGCTCGCATCGGCGAGGACACCGAGGGAATCGGTGGAGGTGAGTCCTTGGATGTCGGCCTCGGTGGCGATCGCGGTGCCCTGGCTCGTCGCTGTCGCGAGCGTTCAAGCTAGCGAGGTATTAGAGCATTCCCGACTCGACACCGCGTCGGGACGCGCTCGATGTGTCAGGTTAGGACGTCTCGTGCAAAGGGTGACCTACGTTCACGCCGAAGCGTAAAGTGAGGTTCGTCCCAGATGGTGGGCCGGTGAGCAGCACCTGTGCCAAAGCGGCACGCGCGCACGCTGATCACGGCGCCGAGACCGCCGTCACGAGGATCCTGGAAGCGACGAGCAGGTGCCGCGTCGTCCATTTCGGACAACGCGGAGCTTGCCGTTTCGCCGCACTGATACGTCGCCCTGTCGATCGTGTTGCGTGGCGTCGCCGCCATCGATGCGTCGCTGTAAACGGGTGTAGTGTTCGCGGCCACCACAGAGCGGCAGCTGCGCGAAAGGAATTGGTCAATGCGCAATCGCGTCACGGGCAAGGTAGGCGTCACAAGACGATCTCGTCATCTGCGGGGTCTGTTGGGCTCGCTCGCCGCGCTCGTTCTCGCGCTCGTGCTTATCCCCTCGGCGCACGCGGCCGGCACGGGGGGGAGCATCACGCTGGGTTCGCAGACCCTCAGCGAGTGTGGAACGGCGCCGGTGTCATATTGCGGCACGCTGTCGGTTCCGCTCAACTACAACGTGCCAACGGGGCCGCACATCTCGATCGCCTACGAGTGGTATCCGGCGACGGCGCCTGTGGACGGCGTCCCCGCAGGTACGGTCGTCCCGGTCGAGGGTGGCCCCGGCTACCCGTCGATCGAATCGGTCTCCTACAGCTCGGACGGACACAAATCCGGATACAGCCTCATGTACGGCCCGCAGCTGCAGCATTTCAACATGCTTGCGATCGATAACCGCGGCACCGGCAAGTCCACGCCGTTGACCTGCGACGCGCTCCAGCACTTCTCCGGCCCGACAGGCACAGCGGCATTCCAGCAGGCGGCGGCAAAATGCGCGGAAAAGCTCAACCACCGCTGGCAGTATGCGAACGGCAGCTGGGTTCACGCTTCGGACCTCTTCACCTCGACGCCGGCCGCTGAGGACATGGCCGCGGTGATCACGGCTCTGGGGCTATCGAAGGTCGACCTCTACGGCGATTCGTACGGCTCGTTCTTCGCCCAGGTGTTCGCCAACCACTTCCCGCAACTCGTGAACAGCGTCATCCTCGATTCGACCTACCAGGCGGACGGTCGCCTGGACCCGCTCTACCGCAGTTCGTTTGAATCGATGCCGGCCGCATTCGATGCCGCCTGCGAGCGCTCGCAGGCCTGCTCGCAGGCGGAGACGATCCCGGCGTGGTCGCGCATCGAAGAACTTGCGGCGAGCCTGCGCAACCATCCGATCTCGGGCGCCGTTCCCGGCCACACCGGCGCGCTCAAACACGTCGAAATGAACGTCGTCGGGCTGGTCGATCTGGTCAACGACGCCGCCGAGGACACGAAGATGTATCGCAGCCTCGACGCCGCTGCGCGCGCACTTCTGAACCCCACGAAACCGGACCCCGCCCCGCTGCTGCGGCTCTACGCCCAGCGCGAATTCGAAGACGAGGGCTACTTCCACCTTCCGGTCGGCGAATACTCGGTCGAGCTGTATGTCGCAGTCTCGTGTCTCGACTACCCACAGCTGTTCAACATGAACGCGAGCAGCGTCGTGCGCGCCAGCGAATTCCGAACGCTCGAGGCCGGGCTTCCCGCATCGACGTTCAGCCCGTTCAGCGGCACCGAATGGATGGCACAGAACCAGAACACCGAGGCATACTCGGTGTGCATCGGCTGGCCCAGCCCGACAGAAGCCCAGCCGCCGACGACCAAAGAACTCAACCTCTTCCCGGCGAACTTGCCCGTGCTCGTGCTGGGCGGTGAATTTGACACGTGGACACCGCCGGTCGACGCACCCAAGGTCCTCGCTGAGATCGGCGGGGAATCCCGCTTCGTCGAGCTCGCGAACTCCACGCACGTCGTGGGGGAGGGGGATACGACATGCGGCGACTCGATCATTCAGCAGTTCGTCGCCAATCCGCGGGCGCCGCTCGACACGGCGTGTGCGGCGGCCGTACCACCGGTCCACAGCGTCGGTGTCTACCCGTCGGAACTCGCCGAACAACCGGCCCTGGAAGCAGCGCCGGGGAGCACCGCCACGCTCGCGCAGCTGCGGCTGGCGGCGGCCGCGGTCGCCACGGCGGGTGACGCGGTCGTGCGCGAGCAGGCGATCGAATTCAAGCTCGATAACGGCCTTTTCGGCGGGACGGTCAGCGCCACGGACAACGGCTCGCTCCTGACCTTGAACGGCGATGAACTGATACCCCGCGTCGCGGTGAGCGGCACGGTCACGCTCGTCCCCGACCCGGAAGAAGTCGATGGCGAAACGGTTGTCGCGAAACTCACGGTCAAAGCGAAGGGGATGCCCCAGGGCTCGTTCACCGCGAGCTGGACGACCGCCGGCGCCAATGCGCGGGCGATCGTGAGCGGAAAGGTCAAGAAGCAGTCGCTGAGCGGGAGCATGCCTGCTCCCTGACCGCGAGCCACCTACGCGTCTTTTGCCACTCCGTGCTCGAAGAGCGTGCGCGCGAGCCCCTGGACTGCCGCAGCCTTCTCCACCACCCGCTCCAGGCGACCGCGCAGGGCGTACTCGTGGACGTAGGCCTCCGCCGTCAAGACGATGGCGGCATACGCGGCCTCGCCGAGCTCGATCTCGGTGCCCGCAGCGCGCGCGAGGACGCTGATCCCCTCGATCGTGCGCATCCAGTCTCGAAGCGCACGGCTTCGAGCCTTCAGCGCGCCGCGACCCGCGGCGTGCACCTCGACGACGGTTGCCGTCGCAATCTGCGGATGCTCTGCCATCCACCGGAAGTAAGTCGCGATGCCGGCGTCGAGCTTGTCATTCCAGTCGGGCACCTCCGCGGCGGCTGACAGCGATGCCCAGATACGCACTTTCGTCATCTGACGATAGGTCTCGACAAAGCACTCTTCCTTGTCGGCGAAGTGCTTGTAGAAGACCGAGCGCGAGGTGCGAGCGACACGCACGACGTCTGCAATGGTCGTCTCCGCGTAGCCGTGCTCGCTCACGCAGTGCCCCATCGCGCGCAACAAACGCTCACGCTGGCGGGCACGAACCTCCTCGGGACGCAGGGTGTGTCGCCCCGCTGGGATTAATAGTTCGTCGCTGATCTTGACAGAGTCCATCGCTTGACTATAGGGTGTACGACCACGTACTCGGAGAGGTACGGGCGGGTTCTTGCAACCGCATAATGCAGGGGGATACGAGGGAGAAGAGATGTCCAAGCTGCTCAAGGCGTTCGTGTTGTCGGGGGTAATCGTCGGGCTGCTGGCGATTCCAGCTGCTGCCAGCGCGACGATCACGTCGGTGTTCGGGAGCGTGACGTGTACGACACAGGGCGCGGGTGCCAGCGAAGGACAGCGTTGGTGCGGCAACACGGCGGGGACGACCGTCCCCACGTGGGACGGCACGCCGATAGACGTCTCTGTCGCCTTCCCGCCGGCCACCGGCGCGGACAACGACTACCCGGTGGTCGGTGTCTACCACGCATGGGGCAGCACCAAGATCCTGCCTTCGAGCGCCACCGCGCAACGCTGGCTGAAACTCGGCTACGCGGTCTTCAGCATGAGCGATCGCGGCTGGGGCTCCTCCTGCGGCAGCCCCTCGAAACCCGCGAACACCCTCAAGGCAGCGCCGTGCGAAGCCGGCTACGTCCACCTGATCAGCCGCAAGTACGAAGTGCGCGACGCGCAATATCTCCTGGGCCTGCTGGCCGAAGAAGGCGTGATCAACCCGCAGGAGATCGGCGCCACCGGCGGCAGCTACGGGGGTGGCATGTCCGCGCAGCTCGGCTCGATGAACAACCGCGTCGAGATGCTCAACGGCGAACTCGTCCCGTGGACGACCAAAAACGGCACGCCGATGAAAATCTCGGCGACTGCCCCCGAATACCCGTGGACGGATCTCGCGCAAGCGCTGCAGCCGAACGGCAGCTGGCTCGACTACGTGACCAACGCGCCCTATGCGGGGATGCTCGGCAACCACGAATTCGGGATCGAGAAGCGGCTGTGGAACGAAGAGCTCTACCTCGCCGGCGCGGCGGCCGCGTACTACGCGCCGACGACGATCAACGAACCGGAAGCGAACAACACCGACTGGTACAACCTCAGCCAGACCGGCGGGCCGTACAACGGTCAGCCGTTCGCGATCCAAGAGGAAGAACAGCTCCCCAACCACGGCGCCTACTACACGGATCTCTCTACGCCTCCGGCGCCGACGATCATGGAGAACGGCTGGAACGACGACCTCTTCCCCGTCAACCAGAGCGTCGACTACTACAACAAGGTCCGCGCGGCCTATCCGAACCAGCCAATCCAGCTGTTCGACTTCGACCTCGGTCACAACCCGCGCTCGGCGAGCACGCCGTCGGCGTCCGATGACGGCAAGCTGACGACAGCTCAGAACGAATGGTTCAAGTATTTCGTCAAGGGTGAAGGCAGCGAACCTGCGGGCGCCCACGGTGGCGTGACGGCGATCGCCAGTCACTGCCCCGCAACCACCGCGAGTTCTGGGACCGAATACAAAGCCGCGAACTGGGCGAGCCTCGCACCGGGTGAAGTGCACCTGGAAGGTGCCGCCGAACAGACGATCCAGGCTCCCGGCATCGCGCCGAAAACATCGTTCCAGGGAGCTGCGGGCACGACGGTATGCACGACCGAAGCGGCCGGCGAAAACACCTCGGCGGCGACATACAAGCTCCCCGCTGCACCCGCGGGTGGCTTCACGCTCGCAGGTGCCTCGACGGTGATCGCGGAATTCTCGACACCCGCCGCCAACGACCAGGTGATCGCCAGGCTGATGGACGTCAACGAAGCTGAAGGCGGCACACAGGAGCTGGTCGGCCGGGCCATCTACCGCCCGACCAATCCGGGCGGCGGCTTCACCAAGCAGGTGTTCCAGCTCTACCCGCAGGTGTGGAACGTCGCGGCGGGGCATGTGCTCAAGCTGCAGCTGATGGTGCAGGACTCCCCGTACGCGCGAAGCTCCTCATCGCCCCAGACGATTCAGGTGAAGAACCTCGAACTGCGTGTTCCGACCATCGAAAAACCAGGAAGCGACGGCGGGTTCGTGCAGACGCCGCTGCCGAAATACCTGCCGCCGGGCTACACGCTGGCGCGCAACGAAGTTCCGGCGGCGCCCGGTGTGCCGGTGCTCACGAGCGGAAGCAGCCCGAACGCGAACGGCGTGTTCACGCTCGCTTGGGAAGCCTCCCCGGCGGCGGCCGATCTGACATACACGCTGCAGCACAAGAACGCGAGCGGCGGTTGGAGCACCGTGGCGAGCGGCCTGACGAGTCCGGAATATGCGTTCACGGCGGGCAGTCCTGAGGGTGAAGGGACGTGGACCTACCGCGTGGCCGCGGCCAACGAAGGTCCAGAAAGCGAATACTCGCCCGTATCGAGTGAAGTGAAGGTCGATGAGACCGCGCCGAACGCTCCCTCCGTCACGGCCTCGCGGCCACCTGACTATGCGGGTGGCGGCGGCTGGTACAAGGGCAGCGTGGAAGTGTCGTTCAGCTCCAACGGCGACCCGAATCTGTCCGACGGCAGCTCGGGAAGCGGTGTCAATCCGGCATCGATTCCCGCGCCTCAGACGTTCAACACGAGCGGCTCGCACACTGCCAGCGGTACGGTGAGCGACAACGTCGGCAACGTCTCAGCACCGGGGAGCCTCACGGTGCAGGTCGACGCCACGCCGCCAACGCTCGAAATCACATGCCCGGCCTCGGCACCGGTCGGAAGCGCGGCGAGCGCGACGTTCACCGCCTCCGATGGGCAGTCCGGTTTGGCGAGCGCCGAAAACGGGACGGTTCCGATCGACACCTCCGAAGCGGGAGAAGTGACGGTGAGCACGACCGCAATCGACAACGTCGGCAACGAAACGACGCAGTCGTGCTCGACGCAGGTCGGCTATCCGACTCCGGGCGAACCGACGCTGGCGGCCGGCACCTCGCCGAACGCCAACGGGCTGTTCACGCTCGCATGGACCGGCGCCAACCCGATGGCGTACTTCGGGCTCAGCTACACGCTCGAACACCACAACGCGGCCAGCAACACGTGGACGACCGTGGCGAGCGGGATCGAAGCGCTGAGCTACGAATTCGCCGGTGCCGGCGAGGAAGAAGGAACGTGGGTCTACCGCGTCCAGGGCTCTGACCCAGGGCATCACCTGACGACCGAAGACTCGCCCGAATCGGCCCCCGTCGTGGTCGATAAGAGCGCGCCGTACGCTCCGACAGCGACGGCCAATCGTCCCCCGGACTACGCGGGTGGCGGCGGCTGGTACAAGAACAGCGTGACCGTGTCCTTCACCAGCAACGGCGACCCGAAACTGTCAGATGGCAGTCCCGGGAGCGGCGTCAACCCCGCGACTGTGCCGGCAGCGCAGACGTTCAACACGAGCGGCTCGCACTCGGCGAGCGGGACCGTCGCCGACAACGTCGGCAACGTATCGGCCCCGGGGAGCTTGACGGTGCAGGTCGACTCGACGCCGCCGAGCCTGGAAGTCAAATGCCCGGCGATGGTCGCGATCGGGGCGAAAGCAAGCGCCACCGTCACCGCCTCCGATGCCTACTCGGGGCTGAAAACGGACCCGAGCGGCTCGGTTCCGATCAACACCAGTAGAACGGGAGCCCAGACGACGACGCGCACCGCGGTGTCGAACGTGGGCTTCGAAACGACCAAGTCGTGTACGACGATGGTCGGCTACTACGTGCTGGTCACAGGTCAGGTCAACGGCAAGCTGGTCGTGCGCTCAGGCGAAGCGATCGAGCTGGCCTCGACCGCGAAAGTCAACGGAAGCGTGACCGTGAAGCCCGGTGGTGCCCTCGACATCGAGGGAGCGACGGTCTCGGGCAAACTTTCCTCGAGCGGAGCCGCGCTGCTGCGAATCTGTGGCGCACACATCGCTGGCCTGATCAAGGCGAGCGGTGGAAGCGGCTCGCTCGTGATCGGCGAAGGAACATCCGAATGCTCCGCCAACACGCTGGCCGGGGCAACGATCAAGGGCAACAAAGCCGGCGTCCTCGTCGACGGCAACGTCTTCGGCTCGCTCGTGAAGGTCGAGGGCAACGCCGGCGGGACGAGCGTGACCAACAACAAAGTGCACGGCTCGCTCACCGTCACCGGCAACGCCCAACCGGTCGTCGATCGGCCGAACGAAGTTCAGGGAGCCTCGAAACTGCAGTAGTCGCATCGCGGCATCGGCGGGTTAGCGCCACCTCGGGGAGGTGCCGCTAGCCCGTCGGCGCCGTCCGAGGTGCCAGGGTAAGACTCGGGCCCTGATGCCTAAGCCTCGCCGTCGCCGGCGCTCTTCTTCAATCGCTTCGCCTCCCTCCTGGACTTGCGCGCGGCCTTCTCGGCTGAGGTCTTCTCTCTTGCCTCGCCGTAGGACTCCGTGACGAGCGCCTTGCCGCCGGCCCATCCGAAAGCACGTACGAGCAGCACGATCGCCAGGAGAATGCTCCAGGCGGTCGTCACGAGCTGCTGGGCAATCGAGTATGCCGTTGCGTTCGCCGAGCTCGTGATGCCTTTCAATGACAGCACGTTGAACCCTTGGGTGACGCCCGCGCCGCCGGGGGTCACCGAGGTCATGTTCGCGATCGAATTGCCGGCGACGACACGCATGATCGTGTGGAAGCTCACGGGTATGTCGTATGCGGCGAGAAACACGCCGATGATCCCCAACGTCGCCAGCCAGCTGACGAGCTCGGGAAGGGCGACCCTGCCGAGATACGCGCGAGGGTGCGCGACGATCTCGCCGCCGTGCTTGGCCTGCTCCCACCAACGCCGTATGCGCGGCCTCAGCACCTGGGCGACCAGAAACAAGAGCATGGCGCCAGCCGCGAGCAGGATCGCGGTCGCCCACGGATGTTCGCTGACGAACCCGAGCTGGAGGTCGAACGACCCGCCGACGGTCAAGAAGAGGTAGACGTAGGTCGCCGTTCCGACAAGCGTGAAGAAAGCTTTCTGGACGACGTAGCCGGCGAGAATGCCAGCGAACGTCGCCGCGGCGATGATCGTGGTGAACATGATCAGCATGGCCAGCGTGCCGAGGTTCGCGGGAAGGACGAAGTTCAGCGCGACCGCTGCCGCGTAGCACGCATAGACCTGGATCCAGCGGAAGTCCGAGTCGGAATAGGCGAAGCGAAGGATTGAATGCCAGGCGAACGCCGCGGTCGTCGTCTGCAGCGTGATCAGCACAACCGCCAGCAACAGGTAGCCAACGGAGATGGTCGTGATCGTGTCCCAAACGTGTTTCAGCCAGCCGCTGATATCCCAGCCGAGCAGGGTCGCCGCCGCACCGAGCACGACAATCGACAACGCGCCGATCAGGATCATTTTCGGGCGCACCCGCCCACGGATGCCCGTGCCGGCGTTCCCGCTTATCGCCGCCTGAGCATCATTCACCGATCGTCACCAGGCCCTTGACGGCAAGGAACACGCCGGCCGCGGCGGCTGCGATCACGGCGAGCGTTCGGCCGTGCGCCGCAAACCAACGGTTCGTGTGGTCGAGCGCACGCTCGGCTCGCTTCGGGGCGATCAACAGAAGCAGCATCGGTAGCTCGACCAGCCACAGCATCATCGCGACGATCGTAACGAGGTCAAGCAGTTCCGAAGCGCGCGAGAGCTTCGCGTCGGCGATCGCCTTGACCGCACCGACGTAGATCGGCGAGGGCACGATGTACAGCGTCACTCCGAGCAGGGCCGCGAGCCGGCGACTCCTCAGGTAGCGGTCGATCCTGGAGGGCTTCTGCGCTTCGGCCGAAGCGTCGTGATGCTCTGGGCGCTTGCTCTGCAGACGAAAGGCCAACGCGATCAGGACGATGCCAAGTGCCAGATCCAGCCCGGCGCTCGCAGAGCGATCAGCGGTGCTCGTCGCGCCCAGTTCTTCAAGCAGGAAGAGCATCGCCGCGCCGATCGCGTAGGTGGTGAGGAAGGCCGCGCCGACGAAGACGAACACCCGTGATCGCAGCGCCGGGCCCCGGCCGAGCGCGATCACCGCCGCCAACGCCGGCGGGTAGATCGAGGCCGCGAATGCGAGCGCTAGGGCGTTTGCCGGCATCTCGAGAACCGGCTGGGGAGGGTACCGGCTCGGATCGGCGGGGTCGGCATGGCCACGTGTGCGTTCATGAACAAGCCGACGGCAGCCCGCGTTGGACGCCTCTGCCGGGCAGCCTAGTGTGACGCTCGTGGTGGCGGCATCGTCCAATCGGGGTGAGGACGCGGGCTCTGGGCTCTCATTCGGGCGCGCCGTGTGGCGCTCGCCTCTCGCCGGCCGCGTCCGCATCGCGACCGTAGTGGTAGCGGAAGGCCAGGGCCGCGATCAGGCCGACCGGAAGCTGCAGCCAGTAGGAGAACACGCGGTAGGCGAGGGTGGCGAGCACGGCATCAGACGCGCTCACGCCCGCCAGCACCAGCGTCGCCGAAAGGCCCGCCTCGACAAAGCCCAGTCCGCCTGGAGTCAGGGGGATCTGGGCGAGGACTTGCGCGACGCAGTAGGCGATCAGCACGGGAATGATCGACGGCCGCGAACCGACGGCCGCGAGCGCTGCCATCAGCGTGAACAGGTCGAGCAGCCATAGCCCGACCGTGAAGAGCACCGCCTGCCACCAGCGGTCGCCCAACACCTCGAGGATCGCGTCACGCTCGCGCAGGACCCTGTCGGGGAGGTCGCTGGACGGCGGGCGACGGCGCAGGATCCAGTTGCGCAGGCGCTGTAGCAGTCGCGCTACCGCGCGGAGCAGTCGCTCGCTCCCGAGCAGCAACGCGCTGATCGCCGAGAGCACCGCGAACAGGCCAACACCGACCCAGAGGGCAGCGAGGAGTTTCTCCGAGACCGCCGTGCGGCCCAGCAGCACGAACGGCAGTGCGATCACCGGCAGCACAAGCAGGGCACCGAACGTCAGCAGCGAGGAGACGGTCAGGCCGCTGACCACGCGTGGAGCAGGTATCCCCGCGCGAACGAGCATTCCATACTCGACGGTTGCTCCGGCCGCGCCACCGCCCGGCACGACGCGCTCGCACGCGGCCCCGGTGAGGCTCCCGGTCAAGACCGGGAACCAACGTTTGGTACGGAAGGCGAGGCGCTGCATTGCGCATCCGCAGAGGACGCTTGCCGACTCGAATATCGCCATCACCGCGAACCAGGCCGGCTCGATCTCCCTCAGTCGCGGCCACTGCGAGAAGACCTCACTCAGGGTCGGCGCCAGCAGATACAGGGACAGTCCGGCGACGGCAAACAACGCCACACGGCGCACGAGATGCGAGCCCGGCTGCGGCTCGAGCGCCTCCACGCCGTCGGCGGTGTGGTCGTGTGGTTCCATCCGGTGCCAGTCGAAGCGGCTTCTCTGCTGAACCGGCTTCGCGCCGACTCAAATCGGCGCGCGGTCCTCCTTTGCGCACGTCGCGCCGCCTCTCGGCGGCGCGACGAGGTCTCTTCTCAGCGCGAGGAGCGGCACTCAGCGCGCCCGAGTGCCGCTGCGCCCTCCCTCGCTAGGCGGCGCCTGCCGCCACGGGCTCATGCTCCTTCAGCGCATCCTGCAGCTTGGCGGTGTCCTCGTCGGACAGCGACGTGCGGATCACCGTGCCGCCGTACTGGCTGAGGGCGTCGATCGCCTTGTCCGGCGTGGCCTTCTCGATGATCATGAACAGAGCAGACGTGCCGGGCTGCACGTAGTCACGCACCTGCTGCTGGAAGGTCTTGTCGATCGCGTTTTTCCCGAGATGACCGAAGAGCGCGCCAAAGCCCGCTCCGATAGCCCAGCCGGCGAAGGGAATGAAGAACAGCAGCCCGAAGAGCAGGCCCCAGAAGCCCCCCCACACCGCGCCTCCGGCGGTCGAGGCTGCCGCGTGTGTCGTCGTCACGTGATACTTGCCCTGGGCGTCGCGCGATATCGCCGCGACCTGGTCGGCCTGGATCACGAGGTCCGCTTCAAGGCTCTGGACTGTCTGTCTCGCGCGCTCGGCCGTCGTCTCATCCGGGTAGCCGACCGCAACCAATGTTGCCATAACGATTCTCCTTAGCTCATGAATGATCCGGCAGCTGCGGGCCGGCATCTCGCGTGTCACTCGCTGTCGAGCGAGATCCACCGCGGTGAAGGTTGCCGTCGCGAAGGCGCACCTTCATCACCCTCATCGGATGACAGCTGCGAGATCGAGAGCTCGCACCTCGCGCTCCCGCTAGCCTGCGTTGAGGATGTGGCGCCGCGTCCACGACATCGACCGTCGGCTGATGAGCCGCTCCTTTGGCGCGCGCTCGCCGGTCCTGGACCGCTCGCTCATCGCCGTCACGCAGGCGGCGAGCTACTCGCGGCTGTGGCTCCTCGTCGCCGGCGGATTGTCCGCGCTCGGCGGGCGGCAGGGCCGCAGGGCCGCGTGGAGCGGCCTGGGCGCCGTCGCCCTCGCTGCAGGCCTGGCCAATGGGCCCGCCAAGCTGCTCGTGCGCCGGCGCCGCCCCTCCACGAGACCGGCGCTGGTCCCAATTCCTCGCTCGACATCGTTCCCATCCGGTCACACCGCGTCGGCGTTCGCCTTCGCTACCGGCGCGAGCGTCGAGCTGCCGCTGCTGGCGGCGGTGCTCGTTCCTCTTGCGGGCGCTGTTGCCTACTCGCGCGTGCATACCGGCGTTCACTACCCGAGCGACGTCGCGGGCGGCATCGCGATAGGCGTCGGCTCGGGTCTCATAGCCACGCACGCGGGCGCCAAGTGCGGGCGCATGGCGCATCCGCGGCGTTTCACCCTTTCAGCTCGATCTCGAGCTCCCGCTCGTCGCGCTCCATCTCGAGCTCGACCTTGAGCTGTCGCTCGTCGGGGACGTTGATCGTAAAATGCATGCCGCCGCGGTCGAACTCCAGGTCGTTGTGTCGCGGGAGCATGTCCGCGAGCAGCCGGCCTCACTGCGCCACGGCGACCGCTGGCATCGGGTCCGGCTCGGAGCCAGGTTGTCGCGTCGGGATTCGCCCGACGAAGAAGAGCGCGATGGCTGCTATCAGGATCAGCACGGTGAGGCCGGCCCGCAGCCCGTCGAGGCGAGCCTCGGCGTTGGCGGAGAGCGCCGCCTGTGTCACCTCCGAGCTCGCGCCCGCCTTCTTCGTTGCTGCTTCGAGCTGCTTGTCGGACATGAACGGTATGCCGGCGGACAGCTCGGTGTGCGCCTTGTCCTTGACGCTCTGCGGCACCTGATTGTTCATCTCGATGTGCGTCAGGAACGAGGTCGTCAGCACGGCGACGAGGATCGACCCGGCGAGTGCCGTGCCCAGCGACGCACCGAGGTTGGTCACCGTGTTTTGCAGCCCGCCGACCTCCGAGCTCTGCTCGTCGGGCACGGCGGAGACGGTCACGGCGCCGAGCTGCGATGCGAGCGAGCCAAGGCCTAGCCCGATGAACAGTAACGGCACGGTCACGATCTCCGCCCCCGCGTGGATGTCGATCCCCCCAAGCAGGACGAGCAGACCGACCAGGATCAAGGCGATCCCGGCGCGTACGACCAGACGCGGCGAGACGTCGGGGAGCAGCCGCGGCACGCCCAGCGCCGCCGCCAGCAGGGTCACGGACATCGGCAGGATCCGAACCCCGGTGGCGATCGCCGAGAGCCCGAGTGCCACCGACAGGTAGAGCGGGAGCAGGAAGAAGACCCCCATCATCAGGAGGTATTGAAAGAAGAACATGCTCAGCCCGCCAGCGAGCTGCGCGTTGCGCAACAGCGCGGGATCGACCAGCGGCTCCTGGCCGCGCGCGACCATGCGCGACTCCCAGTGCAGAAACGACCACACCAGCAGGAGCCCGGCGACCATCAGCCACGGTACGGGCGAGATACCAAACCATTGCGGCGCGCCCGACTTGGGCGCCACCCAGCCCCACGAGCCCGACTTGAGCACGCCGAAGACGAACACGCCGAGGCCCGCCGCGCAGAGAACGGCGCCGATCAGGTCGATTTTCGGCTGGCGGTCTGGGGGAGCGTCCTCGGCGCGACGCGCGAGCACGAGGATGACCAACACGAGCAGGACCTCACCAGCGAAGACCCAGCGCCAGGACGCATAGGTTGTCGCGAGCCCGCCGATCAGCGGTCCGACAGCGATCGCGATCGCCCCGGCGGCGGCCACGAGACCATAGGCCGCGGGGCGGCGTGTCGCCGGGAAGTTGCCGGCGACGAGCGCAACGATCGAAGGCAGGATCAGCGCCGCGCCGACGCCCTCGAGGAAGGACCAACCGAACAGCAGCACGGGCAGGCTGTGAGAGACGGCGGTCGTGAACGAGCCGCAGCCGTAGATCACGCAGCCGATCATGAACGCGCGCTTGCGACCGATGATCGCGCCGACCTTCGCCCCGGGGATCATCAGCATCGCCATCACCAGCGTGTAGGCCGTGATCGCCCCCTGGATCCCGGTGACGGTCGTGCCGACGTCTTCGGCGACGGTCGCGATCGCGACGTTCATCACCGAGCTGTCGAGCGCCATCAGGAACTGGCCAGCGGCCAGCGTCAGCAAGATCATCTGCGCTCCGGCAGCGGCCGCCTTGGGGACGGCTGCCTGGCTCACAGCGCGCACGCCCGCAACTATATGGACGTCGTGGCAGCCCGCTTCACGCGATCCGGGTGACGACGTCGGGGGGGAGGGGGGATTGCATATGACCCGGAACCGTTCCGCGGCTCCTCACGCCGTGCGATCGGAAAGGGACCGGTCAATGACTACCAGGATTGCTTTCCCGGCGGCCTCCATCAGCACTGAGACCCGCCCGCCATCGAGTCACGTCAGCGAGAGAAGCCGGTGATGCGGTGAGTCGGCGGTTGGCTGCGATCGCGTCCCTGCTGTTGATGGCAGCGTCGGTCATCGCGGCGGGGGTCGTGGCTGTGCAGCGATTCCCGCGTGGGGTTTCGGTGCTCGCCTGCGTTGTGGCGGCCGCTGCTGCAGCATGGTGGGCGCTGACGCGTCGAGGCCCCGCACGTGCCGTCGCGCTGGCGGGCGCCGGCGTGTTGCTGGCGGGTGCGGTAGCGCTCGTCGTGATCGAGCGAGGGGTGCTCGAGGACGCCCTGATCCTGGCGGCGTTTCTACTGTCGATAGAGGCTGCCCGTAGAGCCTTCGCAGCCCCGGCGAGGCTCCGCGCGGCGGATCTGCCGCAGCGGCCGGTGTTGTTCTACAACCCGAAGTCGGGCGGCGGGAAGGCCGTGCGCTTTCATATCGCGCGCGAGGCTCGCGCGCGCGGCGTCGAGCCGATCGAGCTTCACCTCGGCGACGACCTCGCTGGCATGGTGCACGACGCCATCGACAACGGTGCGGACGCGGTCGGTGTGGCCGGTGGAGACGGCACGCAGGCGATCGTCGCCGCGGTCGCCGCGGAGCGAGGACTCCCGTACGTGTGCGTACCTGCCGGGACCCGTAATCACTTCGCGCTGGACCTCGGCGTCGATCGCGACGATGTCGTCGGCGCTCTCGACGCTTTCACGGAGGGGGGCGAACGCGTCGTGGACCTGGCTGAGGTCAACGGCCGGGTGTTCGTGAACAACGTGTCGCTCGGTGTCTACGCCGAAGCCGTTCAACGCGATGGATATCGCGACGCGAAGCTCCGCACGATCGCCGACACCGTACCGGCCGTGATGGGACCGGGCCAACCCGGTCTGGAGCTGTGCTGGACCGGCGCCGATGGAGTCGACCACGAGACAGCGGCGCTCGTGCTCGTCTCCAACGATCCGTACCGGCTCGGCCGAGTACTCGCATCGGGGACGCGCCCGCGCCTGGACTCCGGCGTCCTCGGCATCGCCGTCGCAGGGGGCGGGGCCGGGGCTGACGGGCGGCTGGCTGCCTGGTCGGCTGCAACGTTTGAGGTGCGGTCCGACGGTCCAATCGCGGCAGGCATAGACGGCGAGGCTGCGAGCCTCGACCCTCCGCTGCACTTTCGCAGCAGACCGCGGGCCCTGCGCGTCTTGATCGCGCCGCGCCATCCGGGCGCCTCGCCGTCGGCGACGCTCCCAGCAGGGCGCTGGGACACGATCCGCGCGCTCGCCTCGATTGCGACTCGCGGCACCTCTTAGCCTGGTCTGCGGGCTCGCCACGTCCGTCGTGCAGGCTCACGCGAGCCTGGTGTGGAGGAGGTTGAAGCCGTGCGGATTATATGCGCTGCTCGATGCGGCGGCCGAGGCTGCGCTCGATCTCATGCAGTCGTCGAAACTTCGAGGTTCTGCCGCTGCGCAGCGTGGCGAGAGCGCACGCGAGGAAGCACGCCGCCCCAAGGCAGGTGTTCCAGTTGGCGGCCGCGAGGCTCAGGAGTGAACCCGTCGAGGGAACGATGTAGCCCGCAACGGCGGCGATCCCGAAGAAGATGCACCCCAGCAGGTTGACCGCCGGCTCCCACCAGCCGTGCACGCCACGCACGGGCAGCCACCCGTTTCGAGCCGACGCGCGGTAGGCGATCGCGCCGGAGATCAGGAAGCAGACGGAGCCGAGCGCATCGGGACGCCAGACGAGCCTGCCGTAGTGCGGATCGGAGATGGCAGTGTGCAGCGCCTGGTAGGTCGTTCGATTGAAGAACAGCGTCCCTGCCGATTGCACCAGCGCAGCCCACCACGAGGCGCGGCCAAGGCCCTGCTCGGAGCGGCGCGGGAAGGCGCTTGCCGACTGCAGCGCGCCGCCGGCGGTGAAGAGGACCGAGCCGACGAAGAACGTAACCGCGTCGGCGCCTTCACCGACGAGCGCGGCGTAGCCCGGGAACGGCCCAAGTAGAAAGCACACCGAGCCACAGGCGAACAACAACGCCATGCAGCGCTCGCGATTCACGGCCGGCAGCCTACCTGTGAGTCGCGCGAGATGCAGGCGTTG
Source organism: uncultured Solirubrobacteraceae bacterium (assembly GCA_963759265.1). Classification (GTDB taxonomy): domain Bacteria; phylum Actinomycetota; class Thermoleophilia; order Solirubrobacterales; family Solirubrobacteraceae; genus Palsa-744. The sequence continues at coordinate 2,010,174 of CAVWYR010000001.1, forward strand.
TGTGCGTCACGATCAACCTCGTGGGCCGGCAAGGAAGCGGCCACGAGATGGCGAGGCCTGGTAGCTTTCCGAAAAGGGGACGCTTCGACAGTAGCCAGCGCGAGCGGTCGGAAAAGGACTACCGACTCGTTGCTGGGAGCCTGCGTAGCGCCGTCTGAGACTGAGCAGGCCCGGAGTGGCGTTGAGTTCAAGGCATTTTCGGACCGGGGGTTGGGTGATGCGTCGAGTCATGGAAGATTTGCTCGCCCGAGCGGGCGCCGTGGGCGTTCTCGCGGGCGTGACACTGCTGGCGTCGATGGCCGTCCCGATCGCTGCGCATGCGTCTCGCGCGAGCTGGACGTCGGCCGGCCACGGCGTCGCCGATGATCGCTATCAGCCGCTCGAATCGCGGATCAGCCCGCTGAACGTCACCAGGCTGAAGCCAAAGTGGGTGTTCACGACGCACGGCTCCGAGTCAGCCACGCCGGTTGTGTCCAAGGGTGTTGTCTACTTCCCAGACTTCGGCGGCTACATCAACGCGGTGAACGCCTCGACCGGGGCATTGATCTGGCAGGAGCCCGTTTCCGCGTACGACGGTGTGGCGGGCTCATACTCGCGCGACTCGCCGGTGATCGACGGCAAAGAGCTGATCTTCGGCGATGTGGTCTCCGGCCTGCATTCAGCTGGCGCTCACGTGATCGCGGTTCGCGCAAGCACGGGGGCGTTGCTGTGGAGCACACAGGTCGAAAGCCAGCCTGCGGCGATCATCACGGGCAGCCCGGTGGTCGCCGCCGGCAAGGTGCTGGTCGGCGTCTCATCCAACGAGGAGACCGACGCGGCCAACGCCAGCTATCCCTGCTGCACGTTCCGTGGCAGTGTGGTGGCGCTGAACCCCACCAGTGGACGGATCGAGTGGCAGACCTACACCGTGCCCTCCAACGACGGCGCGCCGTGCACCTCGGATAGCCCGCCGACCGGCTGCGGCTACAGCGGTGGGGCCGTGTGGGACAGCCCCGCAGTCGATCTAGCCAACGACATGGTCTATATCGGCACCGGCAACAACTACACCGCGCCCGACGCCGCGGCGGCGTGCGCGCTGAGCGCGCAAGAAGACGACACCTCAGACGCGGACTGCACCGCTCCCAGCGATTACTTCGACTCCGTGCTGGCGCTGAACCTCGGTACGGGAGCGGTCGAGTGGTCCTACAAGGCGCAGGGTTGGGATGCCTTCACGCTCGCGTGCATCGGTAAGACCGCGGGCACAAACTGGTGCCCTGATCCCGAGGGCAACGACTGGGACTTCGCTTCGGGGCCCAACCTCATTGCGATTCCAGCCCCCGGCGGTGGAACCGAGACGGCCGTCGGCGCTGGGCAGAAGAGCGGGATCTACTGGGAGTTGAACGCGGCCACCGGTCAGGAGCTCTGGAGTCAGCAGGTAGGCCCCGGGACCAGCTTGGGCGGGGTGGTGTGGGGCACCGCGTACGACGGCACGCGGATCTATGTGCACGAGTCCGATTCCTCCGGGCAGGCCTACACGCTGGCCGACGGCGAAGCGGTCGCAGGAGGCTCCTGGGGAGCGCTCAACCCCGTCACCGGGGAATGGAACTGGCAGACCGCCACGCCGCTCGGCTCGGCGGCGATGGGACCGACGACGGTAGCGAACGGCGTGATGTATGCCGGGTCGATGGCGCCGAGCGGGGAGAACATGTTCGCGATCAGCGCCGCGACGGGCAAGATCCTCTGGCAATATCCGAGCGGCGGCAGCGTCAACTCGGGGCCGGCGATCGTCGGTGGCACCGTGTATTGGGGTTCCGGGTACTCGGAGCTCGCCGCGCTCGGCTACACCGGCAACGACGAGCTCTATGCCTTTTCGCTTGGCGGACACTAGCTACCGAAATGTCCCTCCACGGAGCCAACCACACGTTCACTGCATTACGGTGAAGCTTCGCGCAGCCCGACGCGCATCGGCGCGAAAGTGAAGTCTCGCGGTTAGGACACCCGGGTGTTGTCGGAGTCGTGGCTCTGGCGCTCCTCGACGAGCGCCTTGAGCTGGTCGCCGATCTCCGTGGAGATGCGCTTGAGATCCCATTTGCTGAGCGTGATCAGGCGCATTGCCGAGGTCGCGACGACATCGGCGGTGCGCTTGCCGCCAGAGAGCATGCCTATCTCCCCGAAGACGTCGCCTGGGCCGAGTGTCCCGATTACCTCGCCTGCTTTGAGTACGTCGGCGGTGCCGGCCTCGATCACGATCAGGTCATATGAGTAGTCGCCTTCGTGCACGAGTCGCTTGCCGGCTGAGACCGAGGTCTCGCTAGAGAACACGCTGACGGTCTCGAGCGCCTTCTCGGAAAGCGACGAGAACAGCGGAATGGTCTTCAGACGATCGGGATCCATGGTCTCTGAACCTTTCGCGATGGCGACGGGAAACGAACCGACAGAATACTCGTGCGGCTGGCCGGGGTGCTCGTGCGGCTCCGGTGACGGCGATCGAATATCGCTCACGGGACCTCGACGGTCGTCGTTCCCACTGGGATTTCGGCGCTCTGACCGGGCAGACCTGGCACTGGCGCGGCCCCCGAGGGGCCGTCGACCGTGACGTAACCGACCGTGATGTGGGAGACGCCGGGGCAGTCGCGATTGACGAACTCCGTGTAGCGAACGTGCTGGCCTGCCCGTAGATTGGTCTGGGTCGGACCGAACTGGCCCGCCCCGCGACCGGGACACTTGGAGTTGCCCGGGTCGTTGGGATCACTCGTGTTGATCTCATAGTGGCTGTCGAAGTTCGCGACGGGTGCACGGGCGGTGAACTCAACCACGACGAGCACCTCGCGCGGCGCGTTGCCTATGTCGATGCGTCGCGCGCCGCGCGGAACCCGCTGATCGCAGGGAATCGTCTGATCGGCATCTTCGCAGTAGCGGCTGGCGGTCTCTATATGCGCTGAGACCTTGCTGGCAAGCTGCACGGCCGTGAGCTGGCGGGCGCGAGCAGGGACGTAGCCCACGGCGGGACACGTGGGCACGCTCCCGGCTTTGAGATAGGGGCCGCGCAGGACTTCGAACTCGCGAGCCTCGCTCGGCGTGAGCGCGCCGAGTGATCCCGGTACATAGGTTTCCTGTCTGTAGAGGCGACGGTAGAGCTTCGGCAGGCGTGCGCGCAGCAGCGCGCGGAAGCTCGCGTTCTCGTTCGCCCGGATCGACGCCAGCTGCGCCGGTGTCGGGACATCGCAGCTGTTGCCGCCACGGTAGCCAACGGCACTGATCACTTCGTAGGGGACCAGTTCGGGCCCGCCGGTGCTGAAGGATTCGCCGATTGAGCAATACAGCGCGTAGCGAGCACAATGGGTCCTCGCGTGTCGCTGCACGATCAGGTAGGCCCCATCGGGTCCGGCGGTGGGGACCTTGATGGCGCCAGCGCTGTGCGTGACGCTGACGGCGTCTGGTCCCAGCAGCCCGAAGTAGACATCTCGCAGGTCCGGCGGCGGACAGGACGTCCGTCGCGAACGCGCCGCGTAACAACCACCTGAGGTGTGCTGCTGGTCGCCGACGAGCCCACTGGCCGGCATCCCGTGGAACTGTTCGTTGACGAACGCGTCGCCGCGAGCGTCATTCGTTCCACAGCCGACCCCGTCAAGGAAATCGCTCGAGAGCGGGTGAAACGCACCGTCGTCGGCGAACGCTCCGTTCTGGCCGAGAACACCGAGGCGGCCGTCAACGACCCGCCCGAACTGGACGCAGGTCAAGCCGCGCGTCGTCTTCAGCACGCGAAGCCCCCAAGGCGGCCCACCGTCTGGGTCGGAGACCCGCAGCGCCAGAAGGTGCACGCTTCCGGGAACCACGGCGCCTTCGTTGGCGCTCGGGATCGCCGCGACGGGAGCACCGACCGGCGCTCCGGTCCTCAGGATCCCGCTCGCGGCGAGCGCCGAACCGGTCACGAACAGGCCCGCCAAGACGACGATTGCGGGTCGCGAGACGGCCAGCCGCATGCGCAGATACCAGGGCAGATGCGAGCGCCGGCCCACCGCGCCGCGCAGCTCTTGTTGAAGGCGCCCGAAATAGTCGTTCATGTCTCCTCCAACTGCGACCTGAGGGTCTTCAGTGCTCTGCTGACACGCTGACGAACGACGGACTCGGAACAGCGAAGCTCGGTCGCGATGTCCTCATAGGAGCGCTCGTGCAGCACGCGCGCGGTTAGCGCCTCGCGAAGTGTCGCCGGCAGGCCTTCGAAGAACGGCATGACCGTCGCATCGACGCTCGCCAGCTCATCCACGCGCTCGAGGTCGGCGTCGGTCAGCGAGATTGGTTCAGCGCCTATGCGTCGCCTCGAAGAGTCCTCAACGCGACCGCGCCGCTGGCTTTCGCGGAGCTTGTTCCGCGCGATCCCGAGCAGCCAGCCGGCCACAGAGCCGCGCTCGGGGCGGAACCTACGGGCGGCGGTCAACGCGGCGGCGAAGACCTCGGCCGTGAGGTCGGCTGCGACCTCACGGTTGCCGGTGGCGTGCATCGCCCAGCGCACGACCAACGGCAGATAGCGCAGATAGAGCCGATCGAAGGCTTGTTCGTCGCCGCGTCCGACGGCAGCCACCAAGGCCGCATCGCGCTCCTCTTCGGGATCGACCATCTATAGACAGGTTTGCGAGAAACCCCGTTCTGTGACATCACCGTGGATCGTGAATGCGGGCAACCCCCGGCGCACCGCGTGGGGCCTTCTCGCCTGCTCGCGGCGAAGTGTCCACGTACGCGCGGTCGAGCGAAGCCTCGGGTTTACGATGCCACGGATGTGGTTCTTCAGCGCTTCCTCCCGTCAGTCAGGCTCTCGCCGATCAGGCTCTGGCCGCAATCAGGGAGCTTGAGGGGTCGCCGAGGCCTAACCGCGAAATCACAACAGATAACCAGGAGGCTTCCGATGGCAAACGTCCTTTGCGTGCTCTACGAGGACCCCGTGACCGGGTATCCGCCCGCATATGCGCGCGAAACAATTCCCAACATCACACGCTACCCGGACGGGCAGAGTGCTCCGGATCCTGAGCGGATCGACTTCAACCCAGGCGAGCTCCTGGGCAGCGTGTCGGGGGAGCTCGGCCTGCGTACGTTTCTCGAGGATCAAGGGCACACGTTCGTCGTGACCGCCGAGAAGGATGGCCCCGGCTCAGCCTTCGAGCGCCACCTGCCGGACGCCGACGTTGTGATCTCGCAACCGTTCTGGCCTGCGTATCTCACCGAGGAGCGGATCGCGATCGCTCCGAACCTGAAGCTCGCGATCACCGCCGGCATCGGTTCCGACCACGTCAACCTCGAGGCAGCGATGAAGCGCAAGGTCACCGTCGCCGAGGTCACCTACTCGAACAGCATCAGCGTCGCCGAGCACGTCGTGATGCTGATCTTGAACCTGGTACGCGACTATCTAACCGGGCACCGCTGGTCGCTCGAGGGCGGGTGGAACATCGGCGATTGCGTTTCCCGCTCGTATGACCTCGAGGGTATGCAGGTCGGCAGCGTCGCGGCGGGGCGCATCGGCGCTGCGGTCTTGCGTCGCCTGCAGCCGTTTGACGTCGGACTGCACTACACCGACCGCCACCGGCTTCCCGCCGAGGTCGAGAAGGGCCTCGGCGCCACCTTCCACGCTGATGTCGAGTCCCTCGTCTCGGCCTGTGACGTGGTGACGATAAACGCCCCCTTGTACCCCGAGACCGAAGGTATGTTCGACGCCGAGCTGATCGCCAAGATGAAGCGCGGTTCCTACCTGATCAATACAGCGCGTGGCAAGATCTGTGATCGCGACGCCATCGCCGATGCATGTGCAAGCGGGCAGCTGGCCGGGTATGCGGGCGATGTGTGGTTCCCGCAGCCTGCGCCGAAGACCCACCCATGGCGCACGATGCCGAACAATGGGATGACGCCCCACATTTCGGGAACGAGCCTCTCTGCCCAGGCGCGATACGCGGCGGGCGTCCGGGAGATCCTCGAATGCTGGTTTGGCGAGCGTCCCATTCGCGAGGAGTACCTGATCGTCGACGGGGGAGTGCTAGCCGGAGCCGGTGCGCACTCCTATGGCGAGGGAGACGCGACCGGCGGCTCACAATAGACCGACGGCGGGTGGCGAACACGATGAGCGCCGAGCCGGCACCGGTCTCGCCAACGCTCAGACGCCGAATTGGGCGGTGATCTCCCCGGCGGCGACGGCGTCGAGCAGTCGCTGATAGTCGCGCTCGTTCTGATCGGCGTATGCGGCGGAGAAGCGGGCGATCGCCTGGTCGAACCTCGCACCGGCTCCCAGATAAGCGGCGATCGCGAGCCGGTCTCCGGAGCGGGCATGCGCGCGGGCGAGGGACCAGCCGCAGGCGCGCGTGTAAGCGTGCAGACCCGACTCGCCCAGCGTCGGGAGATCGACCGACGCCTTCCAGTCCCACAGCTGGCGGATGTAGAAATCGTGCTGTTGGCCGTCGAGGCCCTCGCTGCGCTGCCAGCCAAGGAAGATGTCGCTCGCCGCCTGGGAGATCCGTTGACCGCGGACGACCCGCTCACCATGACATTCGAACTGGCTCGCGCCCAAGTAGGGCTCGAGCACCGAGGCCTGCGCCTCCTTGGCCTGGAGCACGAGCGGGTCCTTGCCGTCGCGACCGACGAGCAGGAACACCCAGGCGCGCGTGCCGACGCTGCCGACGCCTACCACCTTGCGTGCCATGTCGACGAAACGGTAGGTCTCGAACAGGTGACGCTGGTTGAAATCGAGGTTCGCGGCATACTCGTCCAGGAGCTCGCGAATGTAGGCGGTCTCGTCGCGAGCGTCCGCCGGGTCGAACAGGTCGCGCAGCGGCACGAGCAGGGGCGGGACGCTGCGAAATCGCAGCGCGCCGTCGACCCGCTCGGTGAGCTTCTTGACCGCCCTCAGGCTCGTCTTGCGCCGGGCGTTCGCGAAGGGTTGCGCAAACACGAGACGACCCTGTCGGCTGAGCTTCCCGCCGAAGCGATCGACGAGCTCGCTTGCGGTTAGTCGTGCGTACCAGACGTCCAGATGGCTGTTTCCTGCAAAGCCGCGGATCGCCTCGCGGTACTCCCGCACACACTCGATCACAACCCGCCGTCGCCGATCGCTCGCGAGCCCGACGTCGCGGCCGGCGATCTCTACGCTGGCCGCCATACGCTTGACATCCCACTCCCAAGGGCCGGGCAGGGTCTCGTCGAAATCGTTGGGGCTGAAGACGAGCCGGCGATCCGGCGCTGCGAAGGCGCCGAAGTTCAAGATGTGGGCATCGCCGCAAGCCTGCACAACGATGCCGGCATCGGGTGTCCCCGCCAGGTCTGCCGCCATGATCGCCGCGGCGCCGCGGTAGAACGTGAACGGTGAGACCAGCATCCGCCCGTAGCGGATCGGCACGAGCTCCTGCACGCGCGAAGCCGCCTGGGCTGCGAGCAGCTCGACGGGATCCGATCGATCCGGCGCCGGCGTCCAATCGCCGTGACTCGAGCGAGGTGCGCCCTCGCGGGCGGCACGGCCACGTTCCGCGGACTCCCCAGGCTGCAGCATCGCGAGTGTCGAAGTGCTCATGCGCTACGCCTTGAGATCCACCTCGGTGGCTGCCCGCTGCCGTGAGCGCCAAAGCGACATGCCAGACACTCTAAGGCGTCCGCGATCGAGAGCAACTCCTCAGCGGTCATGGCCGTTGAGCTCCCGTGCGAGCGCGAGAATCGACGTGCGCTGGTAGAAGTCGACGGCGACGATCGCGCCCTTGAAGCCGCGGTCGCTCAGGCAGCGATCGATACGTCCCCGCAGGAAGGGCGCTCGACCGATGCCTGCGTTGAGGGAGGGGCTAGGCGGGAAGGGCGGGATCCAGTAGTTGATCAAGAGCAGCGGACTCTGCACGCCGCCCCGGAAGCGCTTGCAACTCAGCTGGCTGGGACGCGTCGCGCCGAGCGGGGTGTCCTGGATGAACGAGAACGCCGGCATGTACCAGGCGGGCGTTCCGCCCTTCTCCTCCGCGAACACGACCAGACGCTGTCCACGTGCGATCAGTGTCCCAAGGGTTGGTAGCGGCTCGCCGTGCTCGAGCGTTGCGACGTAGCGGATAAGCCCTGTCTGCTCGAATGCTCGCGCGATCGTAGCTGGGGGAACGTAGTCCTCGACGATCACGATCACCACTTCGTCCGGATGCTTTTCCAAAAAAGCTCTGATCACCTCCAGTTCCTGATTCAGCGGCTCCGCCCCCAGCTCGCACAGGGTGTGGCACAAGTAGGGCTCAGGCGTGCCGTTCAGCTCCCCCAAGCCAACGCCACCGGCGAGACGGTCGGCGACGCGAAGGGCGCGCGGGGGGACCTGTTCGGCGACCTTGTTGCGATCGGAGCCCTCGGCACGCAGATCCGTGCGCACCCGCCCATTCGCGGCGTCATATAGGCCAAAGTGAACGTCGAGCAGCAGCGCCCGGATCCCGTCGTTGAGCTGGCGCGAGATGCCATAGCGCTGATTTGCGAAGTGCCAGCCTGGCTCCTCGGAGGCGGCGAAGGAGTTGTGCGTCCCCGGAAAGACGACTTCGTCGAGGTGGCGCTCGCAAAGGCTCGGCGCTCCGTTGCAACTGCGCGTCGCGCGTGCATCGACGCGCTCATCTGGAGGCGCCCGATCGAGGAGGGCGTAGGCACCCAGCCCGAGTCCGAGCCCGATCGCCAGCGCAACCGCAACACCGAGCCCGATCTTCCGCCGGCTGTGAGGTTGCTCGCGGGAAGCTGTCACTCGCTCAGTGTGTCACTGGCGTCTCGTCTCCGATCGGGGGGTCAGGTAGGCCAGCGCTTTGCGGGTATCCGTTCAGTTTGATCTCCGGGTGCTCGGGGGCGCGCTGTCGCACCATCAATTCGCGCATGTGGGCGGCCCGTCGCGCGCAGCGGCTCGAGCAGTAGCGGGCTTGGGGCACGCGATCACTCATGTCTGCACCGCAGCTCCACAACGCACACCGGCGCTCTGGCACGATCGGCTCTCCTCGCCCCTCGCGCAAGAGCGACAGCGCCTCCTCTGCGCGGCTGGGTCGTCCATAGAACGCGCGCTCCCATGCGCCCTTCGTCGCGGCGAGCGCCTCGAGCCATTCGCTGGCCTCTGGATGAAGATTGCACGCCGTTTCCAAGGCTCCCGGCCAGCAGTCGGCAAACGGCGCGCCTCGGTCCCGGGCGCGAACCAGCTCGGCAAGCATGAGTGTGGCAGGGCTCTCCATCAGCCTTGCCGGGTAAGGGGGGCAGTTATCGGCTGCATCGCATCGTGTCCGACAACAATGATTAGCCAGCTTGTATGACGAGCAGATAAAGCTGAGAGGGGCGCGCATCGTTTCCCCGGACACCCCCCGACCATAAAAGGAGCCTAATTTCCGGCGGATAGACCCACGGGACGAGCGGGCTGCTTGGTGAGTCGGGGTGTATCTGCGTCCAGGGTAAAGGCTGGTCTTTAGCCTTTTTGGCTAAAGGGCCGAGCCCCGCATCTGCGGTCGCGTCGCGGCGGACAACGCGGATGGAGCGGCATGCAGCTCCGTCAACGTCTCAGATCATCTTCTTCGGCTTGGGCGCCGCCTAGGGTCGGCCGCCCACCCCTACTACGAACACCTCTGACCCGACCCCAATCCGGATTCTTTCAACACCTCGGGTACGCAGCTCGAGCACGATCGGACTCGTTGAAGCGGTCGCGAAGCGCCTGACTCCTCATCCGCATATGCCGCGCACGGCTTGTTGACGAGGTCGGTGTCACCATTGGGCTCGACGCCCCGTGAGCGAAGCAAGGCTACCCACAAAGGCAGCCCCTGTTCCTGACCGCCTTCGTCTACTAGCCCAAGACCGAGGGCGTCGCCGGAAATTAGGAGTGGGGGCCAGTTTGGGGCGAGACATACCTCTAGACATCCATCTCTCGAGGAGGTAGCCATCCCCGGCGGCGCCCAACCTCGACCAGGTGGTTCTCGTCGGCCAGCTAACCGCCGGCACTCCTAAGCGCCGAGGCGAATGACCGCGAGTGGAATGGACAAAGCCTCTTTCCTATGTTGCCCCCTCGGCTGATGGCCTCATTTATCCGGTCGTTGTGCCCAGCGTCGCTATAGCCTCGGTGCCCGGTAGCTGCTTTTGCTTTTCGGGACGCACGTGTGGTAGGTCCGCTTCCCGGTCACTGACTGCCCGTTGCTGGCGTTCGCGGTGATCGAGAGAACGAACGTCCCCTTCGGCAGGCCCACGAGGCTGATGAGCGCTTTGATGTGAGTCTTCCCTACGGTCTTCACGCGTTTGTGGTTGATCTTGATACTCGCGCTGATCCAGGTGATGCCGACGTACGAGCGTACGTGGATCGTGAATCGGCGTTTGCTCACACATTGCTTCGCTGGCGGCAGGTCGAAGACGGCGGCCGCCGTGAGCGGGGGCTGGGTTGCCGCATGCCCATGCGCCGTGCTCTGGATCGGTTGCGGCGTGCTGGCACCGGTGGTCAGAGTCCCACTTGTCGCGCCGGGGCTGGGTGAGCTCGGCGCGGGCGGAAGGGAAGCCGGCGCAGCAGACACGAGCGGGCCCGCGAGCACCGGTACGTCGCTGTTAGTTGTCGTTCCGTTCCCGAGCTGGCCGAATTCGTTAAACCCCCAGCACTCGACGTTGCCAACCGACAGGACGGCGCAGGCCTTCCGGTAGCCCGCGCTGATCCCGACGGCCGTGTTCAAGCCGCTCACTGTGACCGGGGTCCGACTACATGCAAAGCCGCACTCTTCCGGCCCTGTGCTCGTGCCGTCTCCGAGCTCGCCGTCGGCGTTGTCACCCCAGCACTGGACCTTGCCGTCCGACAGGACCGCACAGGCGGTTTCTTCACCAACGCCGATGGCAGTCGCATCGGTGATTCCGGTGACACTCACCGGCACGTCGCTTTCGATACCCGGAGCTTTGGTCGGCGTCCCGAGCTCACCGCCGGCGTTGAAGCCCCAGCATTCGACGGTGCCGTCCGAGAGCAGCGCGCAGGCGTATTCGTAGCCGACGCCGACCGCGACCGCGGTGCTGATGCCGCTCACGGCCACAGGCATCGAGCTAAAGTTCGGTCGTGTCCCGTTCCCAAGCTGGCCGGAGCCGTCCTCGCCCCAGCAGTCGACGCCCCCATCAGACAGGACCACGCATCCATCGTCGTCGACCCTTCCAACGCTCACCGCGACGGCGTCGCTGACGCCGCTCAGCGGCGTTGCTACAGGCGGCAGATCGTCTCCCCAGCACTCGACGCTGCCACCCGAGACTACCGCACACCCTCCTATCGAGCCGCCCTCGCCCGCCGTGATTGCATTGCTAACGCCGCTCACGACAACAGGGTTCGCACCTAATATGTCCCCGTCGGTGCCCCAGCAGTCGACGTCGCCGCCCGAAAGGACCGCGCAGCCTTCGAACTCCCCAGCGGTGACAGCTACCGCGTCCGGCAGACCGCTTACGGCCATAGGGACCGAGGTGCATTCGGCGGGGACCGAGGCGCATGCCCCGTTGTTCCCAAACCCCCCAACACTGTCTCCCCAGCAGTCAACGCTCCCTTCCGATAGGAGCGCGCACGAGAAGTCGTAGCCTGAACTGACGGCCACTGCCGACGCGGCGTCAGCTGTTCGGGCGGCGGCGAGAGATGAAACGCAGAGTGCGACCGCGGCGAAGACAACGCAAAGCGCCGCGCGCCTCGCCGTTGGCGGAACCGCCCCCCAGCCTGCCCTGCTCACGACGATGCCCCCTCCAATAGAGATCCCCCGGCGCTGCGGATGCGGCGGCCGCGGAGTCTAGACCTTGACTGGTCAGTCGTCAACGATGATTGCCACGCGTGAGCATCGGTGTGTCCCCCTCGGAGTCGGATTACTGAGCAAGCAGCCCGCATCAGCCAAAGGGCGAGCACCCCACCGAGGTCACGATTGCGCGAGCGCGAGCGCCGTGATCGCGCGCCACCGCCTTCGTGTGACGGCCACGTAAGACGATCGAGTCTGCATCGGATGAGGGCGCTATATCACTCTGTCCGATGGTGACACTCGCCCCCCGGACGTCCGTCGGTGGTTGGGCTCGCCATTCGCTTGAGCCGTGGCAGGTTCGCGATCTCGGCGGCGAGCCTGCGTGAGTGAGAATTAGCTGCCGGGGTCAGGCGCGCCGTTACGGTCGCCCGCGCCCCGGGGGCGCGCGAGCTCACGCGCGCGGCGCGCCAGGTGGGTGACACCGAGAGCCTCGTACGCGGCGGTTGCTCGGGTCAGCGAGGCGAGGGCCTCGCGATGGTCGTGCTCGAGGAGTCGCTCGCCGCGCAGCAGTTCGCAACGGGCCGCGTCCAGGGGCCTTTGCAGGAGATCCCATGCGTCACGGGCGTTCTCGAGGTCGATAGCGCATTGCGGGAGACTTCCGGCGATTCCCGTAGCTTCGGCTGCGGCCGCTCTGCCAACGGGGTAGGGGACGCGCGCGGCCTGCTCCAGCGCCGCGGCCGCAGCCTCACGCGCCTGCTCCTCGCGTCCCGCCATGCGGTGAACGAGGGCACGCGCCGAGCTGGCTTGTATCGACTGAGCGATCAGGCCTGCGCGGTCGCACACCTCGAGGGCCTGGGCGAGCGCGGCGTCGGCCCCGTCCAGTGCGTCTTGGTCGCGGAGCGTGTTCGAGAGGCCGCATAGGGCGTCGACGCTCACCTCCGACCAGCCGATCTGCTCGGCGAGCTCGTACGCGCGTCGATACGCCGCCTCGGAGTCAATCCACTGGCCGCCGCGCCAGTGCAGGGTCCCACGAGCTGTATAGGTCATGCACAGCTTGCCGATCAGGCCCTCGCGCTCGGCCAGCAGCGCGCTCGCATCGCTGGAGCGGATCACCTCGTCCCAATCGGCGGCGTAGAGCGCCAGCTGGGCAAGGGCTGCGTGGAGCTCTATCTCCGCAGGCACGTCGCCGACGCGCTGAGCGAGCTCTAGTGCCTCGCCGTATGCGGCGCCGGCGCTTGCGTAGTCGCCGTCGGAGCTGTCGAAATGGTGGCCCAATGCCATCAGCGCGAGGACCGTCTCGTGGGCGTCTGAGTCGCGGGCCAGCTCGACCGCCTTCTCCAGGTTCTCGCGCGCCTTCGCGGTATCCCCGATTCTCCCGAACACCCTGCCGAAGATGCCGTGGGCGCGGCTCGCCGCCCTGACCTCGCCGAGGCGCTCGGCCAGGCGCAAGGCCTTCTCCGAGGCGTAGATCGCGAGCATGTTGTCGCCCGTTTGCATGTAAAGCCAGGCGGCCTCCTCATATAGGCGCACGAGCACCAGCGAGGGCTCGCCGTCCTTGATCAGGTTGATGCCGAGCTGATGGTGCTCGATCGCGCGCTTGCGCTCGCCGCGGTGTGCCAGCCCGGCGCCGATCTTGCGGTGAAGCTCGGCCACGTGTTCGAGCTCGCCGCGCGAGGAGTGGAAGTCGAGCGCCTGTTCCCATGCTGCGATCGCCGCGTCGACGCGCCCGAGGCGCAGTGCGACATCGCCGCCCTTCTCGAGCAGTCGTGCGGTGGAGTCGGGGTCCCCGCCTGCGAGCTCGGCCGCCTCGGAGTAGCAGGAGAACGCGTCCGAGTTGGAGTGCACAGCGGTTGCGGCGTCGCCGGCTGCCTCCAGGTAGTGCCTTGCTTTGGATCGGTAGAGACTCAGCTCGGAATCGGGGATTCCAAGCTCCTCGCCGAGTGCGGCGGCCGTCGAGTAGTGCTCGGCGAGCAGCGCGACGACCTCCTCGACGCGCTCTCCCGCGCGGAGCTCGATGAAGCCCGCGACCTCGAAGTGCTTCTGCGCGCGTACGGCCTTCGGCAGCATCTCGTAGGCCGCGTCGCGGATCAGCGCATGCTTGAACGCGAGCTCCACCCGGCGCGTGAGCGAGTCACCGTCGCCAGCGACGATGATGTCCTTCTCACGCAGGGTGCGAAGCGCCTCGGCAAGATCGCCGCCCTCAGCCTCGGCGACCGGCACGAGCGCGTCCTCGTCGAAGCTGCGCCCAACCACCGAGGCGTGGGCGAGCAGGCGGCGCTGGAAGGGCTCGAGCGAGTCAAGGCGCGCCGCTAGCAGCGCCTGCACCGTCGCCGGGAGCTCCTCGACCTTGGCGTTTTCTTGCTCGGCCAGACGACGCACCATCTCCTCCGCGAACAGGGGGTTGCCTCCGGCGCGCGCCGCGACCGCCGCCGCGACGCCGGCCCCTGAGGTCTCGCCCTGTAGCAGCGCGGTAACCAGCTCCACGCTCTCAGCAGCTCCGAGGGGCTCGAGGAATGCGGTGGTCGCGTTGCGCCGTATATGTCCCCACCCCTCGCGCCGCTCGAGCAGCTGTTCACGCGCGAGGCAGATCTGCAGGACGGGCGCTCGCACCCACTGCAGCAGGTACTCGATCAGGTCAAGCATCCCGTCGTCGGCCCAGTGGATGTCCTCCCAGATGAGCACGAGCGGACGCTCGCGCGCCATGCCCTCCACGCACGAGCGGACGGCCGCGAAGAACAGTTCGCGCGCCTGCACCGGGTCCTCGAGCTCGCTCACGCCACCTCCGTCTGGCGTCTCGATACCGAGCAAGCGTCCGATTACGCCAGCCCTAGCCGAGGCCGAGCGGGGATCGCCGTCAGGCGTGGCGAGCAGCACGCCGATTCGCTGCGAGAGCTTCGTCCACGCCAGCGCCGGCGGGTCGGTCTCGACGATCTCGCACTCGGCGCGGATCACCTCCCCGAGCGGCCAGTAGACGATGCTCGATCCATACGGCAGGCAGCGCCCGTGGCGCACCAGCTCGCCGGAGAGCTCCGACTCGAACTGGCGCAGCAGCCGCGACTTGCCCACCCCCGGTTCTCCGATCATCGTCACCATGTGCGCCGTGCCGGCGCTGGTCACTCGCCCGAGCAGCGCGTGCATCTGGGCGAGCTCACCGGCTCGCCCGACGAACGCAGCCTGCGCGGAGCTCGCCGGCGAGAGCTCCGTGTGGATGCTCTCGCGCCCATCCAGAGCCTCCCACGCCGGCACCGGCTCGCGCTTGCCCTTCAGCCTCAGCGGCTCCGCGACCGAGACATACCTGACTGACTCGCGCGTCGCACGGTAGGTCTCCTCGCCGACCGTCACGGTTCCCGGCTGTGCGGCGGCCTGGAGCCTTGCGGCGACGTTGACGGCGTCGCCGATCACCGTATAGCCCTCGCCAACGTGGCCGGCCAGCACCTCCCCGGTGTTCACGCCGACGCAGAGCTCGAACGCTACGCCGAACTGTGCCGACAGCGGCTCGTTGATCTCGCTCATCGCATCCTGCATCCCGAGGCCCGCGCGCACCGCACGCACAGCGTCGTCGCCGTGGGCGATCGGCGCACCGAACGTGGCCATCACGTTGTCGCCAATGAACTTGTCCACGTAACCGCCGTACTTGAGCACCTCCTCGCCGAGCCGCCCGAGAATCCTGTCGAGCTGACGCTTCACCGACTCGGGATCCATCCGCTCGGCGATGGCCGTGTAACCGGACAGATCCGCAAACAGGATCGTGACGATTCGACGCTCATCGAGCGACGGCGCGCTCCGTGCAATCGCATCAGTGAGATCAGCAGAGCTCGCCTGAGCGGACGAGATAGGCGAGGCGACCCCGAGCGCCGTCCCGCATGCCATGCAAAAACGTGCTGCCTCGGGCGCGGGCTCGCCACAGGAGTCACATCGACGCTCGAGCGCCGCGCCGCACGTCATGCAGAACCTCGCCGCCGCCGGATTGTCGGCCTCACACGCCGAGCATCTCGCCATGCCGCGAGTATCGCGGATCGCAAGGGACCACAAAAGGGCGCGCGCCCCCGTCGCATCGTCCGGAAGCGAACAGCCGGCGCATCCCGACATCGAGCCTCGCATGCACGGCGGTGCTTCGTGGAGTAACGTCGCGCCGCGGTATTTGTCGCCTTCTCACCGCCGGATCGCAAGGAGACCGCAATGCAAGGAGAACCTGAACAGCGACCTGACTTCGCGCTCGACATCAAGCCGCTCTTCCGAGAGAGCGATCGAGACGCGATGCGCCGAGCCTTCGACCTGTGGTCAGAAGCTGACGTGCTCGCTCACGGCGCGGCGATCGCGGCGCAACTGCAGCAGGGCACCATGCCCTGCGACGCACCGTGGCCCAAGGAGCAGGTCACGTTGTTCGAGCGCTGGCTCGCACAGGCCGCGAGCGGGTAAGCGTGGCGCGCGATCCGGTGCTGGTGTTCGGTGCGACCGGTACGCACGGCGGCGCCGTCGCGCGCGGGCTGCTCGCCGCGGAGTTCCCGGTCCTGGCGTTCGTTCGTGATCCCCGCTCACAGCGTGCACAAGCGCTCGCCACGGCTGGCGCGAAGTTGATCGTCGGCGACCTTGGCGAGCCAAGCTCGATCGAACAAGCGCTGGCGAGCGTGGCGGTGGCGTATGCCGTGACGACGCCGTTTGAGCGGGGCGCCGATGAGGAGGTCCGTCAAGGTGAGGCGATCATCGCGGCAGCCGTGCGCGCGCAGCTTCCGTGGTTGATCTTCGCCTCGGTCGCCGCCGCGGCGCGTGCGCCGGTGCCGCATTTCAAAAGCAAGGCACGAATCGAGGAACAGCTGAGGGTGGCGCCAATACCGTGGACGATTCTCGCGCCCAGCTACTTCTACGAGAACGTGCTCGCATCAGCGCAGTCGATCCGCGATGGAGTTCTGCCGATGGCGCTGCCCGCCGACACGCCGCTGGACCAAGTCGCGCTCAGGGATCTCGGCTCGCTCGTCGCCGTCGTCCTCGAGCGCCGCGACGAGCACGTCTCGAAGCGGATCGAGGTGGCCAGCTACGCCCCCACGCCGCGAGAGATGGCCCGGGCACTCGGCGTTCGCGCCGTGCAGACGCCGAAGGAGGACATTCGCGATCGCAGGCCCGACCTGGCGGCGATGTACGAGTTCCTCGCCGAGGAGGGGTATCAGATCGACACGGCGGCGCTGCGTGCCCGCTATCCCGAGATCGCCTGGATGAGCTTCGGCGAATGGGTGGACGAGACCGATTTGCCTAGCCGATGACTCGCTGCACTGCTCTCGTCTAGGTTGCTATACGCCGCTCGCTGATCCGCCAGCCTTCGTCAGTCCGGCGGAGGGTTTGAACGACGCGCGCCGATCCGAGCACGGCCGGTGGTTGGCCTGCGGTGACCATCAGCATCACGCTCTCAACGCTCGGCTCGGGCGTCGAGTCGTCGATCAGGGCGTTTAGGGTCAGGTGCAGCGTGCCGGTCGGCTCGCTCGCCCACACGCGAGCGACCGTCTGACTGAGCGCGGCTCGGCCCCGCGCGCGACCCATCGTGCCATCCATCGCAGCGTCTTTGGTGAAAAGCGCGGCATAGCCATCGGCGTCACGCGCCGTCGCGCACGCGTCCGCCCGCGCGACGAGTTGCAGAATCTCGAGCGAGTCCTCGGCGCTCAGCCTCATGGGGGTGGGCGCATCGAGGTCTCGATCCGGGCCGCGAGGTGCTTGCCGAGCACGTCCTTTGGAATTGACGCGTGGATCGTCCTTGGGGGTATCGCGCTGTAGACGGAGCCTGTCTGATCGGCCCACTGGGTGACGCGGAAGGAGATCGCCATGCTGCACAGCGCGTAGGCGTCGCGGCGGTCAAGGCCGGCGTGCTCGTGCAGCCAGCCGATCGCGGTTCGCACGCAGTCCGGCAGTGCCGTGTCCAGCGAGTCCGCGAAGGCCATCACGATCCAGTGTGTAGCCGTCTCGATCGTCGGCCCTTTGATCGCCACGCCCTTGCGCACGAGGTACTGCACACGGAGCTCCTCCATCGCGGACTCGATCCCGGTCTGATCGACGACCCCGTCGGACTGGATCGCGTTTGCATCTCCGGTCCACACCCGGGCGCCCGGCTTGAACACGGGCAGGAACAGCGAGGTGCCCTCGGTGAGCTCCCACAGATCGAGGTTCCCGCCGTAGGCGCCGGCGAGGATTGCGCTGACCGGCTCCTCGCCCTCGGGCTCGACCGCGAACACCCCCATCGAGGGCTTCAGCGCAACCCGAATCCCCTCGACGAACTCCGCGTGCGAGCGATCCTCGCTGAAGCGGAAGTAATGCACGTACGGCTCCTCGAAATCCGACGGCAGCGCGCCCACCCCGAGGGGAAAGGAGTTCCAGCCCCAGTCGATCGGGCGGGTGCGCAGCATCCTGCACTCGAGCACGTCTCCCGGCTCGGCGCCCCTGACCTCGACCGGGCCGAGATTCGAGTACGGCCCCGATGGAAACTGGCGACGCAATGGCTCCCGGTCGGCGAACGACATGCCAAAACGCGCCTGGTTACCCCACTGCGTCCACGTGTTCGGGCAGGACACGATGTCCCCGGAGTCGATCGTCAGCGCCGCGGGGCGAGACGGGTCGAGGGTCCCTGCACTGATCGAGGCGCTGGTCGACTCGAGAACGTGGGTGGTTGGTTGTTGCATCTGCCTCCTCGCGATCGATCGTGAGCCTCTGAAGCCAGCCCGATGGTGTGGGAGGGAGCCGGATGCCCCCTGGAATAAGCTGACGGCGATGGGTGATCTCGGTGTGATGTTCGCGACCTCGGGACGTGCTCAGCTCGCATACGAGATTACCGGTGTCGAGGACGGTGCCGAGGTCTTGCTGATACACGCCGGCGTCAACGATCGGCGCAGCTGGCACCAGGTGATCGAGCAACTCAGTTCGCGTCACCGGTGTGTCGCATTCGATCAGCGTGGCTTCGGCGAGACGACCTACGAGCGTGAGGATGGCTGGTCGCCCGTGGCTGACGCGTTGGCCGTGCTCGACGCCGCCGGCGTCGCGCGGCCCGTCGTCATCGCGTGCTCGATGGGCGGGCAGACGGCGATCGACCTGGCCCTCGCCTATCCCGATCGCGTAGCCGGGCTGGTGCTCATAGGGACGGCGATTCGAGGGGCGCCGTACCCGAACCCCGCGAAGGGGCCGACGGCGGAGCTGAACGCACGCATCGAAGCAGCCGACGAGGCCGGCGACGTCGATGAGCTCGGCAGGCTCGATGCATGGATGTGGCTCGACGGCCCCAGCGCAAAAGAGGGACGCGTCGACGGGCGCGCGCGTGAGCTTTTCCTCGACATGAACGCGAGGGCCCTGCGTGCCTCGGACCCGGGCGAGCAGGCCGAGATCTCAGCTGCCTGGCCTCGCCTGGGCGCGATCACGACACCGACCCTGGTGATGATCGGCCGACTCGACGCCGAGGACGTCCAGGCGATCGATGAGCAAGCGGCGCAGATCATCCCTGGTGCCCGACTCAGATGGCTTGACGGCGTTGCGCACGTCCCGCACCTCGAGGGCGACGCGGCGACACTCGAGGAGATCGCTGACTTCGTCAACGTCCTCTCGTAGGAATCATGTACGCCGGGGGTCGCTCGAGACGGCGACGAGGGCTCTGATGAGCGGGCCCACGTCCTCCCAGGCGATCATGCGCAGCCCCGCACTGGCGAGCAGGCGGCTCGCGCGAGCCTTCGTCCGGGCCTTGTCCTTCCGGCTCCGCATGAGCGACGGGATCAGCAAAGGCGAGAACAGGTCGGCAATGATCAGATACCCGTTCGCGCTCAACACGCGTGTGCATTCCGCGAGGCCAGTTCGCTGGTCGCCCCAGTGGTCGAATGAGGTTGTGCTGAGGACGACGTCAAACTGGTGATCCGGATAGGGCAGGTGTTCGGCGGAGCCAACGGTGAACGCGACCCGTGGATCAGATGCCGCCAATCCCGCCTGCTCGATCATCGCAGCCGCCGGATCGACCCCGGCGAGCTTCACTGCCTGCGGGCAACGCTCGGCGAAGACCCGCAACAGATAGCCGGTCCCGCAGCCGACGTCGAGAATCCGGCGCGGATCCGGCTGCGATAGCAGCGCAACATCGACCGTGCGCTTGACTACGTCGTGATGAAAGCGCCCAAGCCAGCCCTGGTCATAGCGTGGAGCGCGCTCGTCAAATGCAGTGACGTCTCGGTCGGCTGACATCCTCGCCCATTGTCCTTGCCAGCACGCGATCGCGTGCTGTGGGGCGTCGCGTCGCTCGTCAGGAGTTAGGCGGTGTGGCCGTCAGCAGGACCTCTGGGGGATCGCCGCCGAAGACCTGCTGCCATCCGCCACGTGTGTCCATGTACTCGCGAATCGCCTTGACGCGCCCGTCGGCGACCTCGTAGGCGAAGCAGTAGTCGTTGATGTAGGGGCGCCCGTTAGGAAGCGTCGCAGACATCCTGTGCTCCGTCAGCACCAGATCCCCTTCGCCGACCATCGAGCGTGGCTCGAATGTCACGTTCGCGAAGAAGCGCGGATAGTCATGGGCCATGAACGCCACGATCGCGTCGCGGTCGAGGTCATTCAGGCCCCGCGGCGGCCCCGCGTCATCGGCACTTCCCAGGCCGAGCGCGATCTGTGTGGCGTTGCCCGCGGGGGCCACCCAGATGACATCGGGGTGCAACAACGCGGCGATGCGATCCGGGTCTCCCGTCGCGTAGGCCGCGTACAGCGCCTGCACTGTCTGCTTTGCGGTCATAGCCTCAACCTACCCCACCGAGCCGCAAAAGGCTCGCGGGATTCGGACAGCAACTGCACCGAATCAGCCGCGGCTGAAGGCAGGGCCTTCGGGTCAAACGTGGTGGCCCATAGCTATACGATGGCACGAGATAGGGTCCCCGATCGTTCACGATGTCGGCTTCAGAGCGCCCGTCTGTGAGTCGGGTATCAGTCCCCAACCAGTGGAGGTGGCAGATGAGCGAGCTCGGACCGGCGGTGGAGCAACTTGTCCTGACCCACTTCATCGTCTCGGACGACGTCGAGCGCTCTCGACGCTTTTACACCGACGTGCTCGGCGGCACGTTGGAACGCTCCGGAGAACCGACGAACGTCGCGCTCGCCAACACCTGGATCGTCATCAATGCAGGCGGAGGCCCGACCGACGACAAGCCCGCGGTCATCCTTGAGACGCCACCCGACCCCGACCGCGTCAGCAGCTTCCTCAACATCCGGGTGAAAGACATCGAGGCCGTCTACGCCGAATGGAGTGCCCGTGGCGCTCAATTCCTGACGCCGCCCAAGCAGCACCCGTACGAGATCCGTTGCTACATCCGCGATCCCGACGGCCATCTGATCGAGGTGGGGCAAACCACGGACCCGGATGGCGACTGGACTCCTCCTCAGTGGCGGTCGACAACGGCTGGCGGGGAGCCGTGAACCTGAGGGGGCATCGGTCATGACCGTCGCGATCATCGGCACCGGGGGAATCGGATCGGCGATCGCCCGCCAGCTCGCCTCAGGCGGCGAGACCCTGCGCCTTTCGAGCGCAAACAATCGGTCGGCGCGATTGCTGGCTGAAGAGGTCGGCGGAGCCGCGCTCGTCGCCGTCGATAACCGCGACGCGCTGCGGGGCGCCGACGGCGTCGTGCTCGCGCTGCGGTTTTCCGCGCTACAGGGCGTCATAGACGAAATTGCCGATGCGCTAACCGACAAGCTCGTGGTCGTTCCGAGCAACCCGCTCGGCACCGACGCGCAAGGTCACGTCTCACGTCTACTGCCGCAAGGGCAATCCTCTGGCGAGGTCGTCGCGGGGTGGTTGCCGGCTGGTGCGCGCTTGGCCATGGCGTTTGGGACCCTGACGGCCGAGGTCTTCGAGGCCTCCAGCAACCGTTCACCGGAGCCGGCCGTCCTCTTCTACGCGACCGATGAAGACCGTGCTGGGGAGGAAGTCGAGCGGCTGATCCGAGCGGCCGGCTTCGAACCAATCAAGGTCGGCGGGATCGGACAGTCGAGTCGACTCGAGGTGGGCGGCGAGCTTCACGAACTCGTGATCGGCCCGGCAGAGGCGCGGTCATTGATCGCCGGGGGACGATCTCGGGCGGGCGTCCCACGCGCTTCACCGCTTCGCTGAACGCCTGCACCCGGCCGGTGTCCCACACGCGGGGTCGACGCGCGTCGGGGCCACCCGAGCCTCAGGTGGTGCGGACGATCATCACCGAGCACGGGGCTTGATGGGCGACGTTGTTAGGCACCGAGCCCATCAGTATGCGCTTGGCACCCCTCATGCCCTTGTTCCCCACGATCACCAGGCGGGCGTCCTGTTCCTGCGCGACGTCGAGGATCGCGTCGGCAGGGTCTCCCTCACGCGCGTGCACGGTTACCTCGACGCCCGCCTCTCGCGCGATCTCGGCCGCCTCGGCAAGGCCAGCCTCGACATCCTCCTGCGGGTTGAGCGCCCAATGGACGTCCTCCGGCGCCAGGCGACCACTACGAACGTGAGCCTCCGCACGGCGCTGAACCGCTTCGGAAACACGTGGATATGCACTAACGATGTCCAACGGCGCCCCCAAAGCATGAGCAATGACGACCGCTTCACGTACTGCCTTTGTCGCGGTGTCAGAGCCGTCGGTCCCAACCACGATCGAACTGGGCATCCCCTCCGCCTCCCTAAATCCGGGCCGGACCATTGTGACCGGCTGGCCGGGAATCATAGCCGCCGGTCTCGCGCTACCGGTCGTGCACATCCGGGATATCCGTGACGGCGCGCTCGCGCGCTTCCGGCGGTTCATCGACACGGTGAAGCTCGCCGAGGTCGTGGCGATATCTGCCTGTGTCGACTGTCACGCGACAGCGTCGCGGGCCTGCATCGGCAGCCGGAAGATGAGCGCAAAGGCGGCGGCGACCGGGATCAGGCACGCCCAAGCGGTGATCGCGAGTGCGTGCGTCGGCGGGGGGCTGGCGAAGGCTGAGAAGAAGATCGTGCCCAGGGCGGCGACGCCGATCGCGCTCGAGAGTTGCTGCACTGCCTCGAGCACGCCGGAGGCCGAGCCGACTTCGTCCATGCCGACGCCCGCGAGGATGAACTCGAACAGCTGACCCATCGACATGCCGGCGCCGGCGCCGATCAGGAACAGCGCGGGAGCAAGGTCGAGCGTCGAGGCTGTGCGCGCGCCGGTCACCGTCAGGGCCAGAACGACTGCTCCCGCACCGACGGCCGCGACGCCAACGAGCAACAGGTTACGGCCGAGCCGCCCGACGAGCGCCATCCCGGCGCCCATCCCCACGATCAGTCCTACGACCATCGCCAGCAGCGTGAGGCCGGCGTGGATGGGGGAGAATCCCTCGCCGAGCTGGGCGAACAGCGACACGCACAACAGCAGTCCGCCGAAAGCGCCGAAGAACGCGAGCGCGACGAGGATTCCGCTCGTGTAGGTCCGGTTGGCCAGCAGTCCTGGCTCGATCAGCGGATCGCCGCCGTGGTGGCGCTCCCACATGACGAACGCGCCGAGCAACGCTGCTCCGGCGCCAAGCGTGATGAACGTCCAGGCCGGCCAGCCGGCTGCGCGGCCTTGAATCAGCGGGTAGATGATCGCGCTCAGCGCGAGCCCGACGAGGACCATCCCGCCGGTGTCGAGCCGGATGCCGGGGTGTGCGACCGTGCGCGGCAGGACCCGCACCGCGCCGCCAAATGTGGCGATGCCGATCGGGACGTTGATCAGGAACACCAGGCGCCATCCGATCCCCCACAGGTTCGCCTCGACGAGGACGCCGGCGAGAATCGGCGCGGCGAGCATGGAAAGTCCCATCATCGGCCCGAAGGCGCCGAACACCTTGCTCATCTCATCCTCGGCGAAGCACTCCTTGAGCATCCCGAATCCCTGGGGGATCATCAGCGCTCCGAACGCGCCCTGGAGTACCCGGAAGGCGATCAGGACCGAGGGCGAGGGTGCGGCTGCACAGGCGGCTGACATCGCGGTGAACCCGGCGGAACCGATCAGGAACAACCGGCGACGGCCGAACATGTCACCGAGGCGCGCGCCGGTGATCAGGAACACGGCGAATGCGAGCGTGTAGCCGGCGCTCAGCCACAGCAGGGTGGAGGCACTGCCGCCGAGAGCGTGCCGGATCGACGGGCCGGCGACGTTCACGATCGTCGCGTCCATCAGGTCCATCACGTTCGCCGCGAGGACGACCGCGAACACGAGCCAGCGCAGTGGGTTGCGCACAAGCGGCTGGGCGGTGATGATCGGGGGAGGCGGGGCGATGGTCTCTGGCATTCGTTGAGCTCCTGACGTAGCGAACGACGTTCGTTCCGAACACTGTACGTCACAAACGGTGTTCGCGTCAAGTAAGATCTCGCGATATGGACACAACAGCCCGCCCGCGCTCGACCCGTGACCGTCCTGCCAAGGCCCCGCTGAGTGAGAACGCGATCGTCGATGCCGCGCTCGCGATCACACGCGCGGAGGGGCTGGAGGCGGTGACGATGCGCCGGGTCGCGGCCGAGCTCGACACGGGCGCCGCCTCGCTGTACGTCTACGTGCGCAATCGCGACGAGCTGCTGCGCGCGATGATGGATCGCGTCGCGGGAACGGTGCCGCCGATCGTGCCCGAGCCGGAGCGCTGGCGCGAGCAGGTATACGAGCTGATGCGCGGCCTGCGCGATGCGCTGGAGGACCATCCCGGGTTGGCGTCGGTCCTTACCGGCGAGCCGCCGACGACCGAGAACGCTCTTGACGGGGCCGAGAGCCTGCTGGGGATCCTGCTCGCAGGCGGCATCACCTCCCAAGACGCCGCGTGGGCCGTCGACATCCTGATGCTGATCGTGACCGCGACGGCGACCGAGACCGACGTCCGTCGCGCCGCCGGGGACGGCGCCGAGCTCGACGTCTTGCGGATCCGTGACACCTTCGCCGGGCTTTCGGCGACGCGCTTCCCGCTCCTCGTGTGCCACGCCTCCGAGCTCGTCGCCGGCGCCGGCGACGATCGATTCCGCTTCGCCATCGAGACCTTTCTCGACGGCCTCGTTGCCCGCTCCGCCCGAGCCTGATGGCGCTAGTCGCCGAGCTCTGAAAGCGTTCGGACCTGCTGGGCGTGTACGCCGGGGAGCCAGTCTCGGCCGAAGGTCGCGACTGGGCCGACGCGCGCGTCGAGGGGATCCTCGCCATCCCGCAGGGCGATCGCGTAGGCCCGGTCTTGGTCGATGCGCCGGCGAAGCTCATCGGCCGAGCCGACCGATCCGTGTCCAGGGATAAAGATGTCGGCCTCGGAGGCAATCTCCTCGAGGCGGCGTAACCCGTCGAGGTAGTCCTGCAGCGGGTTACCTCCGCTGCGTAGATTGAGCAGTGGGATCAAGATGTCGGAGACCATGTCGCCGGCGACGAGCACCCGCTCGTTCTCGATCAGCAGTGCCGCGTGGCCAGGAGCATGAGCCTGGTGCTCGACGATGCGGACTCGCGGACCGTCCCAAGGGATGTACTCGGTTCCCGGGGCTAGGGCGTTAATCGCGCCGAACAGATTCAGCGACACATCTCGAGCGCTCTCCTCGGCCATGCCGCGTCCGACTTCCAGCCGAGCCTGGACGGTGGCCGCGCACCGAGCGGTGCCGTAGCGGGTCGCCGAACCGAGCCGGGCGTGCCAAAGCAGATGGTCCCAATGCGGATGGGTCGAGAACCCGACCGACACCACGTCGCCGTGTTCGATCAGCTCATCCGCGAGCGCGGCCAGCTCGTCGCCGTGTATTCCCGGGTCGACGAGAAGCACGCCGCCAGGTCCCCTCACGATCACCGTGTTGGTCTGCATGAAGTCGCTCTGGTGCACCAGCACCTTCTCGCTGATCTGCCTCAGCACAACCGCAGTCCTCCGCTCACCGGCTTGGAATCCCAGGCGCTTTTACTGGCGAGATCGTTGGTTGGACGCACGCGCTCATTCTTTCGCGTGGACGAGGACGACGCCGCTTACCGGGATCACTGGCCTCACTCGACCACGTCACGGGTTAGGTCAGGCCCAGCGGGCGTACTGCTTGTTCGCCGAAGCCGGCTCTACGATTGATCGGGTAAGCGTCGCTTTCGCCCTGGTCTGGAGTCTGAGTCTCGACCACCGACTCGAGAAGCTCGTGTCATCCAACCCGAAAAGGAAGCAGCACGTGGCCTCGCTAGTCCTGAAGATGTCCATCTCGCTCGACGGCTACGTCGCATCGGCCGACGGCAGCAACGACTGGCTCGCTGCGGGTCGCGCTGATGACTCCACCAGCTGGGTCCTCGAGACCGTCAGCAACGCCAGCGCGCACCTCATCGGTGCCACCACCTATGCGGGGTGGGCCACCTTTTGGCCCGGCGCGTCCGGACCGTTCGCCAAGGCGATGAACGAGATCCCCAAGATCGTGTTCTCGAACTCGCTCGCGTCCGCCGACTGGGGCGAGACGACGATCGCCAGCGGAGACCTAGCCGCAGCTATCACTCGCCTCAAGGATGAGCGCCCCCAGGGATATCTGCTCGCGCAGGGAGGGGTGCGGTTCGCCCGATCGCTGGTCAAGACCGGCTTGATCGACGAGTACCGCCTCGCCATCCATCCCGTCATCCTTGGCGCGGGCGAGCGACTCTTCGCCTCACCGCTGACCATCGAGCCGATGAGCACCACCGCTTTCAGCCGCGGAGCCGTTGCCCAAGTCTTCACGGCGCACCCGTGATCGAGCCGGTCGGAGCCGGAAAGCGGACGCCCTCCCGCCACTTGCCCCTGTCGTTCGGCGGCGCCGCCGTTAGAGGCTGGATACGAAGGTGGCGGGGTCGCTGGCGGTGGAGCGGGTGACGTCGGGGCAGATGGTGGGCATGATCTAGAAGCAGTGGCGAGCTCGTCAGCCTGCGTCGTGGATCGTGATGGCGTAGCCGTCGGGGTCTCCGAGCGTGAAAGTCCGGCCGAAGGGACCATCGACCGGCTCAGTCAGGATCGTCACGCCGTGCTGGGCGAGTCGGTCATGAAGGACTTGGGCGTCCTCGGCCCGCAGCCACAGCGCCACGCCGAGGCCGGGCTGACCACTGTCGAGATCGGTTCCGGGCAGCGGGTCTCGGAGCGCAAACGCGATTGGCTGGGTGGCGAACACGACGGCGTGCGGGGGTCCGGGTGCGCGCGTGAGCCCCAGCTCACGTTCGTAGAACTCGGCGGCACGCTCGATGTCGCGGACTTGGAGGGCAATGAAATCGGGGCCTGCAACGGTAGACACAGGGAGATCCTTCCTTTGGCGTTGTCAAGATCTTGACGTACTATACTATGTCAAGATCTTGACGTGCCCCAAGTCGATGTCGACCAATCCGTGGGCTACGCCCTCAAGCGCGCCCAACATGCCCTGCACTCAACAATGGACGGGGAGCTGCGCGACTACGGACTCAGCGTGTCGCAGTACGCCTGCCTTGAGATCCTCGCCTCGCGTCCGCGCATCTCAAACGCAGACCTGGCGCGCGACGCGTTCGTCAGCCGACAGGCGATGCACCAGCTCCTCACCGGCCTAAGAGCTACCGGACTCGTGACCGCCGTCGGCCAAGGCCGCAGCCAACGCTACGCCCTCACGGCCGAGGGACGCACCCGCCTGCGCACGGCTTCCTCGACCGTCGCCGCAATCGAGCAACGCATGCTCGCCACGCTGAGTCGCGCCGAGCGCGAACAGCTGCACCGCCAACTAAGCATCTGCACGACCGCCCTCGACTCTTCCAACCAGCAAACGTACTGGGTGAGCACGATCAGCCGTGATCACGTGCGGCTGAGCGTAGAGGGCGGATTCACCCAGGCAGGCCACGGCAAGGCTTCCGGACTCAAGCGGCTGAAGGCTGATGACTGGCTGGTCTACTACTCGCCCAAGACGAGGCTGCGGGACGGCGAGCCGGTGCGGGCCTTCACGGCAATAGG
Organism: uncultured Solirubrobacteraceae bacterium; assembly: GCA_963759265.1. Taxonomy (GTDB): domain Bacteria; phylum Actinomycetota; class Thermoleophilia; order Solirubrobacterales; family Solirubrobacteraceae; genus Palsa-744. The sequence continues at coordinate 2,037,707 of CAVWYR010000001.1, forward strand.
CCGGGTCCTCGACGAACAGCTCTACCAAGTGGAACAGGCGCCGGGGTTCACACCGTGGCGGCGCAACGTCGAGTTCGTCACTGCCATTGAGGCGCCGATTAGACCGCTGATCGACCAGCTCAGCTTCATCAAGGACAAGCGCCGCTGGGGATACATGTTCCGGGTCGGCCTATTCAAGATCCCACAAGCAGACTTCGCGGTGATCTCACGGGCGATGGCCGTCGAGAACCGTCATCTTGATGCTGACGCATCTAGATGCTAAAGTGCGGTGATGTCCAAGGTGCGCACCACGCTCACAATCGACGAGTCGGTCATGAAGGCGGTGAAGATGCGCGCGGCCCGTACGGGCCGCGGCGACAGCCAGGTGATCGAGGAGTCACTGCGACGCGACCTGGGGCTCGACCTACTCGAGCGCCTCTGGGAGCGCAACAACCTCTCTGAGCGCGACGCTACGGCGCTCGCCGTGGAGGCACAGCACCAGACGCGACGCCGTCGCCGCTGAGGGTGCGCGCGGTTCTCGACCCGAATGTGGTCATCTCCGGTGTGATCTCGCCACGAGGCGCCCCGGCCGCCGTCCTGCGATCGCTGGCCGTAGGCGAGTTCGAGCTCATCGCTTCCCAGGGGTTGTTGGACGAGCTACAGCGAGCGCTCAAGTATCCCAAGCTGCGGCGACACATCAGCGAGTCAGACGCAGCCCACCTGGTGCGGTGGCTCGCCGAGAGCGCGAGCGTCGTCGTCGATCCAGACAGCAACCCGCCGGTGCACTCGCGTGACCCGGACGATGATTATCTGATTGCGCTCGCATTCGCGCATCGCGCGGCCCTCGTCTCGGGTGACAGAGACCTTCTCAGCCTCGAGGGGAAGATTCCTGTGTTCTCGCCGCGCGCCTTCCTCGTTCTACTCGACGACGCCTGACACACGCGGCGGGCGGCCGTTCGATGAGCTGAGAGGCGATGGAATGCCCTGGCTGGCAGCTACATGGCTGCCGTAGCGGTTGGTGCACGGCGCCTGCCTATCTGTACCGATTCAGCACCTCGCAGATGCGGTCCGTGCCCCAGGCGATCTCCTGGGCCGGTACACGCTCGTCGGCCGCGTGAATGAGACTTGTGAACCTCATCTCCGCTGGCAGGCGCATCGGTAGAAAGCCATAGGTCTGGATTCCGAGCTGGGCAAAGAAACGACCGTCGGTCACACCCGGCATCACCATTGGCAACGGCACCGCATCCGGGTCGGCGGTGGTGAGCACGTCACTCAGCAGCGGCATCAGTGAAAGGTCTGCCCGGTCGACTCCTGGCTCGTAGCTCATCACCTCCACCTCGAGTTCGTCGTCACCCGACAGCTCACGCAACTCGCGCAGGAGGTCGTCCGCCGTCTGCCCAGGGAGCAGACGCCCGTCGAGCTCGAGCTGCAACTCACTTGGGATCACGTTCGTCTTGCCACCGCCTCGCACGACTGTCGCATTGACTGTGTTGTGAAGCATCGGATCCAAGAGATGTCCTGCCTCGCCGAGCATGTCGAGCGTTGCGTCCGTGCGCTCGGGATCGAGTAGGCCGTCGGCAAACTCCTGCCCACCGGCGGGCAACGCGGCCGCGAGCGCCTCGATCATCGACCGGGGAATCTCGGTGACGTGTACCGGAAGTCGCCGTGTGTCCAGCTCGCTCAGCAGCGAAGCAAGCTTTGCCATCGCGCCACCGCGCATCGGGATCGAGCCGTGCCCGCCAGGCCCCCGGATCGTCACGCGCACCCAGCACACCTGCTTCTCAGCCACCTGAATCGGATAAGTGCTCAGACCCGCCAGCGTCGCGCGCGCCCCACCAAACTCACCGAGCGCGTGCCTCACGCCCTCGAACAACTCACGATGCTCCTCGACCACGAAGCGCGCACCGTACGTCCCCAGATTCTCCTCATCCGCAAGCACGCACAGCAGCACGTCGCCCGGTGGAGGCTCAGCCGCCTCGGCGAGCTGCAGGATCGCCCCGAGCATCATCGCGACCCCGCCCTTCATATCCAAGGCTCCCCGGCCCCAGAATCTCACCCTCGATCAGCTCAGCTCCAAAGGGATCGTGGCGCCAGTCCTGGCCGTCGGTCGTGACAACGTCGACGTGACCCTGGAGCAGCAACGGCGGCGCGGCGCCTCGTCCGCGTAGCCGGGCCACGAGGTTCGGCCGGGCCGCGTCCTTCGCCAAGACTCTCGTGAGCAGACCAGCACCGTCACAGAGAATCCTTGATCCAGCCGACACACTCAGCCTCATTGCCGGGCGGATTTGTCGTGTCGAACCGGATCAGCTGACGCAACAGCTCGACGGGGTCGGGCGCCACGCCGTCGGACCATATCAGCGCATGCGTGTCGCGGCCGGCGTGTGCCAGTTCGACGACTAGCGAGCGGCTGGCAAAGCTGCAGCCACCAGCTCTTCCTCGGGGAGGGCGAGCAGATTGCGCTCCTGCTTCCCGGCGCGTGGCGACGCTGGCTGCGCCGTGATCCCCACGCAAACCTCACCGTGCGCTGGGGACAGCACTCGCACGAGCGGGCGCGCGTTCCGCGCTCCTAACCCGGACCTCGGCCAGGTGTGCGCCAAACAGCGCTGTCGCTTGCCGCGCGCTAGGAACGGTGTAAACACCCCTCGCAGGAGGCGCACGGCTCGCATTACAGTGCGGCCGAGGCGGACCAGCGTGAGCCGGAGGCATGGGCGAACAAGGACGGTCGCGCGTGGCGCATCGGCGGGGAAGCCGACGTCGACTGGATCCGAGAGAACACCTGCGCGCGCTCGCTTGCCCGCAGAGAGCAGCGGTCCGCGATACTCGGACGATGCCTCAGGAGTCCAAGACCGCCTACCTAGTCGAGCTTGTACGCAGAAGCGTCGAGGCCGAGGACCTCAGGGCAGTCCAGGCCCGCACTGCTCCCGAACGTCTCGCCGAGGAACGGCGGTAGGCGATGTCGCAGGAGAACGTGGAGACCGTCAAGCGACTGATCGACGCGTTCAACAAGCGCGATGTCGACGCCTTCGCCGAGATCACGACGCCGGACTTCGAATGGACCACGTCGATGGCGGCGGTCGAGGGGGAGGTCTTCTGGGGGCGGGAGGGCATAGAAACCTACTTCAGACGCCTGAAAGAGTCGTGGGACGAGTTCCTCGCATTCGCGGACGAGCACCGCGATCTCGGCGACCGTGTGCTGTGGCGCGGGCGCCTTGAGGGACGAGGATGGAGCAGCGGCGTGCCTGTCAGCGCACCGCTCGACATCCTCTACGACCTGCGCAACGGGAAGATCTCGCGGATGCACTCCTATCTCGATCACGGCGAGGCGTTGCGGGCGGCAGGACTCTCGGAGTAGGTGTCAGCTAGACGCCGAGGCCACCCCGTGGGGTTTGCACGACGACCATCTGCTCCTCGAAAATGCACTTGGTAGGACAGCTTTCAAACCCTTCTCAGCCCCAGGGTCGCGCGTTCCTGGCCTTCCCGGAGGGCGTTCCCGAGCGCGATCACCGAACGGTCGGCGGCGTTGCGGCGAAGCGGGTCGGCAATGGCGTCGTGCTCCGGGCAGTCCTGGCAGCCCTTCGTGACGGTGAGCCGAAGTCGGTCCGTGAGGTTCGGGCCGTCATCGAGAAGCGGCTTGGCCGATCCGTGTCAACCCACTCGGTCAGCTGGTGCCTCACCATGGGCTCTCGCAAGGAGCCGCTCCGATTCCAGCGGGTCGCCCGTGGCGTGTACAGACTCAGGTCTCCAACTTGATTTTACGATGGCCTGGTCGCTCAGGTCAAGCCGGGCGACCGTCCGGGGCTGACAACGTGTTCGATGCCTGGACGAGTGCAGCACTGCTCGCCCAATCTTCCGCCGCCTCCAGCAGTATCTTTGACGGTTCGCGCTGGATTCGATGGGAGGGCTTGTCGGATGGCTGAGAAGACCTTGCCGTACGTTGTCGCACATAGCAACATCACGAAGGCGCTAAACAAGATCAAGACGGCGTCGACGCCGCCTCGATTCACCCAGGACTTCCTGGCGACGAAACTCGACATGAAAGGCGGTTCGGCGAAGCCCGTCATCCCATACCTCAAGCGGACGGGGTTTCTCGGGAGCGACGGGGTGCCGACCGAGCTCTACAAGCGGTTTAGGAATCAGGCGCAGGCCGGCGCGGCTGCTGCGCATGCGTTGAAGATCGGCTACCCGGCGCTGTACGAAGCCAACGAATACATCCAAAACGCGTCCGATGCGGAGATGCAGGGAATCGTAGTCCAGATCACCGGATTGGAGGCAAAATCTCGCGTCGTCAAGTCCGTAGTAGCGTCCTTTAGGGCTCTTCAGGCGTTCGCCGACTTCTCAAGTGAGCCTGAGGAGTCGATTGACACAGCGACCGTGGATGACACCGAGATCTCCGGCGGGGATCACAACGCGAGTCAGCTACCGGGCGGCATCAATCTTGGTTATACGATCAACCTTCACCTGCCTCCAACGTCTGACGTAGCCGTCTTCAACGCGATTTTCAAGAGCCTACGGGAACACCTCCTTCGTTAGCCGATGTCCGCCGACGAGCAGGCGATCAAGCTTTTTGCGATCACCAGTCAGATGATCGAGCACGACCTTGACCGGGTCGAGCGGGAGCACGCCGTCGATCTGAGGCGCGAGCATCGTGCTGCTGCTGAAGTAGACGAGTCCTATTACCCTCAGATCGAGAGCGAGATACGAGCCGAGGCGGCGCGCATGGCGCCACACTATGAGGTCCTGTACTCGCTAGAGACGACGATCCGGAGGGGCGTTCGCGACCAATTGGCCGCCGCCGATCCGACAGACTGGTGGGAACGAGTACCTGAGGCTCTCCGCAAGGAAGCCGAAAAGCGGCAGAAGCGCGAGATCGACACCGGCATTACGCCACGGTCGGACGACCCGATTGACTTCCTCACGTTGGGAGAGCTTAACGACGCCATAGCCGCGAACTGGGACGTATTTGGAGCCGTATTCTCGAGCCAGAAGGCGGTAGCTCGCGTGATGTCGCAGCTCAACACGCTCCGTAGTCCCGTGGCGCACTGCAGCCCACTCGCGGAGGACGAGGTCGTTCGGCTGCGGCTGACCGTGCGCGACTGGTTTCGGCTCGAAGAGTAGCTTGGCGTATCGCACCGACGCGGTCGAGCCAAAGGTTGACTTCCTGCTCAAACCACCTCGACGTCGAGCCCCCGCGCGTACACTCCTATAAGTGCCCTTCGCTTGTAACGATCCTGCCGGGCAACATCAATGTAACTCTCATACTCGGGGAACAACCTGAGCGTCTCGCCGGTGAGTACCGATGCGTCACCCATATCCGCATCGGCCATTAGATCTCGCAACTCCTCGGGGAAAAGCCAACGCGAGTAGACGCCAAACTTCGATAGAAACGACCTGTCGTCAAACGCCCACGCTGGCCCCACTGAGCCCTCGATGCTCTCGTAATACTGACGACCCTGTTCGTCAAATGACTGGGCGTTGAATACAGACACGAACACCACACCACGCTCGCCGATGCACAGGTTCGCAGCTCTCAGCATCTCGACCTGAAGGTCCCGGCTTAGCTGATTTCCGAGAGTTTGGAAGAGAATGCAGGCAACCCTCGTCGTTCCATCCCATTCGGGGCTAGAAAACGCGAACGGCAGGTCACGTACGGTAGCCCTTACTTGGGCGATTCTCCCCTCGACAATCAAGTCGCCAAGCTTGTCCTGGACGAGCCATTTCGACGCGCTCTGCAGCATGTCGTCGGCGAAGTCAACCCCGAGGACGAGTCTCAACCGGTCGTGATCCGGGAGAGAGCTTGGACGATAAAGCTTTGGACCCAGCCTCCGATATACCTGACACGCATCGCGACGGGACGAAATCGTGCTTCCGTACTGGTGCAGCAGTCGTCCGGGGCCGCTGCCAAGCTCAAGCAGTGCAACCGCGTCGCTTTGTGCGAGTGCTGAAGACATTACTTTTCGGAGGAGAATGTCCTCGTATTTCTCGTAGTTGACGGCCTCCATAGATGCGCGCGCAGGATCAGCGACGTGTCGCCAGTAACCCGCTGCCATAGCCTCACCAGCGAGAATGGCATACACTTCGCGCACGTCATCGGCATCAAGGCGCATCTCGCGCGCTAGGGCGAGCAGCGCGGCGACCTGAGAAAGCAATCGCTTCAAGATGCGATCAGACGAGCCGGTGGGTGGGATGCGCGATTCCATTGCGAGTGTGTCGAGCAACCATGCCGTGGCCGTCGCCTCATCGTTGGCTCGTCGCGTGGGTTTGTCTTTGAGACGTTCGAGAACCTCAGCGTACTTGGGTCTCAAGAGATCAGCTACGGCGTTTCTTACAGTAAAGCGATGTCCGTGCTCCACGCACCGCAACATGCGGTGGTCACGCGGTTGCCAGCGCTCCGCTAGGTCTGCGGAAAAGGAGCTTCCGCACTCCGGGCAGCGAAGGTATGAGCGGGCGAGGGGAAGGATCGAGTCATTCATGATAAGTGGCGCGCACTAATAGAAAGTATTGAGCCACGCGTTAATTCTGTCAACGTCAAACAGTGCATCGGGCTCCGCGGGAAGCCGCCCCTCCGAGCGCATGAGAGTCGTGAACAGCCCCTCCACCATGCCTGTAAACTCTTTTGTGCTCACAGAGATGTAACAGCTGCCGTACCCGCGCTCCGCGTTGAAGAAGAGGCCCGCGCGATCGTGGTCGACCAACATTGCCTCGAAATGGCAATCGGGCACTACGAACAGCTCGTATGTCCCGGCGGCAAGGTACTCCCATGATTGCTCGATGTGGTCAAGGAGATGCTGGCGTTTGACCGTGCGGGCGCCGACAACGCGCGCTGTGAAGAGACCTGTCCTCCCTTTTGCGAGGGTGTCGGCGAAGTAGGCCTTGAGGGCATCGTCGTAGGGTAGAAGTGTCCACATCGCATGGATACTCTTGCCGGCGGCCGCTTGCAGGTTGCGCGCACGCTGCAGAGCGTCGTCGAACTCGTAGACGATTTCCACGCCTTTAAGGTCAGTAACTATGCGGATCTGCTCGTGGGCGAGATCACGTAGCTGCTCCACGTCGTCTCTGAGTGTCGTGATGCGCGTAGGTAGACGGCGAAGCGTGACCTCGCCGATCAACGTATAGGCGGCAATAGCCGCGATTAGGCCCAGGGCCCATTGCATGAGTTCGCCGAGGTCGCGAATCGCACGGTCAGTGGAGGTCTGAACTTCCGTCTTGCCGGCGGCCTTGTAAGCGACATAGCCGACGAAAAATGGCAGCAGCCGGATGAAGACGTCCCAGATGGCTCCGGCGATAACTCGCGTCCGGCTCGGCGGCGTCGGCGACTGGGCGGCGGGTGCTCTGGACGGCTGAGGACGCCCGGGTTTGTCAGAAGAGATATCGCTCATCGTGTCTGGCGTCGTTTGCGGTTGTGACTGAGGTCGCGGGAGGGCAGCCTACACGTGGACCACGGCGGCGGTCAACGCCACGCCGCGCAGGTGGCATGCCGACCGGAGACTCGCTTATGTGCCGTCCTCACCCGTCTCGGTGGGTTCGGCGTCGTGTGCCGATCCGGTCGGGGTCTTCTGCTCCGGCTGATCGCTCGAGGACGCATCATCCTCATCCTTGAGCTCGTGGATTACAGCACGCCAATCGTCGAGCTTGGCCAGCGTCCCATTCGTCCCAAGCAGTGCCTTCCGCCATTTCTCAGCATGCTCTGGATGTCCTTCGACGTCGGCGCGGATCAGGTAGAACTGGAGGCCGGTTACGAGACAGTGTCCGCGACCCTCGCTATAAGGAAGCATCTGGGCCGGGAAGTCTTCTTTGATCCTCTCGGAGAGAGGCGTGTCGCGCCACGTATTGACGACAAGTATCCCCTTAGGCATCGATCCCGTCTGTTCGTACGCGCCCGCCACCCACTTCTCGAGCTGTGCCGCATGTTTCTCCGCAGCGCTCTTGACGACACCCTTGACCTCGACCACTGCATCGCCCTCCGGAAACGAAACCTTCCAGTCGTCTCGTCCGGCCTCGGGCTCCGTGACTGTCCCGCCGAGTAGCTCAAGTACCGAACGCACCTGCAACTCAAGTGCGCGGCCGGTGCCGAGGAACAGCTGGTCTCGAGAGTCAATCTCATCGCGCTGGCCCTGGAGCTTCGCAAGCTTCGCACGAGCACTCTCGACCTTTTGCTGCTGGCTAGTCAGGTCATCGCGAATCTGTTGCTGCGTGTCGGAAGCGTAACTGTCGGCCCACGACGGCCGACTTGTGACGGAGTCACCGGACATCTGGGTGATGGCATCGAGGAGATCGCTTTGAAACTCGGCGGCCTCTGGCACCCAGTCTCCCTCGTCATCCTCCGGTGCACCCCAGAAGCTGAGAGCGGGAATCATGATTAGCCGGCCATCGCCTTTTAGCTTCGCGACGGACGCAATCACTCGGTCGGTGCCGGCGACCTTCGCAACCGCAGAGCCGGGGGCGTCTCGCATGACGGCGGAGTAGCGCAAGAACGCCTCGTACTTCCTCAGGAGGGCTGGTATTGGCCCGTCGCCGATGATTTCGACTCGCGAACCAGCCGCTTTCTCGAACGAGACTGACGAGACGGGAAGAGCGCCAAGTAGGTCGAAGTCACTCACGTGCGTGGTCGTAACTCTATTTCGCCCGGTACCCGAGAAAGAGCGCTCGCCAGTGTCGATGTAGCACTTTTGCGGGCCACGTGCGACTACGACGAGTGCACGTCCAGCACTCACAAATTCGACAAGCTCCTTGCGCCGACGCCTAACGGCGGCCACGACCTCTACCGAGGCGTCGGACGACAGACTCGGGAGGCCACGATAAGAGGTTGAGTAACGTGCGGACTCGTCGAGACTCGCTTCCGGGTCCCAGATGACCGCATCGTAGTCAAACGCACTCACGTCTCCTGCAAACGAAGCCCGAGTAGCTGGACGGTAGACAGGATCATAATCGAGTGAAAGGAGGCGCATCAGTCCCGCTCATCCCCTCTGCCAGCGAACAGCTCGGCCTGTTCGAGAACTAGCTCGACCGCTCGCTCCTCAAGATCTGGCGGGTATTCGTACTTGGCAAGTAGTCGACGAACCTTGGCTCGCATCGCGGCCCGGACGGAGTCCTTGAGGTTCCAGTCGATCGTGGCGCTCTGGCGAACGGATGTCACTAGCTCTGCCGCGATTTTCTTGAGCGTGTCGTCGCCCATTTGCAGTACGGCTGCGTCGTTCTGCACGATGGCGTCGTAGAAGGCGGCCTCGGCCTCGGTGAGGCCAAGCTGCTCGTGGCGATTCGACTGGTCTCGCATTTCCTTTGCCAGCTCGACCAGCTCAGCGATGATCTCGGCGGTTGTCAGTGAACGGTTGGTGTAACGGTTGACTGCGTCCTCTAGCTGCTCCGAGAACTTGCGGCCCTGGACGACGTTTTTCCGCTGGATCGTCCTGATTTGGTCAGCGAGCAGCCGACGCAGAAGGCCCATCTGGAGGTTCGGCTTGTCCTTATGGGCGAGTGAGTCTAGAAACTCGTCTGACAGGATTGATAGGTCAGGCGTTTCGACACCGGCGAGCTTGTAGATGTCGACGACCTCGTCGGCGGATACCGCCTCGTTGACCAGCTGGCCGATGGCTGTGTCAATCTCTACGGCGCCTGAGCCGCCTCGCCCGGAGTCCGGGTTTTGGATCTTGATAATCGCGGCGCGAACGTCGGCAAACAAGCGGGCGTCGTCCCGGATCTCGATGGCTTCATCCCGGGAGGCGGCGAGGGCGTATGCCTTGGCTAGGGCCAGCACTTGGTCGAGGAACCGCTCGGTACGGTCAGGGTCAGCCATTACAAAATCGAGGACGTTGGCATGCTGAGCAAGGCGCTGCCCGGGCGGGAGGTCCGGCGAGGAGTCGAAGTCGCAGTCATGCAATAGGCCGACGACGATGTCGTGCTTTTCGAGCATCACCGAGACGATCTCCTCGATAGGCACCCCGGCCTGGTCTCGGTCACTAGGGGAATACTCGGCGAGCGCTTTCTGTAGGTTCGCGAAGACGCCGATGTAATCGACGATCAGGCCACCTGGCTTGTCACGGAAGGTGCGGTTGACGCGAGCGATTGCCTGCATGAGACCCGCACCCTGCATGGTCTTGTCGACGTACATGGTGTGCATCGACGGAGAATCAAAGCCAGTCAGCCACATATCGCGGACGATCACCAGCTCGAGAGAATCGTCCGGGTTCTTGGCTCGTGCCTTGATTTCCTTACGCACGTCCTTGGAATGCAGGTGCGGCTGGAACTCCGGTGGGTCAGCCGCCGAGCCCGTCATGATGACCTTGATCCTGCCCTTCATAGGATCCTGGTCGTGCCAGTCAGGGCGGAGTGCGACGATCTTTTCGTAGAGCCGCACCGCGATGCGGCGTGACATAGCGACGATCATCGCCTTGCCGATCATCGCGTCTCGACGCTTCTCCCAGTGCTCGACAATGTCCTGGGCGATCAGGTCCAAGCGATCCTCCGCGCCAACTATTGCCTCTAGCCGAGCCCAGCGTGACTTTGTCTTGCGAGCGGTCTCCTCTTCCACCTGCTCGGTGATCTCATCGGCCAACGTGTCCAGCGAGTCGTAGTCGTCCTCGGACAAGCTGACCTTGGCAAGGCGCGACTCGTAGAAGATCTTGACGGTCGCCCCGTCCTCAACAGCGCGAGTGAGATCGTATACGTCGATGTAGTCGCCAAAGACCGCGCGTGTCGACTTATCCGCCGACTCAATCGGGGTTCCCGTGAACCCGAGGAATGTGACGCCCGGCAGCGCGTCGCGCATATGCTTCGCGAGCCCTGACCGCAACGTGCCGTCAGCGCTGAGAGTCTCGCTGAAACCGTATTGGGACCGGTGCGCCTCGTCAGCAACGACGATGACGTTGTGGCGATCAGTCAGGACCGGGTTGGAGTCGCCGCCCTGCTCTGGTGCGAACTTCTGCAGCGTCGTAAAGACAATCCCTCCCGAGACGCGGGTCAGCAACTTACGTAGGTCAGCGCGGGAGTCCGCCTGGACCGGCCGCTCGGGGAGTATCTCGGCGGGAGCAAAGACCTCGCCGAAGAGCTGGTCGTCGAGGTCGTTCCGGTCGGTCATAAATACCAGCGTCGGGTTGCTCATCCGCGGGTCGCGCATGATCTTGGCCGCGTAGAGCAGCATCTCGATCGACTTACCGCTCCCTTGGGTATGCCAGACCACTCCGCCTCGGCGGTCTCCGTCCGGGCCGGCCGCCTCGACGGTCGACTCGACAGCTGCGTTGACTGCCCAGTATTGGTGGTACTTAGCAACCCGCTTGACCAAGCCGTTCGGCTCGTCGCTAAAGACGGTGTAGTTACGAACAATGTCGAGGAACCGGCTTTGGTCGAAGGCACCGCGTATGAGGACCTCGAGCGCGGGTAAGCCAGCGACAACCTCGCGACCATTGATCGTCTTCCACGGCGCGTAGTGCTCGAAGGCGCCGGAGAACGCGCTCATGGCCGCTGTCAGCCCGTCCGAGATGACCGTCACCGCATTCGGGATGAAGACGCTCGGAATATCGGTCCGATAGGTCTGAATCTGGTTCCAAGCACCTTTCATCGTGGCGTCCTCGTCGCCTGGGTTCTTCAGCTCTACAAGCCCGAGGGGAATGCCGTTGACGAACACGACTACGTCCGGGCGGCGATTCTTATGCTCGACGATCGTAAGTTGATTGACCGCCAGCCAGTCATTATTCGAGGCGTTCTCAAAGTCGAGAAGCTTCACGGGCTCAGTGCGGATGTTGCCGCCCGAGTCGCGATACTCAATCGGAACGCCATCTACCAGCAACTTCCAGACGCGGAGATTCTCGACTATTGGGTTCTGAGACTCGGCCCGCTCTAGCCGCTTGATTGCCTCGTCGACTAGATCGGGATGGTCCGGGTTCAGTCGTCGGCCAGCCTCGTGAAGGCGGTCATAGAGGTAGACCTGATCGAACGATCGACGCTCAGGGGCCGGACCATCTGGCGCGATGTTTGGACCAAATTCGGTGGTGTACCCGAGCTTGCGCAGATACTCAAGCGCGGCGTCCTCAACCATCGCCTCATTGAAGGTGGTCATGCCAGAGCCTCTGCAGCATGTGACACTCGGAGACGACCCGTGAGTAGCTCAGGTAGCAATACGTCGCGGAGCGCGGCGAGTCTTCGGTTCTCGACTCCCGCGCAGAGCATTGAGGTCAGCATCGGACTGAGCCGCTCGTTCAGTTGATCTAGTGCTTCTGGATCGAGCCGTCCTGGGATCGGCAGACTCCGAAAGTTCGAGCTATTGAGCCCGGGGATTGCGACCCCAGTGCCTCGCTTGCGCATCTCCTGATCCATCCAAGAGGATCGGAGGAGCCAGTAGAGAAGGCCCTGGCCAATTGGACTCTTTGCGCGGACTCGGTAGACGTGCTCATTTATAACCGCCTCGTCGACCGGGAAGCCGTACCCGAAGGCGCTCACATGGGGAGTAAAATTTCCTGGCTTGCCGCCGTCCTTGTACACGAGAATGTCACCGTCTTGAAGCCGTCCCCGTCTCATGCCTGCAGCGAAATCGGTAGGCACGTACTTGAAGCGGCTAGTTGTGTCTACCCCGGCCGAGAACACGCTCTCAGCACCAAGGCTGACCGCCCCGCTCTGAGACGCGCCACCCTTGGGTCTCGAGCCAGTCTCCAGCACATCAAGGAAGTCCCCGAGACATCGCTGCTCGTCGTACTCTGGGAAGCCGTATACATCTAGCTCAAGCCTGTCATCGAGAAGTGACGCCCCAAGCTCCTCGGTTAGCGCGATCGCTCGACGGTTAGAGCCGATCTTGTCATCGAGCGAGCTCAGCGCTTCGGCGATACGGCGCTGCTCCTCGAGCGATGGAAGCGGGAACTTAAACGCGCCCATCTGCTTGGCATTGAGCGTTGGCTGAGCGGCGCCGGATCGGAAGCCGTGGACATGGTTCCACCATGCTCGCGAGCGAAGTTGGTATCCGACGAACTGAGGATCAGCGATCGTCGTGTTCGGCTGGAAGCGAACGAGATAGCCAGCAAATACGGCGCCGTTGCCATCGTCCACGGTCGCCGCCGTGCCGACACCCGCCCCGAGGCGAGAGATCAGCAAGTCACCAGTTGTGATCGCGTACTTCTCGAAGTCTGCGAGCTCGAGATCGCAGTGGGGAACCGTGTCCCAGTCGATGCGCCCAGTCGTGATATCCGTTTGCCTGACGAAGCGAGGGCCAACCGGTAGCTTTGATCCTTTGGCGATCGCTCCGTATTGCGGCTTGTCGCAGACATCAGCCAGGGTGACTTCTGGCCAATCGTTCACTCGATCCCTCCAAGTCGCTCGCGCACGAGTGCCTCAAGTTTCTGCCCGCGCTCAAACTCGGAAAATAGCTCCTGCGTGAGCCGCTGAATCCGGTCCGCAACGGGTTCGTCCGAGGCCTCGACCTCTTCGGACCCTACGTAGCGCCCGGGAGTGAGCACAAAGTCATGAGCCTCGACGTCCGCAACGGTCGCCGACTTGGAGAACCCAGGGACATCCTCATAGTGGCCGTTCGGATTTCGCCAGGCGTGATATGTGTCGGCGATCATGGTGATGTCCTCGTCGGAGAGCACACGCAGTCGCCGCGTCTCCAACGTCCCGAGCTGTCGCGCATCAATGAATAGGATCTCGCCCTCACGCTTGCGATGACCGTTGCCGTGACGCTCCTTGGAGACGAACCATAGGCAAACGGGAATCGTTGTATTGAGGAATAGGTTGGTGGGCATCTGCACGATGCAGTCGACCAGATCGGCCTCAACCAACTTGCGCCGGATCTCGCCTTCGCCGCTTGTTTTGCTCGACAGGGAGCCGTTAGCGAGCACAAAGCCGGCTGTGCCGTTGGGGGAGAGGTGATAAATGAAGTGCTGGACCCAAGCGAAGTTGGCGTTTCCCTCGGGTGGTGCGCCGTATCGCCAGCGTGGGTCGTCCTGCAGCTTGGCGTCCCACCAGCCACTGACGTTAAACGGCGGGTTCGCGAGGACGAAGTCCGCGCGAAGGTCGGAGTGGAGGTCCTGTGAAAAGCTGTCGGCGGAGCGGTCGCCTAGGTCGGCCTCAATCCCCCGTAGGGCGAGGTTCATCTTGGCCAGCTTCCAGGTGGTGTCTGTGAACTCCTGCCCGTAGACCGAGATGTCTGTGCGCTTGCCGCCGTGGGCTCTCACGAAGTCGGCAGATTGCACAAACATGCCGCCAGAACCGCATGCGGGGTCGTAGACCCGGCCGTGGTAGGGCTCAAGCATCTCGACGAGCGTTCTAACGACAGAGCGTGGCGTGTAGTACGCGCCGGCGTCCTTGCCGGTCTCCTTGCCGGCGAACTGGCCAAGGAAGTACTCATACACCCGGCCAAGTACGTCGTCGCTACCGTGATCGTCGGTTTCGGTGAACCCGATCGCGCCGATCAGGTCGACGAGCTGCCCGAGTCGACGCTTATCCAGCCCCTCGCGGCCATAGTTACGCGGTAGTACGCCTTTGATCGGGCGGTTCTCCTTCTCGATGAGGTCCATCGCACTGTCGATGACCTGACCAATTTCTGGAAGCTTGGCCCGGTCTTGCACGTATGTCCATCGGGCCTCGACGGGAACCCAGAACACGTTATGGCTGCCGTACTCGTCGCGATCCTCGAGGAAGCGCAGTCGCCTCTCCTCGTTGGGAATGTAATCGGGGGAGTCCGGATTGGAGAGCGAGGTTTCGATCTCGCCGCGGCGTGCCTCGAAGCGATCGGCGATGTACTTGAGGAAGACGAGGCCTAGAACGACATGCTTGTACTCGCTCGGCTCTTGGTTACCGCGAAGCGCGTCGGCAGCCTCCCAGAGCCGCTGCTCCAGAGTCTTCGTCTTGGTTGCGCGTGTTCCGCGAGCCATGACCGCCGACTACCTGCCTTCCCAATTGATCATGTCGCGCACTCCTATATATACGAACAATTTTACAATTTGTTTGCTCAATAAGCCAGCCCATCGGCAGGTGCTCCCGTCGGCTGCGACGACCATCGCGGTCAACTCCCCCGTCTGGATCCCCCGGTGGCAGTCTGTCAGGCGTCCTCGATCAGTGGAGGCTCGTCGGGTTTCTGCCCGCTAACAAGGACCAGGACATCGAGGCCGAGCTGGTAGTTGTCCGGAAAGCAGATATGTCCTGCGCTGTCGACCTGCTTGAAGTAGGCGATCGAGGCGCAGTCGTAGGTCGGCGCCCGGAGGGTCGTCGCGATCGTGATCGTTGCGCCAGGCATCGCGTCCGGCATCGGCACAAAGCGCTGGGACGTGATGAGACCGGGACCCGTGGTCGGTCCTTGCCGTTCCAGCCGTCGGCCGGGCCACTCGACAAATCCGGCGTTCTTGACGGTCCAGGCCTTCTCGAAGATCTGGCCGGGCTCCATCAGCGTGCCGTGCGGAACAGTGTCGCGCACAAACTCGGAGGCGTCGCCCGGAGCGGCGCGGTACACGGGCGGCCGGTGACCGCCCCACCGACGACGTTCCTGCTCGTCGGCGGAGATAACGACTTCGAACTCGCTCATGAGGAGGCCCGTCGCCTCGAAGACTTCCTCGTAGAACAGGACAAGCATCCGGCTTGGCGTCAACTGCCCATGCTCCACGCGGGATATGTGGGCCGGATCGCAGCCGTAGGCCTCGGCTAGAGCCTTCCCAGTCCAGCCGTTCGCCCGACGGAGCCGCTGCATGCTGAGAGCGAGCGACCGTCGTGGGTGCCTCGGGTCCAGGTGCGGAGGCTTTCGCGGCCGTGCCATTGCGCCCCCAAGAATTGCATGTAGGTCAATAACTGGCCGGTGCTCGACTCTGCTGAAAATCGCCCAATTGGAGGGCGAGAACCGAAAGAAAGGTGCATCGAGATGGCAAATATCGTTCGACGCCAGCAGCAGGCAGCGGCTCTGGTGCCAGATCAGGTGCTCAGCGCCCAGGTAGCGGACGCGGAGCGTGTCGGGATCGCCTCCGTTGCCCGTTTGCAGGCAGGGGCGTATGTGACGTCGGTGGCGCTTCAGAACGCCACGATGCTGAGCCGGGCCGCAAATACAGCGGGGTCGTTCGCTACCGGGGTGCGCTCTACCCAGGCCGCCACACACCGCTCGTGACTCCGAAGACGTTTGAGACGGTGCAAGGCCTGTTGACAGCAAAGCGGCTGGCTGGCGAAAAGCAGCGACAGCACCCCCACTACCTGAAGGGAAGCATCTTCTGCGGCAAATGCGGCAGCCGCTTGATCGTCTGCCACGCTAAGGGACGAGGCGGTACCTACCCGTACTTCATCTGTATCGGTCGCCAGCAGAAGCGCACCGACTGTGATCAGCGGGCCATGCGCATCGAGATCGTCGAGGAGCAGGTGGCGGCCTACTACAAGACCGTTCAACTGCCCGAGGACGAGATCGAGCGACTACGCGCCTTTTTGGGCGACCAGATCGACGGCCTCATCAAGGAGCACGGCCGCGAGCGTGAATCTCAAGAGCGACGGCTCCGCAAACTCGAAGTGGAGCGACAGAAGCTGCTCGACGCCCACTATGCCGATGCCATCCCACTCGATCTACTGAAGACCGAGCAAGACCGCATCACCACTGAGATCGCCTCGGCTGAAGGCAGGCTCGCCGCCGTGACCAGCAACTTCAAGGTCGCCAAGACCAATCTGGAGCGGGCCTTGGCGCGCGTAGGCGACTGCGCTGCCGCGTACGCCGAGGCTGGACCGGCCCTGCGGCGTCAGTTCAACCTCGCATTCTTCCGGCGACTGCTGGTCGATGACGACGATGGGATCTCTGGCGAGCTTGCCGAGCCCTTCGACACCCTGCTTGGACCGGAGCTACGCGCCGCCGTGGTTGCCCGCGAGGCCGATGCCTTCGCGGACGCCGTACACGAAGCACTGCGCCAACGAAACGGCTCCCAGAACGCACCAACCCCCGCCCCTTTCGGGAGCGGGGGTTTTAGTCCGACAAGTTTGGTGCGCCCGAGTGGACTCGAACCACCACGGGGAAAACTCCCCACAAGGCCCTCAACCTTGCGCGTCTACCAATTCCGCCACGGGCGCAGGGTGGGCGAGTATAGCCCGAGGGATCGCGCGCCGCAGCGCGTTGCGGTGAGCCGACTCTTGTATCCGTCCATATGGAACGCTACAGTGCGAACACATGTTCGTTGCGGTTCGCAATCCACCCGGACAGGGAGGCAAGCAGGCATGGACCTGACCAAGCGCCAGCAGGAGATATTCGACTTCATCCGCAGGTACTCAGCCAAGTACGGCTACCCGCCGACGGTCCGTGACATCGGCAAAGCAGTTGGGTTGGCCTCCTCGTCGACCGTTCATGCCCACCTGGCGAACCTCGAGAAGATTGGCCTGCTTCGCCGAGATCCGTCGAAGCCGCGCGCGATCGAGTTGCTAGACAGGGCTGTTGGCAGCGCCGTGGACAGCGTACGTGGGATCGTCCGCACCGAAGGCCTGCCGGTGCTTGGCTCTGTCGCCGCTGGACAGCCGATGCTCGCGGAGGAGAACATCGAGGATTACGTGTCCGTGCCAGAGATCGCGGGTGGCGACGACGGCGAATACCTGCTGCGGATTCGCGGCGACTCGATGAAGAACGCGGGCATCCTCGAAGGCGATTACGTGGTCGTTCGCCCGCAGGACACCGCGCAAGACGGCGAGGTCGTGGTGGCGCTGCTGGGCGAGGAGGCGACCGTCAAGCGCTTCTTCCGCGAGGCAGACCACGTTCGACTGCAGCCCGAGAACGAGGCGATGGAGCCGATCCGCAGCAAAGAGGTCAAGGTGCTCGGCCGCGTCGTAGGTCTGCTCAGGAGGGTCTGAGAGCGGGCGCCCTCCCTCGTCTTTTGCGCCCGGGTCTTCACAGGGCGCCTCCGAGCCGCTAGTTTGACCGTGTAGGTCAGGCAGCCGCGGAGGCATTGCCTTCGAGGAAAGTCCGGACATCAAAGGGCAAGGTGGTCGAGATATCGACCCGGGGAAACCCGCGGGAAAGTGCCACAGAAACAAACCGCCTACGTCCGCCGTCCCACGTGAACGGCGGGCCGGCAAGGGTGAAATGGTGCGGTAAGAGCGCACCAGCGCTGCGGTGACGCGGCGGCTGGGCAAACCCCACTCGATGCAAGGCCAAACAGGACCGTTCGCAGGTGCCCGCCGAGGTCCAGGTAGGCCGCTCAGATGGATGGCTGCTCAACGACAGAATCCGGCTTATCGACCTGCTAAGGGAAAGCCCCGCTCCGGCGGGGCTTTTCTATGTCGCGCCCCGGTGGGCGCGATCTCAGCGAAGCAACGGTGCGGGCGTTCAAGCGGCTTGTCCATGCCATCTGCTGCGCGTGGTACCTAATGGCCAACGGCCCCGAGCGGCCAGCATCAACAGGGCCGATGGGTCAAATCGTGATCCTCTTACGCAGGCAGCGCGCCATGGTGTCGCCTGGCATACTTGCGCGGCCTCGACTGGTCTGGGGCCCAACTGTCAACGCGATGAAGGGAGTTCCGATGAGCAAGCTGATCGCCCGCATCGGCATACCTGTGCTCACCGTGCTCGTGCTTGCCGGTTGCGGCAGCAGCAGCACCAACACGAGCTCGACTGCGTCCACACCGACGGCCACGACGTCGACGTCGGCCGCCGAAAACGCGACGGTCGCCGCCGAGGTGCCGGCTGCGATGAAAACGAAAGGCACGCTCGACGTGGCGACGGAAGCCCAGTACGCCCCGAACGAGTTCATCGCCCCCGACGGTCACACGGTGATCGGTATGGATGCCGACCTGATGCACGCGCTCGGCGCGGTCATGGGCCTGAAGGTCGACATGATCAACTCCAACTTCGAAACGATCATCCCCGGACTTGCGGCCGGTAGGTATGACGTCGGTGCGTCTTCCTTCACCGACACCAAGGAACGAGAGAAAACAGTCGACTTCGTCGACTACTTCAGCGCGGGCATCTCCTTCTACGCAAAGGCCGGCGCCAACCCCGGCGTGACCGACGTCGGTGACCTGTGCGGCAAGACCGTCGCCGTCGAGAAGGGGACGGTCGAGCAGGAAGCGGCCGAAGCCCAGAGCAAGGCGTGCACGAAGGAAGGCAAGAAGTCGGTCACCGTGCTGATCTTCGCCGGGCAGAACGCGGTCAACCTCGCGGTCTCGGGTGGCCGTGCAGAACTCGGCATGGCCGATTCGCCGGTCGTCGCGTATCAGATCAAACTCTCCAACGGCGCGTTCAAGCTGATCGGCAAAAGCTACGAATTTGCTCCGTATGGCCTCGCGCTCCCCAAGACGACCGGCATGACGACGCCGATGCTGGCGGCGCTGAAGGTGATCATGGCGGATGGCGTCTACCACGCGATCCTCGCCAAGTGGGGCCTGCTCGAAGGGGCGATCACGACGCCGACGATCAACGGAGCGAAGAGCTGAGCGGTAGCTGGTGTCCTCACCCGAGGCCACCAGCCCGACCGGGCGGCCCGATGACATAAGGGCCGTCCCGGTCCGCCGGCCGGGACGTTGGATCGCCGCGGCGATCGTGCTGGTGATCGCCGCGGCGCTGGTCCGCTCGGTCATCACCAGCCCCGGGTTTCAGTGGGGGGTGGTCGGCGAATACCTGTTCGACCACCGCATCCTCGCGGGCCTGGTGGTAACGATCGAGCTGACGGTGATCGCGATGGTGATCGGGATCGTGCTCGGCGTGGTCCTCGCGGTGATGAGGCTCTCGCCGAACCCGCTGCTCTCGCGCGCGAGCTGGTTCTACATCTTCTTCTTCCGCGGTACGCCGGTGCTAGTGCAGCTCCTGTTCTGGTACAACATCGCGGCTCTGTACCCCAAACTATCGCTGGGTATCCCGTTTGGCCCGGCGTTCGTGCATCCGAACGCGAACACGTTGATAACGGCGTTTCGTGCGGGCATTCTCGGGCTGGGCTTGAATGAGGGCGCCTACATGGCCGAGATCGTCAGGGCGGGGATCATCTCGGTTGACGAGGGCCAGGCAGACGCGGCGCAGTCACTCGGCATGACGCGAGTTCAGACGTTGCGGCGGATCATCTTGCCGCAGGCGATGCGGGTGATCATCCCGCCGACGGGCAACGAGACTATCTCGATGCTGAAGACGACCTCGCTTGCGAGCGTGATCACCGTGACCGAGCTTCTATACGCGGCACAGCTAATCTACTCGGTCAACTTCAAGCCGATCCCGTTGCTGATCACGGTCAGCATCTGGTATCTGGTGTGCACCAGCGTGCTCTACGTCGGGCAGTACTACCTCGAGCGCTACTACGGGCGGGGCGCATCACGTCAGGTCGCACCGACGGCGCTCGCGCGCTGGCGTCAGGCGGTGCTCTCGCCGAAGCACCAGTCCTCATGAGCGTCGCGATGGTGAAAGCCGAAGGTGTGCACAAGCGCTTCGGGCGCCTCGAGGTCCTCAAGGGCATCACGCTCGAGGTGCAGCCGGGTGAGGTGATGTGTCTGCTCGGGCCATCCGGCTCGGGCAAGTCGACTTTTCTGCGCTGCATCAACCACCTCGAGAAAATCCACGCCGGGCTGTTGTCAGTCGACGGCGAGCTCGTCGGCTACCGCCAGGTGGGGGACCGGCTGCACGAGCTGCGCGAAGCCGAGGTGGCGCGCAAGCGCGCTGAGATCGGCATGGTCTTCCAGCACTTCAACCTGTTCCCGCACATGACCGCACTCGAGAACGTCAGTTGCGCGCCGATCAGGGTCAAGCGAGTCGCACGCGAGCAGGCCCGCTTGCACGCACGCGAGCTGCTCGACCGCGTCGGCCTGGGCGACAAGCTCGATGCCTACCCCGCGCAGCTCTCCGGCGGCCAGCAGCAGCGCGTTGCGATCGCGCGCGCGCTGGCGATGGATCCCAAGCTGATGCTGTTCGACGAGCCGACCTCCGCGCTCGACCCGGAGCTGGTCGGTGAGGTGCTCGAGGTGATGCAGAAGCTCGCCCGCGACGGCATGACGATGATCGTCGTCACGCACGAGATCGGCTTCGCACGCGAGGTCGCGGACACCGTCGTGTTCATGGATGGGGGAGTCGTCGTCGAGTCGGGCAAGCCCGCTGAGGTGCTGAGCAGCCCGCGCCACGAGCGCACGAGAGCGTTCCTCTCGAAGGTCCTCTAAGCCCTGCGCCGCACCTGCAGATGGGGATACTCCGCCGCGACGAGCGCGCGGTATCGCTCATAGATCGGCTTCGTGATCGGGATCAGCTCCAGCGCCGCGCGTATGTCCCCGCCGGTCTTGATGCGCCGTCTCGCGATCGCGTAGAGGACGTTCTCGCGGCCTTGGAAGTAGCGGTTGGCGGTCTGCGAGGACATCGTCATACGCACCTTCGGTGACCAGTCGACCTCGTCACTCCACTGCCAATAAAGGTTCGCGCTCTCGCCGGCGCGCCCCGCCCGTACGTTCAACACGAGCTCCACGTCTACGAACTCGAACCGCTCTGCCACATCGGCATCGCGCAGACGCGGGCCCGTCTCGGGATCCTCGCTCATCATCCGAAACAGCCGATCCATCACGTCGCGGAATTCCTGCGGCGATGCGAACGGACTTGCCATCTGCCCCTCTTCTACCCGGCCTCCCGCCGCAGCGAAAACGCTGCGGCCGCGTTACACGTGCAGTTGCTCGCGCGCGCTGTCCACGAGCGTACCGCTGCTCTTGAGCTCCGCCAGCGCGGCAAGCATCGCGTCGAGCTCGCAATCGACCTTGTCCGGCCACGGCTTCGCCGGGTGATCATCGAGTGTCTTCAGGCCGTTGCCGGTGATGATCGCGACCACTGTGTCGTCGGGCGCAAAGCGCCCGCTGGCCGCCAGTTTCTCGAGCACTGCGATCGTCGTGCCGCCAGCCGGCTCGGTCAGCAGTCCCTCGGTCGCGGCGAGCAGGTCGATCCCGGCGAAGATCTCCGGGTCGCTCGCGAAGCCGCCGGTCCCGCCGCGTTTGAGCACCGCGTCGATCACCAGGTAGCCGTCGCCGGGGTTGCCGATCGCGAGTGAGTGCGCCGCCGTCTCGGGCGTGACCGCGCGGATCTCAGCCTCCTCCGCGACGATCGCGGTGGCGATCGGGTTGCAGCCGCTCGGCTGCGCGATGTGGATGCGCGTCGGGTCGGTCTCGGACAGGCCGAGGAGCTGCAGCTCGACCAAGCCCTTGTGCAGGCGCGAGGAGAGCGTGCCGCCGGCGGCGGCAGTGACGATGTGGTCGGGTGCCTGCCACTCGAGCTGCTCGACGATCTCAAAGGCGGCGGTCTTCGCGCCCTCCGCGTAGAACGGGCGCAGCGTGATGTTGGCGAAGTCCATGCCTGTCGCTTCCGCGAGCTCGCGACAGCGGCGGTTGGCTTCGTCGTAGTTGCCCTCCACCTGGCAGACCTTCGCGCCGAGCGCCATGCACGCGCGCGCCTTTGTGTTCTCCAGGCGGTTCGGGTAGAAGACGTAGGCGTCCACGCCCGCCTTGGCGGCGAGCGAGGCGACGGCGGTGCCGACGTTGCCTGTGGATACGCAGCCGATCTCGCTGCCGCCGCGCTCCAACAGCCGCGCGACCGACATCGAGACCACGCGGTCCTTGTAGGAGAGGCTCGGGCGATTGCTGGAGTCGTCCTTGAGGTAGAGGTTGCTCAGACCCAGCTCTGCGCCCAGTCGGTCGGCGCGGATCAGCGGCGTGTAGCCGGAGTGCTGTCCCACGCGCGCCTGCGCGGAGGCATCGACGATCGGCAGCAGCTCCTCGAAGTGCCAGATGTTCTGCGGTCGCTCGGAGCTCGGCACCTCACGGAAGTGCTGGGCGGCGCGCTCGTAGTCATAGACGACGTCGAGTCCCTTGTTGCAGTCGGGGCACGCGAAGATCGCCTGCTCGAGCGGGTATTGGTTGTCACAGCGGTGACAGACGAGGCCAGTCGCACACGAACGTGTTCGCTGTCTCGATCGCTGCGCAGGGCTCTGGGCGGTCTGAGTGCTCATGCGGCCACCTGCAACGATACGCCCGGCCACGGCGTCTGTGCGCTGTGCTCCTCGTGACCGAGGGCAATCCACAGCTCCTCGGCCAGGTGGGGGGCGAGCGGACCGAGCATCTGCGCGAGCACCGCCAGCGCGTCCAGCATCGCATCGAGATTGGCGGCGCCGAGCTCCGGCTCACGTGCGAGCACGCGTTTCTCGAAGTCCTTGATGCGGTCGAATAGACGCATGATGTTGCGCACCGCGCTGTGCATCTCCAGGCCCTCCATGTCCTCGGTTACCTTCTCAACCGCCGCCGCACACCATTGCGAGAGTTTCAGCCTGAGGTGCTCGGTGGTGTCTCTCGGCGGCTCCTGCCCGTCCCCGTCGCTCGCCGTCGCGGCCCGCTCGCCCTCGCCGGCTTGCGCGAGCCTAGCGTGGGAGAGCTCCCACACCTGCGTCAGGAACCTGTGGCAACGCAGCACCGCCGAGTCGTCCCAGTTCAGCGACTTCTGCGGTCGCGCCGCGTACAGGACCGCCAACCTCACGGTGTCGGCCCCGTAGCGCTCGACGAGATCGTCCGGGTCGACGACATTGCCGAGATGCTTGCTCATCTTGCGCCCGTCGGCGGTCACCATCTCGTGAAACAGGCAGCCCGCGAACGGCTCGCCGTCTGTGAGGAACGCCAGCGCTCCGACATCGCGCAGCGCCTTCGTGACGATTCGCTGGTCGAAGACGAAGTTGCCGCTGTCCGAGCCCGCTACGAGGCGCTCCGAGGGCAGCCAGTAACGCAGGTCGGCGCGCGCGAAGATCTCCTCCATCGTCTCCTCGCGCGCGTGCGCGGGCACGCACGCGGGCACCCACAGCCACAGCGCGTCGAAGTGGCAGTCGAGCGTGTCGGTCTCGCGTCGCGCAGGTCCGCCGCAGCCCGGACAGCTGGTCTGCACGAACGCGTCGAGCTCGGCCAGCGGGTTGCCTGTGCCTCTCGGGCGTAGGTCAAGGGGCAGTATCACCGGCAGCTGCTCGCGTGGAACGGGCACGGTGCCACACTGCTCGCAGTAGACGATCGGGATCGGCGTTCCCCACGAGCGCTGGCGGGAGATCGTG
Organism: uncultured Solirubrobacteraceae bacterium; assembly: GCA_963759265.1. Taxonomy (GTDB): domain Bacteria; phylum Actinomycetota; class Thermoleophilia; order Solirubrobacterales; family Solirubrobacteraceae; genus Palsa-744. The sequence continues at coordinate 2,061,646 of CAVWYR010000001.1, forward strand.
AAGTCAGCGGCGCGGTAGCGCACGGCCGCGCGCACACCGTCCGGTGTGTCGCTCCTAGCTGCTGCGGCGAGGCCCTCGACCGAGTCCGTGTCGTCGCTCGAAGGCTCGGACGCGCCCTGCGGCAGGTCGATCTCGAGGCGGCGGGCGATGACCTCGTCGGTGCGGTCGTGCGCGGGCATGCCCAGCACGACCGTCGGGCCAAAGCGCGAGTCGACGAGTGGCGAGACGAGCACCGGCAGTGCAGAGCCGTCGACTCCGAGCACCACGCGCCCGGTGTCGATCACCGGGATCGTCTCCGCCTCGCGCGAGCTGCGCTCCCAGCCGCCCGAGCGCAACTGCTCGAGCTGCTCGCGCACCGAATCATCCGAGGCCCACACGTCGGCGTCGGCGTGGCGGGGGGACATGAGCACGAAACGAGCGTCATGTAGGGCGTTCGCGTACGGCGTGAAGACGTGCAGCTGAGAGCCATCGGGGCTTTGCAGATCGAGCTCCACGCCGTCGATGCGCCCGAGCACGATCTGCTGGGAGGCCAAGGCGACCTCGTCCCAGATGCCGCTCGCCTCGAGCTCCGCCAAGCGACGATCGTTCTCCTCCACGTACGCGCTGATCTTCAGGTACCACTGCGGCAGCTCGATCAGCCTGACTGGGCCGTGGCAGCGCCAACAGGTGCCACCCGGCTCGACCTGGATCGAGGCGAGCGTCGTCTGGCAGTCCTCGCACCAATCGACGTTCCCGGTGCCCCGGTAGACGAGCCCGGCGTCCAGCAGCACCAGGAACAGCCATTGCGACCAGCGGTACATGATCGGGTCGGAGCTGATGAACGAGCGCTCCCAGTCGAAGGAGAAGCCCAGCCGGTCGAGCTGTCCGGTCATGTGCGTGGCACAGCCCTTGACCCAGTCGCTGGGGAGCTCGCCGCTGGCGATCGCGCCCAGCTCGGCCGGTAGTCCGAAGGCGTCGAAGCCGAAGGAGAACAGAACGGCGTCGCCACGCGCGCGGCGGAAGCGCGCGTAGGCATCACCGATCGAGTAGCTGCGCACGTGGCCGATGTGGATGTTGCCGGAGGTGAACGGCGCCGAGGGCTTGATGTAGAGGTGTGGCTGATCCTCGGCCAGCGCCGGCGTCCTGAACGCCTCACGCTCGCGCCAAGCCGCCTGACGGCGCGCCTCGACGGCGTGTGCCTCATAGCGCGGTCTGTGTGTCTCGCCCATACGATCGAGCATAGCCAAGGGCATTAGCGCGGGCGAGTCCGTTGCTATGCTCAACGACACTTGGCTGCCGTGACCGACAAGGCGCTTGCGGCGCACCGCCGCGACCTCTTGGGCCCCGCCGTGTGCGGGGTCTTCTTGCTTCTGGCCGAAAAAAGGGTATCCGCTACAACTGCGAGGATTCTGCGATGGAGATAGAGATTGGACGGGGCAAGAAGGGCCGCCGGGCCTACGGGTTTGACGACATCGCGATAGTGCCATCCAGGCGCACGCGCGACCCCGACGACATCGACATCTCGTGGAAGCTGGGCCCGTATCAGTTCGAGCTGCCGATGCTCGCCTCGGCGATGGATGGCGTGGTCTCGCCGGAGACCGCTGGCATCATCGGCCGCCTGGGCGGCCTCGCCGTCCTCAACCTCGAGGGGATCTTCACGCGCTATGAGGACGCAGAGGAGCAGCTGGAGCGGATCGCGCTGCTGCCGAAGGAGCTGGCAACGCGCGAAATGCAGGCGATCTACAGCGAGCCGGTCAAGGCCGAGCTGATCGCACAGCGGATCCGCGAGATCAAGGAGCAGAAGGTCGTCGTAGCCGCCTCGCTGACCCCCCAGCGCGTGCTCGACTACCACGAGATCGCGATGGAGGCGGGACTGGACGTGCTGATCATCCAGGGCACGGTCGTCTCCGGCGAACACGTCTCCACCGTGTCTGAGCCGCTCAACCTGAAGGAGTTCATCCCGAGCCTCGACGTGCCCGTGGTCGTAGGGGGATGCGCCTCCTACCACACGGGGCTGCACCTGATGCGCACCGGTGCCGCCGGCGTGCTGGTCGGCGTGGGCCCGGGCGCGGCGTGCACGACACGCGGAGTGCTCGGCATCGGCGTGCCGCAGGCGACGGCGATCGCGGACGTGGCGCACGCGCGCTCGACGCACATGCTCGAGACTGGCGAGTACTGCCAGGTCATCGCCGACGGCGGCATGCGCAACGGAGGCGACGTGTCGAAGGCGGTTGCGCTGGGCGCCGATGCCGTGATGATCGGCTCGCCACTGGCACGCGCTTACGAGGCGCCTGGGCGCGGCTTTCACTGGGGGATGGCGACCTTCCACCCGACGCTCCCGCGTGGCGCGCGCGTCGCGACCGCGCAGAACGGGACGCTCGAGGAGATCCTCGTGGGCCCGGCGCGTGAGAACGACGGCACGTTCAACCTCTTCGGTGGCCTGCGAACGTCGATGGCGACGTGCGGACACAAGGATCTGGCGGAGTTCAACCGGGCAGAGGTCGTGGTCGCGCCGTCGCTGCAGACGGAGGGCAAGGCGCTGCAGCGAGACCAGGAGGTTGGCATGGGCGCCACCAACGGGAAGGTAGCCGCGCTCGTAAATGACTGACGGGGCGGCGACGTCGCTTGAGCCGGCTCCTCATCCAGCGAGCTCGGATCGCGATGGCGATGCGGCGCGCGACGGCCAGCTAGCTCCCTCGGACAGCCCCTCGGCCGTCGCCGAGATCGTTGTGCTCGACTACGGCGGGCAGTACTCGCAGCTGATCGCGCGACGGGTGCGCGACTGCGGCGTGTTCAGCGAGCTGCTTCCCCATCACGTCGCGCTCGAGGAGATCGCGCGACGCAAACCTCGAGGGATCATCCTCTCGGGGGGGCCCGCGTCGGTGTATGCCGACGGGGCGCCCCCGCTTGAGCTCGGCCTTCTGGAGCTGGGCGTGCCGGTGATGGGCATCTGCTACGGCATGCAGCTGTTGGTCCACACCCTCGGCGGTCGCGTGGAGCAGGCCGAGGTGGGGGAGTTCGGGCGCTCTGAGCTGCACGTCGCGCAGCCGGGAGTGCTACTGCAGGGGATGCCGCGCGAGCAGACCTGCTGGATGTCCCACCGCGACACCGTCTACGAGCCGCCGCCGGGCTTCACAGCGCTGGCGTCCTCGAGCGGCTCGCCGGTGGCGGCGGTCGAGGATCTCAAGCGCGGCATCTACGGGATCCAATTCCACCCGGAGGTCGTGCACACGCCTTATGGCGAGGAGATCCTGACGCGCTTTCTGACCGAGGTGTGTGGTTGCGAGCCAACGTGGTCGGCGGCGTCGATCGTCGAGGAACAGGTGCGACGCATCCGCGAGCAGGTCGGCGCCGGCAAGGTCATCTGCGGCCTGTCCGGGGGAGTCGACTCCTCTGTGGCGGCGCTGTTGGTGCATCGGGCGATCGGCGAGCAGCTGACGTGCGTGTTCGTCGACCACGGGCTGATGCGCAAGGACGAGGGCGAGCAGGTCGTGCAGACGTTCCGCGACACGTTCAAGGTGCCGCTCGTGGCGGTCGACGCGGAGTCGCGCTTCCTGGAGAAGCTCAAAGGCGTCACCGAGCCGGAGGCGAAGCGCAAGGCGATCGGAGCGGAGTTCATCAGGGTCTTCGAGGAGGAGGCAGGCAAGCTCGCCGGCGCCGACGCGCTCGGCGAGGAGGAGCCGGCGCGCTTTCTGGTGCAGGGAACGCTCTACTCGGACGTGATCGAGTCCGGCGGCGGCACCGGCGCGGCGACGATCAAGTCCCACCACAACGTCGGCGGGCTGCCAGACGACCTGCGGTTCGAGCTCGTCGAGCCGTTGCGAGCGCTCTTCAAGGACGAGGTCCGCGCGGTCGGGGCCGAGCTCGGACTGCCTGAGCGCCTTGTCTGGCGCCAGCCGTTTCCCGGCCCCGGCCTGGCGATCCGCGTGGTCGGCGGCGAAGCGACGAAGGAGCGCCTGGACGTGCTGCGCGAGGCCGACCACATCCTGCAGGAGGAGATCCGCAAGGCCGGGCTGTACCGCGAGCTGTGGCAATCATTCTGCGTGCTCCCCGACGTGCGCACGGTGGGGGTACAGGGTGATGAGAGGACATACGGCTACGTGGTCGTGATCCGCGCGGTCACAAGCGACGATGCGATGACAGCCGATTGGGCGAGACTGCCATACGACCTGCTCGAGACGATCGCCTCGCGCATGATCAACGAGCTGCGAGAGGTCAACCGCGTCGTTCTCGACATAACCTCCAAGCCTCCCGGCACGATCGAGTGGGAGTAGTCCAGGTGACCGCCTCGACGCCCCTCGCGGCGTCCTCGGTCGCTCGTGTGCACAGCACACTTCGCTCCCTGCGTCCTTGCGAGGAACGACGATCCGGCCCCCTCGCGGCGGCTGGCAGGTTTTTGGGAGACGCGTTCGCTCGTGTCGCCGACAGCCGTAGCGGCGCCGGTCACCACACCCGCCGTCGCGGCGAGCGCGAACGACTTCGCCTATAGTGTGGCGTTCCGCCGCGCGAACGATGATTTGTCGTCAACGCGTGGCCTTTTTGACGCCTATGGCCCCCTCTGTAAAGACCTACGTAGCGAAGCCGAGCGACCGCGAGCGTAATTGGCTGCTGGTTGACGCCAACGGCAAGACGCTCGGTCGGCTCGCCACACAGATCGCGGACATTCTCCGCGGCAAGCGCAAGCCCGAGTACACGCCCCACATCGATACGGGGGACTTCGTGGTGGTGGTGAACGCGGAGAAGATCCACGTCAGCGGCAACAAGCGCCAAGACAAGCGCTACTACCGCCACTCCGGCTACCCGGGCGGGCTGCGCTCGCGCTCCTTTGAGGAAATGCTGGCCAGGCGCCCCGAGGACATCATCAGGCTCGCGGTCAAGGGCATGATGCCGCGCAATCGCCTTGCGCGTAAGCAGATCACGAAGCTCAAGATCTACGCTGGGCCGGAGCACCCGCACGTCGCCCAGAAACCGCAACCGCTGGAGATTGAGGCCTGATGGCAGAGGAGCAGGAGCGCCCCGAGGGGGCCGAGCAGCCCGAGGGCGCGCAGGAGGCGCCCGAGACCGAGCAGACGCCCGCAGAGGCCGCTGAGGAGGTTGTCGCGGCTGAGGAGCTTGTCGCCGCTGAGGAGGTTGTCGCGGCTGAGGAGCTTGTCGCCGCTGAGGAGCTTGTCGCCGCTGAGGAGGTTGTCGCGGCTGAGGAGGAGGAAGAGGAGCCGGCCCCGCGCGAGAAGCCATCCGTGCCAGGCGCGCACCTCGAGGTCGACATCGTCCCCGAGGGCGTCGACCCGCTGAGCCGCGGCGGCGAGTATCAGGACACCTATGAGGTCGACCCGTACGCGACCGAGGACGAGGGCGAGGACACCCAGGAGGGCGAGGAGGAGGATCGCGAGGCCGTGCTCGCGCAGCCGATCTCGACAGCTGCGATCGACCTTGCCTCGGGCGCGCGCTACCGCGCGACTGGCAAGCGCAAGTCGGCGATCGCGCGGGTGACGCTGAGGCCAGGCACGGGCAGCTATCTCGTCAACGGGCGCGCGCTGGAGGAGCACTTCCCGCGCCTGACACTGCAGCGAAACATCCGTCAACCGCTCGAGACGGTCGGCTATCAGGACCGCATGGACGTGGTCGCGCGACTGCACGGCGGTGGCATCTCCGCACAGGCTGGCGCGCTGCGCCACGGAGTCTCGCGCGCCCTGCTCGAGGCGGACCCGAACCTGCGTGGAGAGCTCAAGCGCAGAGGTTTCCTGACCCGTGACTCGCGGGCGAAGGAGCGCAAGAAGGCCGGCCTGAAGAAGGCGCGTAAGCGCCCGCAGTTCTCCAAGAGATAGGCGACCGCCGACTCGCATGACCCGCAAGCTGTTCGGGACCGACGGCGTTCGCGGCGTCGCCGGCGAGTTCCTGACGCCCGAGCTGGCGCTCGCGCTCGGGCGCGCAGCCACGCGTGAGACGCAGGCCGCGCGCCCGCAGGTGCTGATCGTCCGCGACACCCGCGAGTCGGGCGAGATGCTGCAGGCGGCGCTGGCCGCGGGCGTGAGCGCGGCCGGGGGAGACGCGTTGCTCGGTGGCGTGCTGCCGACGCCGGCTGCCCCGCTGCTGATCGGTCGCTACGGCTTCGATCTCGCCGTCGTGCTGTCCGCCTCGCATAACCCCTTCCAGGACAACGGGATCAAGTTCTTCGCCGGCGATGGCTACAAGCTCACCGACGAGACCGAGATGGCGATCGAGCGCGAGCTCGCACGAGCCGCGGAAGATGGCGCGCAAGGCACGGGCGGCCCGCTGAGCGATGCGCCGTCCTTGACGGCGATAGGGCATATCCGCGAGCTGCGCGGGGCACCCGAGGACTATCTCCGCGAGCTGCACGTGCGCTTCAGCGAGCTCGACCTGCATGGCGTCGACGTGCTCCTCGACTGTGCCAATGGAGCGACGTTCCTGCTCGCCCCCGAGATCTTCAGGCGTCTCGGCGCCGATGTGACGGTGGTCGCGGACGCGCCCGACGGGCGCAACATCAACGCCGGCTGCGGCTCGACGCACATCGACGCGCTGGCGGAGCGGGTGGTCGCCGGCGGGCACGCGCTCGGTTTCGCGTTCGACGGCGACGGCGACCGGGTGCTGGCGGTCGACAGACGCGGCGAGGTAGTCGACGGGGACGAGCTGATGGCGCTCGCGACGTTGCACCTGCGTGACAGCGGCCGCCTCAGCGGCAACGGTGTCGCTGTGACGGTGATGACCAACTACGGCTTCCACGCCGCAATGGAGCGCGCGGGCGTGACCGTAGCGATCACGAACGTCGGCGACCGCTACGTGCTCGAGGAGCTGCGCGACCGCGGCTGGGCGCTCGGCGGAGAGCAGTCAGGGCACATAATCGACATGGGCTTCAACCGCACCGGCGACGGCATCGCCAGCGCGCTGCTGACGCTGGAGGCGCTTGGCGGGCGGGACCTGAGCGAACGCGACGCGATGAGCAAGCTGCCGCAGCGCCTCGTCAACGTGCGCGTGCGTGACCGTGGTGCGCTCGCGCAGGCACACCAGCTCGACGCCGCCGTGCAGGCAGTCGAGCTGGAGCTCGCAGGACGCGGGCGCGTGCTCGTGCGCTCGAGTGGCACAGAGCCGCTGGTGCGCGTGATGGTCGAGGCACCCACCGATGAGGAGGCCGAGACCGTCTGCGCCCGCCTCGTCGCGTTGGTCGAGCGCGAGCTCGCCTGAGGCTCACCGCGGAGGGCTTACGCCGACAGGTCTGGACGGCCGATCAGCTCGGCGATCGAGCGCTCGAGGCAGGCGAAGTCGGCGTCGAGCGTGGCGCGGGAGTGCTCGCGGAACCGGCCGGTCGCCTCGCTTGCCGCGAAGCCGAGGATCGCCGTACTGAGCAGGCGCTCGCTGCGGCGAGCCTGCTCGTCGCCGAATCCCGCATCCGCGAGGGCGACGAGCACAGCCTCGCGAACCCTCAGCGAGGCGGGCGTCACCGCCGGTCTGGTGAGCAGCAGGGGAAAGACATTCGGGTGGCGCTGCGCGAGCGCGCGCGTCGAGCGAGCGAGGGCTCGCAGCCGCTCCTCCCAGGGCAGCTCGGACGCCGGCAGCTCGACCTGGGTCAGCAGGCTCTCCACGAGCCCGTCGAGCAGATCGGCCTTGCCGTCGAGGTGACGATAGAGAGCCATCGGCGTGACGGCGAGCGCCAGCGCGACCGCCTGCATCGTCACAGCGGCCAGCCCGTCGGCGTCGGCGATCGCGAGGCTCGCCTCGAGAATCACATCGCGGCTGATCTGAGCGCGTCGTCCCATCGCGACCCTCCCAATGTATATGCCATATGCATATCTAATATACTTATATCGATGGACGCTCACGCGGGACCGAGCAGGACGGCAGAGCTGATGGCGGTGCAGCGTGCGCTGGAGTCACGCCACCCTCCACGCGAGCGGCTGTTCGAGGACCCGCTCGCGACGGCGTTCGTGTCTCGACGCTGGCGCTTGGCTCTCGGCGCCGCGCGGGTGGGCATCGTTCGCCGGGCGATCGAGCGTCTCTATGACCTAAGCGCCGGGCCGGGGCCCCGCGCTTCTGCGATCGCGCGCACGCGCCTGATCGATGAGTCGCTGCAGAGCGCGGCGGGGTATGGCGCGCAGGTGGCGATCCTCGGTGCCGGCTTCGACAGCCGCGCCCACCGACTCCCCGCACTCGCGAATGCTGTCACGTTCGAGGTCGACCACCCTGCGACGCAGGCCTTCAAGCGCACACGACTGCGCGGGGCCGTCCCCTGCAGCGCCGACGCTCGCGTGAGGTTCGTCGCCGTGAACTTCGAGCGCGACGATCTCGCCCGCGCGCTCCTCGATGCGGGCTACGACGTGCGCGTGCCCAGCGTGTTTCTGTGGGAGGGCGTCAGCAACTACCTCACGCCGTCGGCGGTCGACGACACGCTCGCAGCGATCCGGCGTTTGACGTGCCCGGGAAGCGTGTTGCTGTTCACCTACGTCGTGCGCGCGGCCCTCGACCCCGACCCGGTCGCGTTCCCGGAGGCAAAGCGATGGATGGCCGCCGTGCGCAAGCGGGACGAGCCGTGGGTGTTCGGCCTCGAACCCAGCTCACTGCAGGGCTTTCTGCGCGATCGCGGCTTCGCGCTGGTCGATGACGCCTCGACCGCCGAAGCCGCTCGACGCTACTTCCCGCAGCGGGGACGCCGAGAGCGCGGGTCGGCTCTGTACCACGTCGCGCGCGCGACGGTCGGCTGAGCCACGGCGCTGCGCATGGCCGCATGCGCGCGCCAGTGCCGGGCGATCACGCTGGTATCTTCGACCCCGTGTGCGGCATCGTTGGCTACGTCGGCAGGCGCCAGGGCGGGCCCGAGGTTCGCGAGCTGCTGCTCGCGGGCTTGAGCAAGCTCGAGTACCGCGGCTATGACTCCGCCGGGATCTCGGTGATCGTCGGGGATCGCATCGAGGCGGTGAGGGCGGTCGGCAACCTCAGCGCGCTGCGCGCCAAGCTCGACGCTGAGCCTCGCGCGGGGGCGGTAGCGCTCGCCGAGCGTCCCGCGACAACAGGCATCGGGCACACCCGCTGGGCTACACACGGGCGGGTCAGCGAGGAGAACGCCCACCCCCACTACGACAGTGGCGATCGCATCCACGTGGTCGTCAACGGGATCGTCGAGAACTACATGACCCTGAAGGAGCGTCTGCTGGCGGCGGGCAGCACGTTCACCTCCGAGACCGACGCCGAGGTGATCGCGCACCTGATCGCCGAAAGCTACTCGGGCGATCTCGCCGACGCCGTGCGCAGCGCGTATCGCGAGCTCGAGGGCCACTTCGCGTTCGTCGCGATGAGCCTCGACGAGCCAGAGACGCTGGTCGGGGCGCGCAAGGAGTGCCCGCTGATCATCGGGCGCGGCGAGGGCGAGCAGTTCGTCGCCTCGGCGGTGCCGGCGTTCCTCGCGCAGACGCGCCGCGTGCAGTACCTGGAGAACGGCGAGATCGTCGTGCTGCGCCCCGAGGGCGTGTGGATCACCAAGCCGGACGGCGAGCAGGTGCAGCGGCCGATCGAGACGGTCGACTGGGACCAGGAGACCGCCGAGAAGGGCGGCTTTGAGACGTTCATGCTGAAGGAGATCTACGAACAGGCCGACGCTGTCGCCGAGACGATCGCCGACCGCACCGCGCGTGGCGACGGCGTCGACCTCGACGAGCAGGGCGCGCTCGACGAGCGGATCCTCGCTGACGTAAAGCGCATCATCGTGGTCGCCTGCGGTACCGCCTACCACGCCGGTTTGATCGGTCGCTATGCCCTGGAGGAGTGGGCACGGATGCCGGTGGAGCTCGATATCGCCTCCGAGTACCGCTATCGCAACCCCGTTGTCGGCCCCGGCGACCTCGTGATCGGGATCTCCACAATCGGGCGAGACTGCGGACACGCTGGCGGCGATGCGGCTGGCCCGCGAACGTGGCGCGACGGTGCTCGCGATCACGAACACGATGGGCTCACAGGCCACGCGTGAGGCCGACGGCGTCCTCTATACGCGCGCAGGCCTCGAGATCGGTGTTGCCGCGACCAAGACGTTCGTGTGCCAGGTGGCCGTCATGTATCTGCTCGGATTGCGCCTGGCCGAGCTTCGCGGCACGCTCGAGCCGTCGCGCATCGCAGAGCTGGTCGGCGAGCTCAAGCGGCTGCCGCACTGCATCGATGAGTTGGTCGAGGACGCTCAGGCGCGCACGCAGGAGATCGCCGACACGTGCTGGGACGAGGAGTTCTTCCTCTACATCGGCCGCCACATCGGGCTGGCGGTCGCGCTCGAGGGTGCGCTCAAGCTCAAGGAGATCTCCTACGTCTCAACCGACGCCTACGCCGCGGGTGAGATGAAGCACGGCCCGATCGCGCTGCTCGACGAGGACACACCCGTCGTCTGCGTCGCCACGCGCTCGCCGGTGCTCGAGAAGCTCGTTTCGAACATCCAGGAGGCGCGCGCTCGCGGTGCCCATGTGATCGCGGTCTCGACCGCCGGCGAAGGCGTTGTCGAGCCGCACGTGGACGCGACGATCGCGGTGCCTGCGACCGACTGGATGCTCCAGCCGATCCTCGCGGTGATCCCGTTGCAGCTGCTCGCCTACCGGATCGCGCGCAGGCGCGGCTTGAACGTCGATCAGCCGCGCAACCTGGCGAAGACCGTCACCGTCGAGTAGCGCGGCGCCTCCTGCAGGTGGCGCTTGGCCCCACCGGGGCCGTATCCTCCGGCCGCGCGCATCCGCCACTATCGCGCCCGCGGAGGACCATCTAGCATCGCAACCGTGAACGCGCTGGCGCCCTGGCTGATACCGCTTCCCGACGCTGCGACGATGCGTGCGATCGACCAATGGGCGATCGAGGAGCAGGGGGTGTCGGGCCTCGACTTGATGGAGCGCGCCGGTGCGGGCGTCGCACGTGCGGTTGAGCAGCTCGCGGGCGACGGTCCGGTCACGGTTGTATGTGGGAAGGGCAACAACGGCGGTGACGGGCTGGTCGTCGCGCGCCTGCTGCGCGACGCCGGGCGGCGGGTGGCCGTCGTGTGCGTATCGGCGCCTGAGGAGCTCTCCGGGGATGCGCGGGCGAACCTCGAGCGGCTCCCGGGCGAGCGACCGCTGCGCTTGAACGGCGCAGCGTGGACGCACGACGGGGGCTCGGCGCCCGCGGTGAGCGACCCCCACGGGGAGGACGTGCTCGGCGGCGAGATCATCGTCGACGCGCTGCTAGGCACGGGCTTTGAGGGTGAGCCCCGTGGCGCGGTCGCGGAGGCGATCGACGCGATCAACGCGAGGCACGCGCGTGTCGTCAGCGTGGACGTGCCGAGCGGCGTGGATGCCTCTTCTGGGGTGGTTGCCGGCGCGGCCGTGCACGCGGCGTTGACCGTCACCTTCCACGCGGCGAAGCCCGGCCTGTGGATCCGCCCGGGCAAGGCCCACGCGGGGGCGGTTCAGGTCATCGACATCGGCATCCCGCGTGGTGCTCCCGGGGTCCCGTCGCTCGGCCTGATCGCTTCGAGCGTGCTGTCGGTGCTGCCGCGCAGGCAGGCGTCATCGACCAAGTTCGTCTCCGGTCACGTGCTTGTCGCGGGCGGCTCGCGCGGGTTGACCGGCGCGCCGCGGATGGCCGGCGAAGCCAGCATGCGCGCGGGTGCCGGTTACGTAACCGTTTGCATTCCAGCCTCGCTGCAGGGGATCCTCGCCGCCGCTGGAAGCCCGGAGCTGATGACGAGAGCGATGCCCGACGACGGTGACGCGTTGACGCTCGAGGCTACCGCGGGGGTGCTCGAGGCGAGCGCTCGCGGCGGCTCGCTCGCGCTGGGGCCCGGTCTCGGGCGCAGCGCCGGCGCGTTCGCGTTCGCGCGTTCGCTCGCCGCCGAAGCCGAGGTCGCGATGGTGCTCGACGCCGACGGCCTGAACGCGCATGCAGGCAGGCTGGGCGAGCTGGCCGGAAGGAGCGCGCCGACTGTGCTGACGCCGCACGCCGGCGAGCTCGCGCGCCTGCTCGAGCTCGACAGTGCGGATGTGGAGCGTGAGCGCCTGCGCCACGTGCGCGCGGCCGCCGAGCAGGCGCGGGCCGTGGTCGTGCTGAAGGGCGACGACAGCCTGATCGCGGAGCCCGGTGGGCGGGTGGCGGTGAGCCCGGGAGGGACACCTGCTCTCGCGACGGCCGGGACCGGCGATGCACTCACGGGGGTGATCGCAGCGCTGCTGGCGCAGGAGCTCGACGCCTTCACGGCCGCGAGCGCGGGCGTCTGGCTGCACGCGCAGGCAGGCCGGCAAGCGGCGCTCCGGCTGGGTGGGGCGGAGGGCGTGATCGCCTCGGACGTGATCGCCGCGCTGCCCGCCGCCCGGCACGGCACAACCGGCGAGCCGCAGGCCGGCGGCGACTCGCGAGCAGGTGCAGATCGATGACCGACGATCGCTGCGCATCGGCCGCAGACCGGGTGCAGGCGCGGGTCAACGTCGCTGCGATCGAGCGCAACTGCGCGCGCCTGCGCACGCAGCTGCGCGATGGAACCCTTCTCTGCGCGGTCGTGAAGGCGGACGGGTATGGGCACGGGGCGGTGCAGAGCGCGAGGGCCGCGCTCGCCGGCGGCGCGCGATGGCTCGCCGTGGCCGACGCGCGCGAGGCATGCGCGTTGCGCAAGGCGGGGCTGCGCGACGTGCGCGTGCTCGTGATGGGCGCGCTCAGCGAGGCCGAGCTGGCGGACGCACTCAGCGCCGACGCCGACGTCGTCGTGTGGGACGAGCAGTACCTGGAGATGATCGCCGCCGCGGGCGGCGGGCGCGTTCACGTCAAGTTCGACACCGGCATGGGACGGCTCGGAACTCGAGATCCGGCCGAGGCCCTGCGCGTGGCGCTAGCCGCGCGTGCCACCCCAGGCGTACACCTGGCCGGCGTGATGAGCCACTTCGCGACCGCTGACGATCTCGACGACGACGGCTTCTTCGCTGGTCAGCTAGCGGCGTTCACGCGCTGGGCGAAGACCGTCAAGGCGGAGGAGCCTGGGATCATCGTGCACGCGGCGAACAGCGCCGCGACCATGCGCGACGTCGAGGCCCACTTCGACATGGTGCGCTGCGGCATAGCGATCTACGGCATGGACCCGTTCGGCAGGGACCCCGCCGCGCGAGCGCTGGAGCCCGCGCTCGAGTTGAGCTCGTGGGTGGCGGAGGTGAAGCTCTGCCGGGCCGGCGAGAGCGCCGGCTACGGACGCCAGTTCGTGGCGGACACCGACACCCACATCGGTGTGCTTCCGATCGGCTACGGCGACGGTTGGCGGCGTGGCCTGTCCAACAACGCCGACGTGCTGATTCGCGGACACCGCTACCCACTCGTCGGCACCGTCAGCATGGACAGCATCACGGTTGACCTCGGCGTCGAGCCGCAGGCGCAGCAGCTCCGCGGCCAGCGCGCGATCCTGATCGGCTTCCAAGCGAGCGAGCGCATCACCGCCGAGGAGGTGGCGCGTCGGCTGGAGACGATCAACTACGAGATCACCTGTGGGCTGACACCGCGTGTTCCGCGTTGCTATCACCGAGACGGCACGCCGATTGACGCCGCCGGCGCGCTCACGCGGTCCCGGGCGGCGGACCCTGGTGGTGCATGAGCAGCGGCTTGGACGTGGCCCGCGACGCGCTGGCGGGTGCACAGGCGTGGTTGGTCGGGGGCGCCGTGCGCGATCGCTTGCTCGGAGAGCGAAGCATCGACGTCGACGTCGTCGTCGACGGTGATCCGGCTGCGGCTGCGCGCGCGATAGCGCGCGGCGCGCGGCGCGCGGCCTGCTTTGCCCTGTCGGAGGAGTTCGGCTCGTGGCGGGTGGTTGCGCGCGGCGGGAGCTGGCAGGTCGATGTCGAGCCGCTGCGGGGCGCCAGCATCGAGGAGGACCTCGCGCAGCGCGACTTCACGATCAACGCGATCGCGGAGCCGATCGCCGGCGGCACGCCGATCGATCCTCTCGGCGGTCAGGCCGATCTACGGGCCAGGCGCCTGCGCATGGCGGGAGCGGCGGCTTTTGCCGACGACCCTCTACGCGTGTTGCGTCTCGTGCGCCTCGCAGTCGAGCTGGACTTCGAGCCGGACGCGCAGACGGTGGCGCGCGCGCGTGCCCACGCGGATGCGCTGAGCGGGGTCTCGCCCGAGCGGGTGTTCGTCGAGCTGCGACGGATCATCGCGGCGCGCCGCGCCTCGCAGGGCCTGGAGCTGATGGGCTCGTTGGGGGCTACTGCGGCTGTGCTGCCGGAGATCGACGCACTGCGTGGAGTCGAGCAGAGCCGCTTTCATCACCGCGACGTCTACGGCCACACGCTCGAGGTTCTCGACCGCGCGGTCGAGCTGACGAGCGGCGGCGAGCGCTCGCCCGAGCTGGAGGCCGGCCTCGGTCCCGCGCGCGGGGCCGTGGACGCGCTGCTCGCCGAGCCGCTCGCGGACGGGATGACCCGCGGCGAGGCGTTGCGCTGGGGCGCCCTGCTGCACGACGCAGCCAAGCCGCTGACGCGCGAGGTTCGCGCGGACGGCCGCGTGACGTTCCTCGGCCACGACGAGCGCGGCGCGAAGCTCGCCCGCGCGATCCTCGAACGGCTGCGAACCAGCGAGCGCCTGCGCGCACACGTCGCCGCGCTGGTCGCCCACCACCTGCGACTGGGGTTCCTCGTTCACGAGCCCCAGCCGCTCGACCGCCGGACGCTGTTTGCCTACCTGCGCGCATGCTCGCCCGTCGAGGTCGACGTGACGTTGCTGTCGATCGCCGACCGTCTTGCGACGCGTGGCGATCGCGCGCAGGAGTCGATCGACGATCACCTGACGCTTGCGCGCGAGATCCTCGCCGACGCGCTGCGCTGGCGCGCGCACGGGCCGCCGCCGCCGCTGCTGCGCGGGGATGAGCTGGCGCGGGAGCTCGGCATCGCCACCGGGCCGCTCGTGGGGGAGCTACTCGAAGAGCTCGCGGCAGCGCAGTATGCGGACGAGCTCGACACGCGCGAGCAGGCGCTCGCGCACGCGCGCGCCGTGGTCGAGTCCTCCTCGCGCTAGCCGCCCAGTTGCCAGCTCTCCTTCGCCGCCGCGGCCGCAGGCCGCCTTGCCATAGGATCCGCCGCCGATGGCCGACCCCGAGTGCATCTTCTGCAAGATCGTCGCCGGCGATCTGCCGGCGATGATCGTCGACGAAGACGAGCGCACGATCGCGTTCATGGATATCGCGCCTGCCACGCGCGGGCACGCGCTCGTGATCCCTCGTGCCCATAGCGTCGACCTGTTGAGCGTCGAGAGCGAGGATCTGAGCGCGGTCGCGCTCACCGCACAGCGCCTTGCGATCCGCGCAAGCGAGCGCCTCGGCGCCGATGGCGTAAACCTGCTGAACTCCTGCGGAAGCGCCGCCTGGCAGACGGTCTTTCACTTCCACGTGCATGTGATTCCGCGCTACGCCGGCGATCCGCTGCGCCTGCCGTGGGTGCCCGCCGCAGGCGATCCAGAGCAGATAGCCTCCGTCGCGCAGGAACTATCCGGGCGGTAACGAAATGATCAGACCGCTACATCCAGCGCCTGGGCGTGTTGAAGGGGACAAATGAGACGCATATCGATTGTCGTGCTCGCGAGCGCCTTGGCGCTTTCGCTCGTTCTTCCAGCAGTCGCGCCGGCGACGCTCACCGAAGTAGGCGTGATCGGGGAAACGACCCCGGCTACGGCAGCCAGCTGCCCCGCCAGCCCCTGCCTGGCCGTCAGCCACACGACGGGCTTCCAGGTCAAGGTGGCGACCGAAAACAACATCCTCAGCGCGCCACGCGCCGGCACGGTCGTTGCGTGGACGATCACGCTCGGCGCTCCGAACGCGACCCAGATCAAGTACTTCAACGAAAACGAGGGTGGGCCCTCTGAAGCGGGGATCGCGATCCTCGCGCCCCAGCGTAAGCCCAACTTGACCTACAAGCTGGTGGCCCAGAGCCCGCTCGTCAAACTCGAACCGTACTTCGGCAAGACCGCCCAGTTCCCGCTCGAAACGACGATCCCGGTCAAGAAGGGCTACATCGTCGCCCTCACCGTTCCGTCATGGGCTCCCGCGCTCGCGCTGGGCTTCGCCAACAACACCTCCTGGCGGGCGAGCCGACCAAAGACCGGGTGCAAAAGCACGAACTCGCAGACCGCGCAGACAACCCTCGGCACCGCCGTGCAGTACTACTGCCTGTACCAAACCGCGCGTCTGACCTACAGCGCCACGCTGATCTCCACCCCGTAGGGCGACTACGGGGCGCTCGCGCCGCCGGTTGGGCTCGGCGGGGCGGATTCTTCGCCTTTGGCGGCGCTTTCGCTCGAGGCGGGTTTTTCGGCGGCGGCGCCGCCTGAAGGGGTCGCTTCGCTCGCGGGAGTGGCGTTCGAGGCCGGTTCGCTGCTTTCGCCCGTCGGGGTTTCCCCGCCCGCGGAAGAAGCTTCGCTCGGGGCGCTCGTGGTTTTGGTCGAGGTGCTCGAGGTCGAGGTCTTCTGCGCGGTCGCCGCTTCCGCGCTGGTGTTCGTCGGTGGCGTGATTTCGGGGGTGCTCTTGGGCACGGCGTCTGACACGGTGGTGCCGCCGCATCCGCTCAGCGCCAGCCCGCACAGCAGCGCTGCGCACGCAGCGAGCGCCAGGCGTGCTCTCACAGCGGCCCCATACGTCTGCCGCACGTCGGGCAGTCGTTGAGGTCCCTCTGGGAGTGCTGGGCGCACCATGGGCAGAAGCGCAGGTTCTCGACAGCCCATGGCAGGCTCGACGTGGACGGTGCCAGTGGCAGCACCTTGCCGACGACCTCGAGGGGCTCGCCGGAGGCGCGGTCCAGGTAGACCATGTCGGGCTCGACGGTCATCAGCAGCTCGCGTCCGCTCGACGGGCTCCGTAGCCGATAACGCTGGTTGGTGCTCACGGCCGGCACTTTACCTCAGCGGGTGGGGGAGGGATGCCGCACCAATAGGCTGCGCATCCGTGCGCGTGCTGATCTTCCACGGCTACCTGCTCGACGGGACGGGGTCGAACGTCTACAACGCCCGCCTCGCGGCTGCGCTGGTGGCGCTCGGCCACGACGTTCACCTGCTCAGTCAGGAGCGCCACCCCGAGCGCGAGCCGTTCGTCGATGCGCTCGGCGACTGGGACAGCGGCGAGCTGGTGGTGCGCGAGCTCGAGCGGCCGGGCGCGGCGCGTGCGGTGGCTGGGGCCGCGGGCCGCTGCACGGTTTATCGCCCGAACATCGGCGGCCTGCTGCCGGTGTATGTCGCCGACCGCTACGAGGGGATCGAGGCCCGCACCTTCTCGCAGTGCAGCGAACAGGAGGTCGCTGACTACATCGAGGCGAACGTCGCCGCGGTCGGCGAGCTACGCGCGTTGGTGCGCCCACATGTGGCGCTCGCCAATCACCTGGTGATGGGGCCGGTGATCCTCGCCCACGGGCTTCTCGGCGAGGTGCCCTACGCGGTGAAGGTCCACGGCAGCGCGCTGGAGTACACCGTCAAGCCGGAGCCCGCGCGCTTCCTCGAGCCTGCCCGAGAGGGGCTCGCAGGTGCGCGTGCGGTACTCGTCGGCTCGCGCCACACCGCGCTCAGCCTGTGGCAGGCGCTCGGCGATCGCGACCTTCCCCGACGCACGCGACTCGGTCCTCCTGGCGTTGACGTCGTGCGCTTCGCTCCGCGCGAGCCGGCGCGGGCGGCGGCAGGTGTCCGGGCGTTGGCCGCACGCGCGCGGGCGAGCGCTGAGGAGGAGACGCCGGCCGGGAGCGGCGCGGCGCACGACGCGAGCGATGCGTTCTCACGCGACAGCGTCGCTGCGGCGGCGGCGCTCGAGCGCCTGGACCCCGACCGCGATGTGCTCGTCGCGTTCGTCGGCAAGCTGATCGTCAGCAAGGGCGTCGATCTCGCGCTTGCCGCGTGGCCGCTCGTGCTCGCACGAGCCCCGCGCGCGCGGCTCGTCGTGGTCGGCTTCGGCGCCTACCGCGAGGGCCTCGAGCGCCTGCGCTCGGCGTTGCGCGCGGGCGATCTGCAAGCGGTGCGGGAGGTGGCGCTCGCTGGACGGGCGCTCGAGGGGGGCGCAGAGGACTCGCAGCCGTTACGCCATCTGCTGGCCTTCCTCGATGGGCTCGACGGCATCGCCCGCGAGCGCTACCTGGGGGCGGCGCGCGCGCTGGATGAGCGCGTCGTGTTCACCGGGCGCCTCGGCCACGAGGAGCTCGCCGACCTGCTCCCCGCATGCGCCGCGGTGCTCGTGCCGAGCACGTTCCCGGAGGCGTTCGGGATGGTCGCCGCCGAGGCCGCCGCCTGCGGTGCTCTGCCGATCAGCGCCGCCCACTCGGGCCTCGCCGAGGTCAGCACCGTGCTCGCGGGTGCGATCCCAGAGCCGGCCGCCGGGTGGCTGTCGTTCGCGCTCGACGATCGTGCCGTACAGGCGTTGGCGGCGAACGTCAGCAACTGGCTCGCCGCCGACGCGCAAACTCGCGCGCGGGCGCGCGCCGGCCTGGTCGCGACGGTCCGCGAGCGCTGGTCCTGGGAGGGCGTCGCACGCGGCGTGATCGCCGCCGCGCAGGGCGATCTGTCCACACTTTCCGAGCCTTGAGCAGGCGTAATCGTGTCGCGGCGGGACTTGACGCGGCCGCGCTCAGCCACTAGATTGAGGCAATAGTTGCAAGTGCTGGTGACGAGCGGCGCGAGAGGTGAGGCATGCAGGTTCGCGAAGGGATGAGCGAGATGATCCTGTCGGTCGGTCCCACGCACACGCTGCGAGCGGTCGCGGGGCTGATGTCCCAAAGGCGTGTCGGCGCGGCCGTCGTGATGGACCCCGACGGCCCCGGGCCGGGGATCATCACCGAGCGCGACATCCTCGTCTCGATCGGAGCCGGGCTCGATCCCGAGCAGGAGACCGTCGCTGATCACCTCACTCGCGATGTCGTGTTCGCCGCGCCGGACTGGTCGCTCGAGGAGGCCGCCGCGGCGATGGTGAGGGGCGGCTTCCGCCATCTGATCGTGCTCGAACGCGGACAGACGGTCGGGATCCTGTCGGTCCGCGACATCGTGCGCTGCTGGACCGGCG
Organism: uncultured Solirubrobacteraceae bacterium; assembly: GCA_963759265.1. Taxonomy (GTDB): domain Bacteria; phylum Actinomycetota; class Thermoleophilia; order Solirubrobacterales; family Solirubrobacteraceae; genus Palsa-744. The sequence goes on from CAVWYR010000001.1 coordinate 2,080,640, forward strand.
ACGGCGCGAGCTGTCCGGTGCCGGTGGGCGCTGCCGTGGGATAAGGGGAGGTAGTGGGCCTGCACTGGGGAGCAGGCCTGCTGCCGCCGCGGCGGCAGCGGAGGGCTACTCGGTGTGCGCGTCGAGCGGGAGCTCGTTGATTTCGCGGCGCGTGTCTTTGATCCAGCGGGCGACGCAGAAGACCGTCAGGATCGCGCCGACGATCGTGAACTCGATGAAGGTCGTGAAGCCGATGAGCGCCAGCGTGATGCCGATCGCCGTCAGCAGCGGCAGGATCGATGGCCCCGGGAGATGGATCTCTTCGCCCGCTGGGGGGACGTCGGGGTCCAGCGGGCTCATGACACGAAAGCGGCGGCGACCACGAAGGTGATGCCGAACATGAACATGCAGATCGCGGCCACGATCAGGCCAGTGCGGACGTTCTTCATTGCCAGGCGTCGGGTCATCATCGGCGGGCCTCCATTCTATAGATGCCGGTCAGCGACCATCGCGCAGAACAGCAGCGCGAGGTACGCGAGCGAGTACAGGTAGAGCCGCAGGGCGGACGGTCGGTCGGCTCGCCGGTAGAGGTGCACCGCGCCCGCGATGAAGCCGAGCCCGAGCACGAGCGAGGCGACGAGGTAGATCGTGCCGAAGCCGCCCGCGCAGAACGGCAGCTGGGTGACCGCATACAGCAGCACCGAGTAGAGCAGGATCTGCCTGCGCGTCTCGGCCTCGCCGCGCACGACCGGGAGCATCGGCACGCCGACCTTCTCGTACTCGCCCTTCATCAGCAGCGACAGCGCCCAGAAGTGTGGTGGCGTCCAGAAGAAGACGATGAAGAACAGGATCAGCGCGGTGCCGCTGACCGAGCCGGTGACCGCCGCCCAGCCGACCAGCGGCGGCACCGCGCCGGCGGCTCCACCGATCACGATGTTCTGCGGCGTGCGTCGCTTCAGCCAGATCGTGTACACGAACACGTAGCCGAGAAAGCCTGAGAACGACAGCGCGGCGGCGAGCGGGTTCACCGCCAGCGAAAGCTCCAGCAGCGACAGGCACGCAAGCACGCAACCGAACACGAGCGCCGCGCGTGGCGAGACGCGCCCGGAGGGGATCGGGCGGCTGGCGGTACGCGTCATGCGCGCGTCGATGTCGCGGTCAAACCAATGGTTGACCGCGCCTGCGCCACCGGCCGACAGATACCCGCCGAGACATGTCAGAGCGACCAGCAGCAGTGACGGGTCCCCTGCGACGTACATCGTCGCGACCGTGCTCAACAGCAACAGCGACTGGACCTTCGGCTTGGTCAGCTCGAGGTAGTCGCTGAGCAGGCGCAGCGTCCTCGAGGAGCTCCGGTCGGCACTCGCCAGCCCGAGGGCGGGCGTCTCAATCGCCGATGCTGCGCCTGCGGGGGGCGCGGCCGGCATCTACAGCCCGACCTGCGTCGCCCCTGTCGGAACGCTCGCCCCGCCCGGCGTGCCCGTGCCGACGCTGCGGCGCTCGACCTCGCGGCGGATGTCCTTCATCGGTTCGGCCGAGCGTACGACCGGGACGACGTCGAAGTTGTTCACCGGTGGCGGGGACGCGGTGAACCACTCGAGCGTGTTCGCCTTCCACGGGTCGGGCCCGGCGATCGCGCCGATTTTGAGGCTGCGCCAGACGTTCAGGACGGTGACGAGCACGCCCGCCGCGAGGATGAACGAGCCGACGGTCGAGATCTGGTTGTACAGCGCGAGATGGCCGACGTTGTCGTACTCGTAGACCCGCCTGGGCATCCCATCCATGCCGATCACGTGCTGGATCAGGAAAGTGACGAGGACCCCCCAGAACATCAGCCAGAAGCTGAGCCTGCCGAGCCCTTCGCCGAGCATGCGCCCGGTGATCTTCGGGAACCAGTAGTAGATCGCCGCGAAGATCGGGAAGACCGCGCCGCCGACGAGCACGAAGTGGATGTGAGCGACCACGAAATAGGTTTCGTTCAGCTGCCAGTCGACCGGGAAGATCGCGAGGAACACGCCCGAGATGCCGCCGATCAAGAACAGCGCGATGAAGCCCACGCAGAACAGCAGCGGCGTCTTGAATTCGATCGTCCCGTGCCAGAGCGTCGCGATCCAGTTGAGCATCTTCACGCCCGTCGGGATCGCGATCAGGAACGAGCTGAGCATCACGAACACGAGGATCGCCTCGGGGATCGGCGTCGTGAACATGTGGTGCGCCCACGTGAGGAAGCCGAGGAACGCGATCGCCACCGTCGAGGCCGCAATCGCCTTGTAGCCGAAGATCGGCTTTCGTGCGAACACGGGCAGGATCTCAGAGACGATGCCGAAGCCCGGCAGGACCATGATGTAGACCTCTGGATGCCCGAAGAACCAGAACAGGTTCTGCCACAGCAGCGGCGAGCCGCCCTGCGCCGGGTCGAACCAGTGGGTGCCGAAGTGCCTGTCGGTGAGCAGCATCGTGACCGCCCCCGCGATCACCGGCATCGCGAAGATGATCAGCACCGAGTAGGTCAGCATCGCCCAGATGAACAACGGCAGCCGGCCCCAGCTCATGCCGCGTGCGCGCATGTTCGCGACGGTCGCATAGAAGTTGATCGCCCCGAGGATCGAGGAAAGCCCCGTGAGGTGGACCAGGTAAATCCACGCGTCCTGGCCGCCGGAGGGCGAGTAAAGCGCGCTCGACAGCGGCGGGTAGCTCGTCCAGCCGGCTTCCGGCGGGCTCCAGAAGATCGATGCGTAGAAGACCAGCCCGCCCGCGAGCAGCAGCCAGAACGAGAGCGCGTTCAAACGCGGGTAGGCCATGTCGCGCGCGCCGATCATCAGCGGCAGGAAGTAGTTCGCAAGCCCGGCCATCATCGGCACGATGAACAGGAAGATCATCGTCGTGCCGTGCATCGTGAACAGCTGGTTGTAGATCGTGGGCGAGACGAGCGTGTTGTTCGGCGCCCCCAGCTGCAGGCGGATCAGCAGCGCCTCGGTGCCGCCGAGGCAGAAGAAGATGAACGTCAGGACCATGTACATGATCCCGATCTTCTTGTGATCGGTCGTCGTGATCCAGCTCGTCCAGCCCTCCGACTGATGCTCCACGTGATGGGCGCTTATCTGGGGGATCGGGGCTGCGTAGGTGGCCATTTCGTCTGCTGGTCTCCTCGATGTCCTAGGGATTCTCGACCTGTGAGGGGCCCGTCTGCCCTTCCAGTTTCACTCGCGCCTTGGCCGCTTCGACGTTCGCTTCGGAGATCTCCTGCTTCTGGCGCGTCAGCCAGGCTTCGAACTGCGCCGGCGGCACGGCCCTGACGGTCGCGATCATGCGAGCGTGGCCGCGTCCGCAGATCAGCGCGCACTGACCGCGGTAGATCCCCGGTTTGCTGATCTTGAACCAGGTGTAGCTGTGGTAGCCCGGCACCGCCTGGAACTTGCCGCCCAGTTCCGGCACCCACCAGGAGTGCACGACGTCCTCGGAGACGATGTTCAGGCTGACGGTCGTTTCGGTGGGCACCACCATTTCCTCATACGAGTACGGTGCGCCGAGGCCGTCCGGTTCGTTCGCCCCGGGGTAGACGAACTGCCAGATGAACTGTTTGCCGATCACCTCGATTTCGAGGGCTTTGCCGTTCGGGGGCAGCTTGCGCTGGGCGCTGGCGTAGATCAGGTTGTTCTGTTCGCCTAGCGTCACGCCGCCGGGGCCGGAGTTCGGCGGGTCCTGGATCGAGGAGAGTCGTGAGAAGGTCAGCACCGCGAGCGCCACCAGGACCAGGGCCGCCGCGGCCGTCCAACCGACCTCCAGCTGCGTGTTGCCGTGGATCTGCTGCGCGACCGCGTGCTTGCGCTTGCGGAACTTGATCAGCGTGTACCCGAGTGCGCCCTCGACTGCGAAGAAGATGATCAACGCGATCACGAGCGTGATCTTGTAAAGGCTGTCGATGTCGTTCGCGTTCGGCGAACCGCCCGACAGCGGGGTGAAGAACGCCAGCGTTGAGGAGATCACGTGATCCAAGGCGGGAGGATTCTATTCACGCCCGGGCGGTACGCGCTTGATGACGTTTGCCACGAGCCGTTCAGCGCCCTGAGAAACGCGCTGGGCGCTTTTCAGCGAACGCCATCGCGCCCTCGAGAAAGTCCTCCCCGTCAGCCATCTCCTGTTGGATCTGCGCCTCCAGCTCGAGCTGCTCGTCCATGCGCGTGTACAGCCAGCTGTTCAGCTGTCGCTTGGTGCCGGCATAGGAGCGGGTGGGCCCCGCGGCCAGGCGTGCGGCCAGCGCGGCGCTCTCCTCGCGCAGGCGCTCGTCCGCGAAGACGCGGTTGATCAGGCCCCACTCGAGCGCCCGCGCCGCGGGCAGCCGCTCGCCCAGCATCGCCAACTCGCTCGCGCGCGCCATGCCCACGCGCGTCGGCACGAACAGCGATGAGCCGCCGTCGGGGACGAGGCCGATGTTGACGAACGCGAGCAGGAAGTAGGAGCTCTCGCTCGCGACAATCAGGTCACAGCACAGCGCGAGCGAGCAGCCGATGCCGACAGCCGGGCCGTTGACCGCGGCCACGACCGGCTTTGGCATCTCGCGGATGGCGAGCATGATCGGGTGGTAGCGCTCGGTCAGCGTCCTGTAGACGTCGGGACGCCCCTCCGGCGTGGTCTGCCCGCCGCTGACGTCCTTCAGGTCGGCCCCGGAGGAGAAGGCCCGTCCAGCGCCGGTGAGCAGAACCGCGCGCACGGCGTCGTCCTCGTACGCGCCACGCAGCGCCGCGAGCAGATCCGCGCCGAGCTGCGCGTTCCACGCGTTCAGTGCCTCTGGTCGGTTGAGCTCGATCGTCGCAACGCCGTCGGCGCTGCGCACGTTGACGGTCTCGAACTGGATGCTCTGCACGCTCATGGGGCTCTCCTCTGAGTCGATTCGGACGTCGCTGCGCTCGCGTTGATCCTATGGTGTGGGGGATGAGCCGTCCGGTGATCGGCATATGCACAGCTGTCGAGCAGGCCAAATGGAGCGTTTGGGACCAGCCGGCTGCGCTGTTGCCGCTGAGCTACGTCGAGGCCGTGCAGCGTGCCGGCGCGATCGTGCTGATGATCCCGCCGGACGAGCGCTCGGCAGAGGAGCCGCAGGCGCTGCTCGAGCTCCTCGACGGCCTGATCCTCGCGGGCGGCGCAGACATCGATCCCGCCAGCTACGGTCAGGACGCGGACCCGCAGACGCTCGGCACCGTGCCCGCGCGCGACGCTTTTGAAATCGCGCTCACGCACGCGGCGATCGAGCGCGACATCCCTGTGCTGGGGATCTGCCGGGGGATGCAGCTGATCAACGTCGCGTGCGGCGGCACGCTCGTGCAGCACCTGCCCGATCGCCTCGGCCATCAAGAACACAGGCGCGCTCCCGGACGCTTCGACGGCTCCGAGCACGATGTCCTGCTCACGGACGGCTCGCTCGCGGCGCGGGCGGCCGGCGAGGCGCTGCACCAGACCAAGTCCCATCACCATCAAGGCGTCGATCGGCTCGGCGAGGGCCTGACCGTCACCGGCATCTCGGCACTCGACGATCTGCCCGAGGCGATCGAGCTGGCGGACGCGCGCTTCGTGCTCGGTGTGCAGTGGCATCCCGAGGCCGATCTCTCGAGCGCCGTCGTCGGCGCGCTCGTCGACGCCGCACGCGCAAGCCGCGTCCCCGAGTAGTCCGGGCCGGCGCGAGCGCGCCATATACTCCCCGCCCAGTGCGGCTGTCGAAGGCGATCAGAGCAACCGCCTGGGGGATGGTGCTCGCCGGAGTCGCCGCGCCGCTCGTGCGCAAGCGTGTGAATGCGCCGCCGCTGCTCGTGCAGGCGATCGCCTTCGGCGCGCCGCTGGGACTGTGCGTCGCGGTGCGCCGCTCGCACAAGCGCGACGTGGCAGCGTGCGCGCTGCAGATGTGGGCGTATCTGGCGGCCTACAAGTCTCCCCACGACGACGCCGGTGCGCAGGCCAGGCGGGTGCACGTCGACTACCCGATCCGCGCCGACCGCTTGCTCGGCGCCGGCGAGCTGCCGAGCGTGCGCCTGCAACGGGCGCTGGCGGGGGGCGGTGCGAGCGGCGCGCAGTGGAGCACGCTCGACCGCGTGCTCGTTTGGGCCCATTGGAGCTGGTTCGTGGTCCCTCACGGCTCGCTCCTTTACATCCTCGTGCGCCGTCCCGAGCGCTTCACGCGCGCCGCGCTGCTGACCTACGCGGTGTTCGACATCGGCGCGAGCGTGTACTGGCTGGCGCCGACCGCGCCACCTTGGTACGCGGCCGCGGCCGCCTGCGAGCGCGGCGAGTCAGCGCCGGCTGTGCGGCGCATGATGGTGGAGTACGGAGAGGCGTTCTGGCAAGACGGCTGGGGCTCGCTCTACAGTGTGTTCGGAGGCAATCCCCTGGCCGCAATGCCCTCTTTGCACTTCGCCACATCTGTGATGGCAGCGCTCCTCCTCGCCGAGGTGGGGCCGGCGGCGGGCGCTCTCGGCAGCGCTTACGCGGCGACGCTCGGCTTCGCGCTCGTGTACCTCGGCGAGCACTACGTCGTGGATCTGATCGGCGGGGCGGCGCTGACGGTCGCGGTGCGCCGCGCGGCGCCGCGCGCGGGGCCCCTGTTCAGGCGCCTGGGCTGCGCGGTGGCCTGGCTGGAGGAGATCGCCCACTAGGGGGCCTGAGCCGTGGGGGTGAGCACGAGCAAGATGGGGCGCGACGAGCGACGCGAAGCGGGGAGCGAGGAGGTGGCGGAGCAGCGGCCGTCCACGAACGGGACGGGCGCGCGAAGGAAGGCGCACGAGGAGGAGATGCCGCGCGTGATCCTCACGCGGCGTCAGATCGTCGCGTTCGCGCTGTTCATCTTCTCGGGGGTCGCGTTCCTGTACTTCGTGCTGCCGAACCTGACCGGCGTCGGCAAATCGCTCAACCGCATCGAGGCCGGTGACATCCGCTGGCTCGTGGCCGGCGTGTTGCTCGAGGTGCTCTCGTTCGCAGGCTACGTGGTGCTGTTCCGCTCCGTGCTCGCGCGCGGTCAGGATCGAATCGGCTGGAGCGCGAGCTATCAGATCACGATGGCCGGGCTCGTCGCCACGCGCCTGTTCGCAGCCGCCGGCGCCGGCGGCGTCGCGCTGACCGCGTGGGCGCTGCGGCGCTCGGGGATGGAGCCGCGGCTGGTCGCCTGCCGCATGGTCGCGTTCATGGTGCTGCTTTACGTGGTCTACGCGGGATCGCTGCTGATCGATGGCGTCGCGTTGGGGATTGGCCTGTTCCCGGGCGGCGGCTCGTTCGCGATCACGATCGTCCCGGCGATCGTCGCGGCGGTGCTGTTCGCGGGCGCGATCGCGGTGTCGATGCTGCCCGGCGACACCGAGCGGCGTCTGGGTGGCTGGGCGTCGGGCTCGGGGCGCGCGGCGCGCTGGCTCGCACGCATCGGGACCGTGCCGGCGCTCGCCGCGAGCGGCGTTCGCACCGCGTTTGGGTTGATTCGCGATCGCGACCCCGGCCTGCTCGGCGCGGTCGCGTGGTGGGGCTTTGACATCTCGGTCCTGTGGGCGATGTTCCACGCGTTCGGCTCGCCGCCGCCGTTTACGGTCATCTGGATGGCGTACTTCGTGGGGATGCTCGGCAATCTGCTGCCGCTGCCCGGCGGCCTGGGAGGGGTCGAGGGCGGCATGATCGGCGCGTTCGTCGCGTTCGGCGTCCCGCTCGATCTCGCTGTCGTCTCGGTGCTGTCCTACCGTGCGATCTCCTTTTGGCTGCCGACGCTGCCCGGCGTGGTCGCCTACTTCCAGCTGCGCCGCACGGTCGCGCGCTGGCGCGACGAGCAGTCCGCGGCGCCCGCGATCACCGCTCGCACGACGACATCCGGGCCGGCCGGGTCTGAGCCCGCGGGTGCGCTACAGGGCTCGTGATCGCATTGCAATGCCAGGTGCGATGCTATACTTTACAAAGTAAAGCGCCCTGATCGGGCGTGTCGAGGTCACCAGGAGAAGATATGAGCGACGTCGCGTCGTCATCGAAGGTGGAGAACGTGATCATCATCGGCAGCGGTCCGGCCGGCTACACGGCTGCGCTGTACACCGCGCGCGCGAACCTGCATCCGCTGGTGATCGAGGGCTTCGCCTGGGGCGGGCTGCTGCAGCAGACGACCGACGTCGAGAACTACCCGGGGTTTCCCGAGGGCGTGATGGGTCCGGAGATGATGCAGAAGTTCCGCGACCAGGCCGAGCGCTTCGGCGCGCGATTGGTCACCGACCAGGCCGATCGGGTCGAGCTCTCCAGCGAGCCTGCTGGCGTGCACAGCGTGTGGGTCGGCGACACCGAGTATCGGGCGCGCACCGTCGTGCTGTCGATGGGCGCCGAGCACAAGAAGCTGGGGGTGACCGGCGAGCAGGAGCTGTCCGGGCGCGGCGTCAGCTACTGCGCGACCTGCGACGCGGCGTTCTTCCGCGACGCGCAGACGATCATCGTTGGTGGCGGAGACTCTGCGATGGAGGAGGCGATCTTCCTGTCGAAGTTCGCCTCGAAGGTGACCGTCGTACATCGCCGCAACGAGTTTCGCGCCTCGAGGATCATGCTCGAGCGGGCCCGCGAGCAAGCCAACATCGAGCTGTTGACCCCGTACACGGTGCGCGAGCTCGTCGGCGGCGAGAACGGCGCGCTCGGACACGCCGTGCTCGTGCACGCCGAGACCGGGGAGGAGCGCGAGATACCGATCTCCGGTGCGTTCGTGGCGATCGGCCACGAGCCGCAGTCAGAGCTCGTGCGCGGGCAGATCGACGTTGACGAGAACGGCTACGTCGTCACCGCGGGGTCCTCCACACGGACCAATCGCCCCGGCGTGTTCGCCGCGGGCGACCTCGTCGATCACACCTACCGCCAGGCGATCACCGCCGCCGCGTCCGGCTGTGAGGCCGCGCTCGACGCCGAGTGGTACCTGCGTGACACGCCTGGGGTCCCGGTGCCCGAGGAGATGCCCGCCGGCGATCCGACGACGACCCAGTGGGCGTCGGCGGCAGAGCCCGCCTAAGGAGCTCGGCGTCACGGATTGGACAGATCGCGGCGCGGGTATCGTCGCGAGCGTGGCAGTCGAGGCGGATCTCAACGAAGCAGAACAGGTCTGGATCGCACCCTCGCCCCGGCTGCGGGTGCTGCGCCGCTATGAGGTGGCCACGACCACGCTCGTCGCGCTGATCCTCGCGATCGGCGTGAGCGTCGCTCTCGGCGCGACGCTCGCCGCCGGCGTGGCGGTGCTGTGCGTGATCGTCCTCGGGTCGATCGCCGACGTCATCGCCGGGCGGCGGGTGCGGGCCTGGGGATACGCGGAGCGCGAGGAGGACCTGCTCGTCCGGCGCGGCGTGATGTTCCGGCGAATGTCGGTCATCCCCTACGGGCGGATGCAGTACGTCGAGGTGACCGCCGGACCGTTCGAGCGGGCCTTCGGGCTGGCGACCGTGCAGATGCACACCGCGGCGGCCGCAAGCGACGCGCGCATCCCCGGCCTGCCCACTGTCGAGGCCGCCCGCCTGCGCGACCAGCTGACCTCCCTCGGCGAGTCTCACGCGATGGGGCTGTGAGCGAGCCGGGCGGGCTAGCGCCGGCGGGCACGCCATCAGCCCCGGACCCACACGCGATAGCTGGGTTGGGGGGCGAGTGGCAGCGGCTGCATCCCCTCTCCCCGCTGGTTCGGACGGGCCGGGGGCTGATCGCGATCGTCGTGGTCCTGTTGATCCCGACAGGTGGCAGCCGGCACGGCTCGCTCGCCGGCGCACTGGTTCCCCTTGTGATCCTCGTGGTGGTCTTCGTGCTGGGCGTGATCTCATGGCTGGTAACGAGATGGCGGGTCGAGGGTGGCGTCCTACGCGTGGACAGCGGCCTCATCCGGCGCACCTCCGAACGCTTCCCGCTCAGCCAGATCCAGGCGATCGACACCGTCCGGCCCGGCCTTGCCAGGGTTTTCGGCGTGACCGAGCTGCGCATCCGCGTGGCCAGCGGCGGCGGCAAGGCGGGACGGCTCGCCTACCTGAGCAACACCGAGGCCGAGACGTTGCGCGTCCGCCTGCTGGCTCTCAGTCGCGGCGCCGCCGAGGTGACGCCGGCGACGACGCCAGCCGAGCCGCAGCAAACGCTGGTGCGCGTCGCGCCCGGGCGGCTGTTCGCATCCATCCTGCTCAGCGGGAGTGGCCTGGTCCTGGAGCTGGCGCTCGTGACGCTCCTCGTGCTGGCCGTGCTCGCCCCCGGTGTTGCTGCGGCCGCGATCAGCATCGGAGCCCTGGGCCTGCTCGCGCTCGCCTTTTCCCTGTTTCGCCGCTTCAACGGCGATTACCGCCTCACCGTCGCTGACACCGCCGAGGGGCTGCGACTGCGCTCGGGTCTCGTGGAAACATCGGCCGAGACGATCCCCCGCGGACGCATCCAAGCGGTCCGCATGGTTGAGCCCTTGGCTTGGCGGCCGTTCGGATGGTGCCGCTTGGAGGTGGACGTCGCCAGCCAGAAGTCCAAGGGGCGCCAGGACCGCAACCAGTCGAAATCCGCCCGCGCCCTGCTGCCGGTCGGAAGTCGCGAGCAGGCGGCGTGTCTTCTCGCCAGGGTGCTGCCCGGCCTGCCCGAGCAGAGACTGGCGCCACCGGCCCGTGCACGCTGGAAGTCGCCGTTGCGCTTTCGCCACCTGTCGTGGGGGGCGAACGAGCGCTATGCGGTCACCACCAGCGGCCGGCTGCAGCGTGTGACCGACTGGGTGCCGTTGGCCAAGGTTCAGAGCGTGCGCCTGCTCGAAGGCCCGATCCAGCGCTCGCTCGCGCTTTCCAGCATGCATCTCGACACGGCCGGGCGCAGAGTGCACGCGGTCCTGCGCGACCGCGATCGAGGTGAGGGGGCACGATTGCTCGAGGAGTTGCCCGAGCGCTGCCGTCGAGCGCGCCAGCGAGAAGCTGAGCGCGAATCCGAGCGGGCCGCGAGCCCTGTCCAGGCCCGGGCCGCGGACGCCGCCGGGCTTCCGCCCGCGCGGCCTGCCGAGTCTTGACTCGCAGGCCCGCCCGTGGCTCAGCTGTCGCGTTGCAAGGCGCCCTCGAGCTCGAGCAGCCAGCGCTTGCGCTGCGGTCCGCCGCCGTAGCCGCCGAGCGCGCCGCCGGCGCGCACGACGCGATGGCAGGGAATCACGATCGGGATCGGGTTCGCGCCAAGCGCGTTGCCGGCGGCGCGGGAGCCACGCGGGCTGCCCGCATCGGCGGCCACCTCGCCATAGCTGAGCACGCGGCCGTAGGGAATCGCGTATGTCACCTGCAGCACGCGGTGTGCAAAGCTCCCGATGAGCCTCCAGTCCAGCGGCAGATCGAAGCTCCGTCTCGCGCCGCTGAAGTACTCCTCGAGCTCGCGTCGCACCGATTCGAGCGGCCCCGGTGACTCGATGATCCGCGGTGAGATCCGCTGCGCGAGCAGCTCGAGCACCGCGTCGACGTTTTCCTCGGGGAAGGCCACGCGCACCAGCCCGCGCCTGCTCACCGCCACGAGCAGCCGTCCGAACGGCGACTCGACGGGCGCGTAGCTCACGTCCGCGAGGCCCTCCGCAGCGATGCGAGCGCCCACGCGCCCGGCTGCCGCGGCTGCTGCTTGGCTGCTCGCGGACTGCGCGGCCTCGCTCGACCAGTGTGCTGCTCGCGTGCCGCGAGCACGCAGCCCGCGCGCAAGCGCGTCATCGAGCGCCGTGCACGGATCGCCTGCGGCGCTCGTTGCCGCACTCTTTGTTCGCTTGCTCATGTGCCCACCACCTTTCTCAACTTCATTAGTCCCTCGTGCAGCGACCGGCGTGCGGCCGGCTCCGAGCAGCCGATCGCGGCGGCGATGTCGCGATGAGGAAGATCTGCGACGTAGCGCAGGACGACCGCCGAACGCTGGCGCGCAGGCAGCTCGTCCACGGCCTGCCAAAGCGTCTCGTCAGGCGCCGATGGGCGTGCGTCGCGCTGGGCGGCGCCGCCGTCCTGGGCGGCGGCGATGTCCGCGAGCGCCAGCGCGCGCCGCGCCCGTGCGCGGTGGGCGTCGAGCGACTTGCGGTGGGCGATCGTGAGAACCCACGCGCGCAGGTTCGAGTCGCCACGCAGCCGCGGGTACGCGCGCAGCGCGGCGATGAACGTCTCCTGGAAGCAGTCGTCGGCCTCGCTCGGACCGACGGTCGAGACGAGAAAGCGCCATACCGCGTCGCGGTGTGTGTCGAGAAAGCGTTGGAAGGGCGGCAGCTCAGGGCTCACGAGTGCTAAACGCGAGTCAGCCGGCAAACGTGAGATCGGCTGGGGCTCTGTTGCGCGCGCTCTAGTCCTCGTAGTCGAAGAAGCCTCCGCCTGCCGCGCGTCCCAGCCGCCCGGCCTGGACGAGACGGCGCAGCGCCGGAGCGGGACGGTAGCGCTCCTCGCGGTACTCCTCGCAGAGCGCGCCCAACACCGTCACGACGTGGTCCAGGCCGACCGCGTCAGCCCACTCGAGCGGTCCGCGCGGGTGGCTCAGCCCGAGCATCATCCCCGTGTCGATGTCCTGCGCCGCGCCGACGCCTTCACCGAGCGCGAACGCCGACTCGTTGATCACCTGGCAGACGATCCTGCCGAGCACCAGCCCGGGGGCGTCGCCGACCCACACGACGTGCTTGCCGAGCACCTCGAAGAAACGCTGCGCGCGCGCGGCGGCGACAGGCGAGGAGCTGTCGCTGCGCGTCAGCTCGACCAGCCCGGTTTGCTCGAACGGCCCGAGCACGTGAAAGCCGACCGCGCTGCCGGCGGGGTCCAGCGCGCCGAGCGACCCGGCCGCGCACAGCAGCACGCGCGCGCCCCGCTGAGCTTGTGAGGTGCCGCGGCGGTCGGGCTTGCTCGCGCCCGTGTTCGCGTCCTGCTCGCGCGGCGTGGGACTGGCGTCGCAGTCGATCGCCAGCGCGGGCAGCACGCCGCCGGTCGGCGCGAACGGCGAGCGCACCTCGTAGCCGGCGGCGCTCGCAGCTGCGCGCAACTCCTCGGCGAGCAGGCCCTCGCCCGCGATCACGACGACGCCCTCGCCGTCGCTCCCCGGCGAGCCTGCCTTCAGCGGCTCGGGATCGGCCGGTCGGTGCCTGCCGGCCCCGTCGCCGTAGTCGTAGTAGCCGCGCCCGCTCTTGCGCCCGTACAGACCCGCCGCGACATAGCGCGCGGCGATCATCGACGGGCGCCAGCGCGGCTCGCCGAAGCTCTGCTCATAGAAGCTCTTGGAGATCTCAAGACCGGTGTCAACGCCGACGAGGTCCATCAGCTCGAACGGACCCATGCGAAAGCCGCCCTCCATGCGGCAGATGCGGTCGATGCTCTGCACGTCAGCGATCTGCTCCTGCAGCAGGCGCAGCGCCTCCAGCCCGAACGGGCGGTTGCAGCGGTTGACGATGAAGCCCGGCCCGTCCTTGGCGATGATCACCGTCTTGCCCATCGCCTCGCCGGTTGCTCGCGCGAGCGCGAGCGCCTGCGGCGAGGACTCGACCCCAGCGACGACCTCCAACAGGCGCATCAGCGGCGCGGGGTTGAAGAAGTGCATGCCGACGACGCGCCGCGGGTTGCTCGCGCCTGTCGCGATCGCGGTCACGAGCAGCGAGGAGGTGTTGGTCGCGAGCACGCACTCCTCGCTGACGATCTCCGAGAGCTTCGCGTACATCTCGTGCTTGAGCTCGAGGCGCTCAGGAGCCGCCTCGATCACGAGCGCGCAGTCCGCGAATGCCGCCAGGTCCTCGGCCGGCTCGAGGCGCTCGGAGGCCGCCGCCGCGTCCTCCTCCTTCAGCTTGCCCTTCAGCATTTCTTTGCGCAGCCCGTCCTCGGCGCTCGCAATGCCGCGCGCGAGCGCCTCGGGGAAGGGGTCGTGCAGCAGCGTGCGCGCCCCCGAGCGAGCCGCGAGCTGGGCGATGCCGGCACCCATCGTGCCGGCTCCCAGCACGCCGATCACGGACGCCGGCCTGCCCTCCCCGCCGGCGGAGCCGGCCTTCTCATCCTGTCGTATCTGCTCGTGGGTGGACACCGGCTCGATCTCCTCGCGCGCGCCTCAGGCAGGCACGAGCGCGTTGATCCCGGTCATGCCGCGCCCGATGATCAGTTTCTGGATCTGCGAGGTGCCCTCGTAGATCGTCGTGACGCGCGCGTCGCGGAAATAGCGCTCGACCGGGTGGTCATCGACGTAGCCGGCGCCGCCGTGGATCTGGATCGCGAGGTTCGCGCACTCGAGCGACGCTTCGGTCGCGTGCAGCTTCGCGATCGAGGTCTCGATCGTGTTCGGGCGGCCCTTGTCCTTGAGGAACCCCGCACGCCACACGAGCAGGCGCGAGGCCTCCGTCTTGAGCACCATGTCGGCGATCATCGCCTGCACCAGCTGGAAGCTCGCGATCGGTTTGCCGAACTGTTCACGCTCCTTCGCGTACTTGACCGACTCCTCGACGCATCCCTGGCAGATGCCGACGCAGCCCGAGGCCACCGAATAGCGCCCCGAGTCGAGGTTCGACATCGCGATTTTGAAGCCGTCGCCGACGCCGCCGAGCATGTCCTCGTCTGAGACCTCGACGTCTTCCAGCGAGATCGAGCCGGTGTCGGACGCCTGCAGGCCCATCTTGTGCTCGATCGTCTGCGAGGTGTAGCCGGGCTGGTCGGTGTCGACGAGGAAGCACGCGACGCCCTTGTGTCCGAGCTCGGGATCGGTCTGCGCGAAGATCAGCGCGACCTTCGCGTAATTGGCCATCGAGATCCACATCTTCGCGCCGTTGATCACCCAGCCGGAGTCGGTCTTCTTCGCGCGCGTCTTCTGGTTGGCGGCGTCTGAGCCGGTGTCCGGCTCGGTCAGCCCGAAGCAGCCGAGCCACTCGCCCGAGCAGAGCTTCGGCAGGTACTTGCGCTTCTGCTCCTCGGTCCCGAATTTGACGATGCCCGAGCACACCAGCGAGGTCTGCACCGAGATCACCGTGCGCACGGCCGAGTCGCCGCGCCCGATCTCCTCGACCACCAGGCCGTAGCTGAAATAGTCAAGGCCGGCGCCGCCGTACTCCTGCGGCACGATCGCGCCGAGGTAGCCCTGGTCGGCGACCTTCTTGACCATCTCAACGTCGAAATGGTGGTTGCGTGCGTTTTCACGCGACTGCAGGACGATCTCTTTGTCGGTGAATTCGCGCGCCGTCTGCTTGATCAGGCGCTGCTCGTCGGTCAGGTCGAAGTCCATCCCTCTCCTATCGGGTCGTCAACTTGGGGGTGCTCCACGACGCGAGCGTGCGTCGCTCGATCTCCTCGGCGATGCCCTCGATCGGCAGTCGTTCCTGTGCGAGCGAGTCACGATTGCGCAACGTGAGCGTGTTGTCCTCGATGCTCTGGTGGTCGATCGTAAGGCACAGCGGCGTACCTATCTCGTCCTGGCGGCGGTAGCGCCGGCCGATCGCGCCGCCGTCATCGTACTCGGCATGCGCGCGCGCGCGCACCGCACGGTGGACCTCGCGCGCGAGCTCGGGCTGCCCGTCCTTGCTCACGAGCGGCAGCACGGCCGCCTTCACGGGAGCGAGCCGTGGGTGCAGGCGAAGGACCGTGCGCATCTCGCCCGAGCCTGTACCCTCGCGCTCGACGACTTCCTCGTCGTAGGCGTCGACGAGGAACGCGAGCGTCGCGCGGTCAGCCCCGGCGGCCGGCTCGATCACGTGTGGCACGTAGCGCTCACCGCTGGCCTGGTCGAAGTACTCGAGCTTCTCGCCGGAGAACAGCGCGTGCTGTGTGAGGTCGAAGTCGCCGCGATTGGCGATCCCCTCGAGCTCCGACCAGCCGATGGGGAAGAGATATTCGACGTCGCTCGTCCCCGATGAGTAGTGCGAGAGCTCGTCCGCGTCGTGCGCGCGCAGGCGCAGGTGATCGGGGCGGATGCCGAGCTCGGTGTACCAGTGCTCGCGCTCTGAGAGCCAGTGCTCGAACCACTGCTGTGCCTGATCGGGCGGGACGAAGTACTCCATCTCCATCTGCTCGAACTCGCGCGTGCGAAAGATGAAGTTGCCGGGAGTGATCTCGTTGCGGAAGGACTTACCGACCTGCGCGATCCCGAACGGGGGCTTCTTGCGCGAGAACTGCAGCACGTTCTTGAAGTTGATGAAGATGCCCTGCGCGGTCTCCGGGCGCAGGTACGCGGTTGCGCCGGACTCCTTGACGGGGCCGATCGTCGTCTCGAACATCAGGTTGAAGTCGCGTGCGTCGGTCAGATCGCACTCGTCGGTTTCGCCCGGGTGCTTCGACGGTTTGCGACCGCACGCGAGCTCCTGCAGGTGATCTGCGCGAAAGCGTTGGCCGCACGTCTTGCAATCGACCAGCGGATCGGTGAAGCCTGCGAGGTGGCCCGAGGCCTCCCACACCTTCGGGTGCTGGAGGATCGCTGAGTCGATCGCGACGATGTCGTCGCGCTCCTGCAGCATCGCGCGCCACCACTCGTTCTTGACGTTCGTCTTCAGCAGCACACCGTAGTGGCCGTAGTCATATGTCGAGCCGACGCCGCCGTAGATCTCCGAGGAAGGGAAGACGAAGCCGCGCCGCTTACACAGCGCGACGATCTTCTCCATCGTCACTACGTCGGGTTCTGTTGGCCGGGTCTCGGTCATGACGGGCAGCGGGATGGTAGTCGAGGCTCCCCGGCTGCGCTGCCGCCGGGTGGCGCGCGACGGCGCGTAAGATGGCGCGCCGTGGCGCGGATACTGATCGTGGCCGGGGGCTGCCGGGGTCGGCGCCTGGCCGAGGCGATGACCAGCGATGGCCACGCGGTGCGCATCACAGCGCGCAGCGAGCAGTCGCGAGCGGCGATCGAGGCGAGTGGCGCCGAGTGCTGGATCGGCACGCCTGATCGGCTCGCGACGTTGCGCGGTGCGCTCGACAGCGTCACGATTCTCTGCTGGCTGCTGGGCTGCGCGAGTGGCGCCGAGCAGGAGCTCGAAGCGCTCCACAGCTCGCGGCTGGAGTTCTTCCTCACGCAGGCGATCGACACGACCGTGCGCGGATTCATCTACGAGGCGCGCGGCAGCGGGCGATCCGGCGAGCTCGCGCGCGAAGGGCAGAGCATCGTGCGCGCTGTGACCCAGCGCAACGCGATTCCGACTTCCTTTCTGCTCGCCGATCCAGCCGACATCGATGCGTGGCTGGCGGACGCCGGCGCGTCGGTAGCGTCGCTGCTCATGCGCGCATAATCGCTCACATCGGTCAAGCCGCGAAAGCTCGTCACCGATGTTGCGAGCATGGTGGCTGGCGATCGTTCCCGGTATGGCCTGGCGATGTCGGCGGTAGGCGCGATCGCGCTCGCCGTCGCAGCCTTCCTGCCGTGGTATCGGCTGATCTCGACCGTGCACAGCGGTGTCGGCACCGCGGCCGGCGGACAGCTGACGGTGATCAGCGCGCGCGATGCGCTTCCCGACATGAGGATCCTTCTGTTGGTCCTTGCTGGCTTGGCGATGCTCGACGCGCTGCTGCCGCTGATGCGTGCAGGCGCGCCCGTCCCAGGTGGCGCCGGCGGCTCGGTCACGCTGTTGGGCGCGGTCGGCGCGGCTTGTGCGCTCTACCGCATTCTCGATCCGCCGGGAGCGGCCGGCGCGACCGTGTCGCTGTCGGTGCTCGAGGGGCCATGGCTGGCACTGCTCGCGTCGCTCGCGATGATGCTCGGCGGCATGTGGCCGCGACGCGTCGGCTCTGGCGCGCCGTCAGGGGCGCCCACGCCGGGCGTGTGGCGGGGTTTGTCCGGTTGGACTCCACAGCGCTGATGGCACGCGAGCGCAGCCCGTATGGCTTCCTCGCGTGCGCGCTTGGCGCCGTCGTGCTCGGCCTCGCGGTGTTCCTGCCGTGGTACGGCGTTGGCCTCAGCGCTAGCGGCGTAGGGCTGGTCGAGCAGCAGGACAGCCAGCTTGCCGCGCAGTTCGGCAACGCCGCCCTGCAGGAAAAGCTCGACAGCGAGCACGCGCAGCTGAGCTCGCTCGCCGGGCGCCAGCTCGGCTCCATAAGCGCCCACCAGGCGTTCAAGCGGATCGGCCCGATGCTGCTGATACTCGCCGGGCTCGGGATCCTCATATCCCTCGTCTCGGTCGCGCGCAACGAGCCGGCCGACTTCGACGCGACACGGAGCTGGATCGCCCTGCTGGGCGCGCTGGCGATGATCTGCGTGCTCTATCGCGTGTTCGTGCGCCCGACCGGCGATGCGGCGTATCTGGAACTGCCGCTGCGCGCGGGAGCGTGGCTGGCGATCGTCGGCTCAGCGGGGATGATCGCCGGCGGTCTGTGGCCGCGGCGGCGGGGAAGCGCCGGGCCTGCGCAGGACACCGAGAAGCTTGAGGTCGCCTTCTCGGGTCTGTCGGGCTGGACTCCCGAAGCCTGAGCGCGTTCGTGCGCTTCGGAGCCTGGCGCGGACCCCCCGCGCGCTATCCTAAAAGCAATCCCCGTAAAGCCGATCCGGATTCATAAACGGGCGGTCACCTGCGCGACTTTGGCTAGGACCACTGTCGAGAAAGGAGCGACACAATGGCGCTGCAACTTGGCGACGAGGCCCCCGACTTCGAGGCGGACACGACTGAGGGCCGGATCAAATTTCACGATTGGATCGGTGACTCCTGGGCTGTGCTGTTCTCGCATCCGAAGGACTTCACGCCGGTGTGCACGACCGAGCTCGGCTACATGGCGAAAGCGAAGCCCGAGTTCGACGCTCGCAACGTGAAGATCATCGGGCTGTCGGTCGACGCGCTCGACAATCACGAGGCGTGGGCGAAGGACATCGAGGAGACACAGGGCACGGCCCCGAACTACCCGATCATCAGCGACAGTGACTTCAACGTGTCAAAGCTCTACGGCATGTTGCCGGCGAGCACGTCGGGCGACCCGCTGACGCGCACCCCGGCGGACAACCAGACGGTCCGCAACGTGTTCGTGATCGGGCCCGACAAGAAGGTCAAGCTGATCCTCGTCTACCCGATGACGACCGGTCGCAACTTCGACGAGGTGCTGCGAGTGATCGACTCGCTGCAGCTGACCGCTCAGCACAAGGTCGCGACGCCCGTCAACTGGCAGCAGGGCGAGAAGGTGATTATCGCCGGCTCGGTCTCCAACGATCAGGCCAAAGAGATCTACCCGGATGGCTGGGAGGAGCCCCGCCCGTACATCCGGCTCGTGCCGCAGCCGAGCTAGAGGTCGCTTGCCGCGCTCGCTAGGCCAGCGACAGCTGGCCGGCGGGCCCGCGCTCGCGCAGTCGCTCGAGCAGGTTCTCGAGGATGCGCGCGGTCGCACCCCAGATGAGGTGCTCATCGACGACGTACGCGTCGGTCTCGAAGCTGATGCCACGCCGCTGCAGGCGCGTTCGCGTGCGACCCGCGCGCAGCGCGCTCAACGGCAGCTCGAGCACGGCCTCGACCTCGCTGGCCGAGACCTTCCAGTCCGTGCCGGCGGAGATCGTCGCGACGAACGGCTGAATCACGTAGTTCGTGACGAACGTCGAGGTGGGGGGGAGCTCGCCGAGCAGCTGCACGCGCGAGCGCGCAAGCCCGATCTCCTCTTCGGTCTCGCGTAGCGCTGTCGCCAGCAGGTCTGCGTCCTCGGCGTCCTTGCGCCCTCCCGGGAAGGAGATCTCGCCGGCGTGGCGTCGCAGATCGGAGCGGCGCTTGGTGAGCACGACATAAGGCTCTTGCGCACCGGCCGGCACGCGAGCGGCGAGAAACAGCGCCACGAGCACCGCGGCCGGGACCTGCTCGGCCGGGCCTGCGTCATCGGAGCTCGCCGGAGTCGATGACTCAGGCGGCCATGTGAACGCGCTCAACCCGCTCCTGGAACATGACCTCACCGTCGAGCACACGGTGCACCGGGCACTTCGCGGCGATCACCCTCAAGCGTTCGACCTGCTCCTCGGGAACGTTGTCCGGGAGTCGCATCACGAGCTGGAACTTCGTCGGTGCGCCGCGCTCGGCGGGGCTGTACTCGACGTCGACCTCCACGTGCCCGATGTCCCAGCCCTTGCGCGCCGCGTACATCTCCATCGTGATCGCCGTGCAGGTCGCGAGGCTCACAGCCAGCAGCTCCTGAGGGTCAGGGCCCGTATCGTCTCCGCCGGCGTCGAGCGGCTCGTCGATCGTCAGCTGGTGGTCGCGCACCTGAACCGCGTGTCTGAAGCTCGCGCCGTCACGTCGCGCGGAGGCTTTCATCCGTGTGAGCCCTTGCGTCTGAGTCATTTAGATCCCCTCAAATCGCTGCTACTTAGTCCTTGTACATTGATCATACTGCGGCGCTCGGCCGTCTCAGCCGAGCGGGTTGAACAGCAGCCCGGTGAGCAGCTTCGGGAAGAAGTAGGTCGACTTCGGGGGCATGTTCTCGCCCGCCGCCGCGACGTCGCGAACCTGACCGACGGGTGTCGGACGCATCAGGAAAGCTGCGTCGTAGTCGCCAGATCGCACCATCGCCAGAGCCTCCGCGGTGTCGCGCGCGTAGAAGAGGCCGTTGAAGTGCGCGATGTCATCGTCGCTCAACCCGAGCGCGTTCTTCAGCAACAGCGTCTCCAGCACGCCCGTGTCGAGGTGGCGGTACGCCTCGGAGCAGCCCGGCAGCGCGGCGTCGGCGATTGCCTGGTCGGAGATCGTAAGGCGCAGCGCGCGTCCCTCGCGGCGATCGAAGTAGCCAAGCTGCAGCGGTCCTTCCCCGGGCGCCGGAGCGATCTCCTCGATCGGCACCTCGACGATCTCGAAGTCGCGTTGCAGCGCTCGCTCGAGCGCCCCGCGGCGCTCGTCGTCGAGGCCGCCGATCAGGCGGTGCGTGGGAAAGACCGTCAGCCCGGGGTCCTCGAGCGCGACGAGGCACATGAGCATGTAGTGGTGCTCGCCGTCCGCTGAGCCGCCCGCCGCGTCCACCTCCTCGGCGTACGCCTGCATCGTCTCGTAGCGGTGGTGGCCGTCGGCGATCAGCAGCTCGGCGCCGCGCGTCGCGCCCTGCACGGTCGCGATCGCAGCCGGGTCCGAGACGCGCCAGAGGCGGTGCACGGTGCCGTCCGCGTCGGTGATCTGCGCCCACGCCGGCTCCTCCGTGACCGGTGCGAGGGCCTGCCACGCCGCCTCGTTCGGGTCCGAGTACAGCGAGAAGATGGGGGAGATGTTCGCGCGCGTCGCCCGCGTGAGACGCAGCCGGTCCTCCTTCGGGCCAGGATGGGTGCGCTCGTGCGGGCGCACGCGCCCGGGGCCGTACTCCTCGATGCGCACGCGGCAGAAGAAGCCGCGGCGCGTGCGCGCGCGTCCATCCGGGCCGGTGTAGTCCTGCGTATGCGCCCACAGCGCCGGCTCGCGGTCGCGCACCAGCGCACCCTCGAGCTGCCAGGTCTCGAACACCTCGCCCGCCGCTCGATACGGATCCGGCCCGCCCGGCTCGCCCTGGGGAAGGTCGACCGCGACGACGTTGAACGGCGAGCGCGCCAGCAACGCGGCGCGCTGGCTCGCATCGATCACGTCGTACGGCGGTGCGACGACCTCCTCAAGGGGGCCTACGACGGCTCGGTCATAGTGCAGTGCGCGCAGAGGTTGGACGTCGGCCATGGGCGGTGGCGGAGGCTAGCAGCGCGACCGCTCGCGCGCGCATGCCGTCAGGGGGTCTACCCTTACGGGCACGGGGCGTGGCGCAGCCTGGTAGCGCACCTGCTTTGGGAGCAGGGGGTCGTGGGTTCGAATCCCGCCGCCCCGATCGGAGGAAATGGCTTTGGAATGGGTGGTTGCGGGCGTGCCTCGACTGGTGCGTCAAGCATCTGACTGACCTGTCAGGCGGGCTGGCCGGGGCCTTTGATCGGCTTTTGAGTTTCGCTGGCGGTGCTCGAAGCCGGCCTCAGGAAAGCGATCGACTAGGGAATCGTGACGCGTTGATCAACGTCGCGCCAGCGCCGATCGAATGTCCACACGGAGTCGGCGTCGATCATCTCAGCGACAACCAGCGCGATTGCGTCAGACAGGCTGAGGCCGCGGTGGCGGGCCTTCAGCGATGCTGCGTCGTCCGCGATGGCGGCGCCGACGGGGATCGTCTCGCAGCCGTCTGCGAAGTCGCGAGCGGCCATGAGCGCCTTGCCGCCGGCGCGTGCGGGTCCAACGAGGATCTCCGCCCTGGTCGTGGCGGCGAGCACGAGATCGTTATCGCTCGCGCCGGCGAGGGCGTTCATGGCCGCGTCATGGTGCGCGTCATCGGCCGAGAGCGCGGCTATTGCGACGCTCGTGTCGAGAACGATCAGTCGCGCCACTGGGCGCGCAGCTCATCGAGGTAGTCGGCGGGGTAGGCGGAGCTGTCGAGCTTGCCCATCGCCGCCAGCAGGCGGCCACGCCGCTGCGCGCGTTCCTGCTGATCTGCGGGGGCGCCTAGCAGCTCGTGACGGACGGCCGTGCGAATCAGCTCAGCCTCGCTGGTGCCGCGCTCCTTGGCCGCGTGCTTGATCCCTTGGTGAAGCTCGTCCGGCAAATAGATCGTCGTCTTTACCACGCGCTGAATCTACCACACATGACGTATGGCATCACGAATCGAGCTCGAGTGCGCGATGCCTCATCTCGGGACGCATCCCGATTGCCGACCCGAAACGACCACGGACCCCCGCAAAGCCGCATCAAAACGCTAGTCTGATCCGCTAGTCCCGATCGGAGTAAATGGCTCTGGAATGAGTGATTGCGACATCGTCGGTAGCCGCTCGCGACGGCCCGTATGATCCTCCACATCCGGCTGTCAGGCGGCGAAAGGAGCTTGGGGTGCAGGTGAAGCCGGGAAGCTCCACCCGCGAGCGGGCAGCGCGCAGTTGCCGCGTCCGCGCCAGGCGGCATTCCGGCAGGCGGCATGGTTGACGAGCCGCGGCGCCTGAGCGTCGCCGAGGTGCGTCGCGACCCGCGGCTGTTCGCGATCCTGCTCGAGCACGCGCTCCGAGGGCTGCGCGTCCAGCAGCTGCTGCGAGCGGTGCTCGTGGTGTTCGTGACGGTGACGGTGATAGCCGTGCCCCCCGCGAACTACCGCACCGCCTGCTACGTCACAGTGGCGCTGTATGCGGCGTTGGCGGTAGGCATCGGCTGGGTGTCTCTGCGCGGGAGCGAGCGCGCGATCCGCCTTGCGTGGCTGGCGCTGTTCGTGGACCTGCTGGCGCTGGGGGTGCTGAGCGTGCTGGCGAGCCAGTCCGAGCAGAGCTGGACCGCCGACGTGCTTGTCAACGGCTTCTTCGTGTTGCCGGTGCTCGCCGGCACCCAGCTACGCCCCGGCGTCGCCGCGGCCGTCGCTGGGCCGGCGGTGGTCGTCTACCTGGCTTCGCTCATCGCTGCGCAGAACGCGAACGCCGAGCCGTCGGCTTCAATCGTGCTGCGCACCGTCGTGCTCGCGGGGCTCAGCGTGGCGTGCGTGCTGCTGTCCTCCATCCAGCGCTCGCGCGTTCTCACGATCGCCGCGCTCGCAGACGATCGCACTCGCCTCCTCGGCGAACTCGTCGACGTCGAGAGTCGCGCACGGGGCGCGCTCGCGGAGGAGCTTCACGACGGGGCGCTTCAGTACCTGCTCGCTGCCAGGCAAGACATCGATGACGCCCGACGCGGGGATGCCACCTCGCTCGATCGCGTGGAGCTCGCGTTGCGCGAGTCGGCGGCGCTGCTGCGCGCGAAGGTGAGCCAGTTGCATCCGGCGGTGCTCGAGCAGGCGGGCTTGCTGCACGCGCTGCGCGAGCTCGTGCGAACCACCGCCGAGCGCGGCGAGTTGGAGATCGAGCTGGTTGCGGAGGGCTTCGACGACTCGACGCGAAGCTCCGCCGACTACCTGCTCTATTCTGCCGCGCGCGAGCTCCTCACCAACGTCACCAGGCACGCGCACGCGCACGCCGTGAAGATCGCGTTGCAGCGCCACGACGGGCACGTCCGGCTCACCGTCACCGACGACGGCCTTGGCATCGATGAGCGCGTGCTCGAGCAGCGCCTCGCCGATGGGCACGTCGGCGTGAGCTCCCAGCGAGTGCGTGTGATGGCGGCGGGCGGCAGCTTCAAGCTCAGGCGCGGCGAGCGCGGCACCGTCGGCGAGGTCGAGCTACCGCTGGAGCGACGTTAGCGGGCGTGTCCCCCAGACGGGGGACAGTGGGTCGAACCGACGGTGGACCCGCACCCCCACTGGCACACAGGCCGGATGGGGGACTGTGCATATGACGGTTTGGAGCGAACCTACTCGTGTCGCTGCAAACACAAGAAACCAAACGAAGGGAACAACGATGAACCGCCCGAACACCCACACCAACTCCGCCGCCGCCAACAAGTGCTCGCGCCTACGCTCACGCTGCATCGCCGCGATCGTGCTGATGGGCGCATGTCTCGCGGTCGTGCCCGCCGGGGCGCTCGCCGCCAAGCCCAGCAACACGGTCAAGCCGATCAACAAGGAATACAAGGTGACGGTCAAGCCGATGGCGCTCGCGAAGGGCAACACCGTGCAGGTGAAAGCCACGATCACCGCGCCGGAAGCGAAGGTGCAGTCGTGGTGGAGCCAGAAGAGCGTCGCTGCTGTGGTGCGCAAGGGCGTCAACGGCGGCTACCAGAGCCCGTACACATCCGAAGGCTACCGTTGCACGCCCGTCATCCGGGGTGAAAAGACGACCTTCAACTGCAAGCTGATGGGCGCCGATGTGCCCACCACCATTCACCTCAGCTTCACCGTCGTATATCGGGGAGACACGGCCAGCGGTTGATCAGATGACACAGCAACGCGCGACGCGAGCCACTCGCGACGAACCAGCACCGACGCGCGCGAGCTCCCCCGGGGGCTCGTGCGCGTTCGCTGCTACTCGAGAAGCCCCAGCCTCATGGCCGCAGCCACGGCGGCGGCGCGATCGGACACCCCCAGCTTCTCGTAGAGCCGTTGGGTGTGTGTCTTGACGGTGCTCGGCGCGAGGTACAGCTCGCCCGCGACCTGCGGTATCGACAAGCCCCTCGCGAAGGCGCGCAGCACCTCCGTCTCGCGCGGGCTCAATGCCGGCGCGGAGGACTCGGCGCGGAGGCGTATCTGGTCGGCGAGGCCGCCGGCGAGCTCCGGCGGCACCACCGTCTGCCCGCGCCACACCTTCAGCACCGCCTCGATGATCTCCGTGCGCGAGGCGTCCTTCGCGAGATAGCCCGCCGCCCCCTCCTCGAGCGCTTGGTAGACAATCGCTCCGTCGGTGAGCGCCGATACGAGCAGCACGCGTGTCGCAATGCCGTCTCGGCGCAGCGCGTGCACCACCCCGACCCCGTCAACGTTGGGCATCTGGTAATCCACCACGGCCACATCGGGCTGCTCGCGCGCAATCAGCTCGAGCGCCTCGCGCCCATCGGCGGCCTCGCCAACCACCTCGATGCGCCCATCGAGCGACATCCCGCGCGAGATCCCATCTCGATAGAACGGATGATCGTCCGCCACCACTACCCTCACCCGCGGCTGAGCCACTTAGCGCACCCCTGTTTCTCGACGATCGAGCTTTTGCCCTGATCCTACGCGCCGTCGGCGCCGGCGGGGAGGCCGCGGCCGGCAGGTGCAAAGCGCCGCGAGCAGCGGGCGTTCACCGCGACCATCCGGAGCATCCGACGCGCTCTCGGGGCTACCGACGCCGCGCCGCTCTCCACCCCCGGCTTGAGACTCTCCGCTGAGGCCATCCGTGGCCGTCGGTTGGACATTCCTTCGCCCGACGGTGCGGAGAGTCTGGAACAGCTTCTCAGGATGTCCAGACGGAACGCAATATGCCCGTCGAAGCGGGCTCGCGTCGGCAGGTTTGCGTGGCTGGGCGCCAGCCTCGTCTGCTGAAACGGAGCGGGAACATTCGTCCGCTCGCTCGATGCACACGCCGGGCCGGGGTAAAGGGGCCGCTGCGGTGGCAAACACGCCGCTTCCGAAGACTGTCCCTATTGCGATCCCCAGGAGGCGATCCTCTTGCATTTGAGTACCCGTACGAACCGCTCGCACAGTGTTCTGCGCTCCCGTCTTGCCGTCTCTGTGACGGGCATGTCGGTGGCCGCGCTGTTGGCGGCGATGCCGGTCGGCGCGTGCGCCGGCGAGAGCCAGGTGACGCCCGCGTCGGTGAACATCAACAGCGGAGAACTCGCCAACATCAACGTCTCTGCCCTCGGCCTGGAATCGAGTGAGCTCGCGAGCGCCCTGGTGAAACTCCCCGCGCTCAGCACCGTTCCGATCGGTACGCTCGACTCCCTGATCGCGCTGTTGCCGACGAACAGCACACTCCAGGACCTGCTGGCCGAAGTCAAGGCGGCGACCGGCGTGGAAGTGACGACCGGCGAAGCCCTCGGCGTCGTGCTCGGCGATGCCGCGGCCAACCCGGATGTCCTCTCACATCTGCTCGGCAAGGTCGCCTCGCTGCTGCACGGGAGCCTGCAAGCGGGTGAGCTCGAAGAGATCTTGACGAATCTCATCAGCGGGCTGGCACCGACCCAGCTACAGCAGCTGGAGGACGAGCTCGGCACCACCGGCAGCCCGTCGGAACTAGCCGGCACGCTTGCCGGCAGGCTCGCCAACGGTGAACTGGACAGCGAGCTCGCGACCGTGCTCGGTCAGCTCGGCAGCACGGCCGCCACGACCGGGAGCCAGGCGGCAACGACGGTCGGGATGGCCGCCGGCAAGCTGGCTAGCGAGCTCGGCCTGGGTGAAGAAGCATTGGAGGCCGCATCCGGCACGACGACGCCACTCGGATCGCTCGGCGGCGTGCTCGACTCGCTCGCGGGCCCGACCGGCCTGACGCTCGCCACCGTCCCGAGCGCTCCAGGTGCCACGACGACGACCAACGGCGGATCGACAACGACGAGCAACACCAGCATGACGAGCACGTCGACGAGCATCACGCCGGGCGCTGGGAGCCCCGGCAAGAGCTCGACGGCGCCCGGCAAGGTGAAGATCATCAGCCATCGCATCAAGGGGCACGTGCTGGTGCTGGTGGTGCTCGTGCCGTCTGCAGGCGCGGTGACGGTCACCGGTGCACACGCGAGAAGCGAGCACAGGAAATCCCACGGCGCCGGGACGATGACCGTCGAGATCCCTCTCACCAACGCGGCGATCGCGGACGTTCGTCGCAGGCACAAGCTGAAGCTACAGATCAGGGCCGCCTTCAGGCCGACGAGCGGCGCGGCCTCCTCAGCGAGCGCCACCTTCGAGGTTCGTTAGACAGCGTCACCCGCCGCGCGCCCGAGGCGGCCAGCACGGCCGTCTCGGGCGTCGCGCGCCGTGATAGCACGCGGGCGATTTTCCTCGTCTGCCGCCCGGGGAACCTGGCATGGTGTGGCCGGCGATGCCATCACATCGGTACTTCGAGCCGCTGAGGCATCGTGACTTCGCGCTGTTGTGGTCCGGCCAGGCCGTCTCCCAGCTCGGGGACGGCGTCTTCACGGTCACTCTCGCGATCGAGGCGCTGCGCCTCGATCACCGCGCGATCGGTCTCTCGTATGTGCTGGCTGCGCGGTTGCTGCCGGCGGTTCTGCTCACGCTCGCGGGCGGAGTGCTCGTGGATAGGGTTCCGCGGCGTCTGGTGATGCTCGCCTCCGATCTCGCGCGTGGCGGCGCGGTCGCGGTCGTGACGGTGCTGGTGGCGACCGGCGGGATCGATCTGATCGCACTCGTGTTGATGGCCTTCGTCTTCGGCGTCGGTGATGCGGTCTTCTTTCCTGCCGCGATGGCTATCACGCCCGAGCTGCTCCCAACCGAGCTGCTCGTCGGCGGCAGCGCCCTCAACGGGACAAGCCTCCAGGTGGCCGGAGTCCTGATCGGCCCCGCGATCGGCGGACTGCTCGTCGGATTTCTCGGTACCGCCTGGGGTTTTGGGATCGACACCGCATCGTTTCTCATCAGCGCGGGCGCCATCTGCGCGATGAGCGCGCGCGCCGGGCCGATGCCGAGCGGCCATTCGCCGCTGGAGGACCTGCGCGAGGGCCTGCGCTTCTGTGCGTCGCAACGCTGGCTTTGGGTGACGACGCTTGGTGCATCTTTGGGTAACTTCGTCGCGTTCTCCCCGCTTGGCGCGACGATCCCGCTACTGGTCAAACACGTGTTGCACGGCGGCGGCGTCGCCCTCGGCCTCGTCCTCGCCGCCGGTGGCCTCGGCGGCGCGAGCGCGACGGTGATCGCCGGTCGACGAAGACCACCGCGGCACCGGCTCGTGCACCTGTGGGTCGGGTGGGGCCTGTCGGGTGTAGGCGTCCTCGGGCTCGGGTTCGTCCCCGATCTGTGGCTCGCCGGCGGCGTCGCATTCGTGACCTACGGACTGGATGCCTACGGCTCGGTCATGTTCAACCCGCTCATCCAGGAGGGCGTCCCCGAGGCGTTGCTCGGGCGCGTTGCGTCGGTGGACTATCTGTTCGGCTTCGCGCTCAGCCCTTTCGGGCTCGTGGCCGCCGGCGTCCTGGCGGACGCGATCGGCGTACGGTCCACGCTGATCATCGGCGGTGCGATCACCGCGCTGACGACCTGCATTCCGCTCCTGCCAGGTGTCGAGGACCCGACCCTTCGAGTTGCAACCGCGCGCGGGTAGCGCGCCGCCGAGCTACGCTCGCGGTGTGGATCAGCCGTTCGTGGTGAACCTCGCCGACGCGCCCGCCAGAAGTCATCCGCGCCGCGCGACGATCATCGAGCTCGAGCCCCGCGACGAGCACTGGCCTGACACGGGCGTGAACATTCGCGTCATGGAGCCAGGCCAGCCGAGCGGGCGCTATCACTGCGAGCCCGTACAGGAGGACTTCCTCGTCCTGCACGGCGAGTGCGTCGTGATCCTCGCCGGCGAGCAGCGGCGGCTGTGCCAGTGGGACTTCGTGCACTGCCCGGCCGGGAGCGAGCACGTCTTCGTCGGTGCCGGCGACGGCCCCTGCGCGGTGCTGATGATTGGCTCACGGCGTAAGGACGAGCCCCACTATCCCGTCAACGCGCTCGCGGCCAGGTACGACGCCTCGGTGAGCACTGCCACAGACGACCCATCTACGGCCTACGCCGACTGGCGCGAGGAGCCGTGGCGTAGCGTCGCTCAGCCGTGGCCGCCAGGCTGAGCGCCTGCAAATCGCGGTGCCAGGACGCCGGCGCTCGCGGCCCGGCCCGCGTCGATCCCACGTTCTGAGAGGATGAGGCACGATTGTGAGCTCAGGCGCGCGCCCTGAGGAAGCCGACTGACAGCCCTGTGAGGCAAACCAATGACGCTCAGAGAGGGACGGACCGTGAGATGAACCGCACGTATGTGATCGGTGTTGGGATGACGAGGTTCGAGAAGCCGGGTACGAAGGAGGGCGACTATCCGGATTGGGCGCGCGAGGCGGGGCAGAACGCGCTCGCCGACGCCGGCATCCCCTACGGGGCGATCGAGCAGGCGTACGCCGGCTATGTCTATGGCGACTCGACCTACGGTCAGCGTGCGGTCTATGAGCTCGGCCTGACCGGCATTCCCGTCGTGAACGTCAACAACAACTGCTCGACGGGCTCCTCGGCGTTGTTCCTTGCCCGCCAGGCTGTTCGTGGCGGGCTGGTCGAGTGTGCGCTCGCGATCGGGTTCGAGAAGATGGAGATGGGCTCGCTTGGGATGAAGTACACCGACCGCACGCCGGCGTTGGACAAGCACTTGGCGCGGATGGTTGAGATTCGTGACCCGGAGGTCTCACCGATGGCGCCGCAGATGTTCGGCAATGCCGGGCGTGACCATATGGAGAAATACGGGTCGACGCCCGAGCACTACGCGTGGATCGGCTGGAAGAACCACAAGCACTCCGTCAACAACCCGTACGCGCAGTTTCAGACGGAGTACACCTTCGAGCAGATCACCGACGCGAAGATGATCCACGACCCGCTGACCAAGCTGCAGTGCTCGCCGACCTCTGATGGCGCGGCGGCGGTGATCGTCGCGGGTGAGCGCTTCGTGGAGGAGCACGGGCTATGGGAGCAGGCGATCGAGATCGCCGGACAGGCGATGGTCACGGATTCTCTCGAGCACGTTCGACGAGGACGCGGACTGCATCAAGATCGTCGGCTATGACATGAGCAGGAAGGCGGCGGACCTCGCCTACGAGCAGGCACGGCTCGGCCCGCAGGACGTGCAGGTGATCGAGCTGCACGACTGCTTCAGCGCCAACGAGCTGATCACCTACGAGGCCCTCGGCCTCGCGGCTCAGGGCGAAGGCCATAAGCTCGTCGACGCGCAGGCGACGACCTACGGAGGCTCGGGCCCGGTTGTGAACCCGAGCGGCGGGCTGATCTCAAAGGGTCATCCCCTGGGCGCGACCGGGCTCGCGCAATGCTCGGAGCTGACCTGGCAGCTGCGGGGGACCGCCAACGCGCGCCAGGTCGAGGATGTGGAGGTCGCGCTGCAACACAACATCGGTCTCGGCGGCGCCGCCGTCGTCAGCATCTACCGCAGGGCCGCGTGAGGAGGGCTGAGGCGGGGCTTCCCGGCTACCGCGTTAGCGCCCAGCGGGCCTCATCGGCCCGCCGCCGGAATTGCGAAATGGCGTTGAAGCTCGTTTGCGTAGGAGCTGCCGAGCAAGGCGCGGCTGTCGGTCAGCCACTCGCTGAACTCGATCCGGCCGAGTGGTGGGTCGTTTGAGACGAGCAGGCCAGCGGTCAGGCCGTCGATCTCCCGCGGCGTGAGCACGACGTCGTGCAGGAGATAACCAAGTGCGCGTGAGGCCATCGACATGACGTGCGGCGGGAGGTGCAAGATCGGCGCACGGGCTCCCACGGCGCGACGGATCGCTTGTACGAGCTCCTCGAAGCTCATCACGTCGGGCCCAGCGGCGTCGATGATCGTATCGCCGTCGACGCCTGCGGCTTGCTCGCATATCCTCGCGACGTCATCCACATGTACCGGCTGGACTCGGTAGCTGCCGCTCGCGGGGATCGCGAAGATCGGCATTCTTCGCAGGATCCATGCGATGTTGTTGACGAGCACGTCACGATCGCCGCCAAACACGAGGGTGGGGCGGACGATCGAATATGGAACGCCGACCTCCGCAAGCGCACGCTCGACGAGCGCCTTGCCTCTGTAGTACGGCAGCGTCGAAGCAAGCGATGGGTTGGCGATGCTGATGTGCACGATACGCGCCACGCCCGCTCGCTTTGCCGCACAGAAAAGCGCTCGCGAGTTGGCGATCGCGTTAGCGAAGGTAGCCGACCCATGGTCGAAGCGAACCCAGTAGGTGTTGTAGAGCGTCGTCACCCCCGCGAGGCTCTCAGTGAGAGCGATCTGGTTGTCGAAGTCATATCGCAGGGTGTGCACTCGTCCGTGCAGTGGGTGGGGGCGGTCGGGGTGAAACGTGAGCGTGCGCACGCTGCGCCCTGAGTCGAGCAACCGCTCGGCGATGCGAGCTCCGGAATAGCTGAACGCGCCGGTCACGAGGTCCAACCCCGTGTCTGTGCTCATGCCGGCTCTCCTCGCGGTTGTGATGGCACGAGCGCCCCAAGCAACGGTGCGTAGCGCTCACCCAGGTCGAGCAGCGACTCGGCACGGGTGTGCCCGCCTTCGAGGTGGCTGAGCATGTCGACGCCGAGATACAGCGCGACGATCGTGAACGCGACGTCCTCGGCTGGCAGCAGCGATTGAAAGGGCGATCCCTCGAGTAGCTCGCGCAGCTTGCTGGCGACCATCTCGATCCACGGCTGCAGGCGCAGGACCACTTCTTCCCCCAGATCGGCGTCGGAAACCCCGCCGACGACCATCTCGCCGAGCACGGTGACGTATCCGTTTTGGAGGTCCTCGGCGTAGATCTGTCTCGCGAGGCTTGCCAGCTCGGCGAGCGTCTGCGCCCGCTCAAAGCTGGGGAGGTAGGCGCGCATGCGGCGAGCGCTCACGAGATCGAGGGCCGCCAACAGTGCCATCTGGACGCTGCCGAAGTGGTAGAAGATCAGCGCCTGGTTGAAGCCTCCGCTGTCGGCTATCTCGCGCGCACTCGCACCGGCGAACCCCCTTGACTTCAGGGTGGCCATCGCGGCCTCGGCGATCTTGAGCTTCGTGCCGGTGAGGGCCTGCGGGGTGCCCTTCACGATCACCTGTATCGGAGTGTCTTTGTTCGCGGCTTGTCTGGGCGGCGCCATCAACGATAGTTTAGCGTATGCTCAAAGCGACTGCTCAATCGCGTGCCCTGGCGTCGAGGTCGTGGGCGAGACATGCTTGCCGCGCGTCGGCGGCCGCGGCGCTTGGAATGCGCGGCGGGGGCGCGTGCGTTGTTTGACGCGCGCGCCCCCGCCGGGTGCTTGTGGTGGTTGTTTGGTTTGCTAGAGCTTCGTCTTGCCTTTGACTGTGTTCGGTGTGTCGATGACCGAGCCGGTGTTGCCGGTGACGGTCAGGCCGCCGGCGATCGTGTTGTGCGCCACGTAGGTGCCACCGGAGTTGCCGGTGACCTTCAACGAGCCACCAAACGCGTTTTCGTCGATCGTCACGCCGTGACTGTTACCGCTGATCGTGGTCGTGCCATGGATCGTGTTGCCGGCACATTCAGAGGTGCCTTCTCCAAGCACAACCGAGCCTTTACCACCGGTCGCCTTCACCGTACCGCTGATGCTCGCGCCACAAATGCGTAGCAGCGACGCACCGGAGGAGCTCAGCGAGCTCGAGAGCTTCGCGCCCTCGATGTCGAGCGCGCCACCCGGACGCACGGTCACCTTGCCACTGACAGTGGCGCTGGCGGCCAGCCCGATCGCTTCACCGGAGCGAACGACGAGCTTCTTCACCGGCCCAGTGATCGTCACGAAGTAGCCGACCATCGTCGTGCACGACTTCGTCGTTTCGTGCCCAACGTTGTCGACCGCTTTAGCGGTGGTCGTCTGCGGCCCCGCTTTGCTCGTGTTGATCGCGACCGTCCCGCTCGGGTTAGACGCGAGCCCCGACTGTTCGTCAGAGGCCGTGACCGTAGCCTCAGCCGTCGCGCCGATACCCACCGAGGTAGGACACGACACTTCCAGCGTCGGCGCAGTCGCATCGACCTGCACCGTCAAACAACCCGGTGCCGATTCGTTACCCGCGTTGTCGATGACCGTCCCGCACGCAGTGTGCGAGCCGCTCGTGTTGAACGTCTGCGAGGCAGGGACCGACAACGGGTTCACGCCGCTCCCCAGGCTGCCATCAGGCAGCAACGGGTCGCCAGCTTCGCTGAACGTCACCGTCACGCTGTCCTTGTACCAGCCACCGCCACCCGCATAATCCGGCACACGATCAGGCGCCACACTCGGCGGATTCGGCGCCGACCGATCAACCTTCACTTCAGCCGACGGCTGCGACCACGGACTCACAATCACTTCTTCCGGTTCGATCGCAAACGCGGGCTCCACCGTGGAGCTGCGCACGCGGTACTGCCACGTGCCTTCTTCCTCGGAAGCGAACGAGTACTTCGGTTCGCTCAGACCACTAGCGACCGTCGTCCATTCGCCACCATTGTCGCGGTGCTGCAATTCGAACGTCGGGTGTGCTTCGACGAAGTGCGCGACAAGCGCCGTTTCGTGCGAGGGCACCGGGCCGCGCCAGCTGAGCTGGAAGCCGCCCTGGTTCGGAGAGGAACCGCCCAAAGCCGGCACCGTCGGGCGCAAGCTCGGGAATTCTTCCGCAGCGTCTACGATCCGCGATACGTCTTCGGGGAGAATGAACCCTTCCACCTCGAGTTTCTGCGCGTCGGTTTCGACCTTTTCGACATATTCGCCGTAGTTGCTGTACAGGCCGGCGAGGGTTTCTTGGCTGAATGGCCGATACTGCCCCAACAGCACGCAGAACGCCGAGTCCGGGTATGGGTTCGGGGCCGGCGCCGCGCTGTTTTCGGCGAGGTTGACGCCCGTCGGCACTTCGACGTCGGGCAGGCGAACGCCACCGAGCGCAATCCCGAGACTGTTGCGCTTCAGCGTTTTCGAGTTGACGTATTCGCCACGCGGCGCAGCTGGAGGCGGCGAGCCGCCTTCGGCCCATTCGATCAGCTCCTTCGTCCCCGCGTCGATCAGATACGGCCACTGCACCCTCGATAGGACGGGTTTGCCCGTGCAATCTGCGATGTCGGGGCCGACGTCGCGTTCGACCGGGCCAGACCAGTTCGCTGCCGCCATGAACGGCACGTGCGAGCCGCCCGCGGCCTCCCAGTGGCGTAGGCTCGGGTTGGTCGGGTATTCCGCCTCGGTCTGTTCGTTTTTGTTTTCGAATTCGCTGATGATGCGCAACACCTTTTCCGGGCGGTCGGTGCGGACCGCTTCGGTGCACACGGTCAGCAGGTAGGCATCAGCGATCTGTTGCAGCGGCGCCACCTTGTTGTAGTAGGTGACGAGGCGACCGCAGGACTGAGACTCCCCGGAGGCGACGACTTTGTTGATCTCCGGAGTGAGGCTGCCCAACGGTTCGGGTCCCACCCCGTCGCCCCTGACCGCCTTCAGCGCTGAGCCGAAGATGTCATACGACAGCGCGTCGTTGCTCGGCCCGACTTCAAGGGTGCCATAGCGTTCGGGGTTGAACGTTTTCTTGAGATAGTTGACGCCTACGTTCTGCGCGTCGACGGTGACGTAGGCGTAGCCGTTTTTGATGATGTTGTATGGGTCGCTGAACCAGTTCGCTTCAAGGTCGTAACCGGCCGTGACGTTCTGCCACTCGACGATCACCTTGCCGTTGAAGTCGGCAGGGTTGATCGGGCGACGCACGACGATGCGCGTCTTGAACGGGTATGTCCCGTTGCCGTTCGGACCCCCGGTGACGATCTTCGTGCCGGTGACGTTGACCGCCCCACTGGTGCTGTATGTGTAGCCGGTACCCGAAATGAAGTACTCCTGTTCGGTGTAGCCGTATTGTTCCAACGGAATCTCTGTCGCTAGAAACGGATGCGACGTCGGCGTCACTGCGATCGGCCCTTCGATCGTCGGTGTCGGCACGTTTTCATATGCGGCCGATGCGGCCGACGTGACGGCGAACAGCGACGCGAGCAGCAGAACGCTGAGCGCGAGCGTCAAACGCCCCCGACGCCCAATTCTCCGATTGAGCATGTCTTTCCCCTCCCTCGATTGGCGCTACGAAGGCGACTGGGAATTGACACTCAGCCGCCGCTGTGTCTCTTCGTGCGGGACAGTAACACACTCGCAATCCGTCGGCCGGGCGACGCACGCGATGCCGTCAGCCGTCGCTGCAAGTGCGCCCGCGTGCTGTCAACGACTGGTGTCACGGGACGTCGCTCAGGCTGGGCAGATCCGCACGATGCGTGAAATTCGTCGCATTTGTTGTACAGAGAGGCAATTGTCGTTTAGGCTTCTCTGCCACAATGTCCGAGATCGAGCCAGAGTCGGCGGTCGTCGGCGCCCGCGTGCAACCGGGCGTGTTCTTCGAGGTCCCAGAGAGCCTGCCGCGAGGGCCGCACCGGCTCTCGCGTGAGCAGGTTTGCTCGGCACAGCGTGAGCGGCTGCTGATCGCCTTCACGGAGCTGCTGGCCGAGGGTGGCTACGCGAGCCTGCGCATCGGCGATCTGACCAAGCGTGCCGCGGTCTCGAATGACGCCTTCTACAAACTGTTCGCGAGCAAGGAAGACTGCGGTTGCGCGGCGTACGAACGCTTCGTCAGTGGCATCGTGCGCATCGCGCTCGAGGCGGGTCTTGCGCGCAGCCGAACGTGGCGCGAGTACGTGCAGGCATCCGTCGACGGCTATCTCGGCGCGTTGAGCGCCGATCCGGTCGCTGCGCGGGCCTTCCAGCTGGAGATGTCCTGCATAGGGCCAAAGGCGCGCGAGCGACGCAGGAGCGCCGCGGCATGGTTCGCGGACGAGCGCCTGAAAGCGCAGGAACAGCTGCGCAAGACCGATCCCGGCCTCAGGGCTCGCTCGCTCGACGCGCACCTCGCGGCGGTGCTGGGCATGCGCGAGCTGGCCGGCGAGGCGCTCGAAGCGTGGGGGACCCCGGACTTCGCGAGGCTCGCCCCCGAACTCGTCGACTGGGTCGTCGCTGCCTGGTACTGACGGCCCGCGCACGGCCGCGACTCGCCATCGGCCGCCGCGACAACGAGGCTGGCTCCCGCACCTCGCATAAAATGTCGACGAGAGGGTTGACAACGGTGATCGCACACGTATAGGTTAGTCGCGTAAGCGCGATTGCTTCACAGCGAAGCCCGCTTGAGGGGAAGACCAAGACACGATGTGAGGCCACCGGTTCGGCCTGCGTGGTCGGACGGTGGGTTCGTCGCGGCGTGCTGCGACGGCATCACGTGCCTCCAACGTCTCGACGCCGTTACGGCGTCGAGACGATCTACGACCATGCTGTTGGGAGGAATAGATAGATGTTCAGTGACCGACCGAAACGCCGGGCAGGCTGGGCGCTAGCCGCGTGCTGCGCGCTGGTGTGCTCGCTGTTCGCACTCGCGTCGCCCGCCTGGGGCGCCTACGAAACCGTGCCGACGCCGACGATCGAAGGTCCGATCGCCGAAACGCCGACATCGCACATCTTTATGCGCACGAACGTGCCGCTAGCCAACTACGGGTACACCGAAGAAGAGTTCTTTATCTCGGGTACCGGCTCCACGTACAACACCGGCGGAGCCGTGAGCGAAACAGGCACGAAAGCGACGAGCGGCGGACCAAACGGAAATGGAACGTATCCGTTCAAGACGCGCATCGTGGTGCGCCGCCCCATAAATCCGGCGAACTTCAACGGCAGAGTACTGGCCGAGTGGCAGAACGTCACCGCCGGCTTCGACCTCGAACCCCAGTGGGACGGGAACCCGTACACAATGATGAAAGCCGGCTACGCGTACGTCGCAGTCGACGCACAGCCGGTGGGAATCACCGGTCTGAAGAAATACAACTCCGAACGCTATGGGAGCCTCGAAGTCGGGCCGAGCAACGGCGCGCTCGCGTTTGACGTGTATGCGGCTGCTCTGAAGGCGATCCGCGGCGACGGCGTGGGCCCGCAGCCACTTGGCGAACTGACCCCCGCGCTTACGAACGTGACCGCCAGCGGCGCCTCGCAATCGTGCTCGGAGCTTGCCACCTACTACAACAAGATCGCACCACTCCAGGAAATCGCGAACGACTATCTGCTGACCGACTGCACGAATGCGATTCGCACCGACCGTCCCGCAAAGGTCCTGCGGGTGATCAGCGAATTCGAAGGCAAAGTCGAACAGCCAGCCGCGGAATTCAGCAACCCGGCGGAGCGCTACTGGGAGGCCGCCGACGGCTCGCATGTCCCATCAATGGTGCAAGCCAACTGGGGTCCGTTGATCACGCGCGACGAGGGACCGGCGGAAGCCGAGTGCACCTCGACACCCGTGCTATCGACGGTCTCGTGGCCGTACGCGGTCGACGCCGGCCTGGGCGAGCTCATCGGCTGGCAGGAAGGCGGCTCGCCGCCGCCAGCCGTGCCAGAGGATGAATACGTCAACTCGAAAACGCTCAAGCGCAACAGCCTCGGCATCGCGCTCGGCGGGTTGCGCCTGCCGGAAGTCGAAGTGCCGGTCGTCCTCGACCTCGCTGAAAACAGCGCACACGCGAACCCGAACCCATACCCGTTCTCGGCGTTCTGCACCCTGTTCGGGCAGCACCAGAACTTCAGCGAAGAAACGCTGAACAAACTGTATGGGAACTACGCAGAATACGTGGAAAAGGTCGAACTCGCAGCTCAGAAAATGGTGACGGAAGGGCTGCTGTTGCCAGAAGGGGCGAAGCGGATCGTCGACCAGGCCGAAGAAGAGCCGCGCCTGCGCCCGACCACGCCGACGGCCAGCGCGAGCTCGCCGAACAAAGGCAGCTACCAGCTGCACTGGCGTGGTCCCGTTCCGTCCTATCCGGAAAACCTCGTTCCTAAATTCATCGAAACGCATCCGACGTTCGAAGTGCAGCACCGCAACGCGAGCGGCGAATGGACGACGGTCGCAAGCGGCCTGAGCGAACAGACGTACACGTTCGCGCCGGAGGAAGAAGGGACGTGGCAGTACCGCGTGCGCAGCACGACGGTCGAGCCTGCGTTCATGCTCGAACCCGAAGAAGTGGTTACGAGTCCGTGGTCGCAGCCGTCGGCTGAAGTGAAGGTTGATCGGTCGGCGCCGAATCCGCCGAGTGTGGCGCCTGATCGTGCGCCGGATTATGCGGGTGGCGGTGGCTGGTACAAGGACAGCGTGACGGTGACGTTCAGCGAAGCTGGCGACCCGTTGCTGCCTGATGGCAGCCTGGGGAGCGGCGTGAACCCGTTGTCGGTCCCTGCCTCGCAGACGTTCAACACGAGCGGCTCGCACACTGCGTGCGGGACGGTCATCGACAACGCGGGTAACGAATCGGCACCGGGTTGTTTGACGGTGCAGGTCGATGCGACTGCGCCGACGCTGGAAGTGTCGTGTCCTACCTCGGTGGGTATCGGCGCGACGGCTGAGGCTACGGTCACGGCCTCTGACGAACAGTCGGGGCTCGCGTCTAACCCGAGCGGGACGGTCGCGATCAACACGAGCAAAGCGGGGCCGCAGACGACCACCGCTAAAGCGGTCGACAACGTTGGGCACGAAACGACGAAGTCGTGCACGACGATGGTCGGCTACTTCGTGACGATCACTGGGCCGGTGAAGAAGCTCGTCGTTCGCTCCGGTGAAGCGATCGGGCTGGCCGCCAGCGCCACTGTCAGTGGCAAGGTGACCGTGCGTCCGGGTGGCGCGCTCGACATCGAGGGCGCGAAGCTCTCGAGCTCGCTGAGCTCCTCCGGTGCGTCGCTGCTACGCATTTGTGGCGCGAGCATCAGCGGTACGGTGAAGGCGACCGGTGGTAAAGGCTCGGTTGTGCTTGGAGAAGGCACCTCTGAATGTGCCGGCAACACGATCCATGGCACGACCACGATCAGCGGTAACAGTCACGGCGTGACGATCGACGAAAACGCGTTTGGTGGCTCGTTGAAGGTCACCGGCAACTCCGGTGGCACCTACGTGGCGCACAACACGATCGCCGGCGGCCTGACCGTCACCGGCAACACCGGCTCGGTCATCGACACACCGAACACAGTCAAAGGCAAGACGAAGCTCTAGCAAACCAAACAACCACCACAAGCACCCAGCGGGGGCGCGCGCGTCAAACGACGCACGCGCCCCCGCCGTGCATTCCAAGACGCCTGCTCCGTCGGTGCAGTACGAGGACCAGGGTTGCGGCTCAGGTTCCCGACGTCTGATGCACGATCGCCTCGACCCGCTCGCCGCGCCCGCGACGGCGTCGCAGGAGGCGCTGCTCGAGCAGCCAGACCAGCACGCCGCACCCCGCGAGCGTGCCTCCGAGGATCGCGACCGCGCTCCAGCCGTCGGCGTCGTAGAT
The DNA here is from genome assembly GCA_963759265.1 of uncultured Solirubrobacteraceae bacterium. Lineage (GTDB taxonomy): Bacteria > Actinomycetota > Thermoleophilia > Solirubrobacterales > Solirubrobacteraceae > Palsa-744. The sequence goes on from CAVWYR010000001.1 coordinate 2,119,824, forward strand.
CGCTGATGCCAGCGCCGAGGAGACGGCGGCGGCCGCGAACAGAGTTGCCATGTATGCGGTCGTGATGCGGCTGCGCGCTTCAGGGGCGAGCTTGTAGATCACGCTCTGGCTGGTGATCTGCGCTCCCTGGATGCCGAGGTCAAGGAGGGCGATCCCGAGTATCAGCGCACCGAGCGAGCTGCGCCCTGCTGCGATCAGCGCCCATGAGACGAGCATGATCGCGAACGAGGCGCCGGTCGAGCGATGGTGGTGGCCACGATCGGCCAGCCGGCCGGCCGCCTGGGCGGCGAGCGCTCCAGCGAGCCCGACCAGACCGAACAGGCCGATCGTCGCGACCCCGTAGTGGTAGGGCGAGCCGGAAAGCAGAAACGCGATCGTCGTCCACAGGACGCTGAACTGGGCCATGCCGAGCACGCCGTAGACCATGCGCATGCGCAGCGTCGGCTGCTCGATCACGAGCCGCCCGACAGACCGCAGCAGGCCAGGGTAGGAGAGGTCGGTGGTGGGGCGCACTTCAGGGAGCGCCGCGCGCAGGACGCCGCAGAGCACGAGCATCAGCGCGGCGGAGATGGCGAACACCAGGCGCCAGCCACCCACCTGCGCGATCAGGCCGCTCGCGGTGCGTGCGACGAGGATGCCGATGAGCAGGCCGCTCATGACATTGCCGACGACTCGTCCGCGTTCGTGCTCGGCGGCGAGCGTGCTCGCCAGCGGGACCAAGATCTGGGCGACGACCGAGGTCAGGCCAACGAGCACGAGGGCGGCGGCGAGCACCGTAAAGCTCGGGCTTGCCGCGGTCGCAGCGAGGGCGAGAACGGTGATCAGCATGATCCTCGTGATCAGCCGGCGACGCTCGAGCAGGTCGCCCAGCGGAACGAGCAGCACTAGGCCGGCGGCGTATCCGACCTGCGAGGCGGTCACGATCAGGCCGGCGGTACCGTCGGAGACCGAGAAGTCGTGCGCGATCGTGCTCAGCAGGGGCTGCGCGTAGTAGATGTTCGCGACGGCCGCGCCGCACGCGACAGCCATCAGCAGAACGAGCGCTCGTGAGAGTGGACGTTGAGGCGTGCTGGCTGGCTGGCTCACACGAGCAGGTTAGAAGCGTCCCGCAGTCGCTTGGAAACGATCGGCGCGCGCTTGGAGGCGTTTCAGGCTGCCAGCGCGAACAACGGCCAGCGTCCAGGCACGCCCTTCAGCTCGTGAAGGCCGCGGTCCTCGAAAGCGAACGGGCCACCGACGACCGTGCCGTAGACGGTGCCGGACACGAGCACCTCGCCTGGGCCGGCCAGGTCACCGACGCGAGAGGCGATGTGCACGGCCATGCCGGCGACGTCGTCACCGATCAGCTCGCACTCGCCGGTGTGCACGCCGACGCGAACCTCGACGCCCGACTTCGGCGCGGCCGCGGTGATTGCCAGTGCGCAGCGCAGAGCGCGCGACGGCGGGCCGTCGAAGGTGGCAAGGAAGCCGTCGCCCACGGTCTTTACCTCTCGCCCGCCGAAGCGTGCGAGCTCCTCGCGCACGTCGCTGTCGTGCTGCGCAAGCAGGTCACGCCAGCGCGCGTCACCGAGGCGGGCGGCGTGGGAGGTCGCGTCGACGATGTCGGTGAACATCACGGTGAGCAGCGCACGCGCGAGCTCGCCGCGCCCGCGCCAGCCGGTCAGGAACTCCTCGATCTCCTCGACGATCGCGTCGCTGTCGCCGAGGAACGGGAACGAGTCGACGCCGTCGAGCTCGACGAAGCGGGCGCCGGGGATGTGCTCGGCCAGGTACTTGGAGTGGCGCACATCCCAGACCTGCTCGGCGGGGCGGTGCATCACGAGCGTCGGCACGGTGATGGTGCCGAGGACGTGACGGACGTCGAGGTCGGCAGTTGCTTTGGCGATCGTGCGTGCCTCGCGCGGGCTGGCGGCGAGGCGCTGGGTGCGCGCGAACCACGCGCTCAGCGCCGCATCGCCAACCATCGAAGGTGCCAGACGCCGTAGCAGGGTGCTGTCGAGCTCGCCCCAGGTCGAGTCGTTGCCGGAGGTGAGCGCCTCGCGCTCTGCGCCGGTCATCGCCCAGTCGTAGTCGGGAGCCCACGTGGTGCGTGCGACGGACGCGTACATGATCAGCGCGCCGACACGTCGCGGGTAATCGGCCGCGAGCGTTGCGCCGAGCAGCCCGCCGATCGCGTACGTGAAGATCGCCGTTCGTTCGCTTCCCGCGGCATCGAGGACCGCGATCGCGTCGCGTGCCTCCTGCTCGAGCGTGTAGGTCTCGAGCACGCGCTCGGACAGACCGGTGCCGCGACTGTCGAAGTGGATCACGCGGGCGAAGCTCGTCATACGCTCGAGGAACCGGCGCAGCGCGGGCGCCTCCCATAGCTGCTCGATCTGCGAGATCCAGCCCGGCAGGAAAAGCACATCGAGCGGCCCTTCGCCGGCGACCTGATAGGCGATGCTCGCGTCATCGCTGTTCGTGTAGCGGGTGACCGGGACCGTCACGAGTCTTCGATCAGGGCGCGGAAGGCGGCGGCCGGCTCGACGCTCGCGCCCGCGGCGTAAGCGCGATCAGCTAACCAGAAGTCAGAGGTGACCACTCGAATCGCGCCGGGCTCTGCGTCGGCGACGAGCAGCCGCACGATCTCATCGTCGGCCGAGTCGCGTCGCGGGCGTGGCGCGTGGGCGACTTCGATGACCGTCGAGCGGATCGGCGGCGATGGAGGCTGCTCGAACACGACGGTCACGTCGGCGCCGCTCTCGGCTGCCCAGCGCTCGAGCATGTCGACGAGACGCACCATCGCTGCGTGCCGGTCGCGCCACCACGCGTCCGGTCGCGTGCCGATCACGTTCATCCCGTCGACGAGCCAGCGCACCGAGAGCAGCCTACGGCCTCGCGGCGCGGCAGGCTCCGCCGCGGCGAGAGAGGCGCGCATCGCGGCCAGTCCGCGTCGCGGCGGCGTTCCTGCTGGAGTTGGCGTGCAATGCGACTCGAGGGCATCCACACCGGCGACATCGTCGAGGTCGACCACAAAGGCCGGCGCTTCCACGCGCTGGTGACGGGCACCGCGCAGGGCGGGTTGGCGATCCAGCCGACGGACCGGCGCGTCAACCACTACACGTGCCGCAGTCGCGAGGTGATCGGTCATTGGGCCAAGCGTGGACGTCCGCGCGAGACAAGCGAGCCGCTGCGCCCGTCGCCGCGCCAGCTCGAGATGGACCTCGCGCCGGCGCAAGAGTGACCGCCTCGCCGGCCGTCTAGCGCCTGGCGCCTGGCACCAAGGCCGGCAGCTCAACCGTTCAGAGCTTGCGTGAGCAGCAGCGCGCGGGCGGGGTCGCGCGTCGTCTCGAAGATCTGCGCGACGTCGGCGGGGAACGACGCATAGTCGCCGCTCTCGAGCTCGGTCGGGCGCTCGACGGGGCCTGCGATCAGCCTGCCGGATAGGACGTAGAGGTAGGCGCGGGCGCCGCTCGGCCCGGCCTCGGCCTCGTAGATCCGGCGTGCGCTGAGGATGAGCTCGAAGATCGCGCAGCTCCCGTCGGCTGAGATCGCGTCGAGCAGCCGCCGCGGCGTGCCGTCGCGCGTCGCCCGCGGCCCCCTCGAGCGGACGACGCGGATCTCCGCGAGCGGTGGCGCTTCGAGCAGCTCGGCGAAGGAGACGCGCAGCGCGGCGGTGAGGCCCGCGAGCGTCTCGACCGTCGGGTTGGCGCTGCGATTCTCGATGCCGGACAGCGTCGCCTTGCTCATGCCCGTCGCACGCGCGAGCTGTGAGAGCGACAGGTGCCGCGCGATCCGCAGCCGCCGCAGATTCGCTGCGAGGACCTGACTGGTGTCGCTGCTCGTTCGATCGTCTATCATAAGGAACAGTTCGTTCACTTTAGCGAACACAACTGGGAGAGTCAGATGCCTCAGGTGACGTTCTACTTCGACCTTGGATCGCCGTACGCGTATCTCGCCGCTGAGCGCTTGCCGGGGCTGTTGGCTGAGCCGGTCGAGTGGCAGCCGCTTTCGCTGGGAGGCCTCTTCAAGCTGACCGGAAGGAGCTCGTGGGCGCTCGCAGGGGCGGAGCGCCGCCAGGCGGGGATGGCCGAGATCGAGCTCAGGGCGCGCGCCTACGAGCTGCCCCCGATCCGCTGGCCGGACCCATGGCCGGGTAACTATCTGACGGCGATGCGCGCAGCGACATTCGCGTTCGCCCGCGGGTTCGGGCGCGAGTTCACGATGTGCGCCTTCCGCGACGCGTTCCAGCTCGGGCGTGACCTGAGCATCCCGGCCCACGTTCTCGACGTCGCGGAGCGCGTCGGGCTCGACCGTGGCGAGGTCGGGGCGGCGACGCAGGCTGATGAGGTCAAGCAGGCGCTGCGCCGCGCGACCGAGGCAGCTCGAGGGCTCGGAGTGATCGGCGTGCCGACGATCGCGGTCGACGGCGAGCCCTTCTGGGGTGACGACCGCATCGAGGACGCTGTGGCCCGTCTGCAAGGCAAGCTTGCGAGGCGCAGCTGAGCGTCTCGCCCTGGCGGCGCCCGGACCAGACAGAATGTGCCGATGCATGAGCGGGCGCGAGCGGTCGGCGATCGCAAGCTTGAACGGGCGATCATTCTGCAGCTGTTGCGCGATGACAGCGCGCGGCGTTGGTCGCGCGCAGAGCTTGCCGGCGCCGTGGACGCCGAGCCCGATGTGCTCGAGGGCGCGCTCGTGGAGCTCTCGAAGCTGGGCATCGTGGACATCGCCGGCGCAGAGGTCTGGGCGTCGGTCGCGGCCCGTCGCATCGACGAGCTCGGCCTGATCGGCATCTGAGCGCAGCCACAGTCGAGTTCCCCTGCGCGCTTGCGCCGGCACCTGCCGCGCGGCGGCGCGGGCGTCGAGCAGGGCTGTTCGGCCACAGGAAGATAGGGTCCTGCAATCAGCAACCGCGTTCTCATCCTCTCCTGGGAGTACCCGCCGGTGATCGAGGGTGGCCTGGCGCGGCACGTGCGCAAGCTCGCCGAGGCGCTCGTGCGCCAGGGCGTGGGCGTGGACGTGCTGACGCGCGGCGTCGGTCCCGACCCCGAGATCGAGGGCTCGCGCGTACTGGACAGCGGCGGTGTGAACGTCCACCGTGTGCGCCAGCCGGACTGGCCTCGCGACCTCGATCGCTTCGTGACGTGGGTGGGGCAGATGAACGAGGACATGCTCATCGCCGGCGAGGCGCTCGCGCAGGAGCACTCCTACGATCTCGTGCACGGGCACGATTGGCTGGTCGGGCAGGCTTCGGCGGAGCTGGCGGAGCGGCTCGGCGTGCCGTATGTGACGACCTTTCACGCGACCGAGCACGGCCGCCACCAGGGCTGGGTGCAGAAGCCGCCACAGTCCCATATCCACTCGGTCGAGCGCTGGGTGGCGCATCGCGCGGATGCAGTGATCGTCTGCTCGTATTACATGCGCGGCCATGTCGCTGATGTGTTTGAGATCGATGAGCGGCGTGTGGCTGTGATTCCAAACGGGGTCGATCCGAGCGAACTGCGCCCGACGGGAGACCTGCAAGCGCTGCGGCGTGAGTTCGCGGCGCCGCACGAGAAGCTCGTGCTGCTGGTCGGGCGACTCGTCTACGAGAAGGGCTTTCAGCTGGCGCTCGACGCGCTGCCGGATGTGATCGAGCGCGTCGGCGACGTGCGCTTCCTGGTCGCCGGCAGCGGCACCCACGAGCGCGAGCTGAAGGCGCAGGCGCAGCGTCTGGGGCTCTCCGCGCACGGGACGTTTCTCGGCTGGATCGGCGACGACGTGTTGCACTCGCTCTACCGGATCGCCGATCTGTGCGTGGTTCCGTCGATCTATGAGCCGTTCGGGCTGGTGGCGCTGGAGGCGATGGCCTCCGGCTGTCCGTGCATCGTGGCCGACACCGGCGGCCTGCGCGAGGTGGTGCCGGTCGGGGAGCGCGTCGGTCTGCGCTTCGACGGCGGCGACGCCGAGCACCTCGGGGTGATGATCGAACGCCTGCTCGTCGACGGGGCGCTGCGCGACCGGCTCGTGACGGAGGCCTCCGAGCACGTGCTGCGCTTCGATTGGGACGACATCGCGCTGCGTACCCGCGGCATCTACGATGCTCTGCTCGAGCTGGCACCACGCGAGGAGGTAGGGAGGGGATGAAGCAGATGCTCGAGGGTCTGATGCAGAACGATTTTCCGTTGACCCTCAACCACATCCGGCGCAGGCTGGGCTCCTGCAACGCGGGCGCGGAGCTCGTGACGCTGATGCCCGACGGCTCGGTGCGGCGCGCGACGCACGCGCAGCTGAGCGATCGCATCGATCGCCTCGCGGCGGCGCTGAGCCAGCTCGGCGTGGAGCAGGGGGACCGCGTGGGCACCTTCGCATGGAACAACCAGCGTCATTTCGAGCTGTATTTCGCCGTGCCATGCACCGGCGCGGTCCTGCACACCCTCAACATCCGCTTGTTCGAGGAGCAGCTGACGTACATCGTCAACCACGCCGAGGACCGCGTGATCTTCGTCGACGAGTCGCTGGTGCCGGCGCTTGCGAAACTGGCGCCGACGTTCGAGAGCGTCGAGCACTACGTCGTGATGGGCGAGGGGCAGCCGGACGACGCGGTGCTCGCGCAGTTGCCGAACGCGCTGCGCTACGAGGACCTGCTCGAGCGCGCGGACGCAGGTCCCGGCGGGTCGTTTGACTATCCGGAGCTCGACGAGCGTCAGGCCGCGGCGCTGTGCTACACGAGCGGCACAACCGGCAACCCGAAGGGCGTGCTGTATTCGCACCGCTCGATCAGCATGCACTCCTCGGCGACGCTGATGGCCGACGCGAACGGGCTCTCGCGCGCCGATCGGGTGCTGGCCGTCGTGCCGATGTTCCACGCGAACGCGTGGGGGCTCCCTTACGGGGCGGCGCTCGCGGGCGCCGATCTGATCATGCCCGACCGCTTCCTCGGCGCGGAAGCGCTCGCCAAGCTGATCACGGCGGAGCGCCCGACGCTGATGGGCTGCGTGCCGACGATCTTCGCCGACCTTCTGCGCTACGCCGACGAGCATCCGGAGGTCGACCTGTCGTCGCTCTCGAATGCCGCGTGCGGGGGCTCGGCCGTGCCACGGCAGCTGATGAAGGACTTCGAGGAACGCCACGGCGTGCGCATGTTTCAGGCATGGGGCATGACCGAGACGAGCCCTGTGGCAACCTACTCGCGCCCGCGAGAGGGCGAGCACGACGACGCCTACTGGGAGGATCGTGCGAAGCAGGGCCGGCCGCTGCCGTGGGTCGAGCTGCGTCTCGTCGATGACGCTGGTGAGGAGGTCCCCTGGGACGGGGAGTCAACCGGCGAGATCGAGGTGCGTGGACCGTGGATCGCTTCGAGCTACTTCCGCGACGACTCCGGCGACGAGAAGTTCGACGCGGGCTGGCTGCGGACCGGCGACATCGCGGCGGTCGACGAGAAGGCGTTCGTACAGATCACCGACCGCTCGAAGGACGTGATCAAGTCCGGAGGGGAGTGGATCTCCTCGGTCGAGCTCGAGAACGAGCTGATGTCGCACCCCGATGTCGTCGAGGCGGCCGTGATCGCCAAGCCGGACGCACGTTGGTCCGAGCGCCCGCTCTGCTGCGTGGTGCTGCGCGATCAAGCGACCGCGGGCGCACCAGAGCTCGTTGAGTATCTGCGCGACAAGGTCGCCAAGTGGTGGCTACCGGACGAGTTCGCGTTCATCGCGGAGATACCGAAGACGAGCGTCGGCAAGTTCGACAAGAAGGTGCTGCGCGGCCGTCTGGCGGATGGCACGCTCGAGGGGCGCATACAGTTGTCATAGGGTTTGGGCATCGCCGATCACGGAAAGAGCAACTGGACGGGCTGAGACGACCGCGACAGCTGATAGACCTTTGTCGGCCAGCAGGTAGGCGACTGCCCGCAAACGGCGAACTAGAGACGATGATCCGCCGCACAGAACGGACAAGAGAACGCACGGGAAGCCCTCGTCAGGGCATTGGCGTCCATCAAACGATCAACGGGAGGTTGGCATGACTCGGAGCGATGTCATGGCCTCGAGCAGGCCACCGACAGCAGGCGCAGCGTCGATCACGAGAGGATGGTCTGGCGTCTCAGCCGGGTTGTTGGTGCTTCCGGTGGCGCTGGTGATGTCTCTGGCGCTGCTGCTGCCGAGCCTTGCTGCGGCGGCGGAACCGAACACGTCCACCTACGGTGAACACCCACCGACGACGACCTCGAAAACCGGCACCCTGCCTTCCAAAGAAGCTGAAACGCCGACGACGTCGACGCCGGCCAAAGAACCGGCTCCCGCCAAAGAAGTCGTCCCGACGACGACCAGCACTACTCCGGTCACGACGAAGCAGCTCCCGTTCACCGGCTTTGACCTGCGCTGGGACATCGCCTTCGGCGTGCTTCTGATGGGCGCGGGCCTCGGGATCCTGACGCTCCAGCGTCGTCAACGCCGCTGAAGCAGACGCTGCGCATCCGTATCTCGCGATAGGCGCCCTGGTGGCCGTCGGCGTCAAGGCCGGTGACCACCAGGGTGGACCCTTCCCGACAGCGCTCGACCGCCCGCTTTCCCGGACGCGAAGGATCCAGCAGATCGCGGCGCTGCGCCGCGTCTTTGCGTCGATCGAGCGGGCGACACGCCGGGCGGTGCTATCAGCTGATAGCACGTTGCTATCCTTTCGGCGTGCGCGAGGATCGAGTACCGCTCTTTGTCAGGCTGCCGCGCGAGCAGTCTGCGGCGCTCGACGAGCTCGTCAGTACGAGCGGGCGACGTAAGCAGCATCTCGTGAGCGAGATGCTCGCGGATCAGCTCGCGGTCGGCCATCTCGAGATCACGCAGGACGCGGCGAGCGAGGAGATCCTCACGCTGGAGGAAGCCGGCGCCTTGCTGCGACTGCCGATCGAGGCGGTCCGCGCGAGGGCCATCGCCGGTGATCTGCCTGGTCGGGCATTTGCGGATGAGTGGCGGTTCTCGCGAGTCGCGCTGCTGGCGTGGCTCGCCGAGGGCGAACCGGCACAGCACGAAGCGGAACTCGACGCGAAGAGTGAAGATGGCTAGCCTCGCGGGCCGGCCGGTCGTGCTCGTCCCCGGAGCCTGTCTCGGCGCGTGGTGCTGGCGGGACGTGACAGCGCGGCTGCGGGCGCAGGGTCACGACGTTTACCCGGTCACCCTGACCGGCCTTGGCGAGCGCGTGCATCTTGCCGGCCCGGGCGTCGACCTGGACACGCACATCGCCGACATCGTGAACCTGCTCGAGTACGAGGCTCTCGAGGACGCGCTGCTCGTTGGGCACAGCTATGCCGGCACCGTGATCACGGCCGTCGCTGACCGCTCACCCGAGCGGCTGAACGCCGCCGTCTACCTCGATACCTCGCCGCTCCCGGACGGGACCTCAATCGCCGACGTGCAGCCGAGTGAGCAGCGCGAGTCCCAGATGCGCGCGGTCGCGGAGCACGGAGACGGCTGGCGATGGCCGGTCCCCGACCGCGAGACGCTGATCGCTGGCAGCTTCGGAAGCGCGAGCGGCCTCGAGGAGGAGCACCTGCAGATGCTCGACGAGCGCGCCACTCCTCACCCGTACGCAACGATGACCTCGCCGGTGCGTCTCGCTCACGACCGGCCCCCGGGCGTTCGGCGCGCGGCGATCTTCTGCACGGCCGGCGGCATCGACGCGGCGAGCGTGCGCGAGCTCGTCGCGCACGGCGATCCTCGCGCGGCGGTCTTCACCGACGATGATTGGGAGCTCTACGACCTCCCGACCGGACATTGGGCGATGTTCTCCCTACCCGGCCCACTCGCTGACCTGTTGCACGACATCGCCGAGCGCTGAGCATGGGCTGAGGTGGGTTCTGGCTGCGCTAGCTCTCGACGCGGTGGCGAAGGTTGCGGTAGGCAACATAGAAATGCAGAGCTGCCGCCGGGACCAGGAGCACTCCCCACCAGCCGCCGACGTCGTAGCCGTAGAGGATCGTGGTCAGGGCGAGCAGCCAGAGTCCGATCAGGACGCGCACTGGGACCATGACACGCCGATGCCTGGACTCCCATGCCCACGAGTTCCGCAGCCTCGTGCGCAGCCGCATCGAGGTCGCGCCCCTGAGCAGATCGGCGATCTCCGCCGATCGCGGCCACGACTGTCCCTCGTTGGCGCCGGCCATCAGCACCGCGAGCATCTCTTGCTCGTGCTCGTGGCGAAACGCGGCAGGGTAGAACGCGAGCAGACGCCGGTAGCGGCGCTCGAGGTCGCGTTCGTCATTCATCGTGCTCCGACCGGATTCAGGCGCGACATCGCGACGATCGCGTTCGCATGCAGACGAGCCGCCTCGGCCGCTAGGCGCTCTGCGCCGGCTGCCGTGAGACGGTAGTAGCGGCGCAAGCGGCTATCGACAACCTCCTCGCGGTCCACCTCGATCAGCCCGTCTGCGCGCAGACGCTCCAGAGCGGTATACAGGGTCCCGGCGCGCAGTCTCACGCGCCGGTCGGAGATCTGCTCGACGTCGGTGATGATCGCGTAGCCGTGCTGGCTTCCTGCAGCCAGCGCGGTCAGGATCAGGAACGTCGCCTCCTGCATCGCACGCTTGCTCACCGCAACAGCATATATCGAAGGACTGGCTATGTCAAGTGGATGCGGCGAGCTCAAGCCTGGGGAATAGGACTGATCCGGGCGCCGTTGAAGCCGGGAACTGCGCCGAGGCGCCAACACGCGACGCCCGCAACCCAATGCGGATGAGAGGACTCGAACCTCCACCCGGTTTCCCGGACACGGACCTGAACTCTGCAGAAGGGTGTCAGATGCGTCCGCGGGCTTCCAAATCGACCGTTTCGTGTGGTTTTGCGGACACACCGGACGTATCTGACGATATGACTGTTGCCACGGTGTTGCCACGGCGGACAGCGCGGTGCGCGTCAGGTGGCTCAGAGGACGACTCGCTCGTCGTCGAAGACGGCGACGATCTCGAGCTTGCCGCCGAGAGCGTCGACGTAGTTTGCGACGGTGGAGAGCCGGGGGTCGGCTCCGCGCTCTAGCTGGGAGATGTTCGACTGGGAGACGGCGAGTCGTTTGGCGACAGTCGCCTGGCTTGCCTTGCGACGCTTGCGGAGTGCCGCAAGTCGCAGCTCGGCCTCCAGGGCCTCGCGCTCGCGTGCGATCCGTGGCTCGTCCTCGGGTTTGACGGCCCGCTTGCGGACCTCTTTCCAGGGGGTCGTCTTGATCTTGGTGTTGGTCATGAGATGTTCTCCAGGTGTGCGTCGTAGAGGTGGTCGGCCGCCGGGATGTTCTCGGCGTACCAGCGTTTCCATTGGCCTGTCTTGTCGCCTCCGATCAGGAGGATCGCTTTGCGCTCGGGGTCGAAGGCGAACAGGATGCGTATGTTGCCGCCGGTGGAGCGGAGCTCCTTCATGTTGTGGTGACGGCTGCCCTTGATCCGGTCCACCGCCGGCCGCCCCAGCGTTGGACCCACTTCCTCGAGCTTGTCGATCGCCGGGATGATCTGAGCCCGACTCTCGGCGTCCAGGTCATCGAGCAGCCAGTGCTCAACCCGCTCGGTTAGTTCGATGTCCCAGGCCACCCCTAAATTATAAGCGACAACTTCTTATAAGTCAAGACTTCTTGGGGTCTGTGCCCTTATTCGCGTGCTCATCGGCGTAGACGGCTTTCCAGAGCGCCCGAGACTCCTGGATTTAGCTTATCCAACCGGTTTTCAGGGGCGTCCGGTGCTCTCAGGTGACCTCCGAAATCACTCGGTCTGGGAGAGTTTTGGGAGAGTGCGCGCAGCGCACATTTCAGATGGGATGTCTAAGTCGCGGGCTTGCACTGGGCTTCTTCGATCGCTTGCACGATGTGCTGAGGATGTCGCCCTTGGGTCCAAGGGTTCGAGTGGCGTTAGCGACAAGCCTCGGGTGTGTCACCGGAGGTAGGGCGGAGCGCGCGGATCAGCGAGCCGATGGTGAACAGCAGGCCGAACTCTGCTAGGCCGCGCCCCGCGAGAGGAAGCAGGTGGGAGAGCCGGCCCAGTGGCAGCAGGAGCGCGAGCGCGGCGAGGAGGCAGCCCACAAGCAGTACTCCGGCGACCATCCAACGGCGGGCGCGGCGTGTCGGCTCTGGAAATAGGGTCACGCCGACCGCGCCCTCGGCTAGCGGCTGGGACTGCTCATAGAACCGGATCGCGTCTTCGCCGCGCCGGCGCGTCACGCGCGCGTTGGCAACCGCCCAGAACGGTATGCCGACGCCGGGCAGGACGAACGAGAGCACTGCGGCGATGATGATCAGTACGTCGATTGGGCGTCTCACGTCGCGCAGCCGCAAACCGATCATCGACAGGGCCTGGCGGAAGAGCGAACGGGAGTCTTCGCCCGCGACGGGCCTTATCTCATCGTCTCGACCCGCCCCGGCGAAGAGGATGGCCGTTTCGGCTTCCTCGATCGTCGCGTAACGGCCCTGGATCACGAGCAGCTCGGGCGCCCGGGCAGCCGACCGAGGGTCGTGCCCGAAGATCGCGGCGATCCGTAGGACCACGAGCAGTTGCTCGCAATAGATCACCGCGAGCGCCGAGGGCATTCCAACGTAGAAGGAGCTGCCCGTGATGGAGCCGACCCACCGCGCCCGAACGGTCGAACTGTGAACTCGTTCGTGCGCCAGCTGCTCTGACGGCGTGGTCTCGACGCCTTCGAGCCTTGACATCCAGCTGCTGACGCCAGGGCTGAGCAGAGGCAGCACACGCACAAGGACCAGCTCGGGTAGATCGGCTGGATCCCGTCGAACGGCCTGCCAGAGCGGTCTCCGGGGTCCGCCGTCGGCCAGCGCCCCCTTTTCGCGCGGCGGCGTCTGACGCGGCCATTGCGCGTTTCCCATCGCCTCACCCATCAGTGCGCCGGCCGCCCTCGTCTCAGTGCTCTGACGGCGCATATCGTCAGGGCGAGGATCGCGGTGCCGGCGCCGGTGCTCGTCACTCCGGGCCAGCCGTCGGCTGTCCAGAGAGCCGTCGCAAGTAGCGATCCGCATGCAGCGCCGACGAAGTTACCGGCGATATATACGGTGTTGATGCGACTGCGTGAGTTTGGCGCCAGAGCAAATGCCTGGCTCTGATTGAGAATGCGCTGAGTCTGGATGGCGAGGTCGAATAGAACCGTGCCGGCCAGCAGCCAGAGGAGCGAATGGCCGCCAAGGGCACACAACGCGAACGCTACGAGCACGAGTAGCCAGGCGCCGATCGTCCCGGCGAGGTCATGGCTGTTGTCATGCAGCCGCCCGCCACCTTGTGCCGCGACCGCGCCGAACAGTCCGGCAAGCCCAAACAGGCCGATCGCGAAGGGGCCGTAGCGAAACGGCGCCGCGCTGAGCAGGAACGTCAGTGATGTCCAAAACAACGTGAACACGAACATCGTGAGGGCCCCCAATAGCATGATCGAACCAAGACCGCGCGTCCGGGCTGCGAGCGTCACAATGGAGCGCAGCAATCTTCGGTAGGAAACGGTTGGCGACCTTCGCGACACCCGCGGCGCGCAGTGCCATTGCGCCGCCGCCATCACCATCGTCAGCGCGGACGCTGCCACGAAAGTCACTCGCCAGCCTGCGAGTTCGGCGACCAGTCCTCCGAGAATCCGGGCGCCGAGGATGCCGACGAGAAGCCCGCTGACCACCGTCCCCACCACTCGACCGCGCTGCGTGTCGTCGGCGAGGTCCCCCGCGAAGGCGGTTATCGCTGGCCGGAGACCGTGGTCAGTCCCACGATGAGTAGGCCAACGGTCAACGCGTTGAAGCTCGGCGCGGCCGCGCAGAGCGCCAAAGCTCCCGCCGAGATAGCCATCATTGTTGGGATCAGACGATGCCTCGCGCGGGCGTCCCCGAGCGGCACGATCAGGAGGATGCCGAGCACATATCCGACCTGCGTCGCCGTCACAAGCAGCCCGGTCGCGGAGGAAGGAGTGTGCAGGTCGCGGCTGATGAGTGCGAGCAGCGGTTGGACGTAGTAGAGGTTGGCCACGGCGACCCCCGTGGTCGCGGCGAACAGCAACGTCAGCCTTCGCGTCATGTGCGCACCGGCTCTCAGCGCGTGCGGCGAGCGGCGACCGCGTGAGCATCGAGGTAGTCGGTGATCTCATAGCCGAGGTCATGGATGACCAGTAGCTGCATCTCAGTCTTGGACCTCTGGGTCGTTGGCTGGCTTAGGGTGTCGTTCGATCGCCTGCCCGACGTAGCTGAGGACGTCTGGTGAGATGCGATCGAGTTTGCGGCGGTCGTACCAGCTCGTGATCGCGAGACCGATCGAGGCCCAGAAAAGGAGCTCCGCGCTGACGACGACGAGCGAGTGGGTCAGGCCGGCGTCGCCCTTGGCGCTGAAATACATGATCGCGCGGGTCCCCGTGAGCACTTGGCGCAGGGGCTCGACGTGGCCGACGACGTTGAAGATTCCCGGGAGTGCCTGGATCGGGACGGTCCCGCCCGAGGACGCCAGGGATAGGTAGATCAGGAGGATCATGGCCAGCAGTTGGCCGATAGCGCCAAAGGCGGCGAGGAGGGCGAGCGTGCCGGCGGCGATCATCAGCGCCGCGAGCGTCGCGAGCAGCCAGAGCAGGACGACGTGTGGCGCGTACATGCCGAGCGCCCCGGCTGCGATCAGGATGAGGATCCCGGTGAGTACGGGCACGGTGATCGCGGCGACGGCCCACTTCGTCAGGAGCGTCTGGCGCCTGCTGATCGGGACTGGTCGGCGTTGGCGCCAACGCGGACCGATCTCGCTCGTCGCGTAGCCGAGCGCTGAGTCGATCTGGGAGTTGATAAGGGTCGCTCCGATGAAGCCGGAGAGGATCGAGAGCAGCGCTATGTAGAACGCCGAAAGCCCGAGAGCGGAGTGATCGGGCAGCGGGCGATAGGTCGTGGTTGCGAGTGTGATCGGGTCCGCGAGCTGTGCCCCAAGCACTGGGTTGGCGCGTACCTGGGGCGAGGCAAGCGCTGAGAGCTGCTTGCCCACCTGCGGTGAGATCTGGGTCACCGCCGGGGTGATGACTCCAGCGGCGAGGTTCACGCCGAGGTTGCCCAGCCGTGGGTTCTCCTGCAATTCGACCCTTGCCTGCGCAGGCGGTGAGCTACCGGGGGTGTGGACGCCCGGTACGAGCAGCAGAGAGCGGGTGAGGGTTGCGGGGATGATCAGCGCCGCGTAGGCGCCGCCCTTGTCCATGGTCGTCTGGGCCTGCTTGAGGGTGGCTGACTGAAGCTTCAGGCGGCTGCGAAGCGCGGCCGAGCTCTCCAGTCCGTTGGCGAGGCTTGCGCCCACGTCAACGCGGTGTCCGTGCACGTCCGCGCCCTGGTCCTCGTTGACGAGCATCACTGGAAGCCCGTGGAGATGCCCGGCCGGGTTGACGACCGAGCCGATGTAGATGACCGATATGAGCGCGATGAACACCGAAGCGATGAGAAGCGGCACGAGCCAGAGCTTGCGGGCTCGCAACAGCTCGCTCGCGCGGACTCGCCGGCCCGTCTCTTTTGAGGCGCTTGAACTGTGGGTCTCGTTTGTGCTCATGGCGGTCGATCCCCTATCCGAGGTAGCTCTCGAGCCAGTCGAAGATGCGCGCGTCGCGCACGGCTACGCCCAGTGGCTCGCAGTGGCGATTTGCGCCCTCCTCTGAGGTGAAGTGGATGAGCTTCTTCTCGCCAGGGAGCCGGTCGTAGAGCTCCTGTGGCTGTCCCGGGAAGAACTGCTCACTCTCGGGGTCGAGGACGAGCATCGGCGTTGTAATGTCCTCGACCTCATCCCCGAGCGCGTAAGCAGCGACGGCCTTGAACAGCTCGTAGCGGGAACCGCTCGTGATCCCGTACGGTCGCCCGCGGAACTCGAGCGTGGCAGTGCCCGCTGGCGAGACTTGCTCGGCCTCGCGCATCTGCTCGTCAAAGACGTCCTTCTCGCCTGCGTCGAGCAGCTGGCGCAACTCCTTGGGCAGCGGTGCCAGCCATGGACGCGAGATGTCCACGGCGCCGCCGTCGGCGACTCCCGCCGCGAGGCGGTGCTCGAAGGCCAGTGCCCGTGGCACCCAGAAGCCGGCCTGGCTGACACCGATCACTGCGATTCGCTTGCGATCGACGTCCTCGCGTTCGAGCAGCGTGTCGATGACCGGGGTGAGGGCGGCCTCCCAGTCGTGGCGAAACGGGATCCCCTGCTCGTAGAGCGCGTACTGCTGCCCGGGCCCGTCGAATGTCATCCAGTGGTACCCGCGTTCGCCGGCCGCCGCGCCGCCGTGTCCCCACATCGCTGAGGTCGCGCCGTCGCTGCCGTTGTTCATGATCACGAGCGGCCGGCGCTCACCTGGCGCGGCGTCGGGTGCGCGAAAGAAGTAACCGCGCAGGTCGGTGCCTTCGTAGGGGATCGAGATCCGCTCGCCGGGGACCGGTGAGAGGTCGACCACGTGCTCCCAGCACTCGCGGTGGCGGCGCCATACCGCGAGCTCTGCCTCGGGCCCAAACTGGGTCGCCTTGGCGGTGCAATAGAGCACGGTGGCGTAGTAGGTGGCGGCGCGCCGGTAGAAGGACAGGGCGGTGGCGCGTCTGCCGGCGTGTCGTGCGGTCTCACCGGCGCCCCAGGCGCCGTCGGCGGTCGCCGTCCACTCGCTGATCCACGCCTCGGCGTCGCCGTCGGGAATCCGCTCTGCGGCGGCGAGCACCTCGCCGACGTCTGATGCTTGCCGGTAGGCGCCGCCCAGAACGGTTTCGAGTCCGAACTGGAAGTCGTCGTCGGTGAACAGCCGCATGGCTAAGCCTCGTCTTTCTCGGTGATGATCGATGTCTGTTTGATCCCCCACAGCACGAGCCCGATCGGGATGACCCAGTTGAGGACGATGTTGGTCGGGCGCGTGTTGATCGCTCCGGCTGCGATGTGGAAGGGGACCATCGCCGCGAAGACTGTTCCCCACATGACCGTGAGTCGGCGGTTGACGGACTTGAAGGTGCGACTCGACCACAGCTCCTTCGGTACCTCTTCGCGGGCGTACTGCTCGGTGAAAGGCGTGACCATGAGCGAGCCAAAGGCGATCAGGGCGAGCATGCCGGCGGCGATAGCGCGGGCGTAGCGCTCGACGAATTCCCCGAGCGATGCATCGGCTGTGAAGGCGACGGCGGTGAAGGCGATGAACGCGATCACGGCACCGAGCTCGAGCAACTTCGGCCGGCCCGCGCGGATGCCCGGAAGGCTGATGCCGGCAGCGATCACTAGGGCCGCGACCGAGGCGATCTTCAACGTCCCGTGCTCGGCGATGATCGTGAACAGCACCCACGGGACCAGGGCGATGAACACGCCCGAGCCGTGGCTGCTCTCCTGGTTGGTTGCTTGTTCGTGTGTACTGACCATGGCGCGCCTCCGTTCATCGATTGCTGATGAGGCAACGCTCGCATCGCGGCGGGCCGAGGTCATACGTATGCGGCTACTGATCTTTTGCGAGAGGCGCTACGCAGTCGTCTCTGCGGGCGCTGCGACGCGCCACGTACGGGGCCATGGAACCTAGAATCAGTCGGGTGTCAGCTGGCTTTGCCGCTCCCGCTTCGAGGCCCCTGATCGGCCGTGCACACGAGCTGACACGCATCGCCGCGGCGCGAGCGGAAGGCGCTCCCGGCGTCGTGATCTCTGCCGAGGCGGGCGTCGGCAAGAGCCGCCTCGCCAGGCACGCCGTTGAACAGGCAGGACACGCCGGTGCGTTCGACGTTTGGGTTCACGTCACGCGCAGCTCGGCCAGCGTCCCGCTGGCTGCATTCGGCGAGCTCGTCCCCCCGGGGAGGAGCCTGCAGAGCGAGGCAGGTTTCATCCAAGTCCTCGTGAAGGTGCTCCAAGAGCAGGCGGACGGCCGGGAGATCGTGGTTGGAGTCGACGACGCCCAGCTGCTCGACCCCGCATCGGCGACGTTCGTCCTGCATCTGGCCGAACACGCTGTCGCGTTCGTGATCGCGACCATCCGCTCCGGCGAGGAATGCCCCGACGCGGTCACATCGTTGTGGAAGGACGCCGGTGCTCTACGCCTGGAGCTCGACCCGCTCGGCGACCCCGAACTGGCGGAGCTGATCGAGGGGGTGCTCGAGGGCCCGCTGGAGCACCGTGCGCATCGCTGGTTCGCACAAAGCTGCCGGGGCAATGTGCTCTACGCACAGCAGCTCCTCGCGGGCGCACTGGAGAACAGCGCGCTGGTCAGCGAAGACGGCCTCTGGCGCTTGGCGCAGCAGCCAGTCCCCACCAACTCGCTGCGGGAGATCATCAGCGAGCGGATGGGCACACTGAGCGACGACGAGCGCCGGGGACTGGAGCTTCTCGCGCTCGGCGAGCCGCTGTCAATCGCCGAGGCCGCGAGCGTGATGACGACGCAGACCCTGGGTGAGTTGGAGACGCAGCGGCTTGCGGTCGTGGAGTCCGCCGTTCCCGGCGACGGTGTTGTGCGCATCGCTCATCCCCTCTACGGGGAGCTGATCACCACGCAGATGCCGGCATCCTGGTCGCGTGCCCATCGAGCCCGGCTGGCGGAGCTTGTCGCGGCTCGACCCGAACGCTCGCCGGCCGATACGGTGCGTATCGCACAGTGGCTCACCGACGCTGGCGAGGTGCTGCCGGCCGACACGCTACTCGGAGCTGCGAAGGCAGTGAACCTCGCGGGCACCGAATCGGGCTTGCAGCTCGCACAGCGTGCGATCGATGCCGGTGCAGGGGCTGAGGCGAACATGGTGCTCGCGGCCGTCCACACGGTCCACGGCCGGCCGACTGAGGCCGAGGCGACCCTCGCCGAAGTCGAGGGCGACATCGAGGATCAAGCGCTCGCGCTCGAATACCTGCGTCAGCGAACCACAGGTCTGCAGTGGGGGCTTGGCCGTTCAGGACAGGCCGTCGAGCTCCTCGATCGTGCACTCAGATGGTGGCCCGAGGACACCTGGCACGAGCAGGTCGAGCTTCTGCGACTGCCGTTCCTAGCACTCACGACGGCCCCCGGAACCTGCACGACTGCGTTGGAAGAGGCGCTGGAGGACGATGCGCTCGGTGAGCAACCGAGACGCTGGCTCAAACGCGCCCTCTCCGTCGACCTCTTCTGGGCTGGCCGCGTGGTCGCGGCCCACGGGACAACGCCGCAGATCCCGCAGGTCCCTTTGCGAGAAGCGCTCGACTTCCTCGACCTCGCCAGCTACTCGGTCGTGGGGCTCGCCTCCGGGTGTGACCTCGCTGGGCTCGAGCGAGAAATGCGCGAAGTGTTCGAGCGCGCCACCGCCACCGCCGACCCGGCCGCCGCGGGCCTCGCCGCAGCAACTGTCGCCGCGGTCAACTACCTCGCCGGACGGTTCCTTGATTGCAGGCGCTGGCTAAACGAGGCGATCGCCCACTCAGAGCGCCAAGACCCGTTCGGCACGCGACCGCTTGCACGGTCTCTGCAAGTGGGCGCCTCGCTGGCGGTCGGCGATCACGCGCGAGCATCAGTGGCCGCCGGACGGCTGGAGACAGAGGCAACAGGGATTCGGGCAGCAGCACAGCGAGGAATCACGCCGTGGATCGCCAAGGGACGAGCATGGGCCAAGCTCGCGGCAGCGGAACCGCCACAGGCTCAAGAGCTTCTGCTGGAGGCGGCTGCCGAGCTTGCGTGGGCGCCCACGTACGACGCCGGGCTGCGCTACGAGGCGATGCGCGCCGGCAAGCCCGCCCGAGAGCTCGCACCGGAACTCCGCCGGCTGCGCAACCGCAGCGACGCGCCGCTCACCTCCGCCTACGCCGAGCACGCCATCGCAAGAGCTGACAGCGACGCCGGCCGAATGCTGAAAGCCGCGGACTCCTTCGCCACTCTCGGCGTCACCCAGTACGCCTCCGAGGCAGCCGCGCACGCCGCCGCAGCCTTCGCCGCGGAAGGACGCCAGGACAGCGCGCGGCGTGCAGCCGCACACAGCCGCGAGCTACAACCCGCCGGACAGGGAGCCGGGCAAGTGCAGATCGAAGGCATCGACGACGCTGCGATCGAACTAACGCCACGCGAGGCACAGATAGTCGAGCTCGCCGCTCGCGGACTCACGAACACAGAAATAGCCGATCGCCTTGTGCTCTCGACACGAACCGTCGAGACCCATGTCTACCGGTCCATGCGCAAGTTCGGCATCAATGACAGGCGCGAATTTCCGACCCAGAACTAGGTCACATCACGTTTGCTTCGTCGGGTTGTTGCGGAAACGCTAAGTCGCCGCGACCGAGAGGGCCGCGTGTGGCGTCTCACCAACGAGCACCTGAACGAGCAACGTCGTTCGCTCGCCTGAGCCCTCTTGAGATCTGACGACCTCAAAGACCGATCGCGCAATTAAGCAAGCGCGATCTGCGCCGTCTCTGTCCACTCGTCCTGGTCCAGCATCAGAAAAGACGAAGGCCCATCCACACAAGATGCACAGGAGTGCGGGCGCTGTGCGAACGCTGTCAAATTCGTTGGCCGGTCTTGGGCGCTTGGGGTCTGTACCCGGTGGATGATGAGTGCTTCGAGCATCGGTGCCGGCAAGGGTGGGGGCTACGCCCGCTATCTGGAGGGCAAGACAGTCGCACCCGAGCGCGGGGACTACTACCTGACCCCGGACGGGGAGCTCGCGGAGGCGCCGGGCAGCTGGCTTTCAGCCTCGGACACCCTGGCCCGGCTCGGCGTCGACCCGGCGGCGCCGGTGGACGGCGGGGATTTCATCGCGTTGATGGAAGGTCGGCACCCAGGGACCGGGGCGTTCCTTCGCCGGGCTGGTGCGGATGGTTCGCGGGGTGGAGGGATCGACGTGACGTTCAGCGCGCCGAAGTCGGTGTCGGTCGTCTGGGCGCTGGGTGACCCGTGGCAGCGTCAGCAGATCGAGGCAGCACACGCCCGGGCGGTACAGCGCTCGGTGGGCTATCTGCGTGAGCGGGTGCCGGTCGTTCGCCGCCGCTACGGGGCGGAGGTCATCGAGGAGCCCGCGAAGGATCTGATCGCGGCGGCATACCGGCATACGACGGCTCGGGGTGTCTCGGGCGCTGAGGCGCCCGACCCGCAGCTGCATACGCATGTCGTGATCTCGGGTGCGGTGCGTGAGGACGAGCGGATCGTCGCGGTCGCCTCACGGCCCGTGTTCCGAGGTGCACGTGAGGTCGGGGCGTTCTACCGCTCCGCCTTGGCGGAGGAGCTGGCGGGGGAGGGGTATCCGATCGAGCTGGGGACCGGCCGCGACGGACGCTACTTCGAGATCGCAGGGGTCCCGCGGGAGCTGCGTGACGCGTTCTCCGGCCGCCATCGCGAGATCGCACAGGCAGCGGAGCGCTTCCGTGCCAAGCACGGCCGCGCTCCCGAACGTGGGGAGCTGCGCGACCTGGCGCTCGAGAACCGCCGCGCCAAGGAGCTCACAACGCGCGGCGATCTTCAGCGCGTGTGGGCGAAGACCGGTGAGCGCCACGGGTTCGGGGCTGATGAGGCGGTGCATCTGATCGGCTCCCCCGTGAATACGCCGCCCCGGCACGCGTTGGAGGATCGCATCGAAGCGAAGTTGACCGAGCAACAGGCCGTCTTCGATGCCGGGGCGCTGCGAGCGGTCGCACTGGAGCAGACAGCGGGGGAGATGAGCCCCGGGGAGGCGCTCGCGGTCGCACGCGAAATGGTCGCCGACCGCCGTGTCCTGACTTTGGAGGGCGGGCGGATGACGACCCTTGCTGTGCGCGCGCAGGAGGAGGCGATCGAGCGACGCTCCGGGCTGCTCGCTCAGCCCGCCGGCCAGGATGTCGGCGAACACGCGCGGGCAAGCGCCTGCAGGGCGGTGGCGGAGCGACTCGCCGCACCCCTGTCCCCCGAGCAGGAGCAGGCCCTGCGAACCGTGACCGGCCCCGAGCGTCTAGCAGTGCTCGTCGGACCGGCGGGCACCGGGAAGGGCGTCGTGATCGACGCCGCCGCCCGCGCCGAGCAAATCGCCGGACGGGAGACGATCGGGATTGCGGTGTCCGGGTCCACCGCCGAGCGCCTCGGCGCGGACAGCCCGGCGCTCGCCGGGCGCACGCTAACCCTCGACGCCCTGGTCGCGCGGGCGGACACGGGGAGGATCCACGTCGGAGCCGGTACCACGGTGCTCCTTGATGAGGCCGGGATGGTCGACCACAAGCGCATGGACGCCGTCACCGAGCTAATCGACCGTTCGGGAGCGAAGCTGATCGCGGTCGGCGACGGCAAGCAGCTCCCATCGATCGGACCCGGCGGCATGTTCGACCGCATCGCCGGCCGAGCCCCCAGCGCCGAGCTAACAGATGTCCGCCGCACGAGCGACCCCGAGGAGCAAAAAGCGTGGGCGGCGCTGCGTGCTGGGGAGCCCGAGAGTGCGATGGCGCACTACCAAGCCCGCGGACAGCTCTTCTTTGACGACGCCCGCGATGAGGCGGGAGAGGCCGCGGTGCAACGCTGGGCCGAACTGACAAAGACTCGCGACATCCGTGAGGTCGCGCTGATCGCCGACGCCTCGAACATCGAGATCGACCGTCTCAACGCGCGCGCCCAGCACCTACGGATCGAACGCGGCGAACTCTGGGGCGCCGAGGTCCCGCTGCCACACCAGCACTACGGGCTCTACGAGGGCGACCTGATTACCTTCACCGCGCAGCACCGTATCCCCGGCGAGGCGAGGGTCGAGAACGGCACCCGCGGACAGGTCACACGAACCCACGACCACGGCCTGACCGTTCTCCTCGACGGCTCCCAGCGCGAGGTCACGCTCGCCGGCCAAGACCTTGAGAGGCTGCGGCTCGCATATGCCCAGCACGTCTACCGCCAGCAGGGGGCGACCGTAGAGCGCTCCGTCGTCGTCACCGGTGGCTGGCAGACCAGCAAGGAGTCCGCCTACGTCCAGGCGAGCCGCGCACGGCAGGGCACCGAGTGGTTCCTCGCCCGCGACGAGCTCGGCCTCGAGGGCCAGGACGACCGGCGAGTCACGAAGCTCGCCAACAAGATGAGAAACAGCCGCGCCCACACACCATCACTCGCACACCCCGAACTACCAGACCCAGAATGGGGACACGGGTTCAAACCGACGCTCGCACCCAGCCGCAGCCGCCTCCCAGGACTCGCGCGCACCATCCACCGCATCACCCAACCCGACCGAACACCAGACCGAGGACGATGAAAAGGCGGCGATTGCCGGACGGTGTGCTCCGCGCGCGCCCGGCCCATAGCGAGCAAGTCGTTGGCCGGTCCGCGGCGGTTGGGGTCAGTAACCGCATGAACACCCATGAACCGAGCATCACCGAGCTGCTCAAGCCCGCCGAGGTAGCTGCACGTCTCGGGGTCTCACGGACCTGGCTATATGACGCTGCAAGTACAGGGCGGATACCGTCGATTCGCATAGGCGGTAAGGATGGCCCACTCCGATTCGTCCCCGCCGATCTTGAGCAGTGGATAGATGACGCGCGTGCCGCCTCAATCCCGAGACGGGCCGCGCGCTCAAACAGCTCCGCCGCGCTTGACCTAGTCGACATCGTCGGTCCGCCCGCGGGCCGCTCGCGCTCGCGCCGACGCCGTTAGCGCACTCAGCGGCTACGCCGAAGGGCGAGCAGCCCGCTCGATCGCCTCTTCAGTGGCGATCGCGCCCGCGGCGAGAACGTGCCGCTCCAGGTGACCGTAGTAAAGCTCCGTCATGCCGATGTCGGCATGCCCGAGTTGCCGCTGCACATACATCAACGAGTTGCCGCCCGCCAGCCACGCGGCCGCGGCGGTATGGCGAAGCGAGTGCAGCGGCATGTTCCGTAGCGCAGCGTCCTGCAAGGCGATCTTGTGCCATTCCTGGGAGACGGTGTTGCGGTCAAAGCGCTCGCGCTCACCGGCGCTCGCCCAACGACCCCGGTCGGCTTTGCGGGTACGCACCGGCATCACGAATAGCGGCGCGTCCTTCTGGTCGCCACTGGCCATCTCCGCTCGCCGCGCAAGCTGCTCCCGCAGCGTGCGGCTCAAGCCGGGACCGATCTCCACACTGCGGAACCTGTCGCCCTTGGTCGATCCGCTGGCCGTCGTTCGTGTTCGCGTCTTCTTGTGGGAGCGATAGATGACCATGAACCCGCCTGTCTCCTCGAGCTCGAGATCGGCGATCTGCAAGTCGATCGCCTCGGAGATACGCAAGCCCGCACGCACCAGTACCTCCGCGAGCGGCCGATAGACCTGCAGGCAGGCATCGAGGTAGAGCGGGATCTCGTGCAAGCGCAGGTAGTCGTGCTCGATATGGGCAGCAGGCAGGCGCTCGATCCCAAGCGCCGGGTTGCTGGCGATAACGCGGTCCCTGACCGCAGCGTTCAGACACACCACCAAAGTGCCGAGCGTGTTGTTGATCGTCTTCGCGGCGACCTCGCCGGCTTCAACGGTCTCAGCCTGATCGACCATCCACGTCCGAACCACTTCTGGATCGAGCCTGTCCAGACGGACCGACTCGAACTCCGGCAAGAGACGCTTGCGGCCATCGACCTCATAGGCCCTCCAGGAATTCGGCTCGAGATACGGCTTGCGCTGACGAAGCCACGCCTCCCACCACTCCCCAAACGTACGGTTGGTGTGAAGCACCTCGCCGCGCTCCCTGCGCTCGGTGATCCGGCGCCGCGCCGTACGCGCAGCCGACTCGCTCGAGAAGCCCCGCTTGCTGGTGGCCGTGCCGTCCGAGCGCCGGGCCACGTACCGCCACTTCGTGCCCGAGGAAGTCTCGTACGGATAGACGCCGCCACTCTGCCCGTGTCGCCGGGTTTTGCTGCGCTCCGGGACGTCGTGATCGTGGATGGACTCGTCGAACTCCCTTGCCGCATCCTCGTCGCGGAAGCGCTTGGCGCGATGCCGGCCCGAGCTGTCGCGCCAGCGCACTTCGTATCGGCCCTGCACAAGCCTGTAGCTCATCCTTCCTCCACGGCCAGATCGCCTCGACGATGTACGGAGAATTGTACGACGTTGCCAATGGCAACAACATGTACGGTAGCTCCGAGATGGGACGCAACTACGCGGGCATCAAAAAAGCCCCGCGAAGCAGGGCTTTCTTATGATGCGGATGAGAGGACTCGAACCTCCACCTGATTTCTCAGACACGGACCTGAACCGTGCGCGTCTACCAATTCCGCCACATCCGCGTGCCCGTGCGAAGATATCGTAGACGCGCTGCGCAGGCTGGACTACACACGGTGCGTCTCGCCCGACGACCAAAGAACTACGCGCGGCGAGCGCTTTGCTAGCCTCCGGGCAGCGATTTCCGCGCCGCTATCGTCCAGGGGACTAGGACGCCGCCCTCTCATGGCGGAAACCCGGGTTCGAATCCCGGTAGCGGTACTGCAGAAACGCCCTAGAAATGGGGCGTGTCCCCGCTTCTAGCGGTGGGGTGCAAACGAAAGTACAAAGATGGCCGCCGACGGTCAGGCATCGGCGTCAGCGAGTCACCACCGCCGGGGGACGGCGGGACCGGCGCGTCGTCTACGCTGACGGCCATGGATCAGCGCATGGCAGAGCGGGCGTTGACCCCGCGCTACACCACCAGTGAAGCGGCCGCACTCGTGGGGCGGCGCGCCGAGACCGTGCGCCGGTGGAGCTTCGGGCACGAGCGCACCTACAAGGGCAAGCCGCGCCGAGATGAGCCACTGATCCATGCCGACGGCGAACGCGGCGCCCTCGCGCTCTCGTTCCTCAACCTGCTCGAACTTCGCATGCTCTCTCTCTACCGGGGGGATGCTGCTCTGCAGGCGATCCGCCGCGCGCTTGAGTATGTCGGCCGCGAGCTGGGCGAGGCGCGTCCGCTCATGACTCGTCGATTCCACGTGTATGGCGGGGACCTACTGACGAAGTTCATCGAGACCAAGGACGGCGCGCTCCTTCTCAATGCCTCCCGCGGCGGCCAGCTCACCGCGGAGAAGCTCGTCGAAATCACACTGTGGACGAAGGACATCGACTACGAGGACGACAGCGCGCGCCGTTGGTGGTTCAAGAGCCGCGCGGTGCCGCTCGTCGTCGACACATGGGTCGCGGGCGGAAGACCGATAACCGCCCAGACGGGCGTCCGCCTCGACGCGATCACGGCCAGGCACGACGAGGGCTACTCCAACAGCGAAATCGAACGCGATACCGGCGCCCGCGAAGCCGAGGTCGTCGCCGCTATCACCCTCGCTGCGTGATCCGCGAGCTCTACGTCGAGAACGGCGTGGGCCGCGCTCTCACGGAGACGATCAACCGCTTCACCAACAACCACGGCATCACGGCTGTCTTTCAACACGATGTGCACCCCGAGATGCAGCGCCCACAGCGCGGCGACGAGTGGTGGATTGAGGACATCGCCGCGCGTGGCATGGGAATCTTGACCCAAGACGCAGCGATCCTCGGAGCCCGCCAGAAGCTGCAGGGCATCGTGACCAGCGAGCGCCAGGCGGTCATCGATCACGCAGCCCACGTATTCGCCTTCGGGAGCGCCGACTACACCGTGTGGCAAAAGCTCCGGTGCGTCACAGCGCACTGGGAGAAGATTGACGCGCTGCTCAGAAGGCCGGGCCCACAGGCCGTCGTGCTGCGCCTCAGTGGCACCAGCATCGAAACGTTCCCGTAGAGGTTTTCGCCGCGCCGCTGAGGCTCGCATCTTGAGGACTGTTTGGCTCAGTCGCTGAACGCTTCGGGGTTGTGCTCCGCCGGCCAGCTCAACTCCCGAACCCATCCGCCGAGTAGAAGCACGGCTGAGAGCATCGCGCCTCGCCGTGGTGTGGCTCGCCATGGTTCACGGGCAGCCTCGAAATAGGCGTGCCCGAGGAACTCGTGGATTACGCCGCCGATGCCTACTCGCAGACGCAGCTGGCCGCCCTCGTCGACCTAGCTTTGGCTAGATTCCAGCCGGTTGACGACTTGGGCGTCCCCGCCAACGCGCGGCACCAAGCGCCTCCAATACCTCGAAGCGCCTGGCCCCCCCGGGCCGTGTCAGCGCGCTCCTACTCAGTCCCGCGCCGACGTCCAGTCCGTACAGCTGGCCCCCTGGTCCGTGGCTGTCGAATGGCCGCAACCAGTATTTCCCGCGGGCCCGCTCACGGCGATCCAGCGCTGGATCTCTCACTGTCCAATTCTGGACACGAGAACGGGCGCTGGGGGCCGGTCGGCGACCGAGGCCGGCGCCCGACGACGTACCCTGGCGGCTGGGCTCCTTCAGGCAGCGCGGGACCGTAGCGCGGGCGCGTCGCTGATAAAGACACTGCGCCGCTCGGTCCTTATCCAGCCGAGCTCGCGCATCGCCTGCAGCGCGGCAGCGACACCTGCGCGGGAGGCGCCGACCCAGCTCGCGAGTTCTTCCTGGGAGATCGGGAGCACGACCGCGATCCCGCCGTCGTTGTCCTCGCCGTAGCGGTCGCCGAGCTCGAGCAGCCTGGCGGCGAGCCGGCCCATGGTGTCGGATTCGGTGAACTGCACGCGCCTGCTCAGCTCCTCGCGGAAGCGGGCAGCGACGATCTCGAGCAGCACGACGGCCGCTCGCGGTGTGGACTCGAGGTATGACCTGAAGGCGGCTCCACCGAGCACGAGCGCGACGACGGGCTCGAGCGCCGAGACGGTGGCGCTGCGGGGTTCGTGATCGATCAACGCGAGCTCGCCGAGCACGTCACCGGGATCGCGGATGTTCAGCAGCAGCTCGCGGCCGTCCTGGTCGACACGCGTCACCTTCACGCGCCCATCGAGCACGACCATCACGCGCTCCTCGAGCTCCTTCTCGAACATCAGGATCGTCCCACGGGGGAACGCGCGTCGTGAGCCTTCCGCGATCAGCGCTGCGCACTCCTGCTCGTGTAGGCGCGCGAGGAAGGTACCGGCGAGGAACGGCTCTGACGCGTCTGTGGCCTCCGTGTTCTGATCGACGACGCCCACAGCCGCGCAGCCTCCTCGGGTTTGCTTTTCGCTGAAGCGGAAGGCTACTGCGCGCGTCGAGTTCGAGAATGCGCAGATCGTGTGGCGCTCACGCATGCCGACGGCGAACGATGTGCCTAGAATCGGCCTGCAGCTGAGAGAGGCCACTACGCGCGTGCACGCACGATGACGGGGACACAGATGCCGACGCCATGGCAGTGCGGCAGGTCGAGATCGAACGCGACCGGCGGCCTGTGCGAGGGCCAACTGCAGGTGGAGCGATGACCGAGCTGGAGACAGGCGACGCGGGGCGGCGGTCGCCGACACCCGTTGAGCTCGCCGAGCGCCTCCGTGCCGGTCGGGATTCGGCGCCGTCGGGCGGCGTGACTTTCCTGATGACCGACATCGAAGGCTCGACCCAGCTCTGGGAGGGTCGTCCGGGCGCGATGCCTGAGGCACTGCTGCGCCATGACGCGGTGATCGCCGAAGTCGTTCACGCTCATGGGGGGCATTTCGTTGCGTCGCGCGAGGGTGACGCAACCGTCTCGGTGTTCGAATCGGCGGCGCAGGCCGTGCGTGCGGCGATCGACGTGGCCAATGCGCTGGCGAGCGTCGCATGGCCCGAGGGGGTGCCGATCCGAGCGCGCTTCGGTCTCCATACGGGCGAGGCCGAAGAGCGCCATGGCAACTACTTCGGGACTACCCCAAACCTCGCCGCACGCGTGCGCGGCGAGGCGCGCGGCGGCGAGATCCTGCTTTCTGAGCAGACGACGGCGCTTGTATACGGCGATCTCCCGCCGGGGTACACGATCGTCGACCTCGGCCCGCACATGCTGCGCGGGATCGAACGGCCGGAGAGGATCAGCGCCCTCGCAGGCCCGGGGCTCGAGACGGCTGCGACCGTCTCGACCTGTCCCTACCGCGGCCTGCTCTCGTTCCGCCGCAGTGACCGTCACCTGTTCTTCGGCCGCGAGCCGGTCCTCGGCGAGCTGCTCGAGCGACTCATGCCGGGGAGGCTGCTCGCACTCGTGGGCGCCTCGGGAAGCGGCAAGTCCTCGCTGCTTTGCGCAGGCGTGGCGGCCGCGGTGGAGGCCGGCGAAGTCCCGTGTGCCCGCTCGGCGCGCCTGATCACGCCCGGCGCCGAGCCGCCGTTCGAGTTGGATGGCCCGGACACCGAACTGCTCGTGGTCGACCAGTTCGAGGAGCTCTACACGCAGTGCACCGACCCCGGGCGCCGAGCACGTTTCATCGACGCGTTGCTCTCGTGCGAAAGCCCGCTCGTGATCGGGGTGCGCGCAGACTTCTACGGCGAGATCAGCGGCGACACTCGCCTGGCACGCGCCGTCGCCGCCAACCAGGTGCTGCTCGGCCCGATGGACGAGGAGGAGCTGCGCCGCGCGATCGAGGCACCGGCGCAGCTGACGGGGATTGAGCTCGCGCCTGGGCTCGTCGACCTCGTGCTGCGCGACGCCGCCGGGCAGCCGGGGGCGCTGCCGCTGATCTCTCACGCGCTGCGCGCGACCTGGGAGCGCCGCGATGGGAGAACCCTCTCGGTGGAGACCTATCGCGGCACAGGTGGGGTGAGCTCAGCCATCGCCCAGACTGCCGAGACGATCGTTCAGCGCACACCAGCGGCACAACGACCGCTGCTGCGCGCCATCTTCCTGCGCCTCGCCGATCTCGGCGAAGGTGTCGAGGACACGCGCCGACGCGTGCGCAGCGACGACCTCGTGCCACACGGGGCATCCCCCCAGGAGGTGCGGGCGCTACTCGAGCGTCTCGCGGAGGCGCGCCTGGTCATGCTCGACGAAGGCACCGTCGAGCTCGCCCACGAGGTGTTGATCCGCCGCTGGCCGCGGCTGCGGGGCTGGCTGGAGGAGGACCGCGACGGGATTCGCCTGTACCGGCGTCTTTGCAACGCGGCGCGCAGCTGGGACGCGGCCGGGCGCGAGCCCGGGGATCTCTATCGCGGCGGCCGGCTCGAGGCCGCGCTCGAGTGGTCACGTGCCAACGGGGCGTTGCTCAACGACACCGAGAGAGACTTCCTCAACAGCTCGGCCGAGGAGGCAGCGAAGGCGCTGCGTCATCGCCAGCTCGCCGACCGCCGGCTGCGCCGCTCATTGGCTGCCGCTGCCTGCCTGCTCGTGGCTGCGCTGGTACTGCTGGCCTTCGCGCTCTTCAGTCGCCACGACGCCGTCGATGCCGAGGCCTCGGCGCGCTCGCAAGCGCTCGCGACCGAATCCGAGGCGCAGGTCTCGCGCGATCCCCAACTCGCGCTGCTGCTCGCGCGCGCAGCGCTCGCGCGAGCAGCCACACCGCAGGCGGAGCTCGCCGCATCCGAGGCGCTCGACGCGAACACGCTTCGCGCCCAGCTGCCATCGCTTGGCGTGCAGGCCTGCGATGACTCCGACTACCTCGTGCTGCTTGACGGCGGCCAAATGGCCGCCGCCGACACCTGCCAGGGCTACGTCGCGTTCGCCAACCTCGTCAGCGACCGAATTGTGCGACGCGTGCGCGTGGGCGCGACGACGAGCGACATGATCCTGACGGATCGCGGGCGCGAATTGATCGTCGCCAGCGGACGCGAGCTCGTGTCGGTCAACGTGCGCAGCGGAAGTACCCGCCGGCTCTTCACTGCGCCCTTCGAAGTCGAACAGCTCGCCGGACCGCCCGGGCGTTTCCTCGCGATCGCCGACCGCGAACTGATAGCGCTCGTCGATCTGCGCGGCGACACGCTGCGGGTCGTCGCGCACGCCGACGGCAGCGTCAACGGCGTCAACGGGATCATGTCTGCCTCCCCGAGCACGCTGCTCGTTGCCTCCACAGGTCAGTCACGGGGTCGCGGCGAACTGCTGCCGCGGCTGACGGCGCTCAACCTCGACAACGGCTCGCGCTGGACCGTCCCGCTCGTCGCGCCGCCGCGCATCGCCTCCGTGAACTACCTGCGCGTGTCGCCAGGCGGGCGGACGTGGTTCGTGACAGGGTCTACGCTCAACGCCGAACACGACGAACAGGTCGCCGCGACCTGGGCGATCGACCCGCGCACGCGAACAGTCCGTTGGATCGCGAACGGTCCCGACGGAGCTTGGGCGAGCCCCGTGCAGGTCTCACCCGACGGTCGTCTGGTGGCCGTCGGCTATAGCAACGGCGAGGCCGCGGTGCTCGACGCCGCTACGGGCCACCTGGTGGCGCGCGACTCGAGCAGCAGCACGATCGCCTCCGGCGACCTCGCAATCGCCGCCGACGACAAGATGCTCGTGACGCTCTCGCTCGACGGCCTGCTTCGGATCTGGTCGGCGCAGGGCAGCGAACGGCTGCGCCTGCAGGCGCAGCCGGAAACGACGGTCGACTTCACACCCCAGGGCAGTGACCTGGTGCTGCTCGGCAGCCGCGGCGAGATCGTCGACCGCGCAGGACGGGTCCTGCGCAGCTTCCCAGGCTTCGCCACGGGCGACGTCTTCAACTACTGCGCCTCGTGTTTCTCCGCGACGCCATGGCTCGGCCGCCTGACCTACATCGACCCCAACTCCAAGACACCGCGCGTCGTCGAGATCGAAGGACGCACCGGGCGACGCCTCGCGGCCGTAACGGTGCCGCGGATGGAAGCCCAGGGGATAGCCCCCGATGGACGCATCGCCGCGGCCTACGTGGAAGGCAGCAGGATGCAGGCCGAGTTGATCGACCCGCAAGACGGAGCGGTGCGGCGGCTCGCGCCCGGCGCCACCGAATCGGGTTGCATCGCCGGCACCCCGTCGTTCACGCCGGACGGGTCACTGATGGCGATCGGGGACGGCTGCGTGCACGTCGATGTCTGGGATCTGCGCTCGGGACGCGTGCTGCGAACGATCACGCTGCCCGAGCATGGCAGCAGCTCAGCGATTCTCACGCCCGACGGGCGCTACGTGCTCGTGCCGATCGCGGTCGGGACGTTCGCGCGCGCCGATCTTGCCACCGGCACCATCGAAGAGGTGCCGGGTTCGCAGGCCGCCGGCACCGCCCTGGCCGTCTCACCGAACGGGCGCTACTACGCGATTGGACGCGACGACGGCTCAGTCGACGAGTACGACGCCCGCACGCTGCGCTTGATCCGCCATCACGAACTCGAGAACCCCATCAAGACGCTTGTGTTCTCGCCCAACAGCCGCGAACTCGTCGTCGAGGACACAAGCGACGTCGCGCGCGTTTGGGACTCGTGCGAAATCTGCGAGAACCCCCCGGCTCTCGCCCGACGAGCGGCGAGCGAGAGCGTTCGCCCGCTAACGGCGAGCGAGCGGGCGACGTTCGGCGTGAACTGATCGAGCGTGCGCTCGCCAAGGCGCACTCACGGCGATCCGCCAAATCGCGGCGCTACCGACCTAACGGCTGATCCGCTGGCTACGTCGCTGCGTAGGAACCGTCGGCGGTCTACGGATGGGGTCTCCGCCCTTCGCGGCGCGTCCTCAGCCCCTTGGGGGCGCGTCGCGATCAAAACACCCGACTCGCGCGCCGCTTCGGCGCTCTGCCTAGATGAAGTCGTTGCCGGTGAGCACGTAAAGGAAAGGCACGAACGGGACGATGACCGCGACGGCCCACGCGAGCCGGGCAAGCAGGCCCATCCGCCGGCGGGTGAAGATCAGGTTGAGCCAGATCAGCACGACGGCGAGCGGATGCAGTATGCAGAGCAGGAGCTCAAGCACTTTCTTCAGCACAACGTCGAGCCTACTCTCCAGGCAAGCGGTGCGTTGCGCCGGACGCCGCAACGGATGCGCCCGGCTAATGCGAAGCGGCTGCGCTGACGACGTCTCCTCGCGCCGGTAGCATAGCTCATCAGGTTGGATTATTTCTGGATAATGGACTTTTGTAGAGGTGTCCAGCGTCGTCGCGAGCCGGCGGGGAGCGGTCAACCCCCGCGGCGCCTGAAGCGGACGATTCGAATCACCGGGAAAATAGTCGGAGACACGTCTCGACATAAGCGTCTAGACCCGTGAACCTGCAGGGAGCGTGCCAGCGGGCTGAGGCCTGCTGGCGAGAGAAGTCCCAGCGGGCGTCCTGGCTCGAGCGGACTCGAGTGTTCACTACTACTGGCGAAACAGACGACTAGCGGGGGAGACATGACTGTTATGTACAAGACGCGTTCGACAGCGCCGCGGTTGCGTCCCGGACGCGGCGGCTTGCCGCGCGGGCAGGTGACGCAGATTCAGCGCAGCCGCATGCTCGCGGCGGCGGTCGAGGCGGTTGAGGACGTGGGCTACGCGCGCATGACGGTCGCACAGGTGATCAGCCGCGCACGCGTGTCGCGCAAGACGTTCTACGACGTCTTCGCCGACCGCGAGGACTGCTTCCTGGCGGCTTTCGAGCAGGCGCTCGACCAGGCGAGGCAGATTGCCGAAGAGGCATACGCGAGCGAGTCCGGTTGGCGCGACGGCCTTCGCGCGGCGCTCGCGAGACTGCTCAGTTTCATGGACGAGGAGCCGGGCCTGACGAAACTGTGCATCGTTGAGGCGCTCGGTGCAGGGGAGAGGGTTCTTGACAGGCGCGCAAGGGTGCTCGATGAGATGGCCCAGGTGATCGACCGCGGACGCCGGGCGAGCACCGCGACGAGAGAACCACCTGAGGTCACGGCCGAAGGCGTCGTAGGTGCGATCTTCGCGGTCCTCCACACCCGCGTGCTCGAGCACGATCAGGAGCGGCTGACCGATCTGCTCGGCTCGCTGATGAGCATGATCGTGCTCCCGTACCTGGGGGCGCGGGCGGCGGCCAGAGAGCTGAGTCGTCCCGCGATCGAGCCGTCAGGCAACGCCCGGACGCGTACGCCCGCCCGTCGAAAGGACCCTCTGGAAGGGCTGAACATGCGCCTCACTTACCGCACGGTGCGCGTTCTGATGGTGATCGCCGAGCACCCAGGGGCGAGTAATCGCGAGATCGCCGAAGGGTCGGGGATCGTCGATCAGGGACAGATCTCGAAGTTGCTCAACCGGCTGGCGCGGCTGAAGCTGGTCGACAACTTCGGCGAAGGGCAGGAAAAGGGTGCGGCGAACGCGTGGCATCTGACCTCGCGTGGCGTGCAGGTGGAGAGAGCCACGCGCCCTCTCTGAACGCCGCCGCACAACTCTGGCGCGACGTTCCTCGGGCAACGGCAGAGGTGCTCTGGGCTCTCGAGCGACGGTCCCCGCCGCCCCGCGATTGACACGCTTGCCACCCGGACGGGCCTGGCGTGTCCCATCTTGGGCTCTGCGTCGGAGCAGGCATCAGGTGCTTCGCTTGGTGCTGTGGCGGCTGCTGGGTTTGCTCGCGATCCTCGCGGCCCTCGCGTTGATCGCATGGTTCATCCACGGTGGGCCGGGAAAGCTGCTGCGCGGCGAGCAGTCCGTCGGGCCGTTTCGCGTCGCTGTGAACGCCCTCGATGTTCCGATCGCGCGCTGGATGGGAGCCATCTGGGGCTGGGCACCCACGCACGGCGTCGCACCCGTGCAGCTGACGGTGGGGCTCCTCGTACTGCTCAGCACGGCGGTAGCGACAGTGCGCGTGAGGGCTCGTCGCCGTCGCTCCTACGTGCGCCTGCGGCTCGACGCCTACCGGACAGATCAGGCAAGCGCTGAGGCCCTCGTGACCATGCTCGGCGCGCTGCACAAGCGTCTGCTGCAGCGCTGGTGGCGACGGCTGGTGCTCGGGCAACCTTCGCTGGCGCTCGAGGTCCATCACGCGGAGGCCTCGCAGAGCTCGACATGGCTCGCGCTCACCTGCCCCAAGGGCTACGAGCGCACCGTCGAGGCGGCCCTGCAGGCCACCTATCCGAACTGCCGGCTGCGCCCGGTCGGGCTTCTGGTCGGCGTGGCGCCGGTGGTGCTGCGGCTGAAGAAGCGTGATGAGTTCATCAAGCGAGTCAAGACGCCCGAGCGTTTCGAAGCTGACGAGCAGCCGTTGGTGAACCGTCTGCTGACGGTGATGGGCGCCTGTCGCGGATCGGCATTCGTTCAGGTTGCGCTCACACCGACGCCAGCACTGTTCGAGTCGCTCGCCAAGTACCGATACAAGCGCCACGAGGCTCGCCTTTCGCGTGAGCGCCGAGAGCACCTGTTCCTCCGCGACCGCTCGATGGTCGAGGACGCCGAGCTGCGCGGCGGCCTCGAGGTCCAGCACAAACCCCTGTTCTTCGTGGATCTGCGCGTGGTCGCCGCGAGCCGCTCGATCTGCGAGCGGATCGCCTCCGAGCTGCGTGCCGAGGGAGCGGAGAACTGGCTCGTCGAGCGCGGGACGACGGTGCGCCACGGCCTGTTCGGGCTCTACGCTCGCCGCGTCCAGCGTGGCGAGGGCAATCCCCTGCCGTGCTTTCGCAAGGGCGTCTTCGCCTCGGCCGAGCTCGCGCCGATTTGGCAACTGCCGTCGATTGACTACCTGACCGTCCCGTTCGCTCGCAGCGGTCTGCCGCTGGCGCCGGCGCCGCCCGCGATCTTGCGACCGGGAGACGATCGGGGGACGTTGCGAGACGCCCTTGGGGCGGTCTCGATCCACGCGGAGCTGCGCAAGCAGAACACCGCCGTCCCGGGAACCGTCGAGCAGGGCAAGTCCAGCTATCTCGTCGCCACCGTCGCCGAGGACCTTCGTCGCGAGCGCTGTGCGGTGATCGTGCTCGACCCCAAGGGTGATGCCGCGGAGGCTGCCCTCAGCGTCGTGCCCGCAGAGCGGACGTGCACCTTTCTCGACCTCGCACACCCCACGTGTGGCTTCAACCCGCTCGCGGTGGACGCACCCGCTGACGTGATCGCCGACTACGTCGTGGCGGCGCTGAAGAACCTCTTTACCGATGCCGACATCCGTGCTTCCTCAGACCGCTACCTGCGCAACGCGATCATCGCCGTCCTCGCCCACGACCGCGGCAGCACCCTCTGGGACGCGGCTCGCCTGCTTTCGGTAGGTGAGGAGGGATACGCGTATCGCAAGCGTGTCGCCTCGCATGTGCGCACGCTGCCGGAGTTCAAGGAGATATCTGACTTTTTCACGGCGGAGCTCAGCGCGCAACTCGCTGACGCTCGCAGTACGACGACCGCCAAGCTCGATGCCCCGGTCAACAAGCTAGCGCGATTGCTCAACTCTCCGTCGATCAAGCGCGTCCTGCTCAACAACTCGTTGAGACTCGACTTCGATCGTGTGATCGCCGGCGAAGAGGTGCTCGTGGTGAAGGGCGCGCTCGGCGCGATGGGCGCCGGGAATACGTCCGTTCTGATGCAGCTGCTCGTCGGCATGCTCGACGCGGCCCTCGCGCGTCAGCAGGATCTCGTTCCCCTTGAGCAGAGAGTGGCCGTCGCGCTGAAGGTCGACGAGGCGCCGCTCGTGATCAACCGCGGGTTCGCCGGCACGATGGCGCTCAAGCGCTCTGCCGGGCTTGAGACGGTCGCGTGCTGGCAGGCCGACGCGCAGTGGGAAGAGCGCGAGCTGCGCGACCAGCTGGACGCTCTCTTTGCTCACCGCGTGTACTTCGCGACCGCCTCTGCACGCGATGCAAGGGCCGCCGTCGCGTTGACGATGGCCGAGTTCTCCGACAGCGTCCGTCCGAACATGCAGCGGCTGTCGAGTCTCGGCCGGCCGGAGGTGCGGCTGCACCTGCCCAAGCACAACGCGATCGTCAGCTGGGTTACGCCCGAGGGGCGGCAATCCCCATTTGTCGCGCAGACGATCCCGCTGGCCGTAGATCGTGAGCGTCTGGCGCAGCACGCGGCCCGCCAGCGCGAGCGTGGCGCGAGGCATCTCACGGATCTCCGTCAGCCTCATTGGGATCGACCCCGACCGGCCAACGACGATCAGCCGACACAAACGCACACAGACGCTGCGCCCGCCCAGTGCGATCAGAACGGTGATGCACGCGCGGCCACGGCGTCCGGGCTGAGCCTTGCGCACACTCCCGCGGAGAGCTTCCGCGAGCTGCTGGAGCTGGACGGCGCCCAGAGCGTGCGCTGGGCCAGAAGGATCGAGTCGCCGAGCACGCTCGCGCCCGACCCGCTGGATCTCGAGATGCTCGTGCTGATCGCCTGTATGAGGCACGTGCTGACGAGCCAGCTGCACCGCCACTTCAACGCCGCACGTGCGGCGACGACCACGCAGCGCCGCCTCAAGCGCCTATCCGACGCTGGACTGGTTGACCGCTTTCAGTTTCACCGTCGCGACGGTGGAGGCATACCGATGTGTTACGTGATCACCACCGCGGGGCTGCAGGCGCTTCAAGCCGACGATCGCACTCGTGCCGTTCTCGGCCACGCATCGGGCGCCGCGCAAGCGGGCGCGCGAGAGCCTCGCGCCAGCCGAGAGGAGACGTTGCGACAGGCGCGCCACGACGTCCACGTCACCGGCTGGGCGCTGGCGCTCGCGGATGTCGTGTCGCTGACCTGCTCGGCGCTGCGCGGTCCCGACGAATCGGTGCTCTCCCCACCCACGCGTTCGAGCGCGGACGGACGGGCGGCACTTGCGCCTGGCGATCTGCGCCTCCCAGGAGGGCGCACACCGCACGACTTCCTCTGCGCCGATCTGACGGGGCGGCGGATCGAGGTCGAGCGTTTCCAGACGGTACGCCCGGACGCGATCGTCGAGGTGAGGACCGGGGAGCGCGAGAGCACCACTGACGTGATCGTCGAGCGCGACGACCGCCGGCCCGTCGGTCGCGCGGCCGAGAAGCTCGTTCGTTACGACCACTTCCTGGGGGGCTGGTCCGCACATCTCGCTCGCTACCGGCAGCGGGCTGAGGCGGTGCCGGTGGTCGTGTTCGTGTGCCGTGATCGCGCCCGTGCGCGTGAGTGCGCCAGGGTCGCCGACGCGGTCCTGTGCTCCTGCCGTGCGTACGCCGGCGAGTATCCACGTGACTGGGAGTATCCGGGCCGGGAGCGGACCCTGTTCGTCGCCGAGCGCGATCTACATGAGGGTCTCCTACGTGCCTACGGTGTCCCGCGGCTGCCGCCAGAGGTTCGCGTTAGCGCCGCACACGGCGACCCACTCGCCAGAGAGGGAACCGTCGAGGCACGTCAACTTCTGCAATCCGAGCACGCGACCGCCGCTTAGACACGAAGCTCGCCCCTCGGGCCAACGGCGGTGAACGCTGAAGCAGCGCCCACCGCCATCGATCAAAGCCCGATCCGCCTCGGCGGGCGCCCTAGAAGGCGAGATCGTCAACGTCGGCGCTGGCGCCAACGCCGGCGAGCTCGCGACTGTCGTTCTCAGACACGTCGTCGTCGTTGTTTCGCGTTCCTTCGCCGGCGCCGCCCTGCGATCCTGCACCCGGGCTGTCTAGGAACTGGACCGTGTCGGCGACGATGCTGACCGCCTGGCGACGCTCCTGCTCGGCGGTCTCCCACTCGCGCCACTCCAGGCGGCCGTCGATCGCTACACGGCTGCCGCGACGCATGTACTGCCCGACGCTCTCGCCCGCGGCGCCGAACACGCTCACGTCGAAGAAGTTCGGCCGCTCGAGGTACTCGCCGTCGGCGTCCCGCCTACTGGAGTTGCAGGCGATCCGCAGGCTGCAGACGCTGCTGCCCGACGGGAGTGCCCGCAACTCCGGGTCCTTCGTGAGACGTCCGACGAGAACGACGCGATTGATCGTGAAGTAGGACATGATCGGTCTCCATTGCTAGATGGTTTTGACCCCCACCGGCCGGCACGCTACGCGGGCGCTGCGACGGTACTCTCGGCCGCTGTCGCCGCCGGATCGCAGGCGCGGTCCAGAGCATCGATTGCGACGAGCGCGATCCGCTCTCCGGCGCGCGCCGCGTCGATCGCCCGCGCGAGCGGGCTTTGCACCTCTGGGGCCGCGAGGTAGAGGGTGCCCGCGACGCAGCGACAGCGCGCCCACGCACGGCAAATCTCGCGCAGGCGCCGCGGGGCCTTGATCGTCAGCTCGACCTCCACCGCCACCGGCAGCGGCTCGCGCGGGTCCTCAGGCCAGAGCACGAGGTCCGGCCTGTGCAGCAGCGGCGCTCCGTCCGATCCCTCGCCGAGACGAGCGCTCGCGAGCGAAGCTCCGCACGCGCGCTCTTCACGACGCAGCTCGCGCTCTCCCATCACGCTGTGGTCCGGATAGGCGCACTCGAGCGCCGCCGCGACGCGGGCGCACGCGATCGCGTGCGGCGCGCCCGCCACGCTGACACGGCCAGGTTCGATGCCGTGCACGCCCGCGGCCCGCACGCCGGCAGCTGTGACCGCGTAAAGCGAGGGAGCATCCGCCAGCAACGCCCAGCGCGACATCAGGCCTGCGCGCTCGGCCGCGAGCAGCCGCCCGCGCGCCGACGACAGCGTCCTACGCTCGTGCAATGCCAGGGCCTCGGCGGTGACCGCGCCTAGGCATGCTGCCCAGCGCAGCATCGCGATCCGTCCCGGCGAGTGCTCGCTGCTTGCTCGTTTCATCGTGTTCTCCTGTCTGTCGTTGTTTGGAACGTCCGCGCGCGGCCGCTCGGCCGGCGCCCGCCTCACAGACCGCGAGCGCGCGGTCGAACTCCCGCAGGCGCCCGGTTAGCGTCGCGAGGACGGTGAGAACATCCGCGCGACGCGCACGCTGCTCGCGTCGTCGAGCGCGAGCACCGCGGCGCAGCCCCGTCCGAGGCTCATGACCCGACTCGCGTCGAGCATCGGCTCGCTCGATCTCACCCGTGTGGTCCGCCCGTCGCTGTGTCGTGACACGCGCCACGCGCCTCTCTCGCCAGCGACGCTCGAGATGAGTTCCGCCGAGCTTGGAACGACCTGACGGTGGGCGATGAGCACCGACAGGTTTCCGAATACCTGCTCGAGCAGCCGCTCGCGTCCCGGCGGTCTCAGATCGGCAAGCTCCTGCGTGCCGAGCAGCAGGCTGAAACCGGCAGACCGCGCGCGACCGAACAGCCGCACGACGTGTTCGGCCGCGATCGCGGAGAACTCGTCGATCACCACCAGCGTGGTCACCGGCTGGCCCTGACATGCAGCTACGACGGTCTGCAGGTCCTGCACGATCGCCGCACCGAGCATCTCGCTGAGCAGCGGCCGGCTGTCGGACTCGAGGCTGAAGTACACCACCGACCGCTCGCGAATCGCCGTCAGCAGCTCGAATCGCCCGGCACCGGCGGTCTGCGGATCCAGCCAACGCCCCACATCTGACTCAGCCAGGATCGCCAGCCGATCGCGGACCCCAGCCAGCTCGCTGCGCTGGCGCGAGGACAGCGAATCGAGATAGGCGAACGTCGCGTGGGCATCGGCCTCCGATATAACGCGGGCGAGGGTCTCGAGGCGCTCTGGGTCGAGGTGCTCGACGATCTTCGCGAGGCTCACGTCGGTGCCGGAGTCGCGCAGGGCCCGCACGACGTGACCGAGGTAGCGCTGTGCCTGTCGTAGGTAGTGCGGCTCCGTGAAACGCTCGCCGGCCAACGCCTTATCGGCGATCTCGCTCACCCCTCCCCGCGCATACGGGTTGTAGACCAGCGGGCCGTCCGGCGTCCACTCCAGGAACGCTCTCCCTGCCGCCAGCGCCGCGCCGCGCACCTGCTCGCGCATACCCTGGTCACCCTTCGGATCAATGACGACCGCGCCCATCCCGCCGGCGATCGCGCGTATGACGATCCACGTCTGCGTGACCGTCTTGCCTGAGCCGGTCGCGCCGACAACGAGCGTGTGTCGCCCGCCGCCCTCGCCACCGAACGGGACCGACACGCCGCGCCCGCATTCGTCTCGACCGAGCATCAGCTCCTGGCCGCCGGCCCATCTCGCTGTGCCGAGCATCTCGTGCAACCGCCGTGCCGTCGTTCGCGCGAGCGAGTGCAGGAGATCCGATGGCGCCCGCCGGCGGGTCGCGACGGCGGCCAGGTCCGCCCCTGCCTCGAGGTCTTCGCGGTGCCAGCGCCGCCCGCGAACGGCAGCGGTGAGCATCGCGATCGCGAGCATCGACGTCCAGCCGCCGAGCTCCGGTCTCGCCAGCAGCAACAGCGCGAGACCGCCTGCCGCCCAACTCCAGTGCAGATGCCTGCTGCGCATCAGCCGCGCGGCGAGCACGCCGAGCGCCATCCCCGCGCCGCAGTCGATGCTCACTCCTCCCAACCAGTGAGCGAACTGTGCGGCGATCGTCCGTGGCTCGCCTTCGCCTCTTGTGAATACGTTCGATGAGGGCATTGCGCCACTCCCTTCTCGGACCCGGCACGCGCCGTGTCCGCTCGGGCCGACGCCAGCCGGCCGTGGTTGTTAACGAGCGATGGCGGACCTCGGGGGCCCGCCATCGGTGTGCCTGCTGCACTGCTCGATCTGTGTTCAGCTCGCCGCGGTTGTGCAGCTGGGCTGTTCCTGCATAGGTCGAGCCGTGTTGAGCTCGTCATCCGCTGCCTGCGCTGAGGCCCCCTTCGGGCTCTCCTCAGATAAGCCGGTAGCCGATGCCCCAAACGCTGATCACCCACCGTCGGTTTCCCTCCGGGGCGAGCTTGCGCCGCAGCCTGCTGGCATGGCTGTCGACGGTACGCGTCGATCCACCCGAGCGGTATTCCCAGACCGAGCGCAGCAGCTCGTCTCTGGCGAACACCCGCTCTGGCTCGCGGGCCAGGTGGACGAGCAGCTGGAACTCCATCCGCCGCAGAGCCACCACCTGCGTGTCAACCGTGACGGAACGCGCGCCGGTGTCGATCGTCAGTTGTCCGAGCTCGATCATTTGCTCGTCGTCGGCGTGCGTGGCTGCTGCGGCGCAGGATCGCGCGTAGCCGGGCCCTCAGCTCGAGATAGGTCGGCCTTGCTACGTAGTCATCCGCGCCGGCTTCAAAGGCTCGCAGCGTGTCGAGCTCGCGTGCCCGCGAGCCGACGACGATCGCCGGCAGGGCGCGGTCCCAGGATCCGGGTGTTCCACTGGAGTGGCGGATCTCCTCGAGCAGTGCGAGCGCGCCGCGCGGCGAGTCAAGCCAACCGAGCAGCGCCAACCGCGGGGTGCTCGCGTTCGCCAGGATCGCGAGCGTGCTCGACCGTGCAGGCCAGCTCGACACTGAAGCCATCCGCGACGAGCTGCTCAGCGATCGTCTGGCCGAGGCGTCGATCGGACTCCACCAGCAGAATCGGTCCCGCGCCTTGCCCGCCCATCACAGCTCGACCTCGCGTGGACTGAGTCCCAGCCCGCTACGCGCGATCAGGGCGAGCACGTCGCTGTGGATCCAGGGAGTCGGTGCGCTGCGCCCACCCTCGGGAAGGAGCCCGAGGCGGCGCGCCAGCCAGCTCGTCTCGCCGCTCTCGTTCCCACGGTGGTCTCGCTTTACCCGACCGCAGCGGATCGCGATTTCGCTCATGCTCAGCCCCTGCCGGGCGATCCGCTCGAGCGCGACCTCCCTCAGCCTGCGGTTGAGCACGATCGGGCTCTCCTGCACCCGCGCGAGCTCCGCACGCAGCACTGTCGTCGAAACATCTCGGCTGCCGGCGTGCGAGGCCAGCGTGTCGCGGGTGAGCGCGCGCACCGGCTCGTAGCTTTCGAGCGCGGCGACGGCGTCGCGCACGCTCAGCGCCCCGCACTCGAGATCGTGCTCGGCCGTGCCCTGCGGCTGCGTCCGGCACCAACGCAGCTCGGGGATTGACCTTCCCGCCACGGGCGCAATGCGGTAGCACCGCCCGAGGTCGTCGACGGGTTGCGCCTCGCCTGGCCTCAGCCTCGCATCAGGGTCTGTGTCGGGTACGTCGGCGAACGGCACCGTGCGGGCGTCCTCGACGGTCAGCAGCCGACAGCGGCAGCGATCGACGACCGCTTGCTTCATGTAATCGCTGCAGACGACGTCCGCGTTCGCCGTCGGCTCATCGACAGCCAGATGCGCCAGCAGGTGGCGATCGCCGTTGGTCGTGCGGTCGCGATCGATCACGAGCACGCTCCCCGCCGCGCCGGCTTGCGCGATCACCTCACGCGTGCGTCCCTCGGCATCGACGTAGCGGCCAAGCAGCCGGCGATCGCGATCGGCTGCGCGCTCTCGCCGGGCACCTGGGCGGCGGCGAGCAAATGCCCCGGGATCGCGACTTGCGCTGTGGCGCTGTGCGGGGGAGCTGGACAGAAGCGAGGGCGTCATGGCTGTCTCCAGTCGGTCTGGTCGGCTCGACGGCGAAGGTCGGCGGCGAGCTTTCGTTCGGCCGGCTTGTAGGAGTCGAACGGGCCGCCGTCAAGCGTCGCGAGTCGGTGCCGAGCGGCCGCGGACGTGCCTCCGAGAACCCCTAGGGGTTCTCGGAGATTTCGGCTCGTCGGGGTAGCGAGCAGGCGAACTTGGCGCGATTGCGATCATGCTCGCCTGCCGCGGGTGCGACTCGGCGGGTGCTGGACTGCTCGGCGGGTGAGCTGTTGATGGTCGGCGGGTGCCGAAGTGGCTCAGGGGCTGGAGAAGGGGGGGACTGCGAGGCTAGCCCACGACGGGGTGCTGGCGGTGCGTCCGCGCCGA
The DNA here is from genome assembly GCA_963759265.1 of uncultured Solirubrobacteraceae bacterium. GTDB lineage: Bacteria > Actinomycetota > Thermoleophilia > Solirubrobacterales > Solirubrobacteraceae > Palsa-744. Next base: position 2,162,959 of record CAVWYR010000001.1, read on the forward strand.
TCGCCGCTCGATCTCGTGCCGTTACCTTCCCGTCGCCGGCGCAGTTCGGCTCTAGAACGGCGAAATGCGAGAGCAGCGCTGCAGTCGCCGGGCCGGCGCGAGCGAGCGTGACTGCGCCCGACGAGCTCCGGCGGGGGCGGCGACTGCGGCAGTCGCGCAGGCAACGGCGTTCACGCGCGCGCAACTGCGCGGACGCGAGCGCGCCAGCCGCGCGATCCTCACCGACGCCCGCGAGGCCGCGAAGCATCGCGATACCCGGCGCGCGTAAACTGGCGCGCCGCAGAGCAGGCCCAGATCAGCGACGCCGCGGCAAGGAGCCCTTTCGATGCCAGTGAACACCAGCGCGATCGGCAAGACCTACGAGCCTGTGCTCTATGCGGTGGGTCGCGAGAAGGTCAGGGAGTACGCCCGTGCGGTGGGTGAGACCAACCCGGTGCACCTGGACCTCCAGGCCGCGCGCGCGGCGGGCTATGTCGATGTGGTGGCGCCGCCGATGTTCGCCGTCGTATACAGCGCGCCCTCGGTCGGACCTTTGATCTTCGATCCCGACATCGAGCTGAACTTCGCGATGATGGTTCACGGTGGGCAGGAGTTCGAGTGGGGTCCACTGGTCCTCGCGGGCGATGAGATCGCCACGACGGCGAGCGTGAGCGACATCTCCGAACGCGACGGCCGTGGCTACTACGTGTTCGAGTCGATCTCAACCAACCAGCGCGGCGAGCAGGTCTGCCGTGGAACGTGGACGAACATCGTCCGGGGAGTGTGATCGCGATGGCGAAGCTCGAGGCCGGCAGCCAGATACCCGAGGTGAGGGTGACTCCCGACAAGTACCTGACCGTGCGCTACGCCGGCGCGTCAGGCGACTTCAACCCGATCCACGTCGACGAGGAGTTCGCTCGCGCCGTCGGGCTGCCGGGGAGGATCCTGCACGGGTTGTGGACGATGGCCCAGGTCGCGCGCGCGCTGAGCGAGGCGGCGGGAGGTCCCGAGCATCTCAAGCAGCTCTCGGTTCAGTTCCGCGGCATGGGCGTGCCCGAGCAGGAGGTAGTGGTCAGCGGAACCGTGCGCGAGCTGCTCGACGGGCGCGCGATCATCGACACGGTCGCCGAGCAGGCAGGCGAGCAGATCATCCGCAACGCCGAGGCGCAGCTCGAGCTCTAGGCCCGACGAGGAGCGTCACCGCGCTCGAGAGCACGGCGGACCATCTGCTGTCGTCAGCCCGCCGCCTACAATCAAATTTATGCTGAGCCCCCGCCAGGAGCAGATTCTGTGCAGGGTCGTCGACGACTATCTGCGGACCGGGCAGCCCGTTGCCTCGCGCTCGATCGCCGCCGCCCCGGACCTCGACTGCGGCCCCTCGACCGTGCGCCACGAACTGGCTCTGCTGGAGGAGTACGGCCTGCTCGCCCATCCCCACGTGTCGGCCGGTCGCGTGCCGACGGACGCAGGCCACCGCTATCTGGTGGATCGCATGCTCAACTCGGGACAGGGGCTTGCGCTCGAGCGGCGGCTGGAGCTTTCGCTGATTCGCCAGGAGGTCGACGAGGCGATGCGTTCGACGACCGAGACGCTGTCGCAGATGACGAGCCTGCTCGCGGTCGTCTCCGCGCCGTCGCTGAACACGGCGACGATTCGACACGTCGAGGTTCTGGCGCTGCAGCCGCGAGCAGTGCTCGTGGTGATCATCACCTCGGCGGGGAACGTGTCGAAGATGTTCGCCACGTTCGAGCGTGCCGTCGACCCCGGCCTCGTGACGTGGGCGGGCGAGTATCTCAACGAGCGGCTGGTCGGTCTCGGGCTGGGAGCACGGATGCTTCAGCAGCGACTGGTCGAGCCGAGCCTCTCGGCCACCGAGCTCGCCTTCCTCGAGCGCTTCGTGCCAGCCTTCGGTGACCTCGCCTCTGGTGATGAGGAGTCATTGTTCGTGGACGGCACGGCGAGGCTGTTCGAGGCCGCCAAGATCGACGACACCACACACGTCAACGAGCTGATCGATCTGCTCGAGCGCCGCGTCGCGCTGCTGCAGGTGCTTCGCTCGGCGCTCGCCGAGCCAGGCGTTTACGTGCGCATCGGACACGAGAACGAGCTGCCCGCGATGCACTCGCTCGCGCTCGTCGCGACCGGATATGGGATGGCCCGACGCAAGCTCGGGACGGTGTCGTTGATCGGGCCCGTGCGCATGGACTACGCGTCCGCGATCGCAACCGTGCGTGAGGCCGCCCACCAGCTCTCGAGCTTCGTCGAAGACGCCTACGCCGAGAACTGAAAGAACCGCCATGCCCCGCGATCCCTACGAGGTTCTGGGCGTCGAACGCGACGCCTCCGAGACGCAGATCAAGAAGGCCTTTCGGCAGCTCGCGATGGAGCTGCATCCGGATGTGAACGCCCACGACCCCGACGCCGAAGCGAAGTTCAAGGAGGCCGCGGAGGCGAACGAGATCCTGTCCGATCCAGAGCGGCGGGCGACGTACGATCGCTACGGTCACGACGGGCTGCGATCGGGCGGCTACGCGCCCAACTTCGACGGCTTCGGGTCGATCAGCGACCTCTTCAACGCCTTCTTCGGCGGCGGCTCCGCGGGCGCACCCGGCGGCGCCGCCCAGGGCGGCGACGTGGCGGTCGCGATCGAGTTGGATCTACTCGAAGCCGCGAGTGGCGCACGGCTCGATGTCGCCTACGAGGCGGTCGATCGCTGCGAGCACTGCAACGGCAACGGTGCCGAGCCTGGCACGCCGATCCAGACATGCGCGCGCTGTGGCGGCGCCGGGCAGCTGCGCGCCGTCACGCGAACGATGCTCGGGCAGATGGTCAGGACGATGGTCTGCGACGAGTGCCATGGGGATGGGCGTGTGCCCGAGCAGCCGTGCGCGCAGTGCCGAGGTCGCGGGCGCGTGGCGAGCAGGCGCACGCTCGAGGTGGACGTCCCAGCCGGTATTGCCGACGGCCAGCGCATTCGCGTCAGCGGCCACGGCCACGCCGGCGAGGCCGGCGCGCCGGCCGGCGACCTGTATGTGCTCGTGCGGGTACGCGAGGACGCCCGCTTCGTGCGCGAAGGCGACGACCTGCTCACGGCGCTCGACGTCGCCGCGCCGCTCGCCGCGCTCGGGGCGATGTTGGAGGTACCGACCTTGGATGGTGCGGCGCCGCTCGAGCTCCCCGCCGGAACGCAGCCGGGCGAGGTGCTGACGCTGCGTGGACAGGGCATGCCCTCGCTGCGTCGCGGGCGCAGGGGAGACCTGCGCGTCGTCGTCAACGTGCTCGTGCCGCGTCGCTTGAGTCTCGAGCAGCGCGAGTTGATGGAGCGCCTGAACGACAGTCTCAGCGAGGATAACCTGCGCTCCCAGGAGTCGGTGTTCGCGAAGCTGCGGCGCGCTCTGGGCAGCCAGGCGGCGTGATCAGGCTCGCCGTTCGTGTGAGCAGCGAGCAGGCCGAGCTGGTATTGGCAGAGTTGCTCGAGCTGGCTCCTGCAGGCGTGGAGGAGGTACGTGTCGACGCGCAGAGCGTCGAGTACGCCGTTTATGGGACGCCCGGTGAGCTGCCGACGCTCCCCGACCTGAACGCGCTCGCCGGCGGGGCGCTGATCGAGATCTCCACGAGCGAGGTTGCCGATGATTGGCCCGAGCGCTGGAAGCGCTTTCACCGCCCCGTGCTGATCCCGGCCCCCGCTGCGCCATCCGGCGCGAGCTCGCCGGTGCCCGCGCTACACGTGCGCCCGCCGTGGGAGTCGGCGAGCTCTCAGCATGAGAGCGCCGTTCGCGAGATCGTGATCGACCCGGGACAGGCCTTCGGGACGGGAGCGCACGCCAGCACGCGCATGTGCCTGGAGCTGCTGCTCGAGCTCGCCGCCAAGGAGCAGCGAGCAGGGCCGCTGCTGGATGTGGGAACGGGCTCGGGCGTGCTCGCGATCGCGGCTGCCGGGCTGGGGTTCGCGCCGGTGCTGGCACTCGACAACGAGCGCGAGAGCGTCGAGGCCGCGCGCGCGAACGCTGTCGTCAACGCGGTCGAGATCGAGGTTCGCCACCTGGACCTGCGTTCTTCCCCGCTGCCGTGGCTGGCCGGCGAGGACGGGCCGGCGGGTCCCCTCGTCGTGCTCGCCAACCTGCTGCGACCCTTGCTCGCCGAGCTCGCCGCGACGATGCCGCTAGCGCCAGCGCACCTGCTCGCCGGCGGGTTGCTGCGCGAGGAGGCCGACGAGATCAGCCACGCATTTGCCGAGCGCCTGTCCCTGCGCGAGCGTGAGCGCCGCTGCAGTGGCGAGTGGGCGGCGCTGTGGCTGAGCGCGTCGTGATCAGGCCCCGTCGGGGACCTCTGTCGCGGCGCGGACGATCGAGCGATACACCAGGTCGATCGCCGGTCGTATCCCGTCCTCGTGTGCGAGCATCGCGCTCGCGGCGCTGAGCGCCGAGCCGATCGTCTCGAGCGCGTCGCCGACCGAGCCCGGGTCCGGGTCGCGGCAGGCAGCGACCGCCATGTCGAGCATCGCCCGCGCCTGCTCGGCCGCGCCAGAGAACAGCGCGGGTCCCACGAGGCTCGCGTATCCGTACACCCGAGTCAGGCGTCCAGAGAGCGCGATCGACGGTCCTCGTCGCGGCGCCGTGATCGCCGGTAGCCCATCGCCGTCGAGCAGCGCGGCCATCGTGCCACCGAGGATTGCACGCGTGGTCGCCTCGTCCAGGCGCGCCTGCGCAGCCACGCGCAGCGCCATGTACAGGGTCGTCGCGGGCATGCCGTACGGCGGGTCGGAGGCGAACACGATCCGCTCGGCCGGTGCCCGCGCGAGCAGCTCGACCACATCGAGCGGGAAGAAGCACGACATGTCGTAGAGCACGCCCGGATGCTCGGCCAGGCGCGTTGTCAGGATCCCCTGGTCGCAGATCGCGCCATGGGCGAGGATCAGGACGGCTCCAGGGTGGCGCAGGGCGAGATCCGCGAGTCCGTCGGCGAGCGGCGGCAGTCCGCGACCGGCATGGATCAGGATCGGCACGGCTGCCGCTTCGGCAAGCGCGAAGACCTCCTCCATCTCCGGCCCGTCGAAGTTGAAGCCCTGCGCGCGAGGGTGGAGCTTGATGCCGCGCGCGCCCGCCGCCAGGCAGCGCTCGGCCTCGGCGAGCGGCGCTTCTGCCGGATCCAGGCGACAGAACGGCGTCAGCCTGCCTTTGCTCTCAGCGGCCCACGCGAGCACACGGTCGTTGGGCACGCGGTAGGAGGGCGTGCGCTCCGGATCGTGCAGCGGGAACACGCACGCACGCCGCGCGCCCGCGCTGTCGAGTTGTGAGAGCAGCTGCTCGAGTGTCAGCGAGCGTCCGTCCTCGTCCAGTCCGAGATGCGTGTGCGCGTCGATCACCTCCGCCTCTGCAGGGCGCAGCCGCTCGGTTTCGGCGAGGAACGGCGCGAGTGCGCTCGCGTATAGAGAGGCGTCCACGGCGTGCACCTTATTGTGTAGAGGTGGCCTGGCAGGTGGTGATCGCTGGCGGCGGCTTCGGCGGCTTTTACGCGGCGCGCGCTCTCGAGCGGCTGCTGCCCCCTCAGAGCGCGCAGGTGACGCTCGTCAACGAGGCCAACTTCATGCTCTATACGCCGCTGCTCGCGGGCGCGGCCGGCGCAACGCTGGACCCGCGCCACGTCGTCGTCTCGCTGCGATCGGAGCTGCGCCGGACCGAGCTCGTGATCGGGCAGGTGTCCGGCGCCGACCCCGCGGCAGCGACGCTCGGCGTGCAGCGAGTCGACGGCGAGCGCCTGGATCTCAGCTACGACCAGCTGATCGTGGCCCTGGGGTCGGTCTCACGGACAGAATCCGATCCCCGGTCTCGCAGAGCACGCGATCGGCCTGAAGTCGCTTGCGGATGCAACCGCGCTGCGCAACCAGGTGCTGAACTGCTTCGACATTGCCGAGACCGTCGAGGACCCGGCGATGAGGGCCCAGTACCTCGGCTTCGTGTTCGTCGGCGCCGGCTACGCAGGCGTGGAGGGACTCGCCGATCTGCAGGACTTCGCCGCGCAGGCGATCGAGCTGTATCCGCGCTGCCGCGCCCAGGGCATGCGCTGGGTGCTCGCCGAGGCGCGCGGGCGCATCATGCAGGAGGTGCCGCCGAGTCTGTCCGAGTTCGCCGAGCGCGAGCTGCGTGGCCGCGGAATCGAGGTGCGCACGGACACGACGCTGCTCGAGCTGAGCGCCGGGGCGGCAAAGCTTTCCGGGGGCGAGACGGTCATGGCGCGAACGGTCGTGTGGACGGCCGGCGTCAAGCCCAGCCCGGTGGTCGCCGAGCTCGGCCTGCCGCTCAACGGAGAGGGACGGGTGATTGTCGACCGCACGATGCTCGTCGACCCGCACACGCTCGCTGGAGCCGGCTCGCGGCCTGGCTCCCCGGCGGCCCCGCGGGTGTGGGCGATCGGCGACTGCGCGGCTGTGCCCGACCCCTCCAGGCCGGGCCACTCGTGTCCGCCGACGGCCCAGCACGCGATCCGCCAGGGCCGGCTCGCCGCTCGCAACGTCGCCGCTGCGCTCGGTGGGTCCGGAGCGAGCGCGCGGCCGTTCCGCTACCGCACGAAAGGCGTCGTCGCCGAGCTCGGCCGCAGTCAAGCCGTTGCGATCACGTTCGGCATCCGCTGGCGTGGCCTGCCCGCCTGGCTGATCGCCCGCACCTACCACCTGCTCTTGATGCCAGGTGTTGAACGCAAGCTGCGGCTGCTGATGGACTGGAACGTGGCCCTGATGTTCGGCCGCGACACCTCCTCGCCTGGGCGCCTCGGAAGCCCGACTCCGCTCGGACGCGACTAGCCGAACGCGACTCCACGCTTGCCAAGTCGTTTGCGCTCCTGGCCCAGCGGCGTATCCTGGTTTGGCGAATGGCGATACTCGAGCAGATCAAGGTCGACCTGCAGGAGGCGATGCGCGCTGGCGAGAAGGAACGGGTTGGCGCGCTGCGGCTCGTGCTGTCCGAGCTTCAGAAGGCTGCTAAGGAGGGGAGTGACGACGAGCTGACGGTGCTGCGTCGCGAGCGTAAGCGCCGGCTCGAGGCCGCCGAGGCCTATCGCGCTGCCGGCCGCGAGGATCTCGTGCTCGGCGAGGAGTCCGAGGCCAAGCTGATCAGCGGCTATCTCCCGGCAGAGCTCTCGGAGGAGGAGCTCGCGGGCATCGTCAAGCAAGCCGTCAGCGACAGTGGGGCAGAGTCGGCGAAGGACATGGGGATGGCGATGAAGCAGGCGATGGCGGCTGTCGACGGTCGCGCCGACGGCAAGCGCGTGTCGGGGCTCGTGCGAGCGGCGTTGTCGGGATGAGGACACAGATCGAGCTATCGAACGTCGTCGCGGCCGAGCTCGCCGGCAGCCAGGACGTGGTGCTGCGCGCGCTCGAGGCGCACCTGGACTGCAAGGTGTTCCTGCGCGGCAACCTGCTGACCTTCGACGGTGAGGAGGAGGAGACGATTGCCGGCGAGCGCGTCGTCAATGAGCTGGCAGAGCTGATCACCCGCGGGCACCAGATCGGGCCCGGGACGATCACCGCGGTGACCGGTGCGCTGGACGCGCACGAATCGCCGGCCCGCGTGCTCGAGGACGTCGTCTGGCGCCATCGCGGCCTGCGCGTCGCGCCGAACACCGTCAACCAGAAGCGCTACGTGGACTCGGTTCGCGCGAACACGATCACCTTCGGCGTCGGCCCCGCCGGCACGGGCAAGACCTTCCTGGCGGTCGCGATGGCGGCTGCCGCGCTGTCGCGACACGAGGTCAACCGCATAATCCTCACGCGCCCAGCGGTCGAGGCCGGCGAGCGTCTCGGGTTCCTTCCCGGTGATCTGATGGCCAAGGTCGACCCGTATCTGCGCCCGTTGTTCGATGCGCTGCACGACATGCTCGATCCCGAGAAGGTCTCCCAGCACATCGAGCGCGGCGTGATCGAGATCGCGCCGCTGGCGTTCATGCGGGGGCGTACGCTGAACGATTCGTTCGTGATCCTGGACGAGGCCCAGAACACGACGCCCGAGCAGATGAAGATGTTCCTCACGCGCCTTGGCTTCGGATCGAGGATGGTCGTCACAGGCGACATCACCCAGGTCGATCTCCCGCGCGAGCAGCAGTCGGGGTTGATCGCTGTCGGCAGCGTCCTCGACGCGGTCGAGGGAATCGAGTTCGTCCGCTTCGGCGCCGAGGACGTTGTCCGCCACAAGCTCGTCCAGAGGATCGTCGAGGCCTACGACGTGCACTCCCAGCGCGATGCACCGGTGCAGGCGGAGATCGGCACGCGCGCTGCGGTCCGAAGCGCCTGAGAAGCGATGATCGAGGTCGAGGTGTTCGGTGCGAGCCTCGCGCTAGAGGCGCCTGCGCCACAGGAGATCGCCCGCCTGTGCACGCAGGCGGCAGCGAGCAGAGGGATCGAGCAGGGGCATGTCGCGATCGAGTTCGTCGACGCCCGACGGATCGAGCAGCTGAACCGCACGTACCGCGAGAAGCCAGCACCGACCGACGTGCTTTCGTTCCCGGTCGACGGCGTCGAGCCGGCGCTCCCACGTGAGCTCGGCGACATCGTCATCTGTCCGGAGCTGACGGCCGATCTGCGCGAGGCGCTCGTGCACGGGATGCTGCACCTGCTGGGCATGGACCACGAGACCGACGGCGGCGAGATGCTCGCGCTCCAACGCGAGCTGCTCGACCGAGCGCAAGCATGACGCGCGGCGGCTTTGTCGCTCTCGCGGGGCGGCCGAACGTAGGTAAGTCGACGTTCGTCAACGCCGTCGTCGGCGAGAAGGTCGCGATCGTCTCAGACCGACCCCAGACCACCAGACGGGCGATCCGTGGCGTTCACCGCAGCGGTGACTGCCAGATCGTGCTCGTTGACCTGCCGGGCGTGCAGCGACCGCGAGACGCGCTGACCGCGCGCATGGCAAAGCGCGTGCAGTACGAGCTCGACGGCTCAGACGCGATGCTTCTGATGCTCAACGCCGAGCAGGGTGTGGGGCCGGGCGACAGGTTCATCGCGGCCTCCTTGACGAGCGCGAACAAGCCCGTCACGATCGCCGTCAACAAGGTCGACCGGCTATCGCGGGCGGCGCTGCTTGCGGTGCTGCAGCAGGCGGCCGAGCTCGAGCCGCGCGCCGAGGTCTTCCCGATCTCCGCACGCAATGGCACGGGCGTCGCCGATCTGATCGCCCACCTCGTTGAGCTGATGCCGAACGGGCACTTCATGTTCGCGCCGGAGACCAAGAGCGATCAGCCGCGCGAGCTGCTGCTGGCGGAGCTGATCCGCGAGGCGATCATCAGACGCACCTTCCACGAGCTCCCGCACGCGGTTGAGGTCGTCGTCGAGGAGATCGAGCTGCGTCGCGAGGGCCTCATCGGCGTGAGGGCGCTGATCTGGGTCGAGAGCGACTCCCAGAAAGGGATCCTGATCGGCTCTCACGGGCGGATGATCAAGTCGATCGGCACAGCCGCGCGGCGCGAGCTGCAGCGAGTCCTCGGATCTCCAGGTGCATCTCGAGCTGATCGTCCGTGTAAGGCGCGACTGGCGTGCCGATGAGGGGCTGCTCGACCGCCTCGGCATCACCTAGCGGCGAGGCCGCGCACGACCCTACAGCGCGTGCTCCAGGCGCTTGGCGATCGCGCTGATGGCGGCGAGATCGAGCTGCGCGCCCCAGACGTAGGGGATCGCGATCACCTCGAAGCTGCGCCGGCGAAGGCGTGCGAGCTGGTTGTGCTGGAAGCGTGCGCGCTCGTGCACCGTGCGGGCCGTGCGCACCGCGGCCTCGACCACCGACCGCTGCGCTGCTTCGGTTGCGCTCGTTGCTTGCGCGCCGCGGTGGGGGCGATCGCCGCCGAGCGCATCGCCGTTGAGAGACTCGATGCGGCGAAGCTCGGAGGCCGTGAAGCGTCGTGGCAGCAGTGCGTTGACGATCACCGCCGCGAGGTCGCGGCCCAGCTGGCGCTGCAGCCCGTCCTGGACCTCGAGCGCCTCGGTCACGGCCATCTCCGTCCCCAGCGCCACCGCCAGGTAGCCCGTTTGCGCAGGGCTCTCCAACAGCTCGCGAACCTGGCGCGTCTGTCCGGCGATCGGGCCCACGCGGGCGATCGCGCCGAAGGTCTGTGGCGAGCCGAGCATGCCCAGTGCGTGCCCGGTCGCCGGTGCGTCGAGCACGACGAGGTCGTGGCCGCCGCCGCGCGCGCCGCGGCCCGCGCGGCGCGTCATCTGCCAGATCTTGACCATCGTGACCAGCTCCTTCGCGCCGGGCGCCGCCGCCGCGAAGTACTGAAAGGTTCCACTCGAGGCCAGGACACGTCCCGAGACGCGTCCGCCGAGCACCTGAAGCCACTCCAACAGCGCCCGGTCGGGGTCCAGCGACACGCTCGAGAGCCCGTCCTGCAGCCTCGTCTGCACCCCGGGCTGGGAGGGCGTCACGCCAAACATTCCCGGCAGGCGGCTCTCCTGCCCGAGCTCGACGACGATCGCGCGGCGTCCGCTGCGCGCCGCCAGTAGCCCGACGGCGGCCGCGATCGTCGTCTTGCCGACGCCGCCCTTGCCGGTGATTACGAGCAGCTTGTGGTCGAGCAGCGTTTGCATCGCGTGGGAGTGTGTCTCAAACCGCGGGCCTGCGGCGGGACCTACAATCGTGCCGATGAGCACCTCAGCGAGCGAGAGCATCGCGGATCAACTCGAGTACGACGGCGACGGCCTGGTGCCGTGCGTCGTGCAGGACTGGAGCAGCGGCGAGGTGCTGACGCTCGCCTATATGAACGAGATCGCGCTGCAGCGCACGCGCGAGACGGGGGAGCTGCACCTGTGGAGCCGCTCGCGCGGCGAGCAGTGGCACAAGGGTGAAACCAGCGGCAACGTGCAGGCGGTGCGCGCGCTGCGCCTGGACTGCGACGGCGACGCGGTACTCGCGCTCGTCGAGCCGGCGGGACCGGCGTGCCACACCGGCGAGCGCACCTGCTTTCACCGCGGCGAGCTCGACCGGGGGGCGCCTTATGAGACGCTGCCCGCGCTCGAGCGCACGCTCGCCTCGCGCGCCAGCGAGCGCCCCGCCGGGTCCTACACGGTCGAGCTGCTCGACGCGCCGCAGCGCATCGGCGAGAAGGTCATGGAGGAGGCCGAGGAGGTCGCTCGCGCGGCCCGCGAGGAGTCCGACGAGCGCGTGGATGAAGAGGCCGCCGATCTGCTCTACCACCTGCTCGTGCTCGTGCGCAGCAGAGGGCGCTCGCTCGTCGACGCCGAGCGGGTGCTCGATGGCCGTCGCTCCTAGCGTTCCCGAGGCGAGCGCGATCGCCGTCACGCCGAGCCTGGCGCAGGCGCGCGAGCTGGCACGCGCCCACAACCTGATCCCGCTCAGGTTCAGCTTCATCTCCGACTGCGAGACGCCCGTCTCGGCGTTCCTGAAGCTTCGTGCGCTGGCGCTCGGCGAGCCGGCGTTTCTGCTCGAGTCAGCCGAGCAGGCCCAGCGGGTCGGACGCTGGTCGTTCATCGGCTTCCGCCCGCGCGAGGTGATGCGCTGGTCGCTCGGCGACGGAGGCGACCCGTACGCGTTGGCCGCCGAGCGCGTCGCGCGCTTCCGCCAGGCGCCCGTCGATGACACGGGGGCGACTGCCCCTCCGTTCACAGGTGGCGCGGTCGGCTTCTTCGGCTATGACCTGGTGCGCACGGTCGAGCCGCTCGGCGACCCGTTGGGTGCCCGCGGCACGGATCCCGGCGCGGATCCCCTCGGCCTGCCGGACATGGCCCTGATGTTCTCCGATGCCCTGGTCGTGTTCGACCACCTCAAGCACACGGTCACGATTCTCGCCAACGCCGATCTTCAGGCAGAGCCGGATATCGAGCGCGCCTACGAGCAGGCCGTCCGCACGATCGGCGAAGTGCGCAATGCGCTCGTCGGGCCGGTGCCGCGCGGCGAGCCCGCCCCCGGGTCCGACCCGTCCGCCCGCGAGATGCCGGTGTTCGAGTCGAACATGCCGCGCGAGCAGTTCGAGGGCATGGTCGCGCGCATCATCGAGTACATCTACGCCGGCGATGCCTTTCAGGTCGTGCCCTCACAGCGCTGGTCGGCAGCGGTGCCGGTCGAGGCGTTCTCGATCTATCGCGGCCTGCGCGCGGTCAACCCGAGCCCGTACATGTACTTCCTCGACTTCGGCGACTTCCAGGTCGCCGGCGCCAGTCCAGAGCCGTTGCTCACGGTCAGCGCCCGCCACGTGAGCACGAAGCCGATCGCGGGCACGCGCCCGAGGGGAGCCACCGCCGAGGAGGACCGGCGGATCGCACAGGAGCTCCTGGCGGATGAGAAGGAGCGCGCTGAGCATGTGATGCTCGTCGACCTCGGTCGCAACGACCTCGGGCGCGTGTGCGAGTACGGAAGCGTTCAGGTCGACGAGCTGATGGAGATCGAGACCTACAGCCACGTGATGCACATCGTCTCCTCGGTCTCCGGCACGCTGCGCGAGGAGGTCGGCGCGATGGACGCGCTGCGCTCGGTGCTCCCCGCGGGAACCCTTTCCGGGGCGCCGAAGGTGCGCGCGATGCAGATCATCGACGAGCTCGAGCCGGTCAAGCGCGGGGGCTACGGAGGCGCGATCGGCTACCTCAGCTATGCCGGCGACCTCGACACCGCGATCCACATTCGCACCGTCGTCGTCAAGGACGGCGTCGCCCACGTGCAGGCCGGCGGCGGCACCGTCGCCGACGCCAAGCCGGAGTACGAGTACGAGGAGTCGGTGGCGAAGGCGAGAGCGGTGATGCAGGCGATCGAGCTGGCATGCCACCAACCGGACTGGTCATGAAGGTTCTCGTCCTCGACAACTATGACTCGTTCACGTACAACCTCGTGCAGTACCTCGGCGAGTTGGGTGCGCAGGTGGACGCGGTGCGCAACGACCGCGCGACCGTCGATGAGCTGCTCGGCGCTGGCTACGAGCGCTGCGTGGTCTCGCCTGGGCCGTGCACGCCGGATCAGGCCGGCATCACGCTGGAGCTCGTGCGGCGGATGCCCGAAGCGGGAGTCCCGACGCTCGGCGTGTGCCTCGGGCATCAGGCGCTCGCACAGGCGTTCGGCGGGCGCTGGAAGCTGCACGCGCCGGTGCACGGCAAGGCAACGAGCGTCGAGCACGACGGTCGCACGATCTTCGCCGGCCTCTCCTCACCGTTGACTGTGGGGCGCTACCACTCGCTCGTGGTCGACCCGGAGTTGCCCGACTGCTTGGAGGAGACCGCGCGCGGAGACGGCGTGCTGATGGGCCTGCGCCACCGCGAGCTGCCAGCGGAGGGAGTCCAGTTCCATCCGGAGTCGGTGCTGACCGAGCAGGGCCAGGAGTTGCTGAGCAACTTCCTCGAGGGTCGAGCAGGCCAGTGACATGCCCAACGAGATCCTGACCGCGGCGATCGACGCGATCGCCTCGCGCCGGGACCTGAGCGCGCAGGAGACGGCGGAGGTGCTCGCTGAGATCATGCACGGCGAGGTCTCCGAGACGCAGATCGCGGGCTTCCTGATCGGCTTGAGGACGAAGGGCGAGACGGTCGAGGAGCTCGCTGGTCTGGCGCGCACCATGCGCGCGCTCGCGGCGCACGTTCCGAGCAGCCGCGGCGAGCTGCTGGACACGGCCGGCACGGGGGGCGGTCGCAGCAGCTTCAACGTCTCCACGACGGCGGCGCTGATCGCGGCCGGCGCGGGATGCGCGGTTGCAAAGCACGGCAATCGCTCGGCGACGAGCAGGTCGGGATCGGCCGACCTGCTCGAGACGCTCGGCGCTCGCATCGATCTCGGCCCGGAGGCGGTGGCGGCGTGCATCGACGAGGCGGGATTCGGCTTCATGTTCGCGCCTGCGCATCACCAGGCGACACGTTTCGTGATCCCGGTTCGGCGCGAGCTCGCGGTGCGCACGATCTTCAACCTGCTCGGACCGCTGACGAACCCGGCTGGCGCCAGGCGACAGCTGATCGGCGTCTCCGACGCGGACTTCCTCGAGCGGATGGCCGGGGCGCTGGCGAGCTTGGGCGTCGATCGGGCGCTCGTCGTCGCCGGTGAGGATGGCCTCGACGAGGTGTCGGCGTTCGCGCCGACGAAAGTCGTGGAGGTCAACGGCGATGAGATCAGGCGCTACGTGCTCGTACCGCACGATGTCGGCATCGAGACGGAGGGCGTCTCGACGGCGCGGGGACCGGACGGCGGGACGCCGCAGCAGAACGCCGCGGTCACGCGCGCGATCCTGCAGGGCGAACGAGCGGGGGGCGCCGCTGCCCCGGGAGAAGCGCTCGCGCTCATCAACGCCGGAGCGGCGATCTACGCGGCCGGCGGTGCGGACTCGATCGCTGCCGGCGTCGAGGCCGCTCGCGCGGCGCTGGCCGACGGTCGCGCGGCGAGCGCGCTCGAACGCTACGTGCAGGCGAGCGTCCGCCATGCGCCACAGTCCCCTCGAGGGTCTGTGGAGGCGAGCGGGTGAGCTCGCGCGCAGGCACGGTGCTGGATCGCATCGTGGCGGAAACGCGCGCGGAGCTGGCGCGGCGCAAGCGCGAGCGCCCGCTCCCGCAGGACGCGGCGCGCGATCGTGAGCCGAGCGCCGGCAAGCGCAGCTTCCGCGACGCGCTGCGCGGTGAGGAGATCGGCGTGATCGCCGAGTTCAAGCGACGATCGCCATCGGCGGGGGCGCTGCGCGAGCGCCCGGACGTGGCCGAGATCGTCAGCGCGTACGAGCGGGGCGGGGCGGTCGCGGTGTCGGTCCTCACCGAGGGCCCGAACTTCGAAGGGGCGCTCGAGGACCTGCAGGCCGCGCGCGCGGCCTGCGGTCTGCCGCTGCTGCGCAAGGACTTCATCGTCGATCCGTACCAGCTGCACGAGGCGCTCGCGGCGGGCGCAGACGCGGTCCTGTTGATCGTCGCGGCGCTTGAGGGCGATCAGCTGACCGCCCTCTACGACGAGGCGCGTGCGCTTGGATTGGACGTGCTCGTCGAGGTTCACGACCGCGACGAGCTCGGCATTGCCCTCGTGCTCGGTGCGGAGATCGTGGGGGTCAACAACCGCGACCTACGCGATTTCAGCGTGGACGTGGAGCGCACGGCGATGCTGATGGACGACGTGCCGCCCGGCGTGATCGTGGTCTCGGAGTCGGGGATCGCGGGGGTCGAGCAGCTGCGGCGATTGCGTGAGCGCGGCGTGCAGGCGGTGCTCGTCGGCGAGACGCTGATGCGCTCGGCCGACCCCGCGGCGGCTCTGAGAGCGTTGCTCTCAGAGCGCGATCAGAACATTTAGGCAACCCGGCGCAGACCTTTAGATAGCGTTGATGGCCGCCGATCATCCTGTGGCGCAATGAGACGAACTTTCCTAATACCTTTCATATCGGCCCTCCTCGGCGGTGGCGTCGTCGTCGCCGTGATCGCGGCGGCCGGCGGCCTCGGCGAAAGCAAGACGACGGTGACGACGGTCCAGGCGCAGGCGCTGCCGGTGACCCCATCGAACGCCTCGCAGCACACCACGGGCGATATGACCCCGCATGATGCGTATGTCCGTGACGCTCCCGGAGTCGCGTTCGTGACCTCGACGGTCGTCCAGAAAACAGAATCGCCATTCCTCTTCGGCCAGGAAAGCCAGGGACAGGACGAGGACACCGGCTCTGGCATCGTGGTGAGCGCCAACGGCACGATCCTGACGAACTACCACGTCGTCGAGAACGCGATCAAGGTCACGGTGAGCTTCGAAAAAGGCAAGTCGGTCGAAGCGAAAGTGGTCGGCACCGATCCTTCCAACGACCTCGCTGTGCTGCGCATATCAACCGATGGTCTGACCCTGCACCCGCTCACGCTCGGCGACTCGAGCAACGTGCAGGTCGGCGATCCCGTGTACGCGATCGGCAACCCGTTCGACCTCGAACGTACGCTGACGACCGGTGTGATCTCGGCGCTACAGCGACAGATCACCGCGCCAAATGGCTTCGCGATCAACAACGTCCTACAGACGGACGCTCCGATCAACCCCGGCAACTCGGGCGGTCCGCTGCTGAACACGGCGGGCGAAGTGATCGGCATCAACTCTCAGATCGAGACCGGCGGAAGCGGCGATGGCAGCGTCGGCATCGGCTTCTCGATCCCGATCAACACGGCCAAGGCCGAGCTCCCGGCGCTGGAGAAGGGTGGCGAGGTCCGCGGCGCGTACCTCGGCCTGACCTCGCTGACGATCGACGGCTCGCTCCAGGCCCTCAACCTGCCGGTGAAAGCCGGGGCGCTCGTGGAGAGCGTCGAGCCGAACACGGCGGCGGCGAAGGCTGGCATCCGCGGCGGGACGGTCAGCACGACGACCGAAGACGGGCAGGTGGCCGTCGGCGGCGACATCATCGTCAAGATCGACAACAAGGAAGTCCCCAGCTCTGAAGCTCTCGCCCAGGACATCGAGGAGCGCAAGGCGGGCGAAAAGGTCACGATCGAACTGCTGCGCGCGAACGGCAAAGGCGGCTACGACCACAAAACCGTGACCGCGACGCTGGGCCAGAGGCCCAACTCGGTTCCGAACCCCGACACGCCCGAAGGCTGATCGGCAACTCAGCTGCCGCTACCGTTGGGGCATGTCCGACGCGCCCCGCGTAAAGATCTGCGGCATCACCAACCTCGACGACGCCGAGCTGGCGGTCGAGATGGGCGTGTGGGCGCTTGGGATGATCTTCTATGAGGGCAGCCCCCGCGGCTGCTCGCTGGCGGCGGCGCAGGCGATCTCCGCGGCACTGCGCCGCCGTGTGGAGCTCTGCGGGGTGTTCGTGAACGCTCCGCTGGAGCAGATCCTCAGCCACAGCGAGCAGCTCGCGCTGAGCATGATTCAGCTGCACGGCGACGAGGGCCCGGCGTTCTGCGCAGAGGTCGCTCGCCGGACGGGGGCGCGGGTGATCAAGGCGGCACAGGTGTCGGGCCCAGGCGACGTCCGTGCGCTCGAGCGCTTCCACGTCGACTTCCACCTGCTCGACGCGCGCTCGAAGGCCGTCGCTCGTCGCGGGATGCGAGGAGGAACCGGCGAGACGTTCGACTGGGGGCTCGTGGCGGCGCGACGATCGAAGATCCCGCTGATCCTCAGCGGCGGCTTGACGGCGGAGAACGTCGCTGAGGCGATCGCCGAGGTGCACCCGTATGCGGTCGACAACGCGACTGGCACGGAGTCCGCGCCGGGGCACAAGGACCCGGACAAGCTGGCGGCGTTCGTGCAGTCGGTCGCGCAGGCGCTGCCGCCGGCGGCGACGATTGGCCAGCCGGCGTGAGCGCGACGCTCGAGCACCGCTTCGGTCCCTACGGCGGGCAGTTCGTGCCGGAGACGCTGATGCCTGCGCTGGCGGAGCTCGAGCAGGCGTGGCTGGCGGCGCGCGACGATCCGCGCTACCGCGAGCAGCTGAGCGGCCTGCTGCGCGACTTCGGCGGAAGGCCGACACCGCTGTACCTCGCGCAGAGGATCTCCGAGCGCGTCGGCTGGCCCGTGTATCTCAAGCGCGAGGATCTCAACCACACGGGGTCGCACAAGCTGAACAACGCGCTGGGCCAGGTGCTGCTGGCCAAGCGCATGGGCAAGCGGCGCATCATCGCCGAGACCGGCGCGGGTCAGCACGGCGTCGCGACCGCCACCGTCTGCGCGCTGCTGGGCATGGAGTGCGTCGTATATATGGGCGTGGAGGACACCCGCCGCCAGCGGCCGAACGTGCAGCGGATGGAGCTGCTGGGGGCAAGCGTGCAGCCGGTGGACGCCGGCGCGCGGACGCTGAAGGAGGCGACCTCTGAGGCGATCCGCGACTGGGTCACGAACGTCCAGAGCACGCACTACGTGATCGGCTCGGTCGTCGGCCCCGCGCCTTATCCGGCGCTGGTGCGCGATCTTCAGCGGGTGATCGGCGATGAGGCACGCGCGCAGATGCTCGAGCGCACGGGAGGGCTGCCGCGGCGCGTCGTGGCGTGCGTCGGCGGGGGCTCCAACGCGATGGGCATCTTCGCCGCGTTCATCCCCGACGAGCAGGTGGCGCTCGTGGGTGTCGAGGCGGGCGGCGAGGGCATCGACAGCGACCGCCACGGCGCGCCGCTGACGGTTGGTGGACGCGCGGGCATCCTGCACGGATCCCGCTCCGCGGTGATGCAGGACGAGGAGGGCCAGATCGTGCAGGCGCACTCGATCTCGGCGGGCCTCGACTATCCCGGGGCGGGCCCCCAGCACGCCTACCTGCGAGACAGCGGCCGCGCGCGCTACGAGGCGGTGAGCGACCGCGAGGCGCTGGCCGCCTTCCGCGTAGTGGCGCGGCTGGAGGGCATCATCCCGGCACTGGAGACGGCGCACGCGCTCGCGTGGGTGCTTGCGCAGGACGAGGGCGAGCTCGATCTCGTGTGTCTGTCCGGTCGCGGCGACAAGGACCTCGCGGAGGTCCTCAGCGGGAGCGAGGCGTGAGCACGCTCCAGGCCACGGGTGTCGAGCGCATCGCTGAGGCGTTCGCGCACACCGGCAAGCGCGCGGCGCTGATGCCGTACGTGATGGGAGGCTTCCCGACGCTCGAGCAGTCGCTGCGGATCGGCGAGGCGTGCGTGCGCGGCGGGGCGGACGTGATCGAGCTCGGGCTGCCGTATTCGGACCCGCTCGCCGACGGGCCGATCATCCACGCCGCCGGCGTGCGCGCGTTGGCGGCGGGCGCGAACGTGGCGGGGGTGCTCGAGGTTGCGCGCGCGCTCGCGGCCAGCGTTCCGGTGGTGCTTATGTGCTACGCCAACATGGTGTTCGCCCCCGGCGTGGACGCGTTCCTCGAGCGTCTCGCGCGGAGTGGGGCATGCGGTCTGATCGTGCCGGATCTGCCGCTGGGCGAGGCCCCCGAGGTCCTGGAGGCGTGCGATGCGCGCGGCCTCGCGCTGGTGCCGCTCGTCGCGCCCACGACACCGCCCGCACGGCTGGCGGCGATCGGCGCGAGCGCGCGGGGCTTCCTCTACACGGTGTCGGTGCTCGGCACGACCGGCGAGCGGCGCGCACTCGGCGAGGGCCTAGCCGGGATCATCGCGCGCGCGCAGGCGAGCACCGACGTTCCGGTGGCGATCGGCTTCGGGATCAGCACCCCCGAGCAGGCTCGCGAGGCCGCCGACGCGGGAGCCGACGGTGTGATCGTCGGCACGCGCCTGGTGCGGGCCGCGGGCGAGGCCGAGGATCCGGCGGACGCCGTCGGCGCGCTGGTTGGCGAACTGTCAGCGGGCCTCGCGCCGGCTCGCTAGGATTCCGCCGGCATGGGATTCATCATCACCATCACCGGGGGCCTGGTCATCTGGATCGTGCTGTGGGCGATCGGGGTCAAAGGCCTTGACGCATTTCTATTGGCCGCAGCGATAATCCTGGCCGGCGCGACCGTCAAGCTCGTCTCCGGCTACCTGCCCGGCCGACGCAGCTAGCACTCGGTGCTCGCGCGCTGGCTGGGCTTCGTCGCTTTCGCCGCGGTGTCGCTCGGAGCGGTCGGCTGCGGCAGCGTCGCGGTCTCGGACGTCGCCGAAACGACCGGCGGGCAGCTGACGGTCTACTCCGGTGAGCCGCTGCAGGGGCCGTCGGCCCCGATCGCCGAACAGATCGTCAACGGCGAGAGCCTCGCGCTGTCCGATGCGCACGGGCGCGCGGGGCCGTTCAAGATCGCGTTCGTGTCGCTCGACGACGCGAGCCCGAAGAGCGACGAATGGAGCCCGGAGGTCACCGAGACGGACGCCAAGACCGCCGCGCAGGACCCGAGCACGATCGCCTATCTGGGCGATTACGACTCGGGTGCGACGGCGGTGTCGCTGCCGCTGACGAACGCGGCGGGCATCCTGCAGATCAGCCCCGCCAGCCCGTACGTGGGCCTGACATCCTCGCTCGACGCCGAACAGGACGAGCCCGGGCGCTACTACCCGAGCGGCACGCGCACGTTCGTCCGCGTCGCGCCGGGCGACATCGTCCAGGCACGTGCGCAAGTCCAGCTGATGAGCTCGTTGGGCGTGCACCGGCTGTACGTGCTCGACGACCAGGACCCGTTTCAGGTGCCGCTCGCCGACATCGTCGCGAGCGACGCCGAACAGGCGGGGATCACGGTGATCGCGCACGACAGCCTCTCGACCGTTCCCGGCGCGGTCTTCACGGGCGAGGTGGAAAAGATCGTCGAACATCACGCGCAGGCGGTGTTCATGGCCGGTGATGAAGGCACGGGCACGGCTGAACTGTGGCGGCAGCTGCACAGCGCCTCGCCGCGGCTGACGCTTCTCGGCTCGAGCGCGATGGCAAGCGAATCCTTCGCCTCTCGGATCGGCGCGGCCGCGGCGAGCACGTACCTGACGACGCCGATACTGCCAGCGAGCCTTTACCCGCCCTCCGCCCAGCGCGTGCTCCGCGCATACGCCGGCACGTTCGGCTCGCAGGCGAGCCCCTATGCGCTCTACGGCTACGAGTCGATGACGCTCGTGCTGGGTGCGATTCGCGGGGCTGGCGTGCGCGGGGACGACCGCGAGACGGTGATCGAACGCGTTTTCGCGACGCGTAACCGCAACTCGGTGCTCGGTCGCTACTCGGTGCAGGCGAACGGCGAAACGACGCTGTCGAGCTACGGCGTCGATCGAGTCGCAAACGGGCACCTCGTCTTCTACCGCGAGGTCGACACCGCCACCGCCCAAACGTAGGGCTCGGGCAGGCTCGACGCGAGACGCCTGCGGCCGGCCGGCCGGCCGGCACGGCGTCGGCTGCTCGCCTACCGCAGGCCGAGGACGAGCTTGAAGCGCTGCACTTCGCTGCTCAGGTTGTGCCCGCCGCCGGCGAGTGAGGTGATCGCGCGCAGGTACGGCACGAACTTGGAGATCGAAGGCGCTTCGGTCAGCCCGATGCTTTCGAGCAGCGTGAGGACCGTCGGGAGCTCGACGATCATGCTCGGCTGTATGCCTTCGCCGAGCGCGCTCGCGGCGGCGCTGCGCGCAGCGGAAGTTGCCATCGTGCTCGTCGGGTGCAGAGCATCCGTGACCGAGCCTTCGCCGATGCCGAGCACGAACTTGCTCTGGCCGGACGAGTCGGGCCCGGCGGCGATGTCGAGCACGACCGGAAGTCCTGTGATCCTGACCCCGACGGCGGCTTCGGTGCCCGCGATCGACGCGGGCGCGGTCTCGGCGCCGGCCTTACGCAGCTGCGCGGCGAGCTCGTCTACGGCGGCGCGTGAGGCCGCGGCGTCGTTGGATGAGATCACTACCCCGCCCTTCAGTTCGAGCAGGCTCCCGCCGCCCGCGAAGATCCCGGCGGAGCCCATCCAGCTCCTGAAGTCTTGCTTGGCCTTGGCGCTGTTCGCGGCGAGCGCGTTCAGCGGTGTCAGCAGTCCCTCGAGCAGGCCGTTGAGGCTGAGCCCGCTGGCGCTTTCCGGTCCCGCTCCGCCGAGCGTGCTGGCGATCGAGAGCAGGCTCTGCAGGCCGCTGACGTCCTGGCTGAGGGTGCTGCCGACATGGCCGAGGCCGATCGCCAACCACGATTCTCCCGGCAGTTCGGACAGCGCGTGCGCGCCTTCGGCGCTCACGGCGAGCAGCCCTCCGGCGTTGCTGGTCGCGCTCGACGCGAGCGTGTCGGCGTACAGCGCGAGCGAGCCGGCGGACGGTACGACCGAGATGTTCGCTTCGCGCGCGCCCGCGAACAGCGCCAGCAGGCTGGACGATTCTTCGGGCGCGCCCGTGCTGGTCGCGCTCGGCGGGCTCGTGTAGAGGTGCGCGAGCGCGTCCGACGGCGCTGCCGCGAGCAGCTTCGTGTACCCGCTCGCGCTCGCCAGCGAGCTCGCCCCCTGGGTGGTGTCGATGACGCTGTGCAGGCCCGATTCGCTGCCGATCACGGCGAAGCGATCGACGATGCCGAACGCCACCCCGCTCGAGGTGGTCTCGTAGGCGACGCCCTTGTAGCTGCTCGAGTGCGCGCCCGCGCGCTTGGCATCTGCGTCCAGGAACGAGCGGGCGCTGGCGAGGTTGGTCGTGTCAAGCACGATCGCGCCCTGCGCGCCGCCACTGCCGAACGGAAACGCCGCGGTGCTCGAGCTTCCGAGCAGACCGTGCTCGACGAGCGAGAGCAACGCGCTCGAGGACGAGCTCAGCGAGGTCAGGAACAGCCCAGCGTGAGCTCCCAGCCAGGGCGCCACTTCGTGCTGGTAGTTGAGCTGGGGGGAGCCGGGGGTCTGCAGAACCGCGAGCAGGCGCAGAAACGGGTCGGCCTGCTGGGTGAGAGCCTTGCCAGCCGCCAGCGCGCTCTTGCTCTGGGCGCTGGGCGGGCGCACGGTCGCACCGGCGTAGATCGCCGCCGAGGTGGGCACCGCGCTGGCCGGGTCAGCGTTGGTACCGCCGCCGCCGCTCGATCCGCAGCCGGCGAGCGCCGCGGCCGCCACCAGCAGCGTCGCACAGGCGATCGCCAGTCGTGCGCGTGCTGCGGAGCGAGATCGGGGCGTGGAGAGGGCGGTTGCGGGCAACGCTTGGTTCCTTTCGGGGCCGGCATGGCGGCGAGGGGGCGGATCGCGAGGGGCGATGGGATCGACGGCGAAGCGATCGTATCGCCGCGCGCCCAGGACGCGCGCAGGGCTCGGCAGTGCAAGCGCGGTTTCAGCGCGCGTGTCTGCATGAGCTGTTGCGCGGCGGCACGCGGCCAGGGAGGGCTGCTTGCGGGCCCAGATGCCGCTTGATAGCGGGGGTTTTTCGATTATTGGAGGCTGCCGAACAGGAGAGTGGGAGAAGATGTGCAAATAGGGTTGCATTGTGGGAGGAAGTGGGATATGTTCGCGACAGCGAGCCGGGATGGAGGAGCTCCTCCCACTCCTCCATCTCGGCTCGGTAACTAACTCGGGAGCTCCGCAGTGGTCCCCTTTCGTGGCACCTTCGACCATACGCTCGACGCCAAGAACCGCCTCACGGTGCCCGCCCGCTACCGGGCCGCGCTGGCGGAGGGCGTGGTGCTCGCGATGCCTGTCGACTTGAAGCCGTGCGTCGGCGTGTGGCGCCCCGAGGAGTACGAGCGCTACACCACGCGTGCGCTGTCGGAGCTGCCTCCGCTCTCGCCGCGCCTGGCTGAGCTCGAGCGCTTCTTCTACGGCAGCTCGCACGACGCCGAGCTCGATGCGGCCGGGCGCATCATGGTGCCCGGCTTCCTCGGCGAGCACGCCGCGCTGGCCAAGGAGGTCGTCGTCGTCGGCGTGGGCGACCGTCTGGAGCTTTGGTCGAAGGGCGCCTGGGACGAACATCGATCGACGCTGCTGAGCGGTGTCGCGGAGGTGACCGCGCGTGTCGACGACGCTGCTTGAGAGCAGAGAGCCGCGCGATTGCGAGAGCCGCGCACCTGAGCTCGCCCGCCGCCGTCGCGGCGGCGGCGAGTCGAACCGCTCGCCCCGCGGCCGGCGCCCGGCAGAGGCGGCCGGCTCACATGCTTGCGCCGCGGCGGACGCCCACGCCTCGCACACGCCTGTGCTGGCGAGCGAGCTCGTCGAGCTGCTGGACCCGCAGCCCGGTCAGTTGGCGATCGACTGCACTTTCGGCGATGGCGGCCACGCGCGGCTGCTGGCCGAGCGCCTCGGCTCCTCGGGGACGCTCGTCGCGATCGACCGCGACCCCTTGGCCGAGCAGCGCTTCGCCGCACTCGCCGCCGAGACAGCGTGCTCGTTGCGGTTCATCCGCTCGGGGTACGCAGAGGCGCTCGAGATGCTCGCGCGCGAGGGCGTGCGCGCAGACATGGTCTATTTCGACCTCGGCATGTCATCGATGCAGGTGGACACGCGCGAGCGCGGCTTCTCCTACTCATACGAGGCGCCGCTGGACATGCGCATGGACCCAACGCAGCAGCTGAGCGCCCGCGAGATCGTGGCCGAGTGGGACGAACGCCGCCTCGCGCACACGCTGCGCGATTTCGGCGAGGAGCGCCACGCGGGCGCGATCGCGAACGCGATCGTGCGCCGCCGCGAGCAGGCGCCGATCGAAACCACGCTCGAGCTCGTCGAGACGATCAGCTCCGCTATCCCCGCGCCGGCGCGCTTCGCCGGTGGGCACCCCGCAAAGCGCTCCTTCCAGGCGCTGCGGATCGCCGTCAACGACGAGCTGGGGCAGCTCGACCGTGCGCTCCCGCTCGCGTGGGGGCTGCTGCGCGAGGGGGGAGTGCTCGCAAGCATCGCCTTCCATTCGCTCGAGGACCGCCGCGTCAAGCGCTTTCTCGGCGAGCGCGCGCGCGGCTGCGTCTGCCCGCCCGACCTGCCGGTCTGCGTGTGCGGCCGCGAGCCCGAGGCGGCGCTGCTCAGGCGCCGCTCGATCGTGCCCTCTGCGGAGGAGATCGCGCGCAACCCGCGCGCGACGTCGGCCCGCATGCGCGGCGCCCGCAAGCTCTCCGAGGACGCGAGCGGGGAGCAGACAGCATGACTCCGCCAGCTGCAGCAGCCGCTCCGGCGCCGGCTTCGACGCCGCGCGCGCGCACCGCCGCGCCGCCCCGTCCGCGCGTCGCCCCGCGCAAGCCCAGGCGCGTCTCAGGGCCCGCCCGGCGCCCGGCGCGTACGGCGCAGCGCCGGGCACAGGCCGACGGCGGCCTGCTCATCGGTGTGCTCGCGGCTCTCAACAAGCTCTCGCGCAACCCCTCACTCGACCGCCTGATCCGCGGACGGACGTGGATCGCGTTGATCGCGTTCGCGCTCATCGGCATCGTCACGCTGCAGCTGCTCGTGCTCGAGCTGAACGCGCACATCGGCCGCGCACTGGTCCAGGAAGCGCAGCTGCAGCGCGAGAATTCGGCGCTCAGCATCGAAAGCTCGGAACTGGCGGCCGGTGAACGCGTCGAGTCACGGGCGGCAACCCTGGGACTGGAGCTCGTGCCCGAGGGCGCGCTGCGCTTCCTGGCGGGCGATCCGCGAGCTGACATCGCACGCGCGGCTGCCGCGCTCAGCAGCCCGGTGCACGCAGCGAGCACGATCTCCTCGGCGGGCACGAGCGAACCTGCTTCCGCGAGCTCCGCCGAAGCTTCGACTGGCGCCGCCACCGCCGCCGCCACTTCTGCGGCGAGCGAACAGAGCGCCGCGGCGATCACGCCGGCCTCGCCCTCGAGCACTCAGCCGAGCGGAGAAGCGAGCTCGCAGCCGAGCGAACCCGACACGGCCGAACAGCAGACCGCGCCGGCGGTCGCGGCGCAGCCGCCGAGTGCCGGGGCGAGCGCCGCGGGGGCCGCGGAAGCCGCGCCCGGCGGGGCCCAAGCGGGGACCCAGGCGAGCGGCGCGGGCTAGGGGATGAGCGCTGTCCAGAGCCGCATCGGGGGGATCTTCGGGCTGTTCTTCGTGCTGCTGGTGCTCGCGGCGGGACGCACGTTCTATCTCGGCGTGGTGCGCGGCGGGACGCTGCGCAAGGTAGCCAGCAGCGAGCAGCTCAGCTACGAAACGGTGAGCGCCCAGCGGGGCACGATCACCGACCGCAACGGCGTCGATCTGGCGGTATCCGAGCCGGCCCAGGACATCTCGGCCGACCCGTACCTGATCACCGATCCGCTCGGCGCGGCACAGCGCTTGGCGCCGCTGCTCGGCCAGACGCAGGGCAGCGTGCTGCGCAAGCTCTCAGAACACACCGGCTTCGTGTACCTCGCGCGTGCGCTCCCGCAGCGCGCCGCGCAGGCGGTGCTCGCGCTGAGGATCGCCGGCATCTCCGGTACGCCGGTGATGCTCCGCGTGTATCCGCGCGGGCCGCTCGCGGCGCAGGTGCTCGGCGACGTCGGCACCGAAGGAACGGGCCTCGCCGGCGTCGAGTACTCGCTCAACTCGACCCTCAGCGGGACCTCGGGCGAGCGCCGCGTGATCAGCGACGCGCTCGGCCAGCCGGTGTCGATCGCCGAAACCCACAGGGCGCAGCCGGGCAAGTCGCTGTCGCTGACGCTCGACGCGAACATCCAGCAGCGCGCCGAAGACGTGCTCGGCGCGGTTGCGCAGGTGTATGACCCGAAAAGCGCGACTGCGATCGTGATGAACCCGAGCAACGGTGCGATCCTCGCGCTCGCGAACTGGCCGCAGGTGAACGCCAACGATCCAGGAGCGGACCCGGAAGAAGACATGGAGGACCGGGCGGTCGGCCTGGACTATGAACCCGGCTCGACGTTCAAGGTGGTGGCGGTGTCAGGTGCGCTGGAAGCTCATCTGATCACGCCGGGCACCACGTTCAACATCCCCGACGAGATCCAGGTCGCCGAAAAGACGATCCACGACGACACCGAACACCCCGAAGAAATGCTCACGACCGGGCAGATCCTGGCGCGCTCGAGCAACGTCGGCGCGATCACTATCGCCAAACTGGAGGGGACGGAAACCTTCAACAAGTGGGTGGACCGCTACGGCTTCGGCGCGCCGACCGGTGTCGATCTACCGGGCGAGGAAAAGGGAGTGACGCTCGCGCCGAGCCAGTACTCGGGCTCATCGATCGGCAACCTGCCGATCGGCCAGGGCGAGCTCGTCACGCCGATGCAGATGGCGAGCGCGTATGCGGCTATCGCCAACGGCGGGATCCTGCGCCCCCCGCACATCGTGCGCGCGGTCGGCGGTCAGCTGCAGGCGCTGCCGGCCGGCCACCGCGTCATCTCGACGAGCACCGCGGCCGAGCTGCGCCAGATGCTCGAGGGCGTGCTCGGCCCCGAAGGCACCGCCAGCGAGGTCTCGATTCCCGGCTACCAGCTCGCAGGCAAGACGGGAACCGCGAGCAAGATCAACCCCGAAACGGGCGAATACTCGAACAGCAAATACATGGCCTCGTTCATCGGCTTCGCGCCCGCGTCGAACCCGAAGCTGCTGTGCGCGGTCGTCGTCGACGAACCGAGCTCCGGCTCGATCTACGGAGGCACGGTCGCCGCGCCGGCGTTCGGGCAGATCATGAGCTTCGCCCTGCCCTACCTCGGCATCCCGCCGGGGTAGAGCCAGCCTCGCTCGGCGCGAGTGGCTCCTACCCCTTGGGTAGCATCAGCGCATGCGACTCGACGCTCTGATCGCCGCCGACCCCGCCGGCGAGGCGGCTGGCGTGGAGATCACCGGTCTCGCGTATGACAGCCGCGAGGTCGCGCCGGGAGATCTGTTCTTCTGCGTGAGCGGCTTTCGCAGCGACGGCCACGCGTTCGCGGTCGAGGCTGTGCGCGCCGGTGCGGCGGCGCTCGTCGTGGAGCGACCGCTAGACCTCGGCGTGCCGGAGGTGCTGGTGGCGTCCGCTCGCGCGGCGATGGCACCGGCGGCGGCGCGCTTCTACGGCGAGCCGGCGCGCGAGCTGCGCGTGGTCGGCGTGACCGGCACGAACGGCAAGACGACGACCGCCTACCTGGTGCACGCGCTGCTGGAGGCGAGCGGCGCGCAGTGCGGGCTGCTGGGCACGGTCAAGTCGGTGATCGGCGGCGAGGAGCGACAGGTCGCGCGCACGACCCCCGAGGCTATCGACCTGCAGGAGGATCTGCGCGCGATGCTCGACGGCGGCGATCGCGCTTGCGTGATGGAGGTCTCCTCGCATGCGCTTGAGCTCGGCCGCGCCGATGCGATTCCGTTTGCGGCCGCGATCTTCACGAACCTGACGCAGGATCACCTCGACTTCCACGCGAGCATGGAGGATTACTTCCAGGCCAAGCGGCGCCTGTTCCTGCCCGCAGCAGGCGCCGAGCGCCCGGCGTTCAGCGTGGTCAACGTCGGCGACCCGTATGGGCAGCGGCTCGCGCGGGAGCTCGAGGGTGTGCTCACGTTCGCGCTCGACGCCCCGGCCGACTACAGCGCGAGCGCGCTGCGCTGCGGCTTCGACGGGTGCAGCTTCACGCTCGACACGCCGGTGGGCCGACGCGAGCTCGCGCTGGGGCTGCCGGGCCGCTTCAACGTCGCCAACGCGCTGGGCGCGCTGGCGGCGGTCCACGCCCTCGGGGGAGACCTCGACGTGCTGGTCGCGGCGCTGGAGCGCGGCGTGCACGTGCCCGGTCGCTTCGAGCCGGTGCAGGCGGGCCAGGAGTTCGCGGTGCTCGTCGACTACGCGCACACGCCGGACTCGCTGGAGAACGTGCTGCGCGCGGCGCGCGAGCTCGCTGAGCCGGGCTGTCGGGTGGTGTGCGTGTTTGGCGCCGGCGGCGATCGCGATCGCGGCAAGCGCCCGCTGATGGGCGAGATCGCCGCACGCCTGGCCGATCTCGCGATCGTCACCTCCGATAACCCGCGTTCAGAGGACCCAGAGCGGATCATCGAGGAGATCATGGCCGGCGTCGTGGGGAACGCGGGCGCTGTGGGCGCGGACGCGGGCGCCGCGGGCGAGCCCCGGCCCGCGGAGGGGCGAGACGCCTCGGCAGGGCGCCAGGAAGCCCGCGCGCACGTGCGCACGATCGTCGACCGCGCGGCGGCGATCGACTCGGCGATCGCAAGCGCGCGGCGCGGCGATGTGGTGGTGATCGCGGGCAAGGGCCACGAGCAGGGCCAGGAGTTCGCCGGCGCTCGCAAGGTGCCGTTCGACGACGTCGAGGTGGCGCGCGCCGCGTTGGACGGGGCGCGGGCGGCCGCCGCGCGATGAGGGACTGGGATGCGCGACATCTCGCGGTCGCCGCCGGCGCGACGCTCGTGCGCCGCCCGCTGGAGACGATCGGGCCCCCCGGCCCGAACGGTGTGAGCATCGACTCGCGCACGCTCTCGCAGGGCGAGCTGTTCGTGGGCTTGAGCGGTGAGCGGACAGACGGAGGAACGCACGCGACGCAGGCGCTGGAGGCGGGCGCGTGGGGTGTGCTGGTGGCCGAGAGCCACGCGCAGGCGGCCGCGGACAGCGTCTACGACGGCGCGGTGCTCGCCGTCGAGGACCCGTTGCTGGCGTTGCAGAAGCTTGCCCGCGCGTGGCGGCGCGAGCTGCGGGCGCGCGGCGCGATGGTGATCGCGATCACCGGCTCGAGCGGCAAGACCTCGACCAAGGACATCCTCGCGGCGCTGCTCGCCACGCGTCTGAGGGTGGCGGCGAGCCCCGCAAACCTCAACACCGAGATCGGGCTGCCGCTCGCGCTGCTCGGCGCGCCGGCGGAGACGGAGCTGCTGGTGCTCGAGATGGCGATGCGCGGCCCGGGGCAGATCGCGCAGCTGACCGCGATCGCCGAGCCGGACGTGGGCGTGATCGTCAACGTCGGCCCTGCTCACCTCGAGCAGCTGGGCTCGCTCGAGGCGATCGCCGCAGCCAAGGCGGAGCTGATCGCAGGCCTCGCACCAGGGGCGAGCGTGGTCGTGCCGGCGGGCGAGCCGCTGCTGCGGAGCCACCTCCGCGAGGACCTGCGCACGCTCACCTTCGGCGAGGGCGCAGACGTGCGCCTGCTCGAGCGCCGCGGGGACGGGTCTGTGCTGATCGCCCACGGTGGCGAGCGCATGGAGCTGCGGCCATCGTTCGCCCAGGCGCACAACCTGCGCAACCTGCTCGCCGCGGTGGCCGCTGTGCGAGCGCTCGGATATACGCCGCGCGGCAGCATCGACGTGCGCTTCTCGGCGATGCGCGGTCAGCGAGCCGAGCTGCCCGGCGGGGTGGTGCTCGTCGAGGACTGCTACAACGCCAACCCGATGTCCATGCGCGCGGCGATCGACGACCTGGCCGAGACGGCGCCGGCGCGCCGCGTGGCGGTGCTCGGCGACATGCTCGAGCTCGGCCCCGACGCGCCGCGCCTGCATCGCGAGATCGGCGAGTACGCGAGCGCACACGGCGTCGAGCTGCTCGTCACGGTCGGCCCGCTCGCGGTCGCCATGCGCGAGGGGTTCGCCGGCGAGAGCCACGCCGCTCGCGACGCGGCCGCGGCGGCCGAGCTCGTCGGAGGGCTGCTGC
The DNA here is from genome assembly GCA_963759265.1 of uncultured Solirubrobacteraceae bacterium. Lineage (GTDB taxonomy): Bacteria > Actinomycetota > Thermoleophilia > Solirubrobacterales > Solirubrobacteraceae > Palsa-744. The sequence goes on from CAVWYR010000001.1 coordinate 2,192,696, forward strand.
GAGAGCGGGACACGGTGCTCGTGAAGGGCTCGCGCGGGGTCGGGCTCGAGCGAGTGCTCGCGAGCCTGCGCAGCGAGCCGACGAGCGCGAGCGACGCGGTCGGTGAGAGCCACGCCGCCGCGTCCGGCGTCCCGGAGCAGCGCTGAATGGGCCGCGTTCTGTTCGGGGGCACGGCCGCGCTGCTGATCTGCATCTTCCTCAGCCCAAAGTTCATCGAGTTCCTGCGCAAGCGTGAGTTCGGCCAGCAGATCCGCGAGGACGGGCCGCAGGGCCATCACCAGAAGGCCGGCACGCCGACGATGGGCGGGATCATCGTGTTCCTCGCGGTCTCGGTCCCGTTCCTGATCCTCACCAACTACGAATGGCGCTCGGTCGGCGTCTTCGGCGTTGCGCTCGCGTGCGCGCTGCTGGGCTTCGCCGATGACTACACGAAGCTCGTCAGGCGTCGCTCGCTCGGTCTGCGCGCGCGTACGAAGCTCGGCATCACGATCGCGATCTCGCTCGCTCTGTGGTTCGTGACCGTGCACGAGGCCCACCTGCCGCCATACCTGGAGCTCAACTTCGTCGACTACCACGTCGATCTCGGGCCGCTGTTTCCGCTGCTCATCTACCTGGTTGTGGCGGGAACGACGAGCGCGGTCAACCTCACCGACGGCCTCGACGGCCTCGCGGCGGGTTGCGCGGCGATCGTGCTGCTCGCCTACATCGGCATCACGTTCCTGGCCGGCGACTATGACATGGCGATGCTCGCCGGCTGCCTGGGGGGTGCGTGCATCGGCTTTCTGTGGTTCAACGCCTTCCCGGCGACGATCTTCATGGGCGATACCGGCTCACTCGGGCTCGGCGGCGCAATCGCTGGCCTCGCGATCATGACGAAGACGGAGGTGCTGCTGATCCTGCTCGGCGGCATCTTCGTGTTCGAGGCGCTGTCGGTCGTGATCCAGGTGATCTCCTTCCAGATGACCCGCCGCCGCGTGTTCCTGATGGCGCCCGTCCATCACCATTTCGAGCTGAAGGGGTGGTCGGAGACGAAGATCATCCTGCGCTTCTGGATCATCGCCTCGATCTGCGGTGCGATCGGCTTCACGATCTACCGTCAGAGCCGAGGTGTCTAGGGGACCGCTGGCCGGCGCGACGCTTTGTCCTCGCTCGCTCGCGTGTCCAACACGCCACGCTCACTGCGTCCGCGCGTCGCTTGACCATCGATCCCCTAGTAGCTGGAGGCTTCCACTCGCCGGTGTCGAAGTGAGCACGGATGCCAGGAGCGAAAGGGATGGGGGGCCCGCCCACGTCTGCGCCCGCCGCGAAGGCCGGCCGCCAGGGACGTGCTGTCAGCAAGCGTCGCGCGAAGGGCGCTCGCACCTCGAGGGACGAGGCGCCTGCGGGCGACGCCGATGGGCACGAGTCGAGTGCCGTAGCGAGCGGGCAGTCACTCGAGCATCGCATCCTCTTGACGGCGACGATGTGCCTGCTGGCGTTCGGCGCGGTGATGGTCTACAGCGCCTCCTCGGCGACGACGCTTCTGCAGGGGGAAGGGTACGGCGACGGCGACCTCATCAAGTTCGTGATCTATGGCGCCATCGGCCTTGTCGCGATGCGTGTGCTGGCTCGCGACGGGATCGCGAAAGTGCACAGCATCACGGCGCCGCTGTTGGCGGTCTCGTTCGTGCTGGTGCTCGCGGCGCACATTCCGCACGTCGGCGTGAGCATCAACGGCGCGCGCCGCTGGATCGGTCCGGGTGCCTTGCAGTTCGAGCCCTCCGAGCTCATGAAGTTCGCGCTCGTGCTGTACGTCGCGACGCTGCTGGCGAAGCGTCCGCAGCAGGTGAACGACCTGCGCGCGCTCGCAAAGCCGCTGCTCGTGGTCGTCGGCGCGGCGTGTTTGTTGGTGTTCACCGAGCCGGACCTCGGCACGGCGATGGTGATCGCGTTCACCGTCACCGCGATGCTGATCGCGGCGGGGATACCGATGCGCAAACTCGCGATGGTCGGTGGCTCGGTGCTGGGTCTCGTGCTGATGTACGCGATCGCGCGTCCCTACGCGCGCGCCAGGCTGACGTCCTTCATCGACCCGTGGGCGCACGCGTCGGGCAGCGGCTTCCAGGCGGTGCAGGGGCAGATCGCGATCGGCTCCGGCGGGCTGTTCGGGGTCGGTCCGGGGCAGTCGGTGCAGAAGATCTTCTTTCTGCCGGAGGCCTCGACGGACTTCATCCTCGCGGTGATCGCCGAGGAGCTGGGCGTCGTCGGGGTGTTCGCGCTGCTCTTCCTGTACGGGTTGATCGCCTACGCGGGCCTGCGCGCCGCGAAGGCCGCCCGCAGCCTCTACAGCGCGTTGATCGCGGTCGGCGTGACCGCGCTGATCCTCTCGCAGGCGGTCCTCAACGCGTTCGCGGTGCTGGGGCTCGCGCCGCTGACCGGCGTGCCGCTGCCGTTCGTGTCATACGGCTCGAGCAGCTTGATCGTGATGCTCGCGGCGATGGGCCTGTTGCTGAACGTCGCTTCGGGCGCGACGGGGCACGTGCGCGCGGTCGCTACGCCGCGTCGTGGCTCACAGAGCCCGCGCGCGGTGTCCTCCGATGACGCCCGCCCGCCCGAACGGCGACGATGGGACGGTGATCGCAGCGTCGAAGAGGATCGTGATCGCCGCCGGCGGGACCGCTGGGCACGTGGTGCCGGCGCTGGCGGTAGCGGAGGAGCTGCGGGCTGAGGGCGCAGAGGTGGTGTTCATCGGGGGTCGGCGAGCCGAGGCTCAGCTGGTGCCAGCGGCGGGCTTCCCGCTGCACACGATCGCCGTAGAGGGGCTCAGCCGCAGCAACCCGTTGCACGCGATGCGCGCACTCGCGCGAGCCGGCGCGGCGATCCCGCGCACGCGGGCGCTGCTCTCACAGCTCGCGCCCGATGCGGTGATGGGCGGCGGCGGCTACGTGGCCGGCCCGGTCGGCGTGGCTGCGTTGAGCATGCGCATCCCACTGGTGCTCACCGAGGCGGACAGCCACCTGGGGGTGACGAACAGGCTGCTCGCGCCGTTCGCGCGGCGGGTCTGCCTGGCGTTCGCGCTGCCCGGTCGCGACGGCGCGAGCTACCGCGTGACCGGCCGCCCGGTTCCGCCGCCCGCCCGAGACCGTGCCGCGGCGCGCTCGCGTTTCGGTGTTCGGGCAGATGCCAGCTGCGTGCTCGTCTTCGGCGGCTCGCTAGGCGCGCGCTCCATCAATCTGGCGGCGATCGACGCGTTCGCGAACGCGCCATTTCAGGTACTCCACATCAGCGGCCGGCGCGACTACGCGGAGCTCGCCGCTCGCGATCTACCGCCAGGGTATGACCTACGCGAGTACCTCTCGCTCGAGGACTTCGCGGAGGCACTGTCGGTCGCCGACCTCGTTGTCGCGCGCGCAGGTGGATTTGTGTTCGAGATCGCCGCACACGGCCTCCCAGCGATCCTCGTACCCTACCCGCACGCCTCCGGCGACCATCAGAGCGCGAACGCGCGCTGGCTGTCCGACGCCGGCGCTGCGCTGGTGATCGACGACGACGAGCTGAGCGCAGCGCGTCTGGGCGCCGAGGTCGCCGCGCTGCTGGGCGATCGCGAGCGCCTTGCGGCGATGTCCGCCGCCGCCAGCGCGCTGGCTCGCCCGGAAGCGGCGCGCGAGGTCGCGCTGGAGCTGCTGCAGGCGGCCGCGCGATGAACGTTCGCGCGCGCTCCTCGGGGGCCAGGCGATGAGCGCGCGCGACGGGCCATGGAGCGGGCGGCGAGTGCACTTCATCGGCGTCGGCGGCGCCGGCATGAGCGGCTACGCACGTGCCGCGCACGCACTTGGCGCGCAGGTGAGCGGCTCCGATGCGGCCGACGGCCCGTATCTCGAGCGCCTCGCAGCCGACGGCGTGCTCGAAGCGCACGTCGGCCATCGCGCCGAGAACATCCCTGACGGCGATGACCTCGAGGTCTTCTACTCGGCCGCCGTGGGCGCGGAGAACGTGGAGCGCCGCGCGGCGCGAGAGCGCGGCATCGTTGAGCGCACGCGCGCCGAGCTGCTCGCGCAGCTGAGCGCGTTGCGCCGCACGATCGCCGTCGCCGGCACGCACGGCAAGACGACGACCTCCTCGATGCTCGTGCACGCGCTGCGCGCCGCCGGCTTGCAGCCGGGGTGGCTGGTGGGGGCCCCGATCGGCGGTGGGCTACCCAACGCCGAGTGGGGGACGGGCGAGTGGCTGGTCGTGGAGGCGGACGAGTCCGACCGCTCGATGCTCAGCCTGAGCGTCGAGATCGCGGTGGTGACGAACGTCGAGCTCGACCATCACGCGACCTTCGCCTCGCTCGCGCAGCTGCGCGAGGCTTTCAGCGAGTTCTTGGCCCGCGCGCAGCGCGCGGCCGTCGTGTGGGACCGTCCAGAGCTGCTCGAGCTGGCCGCCGAGGCCGAGACAGCGGCGATCGAGCTCGTGCGCTACGACGTGCCCGAGCCGACGCTCGAGGCCGGTGGCTCGCGCTTTCGCTGGCGCGGGCGGGAGGTGCACCTGGCGGTGCCGGGAGCGCACAACGCGCTGGACGCCGCCGCTGCGTTGGAGGCCGCACGTCTCAGCGGGGCAGACCTCGACGCCGCGATCGCTGCGCTCGCGGGCTTTCACGGCGCTGGCCGGCGCTTTCAACCGCTCGGCGTGAGCAGCGGAGGGGCGCGAGTGTATGAGGACTATGCCCACCACCCGACCGAGATCGCGGCGACGCTCGCGGGCGCGCGCACGCTCGCTCCGAAGCGGCTGGTGGCGGTGTTTCAGCCGCATCTGTACTCGCGCACGAAGCTGCTCGCGCGCGAGTTCGGCCTCGCGTTGGCGAACGCCGACGTCGTGGTCGTGCTCGACGTCTACCCGGCGCGAGAGCGCGCCGAGGATCATCCTGGCGTCAGCGGCCTGCTGATCGCCGAGGCGAGCGCCGACGCCGCCCCCGGCAGGCCCGTGTTCTGGCTGCCGAGCTTCTCCGACGCCGAGCCCGTGCTGCGGGGCCTGCTCGAGGAGGGGCAGCTGTGCGTGGTGATGGGTGCCGGCGACGTCGACCTGCTCGCCCGCGCGCTGGTGGTCGAGCAATGAACGCGCCGGCGGGGCTCGAGCGCGAGTACCCACTGAGCCGTCTGACCACCGTGCGCACCGGCGGCGCCGGCGAGTTCTTTGCGCGCGTGGGCAGCGATGATCGTCTGCACGAGATGCTCGCGTGGGCGGCCGCGGACGGCACGACTGTCAGCGTCGTCGGCTCAGGGTCGAACCTGCTGATCGCCGACGAGGGCGTGCGCGGCCTGGTCGTGAAGCTCGACCGCGACTTGGCTGCGATCTCGGTCGAGGGGCAGCAGGTGCTGTGCGGCGGTGGCGCGCGTCTGCCGGCGGTGGCGGCGCGGGCAGCGAGGGTCGGCCTGTCGGGAGTCGAGTTCGGCGTGAACATCCCCGGCACCGTCGGCGGGGCGGTGCGCATGAACGCGAATGCCTACGGCGGCGAGCTCGAGAGCGTGCTCGAGTGGGTGCAGATCGCGACCGCCGCCGGCGTGCAGCGGCGCGAGCCACACGAGCTGGGTCTGCGCTACCGCCGCTCGAACATCGCCGACGGTGAGATCGTCGCGCGGGCCTGCCTGCGCCTGCGGCCCGCTGACGCGGCGGCCGTGAAGGCGACGCTCGAGGAGATGCGACGCCGCCGCCACGAGGCTCAGCCGCAGGGCATAAAGACGTTCGGCTCGACCTTCAAGAATCCTGATGACCCTCGCGCCGAGGGCCGCAGCGCCGGGCTGCTGCTGGCCGAGGCCGGCTGCAACGGCCTCGCGCTCGGCGGCGCGCGCTTTGCTCCCAAGCACGCCAACTTCATCGAGAACACGGGCACAGCGACGACTGCTGAGGTCGTCGCGCTGATGGCCGAGGGTCGACTCCGTGTGCTCGAGCGCTTCGGAGTTGCGCTCGAGCCCGAGGTGCAGACGTTGGGGGATGTCCGATTCCCTTGGTGAGAAGCGGCTCGTGTTCTCCGCCGCGCAGAGCGAGCGGCCTCGATGGCGGAAGGCGGGAAGTCCGGTAGGGGTTCCCGACGCGGGGTCGAACACCCCTTGGATGAGTCGATCGATCGCCGCGGAACCCGCCCGTCGTCGAGCCGCGCCGCGGAGCTCCGCGCGCAAGCAGGCTCGGCCCCCGCTCGCTCTCCAGCGTCGGCTCGGCCGTGGCGCCGCTCTGGCCCGAGCTGCGAGCGCGTTTGCTTGGCGGCGTAGGAGGCTGCGCATCGCACTGCTGGCGGCATTGATCGCGCTGCCGCTGCTCGCCGGCGGTTGGATGTGGTTTCGCCAGTCCTCGTTCGTGGCTGTGCAGCGGGTGCAGATCAGCGGCGTGCACGGCGTCGACGCGCAAGCCGTGCAGGGCGCGCTCGCAGCGGCCGCGCGGCGGATGAGCACGCTCGACGTGGACACCGCCTCGCTGAGCGCAGCGGTCGCGCCGTTTCGCGTCGTACGCGAAGTCAAGGCCGTTCCGCGCTTCCCCCACGCGCTGAGCATCGAGGTCGTCGAGCAGCTGCCGGTGGCCGCGCTCGACGTGAGCGGCGTTCGTACGGCCGTCGCCGCCGACGGGGTCGTGCTCGGTCCGTCGCTGCTCTCCGGCTCGTTGCCGACCGTCGTCGGCGCCCGCGTCCCGCGCGCCGGCGAGCACGTGAGCGCTCCCGGCCTGCTCGCCGCCCTGAGCGTGCTCGGAGCCGCCCCAGCGCCGCTCGCACGGCACGTCGAACGTGCGTACATGGGGCCGCGTGGCCTCACCGTCGCGATGCGCAACGGCCTGCTCGTGTTCTTCGGTGACGCCAGCCGCCCGCGAGCCAAGTGGCTCTCGTTCGCGCAGGTCCTGGCCGACCCCAGCTCCGCCGGCGCCTCCTACGTCGACGTACGGCTGCCCGCCCGCCCCGCCGCGGGTTTCCCCGCGGGCGTAACGCCGCCGGCCGCCAGCAGCTGGGCGCGAGGCTCGAGCGAACCGGCAGAAGGAAACACGGAATCGACCGTCGCCTCGCTCGCGGCTGCGCTGACCGGCGGGTCGGGCTCAACGCCGACGGGCGACGCTCAGCCCGCGGGTGCGACCGCCTCCGGCACGTCCGCATCAGCGCCTGAATCCGCGTCTGAATCCGCGTCTGAATCCGCCCCTGAATCGGCGACCGCTGCGAGCACGTCGACGACCGCCGGCAGTGAACCGGAAGAACCTCAGGCCGACACCGCAGCGGGCGGGTGAGAACGCTCAACCTCAACTATAGATCGAGGCCACAAAAAAGAGATCCTCAGGGACTGGTCGAGACTCGGCGGATCTGCAACGATTGTTGCGAGAGTTGCGGGCGTCGTTGACAGGGCGAAGTTCCCTGCATAACGTGCGCAACCCAGCGGTTCGGCGATGAGTATGCTGCGAACCCTTAATACCTACTGAAGGCTTCGGACAGGATCATCATGGAGAGCGGCGGGAGCTATCTGGCAGTCATCAAGGTCGTCGGCGTCGGCGGCGGCGGCACGAACGCAGTCAGCCGCATGGTTGACGCGGGCTTGCGCGGCGTCGAGTTCATCGCCGCCAACACCGACGCGCAGGCGCTCGCGATGTGCGACGCCGACATCAAGCTGAACATCGGGCACGAGTCGACGAAGGGCTTGGGCGCGGGCGCCAACCCCGACGTCGGGCTCGCCGCGGCGTCAGAGTCGCGCGACGACATCAAGGAGGCGCTGAAGGGCGCTGACATGGTGTTCGTCACCGCCGGCGAGGGCGGCGGCACCGGGACCGGCGCCGCGCCGGTGATCGCCGAGATCGCCAAGAACGAGATCGGCGCGCTGACCGTGGGCGTCGTCACGAGGCCGTTCGACTTCGAGGGCTCCCAGCGCGGTCGTCAGGCGACCGAGGGCGTCGAGCGTCTGCGCGAGGTCGTCGACACGCTGATCGTGATTCCCAACGAGAAGCTGCTCGCGGTCGTCGAGCGGCGTACGTCGATGCTCGACGCGTTCCGCGAAGCCGACAACGTCCTGCGCCAAGGTGTGCAGGGGATCACCGATCTGATCACGATCCCCGGTCTGATCAACCTCGACTTCGCCGACGTGCGCACGATCATGCAGGACGCCGGCTCAGCGCTGATGGGAATCGGCACAGCCAGCGGCGAGAGCCGCAGCGCCGACGCCGCGAAGGCCGCGATCTCCTCGCCACTGCTCGAAGAGTCCGTCGACGGGGCGACCGGGATCCTGCTGAACATCACCGGCGGCAAGGACCTTGGACTGTTCGAGGTCAACGACGCGGCCGAGATCATCCAGAACGAGGCCGACCCCAACGCGAACATCATCTTCGGCGCCGTGATCGACGAGACGATGTCCGACGAGGTGCGCGTGACCGTCATCGGCACCGGTTTTGACCACCGCGGGGGAGGGCTCAGGGCGAGCTCGCGGCGCGAGGCCCGGCCCGGCCGCCCCGACCGTAATCCCCGCATCAGCGACCGCCAGCGCTCGACGCTCGAGATCTCCGACGACGACATCGACGTCCCGCCGTTCCTGCGCTAGATGTCGTGTGGCTGCGCGCGTGTCATGCGCGAGGCGCTCACCAGCTTGATCGGCGGTCATGAGGTGACGCGCTCCTTCATGACCAGACGCGCTCCTCTATGCGCGGCGATCGCGGTCGCGGCGGTCTGCGCGTGTTCTTCGCCGGCGGCTGCGCTAGCCGGGGTCAGCCCCGGCGACGCGACCTCGACGGGGACATATCTGCGGCTGCAGCTGGCGGAGACGCGCGCGTCGCTCGCGAACCTTCCGCGCGGGATCGCGGCCGTCGAAGCGCTCAGCATGCGCCTGCGCAATGAATGCCCGGGAGTGCTCGCAAACGCACCGAAACCCAGCGGTGCGACGCGGGCGAGCGTGACCGCGCTGCTGATCGCCGCCGAGGAATCAGACGCGGCGCTCGGCGTCGCGGAGCACACCGAATCCGTGCGTGCCCGGCGCTTTGCAAGGGCGGTCGCGAGACTGCATTGGAGCAACCGCGCTCTGACGCGGCTCGTGCACGCTGCGGCCGGCGAAGAAGCGGCCAAGGCGGTGCTCGCGCCCCCCGATCTGTGTGCCGACATGAGCACGTGGGTCAGCAGCGGCTACCAGACCGTCCCGGCTGGCACGCGCAGCTACCTGCGCCGCGAGGCGGCGCTCTCCAGGCACGAAGGTGCCCAGGAAAGCATCCTGCGGGGGCTCGCGCGCTACGAGACACGATCCGACCGGCGTATCGCGCACCAGATCACCGATCTTGAAAAGGCCGCGCTGCCGGCCCTTGCTCGCCAAGCTGATCGCGGCGCTCGATCAGGTCAGCGAAGTGCTGCACACCGCGCCGGCGGCGCCCGCGAGCTAGTCGCGCTGTCGCTAGCCTGGGCCGCATGTCATCGACGGCACCGCCGCGGCTGCGCCGCACCGCACTCTACGAGCGCCACCTCGACGCAGGCGCCAAGCTCGTCGACTTCGCCGGCTGGGAGATGCCGGTGTTCTACGGCGGCCCGGCCGCCCTGCGCGAGGAGCACATGGCCGTGCGCGGGGCCTGCGGCATCTTCGACGTGTCGCACATGGGTGAGATCGAAACGAGCGGGCCAGATGCGCTCGAGTTGCTGCAGCGTCTGCTGTCCAACGACGTCGCCAAGATCGCGCCCGGCGGCGCGCAGTACAGCGTGCTCTGCCGCGAGGACGGCGGCGTGCTCGACGACCTGTTCACCTATCGAGTCGATGTCGATCGCTACCTGACCGTCACCAACGCCGCCAACCACGTGCGCGACCTCGCGTGGTTCAACGCCCACGCGGCTGAGCTGGCGGATGTCCAGGTGAGCGACCGGATCGATGACTGGGCGATGCTCGCCGTGCAGGGTCCGCTCGCGCGCGAGATCGTCCAGGCGATCTCCGACTCGCCGCTGCCGGCGAGAATGACGGTCGCGAGCCGGCGACTGGCCGGTGCCGCGGTGCTCGTATGCGGAACCGGCTACACCGGCGAGGACGGCGTCGAGCTGCTCTGCGCCACCGAGGACGCGCCGCGGCTGTGGGACGAGATCGTACGCCGCGGCGCGGCCCCCGCGGGGCTCGGCGCGCGTGACACGCTGCGCCTGGAGGTGTGCTTTCACCTCTACGGCAACGACCTCAGCGTCGAGCGTTCTCCGATCGAGGCGGGCCTCGGCTGGTGCTGCAAGGAGGACACGCGGTTCATCGGCTCCGACGCCGTCGGCGCCGTTCGCGCCCGCGGGCCCGCCGAGCGACTAGTCGCGTTCGCGATCGACGGCCCAGGCATCGCTCGAGCCGGCAATCAGGTGCTCGGCGGCGGCGAGGTCACGAGCGGCACGCTCTCGCCCTGCCTGGGTACCGGCATCGGGCTCGCCTACATCCCCGCCGAGCGGGCCGTCACCGGCAACCATCTCGAGATAGACGTTCGTGGCAAGATGCGCCGCGCCGTCGTCGAAGACAAGCCGCTCTACAGAAAGGGCTCGTGAATGAGCCAAGCCAGCTATCCCGCGGACCTGCTGTATCACCCGGAGCACGACTGGGCTCGCATCGCCGATGACGATCCCGAGCACGCGACGCTCGGCATCACCTGGTATGCGCAGGACGCCCTCGGAGAGGTCGTGTTCTTCGATCCACCCGTCGTCGGCACGACGCTCGCCAAGGACGCCGCCTACACCGAGGTCGAGTCCGTAAAGGCGGTCTCAGATGTCGTCGCGCCGCTGTCGGGAGAGATCGTCGAGGTCAACCAGGCTCTCGCTGAGAACCCGGCGATGATCAACGAGGACCCCTACGGCGAGGGCTGGCTCGTGAAGGTACGCCTCGCGGACGCTTCCGAGCGCGAGGCGCTGCTCGACGCCACCTCCTACAAGGCGACACTCGCCGGCTAGGCTGCTTGGTAGTTGAGTCGCTACACGGCTATCACTCCCGATGATCTGCGCGCGATGCTCGCGGCGATCGGGGTCGGCTCCCTCCAGGAGATCTTCGACCGCCAGATCCCCGAGGCGGTAAGGCTGCGCCGCGAGCTCGAGCTGCCCGACGGCCTGCCGGAGCAGGATGTCTATGAGCACCTGCGGGCGCTCGCGGCGCGCAACACGAGCGTCGAGGACGAGCTCAGCTTTCTCGGCGGCGGGATGTATGACCACTACGTCCCCGCGCTGATCGACATGCTCACCGAGCGCTCGGAGTTCCTCACCCCCTACACCCCCTACCAGCCGGAGATCTCCCAGGGTGGGCTGCAGGTGATGTTCGAGTATCAGACGGCCATCTCCGAGCTGACCGGCCTGCCGGTCGCCAACGCCTCCGTCTACGAGGGGCCCTCGGCGGTCGCTGCCGCCGCCTATCTGGCCAAGCTGCACAACGGCGGCGGGCGCTTCGTCGTGAGCGCCGGCCTGCACCCGCACTCGATCCAAACGCTGCGCACGACCGCTCACGGCTACGGCGCCGAGGTCGTCGAGGTGCCGCTGAGCACCGGCTCCGCCGGCGGTGCCCACGGCGTGACCGATCCCCAGGCATGGGCACACGCGATCCACGCCGATTCGCCCGACGGCGCACGCACGAGCGCCGCGATCTTCGCGCAGCCGAACTTCTACGGAGCCGTCGAGGACGCCGCCGCATTGAGCGCCGCCGCGAAGGCCGTACCCGGTGGGGAGGGGTCGGGTGCAGCCGCACCGGTGGTCGTCTCCCAGGTCGATCCGATCACGCTCGGCATCCTCGAGCCGCCCGGCGCCTGCGGCGTCGACGTCGCGGTCGGGGAGGGGCAGGCGCTCGGCAACCGCCTGGACTTCGGCGGGCCGTCGTTCGGCCTGTTCGCCGCGCGCGAGGAGTATCTGCGGCGCATGCCCGGGCGTATCGCCGGGCAAACCGTCGACGTCGACGGTCGTCGCGGATTCGTGCTCACGCTGCAGACCCGCGAGCAGCACATCCGGCGCGAGAAAGCCACGTCGAACATCTGCACGGCGCAGGCACTGAACGCGCTCGCCGGCGTCGTCTACCTGGTCTGGCTAGGGCGCCGCGGGATCGTCGAGCTCGGCGAGCTGCTGATCGCCCGTACCCACTACGCGCGCGAGCAGCTCGCCGCTCTGCCGGGGGTCGAGAAGCTTCATGAGCAGCCGGTGATCCGCGAGTTCGCGTTGCGCCTCGACGCGGACGTCGCCGCGGTCAGGCGCAGGTGCGCCGAACGCGGAGTCAACCCTGGTGTCGATGCGCACGCGCTGAGCGGCCGCGAGGAGGACCGCGGCGTGCTGCTCGTCGCGATCACCGAGCGGCGCACGCGTGCCGACATCGACCGGCTGGCCGAGGTCCTCGGTGCCGCCGTCGCGAGCGAGCAACGCGAAACGGTGGCCGTATGAGTGCGACGCCTCCCCTGCAGCGTGACGTGGCGCGGACGATCTTCCAGAAGGGCGCGCCCGGGCGCCGCGCGTTTGTGTGCCCCGAGCTCGACGTCCCGGCGGTGGACGTCAGCGAGCTTCTGCCTGCGCGCTTTCGCCGCTCGCAGCCGCCACGCCTGCCCGAGGTCTCCGAGCCCGAGATCGTTCGCCACTACGTCGGCATCTCCAAGCGCAACTTCGATCTCGACTCCGGCTTCTATCCGCTCGGCTCGTGCACGATGAAGCACAACCCGCGCCTGCACGAGCGCGTCGCCGCGCTGCCCGGCCACGCGCGCCTCCACCCGCTGCAGGACCCCGAGCGCGCCCAGGGCGCGCTCGAGCTGATGTGGAACCTGCAGGGCGCGCTGTCGGAGATCTCCGGGCTGGCGTACGTGTCGCTGCAGCCCTCCGCGGGCTCCCACGGCGAGCTCGCCGGTGTGTTGCTGACGCGTGCCTTCCACGAGGATCGCGGCGAGACACGCCACAAGGTGCTCACGCCCGACACCGCCCACGGCACCAACCCCGCGACGGTCACGATGGCCGGCTTCGAGGTCGTCAAGCTCGCAACCAACGCCGACGGCGGCATCGACATCGAGGACCTGCGCGCGAAGGCGGACACCGACGTCGCGTGCCTGATGCTCACCAACCCCAACACGCTCGGGCTGTTCGACCCGAACATCTCAGAGATCGCCGAGATCGTCCACGGCGTCGGCGCGACGCTGTACTACGACGGCGCCAACCTCAACGCCGTGATGGGGCTCTCGCGCCCCGGCGACATGGGCTTCGACATCGTCCACTTCAACCTGCACAAGTCCTTCACCCAGCCGCACGGCGGCGGCGGCCCCGGCTCGGGACCGATCGCCGTGTCCGAGCGGATCTCACCGTTCCTGCCTGTGCCCGTCGTCGTCGCGCGCGAGGACGGCAGCTTCGATCTCGACTACGAGCGGGCGAAGTCGATCGGGCGCCTGCGCGGCTTCCACGGCAACTACGGCTGCTTCGTGCGCGCCTACGCCTACATCTGCTCGCTCGGCGGTGACGGCCTCAAGGACGCCTCCGAAGCTGCCGTGCTGAACGCCAACTACCTGCTCGCGCGGCTGAAGGAGCGCGGCGTCGCCGAGTATCTGCCGCTCGCCTACGGCGAGCTGTGCATGCACGAGTTCGTGCTCTCCGGCGGGCCGATGAAGCGCGAGCTGCAGATCAAGACGCTCGACCTCGCGAAGCGTTTGCTCGACTTCGGCTTTCACCCGCCGACCGTCTACTTCCCGCTGCTCGTCGATGAGGCGCTGATGGTCGAGCCGACCGAGACCGAGACGAAGGAGACGCTCGACGCGTTCGCCGAGGCGATCGCCGCGATCCTGCGCGAGGCGGCCGAGGACCCCGAGATCGCCCGCGCAGCGCCATATTCGACCCCCGTGCGCCGCCTCGACGAGGTCGCCGCGGCCAAGACCCCCGTGATCAGGGAGGCCCTCGCCTAGATGTCCATCGAGTACCGCAAACTCGGCGCCACCGGCGTCAGCGTCAGCCCGCTGTGCCTCGGCGCGATGATGTTCGGCGCCTGGGGCAACACCGATCACGACGACTCGATCCGGATCATCCACCGCGCGCTCGACGCGGGCATCAACTTCATCGACACCGCCGACGTGTACTCGCGCGGCGAGTCCGAGGAGATCGTCGGCAAGGCGCTCGCCGGTGGCCGCCGCGACCAGGTCGTGCTCGCGACGAAGGTCCACGGCAAGATGCACGACGAGGATCCGAACCAGTTCGGCAACTCGCGGCGCTGGATCGTCGAGGAGGTCGAGAACAGCCTGCGCAGGCTGAAAACGGACCACATCGACCTCTACCAGATCCACCGCCCGGAGCTCGATACCGACATCGATGAGACGCTCGGCGCGCTCTCGGACCTCGTGCACGCCGGCAAGGTCCGCTACATCGGCAGCTCGACGTTCCCCGCCCACCAGATCGTCGAGGCGCAATGGGTCGCCGAGAAGCGCGGGCGCGAGCGCTTCGTCTGCGAGCAGCCGCCGTACTCGATGCTGATCCGCCGGATCGAGGCCGATGTGCTGCCCGTCTGTGAGCGCTACGGCATCGGCGTGATCCCCTGGAGCCCGCTCGCCGGCGGCTGGCTGTCGGGCAAGTACCGCAAGGGCGGCAGCTCACCCGGCGAGAGCAGGCGCGCGCAGATGCTTCCCCAGCGCTATGACATGTCGCTGCCGGGCAACCAGGCCAAGCTCGAGGCCGCCGACGCGCTCGGCGCACTCGCCGACGAGTCGGGGATCTCGCTGATCGAGATGGCGCTCGCGTTCGTCACGACCCATCCGGCGGTGAGCGCCGCGATCATCGGGCCTCGCACGAGCGAGCAGCTGGAGAGCCAGCTTCCCGCGCTCGAGCGCACGCTCAGTGCCGACGTGCTCGACCGCATCGATGAGATCGTGCCGCCCGGGACGACCGTCAACGTGAACGACACCGGCTGGGACCCGCCGTACCTCGCCGACAGCGCCGCCCGGCGCCGCTAGCCGCGGCGCAGAGCACCCCTTTAGATGCGCATCTTCTCCGGAATCCAGCCGACCGGCCGCAAGCACCTCGGCAACTACATCGGCGCGATCGCGCAGTACATCTCAAGCCAGGAGCGCGGCGAGGGGATCTTCTGCATCGTCGACCTGCACGCGCTCAGCGTTGCCTATGACCCGGTCGAGCTGCGCGCGCGCGTGTATGACACGACTGCGATCCTGCTCGCGGCCGGCCTCGACCCTGAGCGCTGCATCCTCTTTCGCCAGAGCGACGTGCACGAGCACACCGAGCTGACGTGGCTGCTCTCGAGCGTTTCCGAGCTCGGGCGCCTGCAGCGCATGCACCAGTTCCGCGACAAGTCGCTGCAGCAGCGCGAGCTCGTCTCCGCGGCGCTGCTCATGTACCCCGTGCTGCAGGCCGCCGACGTGCTCGCCTACCGCGCCGAGGAGGTGCCCGTCGGCGAGGACCAGCGCGAGCACCTCGAGCTGATGCGCGACGTTGCACGACGCTTCAACGCACGCTTCGCCGGCGAGGAGGAAGTGCTCGTGATCCCCGAGCACCGCATCCCCGAGATCGGCGCGCGGATCATGGACCTGCAGGACCCGACGAGCAAGATGTCCACGACCAGCGGCTCCGAGCAGGGCACCGTGTACGTGCTCGACGAGCCGACCGCGATCGAGAAGAAGTTCAAGAGCGCGGTCACCGACTCCGGCAGCGAGGTGCGGCGTGACGCCGGGAAGCCCGGCATCAGCAACCTGATCGACATCCTCGCCGCCGTGCGCGGCGTCGAGCAGAAGGCGATCGAGGCGGAGTTCGCCGAGGCCCGCTACGGCGAATTCAAGACGGCTGTCGCGAGCGCCGTGGTCGACTATCTGGCCCCGGTGCGCGAGCGCTACCAGCTGCTGCGCGCGGACGATGCTGCGCTCGAGTCGATCCTCGAGCAGGGGGCCACACGTGCACAGGAGATCGCTGCGACGACACTTGCCGATGTGCGCGAGCGCATGGGTATCGGCGCGCCGCGAGCGGACGGCTGAGCTGGTGAGCGAACACCACGTCATCGCCGGCCGCTACGGTGGAAGAATGAGTGGCCCGACGAACCCTCCGGCGACGGTGCAGCGGTGAGCCTGGCCGCGCTCGAGCTCGACCTGGACGTGTTCAGCGGGCCGTTCGACCTGCTGCTGACGCTGGTGCTGCGCGAAGAGGTCGACCTGCTCGAGCTGCAGCTCGCCGACGTCGTGCTCGCCTACCTCGACCATCTCGAGCAGCGCGGTGAGCTGGACCTCGAGACCGCTACCGAGTTCATCGTGCTGATCGCGGCCCTGTTGGAGCTGAAGTCGCGGCTGATGTTGAGCGGCGAGGACCAGGAGCTGCTCGACATCGAGCCCGAACAGGCCGCCGAGGAGCTGCTCGCGCGGATGCTCGACGCGCGTCGCTATCGTGCCGCCGCCGCGCACCTTCGCGAGCTGCTCGCGGGCGAGGATGGCGTGCGCTTCCGCACAGCGCCGGCACCGGCCAGCCTGCGCCGCACGATCGTCCAGCCCGAGGACGGCTCCCAGGACCCAGAGCTCCTCGGCGCGGCGATCGGACGCATGCTGCTGATGCCCCCTGCGATCAGCGTGCGCCACATCTCCGTGCTGCGCGTGAGCGTCGCCGAGCGCCTCGCGCACCTGCGCCGGCTGCTGCGTCGCGGGAGCTTCAGCTTCGACGAGGCGGTCGACGGCGCCGACCGAATGACCGTGGCCGTGACCTTGTTCGCGCTGCTCGAGCTCTACAAAACCGGCGAGGTCGACTGGCGCCAGCAGGAGAGCTTCGGCGAGATCGCCGTTCACACGCGCACGCCCGAGCCAGCCGCCGTGGCCGCGCAGGGCGCGCCGCTGACGCTTGCCGCGAGCGGCACGCGACCGGGAGCGCTCGCGGGGTGAGCGACACCGAGGACGTCACGCTGCCGGGCGCCGCCGCAGAGGCGAGCGGGCCGCGCGGCGCCGCCAGCGGGAGCGAGGAGCAGACGCCGTCGCTCGTGCGGACGGTCGAGGCGCTGCTGTTCCTTTCGTCGGACCCGCTCAGCCCCTCCGAGCTCGCGGAAGCGAGCGAGGCCGGTGAGGGAGCGGTCCTCACAGCGCTGGCGGTGCTCGGCGAGGAGTACGCGCCGGGGCGTCGGGGCATCATGCTGCGCGAGCTTGCCGGTGGCTGGACGCTTGCGAGCGATCCCGCCACCGAGGACGCCGCGCGCCGGCTCTTCAGTCGCCCACGCGCCGCCACGCTCAGTCCCGCGCAGGCCGAGACGCTCGCGATCGTCGCCTACCTGCAGCCGATATCCCGCCCCGAGATCACCCGCATTCGCGGCGTCAGCGCCGACTCGGCGACGGCCACGCTGCTCGACCGCGGGCTGATCGACGAGGCCGGCCACTCCCAGTTCGGGGCCGTCATGTATCGCACCACCACGCAGTTCCTGAAGCTGTTCGGGCTGCGCAGCCTCGACGAGCTGCCCGACATCGCGCGCTGGGACCCAAGCCCCGAGGAGCAGGCCGAGCTGCGCGAGCGCCTGCTTCGCGCAGGCGAGGCGCGCGCGGGCGGATAGCTCTCCGCTTCACCGGCGGCGATCGCGGGTACGGTGCCTTTATGAGTGCAATCTTCCAGCAGGCGAACGCGTTCAGCGGCTTCTCGGTCGATGACATCGCGGCGGCCAAGCGCTTCTACGGCGAGACCCTCGGTCTCGCCGTAGAGGTCCAGGACAACGGGCTGCTCAGCCTGCACATCGCCGGCGGTCACGACACGATCGTCTATCCCAAGCCAAACCATCAGCCGGCGACGTTCACGATCCTCAACTTCCCGGTCGCCGACATCGAGGCCGCCGTCGATGAGCTCGTCGCGCGCGGCGTCAGCTGCGAGCGCTACGACGGCATGGGGCAGGACGAGAAGGGGATCTCGCGCAACCCCGGCGGCCCGCCGATCGCCTGGTTCAAGGATCCCGCGGGGAACATCCTCGCGGTGCTGGAGCTGGGTTGAGGGCTAGGCGGTCAGGCGTCATGTCACGACGCCTGCGCCGCTAGCTGTCCGCACGCGGCGGCGATGTCGCGCCCGCGTGTAAGGCGCACAGTGGTGGGGATGCCGCGTGACTCCAGCGCAGCCCGGAAGGCTGCGATCGACTCGCGGCTGGAGCCGTCGAACGGGGCGCCATCGCCTGTGTCGGTGGGGTTGTAGGGGATCAGGTTTACCTTGAAGATGGGTGGCCCCTCGCCGTGGCTGCTGCTGAGCACGCGCGCGAGCGCCAGCGCCTGCTCGTAGCGGTCGTTGACGCCCGCGAGCATCACGTACTCGATGAACACGCGCCTGCGCTTGCGCGCGTAGAACGCGCGGCACGCCTCGATCACCTCGCGCAGCGGATAGCGGTCGTTCACAGGCATCAGCTGCGAGCGCAGCGCTTCGTCAGCAGCATGCAGCGAAAGCGCCAGGCGCAGCGGCATCTCGCACGCTGCGAGCCGTTCGATGCCCGGTATCCAGCCGACGGTCGAGACCGTCGTGCGCCGGTGGGTGATGCCCACGTCGGGCAGGCGCTCGCACGCTGCGAGCACGTTGTCGAGGTTGAGCATCGGCTCGCCCATGCCCATGAACACGCAATGGTCGATCGGTTCGATGCGCCGGAAGTGCAGCGCCTGGTCGATGATCTCCGAGGCGCTCAGGTTGCGCGCGAAGCGCATCGTGCCGGTCGCGCAGAACGTGCACGTCAGCGGGCAGCCCGACTGCGAGGAAAGACAGACCGAGCGCCGACCGTCGCGAAAGCGCATCAACACCGCCTCCAGTGGCCTGCCATCGGCGGTCGCGAACAGCGCCTTCGCCGTCCCGTCATCGGACTGGGCCTGCTCGCGCAGCTCGAGGCTCGAGAAGGGCAGCTCCCGTGCCAGCGCCTCGCGCAGCCCGGCCGGGATATTCGTCATCTCCTCATAGCCGTGCACGCCACGCGCCGCCCACCTCCACACCTGGCGGGCACGAAACCCCGGCTCGCCGCGGTCGGCGAGTGTCTTCTCGAGCAGCTCTAGGTCCATGATCGATCCCTCCGGCACTGGCGGGGCGGGCGCCCGCCTGGGCCGGATCTCCTCCTATGGTTGCAGCACATGCGCCGAGCAACCCGCGAGCGCCGATGCGCCTAGCCAAGTACCTCGCCCACGCCGGCGTCGCCTCACGGCGCTCCGCCGAGGTGCTGATCGCCGCCGGGCGCGTCACCGTTGCCGGGGAGATCGTCACCGACCCCGCCCGCGACGTCGAAGAGGACAGTCCCGTCGCACTCGACGGAAAGCTCCTGAAAGGGCCGGAGCCGCGCGTGCTCTACGCTCTCAACAAGCCCGTCGGGGTCGTGTCCAGCGCGCGTGACACACACGGCCGGCGCACCGTCGTCGAGCTCGTCCCCGCCCACGGCCTGCGGCTCTATCCGGTCGGGCGGCTGGACATCGACAGCTCCGGGCTGATCCTGTTGACGAACGACGGCGAGCTCGCGAACCGGCTGACCCATCCGCGCTTTCAGGTGCCCAAGACCTACCGTGCCAAGCTGCGCGGCCAGCCAATCGACAACGCCGCGCTGCGCGCGCTGCGCGCCGGCGTCGTGCTCGAGGACGGCCGCACCGCGCCCGCGCGTGTGCGCCGCGCCGGCTCGCACACGATCGAGCTCACGATCCACGAGGGCCGCAACCGCCAGGTGCGCCGGATGTGCCAGGCGGTCGGCCACGCCGTTGTCGAGCTCGAGCGCACGCGCTTCGGCCCGCTCGCGCTCGACGGCCTCGCGCCGGGAGCGCACCGGCGGCTCGCAAACGCCGAGGCCGAGCGCCTGCGCGCGCTCGCCCGCGCGCCCACAGGGCGGGTGCTCTGACACAATCGCCCGCCATGCGACTCTTCGCTTTACGCGGCGCCGTCAGCGTCAAGCTCAACAACGCCCAGGACATCTTGGACGCGACGAGCGAGCTGATGCGCGAGATCATGCAGCGCAACGCGCTCGAGCCCGACAGCGTCGTCAGCTGCATCTTCACCGCCACCAGGGACCTCAACGCCGAGTTCCCCGCAGTCGCCGCTCGCGCGCTCGGCTTCGAGCGCGTGCCGCTGCTGTGCGCGCAGGAGATCCCCGTTCCGCGTTCGATGCCGCGCGTGATCAGGCTGCTGATCCACTATTACGCCGACGACGCGCACGTGCCCGCGCACGTCTACCTGGGAGACGCCCGCGAGCTCCGCGCCGATCTGCAAGCGGCGCAGTAGTCCAGCCGGCGCGCGCAGCGCCGTCCTGGACGGAACTCAATGGTCCAGCGGCGCGCAGCGCCGTCCTGATCGAACTCGTCACAATACGCGGGTGTCGATCGAGTTCTCCAAGCGCATCGAGCGCATCCCCGTGTACCCCGCCGCCGGCGGATACGCCCAGGAGCAGTCGCTCGTACGCCTCGCCAGCAACGAGTCTCCCTATCCGCCGCTGCAGGCGGTGCGCGAGGCGATCGATCGTGCGCTCGGCACGCTCAACCGCTATCCAGACCCGGCCAACTCGCTCCTACGCAAGAAGCTCAGCGATCGCTACGGGGTGCCGGCCCCGCGCATCGCGATCGGCAACGGCTCCTGCGACATCCTGCTCGCCGCCGGCGAGGCGCTGCTCGAGCCGGGCGCCGAGGTCGTCTACGCATGGCCATCGTTCTCCGTCTACCCGCACCTCGCGGCGGCCTCCGGCGCGCGCGCGGTGACGGTCGCGCTCGACGAGCGCGAATGCCACGACCTGCCGGCGATGCTGCGCGAGGTCACAGTCGCCACGCGGCTCGTGCTCGTCTGCAACCCCAACAATCCCACCAGCACCGCGGTCGCACTCGCAGACATCGCAGGCTTCCTCGCCGAGGTGCCCCCGCACGTCTGCGTGATCCTCGACGAGGCCTACTGCGAGTTCAACACGCTCGACGACCCCGACTCCTCGCTGGGGCTGCTCGACGCCCACCCGAACCTCGCCCTGCTGCGCACCTTCTCCAAGGTTCACGGGCTGTGCGGGCTGCGGGTCGGCTTCGCGCTCTGCGGCTCCGACGAGCTGCCGCGGGCGCTCGACCAGGTACGCCAGCCGTTCTTCTGCAACGCGCTCGCCCAGGCGGCCGCAGTCGAGGCGCTCGCGCACCAGGACGAGGTCGAGGAACGCGTCATCCGCACCGTCGCCGAGCGCGTCTCGATGGACGAGCGCCTGCGCGCGCTCGGGATCGAGCCGGCAGACTCGCAGACCAACTTCTGCTGGTTTCACCTCGGCGAGCAACACGACGAGCACGCAGTCATGCGCGGGCTGCTCGAGCGCGGCGTGCTCGTGCGCGGCGGCACCGCGCTCGGCTCCCAGCAGCCTGCGCTGCGCGTCACCTACGGTCTGCCCGAGGAAAACAGGCAGTTCCTCGACGCGCTCGCCGACGTGCTCGCCCCCGCCGCGGCACGCTGAGGGTCACCGCGCGTTGAGACCGGCGACGGCGAGCCCGATTCGGCGCGCCTCGCCAAATTGTCTCCCACCACTAGACCGCGCGGTGTTTCTCTGCTACAAACTCAGCAGATGTCCATGACCGCAACGGCAAGCACATACACACAAGCAGTTCCCGCCGCTGCCGCCTGGGCATGCTCGTCCGCCTATCTCGCCTGGCGATTTATCTAGGCGCTTCGGCCTGCATCCGTCCGTGAGCGGGTGCCAGCGGCCGTACCGGGTCCCCGCCAGGGACCGAGCGCCAACCACCGGGTGCGTTCAGCACCCACCCTCGCGGCTCAGCTCGCGGATGCTCATTCCACGAGCCCAGCAGGTCTAACATTCCCAGGCGTCAGTGAAAGGATGAGTTGATGATGATCGTCATGAAGGAGACCGCAACCGACGAGGAGGTCGAGGCGGTCGTCACCAAGATCGAGCGAGCCGGCGCGCGTGCGCACCGCAGCTCCGGCGCACGCGTCACCGTGATCGGAGCGATCGGCGACGTCGAGCAGGACGCCGACGTCGAGAGCCTCGGCCTCGAGGGTCAACCCGGGGTGGATCGCGTCGTGCCGATCCTCAAGCCCTACAAGCTCGCCTCCGCGCAGATCACGCACGGCGAGCGCACCGTGCTCGAGATCGACGGGCGCAAGGTCGGCGGAGATCATTTCGCGATGATCGCCGGTCCCTGCACGGTCGAGTCGCGCGATCAGATGATGCAGACCGCCCGCGTCGTGCGCGACGCCGGCGCCACGCTGCTGCGCGGCGGCGCCTACAAGCCCCGCACCTCCCCCTACGCCTTCCAGGGGCTCGGCCAGGAGGGCCTGCGCCTGCTCGCCGAGGCCAAGGCCGAGACCGGGCTGCCGATCGTCACCGAGCTGATGGACATAGGCGACCTGGATGCCGTGCTCGAGGTCGCCGACGTGATTCAGATCGGCGCGCGCAACATGCAGAACTACCCGCTGCTCGCCGAGCTCGGCCGCGCGGGACGCCCGGTCCTGCTCAAGCGCGGGCTCTCAGCGACGCTCGATGAGCTGCTGATGGCCGCCGAGTACATCCTCAAGGAAGGCAACCCCAGCGTGATGCTCTGCGAGCGCGGGATCCGCACGTTCGAGACCGCCTACCGCTTCACGCTCGACCTGATGGCCGTGCCCGTGCTGAAGGAGCTCTCGCACCTGCCCGTGATCGTCGACCCCAGCCACGCGGCGGGGCGTCGCGACCTCGTCGGTCCGCTGTCGCTTGCCGCAGCCGCGGTCGGCGCGGACGGCATCATCGTCGAGGTTCACCCGAACCCCGACGAGGCCATCTGCGACGGGCCCCAGGCGCTGCGCACGTCCGACTTCGCCGACTACGCGCTCGCCGTCGAGCGCGCGACGGCGCTCGCCGGAAAGGCGCTCAGCGCCGTCTGATGGGTCGCGTTCCCGCAACGCGCCAAGCGGGGCACGCTCCTTGAGGGTGGCGGTTTTGGGGGTGGGGCTGATCGGCGGCTCCATCGGCATGGCCGCGCGCGCCCGGGCCGACGCCGAGGTATGCGGGTATGACCCCGACCAGCGGGTCTGCGCGAGCGCGCTCGCGCTCGGCGCGATCGACACCCACGCCGAGGACATTCCCACGGCCGTCGCCAGCGCCGACGTGGTGTTCGTCGCCGCGCCCGTCGGCGCGCTCGCCGAGATCGTCGGCCAGGCGCTCGCGAGCGCCGGTCCCGACTGCGTCGTCAGCGACGTCGGCTCGACCAAGCGCGCCCTCGCCGCTGCGAGCTCCGACGAGCGCTTCATCGGCGGGCATCCGCTGGCGGGCGCCGAGACCGCCGGCGTCGAGCACGCGCGCGAGGATCTCTTCGACGGCGCCACCTGGTATCTCACGCCCGCCAAAGGCAGCACCGCCGGCGTCCTCTACGAGCGCCTGCACCGGTTGCTCAGCCGCTTCGGCGCCCACCCGCAGGCGATCGACGCCGACACCCACGACCGGCTGATGGCGTGCGTCTCGCACCTGCCGCACGTGCTCGCCAACCTGCTCGTCGCCCAGGCCTCCAGCCTGCTTGTGCCCCGCAATGGGGTGCTCGGCGAGGGGTCACAGCGCCTCCCCGCGGTCGGCCCAAGCTTTCGCGACGCGACCCGCGTCGCCGGCGCCAACACCGCGATCTGGACCGACATCTACATGTCCAACCGCGATGCCCTGATCGCCGGGATCGACGAGCTCGCGGCGCGTCTGGCGGAGGTGCGCGCGGCCCTCGCAGCCGGCGACGCGGCCGCTGTAAGCGCGTGGAACGAGAGCGCGCGCGGCGATCGTGACGAGCTGCTCGGCGCCGGGCTTGTCGGCGGCGTCGACGGCGTTTCCGTGCTCGAGCTGCGCGTCTCGGTGCCCAACCGCCCCGGCGTGATCGCCGAGATCGCGCTCGCGCTCGGCGGCGCCGGCGTGAACATCCTCGACATGGTGCTCTCTCCCTCCCAGGACAACCGCCAGGGGGTCGTCGCGCTGTGGATCGGCGGCGAGCGCCCAGCCGCGCGCGCCCAGGAGCTGATCGCCGACCTCGGCTTCCCCGTCGTGCAAGCATGAGGGGCGTCCTATGAACATGCGCTTCGAGCCCGCGCGCGCACTGTCCGGCGAGCTGCGCGCGCCGGCCGACAAGTCGATCTCCCATCGCGCAGCGCTGCTCGGCGCGATGGCTTCCGAGCCCGTGCGCATCGAGCGCTACCTGCATGCCGCCGACACCAACTCCACGCTCGATGCCGTCCGCGCCCTCGGCGCGCTCGTCGAGGTCCATGGCGATGATCTCGTCGTGCGCGGCGCCGGTCTGCGCGAGGCGCGCGAGCCGGAGCAGCCGATCGACGTCGGCAACGCCGGCACGCTGCTGCGCCTGCTGCCCGGCTGGCTCGCCGCGCAGGAGGGGCGCTCGTTCACGCTCGACGGCGACGACTCGATCCGCCGCCGGCCGGTCGACCGTATTGCCGAGCCGCTGCGCCAGATGGGCGCGCAGCTCGAGGCACGCGAGCGGCGCTTCGCGCCGCTGCACGTCCACGGCACGCGCCTGCGTGCGATCTCCTACGAGCTCGAGGTCGCAAGCGCGCAGGTCAAGTCGTGCGTGCTGCTCGCCGGGCTCGCCGCCGACGGCGCGACGACCGTCGGCGAGCCGACCCGCAGCCGCGATCACACCGAGCGGATGCTGCTGCGCGCGGGCGTCGCGATCCACCGCAACGGGCGCCACGTGACCGTCGTCAACGCCGACGAGCTGCTGCTCGAGCGCATCGTCGTTCCCGGCGACGCCAGCTCCGCCGCGTTCCTGATCGTCGCCGGTGTGCTCGTACCCGGCTCGCGTCTGCTCATCAGCGACGTCGGCGTCAACTGGACGCGCACCGGCTTCCTGCGCATCCTGCGCCGCATGCGGGGCATCGTCCTCGGCGACCTCGAGGAGGAGATCGGCGAGCTCGTCGCCGACGAGCCGGTCAGCGATCTCGACATCGCCCACGGCGCGCTCGAGGGAACCGTCGTCGAGCCCGACGAGGTGCCGCTCGCGATCGACGAGCTCCCGCTCGTCGCGCTGCTCGGCTGCTTCGCCGAGGGCGAGACCGTCGTGCGTGGCGCCCAGGAGCTGCGCGTGAAGGAGTCCGACCGCATCGCCGGCGTCGTCGACGGCCTCAGCGGCCTCGGCGCCGACATCGAGGCGACCGACGACGGCTTCGCCGTGCGCGGTAGCGGCGGCCTGCGCGGCGGGCGCATCGACGCCCTCGGCGATCATCGCCTCGCGATGATGGGCGCCGTCGCAGGGCTCGCATCCAAGGAGGGCGTCGAGGTCATCGGCATCGACGCCGCCGCCGTGTCATACCCGGGGTTCGTCGACGATCTGAAGCGACTCTGCTCGTAGCGCTGCGATGCTGATAGCCATCGATGGCCCCGCCGGCGCCGGCAAGTCGACCGTCGCGCGCGCGCTCGCGCGCTCGCTCGGCTTCACCTACCTAGACAGCGGCGCGATGTATCGCTGCGTCGCGCTCGCCGCGCTCGAGCGCGGTGGGGGGGAGCTGCCCCAGCGCGAGGGCGCCCTCGGCTCGCTCGCGCGCGCGCTCACGATCGATCTCAGCGGCGCGGCGCCCGGCGATCGCCACAGCGGCTCGCCCCCGATACTGCTCGACGGCCGCGACGTCACCGACGCGATCCGCGCCCCGAGCGTCTCCGAGGCGGCATCCGTGCTCGCCGCCGACCCGGCCGTGCGCGAGGCGCTCGTCGCCAAGCAGCGCGAGCTGATCGCCGACGGCGACTGGGTCGCCGAGGGGCGCGACATCGGCACCGTCGTCGCGCCCGATGCCGAGCTCAAGGTGTTCCTCACCGCCGATCCGCGCGAGCGTGCGCGCCGGCGTGCCGCCGAGCTCGGCGCGAACCTAGACGCGGTGCTCGCAGAGCAGACCCTGCGCGACCAACGCGACACGGCGCGAGCGCACAGCCCGCTGCAGGCGGCCGCCGACGCGGTCACGCTCGACACCGGCGGGCTCAGCGTCGAAGCGGTCGTGGCGCGCATCGCCGCGCTCGCGCGCGCCCGCTGATCGCCCTCGCCTCGCCGCCCGTTTCCCCGATATCCGGGAACGCGAGTCATGCCCAGTCATACTGGCCGACATGAAGGTCGCCGTCGTCGGCTATCCAAACGTGGGCAAGTCCTCGCTCATCAACCGCCTCACCGGGACTCGGGAGGCGGTCGTGCACGAGCGTCCGGGTGTCACCCGCGATCGCAAGGAGCTCGACTGCGAGTGGAACGGGCGCCGCTTCACGCTGATCGACACCGGCGGCGTCGATTTCGAGGACGAGGACCCGCTCGCGGGCTCGATCCGCGAGCAGGCGCGCGCGGGGATCGCCGAGGCCGAGGTCGCCGTGCTCGTCGTCGACGCGCGTGCCGGCGTACGGCCGGGCGACGAGGAGATGGCGGACCTCCTACGCCGCGCGCCGGTCGCGAGCATCGTCGCCGCCAACAAGTGCGACAGCGTGAACGAGCTGCCGCTCGCCGCCGAGTTCCATCGGCTCGGCCTCGGCGAGCCGATGCCGGTCTCAGCTGCCCAAGGACTCGGCTCGGGCGATCTGCTCGACCGCATCGTCGAGCTGCTCGACCTCAACCCCGCCACCGACGTCGAGGCCGAGGAGGGCACCGTGCGCCTCGCCCTGATCGGCCGGCCGAACGTCGGCAAGTCCTCTCTCGTCAACCGCTTTCTCGGCGAGGAGCGGGTGATCGTCTCCGAGCACGCCGGGACCACACGCGACGCGATCGACACGCCGCTGCTCGTCGACGCCCCCGGCGGCGCCGGGCAGCGCAAGCTGATCCTCATCGACACCGCCGGCATGCGCCGTCAGTCGAAGGTCGCCGACTCGGTCGAGTACTACACCGCGCTGCGCTCCCAGCGCGCCGCCGAGCGAGCAGATGTCGCGCTCGTCGTCTGCGACGCCGCCGACGGCGTCACCGCTCAGGACCTGCGCATCGCCGAGCTCGCGATGAAGGCCGGGTGCGCGACCGCGATCGTGCTCAACAAGTGGGACATGCAGGAGCGCGCCGACAGCGACGCCGGGGGGCGTCTCGACCTCGAGCACGAGCGCGTGCGTGTCGCGGAAAAGCTGCGACTGCGCCCGCGCGTGCTGACCGTCAGCGCCAAGACCGGCCGCCACATCGCGCGCCTGCTCGGCGAGGCGATCATGCTCGGCGATCGCATGTCCGGGCGCATCCCAACGCCCGATCTCAACCGCTTCCTGGCAGAGGCCACGCAAGCGCGCCAGCCCCCGGTGGGGACGCGCCGCAGCGCCGGCAACCACCGTCTGAAGCTGATCTACATGGCACAGATCGGCGAGCGCCCACCGCGCTTCGCGATCCAGGTCAACTCGCGTGCCCGTGTCACGCGCGACTACGCGTACTTCATCGAGAACCGCCTGCGCGCCCGCTACGGCATGGACGGAGTGCCGCTGATCATCGACTTCGTCGAGCGCGGCCAGCGTGGCGGAGCCCGCGCAGCATAGACTTCTGCGACTTTCGCCGGGCTGGGCGGCGCTGAGGCCGCTACCTACTCATCCCTGGAGCTGATTCCCAAACACATGACTGAGCTAACCGAGAACGAGTTCCTGTTCACCTCCGAGTCGGTCACGGAGGGCCACCCCGACAAGATCGCCGACCAAATCTCCGATGGAGTGCTCGACGCCGTCCTCGCCGACGAACCATATGGGCGCGTCGCCTGCGAGACGCTTGTAAACACAGGCCTCGTCGTCGTCTCCGGAGAGATCTCGACCGAGACCTACGTCGACATCCAGGAGATCGCACGCGAGACGATCCGCAAGATCGGCTACACCGACGCCGACCTCGGCTTTTCGGCCGACTCCTGTGCGGTGCTCAACGCGATCGACAAGCAGTCCGCCGACATCGCACAGGGCGTCGACAAGGCCTATGAGGCGCGTACGGATGCCAGCGACGATGACGAGCTCGACGTCGCCGGCGCCGGCGACCAGGGCATGATGTTCGGCTACGCCACCGACGAGACCGAGACGCTGATGCCGCTGCCGATCTCGCTCGCGCATCGTCTCGCCGAACGGCTCGCCGCGGTGCGCAAGCAGGGGACGCTCGACTACCTGCGCCCCGACGGCAAGACCCAGGTCAGCGTGCGCTACCAGGACGGCAAGCCAGTCGAGATCGAAAAGCTCCTGATCTCCACCCAACACGACGACGGCGCCGAAGCGCGGATCCCCGATGAGCTCTGGGAGCACGTCGTCACGCCGATCCTGCCGAGCGCGCTCTACGACGAGCACAAGCTGCGCAGGAACTTCCTCGTCAACCCCACCGGACGCTTCGTGATCGGTGGACCGGTCGGCGACTGCGGCTTGACCGGACGCAAGATCATCGTCGACACCTACGGCGGCATGGCCCGCCATGGCGGCGGCGCGTTCTCGGGCAAGGATCCCTCGAAGGTTGATCGCTCGGCGGCATACGCCGCGCGTTGGGTCGCCAAGAACATCGTCGCGGCCGGACTCGCCGGGCGCGCCGAAGTGCAGGTCGCCTACGCGATCGGCGTCGCGCATCCCGTGTCGGTCATGGTTGAGACCTTCGGCAGCGAGAAGGAGGGCCGCACGCGCGGACAGATCGCGCGGGCCGTCGACGAGGTCTTCGATCTGCGCCCGGGCTCGTTCCGCGAGGAGCTCAAGCTGCACCGCCCGATCTACCAGAAGACCGCCGCATACGGGCACTTCGGACGCGACGACGCCGACTTCACATGGGAGCGCACGGACAAGCTCGACGCGCTGCGAGCGGCCGCCGGGCTCTGACCGCGCCAACATCTAAGCTCGCGGCGGTGTTGAGCACCGCCGCGGTCGAGGGTCACGAGGCTGGAGCCGGCGCGGCCGCGAAGATCGCCCGCGTCGAGCCGATGACGAGCACGCGCGCCCTGCGCGGTCCGTTTGACTACCGGCTTCCCCATGCGCTCGGAGGCGAGGTCGAGATCGGATCGACGTTGGTCGTGCCCTTCGGGCGCCGTCAGGTGCTCGGGGTTGTCGTCGCCCTCGCCGACAGCAGCGAGGTCACCGAGGAGAAGCTGCTGTCCCCGCTGCGCGCGCTCGATGAAGGCTCACCCACCCTGCCCCTCGACCTGGTGGCGCTCGCCGAATGGGTCGCCGCCGAGTACTGCTCGACGATCGCGCGCGCCCTCGCGCTGGTGCTGCCGCCGGGGGCCGCACGGCGGCTGAGCGGGCGCAAACGGCGTACCGTCGCCCGTCCGCAGCATCAGTCTGTCGGGACGCGCAGCCCGCGCGCGCCGCAGCTCACCGACGACCAGCAGGCGGCGCTCGCGCCCGTGCTCGCCGCGCTGCGCGAACACCGTGCCGAGCAGCGCCTGCTGCACGGCGTGACCGGGTCGGGCAAGACCGAGGTGTACCTGCGCGCCACCCACGCCGCGCTCGAGCAGGGGCGCGGAGCGATCGTGCTCGTGCCCGAGATCGCGCTCACGCCTCAGATCGTCGGGCGCTTCATCGAACGTTTCGGGGATACCGTCGCCGTGCTCCACTCACGCCTGACACCCGCCCAGCGCTACGCCGAGTGGCGGCGCCTGCGCGACGGACAGGCGAGGGTCTGCGTCGGACCGCGCTCGGCGGTGTTCGCGCCGATCGAGCGACTCGGCCTGATCGTGCTCGACGAGGAGCACGATGCCTCCTACAAGCACGAGGGCGACCCCCGCTACGACGCCCGTGACGTGGCCGCCGAGCGGGCCGAGCGCTGCGGCGCCGTGCTCTTGCTGGGCAGCGCGACGCCGCGACCGGAGAGTGTCCAGCGCCTGCCCACGAGCACCCTGCCTCGGCGTGTCGACGGACGCTCGCTGCCGGCTGTGCAGGTGCTCGACATGCGTGGGGAGGCACATGGCCTGCATCCGCTGACGGCGCAGGCACTGGCGGAGGTACGCGCCAATCGTGGCAAGGCGATCGTCCTGCTAAACCGCCGCGGTTGGTCGAACTTCCTCTCCTGCCGCTCGTGCGGGCGCGTTTGGAGCTGTCCCGATTGCGACGTCGCGCTCGTGCTGCATCGCGCCGGCGGCTATCTCGCCTGCCATCACTGCGGCCACCGAGAGACGGTGCCCGCGCGCTGCTGCGACTGCTCCTCGACGGCCGTCGCGCGCCACGGCGCCGGCACCGAGCGTCTGCAGCACGATCTCGCCAGCGTGTTCGATGACGGTGGCTTCCCGGTCTTCCGTCTCGATGCCGATGTCGTCGCAGCCGGGAGGGCCGCGAGCGCCCGCGAGCGGCCGGCTGAGAGCGGCAGCGCCGGAGTCGAGAACGATGGCGTCGGCGCCGTGCTGCGTCGCTTCGAGGCCGCCGACTGCGGGGTGCTGATCGGCACCCAGATGGTCGCCAAGGGGCATGACTTCCCCGACGTGAGCCTCGCCGTCGTGCTCGACGCGGACGCCACGCTGCGCTTCCCCGACTTCCGCGCCGAGGAGCGGACGTTCGCTCTGATCTCCCAGCTAGCCGGGCGCGCCGGGCGCGGCGGTCACGGGCGCGTGCTCGTGCAGACGATCGCGCCAGAGGCGCGCGCGATCGTGTACGCCGCGCGCCACGACAGCGACGGCTTCCTCGCCGGCGAGCTCGAGCGCCGCCGCGCGCTCAGCTATCCGCCCTTCTCGCATCTGATCAGGATCGTCTGCTCGGCAGAGCAGACAGAGGGTGCGCGCGCCGCCGCGCACGCGGTTCGCGAGGCGCTCGCCGACGGCCTGCGCGTCGGCTCGAGCGTCAAGGGCGTCGCCGGCGCCGGAGAGAGCGCGGTCGTGCTCGGGCCCGCCGCGCTGTTTCGCCTACGCGGTCGCGAGCGTCAGGTGCTGATGGTGAAGGCCTCCGAGCGTCACGCCGCCGTCGCGGCCGTCGGCCACGCCGTGAGCATTGTCTCCGCTTCGCGGGCGCACAACGGAGTGAACTTCAGTGTCGACGTCGACCCTCAGTAGGCAGGCGCGTCATGGTCGGAGGTGGCGCGCCGGGATGCGTGCTGCGAAGGTTGCCGGTGGATTCCGACATCTGGTATCTTCTCGCGACTCGGGGAACGAACGGGGGAGACGGCTGATGTGGACTATCGGAAGGTCCCGGACCTGGCGTTGCGCTCATGCGGGGGTGCGCAGCGGGATAGCTAGGACGATCGCGCTCACCGTGCTTGGGTTCTGTCTAGTGCAGGTCTCTCCAGCGGCCGCCGCCGCGCCGTCGTTCACCTGGGCTGGGAAGGGTCCTCTCGCTGAAGAAACGTGGTCTCTCAAGAAGAACTGGGAAAAAGATGTCGCGCCGACCGCAGGCGAGAGCGTAGGAACGCTCACGTTCCCCAAACTGACTGACCCCGCCTGCGCGGCCGAACCCGAAGAAGCGGCGTGCTATGTCGCCTTCAACAACCTGACCGGATTGACGGCCGAAGCGCTCCACATCGACGACGGCAACGAATACTTCATTGGCGGTGCACCCCTCACGTTGGGGAGCGGCGGACTGACAGCCTCGCCTGCCCCCGGAAGCGAAGGAGCAGCTGGAGACGTTGTCGAGATGCCGCTTGTTCTGGGCGCGTCACAGACGTGGGGCATCAGCGGACGCGGCGACGACGAATTTGGCGCCAACAACCTGCTCTTGGCGGGTGCAGTCACAGGCTCGGGCGACGCCCTGACTTTCGATGTCAGCAGCGGACCCGGCCTTTACTTCGACAACAACACAGAGCTCGGACCGGTGCAGATCGACGGAACGAACACGAGCGAGCCAGGCGTCCTCAACGGCTTCGCCTCGCTCCTCGGCGCCGATCTCAACGGCGAAGACGGGGAACCTGTCGAATTGAGCCACATTTTCCTCGAGGGCAGCGGGGCGGTGGGCCCGCTGACGACCGACGGCGCAGAACTCGGCGTCGGAGCCGGCTCCTACCCCGATGGAGGCATTCGAGCCGCGAGCGTGCGGCTCGACGCCGAGAGCCTCATGATCTTCGCGATCTCCCACGTTGGTGACACTGCCCAACAGGATTACTCACAGCTGACGTCTGCAGGTGCGATCGCGCTGGGGAACGCGAGGATCGAACCTTTCGTGAGGCCCCCACAGCGAGGCGAACCCTGTCCGGCGCTGGCGCCTGGGCAGACGTTCACCTTCGTCTCCACCGTCGGTTCGCTTACTGGCTCATTTTCAAACGCCCCTGAACACGGTCCCGAAATACCGATCGGGTTCGCCGAAGCCTGCACTCCGACCGCGCAGACGATGCGGATTTCCTACCACGAGAGCGGCGGCATAGAGACGGTCACTGGCACAGTCGAAGCCCAAGCGAAGGAACGCGAGGAAGTCAAAGAACGCGAGGAAGCCAAAGAACGCCAGGAAGCCAAAGAACGCCAGGAAGCCAAAGAACGCCAGGAAGCCAAAGAACACGAGGAAGCCAAAGAACACCAGGAAGGCAAAGAACAGCAAGAAGCCAAAGAACGCGACGAGGCAGCGGAAGCACAGAAGGCCAAGGAAGCGGAAGCCAAGAAGGCATCGGAAGCCGCAGCCACCAAGCAGCACGAAGAAGAAGCCGCGGCCACAAAGCGACACGAAGAAGAAGCCGCCAAAGCTGGGGTGCTCGCGGCCAAAGAAGGGTCTCCCGACGCGACGATTGCCGGCACGTACCTGCAGGCGAGCTCGTCTGGTGCGGTAGGCGTCAAGATCAGCTGTCCCTCCGGGGTGAGCAGCTGCACCGGTGAGCTCATCATCCGCACACTCAATGCGGTCAGCGCGACGGCCGCGAGCTCCGCGAAGGCCAAGGCCATCCTCACGCTCACGAGCGGGTCCTTCAGCGTCGCCGGTGGCAAGGTCAAGACCATCGTGTTGCACCTTTCACAGAAGGCGCGCGCGCTGCTTGCGCGCAGCCATGCGCTGCGCGTGCGCGTGAGCGTTGACGCTCACGATCCCGCCGGCGGCGCGCACGCCGGGCAGACGATCGACGTGCTGCGAGCGCCCAAGACCAAGCGCACCTGAGCGTGCAAGCCGTCGGCCACGGTTGTAAGTGAATTCAGCCCTCTGGTAACGTCGCTCGGCCGCGGCACGGAGCTGAGTGGCGGAGATCAAATTCGTCCGTCCGCCATTCGGGGGCAGGCGGTTTACGGGAGGAGGACGTGACGATGGCCGCTCGCCGCGCCCGCCAGGCGATCTGCGCAGTGTGGAGCGTGCTCGCGGTGCTCGTGTGCTGGCTGATGATCGTTCCCGTCGCTGCGGCCGTGCCCGCGCGCGCACCCGCGGCGGCTGGGATCCGCTATGCGAAGGTCAGCCCTGCGTGCTCGGCGCCGCAACCGGGGAGTGCAACGTGCTTCGCCTTCGTGCGCCTGCCCGTTTCTGCGGCCGCGGCCGACGACGCCGGAGTCAAGGCCTACGCCGTCAACGATGGCGCCAGCGAATCGGGGCCGACGGGCGGTCTCACCCCCTCGCAGCTGGCGAGCGCCTACCGCTACGAACCCGCGGTCGGCGGATCCGCTCAGACGGTCGCGATCGTCGACGCTTACGACGACCCGGACGTTGAAGCGGACCTCGCACGGTTCGACGAACACTACGGGCTTGCTCCCTGCACCTCGGCCGACGGCTGTTTCACCAAGGTCTCCCAAAGCGGCAGCGCCACAGTGCTGCCCCCGCCACCGCCGAGCGAAAACGGCGGCTGGTCCCTGGAGATCCCGCTCGATGTCGAGACCGTTCATTCCGTCTGCCCGAACTGCAAGAATCCTCCTCGTCGAGGCCACCAGCTCAGCAGACGTCGATCTCGCGGCCGCGGTCACGGAGGCTGTCAGCCTGGGAGCCACCGAGGTGTCGAACTCCTACGGAGGGCACGAGGCAAGGGCCCCGCGGATCGAAGATGCCTACAACCACCCCGGCGTCGTGATAGCCGCCGCAACCGGCGATCAGGGCTACGACGACTGGGCCGAAGTGAACGAAGGCCTCAAACCGTCAGAACGGCCGGACATGCCCGCCTCCTATCCCACGGTCGTGGCGGTCGGTGGCACGACGCTCACGCTCGACGAAGACGGCAAGCGCGAAAGCGAGACGGTGTGGAACGGCAACGGGCCGTTTGACGAAGAACGAGGCGCAGGGGCGACCGGCGGAGGCTGCAGCACGAGGTTCTCCGCAGAGCCCTGGCAGCAGCAGGCGCCCGGCTACGCCGCGAGCGGATGCGAAGGCAGACGGCTCGCTGCAGACGTCGCCGCGGTCGCCAACCCGCGCACCGGCTTTGCTGTGTATGACAGCGATGACTGTGGCGAATACTGTGAAGAACGGGGGCTCGGGAATGGGTGGATAACGGTCGGTGGCACGTCGCTCGCGACGCCGCTGATCAGCGCGCTCTACGCTCTCGCCGGCGGCAGCAACGGCGTCAGCTACCCGTCGCTGACGCTCTACGGTCACCTCGGCGAGGCAGCGGCGCTGTATGACGTAAGCGAAGGCGGCAACGGCTTCTGTGACGAAGCCGGCCTGGCGTGCGGCGCGGATGCGCTGCTCGGGGGCTTGAACGTCGACTGCGAAGGCACTACGGCATGCAACGCGGCCCCGGGCCTCGATGGGCCGTCAGGCGTCGGCGCTCCGAACGGGCTCGGCCTCTTCGAACCGCTGCTGCCGACAGGCATGATCGCCGCGCCCGGATCGGCCCAGGCCGGTGTCGGCTTGTCCTTCAACGGCGCCGGCTCGAGCGATCCCTATCCGGGAGGATCGCTCGCGAGCTATTCCTGGAACTGGGGCGACGGCACGCCCGATGGCAGCGGTGTCGCACCGACTCACACCTATGAGGCCCCCGGCGAATACACGGTCACGCTCACCGTCACCGACAGCTACGGGGTGAAGAGCACCGCTGTGACGCGGTCGATCACGGTCAACGCCGTGCCGGGCCCGGTCCCCCTCAGCTCGCCCGCTCCCAGCGGGGGAGTCAGCAGCTTTCACACGAGCGCGCCCCTGATCGTCTCCGACGCGCGCATCGCCAGAGCCTCACTGCGCGTCAGCGCCACCGGTACCGTCGCCTTGAAGATCAGCTGCCCCACCGGGGAGAGCGAGTGCTGGGGCAAGGTCACCCTGCGCACGTTGAGCGCCGTGACCGTGCCAGCAGGGAACGGCGCCGCTCGCAAGCGATCTGTGCTGACGCTCGCCGCGGGCTCCTTCAAGGTCGTCGGCGGGAGGGTTTGCGTGGTGACGTTGCGCCTCTCAAAGCGGGCAGACACACTGCTCGGGAGAACACCCACGCTGCGCGTTCGCGCGACGCTGCTCGCACACGCGTCCCAGGTGGCGAGCCGCATCACCCAGGCGATCGTGACACTGCACGCCGACAGGCTCCGGCCCCATCCGGCTTGAGCGCCGGGTGCAACGCCGGGGGCAAACGCCTATCGGTGGCGGCGGCTCGGTCCGTGGGCGTGGCTCATAAACTTGAGGTCGATGGCCACCGAGGACAGCACAGCTGAAGAGCACACCGCTCCCGAGTTCCCGCCGCCGAGCTCACAGGAGGGCGACGTCGAGGTTGAGCGCGAGCCGGATGCCCCACCCGCCGAGCTCGACCCAGAGACCCGCGCACGGCGCGACGCCGCGCTGCGTCACGTGCGCAAGTTCGGCGACCCGGTGTTGCGTGCCACCGCGCTGCCAGTCGAGCGCTTCGACGAGGATCTCGAAGGCAGAGGTCGCGCGGATGGGAGAGCTGATGCAGGACGCATTGGGCGTCGGGTTGGCGGCGACCCAGCTCGGGATCCTGCACCGCGTGCTCGTCTACAAAGCCTACGTCGATGACCCGGTCACGGCACTCGTGAACCCTGTGCTCGAGTCCATGAGCGAGGAGCTCGAGAGCGCCGAGGAGGGCTGTCTGAGCCTGCCCGGGGTGCACGCGGAGGTCGAGCGCCACGCGCGCCTGCGAGTACGGGCGCTGGATGAGGCTGGCGAGGAGCGCGAAATCGAGGCCGAGGGGTTCGAGGCTCGCGTGATTCAACACGAGGTCGACCACCTCAACGGTGTCCTGATCCTCGATCACATCTCGCGCGAGGCGCGCAAGGAGGCGATGCGCGCGATGCGCGAGGCGCAGACGCCGAGCGAGGATCGGCCAGCCGACGCGGCCTAGCGTCGCGCGCGGGCACCACTGCGTTGAGCACCGTCTTCATCGGCACATCCCAGTTCGCCGCGGCGGTGCTCGAACGCCTTGCGCTCAGCGAGCGCAATCGCCCGGCGCTTGTCATCACCCGGCCTGACCGTCCCGCGGGTCGGGGCCGGCGGCTGACTTCACCGCCGGTCGCCGAGCGGGCGCGGGATCTGGCGATCGCAGTCGAGCAGCCGCACAGCGTGAACGACCCGCAGGCGCGAGCATCGATCGACGCAGCGCTCGATCTCGGTCACAGGGAAGGCTCGCGCCAAAGCGTGATCGTGTGTGCCTTCGGCGCGCTGATCAAGGAGCCGCTGCTCTCGGAGCACGAGTTGCTGAACGTGCATCCGTCGTTACTGCCGCGTTGGCGGGGCGCGGCTCCGGTGGAGCGAGCGATCATGGCCGGCGACGCAACGACGGGCGTCTCGATCATGCGTCTCACCGCCGGCCTCGACAGCGGTCCCGTGTGCCTGACCGGCGAGGAGCCGATCAGACCCGACGACAGCTATGGCTCGCTCGCCGAGCGCCTGCAGCGGCTCGCGGGAGAGCTGCTCGTTCGCGCCCTCGATGAGGACCCGCCGTTCATCGAGCAGCCGCAGGAGGGCGTCACCTACGCAGAGAAGCTTGGTCCGGAGGATCGGCTGCTAGACCCCTCGCGGCCGGCCGTCGAGCTCGAGCGCACCGTGCGCGCACTGCATCCGCACATCGGCGCGCGGGTCGCCGTCACCGACGGCAGCCTGCTGGGCGTACAGCGCGCGAGGTTGGCGGACGTCGATGACCTCGAGGCTGAGCCGGCAGCGGCGGCACCCCGGCCGCTCGGCCTCTACGCGCACGATCAGCGACTGCTGCTCGCCTGCAGCGCGGGAGCTCTCGAGCTGCTGGTCGTACAGCCGCCCGGCGGACGCGCGATGGAGGCGGCGGCCTACCTGCGCGGACGCGGGCTGCCCGGGCGGGCGTAGGCCGTGACATACGCCGGAGGCGAGATGCCGCCGGCCAGCCTGACGTCGGGCTCGGGCGCGAGCGCCTGGGTGACCAGCGGGATCACACCCGCCCACGCGGGCAGCGCGTAGTCCTCCTCGTCGTCGATTGGCCCGCCGACGTGGATCTTGGCGGAAGCCTCCTCGATCGGGATGGCGAGCACCGAGGTCGCCTTCAGCTCGTTCTCGGTAGGCGCGCGAACGTCGTTCCAGCGGCCAGGAACGATGTGCTCGATGACCGCCTGCAGCGCGGCGCGCTTCTCCGCCTCCTGCTCCACCAGGCGCGCGCGGCCGATGAGCACCACCGAGCGGTAGTTGGCAGAGTGATGCATCGCCGAGCGGGCGAGCACCAGTCCGTCGATCAGCGACACCGTCAGGCACAGCGGTGCACCCGCTGCGAGCGCCTTCATCGTGCGGCTGGCGGTGGAGCCGTGGCAGTACACGAGGTCGCCGAGGCGCGCGTGCAGTGTTGGGATCACGAACGGCTGGCCGTCCTCGGCGACGATACCCAGGTGGGCAGTCAGTGCCTCGTCGAGGATCGCGTCGATGACCGCGCGGTCGTAGCTGGCGCGGTCGCGCTTGCGCCGCACCCGCACGCGCT
Organism: uncultured Solirubrobacteraceae bacterium; assembly: GCA_963759265.1. Classification (GTDB taxonomy): domain Bacteria; phylum Actinomycetota; class Thermoleophilia; order Solirubrobacterales; family Solirubrobacteraceae; genus Palsa-744. The sequence continues at coordinate 2,230,130 of CAVWYR010000001.1, forward strand.
CGGAAGCGGGTGGAGCGGCGGCGGTTTGGCTGTGCGGCGGTCCGGCCACGAGGCCTCCTCTGTAGATTTCTGTAATAGTACAGAGCGATGTCTGAGATGCAACAGTATCGAATCACGGCGGAAACCGCAGCGGAGCTCGTCCGCTCGATCGAGGCCGGCGTCGCCAGCGGCGCGCTGCGCCCCGGTGCGCCCCTGCCATCGGTCCGGCGACTGGCAGCCCAGGTTGGGCTCAGTCCGGTCACGGTCGCCGCCGCTATCGCCGAGTTGCGCAGGCGCGGCGTCGTGCTCAGCGAGCCGCGCCGTGGCACGCGCATCGGCCCCGGGGCGCCCATCGGCTCATCGCGGGCGCCGTTGCCGGTGCCCCTCGGCGCTCGCGACCTATCGCGCGGAAATCCCGACCCCGCGCTGCTCCCCGACCTCGGCGCGGCGCTCGCGCGCTGTGAGCTGGCCGCGCGCCTGTACGGGGAGCCGCCGGCGCTGGCAGGGATGCTCGAGCTCGCGCGCGAGCAGCTTCTCGCGGACGACATCCCAGCGCGGCACCTGTGCATCGCCAGCGGCGCGATGGACGCGATTGAGCGGGTCCTGCAAGCCCACCTGCGCCCGGGCGATCGGGTCGCGGTCGAGAACCCCGGCTACGCGGCCCTCTACGACCTGCTTCGAGCTCTCGGCCTCGTGCTGGAGCCCGTCGCGCTCGACGACCGGGGCATGCTCGTCGCGGACCTACACGCGGCGCTTGCGCGCGGCGCACTCGCAGCGGTCATCACCCCGCGCGGCCAGAACCCCACGGGCGCGGCGCTTGACTCCAGCCGCGCACGCGAGTTGAGCGCCGTGATCGGTGAGTTCCCGCGCACGCTCGTGATCGAGGACGACCACCTCGGGCCGGTCGCCGGTGCCGAGCTTCGCAGCGTCCTCTCGACGGGGGCCCGCCCGGAACGCTGGGCGGCGACGCGCTCGGTCGCGAAGGCGCTCGGCCCCGACCTGCGGCTCGCTGTGCTCACCGGAGACGCGCAGACGATCGCCCGCGTGCAGGGACGCCAACAGTGCGGGCCCGGCTGGGTCAGCCACATCCTGCAGGGCCTCGTGCTCGCGCTCTACAGCGATCCCGTCGTGCAGGCGCTCGTGGTGCGAGCCAGCGAGACGTACGCAACCCGGCGCGAGCGCTTGCTGGCCGAGCTCGATCGCAACGCCGTACGCGGGCACGGAGCCTCCGGCCTGAACGTGTGGATCCCCGTCGCAGAGGAAGCGGGCACGATTGGCGCGCTCATGCAGCGGGGCTGGGTGGTCGCGCCCGGCGAGCCCTACCGGCTGGCGGGCAGTGCGCCCGCGATTCGCGTCACGACGGCGACGCTGACCGCGCCCGAGGCCGTCAAGCTGGCGGGCGATATCGCGCAGGTCCTCGCCCCCAGCGCGTTCAGCCGTAGCGGATAGCCGATCATGCCCACTGTGTCCAACACCTCAGGCGTCACGCTCGCGCCCGCCCGAGCCTGCGCCTATCGCGTCCTTCGTCGAGTCTTCGAGCGCGGCGCCTACACCGATCGCGCACTGCAGGCCGAGGCCGCGGGGCTGCAGGCGCGCGATCGCTCGCTCGCGATGCGCCTCGCCTACGGCGCTGTCCAGCGCAAGGGCACCCTCGATCATCTGATCGAGGGTCTCACCGAGCGCCCGGTCGCGACGCTGGACCCGCCGGTGCTCGCGGCGCTGCGGCTCGGGCTCTACGAGCTGCTCTACCTGCGAGGCGCGCCCGACTACGCCGTCGTCGCGGAGGCCGTCGAGCTCGCCAAGGCCAACGGTCGCGCCGGGCATGGCCTCGTGAACGCGGTGCTGCGCCGTGCCGCGCGCGAGGGGGCGCAGGCGCTGCTCGGCTCGCTCAGCGATGAGACGCCGGAGCGCGCGGCGATCAAGCACTCCCATCCGGAGTGGATAGCCCGCCTCTGGTGGGAGGAGCTCGGCGCCGACGAAGCACGCGCGTTGATGGCCGTCGACAACGAGCCCGGCGAGGTGGCACTGCGCGCGAACACGCTCGTCACCGACGCCTCGACGCTCGCCGCACAGCTGCCCGTGCGTTCCCATCGCGACGCCTCGATCCCCGAGGCGATCGTGCTCGAGGAGCCCTTCGACGAGCACGGCTCGGATCTCTGGCGCGACGGAGCGTTCCTGGCGCAATCACGCGCGGCGATGCTCGTCGCGCGCACGCTCGAGCCGGCACCCGGCGAGCGCGTGCTCGACCTGTGCGCCGCGCCCGGCGGCAAGAGCACCCACCTCGCCGCGCTGATGCAAGGCCGCGGGGAGGTGCTCGCGGTGGAGCGCAATCCGCGTCGGGCAGGGGCACTCGCGCGAACCGCACAGCGGCTGCGCGCGACCAACGTCCGCGTCGAGCTCGCCGACGCGGCGCGAGCGCGTCCCGGAGGCCAGAGCTTCGACCGTGTGCTCGTCGATCCGCCCTGCTCCGGGCTCGGCACCCTGCAGGCGCGAGCCGATCTGCGCTGGCGCGTGACGCCCGATGCGATCGATGAGATGGCGCGCACGCAGGCCGAGATCCTCGCCGTCGGCGCCGGCGCCCTCCGTCCGGGTGGCGTGCTTGTCTATTCTACATGCACGATTTCCCCGACTGAGAACGAGCGCCTGATCTCCGCCTTTCTGGAATCCAACCGCGAATTCGCGCTCGATGACGTCGTGGTGACGCTGCCTCACCGGGACGCGAGCGCCGGCTTCTTCATCGCCCGCCTGCTGAGGAGCTGAGCGATGGGCGAGGAGCCGCAGACGCCGGCCAGGACGATTGACCTCGGGCCGCAGTGCCCGAACTGCGGCGAGCCGTGGTTGCGCCCGACGAACCTCCCCGGCCGCTACCGCTGCGTTTACTGCCTGCATCGCTTCGAGCTCACCTCGGTCTGCCCCAACTGCGGCGAGCACTCGACGATCGTGAGGATGTCCTCGACGGCGATCCTGAAGTGCAATAACTGCGGCGACTCGATGCTCCAAGCCGTATGACGACGTATGCCGGCGCGGGACGGCGTCCTCGGTCGCGCGTGTACCGAAGCCGGGAGACACTCGCTCCGCTCGCATCCCCGTTTCGGCCAGCACACTCCGCTCCCTGCGTCCTTGTCCCGCTTGGCCTACGCTGCCATACGAGGCCGATTCCGCTCTCTCGGGGGACTGTATGACGGACTCGCCGCGCGAGTTGCTGCGCGCGGTGCGGGTTGCGCCGTCGATCCTCTCGGCCGACTTCGGCAGACTGCGCGAGCAGGTGGGGGAGGTGCTGGCGGCTGGAGCGCGGGTGATCCACGTTGATGTGATGGACGGGCACTTCGTGCCCCCGATCACGCTCGGACCGCTGGCCGTCGCTGCGCTTGCCGAAACGGTGCGCGATGCGGGCGGGATGCTCGAGGCGCACCTGATGATCGAGCGCCCCGAGCGCCAGGTGAGCGAGTTCGTCAAGGCCGGGGCCGACTCGATCACCTTCCACGCCGAGGCGACGCCGCACGTCGCCTACACGGCGAGCCTGATCCGCGAGTCGGGCGCGTGCGTGGGCGTTGCGATCAACCCCGGAACCGCGGTCGGCGTGCTCGCGGAGGTAACCGAGGCACTCGATCTGGCCTTGTGCATGACGGTCAACCCTGGCTGGGGCGGGCAGGCGTTCATCGCCCACTCGCTGGACAAGCTCCCGCGCGTGCGTGCGCTCGCCGGCGCCGGCGCCGCGGTCGAGGTGGACGGCGGCATCGACGCGGCGACCGCGCCGCGCTGCCAAGCGGCGGGCGCGAGCCTGTTCGTGGCCGGCTCAGCGATCTTCACCGCCGCCGATCCCGCCGAGGCCTACCGCGCGATCGTGCTCGCGCTCGGCGCCGAGGACTGAGGCGCGGCGAGCGCGGTCGAGCCGGACCCCTGGCGGTAGAGCGTCCACAGCATCAACGCGAGCAACGCGGTCGCGCCCGCATAGCCGACCTCGGTGCGTGTCAGTTCGTTGGCGATCGTCGGCGTGAACATCCACGCGAGGAATGCGGCCGCGGCGATGCCCCAGCAGAGCGCGGCCGCACGGGCACGGTCGCGCGCGAGCGCGGCCTGGTTGAGCGCGCCGGAGACGAGGTGCAGGCCCATGCCGACGCCGACGACCGCCAGACCGAGCCGGTTGTAGGTGTAGTGCTGGCCGAACAGGTGGCCCATCACGAACGGCCCGATTGCGAGCAGGCCGAGCGCGACAGCGGCGGCGAACGCGGCGATCGCGAGGATCGTGATGCGGATCGCGCGCGCGAACGCGGCGTGGCCGTCGGTCGTCTCGAGGCCGGTCAGATGGGGCAGCAGCGAGGTCTGGATCGCCTGGAACAGCTGCAGCGGCGCGCGCGCGATCAACAGCACGTCGAACACGATCCCGGCGAGCGCTTTGTCGGTCGAGGTCGCCGCGACGGTCAGCACGGCGGCGTTCAGCAGCGTCTGCTCGGAGAGCATGATCCCCGACACCCACCCTGCGAAGCCCGAGCCGCGACGGAGCGAGAGCTCGTCTTCGTGGGCGGCCGCCTCCTGCACGCCCTCCGTCCCGGGCCCGGCGAATGCCGCGTCGACCTCATCCGCAGTCACCGGCCCGGCGAGCGCGGCGTCGGCGTCGTGCAGCGGGCCGGGGGGGTGGCCGAGCGCCTCCTCGCGGCGCTCCGCGCCGCGCCTGGCGAATGCGGCCGGCACGACGCACAGCGAGACGAGCGGCGCCGCGACGATCCCGAGCGCGAGCGCGGTCTGCCCGCTGGTGATCCCGATCGCGACGGCGAGCGCGAAGCACAGACGCGAGAGCGACTCCATCAGCACGAGCCCGCCGTACAGCGCGAAGTATTCGTGCCCGGCGAGCCAGCCACGCGCGAAGTAGCTGCCGGCGTAGGCGAGCGTCGCGCCGACGAGGATGAAGTACAACGCTTCCTCGTGGTCGAACAGGCTGTCGATGATCGCTTCGTTGAACGCGAGCACTATCACCAGGAAGGCGAGCGCGAAACACGCCTGGATCGCGATCGGCACACGCAGCGGGTGCTCGGAGTGCCCGCGCGCCCGCCGTTCGGCGATCGAGCGCGACAGCAGCTGTTCGGTCGGCCGGTAAATCACCGAGATGATCACGAACATCACCGACCACAACAGCGCGACCTCGGCCGCCGCTTCTTCGCTGAGGACGTGGCTCGAGATCGAGAAGTAGGCGAGCGTCAGCACGCCCGTCGAGGCGATTCCGATCGAGAGGATCCGCGCCCCGCTGCCGTATGAGCGCTTGCGGGCGGGAGAGGCGCTAGAGGCGGACAAGCAACATCGTCCAGGGGAACGGCGAGCGCGCCTCGACGACCTGGCCGTGGCGTGAGAGCAGCTCGACGAACGACCGCCGTGACCAGTGGTTGAGGTGGCCGGGGGTGTTGCCGAGCGCGGGCCAATAGGCCCCGCGCGCGATGTTCAGCATTCGCCACAGCGGCTCGCGCGGGACCGAAACGAGCAGGTGGCGCTCGGCGCAGCGCGCCATCTCGGCGAGCGTGTGCTCGGGGTCGGGGACGTGCTCGAGCACCTCGATCGCGCTCGCGAGCTCGAACTCGTTCTCGGCGAACGGCAGGTTCTTGGCCTCCATCACGCGATATTCGAGGTTCGCGGCCTGGCGCTCGGCCCAGCCCGCCTGGATCGACTCCTCCTCGAGGTCGATGCCGACCACGCGGCCGTCGCCGAGGCGCTTCGCCCAGGCCTCGACGAGCACGCCCTCGCCGCAGCCGACGTCGAGCAGCGAGCGTGGCGCGGCGAGCTCGAACAGCTCATCGAGGCTGGTCTCAAAGCCGTGCATCAGGCGGCGCACGACGGGATTGCTCGAGCCGTACTTGTCGTAGGTGTTGCCCGTGACGACGCCGTCCTTGGAGACGGTGACGCCGCTCACAGCCGCACCGTCTCACTCGGCCGCGGGGCGTCCGTTGGCCCACCGAGGACCCGCGGGCTCTCAGGCGGTGACTGCGGCGGCTTTGCCTCGGCGCCCGGTTCGTAGTGGGAGGGCGCAACGCCGAGCTGCAGCTCGATGCGCCGGACGCGCTCGAACGTGCGCTGAGTCATCACCCGCTGCGCGGCGAGCAGATCGCCGATCACGCCGAGCGCCCACAGCACAACCGCCGCGATGAACAGGACAGCGCCGAGGATCAGCGACTGCACGTGGCCCTTGCCGTTGCCTTCGGCGTAGGCCACCACGAAGCGCGTCCACACCGCGATCGAGGCGAGGCCGATCACGAGCGCGAGGCTCCAGAACACGCGTAGCGGCTCGTACTGGGCATAGATGCGGAAGATCGAGACGGCGTTGCGGCGCACGTAGGCCCCCATCGAGGGGAACAGGCGCGACTCGCGCGTCTTCGGGTTGGTGCGCACCGGGACGTGGTCGATCGCGACCAGCAGCTTGCCCGCCTGGATGATCGTCTCGAGTGTGTACGTGAACCTCGAGACGACCAGCATCTGGATCGCGGCCTCGCGGTTGTAGGCGCGGAACCCAGAGGTCGTGTCCGGGACTGAGGTCGAGGACGCCTGGCGCACGACCCACGAGCCGAGTCGCTGCAGGACCTTCTTCAGCGGCGAGAAGTGCTCGATTTCACCGACCTCCCGGTCGCCGATGACCATGTCCGCCCGGCCCTCGAGGATCGGGCGCACTAGCCGGGCCACGTCGGGGCCGTAGTACTGGTTATCGGCGTCGGTGTTCACGATCACGTCCGCGCCGAGCTTCAAGGCCGTGTCGATGCCCGCCTGGAACCCGGCGGCGAGGCCCTTGTTGTTGGTCAGGCGCACGAGGTGATCGACGCCGTGGGATCTCGCCACCGCGACCGTCTCGTCGGTCGAGCCGTCGTCGATGACGAGCCACTGCACGACGTCGAAGCCGTCCACCTCGCGAGGTAGGTCAGCGAGCGTGCGCGGTAGTTGCTCTGCCTCGTTGAAGCACGGGATCTGGATGATGAGCTTCATGGCCCTCGATTGCCTAGACTTCGCTCCCCGCAGTATCCCAAAGCGCAGGTCACGGTCTTGGCGCCCAATGTAGAGCTGACACCACCCGGCGCCGGTGCAGGGCCGGAGTGGGCCCGTATGAACCAAGGCTAGATGGAAAGCGCGACGCTCACCCGGCGCAGCCCGGGCTCGACCTGGCTGACGCGCCTGCGAGCCATCCCCAGCGCCACATGGGCGCGCCTCGGCTTCGCGGCACTGTGCGCCGGCGCGCTGATCGGCTACCTCGCGCTGCCTACCTACCCGACCTACGACTCGTTCTACGCGCTGCTATGGGGCCGCGACCTGCTTCACCTGCACCTCCCCGACTTCAGCATTTACCGCGCTCCGACCGAGCATCCGCTGGCGATCGCCTTCGGCATGCTGTGCTCGATCGTCGGGCAAGGCGGAGCTCGCCTGATGGTGCTCGGCTCGATCGTCTCCTTCGTCCTCGCGGTCGCCGGCATGTACCGGCTTGGGCGGCTGTGCTTCGGCCCGCTCGTTGGGCTCGTCGCAGCGCTGCTGCTGTTGAGCCGCTTCTTCATCGAGAATCTCGCCGCCCAGGGCTACTTGGACATCTCGTATGTGGCGCTGATCATCTGGGCGGTCGTGTTCGAGCTCGAACGTCCCCGCCGCGGGACGCTGGTCTTCCTCGCTCTCGCCGCCGCCGGCCTGCTGCGCCCGGACGCGTGGGTGCTCAGCGGCGCCTACTGGCTGTGGTGCTCGTGGCGCGCACCCAACTCGACGCGGGCGCGCTATCTCGCGCTCGCCCTGATCGCGCCGGTGCTGTGGGTCGGGGTAGACACGATCGTCACCGGCAACCCGCTGCACTCGCTGAGCGCGACGGCCGGCCTCGCCGCCGAACTCGAACGCACGCAGGGGTTCGGCAGCGTGCTCGCGTCGGTGTGGAGCTACGGCGTGCGGATCGACCATCTGCCGGTGCTGGTTGGCGGCCTGCTCGGCATCGCCCTCGCTGTCTGGATGGCGCCGCGGCGCACGCTCGTGCCACTGGCGGCATTCGCGCTGCTGCTCGGCGTCTACCTCGCCGAGGGAGCGGTCGGCGCGTCGGTCGTGGACCGCTACCTGCTCGGCTCAGCGACGATGCTGCTGCCGTTCTGCGCTGTGACTGTCGGAGGCTGGGCGATGCTCGAGCGCGGCTCGTGGCTGCGCCGGGCATGGATCGCGGCGGCTGTCGTGCTCGTCGCATACGGCGGGGTCTCGGCCGCCAACACGATCAGCCTCTCGAACCTGCGCACGACGCTCGCCGAGCACGAGGACTTCCACGAGGGACTCGCCTCCGCGCTGCACGCCCCGGCTGTCGCCGCGCAGCTGCGGCGCTGCCCGCTGCTCTCGCTGCCCGACAACAAGCTGATCCCCGACGCACGCTGGATCCTCAACACGGCCGGCCAGCAGAACATAGTCGCGCGCAGTCAGGCCCAGGACGACGCGGCCAGGGGCGCACCCGCGTTGGAGAACCGCCTACGTGCGGGTAGCGTCGCGGTGTATCCGCTCGGCCTCGCGGTGTTCGTCGACGCGATCGTCGACCCCGGCGATCAGCCCGCGATTCAGGTGCCGAGCAGTGGCTTCAAGCGTGTCTACACCAACCGCTACTACGCGGTGTATGCCAACTGCTGAGCGTGAGGTGGGGGCAGACGGCTCCGGCGCTTCGCGCCGCTGGATTTGGGCCGGTCTGGCGGCGGTGCTGCTCGCCGGTCTCGGCCTGCGCCTATGGGGCGTTCGTCAGGGGCTCCCATATGCCTACAACAGCGATGAGGCCGACCACTTCGTCGTCCACGCGATCACGATGTTCGAGCAGGGCACGCTCAACCCACACTACTTCGCCAACCCGCCGGCCTTCACCTATCTACTGCACGGCCTCTTCGCCCTCTACTACGGCGGCGCGGCAGGGGCGGTGCACGCCTACCGACTGAACCCCGCAGGCGTCTACACGCTCTCGCGCATCCTCGCCGCGGTGCTCGGCACGCTCGCGCTGTGGCTGCTCTACGCGACCGGAGCGCGGCTGTTCAATCGCGCGATCGGCCTGCTCGCAGCGGCGATCGAGGCGGTCGCGTTCCTGCCCGTGTTCTATGCGCACCTGGCGCTCAACGACGCGCCCACGCTGGCGCCGGTGACGCTCTCGCTGCTCGGCAGCGCCGGCGTGCTGCGCAAAGGGCGCGCCCGCGACTATCTGCTCGCGGGCGTGGGCCTCGGGCTCGCGAGCGCGAGCAAGTACACGGGCGGGATCGTGATCCTGCCGCTGCTCGTCGCGGTCCTCGCCCGCTGCTTGGACTCGAGGGCCGCCGACCCGGCCGCCGTCAGGCGTGCGCTCGTGGGCCTGGCGCTCGCTGGGCTCGCGGCGCTGTTCGCGTTCCTGATCGCCAACCCTTACGCGCTGCTCGACTACGCCGACTTCCACGGCGAACTCGTCCACCAGTCGGCGCTCTCCGGTGAATCCCAGGGGAAGCTCGGGGCACCCAAAGACGGTGGCCTTGCCTACTACCTGTGGTCGCTGACCTGGGGGCTCGGCTGGGTGCCGGCGCTGGCCGCGCTCGGCGGTGCGCTCACCGTCTGGCGCTACGAGCGAAAGCTCGGCTGGCTGCTGGTTCCCGCAATGCTCCTGTTCCTCCTGTTCATGGGGCTGCAGGGTCGCTACTTCGGGCGCTGGCTGATGCCGATGCTGCCGATCGCGTGTCTGCTGGGCGCCTTCTTCGTGGTGCGGCTGATCGCCTGGTGCGCACGGGTGCAGAGCGGGCGGGAGCTGCGCGCGGCGCTGGCCAGCCTGTTCGTGCTCGCGCTGCTGATCCAGGGGTTCGTCTACAGCGTGCACTCGGACGCCGTGCTCTCGCGCGCCGACACCCGCAACCTCACGCGCGCGTGGATGCTCACCCACATACCGGCCGGCGCGAAGATCGTCGCCGAGCCGGTCGAGCCGGAGGAATGGGCGCGCGAAGTCAAGCCCGCGACCGCGACGGCATCCAACCCGTATCGGTGGAGGCTGTACCCCGCGCTGGCCCTGCGCGCGACGCCCGCCGGCGCGATCGCGCCGAGCTACCTGCACGAAGTCGGGCTGGAGGACTACGAGAGGACGCTCTACCCGGCGCTGATCGGCTTCTACGAGCGCGAAGGCTACTGCTGGGTGATCACCGGCTCGACCGAGCGCGGGCGGGCGTTCGCCGACCCCAGGGCCGTTCCAGGAGCGATCGCCTACTACCGCGCGCTCGCCAAGCACGGCCAGGTCGTCTACCGCGCATCGCCCTATCGTCACGTCGCGGGCAGCCGCACGAGCGTTCCCTTCAACTTCGACTGGAGCTTCGACTACTACCCGATGGCCTACGAGCGCCCCGGCCCGCAGATGACGATCTACCGGCTGCACGGCGGGCGCTGCCGCGGCTGACCAGGGCGCGGGCATCGCAGGGTTATCCTGGGGAGCACATGCCCACATCGATCGAGACCGACAAGGCCTGCCTCGCGCGCGCAATCGAGCTCGCCAGCAACGGCGCCGGCGCGGTCAAGCCGAACCCCGTCGTCGGCGCTGTGGTCGCTCGCGACGGCGAGATCCTCGGCGAGGGCTGGCACCGGGAATACGGCGGCGCCCACGCCGAGGTCGAGGCGATCGAGGCCTGCGGCATGGCCGACCTGCGCGGCGCGACCCTGTATGTGTCGCTGGAGCCTTGCTGCCACGAGGGCAAGACGCCGCCGTGCACCGACGCGATCCTGCAGGCGGGCATTCGGCGCGTGATGGTCGGCTCGGACGATCCCACCGAGAAGGCGTCGGGTCGCGGGCTCGGCATCCTCCGCGACGAGGGCGTCGAGGTGCTGCTCGCGGGCGGTGAGCTGGCGGCTAGCGCGCGGCTGCTCAACCAGGCCTTTCGCAAGCATGCGCGCGTGGGGCGCCCATGGGTGCTTTTCAAGTCGGCGATGACGCTCGACGGCAAGGTGGCCACGCGGACGGGCGACTCCAAGTGGATCAGCGGCGAGCAGAGCCGCGAGCTCGCACACCGCTGGCGGGCATCGGTCGATGCCGTCGTCGTCGGCATCGGCACCGCGCTGGCCGATGACCCGCAACTTACCGCCCGCCCCGATGGGCTACCGGCCGAGCCGTGTGCGCAGCCCCGCCGCGTCGTGTTCGACTCGCTTGCGAGGCTGCCGCCCAGCTCCCAGCTCGTGGCAGCAGCCGCGGAGATCCCGTTGACGATCGTCGTCTCGCGCGCAGCCGCGCGGGCGGACACCGACGCGCTCGAGGCGGCCGGGGTTCAGGTCATCGTGGCGACCGGCCAAAACGAGCCGGCACGCGTTCGCTCCGCGCTCGACCAGCTCGGGACGATCGGGGTCGCCTCGGTGCTGCTCGAGGGCGGCCCGCATCTCGCCGGGGCGTTCCTCGACGCGGGCGAGATCGACGAAACGCGTCTGTTCCTCGCGCCACTGCTGCTCGGCGGAAGCGCCGCGCGGGATCCGCTCGAGGGCGAAGGCGTCGAGCGCATCTCCGAGGCGCTGCGCGCGCTCTCATTCAGCTGTGAGAGCGTCGGCGAGGACCTGCTCATCTCGGCGCGGCTGCGCGAGTGGTGAGCGAACGGTGAGGCGAGACAGGATCCGCGGATGTTCACTGGACTGATCGCCGAGCTCGGTAGCGTCACCGATGTGAACCTCGACGCCTCCGGCGCGACGTTGAGCATCGCAAGCGGGCTCGCCGATCAGCTCCACGAGGGCGACTCGATCGCCGTCAACGGCGTCTGTCTGACCGCGACCGAGGTGGACGCCGAGGGCTTTCGAGCACAGGCGATGATCGAGACGCTCGAGCGCTCCTCGCTCGGCGCGCTTCGTCCGGGGGCACGCGTCAACCTCGAGCTGGCTCTGCGCGCGCAGGACCGCCTGGGCGGCCACATCGTGCAGGGTCACGTCGACGGAACCGCCACCGTCCGCGCAGTTCGCGACGAGGGCTTCGCCAGGGTGCTCGAGATCGAAGCCGAGCAGCCGCTCGCTCGCTACCTCGTCGAGAAGGGCTCCGTCGCGCTTGACGGCGTCAGCCTGACCGTCAGCGCCCTCAGCGACGACGGCTTCTCGGTGTCGCTGATACCGGAGACGCTGCAGCGAACAAACCTCGGTGCGATCGGCGAGGGCGACCGCCTGAACGTCGAGGTCGACATCCTCGCCAAGCACGTCGAGCGCCTCCTGGGGGCTCACGCATGAGCGCGCGCACCACCGCCACGCCGTTTGCGACGATCGAGCAGGCGATCGAGGACATTCGCCAGGGCAAGATGGTCGTCGTGTGCGACGACGAGGATCGCGAGAACGAGGGCGACCTCACGCTCGCGGCCCAGTTCGCGACGCCCGAGGCGATCAACTTCATGGCCAAGGAGGGTCGCGGGCTGATCTGCCTGTCGCTGACGGCCGAGCGCTGCGACGAGCTCGGTCTCGACCTGATGGCCGCAAAGAACGAGTCGCCGTTCGAAACCCCCTTCACCGTCTCGGTCGAGGCACGCGAGGGTGTCACCACCGGAATATCCGCCCACGATCGTGCGCACACGATCCAGGTGGCGATCGACCCCGAGAGCCGGCCGCGGGACCTCGTGCAGCCAGGGCACGTGTTCCCGCTCAAGAGCCGCTCCGGAGGCGTGCTCGAGCGCGCCGGCCAGACCGAGGCCGCGGTCGACCTCGCGCGGCTGGCCGGCCTGAACCCGGCGGGGGTGATCTGCGAGGTGATGAACGACGACGGCACGATGGCGCGCATCCCAGAACTCGTCGAGTACTGCGCGCGCCACGAGCTGAGCATGGTCACGGTCGCCGACCTGATCGCCTATCGGCGCCGTCACGACAAGCTCGTCGAACGCGTCGTCGCAACGCGGCTGCCGACCACCTTCGGGGACTTCGAGGCGGTTGGCTACCGCTCGCTCGTCGACGACAAGCACCACGTCGCGCTCGTCAAGGGCGAGGTCGCCGGCCGCCCGGACGTGCTCGTGCGCGTGCATTCGGAGTGCCTCACCGGCGATGTCTTTCATTCGCTGCGTTGCGACTGCGGCGAGCAGCTCGAATCGGCGTTGTCGATGATCGATCGCGAGGGCCAGGGCGTGCTGCTGTACCTCTCCCAGGAGGGCCGCGGGATCGGGCTGCTGAACAAGCTGCGTGCCTATCGCCTGCAGGAGGACGGGCTGGACACGGTTGAAGCAAACGAGCGCCTGGGGCTCCCAGCCGACCTTCGCGACTACGGCATCGGTGCCCAGATCCTCGTCGACCTCGGACTGTCGTCGATCCGAATCCTGACGAACAACCCCAAGAAGATCAGAGGCCTCGAGGGCTACGGGCTATCGGTCAGCGCGCAGATCCCGATCGAGCACGCGCCGAACGAGCACAACGAGGCATATCTGCGCACGAAGGCCGAGCGGATGGGGCACACCCTGCACCACCAGGGCCTGAACCTAGACGAGGAGCTCGTCCACGGCGAGCGGCGCAAAGCAGAGCGCCGCAGCTGATGAGCGCGAGCTCCGTCGGCTTCGCGATCGTTCTCGCGCGCTTCTACGAGGATCTCGCCGAACGGCTGCTCGCCGGCGCGAATGCTGCGTTCGCGCAGGCCGGTCACCTCGACGTGGAGGTCTTCGACGTGCCGGGTGCGTTCGAGCTGCCGCTCGCCGCGAGCTATGCGGCGCGATCGGGTCGCTTCGGCGGCGTCGCGTGCCTGGGAGCCGTGATCCGTGGCGAGACCGACCACTACGACTTCGTCTGCGCGCAGACAGCGCGGGGGGTGATGCAGGTGCAGCTCGAGACCGGCGTGCCGTGCGCCTTCGGCGTGCTCACGTGCGAGACGATGGAGCAGGCGCTGGCGCGTGCGGGGGGCGGTAAGCGCGACCAGGGTCGCCACGCGGCGGAGGCGGTCATGAGCATGGCGGCGCTGCGGACGCGGCTGCAGAGCGGCTAGACTGCGGCGGATGGCGAAGGTATGTCACAGCTGCGGCAAGGGGCCGGCGTTCGGCCAGAGCCGCAGCCACTCGATGGTCGCGACCAAGCGGCGCTTCGATCCCAACCTGCAGAAGGTCAGGATCCTCGTCGGCAAGGCGCCCAGACGCGTCTACGTGTGCACGCGCTGTCTGAAAGCCGGCAAGGTCACGAAGGCCCTGTAGGGCCGCTGAAGATCGGCGAGCTGACGAGCGCGCGGGCCGAGTTCAGCCTGCGATCTGGCGAAAACCCCGCTCAAGGTGATAGACCTGTCGCCGTGACAGACACCAATCTGGTCCGCTTTCGCGTTGCTGTAGCGGGCGCGCTCGCTCATCTGGAATCCCGCCGTCAAGAGGTCAACGACCTCAACGTGTTCCCGGTCGCCGACGGCGACACAGGCGACAACATGGCGCTGACGCTGCGTGCGGTGCTGGCTGAGCTCGACCGCCTGCAGGGAACCGGCGGCAACCGCACGATCGACGAGATCGGGCGCGAGGAGATCGTCCAATCCGTAGCCAGGGCGGCGCTGCTGGGGGCGCGTGGCAACTCGGGCGTGATCCTCTCGCAGCTGATCCGCGGCGCCGCCGAGGAGCTCGTCTCGAGACCTGGCCAGCTGATCGACCCGACGCTGATCGGGGCGGCACTCGCAAACGCGGCAGACCGCGCGTACTCGTCTGTTCGCGATCCCGCCGAGGGCACGATCCTGACGGTCGCTCGCGAGATGGCCCACCAGATCGTCGCGGACCTGGCGCACCGCCCGGAGAGCCCGCGCTTCGGTCCGGCGACCGAGCCGCGCGAGCAGGACAAGGCGATCGCCGCGGCACTCGAACGCGCCGTCCGTGCCGGTGAGGACTCGGTAAAGCGCAGCCCGGAGCTGCTTGCCGCGCTGCGCGAGGCGGGCGTCGTCGACGCCGGGGGCTACGGGCTGACGATCATCTTCGCGGGCGTCGTCGCGGCTCTGCGTGGCGAAGACCCGCCGCCGCTGGACCATTACGCGCCGGCTCGCATCACCCACCCTGAGCACAACTCGAGCACCTACCGCTTCTGCACCAACTTCGCGGTCACCGGCAGTGAGCTGAGCGCGAGCCGCTTCCTCGCCGCCCTGGAGGATCTCGGTGACTCCGTGCTCGTCGTAGGCGACGCTGCCACGCTGAAGGTGCACCTGCACACGGATGCGCCGGAGCTGGCGACGGCGCTGTTCGCTGGTGTCGGCGAGGTCTCGCGCCTGGACGTTGCCGACATGCGGGTGCAGGTGGCCGAGCGAGACGGGCGCCTGAGCGCACAGCCGGACCCAACCCAGGATCTGAGCAACGCGCTTTCGGGATCGCCGGGCGAAGTCTCGGTTGTCGGCGCGGTGGTGCGCTGCGCCGCGGTCGCGGTCGTCAGCGGCGAGGGTCTGCGCCAGTTGTTCGAGGAGCTCGGCGTGTACAC
This sequence comes from uncultured Solirubrobacteraceae bacterium, assembly GCA_963759265.1. Taxonomy (GTDB): domain Bacteria; phylum Actinomycetota; class Thermoleophilia; order Solirubrobacterales; family Solirubrobacteraceae; genus Palsa-744. The sequence continues at coordinate 2,245,442 of CAVWYR010000001.1, forward strand.
GATCGACGGCGGCCCGACGCTCAACCCCTCGACCTACGATCTGCTCGCCGGCATCCACGACGTGCCCACCGAGGAGGTCGTGTTGCTCACCAACAACGCGAACGTGATCATGGCGGCCGAGCATGCCGCCCGCCTGTCGGATAAGCAGGTGCACGTCGCGCCCACGACGAGCCAGCAGGCCGGGCTCGCCGCGGCTGTCGCGTTCGCGGGTGACCGCTCGGTCGAGGAGAACGCGCAGGCGCTGACCGCGGCGCTCGCGCGGATACGCACGGGCGCCGTCGCGCCGGCTGCCCGCGACGACGCCCAAGGGCGCTTCAAGCGCGGAGACGCTGTCGGGTTCGTGCAGGACGAGGTGCTGGCATGGGGCGATCCGCGTGAGACGCTCCAGGCGGTCGTGCACATCCTGGCGCAGGGCGCCAACGGCGAGGGCCCGCCGGAACTGATCAGCATCCTCGACGGAGAGGGCGCTCCGGTGGGCCTAGGCGCCGTCGACGGGATCGTCAACGGCGGGATCGAGCTCGAGCTGCGCCACGGTGGTCAGGCGGCCTACTGGTGGCTGCTCGCGGCGGAGTAGCGGTGCGGCGCAGACCGTCGGTTACGACCGCCGCCGCGATCATGATGGATGCCGGATGCCGGCAACGAAGTCGCATACGCCGCGCGCGACGGCGATAGCGGGCTCGACACGCGTGCGGCCGCTGGCGCGGGCGTTCGCGTCGACGCGGGCGCTCGGTCGCGAGGAGATGCTCGCCGCGCCGGTGCGCTGGCCGCGGCCCTCGCGCTTGCGCGAGCCGTTGACGCTTCCCGCGAAGAGGATGGCCGGCGCGATGCGCACGCTCGGCCTGGAGACGGTCGGTGATCTGTTGGAGCACCTCCCCAGCGACAGTCGCGAGGCGCGCACGGTGGGCGCGCTGCGCGCGGGAGAGCAGGCGACGGTGTCGGTGCAGGTGCGCGCGATCAGCACGCGCCCCGTGCGCAGACGAGGGATGCGCCCGCTCGTCGAGGCGAGCGTGTTCGACGCCAGCGGCACGATGCGCGCAACGTTCTTCAACCAGCCGTGGCTGCTCGAGCGCTATCCGCCGGGCACACGCCTGCTGCTGCACGGTAAGTCCAACGGGCAGGGGCGCTTCAGCGTCTCTCATCACGCGCTCGGCGGAGAGCTGGGCGCGCAGGACAGCGGCGGCACCGGCGAGAGCGACGCGGTCGCGCATTACCCCGCCAGCGAGGGAGTCAGCTCGACGCAGATCCTCACGCTCGTTCACGGCGAGCGCGAGGCGCTCGGCGACGTGATCGAGTCGCTCTCGGCAGCGACGAGGGTGGTCGAGCAACTTCCCGACCGCGCCAGCGCGCTCGCGGCGATGCACTTCCCGCACCTGTCCAGCGACCTGGAGATGGGGCGTCGGCGACTGGCGTTCGAGGAGCTGCTGCTCTCGCAACTGGTGTTCCTGCGCCGCCGTGCCAGGCGCAGGACACGCACGGGAGCCAGGACGTTGGTGGACGCCGGCACGCTCGCTCAGCGCTGGCTCGAGGGTGGGCTGCCGTTCACCTTGACAGCGGACCAGCGGACGGCGATCGAGGAGATCGCCAGCGACCTCTCGCGCCCGGCGCCGATGCAGCGGCTGCTGATGGGAGACGTCGGCAGCGGCAAGACGGTGGTCGCGCTGTACGCGATGCTGATGGCGGTGGGGCATGCCAGCCAGGCGGCGCTGATGGCGCCCACGGAGACGCTCGCCGAGCAGCACTTCGCGACGATTCAGGCGCTGCTGGGAGCCGAGCCGGTGTCCGCCGCGCTGCTCACCGGCTCCACGCCCGCGCGCAGGCGTCGGGACATCCTCGGCAAGCTGGCGAGCGGGGAGCTCTCGCTGCTCGTCGGCACGCACGCGCTGATCGAGCCGGACGTGCGCTTCAACGCGCTGGCCGTCGCCGTGATCGACGAGCAGCATCGCTTTGGCGTGCGTCAGCGAGCCGCCCTCGGACAGCAGCACCCAGCCGCGACCGGCGACGATCGCTACCACCCACCGCACACCCTGCACATGACCGCCACGCCGATTCCACGTACGCTCGCGCTGGCGCGCTACGGGGATCTTGACACCAGCACGCTGCGCGAGCTGCCGCGTGGCCGCCAGCCGACCCAGACACGCCTGCTTCGAGGTGAGAGCGAGCGCGCGCAGGCGTATGAGGAGCTGCGCGCGGAGCTCGCGCGCGGTCGCCAGGCCTATGTCGTGTGCCCGCTGATCGACGAGGCCGACGCAGGCGGCGAGGGTGAGGGCGCCAGCGTGCACGCCGGCGAGCTCGGGCTACGTGCTGCCAGCGCCGAGCTGCGGCGTTTGCGCGAGGGAGAGTTGAGCGGATATGAGCTCGCGCTCATGCACGGCGGCATGCGTCCGCGCGAGAAGCAGGAGGCGATGGCCGCGTTCGCGACTGGCAGGGCCGACGTGCTGGTCGCCACGACCGTGATCGAGGTCGGGATCGACGTGCCCAACGCGACCGTGATGCTGATCGAGAACGCTGAGCGCTTTGGTATCTCGCAACTGCACCAGCTGCGCGGGCGCGTCGGGCGTGGCGAGCATCGCGCCAAGTGCTTTCTCATCGGCTCCCCCGACTCGTCCGCGTCGGGCAGGCTCCACGCGCTCGTCAAACACGCGGACGGATTTCGCCTGGCCGAGATCGACCTGGCCCTCCGCAAGGAGGGGGAGCTGATCGGCACCCGGCAGTCCGGCAACGGCTACTTCAAGGTGGCGCGCCTGCCCGAAGACGCGGAGCTGCTCGAGCTGGCGCGGGGACGCGCCGAGACGATTCTCGCGAGCGACCCCGAGCTGAGCGCGCCCGAGCACGCGCTGCTCGGTATCACGCTCGATCGCGCGGCGGCAGGGGAGCTGGCCGAGCCGGTCCAGGCTTGACTACAGGCGCAGCGCTCGAGGCTAGGCACTAAGATCCACCAATCGGCTGATTGACAGGGCCGTGACCGGACCTGTTAGGTATAAGTTGATCCGGGTTCTGAGACCGGCGTGCAGCCTGGGCCCGGCGCCTCGTCTCCGCTCGCTCGCGAGGAAGCACGCGGCCTTGAGCGGGCTACCGACAACTTCCGCTTCGCGGAGGGACTGGCCCCCCTGGTCCCTGTCGGTAGCCCGCTGAGGGCCGTCGAGCGCCGGATTCGGCCAGCGTGACGTTACGGTTGACGGATGCGGGTAATCGCGGGAGAGCTGGGCGGCAGGCGCTTGCAGGCGCCGCGGGGCCGCGTCACCCGGCCGACGTCCGACCGCGTGCGCGAGGCGCTGTTCGCGATGCTCGCCGACGTCGACGGAGCCGACGTGCTGGACCTGTTCGCCGGCACTGGCGCGCTCGGCATCGAGGCGCTCTCCCGGGGCGCCGAGAGGGCCGTGTTCGTCGAGCGCGACGCGAGCGTCGTGCAGGTCCTTGCCTCCAATTTGCAGGCCCTCGGCATCGCCGCGGGGGCAGCGCAGGTGCGTCGCGCGGACGCGCTCGACGCGCTGCGCAGTGCACGGTCTCGCAAAGAGACATACGATCTGATCTTCATCGACCCTCCCTACGAGCAGTCGCACGAATGGGGGCCGGAGCTGTCGGCGCTGCTGCCGTCGTTGCTCGAGCCCGACGCGCGCGTCGTCGTGGAGAGCGACCGGCGCGCGCCACTGCAGCTCGAGGTCCCGCTCGAGCGCCAGCGACGCTACGGCGACACTTCGATCACAATTCACCGCCATCAATGACACGACCTGAGAAAGCGATAGCGGTCTGCCCGGGCTCATATGACCCGATCACCAACGGCCACCTCGACGTGATCCGCCGCGCCGCGGAGCTGTATGACGAAGTCGTCGTCGCGGTCGTCAATCGCTCCGTACGCAAGAGCGACGCGCTGTTTGGGATCGAGGATCGCGTCGGCTTCATCGAGCGCGCCCTTAGCGACCTGGACACGGTGCGCGTCGAGCCGTTCTCGACGCTGGTCGTCGACTTCGCCAGGAGCATCGGAGCGAAGGCGATCGTCAAGGGCTTGCGCGCGATCTCGGACTTCGAGTACGAGCTGGAGATGAACCAGCTCAACCGGCGCCAGGATCCCGAGATCGAGTCCGTTTACCTGATGGCTTCCCCGCAGTACAGTTTCCTGTCATCCAGCGGCGTCAAGGAGCTAGCAACGTTCGGAGGCAGGATCGACGACCTCGTTCCCGACGAGGTGGCCAGGCGCTTGCAGGAAGAGCTGAGACGCTGACGAAATGAGCCACAAGCGCGGGGCCGGACGCCCCCGGAGGTAGCCTAGAAAAATGGATGTCCTGGTACTCATAGACAAGCTCGACGACCTGGTGCACAACGCCAGGCAGCTGCCGATCGGCGGCCAGGTACGAGTTGACAAGGAGGAGATCTACGACATCCTCGACCAGATGCGCGCCACGATCCCTGAGGAGATCAAGCAGGCGCGCTGGATCGTCAAGGAGCGCCAGGAGATGCTCGCGGAGGCCAAGAAAGAGGCCGAGCGCATCATCAAGGACGCACACGAGCGCCAGGAGCGGCTGGTCGGCGACGAGGAGGTCACCAAGCAGGCCGAACGCGCCGCTGAGGACATCGTCGAGGACGCACGCGCGCGTGAGCGCGAGATCCGGCTCGGCGCCGAGGACTACGCGGATGAGATCCTCAACACGCTCGAGGTCAACCTGTCGAAGTTCATCGCCGCCGTCCAGCGTGGACGCGAGCGCCTGCAGGGCAAGGACGAGCCTGCTGAAGTCAGCTAGGAACCCGCTGCGCAGCACCGCTCCGCCGGCCGCGCCTGTGGGAAGGGTCGACCCGTGAACGCGCAGACGCTGGCGCAGACGGCGCGGCACAAGCTGCGGGTCGCGCAGGCGTTGATCGACACGGGCATGTTCGAGCCGCTGCGCCCGGACAGGACGCTGCACTCGCTCTCGTCCCTGCGTCGCTGGGGGGCGACGCCGGCTGGGGCCTACTCTGCCGCGGCCGCCCGCGAGCCCGCGCGTCTGGCGCTCGTCGACGAGCGCGGCGCGCTGACCTTCTCCGAGCTGCACCTGCGGACCAACGCGCTCGCACACGAGCTGCAAAAGGCGGGCATCTCTGAAGGCGACGGCGTCGCGATCATGTGTCGTAACCACCGTGGTTTCATCGAGGCGACCGTCGCCTGCTCGAAGCTGGGAGCGGGAGCTCTGTATCTGAATACGGCGTTCGCTGGACCGCAGATCACCGACGTGCTCGCGCGCGAGGATCCGGTCGCGGTCGTCTATGACGAGGAGTTCAGCGCGCTCGTCAGCGCCGGGGCAGCCGGGCGCATGCGCTTCATCGCCTGGAGGGAGCCCGCTGAGCGCCACGCGGATACGCATGCGGGCTCGCCCGAGCCGACGCTCGAGGAGCTGATCGCGCGCGGCGATGACGCCAACCTGAGTCCGCCGCTGCAGAAAGGGCGCGTCGTGATCCTGACGTCTGGCACGACCGGCACACCGAAGGGAGCAGCGCGTCCGCAAAGCGACTCGGTCGAGCCGGCGGCGGCGCTGTTCTCGAAGATCCCATTGAAGGCGCGCCAGCCGACGATGATCGCCGCGCCGATGTTCCACTCATGGGGCTTCGCACACTTCGTGCTGAGCCTGCCGCTGCTCTCGACGTTGATCCTGCGCCGCAAGTTCGACCCGGAGGAGACGCTCAAGGCCGTCGCCCTGCACCGCGCCAGCGCGCTCGTGGTCGTGCCGGTGATGCTGCAACGGATCCTCGAGCTGCCGCCGTCGACGATCGCGCGCTACGACGTGAGCTGCCTGAAGGTGATCGCCGTCAGCGGGTCGGTCCTGCCTGGTGATCTCGCCACGCGTGTGATGGACACCTTCGGGGAGGTGCTCTACAACCTCTACGGATCGACCGAGGTGGCGTGGGCCACGATCGCGACGCCCGAGGATCTGCGCGCCGCGCCGGGAACCGCAGGGCGTCCGCCGCTCGGCACGGTCGTCAAGCTGCTGGACGAGAACGGCCACGAGGTGCCACGCGGCGAGGTCGGCAGGATCTTCGTCGCGAACGAGTTCCAGTTCGAGGGCTACACCGACGGTGGCGGCAAGGAAGTGGTCCGCGGAATGATGCGAACGGGCGATGTCGGGCGACTGGACAGCGCCGGGCGCCTGTTCGTCGACGGGCGCGACGATGAAATGATCGTCAGCGGCGGTGAGAACGTGTTCCCCCGCGAGGTCGAGGATCTGCTCGCCGGCCACGAGGGGATCGAGGAGGTCGCGGTGGTGGGCGTCGCGGATGATGAGTTCGGCCAGCGCTTGAAGGCGTTCGTGGTGCCACGCAATGGCGACCACCTGAGCGCCGAGGACATCCAGGCCTATGTCAAGGAAAACCTTGCCCGCTTCAAGGTGCCGCGTGAGGTCGTGTTCGTCGATCAGCTGCCGCGCAACGCAACCGGCAAGGTCCTCAAGCGGGAGCTGCGCGCGGACTCCTAGCCTCGCTTCGCCGACACGCGCCCGATACGGGCCCCAAGCACCCCATGCGGGGCCCAGGCCAGCAGCTAGCCTGGATGTCGATGAATGCGTCGAGCCATGACTTCGACCTGGCGGGGCTGCGGCTGAGCCCCGGCGAGGGCCGGCGCCTGGCGCTTCAGACGCCGATCGAGCCGCTGCTACTGGGCAGCGAGCAGTATCGCGCCGAGCCCGAACAGGTCCCGATCGACCTGAGTGTCTCGCGCATGGCGGGCGGCGGCTACGCTCTGCACCTGCGGTTCGCGGCGGGCATCATCGGTCCTTGCATGCGCTGTCTGAAGACGGCTCGCCCGCTCATCGAGGTCGAGGCGCGGGAGGTCGACCGACCGGGCGGGGGGAGGAGCTCGACAGCCCCTACGTCGAGGATGAGACGCTCGACCTCGCCGGTTGGGCGCGAGATGCGTTCGCGCTCGCGATGCCCGTGAAGATCCTCTGCCGCGAGGATTGCGCGGGCCTATGCCCGATCTGCGCGGCCGACCTGAACGACGCCGGACCGGCGCACCACCACGCCTCAGAGCCCGACCCGCGGTGGGCGAAGCTGCGCGAGCTCGAGCTCGAGTAGGCAGGCGGCCCGCCGCGCCGTCAGCGTGAGGTCGAGCGCGAGCCGCCCGCCGCGGCCCTGCTAGCCTTCGGGTCGCGATGGCGGTCCCCAAGAAAAAGCAGTCCCACAGCCGCACAGCCAAGCGACGCGCGCAACACAAGATCGGCACGCCGGCGCTGAACTCGTGTCCGCAGTGTCACAGCCCGCGCCGGCCGCACCGGGTATGCCCGGTGTGCGGTTTCTACGCGGGCCGCGAGGTCGTGACGCCGGGCGCACACGAGCACGACCACGACCACGACTAGCGGGCAGTGACGCCAGGGGACTCGTCCTCCCGGCCTGGGCTCACGCACGAACGAGAGCGGCCGGTCGTCGCGGTCGACTGCAACGGCGCCGACCTCGGCCCGGCGGAGGTCGCCGCGGGGGCCGCGCTGGCGGCGGGCGAGGGCGCGCGCATCCTGCTGTTCGGTCCTGCGCAGGAGCTGGGTGAGCCACCGCCGGGCGTGCAGATCATCGACGCGCCGATCTCAATCGCGAAGGCCGAGGACCCAGTGCTCGCGGTGCGCACGACGCCGCAGGCGTCGATCGTCATGGCAGCGCGCGCCGTCGCGCAGGACAAGGCGCAGGCGCTCGTGTGCGCCGGTGGCACCGGCGCAGCGCTGGCCGCGGGGACGCTCAACATCAGGCGCGCGCGCGGCATCTACCGCCCCGCCCTGGCGATTCCGCTGCCGGTGCCCCATTACCCGGTAACGCTCCTGGACGTCGGCGCCAACGCCGAGGCCAGGCGCGAGCACATCGTGCAGTTCGCGTTCATGGGCGCGGCGCTCGCGCGCGTTGTTCTTGGCGTGCACAGGCCTCGCGTCGGCTTGCTCTCCAACGGCGAGGAGGCCGAGCGTGGCAGCGACCTCGTCGTGGAGGCTCACGCTGAGCTGCGCGAGCGCGTGATGGATGCCGACCCACCCTTCGAGGCATTCGAGTTCGTCGGCAACGTCGAGGGTGGCGACGTCGTCTCGGGCCGGGCCGACGTGATCGTGACCGACGGCTTCACCGGCAACATCGCGCTGAAGCTGATGGAGGGGGTCTCACAGACGATGCTCGGCGCCGTGCGCGAGGCGGCGATGTCCTCGGTGCAGGCGAAGCTCGGCGGCGCGCTGCTACGCGGGGCGCTGCGCGGCTTTCGCGACGAGATCGATCCCGAGGCCAGCGGCGGCGCCTACCTGCTCGGTCTGCGCCGCCTCGGCGTGGTCCCGCACGGGCGCTTCACGCGGGCGGGCTTCGCGCAGGCGATCCTGCGCGCCGAGCGCGGCGCGCGTGAGGACATCGTCGCGCAGACCGACCTCGCGCTGGAGCAGGCCGGAGCTCTGCGGCGCTCGCCCATGTCCACCTTCGATGACGACGCCGCGTCGGGCGCTAGCCTGCGCGGGACAGGATGAGCGACACGAGCCACACCCGCGAGCAGGTGTTCGCGCTGATCCAGGCCCATCTCGCCGATGAGCTCGACGTCGAGCCTCAAGGGATCGTCGAGGACACTCGCTTCAAGGAGGACCTGGAGGCGGACTCGCTCGACCTGTACACGTTGGTGCAGGAGCTGGAGGACACCTATGGCGTGCAGATGTCCGACGAGCAGGCTGCGCAGATCCTCACGGTCGGGGCGGCGGTCGAGTTCGTGCTGAGCCACGACGGGACCGTCGATGCGGGGCGATGATGCTGCTCGGCGAGTTGCTGGACGGGCTCCCCGAGGATCTCGCGCGGCAGGTGTTCACACACGCGTCCTGGAGCGAGCGCTCGAGCGACTCCTACACGCGCCTGGCGTTTCTCGGCGACAGCGTGTTGGCGCTGGCGGTGACGGCGTATCTGTATCCGCGCCTGGAGGCCGAGCGCTTCGGCGCGGGCCGGCTCACGAAGATCCGCGCGCAGGCGGTCTCCGGACCCTCCTGCCGTGCGGTGGCCGAGCGCCTGGCGCTGCCCGCGCGGCTGCGCGCGGCTGCGCCCGCAGGAGTGCGCGAGAGTGCGGCTGCACTGGTGGAAACCGAGCGCGTGCTCGCGTCGGTGATCGAGGCGGTGATCGGCGCCTGTTATCTGCAGGTCGGCTACGAGCGCACCGCGGAGGCAGTCGTGGAGGCGTTCACCCCGGAGATCGAGGGCGCGCTCGAGCATCCGGTGGACTTCAAGTCGGCGCTGCAGGAGCTGTTGGCGCGGCGTGGCGCGGAGGTCAGCTACGAGATCGCCAGCGAGCAGGGGCCCCCGCACGAGCGGACGTATGCGGTGATCGCGCGTGTCGATGGCCGCGAGCTCGGCAGCGGCAGCGGCAGGAGCAAGAAGCACGCCGAGCAGCAGGCCGCGCGTGTGGCCGTCGACAGGCTCACCTCCGAGTGACGCGGGGCCCGGCGTGCGCCTGAAGTCGCTGACCTTGAACGGCTTCAAGTCGTTCCCCGACCGCACCCAGCTGGACTTCGGACCGGGCGTGAGCGTGGTCGTGGGCCCCAACGGCTCGGGCAAGTCCAACGTCACCGACGCGGTGCTGTGGGCGATGGGCGAGCAGTCGCCGCTGGCGGTTCGCGGGCAATCGATGCAGGATGTGATCTTCGGTGGCGGCCGCGGCGTGCAGCCGCGCGCGGCCGCGGAGGTCGAGATCGTGCTCGACAACTCCGACGGGCGCGTCGCGCTGCCGCTGAGCGAGATCTCGATCGTGCGGCGGCTGGATCGCAACGGCGAAGGCGGCTACCGGCTGAACGGCGCGCGTTGTCGTCTGACCGATGTGATCGAGGTGCTCTCCGACACCGGCCTCGGCAAGGAGACCCACTCGGTCATCTCGCAGGGCCGCGTCGACGCGATCGTGACCTCAAAGCCGCGGGATCGGCGGCTGTTGATCGAGGAGGCGGCGGGCTTGGGCAAGCACCGCAAGCGCCGCCGCCGCGCGCAGCTGAAGCTCGAGCGCACGCAGGAGAACCTCGACCGTGCGCTGGACGTCGAGCGCGAGGCGCGCAGTCGATTGCGCCCGCTCAAGCGACAGGCTGAAGCGGCGGAGCTACACGAGCGCCTGGAGCATCAAATCCTGCAGGCGCGATGGGAGCTGGCTAGGGACACGGCACGAGCACGGCGTCTCGAGCTCCACGGCGCGCAGGCGCTCGTCGAGCAGGCGCGCGTCGAACGCGCGGAGATCGAGCGCAGGCTGCAGCAGACAATCGAGCGCCGGGGGATCGCCGAGCGCGCGCTGTCTGAGCGCGCCGAGCGCCACGACGCGCTCGCGGGGCTCCTCTATGGAGCACGCTCGGCGAAGGAGCGCCTGGGCTTGCGCGCGGAGCAGGTCGGTGCGATCACACAGGCGCTCGAGCGCCGCGGCGAGCGCATCGAACGCGAGCTGCAGGCGCTCGCTCAGACCGCTGCAGAGGCCGGTGGCGACCCTGCCGAGGGGCGTCCCGATGACGATCTCGAGACGTCGATGGTCGAAGACCGTGTCGGCACGCTCGAAGCGCAGCTCGCCGAGATCGATGCCAGCCGCGAGCGTGAGATCGAGCGCGAGATCGCCGAGCTGCAAGCCGAGCACGCACAGCAGGACGCGCTCGTGGTGCAGACGGAGTCCGAGGCGAGCGCCGCGCGCTCCGCACGCGAGCAGGCCGATCGGGATGCCGAGCAGGCCCGCGAGCAGTTGAGCGCGGCCGAGCGCGCCGCGCAGGAGACGCGGCGCGAGGCCGAGCGGGTGGGGGCGGAGCTGGCGGCCGCGAATCAGTTCCTGCGCGCCCACGCGCGCGTTGGCGGTGAGCGGGCGCTGAGCGAGGAGCTGAGTGTTCGCGACGGCTACGAGCTCGCGCTCGCGGCCGCGCTCGGCGGGCGCCTTGACGCGACGCTGGTCAAGGATGTGTCCGCGGCCGAGGCGCTGCTCGACCGCGCGGGTCCCGACGGCGGCTCGGCGCTGCTCGCCGACCTCGACGCCGAGGAGCGCGGCGACTCGCGCGTTGGCGCAGGCCCGCCGACGCCTCCGGTGCAGGGCGCCGTGCGGCTGCTGGAGTTGCTGAGCGGCCCGCCCGCGGTACTCGAGCTGGCCGCGAGGCTGTTGGCGGACGCGTGGGTGCTCGAGCGCATCGAGGACCTGCCGGAGAGCTTCACGGGCGTCGCCGTGACGCGAGGGGGGCGCGTGCTGTTCGCCGACTGGGGCGAGGTTCGCCAGCTGAGCGAGGGCGGCACCGAGCGCGTGCTGGCGCGCAGGAACGAACGCGATCGCCTGATCTCAGCATCCGAGCGGGCGGCCCAGGCCGAGCAGGCCGCGCGCGGCGCCAGCGAGCGGGCGCTCGAGCAGCTGCGCGCGAGCGACGCAGCCCGGGTGAGCGCCGAGGACTCGCTGCGCGAGGCCGAACGGCGGCGGTCCGAGGCCGCCGAGGGGAGGCGGCGCAGCGAGTGGTTGATCGAGCAACGTCGAGCGGCTCCCGCGCAGGGTCCGCTCGCCGTCAGGAAGGCCGAGATCGAGGGCGAGCTGGCGGCGGAGCGCCGGCAGGGCGAACGGCGCGAGCGCGAACGGATCGAGCGGCTCGCACGGATCGAGCGGCTGCGCGCCCAGCGTCTGGCCGACGTGGCGGCGACGCCGCGCGCGCAGCGTCTCGCGCTCGCGCTCGCGGGCGCCGTCCTGGCTGTGCAGGAGCGCGTCACCCGGCTCGAGGGCGAGCTCGCCGAGGACCGACGCAGCGGCGAGGAGATGGCCGCGGCGCTGCGCGCGTGCGCCGGCGAGGAGGCCGAGATTCAGGCGCTGCTGCGGGCGTCGGGCGAGGCCGTGACCGCCGCGGAGGTCGCCGCGCAGCGTCTGCGCGACCAGGCCTCCGAGGCTGAGGCCGAGTACAGGAGCGTCGCCGAGCGCCTCGGCCTCGGCCGCGGCACCGCACGGAGTGACGATGGTGCGCCGGGCGAGACCTCGACGCAGGCGCCACGCGACGGGGACGCCGAAGCGCAGGTGGACGCGGACACGCCCTCCTCCGATGCTCTTGGCGAGGAGGAGGTGCTCGCGTTGGAGGCCCGTGTGCAGCGGCTGACGCGCAGGCGCGAGCAGCTCGGCCCGGTCAACCCGCTCGCCAAGGAGGAGTACGCGGAGGCGCACGCGCACGTCGAGGATCTCGAGGGCCAACGCGGCGATCTCGAGACCGCCCTGCGCGAGCTGCGCTCGGTGATCCGCGAAACCGACCGCCAGATCGAGGAGACCTTCGAGGAGACGTTCGCCGCGGCGGCGCGCAACTTCGAGGAGCTCGTCGGCGACGTGTTTCCCGGGGGCACCGGACGCCTGCGGCTGGTGGCCGACGAACAGTCGCCGAGGCCGGTGCTCGGCGGACAGCCGCTGCCGAAGGACGAGGGCGCCGATGCGATCGAGGCAGCCGCCGAGGCGGAGAGCGAGGCCGAGCTGAAGGGGCGCGAAGAGGAGCAGCTGCCGGGCGTGGAGATCGAGATCACGCCCGCCGGCAAGTCGACCAAGCGCCTGACGCTGCTCTCGGGCGGGGAGAAGTCGATGACAGCGCTGGCCTTCCTGTTTGCCGTATTCCTCGCGCGTCCGTGTCCGTTCTACATCCTCGACGAGGTCGAGGCGGCGCTCGACGATCTCAATCTCGATCGCTTCCTGAAGCTGCTCAAACGCCACTCCGACCGCGCGCAGTTCATCGTGATCACCCACCAGAAGCGCACGATGGAGGCCGCCGACTGGCTCTACGGCGTGTCGATGGGCGGAGACGGAGTCTCCAAGGTGCTCTCGCGGCGCCTGCCGGCCGAAGAGGCGCAAGCGCCCGAGGTCGCCGAGGTCGCCTGAGCGACGGCGCGGGACGCGCCCCCGGATCGATCGCGCACGTGCGCTGCTATCGTCGCCCGCCCCGTGGCGCGCGACTGGAGTGAACTGTTCATCACCAGCGAGGACACGCCGGGCGGCGGGTCCGATACGGGCGAGCACGAGTCGGGCGGCGCGCGCGAGCGCAAGAGCAAACGCGGCGGCTTGTTTCGGCGGTTGCGCGAGAGCATGGCCAAGACCCGCCAGGCGCTCGGCAGCGAGATCCAGGCGACGCTCTTCGGGGTGCTCGACGAGCACACGTGGGAACGTCTCGAGGAGGCGCTGATCATGGCCGACGTCGGCGCGTCGACAACCGCATCGGTCGTCGCGACGCTCGAGGCGGAAGCCTCGGCGGGAGATCTCGAGGGCGGCGAGGCTCTCAGCGAGCGCCTGATCGAACTGCTCGCCGACACCGCCACGGTGGGCGACGGGCGCATCGACATCCGCGCCAAGCCGACGGTGATCATGGCGGTGGGGGTCAACGGCACCGGCAAGACGACGACGATCGGAAAGCTCGCTTGGCACCTGCGCGAGGAACTCGGTCACAGCGTCCTGCTCGGAGCGGCAGACACCTTCAGGGCCGCAGCCGGCGAGCAGCTCGAAGGCTGGGCCCAGCGCGCAGGCTGTGAGATCGTGACCGGGGCAGATGGCTCGGACCCCGGTGCGGTCGCCTTCGACGCGATCGCGCAGGCGCGCGCGAAAGGCATCGACGTCGTGATCATCGACACCGCTGGGCGCCTGCACACGCAGGATGACCTGATGGGGGAGCTGGGCAAGGTGCGGCGCGTGATCGCGAGACAGCTCGAGGGCGCACCCCACGAGACGCTGCTGACGCTCGACGCCACGACCGGGCAGAACGGGCTGCGCCAGGCGCGGCTGTTCGCCGAGGTCGCGGACGTCAGCGGGGTCGTGTTGACAAAGCTCGACGGCACTGCGCGTGGCGGCATCGCGCTGGCGATTGCGCGTGAGCTGGGGCTGGCGGTGAAGCTGATCGGCGTCGGCGAGTCCGTCGAGGACCTGCGCCCGTTCGACCCCGACGAGTTCGCACGTGCGTTGATCGCCGAGGAGTGATCGCCCGCGCAAGCCGCCGGGAGGGGTAATCTGAGGGTATGGACAGTTGGATCTTGTGGCTCGTAGCTGCTTGCGTGCTCGGCTTCGGGGAGGTGCACACGGGCGGCCTGTATCTGCTGCCGTTTGCCGTCGGCGCTGCACTAGCGGCCGTGGTGAGCGTGCTCGGGGTGGGCACGCCGCTGACGGTGATCGTGTTCCTGCTCGCCTCGCTGATCGTGCTCGGCGCCCTGCGCCCGATCGCGCGTCGCCACCGGCGCCTGCCACCTGCGATCCGCACCGGCGCAGCGGCGCTTGTTGGGCGCAGAGCGATGGTGCTAGAGCGGATCGCAAACCAGGAAGGCGTCGGCTGCGTGAAGATCGACGGCGGCGAGGTGTGGACGGCGCGCAGCTATGACGAGGACGAAGTGATCGACGTCGGCGAGCGCGTCGAGGTGGTTGAAATCAAGGGCGCGACCGCGCTTGTCATGCACTGAGCTCTCTAGGAAGTTCAAGAAAGGAAGCACCCCATGGTCGCCCTAATCGTCATCGCAGTAGTCATCGTGTTCGCGCTGTTCCTCGCAGCGCGGACGATCCGCGTGATTCCTCAGGCGAGGGCGGGCGTCGTCGAGCGGCTCGGTCGCTACAGCCGCACGCTCGAACCTGGCCTGACGATTGTCACTCCGTTCATCGATCGCGTCAGGCCGCTCGTCGACCTGCGCGAGCAGGTCGTCAACTTCTCGCCACAGTCGGTGATCACCGAAGACAACGTCGTCGTCGGAATCGAGACGGTTCTCTACTTCACGATCACAGACCCGCGCTCGGCGACGTATGAAATAGCCAATCCGCTGCAGGCGATCGAGCAGCTGACGGTCACGACGCTACGAAACGTGATCGGCGGGCTCACGCTCGAGGCGACGCTGACGGCACGCGAGAACGTCAACACCGAGCTGCGCGTGGTCCTCGACGAGGCGACCGGCAAGTGGGGCATCAGGATCAACCGCGTCGAGATCAAGTCGGTCGACCCGCCACAGGACATTCGCGCGGCGATGGAGAAGCAGATGCGTGCCGAGCGCGACCGACGCGCAGCGATCCTAACGGCGGAAGGCGAGAAGCAGGCGCAGATCCTGACCGCGGAGGGCGCCAAGCAGGCAGCCGTGCTCACCGCCGAAGGTGCCCAGCAGGCAGCCGTGCTCGACGCCGAGGGCGAGCGTCAGGCAGCGATCCTGCGCGCCGACGGTGAAGCGAAGGCAATCGACACCGTCTTCACCGCGATCCACGAGGGCAAGCCCGACCGCGCGCTGCTGAGCTACGAATATCTGCAGATGCTGCCCCAGCTCGCCGAAGGCGAGGCCAACAAGGTGTTCATCGTGCCGTCCGAGTTCGCTGAGGCCTTCGGCGGCATTGGCGAGGCGCTGAAGGGCCGCCTCGATGGCGCTCCACCGGCCCCGCACGCGCCCGCGCCGCGGCGCCCGCCGGCTTCGCTGCCCGAGCACGACGCCTGAGCGGCTTGGCCGCGTGCACGCCTGAGGTGGGCGCGGCGGCTGCGAGAATCAAGCACTGATGTTCGACTCTCTCGCAGAGAAGCTCCAGGGCACGCTCGCCGATGTCCGCCAGCGCGGCACCCTGACCGAGCAGGACGTAGACGCGACGATGCGCGAGATCCGCCTCGCGCTGCTCGAGGCGGACGTGAACTTCAAGGTCGTCAGGCAGTTCACGTCGCACCTGAAGGAGCGCTGTCTGGGCGCGGATGTGATCGGTGGGCTCAACCCCGGTCACCAGGTCGTGAAGATCGTCTCCGAGGAGCTGACAGCGCTGATGGGCGGAGCCTCGGCGGGCTTGAGCTTCTCGCCGAGGCCGCCAACGGTGATCCTGATGGCGGGTTTGCAGGGCTCCGGCAAGACGACCGCGACTGCCAAGCTCGCGCGCTATCTGCGCGAGGAGCACTCCTCGACGGTCGCGGTCGCGGCCTGCGACGTCTACCGTCCGGCGGCGGTCGAGCAGCTGATCAAGGTCGGCGCGCAGGCGGGAGCGGAGGTGTATTTCCGAGATCCCACCCACCCCGAGCGAGACCCGGTGGAGATCGCCTCGTGGGCGCTTGAACGGGCGCGCGAGGACGGCAAGGACGTGCTGATCGTCGACACCAGCGGGCGCCTGCACGTCGACGAGCAGCTGATGGCCGAGCTCGTGCGGATCCGCGATGCGGTCAAACCACACAGCATCCTGCTGGTCGTCGACGCGATGACCGGCCAGGACGCGGTCAACGTCGCGGAGAAGTTCGCCGAGGCGGTGCAGTTCGACGGTGTGCTCATGAGCAAGCTCGACGGCGACGCCCGCGGCGGCGCCGCACTGTCGGTCAAGGCGGTGACGGGCAAGCCGATCCTGTTCGCATCCACAGGAGAGAAGCTGGAGCAGTTCGAACGCTTCCATCCCGACCGCATGGCGCAGCGAATCCTCGGCATGGGCGACGTGCTGAGCCTCGTGGAGAAGGCCGAGCGAGAGTTCGACGAGGCCGACGCGCTCGCGTTGGAGCGCAAGCTGCGCCGCAACGAGTTCGGGCTGGACGACTTCCTCGACCAGCTCAAGATGGTCCGCAAAATGGGTCCGCTGACGAGCATCCTCGGGATGATCCCGGGCCTCGCGGGCCATCAGCTGCAGAACATGAACGTCGACGAGCGCGAGCTCGACCGGATCCAGGCGATCATCCTGTCGATGACCCCCGAGGAGCGACGTCGGCCCGAGTTGATCAAGGGCTCGCGCCGACTGCGCATCGCACGCGGATCGGGTACCAACGTGCAGCAGGTCAACCGGCTCGTCAAGCAGTTCGGGCAGATGCGCAAAGTGATGCGCCAGGTGGGGCGCGGAAAGATGCCCGACATCGGCGCGCTGATGCGCGGCGCGCGCTGACGGGCCAGCGCCCCACGGGCTTCGGGGCGGCCTCTGGCGTTCACACCGTCTAAGCTCTGGCCGAGTATTCCGTCGTGCGACAGCTGTAGGCATCAGAGAGGAAAACGTGGCAGTCAGGCTCAGGCTCACGCGAGTGGGCGGCAAGAAGGACCCAATGTGGCGCGTCGTCGTCGCCGATCAGCGCTCGCCGCGCGACGGTCGCGTGATCGAGACGATCGGGCACTACAACGCGCAGACGGACCCCTCGACGATCGTCATCGACGAGGAGCGCGCGCGCAGTTGGCTGGCGCGTGGCGCGCAGCCGTCGGACACGGTCCGCAAGCTTCTGCGCATCCAGGGCATCGAGACGCGGACGGGCTAGGGAGCCCACTGCGCGGCGCGGAGATGGCCAGCGAGAACCCCAGGCGACTGCTGGAGTACCTCGCCGAAGGGCTCGTCGATGATCCCGAGGCTGTCGCGGTGGAGCAGTTCGAGGAGGACGACGGCTCGGTCGTGCTCGAGCTGTGCGTCGGCTCCGAGGACTACGGCAGGGTGATTGGGCGCGGCGGGCGTACCGCACACGCGCTTCGCACCGTCGTCAAAGCCGCGGCGGCCGGCGAGGGCTGCCACGTGCTCGTAGACATCGTCGATTGACGCCCAAGCCGCGCGAGCCGCTTGAGCCGCAGGCCGGGACATCGCCGGGCGGTGCTTCGGGGCGCCTGCCGGCGGGCCGGGTGGGCCGCCCGCACGGGCTCGACGGGAGCTTCTACGTGACGCGTCCGCGGCCGCGGCTGTTGACGCTGGGCGCTGACGTCACGGTCGGGGCAATGACCGCGCCGATCGTGCGGCGCGCGGGGACCGAGCAGCGCCCGATCGTGCGCCTGGAGGGGGTCGAGGACCGTTCTGCGGCTGAGGCTCTGCGGGGCATGGAGTTGGCGATCGACGGTGGCGATGCCCCCGCCCTGGGCGAGGACGAGTGGTGGGCGCACGAACTGGAGGGCTGCCAGGTCCTCGACGGCGAGGATGTCTTCGGCACCGTCGTTCGTTTGATCGAGCTGCCCTCGTGCGAGGCGCTCGAGGTGCGCCCGTCCGGCGGTGGCGAGGTGGTCGTCGTGCCGATGGTCAAAGACGCGGTCCGTCGCGTTGCCCCCGAGCAGCGACGCATCGAGGTCGACCTCGAGTTCCTCGGCCTCGCCGCGGCTCGCCGCGAGGAGAGCTCGCAGCGGTCCGGGGGGAGAGCGGGAGACGGGGCGAGCGACGGTGCGGCGCCTTGAACATCGACATCTTCACGCTGTTTCCGGAGTGGTTCGAGTGGTTTGCCTCACAGCGCCACGTGAGCAACGTCGTCTCAGCCGGCGCGCGCCTTCAGTGCGTGAACCCGCGCGAGTACACGCCGCTCAGCGGCGGACAGGTAGACGACACGCCGTTCGGTGGCGGCGCCGGGATGGTGCTGCGTGTGGACGTGCTCGAGAGCGCGCTGCGCGGTCACTACGGGGTCGATCCGGTGCTGCTGCGCACGCGCCGGCGTGTGATCGCGCTCGCACCGAGCGGACGTGTGCTCGACGAGAGTCTCGTGCAGGAGCTCGCCGGCGAGCCCGCTTTGACGCTGCTGTGTGGTCGCTACGAGGGCTTCGACGAGCGCATCCTCGAGCACTTCGCAAGCGACGTCGTCTCGATCGGGCGCTACGTGCTCAGCGGCGGCGAGCTCGCGGCGATGGTCGTTTGCGACGCGGTCCTGCGTAAGCTGCCCGGTGCCCTCGGGCACGAGCGCTCCGCCAGCGAGGAGTCCTTCAGCGCGGCACTCGAGGGGAACCCGGAGTACCCCCACTACACCCGCCCGGCCGAGTACCGCGGCTGGCACGTGCCGGAGGTGCTGCTCTCCGGGCACCACGAGCGGATCGAGCGCTGGCGGCAAGAGCGCAGCCGCGAACGCGGGGCGGAGCCCCCCGGCGGCGCGCCCGCAGAGCCTGCCTCGCCCGGTGAGGCGTAGCCGGCCGACGGTCCGCTACCATTGCTCCTCGCGCTGTCCGAGACCGATCTCTCGGGGCCTGCGAGGCCGATCGAGCGCGCCCTCCTTTCACCGTTATGAGCAGCGTCATCGAAACCATCGAGCGCGCGCAACTGCGCCGCGTTCCCAACTTCGCGCCGGGCGACCGCGTCAAGGTCCACTTTCAGGTGATCGAGGGCGCACGCAGCCGCGTGCAGGTCTTCGAGGGCGTTGTCATCAAGCGCCAGGGTCACGGCGCGCGCGAGACATTCACGGTGCGCAAGCAGTCCTTCGGGGTCGGCGTCGAGCGCATGTTCCCGCTGCACTCGCCCAAGATCGAGCGGATCGAGCTGGCGGCCCGCGGTGATGTCCGCCGCGCGAAGCTCTACTACCTGCGCGATCGCGTCGGCAAGCGTGCACGTGTGCGCGAGCGTCGCTACACCGGCCCCGAGCTGGCGGTCGAGCCGGGCCTGCTGGCCGAGCCGACGTCGGCCCAGTCCGCCGAGGCGACCGACGCCGAGGGGATGACCGCGGAGGGGACGGTCGCCGAGAGTGTCGTCGAGCAGTCACAGGGAGAGGGCGAGGCCATCCTCGAGCCCGCTGGCGGGGTCGAGGAGCACCTCGACGCGGAGTCCGACGCGTCCGCCACGACGGCGGACGCTACCGATACCCCCTCCGACGCTGGTGACGCCGAGGCAGGCGCTCCCGCCGGCGATACGCAGGCGTGAGCCCCGGCCCGACGACCGACGAGGGCGAGAGCTCCGGCGCCCGTGGTCTCGGGAAGGGCTCAAAAACGAAGCGCACGACCAATTTCTCGTTGAGCAGGAAGAGCGCGGGCAAAGGTTCCAAATCGATCGTCAGCTCGATCGTCGAGCTGGTGGTGATCATCGCCATCGCGCTGGGGCTCGCGCTCGGGATTCAGGCCTTCATCATCAAGCCCTATCGCATCCCGAGCGGCTCGATGGAACCGACCTTGGCGATCGGCCAGCGCGTGCTCGTCAACCGCATCGGCATGGACCTCGGCAAACCCCACGTCGGCGAGATCGCCGTGTTCCACCCGCCTGAAGGCGCCGAGCAGGAGGAGTGCGGGCCGACCCCACACGTGATCAAGCTCGGCGAAGCCGCGTGCGCGACGCCGGTGCCCAAGCAGGCGAGCGTGAACTTCATCAAGCGCATCGTCGCCGGCCCGGGCGATGAAATCTACATCAAGGAAGGCCACGTCTATCGCAAGGCCGCCGGCACGACGAAATTCGTGCGTGAGCAGGACTCCTACATCCGGCCGTGCGGCTCGAGCCCCGAGTGCAACTTCCCCGACCCGATCAAGATTCCCGCCGGTCACTGGTTCATGATGGGTGACAATCGTGGCGAATCCGACGACAGCAGGTTCTGGGGACCTGTCCCCACCGGATGGGTCATCGGACAGGCGATCGCCACCTACTGGCCTCCCGACAGGATCGGGACCCTCTAGCGGCCGCGACGTGCGAGCCGAGGACGTGGCGCGTAGCGCCGGCTCCTCAGCGCGCGCGAGGCGTCGGGCACGCCGGGCTGGGAGCGGCAGGCGCCTGTTCGCGTTCGATCGCCGCCTCGGTTACCGCCTCGTCGCCGGCGCGGACGAGGCCGGGCGCGGCTGCTTGGCCGGTCCGTTGGTAGCCGCCGGCGTCCTGTTCGACTACGACGCGCTGACGACGCGCGAGCTGCGCTCGCTCGGCGCTCTGAACGACTCCAAGCAGCACACCGCCGAGGCGCGCGAGCAGCTCTACCCGCTCGTCATGCGCAGCGCCGCGAAGGTCGTCGTGGTCTCGCGGTGTGTGCGCGGGATCGACGCTCGCGGCCTTCACAAGACGAACCTGGCGGCGCTGCGCGATGCCATGCGCGGCGTCACCGCAGGGGTGTCCGAGGGGGTGATCTGCGTCGTCGACGGATTCGCGGTCGCGGAGTTCGAGCACCCTCAGCGTGCGATCGTCGACGGTGACGCGACGAGTGCCGCGATCGCGGCCGCGTCGATCGTCGCCAAGGTCACGCGCGATCGCTTCATGCACCTGGCGGATGCACGGCATCCCGGCTGGAGCTTCGCCGAGCACGTCGGCTACTCGACGCCCTCGCACCGCGAGGCGATCCTCCGCCAGGGCGTCTCGCCGCTGCACCGGATGTCCTTTCAGTCGCTCGCCTATCAGCAGCTGGCGCTGTAGAGGCCTGCGCGTCGCTCGCGCGCCTTGACGCCTCGCCGCTACCAAGCTCCCTCGACGTGGTCGAGTCGCAGCAGCCGGCCGCGCGCGTCGAGGATCACGCCGATCGCATCGAAGCGGATCGTGCGCGCGCTCGGCCGGCGGCGCGTCGGCTCGCTGAGCCAGGCGCACGCCAGGCGCCGCAGGCGTGCACGCTGAGGCGCGCGCAGCCGCTGCAGCGGCTCCTGATCGGGGCGTACGCGCCTGGCGCCGGCAGGGACTCGGCGAGTCTTGACCTCAACGAACACCAGCGCGCTGTGGCGCGCGTCGAACGCGATCAGGTCGATCTCGCCGGTGGCCGTGCGGACGTTGCGCGCCAGGATCGCGCAGCCCAGCCGGGCGAGGTGCGACGCGGCAAGGTCCTCGCCCAGGCGGCCCAACTCGTGGCGAGAGGCGACGCGGGCGACCCTCGTAGGGCCGCTGGTGGCTGCTCGCGGGGGCTCTCGCACGGACACGGGCCCACGCTAAGCCGATCAATGTGACGCGCGGGTAAGAACTGTGTCGATTCAGCGCGCAGGCCGTGTCAAAACTGTGTCCGCGATGCGGAGTCCCGCCGGCAGCGAGCTCTATGCGTTGATCGGGCGAGCCGCGCGGGCGCGCGGTGCGCTCCTACGGCCTCTCACCTGTCGAGCCGGCCGTGGAGGCCGCTCCGAGCGTACCTCGGCGCTCTCCGCGTCGCTGACCGCCCAAGCGAGGCGCTCCACGAGCTGCGCGGCGGCGTGGCCGGTGCTCAGATGCACAGAGCGCACCTGCTCGTCGAACAGCACCGGGGTGTCGTCCGTCAGCTGGGATGAGACTGGATCGGCTGTGACGATGATTCGGGGCATTGGGTGTCCTTTGCTTGAGGCTTGGCTTCCATCGAAGCTTGGCTTTCATCTACCGAGGATAGGTCGAGCAAAGCGACCTCGCGCCGGTCGGAAAAAGGGGTCCGGGGAGGGCACGCCTCGCCCTCCCCGGACGGGAGGTAGAACAGACCTTCAGCTGCGTGCACATAGCCCGCTCACGCCGACCAGCGCCGGCAAGACGCGAATCCGCAGCCCCCGAGGAAGTCTGATGGGCTTCGGAGCGGTAGCGGCGTGAGCGGGCATTGTCGACTAAATATATCGAGATTATGGAGAATGTCAAGGGCGGTCGTTGACCGCCGCCGTGCGCCCTGCACACGCGGCCGCGCTCGCGTAGCCTGCAAGCCGTGAGCGAGGATCGCAGCAGCCCCGATCGGGCCACCTCCGATGGTGTCGCGGAGCAGGACGCTGCCACCGCCTCGGGGCAGCGCCGCCGCTCCGGAGGCCCGCGTTCGCTCGACGGCGTCAGCAGCTTCATGGGTCTGCGCTGGGAGGACCCCCAGACCGTCCGCCTGAACATTCGGCCCGAGCTGATCAATGGCGGCGGCTTGCTCTCGGGCGTGGCCACGTACGCGATGGTCGACTACTGCATGGGCTCGACGCTGTGGGTGCAGACGACCGCCGACGAGCGCATCGCGACGATCTCGATCTCGATCAACTACGTCCAGACGGCGGTCGAGGGCGAGATCATCTGCCGCACCACGCTCGACCGCCGCAATCGCCGCACCGCCGTGATGCGCAGCGAGGTCCACCACGAGGACGGACGGCTGCTCGTGAGCGCGATCGGCAGCTACACGATCTTTCCGGCGCGCAACCGGCCCGCGATCTCCGCAGAGCGCTGACGCCGACGGTCCTCACGATCGCCGGCTCTGACTCCGGCGGCGGGGCCGGCATCCAGGCCGACTTGAAGGCGTTCGCGCGCAGCGGCGTGCACGGCACGAGCGCCATCACCGCGATCACCGCGCAGAACACGCTGGGCGTCAGCGCGATCCACCAGATACCTGGCGAGATCGTGCTCGCGCAGGTCAGGGCGGTGCTGAGTGACATTCGCGTCGATGCCGTGAAGGTCGGCATGCTCGGGAGCGCCGAGGTCGTGCTCGCGGTCGCCGAGGCGCTCGACGAGCTGCCCTCGGGAACGCCCGTCGTCGTCGACCCCGTGATGGTCGCGGAGTCGGGCGCGCGCCTGCTCGCGCCCGCTGCCGAAGACGCGCTCGTCCGGGAGATCCTGCCACGAACGAGCGTGCTGACCCCCAATCTCGCCGAGGCGCTCGCTCTCGCCGGTGAGCGGGTTGGCCCTGCGACAGCGCCAGCCGGGGAGGGCGCCCGCGTTCGCGCCCTCGCCCTCGCGGTGCTGTCGCTCGGCCCGAGTGTCGTGGTGCTCACCGGCGGTCACCGCGCGCTCGCGATCGACCTGTTCGTGGACTCCAGCGGTGAAGGCTCGCTCGTCGAGATCGAGGGCGAGCGCCACCCCGACGGCGCCGCTCACGGATCCGGTTGCACGCATTCCTCGCTGCTCGCCGCCCAGCTCGCGCTCGGGCGCACGCCACTGGAGGCAGCGCGCGTCGCGCGCGCTCTCTCAGGAGAAGCGGTCGCGCGGGGCCTGCGCGACATTGGCGCCGGCGCGGGCCCGGTCGACGTCCTCGACCTCGCGAGCATGCGCGCCCGTTGACGGCTGCCGGCGATCGACGCGCGCGCGTTTGCCATAATCCAAAGACGATGAAGCTCCTGCGCATGAAGCCAGGTCACGGCGAGATAGTGCTTGCCGAGGGCGACGTGGCGGTGCCGGAGCAGGAGCGCGAGCTGATCGAGGCATTCCGTCGCGAGCTCGACGCCGGCATGTGGGCCGCGGTGCCGACCGCCTCGCCGGGTGGCCGCCGCGAGGCAGAGCTCGTCAAGAGCTTCGACGAGGTGCCCCGCGACGCCGAGCGCGTGATCTTCTTTCCGCGGGCCGCGGGTGGCGCACACCCGGCGACGCACTAGACGCGGATGGCGTTGCCGCTGTGCACCGCGGCGATCGTCTTTGTCGTGCTGCTGTGGGAGCTCGAGCGACCGACGCTGAAGCGCACGCTCGTGCGCGCGGTGCAGTCGTGGGCGGCGCGCCGGCGCGGGAGCGCGCCGAGCGGATACGACCCCGGACGTGAGCGTCGCGCCGAGCAGCGCGCGCGCGCGCTGCTGCGCTCGTGCGTGGAGGAGCGCGACTGGGCGATGTATCGCGATCTCGGCTTCCTGCGCGTGTGGGGAGGGCTCGGTGAGCGCGGGGGCGGCGAGCATGCCTGCTACGCCTACCTGATCTATCCGCACAAGCCGATCGTCGCCTACGTGTCAGACACGGGTGAGCTGCTCAACGAGTACTGCGTCGCGTTCCCCGACGAGTCAAAGCCATACGGCAGCGCGCGGCTACCGGACTCCGACGACGTGCTCGCGAAGTGGATGGCGCTGACGGCCGACGAGCGGCGGCTCGTGGGCGCGGCGAACATGCACCTCCCCGGTCGCCAGGTCGATCCCGACAGGGTCCGAAAGGACCTTGCGCGCCTGGAGCGCTGGGAGCAGGAGCGCACGCGCTGGAAAGCGAGCGGGAAGGAGCCGGCGCGGGATTCCGGTGCCGGCGCGCCCAGGTGGGCCAGGCGCAGCGGGCGGGGTCCCGATAACCTGCGCGCCGCGTGAGCACAACAGGCTCCTTCGACGTCAAGCACCGCAGCCGCGCCCTCACCGAGGGGCCCGAGCGCGCGGGAGCACGCTCCTATCTGCACGGCATCGGCTACTCGGCCGAGGATCTCGCCAAGCCGATCATCGGCGTCGCGCACTCGTGGATCGAGACGATGCCCTGCAACTTCAACAACCGCGTGCTCGCCGCGAAGGTCAAGGAGGGCATTCGCGCCGCCGGCGGCACGCCGATGGAGCTGAACACGATCGCGATCTCCGACGGCATCACGATGGGCACCTCCGGCATGCGCGCTTCGCTGGTCTCGCGCGAGGTGATCGCCGACTCGATCGAGCTCGTCGCCAGCGCGCATCGCTTCGACGCGCTCGTGACGATCTCTGGATGCGACAAGACGATCCCGGGCACGGTGATGGCGCTCGCGCGCCTGAACATCCCGGGGCTGATGCTCTACGGCGGCTCGATCAAGCCGGGCCACTACAAGGGCGAGGAGGTCACCATCTTGCAGGTGTTCGAGGCGGTCGGGCAGTTCGCCGTCGGCAAGATCACCGAGCAGGAGCTGCACGAGCTCGAGGAGGTGGCCTCGCCCGGAGCCGGCGCGTGCGGCGGGCAGTTCACGGCGAACACGATGGCGATGGCGTTCGAGGCGCTGGGCATCTCGCCCGCCGGCACGGCGATGGTCCCCGCCGAGGACGGGCGCAAGCTCGAGGTCGCCGTGCAGGTCGGCGAACTGGTGATGGACGTGCTGCGCCGCGGCCAGCGCCCGAGCGATGTGATCACCAAGCCGGCACTCGAAAACGCGATCGCGGCCGTCGCCACCAGCGGAGGCTCGACCAACGCGGTGCTGCACCTGCTCGCGGTCGCGCACGAAATGGGCGTGCCGCTGGAGATCGACGAGTTCGAGGCGATCTCCGAGCGAACGCCGCTGCTGTGCGACCTGCAGCCCGGAGGACAATATGTCGCGACCGAGCTCTACGAAGCCGGTGGTGTGCCGCTCGTGCTCGCGCGCTTGAAGCAGGCGGGGATCCTGAACGCCGATGCGCCGACCGTGACCGGCAAGACGATCGGCGAGCACGCCGAGGAGGCCGTCGAGAGCGCCGGGCAGCGAGTCGTGCGCCCGCTCGAGGACCCGATCAAAGCGACCGGGGGCTTCGCGATCCTTCGTGGCAACGTCGCCCCCGATGGCTGTGTCGTCAAGCTCTCTGGCCACGAGCGCCGCAAACACGTCGGGCCTGCGCGGGTCTTCGACGGCGAGGAGGCGGCGATGGCGGCGGTGCTCGCCCACGAGCTGCGGGCCGGTGATGTGGTCGTGATTCGCGCTGAGGGGCCCGCGGGCGGGCCGGGGATGCGCGAGATGCTGTCGGTGACCGCCGCGATCGTGGGGGAGGGTCTGGGCGAGGAGGTCGCGCTGATCACCGACGGTCGCTTCTCGGGAGCCACACGCGGCTTCATGGTGGCCCATGTCGCGCCCGAGGCGGTTCGCGGCGGCCCGATAGCGGCGCTGAAAGACGGCGATGAGGTGACAATCGACGCTGACACAGGGCGGCTCGACGTGGCGCTCTCCGATCAGGAGATAGCGGCGCGTGTCAGCGCCTACCGTCAACCGGCACGCGCGGACGAGCACATCGACGTCGCGGTCCAGAAGTACGCCAAGCTCGTCGGCAGCGCGGCCGAGGGCGCGGTAGCGCGCTGATGGCTACTCGGCGAGGAAGTCTTTGAGCAGCGCGTTGAAGGCAGCCGGGCGCTCGAGCATCGCGACGTGGCCGGTGTCCTTGAAGATCACCTTGCGCGAGTTCGGGATCAGCTCGGCGAACACGTCGGCGTCCTTGACCGTGACCAGCCGGTCGCTGTCGCCCCACACGACCAGCGTCGGGCACGCGATCTCCGGCAGGCGCTCGCGGATGTCGTAGTCGAGAATCGCCTGCAGCGCCGGGATGAAGCCGGGCTTGCCGGCTCCGCGCAGCTGCTCGGCGGCGAGCGCTGCGGGCAGGTCGTGCGGGTGGCGCACGACGACGTTCAGCGCCGCCTCGCGTAGGCGTGGACGCCGCGCGACGGCATCGGACCGGGATGCGAACCAGGCACCACTTGTGGCGAGCACCGTCTCCAGGCGCCGCATCCTCGGCACCACCCGTCCCAGCCCGGGCTGCGCCTGAGCGGTCGTCGATACACCTGCGGCAGAAACGAGTACGAGCCGCTCGACCCGCTGGGGACACGCGATCGCCAGCTCGGCCGCGACGAAGCCGCCCATCGAGTTGCCGACCACCGCAGCAGCATCGATGCCGAGCTCGCCGAGCAGACGGTCGAGCAGGCGCGCATAGCCGCTGATCGAGATCTCCTGCGAGGGCATCGGCGAGTGCCCGAAGCCGGGCAGATCGAGCGTCACCACGCGATGCTCGGCCGCGAACACCGGCAACTGCTCGAGCCAGTTGGCCCAGCTGCCCGACAGGCCGTGCACGAACACCAGTGGCTGGCCGACATCGGTGTCGCCGTCGGCCGACGCGCGTTCTGGGCCGAGCTCGACCGTGTTGAGCGGCTGGCCGTCGATCACGATCCAGCGCTGGTGCGTTCGCCAATCGACGTCGAGCCACGGCGAGCGCCCGAGCGGCCCATACGCGGCGAGCGGGTCGACTGACGCCTGTGCCTGTGCATTGGAGCCCATGGACTGACTCTAGCCCACGGGCGATCGGCGTCTGCAGGCAGGCGGAGAAGGGGCGGCGGCGAAGTACAGCGACAGATGAGCTTGCTAGCTGAGGGGGCCGTGGCCGATGAGCAAACGCCGCTGCACGGCCCTTGGGCACGGGCGATAGCGCTGCTGGGCGAGGATCTGCAACGGCGCGATGCGGCCGAGCGCACGCGCCGTGCATACGCGGTCGACGTGGGGCAGTTCGCGCGCTGGGCGATCGCTCACGACAAAACGCCAGAGGAGGTGGGCCCGAAGGATGTGCGCCGCTACATAGCCAAGCTCTCGGAAGGCTCGGCGAGCGGCGGCCCGGCCGCGCCGAGCACATCGGCGCGCAAGCTCGCCGCGCTGCGCGCGCTGTTCGCGAGCCAGCGCGAGCACGGCCGGATTGCGCAGAACCCGGCGGAGCTGGTCTCGACACCTCGGCGCGGGACGAAGCTGCCGCGCGTGTTGAGCGAACGCGAGGCCGCGCGTCTACTCGACGGCATCCCTGCCTCCAGTCCGCTGGAGCTGCGCGACCGCGCGATGTTCGAGCTGGCCTACGCCTCGGGTCTGCGCGCCGAGGAGATCGTCTCGCTGAGCCGCGCCGACGTCGACCACGACGGGGAGCAGCTGCGCGTCGAAGGCAAGGGCAGGAAGACGCGGTTCGTGCCGGTCGGAGAGCTGGCGCTTGCGGCCGTGCGCCTGTACCTGGAGCGGGCTCGCCCTGCGCTCACCGCGCCCGCTGGCGCCGGTACGAGCGAGGCGCTGTTCCTCAGCAAGACCGGCAGGCCGCTCGGCACGGGCGACGTGCGCCGCCGGCTGCGCACGTGGACGGCGCGCATAGGCGTCGCCGAGGGCTCCTCGCCGCACGCGCTGCGACACAGCTTCGCCACGCATCTGCTCGACGGCGGGGCGGACCTGCGAACGATCCAGGAGCTGCTGGGCCACGCCAGCGTGTCGAGCACCCAGATTTATACTCGGGTAGAGTCCGCCAGGCTTAGAAGCGCCTATGCCAGCAGTCACCCTCGGGCGTGATTGAGATGCCCACCCGCCCCTAGGGGGGAAGGAACCCTGGAGACGAACGTCAAACCGATCGAGCTGCGCGAACTGTGGCGGCGCTATAAGACCGAAGGGGACAGTCGCGTGCGCGAGCGGCTGGTGGTCGCCTACTCGCCGCTGGTGAAGTACGTCGCTGGACGCACCGCTGCGGGCCTTCCCCCGCACGTGGAGGAGGCCGACCTCATCTCATACGGCCTGGTCGGCCTGATCTCAGCGATCGAGCGCTTCGACCTGTCCCGCGACATCAAGTTCGAGACCTACGCGATCATGCGCATCAAGGGCGCGATCATCGATGAGCTGCGCTCGCTGGACTGGGTGCCGCGCAGCGTGCGCGCCCGCGCCCGCGAAGTTGAGCGGGCGAACGCCAAGCTCGAGCACACTTTGCAGCGCGCCCCGACCGATCAGGAGCTATCGGCCGAGCTCGGCATCACGGTTGACGAACTCAACGAGTCGCTGCTGGCGATCTCGCACTCCTCGATCGTCGCGCTGGACGAGCTGTGGAGCGTCTCGGACTCGAGCGGCGATCAGGTCTCGCTGATGGACACGATCGAGGACCCCGGCGCGCCCGACCCGGCCAGAGCGCTCGACGTCGGCGACCTGAAGGACCGAATCGCGGAGTCGATCGCGAAACTGCCCGAGCGCGAGAAGCTCGTGATCGCGCTCTACTACTACGAGAACCTGACCCTGCGCGAGATCGGCGAGGTTCTCGGCGTGACCGAGTCGCGCGTCTCGCAGATGCACACCAAGGCCGTCCTGCGCCTGCGCTCGCGCATGCAGGAGGAGTCCTTCGACGACTGAGCTCGCGTCCGTGGGCCGGCGCGAGGCTTTGTCCTCGGTCGCTCGCGTGCGTAGGCGCAGGTCGCTTTCTAGGCCGGGACGAGAACGTGAAGGACCTGCGTCGCAGGGGTGACGGTCGCTTGTGGCGCCGAGCGGTCCTCGCTCGCGTAGAGCGCCCACGCCTCACCCAGAGCCTCGATCAGCTCGTCCATCGTCTCACCAGAGGCAAACAGGCCGGGGTGGCTGGGCACTTGTGCCCAGTACATCCCATCCTCGCGTCGCACTTGTACGACCAACTCGATTTGCGGTCCCATGCCTCGACTCATGATAGGCCCGCCTGCCTGATGATCGCCCTCTCCAAACCCTTGCTGTAATCGCGGCGCTTGTGCATCGGCAGCGTGAGCTCGTCGAAGGACGAGTGTCGAGAAGCACTAGCGCTGGCCGCGATGCGGCGATATGGTGCTCCTACCAGCGGAAGGAGACACCCATGCATTCCCCAGCGGATCGGATTCGCAACGTAGCCCTCGTAGGACATCGAGGGTCGGGGAAGACCGCGCTGCATGAGGCGTTGCTGTTCGAGGCAGGTGTTACCAAACGCCTCGGGTCGGTTCCCGACTGCAGCACGGTCTCCGACGCCGACCCGGACGAGCAGGCCCGCCAGATGTCGATCTCGGCGACGCTCAGCTCGTTTCAGTGGCAGGAGCGCAAGATCAACCTGCTCGATACGCCCGGCGAGCCGAGCTTCGTCGCGGACGCGCTGGGTGCGCTGCGCGTGTGCGAGTCGGCGGTGTTCGTCGTCAACGCGGTCATGGGCGTGGAGGTCTCGACGACGCGTCTGTGGGCCCGTGCGGCGGAGCTGGACATCGCGCGCATGCTGTTCGTGAACATGCTCGACCGCGAGCGCGCGGACTTCTTCCGAACGCTCGAGCAGCTCAAGCGCGCGTTCGGCCCGCACGCGGTCGCAACCGAGATACCGATCGGCTCCGAACACGACGTCGAGGGGGTCATCGACCTCGTCGACATGAAGGCCTATCGCCAGGACTCGGCAGAGCGTGGCGGCTGGAGCGAGATCCCGATCCCAGACGCCCAAGCAGAGCTCGCCGACGAGTATCGAGAGAAGTTGATGGACGAGGTGTGCGAAGTCTCGGACTCGCTGATGGAGCGCTATCTGGAGGGAGGGGAGATCTCGCACGAGGAGATAGTCGGCGCGCTCAAGGAGGGCACCAACCACGGCAAGATCTTCCCCGTCGTCTGCGGCGTGGCGACATCCAACCTCGGCACGACGCGCCTGCTCGAAGCGATCGTCGAGGACCTACCCTCGCCGGTCAAGCACGGCGCGCTGAAGGTCGGCGAGGTCGAGCTCAGCGCAGAGGAGGACAGGCAGTTGTTCGCCTACGTGTTCAAGACTCGGGCGGACGCGTTCGCCGGACGCATCAACCTGCTGCGCGTCTACCAGGGGGTGCTGAGCGCCGACAGCCAGGTGCTGAACACACGCGCCCACGTCAAGGAGCGGATCGGACAGCTTGTCGTGTTCTCCGGCAAGGACGTGGAGCACGTGCAGGAGTTCGGGCCGGGCGACATCGGCGCGGTGGCGAAGCTCAAGGAGACACGCGCCGGGGATTGGCTGGCGGCGCGCGACGAGCGGATCGACATGCCGGCGCTGAAGTTGCCATCGCCGGTGATGGCCTTCGCCGTCGAGCCCAAGAGCCGCGGTGACGAGGACAAGGTGCTCTCCTCGCTGCGGCGCTTGCAGGAGGAGGACCCCACGATCGATCTGCACCGCGACCAGCAGACCGGGGAGCAGATCGTCGCGGGGCTCTCGCAGGTGCACGTCGAAGTGATCGTCGACCGGCTGCGCTCGCGCTTCGGCGTAGAGGTCACGCTGAAGCCGCCGCAGGTGCCCTACCAGGAGACGATCCGCGCGACCGCTGCCGCCCACGGCCGCCACAAGAAGCAATCGGGTGGGCGGGGACAGTTCGGCGACTGCCACATCGAGATCCAGCCGCTGGATGATCCCGGGCACGCGACCGGCTTCGAGTTCGTCGACGCGATCAAGGGCGGCGTCATCCCCAGCTCGTTCATTCCAGCGGTCGAGAAGGGCGTGCACGAGGCGATGGAGTCGGGCGTGCTCGCCGGCTATCCCGTCAAGGGCGTGCGCGTGCGGCTGTTCGACGGCTCGCACCACTCCGTCGACTCATCGGAGATCGCGTTCAAGCTCGCGGGCGCGCAGGCGATGAGGCAGGCGCTTGCGCTCGCCGACCCGGTGCTGCTCGAGCCGATCATGCTTGTCACGCTGTCGGTGCCCGAGGCGCACGTCGGCGACGTGATCGGCGATCTCAACAGCCGCCGCGGGCACCCGCTCGGGATGGAGCCGGTCGGCGCGATGACCGAGATCAAGGCCGAGGTGCCGATGTCAGAGATGCTCGCCTACGCCCCCGACCTGCGCTCGATCACCCAAGGTCAGGGCGACTACACGCTCGAGTTCCTGCGCTACGAAGAGCTGCCGGAGCACCTCGCGCAGAAGGTCGTCGAGCAGGCAGGTCGCGAGCGCGCGGCCGTCCACGCATAGACCTCCCCGGCCCGGCTGTCGCGCTCTGGCGCGCGGGCGGGACACGCGCAGGATGGCGTCGGCAGGTAGTCTGGTGGGTCGATGGCCACGCGCACGATCGTCACCTCGCAGCCGGATGTCGCGTGTGAGGTGTGCGAGCGACGGTTGCTGCGCGGCGAGCAGCAGAACATCTTCCTCGCGGCCGGACGGCGCAGGATCGTCTGTGAGCTGTGCGCACCGCGCGCGGCGCACGAGGGCTGGATGCGCGAGACCGACAGCCAGTCGCTGAGTCTGCCGCCGATGCGCCCGCGGCGCGGACGCAGCCTTTTCGAGCGACTGCCCGCACCGTTCAGGATGCGACAGAGCGACAGGTCCTCTGAGGACTCTCTGACGGCGGCGCCGCAGGAAAGCGCGCGCGCACAGGACGATCTCGGAGAGGAGCTCGCCGCGCCAGACCCCTTGGCCGGCGTGCGCGCGGCGGAACCCGCCGGGCACGCGCAGACGGACACCGGCAGGCACGTCGGCGGGCAGGAGCCCTACGACCTGTTCGCGGACGCTGACGTCGGCGACTGGCAGGAGCGGGCCGGAGTTCCAGAGCCCGCCGCGGGCGCGGCAACGGAGCCCGAGATGGGTGTCGTTCGTGAGCCGCCCTCTGCGTATGTCGAGCAGGCGCTCGCCGTCTTCAACGAAAGCGAGTTTCCGCGTCGCGTCGCCGGCGTGGCACGTTCGCTCGGTGCCCCGGCCGTGAACGTGCGCTCCTCCGAGCACCTCGCGAGCGTCGTCTCGATCGTCGTCGCCTGGGAGCTGTGCTGGTATCGCTATGAGGTCGATCTCAGCGAACCGGTCGTTGAGGCGCAGGTCATCGCGCAGGGCACCGAGCTCGGGGAGCTGGGGCGCGAGGATCGCATCGCAAACGCCGCCGCGGTTGACTCTGGGGCGCTGGTGCTCGCGGACGTGTGACGATCCGGTTTCGCGCGCTTGCGTATTCGCGCGTGCGGAGTAAGATCGTTGGACGATGATCTACTGCGTTGTACCGAGACCGCTGGCTGACGAGCTGTATCCGAAGCTCGTCGAGCACTACAGCGGCGATGAGAACGTGAGCGTGATCGTCGACCGGCGCAAGTTCGACCGGCGGGCGCGCTACGCCGGATCGGCTGGGCTAGCCGGCGAGGACGCGCAGCGGCGGATCGTGCGCGACCGGCGCCGCGCGCGTGTCGCCGGCGATCTTCTGCCACTCGCCAAGGCTTCCTGACACTACGCCTGCAGGCGCGCGTCGGCGACGCTGCGTCCTCGGCTAGCTTCATACTGCTGCCGCGATGAAGGTGATCATTCACGTCGACGGTGGCGCGCGCGGCAACCCTGGCCCAGCGGCCGCGGCGTGTGTCATCAGCTCGCCCAACGGAGAGACGATCGATCAGGGCGCGCAGCTGCTGGGCACCGCGACTAACAACGTCGCCGAGTACCGCGCGCTACTGCTCGGGCTGGCGCGTGCACGCGAGCTAGGCGCCGTCGAGGTCGAGGTGATCGGTGACTCCGAGCTGATCGCCAAGCAGGTGCAAGGTCTATACAAGGTCAAGCATCCGGCGATGCGCCCGCTCTATTTGGAAGCGATGCAGGCGCTTAAGGGCTTCGAGCAATGGTCGATCCGGACCGTGCCGCGGGCACAGAACGCGGAGGCTGACGCGCTCGTGAACGCCGCGCTCGACCAGGCCGCGGCAGCGTCTCGCTGAGCGCGGGTCACACGCCGCCAGGGCGGGCGGAGCGTCAGCGCAGCGGCTGCGCGGATTTGGCGAGGGCGATCATCTGCGGGTTCGAGAGTTCCTCGAGCAGCGTGTTTGTCAGCCAGTAGAGGACGTTCCCGGAGATCCAACCGATGACGTGGATGTGTTCGCCGTCGTTGACGATTTTGTAGGCGATGCCGTCGATGACCTGGGTGCGGGAGTGGGCGAACAGCGGCGGCCCGAGCCAGTCGGTGCCCTCGAAGTCGTAGTAGCCGCCGATCGGGTTCTGCTGCCAGACCACTACATACGCGTGGTGGCGTCGGCCGTTCTCGTCCTTCAGCGGGTACGCGCGGACCGTCTGCTGTTCGGCCTGGCCGGTCTGAAGCGTGGGGTAGAGGACCGGGAAGGGCACTTCCAGGGCGGCTTTGACAACTTCGCTCTCGCCGGCGGAGGAGGTGGGGTAGAGGTCCAGGTCGGCTGCGGACGGTCCCGCGCTCGCGTGGTGGGCGTGCCCGTGACGGTGCTTGTGCGGTGATGACGGCCTGGCAGCCGGCAGATGCAGCTGTTCGTGGCCGTTGAGGAACGTGTTCAGGGTCTGTGCCTCGAGTTCCGGGGACGAGGTCACGTAGTCGCCACCGTTGAGCTGGGCATCGATGTTCGTCGTCTGGAACTTGACCTGGCGTATCGGCTTGGTTTGTGAGAAGGCGACGAGCTTCGCCAGCAGGATCAGCTCGCTCGCCGTCGCTGGAAAGTTCGTTCTGATCGCGTGGCCCACGGCTTTGGCGACCGTGTCGATCTGGCCGAGCTCGTTGCTCGGGTTGATCTGCTCGCGTAGAGCGCGCAGGAAGTCCTGTTGGCGCGCTACGCGCACGAAGTCGTCGTCGGTGTGGCGGTAGCGCACGTAGTCCAGCGCATTTTCGTAGCAGAGCTTTTGGTAGCCCGGCTCGAGGTTGATCGTCGTATATTCTTCACCGTTTTCATCCTTTTCATGAAGATAACGGTGATCGACCATCACATACGCGCAGCCAAGCGTGTCGACGACTTTGATGAAGCCCGAGAAGTTGACGTCCACGATCCCGTTGAGCTGGCCCTTGAGTTCCGGGAAGACTTCGCGCACGATCGTTTCGGCGGCCAGCACGCTCGCACCGTTGGCGCCCCCGAATTTGCTGCCGATCGTGTAGGCGGCGTTGATCTTTTCGTGTTCGTAGACTTCACCGTTCGGTGCCCTGATGTTGACCATCAGGTCGCGGGGGATCGAGAGCACCGAGGTCTGGCCCTGTTCGGGGTCGAAGCGCACGAGCAGGATCGTGTCGCTGTGGGGCGCGGATTCGCGTTCTTCGGCGTTCTTCGAGCCCGATCGCCTGTCCGAGCCGAGGATCAGGAAGGTCTGCGGGCCGCCGCCGTATTCCGGCGTCAGCAACCCTTTGGGGGCGCTGATGTGGCTGAGCGTGGGGAAGACCTCGTCGGCGATCGTCGTGATCTTGTTGAGCGCCACTGTTGCTGTCGCCGTGCCGCTCAGCACGACGATCAGCACGCCCGCGAGCAGGAAACGCTTCCACATGCCCCACCACAGCGAGGGTGCGCGCTCATCATTCATGGCGTATCAAGACGTGACAGGTCATAGAGCGCGAGGACAGGCTGGCGCCGTCTCCCAAGCGGCGCGCTTCGCAGCAAGCGTAGCGGTCTGATCGGAGCGCAAGCGCCGGATAGATGGGTACGCTCGGTCAGATGCTGAGCGCCCGCAACCGCGAGCTCCTGGGTCTCGTGCCCTCCGCGCTGCTGGTCACCGGCGGCTTCACGGCGATCTTCATCCAGGCGCAGAACAACTCGCCGGGCGCGGCTACGAACGTCACGTTCAACCACATCTCCAGCGTGTCGCTGGCCTACGGCGCGTTGTTCCTGGGGCTGTGCCTGGCGGCGCACATCGTGATCCGCATCGCTTTGCCCTACGCCGACCCGTACCTGTTCCCGCTGGTGGCGGTGCTCGCGAGCGTCGGGATCGTGATGGTCTACCGCATCGAACCGACGCTGGCCCGCCAGCAGGCGCAGTGGATGGTGCTCGGGCTGGTGCTGTTCGCGGCGACGATCATCGTCCTGCGTCGGCGCGGCGTGGGGGTGCTCGAGCGTTATCGCTACACGATCGCGCTCGTCGGCATCGGCCTGACGGTGCTGCCGCGGGTGCCGGGAATCGGCGAACAGGTCAACGGTGCCTACCTCGACATCCATGTCGGTGGCGTGTCCTTCCAGCCGGCCGAGTTCGCGAAGGTTGCGATCGTGATCTTCCTCGCGAGCTACCTGCGCGACAACCGGCAGATCCTGGTGATGGCCGGGCGTCGTGTGCTCGGCTTGACGATCCCCCCGATGAAGCAGTTCGGGCCGATGCTGATCGTGTGGGGCGCGGCGATGGCGACGCTGCTGTTGACGCGTGAGCTCGGCACCTCGCTGATGTTCTACGGCGCGTTCCTGGCGCTGCTGTATGTGGCCACCGGACGACTCTCGTTCCCGCTGATCGGCATCGTCCTGTTCGCTCTCGGTGCGTGGTATCTCGCGGGTCACGTCAGCCACGTCGAGGCGCGCGTGCTCGCCTGGGAACACCCCTTCAACAAAGTGCTCTACGAAAGGGCCGAAGGCGGCAGCTATCAGCTCGCGCAGTCGCTGTTCGCACAGGCGGACGGTGGACTGCTCGGCACGGGCTTTGACCGCTCGCTGCTGCAGTACCCGGTCGAACTCGCCAACCACCACATCGTGCACCGCTCGATCCTGCCCGTTCCTGAAAGCGACATGATCTACGCGGTCATCGTCGACGAGCTCGGCCTGGTCGGTGCGGCGGCGCTGCTGCTGGTGTATCTGCTGCTCGTCGCGCGCGGGTTGAAGACGGCGGTGCTCGCACGCGACTCGTTCTCCAAGCTGCTCGCGACCGGACTCTCGTTCGT
Source organism: uncultured Solirubrobacteraceae bacterium (assembly GCA_963759265.1). Taxonomy (GTDB): domain Bacteria; phylum Actinomycetota; class Thermoleophilia; order Solirubrobacterales; family Solirubrobacteraceae; genus Palsa-744. Next base: position 2,281,596 of record CAVWYR010000001.1, read on the forward strand.
GATCGCGATGCAGGTGTTCGTGATCGTCGGCGGCGTCACGCGCGTGATCCCGCTCACCGGCGTGACGTTGCCGTTCGTCGCCTACGGGGGGTCCTCGGTGGTGATGAACTTCGTGCTCGTCGCGCTGCTGCTCGTGGTGTCCGACCGTGCGCGGCGCCCGCACATGAATCCCAAGCGCAGCTGAGCCGCGCAGGTGAGCCCGCGGCGCCGTCGAAGACCCTTGGCGGCGATGCTAAGCACGACGAGCACCCACACCGCTCCGCGCGTGTCCGTGAGAACGCCGCCTTCGCCTTGGCACTATCGCGAGCTGCTCGACGCGCGCGCGCTCGCGGAGGAGTTCTGCTCACCTGCGGGGCTGCGCCGACGCCCGTGGCTCGCGCGCCTGCGGCGCGCCCTCGCGGAGGATTCTGTTCGTGCTGCACTTCCAGCCGATCGTCTCGCTCGAGGACGGCACTGTCTCTCACTTCGAGGCCTTGCTGCGGCTCGCCGATGAGCCGGATGAGCTGGTCGCTCCCGGCGACTTCCTGCCGGCCGCCGAGCGCTACGGGCTTATCCGTGAGATCGACCGGATGGTGCTGGAGAAGATCACCACGCTCCTCGGCTCGCCGCGGGGCGCCGAGGTGTGCATCGCCATGAACCTCTCGGCGCTGTCGGTCACCGACCCCGGGATGCTCGCGCTGATCGAGCGCCGCCTGCTGCGTCACGGGATCGACCCCTCGCGGCTGGTGATCGAGGTCACCGAGACGGCCGCGATCTCCGACATGGACAGCGCGAGAGCCTTCTGCAGTGGCGTGCTCGAGCTCGGCTGTGCGGTCGCCCTGGATGATTTCGGCGCCGGCTTCGGCTCATTTCAGTACCTCAAGCACCTCCCCTTCAGCTACCTGAAGATCGACGGAGACTTCATCCGCCTCTTGCCCGTATCACGGACCGACCAGCTCGTCGTGAGGGCGATCGCCGGCGTCGTTCGTGGCATGGGCAGGCGCACGATCGCCGAGTTCGTCGGCGATGAGCTGACGATCAGCATGCTGCGCAGCTACGGCGTCGACTACGCGCAGGGCTTCGAGGTTGGACGCCCGCAGCCGGCTCTTCCGCTGCTCAGCTAGCCGGCATCAAAGGCGCGGCGGGCGCTACTTCGGCTGCGGGAACTGGCTGCGCATGGCGGCGTCCCAGGCGCGGTCGCTCAACAGCCGCCGGGTCGCGATCGAAAGCTTGGCGGAGGCGGTGATCGTTATCCGCGACGGCGGACGGCGGCGCGTGAGCGCCCGCTCGATCGCCTTCGCGACGCGCTCGGGCCCGCCGCCCAGGTGACGCATCGGGCCCTCATATGCCTCCCTGGTGGCGGCTGCGACGCTCGTGTTGAAGTGCGCGTAGGGATCCTCTTGCGGGTCCTCGAGGTCTTCCATGCTCGCGCTCGCGGCATCGCCGAACTCGGTCGTGATCAGCCCCGGCTCGAGCAGGGTCACGTCGATGCCGAAGCCGCGCAGCTCGAAGCGCAAGGCATCGGAGATCGCCTCCAGCGCGTACTTGGTGGCGTGGTAGTGACCGGCACCGGGGAACGACAGTCGCCCACCCATCGAGCCGACGTTCACGATCCTGCCCCAACCCTGCGCGCGCATGCCCGGCAGCACGAGCTGCGTGAGGCGCACGAGGCCAAAGACATTCGTCTCGAACTGCCGGCGTACGGCATGCATCGGCACCGTCTCGATCGCCCCGCTCTGGCTGTAGCCGGCGTTGTTGATGAGGACACCGACCGCGCCCTCGGCGGCGAGGACCGCGTCCACGGCGGTCTGCATAGAGCCCTCGTCGGTCACGTCGAGCGCCAGCGTGCGGCAGCCGGCCTGCGCCAAGTCGGCGATCGACTCGAGCCTGCGCGCGCTCGCGTAGACCGTCCAGCCCGAGCGCGCGAGCTGCAGTGCGCTCGCGCGGCCGATGCCAGAGGAGCACCCGCTTATCAGCACAGCCTTCGAAGCCGCGGCCATCGCGCGGAGCATATGCGTTCGCGATGCCCGCGCGAGGTAGGCTCCCTGCATGACTACTATCTCCGCAGCTTCCCTCCCCGACGCGCTGAGCGCACCCGCGCGCGAGTTCATCTCCCAGTCACATCGTCTGCTGATCGGCTCCGAGCGTTTGGACGCCGCAGACGGGCGCACGTTCGTTACGCTCGATCCCGCGAGCGGGCGCGAGATCGCAGAGATCGCGCTCGGTGGGCCCGAAGATGTCGAGCGCGCGGTGGGCGCCGCGCGCAGCGCCTTCGCAGAGGGCCCCTGGTCGACGATGCCGGCCGCCGGACGCGAGCGCCTGATGCATGCACTGGCGGATGCGATCGAAGAGCGCGCCGAGGAAATCGCGCAGATCGAGTCGCTCGACAACGGCAAGCCGGTCGGGCTCGCCCAGTACGTCGATGTCAACGGCGCCGTTGGGCACCTGCGCTACTTCGCCGGCTGGCCGACGAAGATCGAGGGCGGTGTGCTGCCGGTGAGCGCGCCGAACATGCATTGCTACACGCGCCGCGAGCCCGTTGGCGTGTGCGCCCAGATCATCCCCTGGAACTTCCCGCTGCTGATGGCCGCTTGGAAGCTCGGACCGGCGCTCGCCGCCGGTTGCACGGTCGTGCTCAAGCCCGCCGAGCAGACGCCGCTGTCGGCGCTGCGTGTCGGCGAGCTCGCGCTCGAGGTCGGCTTCCCGCCAGGCGTGATCAACGTGCTCACCGGCGATGGAAGCACCGGCGCGGCGCTCGTCGATCACCCCGATATCGACAAGATCGCGTTCACCGGCTCGACCGCGGTCGGCCGCGAGATCGGCTCCAAGGCCGGCCGCGCGCTCAAGCGCGTGACGCTCGAGCTCGGCGGCAAGTCCCCGAACATCATCCTGCCCGACGCCGACCTCGATGCCGCCGTCAAGGGCTCCTTCCAGGCGATCTACTTCAACACCGGCCAGGCCTGCAACGCGGGCTCGCGGCTGTTCGTGCCGGCGGACCGCTTCGACGAGGTCATGAGCGGACTCGCACAGGCGGCCACGGAGGCGCGCGTGGGGCCCGGCCTGGACCCGGGCACCCAGTTGGGCCCGGTCGTATCTGCCGAGCAGCTCGAGCGGGTGATGGGCTACATCGAAGCCGGGCGCGCGGAAGGCGCCGAGGTGCTCGCCGGCGGTGAGGCCACGCTGAGCGACAGCGGCGGCTACTTCGTCGCACCGACGCTGTTCAGCACGACCTCCGACGATCTGCGCATCTCGCGAGAGGAGATCTTCGGCCCGGTGCTCGTCGCGTCTCCCTACGACACGCTCGAGGAAGTCGCCGCCCGCGCCAACGAGGGCGACTACGGGCTCGCCGCGGGCGTGTGGACGCGCGATGTCGGCAACGCCCACAGACTGGCCGCGATGCTGCACGCAGGCATGGTCTACATCAACACCTGGGGGGTCGTAGACCCGGCTGCCCCGTTCGGCGGCTTCAAGGCGTCCGGCATCGGACGTGAGCACGGTCACGACGGCCTCGACGCGTATCTGGAGACGAAGACCGTCTGGACCGCGCTGTGAGCCTCACCGCTTCGTGAGCGTGGCCGCGCACAGCGAGCCACCGCTCGCCCGTGCCCGCACCGTAGCTTGGACGCCCGCGCTGGCCACGCTGCTGGCGCTGGCGCTCGTCGCCGCAGCCGCGGAGATCGTCCTCGACGGCGCAGCCGGCCTCTCGCCGCTGATCCCGAAGTCGCCCGACATAAGCGCGTGGCTGCAGGGAAGCGGTGAGCGTCTGGGCTATCGCGTCTTCCTGATTGCGCTGCTGGTCTCCAGCGCCGCCTACGCGGGCCTGCTCGTGCTCGCCCGCCACACGGCGATAGACCGCTCCCACCCCGGCGTGATCTCCAAACGCTGGGCGATCGTCCTGATCGCGTCGCTGCAGCTGATCGTGTTCGCCGGGCCGATCCTGCTCTCAACCGACGTCTTCAGCTACATCGCATACGCGCGCATGGGGGTCGAGCACGGGCTGAACCCCTACACCCACGGGCCGGCGGCGATCGCCGGCGATCCCGTGTTTCGGTACGTGGGAGAAGACTGGATCCACGTGGCCACCGCCTACGGGCCGCTGTACACGATCCTCTCCTATCCGTTGGGGCTGCTCGGGGTCGTCGGCGCGGTGTGGGCGATGAAGCTGGAGGCGCTGCTGGCGAGCGCCGGCCTGCTCGCTCTCACCTGGCGCTGTGCCCGCGCTCGCGGCTTCGATCCGGTGCTCGCGATCCTCGCAGTCGGCGCGAACCCGCTGTTTGTGATCTACGGGCTCGGTGGCGCCCACAACGACCTGATCATGATGCTCGCGATGATGGCGGCCGTCAGTCTCATGGTCGTCGGGACGCCAAGCGCTCGCCGCGAAGCTGGAGCCGCTGCGTGGGTGGTCGCTGGAGCGCTGATCAAGGCGACCGTAGCCGTGCTGCTGCCGTTCATGATCGTCTCCGCACGCGACCGCCTCAGACATCGGCCGGCGATGCTTCTCGGGGCGCTCGCGGCGCTCGCGCTCGGCGCGGCGCTCGGCTTCGCCGTCTTTGGGATCCATGGAATAGACCTCGTCTCGGCGCTCAACCGCGACGCGGCATTCGTCTCGACCGACAGCTTCGCGAACGAGATCGCTCACCTGTTCGGCAAGCCGGGCGTGTTTCCGGTCGACCATGATCTGCTGAAGGCGGCGCTGGTCGTGATCGTGTTGCACCTGCTGTGGCGGACTTGGCGCGGCTATGACTGGGTCGCAGCATCCGGTTGGGCGCTGCTCGCCATCGCCGTCACCAGCACCTGGCTGCTGGCGTGGTACATCCTGTGGCCGCTCCCGCTCGCGGTCGTCACCCGCGACCGACGCCTGCTGGCGGCGACGCTCGCGGTGCAGGGGCTGTTCGTGCTCCATCAGATCTCGCCGCTGCTGGTGCCGGTGAGATGAGCCGTACGTGGGTTATCGAGACGATCGTGCTCGTGCTCGTGGGCCTGTTCTTCGCCCTCGCCACGGTCAATGACCTCAGCCGCGAGGCGGGCATCAACCATCGACTGGTCGCCGACCTCAGCACGTGGCGCCACTACACCCACCACGACTACCTCAACGTCTCGATCGACCAGGAAACGCTGGGCGTGGGCAGCGAGCACGACCTGCTCTGCGGCAACACCAGCCCGGGCCCGCCGGGGGCAAGGACGCAGATCTGCCTGGCGATCTGGGGGTCGCAGGCGGACGGCATGCGCACGGTTCACGGCGGCTGGTACGTGTACCCGTATCACCCCGACCTGCCGGCCAACCGCTTCGCCTGCTTCGGGACGGCCGGCCGGGGGAGATGCCCGCGGTGAGCGCAGCCACCCACGCGGTGGCAGTGCCGCGCGGGCGTGCGCGCGGGTGGTTGTCCTCGTGGTGGCCGCTGCTTGCGCTGACGCTGCTCGCTGCCGCGATCCGCCTGTCGACACTCGACCTGCAGAGCTTCTGGTACGACGAGGCCTTCACGCCCGTCCACGTGCTGCATCCGAGCCTGTGGGCGACGCTGCGCTCGGTCGTCCACAGCGAGAACACCCCGCCGCTGTGGTACGTGATCGCGTGGGCGGACGCTCGCGTGCTCGGCACCGGTGAGATCGCGCTGCGGCTGCCTTCGGCCATCGCCGGGATTGCGAGCGTGCCGGTCGCGTGGGCGATCACTGCGGAGATCGAAGGCCCGGGCCGCTCGCACACGCGCCGGGCGGCCGTGCTCTGCGCGGCGCTTGTCGCCGTCAACCCTCTGTTCGTCTGGTACTCGCAGGAGGCGCGCGCGTACGGGCTGTTCGTGCTGATGGGAGCCCTGACGCTGCTTTGCTTCCTGCGCGCCACGCGCGAGCCCACCCCGGGGCGCATGGCCGCATTCGCTCTCACCGGCTCGCTCGCGCTGCTGACGCAGTACTTCGCGATCTTCCTGCTGATCCCAATGGTGCTGTGGCTGCTGTGGTCGAGATCACGCAGGCGTGCCGCGCTCGGGGCGGTGGGCGCGCTCGTCGTGGTCGGGCTGGCGTTGCTGCCCCTGATCTCAGCCCAAGGAGGTCACGGCACGCAGTGGATCGGGCGCTGGCCGCTGCGCGAACGCCTCGAAGCGATCCCGCAGTACTACCTGACGGGCTACTCCGGGTCGCCATTGGGCCATGGGATCGAGCTGTTGGTGGCGCTGCCGATCCTCGCCGGGCTCGCCCTGGGAGCGCGGCGCATGCGCCAGAGCTGGCGATCGAGCCCTGAGCTCACGGCGGCAACGCGCAGGCTGTTGCTCGTGCTTGCGATCGCTGCCTGCGGGGTACTCGTCCCGATCGTGCTCGTCGCGTTCGGAGCGGATTATCTCGCGCCTCGCAACCTGGTTGCGGCGATGATCCCCGTCACCGCTGTGATCGCTGTGGTGCTCGTGTGGCCCGGGACCGGGCGCGCAGGCATCGCGCTCGCGGCGCTGATCGTGCTCGCGTTCCTCGCGGTCTCACTCGACGTCGATGCGAGCCCACGCCTGCAGCGGGGCAACTGGCGGGACGTCGCGAGAGCTCTTCGTGGGGCGACCGGCGATCGTGTGATCACGACCGTCGAGCTTGGCTCCGCCCCTTTGGAGTACTACCTGCCGGGGTTGCACGGTCTGCATGAGGGCAGCTCGGTACGGGTGAGCGAGATCGACGAGACCGGCTATGCGCCCCTGCGTGGGTCTGCCGGGCAGCCGCCGGCGCCCGGCTTTCACCTCGTCGCGCGTCTGAACATCGACGGGCTGATCGTCTACCGCTACCGCTCGCCCGTCCCGCGACTCGTCAGCGACGCGGCGCTGCGTGATCACGTGATCACGCTGGCCCCGCCGAACGTGCTCGTGCCCGCCGGCTCGGAGGTGTCATCGTGAGGGCCGTGAGTGGGAACGTGCGTGCGCAACTATCGCTTCGGGACAAAAAGATTTAGGTTGTCGGCGTGCCACAGTTGACCTTGGAGGCCCGCAGCGAGGCGCGAGTCGCGGTTGAGCTCGCGTGCGAGCACCTGCTCTCGCTGCAAGAGGACGCTGGCTGGTGGCGCGGAGAGCTGCAAACCAACGTCACGATGGACGCCGAGGACATGCTCCTGCGCGAGTTCCTCGGCATTCGCCGCGCCGATCAGACCGAGCGATCAGCCGCGTGGATCCGCTCCCAGCAACGCGCGGACGGCAGCTGGGCGAACTTTCACGAAGGCCCCGGCGAGCTCTCCACGACGATCGAGGCCTACTGGGGGCTGCGGCTCGCCGGCGATCCGCCCGAGGCCGAGCACATGCTCGTCGCCGCGGACTTCATTCGCCGCGAAGGTGGCCTCGAGCGAGCTCGCGTCTTCACCCATGTGTGGTTGGCCCTGTTCGGGCTGTGGTCATGGGAGCGCGTGCCGGCGCTCCCGCCCGAGGTGATCCTGCTCCCGGCCTCGGTGCCCCTGAACGTCTACGACTTCGCGTGCTGGGCACGACAGACGATCGTTGCGCTGTCGATCGTCAAAGCTCGCCGTCCGATCCGCCTGCTGCCGTTCGCCCTCGACGAGCTGCGCGCGCAGCACGCCCCCCAGCCGGAGCCCGCGCCGCGGCGCTCCGGCCGCGCGGTCTCCCGGCGCGTCGCATGGCTGTCGCGTCTGGACCGCGTGCTACGCGCCTACGAGCGCCGCCCGCTCGCGCCGCTGCGCCGGCTCGCGCTCGCCAAGGCCGAGCGCTGGATCCTCGAGCGCCAGGAGACTGACGGCTCGTGGGGAGGCATTCAGCCGCCGTGGGTCTACTCGCTGATCGCACTGCATCTCGCGGGCTACCCGCTCGAGCACCCCGTGATGAGGCGCGGCCTCGAGGGACTCGAGCGGTTCATGGTCGAGGACTGCGACGACGCCGTCGGTGTCGGTGCGCCGGCCGGGGAGAGCCGACGCCTCGAAGCGTGCCAGTCGCCGGTATGGGACACGGCGCTGGCGATGATCGCCCTCGGCGACGCCGGGCTGCCCGATGAGCATCCCGCGTTGCTGAAGGCCGCCGAGTGGTTGCTCGGCGAGGAGGTCACCGAGCGCGGCGACTGGTCGGTGCGCAGGCCCGATCTGAAGCCCGGCGGCTGGGCCTTCGAGTTCGCGAACGTCAACTATCCCGACATAGACGACACCGTCGAGGTCGTGCTCGCGCTACGCCGCTCGGCGGGTCGCGCGCCCGTCGGAGCGCGGATAGACGGTGCGATCGGGCGCGCGCTCGCGTGGGTCGAGGGGATGCAGAGCTCAGGCGGCGGCTGGGGCGCATTCGACGCCGACAACACGCACGCGCTCGTGCGCGAGCTGCCGTTCCTGGATTTCGGGGAGGTGATCGACGAGCCGAGCGCCGACGTGACTGCCCACGCGATCGAGATGCTTGGCCTGCTCGGCCTCGGCGAGACTCCCGCGGCGCGGCGCGGCGTGCGCTGGCTGATCGATCAACAGGAGGCCGACGGCTCGTGGTTCGGGCGCTGGGGGATCAACCACGTCTACGGAACCGGAGCGGCTGTGCCGGGCCTGATTGCAGCCGGGATCGACCCCTCCGAGCAGTGCATCCGCCGCGCCGTCGAGTGGCTCGAGGCCCACCAGAACGAAGATGGCGGATGGGGCGAGGACCCCCGTTCGTATGACGAGCCCAAGTGGATCGGCCGTGGTCCGAGCACCGCTTCGCAGACGGCGTGGGCGCTGCTCGCGCTGCACTCCGCCGGCGAGCGCTCGCAGGCGCTCGCTCGCGGCATCGCGTGGCTGGTCTCCACCCAGCGCGCCGACGGCGGCTGGGACGAGCCGCAGTACACCGGCACCGGCTTTCCGTGTGACTACTACATCAACTACCACCTCTACCGGCTCACGTTCCCGATCATGGCCCTCGGACGCTGCCTGTCCTTGGACGGGCAGCACGACGCCTCCGGCGACGGGGGCCGCGTGCGGCAGGGGTGATGCTCGTAGCCGACGCGCCGATCGACGCGCCCGCCGCGGAGGCGGTCATGGCGCGGGCGGCGAGCGAGAACTTCCCCGTCGCCAGTTGGGTCCTGCCCCGTCGCGTTCGCTCTCACCTGCTGGCGGCGTACGGGTTCGCCCGGCTCGTCGACGAACTGGGCGACTCCGATCAGCGGCCCGATCAGCGTCTGGCAGCGCTCGATTGGCTGCAGGCGGAGCTGGAGAGGGCATTTCGAGGCGACGCCGCGCACCCGTTGCTCGTGCGCCTGCAGGCGACGGTGCGCGAGTGCTCGCTCGCGCGCGAGCCATTCCTGCGCCTGATCGAGGCCAACCGTCTCGACCAGCGCGTGAGCCGCTATCAGACGTGGGCCGAGCTGCGCCGCTACTGCGCGCTCTCGGCCGACCCCGTGGGCGAGATCGTGCTCGGCATCTTCGGCCTTGCGAGCCCCGCGCGGATCGCGCTGTCGGACTGCATTTGCACGGCCCTGCAGCTCACCGAGCACTGCCAGGACGTGGCCGAGGATCTGGCGCGCGGACGTGTCTACCTGCCGCTCGAGGATCTCCGGCGCTTCGGTTGCAGCCAGGCGGAGCTGGCGCAGGATCACGCAGCCGGCCCGCTGCGCGAGGTGCTCGCGTTCGAGGTCGCCCGCGCACGCGCTCTGCTGGCCGACGGGGCGCCGCTGATCGCTGAGCTGCACGGGCGCCCGAAGCTCGCGGTGGCTGCGTTCGCGGGTGGTGGGCGCGCCGCCCTGCAGGCGATCGAGCACGCTCGCTATGACGTGCTCGCAGGGCCGCCGCGCGCCGGGCGCGCCGCGCGTGCGGCAGCGCTCGTGGCGACGCTGCAGGCGAGCCGGGGAGCAGCGAGGTGAGCAAGAGCAATGAGCTGGAGCAGGCATACGAGCACTGCGAAGCGGTCACGCGCGAACAGGCGGCCAACTTCTTCTATGGCATCCGCCTGCTCGCGCGTGAGCGGCGCCGCTCGATGTGCGCCGTGTACGCGTTCGCTCGGCGCATCGATGACATCGGCGACGGGGCGCTGGCGCGCGAGCAGAAGCTGCGCGCGCTCGAGCTCGAGGCGCGGGCGCTCGCGGCGATCACGCCGAGCGGCGACGGCGCGGGGCACGGCGAGCGTCCGGCGTTCGGCGGCCTCGCAACCGCGACGAACGGCGCGTCAGGCGCGGAAGACCGCGTGATGCTGGCGCTCGCGGACAGCCAGCGCCGCTTCTCGCTGCCCGGCGACGCCCTCGGCGAGTTGATCGAGGGTGTGCGCATGGACGTCACCGGCACGACATACGAGAGCTTCGATGAGCTCGTCGTCTACTGCCGCCGCGTTGCCGGGGCGATCGGGCGGGTGTGCCTGGCGATCTTCGGCCTGCGCGGGGAAGCGGCCGGCGAGGGCGCCAGCGCACAGCGCCTCGCCGACGACCTCGGCGTCGCCTTGCAGCTGACGAACATCCTGCGCGACGTACGCGAGGACGCTGAGAACGGTCGCGTGTACCTGCCCGCTGAGGACCTACGGCGCTTCGGCGTGGGCGCAGCGACGGACAGGCCGAGCGGCGAGACAGCGCCCGCGCAGCTGCTCGGCGCCCTCGAGCGGGCCAGCGGCGCACGCGCTCAGACGACGGGCGCCGACGCAGAAGACCTTCAACGGCTCTCGGCGCTGATGCGCTTCCAGTGCGAGCGCGCGGCGCAATGGTTCGACCGCGGGCTGACGCTGACCGCGCTCTTGGACAGGCGCAGCGCCGCCTGCGTGCTGGCAATGGCCGGCATCTACCGGCGACTGCTCGGGCGCATCGACGCGCACCCCGAGGAGGCCATGCGCCGGCGCGTGTCGCTGCCGGCGCACGAGAAGGCATGGGTCGCCGCCCGTGGCATGTTGGGGGCCGGCGCTTGAACGCCAAAGGTCCTGCCAACGGTCCTCGCGTGCTCGTCATCGGCGGAGGCCTCGCCGGGATCGCCGCGGCGCTCGACTGCGCCGGCGCCGGCGCGAGCGTGACGCTGCTCGAGGTCCGGCGCAGGCTGGGCGGGGCGGCCTACTCGTTCGAACGAGACGGCCTGCAGATGGACAACGGCCAGCACGTCTTCCTGCGCTGCTGCCACGCCTACCGCGGACTGCTCGCGCGCCTGGGCAGCGAGCATCTAACGGCTGTCCAGGAGCGCCTGGAGATACCCGTGCTGAAGCCAGGCTCAGCGCCAACGGTGCTGCGGCGCGGCTCGCTGCCCGCACCGCTGCACCTTGCGGGTGCGCTCGCCCGCTACCCCCACCTGACGTACAGGCAGCGCCTGGGCGCCGCACGCGCCGCGCTAGCGCTGATGCGCCTGGACCCCGACGATCAGGCGCTCGACGCGATCAGCTTCGGTGACTGGCTGGGCCGCCACGGCCAGGGCCCGCAGGCGGTTGGCGCGCTGTGGGATCTGATCGCCTTGCCGACGCTCAACCTCGCGGCCGCGCAGGCGTCGCTGGCGCTGTCCGCGTTCGTCTTTCGCACCGGCCTTTTGTCTGGGGCGGACGCGGGCGACATCGGCTTTCACGAGGCGACGCTGGGCGAGACGATCGCTGCGCCCGCCGAGCGGGCTCTGCGCGAGGCCGGGGTCGAGGTGCGGCTGGGCTGGCGCGCCGAGCGCCTGGCGAGCAGCGCGAGCGGTGTGGAGCTCAGCGGCCGCGGCGCGCGCGGCGAGGGCGCCGAGGGGCTCGATGCGTTGAGCGCACAGGCCGCAATCGTGGCGCTGCCCCACACCCGCGCGGCGACACTGCTGGAGCCGCTGCTGGGGCAGCCCGCGCGGGCGTGGCGCGAGCTCGGTAGCTCAGCGATCATCAACCTGCACGTCGTCTATGACCGCCGCGTGTGTGATCTGCCGTTCGCGGCCGGCGTCGGCACACCGGTGCAGTACGTGTTCGACCGCAGCGCCGCCGCGGGCGCCCCCAGCGGCTGTCAGTACCTGGCCGTGTCGCTTTCCGGCGCGCAGAGCGAGATGGGGATGAGCGTCGAGGCACTGCGAGAACGCTACGTGCCCGCGCTGCGCGAGCTGTTCCCTCGCGCTCGAGAGGCAAAGCTCGAGCTGTTCGTCGCCACACGCGAGCATGCCGCCACCTTCCGCGCGGCTCCGGGCGCCGGCGCGCTGCGTCCCCCTCCAGGAACGGCCGCGCGCGGGGTCGCGCTCGCCGGTGCGTGGACCGCGACGGGCTGGCCGGCGACGCTCGAGGGCGCCGTCCTCAGCGGGCACGCGGCCGCCGACAGCGTGCTCTCGGGACTCGGGTTGAGCGCGGAGCGGGCGCGCGCGTCGCCGGCTGTACCGGTTGCGAGCGCCGACACTTCCACCGCGCCGGCGCCGGCCGCGCGGCGGGCGGCGGCCGTATGAGCAGCTCGCCTGGCAGTGGCGAGGACACCAGGCAGGCGGGCGAGCTGCTGGTGGCGGCGCCGTTGCGCATCGAGGCGGCGCTGATCTCCTCGGCGGCGCGCGGCGCCGCGGTGCGCAAGACGGGCATGGGACCCGAGCGCGCCAAGAGCGCCGCCGCGGGGCTGGCCAACGACAGCGCGAGAGCGATGCTCGTGCTCGGCTTCTGCGGTGGGCTCGATGCGACGTCGGTGCCCGGCGAAGTGATCGTCGCCGAGCAGGTATATGCAGCCGCTGACGAAGGCCACGTCGAGGGGCCTGTGCGCTGCGAGCTGAGCACTCAGCTGGTTGAACGTCTCACCGGGCTGGGCCTGAAGGTGCGCACCGGCGATGTCGTGTGCGTGTCGCGTCTGGCCGTCGGTGAGCGCCGTGCGCAGCTGCACGCGGGCGGCGCGATCGCCGTCGACATGGAGTCGGTGTGGCTCGCGGCGGGCAGGAGCGGGCGTCCGTTCGGTGTCGTGCGGGTCGTGCTCGACAGTCCTCAGCACGAGCTGCTGCGCGTGGGGGCGCTCGCGGGAGCGTTGCGCGCGGCCGTGTCGCTTCGGCGCGTCGCGGGCGCCCTTCACGAGTGGGCACCGGGCGACTAAGGTAGCCGGATGGCGGTTCGCATCAGGCAGAGCACGCGTATGGGCTGGTACCTCATGCGCCAGCGGCTGGCCAAACGCGAGCGCTTCCCGTTGATCGTCGAGCTCGAGCCGCTGTTCCAATGCAACCTCGCGTGCTCGGGCTGCGGCAAGATCCAGCACCCCGAGCACGAGCTGCGCAGACGGATGCCCGTAGAGCAGGCGATCGGAGCGATCGAGGAGAGCGGCGCGCCGATGGTCTCGATCGCCGGCGGCGAGCCGCTGATCCACCCGGAGATACACGTGATCGCGGCGGAGTTGATCAAGCGCAAGAAGTTCGTGTACCTGTGCACTAACGCGCTGCTGCTGGAGCGCAAGCTCGAGAACTTCAAGCCGAGCCCCTACTTCTCCTGGGCGATCCACATGGACGGCCTGCGCGAGCGCCACGACGCCTCGGTCGAGCGCGAGGGCGTCTTCGACAAGGCCGTCGCGGCGATCAAGGCCGCCAAGGCCGCCGGCTTCCGCGTTACCACCAACACCACGTTCTTCACCCACGACTCGCCCAAGACCGTGCGCGAGGTGCTCGACTTCCTCAACGACGATCTCGAGGTCGACGAGATGATGATCTCACCCGCGTATGCCTACGAGAAAGCGCCAGACCAGGAGCACTTCCTCGGCGTCGCGCAGACGCGTAAGCTGTTCAGCGAGGCATTCGCCGACGGGCGACGCAAGAAGTGGCGGCTGAACCACAGCCCGCTGTTCCTCGACTTCCTCGAGGGCAAGGCCGAATTCGACTGCACGGCTTGGGGGATTCCGAGCTACTCACTGTTCGGCTGGCAGCGTCCCTGCTACCTGATGGCCGACGGCTACACGAAGACCTACAAAGAGCTGCTCGAGACGACCGACTGGAGCAAGTATGGGCGCGGCAAGGATCCACGCTGCGAGAACTGCATGGCCCACTGCGGCTACGAGCCCACGGCGGTATTGCAGACGACCAGCTCGCTGCGCCAGTCGCTGCGGGCGTTCGCCGGCTAGGCCTCGAGCTCGCTCTCAGCGGTGATCGCGCTGTGGCGCAGGTCGTGCCACGAGAGACCCTCCTTGAGCAGGGCCGGGAGCCCCAACCCGACCGCGGTCACGACCTCGACCGACTGCAGGATGATGCCGTAGGCGAGCGCCTGCCCGGCGCCGACGCCATAGGCGGCGAGCACGACCAGGCACGCGGCCTGGAAGACGCCAACGTTGGACGGCGTCGCGGGCAGGACCGCGCTGAGGTTGACCGCGAGCAGGATCGCGGCGGCTGCTGCCGCACCGGCCTGCGACTGCAGCCCGAGCGCGAGGATCACCGAGTAACAGGCCAGCCACTGCAGCGCCCACGCCAGCAGCTGGAAGCCGATCGCGGTCGAGCCGTAGCGGGGGCTCGCGAACACGACGAGGCCGCGCCGCGCCAGCTGCAACATGCGGCCGATCGCATGTGCCGCGCGGGCGATACGCGGCGAGCGCGAGCGCCGTCCAAGCGCCAGCAGGCGCGGTCCGACCAGCACCAGCGCACACACCGCCAGCGGCAAAGCGAGCGCGGTTACGATCGCCGCGATGTGACCGCTCGGCAGCGGCACGCTCGTGAAGCTGACCGCGAGCAGTATCAGCAGCGCGAGCAGGTTGATGAGCGTCTGCGAGAAGACCGTGCCAGCGACGACCGCCACGAGGTGCGAGGTGCGACCCTCGAGCCGGCGTGAGAGCACGAGCACGCGGGAGGGCTCGCCGATCCGCGCCGGGACGAGCGCCGATGCCATCACGCCGATCATCAGAGCACGCACGACCGGCGCCAACGGCATCGGCGTGTTCGGCAGTGCCGCTCGCAGCGTCTGGTGCCAGGAGATCGAGCGCATCAGCATCGCCAGCGACATCAGCACAAGCGCCAGCACGATCCAGCCGGGTGTCGCCGTGATGAGAGCATGGCCGGCGCGCTGGAGTTCCAGGCGCGAGAGCGCGAACGCCACGAGCGCGAGGAGCACGAGCGCCACGAGCGCGACGAGCACGTACCTGACCACGGGTCTGCGCCAGCGGACCGGCGCGTCTTCCGGTGCACTCATGCGCCGGGGTCTATCAGGTCAGCTTGTGCGCGCCAAGCTCAGCACGCCTTTGGCGACGGTGAAAGGATCGTGTCACGGTCGGCTGGCCGGCGTCGCTATCCTCGTGAGCGCAGCGATGAGGCCCGCTCCATAACCGCGGCTAACGGCCGCTGATGGCTTCTACGTCACCGTCACTCGATCGTAAGTGAGGACTGTCGTGGAACGCGGTTGGAGCGCTGAAGAGAGGACCAGGCTGAGCGCCCGTCGGGCGCCCCGCCGGCCAGCACTCGATCGCCAGGAGCTCGCTGCGATCTTCGCGGGTGGCTTCCTCGGTGCGATCGCGCGAGCTGCTCTCGCGCAGAGCTTGATCACTGCGCCCGACCAGTGGCCGTGGGCCACCTTCATCGTCAACATCGCCGGCGCTGCGCTGCTCGGCTACTTCATCACGCGTCTGCAAGAGCGCCTGCCGCCGTCGCTGTATCGGCGCGCGTTTCTCGGCACCGGTGTCTGCGGCGCCCTGACGACGTTCTCGACGGTCATGGTCGAGCTGACGAGGATGCTCGAAGACGCGCACCCGATGCTGGCGATCGCCTATGCCGGCGCGAGTGTCGCCGGCGGCTTCGCGGCGGTCCTGCTTGCCACGAAGCTCGTGCGTCGCGCAAGGATTCTGCGATGAGCTTCGTGCTGTTGTGGCTCTCCGTCGGCGCGCTCGGCGGGCTCGGGGCGCTCGCGCGGTTCCTGCTCGACGCGCTGATCTCGACCAACACCGGCGCGCGCTTTCCGCTGGGGACGATGCTCGTCAACCTCTCCGGTGCGCTCGTGCTCGGAGCGCTCGTCGGGCTCGCCCTGAGCGCAGACGGCTACCTCCTCGCCGGCACGGCGGTGATCGGCTCCTACACGACGTTCTCGACGTGGATGCTCGAGTCCCATCGCCTCGCCGAGGATGGGCAGCGCTGGCTGCTGAGCGCAAACGTCGTGCTGAGCCTGCTGCTGGGCGTCGGCGCAGCCGCGCTCGGACGGCTGCTCGGGGGCGGCTGGTGATCGAGGACGGGTTGAGGCTGAGCGTCTACTTCGGCGAGCGCGACCGCGCAGGTGGCGGACTCCTCGCCGACGCGTTGATCGACGCGTTCGCCGCTCACGGCGTGAAGACGAGCGTGCTGCTGCGCGGCCTCGAGGGCTTCGGGCTCAAGCATCGCCTGCAGAGCGAGCGCCTGCTGACGCTCTCCGAAGACCTGCCGATGCTGGCGCTGGCAGTCGACACGCAGGCGCGTGTCGAGGCGCTCCTCGCAGACGTGCGAGCGATCAGCGGCGAGGGCCTGATCACGCTCGAGCGCGCACGTCTGCTCAGCGATCCAGCGCGCGGCTGGGGGCCCTCCTCGGCGCCAGATGCCGTCAAGCTCACGGTCTACCTCGGGCGCCAGGAGCGGGTTGCCTCACGTCCGGCCTACATCGCGGTGGTCGAGTCACTGCACCGCCATGGCGTCGCCGGCGCGAGCGTGCTGCTCGGCGTCGACGGCACCGCGCGCGGCGCACGCCGGCGGGCGCGCTTCTTCGCGCGCAACGCGCAGGTGCCGCTGATGGTCCAGAGCGTCGGCGAGCCCGCGGCGATCGCCGGGGCGCTGGGTGAGATCGCGGAGCTCTTGAGCGAGCCGGTGATCACGCTCGAGCAGGTGCAGGTGTGCAAGCGCGACGGCGTGCTGCTGTCTGAGCCGCTGCGCCCGCCGGACAGCGACGGCGCCGGCCTGGCCTACTGGCAGAAGCTCGTCGTCTACGCGAGCGAGCAGACCCGCTACGAGCGCCAGCCACTGCACAGCGCACTCGTGCGCCGCCTGCGCAGCGAGGGCGCCGCGGGCGCGACCGCGCTGCGCGGCCAGTGGGGCTACCACGGTGAGCATCGACCCCACGGCGAACGCTTCTGGTCGATCCAACGGCACGTGCCGGTGCTCACGGTGCTGCTCGACACGCCCGCGAACATGTCGCGCTGGTTTGAGGTCGTCGATGAGCTGACCCGCGAGACGGGGTTGGTGACCAGCGAGATCGTGCCCGCGCTGCGCGCGGCCTCAGCCCGCATCGAGCACGGCGGCCTCGAGCTCGCCGCGAGGCCGGGGCGCCCGCTCCGCTGAGCGTCGAGGGCAAATCCCGCCTGCCGGCGCGCTAGCGAATGACCTGCGTCTGCGTCTTTCCGCAGGTCTTGCATTTGCGCTCGAGAATGTAGCCTTTGGCGCTGGCTTTGCCCCAGGCCCGCTCCCATTCGCTCCATACGTGCTTGTGCCAAAGCCTCACGCCACCATTATCGAGCAAGCCCAGGCGTCGCGCGATCGTGGCCGCGCTCAGGCCTCTAGCAGCAGCGTCACCGGCCCATCGTTGACGAGCTCGACGTGCATGTGCGCCCCGAACACGCCGCGCTTGGCGTTGGCAAGCTCGCAGAAGCGCTCATACAGGGGCTCGGCCTGCTCTGCCGGCGCGGCGCCGAGGAAGCTCGGACGGTTGCCGCGGCGGGTGTCGCCGTAGAGCGTGAACTGGCTCACGCACAGGATCTCGCGCTGGCCGAGCGCCTCGTTCATGTGACCGTCGGCGTCGGCGAACACGCGCAGGGCGCGGACCTTCTCAGCCAGGCGCTCGGCGCTCGCAAGCTGGTCATCGCCCGCGACGCCCAGCAGCACCAAAAGCCCAGCCCCGATCTCGGCGACCAGTCGCTCATCCACGCGCACGGCAGCTTGGCTGACCCTCTGTACGAGTGCGCGCATGGCGCGCGAGTATCGCAGCCAGCCCTGTCGACCAGTTGGTCAGTCGTCCAGCCTCGGCGCGCAGGCTCCAGGTTTCTGCGCGGAGATTCGAAGTGGTCGCATGCGCCGCTTGCGAGGCCATCTCCCGCGCCAGCTCAGCCTGACCAGGCAGGTTGCACTGCTGAGCCTGCTGCCGATGATCGTTCTGGGCTTCATCCTCGCCCGCGTCCTGCAGGCGCAGATCGTCTCGCGCACGCTGGCGGACGAGACCGAGGCGGCGCGCATCGTCGCGCACATCGGCATCGAGCCCCACCTCACGCCGCAGGATCTCCGCACCGGCCTGTCGCCTGCAGGCATCCGCATGCTCGACCAGCAGCTGAGCGCCCGCTCGGTGACACAGGATCTGGCCCGCATCAAGATCTGGAACTCGC
Source organism: uncultured Solirubrobacteraceae bacterium (assembly GCA_963759265.1). Taxonomy (GTDB): domain Bacteria; phylum Actinomycetota; class Thermoleophilia; order Solirubrobacterales; family Solirubrobacteraceae; genus Palsa-744. Next base: position 2,299,671 of record CAVWYR010000001.1, read on the forward strand.
ACTACAAGGTGATCTACTCCGACGATCACAGCCTGATCGGACGCACGCTCCCCCCGAGCGATGACCTACAGCATGCGCTCGCCGGAAAGCCTGACGACGCGGACGTCGTCACGCCGCGCCTGCACACCGAGACTGCCAGCGAGGTGGGTCTCGGTCAGCTGGTCGAGGTGTATGTGCCGCTGCGATTCGCCGCCTCGGGCCCACCTGAAGGCGCGTTTGAGATCTACCTGAGCTATCGCCCGATCGCGGCTGCGATCGCGAGCGACAAGCGTACGATCGCGCTGCTCGTGGCGATCGGCCTGGCGCTGCTGTGGGCGATCCTCTACCGCATCGTCGCGAGGGCCTCGCGCAGGCTGCGCCGCCAGGCGCGCGAGAACTACCACCTCGCTCGCTACGACCCGCTGACCGGGCTGCCAAACCGCACGATGTTCATCGAGCGCGTCGCCGACGCGGTCGATGAGGAACGCCGCCACGGCCGCGCGGTTGCAGTGCTGCTGATCGATCTGGACCGCTTCACCGAGATCAACAACACACTCGGCAGCGCGAACGGAGACGAGGTGCTGTGCGAGGTTGCGCGGCGCCTGCGCGAGCACCTTCCGAGCGACACCCTCGCCGCGCGTCTCGGCGGCGACGAGTTCGCCGTTCTATGCCCGCGCAGCGCGGGCGTCTCAGACGCGCTCAGTGCCGCCGCGGCGATCCAATCGAGCCTCGAGGCCTCGGTGGTACGCGACGGCGTCGCGCTGAACGTCGAGGCGAGCATCGGGATCGCGGTGATGGGTGAGCACGCGCACGACCGCGACGAGCTCTTGCGTCGCGCCGACGCAGCGCTCGCGCACGCCCGCTCGCGCGCAAGCAGGGTCGAGGTCTACTCGGCCGACTGCGAGCACTTCGACGCCACGCGGCTGGTCCTGCTGGGCCAGGTGCGTGCGGCCTTGGAGCGAGGAGAGTTCGTCCTCTACTACCAGCCGAAGATCGATATTCAGAGCCGACGGATCATCGGTGTCGAGGCGCTCGTGCGCTGGCAGCACCCCGAGCACGGGCTGCTGGCACCGATGCGCTTCATCCCGCTGATCGAGCAGACCGCCCTCGTCGGGCCGCTCACGCTGCACGTGATCGAGCAGGCGCTGATGCAGATGGCCCGTTGGCGAAGCCGCGGGATCGACCTCGAGACGTCGGTGAACCTGTCCGCCCGCAACTTGCTCGACCCCGAGCTCTCCGGGCAGATCGCAGGTCTGCTGCGCAAGCACTCGATTCCCGCAGCGCGCCTCACGGTCGAGGTCACCGAGAGCGCCACGCTGCTCGATCGCGCCAGGGCGGTGGCCGGGCTGGAGGCGCTCAGGGCCAGCGGCGTCGGGGTCTCGATCGACGACTTCGGCACGGGCAACGCGTCGATCGAGTATCTGACGACGCTCCCCGCGAGCGAGATCAAGATCGATCGGTCGTTCATCACCGACATCCTCGAGGACAGCCGCGCCGAGGCGATCGTGCGCTCCACGATCGATCTCGCGCGCAACCTCGAGTTGACGGTCGTGGCAGAGGGCATCGAGACCGAGGCCGTGCTCGAGCACCTCGCGAAGCTCGGCTGCGACATCGCCCAGGGCTATCTCATCTCGCGGCCGCTTCCGGCGCAGGAGCTCACCCCGCAGCTAAGCGCCGCGGCGCGGCTCGCCGCTGACGAGCTCGCGGTTGGCGACACGCTCGAGGGGATGCGACCCTCGCCCACGGGCGCGATAGCTTGAGAGCTCCTCGGCGCTGAGCACGACCGGCGGCCGACGCACCTCGTGCGAGCCGTCGTCAAACACGATCACGCCGCCGTCGCGAAGCCATCGAGATGCGCCGCGAGGCCCGCTGAGGAGTGCTGCCTTTGCGCGTATCTCCGCCAACAGCGCGCTCGGCGCGAGCGCCGTCACCTGCACGACGCCGGTGAACGCCGCCCGTCCGCTCGCCGGGTCCAGCAGATGGTGCGCGGGCGCTCCGCTGCGCTGCAGCCAGCTGCGCCGGCCGATCCCGCTGGTCGCGACACCGCCGTGGCGCAGCTCGAACGTGTGTAGCGTTTGACCGTCGAACGGGCTCTCGACCTCAACCGGGCGCGTCAGCCGCGCGCTGCCCCCGATCATCAGGTCCCCGGCGCAGTTGATCGCAAAGCTGGGGTGGTGCGCGAGCCTCGCCGCGAGAACGTCCGCGAACAGCCCCTTCGCCAGGCCGCCGCTGTCGAGCCTTATCCCCGGAGGCCGTCTCACGATGCCCTCCACGAGGTCGACCTGTATCTGGCGCCAACGCTCGATTGGGGCATGGCCGGCGGGGGCCCGCGTGGGAGCCAGCGCGAGCGCCGCCGAGAGCGCCAGCGGCGCCGGCAGCTCGCCGGTGTAGCCCGCGCCCTCGATCTCCGCCAGCAGCGTCGCGTCGACGAGCCCGCCGGTCACTCTCCCCGCGGCGCATGCGGCGGCCACGAAGCGGGCCATCAACGCTCCAACCGACACCGCGTGGCGCGGGTCGTCGTTCAGCAGCGACAGCTCGCTGGTTGGGAGGAAGCGCGAGAAGCGGGTGTGCCAATCGAGCAGCGAGCGCTTCGCCGAGGACGCCGCCTCGCCCGCCGAGCGCGCGCCTGCGGAGCCGCTCACAAGCGCGGCACAGCTCGAGCCGAAGCAGTCGAACTCCTCGATCCTCTCAGCATCGGCGCTCACGACTGGGCGGTCCTCACCGCGGTCGCACCCGTGCTCGTCTGTTCGCTGGAGGAGGAGCTCGAGCTCGTGCTCGATTCGCCGCCGGCGGATCCCGACGCGCTCGTCGATCCGCTGCCCGCGCTCGTCGATCGCGCGCTCGCCGATGCGGCGCGTTTGGCGTTGGCGAGCAGCGCGGGATCGTGGCCCGAGGCGAGCTGGACGTAGATCACGAGGAAGGCCGTGCAGAACAGCGCGGCGGTCAGGCCCGCGACCGATCGGCGGATGCGACGTGCGCGTTTGCGCATCAACGTGCGATGCTCACGCGCGAGCGCGGCCGCTCGCGGTTGCGTCCTCTTCGCACCGGCGAAGCTCATCGCGCTGCTCCCGCGTGGGGCGTCGTGAGCGAGCCCAGCATACGAACGGCGAGCAGCGCTATCGCGGGTACCGCGACCGCGGCGACCATCGCCAGGAACCACGCTTGCCCGGCGTCTGTGCCCTCGCCGAGGGAGTGGGCCAGGCCGAGCAGCCAGGCGAGCGCGGCGAAGCGGTGAAGCGTGCGCCAGCGCTGCACGCCGATTCGGGCGCGCGCATAGTAGGACAGGCCGAGCACGGCCAGTGCCCAGAACGCGAGTATTCCCATGCTCGTCCACAGCGTCTCGTAGCTGCCGAGGAACGGGATTGCGATGTCGCCGAGGCTCGGATGGAGGTATCCGTCGCCGAGCAGGCTGAGCCCGTGTAGCACGAGTGCGGCGAGCGTCGCGAGCGACAGAGCCTCGTGGGTCACGCGCAGGTCGGGGCGGTGTCCTCTCAATACGTGCCCACCCATCAGCAGGCCGGCGCAGACCGAGAGGCTCGCGAGCGCCAGTGCCGCGATGCCGGCCGCTCGACTCGTGATCCAGTACAGATGCGGGCCCACCGCGGTGGCAAGGATGTTCGCTTGCGTCGTGATCATCGCGACCATCAAAGCGGGGCAAGCTGGGGGCGGAATGTGAGTTGGCTGGGCACTTGATGAGGTGGCCGGCTGCGAAGCTCGCTCGAAGGATGAAGGGACACCGTTGCGAACGGCCCTGAAGCGTCGGTAACCCGAGCGTAAGCGCGCGCTAAGAGTGCGCCGGCTTTAGCTTGGGCAGGCAGACCACGAACGCAGCGCCGCCGCCGGGCGCGTTGCGGGCGCTGATCTGGCCGTGGTGGGCCTCGACGACACCGTGGGCGATCGCAAGGCCGAGGCCGGCGCCGGCCCTGCCTCGCTCGCGGCCGGCCTCGGCGCGCCAGAAGCGCTCGAACAGACTCTCGGTGGCGTCCTCGGGCAGGCCGGCCCCGTGGTCGCGAACCGTGATCGTCACGGTCTCCCTGGCCTGCTCCAGTGAAACCTCGATCGGCGTGCCCGCCGGGGTGTGCACGAGCGCGTTGCGCGTCAGGTTGGCGAGCACCTGGCGCAGCTGGTGTGGATCGCCGCAGACGAGCATCTGCCCATCGGCCTGCAGCTCGATCGTCCTGTCGGGAGCGGTGGCCCGCGCGTCCTCGACGGCATCGCGCGCGAGCGTCGCGAGGTCGACCTCCGCGCGGGTCAGCTGTGGCGTCTGATCCAGGCGCGCAAGCGTCAGCAGATCCTCGACGAGCACGCCCATGCGTGTGGACTCCTCCTCGATGCGCCGCATCGCAAGCTCCGTGCCGGCGCGGTCCTCGGTCGCGCCCATGCGGAACAGCTCGGCGTAGCCGCGGATCGACGCGAGCGGCGTGCGCAGCTCGTGCGAGGCATCCGCGAGGAAGCCGCGCAGGCGCTCTTCGCTGGCGGTACGCGCGGCGAAGGCCTGCTCCAGGCGATCGAGCATCGCGTTCAGCGCGAGGCCCAACCGCCCAACCTCGGTGCGCTCGGTCGCGGGGCTGACTCGGCGTGAGAGCTCTCCGGCGGCGATCTCTCCGGCGGTCGTCTCCATCCGATCCAACGGGCGCAGGCCGAGGCGCACGACGAAGAACGCGCTGAGCCCCAACGCCAGGAGCACGCCGGCGATCACGAGGCCCTCCACGAGCAGCAGGCGGCTGAGCGTCTGTTCTGCTTCGCCGAGCGGGACGGCTGCGAGGGTGAGGTCGCTGTCCCGCGGATCGCGGGTGGCGTAGACGCGATAGCGCAGCCCTGAGGATCCGAGCGAGCCGACCGTGAAGAGCCTGTCGAGCGGCACGTGCGCCGGGATCCTGGGGGCGGATGGGGAGGTCTGCCCGTAGGTGAAGAAGTGATGACCGAGCACCGCCCCGGAGCTGGTCCTGCGCTGTCCGTAGGTGCCCGGCGGCAGAGTTGGCGCCCCGCCGGGGGGCGTCTGGCGGGGGCTTGCCGGCGCGCGCGCTCCGGCAGGCTGCGCCGCAGGGTACGGTGAGCCCGCCCCGCCGGCGCCGGCTGAAGGGGTCGCGCCCGGGGCTCGCACGCCGGCGTTCTCGAGCGCCTGTGAGAGCGCTGGGCCGGCGCCCTTGACCTCCTGGTCCACGCGCCCTTGCAGGAACGATCTCTGCTCGGCGTAGGTGACGGCTGCGAGCGCGACAAGTCCCGCGGCGGCGAGCACGAGCACGCTGACCAGTACGCGCGTGCGCAGTGAGGCCATCAGCTACGGGGCGCTTGCAGTGCGTAACCGACGCCGCGCACGGTCCGGATCAGCGACGGTCCGTGAGCGTCGAGCTTCTTTCGCAGGTAGCTGATGTATGTCTCGAGCACGCGCCCATCGCCGCCGAAGTCGTAGTTCCACACGTGGTCGAGAAGCTGTGCACGGGTCATGACGCGGCGTGGGTTGAGCATCAGGTAACGCAGCAACCGGTATTCGGTCGCCGTCAGCTCGATCGCTGCTCCCGCCCGGGTCACCTCGCGGGACTCCTCGTCGAGCTCGAGGTCGGCGAACACCAGATGCCCGGACTCTGCGGCGGCATGGCCGGTGCGCCGCAGGATCGTGCGGATCCGTGCGACGAGCTCCTCGAGGCTGAACGGCTTTGTCATGTAGTCATCGCCACCACCGCTGAGGCCACGGATCTTGTCCTCGGTGGCGTCGCGGGCCGTGAGGAAGATGATCGGCACGCCCGCGCGCTGGGCGCCCAGGCGAGCGGCCACCTCGAAGCCCTCCATGTCCGGGAGCATCACGTCGAGGACCATCAGGTGCGGTTTGAACTTGCCGACGGCGGCGAGCGCGTCACGGCCGTTCGCCGCCGTCTCGACCGTGAACCCCTGAAAGCGCAGCGCCATCGTGAGGACCTCGGCCAGGTTCGGCTCGTCGTCGACGACCAGCACACGGTGAGCGTCAGGGGTGTCGGGCACTTGTGCTCCTCGCTGTCGGGCGCGCGCTCGTCAAGAAGCACAGGATCGCCGTGGATCCTCAGCGTAGTAACCGAGAATCCTGAGAGTCGGCTGAGACGCGCCGGAGAGCCGCCGGCGCTCGGGCGCACGCGCCGGGCCCAGTGTGCCCGCGCGGGGTCACCTGCGCTGTGAGGGTCTAAGATGGACGGCGCCGATGACGTTTCGCTCGCTCCGATCGATGGGGATGACCGCCACGATCGCGGCTGTGCTCGTCGGCGTTTCGCTCCTCGCGGGTGCCTCGCAGGCGGGCGCCGAAGGCAGCCGCTGGGTGATCCCGCGGCATCTGACCTGGTACTGGCAGCTGACGGGAAACGTCAAGAACAGCGAGCCGGTCGAAGCGTATGACATCGATGGGTTCGAAAACACCGCTGCCGAGGTGGAAACCTTGCACGATCAGGGCAAGCACGTGATCTGCTACATCGATGTCGGCACCGCCGAGGACTTTCGCCCCGACTACGACAAGTTCCCGGAATCGGTGCTGGGCAAGTCCAACGGCTGGCCCGGCGAGAGGTGGCTCGACATCCGCCAGCTTTCGGTCCTCGAGCCGATCATGACCGCGCGTTTTGAAATGTGCAAGGAAAAGGGCTTCGAAGCTGTCGAGCCGGACAACATCGAAGGCTACGCCAACAACAGTGGCTTTCCGTTGACCGCACAGGAGCAGCTCACCTACAACGAGTGGGTCGCCGAAGAGGTCCACTCACTCGGCATGGCGGTGCTGCAGAAGAACGACGGCGAACAGACGCATGAACTGCTGCCGTACTTTGACGGAGCGCTGAGCGAGCAGTGCAACCAGTACCACGAATGCGCGGACTTCGCGCCCTACCTTGCCGCGGGCAAGCCTGTCCTGAACGCCGAGTACCACCTCTCCAAGCATAAGTTCTGCGCGAAAGACAACGCCGCCGGGATCATGGGGGCGCGCTTCAACCTTGCCCTCAACGGCAAGCGCTTCGAACCCTGCTGGTAGGCCTATGCGCGCCGCAGGCGCAGCTCGAATTCCATCGTCGCTTTGCCGGTAACGGAGACGAAGCCACCGATGCTCGGTGCGGTCATGCCGAACTCGCTCCAAGGGAACGTGAGCGAGCCGGCGACCTGAAGCGTTGAGCCCGACAGGCTGAATTCCACCGGGAGCGTCTCGCGCTGGGAGGTGCCGTGAATGTCAAAGACGCCGGTCACCGCTGCGCTCACGACGTGGCCGGCGCGGGCGCCTGCGGGCAGCGTAAGCGGCTTGGAGAGGACGAATGTGGCGGTCGGATAGCGACTGCTTTCGAGCCCTATTTCGTGAATTTTTTCATCGCGCATGGACCTGTCGCTCTTGAGCGTGTTCACGGCGACGTCGAAGGAGGCGGCCGAGATCGTGACGGCGGCCTTGGACTCCGCCAGGCTCGCCGCGCCGGTGATCTGCGAGGTGCGCCCGACGGCGTCACTCTCGGCGGGAAGGAAGGCGAGCTTCTCGCGTACGCGGTAGCCGGCCTGCGAGCCGCTGGCGACGCGCCACTGCCCGCCCCCCGCGGCGCTCGCGCCGGTGTCAGTGCTCGCTTGCGTGCCTGTTGAGATCGTCGGGCCCTGCGCCTCGCCATTGCTGAGCTTGAACGGCTTCGGCGAGGAGGTGGGGAAGACCACGAAGTAGACGAGCAGGAACGCGAGCACGATCACCACGACGCCGGACAGGCCCGCGATCAGAGCCATGCGTTTTCTGTTCTCGCGTCGGGGCAGCTTGATCATCGTTACGCTCGCCGCCTGCCAGAACGAAGGCGACGCGGTCCAGAGCCGTTCGAGGAACCCTTCCCGTCCAGCCCGGGGGCCTTCAGTTCGGGTGGCGCGGCCTCACACCTCAGTGGCCTCGCTCTTGACGGCTCGGAACCGCGTCTGTCGCCAACCTAGGGGCATCCCTGCTCGATTGCAAGGGCGCGTCGGCTCGCATTCCGCACCTTGCGAGGAAATCGTGGCGCCGCTTGGATCTCGCTGTCGCTGAAGGCGTCCAGCTCGGGAATCCGGGCATTCAAGTCCCCACACCGGACGTGTCGATGTCGAGGTGGTGGCGACGCTCTCGGCTGAAACGACGCAGTCAGACACCGAGCCGGCGCTGTTCGGCTCGCCGGCCGACGCGGTTGCGCCGTCGAGCCCGATGGCGCAGGCGGCACGGGCGTTCGGTGATGACTACCCGCCGATCAGCCGCCACTGGCTCGTACGTGGCGCGGGGATCGCGTACGTGCTGTCGGCGATCATCTACGTGCCGTGGCTGTTCTCCTCGCTGAACCGTCATCTGCCGTGGCTCGCGTGGCCCTTCCTGGCGGCAAATCTGTTCACGATGGCGACGACGCTGTTGAGCGTCTACAACCACTGGTGGCGAGCCGTGCCACAGGCTCGCCCGCTCGCCGCCGGCAAGGAGCCGCCGGTCGGGATCATCATCCCCTGTTGCGGCGAGCCGGTGGGCATGGTCCTGCGCACCGTCGCGTCGGTGCTCGATCAGGACTGGCCGCGCGAGCGGATGGTGATCGTCGTCAGCGATGACGGCCACGATCGTGCGCTCGAGGCCGCGCTGCGCGCCTGGCCGGTGGTTTATCACTCGCCGCCCGAGCGCTTCGCCCCCGGACGCGACGGCGCGGCGAAGGCCGGCAACCTCAACTCGGCGCTGCAGATGCTGATCCTCGAGCACCCGCACGTGGGCTACATCGAGACCCGTGACTGCGATGACGAGCTTGGCTCCACCGCGTTTCTGCGCCAGGTCGTAGGACAGCTCGAGAGCGATGAGCGTCTGGCATATGTGCAGACGATCAAGGAATCGCAGGTGAGCGCGGGGGACCCGTTCAACAATCGCGAGGCGATGTTCTACCGAGGCCAGATGCTCTCGAGAAACGCCGCCAACGCGACATTTCCGTGCGGGTCGGGTGTGGTTTGGCGACTCACGGCGCTCCAGGACATCGGCCTGTTCCCGACGTGGAACCTCGTCGAGGATCTGCAGTCGGGCGTTGAGGCGCTTCGACGCGGCTGGCACGGTCGCTATCTGCCGATCGTCGGCGCGATGGGCCAGCACTCGCCGGAGGATGTGCCCAACGTCTACAAGCAGCGCGGCACCTGGGCGATCGACACCGTGCGCCTGATGCTGTGGGGCGACCTGCGCGGCTTGAGCATTCGGCAGAAGGCTCAGTTCTACGAGCTGATGTTCTACTACCTGCATTCATTCACGGTGCTCGTGTACGTGCCGAGCATCATCGGAGCGCTGCTCGGCTACGTCCCGTTCGCCGCCAGTGGCGCGAGCTTCCTCGTGCACATGCTGCCGATCGTGCTCGCGACCGAGGCGTGGCTGCTCGCGATCAATCGCCCATACAACGACCGCCGTCGTCGCCAGCGCCATCCGATCCGCGAGCTGTGGCGGGTGCGGATCATCTGGAGCGGCATGGCGCCGGTCTTCATGAAGGCCTCGATCCAGGCGATCGCCGGAGGCCCGAACCACAAGCCCGTCTACAAGGTCACCCGCAAGCACGACGATCCGCGCTGGCATTGGGGGCACACGATGCCGCAGACGAGCGTGCTGCTGCTGGTCTCGTTCACGCTGGTCTACGCCTTGCGACACGGCACGATGCCGCGTCTCACGCTGCTGTTCCCGTTTGTCTACTGGGGAGGACTGTACGTGGCGCTGTTCGCCGGTTTCGTAGCGCGCAGCTGGTACGGGGTGCGGAACCTGCGCAGGGCGCTCGCACCCGTCGTGAAAGGCGCCGGTGGGGGAGTGGGCGAGCAACGCACGCAGCTGCCGGGACACGGTTGATGCGCTCACGTGCCGGCGCGGGGTGACCCTGGCGCGGCAGTGGCGTAGCCGCCCCGTGAGCTGTGGCGTCAGGCGGCGCTTTCGAGCTGCCCAGCGAGCTCCACGAAGCTCACGTCGAGTGCCTCGATGATGCGCTTCAAGGTCGTCCAGCCCGGGCTGTTGAGGCCGCGTTCGATTCTCGACAGCGCCGACGCCGTGATGCCGGCGTCGAAGGCGAGCTGTTCCTGTGTGATCTGTCGTTCCTCGCGCAGTCGTTTCAGAAGCCTCGCCAGGTCGGGGTCCGGCTGCTCGCGCATACAGCGAAACATGCCGTAGTCCTGGGGTCAAAGTACAGGGGTTCAAGTCCTGGGCATAAAAGCTCTGTACTCTTCCGCGCGACCACGGACCACGAGTTGTGGTCCTGGTGAGCAGTCTGGGCGGAGCGCCGTCCCCCACTTCGGCGCTCCGCCTACCTCAGCAGCCTGCGGTGCGCCGGGGCCCGCTGCCCGTCAAGGCGAGCGCGACCACATGGGGACGAGCATCCGCCGGCGCGGATGAGATCGGACGGCGCGCCGGGAAGGAACCCTGAGTCGCTGGAGTCATGCAGTTCATGCAGGAAGCGCGCGAAAGGCGGGCCGTGCGTTTGATCGTTGCCCCGGTGCCGACGAGGGATCGCAAGATTCCAAGCCGGACGGGGCCTCTGGTCAGGAAAGCCGTCTCGTCCGATACCCGAATCCACAGGAGACACCCCAGTGCCTAGAACGTCGATCCTTGCTCTAGTTGGTGTTGCGCTGGCCGTCGCCGGCTGCGGCAGCTCCGCCAGCACCAGCAGCACGCCGAGCACATCGGCCGCCGCGAGTGCCGCGGCCACCACCTCGAGCGCGAGCGCCACTCCCTTTCTGGCAAACCTGAAGACCGTCAGCAAGATCGCCTCGACGGTCCCGGCGAACGGAGATGTGAACCCGTACGGCATCGTGTTCGTTCCGACCAGCGTCGGCAAGCTCCAGGCGGGCGAGATGCTGATCAGCAACTTCAACGCCTCGGAAAGCGCGAAGCAGAACGGTCAGGGCACCGGTACGACAATCGTGCAGGTCTCGACAGCCGGAAAGGTCTCGCCGTTCGCGACGATCGACGCCAAGACGCTCCCCGGCCCATGCCCAGGCGGCGTCGGGCTGACAACGGCGGTGAGCGTCCTGCCCGGCGGCTACGTCGTCGTCGGCAGCCTGCCAACGACGAACGGCAAGACGGCGACCGCGCAGTACGGCTGCCTGATCGTGCTCGACAGCGAAGGCAAGGCGGTCGAGACGATCGCCAGCAAGAACATCCAGGGCCCTTGGGACTCAACCGCGAAGAGCGAAGGCTCCAAGACCACGCTGTTCGTCAGCAACGCCCTCAACGGCGGCGCCGCGAAGGGCCTGCACACGATCGACAACTCGACGGTGCTGCGGATCGAACTGGAATCCGGCGAACAGCAGGCGCCGAAGGTGCTGAACGAAACGGTGATCGCCAACGGCATCCCGTGGGTCGATTCAGAAGAAGCCCTCGTGCTCGGCCCGACCGGGCTCGCGCTCGCCTCCAATGGAACTCTGTACGTGGCCTCGACCCAGGACAACAGAATCCTCTCGATCCCCGAAGCGACGACGCGCACGACGCCCGCGGCGAACGGCGGCACCGTCCTCACCGAAGGTGGCCACCTCAAGGAACCGCTCGGCATGGTGCTCGCACCGAACGGCAACATCATCACGAGCAATGGCGGCGACGGCAACATGGTCGAGACCACGCCCGCCGGACAGCAGGTGGCCGTGCAGACGGCCGACACGAAGACCGGAGCGGGATCGCTGTTCGGCCTGGCGATCGACCCCCAAGGCAAGGGCATCTACTTCGTGGACGACGGCGAAAACACCCTGAACTTCCTGCACGAAGGACAGCCGGCCACGCCCACGACATCGAGTACGGCGGCGTCCTCGGCGGTGACGCCGACAACCCCGTCGGCGCCCGCGCCCGCGAACAAGTCGATCAGCGTGTCTGTTCGCACGCTGCCAAGTGTTGGGGCGGTGCTCGTCAACGCACAGGGTAAGACGCTCTACACGTTCGCGCCCGACAAACATGCAAAGGTCACGTGCGTGTCCTCGTGCGCCGCGCTGTGGCCGCCGTTGAAGCTCGCGAGCGGTGCAACCGCCGCAGGGCCAGCCCAGCTGAAGGCGTCGCTGCTGGGCAGCGACCCTGACCCCGAAGGCGGCAGTGTCGTCACCTACGCCGGCTGGCCGCTTTACACCTACGCGGTCGACTCGGCTGCCGGCCAGGACAACGGACAGGCGATCGAAGCCAACGGCGGGCGCTGGTACGTGATCTCGCCGTCCGGTCAGGTGATCACGACGAAATGAGATCGCCCGGACGGACGGGAACACCGCGGTGGCGGCCACGGTTATCGAGCCCTCCCACGCGTGCGCGGCCGCGCCGCGCACGTGGGTGAGGCGCCGCACCCGCGATTTCGCCGCCGGCTTTGTGTGCATCGCTGCGCTCGGCGGATGCGCGAGCCAAAGCGGGTCGGCGCCCGCTACCCAACGTGCCGGGCGCGCAGCGATCGAGCGCTACGTCGGTGAAGTGGAGCCGATCAGGCTCGTGGTCAACAAGCTCCTAGGCGACGCCGACCCGATCCTTGACGCGTTCCATGACCGGCGCATCGACCCCACAGAGGCCGCCCGGCGCATGGGCCAGCTGGAGCAGCGCTTTGCGGGCTATGCCGTCGATATCGCGGAGGTCGATCCGCAGAGTGCCCAGCGGCGCGCTCTCAATGCCGGCTACGCGAACACCTTCGTGTTCGAGGATGCCTACCTGAGCGCGCTCGTCGCCGGCCTTGCAGACGACGAGCTCACCAACCTGCCCAATACGCAGGCAGCTCAGCGCGCTGCGATCATCCGCTGGCGGATCGGCCTGACCGTGCTCGCGCGTGCCGCCGATGCGCCGCTGCCGGCAGACCTCCAACAGGCCGGTCGCGGTGAGATCGCACCTTCTCCCGACGGCAGCTAGACGCGGCGAGCGCCAGCACCGGCAGCGGTTGCGCCCGCGCGGGCTGTGGCGTGGGTTCAAGCGTCTGACCGAGCTCGGATGGCCGAGGGACTTCCCGATCGTTCAGTTCCCCAACGCGCCACTAATCATCGCGTTCCTCGCCGGCGCGACGGCCGCCCGCGTGCATGGCCCAGGCCACGCCTACTTCACCGCGATCTCCTTTCTGACATTTGGCGTGTGGGCTTACGAGGAGCTAGTGCACGGCGTCAACTGGTTTCGCCACCTGCTCGGCCTCGGATACGCGATCTCCACAATCGTGCACCTCGCGCTCGCGCTCGGGCGCTAGACGGCCGGTCGACGCGCGGCGGGAAGGATCTCGACGCGCGGGAGTCCTTTGGGCAATGACGGCCGGAATGCCGCTGTGTCACGCACGGCGCCCCGACATTGCCAGATGACATCCAGCACGAGACAGGTGGGTTCACGATGAGACTGCGCACGCTTTCGCTTTTTGGCCTCGCCGCACTGCTGGGAGCGGCGCTGGCCGTGTTGCCCGCGCTCGCGGCCGGGCCGTCCGTGGTGACACTCGAAGTCAACGAAAACTGCGAAGTGAACGACTGGCCGTGCTGGGCGCTCCAGGGATCGGGGTCGAAACCTGCGCCCGCGAGCAGGGTCACGATCGCGAGCGGCGGGGCCGTCGTGTTCTCCGATGAAATGGGGCACGAGGCGAACATCAAGTGGACCGGCACGCCGAGCGGGCCGCCCACCTGTTCGGCGGCGGTGCCGGTGAGCCCGACGGCGCCGAAGACCGGCTGGAAAGGCGAATGCAAATTCACACAACCGGGCACCTACAGCTTCGAAAGCTCGACCCTCTTCAACGACGGAGTCACGAACTTCACCCAATACGAAATCGTCGTCGAAGGTACCGGTACTGGTACCAGCGGTACCACCTCCACAACAACGACCACAACGACAACCCCGACCACGACGACAAGCACGACGCCAACCGGCACCACGACCACCCCTACGACGACGACACCGACCAAAACCACCACGACCACGGCGCCGACGGATGCGACCTCAAGCCCACCCTCCGGCGGCGCGGACTCCATGGGTGGCGCCTCCACCCAGTCCTCGACGGGCGCCGCCGTCTCAACGGCCGCGACGTCCGGCTCGGCGGTGGGTCCGGCTCCACTCGGCGCCAGCCACCCCCTCGCGGTGCTCGCACTGGCCCACACCCAGCGCGGTGACGCGGTGCATGGCACGATCCAGATCCCCTCCGCCGATGGCGGCGCACGCCTCGAAGTCGAGCTGCTCGCCCAGGATGCGTCGCTGGCCAACGCGAAGCGACACGGCAGCTCGCGTGTCGGGCGGTTCGTCCGCACTTCAGCGCCCGCGGGCAAGGTCTCCTTCACGGTGACACTCGACGCTCAGGCCAAGCGTGCGCTGGGCCGCAACCACAAGCTGGCGCTCACCGTGAAGTCCGTGCTCACGCCCGTGCATGGCAAGGCGCTGACGCTCACACGAAGCCTGGAGCTACGATGAGCCCGCGCGCGCTTTTGCTGGCAGTCCTCACCGCATTGGTCGCGGCGACAGTCGCCGTGTTGCCCGCATTGGCTGCGGCTCCGTCCGAAGCGAAGCTCGAAGTCAACGAAAACTGCGTCGAGAGCGCCTGGCCGTGTTGGGCCGCCCCTGGCTCGGGTGCGAACCCGCCTCCGGCGAGCAGGGTGACGATCGTCGCAGGCGGGGAAGTCAAGTTCCGCGACGACGCGACTCCTGCGGCGGTCGTATGGGTTGGCTCTGCGCCGGCGTGCTCCGGTGTACCTGCAAGCGCGGCGAGCAACTGGGAAGGCGCGTGCAAGTTCGAACAAGCAGGGACGTACAGCTTCGAAAGCGCGACCCTCTTCAACGGTGGGCCATCGCTGAACTACACCAAATACGAAGTCGTGGTCGAAAGCGCTGCCACCGGAACTACCCCTACGACCACACCGCCCAGCACAGGCGCACCGACGAGCACGAGCGCGCCGACGACGACAACGACGAGCGTCCCGACGCCGAGCGAAACGAGCCATCGCTCGCCGTTGCAAGGAGGAGCGAGCGCACTCAAGCTCGCAAGCGGCCCACACGGATGGAGCGTGCACGGGTCGCTTGAGGTGTCCGAGGCCGGGTCCGGTGCGCGACTGGAAGTCGACCTGTTTGCCGCCGAGGCCTCGCTCGCCGAGGCGAGGCACCACGCGCAGGTACGCGTTGGGCGGCTGTTGCGCTCGCCGCTGAGAGCGGGGCACGTGTCCTTCTCGGTGGCCCTGAGCGCCAAGGGCAAGGCCGCGCTACGCCGCCACGGACGCCTGGCGTTGACGGTCAAGCTCACGCTCACGCCCCAGCACGGCTCGGCGGTGACCGTCGAGCGCGTCATCGTGGTGCACGCGTAGAGGCCCACGCCTCGATCCGCCGCGCCTGGCTCCCGACCCATCAGGGCGTCGCCGTCCACTAGAACAATTGGCCAGACCCCGAGCTGCGCTGCGGCGACGTGGCTATCGTGCGAGGAGTGCGGGCTGTCGACAGCCTTCTTCCTCCAGTTGAAAGGTTCCGGCCCAGCCCCCCTGGTCCCTGTCGACAGCCCGCTAAGCACGACTCTAAGCCGGGAGAATCCTTCCCGTCTGTGCGTTAGAGCACTCAACGCTGCCGCGAGCTCACGGGCGGCTCGCGCTCCGACACCGAGGAGGTTTCGCCATCATCCGAAGTCGGGGTGACCCCTGAAACCCGCATTCCAGAGCCACTGTCGCGAACAGAGCTCGATGCCGGAGGAGGGACTCGAACCCCCGACACGCGGATTATGATTCCGCTGCTCTAACCAGCTGAGCTACTCCGGCCCGGATGACGCAGGAGTGTATCCGGCAAAACTGCGATGGGCCGTCAACGCTAGCCTCCGGGGCGATGGCGCCTCCGATCCTGCTCGGGATACCAAACGTCTCCGAGGGGCGCGATCAGGGCACGATCTCCGCGATCGCCGCGGCCTTCTCGGGGGCGAGCAGCGGCGGCGCGCGCCTGCTGGACGTCCACTCCGACCCCGACCACCACCGTTCGGTGTTCACGCTCGCCGCCCCACCGGGCGAGCTCGCCGACGCGCTGCTGCGAGGCGCCCGTGCGGCAGTCGAGTTGGTCGACGTGATGACGCGTGGGAGCGGAGACTCGAAGCGGGGCGAGCCGTCGCGGGCCGGCCAGCACCCGCACGTCGGCGCGCTCGACGTCGCTCCCATCGTCTATCTCGACGCCTCCGCTCGCGGCGCGGCGTGCGCGGAGGCGCTCGTCGTCGCTGACCGTATAGGCGAGGAGCTCCAGGTCCCCGTGTTCCTCTACGGCGAGCTGACCGCGGACCAGCCTGGCTCGGAGCGGACCCGCGCGCAGCTGCGACGCGGCGGCGTGGCGGGCCTCGCGGCGCAGCTTGCAGATGGGCAACAGCGGATCGCGCCGGACTTCGGGCCGCCGCGGATGCACCCACGCGCGGGTGCGACGCTCGTCGCCGCCCGCCGGCCGCTCGTCGCGTTCAACCTTCAGCTTGCACCGCCCGCGGACCTGCAGGATGCGCGTCGGATAGCTGCCCTGGTGCGCGAGGGCGGCGAGTGTGGGCTGCCGGGCGTGCGGGCGATGGGCATCGCGCTCGCCGACGCGGTCGCACAGGTCTCGATGAACATCGAGCGTCCGGTTGAGATCCCCCTGGCGACGGTTCTCGAGGCGATTCGCGCTCACGCTGAGGTCGCGAGTGCGGAGCTCGTCGGCCTCGCACCGTCCGCGGCGCTCGACGGCTTCCCCGAGGAGATCCCGATCGTCGGCTTCGATCCTGCCCGCCACGTGATCGAGAACGCACTAGGCTGCTAGCTGATGGCACCGACCAAGCGCAAGACGAAGCACCGCGGCAACGCCGCTGGCGTGGTCGAGTCGCGCGGGCGCACCGGGCGCAAGCCGACCGCCGCGGAGAAGAGCGGAGACGCGCGCGCGCTCGCCCGCGAGAAGGAAAAGCAGCTGGACAAGCGCGATCGGCCGCCGACCTGGCGCGGAGCGTTCACGAAGGCGATGTTCGCGGCGATCGTGCTGCTGTTGGTGGTGATTCTCGTGCTCAAACAGTCGAACACCGCGATCAGCTTCTTCCCGATCGTGCTCGCCCTGTACACGGTGATCAGCTACTACAGCGACAAGTGGATCTACGACCGCCGTCAGCGCAAGAACGCGAAGGCGGGTGGCGGCGGCAGGGCGGCGTCGTGACGGGCGCTCCAGACGTCCGCGCGTTCACGGTCGGGCCGGTGCAGGAGAACTCCTACATCGTGCGCGCCGGCGACGACGCGACCGCGGCGTTGCTCGTCGACCCCGGGGACGAGCCCGACCGGCTGCTCGCGGCGATCGACGCGCTCGGTGTCGAGATCGAGGCGATCCTGGTGACGCACTGCCACTTCGACCACATCGGGGCCGTCGCACCGCTCGCACGCGCGACAGGCGCCCCCGTGTACTGCCCGGAGATCGAGCGCCCGGTGCTCGCGGACGTGATGAGCTGGGTGCCACCCGGGTTCGGGCCATTCGAGAGCTACGAGGCCGAGCACACGCTCGCCGGCGGCGAGCGCTTGAGCCTCGCCGGCCTGGAGGTCGCCGTGAGCTTCACCCCCGGCCACAGCCCGGGGCACCTCACCTATGCGGTGCCAGGCGCGCTGCTCTCGGGCGACGTGCTGTTTCAGGGGTCGGTTGGTCGCGTCGATCTCCCCGGCGGGGACTGGGCGACGCTCGAGCGCTCGATCGCAGGCCTGCTCGAGGCGTATCCGTCTGAGACGGTCGTCTACCCGGGGCACATGGGCGTCACGACGCTCGGTCGCGAGCTCGACAGCAACCCGTTTCTCAGCGAGCTTCGCGTGCGCGTCCCACGCTCGACGATCTCCGATCGGTCGGCTGCGGAATCGCCGGCAGCCTGATCCTTGCCGGCAGCGAAGATCAAAGCGCCGCGCGGCACCTACGACGTGCTCGGCGATCAGGCCTTCGCGCGCACCACGCTCGAGGCGCGCGCCCGCGCGATCCTCGAGGGCGCCGGATATGAGCGCATCGAGACACCCGTGTTCGAGGCGACCGAGCTGTTCGCGCGCGGTGTCGGCGAGTCGACGGACATCGTGCGCAAGGAGATGTTCACGCTCGAGGATCAGGCAGGACGCTCGCTGACGCTGCGACCGGAGGGCACCGCACCGGTGTGTCGCGCCTATCTCGAGCACGGCATGCACAAGCGCCGCCAGCCCGTGAAGCTCTGGTACCTCTCGAGCTTCTTTCGCCACGAGCGCGCGCAGGCCGGACGTTTCCGCCAGTTCTGGCAGGTCGGGGCTGAGGCGATCGGCTCCGAGGACCCGGCGGTGGACGGCGAGTTGATCGCGCTGCTGGCAAGCCTGATGGCGGAGATGGGGGTGCGCGAGCTCAGGTTGCGCCTCTCCAGCCTCGGCAGCGCGGAGAGCCGGCACGAGTATCGCGAGCGGCTGCAGGCGTATCTGCGCGCGAACGAAGCAAGCCTCTCCCACGATGTCAGGGAGCGCATTGAGCTGAACCCGTTGCGTGCGTTTGACTCCGACGACCCTGGCACGCGCAGCGTCATGGCCGGCGCGCCGTTGCTGCTCGAGCATCTCAGCGCTGAGGACGCCGCCCACTTCGAGCACGTGCGCGAGCTCCTGGACGTGGCCGGCGTCGTCTACGAGATCGATCCCACGCTCGTGCGCGGCCTGGACTACTACACGCGAACCGTGTTTGAGTTCACCTCCGATGCCCTCGGCGCGCAGAGCGGCGTGGGGGGTGGGGGACGCTACGACGGGCTGATCGAGCAACTCGGCGGTCCGCCCACGCCGGGAATGGGCTGGGCAGCTGGCGTCGAGCGGATCCTGCTCGCTGGCGATGCGGGTGAGAGCGCCGGCGGAGCCGGCGCGCTGCTTGCCGCCCCGGTTCCGGTGGAGCTGTTCGTCGCGCTTGACGGCGCCGGCGCAGCGCTGCGTATGGCGGCGTTCGGCCTGTTGAGCGAGGCGCGCTCGGCGGGGCTGTCCGCGCAGATGGATCTCGGTGGACGTTCGCTGAAAGGACAGCTCGGCAACGCGGACGCGCTCGGTGCCCGCTACGTGGCGATCGTCGCCGATGGGCAGACCGTGCTGAGAGACAGACAGGCAGGCGCGCAGGAACCGCTCGCCACGAACGCGATCGTCCATGCCGTGTTGCGCGGGCACCACACCCTGTGAGCGCTCGTACCTGCGCCGCGCCGGCAGCCTGAAGCGTCCAACGCCCGTGTCGGCGTTCAACTTTTCCGTGGCATGTGCCGAAGTAAGGGGCGATGGCGCAGCTCTCCCGTCCCTTCCAGATCGCGCTCGTAGCAGTCGTGCTGCTCGCAGGCGTGTGGCTGTTCGCCCTGCAGGGACACTCGAGCAGCCCGTCTAGCTCCGCATCCGCGCCGGCGGTCTCCGCCAGCGCGCCGGCGCCCTCCACACCCGCCAGCTCCGCCGCCGGCGATAGCACGACGTCCGTCTCGACTACCGCCGCAAAGCCTGCGCCGGCGCACCCCAGCCATCACACCGG
Organism: uncultured Solirubrobacteraceae bacterium; assembly: GCA_963759265.1. Lineage (GTDB taxonomy): Bacteria > Actinomycetota > Thermoleophilia > Solirubrobacterales > Solirubrobacteraceae > Palsa-744. Next base: position 2,318,998 of record CAVWYR010000001.1, read on the forward strand.
GTCGAGCCTCGGTGGCCTCGGACACGCCATCAACGACGCCAACCGCGCCGCCGCGGTCACACAGGCGCACGAAAAGCAGCTTGAAGCCAAGTCAGCGCAGGGCGCCAGCGAACCGTCGCCGACCACGACCTCGAGCGCGACGAGCGCTGCACCGGCAACGACGACGAAGGCAACCACGACCACGAAATCCGCCACCACGCCCGTCGTGAGGACGCACGCCAAGGCACCCGCGAACAGCGCCCACAAGAGCGCCGGCGCATCTCGCACGCCCTCCGCGCTCGCCAAGCAGAGCGGCCAGGCCGCCGTCGAAGCGGATCTCGCCAAGGGAAAGGTGGTCGTGCTGCTGTTCTGGAACCCAGCGGGCACCGACGACGTCCTCGCGCACCAGGCTGTGCAGACCGTGTCGCACACCCAAAGGCACGTCGCGGTGCTGCAGGCGCCAGCCAGCCAGGTCGCCAGCTTCGGCTCGATCACACGCGGCGTGCAGGTCTCCCAGACGCCGACGATCCTCGTCATCAACAAGGGCGGGCAGACGCTCGTGCTGACGGGCTCCCAAGACGCCTTCTCGATCGACCAGACGATCGCCGAATCGCGCAGCTGATAGCCGTAAACTCGCTCGGGTGAGCACGGGCGCCGAGCAGCTGATCGAGCATATGCAGCGCCCACGCGGGCGCGGGCACACCCCGCAGGACGCCTCGACGGGAGCCGCCGGCGGCGCAGCGTGCGGCGATCTGATTCGCATCTCGCTCGCGCTCGATCCCGACAGCCCCGACGGGCGCATCGACGATGCCGGCTTCGACGCCAGCGGCTGCGGCGCGACCCTCGCGGCCGGCAGCGCGGCGGTCACGCTCGTGCGCGGGGCGCCTCTGCTGCAGGCCGCGAAGATCGGGGCGAACGAGATCGGGGACGAGCTCGGTGGCCTCAGCATCGCAAAGCGACACGCCGCCGAGCTGGCGGCCGACGCACTGCACCGCGCTCTCGGCGCGGCGGCGCGCTGGCGCGCGAGGCTGGCCCCACACGACGGCCGTACGCTCGTCGCGATGAGCGGCGGCGTTGACAGCGCCGTCGCGGCGCTGCTCGTCGCCCGCGCCGGACATGAGGCCGTCGCCGTCACGCTCGAGCTGTGGTCACACCCGGAGAACGACGGCGACCTCAGCTGCTGCTCGGCGCAGGCCGTTCGCGGGGCGCGCGCGCTAGCCCACAGCCTGGAGATGCCTCACCTTTCGATCGACCTGCGCGCTGAGTTTCGCGCTGGTGTCGTCGACGGCTGGCTCTCAGACCACGCCAACGGTCTCACGCCCAACCCGTGTGTGCGTTGCAACGGCGGCGTCCGCCTCGACGCGATGCTGGAGCTCGCCACAGGGCTCGGCGCCGAGACCCTCGCCACCGGTCACTACGCGAGGGTCCACGGCGCGCCGTCGCCGCTGCTGAGGACCGCTGTCGACGTGAGCAAGGATCAGAGCTACGTGCTCTCGGCGCTCGCGCCGGGGTCGCTCGCGCGTCTGCGTTTCCCACTCGGCGCCATGCACAAGCAACAGGTGCGCGAGCTGGCAGAGAGCGCCGGGCTGGCGGTGGCGCGCAAGCCCGACTCCCAGGATCTGTGCTTTCTGGCGGGAACGCGCCACGGGGCGTTCCTGGAGCGCCACGGCGCGTTGAGCAGGCGCCCGGGTCCGATCGTAGATGCGCGCGGGAGCGTGCTCGGCGAGCACGCCGGTGCGCATCGCTACACCGTCGGGCAGCGTCACGGCCTCGGCGTTTCGGCGCGCGAGCCGCTGTACGTGCTTGGCACCGACACGCACGCAAACACGGTGACCGTAGGTCCCCGCCGGGCGCTGCTCGCGAGCGCGGTCAGTGTCAGCGAGGCGACGCTCCATCGCGACGGTCGCTGCGTCGACGGTGTGCGTGTGCGCGCACACGGGCGCCGCTTTGCCTGCAGGCTGCGCGGCGATCTCCCGGCGGGGCATCACGCGCGCCTGGCGCTCGAGCTCGACCAGCCGGCCGAGCGCACCGCACCCGGCCAGATCGCATGCCTGTACGCGGATGATGTGATCGTCGGCTACGGCACCATCGCCTGACCGGCAGGTCCCTAAGATCAGTCGTCGATGACCTCCGATGAGATCCGCGAGCGCTACCTGAGCTTCTTCGAGGAGCGCGGGCACCGGCGCGTATCCTCGGCCTCACTCGTCCCCTCCGCGCACGATCCGTCCGCGCTGCTCACCGTCGCGGGAATGCACCCGCTCAAGCCATACTTCCTCGGCCAGGAGGCACCACCCGCGCCGCGTCTGACCAGCTGCCAAAAGGTCTTCCGGACGGTCGACATCGACAACGTCGGCAACACCGCGCGTCACCTCACCTTCTTCGAGATGCTCGGGAACTTCTCGTTCGGCGATTACTTCAAGCGGGAGGCGATCCAGTTTGCGTGGGAGCTCTCGCGCGAGGTGTTCGACTTCGCTACGGATGACATCTGGGTGACGGTGTTCGAGGGCGACGATGGCCTCGGGCTCGGTCCGGACGAGGAGGCGATCGGACTGTGGGCGGACCTCGGACTGCCAGCCGAGCGGATCGTACGGTGCCCGCGCTCTGAGAACTTCTGGCAGGCGGGACCGACCGGCCCCTGCGGCCCGTGTTCGGAGCTGTACTTCGATCGCGGCGAGCGCTACGGCTCACCGGGGGACCTGCCCGGCGGAGAGAACGAGCGCTTCCTGGAGTACTGGAACCTCGTCTTCATGCAGTACGACCAGGAGCCGGCGCCCGATGAGCCGGGCTCGATCCTCAGGCCGCTCCCGGCCAAGAACATCGACACGGGTCTCGGCCTGAACCGCATGGCGGCGATCCTCCAGGGCAAGCCATCCGTTTTCGAGACCGATCAGTTCCACCCCCTGATCGAGCTCGGCGAGGAGCTGTCGGGGACGCGCTACGGAACGAGCTTCGACAGTGACCGGGCGCTCAGGATCCTCGCCGACCACTCCCGCGCGATGACGTTCCTCACAGCCGACGGGGTCGTGCCATCGAACGAGGATCGCGGCTACGTGTTGCGCCGCGTGATGCGCCGGGCGATCCAGCAGGGTCTCGCGCTCGAGCTGGCACCCGGCTTCCTCACCCGCTACTCGGCGCGCGTCCGCGATGTCATGGGCGGCGCATACCCCGAGCTCGGTGAGCAGGCCGAGGTGACCGACATGTGGCTCGCCGCAGAGGAGGAGAGCTTCGGGCGCACGCTCGCCCAGGGCATGGAGATGCTGCGCGGCCAGATCGAGCTGGCCCGAGCCGCTGGACGTTCCACGGTACCGGCGCTCGAGGTCTTCACGCTCCACGACACCCACGGCTTTCCCCATGAGATGACCCGCGAGCTGCTCGCCGAAGCCGATCTTTCGATCGAGGGCGACTTCGAAGAGCTGATGGAGGAACAGCGCGAACGCGGCCGCGGTGCTATCGGCGCCGCTGCAGGCGTGAAATCCGGCGCGAGCGCCACGCTCCTCGCCAAGTCGGCGTTCGATGACAGCCCCCCGACCGACTTCACCGGCTACGAGACAGAGGTGCAGCCGACGACCGTCCTCGCCATCCACGAGCTCGATGGCGACGAGCGCAACAGCCGCGGAAACGGGGGCGCCGATGGCGGGCACCAAACGCGCTACCTGGTGAAGCTCGCGGAGTCACCGTTCTACGCCGCCGGCGGCGGGCAGACCTCCGATGTCGGCACGATCGAGTGCGAACATGGCGACTGCCTTGCGCGCGTGGAGAACGTGCTGACGATCGGCCAGGACAAAGTTCCAGAGGTGGTGGTCGAGGCCGGGTCGCTCGAGGTCGGCGAGCAGGTGCTCGCGCGCGTCGACCACCTCGCGCGGCACGAGACCGAGTGCAACCACACGGCCACGCACCTGCTGCAGGCGGCCCTGCGCGAGCGCGTCGGCAGTCACGTGCGCCAGGCCGGCTCCTACGTCGGCCCGGACAAGCTCCGCTTTGACTTCAGCCACGGGCAGGCGCTCAGCGCCGAGGAGCTGCGCGACGTGGAGGATCGCGTCAATCGCTGGATCGCGCGCAACGATCCAGTGCGCGCGATCACGACGACGCTCGACGAGGCCAAGCGCCTCGGCGCGATGGCGCTGTTCGGCGAGAAGTACGGCGATGTGGTGCGCATGGTCGAGGTCGGCGACGGTGAGTACTCGCGCGAGCTGTGCGGCGGCACCCATGTGCGCTCGACCGCCGAGATCGGCGCCTTTCGCATCCTGCACGAGACCTCGAGCTCCGCCAACGTCAGGCGCATAGAGGCGGTCACCGGGCCCGTAGCCGTCGATCTGCTGCGCGAACACGACCGGCTGCTGCGGGAGATAGCCGCACAGCTGCGCACTCGCGCCGAGGAGGCGCCGCAGACGGTACGCGCGCTCGTGGACGAGCGCAGGGCGCTGGAGAAGGCGCTCAAGGACGGGGCCCGCCCAGCGGACGGCGCCGGCGCCATCGACATCGACGCGCTCCTCGCCCGCGCCGATGAGATCGGGGGTGCTCCGGTCCTGACCGCCGCCATCGAGGTCGAGGATGCGAAGGCGCTGCTCGACGTCGTCGATCGCGTCAAGGGTCGCCTCAACGGTGCCGCGATTCTGCTCGGCAGTGCCAGCGACGGGCGCGTGCACCTGGTCGCGAGCGTCGCGCCCGAGCTCGTGCCTCGTGGCGTCAAGGCCGGAGCGATCGTCAAGCTCGCCGCGCAGGTCGTCGGCGGCGGCGGCGGCGGGCGCGACACGATGGCCCAGGCTGGCGGGCGTGACCCTGCCCGTCTCGGGGAGGCGATCGAGGCCGGGCGGGCGGCGATCAAAGAGGCGCTTGCGCTCTGATGCGCACGGTCGACCTGCCTCGACGCTGCGGGTGCCTGTGCGCACGAGCAGGCTGACGCTCGCGTGCGAGTGCTCGCCCTCGACTACGGAAGCGCGCGCTGCGGGTGTGCGCTCAGCGACCCGACCGGCACGATCGTGACGCCGCTGGAGGTGCTGCCTCGGCCTGCGACCAAGCGCGGGTTTGCGCGACTGCGCGAGCTCGTGCGCGAGCGCGAGGTGGAGCAGGTGATCGTCGGGCTGCCGCTGTCGCTGGACGGCACGGACACCGAGCAGACGCGCGAGACGCGCGCGTTCGCCCGTGAGCTGTCGCTGCGGCTCGGCGAGGGCACACCGGTGCAGATGCACGACGAGCGTTTCACCACGCGCATCGCCCAGCGGGCGGAGCGCGCGCGCGGCGCAGCGGGCTCGTCCAAGAGTGCTGAGGACTCCCGAGCAGCGGCACACCTGCTGGAGAGCTGGCTCGCCTCGCAGTCCCGTTAGGGTTCGAGATCCTTGTCTCGCGGCGATCGATCACGGCCAGGACACGAACGCACCGCTGCCGAGCGCGAGCGCGATCGCCAAGAGCGTGCTCGTCGGCGGGGGCTCGACGCGGCGGCGCAGGCCCCGGCGCCACAACCGACGTCGGTAGAGCCCCCGCAGCAATCGGCGCCCGTCGAGCCGTCGCCGATGCCGCCGCAGGCCGTCGAGTCCCAGCTCCAGCAGCCGGGTCTCCAGCCGCCCACGGCTGCCCCGCCCACTGATCCTCCCCCCGCACCTCCGCCGGTCCAACAGCCGCCCCTGGAGCAGCCTCGGCAGCCGCCCCCGCTGCCGCCGCAGCAGTCTCAGCAGCCGCCCCCGCCCGCACGGCCTCAGCAGCCGCCCCCGCTGCCGCCCCCGCCTACAGGGCCTCAGCAGCCGCTGTCGCCGCCAGCCCAGTCACCGCCCCCGCTCGATGGGCCGCCGGGCACGCCTTCGCGCCGCTCGCCGCGCTCGCCGCTCGCGCGCTTCGCTGCGGTCGTGGCGCTCGCCGCGGTCGCGGTCGCGGTGATCGTGGTCTTGCACTCGCGCAACTCCAAGCCGCTCAAGCCGCCTCCCCCGCCACCGGTCGTCAAGGTTTTGATCCCGGAGGGCAAGACGCGCGTACAGATCGCCCAGATCGCCGCGGTCGACGGCCTCAAGGGCGACTACCGCCGCGCCTCCCGGCACTCGCCGATCGTAAACCCAGCCAGCTACGGCGCGCCTCACGGCACGCCCGATCTCGAAGGCTTCCTGTTCCCGGCGACCTATGACATGAACCCGGGAGCACCGGTGAGCCGACTCGTCGAAGAGCAGCTGATCGCGTTCCAGGAAAACTTCGGCGCAACGGTGATCGCGCGGGCGCACGCCCTGCACGTGACTCCCTACCAGTTGCTGATCGTTGCCTCGATGGTGGAGCGCGAGGCGCAGATCCCGGGCGACCGGCCGAAGATCGCGGCAGTCATCTACAACCGGCTCGCGGCCGGCATGCCGCTGGGGATCGACGCGAGCCTCTACTACGCCGTCGAGCTCGCGAGCGGGGTCCCGACGTACACCAAGGAACTGACCGAAGCCCAGCTGCACATCAACTCCCCCTACAACACGCGCACCCACGTGGGCCTGCCACCGACCCCGATCTCAAACCCTGGCTTGGCCTCGATCGAAGCGGCGGCCCACCCCGCTCACGTCTCCTACCTGTACTACGTCGCCGGCGCGAACGGCTGCGGTGAGCAGGTGTTCTCCAACACGTCCGCCGAATTCGAAGCCAACGCCGCCGCATACAAGGCGGCGGTCGCGCACAACGGTGGGCGTCCACCGGTCTGCAAGCAGAAGTGATGCCTCACCCGCCTGCCCGCGCCCGCGAACGGGGTGGGCCCACGAGGGTAGGCGTGCTCGGCTGGCCTGTCGCACACAGCCGTTCACCGGCGATGCACAACGCGGCGTTCGCCGCGCTCGGCATGGCGGGCTGGCGCTATCAGCGTCTGCCGGCCCCGCCGTCGCTGTTCGCCGAGATCGCCGGCGCGCTGGCACAGTCGGGCTTCCTCGGTGCGAACGTCACGATCCCGCACAAGCGCGCGGCCCTCGAGCTCGCGGGCGACGCGAGTGAGGCCGCGCGCGAGATCGGCGCGGCGAACACGCTGACGTTCGCGCGCGATGGCTCGATCGCGGCGGAGAACACCGACGCCCCCGGCCTGATCGCCGCTCTCGCGCAGCCCCCGCGCGGGATGCGGGCGCTCGTCCTCGGGGCCGGCGGCAGCGCTCGCGCAGCTGTCTGGGCGCTGCGCGAGGCGGGCGCCGGCGAGGTCTCGGTGTGGAACCGAACACAGGCGCGCGGCGAGGCGCTGGCGCGGGAATTCGGGGTGCGCGCGGTGCCCACGCCGGAGGCCGCGGATCTGCTCATCAACTGCACCTCCGTGGGCCTTCGAGCGCCTGCGATAGAACGCTCGGCTACTGACAGTGAGGCGCTCAACCAACTCGGATTGACGTTCGATCAAGTCGGTAAGTACTCCTATGTCGTCGACTTTGTATATCGCGCCGGATCCACGCAGCTGCTGGCGGCTGCCAGGGCACATGGCGCACGCACTCTCGACGGGCTCGAGATCCTTCTCGCCCAGGGAGCCCTCAGCCTGGAATTGTGGACCGGCAGGCAGGCCCCGCTGGAGATCATGCGGCGTGCCCTTCACGACGGCGGCGGCGCGCCAGGATAGGCACGAGACAGGCGGGCGCACGCTATGAGCGACGTCCCGCAGCAGACTGGGCCCGACCTGCACGCGATCTTCGGGATCGACGGAGCGTCGCGAGGCGACGTCGACCGGGTGATCTCCGTCGAGCGCGGCGGCAGAGGCGATCCTGGCGGCGGCCCCGAAGGGCAGCCGAGCGTCGAGATCCGTATGGACGCCGACCCCGCGATGATCGACCGCAGCGAGCTCGCGCTCGATCCGCTGCCGGGCGCCGACGTCGCGTTCGAGACGGTTGCCGGCGCCGATCCGTATATCGAAGTCGAGCCCGCGATCGAAGCGCCCGACGCGCCAGAGCCTTCGCTCGGCGAGAACCGTGGCGCCGCGGGCGCGCCGCCAGCACGCGACGCGAGCGGGATCACCAAGCCCTCGCGTCGAGGCTCCGCGCCGCGCTATCTGACCGACGTGATCGTCGATATGGGCCTCGTCTCGCGCAAGCAGGTGGAAGACGCGCTGGAGAGCTCGCGCATCGCCGGCACGACGCCCGAGCGCGTGCTGCTCGACCAGGGGGCGCTCACACAGGACTCGCTGGCGCGTGCGCTGGCTGAGCGCTACGGCCTCGACCATCTCGATCTGGGCGTCTTCACGGTTGACATGGCAGCCGCCAACCTCGTCAGCACCGCCGTCGCCAAGCGCTACCAGACCGTGCCGGTGGCCTTCGCCGACAAGCGCACGCTGCTGGTCGCGATGGCCGATCCCTCGAACGTGCTAGCGGTCGACGACATCGCGATCATGACCGGATATGAGATCCGCGTGGCGGTCGCCCCCGCGGATGACATCACCGCCCTGATCTCGCGCCTGGACAGGCTCGAAGACGTTGTCGGCGAGTCCTCGGAGATCGCCGAAGACGGCGAGGACGGCGCCGAGGTCGTCGCGCTGCACGAGACCTCCGAAGATGCGCCCGTCATCAAGCTCGTCAACCAGCTCGTCGCGCAAGCGGTCGAGCGCGGCGCCTCCGATATCCACCTCGCGCCCGACGGGCGCGAGCTACGGGTGCGCTTCAGGGTCGACGGCGTGCTCCAGGACGTGACGAGCATCCAGCGGCGGATGGCCGCGGGTGCGATCTCGCGCATCAAGATCATGGCTGAGCTGAACATCGCCGAGAAGCGCCTGCCCCAGGACGGCCGCGTCGGGCTCGTCGTCGACGGGCGCCACGTCGATCTGCGCGTGGTCACGCTGCCCAGCGTCCACGGCGAGGGCATCGTGATGCGAGTTCTGGACAAGGCGTCGGTGGTCGTCGATCTCGACAAGCTGGGCATGGCTGACGCCGAGCGCAAACGCTTCGAACGTGCGTGCGGGGAGACCCACGGCGCGGTACTCGTGACCGGGCCGACCGGCTCCGGCAAGTCAACGACGCTGTACGCAGCCCTGCAGCTGCTCAACACGCCTGAGAAGAACATAATCACGGTCGAGGACCCGGTCGAGTATGAAATGGCGGGGCTGACCCAGGTGCAGGTCTCCAGCAAGGTCGGCCTGACCTTCGCCGCGGGGCTGCGCGCGATGGTCCGCGCCGATCCCGACGTGATCATGGTGGGGGAGATCCGCGACGCGGAGACGGCCCAGATCGCGGTCGAGTCTGCGCTCACCGGCCACCTCGTCCTCTCCACGCTGCACACCAACGACGCTCCGTCGGCCATCACGAGACTGATCGAGATGGGCATCGAGCCGTTCCTGGTCGCCTCCGCTCTCGACTGCGTCGTCGCCCAGCGCCTGGCACGAATGTTGTGCCCGAGCTGCAAGCGGCGCACGATCATCTCCGCGAAGGTGCTGCAGGAGAACGGCTACCGCGCGCGCATGGAGCTCGAGGCCTACGAGCCGGTGGGGTGCCGGCGCTGTGGCGGCAGCGGCTATCGCGGACGCGTCGGCTTGTACGAGGTGATGAAGATCACCCCGGAGATTCAGTCGCTCGCGCTGGAACGCAGCCCCTCCGAGGCGATCCGCGACGTCGCCGTCGCCCAGGGAATGACGCGACTGCGCGATGATGGGCTGCAGAAGGTCAGGCTCGGGCGCACCTCGATGGCCGAGATCGCGCGCGTTATCGGCACCAACTGAGCTAATACCCTCGTCCAGCGTCGGGTGGCCCTCGATTGCTTGCCTAATGGATATCCGCGTATGTGTCGATGGAGGCACCCATGGACATCGATTTCGCAGACCTCTTGATGGAGGTCGTACACCGCAAGGCATCCGACCTGCACCTCAGCTCGGGCGCGCACCCAACCGTCCGCGTGCGCGGGAAACTGACGCCGCTCGAGGAGTACCCCAAGCTCTCTCCGACGGACACGCGCGAGATCGTCTACTCGATCCTCACCGGCGACCAGCGCCAGCGCCTTGAGACCAACTGGCAGCTGGACTTTGCTTACTCGATCCCCGGGCACGCGCGCTTCCGTGTCAACGCCTACTACCAGCGTGGCGCGATCGGCGCCGCCTTTCGTCTGATCCCGTTCAACCTGACGTCGATCGATGAGCTGGGACTGCCCCCGGCGGTCCACGAGTTCACGCGCAAGCCGCGTGGCTTCGTGCTCGTCACCGGTCCGACCGGCTCGGGCAAGTCGACCTCGCTCGCCGCGATGATCGACGAGATCAACGGCACGCGCGACGAGCACATCATGACGATCGAGGACCCGATCGAGTTCCTGCACGGTCACAAGCGCTGCATCGTCAACCAGCGCGAGCTCGGCTCCGACGCGCAGAGCTTCTCGATGGCCCTTACGGCCGCCCTGCGTCAGGACCCCGACGTGATCCTCGTCGGCGAGATGCGCGACCTGGAGACGATCTCAACCGCCCTGACCGCGGCCGAGACCGGCCACCTCGTGTTCGCGACGCTGCACACCCAGGACGCCGCGCAGACGATCGACCGCGTCATCGACGTGTTCCCCTCCCACCAGCAGGGGCAGGTGCGAGTGCAGCTCTCGGTTGCACTGCAGGGGATCATGACCCAGCAGCTGCTGCCCAGCGCCGACGGCTCAGGACGGGTCGTCGCGTGCGAGGTGCTCGTGCCGAACCCCGCGATTCGCAACCTGATCCGAGAGGGCAAGACCCACCAGATCTACTCCGTCCTGCAAACGAGCTCCGCCGCCGGCATGCAGACGATGGACACCGCGCTCGCGACGCTCGTGCGCCAGAACAAGATCACTCAGAAGCTCGCTGAAGCTCGCTCGTCGACCCCGGAGGAGCTCAGGCGCCTGCTGGGGGCAACCTCACTCGCCGCCGCATAAGCACCGGCTATGAGCACCTACGTCTTCAAGGCCATCGATCTCACCGGCGCCAAGGCCCGCGGTGAGGTCGAGGCCGATTCAAAGCAGGCGGTCTCCGATCAGCTCAAGCAGCGCGGGCTGATCGTCCTTGATATCGCCGACAAGCACTCTTCGAAGGAGATCGACCTCGCGTTCGTCAAGCGGGTCAAGCCCAACGAGCTCGCGATCTTCGCGCGCCAGCTCTCGACGATGATCTCCTCGGGCATGAGCATCCTGCGTGCCCTGTACGTGCTCGAGGACCAGACTGAGAGCAAGTACCTGACTGAAACGATCGTCGCCGTCCGCAAGGACGTCGAGGCCGGCCTGTCGCTGAGCGACGCGATGGCGCGCCACCCGAAGGTGTTCAACCCGCTGTTCGTCGCGATGACGCAGGCGGGGGAGATGGGTGGTGTGCTCGAGGACGCGCTCGTGCGCGTCGCCAACCAGCTTCAGAAGGACGCCGCGCTTCGCAAACAGGTCAAATCGGCGATGGTCTACCCAGCGCTCGTGGTTTTCTTCGCGGTCGGCGTGATGATGGCGCTCGTCGCGTTCCTGGTACCGATCTTCGAGAACATATTCAAGGAATTCGGCGGCGAACTGCCGGCGATGACACAGGTATCGGTCCTGCTCTCTGAAATCGTCACCAAAGACTGGTGGGCGATGTTCGGCGGGGTTGCGCTGGTCGTCACGATCTTCGTGAAGTGGAAGAAAACCTCCTGGGGTCGACGCCAATGGGACCACTTCCGGCTGCACATCCCGATGAAGATCGGAGCGATCGTGCAGCAGATCGCCGTCGCGCGTTGGTCGCGCACACTGGCTTCGCTGACCGCCGCTGGCGTGCCGCTGCTGCAGGCCCTGGAGATCACCGGTCGCACGGGCGGCAATGCCGCAGTCGAGGAAGCGATGGACGGCGTGATCGCGTCGGTAAAGCGCGGTGGCACGATCGCCGCGCCACTCGCGCAAGCACCGATCTTCCCCTCGATGGTCACGCACATGGTCGGCGTCGGTGAGGAAACCGGTGCGCTCGACGCGATGCTCGACCGCGTCGCAGAATTCTACGAGGAACAGGTCGAGGCTTCGGTCAAGACGCTGACATCGATCCTCGAGCCGATCATGATCATCGTCATCGGCGGCATCGTCGGCTTCATCGTCATCTCGATGTACCTGCCGCTGTTCGAAGTCTATAACCACATCGAATAGGCGACGTGGCTCTGTAGAGCCAAATGCTGGCTGGTTGTCAGTGCTTTGTCATCGATAATCGCTGCGATCGCCTCGGCGGCCTGCGCATCAGACTTCGGCAGCAGCTTCGCGCTGGTGCTCAGCTCGGCCGCGTGAGGTACGCCAGCCTTATGGAACGCGTGAGCTTGCGAATGCTTGTTGGGTGAAATATTCCGCCGCTCCGACACCCGGGGGCGCAGGCGTCAAGGAGCGGCGGCGGGGATCTCCCATCCCTCCCGGGTCGCGGTCCCCTCGAACCGCTACCCATGTCTGATGCCTACCCGATAGGCGCGAAACCGAACCATCTTGCGTTCCGTCGCGGCTGGGAGCACGAGTGCGGCGCCTTGCTCGACCATGCCCACGACCGAACGTGTATGAACATCGTCACGCAGATCGAGGACGCCCCGGCGGTGGCGGCATGAGCCCTGGGGCCCCGATGGAGGCGTTCCTGGCTTCCCTCGACGGTGAGAGCGAGGTGACGACGAGATCGACGTGGCTGAGCTTCGTCACGGGCGTCGCGCGATCTCGGTGTTCGCCCGACGGCATCGCCTACTCCGTCAGGCCGAGGTCGGCGAGTGCACGGTCTCTGTCGAGGTAGTTGACGAGCCTGGTCACCTGTGCGCCGCGAACGTAGAAGAGGCTCGCCACCTTCGCGTGCATCTGTCCGAGGTCTACGCCGCTCGTCCTTCCACGACCGCTGAGGTGAAGCAGGACGAGAACGCGACCGCCGTCAAGCTCCCGATATTCGTCCACGGTCACGCGATGCTCTGTCATGACGCTCAGGATGTCGCGCCAGCCCTGTGCCATCCCGGCGACTCCCGTCCAGGTCCCCGGTGCCGGCCCGCCGACGTGTGCGTAGTGAATCTCGGGGTGCGCCCACCCGACCGCGCCGTATTCACCGCGCTCCCACACGCTGCAGATCGAGCGCACAAGCTCGAGGTTTTCCGACATCGCCTGCCCCCGCTCCTGCGCGAGGCGTTCGGCGCCAGCACGGGCCTCGGCCGGGTCGGTGTAGTGGGTGTAGCTCTCGATGAGTCCGTCGACTGCTACAGAAACGGTCGCAAAAGGGCTCTTCAACTCGACGCTAGTGCCAGCCATACAGCCCCGGATGACGAACATGGCCAGGACGACCTCGCTGCCCAAGCTCCGCATCTCCTCGTCGTCGATCGCGAATGTCTCGTAGGTGCCCACGATGTCTTCGAGCAACCCACGGACGGCTTCGCGCCCCTCAACCGTGCCCGATGCGGCCGTGACCAAGCGCACGGTCGGGGCGAAACAACGTTCGGCGGCGTCGAAGTCGCGGCGGTTCAGAGCCTCGGCGACCAGGCGTACAAGCTCAGTCGGGTCAGGGGTCCCGGACTCCTCAGCCATCGTGCGCCCAGTATCCCGCAGGGTGGCGGGAGGCGGCCTACGGCGCGTCTGGCGCCGGCGGGCGCCGCGCGGCACCTCACGCAGGCAGCTCGGTGATCCTCACCCGCCGGCTGTGATCGCCGGCCTGCACGGACAGCGAGACGCTGCCGCCGAGCAGCTCCAGCAGCTCGGCGCCGACCAGCTCGCGACGCCACCCCTGCAGCGTGCGCACCTCCGCCGGCTGCTCGCCCGCACGCTCGGCGGCGACGATCGCCTGAAGGTCCGAGCGCGTGGCCAGCAGCTCGTAGGCGAGCCCAGCCTCGCGCGCGCGGGCGCGCAGCAGCGCCTCGCCGAGCGCCACGAGCGGAGCGTCGTCTGGCTTTGGCGCCGGCGGGCGCGTCGTCGCGGCCGGCGGATCCTCGGGGTGGGCGAGCCCGCGCCGGACGGCCTCCAGCAGCTCCTCCGCGCGCCGCCCGCCGGCGCTCGCGTGCATGCCGCGGATCTTCTCGAGCTCGCCGCGCGATGAGGGCCTGCGCTTGGCGATCTCCATCAGCGTTGCATCGCCAAGCACGCTCTGCACCGGACGATTCTGGCGCGCCGCCGTGCGCTCGCGCCACTGCACCAGCTCGCGCGCGACCGGGCGCGCCGAGCCGCTCAGCGTGCGCACGCGAGGTAGCCGCGCGAAGATCGCCTCCAGGTCGCGCTCGTCGCTCGAGCGCGCGAGCGGCGCGCACTCCTCCTGGGCCCAGCGCAGGCGCCCAAGCTCCGCCAGACGCCGCTCGAGCTCGCCGGCCAGCTCGAGCAGGTGCACGACGTCCTCACGGGCGTAGCCGAGCTGCTCGTTTGAGAGCGGGCGGGCGTCCCAGCGCGTGAAGCTCGCGGTCTTGGCGACGCGCATGCCGAGCACCTCCGCGAGCAGCGAGTCGTAGGAGAGCTGGGCTCCGAGCCCGGCGAAGCCGGCCGCCACCTGCGTGTCGAAGACGTTGCTCACCTCGGTCTCAAAGCGCCTGCGCACGAGCGCGATGTCCTGTCGCCCCGCATGTACGACGATCTGGATCTCGGGATCGGCGAGAACGTCGGCCAGCGGGGCGCCGTCGAGAGCCTCATCCAGAGGATCGATCACGGCGATGTGCTCTGCGATCCCGGCGTCTTCAGCGACCGCGAGCTGGATCAGGCACAGCAGCGTGCGGTAGCGGCCCTCGCCCATGAACTCCGTGTCGAGGGCGAGCTTGCCGCTCGCCCGTGCGCCATCGGCGAGGGCCTGCAACGTCCGCTGCTGGGAGTCCTCGCTCATGGCTTTGCCCCCGGCAGCAGGTACAACAACCCGCCTTGTGGCAGGCCTGCCTGCCTCGAGACGTCGGTTCCGTGTGCCCGCACCCACTTTGCCGGGGCCGAGCAGGCGGGATTGACCGCCTGCGCCTGGCCGGCACAGAAGGTGTTCAGGAAGGCGTAGCGCACCTTGCCTGCCGCGATCAGTTGCTTGAGCTTGGCCACCGAGGTGAAGACGCGCCCATCGTATGTGGTCAGGACGAGTATCGGGCGTCCGTCTTGCACGATCAGCGAGCCGACCGCCGTCGCCGACTCCGCTGCGAGCTCGTAGAAGGCGCCGTCCTGGTGGGCGAGCAGGTAGGCGCTCAGCGGGCGCTGTTGTGCACCTGGGAGCCCGCCTACGAGGCCCGCGTCGCTGACGCGATCGGTGATCGCCGTCGAGTCGGCCTTCAGCGGGATAACGAGCACCGCGACAAGCGCCATCGCGATCACGCCCGTGGGGGTCAGCAGCCAGCGCACGCGCGCGGACAGCCGTGGCAGGCGCGCCAGCAGTGCGCACGCGATCGCAGCGAGCGCAGCGAGCAGCGTCAGCCACCACTCGATCGGGTAGCCGTAGAGCAGCCGCTCGCCGTAGTAGACGATGATCGCGAGCGAGACGATCAGTGTTCCCAGGCGCACGCCGTCCCAGCGCCGATCGCCCTGCGGTGAGGCTACCCACGCCAGGCCGATCCCGAGCATCGCCGCAACAGCCGGCGTGAAGGCTTCCACGTAGCGCGGGTGCAGTCGGATTCTGATGGCTGAAGAGCACGATGCCGACGAGCATCCACAGGCTCAGTCCTCCCGCCGCGGCGCGGCGCATTCGCCTTTGGAGCTCCGCCGCCGAGCGCTCGCGCTCCTGCTCGCCGTTCGTGAGGTGATCGCCACGCAGTCCCCACAGCAGGGCTGGTATCCCGAGCAGCAGAGCTGCGAGGATCTCCAGGCCCAGGCGCTCGCCTGAGAGCGGCCCGACGGTCGCGAGCAAACGCGTTGGCGAGGGCGGGCCGATCGGGATGTGATCACGCTGCTCCTGCGTCGCGACGGCGTAGTGGTGGTTCGCTTCGAATTCGACGGCCCCGAGTTCCTGCTGTTTGCCGCCGAGGCGGTCGCTGCCGTTGAACACGAATGCGGCGTTCCATGCGCTGCCGTTGGTCGAGCCGATTGCGTATGGTCGATCGTGCGCCGGGAACAGCAGCGTGGCGGTCAGCCACGACAGCGCGACAGCCACGTACACCGCGCCGGCGAGAGCCATGCGCATGACGCGCTTGACGCGCCTACCCGGAAGTCCGAGGTAGGCGAACAGGGCGATGCCCGGCACTGCCACCAACGACTCGAGCAGCTTGACGTCGAAGGCCACTCCCAGCGCCGCGGCCATCGCGAACAGCCACGCTCCACGTCCAGTCTCGCTCGCGCGAACCGCCGCGAACAGCGCGAGCACGAGCGCGAGCATCATCACGCCGTCCATCGTGTCGCTGCGCGCCGTGATCACCGCGATCGGCATCACCGCAATCGCCACGGCGGCGGCGATTCCCGCGGCGGCGCTCCATATGCGCCGCACCGTCACATACAGCAGCGGCACCGATGCGATCCCCGCCAGCGCCTCGGGCAGCTTCAGCGTCGTCGAGCTGAACCCGAGCGCCTTCACGCTGATGACCTGCAGCCACAGGTCGATCGGCGGCTTGTCGATCGAGACGCTGCCGCCGGGCTCGTACGCGCCGAAGAAGAAGTTGTGCCAGGACATCTCCATGCTGCGCACGGCTGCGTCGTAGAAGGGGTCGGGAGGAACCTGGCCGATGTGCACGAGGCGCAGCACGGCCGCGCCCGCCGTGATCGCTGCGACAGCGGCCCACTCGGCGGTGCGTCGTGAGCTTCTCACGCCGGGAACGCTAGTCTGATCGGCTCGTGGCAAGCGACAGCAACGAGAGCGAGGGTCAGGCACCGGCGTCCCATGAGCCGCGGGAGTGTATGGCCTGTCGCGGCAGCGGCCAGGTGATCTCCAACCTCGGTGGCACGCCGAGCAAGCTCTCCTGTCCGTGGTGTGGAGGGGGCGGAGTGCGCCTCGCGGGGATCGACGCGCAGGCGGGATGGCCCGAGCAGGACGCGCAGACACCATCGGCCGGCTCGCCCGAGCCCGCCGCCTAAACGCTCCTCGCCGCTGGCTTTAGCCCAGGCCCACGGGTGTCCACCGTGTGTCCAAGCTTGCGTGCACCTGTAAAGGTGACTCCGAGCCAGGTCGATGCACCGCGTGACAAAGCCAGTACCGAGGTGCCAAGGCAAGCATCTTTGAGGTGCGTAGCAAAGCCGGCGGCCCTCCGATGGGGGACGCATCGCCGTTTGAGGCGATTACCAAGGGCTGGCGCCCAATCCGGATCCTAGGAGGATCGAAATGTTGAATCGACTGCGCCAGCGTTCGAGTGATGAGAGCGGTTTTACGCTTATCGAACTCCTGGTCGTCATCCTGATCATCGGCATCCTGGCCGCAATCGCGATCCCGTCACTGTTGAGCCAGAAGTCCAAGGCGTACGACGCGAGCGCGAAGGAACTTGTGCGCTCGGCCGCGACCACCGCGGAAACCTACGCGACCGACCACGAAGGTCTGTACACCAGCATGAACGCGACGGAACTCAACAAATACGAGAAGACGATCCCGATCAGCCAAGCAACGGCTAACGGCGGCGCCTGGCTGTCGGCAGTGACCGTGGCCTCAGGCAACGAAGAATACACGGTGACAGCAACCGCCGCTAGCACCGGAGACCAGTTCAGCATCACCCACGAAGCGAGCGGTGCAACGAAACGTACCTGCGTTGCTAAAAGCTCGTCGAACAACCTGGGTTGCCCGACCGGCACCTGGTAGTCACTGCTCCGGAGCGTCGAGCTTCGGTAATTGAGTAACACAAGGAGGGGCGGCCCACGGGCCGCCCCTCTGTGCGTACGTCGAGCCTCGACAGCCGAGCCTCGACAGCCTTTGCGCCGACGCGCGTAAAGTCGCACCCTGCTCTCGCCGATGACGACCCTGATGGCGTATCCGTCACGAGACCAACTGCGAGGCGATCACGGCTTCACACTGATCGAAATCCTCGTCGTCGTCTTCATAATCGGCGTTCTCGCAGCCATTGCGATCGCGTCGCTGCTCTCTCAGCAAAGCAAGTCATTCGACGCCGTCGCCAAGGAAGTAGCGCGCAACGGCCAGACCGCGGCGGAAACCTATTCGACCGAACACGAAGGCAAATACGACAACCTCAGTCCCGAAGCGCTGCACGAAGTCGACATCACGCTTCAGACCGCGGCAGGAAATCGCGACGCATACCTCAGCGTCGCCGAAGCCAAGGAATCGGGCAGGGGCTATGTGCTGACGGCCGTAGCCGCCGGGGGCGGTGACAGCTTCACGATCACGCGCAAGGAAAACGGCGAAGTGTCGCGCACCTGTAAAGCCGGGTCGAGCAACCAAGGCGGTTGTGCGACGGGTACCTGGTAGATGATCGGGCGGCTGGCTGCGGGCGCGCTTGCGCTCCCGCCACACTGCGCTCAAGCGCAGTGATGTCTGTGTCGATTAGCAGGACATGGAGGTCGCAACCTTCGTGGGCGTCCTCGGCGCGGTGTTCGGCTCATTCCTGAACGTCGTCGTCTACCGTCTGCCCCGCCACGAGTCGCTCGTCACCCCGGCCTCGCACTGCCCCAAGTGCGCCGCGCCGGTGAAGCCCTACGACAACATCCCGATCCTCTCCTGGCTCTTGCTGCGCGGGCACTGCCGCAGCTGCGGCAGCGCGATCTCCCCGCGCTACCCGCTCGTCGAGGCGCTCACCGCGGCCCTGTGCGTGGGTGCCGTGCTCGCGCACCACTCGGCTGTCACGATCGCGCTGAGCGTCGTGCTGATCCTGCTCGTGGTGCCGGCCGCGGTGATCGACCTCGAACACCGCATCATTCCCAACCAGATCACCGCTCTCGGTGCCGTCCTCGCGCTCGTCATCGGGCTAGCGCTCGACCCAGCAGGCGAGCCCGCGCGGCTGATCGGGGGTGCGGCAGCCGGCGGCTTCCTGCTGTTGGCGGCGCTCGCCTACCCGGGGGGCATGGGCATGGGCGACGTCAAGCTCGCGGGCATGATGGGGCTGTTCCTCGGTAGCGCGGTCGCGCCGGCGCTGCTGGTCGCGCTGCTCGCGGGGGTCACACTAGGCGCGGTCGTGATCGCCCGCAAGGGCGCCAACGAGGGACGCAAGACAGCCGTGCCGTTCGGTCCCTTCCTTGCGCTCGGGGCGGTGTTCGCTGTTTTTCTCGGCCCTCAGCTCGTTGATGTCTACGTCAATCACTTCCTGCACTAAAGCGCGCCGAGGTTGACGCCGATACCCCCCGTGCGGCCGATCCGCCTTCCTATCTGACGCGGCCCATTCCAGATGCAAATCCCTTCACGAATCCCCTCACTGCCCACGAAGCTTCCCTTCAACGTAGGCCGCCGTGCGGGAGAGAATCTCGTCGGACTGGACATCCAGCCCGGGTTCGTGGCGGCGGTGCAGGCGCGGGTCAACGGATCGATCATGGTTGAGCGGGCCGCCTCGCTGGCGCTTCCTGCCGACTCGGTGCGCGACGGTGAAGTCGCAGACGAGGGCGCGCTGGGCGAGGTCCTACGCGAGCTGTTCGGCCAGAGCGGCCTCAGCAAGCGCGTCCGTGTTGGCGTCGCGAACCAGCGCACGGTGTTGCGCACGCTCGAGCTGCCCCCCGTGAGCGACCAGAAGGAACTCGCCGCCGCTGTCAGCTTTCAGGCTCAGGACCAGGTGCCGATGCCGCTGAGCAACGCTGTACTGGATTTCCATCCGCTCGGCATTGTTGACACGCCGGCCGGCCCGCGCCAGCGCGTCGTGCTCGTCGCCGCCCAGCGCGACATGATCGAACGACTTGTCGCCGCCGTGCGCCATGCCGGCCTCAGCCCAGAGGGAGTCGACCTCTCGGCGTTCGCTTTGATCCGCTCGCTATATCGGCCCGAACCGGATCAGGCGGGCCGTGTGCTGTACCTGAACGTCGACGGGCTCACGAACCTCGCGATCGCGGAGGGGAAGGTCTGCCGCTTCACGAGGGTCGTCGGCAGCGGTCTCGAGGGCATGGCCGGCGAGCTCGCCGAGCGTCGCAGCATCGCGCTCACCGAGGCACGCGCCCTGCTGGCAGCGGTCGACCTCAGCACGCCGACGCACGACGAGCCGGCCGTAGCCGCGCCTGAGGTCCACGTCGAGGAGGAGGTCGTCGAGGAGAGCGAGACGGCGCCTGGCGAGGACCAGCAGCCTCTGGACCCCGCGCAACAAGAGGAGCACGAGCGCGCGATGAGCTACGAGGAGATGACAGCCGTCGAGACCGCTGCCGCGCCGTCCGAGCACAGCTCGGACGCGGACATATGGTCGATCCTCGAAAACGGCATCCGCGACATCTCCGGTGAGGTTCGCAACTCGCTCGACTTTCACCGCTCCCAGGAGGGGGGCGGCGAGGTCTCACACGTCGTCATGAGCGGCAGTGCGCAGGACATCCCAGGCTTTGCCGAGGCGCTCCAGGCAGCGTTGGGCGTGGAGGTGCGCTGTCAGGACGTCGGGCTGCTCGACAACGCTGTTGGTGAGAGTGTCGCGCCCCACCGGCTCGCCGTAGCAACCGGTCTGGCCGCGCTGGAGGCTCCGCAATGAGAGCCGTAAACCTGATTCCCTCCGAGCAGCGAGCGGGCGCATCGGTTGGCGCCGGGCGCTCGGAAGGCGTCGCCTACGCGGTGCTCGCGCTGATCGCGGGCTTTGCGCTGCTCGCGTTCCTCTACGGCTCCGCGCACCACCAGGTCGCGAGTCGTCGCGCTCAGGCCGCTTCGCTCAGCGCACAGGCCCAGCAGGCCCAGTCTGCCGCCGAACAGCTCGCGCCCTACACCAGCTTCATCGCGCTGCGCGAACAGCGCACCCAGGCCGTCGCGAGCCTTGCCGAGTCGCGCTTCGACTGGGCCCACGCCTTCCACGAATTCGGCCGCGTGCTACCTAGCGGCACCACGATCTCCGCGCTCGGCGGGACGATCGCCGGGGGGGCCGCGACCTCGAGCTTGAGCTTGAGCCAGAGCTCCAGCGCAGCGACGGCGGCCGCGACGGCGACCGGCGCGACGCCAGCCGGCAGCATCCCGACGTTCACCGTCTCAGGTTGCGCCAAGAGCCAGCCGACCGTCGCGCTGACGCTGCAGCGCCTGCGCCTGATCGATGGCGTCAAGGAAGTCACGCTGCAGAGCTCCGCCTCGAGCGGCTCCGGCGGGGTCAGCACTGGGCCCGGTTGTACCGGCCGGGACGCGACGTTCTCGGCTACGGTCGTGTTCGATCCGCTGCCGGCCTCCTCGGCCGTCGCCGCCGTCGCCAAGACGGTCTCCGACCCGGACGCCGGCTCCGCATCAGCGAGCTCGACATCGGCCCCCTCCACGTCGGCCGCGACCACGACCTCGACGGGGGTTGCGAAATGAGCCGCGAGCGCACCGCTCTGATCGCCGTCGCGCTGGTTGCGATCCTCGGCGCCGTGTGGCTGCTGGTGGTCTCGCCCGAGCGCAAGCAGGCGAACCAGCTCAGCGCCCAGGTCATCGCCGCGAAGTCGCAGCTGGCGAGCGCCGAAAGCAAGGAGGCGAGCGCGCGCACCGCGCAGTCGCAGTACGCCACGGCATACGCGGCCGTCGTGAGCCTCGGCAAAGCGGTTCCGGCGAGCGACGAAGTGCCGGCGCTGATCGACCAGCTGACGCAGGCATCCAACCAGAAGAACGTGGACTTCAACTCGATCACGAGCGGCGGCAGCGGCAGCTCGGGAACCTCCGCCAGCGCAGCCGCGGCAAGCGCCTCGAGCGCGCTGCCGTTCACGTTCGCATTCGAAGGCAGCTACTTCGCGCTCGAACACCTCATGCGTCAACTCGCGGACTTCGCGAAGCTCACGCCCAAGGGGACGATTCGGGTCAGCGGACGCCTGCTGACGATTCAGAGCGTCAAGCTGGCGCCGAGCGGCAGCTTGACGTCGCCGAACAAGCTCACGGGCACGGTCACTGCGACGGCGTACACGATGCCGGCGACCGCGTCTCCCACCTTGACTTCTCCCACGGGCAGCAGCTCGCCCGCGTCCTCGACCACCAGTGCGGCGAGCTCGCCGACCGCGCCCGCGACCGTGACGGTGAACCCATGACCGGCTTTCTGAACTCGCTGAAGGCCGATCTTCTCGACCGGCGTCTGCTGCCGCTCGTCGCGCTCGTGACGATCGCGCTCGTCGCCGCCGTCGCGTACGCGGCGTTCGGGGGTGGCTCGAGCTCGGCGACTCCGACCGCCGCAGTGGTCCCGTCGACGCCGGTGACCGCCTCCGCGGGGATCGCCGTAAGCCAGAAGACCCCCGAAAACGCCGTCGCCGAGATGGCCGGAGCGACATCAGCCCAGCATCACGGCTCTGCGCGCAATCCATTCGCGCCGCTACCGGGAGCAAAGGCCACGTCGGCGACCAATAGCTCGACGAGCACCACCTCGCCGAGCTCCAGCGCGAGCGCCAGCTCCACGCCCGCCGCGTCTTCTCCCAGCGCCAGCGCGCCCAGCTCGACGGCCCCTTCGACACCTGCTGCTCCGTCGACCCCGGCCAAGCCGGCCAAGCCCGCGAAGCCGAAGACCGTCTACCACGTGGCCGTGCTGTTCGGCGCCCTGCCCGAAGCCGGCAGCGCCGGAAAAGCGGAACTCACGCCATATGAGGATCTCAAGCTGCTGACACCGTTGCCCTCCGCCGCGCAGCCCCTGCTCGTCTTCCGCGGCGTGACCGCCGGCGGCAAGAGCGCGACCTTCACGGTCGTCGGCGAAGTGATCCTGCACGGTCAGGCCGATTGCCTGCCGAGCGCCACCCAGTGTGAAGCGATCGACCTGGCGGCGGGGAAGGTCGAGGATTCTCGAATACCTCTCCTCGAGCGGTCAGCTGATCACCTATGAACTCACGGTCGTGAGCATCGCGTCGACGAAAGCGTCGGGGGCGTCCGTCAAGGATGTCCTGCGCGGCGAGTCCAAGGCCGGGCGCGCGCTGCTGCGCGACGATGGGCTCGAGTCGATTCCCTACCTGCACCCCTCCTCGCAGCTCGGCCTACTGGTGTTCGCCAGCCGCCCCGCGTTTGGCGCTCACGCTCACGCCGCCAGGCGCCACCGCCACAGCCACTGAGTCGCCAGCAAATAAGCTTGGAGGCGTGGCGCTCCACCTGATCACCGCCGGCGAGTCGCATGGCCCAGGCTTGACGTGCATCGTCGAGGGCCTGCCCGCGGGCCTCGAGCTCACGCCGGAGGACCTCAACCGCGACATGGCTCGCCGCCAACTCGGTCACGGCCGCGGCGGGCGGATGAAGATCGAGCGCGACAGCGCGGAGGTCACCGGCGGGGTGCGCCATGGGCGCACGCTCGGCGGTCCGATCGCCCTGCAGGTCGCCAACCGCGACTACGCGAACTGGGAAGAGCGGATGAGTCCATGGCCGGTCGACGAGCAGGTCGCCGAGGTGCACCTGCCTCGTCCCGGCCACGCGGATCTCGTGGGCACGCAGAAGTACAAGCACTCAGACGTGCGCAACATCCTCGAGCGCGCCTCCGCGCGAGAGACCGCCGCGCGGGTCGCCGGCGGGGGCGTGTGCAAGGCGTTCCTGCGCGCCCTCGGCGTGAGCGTGCACTCCCACGTGATCCAGATCGCATCGGTCTGCGCCCCCGAGCGCGAGCGCGCGCTGACGGCCGAGGAGTTCGCCGATGTCGACAGCTCGCCCGTGCGCTGCCTGGATGGCGAGGCCTCGAAGGCGATGGTGCGCGAGATCGACGAGCTGCGCAGGGCCAACGAGTCGCTGGGCGGTGTGTTCGAGGTACAGGCGTTTGGGTTGGTGCCCGGTCTCGGCTCACACGTATCGTGGGAGGAGCGGCTGGACGGGCGCCTGGCGATGGCGATCTGCTCGATCCAGGCGATCAAGGGTGCTGCGATCGGCGACGCGTTCGCGGTCGCCGGGCTGCCGGGTTCGCGGGCCCATGATGAGATCTTCTTCTCACAGGAGCGGGGCTACTACCGCGAGACCAACCACGCCGGCGGTCTCGAGGGTGGCATGACGACCGGCTCGCCGCTCGTCGTCCGCGGTGCGATGAAGCCGCTGCCGACGTTGACCAAGCCCTTGCGCTCGGTCGACACCGAAACGCACGAGCCGGCGCAGGCGCTGCGCGAGCGCACCGATTCGTGCACGGTGCCCGCCGCCGGCGTGGTGGCCGAGGCGATGGTCGCGTTCGTGATGGCGGACGCGTACCGGCGCAAGTTCGGTGGCGACCACATCGACGACGTGCTCGGCGCCGTGAGCGCCTACACAGACCGAATCGGATGGCATACGTCCTAATCGGCTTCATGGGGGCCGGCAAGTCGACCGCCGCGCGCGAGCTCGCGCAGGCGCTCGCCGCCCCGGCGCTCGACAGCGACATGCTGCTCGCGGAACGCTTCGGTCACTCGGTTGCGCACGAGTTCGCGCTCCACGGCGAGGAGTCCTTTCGCGCGGCCGAGGAGCAGCTCGTTTGTGAGCTGCTGGCGGGGGCGCCGCCGGCGGCGGTGATCGCGCTGGGCGGCGGCAGCGTCGTCTCTGAGCGTGTGCGTGACGCGCTCGAAGGGCATGTGACGGTGCTGCTCGACGTCGATGCGGACACCGCCTGGCAGCGCGTGCAAGCGCAGCCTGACGCGGCCGAGCGCCCGCTGGCCACGAGCCGCGAGGCGTTCGACGCCCTCCACGCCAGCCGCAAGGGGCTCTACGAGGAGCTGGCTGACGCGATCCTGGCCGATCTGCCCGTTGGCGATGTCGCGGGCGTCGCGGCGTCGCTTCGCGCGCTCGCCCAGGCACCTGGCGGCACACGCCTGCTGTGGGCGTCCTCGGCGTCCGGGGCCTACCCGGTGCTGGTCGGGCGCGGCCTGCTCGGCTCGGGCGCTCGGGCGGACGAGTGGCTGGCGGCGTTGTGGCCGCTCGATCGTGGCCGCTCACGGGCGTTCTGCGTCAGCGATGAGACCGTTGCAGGGCTGTTCGGCGAGCGCGTCGGCGAGCTCGCGGGCTCGATCGCGATTCCCGCCGGTGAGACACACAAGACGCTCGCGAGCGCCGAGCTCGTCTGGCAGGCAATGGTCGACGCGGGCATCACGCGCGCCGACCACGTCGTGGCGCTGGGTGGCGGGGTGGTCGGTGATCTAGCGGGCTTCTGCGCGGCGACCTTCCAGCGCGGCGTGCCGGTCGTGCAGGTGCCGACGACGCTCGTCGCGCAGGTCGACTCGGCGTACGGCGGCAAGACCGGCGTGGACCTCGCGCGGGCGAAGAACTACGTCGGCGCCTATCACCAGCCGGCGGGCGTGCTGGTTGATCCGGACACGCTCGCGACCCTGCCGGCGGCGGAGCTCGCAGCGGGGTGGGTGGAGGTGCTGAAGACGGCGCTGATCGCCGGCGGCGCTCTTTGGGAGCAGGTTGCGAGTGGCGCCGATGTCGACGAGGACGTGATCTTCGCGTGCGCGCGCACCAAGCTGGCTGTGGTGGCCGAGGACGAGCGCGACGGCGGTCGCCGCCAGGTCCTGAACCTCGGACACACGATCGGTCACGCGATCGAGACCGTGACCGGCTACGCCCGCTACCGCCATGGCGAAGCCGTCGGCCTGGGGCTGTTGGCGGCGCTGACGCTGTCCGGCCAGGAGGCGCTGCGCGAACGTGTGCGAGCGCTGATGCTCGAGCGCGATCTGCCCGTTAGTCTCAATCGTGATGTTTCGGTGGATCGTGTCCTGGAGGCAGTCGCCCTCGACAAGAAGCGTGTCGGCGAGCACGTGCCGTTCGTGCTCGTGAGAGTCCCCGGCGATGTGGCGTTCGGCTGCACTCTCGATCCCGAACAGGTCGCCGCCGCCGTCAAGGAGCTCGCGGCGTGAGCGCGGCGGGCAGCCGCATCGAGGTGATGCACGGCGTCAACCTCGACCAGCTGGGGCGCCGCGACCCCGAGCTCTACGGCACTATGACGCTGGCGGAGCTCGAGCAGCGGATCGACGAGGACGCGCGCGCCCTGGGCCTGCAGACGCGCTTCTTTCACACCAACCACGAGGGCGAGTTCGTGGAGCACCTGCACTCGCTGCGAGGCCCACCCAGCGGGGCGGACGCGGTTCTGCTGAACCCCGGCGCGTGGGGCCATTACGCGTGGGCGATCCGCGACGCGCTGGAGATAGCCGCCCTGCCGGCGCTCGAGATCCATCTCTCCGATGTCAACAGCCGCGAGTCATGGCGGCGCGTGTCCGTGCTCGGTGATCTCTGCTTCGCGACGATCTCCGGTCGCGGCGCCGACGGCTACAGCGACGCGCTCGCGCTGCTTCGCGATGAGCTCGGCGGCGGGGCGGCGTGAGCGCTGAGCCAGACACCCGCGGGCTCGCGCGCGAGCGCTCGCGCGTCGAGCGTCTCGCCAGCGAGCTCGGGGCGCGCGAGCTGGACGCGCTGCTGGTCGACTCGTTGGTGAACGTGCGCTACCTGACCGGCTTCACCGGCAGCAGCGCGCTGGCGCTCGTGGTCAGCGAGGCGGCCGGCGAGCGACTCGGCGCTCACCGCTTTCTCACCGACTTCCGCTATGCGGCGCAATCGGCCGAGCAGGTGCCCGACGCGTTCGAGCGCGAGATCGTCGCGGGCGAGCTGATGGAGGCGCTTTCCGGCGGGCTCAGGGGAACCGGTGGCCGGCTCGGCTTCGAAGACGCGAGCATGACCGTCAAGCAACACGCGAAGCTGGCGGAGCTGCTGGGGGAGGGGTGGGAGCTCACGCCCAGCACCGACGCCGTCGAGCGCCTGCGCGCGGTTAAGGACAGGGGAGAGATCGCACGGATTCAAGCTGCGTGCGAGCTCGCTGACGAGGCGCTGCGAGGGGTGCTCGAAGACGGCCTGCACGGGCGCAGCGAGCGTGACGTCGCGCTCGCGCTCGAGCTGCGTATGCGCGAGCTCGGGGCCCAGGCCCCGAGCTTCCCGTCAATCGTCGCCGCCGGTCCGCACGGGGCGCTACCACACGCATCGCCGCGCGAGGAGAAGATCCCGCGCGACGTGCTCGTGACGATCGACTGGGGCGCGCTGCACGAGGGCTATTGCTCAGACTGCACGCGTACCTACGCGACCGGCGAGGGCATCTCGGCGCAGCTGCGCGATCTTTACGAGCTGGTGCTCAGCGCCCAGCAGCAGGGGTTGGCGGCCGTCAAGGCGGGGCTCAGCGGCCGTGAGGTCGATGCGGTCGCACGCGAGGTGATTGAAGAGGCCGGGCAGGGCGAGCACTTCGGACACGGGCTCGGGCATGGTGTCGGCATGGAGATTCACGAGGCCCCGCGGCTCGCGCGTACCGCGGGAGAGGAGCCGCTGCGCGCCGGCAACGTCGTCACGGTCGAGCCGGGCGTGTATTTGCCGGGTGTCGGCGGCCTGCGCATCGAGGACCTCGTGGTCGTCGGCGAGGACTCTCGAGAGGTGCTCACGAGCCTGCCCAAGGCGCTGACCGTCATCGCCTGAGGATCGCCGTCGCCGCCGAGGGCGATCGAGACGGCCGACCTCGGCTGCCGGCCAGCCGAGTGCCCGGGTGAGAACAGGCGCAGGCCGAGCCAGGCGGCGAACGGCAGCGACCACGCGAGGAAGATCGCCGCCTGGGCATCCGCGGAGACGTGCTCGGGCAGCCACTGGAAGCTGATCCACACGAGCACGCTCGCCAGCAGCGCGAGCACCGGTGGGCGACGTGTCCGCATTCCCGCCTCCCACGCGAGCAGGGCGAGGACGAACGGCAGCGGATAGTAGACCGTGTCCCAAGTGTCGAGCACGCAGCGAAGCAGCAGCACGAGCGCCAGCGCCAGCAGCGCGTTCTGCTCGGACAGGGCCGTGCGACGGCTGCTTAGCCACAGGCAGCCCGCGAGCGCCAGCCCGACAGCGAGGATCAGCGGGTGGCTGATCTCTCCCGCCCACGCGGGGCCGACCCGGTAGCCGGGCTTGGCGGCGCCGAACAGCCCGTGCACCGGGGCGCCGTGATGAGCAAAGAACCACCACACCTGCCACGGCTGGAAGATCGGGCTCGCCGCCGGTGCGGCGGCCGCACGCGTGCTCGCGACGAAACCGCCGGACGCGGCGAGCAGCAGTGGCCCGAGCACAGCCGCGCACACCACCAGCGCGGCCCCCACGCAGCGCAGCCGGCGCCGCGGCGGGAGCGCGAGCAGCACCGGTCCGGCGGCGAGCAGCGCCCACTCCTTGTTGGCGATCGCAAGGCCGAGAAGCACTCCCGCGAGCAGCGAATGGTCGCGCTCGCCGCACGAGCGCCCGGCGACGAGCACGGCCGCGACGCACAGGCACGCGCCGAGGAGCTCCTCAGGGTGGCCCAGTTCGAGCGCGCGCAGCGTGATCGGGTTGGCGACGCAGACGCCGAGCGCGACCGCGCGAGCCAGCGTCGTACGGCCCTGCACGCGCATCCGCGCGACGATCCACACGCCGAGCACGGCGGCGGCGAGCAGGCAAGGCAGCGCTACCGCGCGATAGACCGCCAGCCCTCCGCCCCCCCACAGCCCCGGCAGCAGCGCGAACGGAGCGCGCTCGACGAGCGAGCCGCCGTACGCCGGCGCGAGTGCAAGGAAGCGCAGGACGTGACCGTGGACGAGCGCTTCAAAGGCGGGCTTCGCCTCGATTTCATAATCGTTCCACGCGAAGCCGTAGAGACCCAGCCAAGCCATCGTCGCGCAGCCGCCGCCAGCAAGGCAGGCGCAGAGCGCGTTCTCGCGCAGGCGATGACGCATGGGTTTGCATCGGCCTCGCCGCGGCTGGGCTTGAGCCCCTGAAAGGGAGTATGTTCGCTCGCCGAAAACGCCAATCAAGGCGCAGCACCGAGGAGGTATTGGTCCATCATGCCCTCGCTTCTAGATCTGACCACGCAAGGCGACGTCGGGACCATCTCCGACGAGTCGAAGCTCTCATCGATCACGCTCATGACGCCACAGCAGCTCTACGAGCTGTGGGAGCGCCAGAACTGGCAGTCGCACACGATCGATCTCGCGCAGGATCGTCGCGACTGGGAGCAGATGGATGAGGATCTGCGGCGACGGCTGGCGTGGAACCTGTCCTCGTTCTTCATCGGCGAGGAGCGCGTCACGACGCAGTTCTCGGGCCTGGTGATGGCCTACGAGAGCCAGAGCGAGGAGGCCTTCCTGGCCTCACAACAGGTCGACGAGGCGCGCCACGCGCAGCACTTCAACCGCTTCTACGAGCAGGTCCTCGCGATCGACGGCACGTTTGAGGATCGCCTGCGCGAGGCCCGCGGCGATCTCAATCAGCCGTTCATCGAGATGTTCGACGGCGTGCTCGTGGACTGGGGCAGGCGGCTGGTGGAGCACCCACGCGACATCGAGGCCAAGGTCGATTTCGTGACGCTCTACCACATGATCATCGAGGGCACGCTCGCGCTGACCGGTCAGTGGTTCTTGACCGAGTACATGGAACGTCACGAGATCCTCCCGGGCTGGGTGGAGGGCTTCAAGCTGATCTCCCAGGATGAGCATCGCCACGTCGCCTACGGGACCTGGTTCCTGCGTGAGAAGGCCGCCGACCCGGCGCTCAAGCGGCGCATCGCCGAGCGCGTCGCGCAGCTGATCCCGCTCGCGTCTGCCGTGTTGGTCCCAGCCGGCGAAGACCCCGACGACTACACGATCCTCGACTACACGATGCAGGAAACGAACACGTTCGCCTTCAACGCGCTGCAACGGCGCCTGAAGGTGATCGGCATCGACCAGGCCAGCCTGGTCGCCGCCGCGTAGGCGAGCGTGGGCCGCGCCGGCCTCGTCTCCCGCACGCCAGTGGCCCGGCGGCTATCGTGAGCCTTCGCCGGCTCGCGATGAGCGCGTCGCGGCGACATCGACATTTGGCTCTAGAAGGGGCTGATCCACCATCATCAGCACCAACCAGTTCAAGACGATGCCAAGAACGTATCTTCCCTGGGTGCTCGGACGCTGACCGTCGCCGGCTGCGGCGCCTCCAGCTCCGTACCGCCGGCAACGCCGAGCTCGCCCATTCGTCGTGCGGTCTCCAGGAGCTTGCCGTCGAAGCAGCCGACTACCTCGTTGTGTGCCCGGACTGCGGTGTCGAGATGCTTGGAGGTCTTGGCCAGTTGAGCAGTCACGGTCGCAAGGCGCTTGACCAGGTCAGCGCCGAGCTTGCGAATCTTCTCGGCGTTGTCGGACGGTTCGGCCTGATACCAGCCAACCGCAACCACCTGAAGGAGCGCGAACAGGGTGCTTGGCGTTGTGATGACGACCCGCTGTTCGATGGCGTACGCCAGCAGATCGGGGTCGTGCCCGGCAGCGGCGGCGAACGCGGACTCCGAGGGGATGAATAGGACTACCATCTCAGGAGCACGGGTGAACTGGGACCAGTATGCCTTTTGGGCCAGTGTCCGCACGCACGTGCGGAGGTTGCGGGCATGCGTGCCCAGCAGTTCTTGTCGAGCGTTTGGCTCATCCGTGTTCAAACTCTCCAGGTAGGCGCTCCAGCTCGCCTTGCTGTCGATGGGTATGCAACCTCCGGTCGGCAAGTGCAAGATCAGATCGGGCCGACCGGAGCGCTCCCCGTCCGATACGTAGACCTGCACGTCGTAGTCCACATGCTCCCGTAGGCCAGCCGCGTCGACGAGATTTTGCAGTGTCAGCTCGCCCCAATGCCCGCGCTCGCTCGGGTGACCGAGCAGGCGGTTCCATTGTGTTGCCTCCGCGACCAGATGGTCTTGCTGATTGCTAACGCCTTCGAGCAGTCCGCGCAGCTGCCCGATCGAGTCCGCAAGAACGGTGTCACCGCCGTCGTGGCGGCGGAGTACGACGACGATGAGGATCACGGAGCTTGCGGCGCCAAGGATGTAGCTGATCAACAGGGCCACGCGGGCCAGTTCGGCACTTGACTGCCTGACGTTGAGAGCTGAATCCAATTATTCGTATTCTTGACGGGGAAATACTCCCTGTCCGCGGCCCGTCCGTACACGCAGGACGCGAACGCGACGGTTCGCAAGTTGCGAACTGACGCCACGAACAATCGCGCTCGCGGGCCTACCTTGGTGTTCCGCTTGACGCTTGGCTGGGATCAGTTGAGGCGACGCAGCTTCGCGAGCGGCACGACGACGATGCGGTCGAGCAGGGGCTCGGAGGGCGTTGTCCTGACCTCGACCATCGCCTTGTCGCCGTCGAGCAACTCGACCACTCCGCCTCTGGCACCAGCTGGCGCTGTTTCGACGTCGGTGGTCAGCTCGACGGTGTCGTATAGGGCGATCTCGTGCGTGGTTGGCATGAAATTCATGTTAGGGCGTTGGGAAGGCTGTGACCAGACGGGGCGCTTCCTCAGTATCGACGTAATGCCACGCGGACCGTACCGGTGGTCCGCTCGTTGACGGTGAGCTCCACGCAGACTTCGCAGGTCACGCCCAACGCGACATGGCGAACTGCTGAGACGGGCGCATCGAGCACCGCACTTGCAATCGCCTGCCAAATTCGCTCGGCGTCCGAGGGATGCACGTTGAAGACCCTTGCCCATTCCTCACCGTGGCCGCGGTCAGCGAGTATCCACTCAGCCCACTTCTCGGGTGCCGCGTAGGCCTCATCTGCACGTGGCAGGGGTTGGCCGACGGTGGGGGCAGGCATGAGGCGAAGCGTATGTCGCTGGTGTGACGGCTCGGGGGCCGGAAAGCCCTAGACCCGCGCCGAAGCTTCGGTAGGCGCCGACGAATCGGCCTCGCCAAGGCGCTACCCTCATCGCCGAAGGAGCATTCAAGTGGCAATCAGCACAAATCAATTCAAAAATGTGTGCAGAACGTATCGCTCACGGTGCCAGGCAGCTCAGCCCCGGCACCTGTTTGAAAGCGGCGTCGGTACTCGCAATTAGCTCGCATCCAGATACAACGGCGTGAGCGGCGTGGAAAGCATCGCGTGGGCTGAGCCCGGGTTTGGCCATGAGGGCCTGCGCGTTTGTGACGACAGCGCGTTCGGTCGGGCATAGCTCGAGCCCGAGCGAGTCAACGGCCCGCCATGTGGTCGTTAGGCGCCGCCGCACCGCTCGCATCGTGATCTGTGGCTCGGTCCGGTACCTGGTCAGGGGGTCTGCGACACCGTCGTCGCGCAGCCAAGCGAGGATAAGGCGATACGCGAGCTCATCCAAGACGAGCGCGCTGATCACGCCACCATCGGCCGCCACCTGGGACGAGACCGAGCGTCGCCATTGCTCAAGCGGAGCAGCTACAGCCTCCGCTTTGGAACGCAGGTGCACGTACAAGAAGTTCGTATCGAGATAGCAGCGACTCACCGCGGCCGCGTAGCTCGCTCCAACGCGGAGTCGGAACTGGCTGCGCCGCCGGCTAGAAGATCATCCAGCTCGCCGGCCTGGGCTTGACCAGCAGATCCCGCCGTCGCCATCCATGCCGCTGTCGGGTCGGGCCGGCTCGTCCATAGTGCTCCGGGCGCAACCCCCAGCGTGGAGGAGAGGCGAGCGACCGTGTCCAGGTCAACGCGCGTGGCGCGTCCGGCAATGATGTTGCGGACGGTCTTCTCATCAAGTCCCGCGGCTTTGGCCAGTCGGCGTGTGTTGAATCCGCGCTGCTCGGCCAACTCTCCGACTCTCCACACAAGGCTGCTCACGCGGACGATAATACCAGGACGGGAGGATGCTCCCGAGGCGTGGGGTCTCCGGAGACCCCTACCACAGCGCGCGTAACCGTCCGCGCACCGTGAGATGCTGATTGGTCCCATGCGGTCCCTTTCGCGTCGTCTGCCGTCGCCCAACTGCGTCCTGATCACGGGTGCTGGTTGGTCCTACGCAGCCGGATTGCCGCTGGCGAACGAACTCTTTGATCCTGCTGGCGGCGTGCCTCCGCGCGATTGGTCAGACAGGGCGGTTATAGACGCATACGAACATTGGCGTCGAGAGAATGTCGGGCATCCGGCCGAGCAGTTCATCGCATACGCTTACGCGGGTCACGCAAAGTGCATGGAAGCACCGCTGCGGCCGAAGCCGTTCCCATCGCGCACAGGACAACTGGAACTCGCCCTTGATTTGGAGGACGAGCAGTGGCATGAGCGCAGAGTGGGCTGGAGTCAGGTCGCGGCGTACATCCAGCGCCGCTTGGCTGTGCCAGCTGCCAGAACTCGGCTCGATCGGCACAATCCGTATCGACCTGCCCTGTTGCGACGCACGATCAGCCCGGCACAGGCTGACTTCTGGAACGCCCTGCTCGAGCGCACGATTGTCCGTGCCATCGTCACCCTGAACTACGACCTCACGATCGAGCAGACAGTTGGCATGGTGCCGAACCTCGTCGCCGGCTCGCCCGGCTTTCACTACGCGGGGATCGACGCCAAGGTGCGTCCGGTCAGGTCGCCGTATGCACGGGACCGCAGTGTCGATCCCACGCCAGCTGGCGTCATCCCTCTTGCGAAGCTTCACGGATCGCTGAATTGGAGCTTGAGCGCCGAGGGCGTAGACGTTTTCGCCGACGTCCGACCAGCATTCCGTGATTATGTCGGCGCGGCGATTGTGCCGCCGTTGCCCGAGAAGCATGTTCCGGGCTGGCTTTGGTCGGTCTGGGATCGCGCGGCCCAGGAGCTGCACGAAGCCGACGAATGGGTTGTGGTCGGCTACTCGCTTCCACCGTACGACCACGAGATCAAAGCGATGTTGCAGGCATCTGCTAGTCGGGTCGCCAGTATTCGCATATATGACCCGTTTGCAGCGGACCTCGTTGACCGTTGGCGCGCGATTGCCCCGGATGCATCGATCGAGATCTTTCCTGGCCTGGAGACCGGCTTCTACGGTCGTGGCGCCGCCTCTGGCCGTCTCAGCCGCGACGAGCGTGAGTGGCGCCGAGGTCGGGCACTCCGCGACCCACGGGTACGCTCGATGGTTCTACGAACCAATCGTGTGCCCGCTGCCGCGTCGAGGCGCATTGCTGCTTGAGGATGCTCTCGAATTGGGCGCCGCCACCACGTCGCCATCATGTCCGGGGCCAGCTATCTTGCAAGGCCCAGTGCCCAGCGAAACGCTATTTGATCTCTGGAAACGTCTATGGCTATAAGTACCAACCAATTCAAAAACGGAAATCACATCGAGGTCGACGGCACGGTCTTCAAGATCCTCGAGTTTCAGCACGTCAAGCCCGGCAAGGGCGGCGCATTCGTGCGAACCAAGCTGCGCAGGGCCGCCGACGGCAACGTGATCGACCGGACCTTCAGGGCGGGGGAGAAGTTCCGATCCGTGCACACCGAGTCCCGGAAGATGCAGTTCCTCTACGCGGACGGCACCGACGCGCACTTCATGGACAGCGAGTCCTTCGAGCAGATCGCCGTCCCGGAGACGACCGTGCAGGAGGCATTGCGCTGGATCACACCGAGCAGCGA
Source organism: uncultured Solirubrobacteraceae bacterium (assembly GCA_963759265.1). Taxonomy (GTDB): domain Bacteria; phylum Actinomycetota; class Thermoleophilia; order Solirubrobacterales; family Solirubrobacteraceae; genus Palsa-744. The sequence continues at coordinate 2,353,048 of CAVWYR010000001.1, forward strand.
GGTCGACGTGCTGTTCATCGACGGTGAGCCAGGCGACCTGCAGCTGCCAAGCTCGGTCGATCTCGAGGTGAGCGACACCGATCCGGGCCTGCGCGGGGACTCGGTGTCCGGCGGTGGCACCAAGCCTGCGACGCTCGAGACCGGAGCGATCATCCAGGTGCCGCTTTTCGTCGAGCCCGGTCAGCGCATCAAGGTCGACACGCGCTCCGGCGACTACCTCGCGCGCGTCTGAATGCGCCGCGCTGACCAGCGTCGAGCCGCGGTGGTCGCCCTCTACCAGCACGATCTCACCGGCCAGCCGCTCGCGCAGACGCTGGGCACGGGCGCATCGCTGTTCGCGCGGGCGCTCGCGCACGCCGCGGCCGACCGCGCCGACGAGCTCGACGAGGTGATCGACCGGCACGCGCACGGCTGGACGGTGCAGCGAATCCAGCCGCTGGAGCGCAGCATCATGCGTGTTGCGCTGGTCGAGATCCTGCACCCCGACGCCGCGCCCGGCGACGAGCCGATCCCGCCGGAGGGGGCGATCGAGGAGGCGGTCGAGAGCGCCAAGACGTTCTGCGGCGCCGACGCGCCCGGCTTCGTCAACGGGGTGCTCGCGGCAGTCTTGCGCGAGGTGCGAGAGAATGCGCACACCCCATGAGCAGCATCGAGCGCCTTGACGAGTCGATCTCACGCCTGGAGCGCGCCGCCGAGCAGCTGCGCTCGGGCGAGCTCTCGCAGGATGCGGCGGCTAGCATCGTCGAGGACTGCGCCGCGCTGGCGACGCAGGCGGCCGCCGAGCTCGAGCAGCTGACCCGCGCCGAGGTCTCCGCTCCGGCACCTGGCCAGGACACGCTTTTATAGGTGCCCACCCACTCCTCCGCCCACCCCTCCGCTCAGCCGGGCCACCCCGACGACTCCTCCGCCCGGCCATCCACTCGCGCCGCCGAGCCGAGCTACCCCGAGCACTTGCGCGCACAGGTCGAGCGCTACCTGCAGGGTCTCTCCTTCGCGGAAGAGTCGATCACCGCGGGCTTGGACGAAGCGATGCGCTACTCGCTGCTCGCCGGTGGCAAGCGCATCCGACCGGTGCTGGCGCTGGCAACCGCGCGAGCGGTCGGCCTCGAGCAGAGGGAGGCGATGCCGCTCGCGGGGGCGATCGAGCTGATCCACACCTACTCGCTGATCCACGACGACCTGCCGGCGATGGACGACGATGAGCTTCGCCGGGGGGCGCCGACGTGCCACGTGAAGTTCGGCGAGGACGTCGCGATCCTCGCGGGCGATGGCTTGTACGCAGAGGCCTTCCGCCACCTGCTGAGCAGTCAGCGCTCGCCGCCCGAGCGCGTGCTCGCGGCCGCCGCAGAGCTCGCCGCGGCAACCGGCGTCAACGGCATGGTCGGTGGCCAGTACGCCGACGTCAGCCAGCACACCCCGTCCGGGCCGAGCGCGCTGCGGCGTCTGCACGAGCTGAAGACCGGGCGTCTGATCGGCGCGTCGGTGCTGTGCGTACTACTGTTGAGGGGCATCACAGACGGAGCTGAGACGGAGCCGTTTCGCCGCTTCGCGGCGGAGCTTGGCGTGTTGTTCCAAATCGTCGACGACATACTTGACGTGACCGGCACAGACGATGCACTTGGAAAGCCACGAGGTAGCGATGAGCGTCATGGGAAGCGCACGTACGTGAGCGAGTTTGGAATCGAGCGTGCCAGGGAGCTGGCGGCCGAGTCCCACCGGACTGCGATCGAGGCGCTCGCCGAGGTCTCCAGCCGTGCATCGGTGCACGAAGGCGACGACGCGCCGAGCACAGCCGAGCTCGAGGGCATAGCCGGCTTCATCTACACGCGAACCTCATGAGCCTGCTCGAGAACATCGACGGGCCCGAGGATCTGCGCGAGCTCTCCGAGCAGGAGCTCGAGCAGCTCGCGCAGGAGGTGCGCGAGCACATCATCGACACGGTCGGCGAGATCGGCGGGCATTTCGGCGCCAACCTCGGCACGTGCGAGCTGGCGGTCGCGCTGCACTCGCTGCTGGAGTCCCCGCGCGACAAGATCCTGTGGGATGTCGGGCACCAGGCCTATCCGCACAAGATCCTCACCGGCCGGCGTGAGCGCCTGAGCACGATCCGCCAGTACGAAGGGCTGGCGCCGTTCTGCTCGATCGCGGAGTCCCCCCACGACATCATGGGCGCCGGGCACGCGTCGACCTCGATCGGCTACGCGGTCGGCATCAAGGAGGGCATGCGCCACCTCGGCACCGATGCCGACGGCAAGGTCGTGGCGGTGATCGGTGACGGTGCGATGACCGGCGGTGTCGCCTTCGAGGCAATCGGGCAGGCGGGCGGGCTGGGGACGCCGATCGTGGTTGTGCTCAACGACAACGGCATGTCGATCGCCCCCAATGTCGGCGCGCTCTCGCGCTACTTCAACCGCGTCCGGCTGAACCCGAAGCTGTGGCACGCTCGCTCCGGGGTCGAGGGCGGCCTCACTCGCCTGCCGATCGGCATCGGCGCCGCTTTCGAGCGCCTGGGGCCCCACCTGAAGGAGTCGATCAAGGCCTTCTGGGCGCCGGGACTGTGGTGGGAGGAGCTCGACTGGGCCTACATGGGCGTGATCGACGGGCACGACGTGCGCGCGCTGCGCGAGGCGCTGCGCGAGGCGCTCGCCGCACAGCGCCCGGTCGTCGTGCACATCGCGACCGTCAAGGGCAAGGGCTTCCCCCCCGCCGAGGACGGCGGTCTGGAGGGGATGGAGAAGTGGCACGCGGCGAAGCCGAAGTCGATCAGCAACGGCATTCCCACCAAGCCGGCCGCGGCGAAGACCAGCGGCAGGCGCGCGAAGATCGTGCAGGCACCGCCTCCCCAGTACACGCAGGTGTTCGGTGAGGCGCTCGTGCGCGAATGCGAACGCGACGAGCGCGTCGTCGGCATCACCGCGGCGATGAACTCGGGGACGGGCCTCAGCATCCTGCAGAAAGCCATGCCCGAGCGCTACTTCGATGTCGGCATCGCCGAGCAGCAGGCGGTCCTGTTCGCCGCCGGGCTGGCGCTCGAGGGGGTCAAGCCGGTGGCCGCCATCTACTCGACGTTCCTGCAGCGCGCCTACGACCAGATCGTCCACGATGTGTGCCTGCAGAAGCTGAACGTCGTGTTCGCGATGGACCGCGCAGGTCTCGTCGGCGATGACGGCCCAACCCACCACGGGGCGTTCGACATCGCCTACCTGCGCTGCCTGCCGCACATCGTGCTGATGGCCCCGCGCGATGAGGCGACGCTCGTGAACATGCTGCGCACCGCGCTCGAGTACGACGACGGGCCGATCGCCCTGCGCTACCCGCGCGGCGAGGGCACCGGCGTCGAGCTGCCGCAGCAGGCGCAGCCGATCGCGATCGGCACCGGGGAGATCCTGCTCGAGGCCGACGTCTCCGACGCATCGGTCAGCGACCCCAGGCGCGTCGCGCTGATCGGCTATGGCAGCGGTGTCGGCAAGGCGCTCGAGGCGGCCCGGCTGCTCAGCGGCCAGGAGCTCGCGGTAACCGTCGTGGACGCGCGCTTCGCCAAGCCGATCGACGCCGGGCTGATGGCCCAGCTGGCGGCCGAGCACGACCTGCTGGTGACCGTCGAGGAGGGCGTGCTGGCGGGCGGCTTCGGCTCGGCGGTATGGGAGACGCTCAACGACGCCGGCCTGGCTACCGGCCCGCGGATCATGCGCGTCGGACTCCCCGACCGCTACGTCACGCACGGCAAGCCCGCGCTCCTGCACGAGGAGGTCGGCTTCACCGGCGAGCGTATCGCCGAGCGCGTGCTCGCCGCCGTCTCCGATCGAGGCGAGCTGGGTCGCGCGACGCCAGAGCAGGGCTCGCTGCGGGGGAGCGGCTCGCGCGCCGGCGGATCGGCGATCGTCGGCGCCTGAGCGTCTCGGCTCCGACCCCGACGAGCGTCTCCGCGCAACCTCGAGCGCGTCGCTTAAATGAAACGACCCGCCGGGGAAAGCGGGCCGTTTCGGGAGGAGGGATTCAGGAGAGTCGATGCTGCGCTCTCGATCAACAAGCATGATGAACGCATCAGCGCGAGACATGTGTGACATCGATCACAGAGATGCAGGAGACTGCTCGTCGACCCCGTCGAATAGCTGTTCCCCGTGCATCTCGAGCAGCTGTGTGTAAGGGTTCCCCCGCGATGGGCAAGCGCCGTCTGGACACCCTGCTGGCCGAGCGCGGGCTGTTTTCCTCGCGCAGCAGAGCGGCTGCGTCGGTGATGGCCGGCGAGGTGTACCTCGCGGGGCCGAGGCTGGGCGAGCGGCGGGCGGAGAAGCCCGGGGAGCTCGTCGACGTGCAGACGCAGGTGAGGCTGCTCGAGCGCCCGACGTTCGTCTCGCGCGGCGGCATCAAGCTCGCAAACGCGCTGCTCGCGTGCGAATTGGAGGTGAGCGAGAGACGCGCGCTCGATGTCGGCGCCTCGACTGGCGGGTTCACCGACTGCCTGCTCCAGCGGGGCGCCCGCGAAGTGATCGCGGTGGACGTCGGCTACGGCATCCTCGACTACCGCCTGCGCAACGATGCGCGGGTCGCGGTGATGGAGCGCACGAACGCTCGCTCGCTGACACCCGCGGCGCTGCCGGCGGCGAGGCTCGAGCCGCAGGCGCCGCCGGATCTCGCGACCGTCGACGTGTCGTTCATCTCACTCGCCAAGGTGCTCCCGGCGGTCATCAGCTGTCTCGGTGACGGATATGACGTGCTCGCGCTCGTAAAGCCGCAGTTCGAGCTGGGGCGCGGCCGGGTCGGCAAGGGCGGCGTCGTGCGCGCGACCGACGATCGGCGCGAGGCGCTGATCGGTGTCGGTGAGGCGGCGCTGGCGCTCGGCGCCGCGGCGGTCGCCTACCACTCCTCGGGATTGCCAGGGCCGAAGGGCAACCGCGAGACGTTCCTGTGGCTGAGCGACCCCGCGAGCGGACGTGGCTCACGAGATCCGCTGGCGCTCGAGGCGATGGCGCGCGAGGTCGAGCCGTGAGGGAGATCACAGTGTTCACGCACCGGCGTCCCGACGACACCCGCGAGCCGCTCCAGCTGCTCGCCGAGCACGCGGCGCGGGCCGGTGTGAGCCTGCGCCTTGATGAGAGCGAGACGCGCAAGCTCGAGCTGAGGGCCGGTCCCGGCCTGACGCTCAACGCGCCCGCGAAGGACGACGTCGAGCTGTGCATCGTGCTCGGCGGCGACGGCACGATCCTGCGTGCGCTGCGCCGTTACGCCGGCACAGGGGTGCCGGTGTTCGCGATCAACTTCGGCGAGATCGGCTTCCTCGCGACGATTGAGCCGCAGTACATCGAGGACGGCATCCGCCGCGCGCTCACCGGAGACTTCGAGCTGCTGCGCCTGCCGGCGATCACGCTCGAGCTGCCGAGCGGCGTATACGCGGCGATCAACGACGTCGCCATCCACCGCAAGGTCGGCGAGCGCGTCGCCGAGCTGGCGTACGCGCTCGACGGCGAGGAGGCCGGGAGCGTTCGCTGCGACGGCCTCGTGGTCGCGACACCGGCGGGATCCACCGGCTACAACCTCGCCAACGGGGGCCCCGTGATGGCTTGGGGCGTGGCGGGCTTCGTCGTGTCGTTCATCGCGCCGCACTCGATGAGCGCGCGCGCACTGGTCGTCGCGCCGGATGACCGGATGACGATCTACAACCGCTCGCGCGAGCCTCTTGACGTCGCTGTCGATGGGCGTCCGGCCGGGGAGATCGCTCCCGCCGGCTGGATCGAGGCGCGCTTCATCAACGACATCGGAACGATCGCGCAGTTGCCCGGCTCTTCGTTCTATCGCCGCCTGCGCGAGAAGTTCGGGCGCCTGGCAAGCTGAGCGCGTCGCGTGCTCAGACGACCCTGGCAGCGCAGCGCAGCGCGTTGCGCTCAGGCGACCCTGGCGCCGCGATGCGCGACGACGGTCGGCCCCTCGGCCGGCCCGGTGCGCTGCATCGAGGCGATGAACTCGTCGAGCTGCACCCGCGAGAAGCGCCTCTGGCCTCCCGGCGTCCTGTAGCAGCTGACGTGACCGGCGTCGGTCCAGCGCCGAACGGTGGCGAGCGAGACGCCGAGGTAGCGAGCTGCCTGCGAGCTCGTGAAAACGAGCTGGCGCTCGTTGCGTGGGGGCGGAGGGGACACGTACAAGGACATTTTGCTGCCTCGATCGGTAGGGGTCCCTCCATGCTTCGTCAGAAAGCGGCGGGAACTTGAAGCTCGCGGAGCTTTGCGCACGAGCCGTCGACGCGGTTGCACGGAATCCTGCAGAAACTGTGCCAAGGCTGGACAAAGCGCTTGAACGTGCACTATCCTGGGCAAACCTACTCAAAGGTAGTGGCTGTCCCGTGGATGGAGACGGCCGCTGAGGATGCATCCAGCGACCCACCAAAGGAGTAGCAATGACACAGCCTTGGGCCAGCTAAGAACGTATAAGTAGTACCGAAGGTCGAGGGCGCCCTGTGTGCACAAGGCGCCCTCGCGCTTTTTCTTTCGCTGCCGGTCTGCTCGTGCCTGCAACGTGGCTTACGCGGAGCGCGGCTGAGCCATCTTCTCAACTCGAGTTTCGAGCGCGAGCTCGGTCTTGTAGTCGGCGTCCTGACCGAATGTCGGGCCCATTCGTTCGAGCAGCGCGATGAACGTCTCGACCAGGTCGGGGTCGAGTTGCGAGCCGGCGATGCGCCGCAGCTCGGCCATCGCCTCGGCTGGTGCCATCGGTGGGCCGTACGCTTCGCGCTTGGTCATCGTGTCGTAGGTGCTGCAGACAGCGACGATGCGCGAGGCGAGCGGGATCTCCGTGCCGATCAGCTGTGCGGGATAGCCGCCGCCGTCCATGCGCTCGTGGTGGTAGAGGATCGCATCGGCCACGGGCCCGAAGCCGTCGAACTTGCCCACCATCATCGAGCCGTCCTGTGGGTGGCGGCGGATCACAGCCCAGTCCGCGTCGGTGAGCTGCGTCGGGTGCAGAATCCGATCGGACCACGTGAACTTGCCGATGTCGTGCAGCAGGCCCGCGAGGTGGATCGTTTCCTGCTCGTCTTCGTTGCAGCCAAGCTCGATCGCCATCGCTTTCGCGTAGCTCGCCACGGCGGCGGCGTGCTGTAGCTCCGTCGGGTCGCGAAGGCCAAGTCCCTCCATGAACGTCGAGGGAACAGCCCATTGGAAGGAGGAGAGCTGGCGCGTGCGCGCATCGAGCTCTTCGGCGCGGTGCTCCGAGCGCACGAGCGCGACGCTCAGGTGGCGGAAGATCAGCAGGACCGGGATCGCCGCCAGGAGCGCCGGCAGCCCCGCGCTCCTGTAGGCCAGCACGAGGATCACCGCGATCACGCCGACGGCGAGTTCACCAGGGAGCAGCGGGAAGAACAGCTCCTGCACCGAGCGCCTCGGCGAGCGCCCCTCGCGGACGCGCAGCTCGAGCGCGAACAGGCCGAAGTTGACCAGAAGCAGGACGATCACCGAGCCGAGCAGGATCAGACCGAAGATCAGGCTTCGCGACAGGTGCTGGCTATGCACGCCGGCTACTTCGCCGGCCCCGGCGCGCACCACCCACGCGCCTGCGAAGGCAGCGGCCCCGAACGCGAGGAAGTTGCTGAGCCATTCACTCGGTCGGCGGCGTCCCTTGGCGGAGAGGGTGACCATCGCCGCCAGGCCACATGCTGTGGCCGGCCCCGGGCCCAGCAGCCCCATCGCCAGCACCATCACCGCCAGCGAGGCGCTCAAGCTGCCGCCGGCGATCTCGACCGTGAACCACTCCCCGCCGAGCGCCAACGCGAGCAGCAGCACGACGAGAGCGATCGGATGCCATTCGCCTGAGTGTGAGAGCAGCGTCGCCGCAGCGACCGTTCCCGCCAGCAGCAAGGCCTCCGCGGTCCAGTAGATGCGTTTCGTGAGCGAGCGCGCGGGCATTGTCGATCCTGTAGTCCTTAACGACCGACGCTGCGTGGCACTTGAGGTGCTGAGCCTCGCCGCGCTTGTGGGCGCACGCGTGCTTGCGGGTTGCCGGTCCTCGCGCGCCCGCTAACGCGACGAGTTCACCGCTGTCGCCACGTCGAGCACGGCGTCGGGCCCTGCCCTTCGCTCCAGTACGCCCACGCGCACGAACGCGACCGTGCTCGCGAGCGCGCCGAGGCCGATGACGAGGAACGCGGTGCGCGTCGAGCTGATCGCGACGAGCACGCCGCCAAGCGGCAGGGCAATCGCCAACGACAGCGCCGTGATCGATTCGACGGCGCCCATCATGCGTCCGTGCAGCTCCTGCGGTGTGAGGCGCTGCACGAGGCTGATCAGCGCCGGCAGAACCAGGCCGTTGCCGGCTCCGCCCAAGAACGCGGCGGCGCACGCCAGCGCCAGCGACGGGGCGAGGGAGATGCCCACGAAGGCTGCCCCGAGCGCGAGGATCCCCGCGACCAGCGTCGCCGAGAGCCCTCGCCGCGGCGAGCGCGCGAAGAGGACGCTCGCGAGCACCGCGCCGGCGCCCCAGGCGGTCACGAACAGCCCGTAGCCGCGGTCGCCTCCGTGTAGCGTGGACTTCACGTACACGACCTCGATCGGCCCGGCGGCCTGGATGAAGACGAGCGCGATCGCCTGGGCGAACAGCAGCGTGAGCAGCGTCGGCGTCCCGCGGATATGCATCCAAGCCACGCGCAGGCGCGCGCCCACCGAGTCCGCGCCAGCCTGCTCGACGTGGGGGTGCAGGTCGAGCAGCAGCACGGCGCAGACTGCGAACGAGGCGACGTCGATGAAGAGGGCGGCGGGCGCGCCGGCGGCGGCGGTGATTACGCCGCCGATCACGGGGCCGACGACGAACGCGACCGAGAAGCACACGTTGAGCGCGGCATTGGCCTGTCGCTCGGCGTCGTGCTCCAGCGCGGATTGCTCCTCAGCGAGGGCCTGTTGCTCGTGCTGAGCGACCTCCTCGCGCGCGACGCGGGCCACCTCGGCTCGCAGCAGCGCGTTGGAAGCGAGCGCGGCCGTGCCGTCGAGTACCGCCAGGAAGAGCACGACGGGCAGCGAGAAGTGCCACAGAAGCACCGCGAGCGCTGCGGTCACAACGGCCTCGAACAGGTACAGGGCGCTGAGCTCGCTGCGCCGCGCCGATGCCTCCACGCGCGCGATCACCGCCGGCACGAGGAACGCCGGCAGCGCCTGCCACGCGAGCAGCAGCGCCGCCACCGCGAGGCTGCTGTGGGTGTGGGCGAAGACGGCGAGCGACAGTGCGATGAGCCCGATCCAGCTGCCCAGGCGGTTGACCGTGTAGGCCGCGAGGATCCTGCGCAGCCGCGGCGAGGACAGGGCGGATGGCACGGCGCCACGCTACCGCTTGGGCTCGACGCCGTCGAGGGCGGATCGGTCCTGCCCAGCCGCTACCGTGCACCACATGGAGGGCGACACGCCAGGGGTGACGCGACCGATCGACGTCATCATCGCCGATGACCACGCCGTCGTCCGCGACGGCGTCCGCGCTGTCCTGCAGCGCGAGGGCGGCGAGTTTCGCGTCGTCGCCGAAGCCGCCGACATTCCGTCGATGATCCGCGACGTGCGCGAGCACAAGCCCGACCTGCTGACGCTCGACTTGACGATGCCGGGCGGCTCGAGCCTCGGGGCGTTGGCGTCGTGCTTCATCGCCCATCCCAAGCTCGCCGTCGCGATCCTGACGATGCGCGAGGACCCCGAGTACGCGCGCCAGGCGCTGAGGGCAGGGGCGCGCAGCTACGTGCTCAAGGAGGCCGAGCCGGCGGAGCTGCTGCAGGCGTTCCGCCTCGCCGTCGCCGGCGGCAACTACCTGCATCCGCGGCTCGGCGCGCTGATGGCGACAGGCGATGAAAGCTTCGCCGACGGCGTCGTGCTGAGCGAGCGCGAGCGCGAGGTCGTGAGGTTGATCGCAAACGGCTACACCAACCCCGAGATCGCCGAGCAGCTGAACGTCGCCGAGCGCACGGTCAAGACCTATCGTGCCCGTGCGATCGAGAAGCTCGGGTTCTCCTCGCGTGCGGAGATAACCGCATATGTGCGGCGGACCGGCCTCGCCGATTAGCGACTAGGAGCCGACGTGGCGGCGGTCGTGGGCATCATCGCCGCCGTGCGGATGCGCCCGCCGGCAGAGAAGCGGGAGCTCCGTGAGTACTGGCGCCAGCACCGCGACAGCTTCCCAGGGCCGCCCGAGCGGCTGGAGGCGTTCCTCGAACCCGCTCGCGATGAAGGCCGCCTCGAACTGCTCGTCCGGCTATCGGCGCGCGAGGACACGGGCCGCCAGATCGATGCCGAGGGAAGCCTCGGGCTCAGCGGGTACCTAAGCGTGAGCGACGTCGAACGGGGCATCGACCAGATGCTGGGCCGCGACCCGGCGCTTCATCGGCCACCGCGGCTCGCGTGGGGTCAGCTGATCGGCGCACTCGCCGCCGCCGGCATCGTGATCAGCGAGCGGAAGCTGATCGAGCTGCCTCTCAGCATCGAGCTCGACGACGAGGTTGCCGCCAGGCTGACGTCGGCCGGGGCAGGCTGACGTCGTGCTCGCCGCCGCTGGTCGAGGAACGCCGAGCTTCAGCGGGAGATCAGCGTGACCTTCAGCCTCCCGGGATTCCCCTGCTCGCCCGGGAACCTCAGCTTCACGACGTAGGCGTTGCGGGCGAGTGCCACGGCTGCCGAGGTGATGAGCACGCTGCACGGCTCGCCACCTCTCTGCGTGAAGTAGCCGACGACCGGAGTGGTGCCCTTCGGCGATTTGACAACGATCGTCTCGAAGCCGGTGAAGCCCCTCGTCGAGGTCGGCTTCAGCGTGAAGGTCCGGATCACCGGCGTGTAGCTCGTGCTCGCGAGGAGTCTGTTCGTCTGGCGCTCGGCTGCCGCGTTCTGCTTGGCCAAGGCCTTCGTCGTGAGCTGGCAGGTTGCTGCGTGTGCGGGGGCTGAGCTCGTCGCCCCGATCGCCAGCGCGACGGCCGCGCAGGTCGCGAGCACGCCGAAGAGGTTCGCGCCGAAGAGGTTTCTGGACATACGTGTCATTGCGGGAGTGGCGTTTAGGCTACTCGCCCAGCACAGGACGCTCAAGCTCGCCACGTGACGGGCGCCGGGATTGGGCGCGATTGAGCGTACGCTGGACAGATGGACTCCCCGGGATCAGCCGTTCCAGCCGAGGCCTACCGGCTGACCGAGATCTCGCCGCGCGCCTTCCAGCACCCGGCCGATCGCGCCGCGACCGCTGCGCTCGCCTCGATCCCATACCTCGACACCGTTGTGCGCAAGCTGATCGAGCTCGGCTACGAGCGGGCGCTGCGCCAGAGCTACCTCGGGTCCTCCGTGCGGCTCTCAGAGCACCAGCTCGGCGACCTCTGGCGCGAGCACGTGATCGCCTATGCGACGCTCGACATGGATGAGGTCCCCGACCTGTACCTCACCCAGTTCCCGGCGCCGAACGCGCTCGCGATCGGCGCACGACGCCCGATCGTCGTCGTCCAATCGGAGCTCGTGCAGCTGCTCGACGCCCCTGAACGGCGGGCTGTACTCGCGCACGAGGCCGCGCACATCCTCTCCGATCACCAGCTCTACCGCACCGCGCTCGTGATCCTCGTGCAGCTCACGCGCAGCGCACGGCTGCCGCTGCCGCTGGGCCCCGTGCGCAGCGCGCTGATGGAGTGGGGCAGGGCGACCGAGCTCAGCGCCGACCGGGCGGCCGCGATCGTCACGCGCGACCCGCTCGTCGTCTGCCGCACGCTGATGTCGATCGCCGCCGGCGCGATGGTCGACGAGCTCGACCTCGACCTGTTCATGCGCCAGGGGCTCGACTACCAGGAGAAGGGCAGCGGGCTGGAGCGCCTGACGAGGCTGATGCTCGACCTCGGCGTCACGCACCCGATGCCCGTCAAGCGTACGCACGAGCTGATGGAATGGGTTCGCTCCGGAGAGTTCGACCGCATCGTCGGCTCCCGCGAGTACCCACGCCGGGGCGATCCAGTAGACGCCCGCGCCGACGGAGGCGAGGCCGTCAGCTTCTACGCCGAGCGCATCCGCGACGGCTTTCGCGACGCCGGCGAGTCGATCAACTCAGTCGGCAAGCAGCTCGCCGGGTGGCTGCGCAGGGACGGCGAGGAGGACGGCCCGGCCCAGGAGCAGGCAGCCGACGGCGACGAGGACGGCCCGGCGCAGGAGCAGGCAGGCGACGGCGGCGAGACGACAGGCGACACGACGCAATCCTGACTGACGCCCGCAGCTGTGGTGACCGGCGCCACGAGCGCTCGACGAAGAGCGCCGCGATCGCGTCTCCCGAAGGAGCTTTGCGCCCTCGCCCTGCTCAGTAGGACGCCGGCTCGGCCGCAGCCTGCGTCGGGCGCCCCGCGAGCGGCACCGTCAGGCGCACGATCGTGCCGCGGCCCGGTGCCGGCAGGAACTCGAGCTCGCCGCCGACCAGCTCCGCGCGCTCGCGCATCCCCGACATCCCGAAGCCGCCCTCGAGACCGTCGCCGCGCGGGCCCAGCCGCTCGGACCCCGGCATGCCCTGGCCGTCATCGGTGATCGACGCCCGTATCACGCCCGCGTGCTCGCGCACGCTCACCACCGCCCTCGTCGCCTGTGCGTGCCTGCCGACGTTCGTGAGCGCCTCCTGCACGATCCTGTAGATCGTGCTCTCGAGCTCTGTGTCCAGGCGCCTCGAGCCGTTCGCCAGGTCATTCGAGTCAGTCGCCGACGCCTGCTCGAGCTCGATCTCCGTCTCGACATCGAGTCCGTCGATCGCCTGCGCGCGCCTCGCGAGCGCTTGCACCGCCGCCGCCAGCCCGAGGTCGTCGAGCGCCGCGGGACGGAGCTCGGTGATCAGATGGCGCAGCCCGTCGATCTCGTTGCCAAGACCCTCGAGCACCATATCCACCGCCTGGCTCAGCGCCTGCGTGTCGTGGAGGTCGCGCGCGTTCGCCAGCTGCAGGCGCAGCGCACCGATTCCCTGGATGCTCTCGTCGTGGATCTCGCGCGCCCAGCGCGTGCGCTCGTGCTCGCGCGCCTCCATGCCGTAGCGCAGCCGTTCGATCTCGACCGAGCGCTCCGCCGCCAGGCGTTGGGAGACGCTCGACGCGAACGCCCTCAGAGCCTGCCGGTCGGGCTCGCGGAAGCTCCCGTCGCGCCGCAGCGCGATCACCAGGCCGCCGCCCTGGCCCTCCATGCTCAACGGCTCGACCAGCGCCGAGCGGGCCTCGAGGCCGAGTTCGTGCAGCCACGCCGCCTCCCGCCCGCGCGGGCGCTCGAGCGAGACCGCCTCGCCCGCTACGAACAGCGCCCCCAGCGCGCTGCCCTGGACCGGCACGATCCGTATGCGCACCGATTCGCTGCCTGCGCATGCCGCCACCCGCAGCTCGCCGCGCTCCTCGATCACCATCGCGAGCGTGTCCGCGTCCAGCAGCGCCAGCCCGCGGTCGGCCATCAGGCGCAGCAGCCACAACTCTGACCCGGAAAGCACGCCTCGAGATTAGCGCCGGCTCACGCCGGGATCGTGTAAGCCCGGCGCTCCCGCCTACTCGCGCTCCGGCGAGATCGCGCTCTCGAGCGCCGCCGGGGGGCTCTCGCCGTTGGCTGGGCGCACCGCCTCGCGCGCCTGCTCCAGCAGGCTCTCAGCGCTGATATCCGCCCGCCATGCCGCCAGCCCCACCGAGATGTGCAGGGGCCAGCGCGTGCCACGCGCTTCGATCTTGATCGTGCGCAGTCGCTCCAGCGCCCGCCGCGCGACGATCTCAGCGCGCACCCCGTCAGCGCCCGGCAGGATGACCAGCAGATCGTGATCTGAGCGCAACACATCCGGCTCGGCTACGCTCGCGCCGTGCCCGCCAGGCCGATCGCGCCCGACTCGGTCGAAGCGGCGTAGCTGACGCCGCAGCGCCTCAGCTACGTAGTCGAGCGTCTGCTCGCGCAGCTCGCTCCCGTGCTCGCTCGTCATCTCCTGCAGGTTCTCCACCACCACCAGCAGGCAGCTCAGCTGCGTCCCGTGCCGCTCCGCGCGGCTTATCTCCTCCTCCAGGCGCTCCCGCAGCGCCCCAGGCGTGATCAGACCCTCCGCGCGCGGCGGGAGCTGGTCAAAGCGCGGATGAGGATCGTTGGCAGCCATGCCGTTTTGCCGAGTCTACGCCCGGCCAGACGTCCGTTTCTGGAGCTCACAGCGGATTATGCCCGCTGCGCCCCGGCGGGGCAAGTCGGCGCGCAAAGCAGTTCACGCGATCTGTCCCCGTTCGCTGCTAGACACCTGGTGTGCTGCAAGAGCTCCGCGTCGAGAACCTCCTGCTGATCGAGCAGGCTCAGCTGCGGCTGTCGCCCGGGCTGAACGTGCTCACCGGCGAGACCGGCGCCGGCAAGACGGTGCTCGCGCACGCGCTCGACCTGCTCCTCGGCGGGCGCGCACGCCCTGGGATCGTGCGACCGGGGGCTCGCGAGGCCTACGTCGAGGGGGTCTTCGACCTGCCCGCAGGCATGCGCGAGGAGCTCGGCGAAAGCTTGAGCGCAGACGCCGAGGAGATCGTCCTCGCACGTCGCGTCAGCGCCGACGGGCGAACCCGCGCCTACCTCGGCGGGCGCTCGATCACCGTCGCCGAGCTGCGTGACCTCGGCAGCGCACTGCTCGCCTTCTACGGACAGCACGAGCACCGCAAGCTCACGCTGTCAGGAGCCCAGCTGCAGATCCTCGACAGCCTCTGCGTCGGCGAGCACGACAAGCTCTTGGGCGCATGTGCACACGCGTACGAGCAGACGCAGCTGCTGCAGGAGCGCATGCACAGCCTGCGTGAGCTCGCCGCTGCGCGCGAGCGAGAGCTCGGGCTGCTCGAGCACGAGCTGGGTGAGATCGACGCGCTTGCGCCCGACGAGCAGGAGCACGAGCAGCTGCTCGCCTCGCGCGAGCGTATGCGCAGGCTCGACGCGCTGCGCGCCGGCGCCGGCGCCGGCGCCGAGGCGCTCGCGCCGGACTCCAGCGATGCTCCCGGCGCCGCGCAGCTGCTCGCCCGCGCGGTCGGGGCGCTCGATGCGCTCGCCGGCGTCGACCCCGCCCTCGACGGCCTGACGGAGCGGATGCACGGCGTGATCATCGAGTCCGAAGACCTCGCCGCCGAGCTGCGCGACTACTGTGAGCGGGCCGGCGAGAACGGGCTCGAGGGCGACGCCGGCGGGCACGGGCTCCCAGCTCGACCGGCCGCAGTTGCCTCGCTCGACGCGCTCGAAGAGCGCCTGGCGGCGATCGAGCGACTCGCGCGCAAGCACGGCGGCAGCATCGCGGCGGTGCTCGAGTACGCCGAGCACGCTCGCGCGCGCCACGACGAGCTCGCCGGCGCGGACGTCGCGCTCGCGCGCGCAAACGAGCAATACGTCGACGCCCGCGCGGAGCTCGAGCAGCACGTGCTGTCGCTGCGCCGTGCGCGCCGCGATGGCGCAAAGCGCCTGGAGCTCGGGGTGCGCGAGCAGCTGGCCTCGCTGGCGATGGCTGACGCCACGTTCGCGGTCGTCCTCGACGAGCGCCCGCCGGGCCCCCACGGCGGGGATGCCGTCGAGTTCATGATCGCCCCCAACCCGGGGGTTCCCGCGGGGCCGCTGCGCGAGGTCGCCTCCGGCGGCGAGCTCTCGCGTGTGATGCTCGCGATCATGAGCGTCGCCGCCGCGTCCTCGACTGACGGCGTGCTCGTCTTCGACGAGGTCGACGCCGGCATCGGTGGTCAGACCGCGCGTGTCGTCGGCGCGCGCCTGCGCGAGCTGGGGGAGCGCAGACAGGTTCTCTGCATCACCCACCTGCCGCAGATCGCATCGCTCGGCGCCAGGCACTTCGCGATCGTCAAGGACACCCGCGCCGACCCGACGCGCACCACCGTCGAGCAGCTCGGCGAGCGCGAGGTCGTCGCGGAGCTCGTGCGCATGCTCGGCGCCGACAGCGACGACACGGGCGCCCGTCGCCACGCGCGCGAGCTGCGCCGCGCCGCCTGAGCGCCCGCAGCCGCTACGCTCCGCGCCCGCGGGCGTTACTCTCGCAATGTGGCTGCTACGCGATCCAGCTCCCGCGGCTATCTCCCGCAGGCCGGCGCGCCGGGGTCCGCGAGCGAGTCTGCGCCGACACAGACGGTCGCCGGGCCCGTGCGTCCGGGCCGGCGCACGAAGCTACTCGTGCGCCAGCTGTTGCGCGGCGACATCGCCTTGATCGATCATCTCGACATCGATCGTGTCTCCGCTGAGGAACTGATCGCGGCCGGCACCGTCGCGGTGCTCAACTGCAGCGCATCCTCGGGCGGCTCCTACCCGAACCTCGGCCCGCAGCTGCTCGTCGAGGCCGGCATCACGCTCGTCGATCTGCCCGACGACTCTCTGTTCGACGCCATCTCCGATGGTGATCCGCTCGTGATCCGGACACTCCCCGTCCCCGCCGGGCTGGTGCGCGCGGACGGCGATCACTCCGCTCGTCCGGCTCGCGCAGAGATCCTGCGCAAGGGTGAGCTGCTCGCGCAAGGCGAGGTGCTCGATCTCGAGCGGGTGTGCGCGGAAACCGAGCTGCGCCGGCTGGAGATCGGCGAGGCGCTCGAGCGCTTCGCCCAGAACACGATCGAGCACATGCGCGAGGAGCGCGAGCTGCTCGCGGGCAGGATCCCGCTCCCCCGCTTCGCGACCGACTTTCGCGACCGCTCGACGCTCGTCGTCGTGCGCGGCGTCGGTCACCAGCACGACCTGCGCGCGCTGCGCCCGTTCATCCGCGACATGCGCCCAGTGATCGTCGCCGTCGACGGCGGTGCCGACGCGCTGCTGGAGGAGGGGCTGACGCCGAACATGATCGTCGGCGACATGGACTCGGCCAGCGAGGCCGCGCTGCGCTGCGGCGCCGAGCTGGTCGTGCACTCCTACCCCGACGGGCGCGCCCCCGGGCGCCACCGCCTCGAGGATCTGGGGCTGACGTTCAAGCTCGTCCCCGCGCCAGGCACCAGCCAGGACATCGCGATGCTGCTCGCCGCTGAGAAGGGCGCCCGCCTGATCGTCTCCGTCGGCTCGCAGTTCAACCTCGTCGAGTTCCTCGACCGCAACCGCAAAGGGATGTCCTCAACCTTCCTCACGCGCCTGCGCATCGGCGAGATCCTCGTAGACGCCAAGGGCGTCAGCCGCCTCTACCGACCCCGACCAGGCCTCACACCGCTGCTCGTCGTCATTGCCGCCGGGCTGATCGCGCTGATCGCCGTCATCTGGATGAGCCCCGCGCTGCGCGACGTCGCAGAACTGCTGTGGCTGAAACTCCAGCTGCTGGCCGAGCTGCGAGCGCCCGACGTCTCCGCGCTCGGCGCCGGCTGACACATCCGCGCGCGAGTTCTCGATGTTCGACTTTCGCTACCACGCGCTCTCGCTTGCGGCCGTCCTGTTCGCGCTCGCGCTCGGTGTCGTGCTCGGCGTAGCGATCGGCGACTCGAACCTCGTGTCCTCGGCCAAGAACGGCATCGTCGCCAACCTCAACGCAGAAGTCAGCCAGGCACGCAGCAAGGCCGGCAAGCTGCAAACCCAGCTCAGCAGCGAGGAAAGCTTCGCGACCGCGCTGTACCCGCTCGCCGTTCACGAACTGCTCGCCGGGCGCACGATCGGCGTGGTGTTCCTCGGCGGCTCATCCGATACCGTCGACACGCTCGTGCGCACCGCCGTCAGCGCGGCCGGCGGAGACGTCACGACGGTCGTCGCAGTGCGCGTGCCGCTCGAACTGACAGGCATCGCGAGCGAGGCTGCGGGGACGCACTTCGCGGCGCTCGCCTCCTCCCCGCAGCTGATCGAAAGCTTCGGCAACCTCGTCGGCCGCCAGCTCGTCAGCGGCGGTCAGCTGGTCGACCACGAGCTCATCAGCCGCGTGCGCGCGAGCCTGCTGAGCGCGTTCGACGGACAGCTCGCACGCCTTGACGGACTCATCGTCGTGCGCTCCGAACCGGCCGGCATGACCGCCGAACAGAGCGAAGCCGCCGCCGCATTCGAGTCGGGCCTGCTCGCCGGCGTGGCCGCCGTCGGCGTCCCCGCCGTCGGCGTCGAGCTGACCACCACCGATCCGACGCAGATCCCCTGGTACAAAGGCAAGGGACTCTCCAGCGTCGATGACCTCGACGACCTCGCCGGTCAGGCCGCGCTCGACTACGCGCTCGCCGGAGACTCCGGCACATTCGGTGTCGAGCCCACCGCCGACTCCCTGCTTCCGAGCGTCACCGCGAGCTCCTCGCAGCCCTGACGGCGTGTCCGCTCGCGCCGCTAGTTTCCATACATGCACGCCCTGCCATTCGTGGTCGCGCTGATCAGCGCCGCGATCCTCGCGCCGCTGCTGCTGCGCGCGCTGAGCGCCGGCGAGCACACCAGGAGCAACTACCGCAGGCGCGCGCTGCCGTTCCCATTCGGCGTGCTCACGCTCGCAGCCGCGCTGATCGCGCTGATCCCGCTGACGCTGGTGCAGCGACTGACCTCCACGCAGGTGCTCTACCCCGAGCTGCTGCCGATCGCCGTATACGCGCTCGGCGTGCTCGCGCTCGGGCTGCTCGACGACACCCTCGCCCAGGACGGCGCCGACGCCGATGCTCGCGTGCGCCAGCGCGGCTGGCGCGGGCACGGCGCCGCGCTGCTGCGCGGCGAACTGTCGACCGGCACGCTCAAGGCGGCGGGCTCGCTTGGTCTCGCGCTGCTGGCGATGAGCTACCGCGGCCTCGGCCTCTCAAACGGGCGCTGGCTGCTCGCCACGGCGGTGCTTGTGCTCGCGACCAATGCCTTCAACCTCCTCGATCTGCGCCCGGGGCGCGCCACCAAGGCCTTCGTGCTGCTCGGCGCCGGTCTCACGATCGGCTCAGCCGACGTGCGTCCGCTGTGGGCGCTCGGCTTGTTCGCCGCGCCCGCGCTCATCGCCGGCGTGTATGACCTGCGTGAGCGCGCGATGCTCGGAGACACCGGCGCGAACCTGCTCGGGGCGCTAGCCGGCCTGTGGCTCGTGCTCACGCTGTCGGGCACCGGCCAGCTCGTGGCGCTCGTGCTGCTCGCCGGAATCACGGTATATGGGGAGTTGCGCTCGATCTCCGCGCTGATCGAACGGACACCCGGGCTGCGCCAACTAGACTCCCTTGGCAGGCCCACATGAGCATGCACCACTCCGACCGCCACGCGCAGGCGCCCACCAAGACCCGGTTCATCTTCGTAACCGGCGGCGTCGTCTCCTCGCTCGGAAAGGGCATCGCCTCCTCCTCGATCGGGCGTCTGCTCGTCTCGCGAGGGTTGACCGTCGGGCTGCAGAAGTTCGACCCGTACATAAACGTCGACCCCGGCACGATGTCGCCCTACCAGCATGGCGAGGTGTTCGTGACCGAGGACGGCGCCGAGACCGACCTCGACCTCGGTCACTACGAGCGCTTCACCGACTCCAACACGAGCAAAGCCTCCAACGTCACCGCAGGTGGGATCTATGACACCGTGATCCGCCGCGAGCGCCGCGGCGACTACCTCGGCGGGACCGTCCAGGTCGTGCCGCACATCACCGATGAGATCAAGCAGCGAATCGCGCTGATCGCCGAGTCCTCCGACGTGGATTTCGTGATCACCGAGATCGGCGGCACCGTCGGTGACATCGAGTCGCTGCCGTTTCTCGAGGCGATCCGCCAGTTCCCCGTCGACGTCGGGCGCCGGCGCTGCATGTACATACACCTGACGCTCGTGCCCTACATCGGACACGCCGGCGAGCTGAAGACCAAGCCGACGCAGCACTCCGTCAACGAGCTGCGGCGCATCGGCATCGCGCCGGACATGCTCATGTGCCGCTCCGAGGGCTCGCTCTCGGGCGAGATTCGCAAGAAGATCGCGCTGTTCGCGAGCCTGCCGGTCGAGGCGATCGTCTCGGCCTGCGACGTCGAGAACATCTACGAGGTCCCGCTCACGTTCCGCGAGCAGGGCGTCGATGACTTCATCCTCGAGCACTTCGGCCTGCAGGCGCCCCCGCCCGAGCTCTCGCGCTGGACCGAGCCGATCGAGCGCTCCGCGAGGGCCACGCGCGAGGTGCGGATCGCGCTCGTCGGCAAGTACGTGCAGCTCGAGGACGCCTACCTGTCGGTCTCCGAAGCGCTGCGCCACTCCGCGTCGCTGCAGGACGGCAGGCTGGCGATCGACTGGATCGACTCCGAGAGCCTCGAGGGCGAGGACGAGCAAGCGCTCCAGCGCCTTGCCCAAGCCGACGGCATCCTCATCCCCGGCGGCTTCGGCGGGCGTGGGATCGAGGGCAAGATCGCGGCCGCGCGCGTCGCGCGCGAGCGCCGGATCCCGTATCTGGGCGTGTGCCTGGGCATGCAGGTCGCGGTCGCCGAGTTCGCGCGCCATGTCGCCGGCATGGAGGGAGCGAACTCGACCGAGTTCGATATCGAGACGCCCTACCCCGTGATCGACCTCCTGCCAGAGCAGAAGGAGGTCGCCGACCTCGGCGGAACGATGCGCCTCGGCGCCGACCCGATCAAGCTTCACGCCGGCACTCGCGCGCTGGAGATGTACGGAGAGGCGGTTATCTACGAGCGCCACCGCCACCGCTATGAGGTCAACAACCTGCTGCGCAAGCGCCTGCAAAGCGCCGGCCTGCGCGTGTCAGGCACCTCGCCAGATGAGCGCCTGGTCGAGGTGATCGAGCTCGATGATCACCCCTTCTTCGTCGCCTCACAGTTTCACCCTGAGTTCAAGTCGCGTCCGGAGCGCCCGGCGCCGCTGTTCCGGGAGTTCGTCGCGGCCGCGCTCGAGCGCGCCGACGGGCGCGGGCCCGAAGCGCCATCAAGTGGAGAGTTAGAGGATGTTTCGCCGGAATCGACGCAGCGCGCCCGCTTGACGTGAGCGCGGCCGCACCGGCATCCAGGGTCGGCGAGCTCGAGCGGCGCTACCTGAGCGGAACCTTCGCGGAGCTCTGTCGGATCGAGAGCCCGTCGGGACGCGAGCGCGCCTGCGGCGAGCGCGTGATCGCCGAGCTGCGCGCGCTCGGCGTCAGCGTCGAAGAGGACAACGCAGGCGCCCGTATCGGCTCTGACTGCGGCAACCTGTTGGCGAGGATGCCCGCGAGCCCGGCTCGCGCGCAGGCGAGCGGCGATGCTCACGGGGCCCGACCATCGGTGCTGCTGTGCGCCCACCTCGACACCGTGCCGTTGCTGGCGCCGGTCGAGCCTGTGCTCAGCGACGGGGTGTGGGAGAACGCCAACGACGGCATCCTCGGCGCCGATAACAAGGCCGCTATCGCGGTGCTGCTCGCGCTCGCCCGCCACGTCCGCCAGGTCGGCGCGCCGCTCGACGTCGAGCTGCTTTTCACCGTCGCAGAGGAGACGGCGCTCGCCGGCGCGCGCGCGTTCGATGCCTCGCGCCTGCGCAGCGACTTCGGGTTCGTCTTCGACCACGCCTCGCCGATCGGCGAGGTCGTGATCGACTCCCCGACCCACTTCAGCGTGCAGGCCGCGTTTCGGGGGGCGGCCGCGCACGCGGGCATCCGTCCGGAGGACGGCCGCAGCGCGATCCTCGCGGCCGCGCGCGCGCTCGCCTCGATGCAGCTCGGTCGCCTGGACGAGCACAGCACCGTCAACGCGGGGACGATCGCCGGCGGCACCGCGATGAACGTCGTCCCCGAACACTGCACGCTCGTGCTCGAGGCGCGCGCGCTCGGTGACGAGCGGGCTGAGGAGATCGTGGCGGAGATCGTCGACCGCCTGCACGAGGCCGCGAACCTCGAGGACTGCGACTGCGACCTCGACGTCAGCGTGCAGCGAACGTTCTCCGGCTACCGGCTGCCCGCGAGCAGCACGGCCCTCGGCTCGGCTGAGAGGGCGCTGCGCGCCTGCGGTCACGAGCCGGTGCGGATATCGAGCGGCGGCGGCTCAGACGCCAACGCGCTGATCGCGCAAGGATTCCAGACCGTCAACCTGGCGAACGGGACCGAGCGCAACCACGAGCCCGGCGAGCGCGTCAGCGCGAACGCACTCGAGGAGATGCTCGACGTCGCGCTCGCACTGCTGGATCAGTCGGCGGCTCTCGCGCAAGTCGCGGCCGTGTAGCTTGCAGCGTCCATGCTGAAGCTCCGCCCCGCCATCGTCGCCCAGGCCGACCGCGCCGATGCGGGCGCCGAGCAGCGGCTCGTGATCGAGCTCACCAGCGACGAACATGCCGGCGCGCGACGCGCGGCGATCGCAGACGTCGCGCTCGTGGGCCGCGCGGAGGTCGGCGATGAAGTGATCGTCAACGTCCAAGCGCTCGACCTGGGGCTCGGCTCCGGCGGCTTCGACATCGTCCACGTCAACCTCACGCGCGGCCTCGAAGGCGGCGGTGACGATGATCCCGCCCGCCCCCCGCGCGCGCACGTCATGAAGCTCAACTACACGAGCCTGCAGCACGCCGTCTCACCGGTTGAGGACGCCGCGCTGCAGCTGCCCGTCGCCGGGGCGGTCGCGGTGCTCGCGCTCCACGGCCAGCTCGCCGGCCTCGCCTGGGCGTTCGCCCAGAGCGCGCCCGGCGCGAAGCTCGGCTACGTCCAGACGGAGGGCGGCGCCCTGCCGGGTGGGCATTCGCGCACCGTGCGCATGCTGCGCGAGCGCGGCCTGCTTGCCGGGCACCTGACGGCCGGCGCGAGCTTCGGTGGCGAGGCGGAGGCGATCACGACAGCAGGCGCGATCCACCACGGCCTGCGCGCGCTCGGCTGGGACGCCGCCGTGTGCGGGCCCGGGCCGGGAATCGTCGGCTCGAGCTCCTCGCTCGGCCACGGCGGGATGGTCGCGCTCGACTCCGCCCACGTGGCGCTCGCGCTCGGCTGCCCGACGTTGCTCGTCGCACGGCTGTCCTCCAGCGACGAGCGCACCCGTCACCGCGGCATCTCCCACCACACCCTCACGGTCTTGGATCTGCTGCTCGAGCCGGTGACCGTTGCGCTCCCCGCCGGGATACGCTCTCCCGTCGGCGCCGACCTGCGCGCTGGGCTCGGCGCGGTCTTCGGCGGTGCGATGCCCAATCAGCCGGCACAAGGCAGGCTCGCGCTTTCCTTCGAGGCAGACGAAGAGAGCGTCGAGCGCCCGGCGCGCATCGCCCGTCACGACTGGCGCAGGGCCACAATTGACCTTCCGGCGTATGCCGCCAGCGGGCTACCCGCAGAGACGATGGGCCGCGGACTGGTCGGTGACCCGCTGTTCTTCGCCGCCGCGCTCGCCGGCGGCAGCGCGCTCGTCGAGCTCGCCGAGAGCTCCAGCCGCGGTGAGCGCCAATCCGGTGAGCAAGTCGATGAGGACGCGTGAGCGGTCCATTCGAGGCGATAGGCGGCGAGACCGTCTACCACGGGCGCCTGGTCGACGTGCGCAACGAGCGCTTCCGTCACGCCGACGGCGCAGAGGTCTCGCGCGAGATCGTTCGCCACCGTGGCGCCGTCGCGATGCTCGCCGAGGACAACGAGCACGTCTGGCTCGTGCGCCAGCCGCGCGAGGCGGTAGGCGAGCCGGCGCTGCTGGAGATTCCCGCCGGGCGTCTCGACGTTGACGGCGAGCAGCCCTTGCAGGCCGCGCAGCGCGAGCTGGCCGAGGAGATCGGCCGCGGCGCGCACAGCTGGGAGCCGATCCTCACCTACTACACCGGCGCCGGCTTCACCGACGAGCAGGTGCACCTGTTCCATGCCACTGACCTCTACGACGCGCACGCCGACAGCGGCGAGGAAGAGCGCATCGAGATCGTCCCCTGGCCGCTCACGCAACTGCAGGGCGCGATCGAGGAGTGCCGCGACGCAAAGACGCTGATCGCCCTGCTTTGGCTGGCTCGTCGACTGAACGTCTGATTGCACGGTAAGGAGCGCCCGGGCAGCCAGCGAAGGTGAGGGGGTGACGCCCGCCGAAACGATCCCGCCGCCCGTCGCGCTCGCAACACACGCACAGATCCTCGACTTCCTCGCCTACCTCGAGCTCGAGCGAGGCCTCTCGCGCAACACGCTCGAGGCCTACCGCTCGGACCTACTCCAGCTTGCAGAGTTCCTCGACCGACGCAACCTGTCCGCCGAGCACGCCACGCACGGCGAGCTCGCGGCGTTCCTGTCCGAGCTCGGCGGCACACGCCCGGGCGCCGCCCGCCGCGACGGCGCGCAGGCGCGACCGGTGGCAGCGAGCACGCTCGCGCGCAAGCTCGCCTGCCTGCGCTCCTTCTACCGCTATCTGCGCCGCGAGGGCACGATCGAGCACGACCCGACCGCCGATCTGCACGGCCCGCGAAAGCCCCAGCGCCTGCCGCGCGTGCTCACACGCGACGAGGTCGCGCGGCTGCTCGCCCAGCCGCGCGGGACAGCGCCGCTCGCGCTCCGCGACCGCGCGCTGCTGGAGCTCATGTACGCGTGCGGGCTGCGCGCCTCAGAGGCCGTCGGGCTCGAGCTCGCCGACGTCGACATCGAGGAAGGCCTGCTGTGCGCACGTGGAAAGGGCTCGAAGGAGCGGATCGTGCCGATCGGGCGCCAGGCGGTGGCCGCGCTGCTCGCCTACACCCGCGCCGGGCGCCCCGCGCTGCTCGCCAGCGGGCCCACCCGCGCGCAGGCGACGGTGTTCCTCAACAGCCGCGGCGGGCGCCTCACGCGTCAGGGGCTCTACAAGATCGTCCAGGGCCACGCCCGCAGCGCCGGCCTCAGCGAGCGCATGAGCCCGCACACGCTCCGCCACAGCTTCGCCACGCATCTACTCGCCGGCGGCTGCGATCTGCGCTCGCTGCAAGAGATGCTCGGCCACGCCGACCTCGCGACGACGCAGGTCTACACCCACCTGTCGGCCGAGCGGCTCAAGCACGCCTATTTCAGCGCGCACCCGCGCGCGAGCTCCAAGCGGTAGACATTCGCCGATGAAGATGCCGGATCCGCCGCCAGGCAGGCGGGCGTTCGTGCTCGTGATCGACGCGTGCGGCGCCGGCGCGACGGACGACGCCGGCTCCTACGGCGACGCTGGAGCGAACACGCTCGCGCACGTCGCCGACGCCGTCGGCGGGCTTGAGCTGCCGACCCTGCAGGCGCTCGGCCTCGGCAGCATCCTGCCGTTGCGCGGCGTGCCCGCGAGCGATGACCCTGCGATCCACGGTCGCCTGCACCCGCAGGGCCCTGGCAAGGACTCGATCAGCGGGCACTGGGAGCTGATGGGCGTCGTCGCACCGCGAGCGCTTCCGAGCTATCCCAGCGGCTTCCCGCCGGAGGTCCGCTCGATGCTCGTGCAGGCGACCGGGCACGAGCTGATCTGCAACCGCCCGGACAACGGGCTGGCGGCGATCGAGGAGTTCGGCCGCGAGCACCTACGCACGGGCGCGCTGATCCTCTACACCTCCCAGGACTCGGTGCTGCAGCTGGCCGCGCACGTCGAGCGGATCCCCGTCGAGGAGCTCTACCGTGCGTGCGCCGCAGCGCGTGCCGCGATGAGCGGCGAGCACGCCGTCGGGCGGGTGATCGCGCGGCCCTTCAGCGGGACACCGGGAGCGTTTGTGCGCACCGACGGGCGGCGCGACCTCGCGCTCGTGCCGCCCGCGCGCAGCTACCTCGACGAGCTGCGCGAGGGCGGCGTCGAGGTGCACGGCGTCGGCAAGATCGACGACCTGTTCGCGGGCGTCGGGGTGAGCGCGTCGTATCCCGGCGCCACGAACGCGCGCGCGCTGCAGAGCATCGGAGGGCTGCAGGCGTCGCTGCCAAGCGGGCTCGTGTTCGCGAACCTGATCGAGACCGATCAGCTCTACGGTCATCGCAAGGACGTCCGCGGCTTCGCCGGCGCGCTGCGCGAGATCGACGCGCACGTGGCGAGCCTGCTCGAGCGCATGCGCGAGCAGGACCTGCTCGTGCTCACAGCCGACCACGGCGTCGACCCCGCGCACGCGGGCACCGACCACACGCGCGAGCGCGCGCCGCTACTGGCCGTCAGCGGCGCGATGCTCGCGCGCCGCGCGGGCGGCGGCAGCCTCGGCGGCGTGCGCCACGACGGCGCGCTCGCCGACGTCGGCGCGAGCGTCCTTCGCTGGCTGAGCGGACGCGAGGCGCCGAGCCTGCCCGGGCAGACGTTCATAAGCTAGGGCGCGATGCCCGAGTTGCCAGAGGTCGAGACGATCCGCCGCCAGCTCGCGCCGCTCGTCGAGGGCCGCACGCTGCAGCGGATTGAGATCCTCGACCCGCGCTGGTCGCGTCCGCTGGCGCCCGCGGAGCTGGAGGCAGCTCTGCTCGGGCGGCGCGTCGAGCGCCTGGGGCGTCGGGGCAAGTACCTCGTGTGGAGCTTTGACGGCGACGTGCACCTCGCGCAGCACCTGCGCATGACCGGCGCCGTGCTCGCACAGCCGGACCCCGCGCAGACGCACGTGCGCGTGCGCATGCAGCTGAGCGGCCGCCGCCGGCTGGTGATCGTCGACCCGCGCCGCTTCGGCACGGGCGAGCTGCTGCTCGGCTCCGATGCGCTCGAGGCGTTCTTCGCCGCGCGATTGGGGCTCGAGCCGTTTGACGAGCTCTTCACCGCCGAGCACTTGCGCGCGCTCGCGAAGGGTCGCACCGCGCCGATCAAGGCGCTGCTGTTGGATCAGCGCAAGATCGCCGGCGTGGGCAACATCTATGCCGATGAGGCGCTGTTCCGGGCGGGCGTGCACCCACGTCGGCCCGCCGGACGGCTCTCGCGCGAGCAGTACGCGCGGCTGCGTGAGGGCATGATCGCGGCGCTCAGCGCGGGCATCGACGCGCGCGGTGCGAGCATCGACGACTTCCGTCACGTCGACGGGCAGCGCGGCGCTTTCCAGGACCGGTTCCTTGTGCACCTGCGCGCCGGCGAGCCGTGCGTGCGGTGCGGCTCGACGATCGTCAAGACGGTCGTCGCCGGCCGCGGCACCTACGTGTGCGAGACCTGCCAGCCGCCGTTCAGGCCGCGGCGAGCAGCTCGTCCAGGCGCCCGCTCTCGGCCGCTGCCTGCACCTCGGTGAAACCGCCGACCAGTGCGCCGCCGACGAGCACCTGGGGGAAGCTCAGCATCCCCGTCTCGCGCGCCAGCGCGGCGCGTCCGTCGGGATCCTTCGACAGGTTGACCTCTGAGAACTCGACGCCGCGGGCCTTCAGCAGGCCCTTGACACGAGCGCAGAACGAGCACGGCTCTGTCGTGTACACGGTCACCTTGCTCATTACTTCATAAAGTGTAGCGGCCGTGCGAGCGAGCTAGCGCACGCGATAACGCTCCGGGACCAGACGCTCGGTCTGCTTGGGCGGGCGCACGTACTTGCGCTTCTGACGGGGCGGCAGCTTCACCGGCTTGGCCTGCGCGGGATGCTTGTAGGGCACGATCGAGAGCAGGTGGCTGATCAGGTTCAGGCGCGCCGTGCGCTTATCGTCGGCCTCGACCACGTACCAAGGGCTGCTGTTGGTGTCGGTGCACGCAAACATGTGGTCCTTCGCCTCCGCGTAGTCGACCCAGCGGGCACGGGCCTGGAGATCGGTCGGGCTGAACTTCCAGCGCTTGCGCGGATCGGACAGTCGCTTCTCGAATCTGTGCTCCTGCTCCGCGTCGCTGATCGACAGCCAGTACTTGACGAGCAGGATGCCGTCGTTCTGCAGCGTCTGCTCGAACAGCGGGCAGAAGCGCAGGAACTCTTCGTACTGCTCCTGCGTGCAGTAGCCCATCACGTGCTCGACGCCGGCGCGGTTGTACCAGCTGCGGTTGAACAGGACGATCTCCCCGCCCGCCGGCAGGTGCTCGACATAGCGCTGGAAGTACCACTGCGTGCGCTCGCGCTCCCCCGGGGTTGGGACGGCGACGACGTGGCAGCTTCGCGGGTTCAGGAAGGCCGTGATGCGCTTGATCGCCCCGTCCTTGCCAGCGGTGTCGCGTCCCTCGAAAAGCACCACCAGGCGCCGTCCGCCGGCGAGGATCCACTCCTGCATGTACACGAGCTCCGTCTGCAGGCGCAGAAGCTCCTTCTGATACTGCTTCTTGCTGAGCTCCTCCACTGTGTGGGCAAGTTAGACGATGTCGAGGCTCGAGACTCGCCCGTGGCCTACGCACGACCGATCGAAGGGCGCGCGAGAGCGTCGGGCGCATCGATCACCATAGGAGGCATGTCCAGCCGAGCCATCAAGAGCGAAGCGGTCGTGCTGCGCTCGATGCGCTACGGCGAGGCGGACCGCATCCTGCATCTGTACACGCCGAATCGCGGCCGCGTCAGCGCGATCGCGAAGGGTGTGCGCCGTGCGCGCAGCCGCTTCGGCGGGCGGCTGGAGCCGTTCTTCCGCCTGCACATCGAGCTGCACGAAGGGCGCGGCGAGCTGCTGACGGTCACGGGTGCGCAGACGATCGACGCGCACGTGCGCCTGCGTGGCGACGCGCGCGCGCTGGATGCCGCCGCGCGCGCATGCGATGCGGTCGGGCGGCTGTTCGAGACCTCCGAGCCACACCCCGGGGTGTTCAACCTGCTCTGCCGCGAGCTCGCGCTGCTCGACGAGCGAGCTGACGCGAGCGAGCGCGCCGCGAGCGGCCGTGCGCACGCGCTCGCGTTTCGCCTGAAGCTGCTCCTGGCTGCCGGGCTCGCTCCCCAGCTCGGTGCGTGCGCCAACTGTGGCGAGCGAGAGCACCTCGTCGGCTTCTCGGGCGCGGCGGGGGGCGTCGTGTGCTCGGCATGCGAGGCCGGGTCGTTCCCGCTCGGGCAGGAGGCGCACAGCTTCATGGCGCAGGCGCTAGGCCGCGCCCTGACGGAGGTCCCCGACGCGGCGGCGCAGGTGCTCGGCCAGGTCGAGCGGGCGATCTCGGCGACGCTCGAGCACCATGCGCACGTGCGCCTGATGCCCGCAGCCGCCGGGCGCGCCGGCTGATCCCGGTATCGTGGGCGCCGTGGACGAGGGCTTTCCGATCGCCTACCAGCTGCTCGAGGACGGCGTGCCCGTGCTCGCCTCCGACGGCACGCAGGTGGGGACGGTCGGCAGCGTGCTGAGCGCCCCCGAGGAGGATGTCTTTCACGGCCTGCTGATCAAGACACCCGGCCATGGCATCCGCTTCCTCGAGGCCGACGCGATCGCGTCGATCCACGAACACGGCGTCGATCTCCGGATCGACACGGCCGCCGCGCAGAACCTTCCTGGACCAGAGCACAAGGCGCCCGTCTACGACGAGGACCCCTCGAAGCAGACGAAGTGGAGTCATTACGTGCGCAAGTACACCGGTCGCAAAGACTGGCACCACGAGCGCTGAGCGCGAGCCGCGCGACACCAACCCGTCCCGGCCCCGGGCGCTGCGACAATCGAAGGATGAGCATCGCCAGCGAAGACGGCACGGTCGCAGCCGCGTTCGCCGAGCGCTGCGCTGAGGATGAGGAGCGGCTGCTTTCGCCGCTTGCCGCACGCTCATACCCAGCATTGCGCGAGCGCCCGGAGGAGGACTGTGCTCTGCGCACGCCGTTTCAGCGCGACCGCGACAGGATCGTCCACAGCAAGGCGTTTCGCAGGCTGACGCACAAGACGCAGGTGTTCGTCGCGCCGCGTGGCGACCACTACCGCACGCGTCTGACGCACACGCTGGAGGTGACGACGATCTCGCGCACGGTTGCTCGCGCGCTGCGTCTGAACGAGGATCTGACGGAGGCGATCGGCCTCGGCCACGACCTCGGCCACCCGCCGTTCGGGCACATCGGCGAGGAGGTGCTCGACCGATGCCTGAAAGAGCGCTTCGGCAGCGACTTTCATCACTACGAGCACTCGCTGCGCCTCGTCGAGCGCCTCGAGCGCGACGGCGCCGGGCTGAACCTGACCGAGCAGGTGCGTGAAGGGATCGCGCGCCACTCCAGCCGCACGCCGCCGCCGCAGACGCTCGAGGGGCGGATCGTGCGCCTGATCGACCGCGTCGCGTACATCAACCACGACATCGACGACGCTGTGCGCGCAGGGCTGCTGCGCGAGCAGGATCTGCCCAGCGAGCCGATCGCGGTGCTGGGGGCGAGCGGCTCCGCGCGCATCGACGCGCTCGTCCACGACATGGTCGAGCACTCACAGCGAGCGGGCGAGATCGTCCAAGGTCCGCTGGCGGGCCCCGCGATGAGCGAGCTGCGCGAGTTCATGTTCGAGCGCGTGTACCTCGGCCCGGCGGTACGCGCCGAGCGCACGAAGATCGCGGCGGTCATAACGAGGCTGTTCGAGCACTACGTCGAGCACCCCGAGCGACTGCCCGGCGGCGCCGGCGCCGGCGGCGAGCGGCCGAGCGACGAGCAGGAGCTGGCGCAGCAGGTCACCGATTACCTCGCGGGAATGACCGACAGGTACTGCATCAGGGAGTACACCGAGCTGCAGGTGCCGCGGGCGTTCGCGCGCTAGGTTGCCGCCGTGGCGCTCTACACCAACGACTCGAAGGATCGAGTGCGCGACGCGGTCGACTTCGTCGAGCTCGTCTCCGCGCGCACCGAGCTGCGCCGCGCCGGGCCAGCCCGCTACGAGGGCCTGTGCCCGTTTCACGACGAGCGCACGCCGTCGTTCGGGATCGACCCGACGCAGAAGGTCTACTACTGCTTCGGCTGCCAGTCCTCCGGCGATGTGTTCACGTTCGTACAGGAGACCGAGGGAGTGGACTTCAAGGGCGCGCTGGAGCTGCTGGCGGAACGCTACGGCGTCGAGCTGCAGCTCGACGCCGAGGACCCGCGCGAGACCGAGAGGCGCAAGCGCAGAGAGCGGCTGCTCGATCTGCTGGCGCGCACGGCCGCCTACTACGAGCGATACCTGTGGGAGTCAGAGGAGGCGGCGCCCGCGCGCGAGTACCTGCAGGGCAGGGGCCTGGGGGAGGCGATCCTGCGCGAGTTTCGTGTTGGTTACGCGCCGAGCCCGTGGGACCGGGTGCTGCTTGCATCGCGTCGCGGTGGCTTCTCAGAGCAGGAGCTGTACGCGACTGGGCTCGCGCAACGATCGAAGGAGAACGGGCGCCTGTATGACCGTTTCCGCTCGCGCATCATGTTCCCGCTCGCAGACGTGCGCGGGCGCGTGCTGGGGTTCGGGGCGCGCGCGATGCGCGAGGAGCAGCGCCCGAAGTACCTGAACACCTCCGACAACGACATCTACCACAAGGGCCTGCAGCTCTACGGAGCGGATCTGGCGCGCGCACACGCGACGCGTGCCGGCGAGGTGATCGTGTGCGAGGGCTACACGGACGTGATCGCGCTGCACCAGGCGGGAATGCGCGGTGCGGTTGGGCTGATGGGCACGGCGCTGACGGGCGAGCAGGTCGGCGAGCTCGCGCGCATGGCCCAGACCGTGCTGCTGGCGCTGGACGCCGATAGCGCGGGGCAGGAGGCAATGCTGCGCGCATCGAGCCTCGCGGCCAAGCGCAAGCTGGAGCTGCGCGTGGTGCCGCTGCCGGCGGGCAAAGATCCGGCGGAGCTGGTCCAGCACGACGGAGCCGAGGCGATGCGCGCGGCGGTCGGGCGCTCGGTGGCGTTCGTGCGCTTTCGCGTCGAGCGCATCCTCGC
Organism: uncultured Solirubrobacteraceae bacterium; assembly: GCA_963759265.1. Classification (GTDB taxonomy): domain Bacteria; phylum Actinomycetota; class Thermoleophilia; order Solirubrobacterales; family Solirubrobacteraceae; genus Palsa-744. Next base: position 2,384,445 of record CAVWYR010000001.1, read on the forward strand.
AGCCGGTGAGGACTCGACGCCCGAGGGCCGAGACCGCATGATCGAGCAGCTGCGTCCGGTGTTCGCGACGCTCGCGCCGAGCGCGATGCGCATGGAGCTGATGCGGATGGTCTCGAGTCGGCTCGCGCTGCCGGAGAGCCTCGCCGAGCAGCTGCTCGCATCGGCCGGCGTGCAGCGAGCAGCGCCGGCGGTGGGCGGCCAGGGCGGGGGAGATGAGCTCCGTGACGTCGCTGCGCGGCGGGGGAACGGCTCGGGCGCGCGCCCGAGCGTCGTCTCCCGCCGCGAGGAAACCGAGCGGGCGTTCCTCGCCCTGTGCATCGCCTCGCCCGTGGAGGGCGCCGCGGCGCTCGCGGGGTTGGATTTGGACGAGCACTTCTCGAGCGAGCTGCTGCGCCGCGTCGCCAGGCACCTACGCGAGGGCGATCTGCGTGAGCCGCTCGTGACGCAATCCGGCGAGGGGGCGGGATTGGACTCCGATCCCGAGCTGGGGAGCCTGCTCGCAGAGCTGATCGTCGAAGCCGGTCGCGAGCAGGCGGGCGCAGCGATGCTCGAGGTGCAGCGCCTGCAGCTCGAGCTCGCGCGCGTGGACCGCCAGATCCAGCAGGCGCGCGGGCGCGACGGCTCGGACGTGAGCGCGATGGCGCGGCGGCGGGCGGAGATCAAGCGCGATTTCGATAGGGCTTACGGAGGCGTGCTCGACCAGACAGGCGACAGGGAGGGGTGAGGGTGGGCTCGGCGAGGTGTCAGGCCTCGCAGACGCTCGCTTGAACGGCGGGCTGAGGAGCAGGTCACGTTCGTGGCGCTGAAAGGTCACAGACTCGGCACAGAAGGCACACACACGAACAGATGTTCGTGTGATCATCCGGAGCATGGATCGTGGTTCTTTGGAGCAGTTGCTGGGGGAGGGGCTCTCGCTTGCGGAGATCGGAAGGCGGGTCGGACGACACGAAGCCACGGTCGCCTATTGGGCCAAGAAATACGGGCTCAGCGCCGCACATCGAACCAGGCACTCCGGACGCGGCGGGATCGGTCGCGAACGCCTGGAAACCCTGGTCGAGAGCGGCAGGTCGATCGCGCAGATCGCCGAGGAGGTGGCTCTTAGCAAGGCGACCGTGCGCCACTGGCTCACTCGCTACGGGCTCAAGACGGATGGGGCGCTCGGACGGCGCGTGCGCGCCGAGGCGTCGGCTGCCCACAAAGCGGGGCTGGATGTCGCGGTGCTGAGCTGTCGGCATCACGGCGAGACGCAATTCGTACTCGATCAGCGGGGCTACTACCGTTGCAAGCAGTGTCGCTCGGCATCCGTGTCGCGGCGACGTCGGAAGGTGAAGGAGGTGCTTGTCGTCGAGGCGGGCGGTGCCTGCTGGGTCTGCGGCTACGACCGCAACGCACGAGCACTGCACTTCCACCACATTGACCCGACAGAGAAGCGCCACGAGATGAATGCGAGGGGGGCGGCGATGGCGATCGAGCTCCTCAGGGCCGAGGCGAAGAAGTGCGTGCTCCTATGCGCGAACTGCCACGCGGAGGTCGAGGCGGGTCTTGTGGTCCTACCGGAAGCCCTCTCGCTTAGAATGGGACGAGAGCCCCCGAGCATTCCGGGGTAGCCCGATCCGGGGTAGCTCAACTGGCAGATGCGCTCGACTGTTAATCGAGAGGTTGTGGGTTCGAGTCCCACCCCCGGAGCTGTAACGATTCGCACAAAGGAGCTCTAGTCCTGGAGCGCCGGCCGCCCGACAAGAGCACCGACGCTCGGATCCTGCGGAGGGCACCGGGGGCGGTACACCGCGCCCGCCGCCCGGCGGTGGAGGCAGCGAGCGGCGCCCGCGCAAGCTGCACGCGGACGCCGCGTCCCTACTCGCTGCTACTTCTTCGCGAGCGTCGTCACGACCGTGTGGGCGAGGGCCTTCCCTACTTTCACGGAGATCGTGAGCTTGCCCGAGAGGGTCCTGTGCCTGGTGGCCAGCAGTGCCTTGGCGCCGGGACCGGTGAGGCGCAGCAGGACGGTGCCGTGAGTGCCAGCCGCGAGCAAGTAGGACCCTCTGGCGATCACGACGGTTCTCTTGCGTCCATGCTTGGCTGCCACGCGGGCGGTGACTTCGGCGGTGCCGGCACAGGCGGCGTTCGCGCAGCCTATGCTCGCCTTGGCGGTGTCTTTCACGAATACCAGCCGCGAGCTGAAATCGGTGACCGCTGGCACCGGCACCATCACCGAGCTGCTCTTGCTGGCTTCGTGGCCAGCGGCGTTCGTAGCTGTCGCTTCGCAGGCGAGGCCGTGGCCCTCGTCGGCGCTCTGCACCATGTAGCTCGCGGAGGTGGCGCCGCTGATGGCGCTGCCTTCGCGCAGCCACTGAAAGCCAAACGGCGTCGTCAGCGGCCAACCGGATTGAACCGAGAGTAGGCCTTCCCCGGTCCAGGAGCCGTTCGAGCATGTGAGCACATTGCCCACCAGCGGTGTGCCTGCGATGGTTGGGGCAGCCGTGTTGTGCGGGGCGGACGGCACCATCGCGACATTGATCCCAGAGCTCGTGCTGCCTTCACTGACCGACACGGTGTTAGCGCTCCCCGCCGAGGTCTGGTTGCTGTAGTACTGGGTTATGTACTTGGGGACGGACACCGGCGCCTTTTCGTATTCCTTTTCTTCGGCTTCAGAGTATTGCCACGTGTACTCGACATCGTAGGCGCCGCTCGGCAAGCCGGTGATGGTGTATTCGCCTTTGGGGTTGGTCGTTGCGAAACCCCCGCCATGACCCGGCACGAATGCGTATACGTTGATTTTTTCGAGCCCAGCGTGCGTGTAGGCGTTGGTGACGGTACCGCTGATCTTGCCGCCTTCGCTCAGTTTGACGTTGACGGTGTGTTCTTCGCCTTCGCCAAGCAGTATCGAGACGGTCTGAGAGAGGTATTCACCGGCCGCGTAGAAGACGACGATCTCATAGTGACCCGGTTCCAGATGCCTGACCCGGTAGTGACCGGTCGCGTCCGTCGTGACCTGGTGGAAGTCTTCTTCGCTGTCTTCGGGCCCCTCGATCTCGACTTTGACGCCGTTCAGCCCGGCACCGGTGGCCGCGCTCGTCACCTGTCCGGCGATCGAGCCGGCCTTGATCAGCACGGCGTTCACTTCCGTCAGTTTGCCTTCTTCCACGCTCACCGGCACCGACTTGGCCAGGTAGGTTTCGGTTTTGTCGCTGAAGACGACGGTGTATTCGCCCGCGGAGACATGTTCGACACTGTAGGTGCCGTTGCTGGCGGTGGTCGTCCCGCCGACTTTGGTTCCTTCCGCGTTGACGACCGTGACTTCGATTTCTTTGATCTCTTTGCCTTCGTGGTTGGTGACGGTGCCTCCCACCGAGCCGGTGCCGCTCGCCTGCGCCACGCCGGTGGCGCCGAGCATCACCAGCGCCACGGCTGCGAGCGCAGCCAGTGCCTGTAGGCGCCGTCCGCCACCGCGGGCGCCACCGTCGTCGTTAAATCCGTGTTCGCTGCCTCTGTCCACCCAACGCAAGACCCACCGCATATCCGACTCCGTTCTGTCGCTTGACGCTTCCGCCCGGGCGTGTCGCAGTGCAGGCGAAACGCGCTAGCAGATATCAACTCTGCTGTTCTATAGGCTCGTGCGGACCGTATAACACGGCGCTACAGCGTTCGATGCGCGGAAGACTCTCTGGAACCTGATGATGAGGCGGCTCAGCCCTGCGGATGAGCGGCTTGCCAAAAACTTCGTCCTCTCGGCGGATTGATATCGACCGCGCTGTGGTTATCGTGGGCGGCGATGGAGGCGCGGGAGCAGATTGAGCGCTCCGATCGGAAGGGCAGACCGCGGGACGCTGACGTTCCGCTGATCGGTCGCTTCTTTCCGGCGCCGGTCGCGGCAAAGGTCCCGGAGGTCATCTTCCTCTTCTGGGTCGTGAAGATCCTAACGACCGCCGGCGGCGAGGCGACGTCGGACTACCTGAAGACGTTCGGCAACTTCGAGGGTGGCGGGATCGAGGTGCTCGTGATCGTCGTGGGGCTGCTGCTGCAGTTCGAAACGCGTCGCTACCGAGCCTTTGCATACTGGTCGCTGGCGTATGCGATCGCGATCACGGGCACGGGTGTCTCGGATTTCCTGCATCTCGACGTCCACATTCCCTACGCGGGGACGACCCTGCTGTGGGCGGTCATCCTGGCGGCGATCTTCTGGCTCTGGCGGCGCAGCGAGGGTACGCTCTCGATTCACAGCATCACGACCCAGCGACGTGAGGCGTATTACTGGGCGACGGTGTTCGCGACGTTCGCCCTCGGGACCGCGCTCGGAGATTTCACCGCGACCTCTCTGGGCCTCGGCTACCTGGACTCGGGCATCCTCTTCACGGTCGTCATCCTGATCCCCGCGCTCGCGCACTGGCGCTTCGGTCTCAACGGCATCGTCGCTTTCTGGATGTCCTATATCGTCACCCGTCCGCTGGGGGCGTCGTTCGCCGACTACATCAGCAAGCCAACGAACACGAGCGGGCTCAACTTCGGCGACGGCCCGACGGCGATCGTGTTCGCCCTTGCCGTATTGGTCCTGGTCTCCTACCTCGCGCTCGCCCGCCCGGACATTCAGAAGCCACTCGAGGACCCGACGCTGCGACCTCGGTAGCGGATGGGTGCGACGTGAGGTGGATGTCGAGCACGCCGAAGATGATCCTCGCGACCGTTGCGGACGGCCTTGGAAGGACGTAGCGTGGCGGTGTGATCGAGGTTCGCAACGTGACCAAGCGCTATGGGGCGAAGCTCGCCGTCGACGATCTCAGCTTCTCCGTCGCGCCGGGGGTGGTCACGGGCTTCCTCGGTCCCAACGGTGCGGGCAAGTCCACGACGATGCGTCTGATCCTCGGCCTGGATGCCCCGTCGAGCGGCACCTTGACGGTGAACGGTCGGGCGTATCGCGACCTGGTCGCTCCGCTGCACGAGATCGGCGCGATGCTCGAGGCGCATGCGATTCACACCGGTCGCTCGGCTTACAACCACCTGCTGGCGCTCGCGCAGACCCATGCGATCCCGCGTGCGCGGGTCCAGGAGGTGATCGAGCTGGTCGGCCTCGCGGAGGTCGCGCGCAAACGGGTGGGGAGCTTCTCGCTGGGGATGGGTCAGCGTCTCGGTGTAGCCGCGGCGTTGCTCGGAGACCCAGCGACCGTGATTCTCGACGAGCCCGCGAACGGGCTCGATCCTGAGGGCATCCAGTGGATCCGCCACCTCTTGAAGGGATTGGCCGCAGAAGGGCGCACGGTGTTCCTCTCGTCGCATCTCATGAGCGAGATGTCCCAGACGGCTGATCATCTCGTCGTGATCGGGCGCGGACGACTGATCGCCGACACATCGGTCGCGGAGTTCGTGCGGCGGGCCTCCTCCGACGCGAACGTCCGCGTCGGAACACCGCGGGCTGAGGAGCTGCGGGAGGCGCTCTCGCTGCGCGGAGCGCAAGTCGAGAGGGTTGGCGAGGGGCTCCTGGAGGTTGGAGGCCTGACGGGGCAGCAGATCGGAGAGATCGCGCTCGACTCACAGATAGTCGTGTCAGAGCTGACCCCTCAGAGTGCCTCGCTCGAGGAGGCTTTCATGAGCCTGACCGGCGATGCGGTCGAGTACCGCGCGAGCGCCGGCGAGGACGACAGCCCGGCGCGAGCGCTTGGGGCGCCCGCGTGAGCGCCGTCGATTCGATCTCCGGCACGATGCAGGGCCGCCGTGCCTTCGCCGGGCGTGTGACCCAGTGTCATGTGATCCGATCGGAGTGGACGAAGCTGTGGTCGCTGCGCTCGACGCGCTGGTCGTTGCTGTTCGCCGTCGTCACGATGGCGGGTCTCGGCATCCTCATCGCCGCCGTTTCGATGAGCCGGTGGTCGCACTTCACCCTGCACGAACGTGCGACCTTCGACTCGATCGACAGAAGCCTCGGCGGCTACCACCTCGCACAGCTCGCGATCGGTGTGCTCGGTGTGCTGGTGATCAGCGGCGAGTACTCGACTGGCATGATCCGCTCCAGCCTGATGGCGGTGCCGCGGCGGCTACCGGTGCTGTGGGGCAAGATCGCAGTGTTCGCTGCCGTGACTTTCACGCTTATGCTCGCGAGCGCCTTCGTCGCGTTCTTCGCGGCTCAAGCGATCCTGACGGAGCACCACGCGAACGTGTCGCTTGCTCATCCCGGCGCGCTTCGCACCCTCTTTGGAACCGTCCTGTTCCTAACCGTCACCGGCATCCTCTGCGTTGCGCTCGGCACGATCATCCGACGCACCGCAGGCGGCATCGCGACGTTCGCCGGGCTCCTGTTCGTGTTGCCCGGCATCAACGAGATCCTTCCGAGCAGCATCAGCAACGCGATCAACCCATACCTGCCATCGAGCGCGGGCGGCGCGATCGCGGCGGCCGTCCCGGACGCCCACACGCTCTCGCCGTGGGCGGGATTCGCGCTCTACTGTGGCTACACGCTCGTGACCCTCGCGCTCGCCGCATGCCTGCTCGTGCGGCGCGACGCCTGACTGATCGAGCCTGCGCCGCGCCGGCGCGCCCCGCCGTCGTGCAGCGGGGCGCGCGCCAGCGTGTGAGGCGGGCGGCTAGGTGAGCCCGTTGGCGGCGAGGAAGCTGTGCGCGACGCTCGCGGGAGACTGCTTGTCGATGGACACGGCCGAGTTCATCTGCTGGATTGCGGGGATGGTCAGGAGCGCGCTGACCTTGTTGATGGTTTCGGCGAACGCGGGGCCCTCGGCGGTCAGCACGCTCTGCTTGACGACCGGTGCGACGTTTTGGAAGCCGAATACGTGCTTGGGGTCGGTGAGCACCTTGAACTTGCCGCCGAGCAACTGCCCGTCGGTGGAGAACACGAGCTGCACGCCCACCTGTCCGCTTTCGAGCGCCTTGTAGGAGAGTTCGATGGCGATCGGCTTGAACGTGGGCACGACGCCGTAGAGCTGCTTGAGCCCGAGCAGTCCCTGGAAGCGCGTCGCGAATTTGGGCGGCCCGCCGAGCGTGAGCGCCTTGCCGAGCGGCTTTAGGTCGGCGATGCTGACCAGATGGTGGGCGCTCGCGTAGCTGGGCAGCGTTGCGAGCGCGTCGGAGTCATAGAAGGGGGTGTAGTCGAGCAGAGTGGCGCCGTATTTTTCGACGTACTCCTTGGCCTGTGCGTAGGCCGCCGCGGCGCTCTCGGGTTCCTTGGTCTGCCCGGCGACGGCGCTGAGCAGCGTGCCCGTGTACTCGGGGTACATGTCGATGGCCCCGGACGTGAACGCCTTCCAGATGATCTCCGAGGAGCCGATGTTTTCGTGGAGCTTGATCGTGTAGCCCTTGGCCTCGAGCGCCTGCGTGTACAGCTGCCCGAGGATGTACTCCTCGGAGAAGTTCTTGTCGCCGATCGTGACCGCCGGCTTACCGACGCCGGGTCCGCTGGCGGCCGGTTTGATCACGGCGATCGTGGCGCTGGTGGTGTGCGTGCTGGAGCCGCTCGACGACGAGTTGCCGGAGCTCCCGCATGCCGCCAGCGCGAGGCTCACCGCGCACGCTGCGCCGAGCGCCCCGACGCGAATCGAAAGCACCCTGTATCTGCTCAGCCGGCTGATCATCAATGTTGCCTCCTAGGGCTATTTCCTAGTATGTCGATCATTATTATTGCCAATATATTATTGGGTGGATAGGACCGCGGCGTTCGTGACGATGGCGCTGGCGGTGTCGGCGGGCGTTTGGCGCCCCATTCGCAGGCCGCGTGGCGTTAGCGCGTGCTGCGCGAGCGTGAGCGCGCCCTCGACGGCGAGCGCGAGCGCGGCCACGCAGATCGCGGCGCCAAGCACGCCGTAGAAGTGGTAGCTGGTCTCGTTCGCGATCGGGTCGCCGAGCGTGCCGCTGAAGCCGGCGAGCGAGGCGATCGTGGCGGTGCTGATCACGAATACCGACGCTGTGCGAATGCCGGCGAAGATCAGCGGCAGCGCGAGCGGCAGCTCCACGCGCGCGACGATCTCGCGGGCGCTCATGCCCATGCCGCGAGCGGCGTCGACCACCTCGGCATCGACGCCGCTGACGCCGAGATAGGTGTTGGTGATGATCGGAGGCACGGCGAGGATCACGAGCGCGAGCTCGACGACGCTGAGGCCGAGGCCGAGGAACGCGTCGCCGATCGCGAGCACCGCGAGGCTGGGCAGCGCGCGGCCGACGTTGCCGACGTTGATCGCGAGGAACGAGCCGCGGTGGACGTGCCCGAGCCAGACGCCGACGGGCACGGCGATGAGCACTGATATGACGACACCGAGCGCGCCGACCTTCAGCGTCTCGAGCGCGAGGTGCAGGAGGCTCGGCAGCTGCGGCTCGCCGGCGATGGCGCCGTCGTGGAGGATGAACCTGAAAGCCTCGACGAATTCGTGCATCGCGTGCCTAGCCCGCCCGTGCCCACGGGGTGAGAGCGCGTTGCGCGAGCACGAGCAGCCCGTCGGCGAGCAACGCGAGCGCGATCGCCAGGCCACCCGCGGCGATCAGCTCGGTCTTGAACGGCCCCTCGCCTAGCGCGGCGTGGATCGGCACGCCGAGTCCTGCGTCATAGATCGTGTAGACGATCGTCGCGAGCGCGATGATCGTCACGACTGCGATGCGCAGCCCCGCGACGATCGCGGGCACGGCCAGCGGCAGCTCCACCCGCCACAGCGCCTGGCGGCGGCTCATGCCCATCCCTTCTGCTGCGTCGAGCACCTCTGATGGCACCGAGCGCAGTCCCGCGAGGATGTTGCGAAAGAGGATCAGCAGCGTGTACGAGACGAGCGCGATCTCCGCGGAGATGGCGTTCGCGCCGACTGGCGCGACGAGCAGCTCGAACAGCGCCAGCGAAGGGATCGTGTAGAGGAACGTGCTGATTAGGATCGCGGGGCGCTCGATGCGGCGGTAACGGTGCGCGGCGAGCGCGAGCGCGAGCGAGACGACAAACCCGATCGCCACGGCGACGGCCACGAGCAGCACGTGCTGGCGCAGCGCGGGCCACAGCACCGAGCCCCAGTTTTCGCGCACCCAGCCCCAGCAGAAGGCGTGGTTGTGGACGACGCAGGACGAGCTGTGGGCGGCGAAATTGGGAATCACCGGTCCGCTGGCCCGGTTCATCAGCTTGCCTTCTCGAGCGTCGCCGGCGCTCGGTCAGCGCAGAGCAGCTGCTCCACCTGAGCGAGCGTCAGCAGCCCGAGCACGCGGCCGTCGCCGTCGATCACCTGCAGCGGCTCGCCGCCGGCGCTGAGCAGCTGCGAGAGGGCATCGTGCACAGTGCTCTCACGGGAGACGTAGCGGGAAGCGGAGGGCGAGGCCGACGGTGAGGGCGCCGCGGCGTGCGCGCCGTCGACGGGGAGCAGCGCCAGCTCGGCGACGGTGGTCAGCGACAGGCGCTTGAGCGCGCGGTCGGCACCGACGAACTGCGCGACGAACTCGTCGGCGGGGCGCGTGAGGATCTCACTGGGGGTGTCGTACTGCGCCAGCACGCCGCCCTCGCGCAGGATCGCGATGCGGTCGCCCATCTTGATCGCCTCATCGATGTCGTGTGTGACGAACACGATCGTCTTGCGCACCTGCTGCTGCAGCGCGAGGAACTCGTCCTGCAGCCGCGCACGGTTGATCGGGTCGATCGCGCCGAACGGCTCGTCCATCAGCATCAGCGGTGGGTCGGCGGCGAGCGCGCGCGCGACACCGACGCGCTGGCGCTGCCCTCCCGAAAGCTGCGCGGGGTAGCGCCCGGCCATCTCGTCGGGGTCGAGGCCGGTCAACGCCAACAGCTCGTGCACGCGTCCTGCGATGCGCTGCTTGTCCCAGCCCAAGAGCCTCGGCACGGTTGCGATGTTCTCGCCGACGGTCAGATGCGGGAACAGCCCTACCTGCTGGATCACGTAGCCGATCTCGCGGCGCAGCGCTCGCGGCTCGCGCTGCAGCACGCTTTGCCCGCCGAGCAGGATGTCGCCGCCGCTCAGCGGGATCATCCTGTTGATGAGCCGCATCGCGGTCGTCTTGCCCGAGCCGGAGGGCCCGACGAGCACGCACACCTTGCCGGCAGGCACGGTCAGCGACAGATCGCCGATCGCCGCCTCGCGCTGCCCGGGATAGCGCTTGCTGACGTTGCGCAGCTCCAGTTGGGCCGCTTGCGCGAACGCCGACGGCCCCTCGTTGTGGGCGGTGTCTGCAATCTTCACGGGCGTTACCCGGGCCGGGTCCGGCCATCCTAGAGCACGTACGGCTCGACGAGCCCCTCGACAAGCCGGGCGGCGGCGGCCCCGGAGTCATGCTCGTCAGCCCATGCGGCGAGCTCGCGTGCGCGCTCGCGGATGGCGGGGCGGTCGAGCACCCGCTCGACGGCGAGCTGCAGTACGCGCGCCGTTACGAACCGCCGCGGCACACGCACGCCGGCGCCGGCCCAGTCGACGCGGGCGGCGTTCTCGTTCATGTCGCCGACGGCGGGGCAGGCGACGACGGCGCAACCGCTGGAGAGCGCGCGCACGAGGGTCCCGTGTCCGGCGTGGCAGACGACGACGTCGCAGTGGGGCATCGTGCGCGAGTAGGAGACCCAGTCGACGACACGGGCGTTGTCGGGGACTGGCAGTGAGCGGGGAGGCAGGCGGCGGTTGTAGGTGGCGAGCACGCGCACGGGCGCGTCGGCGAGACCGCGCAGCGCGGCGCGCAGCATCGTGTGCTCGGCGTCCTGGGCGGTTGACGGCGCGATCAGCACGAGCGGCGCGTCGCGCCCGGCGTCACCCGAGCGGCCGGCCGAGCCGCCGTCGGGCAGCTCGACGTCGGCGGCGGGCGGCTCCCACATGAGCGGCCCGACGACGTGGGTGTTCGCGTCCCAGCCGCCGGCTCGGCGATCGACGGGCGCGCCATCGCAAGCGAGGCAGGAGCGCGGGTACTCGAGCTGCGGGAAGGTGGCGACGAGCGCGAGCTGGCGGCTGATGCCGCCGTGGACGTGGTCGAGCGCGGGCAGGCGAAGCTGCGCGCGCGTGCGGTTCAGCTCGCGGCGCCCGCGCTCGAGCCCGCTGTCGACGGCGCGCTGGGCCTGGCGCCAGAGCGTGCGCCCGGCGGCGGTGCGCGGCATGCGCGCGCCGAGTGAGTAGATCGGGAAGTGGCGCTGCCCGTACGGGTGCACGTGGGGGATGAGCGTGGCGCACGGACGGTGCTCGATCTCGGCGGCGAGCGCGGGGGCGAGCGTGAGGATGTCGGCGACGACGACGTCGGGTGCGAGCTCGCGCACGAGCGGAAGCGTGTCGGTGGTCGCGCGCACGACGGCCTCGTAGAAGTTCAGTGATGCAGAGCCGGCGCGCCCGGACGGGAAGACGGTGTACTCGGGCGCGGGCGCGAAGCGCAGCCCCTCGGCTTGCACGTCGCGCTGCCAGCGCCGCCAGGTCTGCAGCGTGACGTCGTGCCCGCGCTCGGCGAGCGCGCGCCCGAGCGCGATCATCGGGAAGGCGTGCCCGGGGTCGCCGAAGGCGCCGAGCAGGATGCGCCTCGGTGGGCCCGCGGCGCGGACAGCGCTGTCTTGCACCTCGGCGGGCGTCGGCTCAGGCGGCGAGCTCGGCGAGCAGCTGCAGCTGTTGCAGGCGCTCTGGGGCGGTGAAGGCGGTGGGGGTGATGCCGAGCGTGCCGACGCCGGCGTCGCGGTAGACGGCGAGCCGCTCGCGGATGACGTCGGGCGGGCCACACAGCGAGACGGTGTCGATCAGCGCGTCGGGGATCGCGGCCATCGCCTCGTCGCGCTTTCCTTCGAGGTAGAGGTCCTGGATCGTCTGGGCCTCGGCCTGGAAGCCGTAGCGCTGCACGAGCTGGTTGTAGAAGTTCTGCTTGCGCGAGCCCATGCCGCCGACGTACAGCGCTATGAACGGGCGCATGGTGTTGCGCCCGGCCTCGAGATCGTCGGTGATACAGAGGCTGACGGTGGGGGCGATGTCGAAGTCGTCGAGCGATTTGCCGGAGCGCTCGGCGCCTTCGCGCAGCAACGGCAGCAGCTCGGAGACGTGCTCGGGCGAGAACAGCGTGGGGATCCAGCCGTCGGCGATCTCGCCGGCGAGGGCGGTGTTCTTGGGGCCGATGGCGGCGAGGTAGATCGGGATGCGCTCCTGCACGGGAGAGATCGTGAGCTTGAGCGCCTTGCCGGGCCCGTCTGGGAGCGGCAGCTCGAGCGTCTCGCCGTGGAACTCGACGCGTTCGCGTGCGAGCGCCATGCGCACGACGGCGACGTACTCGCGCGTGCGCTGCAGCTGCTTGGCGAAGCGCTGGCCGTGCCAGCCCTCGGCGACCTGGGGCCCGGATGAGCCGATGCCGCAGATCGCGCGCCCGCCGGAGAGCTGGTCGATCGTGGCGGTCGTCATCGCGGTCATCGCGGGGGAGCGCGCGGGCATCTGGAAGATGCCGGCTCCGAGGCGGATTCTTGCTCGTCTGCCCGGCGAGCCAGCCGAGCACGGTGGCGGTGTCCGAGCCGTAGGCCTCGGCGGCCCAGACGGAGTCATAGCCCAGCCGCTCGGCCTCCTGGACGATCGTGAGCTGGTCCTCAGATGTGAGGCCCATGCCCCAATAGCCGATGTGCACGCCGAGCTTCATGTGCAAGTTTCCTTTCAGCGGGAGGGAAATCGTTGCCGGCTGGGAAGGCGTGCCATAGGCTTGGCCGCGCACCACCGAGCATTTGGCCGGACAGCCAAGATGGCGGTGCACAGCCTATGCGAAACCGCCGCCGACAGAGCTCGAGCCCCGTGGAGCGCCTGCGCACCGCGATCGACTGCCTGCCGCTCGCGACGCGCGAGGCGATGCTGGCTGGCTTGCGCGCAAACGAGCGGATCATCGCGGGCGCGTACGTCGACGACGCAGGCGGCGTGTGCCCGATGCTGGCGGCGCATCGCGCTGGCGGGCGCACGGATCTGCTGTCCTTCGCACGCTCGTGGGACCGCTTCACACGCACGCGCGCAGGCGCCCGCGCGGCGACCGAGCGCGAGGTGCGCATCCTGACGACGCAGTTGGAAGACAGCCTGATGAGCGCGAACGGCCTGGAGCTCGACGTGGCGATCAAAGAGCACCGCGAGCTGATGCGCGCTCGCAGGCGCACACGACGCCGGCTCCCCGACGAGGCGGACCCGTCGGGCGAGATCCTCGCGCGGCGCCTGCGCAGACCGTCGCTGCCGAGATTTTTGGGAGACAATCCCGCCCCGCAGAACGACCGGCGCGTGCTGTCGCCGGTCTCGACGCTGGGCTGATCGAGCCCGGCAGCCACCTTGCGGGCGGGTGCGCTGGCGCTAGATGGCGTCGCCGGGCCGGATGAACATCATCTCCGGCACGATGCATGCGGGAGAGGTCCCAAGCAGATAGCGCACGGCCTCGGCGATGTCCTCGACGCGGATCATGTCCTCGGCGGGCACGTGGCCCTTGACCCAGTCGGTCATCGGCGTATCGACGAATGCGGGGCACAGCGCGGTCGACTTGATGCCGAGGTGGTTGAGCTCTCGGTTCATCGACTCGCTGTAGCCGACGACACCGAACTTGGTCGCGGAGTAGACGGCGTTTCCGCCGATTCCGCGCTTGCCGGCGATCGACGCGGTGTTGACGACGAGCGCGTTCTTGTGCTCGGCGCCGGCCTCGGTGAGCAGCGGCACGCACTCGCGGTAGAAGAGCACGATCGAGCGCAGGTTGACGTCGAGCTGCATGTCCAGGCGCTTGGTGTCGGTCTCGGCGGCCGGCGCGGCGACGCCGAGGCCGGCGTTGTTGACGAGCACGTCGAGCCGGCCGTAGCGCTCGCGGTGCGCGTCGACGACCTTCTTGATCTCGGCCTCGTCGGCGACGTTCGCGGCGACCGCGTGCACGTCGAACCCGTCGGCGGCGAGCCCGGCGACGGCTGCGTCGAGCTTGTCGGCCCGCCGCGCGGCCATCGTGACGCCGTAGTTCTCCTCGCCGAGCACCCTCGAGATCGCGAGGCCGATGCCGCTGGATGCGCCGGTGACGATTGCTGCACGGTCTGCTGACATGTGCGCTCCCTCCCTTGGTAGGCCGAATCGAGGCGGCCGCCCAAATCGCGCGGCGGCGCGCGGCAGCATCCCACATCTCGCGAGCGCACCCACTGGTAGCGTCTGCTCGGGCGCGCGAGGTGAAGACCGGGCGTGCGTCGGGCCCGTAGCTCAGTTGGTTAGAGCTGCCGACTCATAATCGGTAGGTCCCTGGTTCGAGTCCAGGCGGGCCCACCTCTCAAACCGCCCTATTCAAGCCATGTTCATCATCGGCTTGGATGGGGCGGCCGTTGGTTTCGGCCTGGGGGCCACCCTTGGGGCCACTGCCGTCGAGCGGCGTCCCTCGCTTGTGCTGGTCGCACAGGCGCCCCGAGCGAGGACCGAACGGACCCCAGGGGGGACCGCCATCTCGCGGCGGAGCCCGTGAGCAGGCGCCGCGAGCCAAGGAGTAGCCGGGGTGTTATCGGCCTGGGTTCGTCTGTGGACGGCCAGCGGGCGAATCGCTACGCTGACGGCACCATGGACCCGCTCTTTAAGGCTCTTACCGTCGGCTTGGTACCGCAGCCACGCAAGATGCCGCTTCCGCCGTTCGACCGCAACGCCCTGCAAGCGGTTTTCGAGGAGCTTAGCCGCCGGTACGAATATCAGGCCTTTGCGTATACACCGAACGGTCGCGGTGCGATCTTCGAGGGGCCGTCGGAAGACGCAATTGAACTGCGTCCCGCCGAGTTCAACATGCAGATCAAGCTCGATGGCCCGGAACCGCTGGTGGCGAGTGGTGCCGAGGAGCGGGCGACCGCGATACTGCGACTGGCGGACGAACACCTTGACGTGGATAGCTTCCTGCAGTGCACGCTCCAGATCGTCTCGCTCGCCGCCGTTGAAGGAGATGATCCAGACGCAAAGGCCTTCCTAGCCGAGCGCCTGATCGACGGCAACGCTCAAGCCGAGAGGCTTGGCGAAGGTTACTTCGTCGGCGGGGTCCGCTTCCGGCGGGTTGACGATCAAGAGGAGGGCGCCGAGGCCGACAACGGTGGCGAGGAGTCGCTGACGATCGAACCGTATCTGCAGGACAATGGGCTCCTGTACATGGAGCGCCAGCTCGTGCGTGTTGCCGTTCAGAGGCCGATAGGCATCGATCATGTGTCCGGATGGATCACAGATTCGTTCACGTTTGTTTCTGAACAAGTGATGGACCTACTAGCGCAATAGGAGAGGCAAGTGGAACTTACAGAAACGGGTGGAGTGAAGACGGAAGCGTTTGGCGCTGCTTCCATTTTCGGGCGCCCGATGCGCCTTGGGAGCAATCTCGGCGCGAACGGACAGCGGCCCGCTCTCCTCAAACTGGCGGAACCGGCGCCGTTTGGGCGACGCGACACTGCACTGATCGTGGCACCAGCCAACAGAACCGCCAGGGTTTCTCGAGCGGCCGAGGAAGCGCGTGTGCTGGCGCACCCCGATGTCATTTCAGCAATCCAGTCGGCCCTCCCTGACTTGGAGGCGTGGGAGGGCACGCTGTAAGTCTCGGCCATTGTTGGCGCTCGATCCAGGCAGCGAACGAGAGCTGAACGCGATCGGCGATAATTCGCTACGGGACGCCGTCGATCGGGTCCGGATCGATCCGTCGGGACAGCGAGAGCCGAGGCACAAATACGCGAACAGGTTCCGCAACGCCAGCAAGTATGTCGATGCCGGTGGGCGCGACATCTGGGAGTTCAAGACCAGCAGATATCGTGGCCTATTCGCGATCGCCAAAGGTTCCAACGGCGACGGTATCTTCTTTTTCCCTGTCAAAGGCGCACGAT
Organism: uncultured Solirubrobacteraceae bacterium; assembly: GCA_963759265.1. GTDB lineage: Bacteria > Actinomycetota > Thermoleophilia > Solirubrobacterales > Solirubrobacteraceae > Palsa-744. The sequence continues at coordinate 2,400,196 of CAVWYR010000001.1, forward strand.
TCATGACGCTGGGAAAGTGCCCTTGGCACAAGGGGAAGTAGCTGCGGCGTCGCGGCACGCCCCCTAGCCTCGGGACCCGCCGACGGGCCCGGTAGCCTTTGTCCCCGACGGTCAACCTGAGCCGTCGTCAGCGTCGTGTCCTCCGGTCCGTGTGCAAACCTCCGGAGTCTCTGAGCCCTCCAGCTGCGGCCGGGGGCTCAGGTTGTTGTGGGTCCGACCGATGGCGTCCCTATTGTCGCCACCGCACATGGACCGGCTTCAAGGACATCATTTTGGGCACCCCCAACTGACTCGCTGAGCGCCGAGGTCGCCCCCGACGCCGCTGCGGCACTCGCAGCTCACGACGACGATGAACGTCTACATCACCCAGGTGGACGACGGGCTTGGGTCGGCGGACGCGTGGGACGAGATTCTCGGCGGAGTTCGTGCTGGGACGTCTCAGCGAGCGGTACAGAGCCCGGTCGTCTAGATTTGAGGCGTGGATACGGGAGCGTGCTGCAATTTGCCGGGACGCCGAGCGGGCCCTTCGGGATCATTCTGCTGGCGTTCGCCGGATACTGCGTCTGTGGCGGCGTCGTGATGGGCGGTCGGGCGCTTGCAGCGTCGACTCGCGAACGGATGCTCACGCTTGAGCTCGAAGATGCAGGAGACACGCTGTCGGACCGGGGGGACCTCACCGCGACTCTCGACGAACTCGGGCTCCCCGCGTTCTTCACGCGTGCGCAGCTGTACGAGGTGCTCCAGCAGTGGCGCGTTCCGGAAGACGCACCGGAGCCCCGCCGCGACGGAGGCATACTCCCTCCGTCGGCTCTTTTCGAGCCGCGATACGAGCCGGTTTCGCTCGCAGAGACTGCGAGGAAGATCGGTCACGTCGATTTTGCGCGCTTGCTGATGGCAAAGGGGTTGGAGCTGGGGCTGTTGGAAGTCGCAGACAGACCCACTTCGGGGTACACGATGGACCACGGATATCGGCGGATTTCTTCGGCTCCTTAGGCGCGTTTCTCGGTCGGATTGGGGCCACCCGTGGGGCCACCGGGCACCCGGAGACAGCCACAAACAAGGGTCCGCGACGATCCCGCGATCCCGCATCCTAGAGCCATGTCCGCGAACAGCCGCAACCACCCGCAAGCCTCCGATCACACTCATAATCGGTAGGTCCCTGGTTCGAGTCCAGGCGGGCCCATGTCGGGATCGGGCATTCCAGAGCCATTTTTACCTCGGCACGGGTAGGTTGTCGTGGCGACGAGGAGGCGTGACGCAGTCGCGGTCCGGTCGACGAGACCGCCGGCTCTCAGGCCGGCGAGGTCGAAAGAACAGGCGCTCCTCGGGCGAGGTATTGGTCGCTATATGCGGGGAATGCGCGGAGGCCATCCGCCGGCTGGGCTAGGCTCGATCGATGAACAAGTCAAAGTGGATCGATCGGCAGGTGGATGAGGCGTTGCTCACCGCTAGCACGGTGACCGGGATCCTGTACGCGCGGCGGCGCGCTCGGCGGATGCTGCCGAAGGCGATCGCCGGCGGGGTTGTCGTCGCGGCAATGGGCAGCGCCGCGGTAGTGGCTGCGGCGGGCATCGGCGTGCTCGGAACGGGAGCTGCAGGCGCCGCGGGAGCCGCTTGGTATCGCCACCGCAAGAAGGCGGCGAGCGCGACCGACTGGCAGCCGCCGACACCGGCACGCGAGAGCTTCGTGGCAAAAGACGCGCGGCCGGCGGCGACGAGCGCGGCCACCAGTGTTGGGATGCACTAGCCCGCGGTAGATAGGGGGCGGCGGGTATGCGATCACCTACCGCTCCTGTGATTGAGTTCACTTCTTAAGAGCGTCGGGTGTGACGGCGGCGAGCCGCTCACGAGCCGGTTCGAGAGTATGTTGCGTTGATGGCGGCGGGGGCACGGAGCGCGAACGGGTCAAGCTCGGCATTCCAGAACCAGACGGTGGCCGAGCGGGTGGCTCGCGGCAAGACGGCGCGTAGAGCGGTGCCGCGCTCCAGTCACGCGGTCTTTCAGGCAACGCCGGACCGCGCCGACCCGATCGTCCTGCTCGAGCGCCAGGCGGAGAGCCGCGTGCCCGAGCTCGTGCCGATTCGGTACGGGCGCATGCTTGTGTCGCCGCTCACGTTCTATAGGGGTGCGGCGACCATCATGGCGAGAGACCTCGCGTCCACGCCGCACTCAGGGCTCACGGTCCAGTGCTGCGGGGACGCACATCTGTCGAACTTCGGCGTGTTTGCCTCGCCGGAGCGGCGGATGATGTTCGACGTCAACGACTTCGACGAGACGCTCCCGGGTCCATGGGAGTGGGACGTTAAGCGCCTGGCTGTCAGCATGCTGATCGCGGCGCTCGACAACGGCTTTGCCGTCAAGGATCAGGACCAGATCGTGATCGACACCGTCGAGGCATACCGGACGGCGATGGCCAGCTTCGCGACGATGAAGAACCTCGACGTCTGGTACGCCCACTTGGACATCGACGTCACCCTCGCCGAACTCGGGCCGCAGCTCGCCCGCAAGCTGGTCAAGCGCACCAGGAACAACCTCGCCAAGGCCCGTACCCGCGACAGCATGTCCGCCTTCTCGAAACTCACGCGCGTGGTGGACGGCCGCGCGCGAATCGTCTCCGAGCCACCCCTGATCGTTCCGCTCGACGAGCTCGTCCAGGGCAGCGAACGCGATCAGATGTTCGAGTGGCTGCGCGAGCTATTGCGCTCCTACCGCGAAACGCCCGTGCACGACCGCCGCGTGCTGCTCGAGCAGTTTCGCCTGGTCGACTTCGCGCGCAAGGTAGTGGGCGTGGGAGGCGTCGGCACCCGCGCCTGGATCGCGCTGATGCTCGGCAACGATGGCCAGGACCCTCTGTTCCTGCAGATGAAGGAGGCCGAGTGCTCGGTGCTCGAGGCGTCTCTCGGCCCGAGCGACTTCGCTAACCATGGCGAGCGGGTGGTCGCCGGACAGCGACTGATGCAGGCCACCAGCGACATCTTCCTGGGCTGGCTGCATGTCGAGTCAACGCCCGACGGCCGGGCGCGCGATTTCTACGGCCGGCAGCTGAAGGATTGGAAGGGCTCGGCTGAGATCGAGCAGATGATCCCGAAGGGGATGGCGCAGTACGGCCGGCTATGCGGCTGGACGCTCGCGCGTGCGCACGCTCGCGTACCTCGGCAAGAGCTCGACGTTCGATCGCGCGATCGTGGAGTTCTCCCATGCGTATGCCGAGCAGAACGAGCGCGACTACCGCGCACTGGTCGAGGCAGTCCAGTCGGGGCGCGTCACAGCCAAGGCCGGCTCATAGCCTCGGCCCACGCGACCGGCAACGCTCACGCCAATGCCGCCGCCTCCACAGCGGCTGAGGGCTTGATGTCCGATAGACGCATCATGCGAGATGCGTCGAACAAGCCGAGAAGGCCGGCGAGGATCGGTATGAGCAGCGCCACCTGAAGGGCGAGGTTGGTCGCGCGACTGTTGATGCTGAGAGTTTCCTTCCGGACAGCCGGACGCTCGCGCCCAAGAAGCTGTTCGAGCTGGGTGTTGCTTACGACCTGTGCGTCGTGCTCGAGCGTGTCGGCTATCTGCTGCTTCTTGAAGGAAGGGATTACCGGGCTCGCGTTCGTCATGCTCGTGAACGCCAGCGAGAGCGTCGCCAGCAACACTCCACCGGATACGGCCAGACCGAACGACAGCCCAAACGATCCCGACGCCGAGTTCACGCCAGCTGCCTCGCTGACCCTGTCCTGATCGATCGGCGCGAGGCTGTAGTTGTTGAGCTGCGACACCAGCAGGCCGAGCCCTGCTCCCGCGATCACGAGCGGAACGAGGAGATACCAGCCAGAGTCGGCTCTGGGAACGACTGGGATGATCAGAGCCATACCAATGGCACTCAATGCGAAGCCGGTCCGAACGATGCTCGCAGGGCGCCTGTTCCCCGCCTTGCGTCCGGCGAGGATTGCGAAGGCGAACATGGTCAGCGACAGCGGCGCGAGCGACAGGCCGGTCTGCATGGCGCTGTACTCGAGCTTGACCTGCAGGAAGATGGGAAGCGCGATCATCGCGCCGCCCAGGGTGATGTTCTGCAGCATCTGCGCGGAGACACCTAGCCGGAAGTGCTGGAGCCGAAACAGGTCCGGGTCGAGCACGGTCACCTTGCCCTCGCTATGGCGCCGCACTAGCCAGCGGGCGAGCGCCCCGAGCGCGATCATCCCGAGCGCGATCAGCAGCACGACGTAGTCGCCCCCCTCCTGCCAGACCAGGATCCCGAGCACGACGCCGCCCATGCCAAGGACGGACAGGACCGCGCCAACGTAGTCGACATGGCGATCCCCCGTGTACGGGACGTCCTTGACTAGCCTGATCTGTGACAGAACGACGGCGATCACGACGACCTCGAGCATGAAGCCGACGCGCCAGGAGATGTACGTCGTCAAGAACCCTCCAAGCAACGGCCCGACCGCAGCCGCGATCGCGGCTGCGGCACCGACGAGCGCGTAGGTCTTCTTCTGCGCCGCGCCCTCAAAGTTGCCGTGGATGAGCGATTGCATGGCGGGCAAGAGGAGCGAGGCACCCAGCCCGCCGATGATCGCCCAGAACACGATGATCGTTGCCAGGCTGTGCGCGAGCGTCATCGCCAGCGCGCCGACGGCGTACGCCAGCAGGCCGAGCACATACGCCCGCTTGCGCCCGATTAGATCGCCGATCTTGCTGCTGATCAGGATGAACGCAGCCGACACGAGAGCCTCGAGCGCGATCGCGCTCTGCACCCCGCTGACCGTCGTATTGAGATCCTTCACCACCGCGGAGATCGACACGTTCATCAGCGACGTGTCGACCACGAGCACAAACATCGCGGTCGCAAGAAGGAGCGACAGTCGCGGATTCCCCTTGCTCCCGACACCGTCGACGGTCGCCGTATCGGTCATCGCACCGGGGCGGCTCTCACAGCCAGTCGGGAAAAGGGCTGATCGGGCCGGAGGCTTCGGCCGCGGCCGCCAGCCGTTCTACCGCCTGCCCCCCCGATCGTCGATGGCCTGATCCGGACAACCGGTGGCAGCGAGTGTCGCCATAGCGACCTACCTTTCGCGTGGTCTTCGCTGATCCGGGCCCGCCGTCCGAGCTTGAATACCAGGGAGCGTCTGACAAGGCACCTCGCGCAGCCGAGCCTGGCATTGGGTGCGGATCGGCACATCACCCCGATCGGATGATCGCGCGCGACACGCGGGCACGTAGCTTGAGCGATGTCTCGCCATTTCGAGCGGCAGCCGTTCCATCCCCAGGCTCCGTAGGCCGCCACCAGGAAGGACCATCAAATGTTGCGTCGGATTCCCGATATGCCAGCTGGGACGATCGGCTTCGAGGCGATCGGGGAGGTCGAGGATGACGATTGGGAGGAGTCCGTCGAGCCCGTCCTACGCCGAGAGATCGCAGAGGGGCGCAACGTACGGCTGCTCTACCTGCTCGGAACAGCGACGCGGGAGGTCGAGGCAGACGCGATGAGCGCCGATGCTGGCTTTCGCGCGCGCCACGCGACCTCGTTCGAGCGCGTCGCCGTCGTGAGCGACGAGGATTGGATGCGCCCTGCGCTGCGTGCGCTTTCCGTCCTGCTGCCGGGCAAGGCCCGAGGCTTCCGTGTTCGCGACCTCGCAGAGGCGAAGGCCTGGCTCGCCGAAGGCGGCGCGTAGCCGGCGTCTCCTCGCCCGGGCCGGCGCTGTCACGATCGCCGGACCCGTCATCTACTACCTCCTCGGCGGAGACCAAGCGACAGCCCGACTCGATGTCCTCAAAGCCTGGCTGGCTGTCCACAACGCGGCGGTGATGACCGTCCTGTTCCTCGTCTTCGGCGCCGACCTGATCGCGATGGGCATCCCCCAACTGAGCTGAGCGGACCATCTCCTGGCGTGCTCACGGCGGACTGCGGCGGGTCTCTAGACTCGTGAAGGACAGCGACGTGCGGTCGCTGCGCCGAGTGGAGGAGATCGAGGATGGCGGTACCAAGCGCGGTTGAGATCAGCAGGGAGCGGGTTGAGGAGCTGACGCAGATCGAGCTGGAGGCGCTCAACAAGCGCACACAGGGCTCGGCTGCGATGTACGAGCGCGCGCGCACGTCGCTCAGTGGAGGCGTCGCGTCCTCATACCAGCTGCGCGACCCGTGGCCGATCTATCTGCGCGACGGTGAGGGCCCGCGGGTCACCGACGTCGATGGCAACGTCTACTGGGACTTTCACAACGGTTTCGGATCGATGGTCCAGGGCCACGCGCACCCGGCGATCGTCGAGGCGGTGCGCGAGCGCGTCACGCAGGGGACGCACTTCGCGGCTGTGACCGAGGACGCGATCGTCTGCGCGGAGGATCTCTCGCAGCGCTTCGGCCTCGAGCGCTGGCGCTTCGTCAACTCGGGCTCTGAGGCGACAATGGATGCGATCCGCATCGCGCGCGCGCTCACCGGACGCGACACGATCGTGAAGATCTTCGGCTCCTATCACGGCCATCACGACGCCGTGATGGTCTCGATCGGCGTCCCTTACGAGGAGATCGGCGATCGCGACGACCTCGCGTCGCTTCCCTACGGCGCGGGCGTCCCGAAAGCGGTGAGCGACATGACGATCGCGGTGCCGTTCAACGACGCCGGCGCGATGGAGCGGCGTATCGAGCGACTGATCGCTGAAGGCCGCGCTCCCGCCTGCGTGATCATGGAGGCGGCGATGATGAACCTCGGCGTCGTCCTGCCGGAGCCCGGGTACCTCGAGCAGGTGCGCGAGATCACATCCCGCCACGGCATCGTGCTGATCTTCGACGAGGTCAAGACCGGCCTCGCGATCGCCGCCGGTGGCGCGACGGAGCGCTTCGGCGTGACACCCGACATGGTGACGCTCGCAAAGACTCTCGGAGGGGGGCTGCCATCAGGCGCGATCGGCGCGACCGAGTACGTGATGAGCGTCGTCGAGGACGGCAGCGTCTATCAGGTCGGTACCTATAACGGCAACCCGCTGTCGATGGCCGCCGCGCGGGCCAGCCTCGAGCGCGTGCTCACACCCGAGGGATATCGTCACCTCGACGCGCTGAACGACCGCATCCTCGCGGGCTGTGAAGAGGTGATCGCCCGCCACAACCTTCCCGGCTACGCCGTCGGCATCGGCTCGAAGGGATGCGTCACCTTCTCTCCGATCCCGATCATCGACTATGAAACCTTCAAGGTCAGCCAGGACGTCGCGGTTACCGATCTTGCGTGGCTGTGGAACATGAACCGCGGGATCTACATGACCCCAGGTCGCGAGGAGGAGTGGACGCTGTCGGTGACGCACACCGACGAGGCCGTCGACGCCTACGTGGGCGCGTTCGCGGAGATGGCTACGGCGCTGACGGCCTAGCCCAACCTGGCACGAGATCTACGGCGGCCGCGCCTCGGTCTCGGGAGGCCGGCCGACGCGACGCGTCGTGGACATAAGCGTTTCCGATGGCATCGCCGCGAAGCCGTATTGGACTTTTCTCAGCGCCTGGCTGAGACTTCGTCGGAGCGTGCTTACGATAGTGATCCCTCCCGCCTGGGCGATCTTCGTCGCGCTGCTGATCGTCGTCTGCCGCGGCACGGCCCGCGAGCACGCAGGCTACTTGGAGTCGGTTGGCTGCACGCGAGCGCCGGGGGCGTGCGCCAGGCGATCGGTGCTCCACGCCCGCCATTGCGCGGGCACGCAACTCACGCGCCTGTCATGCCCTCGAGGGCGTCGTCCGGCTGGTAGGCCGCATTTTCGCTCGCGAACCGGAGCAGTGCCTCCACGAGCGGATGTCGCGCCGGCGCCAGCACGACACGTGGTTCGCCACGTAGAACCTGCGCCCGCACGCTCGGATCGAGCGGCGGCAGGTGACACACGGCCAGGTCTACGGCTTCCAGCCACGAGATGGTCGCGTGCGAAGGAAACGGCAGCTCGCGGTAGCACAGGTCGATCTCCGGATGGGCCAGGCCGAACGCGTCGAGAAGCTCGGGACTGTCGAGCCCCGGCGGCACCCCCACGAACCCGAAATCGATCGTGCCGCTGCGCGCGCGCGATCGAGCGGGCAGTCGCCTTCGCATCCGACCATGCCGAGACCGTCGCGTGCGCCTTGATCAGAAACGCGGCGCCGGCGGGCGTGAGCGTCACTCCCCGCGAATGGCGAGCTAGCAGCTGGAAGCCAACGTCTGACTCGAGCTGCGCCATCGCCTGTGAAAGTGCCGGCTGCGCGAGGTGCAGCTTCCTCGCCGCGCTGGTGATCTGCCCCTCGTCGGCGATCATCACGAAGTAGCGCAGGTGCCCGTTCTTAAAGCTCATCGCTCGGCGGGCACAGTCGCTTGGCGGTTCCCACGAGGTCTTCGATGAGTGGGTTCCCGGCGTCTCGCTGCCACACGAGTGAGACAACCGCGGGCGCCGCGTCTGCGATCGGGACCGAGGCTATCTCCGGCAGGATCTGCATCGCGAGCTTCGCATCGGCGTAGGGCACCGTCGTGAGCGCTCGCGGCGAGGACATGATCCCGAGCATTTGCAGTGACGTCAGCGCATCGTCGTCGGTGTGGTGCTCGGGCGGGCAGCCGCGGTGATCGTCGAGGCTGTGGAAGCCGGCCCAGATCGGCTGCACGGCGGGGTGATAGCCGATGAACGTCTCGTCGATCACGTCCACGACCTTGAGCGCAGCGCGCCCTGCGAGCGGATGCCCGCGGTGCATCACGACCGCGCGCGGTTCAATGCGTAGGGGCTGCATGCTCACGCTGGCTTCGGCCTTTGGCGCATGGCACACGGCGACGTCGACGTCCGCCAGCCAGCTGTTCGTGGCTCCGCGCGGGAAGCGCAGGTCGCGGAAGGAGATTCTGAGCCTGCGCTCGCTGAAGGCGGTGAACAGCTGAGGGTGTCCGATCGCGGGAGGAGGGCCGATGAACCCGACGGAGATCGCGCTGTTGGCGGCCCTGCGCAAAGCAAGTGCCGTCTGCGCTGTCTCTGCCTCGGCTGCCAGCACCGCACGCGCCTTCTCGAGCATCGCCTCGCCTGCCGGAGTCAGGGTTACCCCGCGCGGATGGGCGCGCGAAGAGCTCGACATCGAGGTCGGCTTCGAGCTGAGCGATTGCCTGGGAGAGCGCGGGCTGGGCGAGGTGGAGCTTTCTCGCCGCGCGCGTGATCTGTCCCTCCTCTGCGACGGCGACGAAGTATCGCAACTGCCCTTGGGTCAACTTTTAGCCCCCCTGGCCCCAGCTATTGCATTGCGATGATGCTCGCTCCTGGTCCGTCTCCGCAGCCCTCTCACGGGATCCATTCCGCTCATCGGGATAAGCAGAACTTATATCACGCGGCGCGACGCTCTGAGAGAGGCCAGCGCACTGCTACGGAGTCCACCGCGGCCTGCACGCTCGGGTAGAACGGCGGCATCGCTGGTCGTCGATCACGCTCTGCAGGACGTCGCGAACCGGACCGATGTCGCGGGCGAGCTCATTGCGAGCGCAGCAGCATCTCGGCCTGGCGCTCGAGGTCGACGTAGGGCTCGCCGCTGACGTCGACGACGACGCGGTCGATCGTCGCGCCCGCGAACGCGTAGGGCGCCTCGCCCGGGTAGTCGTCGGTGACGGGCTCGCCCGCCTGCCGCGCCACGAACAGCGGGGCGCCGGCTACCGCGAAGGCGCCCAGCTGCGTCCTGATCGAGCCTTTGCCGACCTCGTGATCGCCGTGGAAGAGCGTCAGCGTGCCCTTTGCGCAGATCGGCTCGTTGCCCTCCTTCTCGAACGATGCCGACAGGATCAGCTTCTCCCCTGACGGCAGGTCCTCGCCGGCGACGATCATCTGCTCTTCCGCGCCGACGAAGTTGTTCACGTAGTGGAGCCGGTTGTCCTTGACGTAGAGAGCGTGTCCGCCGAAGCGCGTCCCGTGCGCAAAGATCACCCCCTCAGCTCCAGGCCCGGGGATGTCCACGAGCGCGCCGATCACGAACGAGCGGTTCTTCGTGTTGACCGCCTGCCACTCGGGGACGGGCGAGTTGCCCGGGTAATAGATGTAACGATTGCGCGGTGTGCTGAGCTGCGGCCGGGGTTCCATCATGATCTCCACCGGCGTGCGGTCGTCGAGCGGGAACGCCCCGTTGGCGCCGGCCTCGGAGAACCAGACGTTGACGAGCTCGCGCAGCTTGTCGGGCTGCTCGCCCGCGAGGTTGTGCAGCTCGGCCCGATCGACATCTGTGTGGTAGAGCTCCCACTCGTCCTCGTTGAAGTTGCCCCAACCGGCGATGCACGGATGTGTGGTGACGGCCTTCCAGCCTTCGTGCCAGACCGAGCGCGAGCCGAGCATCGCGTAGAACTGCGTCTTACGGCGCGTCTCGGCCGATGCGTCCTCGAAGCTTGCGCGCATGCTGATGCCATCCATCGGCGATTGCGTGTGCCCCTTGATCGTCTCCGGTGCCTCGACGCCGAGCACATCGAGGATCGTCGGCACGAGGTCGATCGCGTGGCAGTACTGCTCGCGAACCTCGCCCTGTGCCTTGATTCCTGCCGGCCACGACACGATGCACGGGTCGGCCGTGCCGCCGTTGAACTCGTAGCGCTTCCACATCTTGAACGGCGTGTTGAACGCCATTGCCCAGCCGGTCGGATAGTGGTTGTAGGTCCTCGTGCCGCCGAGCTCGTCGATCATCGCCAGGTTCTGCTCGAGGTCGTCGGGGACGCCGTTGGCGAACTTCATCTCGTTGACCGAGCCGTTGGGACCGCCCTCACCGCTCGCGCCGTTGTCGGACACGACGACGATCATCGTGTTCTCGAGCTCGCCGCTGGTCTCGAGCTCGTCGAGCAGGCGTCCGATGTGGAAGTCGGCGTGGGCGAGGAAGCCGGCGTAGACCTCGGCCATGCGGCAGAACAGCCGCCTCTCGTTCTCCTCCAGCGAGTCCCACGGGCGCGTGTAGTCGAGCTCGGGGAACGCCTGACCCTCTGGGCCCTTGCGTGTCTTTGGCGTCCCGATCGGGTTGACCGGCGGAAGCTCTGTGTCGGGGGGCACCAACCCGATCTCCTTCTGGCGGGCGAGCGTCTGCTCACGGATCGCCTCATAGCCCATGTCGAAGCGCCCCTTGAACTTGTCGATCCACTCCTTCGGCGCGTGATGGGGGGCGTGGCAGGCGCCAGGCGCGTAGTAGAGGAAGAACGGCTTCTCCGGCGCGACGGCCTTGGCGTCCCTGATGAACTCCAACGCCTTGTCGGTGATGTCCTCCGTGAGGTGATAACCCTGCTCGGGAGTCTTCGGCTGGTCAACGAGGTGGTTGTCGTAGACGAGGTCCGGGTACCACTGGTTCGTCTCGGCGCCGAGGAAGCCGTACCAGCGCTCGAAGCCGCGGCCAGTCGGCCAGTTCCGCCGCGGCGCGGCGAGGTTCATCTCATCCGTCGGGCACAGGTGCCACTTGCCGACCATGTAGGTGTTCCATCCTCGCTCGGCGAGGATCTCGGAGAGCATCCCGTTCTCCGGCGGAACCGTCCCGCTCGCGTTCGGATAGCCGATCGCCGCCTCGGTGATGCACGCCATGCTGTTGCGCGTGTGGTTGCGACCGGTCAGCAGGCAGGAACGTGTCGGCGAGCAGAGCGCCGTGGTGTGGAACTGCGTGTAGCGAACGCCCGTTGAGACGATGCGGTCGATGTTCGGCGTCTCGATCAGGCCGCCGTAGCAGCTCATCGCTGAGAAGCCGACGTCATCGAGCACGACATACAGGACATTCGGGGCGCCATCCGGCGCCTTCGGTGGCTCAAACGGCGACCAGTCGGGCTTCGAGTCTCGGATGTCGACGTTGATCGTGCCTTGGAACGAACGGGTCACCGGTGCTTCTCCTTGTGTGAGGGCGTTATTTGACCGTCACCGACACCGCGCGACCTCGCGAACGACCGTGACTCCGATCGGCTTTCGGTCGCCAACGAAGCTAGGCAACGTCGAGCGAGTTGGCATCATCCGGTTAGGGGGATGATGGCGGCACCGTGACGTGACAGATTGCCTCGGTGAGCGATGAAAGCGTGAAGTCTGTGACCCGGGATCGAGCAGGTCGCAGGTGAGCGACAAGAAGCGCTACGGCGACCCGCGTAAGCGGGCGCAGGAGAGCGCGAAACCGCCACCGCGGCGCTCCAAGCGCGAACTGTCAGTGGGGTTCATCGCGGTCACGTGGCTCGTGTTCTTTATCGTCTGGCTCGTCGCCGGCCTGTTGGTGGCGGCGATTGTCTTCGGCGCGCTGCTGGTGGGCGGGACGGCAGTTCTCAGCATCACCTGATCGCGCAGGCCAGCCGAGGACGGCTCGCCAACGCGCTCGGCGTCGGCTGAGTCGCCGATAAGAGTGGTGTGAACGGATCACCCGCTTCAGGTGACGCGAAGCGCGCCGCGAAACCCTAGCGTGCGTCTGCTGCTGTTCGGTGCCGCGTGCAGAGCTCACGCGTAGAACGAGAGGTCACAAGGTGGAATGGGTCACGCTCGCGCTTTGGGTATTGGTGTTGCTGGTAGCCGCCCCGCTCAGCGTCGGGCTACTGAGCGGGAGGGTCTCGCTCGGCTTGCAGGCAATGGCCGCCGGGACGGGTCTCGCGCTGATAATCGTCTACCTGATCGTCGATGACCCGGTTGCGCTTGCGTGGATTGCATCAGGCGTAGCGTTGATCGGACTGCTCGCGACCCTGGCGGGAGCGGTGGGCCTGATGTCCGACCGCGAAGATGGCGTCCGGGCGGTCGCGACGGCGGCCGATGAGCTCGAGGCTGGGCTCACCGGAGTGCAGCTGCCGCTGTTCGGCGTCACGCTGATCCTGACGGTGCTGCTCGCACTCGAAGTCGGCACGCCCACCTGAGCGCCGGCTCGAGCGGCGGGTAACCGGATGGGCTGGGTCAACAGCGAGCTGGCGCTCACCGCCTTGGGGGCGATGTTCTCGCCCACAACGTTGTTCCTGTCGGTGTTGGCGCTGGTGGTGGGTGAACGCCCGATGCGTACCGGCCTGTGGTTCTACCTCGGCGCGCTCGGGGCGACGCTGATCATCGGTGTCATCGCCGCGTTCGTGCTCGGCAACGTTGCCGCCTCGCCACAACCAGGCAGCCCAAAGACCTGGGTCGCCGTCCTCGACGTCGTCGCGAGCCTGGTCGTGCTGTTCTTCGTTGTGCGTTTTCTGCGGCGGCCTCGCGACCCCAAACGAGTCGCGGGCATGATCAATCAGATGAACAGGGTCGCGTCATCACCGGTCGTCGCGATCATCGGCGCCGGTGCCACGCTCGCTAATCCCGGCGCCTTCATTCCGCTTGCCTTGAAGGACATCTCAGAGACGAACCCGAACGCGGGTCAGTACATCGCCGAGTGGACAGCCTTCGCCCTGATCTCGTTGCTCCCGCTGTCGGTCGCCCTGGTGGCGCTCGCCGTCGCGCGCGAGCCGACGATGCGTGCCCTCGCGAAAGTCCGAGGGTGGCTCGAGCGCAACGTCAGAACGATCGCAGCCGTGATCCTGCTGCTGCTGGCGGCGGCGCTGATGCGCAACGGCATCGCCGGGCTCACCGCCTAGCTGCGGCAAGCTCCGAGTCCAGCCGCGGCGATTTCAACCAATCCGGATGATGCCGAGCGCGCACCCGCCGGCTTTACTGGCAAGCGATGTCGCGCTCGCTTCGCAAGTCAGCTTCAATCGCTGCGCTCTTGCTCGTCCCGTTCGGGCTCTCGGCGTGTGGCGAATCGTCCGGTGAAAAGGCGACGAAGCAGGTGTGTGCCGCGACGAGCGAAATCTCGAGCCAGATCAAGAGGCTCGAGGCGCTTCCGATCTCCAAGAGCTTCCCGAGCGAAGTCAGCGCGAGCCTCGAAGCGATCGGCAAGAGCGTCGGCGAGGTCAAGGACGCGGCGCCCAACCTCGAAACGGCGCGCAAGGAAGAAGTCGAAGCAGTTACAAAGAGCTTCGCGCTCGAACTCGCCGGGCTCACGGCCAGCATCGTCTCCGCGAGCAAAGCCTCGAGCCTCGAAGCGGGGCTCAAGAGCGCCGAGCCCGAGATCAAGGCGTCGCTGAGCAAACTCGGCGCCGGCTACCAGAAAGCCTTCGAAGCGCTCAAATGCTCCTAGCGGCCGGCTGCGCGTAGCGCCGAGCCTGCCCGACGCGTCGCGCGCAGCCGAGACGCCCCTACGCTTGCTCGGCGGTGAGCAGTGCGCGCAGGATCTCGACGGCCTCGTCGGTCTGGGGCTCCTCGCCGATCGCGAGAGTCGCCCACTGCAGCGCAGTGCCGACGCGGACGACCACGTCGATGTTGTGCTCGAGTGCGGCTGCGCGCTCAGGCGAGTATGTCTCGGCGACGACCTCGGTCAATGCTTCGACGACCGCGTTGTGAACAGGCCCGCGCTGGCCGATGAGCAATCGCAGCGCGAGCTGCGGCTCTCGCGCCACGAAGCTCCGCAGGGGTTGGGAGCTCACGGTGGCGTCCATGATGTGGCGGGTGAAGTCGAGGACGCGCGCGTCGCCATCTCCCGCGGCTTGCGCTTTGCCGATCTCGACAAATTCGCCGGCGAGCTCAACGAGAACCTGCTCGATCAGCTGCTCACGCGTGCCGAACCAGCGGTACAGCGTCACGCGCGAGAGCGACAGCTGGGCCGCCAATACTCCAATCTCCACTCGAGCGCCGTCGAGGAAGGCCGCGCGGGCGATGTCAAGCGCGTCCTGCTTTGTGGGGCGGCGGAAGATCGGTGTTGGCTGATCCGCCGGCCGTGCCTGAGTCCTCGCCATCCCTATCTCCACCTGCCCAAGCCGCTAGAACGGAGCGTGGAGCATAAGCGAACGTCTGTCAGGCGCGCCTAGCCCGACTGATCACGCCGCGCGTAGAGTTCGTCGACCCTCGACATTCCCTTCGGCGGCAGGATCCCGCCGACGATCCACACCAACGGAATGACGAACCCGATGATGAAGAGCACCCAGTGGCCGTTTCGGATCGTCCTAACGCCGAGAAAGACCAGCAGAAACACGTAGATGATGCCGAGGCCGACGTATAGCAAGAAGTGCTCCCTTCGCGCGAGTGGGTAAGCATCGTGCGCCTCGCAGGCCGATCGTGCATCGTCCGATCCGGTTGAGGCCTCGCCCCGGCGGGCGTCGTCCTGCGCGTCGATGCGCCCGCTCGATTCAGCGCCCGGCAGGCTTGCCGATCGCCATCCTCCCAAGCGCAGCCACCGCACCCGATGCCGCGCGCGCCGATGCCGCGCCGGCCTTGAGCGCAGGCACCGCCAGGCTGACCGCCACGGTGCTGCCAACCAGCAGAGAGTCCGTCGATCGCGCCCCCGTGATGCGGCGCAGCAGCGCCACCGGAACGGCTACCACGAAGAGCATGCCGGCGAGCGAGAGCGGCCGCGGCCGGCACGCCCTCAGTGTTGGCGCCGCGATGCGGCGAAGTGCGTTTGCGAGGACGCCGAACGCGAACGTCGTCGCCAGCAGGGACGAGCCCGCGGGGACCCCCGTCAGGCGGCGCAGCAGCTCTCTCAGCAGGCGGTACATCAGATACAGCTCGCTGGCGAGGGTCACAGGGGCCTTGCGGCCCCGCTGACGCTTCACAGGCGCCGTCGGCGTTGCTCGAGCGACAGACATTGGAGACCCCTTCGCGAAGTTGCGGTGCAACCCAACGTAGGGCACGACCGTCGAGCCATCATCACTCGATGTGGGTGTCGAACGATCTGGCGAAGCGACCAATCGTCACGGCGCCGGCGCGGGCGAAACGGCGAAAGCTGTTCCAGCATGCTGCTCGCGCACGCCGCTCGATTTCGCCCGATCCGGCTGATGCCGGGCCGACAGCTCCCTGCTGAGGTGGAAGGCTCAACCTCCGTGCTCGGCATGCGCTGGCGCGCGCACTGACCGCAGACGCGAACATTCCGCGCCCGAAAAGGAGACTCGATGAGTGACAGGCCGGTCTTTATCTACGCTGCGATGTACGCCGATCCGATGGCCGCCGAGGCCGACTACGACGCCCTTCTGGAGCTGCACGCGGCGAAGCTCGTGGGCACCTACGACGTCGCCCTCGTTACGAAGGACGCCGATGGCAAGGTGCACGTCGAGAAGCACGAGAAGCCGACGCAGCACGGCGCGTGGGGCGGTCTCGCCGTGGGCGCGGCGGTCGGCGTTCTCGCGGCGCCGGCGGTCATCCCGGCGGCGTTGGTCGGCGGCGTGATCGGCGGCTTCGGCGGGCACTTCAAAAAGGGCATCTCTAGGGGCGACGCCAAGGAGCTGGGAGACCTCATCGACTCAGGGCAGGCAACGCTGTTCGTAATCGGAGAGTCCCGCGTGGAGGAGCAGCTCGACAAGGCGCTGACGCGAGCGGAAAAGTCGATCGAGAAGGAAATCGACGTCGACCGCAAGCAGTTCAAGGAGGAACTCGATGCGATCGAGAAGGATGCCGTCGCGGGCTAGGGGGTAGACGCTCTTGTGGGGGCCGGACGCGGTGTGGGCGAGCGTCAGAAGACGGTCGCCCAGTCGCGCTTGATGCTGACGACCGTCCAGCCGCGCGCCTTCGCCGCCTCGAGCGCCTGCTCCGCGCCGCTGAGGTAGGCGAACTCGCGCTGGGCGTCGTCGTGCAGGAGCAGCACGCTCAGCGACGGCGTCGGGCGCCCTTCGGTGAACTCGAGCATGGGGATGTCGCCGTTTGAGTTGCCGAACGCCAGCAGCGGACGGCGCCCGGTTCGACTCCAGATTCGGATCGGCTTCTGAGGGCCGTCGTCGAGATAGTCCGCCTCGGCCTTGTGCCTGATCGTGCCGCCGCCGCCGCTCGTGTACTCGAACGTCGTGGAGCTGCCGATCACGCGATCGCGTGGTATCCCGTAGACGTCCTCGCTGATCGGTCGCATGAAGTCGCGACCGCCACCCGAGGCGATGTAGGTGGAGAAGCGATTCGCCTTCAGGTACTCGAGCAGCTCGATCATCGGGGCATACGCGCACTTAAGATAGGGGCGGCCGAGCGTGGGGTGCTGCGCGCTGCGCAGGAACGCGTCTGATTTGGCCTCGAAGTCCTCGACGGTGACTCCCTTGAAGGCGGCGAGGATGCCCGTAGCCAGCGCCGGCAGATTCGTGTCGTCGCCAGCGTAGTGCTGGTCGATGACTGCCCCTAGCCAGTCGTGGTCGCGATCGTAGGCCGCCTTCCACGGCTGACGCGTCCGCAGCTCCGGGTTACCCTCGGCCATCTCGAACAGGCGCCTGACGATGAAGTCAGCTTGAATCGGCATCGGCTTCTCACACCACAACGTCCCGTCGTTGTCGAACACCGCGAGACGCTCCTCGCTAGGCACCTCTGCCGCGACCGTGGCCTGCACGAAGTCGACGATCGCGTCCCTTGCGCCGCCCTCATTCCAGCTGGCCAAGAACGCTGTCTGCGCCCTCATCTCAACCCCCGTGAGTCATAAGCCTGCGAATCGCCACCCAAGCTAGACTGGCCGCCGTGCGAGACATCCCCCGAATCGGACCAAATCGGCGCGCTCGAGCGTCCGGCGGGACTTCACCTCTCTCGGATGATGCGCCGTCGGTAGGCCTCGGCGACGATCCCAGGCCGTGAAGCTGGTCGAGACCGTACATCAGCGAAGCACCTTGGTCGCGGCCGATGGCTGCTGAGCCGGATCCGACGCCCGCCGCGAGCACCGCCGAGGGCGGCACTGCGCAGATCCCGGTCGTCCAGCCGCGCGGTGCCCACCGCATCCTGGTGCGCGTGATCCTCGGGGTCGCGACCGTGTTGGCCGTATTCGCGATCTTCGCGATCTGGGCCAACCGCCAGCTCATGAATCCGCACAATTGGGCCAGAACGAGCACCGCGCTGTTGCAGAAGGAAACCGTGCGAACCGCCCTGGCGGGTTATCTCGTCAACGAGCTCTACGCGAACATCGACGTCCAGGCCCAATTGCGCTCGGGCTTGCCCACACAGCTCGAGCCGCTCGCCGGCCCGCTGTCGGGGGCGCTGCACGGCGTCGCCGAACAGGCGGCCGAGCGGGCGCTCGAAGCGCCGCGGGTTCAGGCCGTCTGGGAGACGGCCAACCGCGCCGCCGATGAGGCCTTGGTGAAGATCGTGAAAGGCGGCGGCTCGCGGGTGCAGATCAACGGCGGCACGGTGTCCTTGAACCTCCACCAGATCGTCGCCGACCTCGCGAACGAACTCGGCCTCCCGGCCGGGCTGGCCGACAAGCTGCCCCCATCGGTCGCCACTCTCAAGATCGTCACCTCGAGCCAGCTTGGACTCGTCCGCAACCTCGCCAAAGCCCTCCACGCGCTCGCGCTGTGGCTGACGATCTTCGTCTTCTTCCTCTACATCCTCGCCGTTTGGCTGGCCGCAGGCCATCGCCGTCGTACGCTGATGTGGGTCGGCGGCAGCCTCGTCTTCGCCGGTCTGCTCGTGCTCGTCGGCCGTAAGATCGGTCAGGGCGAGATCGTCTCTGCGATCACGTCCGATGCCTCGCTCGAACCGGCCGCCGACGACGCCTACTCGGTGGCTACCTCGCTGCTGGTTCAGGTCGCCAGCTCGTCGATCATCATCGGCCTGCCCGTGATGTTCGCGGCTTGGATCGCAGGCCCGGCGCGGTGGGCGGTCGCCGCTCGGCGCGCGGTGGCGCCCAGCCTGCGCGCGCGCCCAGCGCTGGCCTACTGGGTGACCGCGGCGCTGCTTGCCCTGGTGTTCATATGGGGGCCGATACCCGCCACGCGCAACCCGTGGGAGATGCTGCTGTTCACGATCCTCGCGTTTGTTGGCGCGCACGTGCTCCGGGAAGAGATCGCCGAACAGTTTCCGGATGCCGAACACGGCTCGATGGGGGCCGCGATCAGCGAGAAAATCGCGCACGCGCGAGCTGCGACATCGGTAGCGGCCGCCGCGCCGTCGCAAGCGTCGGAGCTCGAGCGGCTGGTGGCCCTGCACGATCGCAAGGCGATCACCGATGACGAGTATGCAGCGGCCAAGCGCGAGCTGCTGGCCGCTCCCGGGTCGCACTAGGCGGGTGACTCGCGTTGGCGCCCTTCGACGAACGCGCGGCGCGCCCACCGATCTCGCCCGTCGTGTGCTAGATGCCGGTGATCTCACGCTCCGTAGGGCGTGTCCGAGCGCTGGTACAGGCCGTCCGCGAGGGAGACGAGACGATGGCCGAGGACGCGATCGTGCGCCTCAGCCAGACGCGGCGTTGGCTCGCGCCTGTGGCGCTCGCCGCGAGCGCCTGCGCGATGCTCTTCGATGGCCTCAAGCTGGTCTTCTCGAACTGGCGGCTGACCCTGATTCAGATACTTCCAGCGATGTGGGTCTGGCTGGCGATGTTCGACCTGAAAGCCCACGTCCTTCATGGGAAGTCCTTGCACGTGGTGCGCGGGCCGATCGTGATACCGATCGTGTTGGCGATCGTCGCGATCACCGCGGGCGGGTTCTACCTGAACGCCGTGTTCGCGTTCGCGATCGCAAAAGGCGGTGCCCCTACTGTGCGAACGGGATTCGCCGGTGCCCGCGCACACCTTCCCGTCGTGCTCGGGTCGGGTGCGATCGTCGGTCTGCTGCTGGGATTCTCGACGATCATCGTCAGCCGCTGGGGCCGGCCGTGGTTTGGCATCTCGCTGAGCATCGTCGTCGGCCTGATGATGGTCTCCTATGTCGCGGTGCCCTCGCGCCTGATCGGCATGAAAGCCCTCAGCTCGAGGCGCGACAAGCTGACCGCCAGCGCCTTGAGCGGCGCGATCGGCGCCGCCGTCTGCACCCCGCCATACCTGCTTGCCCGAATCGGCATCCTCATGCTCGGAGTGCGCGCGCTGCTGATCCCGGGGATCATCGTCCTCGCGGTCGGCGCGTCGTTGCAGGCCGGGGCGACCGGCGCGGTGAAAGCGATCAAGATGAGCGCCAAGCTGGTAGGCGGGCACGGCCTCGCGAAGAGCGACGCGGTGGGCGTCGAGTGAGCGGCTTGCAGGGGCGCGATGCCTGAGCCCGAGATCTCCGCCGAGCAGGTGGAAGCGACGATCCGGAGCAAGAGCTTTGTCGTCCTGCTCGTGCTCGCAGCGATCGTCGGGGTCGTGGTATCGCTCGCCTCGTGGTGCTTTCTCGAGCTCGTCAACCAGATCCAGAGGGGTCTGTACGTCCACCTGCCGAGCAGCCTCGGCTACCACCATGGCCCGCCGCTGTGGTGGTCGCTGCCGGTGCTCGGCATTTGCGGGCTGATCGTCGCGTTCGTGATCGAGCGCCTGCCGGGCGAGGGAGGTCATGTCGCGGCATATGGCCTCTCGACAAGTGGCGGCCCGACCCTCCCGGGCGCGCTGCCGGGGGTCATCCTCGCGGGCCTCGCGGGGATTGGGATGGGGATCGTGCTGGGCCCCGAGGCGCCGCTGATCGCTCTGGGCTCGGGACTCGGCGTGGTGACGATTCGCCTCGCGCGCAGCGACGCGCCCCCTCAGGTGGTTACGGTCCTCGCGGCGGCGGGCACGTTCGCCGCCGCCTCGTTCCTGTTCCAATCGCCGATCATCGCCGCAGTGATCATGATCGAGGTCGTCGGGCTGGGTGGCCCGAAGCTGACGCTTGTGCTGCTGCCCGGCCTGCTGGCGGCGGGCATCGGCGCGCTGGTCTCGCTTGGAATGGGCTCGTGGACTGGGTTGAGCACAAGCGCCTACGCGCTCGGTTCGATTCAGTCGCTCGCCAGGTTCGCCCGTCCGGACATCGTCGACTTCGGCTGGACGATCGCGCTGGCGCTCGCCGTCGCGCTTGCGTGCGTGTTGATGGTCAACGGCGGCAGGCGCAGCGTGGACGTCGTGGCCTCCAGGCGCTACGTGTTGCTGCCCACGATCGGACTCATCGTCGCGGGGCTGGCGATCGCGTTTCAGCACACCACCGGCAAGCCTTTTCAGGAAGTGCTGTTCTCCGGCCAGAGCTCGATCCCGGCGCTGCTGGGCAAAGCGGGGACGTGGTCGATCGGCACGCTCGCCCTGCTGCTGCTGTTCAAGGGGCTCGCCTACACGCTCTCGCTTGGCAGCTTTCGCGGGGGTCCGACCTTCCCGGCACTGTTCCTCGGCGCCGTGGCGGGGCTGATGGCGGGACAGCTGCCCGGGTTCTCGGCGACACCGGCGCTCGCGGTCGGTATGGCGGCGGCGGTCGCGGCGGTGCTGCGCCTGCCTTTGTCGGCGATCGTGATCGCCGTATTGCTGACGACGGGATCGGGCTCCGGAAGCGAGCCGCTGGTGATCGTAGGCACGGTCCTCGCCTATATGGTCAGCGTCACGCTGCTCGCGCCCGTGAAGGGCGCGTCTTCGGCCTCAGCGCCGACGGGGAAAGTACCGTCGGCGCCCGGCGCGCCGCCTCCGACTCAGCCGGCCACAACCTAGGCGCAGCCTTGCCGGCGCGGTTCTCGCGTCAGCCGCTAGGAGAACACGTTGACCGCCCGCGCGATCACGAGGCCGAGCACGATCAGCGAGACGGTCGACTGCACCATCATCGCGAGCTTCGCCCACGGCACCAGCGGCATCACGTCGGTCGGGCTGAACGCCGTCGCGTTCGTGAAAGCCAGATACAGGTAATCGACGTAGAAGGGACGCCACCCCTCGGCTCCGATCCCTGGGTTGAGCTCCTGTGGAAATGCGAGATCCGGGTGGCGACGAGGGTGGTAGAAGCGCTCCGCGGGGCCGCCGTCGTCGAGCTCCCAATAGAGCAGCGAGAAGGCGATGTTGTTGGAGATCCACACGAGTGCGCCCGCGTCGAGCAGCTCGCTCGCCGATTCGGTGATCTTGCTCGCGTGTATGAGGTCCTTGACGAGCCAGCTCGTCGACCAGCAGCCCCTCGAGGCCGGGGAGCAGCCACGCCGGTCCTGCGCGTACCTGCTTGGGGAGCAGCACCGTCAGCACCATCGCCGCGACGATCGCCGCGGCCATCGGCCACCGCGACTCCCCGTCCAGCCTCGGTGAGGTCTCCTCGCTCGCCTTCGCCGGCTCCGGCGTGGACGGAGGCGAGCTCACGCCTCGGATGCCGGCGTCCTGGCTCAGCGCGCACCAGCCGCGTCCGCCGCGCTCAGGTGACTCGCACGCCCGTCTCCGTGGCACTGCTTCCACTTGCGCGCGCTGCCGCACGTACAGGGGTCGTTGCGCGAGCGCCGGGCGTCCTGCGCGGCGTAGATGCCGACGAGCTCCGACGGTGCGCGGCCCTGCGCCAGCAGCTCGCACATGCGCCGCATCGGCTCGTCGATGTGGTGAAAGAAGCTCAGGTAGCCACTGCAGAGGTAGTTGAGGCCCGGCTCGCCCTCAGCGGTCTCGATGAAGCGGTCCTTGGGGCAGCCGCCGTGACAGGCGAAGCGCACGTCGCAGCCCAGGCACTGTTGCGGCAGCGTCTCCAGCTTCGCCTGCCCGAACTGCTGCTGGCGCGGTGAGCCGACGAGGTCGATCATCGGCGTCTCGGCGATGTTGCCGAGGTTGTAGTCGGGCTCGACGAAGTGATCGCACGAGTACAGATCGCCGTTGTGCTCGAGCGCGAGCGCGAGACCGCACGTCTCAGAATGCACGCACAGCCCAGGAGGCTCGCCGAACCAGTTGGCGAGCGCCACGTCGAACATCTGCACGTAGACCTCGCCGATGTCGCGGCGCACCCACTCCTCGAACACATCTATCAGGAAGCGCCCATACTGCTCGGCGCTGATCGAGCGCCCGGTGACAGCCTCGCCCTGTTGCACGTACAGCGGTCGGTCGCGCCACGAGGACCACGGCACGGAACCGTCGAGCGTCGCCTCCGGCACGCGCTCGATGATCGGGATGAACTGGATGAAGCGCGCGCCGCAATCGTCGCGCAGGAAGCGGTATACCTCAGCGCCGCGCCCGGCGTTGGCCGCGTGAAGCGTCGTCAGCGCGTTGAACTCGACGCGGGCATCGCGCAGGTGGGCAAGCCCGTTCATCACCTTCGCGAAGCTTCCGCGTCCGCCCTTCGTTACGCGGTAGGCGTCGTGGATCTCCTGCGGGCCGTCGATCGAGATGCCCACGAGATAGTCGTTGTCCTTGAAGAACCTCGCCCATTCGGCGTCGATCAATGTGCCGTTGGTCTGGATCGTGTGCACGGCGCGCTGTCCGGGATCCAGGTAGCGCTCGGCGACCTCGACCGATCGCCTGAAGAACTCGAGTCCCATCAGCGTCGGCTCGCCGCCCTGCCATGCGATCGTCACCGCCGGCGCGCCGGCGTGGGCCTCGATCAGCTGACGCAGGTAATCGTCGAGTTGCTCGTCGGACATCCGCAAGCGACTGTTTGGGTAGAGCATCTCCTTGGAGAGGAAGAAGCAGTAGTCGCAGTCCAGGTTGCACTGCGCGCCCGTCGGCTTGGCGAGCAGGTGGAACGCCGACGGGGCCGCCGACACGCTCACTCCCGCGAGCGCATCGGCTGCGTCTTCGCGCTCGAGGCCGACATGGCTGGATGATCGCCCGCGCCAGGCGCCGCGCATCGTCCCAATCGGTTGATGCCCCTGTAAGCCGCCGCGTGCTCGCCCGGCGTCGTGCTCGCGGCGTCGCCAGCGCTTGCCGGCCCAGCGAGTCATGGGTGCCGACCGGGGGCGGCTCGCGCCTGTGCGCATGGGTGGCGGACTAGTGGCGACCGTATTGCTGCCAGGCTGTCCCGCGCATAGGCTCTGACGGCACGCGGCGCTCGGTCCAAGCTGCACCGCCACATTGCAACGCTCATCAACTCCAAGAAGGGGTCGTCATGTCCTCGACTGCAACGCCTCCGACAGTCCCGCGCTCAGCCGTGCGGGCCTCGAGCGACAGGCTCGGCCCGCGCAAAGCGAGCAACGGTGGTGCGGATGCGCCGCTCGCGCATCTCACAGTCGCCGAGCGGGTGGCGCGCGGCAAGGCCGCGCGCAGCGAGGTGCCCCGATCGAGCCATGCGGTGTTTGACCCGTCGGCGCGTCGCGCCGATCCGATCAAGCTGCTCGAGCGCCAGGCCGAGACGCGCCTGCCAGAGCTCGTGCCGATCCGTTACGGGCGGATGCTCGTCTCGCCGTTCACCTTCTATCGCGGCGCCGCGATGATCATGGCGAGTGACCTCGCGGCGACTCCGCGCTCGGGGCTCACGGTGCAGTGCTGCGGAGATGCGCACCTGTCCAACTTCGGCGTGTTCGCCTCACCGGAGCGCAAGCTCGTGTTCGACCTGAACGACTTCGACGAGACGCTCCCCGGCCCGTGGGAGTGGGATGTCAAGCGCCTGGCGGTGAGCATGCGGATCGCCGCGCAGGATCGCGGCTTTGACGAGCGAGCTCAAGAGCGCGTCGTGGTCGGCGCCGTCGAGGGCTACCGCACCGCGATGTGTGGCTTTGCCGCGATGAAGGAGCTCGATGTCTGGTATGCGCACCTGGACATCCAGAGCGTGCTGGCGGAGCTCGCCCCGCAGGTGAAGCCAAGCATCGCCAAACGCAGCGCAAAGAGCCTCGCGAAGGCCCGTACCAAGGACAGCATGTCGGCATTCTCCAAGCTGACCACCGAGGTCGACGGCGAAGCGCGGATCGTCGCCGAACCGCCGCTGATCGTGCCGATCGACGACCTCCTGGAAGGCATCGAACGCGACGAAATGTTCGACGCTCTGCACGAGCTGCTCAACGACTACCGTGACACCCTGGAGCATGATCGCCGGATCCTGCTCGAGCGCTTCCACCTGACCGACTTCGCGCGTAAAGTCGTCGGCGTCGGCAGCGTCGGCACCCGCGCCTGGATCGCGCTGCTGCTCGGTCGCGACGGCGAGGATCCCCTGTTCCTGCAGCTGAAGGAGGCCGAGGCCTCCGTGCTCGAGGAGTTCCTTCCGCCCAGCGAGTTCGACAATCACGGCGAGCGCGTCGTCGCCGGGCAGCGCCTGATGCAGGCAACGAGCGACATCTTCCTCGGCTGGCTGCGGGTCGAATCGGGGATCGATGGCAAGCAACGGGACTTCTACGCACGCCAGCTCAAGGACTGGAAGGGCTCGGCGGAAATCGAGCAGATGGTTCCCAAGGGCATGGAGATCTACGGCGGGCTGTGCGGCTGGACGCTGGCACGTGCGCACGCGCGCAGCGGCGACCGCATCGCGATTGCCGCATACCTGGGCAACGGACGCAGCTTTGACCGCGCGATCGTGGAGTTCTCACGCGCCTACGCCGAGCAGAACCAACGTGACTACAAGGCGCTGGCGAGAGCGGTCGAGTCCGGTCGCATCAAGGCGCAGCTCGGCGTGTAGTGCGCACGCGCACCCGAGCGTTGACCAAGCGAGAGCAAGGAGATCGAGATGGCATCAGAACCAACAACCGAGCGCGACGAGCTGTCCTCGGACCCGGCGGCGCAGTCGGGCGACTTCGAGGCGCTGTTCGTGCAGAGTGCACAGCGAGTGACCAGCTCCGAGGGCGCGCTCACGTTGCACGACCTCGCACCCTCGACGCTCATGTTCTCCGACCGACCGGACCGCATCGTCGGCCATCTGACAACCGAGCAGTTCGTGGAGGGGTGGGGGCACCGCGAGAACAGCTTCCTCGACGACCCCCCGAACGCCGTGCTCTCGTTCCTGCAGGACGGCGAGGGCACACCCGAGGATGTCGTGGTCACGCTCACGAATCCGCGCATGGACTGGGAGCGGCTGACGTACGATGTCGACGTGCTCGAGGGTCAGCTGCCCGCGCACACGGGGCCGTGCTCGCTGTTCATCGACCCGATCGGCAGGCCGCTGAGCCCGGTGTCGGTGATGGGTGTCCGCCGGCGCGGGCGCCGGCGCGCGCGCCGTTTGTGAGCGTGTGTCAGAACGCGACGAATGGGCGGGGCTGTTCGCAGCGGCCTTTCGGCAATCGCGCAACGCGATGGCGTTGGCCGATACCGCCCGCAACCTGGTCGACGTCAACGGCGCGTATCTGAAGCTGCTGGGCTACAGCCGCAAGGAGCTCATCGGATCCCCCGTCTCGCGCTTCGTCATCGATGGCCCACTGCTGTCGCCGGCCGAATGGCGGCAACGGCTGGCCTCGGGTCAATTTGCCGGGGAGGCCAACATGCGAGCAGCTGACGGTCGTACCGTCGCCATCCAGTGGGCCGCCACCGTGGAGGTCGTGACCGGACGCCAGTTGGTGCTCGTCGTCGCGCTGAGCGTGTCGACGTGGGGCGGGCGCTTTCGTCGGGCGAGCACCCCCACCGCCGCGTCCGGGACGCTGTCGCAGCGCGAGCGCGAGATCGTGCAGCTCGTCGCGCTCGGGAACACCGGCCCGGAGATCGCCGATGAGCTGCAGATCAGCCACGACACGGTGCGCACGCATGCGCGCAACGCGATGCTCAAGGTTGGTGCCCGCTCGCGAGCGCACCTCGTCGCCAAGGCCCTCGGCGATGGCCTCGTGCTGGGGCCACGCCGCTAGTCTCGCGCAGCCGCGGTATGGAATGTCCGCCTGCCGGCGGGCATCATCGAGATGTGGATTCCTTCAGCATCCTGCCACTCTCCTCACGCGGAGCGAACATCGAGCGAGTGCAGCTGCTCTGCTCGTTTCAGGCGGTGACGCTGCGTCAGGCCGCGGCGCTCGCGGTGGAGTTGCGAGCGATGGCCGCGTCCACCCCGCGCGTGCGCTCGGTGGCAGCCGGGCCGTTGAAGCTGCGCTGCTGGATCGTGACGGCCACGACGCTGCCGATGCCGTTGACGATGACCGTCTTGCGACGCTGGGAGGCAGAGCTGCTCGCGATCGAGCAGCGCTGGTCAGGGTGCTGCTTTCTCGGATGGAGAACGTGGACGGCGCCTCCGGATCGCCCAGTCGCTCCGGCCGAACAGCGCACGCACGCCAGAGCAGGTGAGGTGTCCTCTGCTCAACCGTCAGGCTCAGCCGGGACGAACAGCCAGACCTCGCAGCGTCAGATGGTGATCGCATCGCTCCTGCGTCGGCCCTCCGGGCCCTCCGGCCCGTATGCGGCTGGCGTCCCACGGGGGGCGGCGCGAAGATAACGCCGGCCTGGGTCGGTGGGCTACGGCCGCCAGGCCGCCTCGCGGTCTGAAAGAGGGTTACTGGTTCTGTGCCGGGATGCTGACCCAGGCGGAGCAGAGCAGATCCGAGAGCAGGGCGAGGCGGTCGTCCTCATTGGAGTCGTCGAGCTCGTCGATCACGTCGCGCAGGCGCTCGGCGGCGACCGCGCCATCAGTCGGCCAGCTGTCAGGCTCCATCGTCGCCTCCTACGGTGCTCGGGAAGATCATGCGATCTATGTTGCGCACTCACGGCGCCTGCGTCGATACCGCGGATGTGGGATCCGCGAGCCTCTGCTCGGCGTCGCAGTCGCAAGGTGCGCGGGCGACGTACGGCCACTCGCAAGGCGGGCGCGTAGCGTGGAATCATCTGGTTGGGGCGATGAGGCTGGCTGCGCGCAGCCCTACGCTTGCCGGCATGCACCGCGGCACGCCTCGCGCGCCCGGGTCCTCACGGGCCGTCTCCGCGCGCGATGGTGACGGATCGCTCGCGGTGACGTGGGCCGGCCATGCAACTGCGCTGATCGAGCTCGACGGCGTACGAATCCTGACGGACCCGGTGCTTCGCAACCGCGTGGGGCCGTTGCGGCGCACGGCACCACCGGTCAGCGAGCAACTCGCTGCCGGAATCGACGCCGTGATCCTCTCCCACCTGCACTCCGACCACGCGGACATCCCGTCCCTGCGCGGCTTCGGCGAGAACGTCGCCGTGCTGGCACCGCGGGGGGCGGGGCGCTGGCTCGCCCGCCACGGGGTCCGCAACGTGCACGAGCTGAGCCGCGGAGAGCAGGCGCACGTGGGCAGCGTTCGCGTGGCTGCCACGGGCGCGCGCCACGATCCGCACAGACGACCTCTCGGCGTGAAAGCCGACCCGATCGGCTTCATGGTCACCGGCTCGCAGGGGCTGTATTTCGCAGGCGACACAGACCTGTTCGCCGAGATGTCCGAGCTTTCAGGATCGGTTGACCTCGCGCTGCTGCCGATCGCCGGCTGGGGACCGACACTGGGGCCGGGGCACCTCGATCCGCAGCGCGCGGTGCGAGCCGCTGCTCAAATCGCACCGCGCCTGGTGATACCGATCCACTGGGGCACGCTTGCGATTGGCTGGCCGGCATGGTGGGCGCGCGGCCAGCAGCGACCCGTGCGAGAGTTCAGCGCGTTGATGGTCCGCGATCTGCCCTCAGTCGAGCTCCGTGTCCTGGCTCCCGGTGAGCGCACCGTGCTGCGACCGCCCGAGGGCACGAGCGATCGCCCGAAGACGGACGCTCAGTGAGTGACGCCACCGGGAAGGGCGGTGTCCGGCCTGCGCACAGGCGGCGACCGCTGCTGCGGATCCTTCTGATCTGGCTGCTCGCGACCGGCGTGATCGTCGGGCTCAGCGCCGTCCTCAGCGACGTCCATGTCACGAGCCTCGCCGCAGCCCTCTCGGCGGCGGCGCTGATCGGTCTCCTGAACGCGCTCGTGTGGCCGCTCGTGCTGTGGTTGGTGCTGCCGCTGACGGTGATGACGCTCGGCCTCGGCGTGGTGGTCCTCAACGGCGCGATCGTCCTGCTCGCCTCCGCGATCGAGCCGGGCTTTGAAGTGTCGTCGTTGTGGGCGGGGTTCGTGGTGGCGATGGCCGTCACGATCGTCACCACGGCCGTCTCAGGCGCATTGGCGATCGACGACGACGGATTCTGGTATCGCAATGTCGTCACCCGCTACGGCAAGCGTGCGACGCCCGTAGCGAAACTGGACTCGCCCGGGCTGCTGTTCCTCGAGATCGATGGTCTTGCGCACGATGTGCTCGTGCGTGCGATCCGTGACGGCAACGCGCCCACGATCGCGCGCTGGCTGCGCGAGGGATCGCATCGGCTCGCCCGCTGGCAAACCGACTGGTCCTCGCAGACCGGTGCCTGCCAGGCCGGGCTGTTGCACGGCAACAACGACGACATGCCCGCCTTCCGCTGGTGGGAGAAGGACCGCGGGGTCGCGATCGTGACGAATCACCCACGCGATGCGGCAGAGCTCGAGCGCCGCCACTCCAACGGCCGCGGCCTGCTCTTCTCCGACGGCGCGAGCAGGGCGAACATCGTCTCGGGCGACGCGCCCCACAGCCTGCTCACGATGAGCACCGCGCTGCGCCGTGACCGGCCCGGGCGGATCGGGCAGGACTACTTCGCCTACTTCGCCAACCCGTACAACGTGATGCGAACGCTCCTGCTTGTGGCGCGCGAGGTGCCCAGCGAGTGGTGGAGCGCCTCGCGCCAGCGCCGGCTCGACATCCAGCCGCGAATCCATCGCAGCGCCAGCTACGCGCTGATCCGCGCGTGGGCGACGGTGATCCAGCGCGATCTGCAGGTCAACTCGCTGATAGCCGACATGTACGCAGGCCGGCCGGTCGTCTACACGACCTTCCTCGCCTACGACGAGGTAGCACACCACTCGGGCATCGAGCGGCCAGAGACGCTCGCGACGCTGCGTCAGGTCGATCGCCAGCTGAACCGCATCGCCGCGGCCACGCTCGCCGCGCCGCGCGAATACCGGCTCGTCGTGCTCTCCGACCACGGCCAGTCGCAGGGGGCCACGTTCCTCGATCGCTACGGCGTCTCGCTCGAGCAGCTCGTGCGTGAAAACATGTCCCCGCCGGCCGGCCAAGCGCAGCGGCCGCCGAGCGCGAGCGCGGAGGATCTCGCCGCCGCCACGGACGAGCAGCCGAGCGAGGCGGGCGCATTTCTGGGTGCCTCAGTGGCCGAGGTCGCCGGTGGCCCCTCGTGGCTGTCGAAGGCTGTACGCCGGCTCTCGCGTCGACAGCGTGAGCGGGCGGAAAAGCCGACCGAGCACGCGGGAGCCGAGCTGCCGGAGGTCGCGGTCATGGCCTCCGGCTGCCTCGGGCTGATCTCCTTCCCCCGAGAGCCGGGGCGTGTGACGCTCGAGCGCATCGAGCAGCTCTATCCAGATCTGATCGCGGCGCTGCGCTCGCACGTCGGTATCGGCTTCCTGCTCGTGCGCTCGGAGGCGCACGGCGCCGTCGTGATGGGGTCCGGGGGGGTCAACTACCTCGACGAGGGCCGGCTGGAGGGGGACGATCCGCTCGCGCCCTACGGCGCCGAGGCGGCCCGGCACGTCAGGCGCACCGACGGCTTCGCGCACTGCCCGGACATCGTCGTCAACAGCACCTACTGGCGGGACAGCGACGAGGTCGCCGCGTTCGAGGAGCTCGTAGGATCTCATGGTGGTCTTGGCGGCACGCAGGCATATCCGTTTCTGCTCCATCCAGTCGAGCTCGAGCTGCCGAGCGAGGAACTCGTCGGCGCCGAGCTCGTGCATCGCCATCTGCGTAGCTGGCTTGTCCAGCTGGGACACGAGGAGTATCAGCTGGGTGGAGAACAAGCGGCTGCGCGCGAGGCTGCGCGTGACCTCGTCTAGGGTCGGGCCGTGACGGAGGAGCGAGCTGAGGCGGACCCGCCGCCTGAGCAGCCAACCGTGCCGATCTACCACGCCGGGGATGGCATCCGGCGTACGCGTCTGGCCGCCGAGCGCACGTGGCTTGCATGGTGGCGCACGGGCCTGGCCGTGTCAGCCGTGGCGCTCGCCGTCGGGCGGCTTCTACCGGGCGTGACGCGTGGCGCGGTATGGCCCTTGCGGGTGCTGGGAACGAGCTACGGGCTGCTGGCGCTGTGCGTGTTCATAATCGGCGCCGTACGTCAGCGGAGAACCGCCGCAGCTCTGAGCCGCGGGTCCTACGACGAGGTCTCGCGCGGCGTCGTCGTTCTCTTTACGGTCTTCAGCGTGCTGCTCGCAATCGGCACGCTCGTGGTCATCGTCATCCCGCTCTGAGCAGGGGTGTTCGCCCCAGGTTGCGGCGTGTGCGTGCAGGCGATCTCTGCGTGTTTTTCGCGAACGGCGCCGCGATCGCGGGTGGTGCCGACACCCGAGCACCTGGGAGGTCCACAACCTTGCGGGGGTCGCTTTGTGCAGAAATGCTTCGCCAAGGAGCCATACACACCCATCCTGCCGGGAAAGGCCAGTGGACCATGCAGACCGTACCCGTCACGTCGTCGCGAGAGGGGGCACCTCCGGCACGCGTCCCTAGCCGAGCGCAGCGTCGCCGCCGCGAGCGATCCGAGCCGCGCGCGAGCGGCTTGGCCTCGAGCGCGCCGCTGGCTATCCACAGCGCGCTCGCGCCGGCCGGCGGCTGCCCGCCGCTGCGCGAGGGCTTCATACGCCGCCCGCGGCTGGTGCAGCGACTGCTGGACGATCAACAGGCCTCGCTCGTGGTGCTCGCCGCCCCGCCGGGATACGGCAAGACCAGCACGCTTTCCGAGTGGGCCGAGTGCGACGAGCGCGCGTTTGCATGGGCCACGCTCGAGCCGGCCGACAACGATCCTGAACGTCTGCTCGGCACACTCGCGTTCGCAGCCACGCAGCTGCACTCGAGCGATCGGCGTTTCACGGCCGGCTCTGAGCTTGCATCTGTGGGGACGATCGGCCTGCCCAGCCTGATCCAAGCGCTCGCCGGCGTACCCGCAGGAGCAGTCCTCGTTCTCGACGATGTCCAGCTCGTGCACTCGCGCGAGTCGCTCGACTTGCTCGCAAGGCTGGCCTGCGCGATGCCCGCCGGCGCGAAGCTTGCGCTCGCCTCGCGAACCGCGCCGGTGCTTGCGCTCGCGCGCCTGCGCGCTCAACACGAGCTGCTTGCGCTCGGCGTCTCGGAGCTCGCGATGAGCTCCGCGGAGGCCGGCTCGCTGCTCGCAGCGGCGGGCCACGAGCTCCCAGCCGGACAGCTCGAGCTCGCGATGCGCCGCACCGAGGGGTGGCCGGCCGCCCTGTACCTGCTGGCCCTTGCGCTGCGCGAGCAGCCGGACACGGCCGTCGCGCTCGAGCGCTTCTGCGGCGATGACGAGCTCGTCTCGCAGTACATCAGGGAGGAGCTGCTCGCGCAGATGCCATCTGAGGCGGTGGCGTTTCTCACGGACACGGCGATCCTCGATGAGCTCTCTGCGGAGATTCTGCGACGCGGTGCTGGCCCGCAAGGGCTCCGGGCTCGCGCTCCGCGCGGTTGCCGCCGGCAACCTGCTCGTCGCACCGCTGGATCGCGGTCACAGACGCTACCGCTGCCATCCGCTTCTGCGCGAGGTTCTCCAGGCCGAGCTCTCGCGCTCGGATTGCGCCCGCCCGGCGCGGCTGCACCGGGCGGCGGCGGCCTGGCTCGGCGAGCACGGCGAGACCAAGCCGGCGCTGCACCACGCCGCCCAGGGCGGCGACCTCACGCACGTCGGGCGGTTGCTTTGGGCGCAGGTGCCACGCGCCCTGTCCGCTCGGCGCGGCGCGGGTCTTCGCAGATCGTTGGGCAGGCTGAGCGAGGAGCAGATCGCCTCCGTGCCGGAGCTGGCGATCTCGGCCGCCTACGGCGAGCTCTGCAGCGGCGATCTGCGTCGCGCAGCCCATTGGGCCGAACTCGCTGGCGGCGCGCGTCGCTCGGACCCCGATCTGGATGCGATCCCGGGCTTTGCCGCAGGACTGGCCGTGCTGGAAGGCGCGGTCAGCGAACGCGGGCTCGAGCACATCTCCACGACGGCTGCGCGCGGCTACGAGCTGGCGGAGGAGGGCAGCCCGTGGCGGCCGGCCTGCTGCCTGTTGAGGGGCGTCTCGGAGCATCTCAGCGGGGAACGCGCGCAGGCTCGCGCGATGCTCAGCGAGGGAGCCAGCTGTGGCGCGGTAGCGTCGCCGTGCATTCAAGGCCATTGCCTCGCGCAGCTCGCTGTGATGGCTGGGGAGGACCAGGACTGGGAGGCCGCCGCCGACCTGCTCGATCGCGCCGGCGTCGCGCTCGATCGCGCCGGCCTGCGCGAGCACCCCAGCTCCGCGCTGATTCTCGCGGCGTCCGCGTGGGTGGGCTCGCAGCGAGGTCGAGCCGATGAGGCCAAGCGAGACCTCGGCCAGTCACTGCAGATGCTCGCGATGCTCGAGGACTTCATCCCGTGGTATGAGGTCGAGACGCGGGTGCTGCTGGCGCGCACCGCGATTCGCCTTGCGGATGTGCCGCTGGCGCGAACGCAGCTCTCGCGAGCGTCCCGGCTGGCTCGACGCGCCCCGGAGATCGTCGCCTTTCGGGCCTGGTTCGACGAGGCGTGGGGGAAAATCGACGGGCTCAGCGTCGCCGCGCTGGAAGGCCCGTCGTCGCTGACCATGGCCGAGCTCAGGATCCTGCGCTTTCTACCGACACACCTCTCATTCAGGGAGATCGGCAGCCGCCTTCACGTCTCGACGAACACCGTCAAGAGCCAGGTGCACGCGGTCTATGGCAAGCTGGATGCAGCGTCGCGCTCGGAGGCCGTCGAGCACGCTTCGAGCCTCGGCCTGATCGACGCTTGCATCTGACGCTCGCCAAGCCTGTCCCGGCGGCGAGCGCTGCCGACAGGAGTGTTCGCTAGGGAGCCGCAGGCCCGGCGGGCGTCGTGGTCGTATCTGTCGCGGCCGGCTGGGTCTCCGTCGGGCTGGTTACGGTCTGCGGCGGAGCGGTGACGGTCTTCGTGGGCGCGGTCACGGTCGTCGTGTGGGTGGTCTCGGGTGCCTGAACGCTCACGCCGATGCTGTTGGTCGTCGAGGTCGTCTGCTGGTTGACCAGGGTCGGGGGTCGGACCTGGGGAACCTGGAGGTGGGGGAGACGCGGACATGCCTTTGGCGGCACACTCCGACCGCCCGTCCTGAGAGGCCGGAGTGCGCCTAGCATCAGGCGGGGAGTGCGCCTGAGCGCTCGGGTACTCGCGGAAGCACGGGCGCCCAACCTTCCGGAGCGCACCATTCACGCTACGTCTGAGCTGTCAAGCCGGCATCACCCAAACGGGATGACGGACAGCGCTCGTGGGTGAGGCGTAAGGAGCGTGGCCGCTGAGCCTTGGCCCGATCTCGCCCCCGTCGCGCGCCGGTTGTTGACTGCGCAATTTGGGTGTAAAGTCTCCGCCGGCGGCCGGGACGGCCGCGGACAGGGACCGCCAACGGGGCCGGCGCGCGCGGTGGCGCGGGCTGACGGATCTTCAGCACTGCTGGCGAGGACCAATCGACGATCTGGGAGACGTTGATGGGCGCGGCTATGAGCGTGGGGCCGGAGCCGCCATTGAGTGCGGGCTCCGACGCCCCGAAGACCAACCTTTCGCAACTGCGCGCCGCGCCGGAAACCCGGTTGGCGCTCTACCTGTCACGTGCGACCCCGGGGCTGATCGCGTTCGGAGGTGGCTTGATCATCGTCTCGGCGGGCTACCTCGCGGCCGCGCATCCGCGCCTCTCCCACGGCAGAACAACGCTCGTGTGGGTGGCGCTCGGAGCGTCGCTCATCGCGCTTGCCCTTTATGCCAGCGCGAGCGGGTCGCGGACACGGCCCGGCCGGGTGCTCGCGCCAATCTCGATGCTGTGGGCGCTGTGCCTGCTGCTCGCCTCCGCCCACCCCGTCGCATTCAGCTTGGGCTGGCTGCTCGTCGGCGTCACGGTCTCGTTGGTCGCCTACGCGATGCTGGCTTCGGCGACAGCCGGCCCGTTCCTGCGATCCGAGCGGCTGCTGCTGCTCGCGAGCTCGCTGCTGGTCGCGATCAGCTGGGGGTATCTGGCGCTCACCTCGCGCCAGCCGACCCTGGTGATACCGCTGTCGAAGTGTGTTCCAGCCTGCCCACGGAACGTCTTCTTCGCCGGCTCCCCGCTGAACGCGCCCGCGACGATCGCGCGCGAGACGCTGCGCCTGGCATGGCTGGCGGCGGCGCTCGGCGTTGCCGTGTGCATTGGCCGGCGCTACCTGGCGGCAGGCAGGGCCGTCCGCCGCCGACTCTCGCCGATCCTCGTTCTCGCGATCGCCTATGCGGCTGCCGTCGGCGTGTCCGTGGCGCTGATGCTCGTCGGCTGGGATATCCACGCACCGCTTGTGTGGGTGTCCGTGACCGCCGCGACGATGCTCCCCCTCGCGATGCTCGCGGGGCTTGTGTGGGAGCGGCTGTTCATGGGTGAAGCGCTCGAGGAGTTCGTCAACAGCCTCATCGACACCGCGCCCGATGATCTGCCCGCCCTGATGGCACAGGTGCTGCATGACCCGTCGGTGCAGATCGGCTACGCACAACCGACTTCCAATGGCTTCGTCGATCCATCCGGGGCGAGCGTCGAGCTGCCTCGTCAAGACGCGGACCAGGAGGTCACCCCCGTCGAGCGCGAGAGCCTCTCCGAGGTCGTCGTGATTCACCGCGACGCCGTCCCTGACGAGGCGCGCTTCATCCGCGCCGCTGGGGCGGCGGCGTTGATGTCATACGAGAACCATCGCCTTGAGGCGGACCTGTCGGCCTCGGTCGTCGAGCTCGCGGCATCGCGCAAACGTCTGGTCGATGCGGCGAACGTCGAGCGCCAGCGAATCGAGCGCGACCTCCACGACGGCATCCAGCAGCGGATCGTCGGCGCGCGCGTCAGGCTCGAGCTCGCGGACGAGGCGCTGGACTCCAACCCGGCACGCGGCCGGCGGATGATGGCCGAAATCGGATGCGACCTCGACGACGCGCTCGAGGAAGTGCGCTCGCTTGCGCAGGGCGTGTATCCCGCGCTGCTCGAAACACATGGGCTGATCCAGGCGCTGCGCTCCGCGGCGCGGCGCTCGCCCGGGCCGGTGACGGTGCGCGGGGAGGTGTCGCGCTACCCGCCCGACACGGAGGCGGCCGTCTACTTCTGCTGCCTGGAGACGCTGCAGAATGTCGCCAAGCACGCTGGACGTGGCGCGACGGCGACCGTGCGCCTGTGGGAGGAGGGACCCACGCTCTGCTTCCAGACCGAGGACACAGGCGTGGGCTTCACGCCCAACGGCACCCGCGGGCATGGCTTGGTGAACATGCGCGATCGCCTCGCCGCCGTGGGTGGCACGGTTACGTTGAGCTCTCGTGTCGGGGTCGGAACGGTGGTCAGTGGTTGTGTTCCGCTGGCCTAGTGCGCGCCCTGTCTAGCCCAGTTCGGGCGATGTGCGCCGTAGACGGACCCGCGACTATGAATCTGCGCCGTCTGCGTGGCGGTAAGCCGGTAGGCGCGAGTAGATCGAGGTGTCGCTCATGTCCCAGCAAGCAGCAGACGTTATGAACGACAGTCCCATAAGCAAGGTGCCGTCCCAGGCGCGCATCCGCGTGATCGCAGCCGACGACTCTTACCTCATCCGCGAGAGCCTCACGGCGACGCTGGGCTCGGAGCCTGAGATCGAGCTCGCCGGGGTGTTCTCCAACGCCAAGGAGCTCGAAGCCGGGGTCGCCAAGGAGCATCCGGAGGTCGTGATCCTCGACATTCGCATGCCGCCATCCGGCGGCGACGAGGGCGTGCGCGTGGCGAATCAACTGCGTGAGACCAATCCCGAGATCGGCGTGCTGGTGCTCAGCCAGTACGCCGAGGCCGCCTATGCGCTCGCTCTGCTGGAGTCCGGCTCGGCCCGGCGCGCGTATCTGCTGAAGGAGCGCATCAGGGACAAAGCGGAACTGATCCGCGCCATCACGACCGTCGCTCGCGGTGGCTCGGTGATCGACTCGCAGATCGTGGACGTCCTGATCCAGGCGCGAGCACGGGTCGCCAGCTCGCCGCTTGCCGAACTCACACCGAGGGAGCGACAGCTCCTCGGTGAGATCGCCGAGGGCAAGAGCAACGCCGCGATCGCCACCTCGCTCGTTCTATCCAAGCGCGCGGTAGAGAAGCATGTCAACGCGATCTTCGCCAAGCTCAATTTGCGAGACGCCCAGGACGTCAGCCGCCGGGTCAAGGCTGCGCTCGTCTACCTCGCCGAGGAATCAGATTAGCCCGCGCCTGCTCCGCGAGAGCCCTGAGAGCCTCGGCAGCGGCTCGGTCCGTGGCGGCTGCGGCGAGGGCGAGGTGGCGCGAGTGCTCGTGGTCGATGACCAGAAGGTCTTTCGCGACGTGCTGCGCGCGGTCGTCGAGGCGACGCCGCGGCTCCGCTTGGTCGGCGAGGCGGCCTGCGCCGAGGATGGCCTGCTCGCACTCGACGCGCTGAGCCCCGAGTTCGTGATCCTCGACATCCGCATGCCTGGCATGGGCGGGCTCGAGATGGCACGCATGGTTTGCGAGCGGAGCCCGTCGCCTTTGCTGCTGCTGGTCTCCGCCCAGCCGCCGCCGCCCTCGCTACCGGTCGCAGCCGACGGCCGCGCGGTCTCGTTCGCCGCCAAGGAGCGCCTGTGCCCGTCGCTGCTGCTGAAGGTGTGGGACGCGCGCCCGCGGATCGAGCACGCGGGCGGTTAGCCACCTACATCAAGCATCGGGACGCGCAGGATCTCCTCGGGGGTCGCGCTGTCGTCGAGCGCGTCGTGCCGTCACCTGAGTTCTGGTGCGCCCGCCGCGCTCACGTAGGCGGCCGGCGGACGCGCCTCAAATTCGCGACCAAGACCGACACGACCGTGACCAGATAGATCTGCCCGAGCAATGCCTCGGAGACCGACAGCGTATGGCCCAGGTTCGAGTGCGCGGTCAGATCGCCATAGCCGACCGTGCTGAGCGTCGTGAAGCTGAAGTACAGGCAGCTCGACACGCTCGATGGCTGCCCGCCGGCGAAGAACGAAGCTCCGCCGACGCGCCCGATCGTGGCGTAGAGGAAGGCGAAGAACATACCGATCAGGAGGTACACGCACAGCACGCCGAGCACCGCCTGGACCGTGACCGTCTCGCGCGCGCGCAGGTCGCGCACGACCCCCAGCACGATCGCCGGCGGCGCCAGCGCGACGAGCAGCGCGTTTGCCGCTCGTGTCGGAACGCCGTCGATTTCGCCGTTGAGTGCCTGCACGACGCTCGCGATCACCACGACCGCGACGAAGACCGTCGCCGGCAGCATGATTCGCGGCTTGGTGTCGGTCGCCCACAACGCCAAGAGCAGGGTGATGCCCAACAGCAGGCAGACCGCGATCTGCTCGGTCGCGCTTGGTGTCGCGATCCCCTGGACTGCGAACGTGAGCACGATGGCGCCGAGCAGCAGCCCGTAGCGCTCCCGCAGCCTGCGCGTCTTTGAGCCCGACTCCTCGGACGAACCCTCCATCACTCGCAAGCTAGGAAGCCATCAAGCCAGCCACGGGCCGCGCCAGCTTCCAAATCCAGCGATCAGATTCTGCCGCCGCTGGCGGACCCCACGAGCCCGGGGCATAGCCCTCGACGGGGGGTGGCGAGTCGAGCAGCGGCTGCATGATTCGCCAGGTCTCCTCGACGCTGTCCTGGCGTGTGAAGCGTGCGCTGTCACCACGCATCGCGTCGAGCAGCAGCACCTCGTAGGGCGTCGGCGCCTCTCCGCCCTCGTCGGCGAACTCCATGTCGAGCGTGATCCCGCGCGCGCCGGAGGCGTCGGCGCGGTGGGCGTCGAGCATCAGTCGCGTGCCGGTCGAGGGGTCGAGCTTGACGACGAACTGGTTGGGTTCGGGTGCCCGGTGCCCGTCCTGCATGAACGCCAGGCGCGGGGGATTGCGAAAGACCGCGCGTATCTCCGTCTGAGTGGTGGGTAGCAGCTTGCCGGTGCGGATGAACCAGGGCACGCCCGCCCAGCGCCAGTTGTCGATGTCCAGGCGCAGAGCCGCGTAGGTCTCGGTCGTCGAGTCCTCCGCGACGCCGTCGATCTGACGATAGCCGTCGTACTGGCCGCGCACGTAATGGGTCGGCGAGGCGTCCTCGACCGAACGGAACAGCGCGAACTTGGCGTCCTTGAGCGTGTCGGCATCGTTACCCGCGGGTGCCTCCATCGCGGCGACTGCGACCAACTGCATGAGGTGGT
The DNA here is from genome assembly GCA_963759265.1 of uncultured Solirubrobacteraceae bacterium. Taxonomy (GTDB): domain Bacteria; phylum Actinomycetota; class Thermoleophilia; order Solirubrobacterales; family Solirubrobacteraceae; genus Palsa-744. Next base: position 2,438,801 of record CAVWYR010000001.1, read on the forward strand.
TGACCACGACATCGCGCAGCGCGCCGACGGGATCGTAGAAGTGGCCGCGGTCCTCGACGCCGAAGCTCTCCGCCATCGTGATCTCCACGTATGCAATGTGATTGCGGTTCCAGATCGGCTCGATCATCGTGTTGCCGAAGCGCAGGTAGAGCAACTCGTCGGTGCCCATCTTGCCGAGGAAGTGGTCGATGCGGTAGAGCTGTGACTCGTCGAGGAACTCGTGCACCTGGTCGTTGAGCGCGCGCGCTGACGCCGTGTCGTGGCCGAACGGCTTCTCGACGACCACGCGAGCGTTCTTCGTCAGGCCCGCTTCGGCCAGCCCCTTGATCACCATTCCGAACAGCGACGGCGGGATCTCGAGGTAGAAGACGGGGCTCTTCTTCTCGCCGACCGCGCCCGCCAGCCGTTCGTAGGTGCCCGCGTCCGCGAAGTCTCCGGACAGGAACGACAGGCGCTGGGCGAGGCGCTCGAACACGGCCTCGTCGATCGTCTCGCCGCACGCTTCGATCGAAGTGCGCGCGCGCTTGCGCAGGTCCTCGACGGTCCAGTCATCGCCGGCGACGCCGACGATCGGGCAGTCGAGCAGGCCGCGGCGCTCGAGTCGATACAGCGAGTGGAACGTCATCACCTTCGCAAGGTCGCCGGTGATGCCGAACACGACCAGCGCATCGGCGTGGCCCGTCGCGCCCTCCCGGCTCGCTGGCGCCGGCGTCTTCGCTTCGAGCGTTGTGCTCATCATCGATCCCTTCGTCACTGGTTCGCCGACGGGCCTGGCCCTGGAGATGCTCGGGTGCCAAGCGCCGTCGCGCATCACCCGATTGTGGCTATGACGGTGGTCCGGGCAGTCCAAGCAGCTGCACGATCGAGAAGGCGAGGATCAGCCCTCCGACCGTGAGCAGCCCGTAGCGGGCCTGGGAGAGCGAGAAGTGGGCGCTGATCCCGACCAGGAACAGCACCGTCGCGAGGAACACCGTGTCGCGCACGTACTTGTCCGAGGTCGCCGCCGCGCTTGAGCCCTCGGCGAAGGCGAGATCGGCCTGCGCATCGTCCTTGCGCGATACGGCTTCCTGTGGAATCACGTACTGCGGCATGTACGAAGGTCCCGGCGGTGCGTTCGGGTTCGTGTCGGGATGAGTCGCCAACCATGCTTTGAACGCCGGACGGTAGCCAGGTCGCAGGCGCTTTTCCGCGAGTCGCTCGGCGTTGGCGTTGCCGGCCGTGAAAGCGGTGAACCACGCGTTGAAGCTGACGGAGTCAAGCGTGCGAATCTGCAGGCCCTCGAGGTCGGCGCGGTTTGCCTTCGTGCGCAGCGCAGAGGCCTTGGCGAGTGTGATCGAGGAGTGTGTGCCCCACTTGGCCGAGGCGTAGCCGGAGTAGGCCGCGAGCACCGCCACGAGTGAGAGCAACAGAGCCTCGGTGATCGAGAGCAGACGGTCTCTCCGGTCCTCGCCGCTCATCTCCTTGGCGCGAGTCTGGTGCTCGCCGATCTCCTTGCCTACATCGCCTACCGACAGGCTGTCCGGCATCTCGTCCCCCGCGTCGCGGCCATTCGGTGCCCCTCTCACTGCCACGCGAGTTCACGGCAGCTCTGTATGAAATCAACCAGATGTGCCCGCCCGACGATAGTCAGCGCGCGAAGCACTCACGAGGGTGGCGGCATCACAGCCATTGGGGGGGCCAGCACCCCTGCAGCGACGCTCGCGAGTGTGGCTCTCAGTAGCTGCCCTCGACAACGTTCACGAGCGGTTCGTCATTCATGTAACGACGAACCTGTTCGCCCACGAGCACAAACGCTCGTCGCGCCGCGGCGGTGGTGTCACCAGCTAGGTGGGGGGTTATCAGCACGCCCGGCGCGTCCCACAGAGGGTGCTCGGGCGGCAGCGGCTCCGGATCGCTCACATCCAGCGCTGCGCGTAAGCGGCGACCTTGAAGTAGATCGAGCAGCGCGTGATTGTCAACCACACGCCCCCGCGCGGCGTTGACGAGCAGCGCGCCGAGCCGCATGCGAGCGAGCGCATCACGGTCGAGCAGCTGCTCGGTGGAGGCCGTCAGGGGGAGCAGGACGACGACGACGTCGGCGAGCGGGAGCAGCGAATCGAGATCCTCGACCGAGTGCACCCCCGGCCGGGCGCGGCGGGCTACGCGGATCAACTCGACCTCGAACGGCTCGAGGCGAGCGGCGAGCGCCGCGCCGATCGAGCCGTAGCCGAGGATCATGACCGTGCTCCCTGCGAGCTCGCGCGTCTCGCGAGGCTCCCACCGGTGCCCGCGCTGCTGTTCGAGCAGCTCGGGAAGGTCCTTCTGGGCGGCGAGGATCGCGTCCATCACCCACTCGGCGACCGCGATGTCACGGGTGCCGCGGGCGTCGCACAGCGTCACGCCGGGGGGGACGATCGGCAGCAGCTGCTCGACGCCGGCGGACAGCGTCTGAATCACCCGTAGTCCGGCCATGTCCGCGAAGGCGCCATCGATGCGTCGATCGCCGGAGCGGGGCACGAGGAACTCGGCGTCGAGCACCGCTTTGGGCAGGTCGCCCTCGCGATCGATCAGCCCGAGCTCGACGCCCGCCGGCAGTGCCCCGAGGGCGTCGCGGGCCGGCGCGTCCGGGATCCAAAGCTTCACGCGCGGAGAGTGTAGAGAGCGACGCGCGTCGGATGTGCGACGCGCGACTGCCGCGGATCGCGTGTGCGCCCGGCCGCGAGGAGACATAACCCGAATCGGTGGATGTTCGTGCCACCGCGCGCCCGTATCGTCGGGCGGGCACGAGACCAGATGACACGTATGAGACGCCTCCAGGTGCAACGACAGCGCAAGGGGATGTGACTTGACGAACGACCTCGCCCGCTGGCAGTTCGCGACGACGAGCATCTACCACTTTCTGTTCGTGCCGGTGACGATCGGCTTGGCGTTCCTCGTCGCGCTCCTGCAGACGGCGTGGCATCGCAACGAGAAGCCGGAGTACAAGCGCCTAACGAAATTCTTCGGCACGCTGCTGTTGATCAACGTCGCGGTCGGCGTCGTCACGGGGCTGGTGCAGGAGTTCGAGTTCGGGATGAACTGGTCGGCCTACGCGCGCTTCGTCGGCGACGTCTTCGGCGGTCCGCTGGCGATGGAGAGCCTCGCCGCGTTCGCGCTGGAGTCGACGTTCCTCGGGCTGTGGCTGTTCGGCTGGGGCAGGCTCCCCAAGCGCGTGCACCTCGCGTGCATTTGGCTGGTGGCGTTCGGCTCGATGCTCTCGGCGCTGTTCATCCTCGCCGCGAACTCGTGGATGCAGCACCCGGTCGGCTACGCGCTCAACAGTCACGGTCAGCCGGAACTGAACAACGTCTGGGCGCTGTTCACGAACCCGACGTTCCTGTGGGGCTACGTGCACGTGATCCTGGCCTCGCTCGTCACCGGCTCGCTGGTGATGCTCGCGGTGTCGGCATGGCAGCTGCGCAAGGGCCGCGAGGTCGGGCCGTTCCGCCACGCGGCGCAGCTGTCGGTGCTGGTGCTGCTGCCGGCGATCCTCGTGCAGATGTTCGTCGGCAACAAGCTCGGCGAGATCGAGGCCAAGTATCAGCCGGTCAAGATCGCCGCCGCGGAGGCGCAGTGGGAAAACTGTCAGCCGTGCTCGTTCTCGGCGTTCCAGGTCGGTGGCGGCAAGAACGACGAAACCCCGACGCAGCTGATCGAGATCCCGCACCTGCTGTCGGTGCTCGCGACCGGGACCTTCGACGGGCCGGTCGTGGGGCTGAACCAGCTGCAGAAGGAATACGAGCGCAAATACGGCCCCGGGAACTACATCCCGAACGTCTTCATCCAGTACTGGTCGATGCGCGTGATGGCCTATCTGGGGTCGCTGATCGCATTGTTCGCACTGTGGGGAGCGTGGCTGGTGCACCGGGGAGCGCTGGAGCGCTCGAAGTGGTTCCTGCGCTTGTCACTTTGGGCGGTCGTGACGCCGTTCCTGATGAACACCGCGGGCTGGCTCTTGACCGAGAGCGGGCGCCAGCCGTGGATCGTGCAGGGCCTGATGAAGACGATCAACGCGAACTCGCCCTCGGTCACCGCGACCGATATCTGGATCAGCCTGATCGCCTTCGTCGCGATCTACATCGCGCTCGGCGCCGCCGACCTGGCCCTGATGCTGCGCTACGGGCGCAAAGAGCTCGGCGACGAGCACGACGACGAGCACGAGTCGGGTGCGGGCGCGACGGCGATCCCGGCGCTGACCTACTAGGAGCCCCGTGGAGCTTCACACCATCTGGTTCGTGCTGATCGCGATCTTCTGGGTCGTGTTCCTCGTGCTCGAGGGCTTCGACTTCGGCGTCGGGATGCTGCACACGATCGTCGGCAAGACCGACACCGAGCGCAGGGTGGCGCTGAACACGATCGGCCCCTGGTGGGACGGCAACGAGGTGTGGCTGGTGATCGCCGGCGCGAGCATGTTCGCCGCCTTCCCGGGCTGGTACGCGACGATGTTCTCGGCGCTCTATCTCGCGCTGCTCGCGATCTTGGCCGCGCTGATGGCGCGCGGCGTGGCGATGGAGTTCAAAGGCAAACGCGAGGGGGAGCGCTGGCGCTCGACGTGGGCGTGGTGCATCACGATCGCCAGCCTGCTGATCCCGCTGCTCGTCGGCGTCGCCTTGGGGGACCTTCTCGGCGGCCTGCCGATCAACTCGAGTCACAACTTCACCGGCGACTTCTTCAATCTGCTCACCGGCTACGGGCTGTGGACCGGAGTGGCGCTGCTCGGGCTGTGCCTGCTGCACGGCGCGACCTTCCTGAAGCTGAGGACCACCGATCAGGTGCGCGAGCGCGCGCGCGCCGTCGCGCGACCATCTGGCTGGGCCGCGATCGCGCTCGTGATCGGCTGGGTGATCTGGACGCGCAAAGTCGCCGGCGGCGCCGACGTGCCTGGTCCGGTCGAGGCGCTGGCAGTGATCGCGGTGGTCTTCGCTGCCCTGCTGGCGAGCACCGACCACGACGGGTGGGCGTTCACCGCCTCGGCGGTCGCGATCGCGGCGACGGTCGGCTCAATCTTCATCGATCTGTATCCGCACCTGATGATCTCGAGCACGAACGCCGCATACAGCCTCACGGTCAACAACTCGGCATCCGGTCACTACGCGCTCACCGTCATGACGGTCGTCGCCGTGATCTTCTTTCCGCTCGCGTTGATCTATCAAGGCTGGTCCTTCCACGTCTTCCGCGCGCGCGTCAAGGCTCCATCGGCGGCGCCCGAGGCGCCGCCTGAGGCGCCGCCCGCCAGTGGCGCGTCATCTTCGGCGCCGGCCGGCGGATGAGCGAGCGAGGCCCCACCGCGGCAGGAGCGCAGGCTTCGCTCACGCCCGATGGCGGCTGCGGCGAGCTTTTGTGCGGGTGCCAGCGCGCGCTCATGCCGCTGGATCATCCGATCTGGATGATGCGCGCGTAAGGCGCTGCCAGTTGAGTGAATCTTCACAGCGCCAGGAGAGCCAGTCGTGCGTTCATTTGCAGATATTCGTCCTTCATTTCTGAGGCGATCAACCGCCGTGCTCACGGCGCTGATCGCGGGAGTTGGCCTCGCAGTGGCGGTGAGCGGAAGCTACGCCGCCGGGAGCAGCACGGTCGCGGCTGCACCGACCACGACCACGGTGCCTACCACGACCAACACCATCACGAAGACCGTCACGCAGCCCGCGAAGACCGTGACCCAGTCGACGACGACCGTCAAGCAGCCAACGGTCACCCAATCGACGACAACGATCAAGCAGCCCACGCAGACGGTGACCCAACCGGCCACGACACCATCCACGACGCCGAACGGAGCTGCCGTTGCAGCGGGCGCCGCGGTTGGAGCCGCGGTCAACTCGCAAGGCGACAGCCAGTCCGGAGACAGTGGACTGCCGACGTGGGCTTGGGTACTGATCGGGGTCGGTGTCATCTGCGCGGTGGCGGCGGCGTTCCTGACGGGTCGGCACGGTGGTGGGAAAACCGAAGGGCCTCCCGGCGGACAGGTCCCGCCCTCGACCGCCCCGCCTCAGTAGCGACGAGGCCGCTCGACCCCGCCCTCGCGCTGCCACTGTGCCGCGTAGCGCCCGCCGAGCGCGAGCAGCTCTGCGTGGGTGCCCCGCTCGAGCACGCGGCCCTGATCCAGGACGAGGACCTCGTCGACCTCCCCCAGGCCAGCGAGGCGATGGGTGATCAGCAACGTCGCGCGTTGATCCGTGCTCGCCAGGAGCTCGGCGACGATCGCATCGGCGGTCGCGGTGTCCAGGTGCTCGCCGGGCTCGTCCAGGATCAGCACGGGGAAATCGGCGAGCAGCGCGCGCGCGATCGCCAGACGCTGGCGCTGGCCGCCGGACATGCGCGCGCCGCGCTCGCCGAGGTCGGTCGCCATCCCCTCCGGGAGCCGTTCGGCCCAGTCGAGCAGTTGGGCGCTCGCGAGAGCTTCACGTAGCTCCTCGCTCGTCGCGTCGCGCCTTGCGAGTCGCAGGTTCTCCTCGAGCGTGCTCGCGAAGACGTGGGCGTCCTGGGAGACGACGCCGACGACTCGTCGGCAATCATCGCCCGTGAGCCCGTCGATTTGCACGCCATTGAGGGCGATGGATCCTCCTCGGTAGGGGAGAAAGCGCAGCGCCGCCGCCGCGAGCGTCGTCTTGCCGGCGCCGCTCGGCCCGACGATCGCCACACGTCGGCCGGGGCGAAGATCGAGATCGACTCCCGCGAGCGCCAGGCGCGAGGAGCCGGGGTAGCTGACACAGACCCCCCGTGCGTGCAGAGCGTAGGGGCCCGACGGCAGCGCGCGGGGCTCCGACGGCTCGACCACAGGCGGGGCGGTGTCGATCACCTCGAGCACGCGCGCTGCCGAGCGGCGCACGCGCTGGAGTGTCTGGGTCGCGCCAGGCAGAGCAACGACGAGCTCGAATGCGACGAGCGGGATCAGCGCGATCCCGGCTAGCAGTACACCGTTCATGCGTCCCGCGTGGACTGCCGAGACACCGACGAACAGCGCTCCCCACATCGCGAGCCCGCAGCACAGGCTCGTCAGGCCCCGGCCGATGCCTGCCGTGCGGGCGCTCTTGCGCGCGATTGACGTCAGCTCGGTGTCCGCTGCCAGCGCGCGGCCGAGCTGCGCCGGCATCGCACCGTTGATCGCTAGCTCGGGAGCGCCCTCCAGCAGGTCGATCACCGAGCTTGACAGCATCGCCCGTGTAGCAGCCTGGCGGGTCTCGCTGCGCGCGGCGAGCAGCCCTGTGAGCCACGGCACGAACGTCGCGGCGAGCAGCAGCGCGGCCAGCAAGATCAGCGCTGCCGCCGGGAGCATCAGCCACACGACCGCGACCGTCGCCACACCGACCCCGAACGCGATCGCGAAGGGTGGCAGCACCCGCAGCAGCAGATCCTGCAGGGAGTCGACGTCTTCGATCAGGCGCGCCAACAGGTCGCCGCTCGCGAAAGCCGGAAGGCCGAGGGGCGCGAGTCGCTCGAGTCGCTCATAGACGGCGACGCGCAGACCCGACATCACGCGGAACGCGGCATCGTGACCGATCAGCCGCTCTGCGTAGCGGCACAGGCCTCGCGACAGAGCGAAGAACTGCACGCCGACGATCGCGATCGCGACCGCCGACTCCTGCGGATGCTGGGCCGAGCGCGAGATCAGCCACGCCGAAGTCGCGATCAGGCCGATCGCCGCCAGCATCCCGCCGGCGCCGAACAACGTCGCGAGCGCGAGGCGCGCTGCGGCGGGCCGCGCGATCGCGAGCGTCCTCGCGAGCGGCGCCTCGGGGCCGTCGGCCTCTCGCGCGGCCGCTTCGCCGGGGATCAGCTGCGCGCGTCTCACGCCGGCACCCCGACCAAGGCGAGCGAGACGACCTTGTGGGCCACGGCGACGAGCGCCGGTCGATGCGCGACGAGCACCACCGTTCGCCCGCGCGAGAGCGTCACGATCGCCTCGACGAGCTCCTGCTCGGTCTCACCGTCGAGGCTCGCGGTCGGCTCGTCGAGTGCCAGCAACGGCGCGTCGCGCAGAAACGCACGCGCGAGCGCGACGCGCTGGCGCTCTCCCGCTGAGAGCCCCGCGCCGTGCTCACCGAGGATGGTGTCCACGCCATCGGGTAGCCCGCGCACGGTGGCGCTCAGGCCCGCGGCTGCGATCGCCTCCCGTACTTCGCCGGCGCTGGCGTTTGCACGCCCGAGGCGTACGTTCTCCGCGATCGAGGCCTTGAACAGATGCGGGCGCTGGGGAACCCAGGCGAGCGCAGCCCGCCAGGCGTCGACGTCGAGGTCGGCCAGCTCGACGCCCCCGACGCGAATCGATCCGGACTGCGGGCTCACGAGCCCGAGCAGGACGCCCAGCAGCGTCGACTTGCCGCAGCCGCTCGGACCGGTAAGTGCCAGGATCTCGCCCGCCTCGATCGTGAACGAGACGTCGTCGAGGGCGGGCCCGCCGCGATCGGGGTAGGTGACCGTCAGCCGATCGACTTCGAGGCCGGCGATAGCCGGGTTGGGGAAGTTGGTGCGCGTGCCCTGCGGCGCGGGCGCCCCCTGCAGGACGCTGAACACCTGCTCGGCCGCGGCCATGCCCTCGGCGCTGGCGTGGTAGTTGGCGCCGAGCTGGCGCAGCGGCAGGTAGGCCTCAGGAGCCAGCACGAGCGCGAACAGCGCGGTGCGCAGGTCGAGAGCGCCGTTCATCAGGCGCAGGCCGATCGCAACCGCCACGAGGGCGACTGAGACGGTCGCCACGAGCTCCAGGATCAGCGACGACAGGAACGTGATCCGCAGCGTCCCCAGCGCGGCTATGCGGTAGCGCTCGCTGATCTCGCGGATCGACGCGGCCTGCGCCTTTGCGCGGCCGAACACCTTCAGCGTCGGCAGGCCGGCGACGACGTCGAGGAAGTGGCCGCCAAGGCGTTCCAGCGTGCGGAACTGTCCGTCCATGCGTTCTCGGGTGCTGGCGCCGACGAGCGCCATGAACAGCGGGATCAAAGGGATCGTGAGCGCGATGATCGCCGCCGAGATCCAGTCCTTCCACAGCACCGCGCCGAGCACGACGAGCGGCACGATGACGGCGAGCAGCAGCTGCGGAAGGTACAGCGAGAAGTAGCCGTCGAGGGCGTCCACGCCGCGGGTGCAGAGGACCGCGAGCTCACCTGTTCGCTGCTCGCGCGAGCTGTCGAGACCGAGCGCCGCGATCCGCTCGAGCAGCGCCCCCCGCAGCTGCGACTTGGCCCGCGCGGAGGAGCGCGCGGCGGCGAGCTCAGCGGCCCACGCGACGCTCGCACGAGCGAGCACGACGAGCAGCAGCAGGATCAGCGGCGTGCGCAATGCCGAGGTGCCCTCCCCGCCGAGGAATGCGCGAGCGACGACGTCGGCCAGCAGCCACGCCTGGGCGAGGATCAGCAGCGCCGCGAGCAAACCGAGCGCGACGGACGCGAGCAGGAACGCTCTCGTCGCGCGGGCGTGGTGAAGCAGCCTCGGGTCGAGCGCTCTCACCGTGCACCTCCTCGTTCAGCGCCCCGGCGATCCGCCGGCACTCAACGCTCGGCCCCGGCAGCGACCCCCGGACGCTCGGGCACGTGTCGGTGAATCCGCGCGAGCTCGCCCTCGATCAGCGCGCTCTGGCGCTCGCCGAAGCGCGCCCCGATCCACGTGACGAGCACCTCCAGGCGTCGTCCCGGCGATCCGCCGAGGTAGTAGAGGTGCACACCGAGATAGGTGAAGAACGCGGGACGTCCGGACATCTCGAAGCCGCGGATCGAGCACACCGCTTTGCCGCGCCCGACGACGGCGAGCGCGCCCTTGTCGAGATATTTGAACGGGGTGCGCGCGCCAGGCGCGCCCTTTGCGATCGCCTTGGCGACGTGCCGTGCCTGTTGGATCGCGACCGTCGCGAGACCTGGCAGCGGCTTCCCGTCCTTTCCCTGCACAGATGCAGCGTCCCCGATCACCGATATCTCGGGGTGCCCTGGGATGCTCAGCTCGGGCGAGACTTCGATCCGCCCGCCGCGGTCGGTGCTCGCCCCGGTGGCACGCGCGAGCGCGTCGGTGAACGCCACCGCGTGCACGCCCGCCGCCCACACGACGGTCCTCGCGGCGATGTGCTCGCTCGCTCCCGCCACCTCGATCGTTACGCCGCCGCCGTCGATCGCCGTGGCACGCGCACCCTCACGGACCGACACGCCAAGATCGTCGAGATAGCGCGCGACCTTGGCCGAGAGCTTCTCGCTGAACGCCGCCACGACACGATCGCCGGCATCGAGCAGGATCACGCGCACCCGCTTCGGATCGATGCGCCGGAACTGGTGTTTGAGCGCCTTCGCGGTGAGCGCGAGCTCGCCTGCGATCTCCACGCCCGTCGGTCCGCCCCCCACGACCACGAACGTCAACCATTCCTCACGTGCCGTTGCATCGTCGCTGCGCTCAGCCTCCTCGAGGGCGCCGTAGATGCGCTCGCGCAGCCGCACGGCGTCATCGAGCGTCTTCAGGCCATAGGTGACGTCCTTCCATTCGTCGCGCCCGAAGTAGGAGGTCTCCGCGCCGCACGCGACGATCAGGCTGTCGTAGTCCAGGCGCACACCGTCCTCGAGCACCAGCTGGCGGTGCTCGGCGTCCACATCCGTAGCCCGCGCCATCAGCACGCCGCTGTTGCGGCCGCGCTTCAGGTACGGACGGATCGGCGAGGCACAGTCGCTGTTCGAGAGGCCGCCTGCCGCCGTCTGGTACAGCAGCGGCTGGAAGAGGTGGTGGTTCAAGCGGTCGACGAGCGTCACCTCGACGTCGGCGTGTCGGAGCTTGCGTGCCGCGGCGAGGCCGCCGAAGCCGCCGCCGAGGACCACGACGCGGCGGCGCCCGCCGCTCGGCTCAGACGGCACCGGCGGCCTCTTGTGCGATCGCTCGCACACCGAGCCGCTCGAGCAGGTGATCGCCGACGCGTAGGCCGTTCGCCATCGCGGTCAACGCCGGGTTGACGGCTCCGATGCTCGGGAAGAAGCTCGTGTCGACGACGTACAGGTTGTCGAGCTCGTGGGCCTTGCAGTCGACGTCCAGCACCGAGGACTGGGGGTCGCTGCCGAAGCGGCAGGTCCCGGCCTGGTGGGCGACGCCCGCCACGGGAATCGGGTTCTGCAGGTATGCATGACGCAGCACGTGGTGGGTCGGGTGCATTCCCAGCTGGCCGAGCATCGAGCGCAGCTGCTGGTACAGGCGCTTGCGGGGCTCCGCGTTGGTCGCCTCGTAGCGGAGCTTGACGCGGCCCTCGCCGTTCAGGGTGACGCGATTCTCGGCCATCGGAAGGTCCTCGCTCGACAGCCAGAAGTCGACCGCGTGCCTGGCGATGTCCTCGAGGCCCCATCCAGGTGCGAGCTTCGTCTCCAATGGCTTCTCGCCGCGGAACATCGGCGCCTGGGACTTGCCGACCATCTGGATGTTTCCGAGCGGGTAGTCGAACTCCTCGCCGGAGAAGTAGAAGTCGTTGAGGCCGAGCGTCTTCTGGAACACCGTCGGGTTCGGCTCGCGCGAGAGCGCGAGCACCGCGACGCTGTTGTGGAACATGTAGTTGCGGCCGAGCTGGTCGGAGCCGTTCGCAAGGCCCTGTGGGTGGCGCTCGTTGGCGGATGCCAGCAACAGCTTCGCCGAGTTGGCGGCGCCGCAGGACACGACGACGATGTCGGCCTTGAACGTCTCGCGCTGCCCGTCGCGCTCGACGACCACCTCCGTGACGGCGCTCCCGGCCGCGTTCGTATGCAGGGCCACCGCCTCGGCGTTGCGCAGCAGCGTGACGTTCTCGTGCTCGATCGCGGGACGCACCGCGATCACCTCCGCGTCGCACTTCGCGTGCACCAGGCAGGGGAAGCCGTCGCAGTCCGGGCAGCGCACGCACGCGCTGTAGGGCATGTTCGCCTCGTCGAGCATGATCCCGCAGGGGGCGTGGAAGGGGTGGTGCCCGATCGCGGCGAGATCGTCGGCGAGCTGCTGGATACGCGGCTCGTGCGAGACCGCCGGAAACGCATACGGCGCGCTCGTGGGGGGTTCGGTCGGGTCCTCGCCGCGGGCGCCGTGCACGCGGTACAGATGCTCGGCCTGGGTGTAATAGGGCTCCATCTGCGCGTACTCGATCGGCCACGCAGGCGAGATGCCATCGTGGTGGCGCAGCTCTCCGAAGTCCTGCTCGCGCAGACGGTAGAGCGCGGCGCCGTAGAGCTTCGTCGCGCCGCCGACGTAGTAGTGCACCTGCGGCTGGAAGGCGTGGTCGCTGTCGTCGTACCACGTCTCCGGCGACTGGTAGCGCCCGTCCACGAAGACGTCCTGGGCGAGCCAGTTCTGCGGCTCGCGGGGGAGCCAGTCGCCGCGCTCGAGCAGCAGGATGCGCTTGCCGGACGGCGCCAGCCGGTGGACGAGCGTCCCCCCGCCCGCGCCGCTGCCGATCACGATCACGTCGTAGGCGTCCACGCTCAGATCTCGGCGATGCGCTCGGCGAGAATGATGCGACCGGCGGCCTCGATCAGCGCGAGGTGGGAGAACGCCTGCGGGAAGTTGCCGAGGTGGCGTCCGGTGCTCGTGTCGAACTCCTCCGCGTACAGGCCGAGCGGAGAGGACACGCTCAGGAGCTTTTCCATCAGGTCGCGCGCTCGCTGGTGCTCGTCGATGATCGCGAGGCCGGAGACGAGCCAGAAGGAGCAGATCAGGAAGCTCCCCTCCTTGCCCGACATGCCGTCGTCGGTCTGGTCGGTGCGGTAGCGCAGGACGAAGCCGTCCTCGGTGAGGTCTTCGGCGATCGCGAGCACGCTCGCGCGCAGGCGCTCGTCGCTACCGGGGAGGAAACCGAAGATCGCAGCCAAGAGGTTGGAGGCGTCGAGCGCGTCCGTCTCGTAGTGCTGGCGTAGGACACCGCGATCGCTGACGCCGTGAGTGAGGATGTCCGCGCGGATCTCCTCGGCGGTCGCGCGCCACGTCGCTTCGCGCCCCTTGTCGCCGCGCATGTCGGCCAGCTGCGCCGCGCGGTCCATCGCCACCCAGCACATCAGCTTCGAGGACACGTACTGTTTGGGATCACCGCGTGCCTCCCAGATGCCCTGGTCGGGTTCGCGCCAGACGGCGGTCGCACACTCGGCCTGCGCCTGGATGATCGGCCACAGACGCCGCGGCATCCTCTGGCTGCGACGCGTGTGAAGCAGGATCGCGTCGAGCGCTGCGCCATACACGTCGTTCTGGCGCTGGTCGAAGGCGCCGTTGCCGACCCGCACAGGGCTCGCCCCCGCGTAGCCGGAGAGGTCGTCGCGCGTGGACTCGGTCAGATCGCGCCGGCCGTCGATCGCGTACATGATCTGCAGCGCGCCGTCCTCGTTGGGCTCGAGGTCCGCGGCGAACTGCATGAACTCCTCCGCCTCCCAATCGAGGTTCAGGTAGTGCAGCGCCTGCAAGGTGAAGGTCGAGTCGCGCAGCCACGTGTAGCGGTAGTCCCAGTTGCGCTCGCCGCCCGGCGTCTCGGGCAGTGAGGTCGTGAGCGCCGCGACCGTCGCTCCGGTCGGCATGTAGGTGAGCCCCTTGATCGCCAGCGCCGAGCGCTGGATCGGATCGCGCCAGCGGTGGTCGGGGATGCGCGCCCGATCGAGCCAGCTGCGCCAGAAGCGAGCCGTCGTCGACAGGTGCTCGTTGGCCTCGTCGATGCTCTCCGGGACCCGCAGCTCCTCCGCCCAGGAGAGCGCGCAATAGAGCTGCTCACCCTGTCGGAGCACGTGGCGCGCGCGGACACGATCACCCTCCGCGCCGACCGCCATGTCGGTCTGCAGCCTGATCGTCGTCTCGCCCGCGCTCGCGTCGGCCCTGTGGCCGCCTTCCTGAACCGACCACTCGGCGGGAACCCGGCCGTAGTCGAAGACGGGCTCGCATGTCAGCTCGATCTCAACCTGCCCCTCCAGGCAGACCGCCACCCGCACGAGCATGTGAGCGGCGTCTTCGTCGGCCGGCGGGCGCGTGTGTGGCGTGACGCGATCCTCCGTGTGACGGGGGCCGAGCACGAGACAATCGCGGACCATCACCCAGCCGCTCGGGGTCTTCCACGTCGTCAACACGATGTTCGTGCCTGGCTCGTAGATCCGCGCCGAGGGAACGTTGACGCCGAACGGTCCAAGACGGAAGCCGCCCGCCTGGCGATCGAGCAGCGAGCCGAACACGCTGGGAGCGTCGAAACGGGGAACGCACAGCCAGTCGATCGTCCCGTCGGGAGCGACCAGTGCGCCCGTATGACAGTCAGACAGGAACGCGTAGTCCGCGATCGGCGGAAAGGGCGAGGGCATCGCCGCGCTCTGCGGCATACGAGCGGGCTCGGCCGTCCCGTTTTGAGCGGCGGACGTCGTGCCGGCGGCGTCAGATGGCTTCGCTGCCTTCGCCGCTGCCTTCGCGGCGCCCGCCTTTGCCTTGCCCGCCTTGACCGTGCTCACCGGATCTCGCCTACCACAACGCCCCCGCGGCAGCCCAGCATCGTCGTCCGCGTCATGCCGTGAATTTCAGTACCGTCTCGGCCCACGCCGCCAGCTTCTCGGTTGCCGTACTCGTCCACAAGGATGCCAACCGGCGTCTGACGGGCGGTTCGCGCCGAGCGTCGGTGGTGTCTGCACCAGCATCGGACACCTCGCGTTGTAGGGCGTGCCTGCGGATGCCGGCACGCAAGACGGGGGTGGAGATTCTCGAAAAAGAGAGGTGCGCACATCATCGCGGCGCGGACTCAGACGCATAGAGTCGTGCTCTGGGCACAACCGTCATCGTGGTCAGCGCGGGTCGGTGCATTGAGTGATCGAGTCGGGCCGCCGGTCACGAGAGAAAGGGGCACGATGAGAGGCATTGGCAGCGCGCTGTTCGTGGGGATGCTGTTGCTCATAGCTGGAATCCTCAACATCATCTACGGTATTGCAGCCGTTGGGAACTCGCACTTCTACGCCGCCGGCGGCGTGTACCTGTTCTCTAGTCTTCACACGTGGGGGTGGATCACGATCATCCTTGGCGTGCTCGAGCTGACCGCATCGTTCTCGCTGTTCGCAGGCGGCGCGTATGGGCGCATCTTCGGCCTCGTGGCGGCGTCGTTGGGCGCGATCGGCGCGCTCTCGGACGTCGGCGGCGCGCACCCCTGGTGGGCTTTGGGCGTGTTCGCCATCTGTGTCATCTGCATCCATGGTCTCGTGGTCTACGGCGAGCCCAAGACGACCTGAACGGAAAGAGCCGCTTAGCACTCCCACACCCGAACACGACCGACGAGCGCCGAGGGGGACGATGTCGAATGACCTCCGCCGGGGATCTGCAAACCGCACTAGAGGGACTGACGACCGAGCGCATCCAGCGGCTCGTCGATCATCTGGAAGCCAACCCTGACACCAGTGTCACGGTTGGCGCGTGGCGCCCGCGTTGTCCGATGGTGCTTGCCGGCTTCGACCCCGCCACGGCATATCCGCACGCGCCCGAGACCCGCTTTGCGGCCGTCTGGGATCGCGTGGCGGTCCCCCGGCGCGGGCGCTGGTGGCACGTGCCGCTGGGCCTCGTCCCGGGCAGGGTTGCGCGTCGTGGCGATGTGCGAATGCTGCTGCGCCGTGCGAACGCCGTGCTCGCCCACCGTGCCGCCGTCGTGCCTGACGCACAGCGCGAAATGACCCGCATCGAGACCAGGCCTGCGCATCAGGCCAATCCCAAACCAGGAGGTAGCTCCCATGGCTGATGCATCCAGTACGGCGACCGACCAGCAAAGCGGTCGCTTCGCCAAAGAACCGGTTCGCCGCGGAGCCTCCCCGGCGGAAGACGAATACGGTGAGCCGCGCGGCTACGGCTGGGTCGTGTTCGCGGGCGTGCTCATTCTGATGGCCGCAACCCTCAACACGATCTACGGGATCGCGGCGATCGCGGAATCGCACTTCTACGCCGCCAACACCCACTTCGTGATCAGCGACCTGAACACGTGGGGCTGGGTCGTCCTGGTGATCGGGGTGGTGCAGTACTGCGTCGGGCTCGGGATCTTCATGCAGGCGACGTGGGCGCGATGGACGGGGGTGTTCGTCGCAGCAGTGAACGCGGTGATCCAGCTCGTGTACCTACCCGCCGCGCCGTTCCTGTCGCTGAGCGTGTTCGCGCTTGACGTGCTCGTGATCTACGGCCTGGTCGCCTACGGTGGGCGCGAAACGGCCTGAGCAGGCGCTCGGCCGGCCGAATAGGATCTGCGCGTGGAGTTCGGCCTCGGCTATTTCGCGACTCACGACGCCGTCAGCCCGGGGGCGCTGGCGGCGTTCGTCGAGGAGCGCGGGCACGAGTCGCTGTTCTTCCCGGAGCACACGCACATTCCGGCCGGCCGTGAGACGCCCTATCCGGCGGGCGGGGAGCTGCCGCGCAAGTACTTCCACACGTATGACCTGTTCGTGGCGCTCACGGCCGCCGCCGCGGCGACGAGCAGGTTGCGTGTCGGCAGTGGCATCTGCCTGGTGATCGAGCGCGACCCGATCACGACGGCGAAGGAGGTCGCGAGCGTCGATCATCTCTCCGGCGGGCGCCTGGAGTTCGGCGTGGGCGCCGGCTGGAACCGCGAGGAGATGGCAAACCACGGCACCGATCCGCGCGTGCGGATGGCGATCATGGGCGAGCGGATCGAGGCGATGAAGGCGATCTGGACGCAGGATGAGGCGAGCTACCACGGCGAGCACGTCAACTTCGAGCGCATTTGGTCATGGCCGAAGCCCGCCCAGAGACCGCATCCACCGGTGCTCGTGGGCGGCAACGGCGCGACCGTGCTCGAGCGCGTGCTGCGCTTCGGCGACGCCTGGATGCCAAACAACACCGGCGAAGATTTGCTGGCGCGCGCCCGCGAGCTGTGGGCACGCGCGGATCGCCCGATCGAGGTGGTCGTGATGGGCGCGCCGGCGAAGCCCGCCGCGCTCGAGGAGTTCGAGAAGGCCGGCGTGCGCCGCGTCGTGCGCTGGCTGCCCTCAGCTGGACTCGGGGTGATCGAGCGCGCACTGGAGCGCTGGGAGGGCGCGATTGCCGAGCTCCACGGCGAGTGAGCTCCGCGGAGGCGAGGCGGCGCTTGGGGGCCGCGCGCGTGGCGCGGCTGGCGACGGTCGATGCGGGCGGGCATCCGCAGCTCGTGCCGGTCGTGTTCGCGCTGGTGGGCGAGACGATCTACAGCGTCGTGGACGCCAAGCCCAAGCGCACCAGCGAGCTGCGACGACTTCAGAACGTCCGCGCCAACCCGAGCGTCTCTCTGCTCGTCGATCACTACGACGACGCCGACTGGAACGCGCTGTGGTGGGTGCGCGCGGATGGAGCGGCGAGGGTGCTCGAGCGGACCGAGCCGGAGGCTCGCGAGGCGGTGGCGCACCTGGCCGAGCGCTACCCGCAGCAGCGCGCGATCGGCTCCGTGCTCGCTATCGACGTCGCGCGCTGGACGGGCTGGTCGGCCGCGCCCGGCGCGCGCGCGAGCTGACGCGGTGGCGGGCAAGCGGAACCGGTAGCTTTCACTCGAGATCGCTTGGGAGGTCGCATGGGTTTTGACCAGTATCACGAGCCGCCGCAGGAGCTGGACGCCGAGACGCGCACGTTCGCGCGGATGTGCGCATCGCTGACCGAGGAGGCTGAAGCGATCGGCTGGTATCAGCAGCGACTGGCGGTTGAGGGCGACGCCGAGGCGCTGGCGATCATGCGCGACGCCCAGGGGGAGGAGTTCAAGCACTTCAGCATGGACCTCGAGTTCCTGCTGCGCCGCACACCGTTGTGGCGCGAGATCGCACGCGGCATCCTGTTCCAGTCGGGTGACATCGTCGAGAACGGCGAGGACTCCGAGGCGCGCGCGACGGGCGGCGGGGAGTCCGAGGCGGCCTCCTCCAGCGATTCTCGCGCGGGCTCGCTGGGGATCGGTGGCGACGCCGGGAGCGTGCGGTGAGGAACCATCTCCAGCGCTCGCACGCGCCGATCACGGACTCCGGCTGGGCGTTGCTCGACGATGAGGCACGACAGCGCCTGACGCCGGCGCTCGCGGCGCGGCGCTTGGTCGACTTCTCCGGTCCGCACGGTTGGGAGCACTCAGCCACCAACCTCGGGCGCACCGAGCCGGTTGCAAGGTCTCCCCAGAAGGGCGTCGGCGCACGGCGGCGGCGGGTGCTTTCGCTGGCCGAGCTGCGCGCGGACTTCACGGTCTCGCTGGAGGAGCTGCGCGACCAGGAGCGCGGCGCGCTCGACGTCGATCTCGCCTCGCTGGATGAGGCGGCGCACCGGATAGCCGTCGCTGAGAACGTCGCCGTGTTCCACGGCTGGGCGGAGGCTGAGATCGTCGGCATCGCCGAGGCCTCGCCCCATCCGCCGGCGCCACTCGGCGAGGATGCAGAGAGCTACCCACGTGCCGTCGCCGGCGCGGTCGAGCTGCTGTTGCGCGGTGGCGTCGGCGGCCCCTACGGCATGGCTCTGGGGCGCGAGCCCTACCGGCGCGTCGTCGAGACCGCCGAGCACGGCGGCCATCTGCTGCTCGATCACCTGCGCAAGATCCTCGACGGCCCGATCGTGTGGGCGCCGGGGGTGGACGGCGCCGTCGTGCTGAGCCTGCGCGGCGGAGACTTCATCTACGACTGCGGGCAGGATCTGTCGATCGGCTACGAGCGCCACGACGACGAGCTCGTCCATCTCTACATCGAGGAGAGCTTCAGCTTCCTCGCAGCCTCTCCCGACGCTGCCGTCGTCCTGACGGCATGAGCGACCCTGGCGTCCTGCTCGTCAGCGAAGTGCACGGGCGCAGCGCGCTGTCCGCTCAACTGCTCGCGCTTCTCAGCGAGTTGGCGCAGCGAAGCCGGGCTGAGCCGCAATGCGACGGCTTTCGTGTGCTGAGCGCCGAGGAGCCCGGTGAGTTCGTGATGATGGCGTCCTGGAGCAGCGAGCCGGCGATGCGCGAGCACTACGACACCGAGCACTATCGCTACTACCGGGCGCAGGTCCCGGCGCTGCTGGCTCGCCCGAGTGACGTCGTCGTCCATCACATCAGCGAGACCGTGCACGCGCTCGACCCCAACCCGCCCGACCCCGGTCTGCTGGGGTGAGGCAGCTCCGGTGATGTTCGCGCTCGGCTCGCTTCCCCGGCAAAGGCCGCGAAGATGAGCGCCGACGCGGGTCAAGATGCCGCCTGGGTCGTGCTGAGCGCCGCCGAGCTCGCGGAGATCGGCGCCTTCGGCGCCGTTCAGGAGACGACCGTCGGACAGCTCCTGTTCCAGGCCGGCGAGGCCTCCTATGACCTGTTCGTCGTGCTCGAGGGCGATGTCGAGGTCGTGCGCCTTGACGCGGAGGATGCGCAGGTGATAGCTGCCTACGGGCCTGGCGGCTTCGCGGGCGAGCTGAACCTGCTGACCGGCCAGCGCCGCTCGCTGAGCTGCCGTGTGACCGTTGCCGGGCGCGTGCTCGTGGTCGCCGAGGCGGAGTTCCGGCGGCTGATGAGCGCCCGACCGATGCTGGCGGAAACGATCTTCAACGCGCTCGTCGCGCGGCGCGAGATCCTACGATCGGGGGACGGTGCGCAGGCGATCCGCATCATCGGCTCGCGTTACTCGCCCGAGGCGATGAGCCTGCGGACGTTCGCCGAGCACTCGCACCTGGCCGCCGCATGGGTCGACGTAGAGGATGCCGATGACGCCGATGCGCTCCTTGCGAGCTTGGGGTTGAACGCGCGCGACATCCCCGCGGTGATCACCGACACCGAGACGCTGCGCCATCCGTCGACGGCCACGTTCGCGGAGCACCTCGGGCTCACGTATCAGCCGATGCCGGGGTACATCTTCGATCTGGTGGTTGTCGGCAGCGGCCCGGCTGGGCTCGCCGCCGCTGTATACGGGGCCTCGGAGGGTCTGCGCACGGTCTCCCTGGATGCGGTCGCGATCGGTGGTCAGGCTGGGACGAGCTCGCGCATCGAGAACTATGCGGGCTTCCCGAATGGCATCTCCGGAGCGGATTCGACGGGCAGAGCCGCCGTCCAGGCGATGCGACTCGGCGCTCGGCTGAACGCCCCTTGCGAGGTGGCCGCTCTGCGTGTGGAGGCCGGCTTTCACGTCGTCGTCCTGCGCGACGGCAGCGAGATCCCGACACGCGCGGTGATCGTCGCCTCCGGGGCCCGCTATCAGCGCCTGGCGGTCGAGGATCTGGAGCGCTTCGAGGGCGCCGGCGTGTACTACGCGGCGACCGACCTCGAGGCTCGCGTCTGCGACGGCAGCTCGGTGTTGGTGATCGGCGGCGGCAACTCCGCGGGCCAGGCGGCGATCTATCTCGCCCAGAGCAACTGCCGCGTCACGATCGCGATTCGACGCTCGGGGCTCGAGCAGACGATGTCGCAGTATCTGATCGAGCGGATCGAGGCGGACCCGAACATCGAGCTGATCAGCAGCGTCGAAGTGCAGCGCCTGCTAGGCGGCGATCGCCTCGAGCAGGTGACGTTGGGTCACCGTGAGACAGGCGCCCAGCAGACGATCGCGTGTTCGGGCCTGTTCTGCTTCATCGGCGCGCGCCCGGCGACCGCCTGGCTGGGCCAGAGCGTGCAGCTCGACCGTGACGGCTTCGTTCTCACCGATCGCCAGCTGCCCGAGTCGCTCGCGGCGGGCGGCGCGACGTCGCCTCCGCTGCCGTTCGAGACCTCAGCGCGCGGCGTGTTCGCCGCGGGGGATGTTCGCCACGACTCGATGAAGCGGGTCGCGGCGGCGGTTGGCGAGGGATCGAGTGCTGTGCGCTCTGTGCACGAGCGGCTCGCCTCCGTGGTCTAGCAGCGCGGCGGTCGAGCGATCGCGCGAGCCGCGCGTCGAGCCTTGGCATTTGCGCCCGCACGTACTATGATCCGGCCGCACCAGGGGGGGATCAGGGGTCCTCTTTCGCGTAGCTAGGAGGGCTGATGCGCCAATCGATCGTTCGCCGTGTGGTTGCGCTGCTGACGGTGAGCCTGGCGTTACTCGTGGTTCCGTCGGCGTTCGCAGCCGGCGCTTCTGCGCGCGCGCACGGGCGCCCGAACCTGAGGATCAGCCACGGCACCAGCACCAACTGGTCTGGGTATGCCCTGACGGGCGCCGGGCCATATAAGAGCGTTTCCGCGAGTTGGACTCAGCCGGAAGTCAACTGCGCGACCACGCGCACCGGCTGGTCGGCGTTCTGGATCGGCATCGACGGCGACACGAGCGCGTCGGTCGAGCAGACGGGGAGCGAAGCGGACTGCGCCGGCGGCCGGCCCTCATACTCGGCCTGGTTTGAGATGTACCCCAGATATCCCGTCACCTTCGCCGAGCCGGTGTCCCCGGGGGATGACTTCACGGCTGCCGTGCAGTCCCTCACTCGCGGGCGATTCAGGCTCACCCTCAGCGACACGACCCGCGGCTGGTCGCGCACGGTCGTCCGTCGGCTGCGCTCCGCGGCGCTCGGATCGGCCGAGGCGATCGCGGAGGCGCCATCGAGTGCGTTTGGTGTGCTGCCGCTCGCTGATTTCGCAACGGTCGACTTCAGCGGGCTGAGCGTCAACGGCTCGCTGGTCAGCGCCGCGACGCCGGGCATTGAACCGATCACGATGGAATCGGCTACAGGCGCGACCGAGGCCGAACCGTCGACGATCAGCGACGGCAGCTTCTCCGACACCTGGTTCAGCCAGTAGCTACGCGCGGTAGGTGCTGATCCCGGCCGCCGAGGGCTGCAGGCGAACGGGAAGCGTCTTCAGCTGGTTGGCGAACGCCGACTCGACGTAGCGCGGCGTGTCGGTTATCTGCATTTCGGGGAAGCGCGCAAGCGTTTCCTCGATCAGGACCCTCAGCTCCAGGCGCGCGAGCGCCGTCCCCAGGCAGAAGTGCCGCCCACCCGCACCGAACGCCTGGTGCTCGCAGCTGCGCCGGACGTCGAAACGATCGGGGTCCTCGTAACGTCCCTCGTCGCGGTTGGAGGAGGGGTACCACATGACGAGCTTCTCGCCCTCGCGGATCCTCTGGCCGTGCAGCTCGGTGTCGCGCGTGGCGGTACGCGCGAAGTGCGCGAAGGCCGGGAACATGCGCAGCGACTCCTCCACGACGCCGGGCACGAGCGAGGGATCGGCGACGACTTCGCGCAGCTGATCGCGGTCCTCCAAAAGCGCGCGCATGCCGCTGCAGTAGGTCGCCTTGGTGCTGTCGTTGCCGGCGGCCATCAGCAGCAGGAAGCCCATCACGATCTCGTGATCCTCGAGCCGCTCGCCCTCCAGCTCGGCGTGCACGAGCACACTTGTTAGATCGTCGGTGGGCGCCGCGCGACGTTCGGCGATCAGCTTGCCGCAGCGCTCGAACACTTCCGGCACCTCGTTTTCCATCACGCTGTCTGCCCCATCGGGCGTCGCATCGGGGTCGCCGGCGCCGACGATCGAGTTCATCAGCCGCGCCCACACGGCGTCGTCCTCGGGCGCGAGGCCCATGAAGCTGCCGATCACGCGCGCCACGACGGGCTGCGCGACGTCGTTGACGAGATCGCACGTCTGGCGATCCTCGAGCCGGTCGAGCACGCCGACCGTGATCGCGCGGATCTCGCCCTCGTGCTCGGCAATGCGCTTGGGCGTGAAGCCCCGCTGGAACAGCGCCTTCAGGCGGTCGTGCTTGGGCGGGTCCATGCCGATGAACATCGCGCGCTGCATCTCCAGCGAGAGCCCCGTGTTTTTGGTCGCGGTGAAGCCGCCGAGTTCCGAGGAGAACGTCTGCCAGTCGCGGCTCACCTCGAGCACGTCCTCGGCGGTCGTCACCGACCAGAAGCCGTCCTCGTCGGGGTACTCCGTGATGCCCTCGGACCAGTGCACCGGGCACTGGCTGCGCAGCTGACGGAACAGCTCGTGCGGCGGCCCCTCCTGGAAGTTGGTCCGATCCCCGACCCGCGCCTGCGCCAGCGGCACCTCCTCGCTGAGCGGTACCTGATCCCGGCTCGTGCTGCTCACGCGTCTCCCTCCTACCCTCGCGTTGTCCCTTCTCCGCTAAAGAGCGTACCTCACCCTTCTCAGACTCGCACGACGGATCGCAGCTTTTGCATCTGCGGTATCGGCGGCGTTTGCGGCCGATGCGGGAGCTGCGAGCGCGAACGTGAAGGCGGGTGCTCGAGCTGGCGTTCGCGTCCGGCGCAGTCGAACAGCGCGAGCGTGTACACGGTCGCCGGCGGCGGGCCATGCCAAGCGCTCGCGGGGAGCAGCTTGCAGGCGCGCAGCACGGCCCTGGTCGCGAGATTGCCCCCGCGCGAGGCGTACGCGCCACCGAGCAGCACGTAGCGCGCGTCGTGGCGGGCGAGCAGCGAAGCGAGCTGGCCGGCGTCGAGGGCGGGGTCGGTTCCGCCGTAGCCCCCGACGGCGCCGGCGCGCAGGCCGAGCAGGATCAGTGGCGCGGCCGTCGGCGAGGCATCGGCGAGCACGGCCCAGCGCCTGGTCGGGTGGTGGCTCTCGATGTAGCGGATCAGCGTGCGATCGACGGACAGTTCTTCAGAGTTGATGTCGTACCTGCCGTTGCCGATGGCTTCGTGCGGGCCGGCGGCGGGGAACGTCCCTTCCACAGGACCGAGCCACGTCGTTGCCGAATAGGCCGCGGGGGCGATCAACAGGACGGCGAGCGTGAGCGCCATCCCGACGCTCGCGAGTCCTCTCATGGCCATCGCGCACACGCCGGCGAGCGCGCCGAGGATCGCCACGGGGACGAGCCAGTGCATGTAGTGCTGTTCGTGCAGGATCGCGATCTGCGCGACGAGCGTGGCCGCCACGGCGCACGGAAGCAGCGCGAGGCCCCAGTGACGGTTGCGCGCCAGCCACGCGAAGGCGGCCGCGCCCGCCCCGACCATCACCGCCGCGCCCGGCGCCATTGCTGAGACGTAGTAAGGGTGCACGATGCCCCTGGAGAAGCTCAGGATCAGAGCCTCCACGAGCAGCCAGCCGCCAAACACGATCAGCGTCGCCAGTCGCATCCGGCGACGCGAGCGCTCACCCACGAACGCGACCAGCGCGAGCGCGAGCATGCCGATCAGCGCGAATGGAAGAAGCCAGGCGCCCTGGTCGGCCAGGCCAGCCTCGAACAGGCGCAGCGGGCCGGGCGCTTCGGCGAAGAACAACGGGCTGCGCAGGTGCCCGTTGGGCAGGAAGCGCGACAGCGGCTGCGCTGCGCCCGGCGTCGGCTCGGCGCGCGCAGACATCGGATGCGCGCTCGCGGTGAGGTGCGCGCTGGCGCCTTTGGCGACCGGGATGCGCCCTGGCCCGCCGACCTGTCCTTCGACGCGCCCGAAGCCGTTGTAGTCGAACGTCAGGCCGAGCTCGGTGTTGTCGGTCGAGCTGCCGACGAAGGGACGATGCGAGGCGGGGGTCAGTTCCACGAACGCGATCCACGCGAACGACACGCTCACCATCACGACGCCGGCCACAAGCAGTCTCCACACGCGCTGCCCCACCGATCCCGGGGCGCATGCCGCGTAGGCGAGAGCTATCCCGGGGACGATCAGGTACGCGGCGAGCGTCTTGGTGTTGAAGGCGAGCCCGACGAGCACCGCGCAGCAGACCAGCGAGCGCCAGCGTCCGCCTTCGATCGCCGACAGGGCGGCGCCGCACGCGAGCACCAGCAGCAGGATCAACAGCGGGTCGACGCCGTTGTCGCGTGAGACCGCCACGAACGCGGGAAACACGGCGAGCACGAGCGCGCTGAGGAGCGCCGAGCAGGCGCCCAGGCGCGGCGCGATCACGCGGTACAGCGCGGCGACGGTGATCGTCGAGATGATCGCCTCGGGCAGCAACAGGCTCAGCGGCGAGAACCCGAACAGCCTGGCGCTGAGCACCTCGACCCAGATCGCGAGCGGGGGCTTGTCGATGCTCACCAGTCCGCCCGGGTCAAACGACACGTACAGGAAGTTGTGCAGCGAGCCGAGCATCGACCTCACGGCCGCCGAGTAGAACGTGTTGGCATAGCCGTTCTGTGAGAGCTTCCACGTGTTCAGCACGGCGGAGAGCACGAGGATCGCGCCGAGCGCCGCGTGGCGGGGGCGCGCGCGCTCGGCCAGGGAGCGCAGCGCGCGGCGTCTGTCGCCGGCGGGGGGGGCCGCCAACGGCAGCGATGCCTCGGAGGCCTGCAGGACCAGCGCCCTGCGCGCGCCGAGTCGGTTGGGGGAAGGCATCGCAGTCTTCATACCGGGGCCGCTAAGCGCGCGCTAAGTCGGCCTGGGACGGTAGCGCCTCGCCGCAGCGGTTTGTACGCAGGCGATCGGGGTAAGACGAGCCTCGTGAGAACCGCACCGCAGACGGCTGGGACGCGGGAGCGCACGAGCTTGTGAGCTCCAAGCCTACAGTCGCCGTGCTGGGCGCGGGCGGCGCGATGGGCGTCTGCATGGCTCGCAACATCCTGCGCGCCGGTATGCCCGTGCGCGCCTGGAATCGCTCGCCGCGCAAGGCGGTGACACTCGCGCGCGACGCAGCGCTGATCGTTGACTCGCCGGCCGCGACGGCCGAGGGCGCCGCGATCGTGGTGACGATGCTCTCTGACGTGGACGCGGTGCTGGAGGTGATGGAAGGCGAGGCTGGTTTCCTCTCGGCGCTGTCGGCTTCCTCGACGCTCGCCCGCTCGCCGATATGGGTGCAGATGAGCACGATCGGGGTCCCCGGCACCGAACGCTGCGCGGAGGTCGCCCAGCACCGCGGCCTGAGGTTCGTCGACGCGCCTGTGCTCGGCAGCAGGGAGCTGGCTCGACGGGGGGAGCTGATCGTGATGGCGTCGGGCCCGACGGAGCTCGAGCCGGAGCTAGAGCCGCTGTTTGCGGCGGTCGGCGAGAGGACGATGTGGCTCGGGCCGGCGGGCGCCGGCAGCGCGTTGCAGGTTGTCGCCAACAGCTGGGTCATTACCGTCGTGGAGGGCATGGCCGAGACGATCGCCCTGGCCGAGGGGACGGGCGTCGACCCGCGGGACTTCCTGCGGGCGGTCGCAGGTGGCCCGCTGGACCTTCCCTATATGCAGGTGAAGGCGCACGCGATCCTCGAGCGTGAATTCGCGCCCTCGTTCCGGCTCGAGCTCGCCGCCAAGGACGCGCGCCTGGTAGCGGAGACGGCTGAGGAGCATGATCTGGATCTCCCACTCCTCGCTGCCGTCTGTGCCCGTATCGCCGAGGGCGTGCCGCAACACGGCGACGAGGACATGGCGGCCACCTACCTGACGAGCGCGCCGCTCTCGAACGGCTCCGCGCTCTCCTAGCGCGCCGGTTGAGCGCACCCTGGGCACACACCGCCGGTGAGCGACGGCTACGCGCCAGGGGAAGGTTGTGCGGAGGACGGGGTCCTTGCTTGCTAGGCGCGCCACAATCCTGCGCCCCAGCCCCGACGATTGTGAGGAACCCCGATGAAGCGAAACTATGTCCTGCTCGCTGCCGTCCTTGCGGGCGCCGCCAGCTGCTCAACCGTGGCGAGCGCGCAGAGCGGCGCCTCGAGTGCTCACTCCGCGCGAACGTTCACCGTCCAGCTGCGCCACACGAGCCTCGGCACGATCTTGAGCTCGAGCTCCGGCTCGACGCTGTACCTGTTCACCAGAGACCACGGCAGCGCCAACAGCTGCGTCAAGGTCAGTGGCTGCCCAGCTGCGTGGCCGGCGCTCGAGGTGAGCGGTTCACCGACGGGCGGCCCGGGCGTGCAGGCGTCGTTGCTCTCGACGATTCGACTCCCCGGAGGCGCCAAGCAGGTCGTCTACGCGGGTCATCCGCTTTACCTCTTCAGCGACGATGACAAGCCCGGGTCGGTCTCGTATGTCGGCGTAACCGAGTTCGGCGGCGCGTGGGACGCGGTCAACGCGGCCGGCAGGTCGGTGAAGTGAGATGACGGGCGTGGCGCCGGCTTGAGCGCTGCCGCCGGTTTCACCGTCGCGGACAGTTGCGGTAGGTGGGCGAAATTTCCGCCCCCGCGATCAAGTTGGCGCCCGTGCAGGCCGATGCTGATCTGGTGCGAGCGTCGACAGACAGCGATCGCCAGACCGACGCGGTGTTGGCCACCGCAGACGAGGCCGCGGCGGCGGCTCTCCGCGAGCTGCCCGAGGCGCTGATCGTCGTCTTCGACCCCGATCTCCGCTTCGTTCTCACCGCCGGGCACGCGCTCGAGCGCCTCGGCGAGGCGCGTCCGCCGCTGGAGGGAGAGCCGCTTGCGAGCATCCTCCCCGAGGACGTGTGGCAGGCGGTGGAGCCGCTGTTCCGTTCCGCGCTGGCGGGGGAGACGCGCTCGCGTGAGATCTGGACGGCGGAGCAGCAGCGCTGCCTGATGGTCGACGTCGGTCCCCTGTGCTTGAACAACCCGAGCAGCGATGGCGCCGGCGACGGTGCCAGCCGCGTCCCCTCGGCGCAGGGCGGGGCGCCCACGAGCGTCGCGGGCGGTGTGGCTGTGGTGCTCGACATCACCGCGCGCAGGCGCGCTGACCTGCTCGCGCCGCGTCCCGGCGGCGGCGACTTCGAGCAGGTCTTCGAGCGCGCGCCGATCGGGACGGCTCTGCTCGACAGCGACGGCCGCTGGCTGCTGGTGAACCGCGCCCTCTGCGAGATCACCGGCTACACCGCCGCCGAGCTGATCGGCACGCGCTTTGACGAGATCGTGCATCCGAGCGACGTCGGCAACGACCTCGAGCAGCGCGGGCGCTTGCTGGCCGGGGAGATCCCGGCCTTTCAGGTCGAGAAGCGCTACTTCGACGCGGCCGGCGAGACGGTCTCGGCGATCCTGTCCGTGTCGCTCGTGCGCGACCGCGCGGGAGCGCCGCTGCACTACATCGCACAGCTGCAGGACATATCCGAGCGCAAGCGCCTGGAGGAGCAGCTGCGACACCTCGCCGACCACGACCCGCTGACGGGCCTTCGCAACCGCAGGCTGTTCGAGCACGACCTCAAGCTCCAGGTCGCGCGCTCGCAGCGCTACGGCGAGGTTGCGGGCCTGATGGTGATCGACCTCGACGAGTTCAAGGCCGTCAACGATCGCTACGGACACAAGGTCGGCGATGACACCCTCAGGGCGATCGCCCGCGCGCTCAGCCGCAGGTTGAGGGAAACCGACCTGGTCGCGCGCCTCGGCGGCGACGAGTTCGCGGTTCTGCTGCCCCATATCGACGCCGAGGGCGTCGCCGTCGTGGCCGACGGGCTTTCGCGCGTGCTGCCCGCATGCAGCATCGACGTCGGCGAGGACGTGCTGCACCCGACCGCCAGCATCGGTTTCGCGCTGATCGAAGAAAGCACCGTCAGCGCCGAGCAGGTGCTGGTGGACGCCGATCGCGCGATGTACGTGGCCAAGCACGGCCGCGCTGGCGTGCCGAGCTGAGCGCGCCCGCCGCCGCAGGAACGCCGTGCCGGACCCGCCGGAGCGGTGAATACGCTGATCTGGTGCAGCCGGACGAGCGACTCGCCGTCATCGACCTCGGATCCAACTCCTTCCGGCTGGTCGTGTTCACGGCCGGCGAGGGCTGGTGGAAGCGCACGGATGAGATCTACGAGCCCGTGCGCATCGGCGAAGGTCTGATGGCCACGGGCGTGCTCGGGGCGCAGCCGATGGAGCGCGCGCTGGCAACGCTCGACGTGTTCTCCCACTTCTGCCGCGCGAGCGGCCTGGGGGAGGGCTCGGTCGATGCGGTCGCGACCAGCGCCATCCGCGACGCTGAGAACGCCGCCGGCTTCCTCGAGCGCGCACGCGAGCGGCTCGGCCTACCGATTCGCGTGCTCAGCCGCGAGCAGGAGGCCCGCTACGGCTACCTCGCGGCCGTCAACTCGACGACGCTGCGCGACGGCAGCGTGCTCGACCTCGGTGGCGGCTCGATGCAGCTCGTGCACGTAGTCGGGCGGTTGGCGCGCGAGTCGGGCTCGTGGCGACTGGGCACCGTGCGTATGAGCGAGCGCTTCCTGCCGCCGAACGGGCCGGCCAAGCGCAAGCAGCTCGAGGAGCTGCGCGAGTACGTCGCCGAGCAGCTCGCAGACGCAGCTTGGCTCACCGACGACTCCGGGCAGCCGCGTGGCGGGCGCCTGGTGGGCACGGGGGGAACCGTCCGCAACCTCGCAGCGGCCGCGCAGCGCGCCGCCGGCCTGCCGTCAAACGGCGTCCAGGGCATGATGATCGAGCGCGGCGCGCTGGAGGAGCTCGTGCAGCAGCTCGCGGCGCTGCCGGCCGCCGAGCGCGCGAGCGTCCCGGGCATCAAGCCGGCGCGCGCGGATCTGATTCTCGCCGGCGCGCTGGTGGTTCAGGGCGTGCTGCTCGCGGGCGGCTTCGATGCCCTCGAGACGACCGAGGCGGGCCTGCGCGAGGGCGTGTTCTTCGATCGCCTGCTCGCCGAGGAGGACCCGCCGCTGTTCGAGGATGTGCGCCGCGCGAGCGTGCTCAACATGGCGTGCCAGTACCACGTCGACATGGACCACACCGAGCACGTCGCTGCGCTCGCGCTGGGCATGTTCGACGAGCTCGCGCGCCTCGGGTTGCACGACGGCGACCCGCGAGAGCGCGAGCTGTTGTGGGCCGCCAGCATGCTGCACGACGTCGGCATGTCGATCGACTACGACGACCACCACAAGCACTCGCGCTACCTGATCCTCAACGGTGCGCTGCCCGGGTTCTCGCCTGTCGAGACCGCGATCATCGCGCAGGCGGCGCGCTATCACCGCAAGGGAATGCCCGTGCCGGGACCGATGGCGGCGCTGTTCGGTGAGGGCGACGCCGCACGTCTGGACCGCTGCGCAACGCTGCTGCGCCTAGCCGAGGACCTCGAGCGCTCGCGCGATCAACTCGTGCGATCAACGAGCATCGCGCTCGCCGGCGACGAGGTGCAGCTGCGGCTGATCGCCGACGGCGAGTCCGCCGTGCCGCGCTGGGCCGCCGGGCGCGAGCGCGAGCTGTTCGCAAAGGCCTTCCACCGAGACCTCTCCGTAGCCGCCTGACGGCCGCTGGGAGGTCCTAGCCGGCTGCCGCGAGCGCCTTTTCGTCGCCGGCGCAGTCGAACAGGACGAGGCCGTAGGGGTAGGCGACGGGGCTGTGCCAGGCGGAGGGCGGTAGCTCCTTGCAGGCGCGCAGCACGGCCTTGGTCGCGAGGTTGCCGCCGCGCAGCGAGTACTCGCCGCCGAGCAGTACGTAGCGGGCTTCCCTGTGCGCGAGCATGCGCGCGAGCTCGGGCCCGTCGACGGCGGGGTCGGTGCCGCTGTAGCCGCCGAGCGCGCCGGCGTCGAGCCCCATCAGGATCAGCGGCGAGCTGGTGTCGGAGGCGACCGACAGCAGCGCCCAGCGCGAGCCGGGATCGTGGGTGACGACGTAGACGAGTAGGGCGTGATCGATCGCGAGGTCGTGCTCGTCGACGCCGTAGCCACCGGTGCCGGCGAACGCGTGCGGGCCGGCGACCGGGAACGTGCCCTCGACGGGCGCGAGCCAGGTGGTGCTCGCGTAGGCGGCCGGGGCGACGAGCACCAGCAGGAACATCAGCGCGACGGCCGGTCCTGCCAGGCGCCGGCTCGCGACGAGCGCGCAGAACGCGACCGCGCAGCCGACTGCGAGCACGGGCACGTACCAGACGATGTAGTGCTCGCGGTGCATCAGCACCGCCTCCGCCAAGCCCGTGCTCGCGAGCGCGCATGCGACCAGCGCGAGCCCCAGGATTCGCCGTGGCAGCGACCCGCGCGCGAGCTCGACGAAGGCGACCGTCCCCGCGCCGGCCATCGCGGCGGTGCCGGGCCCGAGCGCGGATACGTAGTAGGGGTGCACGATCCCCTTCGACAGGCTCAGCACGGCTGCCTCGACGACGAACCATCCGCCGAGCACGAGCGCGGTCGCGAGGCGAGGGTCGCGCCGCCAGGCGAACGACGAGGACCGAGGTTCTCTCGCCGCCGGGCTCGGCTCGGGCGCGCGGCGGTCGATCAGCACGAGCGCCAGCAGGCCGATCAGCCCGAACAGCGCGAACGGCAGCAGCCACCCCGCCTGGTCGCCGAGGCCGGTGCCGAACAGGCGCAGTGGTTTCGGCGACTCGCCGAACGGGATCGGATCCTTTTCACGGCCCTTGACGACCTTCGCGGGTGAGACGGGTGCGGGCGTGGGCAGCGCCGCGGCGGGCGCGTCCGCCGCGGGGGCCACAGTCCCGCCGGCCCGCGTGTGCGCCGTGGCGGTGTCGACCGCCAGCTGGCGTGCGGCGGGGACGTATGCGCCGGGCTTGACGACGACGCTGTTGGGTCCGCCGCTCTGGCCTTCGACGCGGCCGACGCCGTTGTATTCGAAGGTGAGGCCGAGCTCGGTGTTGTTGGTGGAGCTGCCGACGTAGGGGCGCTTGGAGGCGGGGGTGAGTTCGACGAGCGCGATCCACGCGAACGACACGGCCAGCATCACAAGGCCAGCGACGAGCAGCTGCGCGAGCCGTCGCCACACAGATCCAGGGGCGCAAATGAGGAACCCGAGCGCGATCGCGGGTACGACGAGATAGGCGGCGAGCGTCTTCGTGTTGAACGCGAGGCCGACGATCACGCCGCACGCGATCAGCGTGCGCCAGCGTCCGCTCTCGATCGCGCGCAGCCCCAGCCCGCAGGCGGCGACGAGCAGCAGGATCAGCAACGGGTCGACGCCGTTGTCGCGGGAGACCGCCACGAACGACGGGAACACCGCGAGCGCGAGCGATCCGGCCAAGGCCCCGCCGACGCCGACGCGTCGCACGAGGATGAAATACAGCAGCGCGACAGCAAGCACACCGGCGATCGCCTCCGGCACCAGCAGGCTCAGCGGCGAGAAGCCGAACAGCTTGGCGCTTGTGACCTGCACCCACAGCGCCAGCGGTGGCTTGTCGACGGTCACCAGGCCGCCTGGGTCAAACGACGCGAATAGGAAGTTGTGCAGCGAGCGCAACATCGACTTGTCGCCGGCGGAGTAGAAGATGTTGGCGTAGCCGTTCTGGGAGAGGTTTTTCATGTTCAGCACGGCCGACAGCGCGAGCACGAACGGCAGGCCGGCGTGGCGCAGCAGCGAGCGCGGGGCAGGCAGCGCCAGGCGTCCCCTTGGCCGGCGCCGGCCTGGGCTCTGCTCGCCGGGTGCGTGCTCCTCGGGTGTGCCGACGCCCACCGCCTGAGGCGTGGCGGCGCTTGCCTGCAGCGGTACGTCGCTCACGCCGGGAGCGCGGCGATCAAGCGCGCGAGGTCGTTCTCGTCGTTCCACGCTCCGACCGAGGCGCGCAGCCACGGCCGGTCGGGGATGTTGCGCACGACCACGCCGCGCTCTGCGAGCAGCGCGCGCTCGCCGACGGGGTCGGGGCTGTGGAAGGAGACGAGCGTGCTCGCCCCGCGCGGCGCCGGCTCACGCCCGCGCCCGGCGAGCAGCTCGGCCAGCAGGGCGGCGAGCGAGCGGGCCCGCGCATGCACGGCTTCCCACCCGACGGACTCGAGCACGGTGATCGCCGCCAGCGCGCAGGCCGTCGTCTCGGCGTTCATCGACATCGTGTCGAAGCGCCGCGCGTCTGCTTGCAGTCCCGCGTCGAGGCCGGCGCCGGGATCGCCGAGGTTGGCATAGCCACGACGCGAGACCGAGATCCGCTCGCGCAGCTGCGGGCTGACCCACAACAGCCCGGTGCCGTCGGGGCCGCACAGCCACTTCTGCCCGGCGCCCGCATATGCGTCGCAGCCGAGCGCGCGCAGGTCGACGGGCACGGCACCGACGCCCTGCGCGCCATCGAGCAGCACCGGGATGTCCAGCTCGGCGAGCTCGGCGGGCGCGAGCGAGCCGCTGACCCAGCCAACGTGTGAGCAGGCGAGCAGGCGAGTACGCGCGCCGACACCGTTGGCGAGCTCCGCGAACGGGACTTCGCGCACCTCCACGCCCCGCAGCTCACGGGCGGCCGCGAGCGCCCCCAGCAGCC
The DNA here is from genome assembly GCA_963759265.1 of uncultured Solirubrobacteraceae bacterium. GTDB lineage: Bacteria > Actinomycetota > Thermoleophilia > Solirubrobacterales > Solirubrobacteraceae > Palsa-744. The sequence goes on from CAVWYR010000001.1 coordinate 2,471,593, forward strand.
CCGGGTGCTCCTCGTCGCTGGTCACGATCTCATCGCCGCGCGAGAGCTCCAACCCGCCGATCACCTGTGCCATGCCCTCGCTCGTGCAGGTCGTGAGCGCGACCTCGCCGGCGTCGACGCCGAGCGCGCGGGCATAGGCGCTGCGCAGCTCGGCGCTCAGCTCGGCGCGGCGTTCGAAGTGCGCCGTCGCGCGGCCCTCGGCGAGCTCGCGCTCGAGCTCGCGCGACGAGGCCTCGGCGGCGCGCTTGGGCAGCGGCCCGTCGGTCCCCGCGTTCAGATACGCCAGGGCGCCAAGAACGGGAAACTCATCGCGCAACCCCGGCAGGCTCACAAACCGCGAGAATACCCCCATGGCCAGCGCCGACCTCCCGCATGCCCTCTGGGAGCCCCCCCAGGAGCAGCTGAAAGACGTCGAGATGACACGCTTCATGGAGTGGGCGGGAGAGCGTCGTGGCGCCTCGTTTGCCGGCTATGACGAGCTGTGGCGCTGGTCGGTTGATGATCTCGAGGGTTTTTGGGCGGCGGTCTGGGAGTTCTGCGGCGTGCGTGCGTCCAAGCCCTACGAGCGCGTGCTCGGTTCCCGTGAGATGCCTGGGGCGCGCTGGTTCGAGGGGGCCGAGCTGAACTACGCCGAGAACCTGCTGCGCGGCGCCCACGGCAGCGACGGCGATACGCGTGCGGGGGAGGTGGCGGTGTTTCACTGCTCGGAGCTGCGCGAGGAGCTCGGCGAGATCACGTGGGCCGAGCTGAGCGCCAGCGTTGCCGCCGCGGCGGGCGGCCTGCGCGCTTTGGGCGTCGGGCGCGGGGACCGCGTGGTCGCGTACATGCCGAACATCCCGGAGACGCTCGTGGCGCTGCTGGCGGTCGCGAGCATCGGCGCGATCTGGTCGAGCGCGGCGCCGGAGTTCGGCGCGCGCAGCGTGATCGACCGCTTCGCGCAGATCGAGCCGAAGGTGCTGCTGACGGTGGACGGCTACCGCCACGGCGGCAAGGACTTCGACCGCAGCGCCAACGTCGAGCGGATCCTCGCCGAGCTGGGAAGTGTCGAGCACGTGGTCGTGCTGCCCTACCTCGCGCAGGAGGGTTTTGATGAGGCCGCCTTCGGCGGCGGCGGCGTGCGCGGCGTCCTCACCTGGGATCAGCTGCTTGCCCGGGGCGAGGGCTCCGCCCTGCGCTTCGAGCAGGTGCCGTTCGACCATCCGTTGTGGGTGCTCTACTCCTCGGGCACCACCGGGCTGCCGAAGGCGATCGTGCACGGCCACGGCGGCATCCTCTTGGAGCAGCTGAAGAAGCGCCTGCACCTGGATCTGCGCCGCGGCGACCGCATGTTCTGGTTCACGACGACGGGCTGGATGATGTGGAACTTCCTCGTCGGCTGCCTGATCTCCGACGCGGCGATCGTGCTGTATGACGGCAGCCCGGCGCACCCCGACCTGAACGTCCTGTGGAGCCTCGCGGAGCGAGCGGCGATCACCTGCATGGGCGTCAGCCCGGGCCTGTTGGCGAGCTGTGAGAAGGATGGCATCGAGCCGGCCCGCGGCCACGACCTGAGCTCGCTGCGCGCGCTCGGCGCGACCGGCTCGCCGCTGACGCCGGAGAGCTTTCATTGGGTCTACGAGCACGTCAGGGACGACGTGTGGCTGTTCTCGACGAGCGGCGGCACGGACGTCTGCACGGCGTTCGTCGCCGGCTGTCCGCTGCTTCCCGTGTATGAGGGCGAACTGCAGTGCCGCGCGCTCGGCTGCGCTGTCGAGGCATGGGACGAACAGGGCCACAGCCTGAACGACGAGGTGGGGGAGCTGGTGATCACCGAGCCGATGCCGTCGATGCCGTTGTTCCTGTGGGGCGATGACGACGGCTCGCGCTTGCGCGAGAGCTACTTCGCGATGTACCCGGGCGTGTGGCGCCACGGCGACTGGATCCGCATCACCCCACGGGGCGGCGCCGTCATCTACGGGCGCTCGGACTCGACGATCAACCGCATGGGCGTGCGCATGGGCACGAGCGAGATCTACCGCGCCGCGCTCGGTGTGCCCGAGGTGCTCGACGCGCTCGTCGTCGACGTCCCCAAGCCCGGCAGCGGCGGCGATTCGCAGGCGGAGCTGTGGATGGCGATGTTCGTCGTGCTGCGCGAGGGCGTGACGCTCGACGACGAGCTGGCGGCGCAGATCAAGCGGCGCATCCGCGAGGACTGCTCGCCGCGCCACGTCCCCAACGAGATACGCCAGATCGCGGAGGTGCCGCGCACGCTGTCGGGCAAGGTGCTCGAGGTGCCGGTCAAGCGCATCCTGATGGGCACGCCGGTGGAGCAGGCGGCGAGCGTCGAGTCGCTCGCGAATCCCGCGTCGCTGGATTACTTCGTGCAGCTGGCAGGCGAGCTGGCTCGATCTTCGCACGCCACCGCTTGACCTCAGCGAGGCGGTCGATTCCGTCGTGTGGTCCAGTGGTCACGAGCCATGCTGCGCCGATTCCCTCTTCAACCGCGCCCGTTCTGCGTCGAGACGTGCACGTTCGTGGAGGGCTCTCGTCTCGTGGTGGAGTTCCTCGTAGCGCTGTTCGGCGGCTTCCCGCGCCTTGCAATGGCCTGAGGTGGCGCTGAACTGGCAGGGGTGTTCGGCCCTCCGATGTTCTTCCGAAGCCTTGCCGCTTTCACCGCAACCCGGCAGAGCTAGACACGCGATCACCAGGAAGCTCATGGCATGGGCGCGGCGGCGTAGCGAGCGATTCACTGTGTCGGTATTCACCGACGGGCGCTGCCGGTAAACCCGCGTGCCTCGCCAGGCTGTTCTCAGCTGTACGCATCCGGCGCGTGTCTGAGCTGCGACCAGTTCTCGGGATCGTGCCCGAACACGAGCAGCGGGTCGCGCTCGCTCGCGATCTGCCGCAGCCGCTCGCGCGAGGCCGCTGCTTCCTCGGCAGAGTGAAGGGGTCGCGGGTCCTGGCGGCCCTCCCACTGCGCGCGGTTGTCGACGGCGTCGGCGGTGAGCAGCACGGCGCCCGTCTGCTCGAGCTCGAGCAACAGCGAGACGTGCCCGGCGGCGTGTCCGGGTGTCTGCAGCAGCTGCACGGTGCCGTCTCCGAACAGGTCGAGGTCGCCCGTGTAGGGCTGCCAGTCGAGTCCCGGCTGCTCGTAGTCTGCGCGCATGTACCCCTGTAGATAGGGCTTCTCGAGCGTGCGCGCAGCGTCGAGCTCGGCGGCGTGGACGAGAATCTGCGCGTTCGCGAAGTGCCCGAGCGCGCCGGTGTGGTCGATATGCAGGTGCGTCTGCACGACGCGCCCGATCGACTCCGGCGCGACACCGAGCTCACGCAGCTGTGCGGCGCAGTGCTGCTCGGGTGTCATGTGCACCTCGAAGACGTCAGCGAGTCGCCCCCAGTGCGCGCGGGCGTCGTAAGCGACCGCGAGCGGGTTGCCGCCGTCGACGATGACATCGCCCTGCGGATGGCGGATCAGGTAGAACGGCACCGGCACCTCGTTGCCGGCGAGGGCCAGGGTGCCGCTGGTGAACAGGTAGAGCTCGACGCCGGCCATCGCCTACAGCCCGAGGCTCCGCCCGACGATCTCCTTCATGATCTCGTTCGCGCCGCCGTAGATGCGCGTCACGCGGGCGTCGGCGAAGGCGCGCGCGATCGGGTACTCGAGCATGTAGCCGTAGCCGCCGAACAGCTGCAGGCAGCGGTCGACGACGCGGCCCTGCAGGTCGGTGCACCACCACTTCGCAGTCGCCGCGTCCTCGGGCGTCAGCTCGCCCGCGTTGAGCGCCTGCGCGCACTGATCGACGAACGCGCGCGCGATCTGCGTTTCTCCGTGCAGCTCGGCGAGCGTGAAGCGCGAGGCCTGGAAGGAGCCGATCGCCTGGCCGAAGGCCTTGCGCTCGAGCACGTACTCGAGCGTCCAGCCGAGCGCCGCCTCCGCCGCCGCGACCGCCGAGGCGGCGATCGACAGGCGCTCCTGGGGGAGGTTGGAGACGAGATAGCGAAAGCCCTCGCCCTCGCTGCCGAGCAGGTTCTCGACCGGCACGCGCACGTCGGCGAAGGACAGCTCGGCCGTGTCCTGTGCGTGCTGGCCGATCTTCTCGAGGTTGCGCCCCCGCTCGAAGCCCGCCATGCCGCGCTCGAGCACGATCAGGCTGATGCCGCGGTGTCTGTCTTGATGCCCGCCCGCCCCGGTCTTGACGGCCACGATCACGACGTCGGCGTTGATGCCGTTGGTGATGAAAGTCTTGGTGCCGTTGACGAGGTAGTGATCGCCGTCGCGCCTGGCGCTCGTGGACATCGCGGCGAGGTCCGAGCCGATCCCCGGCTCGGTCATCGCCAACGCGGTGACGAGCTCGCCGGAGGCGATCCCGCCGAGCCAGCGCTCGCGCTGGGGCTCGTCGCAGTAGCTGAGGAAGTACGGCAGGCAGATGTCGTTGTGGAGGGTTATGCCGAGGCCGAAGCTGGCGACGCCGGCGCGCTGGCTCTCTTCGCCGATCACGAGGTTCAGACGGAAGTCCTCGGCGCCTGCGCCGCCGTAGATCTCGGGCACGGCCATGCCGAGAAAGCCACCCGTGCCGGCCAGCGCGAACACCTCGCGCGGGACGATCCCGGCGCGCTCCCACTCGCCGTAGCGGGCCTCCTCGCCGATCACCTCGCGCTCCAGGAACGTGCGAAAGCTCGCGCGGAAGTCTTCGTGAACGTCTTCGAACAGGGTGCGTCTCATCGCGCGGGGGACACTACCGCTCGCGCGCGTCCGTGCTCAGGCGGCGAGCCTCGCGTCCGCGCTCAGCGGCGCGCCCCTAGCGAGCTCTCGGCGGTAGCCGGGCTTTGCCAAGAGCAGCTGCACGTCCTGGATGCGGCGCTCGCGAAAGCCGCCCTCGCAGTAGCACAGGTACAGCTCCCACAACCTGCGGAAGCGCTCGTCGTAGCCGAGCTCGGAGAGGCGCTCGCTCGCGCCCAGGAAGCGCTCGCGCCAGCGCGCGAGCGTCGTCGCGTAGTGGTCGGTGATGTCCTCGAGCTGCACCTGTTGCAGGTCGGTCACGCGCGCGATCGAGCGCGAGATGATCTCCATCGAGGGCAGGCAGCCGCCGGGGAAGATGTAGGTGTTGATGAAGCTCTTGCCGGCCTTCTCGACGTGGTAGGCGCGGTCGTCGATAGTGATCGCCTGCAACAGCATCAGCCCGTCGTCGCTGAGGAGCTCCGAGCAGCGGCGAAAGTACGTCTGGAAGTACTGCCAGCCGACGGCCTCGATCATCTCGATCGAGACGAGCTTGTCGTAGCCCCCGCGCCGGTCGATCTCGGAGCGATCGCGGTAGTCCTCGAGCAGCACCGTCACGCGCTCCTGCAGGCCCGCCTCGCGCACCCGCTCACAGGCATAGGCGTGCTGCTCGCGCGAGATCGTCGTCGTCGTGACGCGGCAGCCGTAGCGCCGCGCCGCATACACCGCCAGCCCGCCCCAGCCGGTGCCGATCTCCAGCAGATGGTCTGACTCCTTCAGCGCGAGCTTGGAGCAGACGCGCTCGAGTTTTGCGAGCGAGGCCTCTTCGAGCGTGCTGTGCGGCTGCTCGAACAGCGCGCAGGAGTACATCATCGTGCTGTCGAGGAACAGCGCGAACAGCTCGTTGCCGAGGTCGTAGTGCGCGGCGATCCGTTTGCGCGAGCGCATCGGGGTGTTGCGCGCGAGCCAGCGCGCCCAGCGCTGCATCGGTATCAGCACGGGGGCGAGCACCCGCCGCAGGCTGTCGAGCGCGCCGACGTTGAGCGCCGCGATGCGCGTCAGCGAGACGAGGTCATCACAATCCCACAGCCCGTCCATGTAGGACTCGCACATGCCAATGCTGCCGCGCAGCAGCTGGCGGTAGAAGCGCGGCGAGCGCACGTGCACGACCGCGCGCAACGGACGCTCGGGTATCAGCTCGCCGAAGTGCATGCGGGCCCGCTGCTCGACGAGCGCGAGCTCCCCGCCGCGCGTGCGCGCGAGCAGGCGCAGCACCAGCCACCGCGCTGCTCGGTCGCAGCGCGCGCGCAGCCACTGCCCGTCCGTCCGCTGCGGCGACAGCGGCCTCCTCGCTAGCGCCTCGTGCGCGCTCATCTCGACACTGCGCCCGCGTCCGGTGTGTTGCGCTCGGGCGCCGTCGACGGGTGCGGGAAATAGCTCGCGCCGCGCAGCCGCAGCGTGAGCGCGTGGGCGTAGATGCGCGCGATGATTCGCAGCGTCAGGAACGGATAGCGCACGAGCACGCGGCGCAGCTCCGTGGGGCTCAACGCGCGACGCTCGAGCGCGAGCGTGGCGTCGAACACGCGCTCACCGTCGCTGCGACGGGACTCGATCTGCACCGCCAGCCGCCGCGCGGGCTCGCTCAGGCGCCAGTCATAGACGTGGTCCATGCCCATCAACGGCGAGACGTGCAGCACCTTCTCGAACTCTCCACCGATCGCCACCGTGTCGTTCTCGCCGGCGCGTGTGACGGGCATCACGTACGCGTGGCGCTCTCCCCACGGGGTGTTCGTGACGTGGGCGACGACCGCCTCGACGCGTTCACCGGCGCGGTCGAAGCAGTAGTAGAAGCTGACCGGGTTAAAGCAGCAGCCGAAGTAGCGCAGGTGCGTGAGCAGCCGAATCGGCCCTTGCGGGCGGACGCCCGTACGCTCGGCGACGAGCTCGCGCACGGCGTCCGCCAGCGGCGTGTGTGGGTCGCCGAGGTAATCCGCGCGGCGAAACCAGGCGAGCGCTGGTCGCCGCGCCGACCACAGCAGACGCCCGTCGAAGCACGCGGGCAGCTCGTCGAGGTCGAGGTAGGCCATGAACATGCGATAGCGAAAGTCGTCGCTCGGCCGCCCACGGCGGCGATGGCGCACCGTGCCCTCGTACAGGCAGCTGTTCACAGCTTCGCCCCGAGCGGTGCGCACGCACGCAGCGCACTGTTGACGCCGTCCTCGTGAAAGCCCCAGCCCCAGTAGGCGCCGCAGTAGTGCGTGCGGCTGGCGAGGCCGCTGATCGCGGCGTGCTGTTTTTGGGCGGCGACGCCCTCGGGCGTGTACACCGGGTGGGCGTAGGCGATCCTGCGGATGATCTTCGCCGGGTCGATCGCCTCGCTGTGGTTCAAGGTCACGCAGAAGTCGCGATCGGCTTGCAGGCGCTGGAGGTGGTTCATGTAGTAGGTGACGGTGCTCTGCGCCTTGGGCTCGCGCAGCAGGTGAAAGTTCCAAGCCGCGCGCGCGTGGCGCCGGCGCGGCAGCAGCGAGCTGTCGGTGTGCAGCACGGCCTCGTTGGGCTGGTAGGGGATCGCCGCGAGCACGCGCGCCTCCTGCGGGGAAGGGTCGCGCAGCATCCGCAGCGCCTGGTCGGAGTGGGTCGCGATCACGACCTGGTCGTAGCTCTCGCTCAGCATCCGCCCGTCCGCTGCTTCGCTGCTGAGCTCGATGCGATCGGCTCGCCGCATGATCGAGCGCACCGGCGAGCTCAGGCGCACGTGCTCCCGAAACGGCGCGATCAACGCGTCCACGTAGCGCGCCGAGCCCCCGGCGACGGTCGCCCAGCGCGGGCGGTCGCGAAAGCCGAGCATGCCGTGGTTGGCGAAGAACTCAGCGAGGAAGCGCACCGGGAAGGAGCTCATCCGCCGCGGGTCCGCCGACCACACGGCCGAGACCTGGGGCACGAGCAGGCGCTCGACGAACGGGCGCGAGAACCTGTGGCGGGCGAGAAACTCCTCCAGTGACTCCTCAGCCTGCGCCGTCGGCTGCTCGCGCGCCAGCAGACGGCGCAGCTCGCGGTTGAAGCGCACGAGCTCGACGATCATCCGCTGGAAGCGCGGGCTGACGAGGTTGCTCGGCTGGCAGAACAGGCCCCGCGGCGTGCCCGCGTACTCGAAGTCCTCCTCCTCGCCCTTGACCGAGAAGCTCATATGCGTCGGCTGCGTGGCGACGCCGAGTCGATCGAGCAATCGCGTGAAGTTCGGGTAGTTGCGGTCGTTCATCACGATGAAGCCCGTGTCGAGGTCGTGGTGGGCGTGCTCGGTCGCCACCCTGATCGTGTTGACGTGCCCGCCCGCATACGCGGCCGCCTCGTGCACGACGATCTCGTGCTCGCCGTGCAGCAGGTGTGCGGCCACGAGCCCGGAGACGCCGGCGCCGACGATCGCGATCCTCATCGCGTCGGCGCTCCGCGCCGGACGCCGCGGCCGACATCGGTGATCGCGAGCGCCTGTCCGATTCTCTTGCGCATGGCCTGAGCTTATGTACGCGCTGCCCGTGGTGTTGGATCATCGCGCTTTGACATCGAGCTGGGGAGGAGTGCGAACCGCATACGTCGAACTGAAGCGCCGATGAAGCGTGCGGCAACAAAGACAGTGGAGCGCCCAGCCGCTCGCACGGGCTCCAACGGCGCGACGCCGGCGCAGTCTCCGATCGGCGGCACGAGCGAGCACCAGAGCCTGTCGAAGTACATCCAGGCTCGCTTCGACGAGTGCTCGCGCTCGCAGAAGGACGTCGCCCAGTACATCGTCGATCACCTCGACGAGGCGGCCTTCCAGACGGCGGAGGAGCTCGCGCGACGCGCGAACACCTCCAGCTCGACCGTCGTGCGCTTCTCACAGGCGCTCGGCTTCGAGGGCTTCCCCGAGCTGCAGGCCGCGGCACGCGAGGAATACAGACGCGTCAACGCCAAGCCCGGCAAGGAGGGCGGCGCGAACGGCTCCGCGCCCCTGTTCTCACTCGATCAGAACGAGTTCGAGGCGGCGCTTGCCGCCGATCATCTGAACGTCGAGGACACCGCGCGCAAGGTCTCCCGCAGCTCCGTCGACGCGATGATCTCGGCGATCGTCGAGGCCGACAAGGTGCTCGTCGCTGGCACCGACCAGATGGCCTTCTTCGCCAGCTATCTGCGCCATCTGCTGATGCTCCTGGACCTGCGCGTCGACGTTGTGGCGAGCCCCTCGCAGGAGGCGCTCAGCCGCCTCGGGCGCATCGACGCGGCGACGCTCGTGATCGGGCTCTCCGCCGGGCGCCCGCACCCGCTGGTGGTGCGCGCGATGAAGCTCGCCCGCCATCGCCAAGCGCGCACGGGGGCGATCACCGACGCGACGCTCTCCGAGGTGGCCAAGCTCGCGCAGATCAAGCTCTATTACTCCTCCAACAGCCCTGCGTACGTGCGCTCGCACACTGCGCTGCTCAGCATCATCCAGGCGATCGCCTACGGCGTCTACGCGCAGGACAGCGCGCAGTACGACGACCGCATCAAGGCCTTTCGGCTGAAGTAGCCGCGCGCGCTCAGGCGACCGGAAACGTGTGCCCGCGCGCGCTCAGGCGATCGGAAGCGTGTGCCGGTGGCCCGGCGTCTGCGGTTGCGCGCCGATCGCGCGCGCGAGGCGCCTGACGCCCTCGCGCAGCTGCGCGGGGGCGACAGCCGTGAACGACAGGCGCAGATGTGTGCCGCGCGGTGGCTCGACGAGCAACGCCGGGCCGGGGACGTAGCTGACCCCGTTCGCGAGCGCGGCCCGGTAGAGCTCCTGATCGTCGCGAGCCTCATCGAGCGTCACCCACACGTGACCGCCCGCGCTGGGAGCAAGAAAGCTGGCGAGGCCCGACAGCTCGCCGTCCAGGGCCTCGAGCAGCGCGTCGCGGCGCGTGCGGTAGAGCGCGCGTGCGCGGGCCAGCTGCGCTGGGTAATGCCCGGCGGCGAGGAACCTCGCCGTCACCTGCTGGGGCAGCGTTGCGCCGTGGGCGTCGTCGTCGCGCTTCTCGGCGATGATCGCGTCGAGCACCGGGCCGCTCGCCGCGACCCAGCCGGCGCGCAGCCCGGGTGCCACGGTCTTCGAGAGCGAGTCGACGTAGATCACGTGTGACGAGTCGAGCGCTCTCAGCGGCCCGAGGTCGGTGCCGTCGTAGCGCAGATCGGCGTAGACGGCGTCCTCGAGCACGAAGAAGCCGTGGCGCGTCGCGAGCTCCAGCAGGCGCCGACGACGCCCATCGCTGAGGTCCCGTCCGGTCGGGTTGTGCCCGCGCGGCTGCAGCGCCACGAGGCGCACCTCGTGTCCGCGCAGCAGCCGCTCGAGTGCGTCGACGTCGAAGCCGTCGGCGTCGACCTCCACCGGCAGCACCCTCGCCCCGGTTGCCCGCAGCGACTCGATGATGCCCATGTAGGTCGGCGACTCGCACGCGACAACATCTCCCGCCCGCAGGACTGCACGGGCTGCCACCGTGAGCCCCTGGCGCGCCCCGGTGGTGATCAGGATGCTGTCCGCGTCGTCGTCCATTCCGCGCGCCCGGCCGAGGCTCGCGAGCTGCGCTCGCAGCTCGTCGTTGCCCTCGATCGGGCCGTACTCAAAGCTCGCCACGGCGTCTCGAGCAAGCGTCTCCTCGACCGCCTCTGCCAGCTGCGCGAGCGGTATCTGCCCGCTCTCCGGGAAGCCGACAGAGAGCGCGATCAGCCCGGGGCTGCGCACGTGGCTCACCGCCTCGCTCACCAACTGCCCCCCATAGCCCCCGTGCGGTGCGGGTAGCGCATAGGTCTGCCAGGAGCTATCGGGCTCCCCGGCGGCGCTCCTGGCAGCGGCGCGCACGAACGTTCCGCGCCCGACCGCCGAGACCACCAGGCCCTGCTCCGCCAGACGCCGATAGCAGCGACCGGCGGTCAGTTGGTTGATCCCCGCAATCGCCGCCAGCTCTCGTGTCGTCGGCAGCTTCGCTCCCGGCTGGAGATCCCCGCCGGTGATCGCGGCCGCGAACACGTCAGCGAGCTGGCGCGTGAGCGAGAGCTTGGCGCCGCGGTCGACGGCGCGCAGGCGGTCCTTCAGATCGTCAGCCATAGGCTCATTCAATCGCAGATTGATTGATATTGCAATCGGGACCGTTGTGGGTATCGTCTGATTCAACAGCCAACTTGATCTGATTGAGGTATAGCAATGGCAAGAGATGGCGTGAATGCTGAGATCGCACGGCAACGCGAGGCTGAGCTCAGCCGGCGCGCCGCGCGACACCTCTCGCGGCTGCCAGCGCCGCGATCGAAAGCCGCTGCCAGACCGCAGGAGGCGCTCACGATTCGCCTCGCCGCCGCGGATGACCGTCGTGAGCTCGACCTCCTCGCGCGGCTCGATGGCGCGGGCGTCCCGCATGCCCCCAGCCTGATCGCCGAGCTCGGAGGCAGGCCGGTGGCGGCGATGTCGCTGTGCAACTGCGCTGTGATCGCGGATCCGAGGGAAGCGACGAGCGACGTCGTCGAGTTGCTGCGCCTGCGGGCGGCTCAACTGCTCGGCGATGCCGGTCATCGCTCGCTCCCGCTGAGCGCCCTCGCGCGGCTCTCACGCACGCTCGCGCGTGCCCGGGCACTGTGAGAGGATGCCGGCCGTGCAGCGCAAATCTCTTGGCAGCGACGGGGCCGCGCGACTCGAGGCGATCCACCTCTTCGCCGACCTGTCGCCGGCACAGCGCCAGATGCTCGCGCGCCTGCTCGACGGGCTCGCCGCCGACCCCGGCGAGGAGCTGATGCGTGAGGGTGACTTCGGCTATGAGCTGATCTGCGTGGAGGAGGGCACTGCCGAGGTCAGCCAGGGTGGCGTCGTTATCAACACGGTCCGCGCCGGGGACACGATCGGCGAGCTGGCGTTGCTCGACTCCGCAGGAACGCGCAGCGCGACCGTCGTCGTCAGCACGCCGCTGCGCGGCGTCGTGCTGACCTCGCACTTCATGCACCACGTGCGCGAGCAGATGCCCGATATCGCCGAGGCGATCGACCGCGCCGCCGGCGAGCACCGCGAACGCGACCGGCTGCGACGGGCAGCCGAGCCGGCCGATTGAGGCTGTCAGACTGAGCAGATGCGCGACGAGGCGACATTCCGCGTCAAGACGGGCCTGGCAGAGATGCTCAAGGGTGGAGTGATCATGGACGTCGTCACGCCCGAGCAGGCGAAGGTCGCCGAGGACGCCGGCGCCGCCGCGGTGATGGCGCTCGAGCGCGTACCCGCAGACATCCGCCGCGATGGCGGTGTCGCACGCATGTCCGACCCGGAGATGATCGCCGGCATCCAGGAGACCGTCAGCATCCCCGTGATGGCCAAGGCGCGGATCGGGCACTTCATGGAGGCGCGCGTGCTCGAGGCGCTGGAGGTGGACTACGTGGACGAGTCGGAGGTGCTGACGCCCGCGGATGAGGCCAACCACATCGACAAGTGGGACTTCAAGGTGCCGTTCGTGTGCGGGGCGACCAACCTCGGCGAGGCGCTGCGCCGGATCGGCGAGGGCGCCGCGATGATCCGCTCCAAGGGCGAGGCCGGCACCGGCGACATCGTCGAGGCTGTCCGCCACATGCGTCAGATCACCGGCGAAATCCGCCGTCTGGCCACGCTCGGCGCCGATGAGATCGCGTCCGCCGCGAAGGCGCTCGCGGCGCCGCTGGAGCTCGTGCGCGAGGTGGCGCTGGCCGGAGAGCTGCCGGTCGTGCTGTTCTGCGCCGGCGGCATCGCCACTCCGGCTGACGCCGCGCTGATGATGGCGCTGGGTGCCGAAGGCGTGTTCGTCGGCTCCGGGATCTTCAAGTCCGAGGACCCGCCCGCGCGGGCGCGCGCCGTCGTCCAGGCGACCACCCACTGGCAGGACGCCGATCGCGTGGCCGGGGTCTCGCGCGGCCTCGGCCCCGCGATGGTCAGCCTCGAGAGCTCCAAGCTCGGGGGCGAGCAGCTCCTCGCCCAGCGTGGCTGGTAGCGACCCGCTGCCGGCGACGCGAGAGCCAGTCGTCGGAGTGCTGGCGCTGCAGGGCGGTTTCGAGGCGCACGCGCGGATGTTGCGGCGATTGGGCCCGAGCCCGCCGCGCACGCGCGAGGTACGCGTAGCGGGCGACCTCGACGGCCTCGATGGGCTGGTGCTGCCAGGCGGCGAGTCGACGACGATGACCCTCGGCATCGAGCGCGAGCGCCTCGCCGAGCCGTTGCGCGAGCTCGCCGCCGCGGGCACGCCGATCCTCGGCTCGTGCGCGGGCCTGATCATGCTCGACCACGATCATCTCGACGTGATGGACATGCGCGCCTCGCGAAATGCGTTCGGTCGCCAGATCAGGAGCTTCGAGGCCGATGTCGAGGTGCGGGGGATCGCCGGCGCGCCGGTTCGCGCGATCTTCATTCGCGCGCCGTGGATCGCCCAGCACGGGCCCGAGGTGGAGATCCTCGCCGTCCTCGACGGCCACGCGGTCGCCGCCCGCCAGGGAGCCATCCTCGCCGTGTCCTTTCACGCCGAGCTCGCCGACGACGATCGCCTGCACCGACTGTGGCTGCAGACGGTGGTGCAGGCTATGCAGAGACGCGCGGGGCAGGGCGCACGCTAACCCCCACCTGCCTGCCCGTTTACTTCGGCTTCTTGACCTGCTTGGGCTTCTTGTGCGCTTTGAAGCTCTTGACGCCCTCGCAGCCCTGCACGCTGATCGCGGTGTTCTGGTTGACGACCGCGCCGCTCTCGGCGGTGATCGTGGTCGGCATCGCAAGCGAGCCGGGGACGAGCTTCTTGACGCTCTTGGTCACGTCCACGACGCGACCGTCTGCCTCGACGAGGTGGCCGTGGCTGCGCAGCGGCACGCTCTCGCGGATCGTCTTTGCGACCTTCGGAAGGGCGCACAGGTTGGTGGTGGGCGAGTACGTCGCGAGCGCCGAGTGCGGGCCCTCGGGCAGGTTCAGTTCGAAGCTCGTGAAGGGGGCGTCGGGTAGCGATTCGAAGCTCGTCGTCGTGATCCCTTTCTTGATGTCGATCTTGCCGTCGAGGATGATCTTCACGCCTTCGGACTGCAGCACCAGCTCCAGATGTGGGAATTCCGCTCCGGCGTGCGAGACGAGGTAGGCCGGGCCGCGCAGCGGCTGGCCGAGCACCGGTGTTTGCACCGTCGCGGTGCCGACGTTCGAGCCTTCGGGGCAGCTTTCCGGGTTCGCTTCGAAGGTCGCCGCCAGGCAGGCTTTTTGGAGCGTGCTCTCCCGCGAGGGCAGTTGCAGCGGCAGCGCGACCTTGGTTTTCGCGATGTTCGCCTGCCCGAGGCCGGCCGAGGTGATCCTCACGCGCAGGCTCGCGCCCTGGGCTTTGCTCGTGTGGCCGCTGCTCTGCGCTTCGAAGACCGGATGGAAGGGCAGGTTCGCGCAGTTGGCGGCCTCGACGTTCGCCGCCACCGGCGTGCTCGCTCCGGCCGTGCTCGTGAGCGTGCCGTGCACCTGCAGCGGTGAGCAGTTGCTCGGGTTGAACATGAAGCGTCCGCGGTCGATGTCGACGTTCACGGCCTTGATCTGGGTCGGGATGCCATCGACGATGCGCGGCAGCGGATTGCTCACGGCGGTGATCTGGGAGGTGTCGGGATTGACCTCGATCGCCGCGCGCACGACGACGTTTCCGAGATTGAAGGGCCCGGCCACGACCGGCTCGACGATCGAGAGCCCGAACGGCGCGCCGTGGTAGGGGCCCGTCAGGTACACCTTGCCGCCGAGGTAGAACGGGCTGGGGCCCGGTCCGGAGGACGTGGTCGTGACGCCGATTTCGCTTTCCGGGCCGCACTCGCCGAGTTCGGCCTGCGGTTCCGGGCAGCGCGGGACGTTCGCGACCATGCCGAGCTCGCCAGGCGGCAGCTGCACCGTGACCGACTGCAATGTCTGGTCCTCGTCCGTGCGCGAGAACGTCAGCACGAACGGGCTGAAGGCGCCCGCCTGCAGGTTCACGGGACCGGCTTCGAAGCTCGGTGCGAAGCGCGGCGCGGCGCAGCCGCCGATTTCGAAGGTCCCGACCGGCGACGCCGTCGGCGTATGCGGCGCGCTCCACGGTTCGATTGCGCTCGTGGCCGTGAAGGCGCCGCACGAGCTGGGGTTCGCCACCGGCGTGCGCGGCCCGCCGTGTGTCGTGATCACGAGCTGCGCGAAGGGCAGCTGAGGATCTTCTGTGAACGTCGTCGAGAGCTGGCCGGTGCTTTCGTTGAGCGAGGTGAAGCCTTCGAGCTTGACCGTCACGCCGAAGCCCTGCGCCTGCAGGAACAGGCGAATCATGTGACCCGAGACGGCGTCTTCGGTGTCGCACGGCGAGCATTCCGGTTCGCCCAGGTACAACTGCCCTTCGATGTAGCCGGGGCTCGGAAGCAGGGGGGAGAGGATCTTCACGACGCCGAGCTGCGACGCCGGCGGACACACGGCAACGCTGTCAGACAGGCGCGCAAACTGGCTCTTGGTGCAGGCGGCCAACCCGTTCGCCGCCGACGGCGAGGCGACGATGCCGGCCGGCAGCGAGACCGTGGCGCTCTTCACGTCGGGGGTGCCGAGCGAGCCCGGTTCTTCATCCTGGGGGAGGTTGATGGCGACGGTGTAGCCGCTCGGTGTGGTCGGTTCGTCGCGTTCCGGTATGACCGACAGCCCCGGCTCGAACGTCAGCCCTTCGCATTCGCTTGAAGCTTCGAGCTTCGGTTCCGGTGAGGCCGCCACGAACGCTTCCGGATCAGCCCAGGAGTCCGCCAGCGCGGGCATCCCCAGCGGCGCCGCATGGCAGCTGGTCGGCATACGCAGGAACGGCTTCGCGGGGGCGTCGCTGGCGCAGCCTTCGAGCGTCGGCGCACCCGAGCCTTCCAGTTCGGCGAGCGAGAGCTTGGCTTCGAGCTCTTCGCTTTCGAGGGCCTTGATTTCGCGTTCGAGCGCTTTGACGCGCTTGGAGTCGTGGTGTTCTTCAGCCTGTGTGAGCTGTTCTTCGGCGGCCTCGACTTCGCGTTCATTGGTTTCGATTTCCGTTTGCAGCGCGTGCTCTTCGCCTTCGAAGCTCTTGACTTCGACCGGGCGCAGGCATTCGCTGCCGCCGCCCGGGCGCAGGGCCCCGCTGCGTTCGTTGTCGTGACTCGCTTCCGCCGGTGTTCCCCAGATCGTGAGGTTCGCCAGCATCAGCGGTTTCAGCTGGGTGATTTCAGGCGTCTGCGCCGTCAGCCCGTAATCGCCGCGGCCGTCGCTGCGCAGGTGGAAGAAGATGTGCACCTTGACCGTGTTCAGCTGGAAGCCGAGCTCGGCCGGCTGACCGGCGGGCGGTTCCACGTCGTACACCGCCGAGGTCACCGCGTCCTCGTTGGGGGCGCCTTCAACGGCCTGCCCGGCAGTGTCGTAGGTGATGATCCCGACCTGGCTGTCGGCGGGGCAGCGCACGTCAGAGTCGGACTGGAAGACCGCCTGGCTGCAGCGCGGGACGGCATTCGGGTTGCCGACGAGTCCCGGCGGCAGTTCGACCGCGATGTCCTTCGCCGCGGCGGCGAGGATCGGAGAGTCGTGGTAGAGGCCTTCGCTTTCGGTCTTCGGTTCGGTGTCCAGCGCAGCCACGTTCAGGGCGAAGCTGGTGTTCAGCTCGTACGGATGGGAGCCGGCTTGACGGTCCGGTTCGCCGTTCGCTTCGACCGCCTCGACGTCGAAGCGCGAGAACCCGAACGCGGCTGCTTCGGGGCTGATGACGGTCGGGTCCGGGGTGAGCGCCGGGGGCGCGCCGCCGCCGGAGACGCTCGCCTGGCAGGACGTGCATGGCTCTGCTCCGGGAGCTACCGAGACCGCGATCCGCACCCAGATCGTCTCGTCCGCTTCGATCGTCGGCGGCCCGGAGGTGGCGGTCGTGTAGTTGCAGGTGACCGCTTCCCCCGCTTCGCCGCCGGTCGGCTTTGCTGCTTCGCACGTGAGCGATCCGAGCGGCGCGTTTTCGAGGCTCTCTGCCCTGCCTTCCATCGCCGTCGCGGTGATGCCCGCGGGCAGGTGGTCGGTGAGCGTGATCGTGGCGCCGTCGGTGGCCGCCGCGCCGTTGTTGCGCGCGATCAGCGTGTAGTAGTCGGCCGGATCGCCGACGTGAAAGCGCGTCGGCGCGGCGAACGTCGTGATCGACCAGTGCGGGGCCGGCGCCGCCGCTGCGTAGGCGCCTGGGCAGGCGCTCGCGATCGCGACGAGCACGAGTACCCCACAGAGCATCGGCGCGCGCATGCGGGCGAGTGACGCACGCACGCCGTGGACGCAACGGCGGCCTGCCGCGGAAGCCTCGCGAGCGCTCATCAGCTGCTCCGCCGTGGCGCGACGCCGCCGAGGTTGCGGGTGGCGCTCGCCGTGCGCGCATCGCTCTTCTCCGCGCCGCTGGAGCTTCTGTGGGCGCTGTTGGAGCGCTTCTTCGGGCCGTAGCGGCGCTCAGCGAGCTTGATGCACCCCGCGCGCTTGCGCTTGGGCTGGCGCTTGCAGCTCTTCAGCGCCCTCGCGAGCTTCTGCGCACGCGTGAGCGCCGTCGCTCTTGCGGGCGGCTTGGAGCTGTGCGCCGCCTCCACGCCCACGTTGCCGACGCCTTCCAGCAGGGAGCCCGGATGCACGAACTGCACCGCCGGGGTTTCTGCGGGCAGGCAGCCTTCGCCCTGGCAGCCGAGCGGCGGCGTCGGCGGCGGCGGATGACCGCCGTCGACGCGCGCGTCATAGACGTTGGTCGCCTCATCGGCGTTCGTTGCGAGCGCCTGCGCGCTCGCGAAGAAGACGTCGTCGCCGCTTTCGCTGGCGTCCATGAAGATGTCGTTGTCTTCGCTGGAGCCGCCCGAGATCAGGTGCACGGCGCCGTCCTCGAACTCGTACACCTTCACGTATGGCGTGCCCGATTCTGCGAGCAGCGAATCGCTCGAGGAGAAGAACAGGCGACTGCCTTCGCCGCTCAATGCCCGCGGCTGATACAGGGGGCTGATGCGCTCGGATTGCGCGCCTATTTCGCGCCCGATGAAGGCGCTGCCGATCGGGCGTGTGCCGGGGTCCGGGTTGCAGGAGGCGCACTGCAGCGCTTCGCTCGGCGCTTCGTACTCGAACACCTCTTTGTCGGGCTGTTCTGATTGCTGGTCTTCGTTGTCATATCCCGTCAGCGCCAGCAGCGAGGTGAAGGCGAGATACGAGCCGCTGGGCGTGACGTAGGCCTGTGATTCTTCGGGGATCGAGGTCCAGTCCGCGGAGTCGCCGCCGTGGGGTGGCGCGCCTTCCTCGGCCGGTTCTTCTTCGGCCGGTTCGGCCAGCGTGGCGATGAACACGGTCCGCGGGCCCTGCGCTTCGTGGAGGTAGAGGTTGTCCTTGCCCGCGACCGCCTTGGCGCCGCGGCTGTTGGCGCCGGCGAGGACTCCGTGCGCGACGAAGTAGACATCCGCGCCGGTGCTCGAGGCACCGACCACGCCTTGGACCTCGGCGCCGTCCGCTTCGCCCGCGTCGAACGTGGAGATCCGTGAGCGTTTCGTCTTCCAGGTCATAGCTGTAGAGGTCGTTGCCGCGGTTGGCTTCGCCGCGCTTCATCGGGCCCGTGTTCGACTTCGGCGTCAGCTCGGCTTTGCTCGTGAACAACACGACCGACCCGTCTTCCGAGGCATCCCAGAACTGCGCCGGTTCGGGTTTGCAGTTGTCGTTGGGCGTCGTGCATTGCGAGGCCATAGCGCCGGCTGCAGGAGTGGAGATCTCGATCGTCTTGCCCGCCGGGCCGCCGATGCGGTCGTAGAGCTCGCGCAGGCCGTGCTGAGCGGGCGTCGGAGCGCCTTCGTCGGCTTCCGCGGTGAAGAGGATGCGCGACCCGTCGCTCGAGATCGCGTGATCGAGATGAGCGATTTCTTCGGCGTTCACGTTGCCGCCGCCGGCGCCGGGCTGGGCACCGCTTGCGAGCGTCCCGTCGGGCAGGATTCCCAGCGGATGCACCCGCTGGCCCACCGGTTCGGCGAGGTCGCTTTCGTAGAGGTCCTCCCTGTGTTCGGAGTCGGCAGGGTAGCTCGGCGTCGTGAGCAGCCTTTCGTTGGCCTCGAAGATGACGTGCGTGAGGTCGCTCGACGCTCCCGCGAAGGCTGGCACGTCGTGATCGCCGTAGCACGTGTCGCAGCCGCCGGGCACGGCTTCGGAGGGGGCGGCGGCGGTGATCAGCGAGTAGGCGCCGCCCGCGTCGCGCAGGTACAGGTTGTAGACGCCGGGAATCGCTTCCGGGGTGAGCGCTTCCAGCGGCACCCGCAACACCGCCTGCGAGTCCTCGCTGGAGAACTCCGGATACGTGACCGTGTCGCCGGGCAGCGGCTGCAGCACGCGTGGCGCGAGCGCGCTCGTCAGCCATTCACCGCTTTCGCTCGAGCCCACGTACGCCGTTTCGACGCTCGCCCCGGGCGACTGTGCAAAGACGTTTTTAGAGGTGTAGGCGAGCGCCGTGCCGGAGGCGTTCGCGTGCGCCAACGCGCCTTCGCCGAAAGCGTCTTCGCTGTTTTTTTCCGCTGGCGAGACGAGTTCGTAGGCGCGACAGTCGGCGAGGTGAGCTGACACCCCCGTCCGCAGGCTGGCGTTGGGGCATTCTTCGGCGCGTGCCGGCGCGGCGCTCACAGTCGCGAGCGCGCCGCCGAGCGCACACGTCAAGCACACGCCGTATGCCCGGCGGCGCATCGACCTCGTCCGCATTTTCGTCCATCCCGGCATCGTCACTCCGCAGCGCCGGCGGGGCCGGCGGCTATGCGCACCCTCTCTCCATGCTTTCCACTCCAGCACCTCCGTCGCGGTCGCGCATGCGCTGAGCGGGCGGCGGCACCTGGGGCACCTGGTTACGCGATACCCCGGCGCCCGCTGCCGTAAACGCGCGTCCGTAGCACTCGCGCGAGCGACTCGCGCGAGCATCGCCACAACGCACGAGGGACCGCCACGCACGCGCGGGGCGGTCCCTCGTGATCACGTCGGTGTGTCAGGCTCGGCAGCTAGATTTTGACTTCGCCGCCTTCCAGGGTCACGAGCGCGCTGCCCGTGTACGTGCCTGTTTTCAGTTTGCCTTCTTTGCCGCACAGGCCGCCGCCGCCTTTGACTTCGGAGCTGATCTTGCTCACTTTGGTCGACACTTCGAGTTTGCCGTGGCCGGTGCCCGCTTCCTTATTTGTGTAAGTGACAGTTTTTAGCTTGTTGTTTCCGCCCGGCGAGACGAGCACTTTGCAGCCCGCGGCGGGCACTTCTACGGTGATCGTGTTGGTGACCGCCACGCTGCCCGAAGAGCTGAAGGTGTACTTCGCTTCGGAGATCGTCGCTGGGAAGCCGAACGCGGTGCATTCGCTGTATTTCACCGACGCCGCCTGCGTCTTGGTCTTCGTTTTCGTGATCACCTCGGTCGAGGTCAGCTTTTTACATTCGACCGCTGCGGCTTTGGGTTCGTCATGGAAGACCTGCGTGCTCGTGCCTTCGTCCGTCGCGGTCCCCGTTTTGCTCGATTCGAACTCCTTCGCCGCCATCGCCGACGCCGCTGCCATGCCACTCCAGGCAAACAGCGCGACGACGAGCAGCCCTGCCAGCTTGATGCGTGTTAGCCCCCCGAGCTTGCTGTGATTCATCATACTTCCCTCCTGTTGCTCGGACTTCGACTAGATATCGCCAGGCCCAAAGCCATATGGGGTCACAGTGTTCCCGGCGTGTGCCCACCCGGAGCACGAGACCCCACTACCCAGCGTGCGTGCACGCAAACGGGAAATAGGTGAAAGGAGACACGCCGATGCGGATCTCGGTGTCTGCCGATGAGCTGACGGGAATAGCCGGCACGCTTGTCGCCGAGCTGGCGCGGCGCGGACATGAGACGCTCGGTCACGGAGTGCTGGGGGAAGGCGAGCGCGAGGATTGGGCGTGGGCCGCCGAGGCGGTCGCGCTCGACGTGCTCAGCGCTCGCGCCGCGCAGGGGATCGTGTGCTGCTGGACGGGCACGGGGGCGTCGATCGCCGCCAACAAGCTCGCCGGCGTGCGCGCCGCGCTGTGCACGGACGCGCTCACCGCTGCGGGCGCGCGCCGCTGGAACGACGCGAACGTGCTCGCGCTGAGCCTGCGCTCGACCTCGCAGGCGCAGCTCGAGGAGATACTCGACGCATGGTTCGCCGCCGCTCCGAGCGACGAGGCCGCAGACCGCGCGAACGTCGAGCACCTGAGCGAGATCGCCGCCGGCGCCGCGCGCGGCGGCGTACAGCCGCAGCTTTCGGTCCGGCACGGACGCGCGGCCGTCGAGTTCTACAAGCGCGCGCTCGGCGCCGTCGAGCTCTACCGCGTCGGCGGCAACGACGAGCACGAGGCGGTCGTCTGCCAGCTGGCGGTGGGCGAGAGCTGCTTCTGGGTCGCCGATGAGTCGCCCGCGCACGCGAGCTTCAGCCCGGCCTCACTCGGCGGCGCCACGGCGCGCATGCTGCTGGTCGTCGCCCAGCCGGCGGAGACGCTCGCGGCTGCGGTTGCGGCGGGCGCGACGCAGGTGCGCGCGGTCGCCGACGAACACGGCTGGCAGCTCGGCCGCATCGAGGACCCGTACGGCCACCATTGGGAAATTGGGCGTCCGCTCGGTTACTGGCCGCCAACGCGGCGCTGAGCGCTCAAGCTCCGCGCCCGAGCCCGATCGCCGCGCCCTCCAGCTCCACTCCCGACGCCACCAGCGTCGCTACGCCGCCGTCCACGACGTGGATCACGTCGTTCGCGCCGTGGAGCTTGAGCAGGCTCGCGGCCGTGGCCGCGCGGGCGCCGCCAGCGCAGATCACCGCGATCGGGCGGTTCGGGTCGACCCCGTCGGGGATGCCCACGATGTCGTGCCAGGGCGCCGGCACGGAGCCCGGCGCGTGACCGGCGAGCCACTCGTGGCGCTCGCGCACGTCCACGAGCTGCAGGTCGGGCTCGCGCGCCAGCCACCCGCGCAGATCCGCGGCCGCCAGCCGATCGGTGTGCTCGGAGGGACGCCGTTCCTCGCGCCAGTTGGTCATGCCCCCTGCGAGCAGGCCCGCGACCCCGCGCACTCCCACCGCCAGCGCCAGCATCGCCGCCCGGCGTCCGTCGGCGTCGTCGCGCCCGATGAACAGAACCTCCTGGTCGTGGTCGACCAGCCACGCCAGCCGCGAGCCGAATCCGGGGCTGAAGGAGGGGACACAGATCGATCCGTGGATGTGCACGTCGTCGAACTGCGTCTCGGTGCGAACGTCCACCAGCAGGGCGCCCTCCTCGCGCTTGCGCTGCACCTGATGGGGATACAGCGCAGGCACCTCCACGCCGTCCGTTACGAGCGGGCCGCTGTTGAGCGCGACGATCCGCTCGAAGTTCGGCGGCTGGGGGCCAAGCCCGGCGAGCGCCTCGGCCACGAAGCGCTGCTCGTCGGCGATCGCCAGGGTCCGGTTGTGGGCGCGCTCGTAGCCGATGGTCGAGCAGATCTTCATGTCGATACCGGAACCGCCGCACATCGAGCCGCCCAAGTGGGCGGGCCACAGCTCGCAATCGCCGGGCAGCGACAGCAGCCGCTCGTGCAGCGAGCGGAAGATCTGCGCGGCCCCCTGCGCAGGCTCGATCGCCAGGTCCGTGCGCGCGACGCCGCCGACGAAGAGGCTGTCGCCGCTCAGCACCGCCCACGGCTCCGGGCCTCGGCTGGTGTCCGTCAGCAGGAACGCCGTGTGCTCGGGCCGGTGGCCGGGCGTGTGCAGCGCGCGGATCACCAGCGAGCCGAGCGAGAGCTCCCAGCCGTCGTCGATCGGCACGTGCGCGTAGCCGGGCGCGGCCGCGCGGTGGATGTGGATGCTCGCGCCGGTCGCCGCCACGAGGCGCCCGTGTCCGGACACGTGGTCGGCATGGGTATGCGTCTCCAGCACGTGCTCGATGCTCACGCCGCGGTAACGCGCCTGCTGCAGGTACTCGTCGATCTCGAAGCGCGGATCCACGACGGCCGCCACCCCCGCGTGCTCGTCGCCGATCAGGTAGGACGCGCAGCCGAGGTCATCGTGGGTGATCTGCTTGAACAGCATCGCGCGCTCACGCCCGCTGCGCGGCCGGCCTGGTTAAGTCGCTGCAGCGCTCGCACACCTGCGCGGGGATCACGCCGATCCGCATCAGGATCGCGAACGCCCGGCAGCCCAGGCACACACCGAACGCGGCCTCGAGCGTCGCCGCGGCGGCCAGCAGCCCGAGCAGCGCGTAGCCGGCGCTCGGCAGCCCGAGCGCCAGCGCGAGCAGCGCCGCCGAGCTCGACAGCACGGCACCGATCGCCTGCGCGAAGCGCTTGGGCGGGCCGGGCACCGGACGCGGGGGCACGGGCAGGCGCGGCGTGATCACGCGCGTGACCAGCTGCCCGAGCGGGCTCAGCGTGGGCCCGGCGGCGACCCGCGCAAGGAAGCCGTAGGCGATCAGCGCCGTCAGCCACGGCGTCGCGCTCGCGATCGTCGCGACGCTCGCGAGCGCGACGCCTGCTGCCACCAGGCGCGCTGAGACCTCGTTGACGGGGTCCGGAAATGAGAACAGAGCTTTCTGCACTTATATTATCGATATTATCGGATTTATATCCGCAAGCCCTGCAGCGATCAGGAGGAGCCATGTCTGCAACCGACGAGCTGGTGCAAAACGCGCATTCGTATGCAGCATCCTTCGACAAGGGCACGCTGCCGCTGCCGCCTGCCCGCAAGGTCGCGGTAATCGCCTGCATGGACGCGCGCCTGAACCCCTACGGGCTGCTCGGCCTGCGCGAGGGCGACGCCCACGTGATCCGCAACGCGGGCGGCGTGGTCACCGCCGATGAGATCCGCTCGCTGTCGATCTCCCAGCGCCTGCTCGGCACCGAGGAGATCATCCTCATCCACCACACCGATTGCGGCATGCTCACGTTCTCAGACGACGAGTTCCGCCGTGGCATCGAGGACGACGTCGGCATCAAGCCGGAGTGGGCGGCCGAGTCCTTCACCGACCTCGACGAGGACGTGCGCCAGTCGATCGCAAGGATCGAGGCGAGTCCCTTCATCCCGCGCAAGGACAGCGTGCGCGGCTTCATCTACGACGTGCACAGCGGGACGCTGCGCGAGGTCGAGCGTTAGGACTGAGCGCCTGAAGAAGACGCGTCTGTGCCGCGCTCACGCCGCGCGGAAGCTCACGACGCCATCCTGATCATCCTCGACGACAAGACCGTTGCGCAGCAGCAGATCGACGTGTCCGAGCACCTCCGAGAGCGTGAGGAACGCCTGCGTCACCGCCACGTTGCCCCATAGCTCCTGAGCGATCTCGTGCGCGGTCCGCGGCTGCGCCGCGATCAGCCGGCGAATCTTCTCGGCTCGCCGCTGGTGCAGGCGAAAGCGCTCGTCGATCAACGCGGCGTGGTCGGTGATCGGGCGGCCGTGTCCCGGCAGCACCAGCGAGAGCTCCATCGCGCGTGTCTTTTCGAGCGAGTCCATGTATGTGATCAGCGCCTGCGGGCGGGGAGGGGCGGGGACCGGTTCCTGCTCGGGCGCGTCCAGCGGCCGCGCGATCAGCGGGTTGGAGGAGATGTGCGCGATCAGGTGGTCGGCCGCGAGCAGGATCCCGCGCGACTCGTCGAGGAAGACCGTGTCGGAGGGGCTGTGACCGGGGCGGTGCAGCACGCGCAGCGTGCGCCCGTGCAGCGCCAGCTCGCTGTCGGCGGCCAGCGGCCGCGTGACCTCGACCGCCGAGCCCCACGCGCGAAAGCCCGCCGAGACGGCGCGCAGCGCGGTCACGATTTCAGGTGGGATCCCATGTCGCAGCATCAACTGCTCGGCGAAGCGGTCTTCGAGGTCGCTGCGGTGCCCGTAGCCGGCGAGAAACGGCGCCAGCCCCTCGAGCGCGGCGACCTCCGCGCCGGATCGGCGCGCGAGGATCGACGCCAGGCCGAAGTGATCCATGTGCTGATGCGTGATCACCAACAGCTCGATGTCCTCGACCGCGTGCCCGCGCGCCGCGAGCGCCTGCTCGAGCTCGTCGAGAGCCTTCGCGGAGTTCGGGCCGGAGTCGACGAGCGTCAGCGGCGAGTCCTCGATCAGGTACGCGTTCACGCGCCCGACCATGAACGGCGTCGGGATCGCCAGGCGATGGATGCCGGCCTCCGCGGCCAGCGCGAGCGCCTCGCGCTCGGCCTGCTCGCGGTCCTGCTCCGTGTCGCTCATCCCCCGGGGGCTGCACCCCGTGACGGCGCACGGGCAGGCGAGCGGATCAGCGCTAGCACCTCGTCGCGGCGTCGCTCCATGTCCGCCGGCGAGACGAGCGACTCCAGGCACAGGCGCAGCAGCGGCTCCGTGTTCGACGGGCGCACGTTGAAGTGCCAGTCCTCGTAGTCGATCGAGATCCCGTCGAGGTGCTGCTGGCGGGCGTCGGAGTAGCGCTCTTCGATCTCCCGCATCTTCGCCTGCGGATCGGCGACCTGCGAGTTGACCTCGCCGGAGATGAAGTACTTGGCGTGGTAGGGCGCCAGCAGCTCCGACATGCGCTGGCCGCGCGCGCACAGCAGCTCGAGCACGAGCAGCGCGGGGATCGTGCCGGAGTCCGCGCAGTAGAAGTCGCGAAAGTAGTAGTGACCGGATACCTCGCCGCCGAACAGCGAGCCCTCCTTGCGCATGCGCGTCTTGAAGAACGCGTGCCCGACGCGGTTGACGTACGGGATGCCGCCGGCGCGGGTGACCGTGTCGGGCACCGCCCGCGAGGCGCGCACGTCATACAGGATCGCTTCGGGATGGGCGCTGTTCGCTCGCTTGGCCAACAGCGACTCGGCGAGCAGCGCCGTGAGGAAGTCGCCGTCGACGAACGCGCCGGTGTCATCGATGAAGAAGCAGCGGTCCGCATCGCCATCCCAGGCGATGCCGAGGTCGGCTCCGCTGTCGCGGACCTTCTCCATGATCAGCTGGCGGTTCTCGGGCAGCAGCGGATTGGGCTCGTGGTGGGGGAAGTTGCCGTCGGGCGTCCAGTAGGTCTCGATCAGCTCGAGATCCAAGCTCTCGAGGACCGGACCGACGACCGGGCCCGCCATCCCGTTGCCGCCGTCGACGACGACCCTCAGGGGCGGCGCCGAGCGCACGGCGTCGGCATCGATGAAGCCCAGCACGCTCGCCTGGAACTCCTCGTAGATGTCGACTTGCTCGAACGTGCCGCGCGCGGAGGAGGGCGCCGCGCCGGCGGAGACGCCGGCTTCGACCTCGCGGCGGATGTCCTGGATGCCCGAGTCGCCGGACAGCGCGAGCGCGCCCTCGCGCAACAGCTTCGCCCCCGTGTAGGCCTTCGGGTTGTGCGACGCGGTGCACATCAGCCCGCCGTCGAGCTCGCGCGAGCCGACAAGGAAATACAGCATCTCGCTGCCCACCTGGCCGGCGTCGATCACGTTCGCGCCCTCCGCCAGAAGGCCCTCGCGGTAGCGCGCCGAGAGCTCTGGCGCGCTGAGACGCATGTCGCGGCCGAGGCCCACCCGCAGCTCCGCGACCGGCTTCCCGGACAGCGTGCCGAGCACGTGCGCGAAGGCGCGCCCGATGCGCTCGGCGAGATCGCCGTCGATCTGCTCGCCGTACAGGCCGCGGATGTCGTAGGCCTTGAATATCTCCGGTGAGAGCTCGGCGGGCATGCGCCCCGCGCATCCTAGTTGCCGCAAAGCGCGACCGTCCTGCCCCCGCGGGCAAACGACGGGGCGTCCCGCCGCGCGCCGTGTTCGTAGACTTGCGGATATGTCTGGGCACTCCAAGTGGTCGAGCATCAAGCACAAGAAGGCCATCGTGGACTCACGCCGCGGCGCGCAGTTCTCGAAGCTCTCACGCGCGATCATGGTCGCCGCCCGCGACGGCGGCGGCGACCCCGAAACGAACGTCGTGCTCGAGAACGCCGTGCGCAAGGCCAAAGAAGCGTCGATGCCGAAGGACAACATCGAGCGCGCGATCGCCAAAGGGACAGGCGAGGGCGGCGAGGCCGACGCGATCGAGAGCGTGCTCTACGAGGGCTATGGCCCGGGTGGCGTCGCGGTGCTGGTGGAGGCGCTCACCGACAACCGCAACCGCACCGGCGCGGACGTCCGCCACGCCTTCTCAAAGCACGGTGGCAGCCTCGGCGAGCCCGGCTCGGTCGCCTACCTGTTTGACAAGAAGGGCGTGATCATCATCGACGCCGAGCGCTACTCCGAAGACGACCTGATGCTCGCAGTCGATGCCGGCGCCGAGGACATCAGCACCGACGAGGACGTCTTTGAGGTGATCACCGAGCCGGGCGACTTCGCGCCCGTGCGCAAGGCGCTGGAGGATGCCGGGGTGCAGATGGAGAGCGCCGAGGTCGCGTTTCGGCCGTCGAGCGTCGTCGCGCTCGACGAGTCCCACGCCGGCACGCTGATGCGCCTGATCGAGGCGCTGGAAGAGAACGACGACGTGAGCGCGGTGAACGCCAACTTCGATGTGGCCGCGGACGTGCTCGAGCGTGTCGCCGGCTGAGCGTCCGCGCGCGGACGCCACCGCCCGGCCGCCCGTTGTGATCCTCTGCGGCGGACGCGGGACGCGCCTGCAGGAGCACACCAGGGCGATCCCGAAGCCGCTCGTGGAGATCGGCGGGATGCCGATCGTGTGGCACGTGATCCAGCTCTACGCCGTGCAGGGCTTTCGCCGCTTCCTGCTCGCCACCGGCTACCGCGGCGAGCTGATCGAGCGCTTCGTCGCCGCGCGCGAGTGGCCCGCGGGCGTGCGCGTGGAGTGCGTCGACACGGGCCTCGAGACGCAGACCGGCGGGCGCATCAAGCTGCTGCAGGAGCGTCTCGCCGGCGAGCAGCTTTTCTGCGCCACCTACGCTGACGGCCTCGCCGACATCGACCTGAAGGCGCTGCTGGCGTTTCACGGCGCCCACGGAGCGCTCGCGAGCATGACCGTCGTCAGGCCCCAGCTGCAGTTCGGCGTGACCGAGCTCAGCAAAGACGGACTCGTCACCGGCTTTCGCGAGAAGCCGACCTCCGAGCACTGGATCAACGGCGGCTTCTTCTGCTTCGGCGCCGGCATCCTCGAGCACCTGCAGAGCGACAGCGTGCTCGAGCGCGCCCCCCTGGAAGCGCTGGCCGCCGCCGGCGAGCTGCGCGCGCGCCGCCACGAGGGCTTCTGGGAGTGCATGGACACCTACAAGGACGCCGTCGCGCTGAACGACCTGTGGGCGTCGGGACGCGCGCCGTGGCGGCTGTGGCAGGACCCGATCGACGCCGATCACGCCGCCGCCGGCGCGCCCGCTCAGGGCGCGAGCCGGCGCGCCCGGAACAGCGCCACGGGCTCGCGGATGCCGCGTAGGCGGCGCTCACCCGCGAACGACCAGCCGTAGCTCTGCCTGGCAGACTCGCGCACCTCGCGCTCGGCGAGTACGCTTCCGGGCCTCGCGATCGCGGTGATGCGGCTCGCGAGGTTGACCGGACGCCCGAACCAATCGCCCGCGCGCGGCAGCGCCCGCCCGACGGCAGCGCCGGCGCGCAGCTGCGGGAAGTCTTCGCCCTCGGCGTCCGCGGCATCGATCAGGTCGAGGGCGGCCTCCAGCAGCGGCTCGGGCTCGAGCGAGGCGAGCATCGCCGCGTCGCCGATCGTCTTGACGAGCCGCACCGGCGGCTGCGCCGCGTCGGTGGCGAGCGCTTCCAAGCGCACCGCGAGCTGTCCGAGCTCCTCCGGCGGGACTTCCTCGCCAAGGCGCGTGAAGCCGACGAGGTCGGCGAAGCAGATCGTGACCTCGCGCGAGCCGGGCAGCTGGCCGCCGCCGCGCTCCAGCGCGCTGATGACCTCGCTCTGGGCTGTGTGGCGCAGGTGCAGGGCCAGCACGTTGCTGACGAGCGGGTCGACCATCGGGTACAGCTGCGCCGCGGCCTCGCCGTAGCGGCTGGCGAGGTCGCGCTCGCTCATCCCCGGCTCCAGCACGAGTTTCAAGGGCAGCGCGCGCAGGCTCTCGGCCGCCTGCGAGAGGCCGCGCCCGAGCACGCGCAGGAGCTCGAGGATCTCCTCGTCGGAGATGCCGGCCTGGCGCGCTATCAGCGTTCTCGCGGCCGACTCCAGCTCGGCCTCGGTGTACACCGCCTCGTCAGGCTCCGGGATTGGCAGCCCCATCGCGCGGCGGGCGGCAATCAGGAACTCGATCTCCACACCGCTGCGCTCGGCGATCTCCGCCACCGTGTAGCGCTCGGGCCCCACGATCACCCGATCGGCGGGCATGAAGATGACTGTGCCGCTGGCCGTCGTGCGTCGTAGTTCCGCCATCGGCACGCCTTCGCCGGCGAGCTGCTCGAGCAGCGCCAGACGCTCCGTGCGCGCCTCGCCCTCCAAACCGTCGAGCAGGCCCTCGGCGGCGAAATCGGGAAGCTCTGCGCTCATCGCAGCCCAGCCTAGGGCACCCAGGTGGCGCGGGCACCGCACAGCTACCCATGCGCGGCACAGACAGGCAGGCGTCCGGCGACGGGCGCAGAATCTGGGGTCATGATCGTCCTCGGCATAGACCCCGGCCTCGCCAACACCGGCTACGGCGTCGTTGCGCGGCGCGCCGGGCGCCTGCTCGCCCTGGACGGCGGCGTGATCCGCACGCACGCCCAGCTCGCACCGGAGCGGCGCCTGACCGAGATCCACGCTGCGGTCGACGCCCTGATCGGCGAGCATCACCCCGACGCGGTCGCGCTCGAGGAGCTGTACTTCGGCGAGAACGTGCGCACCGCCTTCGCGGTCGGGCAGGCCCGGGGCGTGGTGCTGCTCGCGGCCGGCCAGCACGGCGTGCCGTGCAGCGGCTACACCCCGCAGCAGGTCAAGGGCGCGGTCTGCGGCTCGGGGCGCGCGCAGAAGGACCAGGTCGCGCGCATGGTCAAGGTGCTGCTCGGCCTCGAGCAAGAGCCGCGGCCCGATCACGCCGCCGACGCGCTGGCGGTGGCACTCTGCCATGCCAACTGCGCGCCGCTGGCGAGCGCGCTCGCGGGCGCTCGCGAGGTTGCGGTGGCCGGCGCATGATCGCGCTGCTGCGAGGCGAGGTCGCGGTGCGCCGCAGCGATCACGTCGTGATCCTCAGCGGCAACGTCGGCTATCGCGCGGCGGTCTCCGCCGAGACGCTGCGCCACGTGCCCGCCGTCGGCGAGGAGGTCACGCTGCACACCCACCTGATCGTGCGCGACGACGCGCTCGCGCTGTACGGCTTCGCCTCCGAGCAGGAGCGCGATCTGTTCCTGATGCTGCTGTCCGTGCAGGCCGTCGGGCCGAAGGTCGCACTCGCGGTGCTCTCGGCGGGAGCGCCACGAGCCCTGATCGCGGCGCTCGCGGCGGGAGACGCCGCCCGTTTCCAGGCGGTGCCCGGTATCGGCAAGCGAACGGCCGAACGGATCATCGTCGAGCTGCGTGAGAAGGTCCTCGACGGCGACAGCGCCGCGCCCGCGCGCGTGCCGATCGTCGCCCGCCGCGGCGAGCCCCAGGATCCGCGTCTGCTGGCGCGCGAGGGGTTGCTCGAGCTCGGCTACGCGCCGGGCGAGGCGGAGGAGCTGCTCGCCGGCGCCAGCGGAGACACCGCCGAGGAGCTGATCGGCGCGGCGCTGCGCCTGGCGCGTGCGCCATCGTGAGGCGAGCATGACGATGTCCGACGGCACAGCTCGTATCCAGACGCCCTACCTAGTGCCCGAGGACGAGCTCGACCGCTCGCTGCGCCCACGGCGGCTGCAGGAGTTCGTCGGCCAGGAGACGCTGCGCGAGCAGCTGGCCGTCGCGATCGAGGCGTGCGGCGCGCGCGGCGAGGCGCTCGATCACGTGCTGTTGGCGGGCCCGCCCGGACTCGGGAAGACCTCGCTCGCGCAGATCGTCGCAGCGGAGCTCGAGGTGCCGTTCGTGCAGACGGCCGGGCCGGCGCTCGAGCGCAAGGGAGACATTGCTGCGTTCCTGACCGCGCTGGAGCCGCGCAGCGTGTTCTTCGTCGATGAGATCCACCGCCTGCCGCGCACGCTGGAGGAGACGTTCTACCCGGCGATGGAGGACGGCCGACTGCCGATCACGGTGGGGCAGGGCGCGGGGGCGCGGGTGGTCACGCTCGAGCTGCCGCCGTTCACGCTCGTCGGCGCGACGACGCGCACGGGCCTGTTGACGACGCCGCTGCGCGACCGTTTCGGCATCCAGGCGCGCCTCGAACCGTATGGCGTCGAGGAGCTCGCGACGATCGTCCGCCGTTCCGCGGGGATCCTCGGGATCGAGCTCGAGGACGACGGCGCGAGCGCGATCGCAGCTCGCAGCAGGGGCACGCCGCGTGTCGCCAACCGCCTGCTCAAGCGCGTGCGCGACTTCGCCGAGGTGCGTATGGCGGGTGTCGTGAGCGCGAGCGCCGCAGAGGCGGCGCTCGAGATGCTCGAGGTCGACGAGCGTGGGCTCGATCGCCTCGATCGAGAGATCCTGAGCGCGATCTGCGTCAAGTTCGAGGGCGGGCCCGTCGGGCTCTCGACGCTCGCGGTCGCCGTCGGCGAGGAGCAGGACACGATCGAGGACGTGTACGAGCCGTACCTGCTGCAGGAGGGGCTCATCAAGCGCACGCCGCGGGGCAGGACGGCGACGCCGGCGGCATATCGGCACCTCGGCCTGCCTGATCCCGCAACGGTGCCGGCGCGCGCGGGCGAGCCCCCGGTGGCGAGCGGCGCGTCGCTGTTCTGAGCCACGCCGGCGCGCGCCCTGAGCCCCGTACGGACCGCCGACAGGAGCTTTCGCGGCGCGGCTTGCGTAGTCTGTGTGCGGACGCCATGGCCCATCCGTTCATCTGCCCAAACTGCGGTCACCGCACCAGCGAGCTCGATCGCAACCTCGGCTTTACGCGCCAACGCAAGGGCTGCGACAAGTGCGGGTTCGCCTTCCTTTTCGAACTTCTCGACGACTACTACCCGGCGCCGGACGCGGCCTTCTTCGTCTGCGACGGCGAGGGCCGCATCGTCGGATGCGGCAAGAACTCGTTCGCGTTCACGGGCCTGGAGGAGGAAGAGGTGATCGGTCAGCGTGTCGAGCAGGTGCTTGGCCTGAGCTTCGCAAACGGCGATGATCCCGTCGCGACCGTGTTGGAGTGGGGGGTGCGCGCGCTCGAGGTGCCGGTCGAGGTAAGCGGCGAACGCGACGTCGCTGCCAACGCCAAAGCCGACATGTTTCCCGCCTACGATGACGACGGTGGGCTGTTGCTCGTCCTTACCCCTGACAAATAGAAGCCTGGTAAGTAGTCTCATTAGACGATGACCGACCGCCGCCGCAACATGCTGATCCTTCTGATCGTCGCTGGCCTTGTGGCTGCGTCGGTCGCCGCGATCGCCACCAAGAAGACGCGCCTGGGACTCGAACTCAAGGGCGGCGTTGAGCTCGTCTACCAGGCCAAGCCGACCGCCCAGTCCAAGGTCACGCCCGAATCGCTCGAACGGGCGATCAGCATCATGCGCAAGCGCGTCGACCAGCTGGGCCTGACACAGCCCGAAATCCAGCGCTCCGGCGAAAAGGAAATCGACGTCTCGCTGCCGGAAGTCAAAAAGATCCGCCAGGCAGAAGCCGAGGTCGGCAAGACCGCGCAGCTCCAGTTCTATGACTGGGAGCCCAACGTGATCGGCCCCAACGGCGAACCCGCGCCGACCGAAGGCACGGTCACCGGCGATACGACGACGGCCGGGGCCGGCGGGTCGACCGCTGGGCTGTCGCAGTACGACGCGGTGCTGCGCGCGGCCAAACGCCCCGCGGAACTGCGCAAGAGCGACACGACCTGGACTCCCGGGTGCACGCCCGAGCAGGTCGACGGCTGCATCTACGGCGACTGGTACCTGCTGGACACGACCAACGAAAAGGTGCTGCGCGGTCCCGAAGAAAACGAAGCGAACCTGTACACGGATGTGAAGATCCCGAAGGGCGCGAAGACCAAGGCGGTGCGCGTGAACCCCGGCACGGTGATCGTGCAGGCGCATCCTGTGGAAAGCGCCTCGGGGAAAGTCACCGAAGCCTCGCCCGACAGCTACTACGTGCTCAAGGACGATGTCGCGCTGACGGGCTCGGACATCACCAACCCCACGCAGAGCAACGACGAATCGACCGGCCAGCCCGACGTCACCTTCGGCTTCACCTCGCACGGCAAGGGCGTGTTCGAACGCATCACCAAGGAAATCGCCCACCGCGGCCAGGAAGCCAAGCTCCCGGGCGTGACCAAGGAAGAGGCGCTGCAGCACTTCGCGGTCGTGCTCGACGGCCAGCTGATCACGGTGCCGTCGATCGACTTCGAAAAATACCCCGAAGGTATCGACGCCTCGACTGGCTCTGAGATCTCCGGCGGCTTCACGATCACCTCCGCGCAGAACCTAGCCAACGAGCTGCAGTCGGGCGCCCTGCCGATCAGGCTGTCGCTGATCTCGCGATCGCAGGTCTCCGCAACGCTCGGCAAACAGGCGCTCAAACAGGGTCTGCTCGCGATGGTCGCGGGCTTTGCCGTGGTGTGCCTGTTCCTGCTCGCCTTCTACCGCGTCCTCGGCCTGATCGCGGTCGGCGGCCTGTTCATCTACGGCGCCTACTTCTATGCGCTGGTCAAGCTGATCCCGGTCACGCTGACGCTGCCGGGGATCGCCGGGCTGATCCTCACGATCGGAGTGTGCGCCGACGCGAACATCGTGATCTTCGAGCGCGTCAAGGAGGAGATCCGCGGGGGCAGATCCGTCGTCTCCGGGATCGCCACGGGCTACAAGCACGGCTTCGCGGCGATCGTCGACGCCAACGTCGTCACGTTCATGACGGCCTTCATCCTGTTCGCGCTGGCCACCGCAGAAGTCAAGGGCTTCGCCTTCATGCTCGGCATCGGCGTGCTCGTGTCGCTGTTCACGGCCGTGCTCGCCACACAGGCCGCGCTCGGCGCGATGAGCCGCTCGCGGCTGATCACGCACCCGAGCGCGCTCGGCGCCGGGCCCCAGCGCAGAGGCTGGACGTTCGACTTCATGGGTGCCTCGAAGTGGTTCTTCTCGATGTCCGGCACGATCCTGCTGATCGGCGCGCTGGCGATCGGTGGCAAGGGCCTGAACTTCGGGATTGACTTCAAGTCCGGCACGCGCATCCAGACGGCGTTCGTCAGGCCCGTGTCCGAGGCCGAAGTCGCCAAAGTGATGACGGAACAGGGCTACGGAACCGCCGAGGTGCAGAAATACAGCAACGCGAGCATCGGCGGCAGCGGCTATCAGATCTCCAGCAAGACGCTGCGCCCAGAAAAGATCGACGACATCGAGCGCGCCCTGGAAACCAAGTTCGGCAGCGGCACACCGGGCCGCGCGGGCTTCGTGGCGGGGACCAAGGACTTCTCCTCGAACACGATCGGGCCGACGTTCGGCAAAACGGTGGCCAACGCGGCGGTGATCGCGATCATCGCCTCGCTGCTCGTGATATCGGCGTATATCGCGCTGCGCTTCGAGTGGAAGTACGCCGTGCCAGTCCTGATCGCCTTGATGCACGACCTGCTGATCACGGCAGGCGTCTACTCGCTCACGGGGAGGGAAGTCACGACGGCGACGGTCGCCGCTCTGCTGACGATCCTGGGGTACTCGCTGTACGACACGATCATCGTGTTCGACCGAATACGCGAGAACGTGCCGCGCATGCCGCGCGCGGCGTTCTCGCAGATCGTCAACCGCTCAATGGCAGAGGTCGTCACGCGATCGCTGGCGACGAGCTTCTGCACGCTGCTGCCCGTGCTCGCGCTGCTGCTGTTCGGCGGCGAAACGCTCAAGGACTTCGCGTTCGCGCTGATGATCGGGATCGCGTCGGGGGCCTACTCGTCGATCTTCATCGCCTCGCCGGTGCTGACCCACTGGAAGGAGCGCGAGCCCGGCTACCGCGTGCGTCGGGCGCGGATCGTGCGCGAGCTCGGCATGGTCCCCGCCTACGCGACGACCGCGACGGGGGCGCCCGAGGACGTCGAGCCGACGCGCAA
Organism: uncultured Solirubrobacteraceae bacterium; assembly: GCA_963759265.1. Lineage (GTDB taxonomy): Bacteria > Actinomycetota > Thermoleophilia > Solirubrobacterales > Solirubrobacteraceae > Palsa-744. Next base: position 2,506,197 of record CAVWYR010000001.1, read on the forward strand.
GCGCCGTCGCACGCGCCGCGGGAGCCTGGTCGCGCCCGAGGAACCGGGCCAGCAGATCTCACGCGACGAGTTCCAGGAACTCGTCGCCGACCTCGACGTCGAGGGCGAGCCGAGCGCAGCGCCGGCGGGCACTCGCGGCGGGCGCTCGCGAGCGGAGGCCAGCGCGACGGTGGCGCCGGCGCCAGCTCCGGCCGCTCCTGCTGCGCCTGCACGCGACCCGAGCGCAGACCTCACGCCGGAGGACCTCGTGCTCAAGGACGAGGCGAAACCGGCCAAGAGCCGGCGCGCGAGTGCGCGCCGCAACAAACGACACGGGCGGCCGCGCTGATGGGTCTGCTCGGCTGGGTGATCATGGGTCTTGCGATCTGGCACTTCACGATCTTCATGCCCGATCGCTTCTGGGGCGGGATCGTGGGCGCCTTCGTGGGCTCGCTGATCGGCGCGGTGCTCGCCGGGCTGATCATCTACAGCGTGAAAGTCGGGGCGCTTGAAATCCCCGGTGAAAAGGCCACCGATATCGCCGTCGTGCTGTACTCGGTGCCGGGCGCGCTGATCGGCATCGCCGCGATCTACCTCGAGGGTATGCGCCGCGAACGCGCGAACCCGATGCAGTTCGCGCTCCCCGAGTAGCTCTCGCGCCGCCGCGATCTCGCACACGCGTTGGTGACTGTGCGATCGCCGCAAAGCCTCTTGCAACAGCGCTTCACTTCTGCGGCTGGCTTTCAAGTAGAGTCCCGCACGGAGGGATCCTGCGGATCTAGAGGATCGCGGGTCTTAAGTGAGGGTGACAAAACGGAGGATGCAATGACTGCAAGGATACGTTTTGGCCGTATCGCTTGGGTGGGGGCGATCGCCGCGGCGATGGCATGGCTGTCGATCGCGGCGGCGACCGCGAATGCAGGCGTCGCATACAACAACCTGAATACCGTGCCCACCACGGTGAACGGGCTGCCCGATCAGGACACCTACTCGGAAGCATCGTTTCGCTTCCCGTTCGGTGGCGCGATCGAGTTGGCGCCCGGGAGAGTGAAGAGCCTGACCGTCGATCTCGACAGCTTCACGTGCGAACACGGTGTCTACAGCCTCGAAAACTGCCTCACGCTGAAGCACAAGAAGTTCTCTTACGGCCTTACCGCGGACATCTACACCATCACCGGGGCGGGCCAGCCAGGCGAATTGATCGCGTCCTCGACCAGGAGGTTCAAGCTCCCCTTCCGCCCGACGACGAACGTCTCCTGTCCGGCGACGAGCGAAGGCAAGGGCTTCGGGGTAAACTGTGACGTCGGCGGCTTCCTGACAAAAGTCACGTTCAAGCGGTTCACGCCCGCCGCAGTCCTACCGAGCCGCGTGGCCATCCTCTTCACGGCCACGCCCGCAGACAACCCGAACGACCCAGTGAACATCGGCGTGCAGACGGCCTACAAGGAATACAACTCGAGCCTTGCCGAACCGTTTGTCTCAGAACCACCGCTCGACGGCGGGATCCCCGCCGTCGGCAGCGACCCGTTTCCGTCGGAAGCGTACGTCAACGGGAGCCTGACCAGCGGGTATGAAGGCTTCCAACCCGCGATGTCGGTGACGGTCAAGTAGGCGGGAGCTGAAGCGGTTCCTCCACGGGTCCGGCGCTCCACGCTGTGGGGCGCCGGATCGTCGTGCGCTTGCTCGAGGCTGCGAGGACAGGCAAAGGCCCCGCAGAGGCAGGTCGCCGCACGAGTGCCGGCCCGCGGCGAGAGAGATCCGAGGACACCACGGCCGGGATTTCGACTAGAGTCGCCCCACCTACAACGGAGGAACAGGGGAGGCACCATGCACTGTCGATCCAGGGGTCTTTGGCTCGGTGCACTGAGCGCGCTCATGGCCTGCGCCGCGGCGATGCCGGCGAGCGCGTCCGCAGCCACGACTTGGGTCTCGAGGAGCACGCCGAGTCCGCCTTTCAATAGCTGCGAGCATCCCGCTTACGACTCGATCCAGGAAGCCCTCGGCGGCACGGGAGCGGAAATCCACGTGTGCGCCGGGACCTACGCAGAACAGCTCACGATCGAACGGCCCGTCACGATCGTCGGCTATGGCGCGGCGAGGCTGACGCTGCCGACGCCCACCGCCAACTCGACGAGCCCATGTGACGAAGCCTCCGCGGAAGGCTCCGGCAACCCCGACCAGGACGCGATCTCGATCTGCAGAGCAGGCCCGGTCTCGATCCGCAGCCTCGACATCAACGCGGTATGGGCCGGCGAACCGGTCGGAGAATCGGTCTCGTGCGCCTACAACCTCAACGGCATCCTCGTCGCCGGAGGCTCCGATCTGGAACTCTCTCGCTCGACCGTCACCGGTGCGCGGCCGAACGTGCTGAACGGCTGCCAGTACGGGGTCGGCGTGCAGATCGGGATGTCATACACGAGCTCGCTCGGTGTCGGCGACGCAACGCTCTCGCGTGACACGATCAACGGCTATGAGAAGAACGGCATCACCGTCGAAGCGGCCGGCTCGCATGCGAAGATCTCAATGACGACCGTCACCGGCGCCGGACCCACGGAAGCGACCGCCCAGAACGGCATTGGCGTCCAGTTCGGCGCGACCGCGGCGATCACCAAGTCCCCGGTCTCCGGCAACGAGTGCGATCTGCTCGCCACGGAAACGAGCCCCGGCTGTGGCCCGGACGCGCTGAGCGACTACCAGGCAGACGGCGTCTACTTCTATGAAGCCGGCGCCCGCTCGAGCGTCAGCAAGTCGACGCTCAAGGGCAACGACGTGGGCGTCGAAGCGTTCGACTCGAGCAGCGCCGATCCCTCGATCTCGAGAGACAGGTTCGAAGGCGACCGCTGGGAGTCCGTGGAGATCGCCCAGGGCTCGGCGACGGTCGACAAGGACGTGATGCGTAACGGCAACGTCGGCATCCAGTTGCTGCAGTACGCCGGGCAGGCGTACGGGCCAACCGGCACCGGGACGCATGACTCGATCACGGGCATGAGCGAATGGGCCGTCTTCGGTCGCTCCGATGACAGCCTCAGCGACCTGGCCGGGAAGTTCACCATCACCAAAAGCAAGATCTCCGGGAACCCGGGGACCCCGGAGGAATCGGTGGCATCGCAGAACCCGGCGCACCTGGAGATAATCGTCGAGAAAGACCACTGATCGGCCGGTGAATCGCCACGACGACCGCGCTCGGTTGGGCGCGGTCGTCGCTGGCTGGTGCGCACCGGCGTTGCGTCGCGCGCGATGGTTCCGTCCCGGCCTGGCCGTAGTCTCGCCGGCGTGTGCCCGTGTCGCTTTGAGATAGCCGCGTGCTCCCTGCACGAGGTCGAGCTGCTGCGCGGCGAGCTCGGTGCGAGCGACGCGCTGGCGCAGGTGCTCGTGCGCAGGGGCATGGCCGAGCCGGCGCTCGCGCGCGCGTTTCTGGAGGGAAGCGAGGAGCACCCGCCCGCGGCGTTCGCGGGCATCGGCGAGGCGGTGCAGGCGATCCTCCGCCACCTCGCGGACGGCACGCGGATCACGGTCCACGGCGACTACGACGTCGACGGCATCTGCTCCACGGCGGTGCTCGTGCGCGCGCTGCGCGGCCTCGGCGCCGATGTCGACTCCTACCTGCCGGACCGCGCCAGCGACGGCTACGGGCTGGCCGCCGCGACGGTGCAGCGGCTCGCGGCGCGCGGTACGCGCCTGCTGATCACAGTCGACTGCGCGATAACCGCTGTCGACGAGGTGGCTGCGGCAAAGGCGCTGGGCGTGGACGTCGTCGTCACCGACCATCACGCGCCGCGCAGCGACGGAGCGTTGCCGCTCGCGCCGATCGTGCATCCGGCGCTGTGCGGCTACCCCTGCCGGGACCTGTGTGCGACGGCGGTCGCGTACAAGCTCGCGCAGGCGCTGCTCGCGGCGTGCGAGGGACATCCAGCGGCGTTCGGGCTCGATCCCGCCGGTAGCGCGCGCGCGCAGCGCGCACTGCAGCAGGACCTGGACCTGGTCGCGCTCGCGACGATCGCCGACGTCGTCGCGCTCGTGGGGGAGAACCGAGCGCTCGTTCGACGCGGGCTGCGCGCGCTGGCGAGCACGACCAAGCTCGGTCTGCGCGCGTTGATGAGCGTCGCCGGGGTCGATCCGTCGAAGGTCAACGAGCGCTCCGTCGCGTTCGCGCTGGCGCCGCGGTTGAACGCCGCTGGGCGCCTGTACCGTGCCGACGCCGGCCTCGAGCTGCTGCTGACCGACGATCCGGCACGGGCCGAGCAGATCGCGCGCGAGCTCGACAGCGCCAACCACGAGCGCAGGCAGGTGGAGATGGGCATCCGCTTCCAAGCCGAAGCGCAGATGGACGAGCTCGGTGAGCGCGCCGCGTACGTGCTCGCGGGAGAGGGCTGGCACCCCGGCGTGATCGGGATCGTCGCCTCGCGCCTGGTCGAGCGCAGCGGGCGTCCCGTCGTCATGATCGCGCTCGACGGAGACACCGGCAAGGCATCGGGGCGCAGCGTCGAGGCGTTCGACCTGCTCGGCGGGCTCGACGCCTGCGCTCAGCACCTGCTGCGCTACGGCGGGCACCGCGCAGCCGCGGGCCTCGAGATCGAACGCGCTCGGGTCACCGACTTCGCGGACGCGCTGTGCGCGCACGCTGAGCGCGTGCTCGCGCCAGGTGACCTCGTGACGGTGGAGCGCGTCGATGCGATCGTCGCGGGCGAGGAGCTTGGCATGGATCTCGCTGAGGAGCTGGCAGGCCTCGCGCCGTTTGGCCGCGGCAACCCGAGCATATCGCTGATGGTCGCCGACGCGACGTTCGTCGATGTGCGGCCGATGGGGGAAGGCAAGCACGCCCGTTTCACGGTCGAGTCCGGAGGCGTGCGGGCGCGTGCGGTCGCATTCGGGACGGGTGGGCGGCTGCCGTTCGAGGACGTTGCGGACGCGGGAACCGTGCAGGCGACGTTCACGCTCGAGGTCAACGAATGGAACGGCGCAAGCGAGCCGCGGCTGGTGCTGCGCCAGACGTGCGCGCTGCCCGCGGCGGCGCTGGTCGAGGACGACCCGATCGCCTTGCCGGCGCAGGCCGAGGCGGAGGAGCTCGTTCTGTTCGCGCTTCCATGAGAAGCCGCTTCAATCTGGTCCTCCGGTCCCCTACCCTTTAGAGCATGGCGGTCACCGAAGATCCGAAGAGCGCTCCCCTCACCGATGCCCTGAGCGTCGATGAGCGGCGGCTGCTCAGCGACCTCTTCGCGATCGTCTCCGAGCACGCTTCGGATTCCTCGGTGGAGATCGACCACGAGCGCGTCCAGGACGCGTTCGTGTTCGCCTGCGAGCACCATGCCGCGCAGCGGCGCAAGTCCGGCGAGGACTTCATCGTGCACCCGGTCGGCGTGGCGCGCATCTGCGCAGGCATGCGCCTGGACACCGAGACGCTCTGTGCGGCGCTGCTGCACGACACCGTCGAGGACACATCGGCCTCGATCGAGGAGGTGCGCGAGCGCTTCGGCGAGGAGATCGCGAAGATCGTCGACGGCGTCACGAAGCTGACCGGCATCACCTTCCAGTCCCACGACGAGGCGCAGGCGAACAACTACCGCAAGATGATGGTCGCGATGGCCACCGACGTGCGGGTGATCCTGATCAAGCTCGCCGACAGGCTGCACAACATGCGCACGATCGACGCGATGCCAAAGCAGAAGCAGATGGAGAAGGCGCGCGAGACGCTCGACATCTACGCGCCGCTCGCGCACCGTCTGGGCATCCACGCGATCAAGTGGGAGCTCGAGGACCTCGCGTTCGCCACGCTGCACCCGCGCAAGTACCAGGAGATCAAGGGCCTCGTGGCACAGCAGCGCGAGGAGCGCGAGCACTACGTCTCGGAGGCGGGCGAGTATCTGCGCAGCGAGCTGGCCGAGGTCGCGATCCAGGCGCAGATCGCCGGTCGCGCCAAGCACTTCTACTCGATCTACTCGAAGATGACCAAGAAGGGCCGCGAGTTCAACGAGATCTACGACCTGACCGCGATGCGCGTGATCGTCGACTCGGTGAAGGACTGCTACGGCACCGTCGGCGTGATCCACTCGCTCTGGAAGCCGCTGCCGGGCCGCTTCAAGGACTTCATCGCGATGCCCAAGTTCAACATGTACCAGTCGCTGCACACGACCGTGATTGGGCCAGAGGGCCGGCCGCTGGAGATCCAGAATCCGCACGCAGGAGATGCACGAGATGGCCGAGTTCGGGGTCGCGGCCCACTGGGTCTACAAGCAGCCACCCGCCCCCGGCTCCGAGGCCAGTGCCAGCTGGCCGGCGGCCGGCGAGGACGCCAAGCTGAAGTGGCTGCGCTCGATGCTCGACTGGCAGAAGGAGCTCTCCGATCCGCGCGAGTTCATGGAGACGCTGCGCACCGACCTGTTCGAGGAGGAGGTCTACGTCTTCACGCCCAAGGGCGAAGTCAAGTCGCTGGCCGCGGGCGCCACACCACTGGACTTCGCCTACGAGGTGCACACCGAGATCGGTCACCGCTGCGTCGGCGCACGCGTCAACGGCAAAATCGTGCCGCTCCACTACGAGCTGCGCTCCGGGGACATCGTCGAGATCCTCACGGCCAAGCGCGAGCGCGGGCCCTCGCGCGACTGGCTGGCGATGGTCAAGACGACCCGTGCGCGCAACAAGATCAAGGCCTGGTTCAAGGCCGAGTCGCGTCAGGACACCGAGCACACCGGTCGCGAGCTGCTGCAGGAACACCTGCGCAAACAGGGTCTGCCGGCCCAGAAGATCACCGGCTCGGCGCTGCTCGCGGACGTGATCCGCGAGGTCGGATATCGCAAGGCCGACGACTTCTACATCGCCCTCGGCGCCGCCAAGGTCTCTCCGAAGCTGGTTGTCAACAAGGTCATGCAGCGCCTCAAGCAGGGCGAGGCCGCCGACGGCGAGGACAGCGCGGCGGACCTGCTGCGTGTCGGGCGAGCCCGTCGGCGCCCGAGCAAGTCATCGGGGCAGTACGGGATCAGGGTGGAGGGCGTCGAGGACGTGATGCTGCGCCTGGCGAAGTGCTGCCGGCCGGTCCCGGGTGATGACATCGTCGGCTACATCTCCCTCGGCCGCGGCATCACGATCCACCGCGAAGACTGCCCCAACGCGACGCTCCTGCGCAAGAGCCCCGAGCGCTTCACGAGCGTCGCGTGGGAAGGCGACCAGTCGACCGGCTTCGTGGTCGAGATCCACATCGACGCCTGGGATCGTCACCGACTGCTCGAGGATCTCTCGCGGGCGTTCTCCGAGTCCGGCGCGAACATCCTCGAAGCGCGCTGTCTGTCGGCCCCGCCAATGGTGAAGAACCGCTTCGTGATCGAGGTCGCCGACACGCACACGCTCAAGGCCGCGATCAGCCGCCTGCGCAACACCGAGTCCGTGTTCGACGCCTACCGGGTGACGCCCGGCGCGGCGGCCGCGTAGGCGCCGGCGCCCGGCGCAGAGCGCGAGCAGCGGCAGCCCTATGAGGATCGCGCCGTTCGTGCCCGCGCAGCTCGACGAGGTGATCCGGCTGTGCGCGCTGGAGGACTGGACGACGATCACAGAGGACCCAGCGCGAGCGCTGAGGGCGTTCACGGCGCCGGGCGTGGTCACGCTCGTGGCGCTCGGCGAGGACGGTGAGCTCCTCGGCTTCGCGCAGACGCTCAGCGACGGCGCGGTGCAGGCCTATCTCGCCCGCCTCCTCGTCGTCGAGCACGCGCGCCGCCGCGGCGTCGGCCGGCTGCTGGTCGAGCACGCGCTCAGCGCCTCGGGTGCTTTGCGCGTGGATCTTCTCGCCGCTGAGGGGAGCGAGGGCTTCTACCGCTCCTTCCCGCACCGGCAATGTCCCGGCTATCGGGTCGCGCTCGATGAGGACGGCGACGGGCTCGCGTCGTGGCCGGCGCAGGCGTCCGATCGCCCGACGCCTGCCTAGCGACGGGAACGCTCAGGCGACCACGTTGAGTGCCTTGGGCATGATCGAGTAGCGCGCCTCGGTCACCTCGCCGAGGTAGTCGCCATCGACCTGCAGCGGCAAGGGGCGTCCGTCGGCGCTGCGCACCACGAGCTCGCTCAGAATCCTTGATGCCGGTCACCTGGCGGTTGCCGGCGACTCGCGCGCGCTTGGAGAGGGCGCGCCAGGCGATGAACGGCATCGACAGCAGCGTCGCGTGGTGCAGGACCCCTCCGGCGAGCGCGCCCGAGTCCAGCGCCGCGCCGTCGGCGATCTCGATCGGACGATTCTGGAAGTACGTGAACGGCGAGCCGTTCTGCACGATCGCGGTGACGCCTTCGAGCATCTCTGCGCCTGCGCCGGCTTGGACCTGCAGGCGCGGAGGCCGCAGCAGGTAGCGGCGCATGAACGTGGTGACCGCGACCCAAGCGAAGAAGTAGGGCCCGAGGCGCGCCTTCATGCGCGGGTTGGCGTCGACGCGCTCGACGACGCTGGCGTCGAGCCCCAGCCCGGAGGCGAACGTGAAGCAGCGACCGTTGACGACGCCGAGGTCGACCTCGCGCGGGCGCCAGTCGTCGGCCATCGCCAGGAGATGCTCGGTCGCATCGACGACGTCACCCGGGATGCCGAGCATCTTGCCGAACACGTTGGCCGAGCCGCCTGGCAGGCAGCAGAGTGGGGTGGGGGAGCCGAGCAGCCCATTGGCCGCTTCGTTGACGGTGCCGTCGCCGCCGAACGCGACGACCACGTCATAGCCCTCGTGCGCGGCCTCGCGGCAGAGCTCGGTCGCGTGCCCGCGTGCCTCGGTGTCGACCGCGTCGACCTCGAAGCGCCCCTGCAGTGCGTAGACGACGAGATGGCGCAGCCGGTCGGAGACAGTCGTGGCGTACGGGTTGACGATGATCAACATGCGCCGCTTGCGCTCGGGAGAGGCGAAGCGAAATGGCTCGGCGGCCTTGCCGGTAGCCTCTTCGTGCACGTGCGTGGAGGTGCTCACCGCAAGGCCTACACCGAGTGCCCGGCGACGTTACCAGCGAGCGTCCAGTCGCCGTTCAGGGATGACTTGCGTTGGCCGATAGGGTTGCTAGACTCACGAACCACAGATGGACACATCCAGAGGGGTGGAGGGCCTGGCCCTACGAAACCCCGGCAACCACCGCCAATGTCACAGGCGGGAAGGTGCCAATTCCAGGTGATGTGTGGCCGGGCTTCGCGCTCTTCGCCACACGTGACAAGGCGAAGGCTAAAAAGCGAAGGAGCCCAAATGGCTGTCAGTCATCTTCAGTGCAAGGAGTGCAAGGCGCAGTATCCGCTGGAGGCGCTGTATGTGTGCGAGCGGTGCTTCGGCCCGCTCGAGGTGGCCTACGATCACAGCCGCACGAGCGGCGATGTCGGCGAGCTGCGCCGCAGGATCCAGGGCGGCCCCCAGAACATCTGGCGCTACGCCGACTTCCTGCCCCTCGCGGGCGGCCCTCCCGGCCCCTCCGGGCGCCTCGCCTCGCGCGTGGGCCTGCCGGCCGGCTGCACGCCGCTGATCCGCGCCGACCGGCTGGCGGCCCGCCTGGGCCTGCGCGAGGTTTGGGTCAAGAACGACGCCGCCAACCCGACTCACTCGTTCAAGGACCGCGTCGTGTCCGTAGCGGTCACGCGCGCTCGCGAGCTCGGCTTCCAGACGATCGCCTGCGCCTCCACGGGCAACCTCGCGAACTCCGTCGCAGCCCACGGCGCGGCGCTGGGGCTCGAGTCCTACGTCTTCATTCCCGCCGACCTCGAGGAGCAGAAGATCCTCGCAACCGGCATCTATGGCACGAGGCTCGTCGGCGTCGAGGGCAACTACGACGACGTCAACCGCCTGTGCACCGAGCTCTGCGCCGAGCGCGACTGGGCGTTCGTGAACATCAATCTGCGTCCCTACTACGCCGAGGGCTCAAAGACGCTGGCGTTCGAGATCGCCGAGCAGCTCGGCTGGGAGCTCCCGGACCGCTGCATCGTGCCGGTCGCGTCCGGCTCGCTGTTCACGAAAATCGCGAGGGGATTCGAGGAATGGACAGAGCTTGGGCTGATAGAGGAGTCCGCCCGCCCGCTGCCGCGGATGAACGGCGCCCAGGCCGAGGGCTGTTCGCCGGTCGCGGGCGCGTTCGCCGCCGGGCACGACGTCTGCCGCCCCGTGAAGCCGAACACGATCGCCAAGTCACTGGCGATCGGCAACCCCGCCGACGGTCCCTACGCGCTCGATCTGGCGCGCCGCTCGGGCGGCTCGGTGGACGCCGTCAGCGACGATGAGATCCGCGCGGGCATCAAGCTGCTCGCGGAGACCACGGGTGTGTTCACCGAGACGGCCGGCGGCGTCACGACGGCGGTGCTCGCCAAGCTGGCGGCCCGTGGGGACATCGACCCCGACGAGCGTGTCGTGCTCGTGATCACCGGCGAGGGCCTGAAGACGCTGGACGCGGTCCGCGGCACCTTCGAGACGAGCACGATCACTCCCACGGTAGAGGCGTTCGAGGCGAGCGTGAGCGAGCGAGTGACCGTCTGATGAGCGTGGTCGTGAAGATCCCGACGCAGCTGCGCGCGGCCGCCGGCGGCGAGGCCGAGGCACAGGTGGACGGCGCGACCGTGCAGGAGGTGCTCGACGGCCTTTACGAGCGCCACGAGGAGCTGCGCGTGCGCATCGCCGACGACGACGGATCGCTGCGACGCTTCGTCAACGTGTATCTCGCCGGCGAAGACATCCGCTTCCTCGACGGTCTCGCCACGCCCGTCAGCGACGGCTCGGAGCTCACGATCCTGCCGGCCGTCGCAGGCGGCTAGACCCGGCTCCCCGCTACATCCGCTCGCGCGCGCCCGAGCGCGCCTCCAGGCGCTCGCGCGGCTCAGGGTCGCGTCGGCGTGCGAGTGCGCGGCCAGCACGCATCTCGCCGAGCCGCAGGCCACGTGCGCGCGAGGAGTCGAGCGGCGCCTGCTCGCGGGTGACGCGCAGGAACAGCCAGCAGAACAGGCAGAGCGTGCCGATCGACGCCGTGAGCAGCATGATCGCTCCGCCGATGCTCTGGTCAGCCACGGGGGAGATGTGAAAGTGCGCGTCGCCTTTGAGGTAGTACGGGTAGAAGGCCGTGCCCGACCACAGCATGATGTTGCTCAGGACTGCCCCCGCCACACCCACGGCGAGGATGTAGATGAGCTTGGCGGTGTCGCCGAACCAGCGTGGGCTCGCGAGCGGGCCGAGCAGGCACATCCACATGTTGATCGCGAACACGAGCAACATCGCGTGCTGCAGCGCCTGCACGCCGGGGTGCCGCAGCGCCGCTTGATAGAGCGCCGGCAGATGCCAGACGTAGAGGTTGACAGCCCACAGCGCGAAAGCGGGCAGCGGGTGTGCGAGCACGCGTAGGCGATCGACCGCGCGGATGCGCAGCAGCGGGGCGAGCAGCGGCGCGGTCAGGCCGAGCACGATCAAAGCGGCCGCGATCTCGCCGATGAGGAGATCCCCGAGCGTGTGCATGAACAGGAGCTCCTGGCCAATGCGCGCGAGCGCGCCGAGCGCGATCGCGACCGATGCCAAGCCGCCGTAGAAGCAGGTCTGCCGCCAGCGCGCAAGCCGCTGCGCGCCCTCGGCGAGCGAGCGTGCGCGCCGGGCGTAGAGCACCGCGAGAATCGCCAGCGGCACGAGCTGCAGGATGGCGGCGGCGTCGGTGGAGACGGCGAACGGCACGGTGAGCATGCAGCGTGCAGGGTACGCGAGCGCGGCGCGCTCGGGCGGGATCAACTATGCGCACGCATACACTGCCGCTGGCATGAGAGCCCCGTTTCGCCGCATGCTGCCTTATCTGCTCGGTGGGCTGGCGGTTGTGGCCCTGGCGTTCCCGGCGAACGCCGCGGCGCACGGGATCGTGGGCAAGGCCGATCTGCCGATCCCGGTGTGGCTGTTCAGCTGGGCGGCCGCGATCGTGCTCGTCGTCTCGTTTGTCGCGCTCGCGACGATGTGGACGCGCCCGCAACTGCAGGAGCAGCATCGGCGCAGGCTGTTCACGCTGCCGCAGGCGCTCGAATGGCTGGCGGGCCTTTTCGGCGTGGGTCTGTTCGCGCTGGTGCTCTACAGCGGCTTCGCCGGCGCTCAGGTCGACACGGAGAACTTCTCGGTGACGTTCATCTACGTCATCTTCTGGGTTGGCACGCCGGTCGCGAGCGTCCTCTTCGGTGACGTGTTCCGCGCGCTGAGCCCCTGGCGGACATGTGCGCGCGCGCTGGCCTCACTCGTGCGATTGCCGGGACGGGGGCGCGCGAGCGGCCCGCCGCTGCGCTACCCGCGCTGGCTCGGGCTGTGGCCGGCGTCCGCGTGGATCGTGGGCTTCGCGTGGCTCGAGCTGATCTACGTCGAAAAAGATCGCCCGTCGACGCTGGCGGCGCTGTCGCTGGCGTACTTCCTCGTGATGCTCGTCGGGATGGCGCTGTTCGGCATCGAGGAGTGGAGCGGGCAGGCTGACGGGTTCGGCGTGTACTTCAACCTGCTGAGCAAGCTCTCGGCGCTCGTGCGCGGGCGGGACGGCGTCGTCTACCTGCGCCGCCCGCTCAGTGGCGTGAGCGGCCTCGAGATCCGCTCGGGCACGGTCGCCTTCATCTGCACGCAGATAGGGACGACGACGTTCGACGGCTTCAGCAACAGCTCGCTGTGGCAGCGCAGCGAGCCGCACCTGCAAAGCGCCTTCGAAAGCCTGGGCTTCAACCCCACGCCCGCGCAGGAGCTCGCCTACTCGGTCGGCCTGCTGTTCTGCATCCTGCTGATCGGCGGCGTCTACCGGGCTGGGATCTTCGGCATGCGCAGGGTCAGCCAGCGCTACGCCACCGATACGCTCGTGCGGGCGTTCGTGCACACGCTTGTGCCGATCGCTTTCGCGTACGTGCTCGCCCACTACTTCTCGCTGCTCCTGTGGCAGAGCCAGGCAATGGTCTACCTCGCCTCGGACCCGCTCGGCAACGGCGCGAACATCTTCGGCACCAAGCACTTTCAAATCGACTACCACGTCATCTCCTACGTCGAGATCTGGTACGTGCAGGTCGCCGCGCTGATCACCGGCCACGTCGGCGCGCTGGCGCTCGCGCACGACCGCGCGCTCGTGATGTACAAGGATCCACGAGAGGCGGTGCGCAGCCAGTACTGGATGCTCGCGGTGATGGTTGCCTTTACGAGCCTCGGCCTGTGGCTGCTCTCCGATGTCGCGACATGACCCCCGCGGGGCTGCGCTACGGTTTCGCGGGCATGGCCCGCCGCCTGATCCTAGCTCTGCTGGGCGCCGTGTTGATGGCGCAGCCGATGCTCGTGAGCGCGCCCGCCGTCGCCGCGGGCAAGCTCACGAGCGAGAGCGAGAACCCGATCAACGATCAAGGCTCGAGCTATGACTACCGCTCCGACATCACGTCCGTGACGCCGAAGATCGCGGGGCTGAGCTTCCAGGTGCTCGAGTTCGCCGACCGCATCCTGATGACCAACCGCACCGGCCAGACGGTCACGATCTACGGCTACGAAGGGGAACCGTACGCGCGTGTGCTCGCCAACGGCACCGTCGAGCAGAACGTGCGAGCGCCGGCGACCTATCTGAACACGAACTTCTACGCCCAGGTCACGGTCCCGCCGATCGCAAGCTCGAGCGCGCCGCCGAGGTGGGAAGTGCTCGACCGCACCGGGCAGTTCGAATGGCACGACCATCGCATCCACTGGATGTCGCCGGTGCCGCCTGCGCGGGTCAAGAACACGAGCAAGCGCACGCTCATCTTCGACTGGCAGGTGCCGATCGCGGTCGGGACGCGAAGGGGCTCGATCGACGGGCAGCTGTTCTGGACGCCCGAGAGCTCCAAGGCGCCGCTGGCGCTGATCATCCTCGGCGCCATCATCGTCCTGGCCGGGCTGGCGTTCGTGCTGTACGTGCGACGGCGACGCGCCCGCACGGGGACCGCCGGCGGCGGCGGTGCGCGCACGGACGTGCCGGGGGCCGCGGGCGGCGGGCCGGAACAGGCTTGGTGAGAGCGTCGCAACGGGCGCGCCGTGTTTGCGCATGCCGTCGCCGGGGTACTTCATGTTTTCTTAATGAGGATTGAGGTTCGCGTGAATAGCATGAGGTTTGCTTAGCAATATGACTTCACAGACACTCATTCGCCCCCCCGCCCAGACGGGCGCGCCCGCAGACGGGATGACCGAGAGGTTCGACCCGACGGCGTGCCTGGACGAGCGTGTCCGCCACCGCGCGATGCCACTCGACGCCGTCGAGCCTGGACGCTACATCGAGGTTCAGGGTCCCGAGCAAACGCTGCTGATCCCGTTGGCCGCAGAGGTGATGCACGTCGGACGCGGCCTCAACGCGGAGCTGCGCTTGGATGAGGCCTCGGTCTCGCGGCGCCACGCGATGCTCGTGCCGCGGCCCGCCGGCGCGCGGATCCTCGATGACCGCAGCTCAAATGGCACCTACGTCAACGGTCGTCGCATCCAGCAGGCCGACCTGCGCAACGGCGATGTGATCGTGCTCGGGCGCGTCGTGCTGCGCTATCTCGAGCTGTAGAGCTAGGCCCAGGCTAGCGTCTGGAAACCTCGCTGCGCGCGCTGGGGTCACTCACGTCCGCGGCGCTGCCCTGCGGCGGCGGAGCCTCACCAGGGCCCGCCCCGCCTGCGCGTTGGATGCGCCAGAACCACACGAGCCCGGCCACGCACAGCAGCGTGGCGACGTAGAAGTTCACGCGCAGCCCGAAGATGTGGTGCGCCGGATCGACGCGCAACAGCTCCTCGCCGATGCGCGCAAACGAGTAGCCCGCGACATACAGCGCGAACAGCCCCGGTGGGCGAATCGTGCGTCGCCGCCCGAGCCACACGAGCGCCGCCGCCAACAGCAGGTTCCAGATGATCTCGTAGAGGAACGTCGGCTGAAAGGTCGCGTAGTGGGCGTAGCCGACGGGTCGGTGGGCCGGCGCGATCTCCAGCGCCCACGGCAGCGTGCTCGGGGAGCCGAACAGCTCCTGGTTGAAGTAGTTCCCGAGTCGCCCGATCGCCTGCGCGACGAGCAGCGCCGGCGCGGCTGCGTCCATGAACAGCGCGACGTTGGCGTGATGGCGGCGCAGCACGAGGATCCCGACGAGCGTGCCGAGCGCGATGCCGCCCCAGATGCCGAGGCCGCCGTCCCAGATCGCGATCGGCCCCCACCAGTGCGCCGGGACTTCGTTCCAGCTGGTCGCGAGGAAGTACAGTCGCCCGCCGATCACCCCGGCGGGAAAGCCCCACAGCGCGACGTCGTAGACGAGCTCGCGGTTGCCGCCGACGGCCTCCCAGCGCCAGATCGTGATGCGCACGGCCGCGATCACGGCGAAGACGTAGGCAAGGCCGTAGAAGTGCACGAACAGCGGCCCCAGGTAGAAGCCGTTGCTCGACGGGCTCGGCAGAAACGCGACCAGGTGGGTCATCGTATTTGCGCACAGCGGCGCACGCGCGTCCGCCACGGGAGCAGCACGTCGCTACGGCCGATGAGCTCCGGCTCGCGCTCCCAGAGCAGATCGAGGCGTTCGAGCACGCGCCCGCGCTCAGCCGGCGACATCACGGCAAGGCTGCTGCGGGAGCTCGCGAGATCCCTCAAGGTCGCGCGATCCACAAGCTGCTCGTGCGAGAACTCACGATCCTCCACCTCGGCGAAGCGATCGAGCAGGTCCTCGACGGCGGGCCAGTGCCCGCGGCGTTCGATCGCGGGCGGGCCCAGAATCTCGCGCACCTTGGCTACCCACGCGAGCGATGCGTCGAAGGCGTTGCCGAGCAGCCCGAGCACGCCAGGAGGGCGCAGGACCCTCGCGATCTCTGCCTGCGCGGCGTCGTGGTCGAACCAATGGAAGGCGGCGCCGACGGTGACGGCGTCGACGCTTGCGTCCTCGAGCGGCAGCCGCTCCGCCGTGCCCTCGAGCGCTCGCACCTGCGGCAACCTCGATGTGAGGATCGCGCGCATCTCGGCCAGCGGCTCGACGGCGATCACACGGTGGCCGGCGTCGTGCAGGGCGGCCGTGAGCTTGCCCGTGCCGGCCCCGAGGTCGAGCACCTCGAGCGAGCGGGCGCCGAGCAGCCAGTCGATCGCCTCGCGCGGGTAGCCCGGCCGTCCACGCTCGTACTCGTCGGCGACACGCGCGAACGAGCTTGCGCGCCGCGCCTGGTCGAGATTCGCCATCACCGCTAGATCCGTATCAGTACGCGCCCGCCGACGCGCCGCAGCGGGTGGCGTCGCTAGACTCGGGCTCGATGGCCGACTCCGAGGACGAGCTGTTTGGCGCCGAGCACGTGCGCGTCTATCGCGAGACCGGCGGCGAGCGCGGGTATCACTGGCGCGGAACCGAGATCCTGCTGCTGAGCACGCGAGGACGCCGCTCGGGCGAGTCGCGCACGACGCCCCTGATCCAGCGCAGCGACGGTGGGCGATGGGTCGTCGTCGCATCCAAGGGCGGAGCGCCGGCGAACCCGGCCTGGTTCGAGAACCTCCAGGCCGACCCCGACGTCACGATCGAGGTCAAGGATGAGACGGTGCCGGTAAGAGCGAGCGTCGCCGCCGGAGAGGAGCGCGCCCGCCTGTGGTCGCTGATGGCCGAGGTGTGGCCGGCGTACGAGGAGTACCAGGCCAAGACCGAGCGCGAGATCCCCGTGGTGGTGCTCGCACGGCGCTAGCGTCGCGGGGGCATGCTAGTACGCTATCGGCTGCCAATCTCGAGCGGTCCAGGAGGTCGACGGTGCCTGACGAAGCCAAGAAGAGCCTGTTTCCCGCGGGAGCTTCCGAGACGTCCCCGCTGCTGGTGGGCGTGCTCGGGATCTCGATCCCGGTCGCGCTCGTCGCCGCGGCTTGCGTATCGGAAAGCACGGTTGTGTTGGTGCTCGCCGTGCTGGCGATGTTCGCCGTCGGCGCCGTGACGTTGACGTTCGTCATCCACCTCGCCAGCGAAGGTCACGACGAGGATGGCGGCGAGGCGCACAGCGAGTAGCGACGCGAGGTGTCGATCAAGCCGTGCTCGTGACGTGCCGATCACGCACATGTGAGGTGCGTGCACAGATCATCCGCAGCACGAACGGACTGCGTAAAGGCAGGTGTGGAGGCGCGCGGTGTTCGTCGAGCTTGAGGCGCAGAATCGCATTGCGGGCGAGCTCGCGTCCGGTGAGCGGCTGCTCTGGAGCGGGCGCCCCGACAGCCGCCGCTGGTTCTATGCCCAGGATGCCGTGCTCGTCCCCTTCAGCCTCGCGTGGGGCAGCTTCGCGATCTTCTGGGAGGCCAGCGTGCTGTCCTCGCGCGGGGCGGGCGGCAGCGTTGTGAACGCACTCTGGGGTGTTCCGTTCGTCGCGATCGGGCTGTACCTGATCGCCGGCCGGCTGTTCGCGCGACGATGGATTCGCAGGCACACGCTGTATGCGCTCACCGATCAGCGGGTGATCTCGATCGGACCCTCGTGGCCTCGCGGGGAGCGTACGACGTCGGTGTGGCTCGGCTCCTATCCGCCCGTCGAGAAGCGGCCTGCGCGCGGCGGTCAAGGCACGCTGCTGATCGGCTCGTTCCCCCGCGCGAATCGCTGGCTCGCAAGCGAACCCGGCTGGCCGGGTTCCCGTTCGGCGAGCGCCAACGCGGTCGTGTTCGCCGACATCGCCGACGCCGATGAGGTCTACGCGAAGGTTCTCCGCCAGCTCAGTGAGCTGCCTTCGGGGCGGACCGCGTCACCCGCCTGAGCCGCCCGCTCTAGCGTCCTTGCTTGAATGCCAGGAACGGCTAAACCGTCTTCACGAGGCCGCCGTCGATGACCCAGTTCGCGCCGGTCACGTTGGCCATGCGCGGCGAGGCGAGCACGGCCACGATCGTCGCGACTTCGGCGGGGGTGGTGAACCTGCCGGTCGGCATGCTCGCCGCCATCCGGTCGCGAACGGCGTCTGCGCCTTCGCCGGTCCCGCGCCCGACCGTCTCGGCGACACCGTGCTCGCCGAGCCAGAGGTCCGTCGCGACCGGGCCGGGCGACACGCTCGTAATGCGAATCCCGCTCGGCCCGAGCTCTTGCGACAACGCTTTCGCGAGGTTGACCAGCGCGGCCTTCGCGGCACCGTAATCAATCACTCCACCGTCTGGCTCGAAGAACGAGTTGACAGACGCAACGTTTATGACGGTGCCGTGCTTGCGCTTGGTCATGTCCTCGACCGCAGCACGGGTCGCGCGAAGGGCTGCGAAGAAGTTCAGCTGTAGCGAGGCTTCGAAATCGGCGTCCAGCAGGCTCAGAAAGCCGTCGAGACGCACGTGCGCGGCGCCTACGTTGTTGACGAGGACGTCCACGCGGCCGAGCTCCTCTACGGCCTGACCGATCAGCCGCGCCGGGCCGTCGGGGTCTGCGAGATCGACGGTCACAGGGGTCACACCCTCGATCCCTTCCAAGGGCGAGACATGGCGGGCTCCGGCGAGGACCTTGGCGCCCTCGGCGGCCAACTCCCGGACGACCGCGAGCCCGATCCCCTTGCTCGCCCCGGTCACGACGGCGACCTTGTCCGACAACTCAAGATCCACGAGCGCACACTACTGCGACCGACGCAAACGGGGTCTCGACGTGGCTCGCCCGAGCGGCGTAGAGTCGCACACACGGGTAAGCGTCTCGCGCCGCACTCGAGACCCGGGACGTCTGCACGCATCGTCACGCACCAGCGCCGAGATGAGGAGGCAGATATGAGCCCTGATCAGTCAAACGGCCCCGATACGGTCGTGCTCATCCATGGGCTGTGGATGACGCCGCTCAGCTGGGAGCATTGGATCGAGCGCTACAGCGCTCGTGGGCTCACCGTACTGGCCCCGCCATGGCCCGGGATGGACGTCGACATCGATGAGCTGCGCAAGGACACAAGCGGGATCGAGCACCTCGGGATCGAGGAAATCCTCGACAGCTACGACGCGATCATCCGCGAGCTGGAGCGCCCGCCGATCATCATGGGCCACTCCTTCGGAGGCGCCTTCACCGAGATCCTGATCGACCGCGGCCTCGGCGCAGCGGGCGTCGCGATCGACGCCGCGGCCGTGAGGGGAGTTACGAAGCTTCCCTTCTCGACGCTCAAGTCCGGCTTCCCGATCCTGAAAAGCCCGACCAACAAACACCACGCCGTGCCGCTGACGTTCGAGGAGTTCCAGTACGCGTTCACAAACACGATGAGCGACGAGGAATCGAAGGCCGCGTGGGAGCGCTACGCGGTGCCCGGCCCCGGTCGCGTCCTCTGGGAAGGCGCGTTCGCGAACTTCAACCCGCGCACCCCGCTGAAGCTCGACTTCAAGAACGAGGATCGGGCGCCGCTTCTGCTGATCTCCGGAGGCTCAGACCACGTCGTTCCGGCCTCCGTCGACCGACAGGCGTCAAAGCGCTTTCAGCGCTCCTCCGAGGCGCTCACCGAGTACAAGGAGTTCCCCGGCCGCTCGCACTTCACGGTCGGTCAGGAGGGTTGGGAGGAAGTCGCGGACTACGCCGTGGAATGGGCCCTCGAGCACGCCGCGATGTCCACCCACGCCTGAAACCGTGCGGTAGGGCAAACGCTGCGCCGCGCTCTGGTTGGCGTGGCGAGTTGCGGTCTCGAGAAGGCCCGACCGGACAGCACGGCCGGGTGCGATACTCGATGCATGGCCTTCGTCCCGCCGGCCCGCCACCTGCTTCGCGCGAAGGACACGGCCGACAGCCGCTACTTCGAATCGCTCGACGTGGACGACCTGGCGCACGCCGCGGGGCTCTCGCGTGCCCACTTCAGTCGCGAGTTCCGCCGCGCCTTCGGCGAGTCGCCGCACGCGTACCTGTTGACCAGGCGCTTGGAGCGGGCGGCCGCGCTTCTGCGAAGCACCGACCGGTCCGTCGCCGACATCTGCTTCTCCGTGGGACTGCGTAGCGTCGGCTCGTTCACGACCAGCTTTACGCGCACATACGGCATGGCTCCAACCGCCTATCGCGCGAGCTTCCCGCCGGCAGCCCAACACGCACTCGTCCCGACGTGCGTACTACGCGCCCACGGGCGCCCGCGACACCGCACGTTTGGAGAAGACAGACCGCCTGCGCTGCACTAGCTTGATCAGCAACGTTCCATCAACCCCTAGGAGCAACAAATGATCAAGATCGCCAACGCGCAGCTGTGGGTCCACGACCAGGACGACGCGCTCGCGTTCTACACCGAGAAGCTTGGCATGGAGGTGCGAGCCGACGTCACCCTCGCCGAGATGGGCAACTTCCGCTGGCTGACCGTTGGCCCAGCAGGGCAGCCCGACTTCTCGATCGTGCTGATGGCAATCCCCGGAGCGCCGATGATGGACCCCGAGACGGCAGAGCAGGTGCGGAGCCTGATGGCGAAGGGCTTTGCAGGGACCGTATTCCTCACGACCGACGACTGCTACGCCTCCTGCGAGGAGCTGAAGGCGCGCGGCGTCGAGTTCACCGAGGAGCCCGAGGACCGGCCGTATGGCATCGACTCCGGGTTCCGCGACCCGTCAGGCAACAGCCTGCGACTGACCCAGGTTCGCGAGATCGCATCCGTCTGAGGCGCCGGCGCAGCGCTCGCGCGAGCGTACACGCGGGCGATCGGGACGGCGGTTGAGTGTCGCGAGCCGCCGTCCCGACTTGCGCTTTCGCGACCGGTGGTAGCGCGCTAGTGGCCCCGTGATGGGTATACGGGCAGCACCGTGTGAGCGCGCTGAGAGGAGCAAGCGAGTTTCGTTTGCTCCGGCGACGTTGCGCTCGTTGCGGGTGGTAGTTTCCCCTGGACGAGACGCTCCCGGACGGCTAGGGAGCCGCGTGGCGCGCTCGCAATCCACTCTGATTGAGGCTTAAGGAGGCTGGAGAATGGCGAAGCTGAGGATTCTCGTTGGTTTGTGTGCGGCGCTCGCGCTCGCGCTCGCGGTCTCGGCGTCGAGTGCCGCGGCGGACCCCTTCGAAGGGCCGCCGATATGCGCGAGCGCGGGGACGGCGATCTCGGGCATCTACGCAGACCTCACGATCACCGGCAACGAGTACGTCAAGAGCGGGACGAACCTGACCGTCTTGGGCAACCTGACGGTCGCCCCGGGTGCCTGTCTGGACGCGTTCACGCTGGGCACCGTGCACGTCAGCGGCAACGTGCTGGTCGGCAAGGGCGCGATCCTCGCGCTCGGTTGCAGCCCCGGTGCGCTGGGCCCATTCCCGCCGTGTGGCACCACGACGACGAACGACTCGGTGGGGGGAAACATAGTCGCCGATCAACCCCTGACGATGTACCTGACGGCCGTCACGGTGCACGGCAACGTCGCCTCGTTCGGCGGTGGCCCCGGGCCTGTGCTCAGCCCCTACGTGAACTTCCCAATCAAGGAAAACATCATCAGCGGCAACCTCTATGTCTCCGGCTGGCAGGGTGCCTGGTTCGGGGTCCTGCGCAACACGATCGACGGAAGCGCGATCCTGCTCAACAACGTTGGCGTGACGATAAGCGAAGAAACGAACCTGCCCGACTCCACAGAGATAGTCACCAACAAGATCTCCGGGGACCTGATCTGCTTCGGCAATGTGCCCGCCGCGCAGTACGGCGATTCGGGTGGGCGCCCCAACAGGGTCGGGGGTCGCAAGATCGGACAATGCACAGCGGTCTGAGGTCAGCTACGGCAGAGCGGTAGCGACGACGTTGCTTCGGGCTCTCCGGGACCCTCCGGAGAGCCCGGTGCCGCAGCTGAGGCTACGGCGTCGGGTGTCGGTTCGTGGCGGCCCGCTCTGGCTGAATGTTGGATTCGTTCGTCGCGGGCGTCCCGGCTCATGCGCGCTGCAGGAACCTCAGGTAGAACGCCCCGAACACCAGGACAATCCCAACGTTCACCATCAGGCGCTCCCAGAACCGATGCCTGAAGAACAGGATGTCCACGCCTACCACGACGGCTACCAACGCGAGCACGTAAAGCACGACGCGCGCCTGCGTTCCCATCGTGCCATCGTACTGCGCGAGCACGCGTCGCGGTCACGGATGACGCCGCGTTTGGCGTCGTGGCCGATCGCAGGCGCGGCGGTAACGTGTCGTGGGGTGCGAATGGCGAATAGCGAAAGTGACGGCCCTCTTCTCTCGGTGATGTTGATCGTGACCGACGCTGCTGCCGCAGTCGACTGGTACACGGCGGCGCTCGGCGCGGCCGAGCTCTGGAACCTCGGCGGAGTAGCCGGGCTCCACATCGGCGGCGCGCCGTTCTTCATTCACGAGGCCGTAGCGGGCCGGAACACGGAGCCGAGCCCGACCGACGTGGGCCTCACCACCACACGGATCGAGGTCTTCGTCGATGAGCCGGGCCGCTTCGTCGATCACGCTCGAGAGCACGGCGCGACGGCGGTAGAGCCGCCGACGGATCATGAGACCCCTTGGGGAGTTCACCGTCAAGGCGGCTTCACGGATCCGTTCGGACATCGGTGGTCTGTCGGCGACCGGACGCCCTTGGAGGCGTTGCCGCGTTAGCACCCGACTCTGCGAGTGACCAGTGCGGTGACCGGGCGTAGCGGGTATCTGGCGCGCCGCCTCGGACTCTCCCGTCCGCTACTCCTCCAGACCCACCGCTTTGAGGGCCTCCTGATGGTCGAAGAAGATGCGAATGCGGCCGATCTTGCCGTCGATCAGGTCGTACACGTTGGCTTGGCTAGGCGCTGCCATGCGAATGCCGCTGGCTCGGCCAGTCCCGCTGGTGCGCAGGAACGCGAGCACCCGCTTGCTATCGACGCCTTCCGCGCGGTCGAGCGCGATTCGGAAATCGGGTGCGGCTTCCTCGATGTCGAGAAAGAAGCGCCTGATGCCGTCGATCCCGTCGTACACCCCTCCAACGGCGGCCAGTGGCGTCTCCAGCTTTACGTTCTCGGTGCAGCAGGCGAGGTAGCCCTCGAGGTCCCTCGCGTTGATCGCTGCGATCGCGTACTCAACCACTCTGACGTTCTCCTGCGACATCGCCTACCCCCGCTCCTGTGCGAGGCGTTCGGCGGCGGAACGAGCCTTGTCGATGTCGGTGTAGTTCGTAATTCGCGCAATCTTGCCGTCCTCCCACACGCTGACGGTTCCGTAGCGCA
The DNA here is from genome assembly GCA_963759265.1 of uncultured Solirubrobacteraceae bacterium. Taxonomy (GTDB): domain Bacteria; phylum Actinomycetota; class Thermoleophilia; order Solirubrobacterales; family Solirubrobacteraceae; genus Palsa-744. Next base: position 2,529,169 of record CAVWYR010000001.1, read on the forward strand.
GCTGTACCTCAGCGCTGGTGCCGACTGGACGGCCCTTCTGAACGAGCACGCGAAAGCCAACGCCGTTGCCAAGATCGAGGGTCTCCTCGGCCTCGAACCCGCTCTCCTCGTAGGAGGCCCACCAGTCCTCAATGAAGCCGCGTGCCGCCGCCTGCCCCTGAAAGACGCCCATACCCACCGGCGACATGTCATACACGGCGTCCGCTGCGTAGAAGGCCACGACGGCATCGACGTCGCCGCGGTTGGTCGCTGCGGTGAGCCGCTTCTGCAACTCCACTAGGTCGGAGGTCGTGGACTTCTCGGGCATGGTGTGGAGTATCCCGCCCTTGTCGTGGTTCGTGAACGCTTCTTCATCAGAGGAATGCGGCATCCGACGAGGCGATTGGACGTCGTTCTCCGTAATCTTGGGGGGTGAGCACTGACGCGGATGCGGGCGGGAATGGCGGTGGCCCGCGACGGGTGGTCGGCAGCGGCGAGGGGCCGTCGGTCGCGATCGTCGGGGGTGGCGTCGGCGGAGTAGGTGCGGCGGTGCTGCTCGTCCGCGCCGGCTACCCCGACATCACCATCTTCGAGCGCGGGGAGCGGGTTGGCGGTGTGTGGGCGCACAACACCTACCCGGGCGCGGCGTGCGACGTGCCCTCCCACCTGTACGAGTTCTCCTTCGAACCGAACCCGCGCTGGTCACGGCGCTTCGCGCCGCAGGCCGAGATCCAGCAGTACATCGAAGCAGTCGCCCGTCGCCACGGTGTACTCGAGCGCGCCAGAACCGGCACCGAGGTCACACGGGCGGAGTGGGACGAGCAGCGCGCGAAGTGGCAGCTGCAGACGAGCGCCGGATCATTCGAGGCCGACATCCTGCTGACCGCGTGCGGCCAGCTGTCGATCCCAAAAGCGCCTGCGATCAGCGGTCTTGACAGCTTCGCGGGCCCGGTATTTCACACCGCGGAGTGGAACCACGATGTCGACCTCGTCGGCAAGCGCGTCGCCGTAATCGGCACCGGATGCAGCGCGATTCAAGCGGTCCCGGCGATCCAGCCGGTGGCCGGGCAGATAGACGTCTACCAGCGCTCGCCCGGCTGGACGATGCCGAAGATGGACTTCGCATACTCAGAGCGCGCGAAGCACCTGTTCGAGCGCTTCCCGGGGCTGCAGCGCCTGGACCGGATGGCGACATTCGCGTTCATGGACATCGGCGCCGCGGCGATGACAAGCCAACAGTGGCTCCTAGCCCCATTTCGCGCTGCCGGCCGCTGGCAGATCAAGAAGGCGATCAACGACAACGATCTGAGAGCGAAGGTCACGCCGACCGACGAGATCGGCTGCAAGCGGATCATGCTCACAGATGCGTGGTACCCGACCCTCGAAAAGCCCAACGTCGACCTGATAAGCGAGCGAATCGCGCACGTCACTCCCACCGGCGTCAAATCCGAGGACGGGACCGAGCGGCCCGCTGATGTGATCGTGCTCGCCACCGGCTTTGAGAGCCACGCATTCGTCGCGCCGATGGAGGTGATCGGCGCGGGCGGCCGCGCCCTCGCCGAGGAGTGGGACCCCGTCGCCCGCGCCTACCTCGGCCTGAGCGTGCCGGGCTTTCCCAACATGTTCCTGCTCTACGGACCGAACACGAACGGAGGCACCGGTTCGGTCATCTACGTGATCGAGGCAGGGGTCGCGCACGTGATCGCGGCGCTCGACGCGCTCCAGCGTGGGGACGCCGACCGCATTGAGGTCCGGCGCGAGCGCGCAGACGCGTTCAACCACGAGCTCCGAACGGCCCTCGCGGGGACCGTCTGGCACACGGGCTGCACGAGCTGGTACGTCGATGAGAACGGCAACGACCCCAACCAGTGGCCGTGGACATGGAGCGCCTACCGACGCAGAACGCAACACCTCGAACCCGGCGCCTACGACACCGCGCGCGTGCTCAACCCGTAGCCTGAAACATGCTCGTCAGTACCGATTATCTGGTTGTAGGGGCTGGCGCGAGTGGCCTTGCCTTCGCCGATGCGCTGGTAGCCGAGGCGGATGTCGAGGTGACGGTGATCGACCGTCGAGAGGCCCCGGGCGGTCACTGGGCGGATGCGTATCCGTTCGTTCGCCTGCATATTCCTTCCGCGTTCTACGGCGTGAACTCGCTGGCGCTTGGCGAGGATCGCGTCGATGAGGTCGGGGAGAACGCCGGGTACTACGAGCGGGCGACGGGCGATGAGGTCTTTGAGTACTTCGCCGAGGCGGCCGCGCGCCTCCCGCAGACAGGCCGCGGCCGCGTGCTCACCGGCCATGAGTATCTGGGCGGCGGGGGTGACTCTGAGCGGGTCAGGGACCTGAGCACCGGAGAGGTTCACGATGTCGCTGTACGTCGCAAGGTCGTTGATGCGCGATATCTCGAGGCGTCGATCCCCGCCACCCACGCCGCCCCGTTTCAGGCGGCGCCGGGCGTTCGGCTCGTCCCCGTCAACGACCTGCCGTCAGCTGCGCAATCGGACTGCTCCTACGCTGTCCTCGGGTCCGGCAAGACGGCCGCCGACGCGTGCACGTGGCTCTTGGACAACAACGTTCAGCCGGATCGGATTCGTTGGATCCGGCCCCGCGACGCGTGGTTTTATGACCGCAGGCACTTTCAGCCGCTCGAGCAGGTCGGCGCGATCATGGAGGGCAACGCTCTCGATGCCGAGGCCGGCGCCCATGCGACGAGCCTCGATGACCTCTTCGAGCGGCTCGAGGCATCGGGGCGACTGGCTCGCATCGATCCGTCGTGCCCGGCGACGATGTACCGCGGCACGATGCTCAGCGCGCCCGAGCTGGCAGCCCTGCGGCAGATCGAAGACGTCGTCAGGCTCGGCCGAGTGCGGCGGATCGAGGCCGACCGGATTGTGCTTGAGGGCGGGGAGACCAAGACCGGGCCCGACGTCCTGCACGTGGACTGCACGGCGCTCGGCCTGAACAACGCCCCCGCCACCCCGATCTTCCAGCCCGGTCGGATCGTGCTCCAGCAGGTGCGGCAGCTCTCGCCGTGCTTCAACGCAGCTCTCGTCGGCTTCGTCGAGGCCCACCGCGACGACGACGTGGACAAGAACCGGCTCTGCCCACCCAACCCATACCCCAGCAGCGTCGAGGATTGGCCGCGCATGATCAGCCGCACATGGAGAACGGAGGCGCGGTTGTTGAGCGAGCCCGACGTCTCAGCGTGGATAGCGGAGAGCCGGCTCAACCTGCTGCGTGCGCTTCCCGACCACGCCGAGGAGCCGACCGCGCAAACGGCAGTCAAGCGATATCTCACACACGTCAGCGCAGCGGTCGAGCGGCTGAAGCAGCTCGAGGGATCGAGTTCACCAACGGGGTGAAGCGAGCGACAAGGTCGGCTCGAGACGTGGACGTTCAGGCCCAGGGACCTCTCGCTTTCTTCGCGGGGCAGGGCCGTTCGCGCGGATGCGCAGACTACGCCTCCGTGTCTAGTGCGGCCGCGAGCGCTGTGACCCGCCGTGCGATGTCGTCGCGGGTGTCTCTCACCTCGGAGATTGTGCGGCCCTTCGGGTCGGGTAGCTCCCAGTCGATGTAGCGCTTCCCGGGGATGTATGGGCAGGCATCACCGCAGCCCATCGTCACGACCACACCGGCCTGCGCGGCGAGCTCGCGGGTGAGCAGTTGCGGGCGCCGGCCGGCCAGGTCGATGCCGAGCTCGCGCATGACCTGGATGACCTCGGGATGAACCTGCTCGGCCGGGGTGGTGCCGGCGGAGACAGCGGTATGGCGCCCATCCGCCGCGCGCTCGAACAGCGCTTGGCTCATCTGCGAACGACCGGCGTTGTGCAGGCACACGAACAGGACGCTCGCCATCAGCCGGTGAGCTCCTGGTGGTGTGGCAGGAGGATCTCTTCTGCCTCGGCGGATGTCACGTCGGGGTAGAGGGCTGCCAGCAGCGCGAGCGCCGCGAGAACCCCGGCGAGCTGCGCGATCACGTACCCAGGCACCGATGCAGGGGCGATGCCGGCGAACGTGTTGGAGAACATCCGCCCGATGGTGATCGCCGGGTTGGCGAAGCTGGCTGAGCTGGTGAAGAAGTAGGCGGCGCCGATGTATGCGCCGACCGCGGCGGGGATGGTGTTCGCGCGTTTGGTGCGTGCGAGCGAGAAGATCACGAGCAGCAGCCCCCCGGTGGCAATCACCTCGGAGAACAGGTGCGCCGGCGAGGCGCGGTGATGCGCGGAGATGCTGATGGCGGCCAGGGAGAACATTCCGTTCGCGACTACGGCGCCGAGCACGCAGCCAGCCACCTGCGCGGGTATGTAGGCGAGTGCGTGGCGCCAGCGAATGCCCCCGAAGCTCGCGTCGGCGAGCGAGACCACGGGGTTGAAGTGCCCGCCTGAGAGCGGGCCGAACATGAGGATGATGGTGTAGAGCCCTGCGGCCGTGGCGGCGGCATTCTCGAACAGCTCGAGACCGACGTCGTTCGGCGAGAGCGTCTGCGCCGCAATACCCGAGCCGATCACGACTGCAGCAAGGAACGCAGAGCCCAACAGCTCAGCGAGCAGACGGCGAGCAAGCGGAGGCGTGTTCATCGCGCCGATCGTATTACATAGACAGTCGTGAGTGTTATTGATATAAGTAGATTGATGCCTGTCGATCTGGAGCTATCCCCGAAGCAGAAGCGCGCCAACGGCTCGCCGTGCTGTGAGCCCGTCGTCTATCCGGATGTGCAACGCGGGGAGGCGCTACGGATGGCCGCGGTCGCCAAGGCCCTCGGCGACCCGGTCCGGTTGCAACTCGTGGACGTGCTGCGAAAGCACGCCGGCAAGGTCTGCGTCTGCGAGCTGGTGGCGCTATTCGACATCTCGCAGCCCACGCTCTCCCACCACCTCAAGAAGCTACGCGACGCGGGCATCGTGGACTCCGAGCGCCAGGGACTGTGGGCCTACTACTACGTGATCCCCGACGCCCTGGAGGAGCTATCCGCATGGCTGAGCTGACCGCGATCGATGCGACGACCGCGAACTCGTGTTGTGCACAGGAGACGCAGGCCACCTGCTGTGCGCCGAGCGCCACCCACTGTTGCGACCCGAGCCACCGGGATGGCTGTGAGTGCTCCTCCGGTAAGGCGGCAGCGTCTCGGCCGCGGCAGAGGCCAGCTCGGTAGCGCCTGGCGGCGCCGGGCCACGCCGTCAGGCGGCTGCCTCACAAGCCGGCCAGCGGGGCCGGAGCTGAACCCCGTTCCGCGCACCCCCAGCGCGTGTGAAACTCAAGCGCGCCCGGCAAGATTCGAACTTGCGACCTCTCGCTCCGGAGGCGTCTTGGGGGCGGACGGGTGAGGGGCGAAAACCGCGCTGTAATGCGGGATTGCGCTATGAGTCGTGGTGACGTGCCTCTCGGCGGATGGCCCCGATTTGCGGCCGATTCAGGGAGATAGTGGCAGGGCTGCCATTTCCCCGGACCGCATCCGGGCGAACGGGCATCCTGATAGGTCGTGCAAGATCAGCCAACAACCGCTGAGACGACCGACCCAGAGGGTAGGCGTGTGATCTTGGCGGACGCCGTGTGGCGCGCGAAGATCGTCCGCGACCATCCGGAGATCGACAGGCACCTGTCCGAGGTCCTGCGGGCTGTGACGAAACCCGATCATGTTGCTGTCGACCCGATCTTTGCTGAGCGGACCCGCTACTACGCGCGGGGCGTTGGTCCCAGTCGATGGCTGCTGGTCGTCGTAAGCTATGAGCAGGTGCCGGCGCGGATCGTCTCCGCGTTCGCCAACCGGAAGGACCCAAGATCATGGAGCGCGTAAACATCACGATCGGGCCGCTGAGCTTCGATCACGCCGACTACGATGCTGACAACGACGTGCTGTATCTGCATGTAGGCGAGCCGCAGGCGGGCGAGGGTGAGGAGACGCCGGAGGGCCACGTCGTCCGCTACGCGCCCGGAACCAGTCGGATCGTGGGTCTGACGGTGCTCGGAGCACGGCGCGTGTTGGAGCGCGACGGGCGCCTTTCGGTCACCGTGCCCGACACCGTTGAGACAACCGCCGACCAGCTGGCACCGGCGCTTGCGGCCGTCTAGCTCGTAGCTGGAGGGAGAGTTCGGCAGACGGTCGCTCGACATGATCCATGTTCGCCCACTACGACGCCGATACGGACATCGCGTGGGTTCCCGACCGGCGAGTCCGATGATCTCGTGAGCGAGCGGGTGCCGGAGGGATTGCGCGAGTACGACCGGACGACCCATCGGCTCGTGGCGATCGAGGTATGGGACGCGAGCACGAGTCTTCCCCGGACGTTGCTCGAAGCACTGCCCTCGCCCGCGACGTCGCAGAGGCCATTGAGCTGGTGCGGGGGACCCGCCCCGGCGAGCGCTTACAGGATGGGAGCGGACTGACGGAGCGTGCCTGTGCGGCTACCAGGGATTCCCAGTCCTGAGCGCATTCACGACGCGGGCGACGTCGGGGAAGGTGCCGATCCCGTGGCTGTTCTCGAGGACCTCGGGCGCTTTCTCGTCGAAGGCCTGTAGGTCGAGGCCCACCACGTCGGCGATCTTCGCACGTAGCGGCATGTCGCGCTGTAGCCGCTGCGCGAACGCTGCGGCGGCCGCGGAGTCGAGCGACCACCACGCAACGCGGCCGCTTTCGGCGAGCACCCCTGAGGCGATATCGAGCAGGAGACTGAACTCGATGAACGACTGCCACGGCTCGCCGTCCTTGCGAAGCCACTCGGGGTAGCGGTTCGCGAGCCAGTCCTTCGTCGGGAGCTCGGTGATGAGCCACTGCCACTCGGGGAAGATCCATTTGCCTTGCTGTGGTTTCGGCCCGAGGTTCGCGGTGACCACACGCCCGAGCTCGTCCGGCGCGGCAACGAACCTGGTCCTGTAGCCGTTCGGGTCGGTCCAGCCACCGGCGAAGAGCGAGGTCAGAGCGGGGTAGCGTCCGAGGCGCACCGCGAGCGCGCCGATCGCCATCCCGATCACGAAGAACGGGAGCCGCCAGATGTCGACCCACGCAGCTAGCCCGTTTCGCGGTTTCACGCTGCCCGCCCAAGCGGTCATCGCGCGAATCTCCTCGTCGAAGACGTCGGGGCGGTGAATGGCAAGCGGAATCAGCGAGGCGAGCCGGCGGTCCGTCGCGGCCGACAGCTTCCCCCAGCCCTCCTTCACGGCCTCGGAGCCCTGCTGGTTCGCGTATTCGGCTCGCACCGCTTCGGACGCGGACTCGAACGCGTACCGCTCGCGCCTAAGCATCTCGGTGAGTTCGACGGGGTCGTTGCGTTTGACGAGCGCGAGCGTCTCGTCATGCACAGTCCCTGGGTCATCGCCGGTCTCATGTTGCTCGTGCACCTCGACGCGGCGCCGAAGATCGGCGAGGAACTCGCCGGCACCCGCGCACGATGGCCCTCGCGCCGGTGCTCTCGATGAGCGCGGCCGTATCGTCCTCGGGCGGGTCGGTGATGGAGAGCCACCAGACGCCGTACCTCGAGTTGCGGTTTCGAAGGATCTCGGCGAGCGCGGGGTCACGTCCGGACCAGCCAATCACCAGCACGCCGTAGTTGTCGACGATCCGGGCGAGTTCCTCACCGAGCTTCGGGTCAAGCTCCGTGAGCTCCGACGGCGTATTGCGGATCGTCTCCTGCATGTAGTCGCCGTGCGCCTTGACGATGAACACGGGCGAGTGCTCGCGCTTGGGAGCGACCGCCAGTGTCTCGTCGTCGGAGACGACGACCGGCTCCAGCCCTCGTGCCCGAAGTGCTTGCTCGAGCAGCCGGTCGAAATTGGTCGTGACGAACACTCTGATGATTCCCGCCGCTGCAAGGTCCGCGAGCAGCTCGTGGGCGGGGCCGGGCGCGACGTCGTTGAAGTACCCGGCGAGCATCTCCCGTCGGACGGCCGGGTCGGGCGCGATCAGGTCCAGCAGTGACGAATACCCAAGATGACCGAGGCCCTGCTCATCGAGCCAACCATCGAGCTCGTTCTCGGTCGGCGTTGAGTCGCGTCCGGTCTCCTGCCGGTAGAGTCGCAACAGACCATCCTGCAGAATGCCCCAGCTCGTCGGGACACCGCATCGACGGAGACGCCGGCGCCGAGGAAGCACACGCAACTCCCCGGGCGTCGGCGAGCGAGAAGGCGAGCGAGATGATCGGGTCAAGAGCCACGCGCCGACGATAGGCGATTGGCGGGTCAGCGACCCACTCGACACAAGCGGTTGAGGCGATCCGTCCAGGTCCTCTAGATGCCGGGGTCGAGGCGGCTCAGTCGTTCAGGGCGTGGACCGTTGCCGCAGGTACGGTCACCTCGCCCTGGTCCAGGAGGATGCTGACTTTGCCCGGCTCAGGGAACCCAGTGACTTTCGCCTCGATCTCTTCGAGTTCCCATTCCACATGTTCTTGACGCGGTTGATCATCTGATTGATCTCTGACAGATGTAAGGAGCCCGGAGACTCTCGCTCGGCGACACGGGAAGGAGGAGAGAGGGCGCCGCGCAGGCCCGGGAGGTCGCGTGAAATGGCAGTCGGTGGCAGACGAGCGCTCCAACCACCGACCTCAAGCCTCAACCGATGAGCCTGCCTGCCCCCAAATCTAGCGCCACGCCAGGCATTCCAACTACGCGCCCGGCAAGATTCGAACTTGCGACCTCTCGCTCCGGAGGCGAGCGCTCTATCCACTGAGCTACGGGCGCGGGAGCCCGATTCTAGGGCCCGGTGCCGGTTGGCCCTCCGACGGTCCTGCGGGATACTCGTCGTGAGATGGCTGACGATCTCCAGGACGCCGATCTGGCGGACCTCACGCGCGGCATCTTTCGCGCCTTCAGCGACGGCGACATCGACGAGGCCCTCGGCTTCTACGCAGCGGACGCGCCTTTCCGCCGTGGGGCGAGGTGTCGCGTGCCGGTCGTGCGCGCCGCGCCGTCGCTACCGTAGCGAGCATGGACCTATCGCTGTTCTTCGCCGGCACGGCCGGCTCGGTGCCAAGCGCGAGGCGTGGTCTGCCGGCTGTGCTCCTGCGTCGTGGCGGCGACCGAGTGCTGTTCGACTGCGGCGAAGGCACCCAGCGCCAGCTCCTGCGCTCGGTCGGCCTGCTCGACCTCGATAGCGTCTTCATCACGCACTTCCACGCCGATCACTGGCTGGGGCTGCCCGGCATGCTGAAGTCCTTCGCGCTGCGCGAACGCAGCGAGCCACTCACCGTGTACGGGCCCGTCGGCCTGCAGGCGCTGATGACGGAGATGCGCATCGTCTTCGGCCGCCTGCCCTATCGGTGCGAGGTCGTCGAGCTCGAGCCGGCCCAGAGCGTCGAACGCGACGGCTATCTGATCGCGGCGATCCCCGTGCGCCACAAGGGCAACGCGGCATTCGGCTACGCGATTGTCGAGGAGACGCGGCCCGGTCATCTCGACCCTCGTCTGGCCGAGCAGCTCGGGGTCAAACCCGGCCCCGACTTCGGTCGACTGCAGCGCGGTGAGACGGTCAACGGCGTCAGGCCGGAGCAGGTGATGGGGCCGACCAGAGAGGGACGCAAGGTCGTGCTCTCCGGTGACACGGCGCCGTGCGAGGCGCTCGCGGTGGCCGCCCACGAGGCGGACGTGCTGGTGCACGAGGCCACGTTCCTGCACGAGGAGGCGGAGCGGGCCCGCCAGACCTCGCACAGCACCGCGCGCCAGGCCGCCGAGCTCGCGCGCGACGCCGATGTGCGGCTGCTGGCGCTCACGCACATCTCGAGCCGTTACGGGGGACGTGAGCTTCGCGAGGAGGCACGCGCGACCTTCGCCGCAACGGAGCTCGCGCGCGACTTCGACACGATCGACGTGCCATTCCCCGAGCGTGGGGGCGCAGCACTCGAGCGCTGGTCCGATCGCGTTGCCCGCGAGCGCGCACAGGCGGAAGGCGGAGCCGCCTCATCCGAGCCCGCCGCATCCGCGTCTGGCGAGCCTCAGCCCTCCAGCCGGGCGGCAAATCCGCGCGAGCCTGTCGCCTCTCCCTGATACATTCCGCTTGCTCCTTAACCCGGTCCCGTGAGGCCAGGAAGGAAACGATGTCCGCCGACGAGAAGGTGGTCCTCCACGAGGAGGAAGTAGGACGGGCGCTCACGCGCATCGCGCACGAGATCCTCGAGCGCAACCCCGGAGAGTCAGCACCGGCGCTCGTGGGGATTCACCGCCGCGGCGCATTTCTCGCGCACAGGCTGCACGGGCTGCTCGAGGAGATCCTCGGCACGGACGTCGCGCTCGGAGACCTCGACATCGGCTTCTACCGCGATGATGTCGCCACGCGCCCCGACGCGCCCGTGCTGCACGCCTCGCACATCGACTTCGACATCACGGGGTTGACGGTCGTGATCGTCGATGACGTGCTGTTCACCGGGCGCACCGTGCGCGCCGCGATCGAGGCGCTGTTCGCCTACGGACGCCCCCAACGCGTGCAGCTGTCGGTGCTCGTCGACCGTGGTCACCGCGAGCTCCCGATCCGCCCCGACTACGTCGGCAAGAACCTGCCGACCGCGAGCGCCGAGCACGTGTACGTGCGTCTGCGCGAGCTGGACGGGATCGACGAGGTCGCGATCGCGCCGGCGCGCATGGTGGAGGTGGGCGCATGAACCACCTGATCTCGATCGAGGATCTCGAGCGCGGGGACATCGAGCGGATCGTCAGCCAGGCCGAGCGCTTCTCCGAAGTCTCAGACCGTGAGATCAAGACGCTGCCGACGCTGCGCGGACGCATGGTGTTGAACCTCTTCTACGAGTCCTCCACGCGCACCCGCAGCTCGTTTGAGCTCGCCGCCAAGCGCCTGTCAGCGGACGTCGTCAACTTCGCCGCGAGCGGCTCGAGCGTCGAGAAGGGCGAGTCGCTGAAGGACACGGTGCTGACCCTCAGCGCGCACAAGCCGGACGCGATCGTGCTGCGCACCCCGTGGGCGGGTGCCGCGGAGCTCGTCTCGAGGTGGTGCAGCGCGGCGATCGTCAACGCCGGTGACGGCAAGCACGAGCATCCCACCCAGGCGCTGCTCGATGTCTACACCCTGCAGCGTCATCTCGGCGCGATCGATGGTGCGTCGATCTGGATCGTCGGCGACGTCGCGCACTCGCGCGTGGCCCGCTCGAACGTCCTCGCCTTTCAGCGGATGGGCGCCCGCGTCACCGTCGCTGGTCCGCCGACGCTGATCCCGCGCGGCATCGAGGAGCTCGGCTGTGAGGTGCGCTACACGCTGGACGAGCTCGAGAGCGCCGACGTCGTCTACGCGCTGCGCATGCAGCACGAGCGTATGAGCGAGACGTGGGTGCCGTCGATGCGCGAGTACGCCGCCTGGTATCAGATCAACGGCAAGCGCCTCTCACCGCGCCAGACCCTGATGCATCCCGGTCCGGTGAACCGCGGCGTCGAGCTCTCTGGCGAGGTCGTCGACTCGCCGCAGGCCGTCATCACCGCGCAGGTCGAAGCCGGCGTGGTCGTGAGGATGGCAGTCCTGTATGAGCTGCTCGCAGGGAGAGAGGCGCGCCCGCCGGCCGGGCCGTCACCCGCACGCGCGGAGCCCGTCGCCGAGGGTCAAGCGGCGTGAGCGTGTCCGAGCCACTGATCGGCGGGCTCCACTCGCCCGCCGAGCTTCTGCTGCGCGACGTACACGTGCTCGACCCACGTTCGCGGCTGGATGCCCGCCGCGATCTGCGCGTGCGCGCCGGGGAGATCGTCGAGCTCGCCGAGCCGGGCGCGCTGGCGCCGGCGCAGGACGGGGGGGAGGAGGAGCTGATCGAGGGCCACGGCCGCCTGCGGCTGATGCCCGCGTTCTTTGACCCTCACGTGCATCTGCGTACGCCTGGCCAGGAGCACAAGGAGGACCTCGACAGCGGCACCCGCGCGGGCGCTGCCGGCGGCTTTGCTGCTGTGATTGCGATGCCGAACACCGATCCCGTGCTCGACTCTGCGCCGCTGCTGCGCTCGTTGCGCGACGCCGCGGCGCGCGAGGCGCGCATTCCGGTCGGCTTCCTGCCGGCCATCACCCGCGGCCTGCAGGGCGAGCAGCTCACCGAGATGGCCGAGCTGCGCCAGGAGGGCGCGCTCGGCTTCAGCGACGATGGCAAGCCAGTTCAGAGCGCAGGCATGCTGCGCAAGGCACTCCAGTACCAGCGTCTGTGTGGTGGCGTCCTCGCCCTACACGAGGAGGACAAGACGCTCTCGCACGGCGGCGCGATGCATGAGGGTGCCGTCAGCGCCGCGCTCGGCATCGCTGGGATACCGACCGTCGCCGAGTCGACGATGCTCGCGCGCGACGCCGCGCTCGCCGGGTACGAGGGTGCGCGCGTGCACTTCCAGCACCTCTCGTGTGTCGCCTCGGTGGAAGCGGTGGCAGACGCGAAGGCACGCGGCTGGCGGGTCAGCGCGGAGGTCAGCCCCCACCACCTGCTGCTGACCGAGCAGGACGTGCGCGGCATGGACACGCGCATGAAGATGCATCCGCCGCTGGCAACCGAGGCCGACCGTCTGGCGCTGATCGAGGGGCTGCGTTCGGGCACGATCGACTGCGTTGCCACCGACCACGCGCCACATGCGCGCGATGAGAAGGAGGTTCCCTTCGAGCAAGCGCCGATGGGCAGCACCGGCCTCGAGACCGCGTTCGCCGCTCTCTACACCGGCCTCGTGCTCCCGGGCATCATCGATCTGGCGCTGTTGGTCGAGCGCATGACCGCCGCTGCCGCCCTTTTCGAGCTGCCGACCGCGTCGATCGCGACCGGCGAGAAGGCGAACCTCGTGCTGGTCGATCTCGACGCGACGTGGGTTGCCGGCGAGCACGGCTGGGAGAGCCGCTCGGAGAACTGCTGCTTTGCCGGCCGGAAACTGCAGGGTCGCGTGCTGCTGACGCTCGCCGCGGGCGCCGTTGCCCACCGCGACCGCGCGCTGTCGTTGGTGGGCGCCTGATGCCGAGCCGCTCGGAGGAATCGTCATGAGCTTGCTGTCTCGCGATCGCGCAGCGCTCGTGGTGGTCGATGTGCAGGAGGGCTTTCGCCCGTATGACTCGTTCGCGGCTGTCGCCCGTGCCTGCTCAACGCTGCTCGCGGCGGCGCGCATCCTCGAGCTTCCGATCCTCGTCAGCGAGCAATACCCGAAAGGACTCGGGCACACGGCGCCCGAGGTCGGTCTCCAGGGCGAGCGCACGATCGAGAAGAGCGTGTTCTCGGCCGCTCGCGCTGACGGCTTCGAGCTCGCCGGCGCCGAGCAGGCGCTCGTCTGCGGCATCGAGACGCACGTCTGCGTCAGCCAGACCGTCCACGACCTGCTCGATGACGGGCTCGACGTCCACATCCCAGCCGACGCAGTCGGCTCCCGGCACCCGCTCGACTACGAGCGCGGCCTCGAGCGGATGCAAGGCGCCGGCGCGGTCATCAGCACCGTCGAGGCGGCGCTTTTCGAGCTGCTCGAGCGAGCTGGCACCCCAGAGTTCAAGGCCGTCCAGGCGCTGATCCTGTGAGCGACGCGAGCGCCTACGTACTGCTGGAGGACGGCACGCGCTTCGACGGCGAGGCGTGCGGAGACGTGAACCCCGAGCACCCCGCGGTCGGCGAGATCGTGTTCACAACCGGAATGTCGGGCTATCAGGAGTCGCTGACCGACCCGTCCTTCGCCGGGCAGCTGATCGCCTACACCTACCCGCACATCGGCAACTACGGCGTCAGCTCGCAGGCGATGGAGTCCGAGCGCGCGTGGGCGCGCGCGGCGATCATGCGCGAGGCGTGCAACGGCGAGGACGCGCCCAGCGCCGAGCGTGGCTGGCTCGACTGGCTCGCCGACTGCGGCGTGCAGGCGATCAGCGGCGTCGACACGCGCTCGCTCGTCATGCACATCCGCGAGGCCGGTGCGATGCGCGGCGGCGTGTTCCCGGGGGCGATGTCCGAGTCGCACGCGCGCGCGCTGATCGACGCCGAGCCGGCGATGGCCGGCCAGGACCTCGCGCGGCTCGTCACCCCCGAGCGGGTGAGCCGCCATGGCAGCGGCGAGGGCCCGCGCATCGCCGTGCTCGACACCGGCATCAAGGCCTCGATGGTGCGCGAGCTCGTCGCCCGCGGCGCGCGCGTGTCGCTGCACCCATGCACCAGCGGCGCAGATGAACTGCTCGAGGAGGACCCCGACGCCGTCTTCCTCTCCAACGGTCCCGGCGACCCCGCCGCGCTCTCCTATGTCGTCGAGACCGTGCGCGCGCTCGTCGGGCGCAAGCCCGTATGGGGCATCTGCCTCGGCCACCAGCTGCTCTGCCGCGCCGTTGGCCTCGAGACGTTCAAGCTGCCGTTCGGCCACCACGGTGCCAACCACCCCGTCCGCGACCTGCAGAGCGGTCGCGTCGAGATCACCTCCCAGAACCACGGCTTCGCCGCGCTCGGCCCAGGCGGCTCGCGCACGATCGACAGCGACGAGCCCGTGCGCTGGGAGACGGACTTCGGCGCCGCGCAGCTCTCGCACGTCAACCTGTACGACCGCACCGTCGAGGGCCTCGAGCTGCTCGAGGTCCCCGGCGGCACCGTCCAGTACCACCCCGAGGCCGGTCCCGGCCCGCACGACAGCCTGTACCTGTTCGACCGCTTCCTCGAGCGCATCGCCGAGGCCGCCTGATGCCCAGGCGCGATGACATCCATAAGGTCCTGATCCTCGGCTCGGGTCCGATCGTGATCGGACAGGCGGCCGAGTTCGACTACTCCGGCGTGCAGGCGTGCAAGGTGCTGCGCGAGGAGGGCTACGAGGTGGTGCTCGTCAACTCCAACCCGGCGACGATCATGACCGACCCCGAGTTCGCCGACGCCACCTACATCGAGCCATTGCTCGCCGGCCCCGTGGCGCAGGTGATCGAGCGCGAGCGCCCCGATGCCCTTCTGGGGACGCTCGGAGGCCAAACCGCGCTCAACCTGTCAAAGGAGCTCCACGACGACGGCACGCTCGAGCGCTTTGGTGTGGAGCTGATCGGCGCCAACTACGAGGCGATCGCGTGCGCCGAGGACCGCGAGGAGTTCCGCGAGGCGATGGCCAAGGCAGGGCTGCGCATGCCGCGCAGCGAGATCGTCACGAGCCTCGAGGAAGCGCGTGCGGCGTTGACCGGGGCGCACGGGCAGAAGGGCTCGCTCGGGCTTCCGTGCGTGGTGCGTCCCGCCTACACGCTCGGCGGGCGCGGCGGCGGCATCGCGCGCAGCGAGGAGGAGTTCGAGCGGATCGTCGCCCATGGCCTGGAGGTATCGCCGATCGGGCAGGTGCTGCTCGACGAGTCGGTCATCGGCTGGGGCGAGTTCGAGCTCGAGGTGATGCGCGACAGCGCCGACAACGTCGTGATCGTGTGTTCGATCGAGAACGTCGATCCGATGGGCGTGCACACCGGCGATTCCGTCACGGTTGCGCCGCAGCAGACGCTCACCGACCACCTCTACCAGCAGCTGCGCGACCAGGCGATCGCGGTCATTCGCGCCGTCGGCGTCGAGACCGGCGGCTCGAACGTTCAGTTCGCGGTCAACCCCGAGACCGAGGAGATCCTCGTGATCGAGATGAACCCACGCGTCTCGCGCTCCTCCGCGCTCGCCTCCAAGGCGACCGGCTTCCCGATCGCCAAGATCGCCGCGCGGCTCGCCGTCGGCTACCGCCTGGACGAGATCGACAACGACATCACCGGCGCCACGCCAGCCTGCTTTGAGCCGACGATCGACTACGTCGTCGTCAAGTGGCCGCGCTTCGCCTTCGAGAAGTTCCCGCGCACCGACGCGACGCTGACGACGCACATGAAGTCCGTCGGCGAGGCGATGGCGATCGGGCGCACCTTCCAGCAGGCGTTCGCCAAGGCGTTGCGCTCGCGTGAGCTCGACAAGTCGCCAAGCCTCGCGGGAATCCCCGACGAGCAGCTGCTGGAGGGCCTGCAGACGCCGGCCGCCGACCGCTTCGAGACCGTGCTCGAGCTGTTCGCCAGGGGCGCGAGCATCGAGTCGATCAACGAGCGCACGCGCGTCGACCCGTGGTTCCTGCGCGAGCTGCGCGCGCTGGCGCTCGACCCAGACGCGCCGTTCGCCGGCGAGCGCTCGTTCCGCTCGGTCGACACGTGCGCCGCCGAGTTCCCCGCGCGAACCCCCTACTACTACTCCGGCTGGGAGCGCACGCCAGCCAACGAGGTGCGCCGCGGCGAGCGCGAGTCGGTCGTGATCCTCGGCTCCGGGCCCAACCGCATCGGCCAGGGCATCGAGTTCGACTACTGCTGTGTGCACGCCGCGATGACGGTGCGCGACTCCGGGCGCGACGCGGTCATGATCAACTGCAACCCCGAGACCGTCTCGACCGACTACGACACCTCCGATCGCCTCTACTTCGAGCCGCTCACGCTCGAGGATGTGCTCGCGGTCGTCGAGGTCGAGCAGCCGCTGGGGGTGATCGTGCAGTTCGGCGGGCAGACACCGCTGAAGCTCGCCGCCGGGCTCGTCGACGCGGGCGTGCCGCTGCTCGGCACGAGCGTCGACGCGATCGACCTCGCCGAGGACCGCGCGCGCTTCGGTGCGCTGCTCGACCGCCTCGGCTACAAGGCGCCGCCCTACGCCACCGCCGAATCGCTGCAGGAGGCGCTGAAGTGCGCCGACCTCGTGGGCTTCCCCCTGATCGTGCGCCCCTCCTACGTCCTCGGCGGCCGCGCGATGGAGATCGTCTACGCCCACGACGGCCTCGCCGACTACCTGCACCGCGAGCTCGCCGGCGCCGGGTCGGGCCACGACGCGACCCGAGCGGGCAGCCCGGAGGGCGCCCCATCGATCTTCCTCGACAGGTTTCTCGAGGACGCCACCGAGGTCGACGTCGACGCCCTCTGCGACGGCGAGGAGGTGTGGATCGGCGGGATCATGCAGCACGTCGAGGAGGCCGGCGTGCACTCCGGCGACAGCGCGTGCGTGCTGCCACCGCACTCGCTCGGCGAGGAGATGCTCGAGCAGATCCGCGCCGCCACGCGGGAGATCGCGCTGGCGCTCGGCGTCGTCGGCCTGCTGAACGTGCAGTACGCCGTCGCCGCCGGTGAGCTGTACGTGATCGAGGCCAACCCGCGTGCGTCACGAACCGTCCCGTTCGTATCCAAGGCGATCGGGCTGCCGCTCGCGAAGCTCGCCTGCCGGATCATGCTCGGCGAGCGCATCGCCGATCTCGAGCTCCCGCACGAGCGCCAGGGGATCGGCTACGGCGACCACGTCTCCGTCAAGGAGGCCGTGCTCCCGTTCGATCGCTTCGAGGGCTCCGACGCGCTGCTCGGCCCGGAGATGCGCTCGACCGGCGAGGTGATGGGTATCGCGCGCGACTTCCCGACCGCGTTCGCCAAGGCACAGGCGGCCGCCGGCGTGCCGCTGCCGCGCGAGGGCACGGTCTTCATCACGGTCACAGACGCCGACAAGGCAGGGGCCTTCGCTGTCGCGCAGAGCCTGCACGAATGCGGCTTTCGCATCGTCGCCACGCGCGGTACGGCCGAGGCGATCTCACGCATGGGCGTGCCGGCACAGGCGCTCAACAAGATCGCCGAGGGCTCGCCGCACGTGCTCGACTGGATCGAGCGCGGCGATGTCCACCTCGTCGTCAACACGCCCACGGGCGTCGGTGCGCGCACCGACGGCTATGAGATCCGTCGCGCCGCCGTCGCGCACGGGATCCCCTGCCTGACGACGCTCGCCGCGGGCATATCGGCCGCGCGAGCGATCGCGAGCTCCCACCGCAGCGGCCCGCCAGAGGTCCTGTGCCTGCAGGAGCTGCACGGCATCAGCCGCTCCCCCGGCAGCGAGCGCTCCGCCAGCCCCGATGGGGCGGGGGTGGCGTGAGCCAGGCTCCGTTCGCCAGACGCGAGCTGACCGTCACCGGTATCGATGATCTCGGCGCCTACCGCGTCATGCGCGTGGTGGACCCTGCGGGCGAGCGCCCTCACGTCCCCGAGCCCGGCCAGTTCGCGATGATCGCCGCCGTCGAGCGTTGGGGCGGGGGCGAGGACGAGCGGCCCTACCTGCCGCGCGCCTTCTCGTTCGCACGCCACGCCGAGGGGCAGTCTCACTTCCTGCTCGAGGATGTCGGGCCCGGGACGCGGCGGCTGTGTGAGCTGCGCCCAGGCGAGCGCGTGTGGGCGCTCGCTCCGCTCGGCCGCGGCTTCACGCTCGAAGGTGGCGATCTCGAACAGCGCCGCGCTCTGCTCGTCGGCGGCGGCGTTGGGATCGCGCCCCTCGCGATCCTCCAGGACACGCTCGCGCAGGACCCCTCGCGCGCGCCCGCGACGGTCCTGCTCGGCTTTCGAGAACGCGAGCGCGCCGCTGGTGCGGCGCTGCTGCGGAACGCGCGTGTGGCCACCGACGACGGCTCGGTGGGCCACCACGGGCTGGTCACCGAGCTGCTCGCGCAGGAGATCGAGAGCGACCCGCACGTCGCCGTGTATGCGTGCGGGCCGGCCGCCATGCTCGAGGCGGTCAGAGCGCTCTGCGAGCTGCACGAGGTGCCAGCGCAGCTCGCGCTCGAGGCTGGGATGGCGTGCGGCTTCGGCGCCTGTTACGGCTGCGTCGTGCCCCGTCGCGGTGGGGGCTACCTGCGGGTTTGCCTCGACGGGCCGGTCATCGACGCGGCCATGCTCGAGCGCGTCGACGAGCACGCGGGAGGGGTGGGCGGGACTCGATGAGCGTCGAGTTCTGCGGCCTCGAGCTCGCCCATCCGATCATCAACGGCTCCGGGACCTTCGACGCGATCGCTGCGCGACAGGCCTTCGGCGATGAGCTGCTCGAGCACTTTCCGTTCGCCGCCTACGTCTCGAAGACGATCACGCTGCGCCCGCGCGCCGGCAACCCCGCGCCTCGCCTGTGGGAGACCCCCGCCGGGTTGATCAACTCGATCGGTCTTCCCAACAAGGGGCTCGACGGCTACCTCAACGAGGACCTTCCCAAGCTCGCGGAGATCACCGCCGCTGCCGCTGCGAGAGCCCCCGCGGAGCTCGGCGCGGGCCGACCGGTCCCGCTGATCACGAACGTCATGGGCGCCAGCGCCGAGGAGCTGACCGAGCTGGTGCAGGCCTGCGATCGTCGCGCTGAGATCGCGGCGATCGAGCTCAACGTGTCCTGTCCGAACGTCGCGACGGGGCTGGACATCGGCGCCGATCCGCTGCAGCTCGAGGCGGTCGTGCGCGCGGTTCGCGAGCGCAGCGCCAAGCCGTTGATCGTCAAGCTCACGCCCAACACCGCCGACGTCGCCGCCTGCGCGCGGGCCGCAGAGCGGGGCGGTGCCGATGCCGTCTCGCTGATCAACACGCTGCGCGCGACCGCGCTCGCGCCGCGCACGCGCGCTCCGTGGCTGGGTGGGGGCACCGGCGGGCTCTCTGGAGCGGCGATCCGCGCCGTCGCGCTCGCCCAGGTCGCGGCGGTGGCGGCACGCCTCGCGATCCCGGTGATCGGCATGGGTGGCGTGCAGAGCTCTGCCCACGCGCGCGAGCTGCTGGACGTCGGGGCGACGCTCGTTGCGGTCGGCACAGAGAGCTTTCGCGACCCGGCTGCCGGCGCCAGGATCGCGCGCGGGCTGCGATAGCGAAAAACCCCTGCAAACGCGCCTCGATACCATCCAGCAGCCTCGATGTATCTCGACCTCAGCTTGAGGTTGAGGTGAATTCGTAGATTTTTGTTGATCGGCCGTCCGTGGTGTGTAGACTCGCCGCCCATGGCGCCGGTAACCGGAACGACGTCCTCAAACACCTCGACTGCTCCCGAGCGATCCCTCAATCAGAGGATGGATGCGCTCGCCCGAGCCAACCAGATCCGCATCCAGCGGGCTCAGCTCAAGCGCGACCTCAAGTCGGGTCGACGCTCGATCCACTCGCTCCTGCTCGAGCCACCCGAGTACGTCGAGACAGCCAAGGTGTTCGACATGCTGCTCGCCGTTCCCAAGTACGGTCGCGTCAAGGTCAACAAGATCCTCGCGCACTGCCGGATCGCCCCGAGCAAGACGATCGGCGGGCTGTCCGAGCGTCAGCGCTCCGAGCTCATTTCCTTGCTTCACCACTGACGGTCGCATTCGTTTCCCGCCGCAGCCGACACTAGGGTCCCAGCGGTGGCGCGCGTGTTCGTCATCACAGGGCCCTCGGGGGTCGGCAAGGGAACGCTGATCCGCGGGCTGATGCAGCGGCTGCCCGCGCTCGAGCTGTCGGTGTCGGCGACAACGCGGGCCGCGCGCCCCGGCGAGCGCGACGGCATCGACTACCACTTCCTTACGCGCGAGGAGTTCGATCGCAGGGTCGGCGCCGAGGACTTCGTCGAGCACGCCGACTATGCCGGGCGCAGCTACGGCACGCTGCGCTCCGAGCTCGAGGATCGCGTGCGCGCGGGCGTGCCGGTGGTGCTCGAGATCGAGGTCCAGGGCGCCCGCCAGGTGCGCGCGGCGATGCCTGAGGCCGTGCAGGTGTTCATCGCCCCGCCGTCGCTCGCGGCGCTGCGCACGCGGCTGATCGGACGCGGCACCGACGATCCGCAGGAGGTTGAGCGGCGACTACGGGTCGCCGAGCAGGAGCTCACCGCGCAGCCGGAGTTCGCCCATGTGGTCGTCAACGACCGGCTCGACGAGGCGCTCGAGCGACTCACCGCGATCGTCGCCGAGGAGCTCGACTGAAGGGGCACTACACTTCAAGCTCAACAAGGAAAGGCAACACACCTGTGATCTCCCCCCGCATCGACCGCCTGCTCGAGCAGGTCGACTCCAACTATGCCGGCGTGATCGTCGCCGCCAAGCGCGCCCGCCAGATCAACAGCTACTACCACAACCTCGGTGAGGGGACCTTCGACGAGTTCCCGCCGCCGATGGTCGACACCGCCTCCAAAAACTACCTCACGATCGCCTTGGAGGAGGTAGCAGCAGGGAAGATGAAGTACCACTACAGGTAGCCAGGAGAGCCGATGGGCGGCGCGAGGCTTCGTCCTCGGTCGCTCGTGTGCTGGCCGATCGGGCGAGAGCATCCGCTCCCCGATCGCTACGCCACGTGGGGCGGGCGGGCCGTCAATGTTGTCTCGCTTGGCCGGCTGGCCGATCTTGGATCGGTCCCTGTGGCCGCGCAAGGCATAGGCCAGCGCTTGCTCGGCGAGCGAGAGCCCTCTACAACCTGTAGTCATGTCGCGGATATTGCTCGGCGTCAGCGGTGGCGTGGCCGCGTATAAGGCGCTCGAGCTCGTGCGCCTGGCGACCGGCGCCGGGCACGTCGTGCGGGTCGTGCAGACGCCCGCGAGCAAGAGGTTCGTCGGCGCGGCCTCGTTCGCCGCGCTCAGCGGCGCGCCGGTCCTCAGCAGCGAGTTCGAGCACGATCCGGCGCGCGGCGCCTTCCCTGACCAGGCGCCCGCGGAACACGAGCCGATCAGCCATCTGCAACTCGTGGCCAACGCCGACGTGTACCTGATCGCGCCGGCGTCGGCGAACACGCTGGCAAAGCTCGCTGCTGGCTTGGCCGACAACCTGCTGACCAGCTGTGCGCTCGCGGCGCGCTGCCCGCTGGTGCTCGCGCCGGCGATGAACAACCACATGTACGAGCACCCGGCCACGCAGGCGAACCTGAGGACGCTGCGCGAGCGCGGTGCGATCGTGCTCGATCCCGGAGTCGGGCGCCTGGCCTCCAGGGGCGAGCACGGCATCGGGCGACTGCCCGAGCCGGCGAGCCTGCTGCAAGCCTGCGAGCAGGCGCTCGGCAACCGGCCCGCCTCCAACGGCTCGCACCCGCGCGGGAGCCTCAGCGGGCTGAAGGTGCTCGTCACCGCCGGCGGCACGCGCGAGCCGATCGACAGCGTCAGGTTCCTCGGCAACAGCTCCTCCGGGCGCATGGGGCTCGCGCTGGCGCAGGCCGCACACGATCGCGGCGCGCACGTCACGCTCGTCGCCGCCAACGTCGCCCTGCCGGCGCCCCCGGGAGTCGCGCGACGCGAGGTCGTGACCGCGGCCCAGCTCAAGCAGGCGTGCGAGGCGGAGTTCGCCGACTGCGACGTGCTGCTGATGAGTGCGGCTGTCGCCGACTTCGCGCCGGCAGCGCCCGCGAGCGGCAAGATCAAGAAGTCCGAGCGCGATCGCCTCGAGCTGGTTCTCGAACCGACGGCGGATGTGCTCGCCGGGCTGGCCGCCCGGCGCCATCGCGGCCAGACGCTCGTCGGCTTCGCCGCCGAGCACGGCGAGCGCGGCGTGCGCAGCGCGCGCGGCAAGCTCACCGCCAAGGGCCTCGACGCGCTCGTCGTCAACGACATCTCGCGCAGCGACATCGGCTTCGACGTCGACGCCAACGAGGTCACGATCCTGACCGCCTCCGGGGGATCGCCAGCGCGCTCGCCCGCCGGCGGCGGCGAGCAACAGATCGAGGAGCATCACGTGCCGCGCGCGAGCAAGGCAGAGGTCGCAGAGGCGATCCTCGACACCGTCGAGACCCTGCGTGGCAGCGGTTAAACTGCAGGCATGGAGAGCGTTTACGATCTCTACCAGCGTGGTTGCGATCTGCTCGACCACGGCGACCACCAGGCCGCGATCGTGCCCCTCACGAGAGCTCGCGACCTAGAGCCCGACAAGGCCTCGATCCGCGAGGCGCTCGGCCGCGCGCTGTTCCACGCCCAGCGCTACGAAGGAGCCGCCGCGGAGTTTCAGGCAGTCGCCTCGCGGACTCCCACGAACGACTATGCGCAGTTCTGCCTGGGCCGTTCGATGCAGCTGCTCGGGCGCCATTCGGAGGCCTGCAAGCCGCTCGCGCTCGCGTGCTCGCTGGCGCCCGAGCGGGCCGATTACCGGCTGTATCGCGAACGCGCTCGCCGCGACGCCGCGCGCGCTTGAGGCGGCTATGCGCGAGCGTGCCACTGCTATCCTCGAACGACAGCTTTCGTGCCGGTGCAGAGGTGCCGGTAGCAGTGCCGAGAGTGGGCGCCCGCCCGCTTTTTTTGCGTAAGGACTTAGAAGAAGGACGATTGATGACCGTGCTACAGACAGAAGTTGAGAGCCGTTTGGCTGACAGCGAGCCCGAGATCGAGGTGCTGCTGGCCGAGGTATCGGGCGGCCGCTGCCTGCGCGTCTTCATCGACCATCCGCAGGGCGTCACGCTCGCGATGTGCGAGCGCGTGACGCTGCTGTTGAACGACCTGCGCGAGCGCTATTCGCTGGAGGTCTCCTCCCCGGGGAGCGAGCGCCCGCTGACCAAGCCCGCCCACTTCCGGCGCTTCGTCGGGCGTCGTGCGCGGGTGCGCACGCGCCACCCGCGGCCGCTCGCGCCGATGGCTGACGGCGAGCGCGCAGGCGGGCAGGCACGACCGGTGCGGAGCTTCACCGGTGAGCTGGTGGGGGCCTCCGAGGATGAGATCACGCTCGCCGCCGACGGGGGCGTCATCGCGATCCCCTACTCGGAGATCCGACGTTCGAACCTGATCGAGGAGTAGAGCAACTCATGTCACGCGAAATCCTTGAGGCCATGCACGCGCTGGCGCGCGAGAAGGGCATCGAGCCCGAGAAGCTGATGATCGCGCTCGAGGACGCGCTCCTGTCCGCATACAAGAAGCAGCCCGGCTCGGCCAAGTACGCCCGCGTCGAGATGGACCGCGAGACCGCCGATTTCAGGGTGATCGAGCTGATCATCCCCGAACGCCTCGAGGCGCACCTGATCGTCGAGACGATCGACGAGGAAACGACCGTCGACCCGGAGACCGGCGAGATGCGCGAACCCGAGGAACCGGAAATCGACCCGAAGAAGTTCGCCGAATACCGCGACCAGATCGACGAACGTGACGTCACGCCCGACGACTTCGGGCGGATCGCCGCGCAGACCGCCAAGCAGGTGATCCTGCAGCGCATCCGCGAGGCCGAGCGCGACATGATGTACGAGGAGTACCGCGACCGCGTCGGCGAGCTGATCACCGGCATCGTGCAGCAGTCGGACTCGCGCTACACGCTCGTGCAGCTGCGCGAACGCGTCGAGGCGCTGCTGCCCAAGTCCGAGCAGGTGGAGGGCGAGCGCTACGACCACTCGCAGCGGATCAAGGCGGTCATCAAGGAGGTCTCGCCGTCGACCAAGGGGCCCGCGATCATCGTCTCGCGGCGCGACCCCGAGCTGATCAAGAAGCTGTTCGAGCTCGAGGTTCCCGAGATCGCCGACGGGCTCGTCGAGATCGCAAACGTCGCCCGCGAGCCGGGCTATCGCTCGAAGATCGCCGTCATCTCCCACACCGACGGCGTCGACCCCGTTGGCGCGTGCGTCGGACCGCGCGGCTCGCGCGTGCGCATGGTCGTATCCGAGCTGCGCGGCGAGAAGATCGACATCATCCCCTTCAACGACGAGCCCGCGCGCTTCGTCGCCAAGGCGCTCTCGCCCGCTCGCGTGCGCGAGGTGCTAGTCGACGACGAGGCCAAGCAGGCGACCGTGATCGTCCCCGACGACCAGCTCTCGCTGGCGATCGGCCGCGAGGGCCAGAACGCGCGCCTCGCCGCGCGCCTGACCGGCTGGCGCGTGGACATCCGCTCGGAGACCGAGTTCGCAGCCGAGGAGGCCGAGCACGGCTACGAGGAGGAGGAGGTCCAGGGTCGCTGTGCGGCAATCCTCTCAAACGGCAGGCGCTGCCCCAACGCCTCGCTGCCGAACTCGCGCTACTGCGGCCTGGAAAGCCACCAGGCGCTCGCTCACATCGCCAGCGACAACATCGGCGACCTCGCGTCGGAGTCCGGCGCGAGCGAGGCGAACGGCGTGCCCGAGGCGAACGCCGCGGACTACAGCGAGCCCGTGCTCGCGAGCCCGGCCGCCGATCAGGAGGCTGCCGTGCTCGGTGGAGAGCAGCCGGCGTCCGAGCCGCAGCCGGCAGCAGCCGAGGAGCAGGCGACATAAGCGCCCGATCCGGCGGGCATGCGGCGCGCAGCGCTGGGTCTGACCAAGTGACCCCGCGGCGCCGCTGCGTTGGCTGTGGGCGGATCGCGCCGAAGTCAGAGCTGATGCGCATCGCGGTAGCGGCGGGCGGGCGTGCCGTGCACGATCGCGACGCGACGATGCCCGGTCGTGGCGCCTACCTCTGCCGCGGCAGCGATCCCGAGCTGCCCGCAGCCGACTGTCTAACCCTCGCAATGCGCCGCGGCGGCGTCCCGCGCGCGCTGCGCGCAAAGGTGACGCTCGACCCCAAGCTCGTAGAATCGGTGAGCCCATGAGCAAGAAGCGCGTCCACGAAATCGCAAAGGAGCACGGCCTCTCGAGCAAGGAGCTGCTCGAGAAGCTGCACGCTGCCGGCGTCGAGGCCAAGGCGCCCGCTTCCTCGGTCGAGGAGGCCGCCGCGCTGAAGGCGCTGGGAGGAGGCGCGGGCGCGACGCCCGCCAGCTCCAACGGCGCGCCCGCGCCCAGCTCGCCGCCGGCGACGGCGCCCGCCAGCGCCCCGGCTACGCCAGCCCCGGCGACGCCCGCGCCGGCGCCCCAGGCGGCCGCCGCGACGGCCGTGCCCGCAGTCCCGCCAGCAGTCGCAGGTGACCCAGCTGCGCTCGCGCCAGCGCCGGCGACAGGCGCCACCAGCGCGTCGGCCGCAGCCGCAGAGCGCGTACGCCCCACACGCGACTCGCGCACGGGCGAGCGCACGCCTGGAGACATCGGCCCCGGGGGACGTCGACGCGTCGTGATCGACTCGCAGGCCTCGCGCCGTCAGCAGGGCGGACCGTCCAACCAGCCCCAGCGCCGCCCACGTCGCGGACGCCGCCGCCGCGGCACCTACGACGAGACGATCGCCCCGATCGACACGGCCGCGATGGAGGCCACAGACCTGATCCGCGTCAACTCAGGCTCAACCGTCAAGGACATCGCCGAGTACCTCGGCGTGGCCGTGCCGGAGGTGATCAAGAAGCTGATGTCGCTCGGTGAGATGGCAACGCTGACCCAGACGCTCTCCGACGACGCGATCCAGGTGCTCGCGGACGAGTTCGACAAGCAGATCGAGATCCTCCACGCAGCCGACGACGTCGAGGTCGAGCCGGTGTTCGAGGACGCAGAGGAGGACCTGATCGAACGCCCGCCGGTCGTCACGATCATGGGCCACGTCGACCACGGCAAGACCTCGCTGCTCGACGCGATTCGCGAGACGGAGGTCGTCGCCGGCGAGGCGGGCGGCATCACCCAGCACATCGGCGCCTACCAGGTCCGTCACGCCGGCAAGGAGATCACGTTCCTCGACACCCCCGGCCACGAGGCGTTCACGGCGATGCGCGCCCGTGGGGCGAAAGTGACCGACCTCGCGGTGATCGTGGTCGCCGCGGACGACGGCGTCAAGCCGCAGACCGAGGAGGCGATCGATCACGCCAAGGCCGCCGAAGTGCCGATCATCGTCGCGGTCAACAAGATCGACAAGGAGGGCGCCCAGCCCGAGCGCGTGCGCACGGAGATGACCCAGCACGGCCTGCAGCCCTCCGAGTGGGGCGGCGACACCGAGTTCGTCGACGTCAGCGCCAAGACCCACGACGGGCTGGACACACTGCTGGAGACGATCCAGGTGGTCACCGATCTAGAGGAACTGAAGGCCAACGCCGGCGCAGAGGCATCCGGCGCGGTGATCGAGTCCAAGCTCGATCCCGGGCGCGGGCCGGTCGTGACGATCCTGATCCAACGCGGGACGCTGCGCGTCGGCGACGCGCTCGTCGCGGGTGCGCACTTCGGACGCGTACGCGCCATGCACGACTTCACCGGCGAGCGCTTGAAGCGCGCGATGCCCGGTCAGCCGGTCGAGGTGCTCGGCTTCGACGGAGTGCCCGAGGCTGGTGAGCACGTGCGCGTTGTCGAAAACGAGCGCCGCGCCCGCCAACTAGCGGGGGAGCGCGCCAACCGCCTGAAGACCGAGGCGCTGGCGCGGCGATCCGGGCGCAAGGTCTCGCTCGAGGACGTCTTCAAGCTCGCCCAGGACGGCACCGTCAAGGAGCTCGGACTGGTCGTCAAGGCCGACGTCGCCGGCTCGCTGGAGGCGA
Source organism: uncultured Solirubrobacteraceae bacterium (assembly GCA_963759265.1). Taxonomy (GTDB): domain Bacteria; phylum Actinomycetota; class Thermoleophilia; order Solirubrobacterales; family Solirubrobacteraceae; genus Palsa-744. The sequence continues at coordinate 2,556,067 of CAVWYR010000001.1, forward strand.
TCGAGGACGAGATCGCGAAGTTGCCCCAGCAGGAGGTCAAGGTCAACATAATCCACCGCGGCGTCGGTGGGATCAACGAGTCCGACGTGATGCTCGCCGCCGCCTCCGAGGGCGTGATCCTCGCGTTCAACGTCCGCCCCGTTGGAGACGCGCGCCAGATCGCCGACCGCGAGGGCGTCGAGATCCGCTCCTACGCCGTCATCTACCGCGCGATCGAGGAGCTGCGCGCCGCGATGCAGGGGATGCTCGAGCCCGCCGAGGTCGAGACACCGCTTGGGCAGGCCGAGGTGCGCCAGCTGTTCAAAGCCTCGCGGATCGGAACGATCGCCGGCTCGTTCGTCACCGAGGGCAAAGTCACCCGCGGCTCGCGCGTTCGCGTCGTGCGCGAGGGGACCGTCATCTACGACACGACGATCGAGAGCCTGCGGCGCTTCAACGAGGACGTGCGCGAGGTCGCCAGCGGCTTCGAGTGCGGGATCGTGCTCGCGAACTTCCAGGACCTGCGCGAGGGCGACGTGCTCGAGACCTACGAGACGCGACAGGTCGAGCGCGAGCTTTCCTCCTGAGGCGCGATGACCGGCGCGAGGCGGCGTCCTCGATCGCTCATGTGCTCACTTGAGGAAACTCCAGAATCCGCGGTGGCGCGTGGGGCAGGGACCCGGGCTGCGGCGGGGAATTGGAGGGGTAGGATGAGCACAGGACGGATGCGTCGGGTCGACGAGGCGATTCGGCAGGTGCTGGGTGACGCCGTGGCAGGGGACCTCAAGGATCCGCGAGTGGGATTTGTAACCGTGACCGACGTCAGAACCAGCCCAGACCTACGCCACGCCCGCGTGTACGTGAGCGTGCTCGGTGCCGATGGCGGGACCTCACAAGCGGCCGAGCGTGAGACCACGCTCGAGGGGCTGCGCAGCGGCCATGGCTTCTTGCAGGCGCGTGTCGCCGCGGAGCTGCGCCTCAAGCGCACGCCCGCGCTCGAGTTCTTCTACGACGACACCACCGATCGCGCACTGCGCGTCGAGGAGCTCATCGAGGAGATCGAGGGGTGATGAGCCGAGATCCTCTCCGTCGAGCAGACCCGTGAGCTCGTGCTCGCGCGGATCCGCGAGGACCGGCGCTTCGTGCTCGCGGCCCACGAGAACCCTGACGGCGACGCGCTCGGCTCGCTGGTTGCGATGCAGGGCCTGCTGAGCGCGCTCGGCAAGGACTCGGTGATGTTCATCTCCGCCGCGGACCTGCCGCTGCCGCGCGAGTATCGCTTCTTCTCGCTCGACGGTCTCATCCGCGAGCCACCGCCCGACATCGCGCAGCGCACGGTCGTGTTCCTCGACTGCGGCAACATCGATCGCAACTCCGCGAGCGTGCTGCGCGACGGCGCGCACCTGCTGAACATCGATCACCACCACGACAACACCCGCTTCGGAACGCTGAACTACGTCGTGCCCGAGGCCTCGTGCACGGCGGAGATCGTGTGGGACCTGATGCACGGCCTGGATGTGCGCCCGACCCCGGCCGTCGCCGAGGCGCTGTACATCGGCCTGATCACCGACACCGGGCGCTTCATGTACGAGAACACGACTCCGCGGGCGCACCTGATGGCAGCCGAGCTGATCGAGGCGGGCGTCGATGTGCCGGGCGTCTACCGGCGCCTCTACGAGGACGTCCCGCCGGGCAAGCTCGCGTTGCTCGCGCTCGCGCTCGGAGCGCTGCAGCGAATCGACTCCGGAGAGCTCGCAATCGCGACGCTCAGCGCCGCGGACTTCGAGCGCGCCGACGCTGAGGACAGCTACTCCGAGGGGATCATCGATCACCTGCGCGCGCTGCAGGGCACGAAGGTCGCGGTGCTCGTGCGCGAGCTCTCCAGCGGCGAGCGCAAGGGGCAGCACAAAGTCTCGCTGCGCGCGACCGGCGATGATGTCGACGTCTCGATCATCGCCCGTGCGCAGGGCGGTGGCGGGCACCGCCGGGCGGCCGGTTTCTCAACGACGCTGGAGTCCGACGAGCTGATCGCGTTCCTGCGTGAGGCGATCGCCGCGCAGCTGCACCCATCCTCTGACGGGCACGCGGCCGCCACGCTCGCCTGAGCGGCCGTGGTGTAGCGCAGGCGCGCAGGCGACGCCAGATGGACGGCATCCTGGCGATCGACAAGCCCGCGGGAATGAGCTCCCACGATGTGGTCGCGCTCGTGCGACGCTCGCTCGGAGGCGTGCGCACAGGACATGCGGGCACGCTCGATCCGTTTGCGACCGGGCTGCTGCTGGTCCTCGTGGGCCGCGCGACCAAAGCCCAGAGCAGGCTGATGGAGCTGCCCAAGCGCTATCGCACGATCGCCCAGCTGGGGGCGGTCTCGAGCACCGGCGACACCGAGGGGGAGATCACGCGCACCGGCCGGCTGCCTGCCGACCCAGCGGCGCTACCACGCGGGGAGGTGCGCCAGCGCCCGCCGATCTACTCCGCTGTGAAGATCGAAGGCGAGCGTGCCTACCGGCGAGCCCGCCGCGGCGAGCGCTTCGAGATGCCGGAGCGGATCGTCACGATCTACCGCTTCGAGCAGCTCTGGCGCGATCGCGAGGCGCCCGCCGGGGAGCTGCCGCGCGCCGGCTTTGAGATCGAGTGCGGCTCGGGCACCTATGTGCGCTCGCTGATCGCCGATCTCGGCGATGCCTACTGTCTCGAGCTCAGGCGCACCGCGATCGGCCCGTTCGATGTCGAGGAGGCGTGCGCGCCGCCCGCGCGAACGCGTGCGGGCACGAGCGGCGTGGCCTGGGCCGAGCCGCCGCTTATCTCCCTCGATCAGGCACTCGAGCGAATCGGCGCGTACGCGCGCCCACGGCTCCCCGGCGAGGCGAGCACCCTCCCTCGGACGGGAGGGCAATAATCTCTGAGGCCGTGAAGGTCACTCGCCTGCCCGACATCGACAGCGCGATCGAGCGGAGCGTGGCGGTCGGCACCTTCGACGGCGTGCACCTCGGGCATCGCGAGGTGATCAAGGGCGCCGACAGCGTGCTCACGTTCGAGCCTCACCCGGTGTCCGTGGTTGCCCCTGAGCACACGCCCAGGCTGCTGACGCCGCTCGCGCGAAAGGCCGAGCTCGTAGCCTCGCTCGGCGTGCGCGAGCTGATCGTGATCCCCTTCGACGCCCAGTTCGCCAAGCGCTCGGCGAGCGAGTTCGTCGACGAGGTGCTCGTCGCCGCGCTGCACGCGAGAAGGGTCGCGATCGGCGAGAACTTCCGCTTCGGCAACAAGGCTCAGGGCGATTCCGCGCTGCTTTCGGCCGACGAGCGCTTTGTCACGGTCGTGCACCCGCTGCTGGAGGTCGACGGCGAGATCGTCTCCTCCAGTCACATACGCGGGCTGGTCCTCGCCGGTGAGGTCGCGGAGGCAAACCGTCTGCTGGGGGCCAGCTTCGAGCTGCGCGGAGAGGTCGTGCACGGCGACGAACGCGGGCGCGAGCTGGGCTTTCCGACTGCCAACCTCGTTCCCGACGAGAAGCTCGCGTGTCCAGGGCACGGCGTTTATGCGTGTGTCGCCGAGAGTGAGCAGATCGGCGTGCGCCCCGCTGCGGTCAGCATCGGCGTGCGCCCGACGTTCAAGACCGGGCGCGGCGAGCTGATCGAGGCATATATCCTCGATTTCACGGGCGATCTATACGCAAGCGAGCTGCGCCTGCGGTTCCTCGCTCGGCTGCGCGGCGAGCGGCGTTTCAGCGATCCTGCGGCGCTGATCGAGCAGATGCACCTTGACGTCGAGCGCACGCGCGAGATCGCTGCGGTGCATTGACGCAAACAGCCGTCTGCTACCGTGCCCAAGCTATGACGGCCATCACAAGTGAGCGCAAGCGTGAGCTCGCCACGAAGTTCGGCTCCGGCGAGAAGGACATGGGCAACACCAAGGTCCAGATCGCCCTGTTGACGGAGCGCATCAACCACCTCACCGAGCACTTGCGCGCGCAGAGCAAAGACCACAGCTCGCGGCGCGGGCTGTTGATGCTCGTAGGGCGCCGCCGGCGCTTCCTGGCCTACCTGCAGCGCCATGACCTCGAGGGCTACCGCGCGCTCATCAAAGAGCTCGGCCTGCGCAAGTAGGACGATCGTGGACGCTTCGCGCTCCTGCGTCCTCGGTCGCTCGCGTACCGAAGCCGGGCGACACTCGCTACCGAATCGGGAGGACGCTCCGCATCCCCGATTCGGCCAGCATCCCCGTTTCGGCCAGCACGCCACGCGGGTGGGTGGGCATCAATCCTTGGATCGCTCGATCCACGACCGTCCTTCCGCGCCGTGACTGTCGTAGCCGCAGGTACCCCCGCGCCGAGCTTCAAGCTCGCCCGCGCGGACGGCGAGAGCTTCACCGAGCAGGACCTGCAGGGCCGCACGAGCGTGCTGGTGTTCTATCCGTTCGCCTTCAGCCCGGTGTGTACGGACCAGCTGCAGCTCTATGACGAGCTCCGCGGCGAGCTCGCCGATCGTGGCGATGCGCTCTACGGCGTCTCCTGCGACTCGACGTGGGCACAGAGCGCGTTCGCGGAGAAGCTCGGCATCGGCAGCGAGCAGCTGTCTGACTTCGAGCCCAAGGGCGCCGCGTGCGCCGCCTTCGGGGTGCTGCATCCGGGTGGCTTTCCACAGCGCGCGCTTGTGATCACCGGACCGGACGCGGTCGTGCGCTGGAGCTATGAGGCCGCCTCCCCCGGCGAGCTGCCGAGCGTCGAGCTCCTACGCGAGGGCCTGCTAAGCCCACTTCGCTAAGCTCAGGCCGTTCGGGAAAAGAGAAAAGAGAAACGGACCGCCGACCGACGGGCGGAACAGGAAGGCAGTGAATATGAGTAGTGACGCCGTTACACGGGTCTCCGTGGAGATCTCCGGTAGCGAGATCTCGTTTGAGACCGGCAGAATGGCCAAGCAGGCCTCCGGCGCAGTGGTCGTCCGCCAGGGCGACACGATGGTGCTCGCGACGGCCGTCGCCGGGTCCCTGCGCGACGTCGACTTCCTCCCGCTGACGGTGGATGTCGAGGAACGCATGTACGCCGCCGGGAAAATCCCCGGCTCATTTTTCAAGCGCGAGGGCCGCCCGGGCGAGAAGGGCACGCTCACCGCGCGCATGATCGACCGCCCGATCCGTCCGCTGTTCCCCAAGGACTGGCGCTATGACACGCAGCTGGTCGCGATCCCCCTTTCGATCGACCACGTGCACCCCTACGACATCCTCGCGATGAACGGCGCATCGGCGGCGCTGATGATCTCCGACATCCCGCTGCCGACACCCGTCGGCGCGGTGCGCATCGGCAAGATCGACGGCAACTTCGTCGTCAACCCGCCCGAGGAGGACCTGCTCGCGGACGCTGAGAACAGCTCGGACCTCGACCTGATCGTCGCGGGTACCGACGAGGCGATCCTGATGGTCGAGGCAGGCGCGAACGAGATTCCCGAGGCGGAGATCCTCGACGCGCTCGACATCGCGCACGCGGCGATCAAGAAGATCTGCGCGCTGCAGCGCGACCTCGCCGCCAAAGTCGGCAAGCAGAAGAAAGTATTCGAGACGATTCAGGTCGACCCGGCTGTGCTCGACGCGATTCGCTCCTCACACGGCGCTGCCCTTGAACAGGCCACGCAGGTCGAGGACAAGCTCGAGCGTCAGGACGCAACCAAGGCCGTCGAGGCCGCGATCCTCGAGCAGCACGCTGCGGCGGCGCCCGAGGGTGCCTCCGAGGAGCAGTTGGTTGCAGCCAAGCAGCAGCGGGCGGCGGTCCAGCTCGCGTTCGACAAGCTCGAGAAGTCGATCATCCGCGAGCGCATCGCGGTGCACAAGAAGCGCCCGGACGGTCGCTCCGAGAACGAGATCCGCGACATCTCGATCGAAGTCGGCGTCACGCCGCGCACGCACGGCTCGGCGCTGTTCACGCGCGGGCAGACGCAGGCGCTGAGCGTCGTCGCGATGGGCACCCTCAAGGAGGAGATGCGCATCGACACGCTCGGCCTGGAGACGAAAAAGTACTACTGGCACCACTACAACTTCCCGCCGTTCTCGGTCGGTGAGGCGGGCCGCATGGGCGGCGTCAAGCGCCGCGACATCGGTCACGGCGCGCTCGCCGAGCGCGCGCTCACGCCGATGGTGCCCTCGATTGAGGACTTCCCGTACTCGATCCGCGTGGTCTCGGACATCCTCGAGTCAAACGGGTCGTCCTCGATGGCTTCGGTGTGCGGCTCCTCGCTGTCGCTGATGGACGCCGGGGTGCCGATCAAGCGCCCGGTGGCGGGGATCGCGATGGGCTTGATCAAAGAGGGCGATGACTACATCGTGCTGACCGACATCGCGGGCGTCGAGGACCACCTCGGCGACATGGACTTCAAGGTCGCCGGCACCGAGCGCGGCATCACCGCGCTGCAGATGGACATCAAGATCACCGGCGTCACCTTTGAGATCCTGCGCGACGCGCTCGCGCAGGCGAAAGAGGCGCGCACGTTCATCCTCGGCAAGATGGCCGACGTGATCAGGACCCCGCGCGAGCAGCTCTCGCTGTACGCGCCGCGCATCCAGACGATCCAGATCGATCCCTCCCAGATTGGCCTGCTGATCGGCAAGGGCGGCGAAACGATCCGCGGGCTCTCCGAGGAGTTCGAATCGCAGATCGACGTCAACGACGACGGCCAGGTGCTGATCTACTCGGCCAACGGTGAGCTCGGCGACGCGCTCGTCGAGCACGTGCGGATGATGATGAAGGAGGTCGAGGTCGGCGATGAGTACGTCGGCAAGGTCGTCAAGACGACGACCTTCGGGGCGTTCATCGAGCTCGCGAAGGGCACCGACGGGTTGCTGCACATCTCCAACGTGTCTCCCGGTCAACGCGTCGAGAGCGTCGAGGACGTGCTCAACAAGGGCGACGAGGTCAACGTGCGCGTGGTCGAGGTCGACCGCGAGCGCGGGCGCATCGGCCTGCGCCTTAGCGATGACCCCGACATCGCCGGCAAGTCCGTCGAGGAGCTCGCTGGCGTCGGTAGCGGAGCCCGCCCGTCCGGCGGATCGCGCCCGGCGGGAGGGCGCGGGCCGCGCGAGGGCGGGCGCTCCTCCAGCAACGGGCGCGAGCGCTCAGACCGTGGCCGCGACTCGCGCCCGGACCGGGGCGAGCGTGGCTCGGGGCGCCCGCGCCACGAGCGCGAGCGCGATTGAACGCAGAGCCCTCGGGTGTGAGTGGCGAGCACCGGATAACCACGCTCGAGAACGGCGTCCGGGTTGTCAGCGAGCGCGTGCCCGGCGTGCGCTCGGTGGCACTCGGCTTCTGGATGGCGACCGGCTCGGTGTCCGAGACAGACAGCCAGGCAGGTATCTCGCACCTGCTCGAGCACATGCTGTTCCGCGGCAGCGCGCGCTACGGATCGGAGGAGATCGATCAGATCTTCGACGCGATGGGCGCCGAGATAAACGCCGGCACCGATAAGGAAACGACGTCGCTGTACACACGCGTGCTCGACCGGCATCTCGAGCGCGCGTTCGACGTCATGAGCGACATGGTCTGGCACCCGCGCTTCGGCGAGCTCGAGCCCGAGCGCGAGGTCGTGCTGGAGGAGATCGCGATGTACGAAGACGATCCCCAGGATCGAGTGTTCGACGTGCTCGGCAAGGCGATCTTCGGCTCGCATCCACTCGGCCGCGCGGTGATCGGTACCGCCGAGGTCGTGCGCGCGGTCACGCGTGAGCAGCTCGCGGCGTTCCACGCCGAGCGCTACCTGCCGGCGAGCATCGTGATCGCGGCGGCGGGCTCGGTCGATCACGACACGCTCGTGCAGATGGCCGCTGAGAGCTCGGTCGCAGGGCCGGTGCCGGCGGCGGCGAACGGCCATGCCGCGGCTTCCCCGGCGCGCGTCGGCTCGGCCTCCTCGCCAACCGCGCAGCCGGACTTCCGCCGGCGGGCGCGCTTTCTGCAGAAAGACACCGAGCAGTACCACGTGTGTCTCGGCGGGGCCGGGATCGCGCGCGATGACGAGCGGCGCTTCGCGCTGCGCGTGCTCGAAGGCGTGCTCGGTGGGACATCCTCATCGCGTCTCTTCCAGGAGGTGCGCGAGCGTCGGGGCCTTGCCTACTCGGTGTTCTGCTTCTCGAGCCTGTATGCCGCGACCGGGGAGGTCGGGCTGTACGTCGGCACCCGCCCGGAGAACGTCAGGGAGGCGCTGGGGGTCGTCGCCACTGAGCTCGAGCGCTGCGTGCAGGACCCCGCCAGCGATGAGGAGCTCGTGCGCTCGCGTGAGAACCTCAAGGGCCGCGTCGTCCTCGGCATGGAGTCGACGGGCGCGCGCATGAGCCGGCTCGGGGCCTCCGTGCTGAACGCGCTGCCGATTCTGTCGGTCAACGACATGATCGAGCGCATCGACTCGGTCGAGATCGAGCAGGTGCGCGCGCTCGCCGCGGAGCTGTTCGAGCCAAGCCGGCTGTCGGCCGCCGGGGTGGGGCCCAGCGAGGAGGAGTTCATGGCGTCGATCGAGCCTCTCGGCGCACCCGCGGACGCTGCAGGAGCTTCGCTGTGATCAGGGTCGCCGTCGCAGGCGCGGCCGGGCGTATGGGGGAGACGACGTGCGAGGCGGTGCTGGGCGCCGATGACATGGAGCTCGTGGGACGCGCGGACCCGCTGCTCGACACGACGCTCGAGGACGTCCTCGCCGACGCTGATGTGGTCGTCGACTTCACGCGGCCCGAGACGGCGCTCGGCAATGCACTGGCCTGCGTGCGCGCCGGAGTTCATGTGGTGATCGGCACGACCGGCTTTGACCCGACGCCGCTTTACGAGGCGACTGCCTCGAGCGCGTCCGCCGAAGCGCTCACGAGCGCCCCCTCCGCAGCGCGCGCAAACGTCTTGATCGTGCCCAACTTCGCGATCGGCGCGGTGCTGATGATGCGCTTCGCCGTTCAAGCCGCTCAGCACATGCGCAAGGCGGAGATCATCGAGCTTCACCACGACGGCAAGCTCGACGCGCCAAGCGGCACGGCGAAGCTGACCGCCGAGCTGATCGCGGCCGCAAGCGGTGGCGATCCTCCGCCGATCCACTCCGTGCGCCTGCCCGGGCTGGTCGCCAACCAAGAGGTGGTGTTCGGTGACCTCGCGCAAACGCTGACGATTCGCCACGACACGATCGGCCGCGAGTCGTTCATGCCAGGCGTGCTGCTCGCCGTGCGCCGGGTCGGCGCGCTCGAGAGCTCGCCGACAATCGGGCTCGAGAGCCTTCTGTTCTAGCTAGGCTTTGCCGATGTTGGCCGAGTACCTCGCCAAGCGCCAGGGCTCGCGCAGTGCGGTGCGGCTCGCGCTGCTCGCGTGCGCCTGCGCGGCCGCCCTCGCCGGCTGCGGCGGCAGCTCGGGCGGACATGCAAGCGCGCGCGCGGAAGCAGCCGGCGGGCATGAAGAATCGCCCGAAGCCGAACCCAGCGAAGGCGCAACGGCCGCGCAGGCCGACAGCAAGAAGCGAGAAGCCGCTGAAGAAGCTGAACTGAAGAAGAGCAGGGAAGCCGCTGAAAAGCACAAGGCGCAGGAGCCTCCGGGTAAGCACCCGAAGAGCACCAACAAGCAGGCGTCGCGCCCCAAACGCAGCTCCGTCAAGCACCCCAAGACGCACCCAACGAAGCGAAAGAAGGCGACCAAGCCGGCGCGCAAGCACGCCGGGGCAAAGCCCAGCCCACAGCGGCAAGCCGAAGAAGCAGAAGAACGCCGGGACATCGCCGAGCGCAAGCAACGCGAAGCCCAGCAGGCGGCGCTGCTCGCGAAAGCCAAGCAGGAACAGACGAGCACGAGCCACAAGACGGCGACCACCGCAGCTCCGCCGTCGGGGACAGCCACGAGCCCGAGCTCGGGGACCCCGCCGACGCAACCGCCAACCAGGAGGACCCACAAGCACCATCACCATTCGAGCTCCTAGCAAGCCCCGGGGCCGCCCGCCGGTGTCGATCGCGGTGCGCGTGAGATAATCCCGCGATGGGCACACTTGAGGGCATTGGCGAGCTCGGCACGATCCTGACGGCGATGGTCACGCCTTTCGACGATCGCGGCCTCGTCGATGAGGAGTCGTTCGTGGCTTTGCTGGGACACCTCGCCGAGAACGGCTCGGACGGCTTTGTCGTGGCCGGCACGACCGGCGAGGCCTCGACGATGACCGCCGACGAGCAGCTCGCGTTGATCGGCCTCGCCGTCGCCGAGCGCCCCCAGGGCAAGTCGATCATCGCCGGGACCGGAACCAACGACACCCGCCAGGCGGCGTTCCTCACAGAACGCGCGTGCGAGCTCGGCGTCGACGCCGTGCTTTCGGTCACGCCCTATTACAACCGGCCCAGCCCGCGAGGGCTCATACGCCACTACGAAGTGGTCGCCGCCGCGAGCGACGTGCCCGTCCTGCTCTACAACATCCCTTCCCGGACGGGTACCAACATCCCGCCACAGCTGCTCGCAGAGCTCGCGCAGATCGAGCGGATCGATGGCGTCAAGCAGGCGAACGCCGAGGAGCTCGGGCCGATCGACGGTCTCGCCCTGTACGCAGGCGACGACGCGACCCTCGCGCGCACGCTGGACATGGGTGGGGCGGGCGGCATCTGCGTGGCCAGTCACATTGTCGGCAACGAGATGCGCCGGATGGTCGACGAGCCCGAACGCCGTGGCGAGATCGATGCGTCGCTGCGCGACGTGTACAGCACGCTGTTTCTGACCGCCAGCCCGACCTGCACGAAGGCGGCGTTGAACCTACTGGGCCACAACGTCGGCGGCCTGCGCCTGCCGCTGGTGGCGGCGAGTGAGCAGGAGACCGCCGCCGTGCGCGAGATGCTCGAACGCCACGGCCTGGCGCCGATCGAAGATCGGCCGGCGGATCGGCCAGCGAGCGCCCCCGCGTGAGCTCATCGCTGCGCGTCCTGCCCCTCGGCGGGCTCGGCGAGATAGGCAAGAACATGACCGTCGTCGAGTACGACGGCCGTATCATCGTGGTCGATGTGGGGTTGCGCTTTCCGACCCCCGAGATGGTCGGCATCGACCTCGTGCTGCCCGACTTCTCCTACCTGCGCGAGCGCGCCCGCGAGATCGAGGCAATCGTCGTCACCCACGGCCACGAGGACCACCTCGGGGCGCTGCCGTGGGTGCTGCGCGAGCTCGGCGAGCACGCCCTGCCAACGGTATACGGCGGCGCGCTGACCGTCGCGATGGCGCGGTCCAAGCTCGATGAGCACAAGCTTCGCGACGTCGAGCTGAACGAGATCGATCCGGGAGAGAGCCTGGAGCTCGGGCCGTTCTCGCTCGAGCTAGTGCACATGACGCACTCGATCCCCGACTCGAGCGCCGTCGCCCTCGGCACCGATCTCGGCACCGTTCTGATCACGGGCGACTACAAGTTCGACCAAACGCCAGTCGACGGGGCGCCGGCCGACGTCTCGCGTCTTGCCGAGCTCGGACGCGAAGGCGTGCTGTTGTTGTGCGGTGACTCGACGAACGTCAATCGCGAGGGCTTCTCGCCGTCGGAGTCCGTCGTCGGCCCGCACCTGGAGGAGGTGTTCGCCCGCTGCGAGGGTCGCATCGTGGTGACGAGCTTCGCCTCGAACATCCATCGCGTCCAGCAGGTCGTCGACGCCGCCTACGCGCTCGATCGCAAGGTCGCGCTGGTGGGGCGCTCGATGCGCAAGAACGTCGGCATCGGCCGCACGCTCGGGCATATCGAGATCCCCGACGGCCTGCTCGTCGGTCCACGTGAGATCGGGGACTTCCCCGATGAGCGGGTCGTGATCATCTCCACCGGCTCTCAGGGCGAGCCGCTGTCGGCGCTGCGCCGGATGGCCTACCGCGATCATCCCCAGGTCGAGCTCAAGGCCGGCGACACCGTCGTCTTCTCGGCCACGCCAGTCCCCGGCAACGAGCGCGCCGTCAACGAGACCGTCGATCGTCTCTACCACATCGGCTGCGACGTGATCACGCCGCGCGAGGCGCCCGTGCATGCCTCCGGGCACGGCTATGCCGAGGAGATCAAGCTGATGCTGAACCTCGTCAAGCCGCGCTACGTGATGCCCTTCCACGGCGACTTCAAGCGCCTGCGCCTGCACGCGCAGCTCGCCGAGGCGGTTGGCATCGAGCCGAGCGCCATCTTCCAGGGCGACAACGGGCTGCCGCTGGACATCGACGAGCGGGGCGCGCGCTTCGGCGGGCGCGAGCAGGCGGGCATGGTGTTCGTCGACGGCGTCGAGATCGGCGATATGGCCGACGTGGCGCTGCGCGATCGGCGGATGCTCTCGGCCGACGGGATCTTCATCGTCGTCGTGACGATCGCAGAGCAGGACGGGAGCTCGGTCGCCGATCCCGAGGTGATCTTCAGGGGGGTCCCGTTCCTCGATCAGGCCGACGAGCTCCTCGAGGAGATCCGCTCGACGGTGGAGCGCTCCCTGGCGCACGCCGCGAGCGAGGAAATCCGGGAGGTGGACCTGCTCCAGCAGGTGCTGCACGACGATCTCGCGAAGCTAGTCTATGACCGCCTGAAGCGACGGCCGATGGTCCTGCCCGTCGTCGTCGAGGTGTGAGTACACCGGCAGGCTGACGACGAAGCGCGCACCGGCATCGGCACCCGGCTCGCCCAGCCGCGATCGCTCGAGCGTGACGGTGCCGCCGTGGGAGACAGCCACCGCCTGCACGATCGCGAGGCCGAGGCCGAAGGAGCCGCCACGGTCCCCGGCACCGCGAACGAAGCGCTCGAACAGCGCCGGCGCGATCTCATCCGGCACGCCCGGCCCGTCGTCCTCGACCACCAGCTCGACCTGTCCGTCTGCGGTGGTGCCCGTCGATACGCGGATTGCGGTCCCCGGCGGTGTGTGTCGCAACGCGTTCTCCAGCAGGTTGATCGTCAGGCGGTGCAGTTCGTCGCGGGCGCCGAGAACCGTCGCCGGGTGGATGTCGAGCGAGATGTCATGCGCGGCGCTGACCGGTCCGAGCTCACCGGCGGCCTCGACCACGATCTGGGCGAGGTTGCACGGCTCGTGCGCGACCTCGCGCGCCGCGTCGGTGCGTGCCAGCAGCAGCAGATCGCCGACGAGGCGGCGCATTCGCTGTGAGGAGCGCAGCGCCGAGCGCGCCGCCTCGCCCTCGTCCCCCTGCAGCCCCTCGGCCAGCAGCTCGAGGTTGGCGAGCACGCTTGTCAGCGGCGTCCGCAGCTCGTGCGAGGCATCCGCCACGAACTGGCGCTGGCGCACGAGCATCGATTCGGTCTCTCCGCGCGCAGCGTCGAGCTCATGCAACATCCCCTCGAGCGTGCGCGCGAGCTCGGCCACCTCATCGTCGGCTGGGGACTGCGGCACACCGCGGGAGGGATCGCGGGTGCGCGCGATCTCGGCGGCGGTGGAGGTCAGCTGTGCGATCGGAGCCATCGCCCTGCGCGCGATCGCCATCCCGGCGCCGAGCGCCAGCAGGCTCCCCAACAGCACCCCCAGCACCAGGAACAGCTCGACGCGCTTGCACGTCGACTCGGTGGCGCCCACGCTGTGCGCGTACTCGATCCACACGACGCCCCAACGCGCCCCGTCTTCCTGCAGATGCACGATCGCGGGGCGGCTGAGGACACGGTAGTTGTGCACCGTTCTCGGGGCAGTTTCGGGCGGACCGAACGAGGGCGCTTTCGCGCGCGACTGAGCCAGGATCGTCCCATCCAGCGCCACGATGTTGATGACTTCGCCGCCCCGCGCGACATCGTTGAGCTCCGGTTTGACGTCGAACGGGTAGACCGTGATCGACAGCTGCGAGGGCAGCTGTTCGGCGGTGTCGAGCACCTGGCGGTTGAAGTCCGAGCGTATCCGCTCGACCGTCAGCGAGCCGATCGCGAGCGCGAACGCGCACAGGATCACGAACGTCAACAGGGCGGAGACGCCCGCCAGGCGCACGCGGATCGGCAGCCGGTCGAAGCTCGCAGACAGGCGCGCGCCGGCGCGTGCGAGCGGGCCCGGAGGTCTAGGAGCCCATTTCAACATGGGCGGCGATGCTAGGCGCGGAGGACGTAGCCGGCTCCCCTGATGGTGTGCAGGAGGCGAGGCTCGTTATCGGCCTCCAGCTTGCGGCGCAGGTTCGAGACGAACACCTCGATCGTGTTCGTGGTCGAGAACGGGTCATAGCCCCACACCTCGTCGAGAAGCCGCTGGCGCGAGATCACGATGCGCTCGTTGCGCATCAGGTACTCGAGCAGCTCGAACTCGCGCTGGGTGAGCTCGATCATGCGCTCGCCGCGCACCACCTCATGCGTATCGGCGTTCAGTGACAGGTCGCCGACCCGCAACGGGGCCGAGCCGCGCGGCGGGCGCCTGCGCAGCAGCGCGCGCATCCGCGCCAGCAGCTCCTGGCGCTCGAAGGGCTTGACCAGGTAGTCGTCGGCCCCGGCGTCGAGTCCCTCCACGCGCGACTCCAACGCGTCGCGGGCCGTCAGGATCAGGATCGGGACGTCGTCGCCCGCGCGCAGTTCGCGCGCGACATCGATGCCGTCGATCTCCGGCAGGCCGAGATCGAGGATCACCAGGTCAGGGGCGAACGCGTGACCCTGCTCGAGCGCCGCGCGCCCGTCGCCGGCGGTCCTGACCTCGTATCCCTCCATGCGCAACGAGCGTTGGAGCGCTTGGGCAATGTCCTCGTCGTCCTCGACCACGAGAATGCGTGGGCTGCGTGAGAAGTCGTTCATGGTCTTTATGTAAGTGCTCGTTAGTAAAGTGATGGTAAGGCCCCGAGGGAGGTTCCGGGAGCCTGGTGTCGAAGTTGCGCTGGATGGCTCCTCCCCGTAGTGGCAAGGGCGCACCCAGAGCTGGCGCGGCAGGCAAGCGCGCCCGCGCAACGCCCGCAGCCGAATCTTCGAGCGCGCGACGCAAGGCGCCGGCACGTGCACGGCGCCGGCGTGGCGCGATCGCCGGCGTCTCGAGCCTGCTCCCGGCCGGGATGCCGCGGCTGCCGGTGCTCGACCAGCGCCAGCGCGACGTGCTCGGCTTGGCATTGCTGGCCGGCGCCGTGTTCATGGGCTTCATCCTCTACGGCGGCTGGAACGGCGGGCGCGCGGGGCACGGCGTGGCGGTGGCGCTCGGCTGGACGCTCGGCCGCGCGCGTGTGCTCGCGCCGGTGGCGTTGGGTGTTGGCGGGTGCGCGCTGCTGCTGCGACCGGTGCTGCCCGCCTTGCGACCGCTGCGCACCGGTGCGGTGTGCGTGTTTGCCGCGGTCACGCTCGCGCTGGCGGCTGGAATGTTGGGCCTGACCTCCGGCCCCGCGGCGGGCGCCCGGACCTGGTCCTCGGCGCACCTGCAGACGCACGGCGGTATCGCCGGTCAGGGGCTGTATGAGCTGGCCCACCGGTTGGTCCAGAGCGTCGGCGTCGACATCCTCGCCGTGTTCCTGCTCTTGACCGGGGTGATTCTGCTGACCGGCGCCTCGATCGCGAGCGTGCTTCGCGCGACCGGCAGCGGCCTGGCCGATTCGACGCGGATGGTGCGCGCGCTCGGTGAGCGCCGCGGCGAGGAGCGCGGCGCGGCGCGCTCGCGCGTGCGCGCCGGCGGGGTCGACGAGTCGGCGCTGGCGGAGCGAGCCGATCTGATGCTGATGCAGCCGCCCGAGCCCGCGCCCGAGGAGCTCGTGGTGCGCGCTACCCACGTCGAGGCGCCCCCGCGCGACTGGCGCGATGAGGAGCCCCGCGATGGCGAGCCCGCAGAATCCCGGCGAGGACGACGAGGATGAGTCGCTCGAGCAGGAGAGCGAGGCGCTCGACGGCGTGGCTCACGCAGAATCCCGAGCCGCTGCGCCCGGATCAGCTGACTCCCCAGGGGCGGCTGCGGGGGTCGGTAACCGATGACCCCGACTTCGTCTGGGATCTGCCCGATGCGCTCACCCTGCTGAGTCGCTCGAGCAGCGAGCAGACGCGCCCAGACACAGCCGGGCAGGAGCGAATCGCGACGAACCTCGTCGAGGCGCTGGGTCACTTCGGCGTCGAGGCGAAGGTCATCGGCACCGTCGCAGGCCCGCACATCACCCGCTACGAGCTGCGCCTCGCGCCGGGCACGAAGGTCGCGAAGGTCGCGCAGCTGAAGGATGACCTCGCGTACGCGCTCGCCGCGACCGATATCCGCATCCTCGCGCCGATACCCGGCAAGCAGGCCGTCGGCGTCGAGGTCCCGAACGCGCACCGGCGCATCGTCAAGCTCGGCGACGTCTTTCAGCAGCCGCCCAGAGACTGGTCGCCGCTGACGGTCTGGCTCGGCAAGGACGTCGCCGGAAAGGCTATCGGCGCGGACCTCGCGAAGATGCCGCACATCCTCGTCGCGGGAACCACCGGCGCCGGTAAGTCGGGCGCGATCAACGCGATGCTCTCGAGCGTGCTCCTGCGCGCGACGCCACACGAGGTGCGGCTCGTGCTCGTCGACCCGAAGCAGGTTGAGCTCAACCACTACGAGTCGATCCCGCATCTGCTGACGCCGGTCATCACGAGCCCGCGGATGGCCGCCAACGCCCTGCAGAACCTCGTCAAGGAGATGGAGTCCCGCTACGGGATCATGTCGCTCGCGCGCACACGCAGCCTGGTGGAGCTAAACAAGGCTCGCGCCAAGCGCGGCGAAGCGCCGCTGCCCTACATCATGTGCGTGATCGACGAGCTCGCAGACCTGATGATGGTCGCGCCCGCGGACGTCGAGGACTCGATCATCCGCCTCGCGCAGAAGGCGCGCGCGGTCGGAATCCACCTGGTGCTGGCCACGCAGAGCCCGCGGGTGGACGTGATAACCGGCATGATCAAGGCGAACGTGCCCTCGCGGATCGCCTTCGCGGTCTCCTCGCAGACGGACTCGCGCGTGATCCTCGACCAGAACGGCGCGGAGTCGCTGCTCGGCGCGGGCGACATGCTCTTCAGCCCCGTCGGCAGCTCCCGCCTGCAGCGCATCCAGGGCGCCTACATCGACGAGTCCCAGATCGCCAAGATCACAGACCTCTGGCGCCGCCAGGGTGAGCCCGAACTGCGCGAAGAGATGCTCGAGCAGGTCGAGCCCGAGGCGGGGGAGGGCCCTGAAAAAGGGCCGGACGAGTTCGACCCGGATGAGGATCCGCTGCTCAGCGACGCGATCCGGCTGGTCGCCGAAATGCAGACCGCGTCCACCTCGATGCTCCAGCGCCGGCTGCGCCTCGGCTACACCCGCGCCGGGAGGATGATCGACATGCTCGAGCGCCGCGGCGTGATCTCCGGCTACGAAGGCTCCAAGCCGCGACAGGTTCTGGTCACCGAGGCTGACCTGCCGCGTGTCTTGGAAGCTCTGCAGTCCCCGGCCCAGCGCGTCAGGGGCGAGCGGCTGCCTGCTTCCTCGGGACTGGACGCCCAAGCCACGCAGTCCGCCACGGCCGTCAACGACTAGCCTCTAGGCTTGATATGCCCGAGATCGGAGCAACGCTACGCGAGGCGCGTATGCGCGCACGCATCGACGTGTCGGAGATCGAGGCCCAGACCAAGATCCGCGCGAAGTACCTGCGCGCCCTGGAGAACGAAGAGTGGGGCCTTTTGCCAGGGCCGACGTTCGTCAAGAGCTTCCTGCGCACGTACGCCGACGCCTTGGACCTGGACGGCAAGGCGCTCGTGGAGGAGTACCGCCTCCAGCACGAGCACCCGAGCGAGGCGATGCTCGAGCCGATCGTCTCCACTCCGCAGAGCAGGCGCAGGCCGCCGGCGCGCGCGGCGCGAGCGGGACGCTCGACGCCCAGCGAGGGGCCCTCGCGCGCCTACATGCTCGCGGTCGGCGTGATCGGCGTCGTGATCGTGGCGTTGATAGCGCTGCTCGTCGCCGGGGGCGGGTCGTCCTCGAAGACTCCTGTCGCCTCGAGCAGCGACGCGATCCATCACCATGCCCCTCGCGCGGGCAAGCGCGCTGGCACCAACGGCGCCGCTCGCGCCGGGGCCGCGACGACGGTGGCGCTGTCGCTGAAGGCGAGCGCCGTCGTGTACGTATGCCTGATCGGCGATGACGGGCACAAGCTGATCCCCGGCACGGAGCTCCAGCCCGGCGCAAGCACACCGACCTTCCGCGCCCGGCGATTCCAGCTCACGCTCGGCAACAACGCGGTGACGATGATCGTCGACGGGATCCCGCGCACGGTGCCGCCCTCCAGCGAAGCGATCGGCTACACGATCACGAAGGCCGACGGGCGCCAGCCACTGGCGCCGGGCCAGCTACCGACGTGCACGTGAGCGCGGCCACCGCGGCGCTCGGCGGCGGGCGCCCCGCCGGTGCGCCGCTGCGCGCCGGCATCATCGTCACCGGCACCGAGGTGCTGACGGGCAGGGTCAGCGACCGCAACGGGCCGTGGTTGGCCGAGCGGCTGCGCGAGCTGGGAGTCGATCTCGCATACACGACGATCGTGGGCGACCGTCCCGAGGACATGCGCGCGGCGCTCGCGTTCATGGCAGCACAGGGCCTCGAGCTGATCCTCACGAGCGGTGGGCTGGGTCCCACCGCCGACGACATGACGGCCGCGGTCGTAGGCGACTTTCAGGGCCGTGAGATGGTTCTCGACGAGGAGCTTTCCGGGCGGATCGCGGCGATCGTCGCGCCGCTGCTGAAACGCTGGGCAAACATCGATCCCGACGCGATCGCGGCGGCCAATCGCAAGCAGGCGACGGTCCCGCTTGGCGCTACGGTGCTCGAGCCGGTGGGGACCGCTCCCGGCCTGGTCGTCCCCCCGGCAGGGATCACCCAGCCCGACGCCGCAGCGCCGACGGTCGTGGTGCTGCCGGGCCCGCCGCGCGAGCTACAGCCGATGTGGACCCAGGCGCTGCGTACGCAGGCGCTGCAGGCGGCGCTCGCGGGTGCAACCGTGTACATCCAGCACACGCTGCGCCTGTTCGGGATCCCCGAGTCGGAGATCGCCGAGACGCTGCGCTTGGCCGAGCGCGACGGCGTCGAGCTCGACAGGCTGGAGATCACGACCTGCTTGAAACGCGGCGAGGTGGAGGTCGTGAGCCGCTACGAGCCCGTCGCGCAGGATGCCTACGACGCGTTTGTGGAGGTCGTGCGCGCGCGCCACCACGACACGCTGTTCTCAGAGGACGGGAGCACGGTCGACGAGCAGGTCGCGGCGCTCTTGCGTGGTTCCGGCTCGGGCTCCGGCCCGTCTGTCTCGACGCGCACGCTCGCCGTCGCCGAGTCCTGCACCGGGGGGCTGATGGCGGCGCGCCTGACGGAGCTCGCGGGCTCCTCGGAGTACTTCAGAGGCGCGATCGTCGCGTACTCGAACGAGGCGAAGATCGCCCAGGTGGGCGTGGCGAAGGAGTTGATCGACGAGCACGGGGCGGTCTCAGAGGAGGTGGCCCAAGCCCTGGCCGAGGGGGCGAGAGCGCGCCTGGGCACCGACGTCGGCGTCGGCATCACCGGCGTCGCCGGGCCCGGTGGCGGCACCGAGCTCAAGCCCGTGGGGCTCGTGTGGCTGAGCGTCACGCTCGCCGGCGCGCAGCCGCTGACGCGCTCGGTGACGCTGCCCGGAGGCAGAGCGGACGTGCGCGACCGGGCCACGACGATCGCGATGCACCTGCTGCGCCGTGCGCTGACCGATTCGCCTTCGCCCTGAGGCGATGTCCCGCGGTGCCACAGCCAGGCTTTTCGTGGCGGTCGACCCGCCCGCCTGGGCGAGCGAAGAGCTCGCGGCGTGGGCTCGTGGCATGGCCGCCGACGCTCGCCGGCAAGGCAGCGAGCGCGGCGCCGTGCGGGTGCTGGACGCCCAGTCGCTGCACCTCACGCTGTGCTTCCTGGGCAGCCGTCCCATCGCGGAGATCGACGCGTTGGCGGCCGTGCTCGGCGCCTGCGACGAGCGCGCCTGCGAGTTGTCGGTAGGAGCGCCGCTGCTACTCCCACCGAGGCGCCCGCGAGCCCTCGCCGTGGAGATCCGCGACCGGCAGGGCGAGCTCGACGGCGTCCACGAGCGCGTCAGCCGTGCGCTCGCGGCTGTCAGCGCCTGGCAGCCCGAGCGCCGTCGCTTCAGACCCCACATCACGCTCGCGCGCGTGCGCGCAGGGGCGCGGCGCGCACGCCGCTCGATCACCGACCCTGTGGGCTTCGCTCGCGGCGGCGCTGAGCGGCCACTGCCGGCGACTCCGCCGCTCAGCTTCACGCCGCAGGCGATCGTCCTGTACCGCTCCTGGCTTGCGCCCGAGGGTGCCTCCTACGAGGCGCTCGCGAGCAGCGGCCTCGTATCCGCCGGGCGCTGAGCGCCCGCGTCGTGGCCGTCAGCTTTCGCTTTCGCCTTCACACAGAGATGCCGTGCTGTCGCCCGCGGAGGCTTCGCAGGCTTCTTCGGAGCCCGTTTCGCCGTCGCACGTCGAGCCGCCTTCCGCTTCGCATTCCGCTTCGCTCGAGCTTGCCCCTTCTTCGCTGAAGACGGGGCACAGCAGGCGCTTGCCGTTGCTGGCGAGGATTGGCGTCTCGCCGTCTTCGCATTCAGGTTCGGAGCCGTCGTCGCAGGAGAAGGACCCGTCGCGAGCGCGTACCGGCGTGCTGCCGTCTTCGCAGGATGCCGCCACCAGAGTTCGGGCGGCTCCCCTGGGGGCCCCGGCGAGGGTGTGCTCGGTGTGGTGCTTGGTCTTGCCGTGGCCCTTGTCCTTGCGGCGCCGTGCACACGGGTGGGCGCGATCCTTGAGCCTGCCTCGCGCAGCGGAGCTCGGGCAGGTGGCCGCGCGTGCCCGGGCGAGCGTCGCAGACGGCGCGATCAGCGCCGCCACGAGCACGCTCGAGGCCAGCGCGAGCGCCAGGAGCAAGGTCGGGCGTCGGGTGGATCGGCTGGTCGGCAAGGGGAGGGGGGAGGTCGCGAACGCGGGCTCTGTCGTTGCATCGTCCGCGTTGCTCGCGCGCGCGAGCGGGGAGCGTGTCTTTGGACGTAAGCGCGGGCGATACGAACAACTGTTCCGTCCGCAGCTCCGTCTAGCTTCTGCGCTCCCACTTCGAACCGGAGGAGTTAGAACCATGCCCGTGACCGACCAGGAGAAGGCCGCCAAGGCGCGCGATGCCGCCCTTCAGGGCGCGCTCACACAGATCGAGCGAGAGTTTGGCAAGGGCACGGTCATGCGCATGGGCGACGAGGGCGCCCAGGTGCGCTGCGACGCAATTCCCACGGGGGCGCTGTCCCTCGATCTGGCGCTCGGGATCGGAGGCGTTCCACGAGGGCGCATCGTCGAGGTGTTCGGCCCAGAGTCATCGGGGAAGACGACGATGATCTACCACGTGCTCGCCGAGGCGCAGAAGCTCGGCGGCGTGTGCGCGTTCATCGATGCCGAGCATGCGATGGATCCCCTCTACGCGAAAGAGATCGGCGTCGACATCGACGAGCTGCTGGTCTCCCAGCCCGACTACGGTGAGCAGGCCCTGGAGATCGCCGACATGCTCGTGCGCTCAGGCGCGGTGGATGTCGTGGCGATCGACTCCGTCGCGGCGCTCACCCCGAAGGTCGAGCTCGAGGGGCAGATGGGCGACCAGACGGTCGGCGCGCAGGCGCGCATGATGTCCCAGGCGATGCGCAAGCTCGCCGGCAACTTGAACCGCACGCAGACGCTGTGCATCCTTACCAACCAGATCCGCGAAAAGGTTGGCGTGATGTTCGGCTCACCGGAGACCCAGCCGGGCGGTCGCGCGCTGAAGTTCTATGCCTCCCAGCGCCTTGACATCCGGCGCATCGAGACGCTCAAGGACGGCACCGAGGCGGTCGGCAACCGCGTGCGCGTGAAGGTCGTCAAGAACAAGGTTGCCGCACCGTTCCGCCAGGCCGAGTTCGACATCGAGTTCGGCAAGGGGATCTCCACGTCCGGCTGCTTGATCGACCTGGGCTTGGAGCACAACATCGTCTCCAAGTCGGGCTCGTTCTTCTCCTATGGCAACGATCGCCTCGGTCAGGGTCGAGGCAACGCCAAGGCGTATCTCGACGAGAACCCGGCGTTGGCGAAAGAGATCGAAGACAAGATCTACGCGGCGCTGGGCCTGGGCAAGGATCTCGTGACGCCGATCGACCGCGACAAGGACGCACAGCCGCCGATCATCAGCGAACCGGCAGTCGCCGCCGCCTAGCAGATCGTGGACACGGCGCGTGGCGGCGTCCTCGATCGCTCGCGTGCAAAGCACGCCACGCTCACTGCGTCCTTGCCTCGCTTGGTCCACGACCTGCTAGCGCCGAAGTCAAGATGAGACCCGCAGCAGCACGGTGCCGTCGGCTGGTACCTCGGCGCTGATCGAGCCGTGTGTCGAGCTCGTGGTGTGCGTCCAGAGGTTGCGTAGCGAATAGCTCGAGGCGGGCGGCATGCCGACGGCGCTCGCGCTGGTTTCGATCCTGACGGTGCCCGAGCCGCGGTTGAGCAGGGCGACGGCGCGTGAGCCGCCGAGCAGCGGCTTGACCCAGACCTGCCCGTTGCCCGCGGTGGACAGGAGCGTGCCCTGAACGCCGGCGGGATCCTGGTCGACCGCGATCACTTCACTGTTCTGCAAAGCGGCGAGGCTAGCCGCGTTGATCTTCGTGAGGTTCTCGCTGACCATCAGCGGCGCGGCGAGCATCGCCCACATGCTGAGCTGGCTACGAAACTGGGCAGCGGACATCCCCTGACCTGGAGCGAGGTAGTCGGGGTCGTTCCAGTGGCCCGGTCCGGCCGCCTGCGGAGCTGCAGCGTCGGCGTCCATGTTGCGCAGGACGTCGGCGAACGGCACTTTGCCGGGGAGGCCGACATCGGTGTCGGTACGCCAGCTGTTGCCGACACTCGGGCCGAAGCTGTAGGAGGCGAACGCGGATTCACCGAGGGGAGGGCGCCCTTCCCCGTACTGTTCTGGCTGCAGGAAGTTGCAGATCGACAGCAACATCGAACGATGGCTGGCGTTGTGCTCGATCGCTTGGTGAAATTCGGAGTACGCGGCGGCGGGGCTGAGGTGGTATTCGGCGCCGCCGCAGAAATCGACCTTGACAGCGTCAAAGCCCCATGCGGCAAACGTGTTGACGTCCTGCTGGTAATGGCCGTAGCTGCCCTGCCCGGCGCCCCCGCAGCCGTTGGGCCCGGCGTCGGTGTAGAGCCCGACCAGGAATCCGGCCGCGTGCAGGGTTCGCGTCAGCCACGCAAGGCCGTGCGGCCACTGGCTCGGGCTGACGGTGATTTCACCGCTCGCGCCGCGCGTGCCGTGCCACCAGCCGACGTCCAGCCAGACGTATCGGTATCCCCGCTTCTGCAGCCCAAGCGAGATCAGTTCACTGGCCTGGCGCAGGATCGTGGCCTCGCTGTAGTTGCCGCCGAGAGCGAAATATGTGTCCCAGCCCATGTACGGCGTCTCGGCCAGCGTGCTCGCGCCGGCCGGCCGCGCGGGCGTGCAAAGGACGAGCGCCAGCACCGTCAAGTACGCGGCCAGACCGGCGCGGCTAGCGACGCGTGGCATCGCTGGACGCGGCGTGAGGGGACGCGCTGAGCGTGACCAGCTGCTGGGCGAGCTGCGCTTGGATCACGCCGATTACGGTGCCCGTCACGTACACGTAGCCGGTGAAATGCCGGACCGAGGCGAGCAGCCGCCTGGCGCTGGCAGCGAGCTCGGCCGAGACCGTCGCGTGCTCGCCCTGCGCCAGGCGCACGCGCGCGCTCGCGAGCTTGATGTTCACGTGGCGTAGCGCGCTTCTGTGGGCGACGGGCTTCGCGCGCGCGGCGACCGCGACGATGTGAGCTCCGCTGAGCGTCTCGACGGCCGCGAGCCGCACCGCCACCTCGCAGCCGCCGACGGCCTGCGTCGAGCAGGCGATTGGAACGCTCACGCGGCCGCTTTTGAAGCTCGCCCTGCCGACTGCGGTCTCGCCCGCCGATGCGGGCGCGCCGCCCACGGGAATCGTCACGAACCCGCTGTTTGCCGTCGCGCTGCCGCCGCCGTCGGTAGCCTCCACCCGGCACTGCAGGTGGTGGCCGGTGTCCTGGCCTTTGACCATGTAGGTCGAGTTGCTGGCGCCCGCGATCGGGATCAGATCTCGCAGCCATTCGTAGCTCAGCTGCGCCGGGCTGCCAGACGGCGTGCCCGGATGGCACGTCAGCTTCTGCCCATTGGCGGGCGTTCCGGTGATCGACGGATTCGGGTACACGATCGCGATCTGCGAGGACACGGCGGTGGTGAACTTCACTTCTGCGCCGACTTCGGTGCCGGATGGACTCGAGGCGATGAGGCGGTAGTGGTAGCTGGTGTTGGGGGAGAGCCCCGACAGCGTCGCTGAGACGTCCTGGATGCCGCCGCCGGCAGCGGGCAGCGCCGAGCAGGGAACGTCCAGCCCGGCGATGTTGCCGGCACCGTATTCAAACGTGCAGGCGCCGAGGATCGCGTCGTTGGGGTTGACCGCGCCCGCGAGGATCGCGCTCGCGTCGGTCACTTCCGTCGGCGTGAGCGTCGTGACGCCGGGCGCAGGGACCCGTGCCGAGACCGCGCGCCCGAGCGCGTCAGCCGCCATGCAGAAGCCGCCCCCGAGGCACGAGATGCCGGCCAGCGACTCGGTGCCGTCAGCCTGCGACGGACTCCAGACCGGGGTCGCGCTGGTCGCGTCATCGCTCGCCAGCGCACCGCCGTGCTGGTCGACGAGGACGCACAGCCCCGAGGGCGCGCAGGAGACGGCCGTCGGTCGTTCGCCGTCGACCGGGGTGAGGCTCCACGTCGCTGCCGCGCCCGCGGGATCGGCGCTCGCCAGCACGTCGCCGGCAGAGTCGACAGCCACGCACGCGCCGGCGCCCCAGCAGGACACGGCCACCAGTTCGTTGAAGTCGAGCGCGCGCAGCGACCAGCTGGTGCCCGTCGCCGGCTCGGAGCTCGCGAGCACCTCGCCGGCGCTGTCGATCGCGACGCACAGCGTTTGCGAGGCGCACGACACCGACGTGAGCCGGCGCCCAGGGTGGCTGGCAACGAGCGACCAGTCGCCCGAGCCGGGGCTCGTGCTCGCCAGGATGTCACCTTCGTCGCTGACCGCGACGCAGAGCGACGCGCTCGGGCACGACACGCCGGTGAGCGCCTTGCCTGCGTCGGGGGTCGACGCTGAGGACCAGCTGGACGCGCTCGCGCCGGTGCTCACGAAGGCATCGCCGCGGCCGTCGACCGCGACGCACGGTCCGCCGGGCGCGCACGAGACGGCGTTCAAGGACTGGCCGGGGTCGATCGCGGCCGTGCTCCACGACGGAGAGGCGGCCGTCGGGTCCGACGTGCTGAGCGCGTCGCCGCTGTGGTCGGCGGCGACGCACAGCGATTCCGAAGCGCAGGAGACGCCGCTCGGAGTCCCGGCGGAGTCAAACGCGCTCGCGACCGACCACGTCAGAGGGGGCGCGGCCTGCGCGGCCGAGGGGGCTAGGACCGCGCCCAGCAGGAGCGCGAGCACGACCGCGACGACTCGTTGCTCATCACCGCGCATCGGCGGAGTCTAGGCGAGCAGCCCCGCCCGTTCGCCGGTTCGGTGCCCCGATGCCTAGACGCGGCGACCGGCGAGAGACGAGGCATGGCGACGCAGGAAGCTCGCCCACGCAATCCGTCGAATCACTTCTTTTTCTTCGGCGCCTTATAGGTAAAGGCGTACTTGGATGACGCCGCGCTGGTGCCGTTCGGGGTCGTGACGGTGACATCCACCTTTCCGCCGGATGCCGGCGGGCTTATGGCCGTTATCGAGGTGTTCGAGTGATACGTGACTTTGGTCGCCATTTTTGAGCCGAACTTGACCTCCGAGACGCCGGCAAAGCCGGTGCCGGTGATCGTCACGGCCGTCCCGCCGGCCGTGCTGCCCTTCTTGGCAGAGAGCTTCTTCAGCGTCGGCTTTGGCCCTGCAGCCACCACCCCCACGAACACCGTCCCGGTCATCTGCGCCAGGTCAGGGCTCGTGCTGTTGTTGACGGTCACGGTGATGCAGGGCGGGCTACCCGAAGGCGCTGTCTCATCGGAGACGGCTTCGTAACCGCCCGCGCCGCCGCCGGCGGCCGGGTTCCACCATTCGAGCTCGCTTGCGCCGTTCAGTTCGCAGTCGGTGAATTCGAGCGCGGCGAACGTGTTACCCGGGCTCAAGAACACGTCGAAGTAGATACCGTTGCCGCGCAGAGGCTGCGAGCCGACAGGGTCCGAGCTGTACTCGCCGACGGTTAGTGTGCCTTCTCCGTCGTACGCATTTGCCGACAGCGTGGGCCCGTCTTCTGCCGTCGTCGATCCGCCCGGGGTGGAAGATGTTCCCGATTGGCCGCTCAACAGCGTTGTGAATACCTGATCGAGGCCCTCGTTCATTTCGCCGTAAGCGTTTTCGGCGACGATGCGATAGTGGTATGTCGTCCCCAGAGCTAGTCCGGTGAGCGCCGCCGAGACGGGGACGGGGCTGGTGCCGGAGCCGGGCAGCGCGCCGCATTGCGCGACGGACCCGTATGACGACGTTGGGCCGTATTCGACATAGCATTCTTCGATGGCGACGCCGTTGGGGTCGACGGACGCGTTTGCCGTCTCCGAGCTGAGGCTGAGCGGCGACGTCCCGCCGGTCACCACCGTCGGCGGCGTATCTGGGCGCGGCGGCCGTGGCGGTGCCGCGGCGCCGATCGCCAGGTCGCCTTCACCGGATGCGAGCGCGGTCACGTCGGAGAGACCCGTGACGGCCACGGGAATGTCGCTGCAGGGATCGATGTAGATTTCCTGGATCGTGCACGATTCCGGGCCGTGTCTCTTACCGGTCCCGAGTCTGCCGCCGGCGTTGACACCCCAACTCATGACCGTGCCGTCGCTCAGAAGCGCTGTGTTGTACGCCTGCCCCGACGCGATCGCGGTCACGCCACTCAGGCCTGTCACTTCGACAGGTTCGGCGGCGATCGCGAGGCTACCGTCACCGATTTCGCCAAAGAACCCTGTTCCCCAATCCTCAACGGTGCCGTCTTCGAGAAGCGCCATCGCGGACGTGCCGCCACCGGCTGCGATCGCGCGGACTGTGCTCAATCCGTGCACCGCGACAGGCAGCTTGCTGCAAGTCCCATACGGGGCGCATTCTTCGGGTCCCGACATCGAGCCCCCGCCTGGCCCACCCAGACCGTCTCCCAGCGTGTAGTAGGTGTTTAGGCCCCACGACATCACTGTCCCGTCATCAAGGAGGGCATAGCCATTCTGCGTCCCGGCGGCGATGGCCTTTACGCCCGCCAGTCCGGGTACTTCGTGTGGCAGGTCGCTGTCCGTCCTTGTGCCGTTTCCCAGCTCGCCCGTTTCGTTGGCTCCCCAGGCCATCACGTGTCCGTCGGCTAGTAGAGCCAGACTGAACCCCTGGCCTCCCGCGACCGCCACGACTTCGCTCAGGCCCTCTACTTCCTGGGGATGGGTGCTGCACGTTTCCGTCGGGATTTCTTCGCTACACGTTTCGGGGCCGGTGAAGGAGCCGTCACCCAGCTGACCATGTGCGTTGCCTCCCCACGTCATTACGTGCCCATCGCTGAGCAGGGCCAAGCTGTCTTCGCCGACGCCGCCCGACGCGACCGCCGTCACGCCGGTAAGTCCAGGAACTTCTATCGGCGTCCTGGCGCGCTGCTGGGACCCATTTCCAAGCTCCCCGTAACCGTTGAAGCCCCACGCCATCACGCTGCCGGATTCCAGCAGGGCTAGATCGTCGAACGAGCTTCCCGCGACGGCCTTGGCGTTAGTCAAGCCTGCTACTTCGGCTGGAATCGTGCTGCATTCACCGCCTCCGCAGAGTTCCGGCGCACTGCCATCTCCGAGCTGACCGACGCTGTCGTCTCCCCAGGTTGCGACGCTTGCCGACGCCGACGCGGACGCCGCACCCGCGATCGCGATCGCGAGCACGACCACGAGGCATAGCCCGACGACGGCGGCGGCCCGCCGCGCGCCACCCGCTAGTGAGACGCTACCTCCGAGCCCGTTACGCGATCGCGGCGACGCACATCCGTTCGTCACTAGCATGATGTCCCCCCGGGACTCGATGTTGCGAATGAGTTTGTGCGAGGTTCGCCCATCCGCACCAGCCCGCAACCGCGAGGGGGACACGTTCGCGCGCCGAATCTTTAGCAGACTTTTAGGGACGGGGCCTGCCCCAGGTGTCCTACTGGACCGGGCTGGTCTCGCGAGGAGCGGCACGAATCGAGGGGCAACGGCCAAGTCGGTCGGCAGCAGCCGGGTTTTGCCGGGAGATGGTCGTAGGCTTCCAACATGCTCGACGCACAGCCACCGATGCAGTTGCGCTACCACCTGACCACGTTCGGCTGCCAGATGAACGCGCACGACTCCGAGCGGATGAAGGGCATGCTCGAGTCGCTCGGCTACGCAGAGGCACAGGAGCGCGCCGATGCCGACCTGATCCTGTTCAACACGTGCTCGATCCGTGAGACGGCTGACAGCCGCTTCATCTCCCACCTCGGCGAGGCCAAGCGCCTGAAGCGCGAACAGCCGCAGCGGATCGTCGGCGTTGGTGGCTGCTGGGCGCAGTCGCTGAAGGATGAGGTGTTCGAGCGCTTCCCGTTCGTGGACGTGGCGTTCGGCCCCGGGCAGGTTCACAAGCTCGCGGAGTTCCTGACGAGCGACTCGCTCACGGCGCAGGGCTTCTTCGAGTTCGAGGGCTTCACCGGACACCTCCCCGCGCACCGCGAGCGCCGCTTCCAGGGCTGGGTGCAGATCAGCGTCGGCTGCAACTGCGCGTGCTCGTACTGCATCGTCCCCTCAACGCGTGGGCGCGAGGTCAGCCGTCCAGCCGAGGAGCTGCTGGCAGAGGTCAGCGCGATGGCGGGCGACGGTGTCAGGGAGGTCACGTTGCTCGGCCAGAACGTCAACTCCTACGGGCGCGACCTGCGCGAGCGCACCAGCTTCGCTGAGCTGTTGGCGCTGCTCGACGCCGTCGAGGGGATCGAGCGCATCCGCTACACGAGCCCGCACCCGAAGGACATGCGCGAGGATGTGATCCGCGCGCATGCTGAGCTCGCGAGCGTCTGCGAGCACATCCACCTGCCGCTGCAGTCGGGCTCCAGCCGCATCCTCAAGGCGATGCGACGCACATATGACCGCGCGCGCTACCTCGACCGCGTGGCGATGATCCGCGAGCACGTCCCCGATGCGGCGCTGACGACGGACATCATCGTCGGCTTTCCGGGCGAGAGCAAGGAGGATTTCCGCGAGACGCTCGAGGTCGTCGAGGCGGTCGGCTACGACAGCGCCTTCACGTTCATCTTCTCGCCGCGCCGCGGCACACAGGCGGCCGCCATCAGCGACGGGCTCGTGTCGCATACGGTCAAGGTGGCGCGCATGCAGGAGCTCGTGGAGCTCGTGCAGCGCAAGGCGCGCGAGCGCGCCCAGCGCTTTGTCGGGCGCACGCTCGAGGTGCTCGTCGAAGGCCCCTCGCGCACCGACCCCGAGCGACTGCGCGGACGCACGCGCCACAACAAGGCCGTCAACTTCACCGGCCTCGCCGCCGCGGGCGAGCTCACGCAGGTGGAGATCGATGCCGCCACCAGCCAGACGCTCTCAGGTCACGAGCGGCTGCTCGCTCGCGCCGGCGCCTGAGCATTGACGCGCCTCACGCGCGATCGGCGATGTGATCGCTAGGCGGGAAGCCCGACGCGCGCGCCAGCTGCGATGTCGTCTCGATCGGCCACGCACACGCGGTCGCGCCCGCTGTGCTTGGCCTCGTACAGGGCCTCGTCGGCCCGAGCGAACACCGCGGGATAGTCAAACCTCTCACCGCGCATCGATGCGCACACGCCGATGCTGATGCTGACGGACACGCCCGGCCCGAACGGGCCGCTGGCGATCGCCTCGCGCAGGCACTCCGCGAGCTCTGCAGCGCTGTCCAGCTCGCCGCCCGGTAGCAGCACCAGGAACTCCTCGCCACCGAGGCGGTAGGCGAGGTCGAACGCGCGCAGCTGCTTGCGCAGGAGGTAGGCGACCTCCTTGAGCACGAGGTCGCCGACCGCGTGCCCGAACGTGTCGTTGATGAGCTTGAAGCGATCGACATCGGCCACGATCACGCCGATCGGCTCGCCTGTGATGCTGGCCTGCTCGGTCAGCTCGAGCACGCGCGAGTCGAGCGCGTGGCGGTTGAGCATTCCGGTCAGCTGGTCGATAACGGCGTCGCTGCGGTGCTGGATGTCTGACTGCATCAGCGGTGTCGAGAGGACGGCGGCGCAAAGGATCAGCGCGACGGGAATGATGATCAGCACCGGGTTGGCGAGCACGGTGGCATCGTCGATGCCAAAGCCGACCGCGCAGGCGAGCGTCAGGCTGATCACCACGCCGACCGTCACCCCGCGCGCGGAGAAGCGGCTGCTCAGCGTCAGCACCGGGATCGCCAGCAGCGGCAGCGCGGCGGTCCCGTGGGCGCCGCTGAGCGCGACCGCGATCGCGATCGTCAGCGCCGACGCGACCCACGCGCCGAACATCAGCAGCTCGGGGCGCTCGAGCCTGCCCATCAGCGAGTCCGCGGCGGCGAAGCCACCCATGATGCTGATCACGAATGCGAGTGGCCACCAACCCAGCCACGGACTTGCAGCTAGGATCGCCACTGTCATGATCATCGCCGCGCGACGTCGCACCGGTCGGATGCGCTCCTCCATTTCGAGCATCCGCTGGCGGTCGGAGTCCTCGCGGCAGAGCCACGACGTCGCGCCCGCATCGCGGGCGCTGTTTGGCGGCTTCATGGCGGTTTGCTCGGATCGCGAAGCGAGCACGATGACCCGCGCCGCGGCGGGTGGACGGAAGTTCGGCCTGCGTGCGCGATCACCTCGACCCGGCCGTCGCTCATGAGGATTCGCGCCGCCGTCCTTGAGGAGTTCGGCCGCCCGCTGGTCGTGCAGGAGCTCGAGCTCGCCGAGCCGGGGCCGCGTGAGGTGCTCGTGCGGCTCGTCGCTTGCGGCGTGTGCCACACCGACATGTACACGGCCTCCGGGGTCGATCCGTCTGGGTACGCGCCGACGGTGCTCGGCCACGAGGGGGCGGGTGTGGTCGAGCGCTGCGGCGAGGACGTCTCGCTCGTGCGCGAGGGCGACCACGTGGTGACGCTCTTCTCTCCGCAGTGTGGCGAGTGCGTGCACTGCAGGAGCCCGCTGACGAATCTCTGCCTGGCGATCCGTGAGCAGCAGAACCTCGGCTACCTGCCGGACGGTACCGCCCGCCTGTCGCGCGGCGGCGAGCCGCTGCGCCACTTCATGGGCACCTCGACGTTCGCGGAATACACGGTGATGCCGGAGATCGCGCTCGCGCGCATCGACCGTGAGGCCCCGCTCGACCGCGCGTGCCTGTTTGCGTGCGGTCTCTCGACCGGCTTGGGTGCGGCGATTAGGACGGCATCTGTCGTCCCCGGCTCGACGTGCGTCGTGCTTGGTGCGGGGATGGTCGGGCTGGGCGCCGTGGCCGGCTGCCGACTGCAGGGCGCAGAGCGGATCGTGTGCGTCGATCTCTCGCCGGAGCGGCTGGAGCTCGCTCGCGGCCAGGGCGCGACCGACGTGCTGATCGGCGGCGCTGAGACGGTGCCGCGGGTGCTCGAGATGACCGGCGGCTTCGGTGCCGACTACACCTTTGAGGCGACCGGCAGTGTCGCCGTGATGCGCCAGGCGCTCGAAGCGGCGCGCATGGGCTGGGGCCTTTGCACCGTCTGCGGTGTCGCGGGCAAAGGTGAGACGCTCGATGTCGTGCCGCGCCTGCTGATCACCGGGCGGCGTGTCTGCGGCTCCTCGTTCGGCGGTCTGAAGGGGCGCGAGGACGTGCCGGCGCTCGTCGATCGCTACCTCGCCGGGGACATCGACGTCGATCCGTTCATCTCGCACCGCATCTCGCTGGAGGACGTCAATCGCGGCTTCGATCTGATGGAGGCCCAGGACGGCATTCGCAGCGTGATCGAGCTGTGAGCATCTATTGAGGGCTTGACGGCAACACCCTGCGCCGTGCGCGCTTGCAACGGCGTCGGGGTGGATGGGACCGAGCCGGCCCACCCACCCCGGACGCTCAGCGTCGCCTCGTGCGCCAGGCGATCATTGAGCGCTCGAGCCTGGAGGAGCGCCGCTGTCGCCGGCGCCGGAGCCCGACCCGGGGCTCGAGCTGGAGCCGGAGCCCATGTTCGGACACGGTTTGCCGTCGGGGGCGCTCGACGTCTGCGCTGGCGCCGGCTTCGAGCTCGGCGTCGATGCCGTCCTCGCGCTTGTTGGCGCGCCCGACTGGGCGGACGACGTCTTGCTCGCTGTGCCGCTCGTCGTCGTCGTTGACGCCGAAGCGCTCGCTATGCCGGCGGCTGCGCCAGCGCTCGCGAGGGCGCCTGCAACCATGGTCGCGCCGAGCATTTTCGAGATGGTCATGGGGATCGAACCTCCTGGGATGGCTTGGTGGGGTGCGACCATCGTGCGCGACGCCCGTAAGTCGCAAAACAGGGATGCGTAGGGGTTTCGTAAGCGCGGGGTCGCGTGGAGTCCGTCGGCTATGCGAACATATGTTCGTGCGTTGGAGCAACCTCACGCTTGATGGCGATGAGCAGCGGCAGCTGCCGGGATACCGCGACCCCGCTGCCGTTCGCCGCTTCGAGGCACCGGAGGCGCTCGACATGCGCTTCTACGAGGTGCACGCGAAGTCGGTTCTGAACCGCGTGCCCGAGCGCTCGCAGATGCCGTTTCGCTGGACGATCAACCCTTACAGGGGTTGCTCGCATGCCTGCTCCTACTGCTTTGCGAGGCCGACCCACAAGTACCTGGACTTCAACCCAGGCCGCGACTTCGAGCGTGAGATCGTCGTCAAGGTCAACGCGCCGGAGGTCCTGCGCAGCGAGTTGGCGCGACGTTCATGGAAGCGCGAGCACGTCGCGCTGGGGACGAACACCGACCCGTATCAATGGGTCGAGAGCCGCTATCGCCTGATGGAGGGCATCTGGGAGGCGCTGCGCGACGCCGCCAACCCGTGCTCCGTGCTGACGAAGTCGCCGCTGCTGCTGCGCGACCTCCCGCTGATGCTCGAAATCGCCGAGCGAGCGAGCTTCAGCGCGTGCCTCTCGATCCCAACGCTCGACGAGAAGGCGTGGCGGGCGACCGAGCCGCACACGCCGAGCCCGCGCGCGCGCCTGGCGGCCGTCGCGGAGCTAAACGCCGCGGGCATACCGACGGGCGTGCTGATCGCGCCGCTGATGCCGGGGATCAACGATGCGCTGCACCAGGTCGAGCCGCTGCTGGAGCAGGCGGCGCAGGCCGGCGCGACGAGCATCGGCGGGATCGCCCTGCACCTGCGCGGCGAGGTGCGAACGGTGTTCATGGACTGGTTGAGATCGCAGCGGCCGGACCTAGTCGCTCGTTATGAGGATCTCTACCGCGGGCGTGCGTACGCGCCGCGAGAGGAACGCGAGCGTCTTGCGCGGATGGTTCGCCGCGGTCGCCCGCCGCGCGCGTTTCGGCGTGTCCGCCCGCCGCAGTCCGACGACGACGACCCGTTCAACACGGGGGCACCCGCGTCGCGCCAGGAGAGCCTGTTCTGAGCGGGCCAGCTACGCGCGCAGCGATGCGTGATCGAGCTCGATCTCGATGACGCGTGCGACACGGTCCAGGTCTGCGTCGTGGGCGAGCAGCGTTGCACGTGTGCGCCATGCGACGGCCGCGATCATGCAGTCGATCATTCCCCGCGGGGTGACCCCGGCGGCGCGGCAGATGCGGTAGATCCTGACAGCGCCGTTGAAGTCGGTCACGGTGTCGAAGCGCACCAACCGAAAGCGCATTAGCAGGCGGCGCAGCTCGGCCTCCCGCCGATCATCGCGCGCGCCCGCAGCAACCTCCATCATCACCGGCTCGGTTACCGCGATCGGACCGTCGGCTTCGACCAGCTCTCTGAGGCGAACGTGTGCGGGACTGCCGGTCGCGCGGTCGTACTCGACCCAGACTGAGCTATCGACGAGGATCACGCAGGCGCGGGCGGCGGCACGTCCGCGGGCAGCTCGGCGATGGCGCGGGCTCCTTGCATCGCCAGCGCTTCCTCGCGAGTCATAGGCTCGCCCGCGAGGTGTCGCAGGGCGAGGTCGACGGCGGCGGTCTTGGTGCGCACGCCGTAGCGATCCATGATCGCCCGGACGTATGTGTCCTCGATCTCGATGTTCGTCCGTACCGTGCTCATACACCAATCATACACCGCAGGTGTATCCGACGTGTGTCAGCGGACGCTGAAGCCACAGGCCGCCAACTGCCGGCGCGCCGTCGAGCGCCCCAAGCTGTGAGCCTATGCCGATGCGAATCATCGCCCTGTTCGGCCCTACAGGTGTCGGCAAGACCGCGGTCGCGGTCGCGCTCGCGCAGCTGCTGCGCGAGCAGGGCGAGGAGCCGGTGGCGGTGTCGGCGGACGCGCTGCAGGTCTACGAAGGCCTCGAGACCCTCACCGGGGTCGCGACGCCGGCGGAGCAGGCGCAGCTCGAGCATCGGCTGGTTTCGTTCCTGCCGCTCGATGCGACGTTCAGCGCGGGGCAGTACGCGCAGCTCGCGCACGCCGAGATCGACGACCTGCTCGCGAGCGCGCGGCGCCCGATCGTCGTCGGCGGGACGGGCCTGTATCTGCGGGCGGCGTTGACTGAGCTCAGCCTGCGCCCGCCGCCGCCGGAGGGAGTGCGCGCACGCTGGGTGGCCGAGCTCGAGCGCGCTGGCGCGCCGGCGCTTCATGCGAGGCTGCGCGAGCGGGCGCAGTGGGCGGCGGCGGAGATCGACCCGAATGATCGCCAGCGGATCGTGCGTGCGCTCGAGCTCGCCGATCTGGGGGAGCTCGAGCCGCCGGAGGCGGAGTCGCAGCTGTGGAGCGATGAGCTTCGCCACCCGACGCTGCTGGCTGGTCTGACGATGGAGCGCGAGGCGCTGTACGCGACGATCGATGCGCGCGTCGAGGCGATGCTCGCGGCTGGCGTCCGTGAGGAGGTACTCCGGGCGCACGCGGCGGGCGCCTCGCAGACGGCCCGCAAGGCGCTTGGCTTCGACGAGCTGTTGGCGGGGGACGTCGATGGGATGAAGCGGCGCACGCGTAACTACGCCAAGCGCCAGCTCGCGTGGATGCGCAAGCTGGCGGGGGTGCGCTCAGTCGATGTGAGCGGTCGCGAGCCGCTCGCGGTGGCGCGCGAGATTCCTCCTAGACTCCGCCGCCTGATGGCTGCGACGCGCTTTGAGAAGTGGCAGGCCCTGGGCAACGACTACCTGATCGTGGAGCGGGACGAGCTGCCGTTCGAGCTGACGCCGGCGCGCGTGCGCAAGCTGTGTGAGGGGCACTTCGGGGTGTATGCGGACGGCGTGCTGCTGCTCTCGCCGCCGAGCGACCCCGCGCACGTGGCCGACCTGCGCATCTTCAACCCGGACGGCTCGGAGGCGGAGCTGTCGGGCAACGGCGCGCGCGAGGCGATCCTCTACCTGCGCCGGCGTGGCTGGACCGACGCAGATACCTTTGTGATACAGACGGTCGCGGGAGAGATATCGCCGACGATCAACGGCCCGGATGCGTGCAGGGTCGACATGGGCCGGGCGAGCCTTTCCTCGAGGGACTTCCCGGCGGGAGCGGCGGACGGGCGCGGGAGCGTCTTCTCGGCCGGGCGCGACTGGGTCTTCCAGCACGTGTCGATCGGCAACCCTCAGTGTGCGATCCACGTCGAGTCGCTGGAGCAGCTCGAGGCGCTCGACCTGCCGGCGATCGGCCCGGCGATCGAAGGCGACGCGCAGTTCCCCAACCGCACGAACGTGTCCTGGTACACCGAGCTGCAGCCGGGTGGTGGCGGCCAGCCCAGCCGCATCCGCGCGCGCATCTTCGAGCGCGGCGTGGGGGAGACGCTGTCCTCGGGCACGGGAGCGACGGGGGCGGCGGTGGCGCACACCCGCGAATGCGAGCCGCCGGTGAGGCCGAGCACGGTGAGCGTGCTGCTCGACGGCGGGGAGCTGGAGGTCGAGGTGGATGAGGATCTGCGCGTGAACCTGACA
Source organism: uncultured Solirubrobacteraceae bacterium (assembly GCA_963759265.1). Taxonomy (GTDB): domain Bacteria; phylum Actinomycetota; class Thermoleophilia; order Solirubrobacterales; family Solirubrobacteraceae; genus Palsa-744. The sequence goes on from CAVWYR010000001.1 coordinate 2,591,949, forward strand.
GGCTGGGCGCGACCGGTGTTCGAGGGTCGTCTCAGCGAGGAGTTCGAAAAGGAGCTGCATGAAACCGTCTAAGCGCCTCGAGCGCATCCCGCCGTACGCGTTCGCCCAGCTGGAGCGCACGATCGCCGAGAAGCGCGCGGCGGGGGTTGACGTGATCAGCCTCGGCATCGGTGACCCCGACCGCCCGACACCGGCGCTGATCGTGAAGGCGATGCAGGAGGCGGTGAGCGAGCCGGAGACGCACAAATATCCGAGCAACCGTGGCCGCGATGACTTCAGGGGCGCGGTGCGTGACTTCTACGTGCGCCGCTTCGACGTCAAGCTCGACCCCGACAGCGAGGTGATCCCGGCGATCGGCGCGAAGGAGGCGATCTTCAACCTCAACCTCGCGTTCCTCGACCCGGGCGACTACGCCCTCGCGGCGGATCCGGGCTATCCGGTGTACACGGGCGGTCCGTGGCTGGCGGGCGGCGAGCCGGTGCTGATGGCACTCGAGCCGGAGCGCGGCTTCGTGCCGGACCTGGAGGCGATCGACGAGGACGTCGCGCGGCGCGCGAAGCTGATGTTCCTCAACTACCCGAACAACCCGACCGGCGCGGTCGTGCCGGACGGCTTCTTCGCGCGCGTGGTGGAATTCGCACGCGCTTACGAGATCCTCGTGGTGCACGACAACGCGTACTCGGAGATCGTCTTCGACGGCTACCGCGCGCCTTCGTTCCTGCAGACGCCGGGGGCGAAGGACGTCGGCATCGAGGTGTTCTCGCTGTCAAAGGGCTACAACATGACCGGCTGGCGCTGCGCGGTGCTGGTCGGAAACGCAGAGGCTCTGAAGACGTACTGGCAGCTGAAGACGAACATCGACTCGGGGCTGTTCGAGGCGGTGCAGCTGGCGGGGATCGCTGCGCTCTCGCCGGACGCGGACGCCGATGTGGCATCGATGAACGAGCTGTACCGCCGCCGTCGCGACCTCGTGTGCGACGCGTTGCGCGAGATCGGCGTGCAGGTGCGCCCGCCGCACGGCACGATCTACGTGTGGGCGCCGGTGCCGGAGGGCTTCGCGAGCTCCGAGGCCTACTGCAAGCACGTGCTCGAGCGCACCGACGTGGTGCTGATCCCGGGCTCGGTCTACGGTCCGGCGGGGGAGGGCTGGTTTCGCATCTCGCTGACGACGCCAGACGATCGTCTGCTGGAGGCGGTCCGACGCCTGGGCACGCTCGCGGCTTGACCTGTTTGGGAGACACGTGAGCGCGGGCTTCGCACAGCCGTAGCTTCACCGGTCACAACACTTTCTGGCGTATCGGGGGTCCTAGACTGGTAGTTGGATGGATAGAAGTCGCAACGGCCGCAGCGCCGTCACCCCGAACCCGGCAGCGTGGATGCCAGATGGCTCCGAGCGCTCCCCACGCGCGCGACAGCGTGCGTTCTGCGTCGCGGCGCTGCCCGAGGGCGAGGACCTCTCAGAGCTGGGCGAGCTGCTTCGTACGGCGGGCGTGGCGGTCGCGGGGGAGATGATCCAGCACCGCGAGCAGCCTCATCCGAACACGTATCTGGGCCCGGGGAAGGTCGCCGAGGCGAAGGGGGCGGCGGCTGGGTGCGACGCGAACGTGATCGCGTGCGACGATGAGCTGAGCGCCCGTCAGGAGCGCAACCTCGAGGAGGCGCTCGGGCTGCCGGTGGTCGATCGCACGACGGTGATCCTCGACATCTTCGCCTCGCACGCCGGCAGTGCGGAGGGCAAGCTCCAGGTCGAGCTGGCTCAGCTCGAGTACAACCTCGCGCGCATGCGCGGCCTGTGGAGCCACTTGGAGCGCCTGGGTGGCGGCATCGGCACGAGAGGCCCGGGCGAGACGCAGATCGAGACCGACCGGCGCTTGGCGCGCAACCGCATCTCTGTGCTGCGCAAACGTCTGGAGCAGGTGAAGGGGACACGTGCGGTGCAGCGCGCGGAGCGCGAGCGCGCGGCGCTGCCGACGATCGCGCTCGTGGGCTACACGAACGCGGGCAAGTCGACGCTGCTGAATGCGATGACCGGCGCGGACGTGGGCGTACGCGATCGTCTCTTTCACACTCTCGACCCGACGACACGGACGCTGAAGCTCGGCGGCAGGCCGTATCTGCTTACAGACACGGTCGGCTTCATCAGCAAGCTGCCCCACCAGCTGGTCGACGCCTTCGGCGCGACCCTGGAGGAGACGAGCCGTGCGGAGCTGCTCTTGCACGTGCTCGACGCGTCCGCGTCAGAGCCACAGCAGGAGATCATGGAGCGCTCGGTGCAGGAGACGCTCGAGGAGATCGGCGCGGGCGAGCGCACGCGGCTGCTGGTCATCAACAAGATCGATCTGCTCGATGCGGACGCGCTCGACGAGCTGCGCTTCCGCCACCCCGACGCGGTGCTCGTCAGCGGCGCCAGCGGCGAGGGCCTCGCCGAGCTGGGCGAGCGCATCGAGCACGAGCTCGCGCACACGCTGCGCCCGCTCGACCTGCTCGTCCCGTACGCCGACGGCGGCAGCCTCGCCGAGCTGCACGAGCTGGCGGGCGAGGTCAGCCGCGAGGACACCGCCGAGGGTGTGCGCGTGCACGCGCTCGTGCCGGCTCGTCTAGTCGAGCGCTTCGCCCGCTTCGCCCTGGAAGCCAGCTGAGCTGCGCGATTCTGCGTCCTTACCCCATTCGGGGCACTTCGCAGTCGCTCGCGTGCTGGCCGATCGGCGAGAGCACCTGCTCGACGATCGGTACGCCACGCTCCCTGCGTCCTTGACTCGCTTGCCCAGCTGACTTCCAGGTGGCCGGGTTATTGATCGGAGTGGACGATTCTGCGGCGCCCGGCGCCGATGATGTCCATTTCGGTCTGGGGCGCGCAGATCGAGATCGCGTCGGCCTCTCGACTGAGCCTGCGCCGCAGCGCCGCGAACGCGACGGCGCCGAGAACCGCGGGCACGCCGAGCGCGATCGCACGGTAGACGAGCACCGCGCCGGCAGCCGCTGTGATCGAGACGTGGTAGACCACGAGCGTCCCGAGCAGGCCCGCGTCGACGCCGCCGATGCCGCCGGGAATCGGGATCAGGCCGCCGAGCTCGCCGATCAGGTAGGCCATCGCCAGGATCGCGACAGCGGGGTCCGAGCCAACCGCGCGGAAGCCCGCCCACAGGATCAGCACGTCGAAGAGCAGGTAGGCGACCAGACCGCCGATCAGCACGGCGTTGCCCTCGCGTAGCAGCGCGAGCGACTCGTCGACGCCGTCGGCCGCCGCGGCGAGTGTCTTCACCCAAGCTCGCGCGCGCTTGGAGCGCAGGTGCGCCCCGGCATCGCGTTGGCGGCGTTCGTAGCGTCTCGCGACCCGCCCGGCCGCGATCGTCGCGAGCACGGCGAGGAAGGCGATCGCGGCGGGTAGGGCGGTGAGCAGGAGGTTGGTCTCACCGGCGAGCACGCCGGTGGCGAGAGCGCTGCCGATCAGGATCACGCCGAGGACGTTTGGCACGCTCGTGAGCAGGAAGAAGGCGACGGTTCGCTTGGCGATCTCGGCGTCCTCCATGCCGCCGCGTTTCAGTGCCCACGCGCCGAGCGCGAGCCCGCCGGCTCCGCCGGTGGGCAGCAGCGCGTTGGCACCGAACTCGGACATGCCGATCTCGGTGCTCACGCGCCAGCTCATGCGCCGACAGAAGGTCATGCGAAACACGGCGACATAGCCGAAGCCGGAGAGCACCTTCAAGAGGGCGCCGACCGCGAGCCAGGCGGGGCTCGCGTGGGCGAGACGCTCACGCAGCCCGCTGAGGCCGGGCAGCAGCGTCACGACAGCGACGACGAGCACGATCAGCCCCAGCGCGAACAGCAGCCTCGAGCGCAGCTTGCGCCGGCTGAGCCCCTCGGGGGCGTCGAGGTCGTCGCGGTGGACCTGCGCGACGTCTTCACTCTCGAGTTGCACCAGTTCATCCTGGCACTCGCCGCGACGTTCCCCGGGTCGTCTCGAGAGGGATTCGCGCCGACTTGCGCGGCGCAGGCGCGTTGCCCGGCGCTCAGCGATTGTCGCCGCTGCCGGAGAGCACGCCCCGGCGCTGGCGGGAGAGGAGCTTGTCGAGGTTCAGCTGCGCGACCTCGTCGAGGTCGAGGCCCAGCTCGCTCGCGAGCTGAGCGACGTACCAGAGCACGTCGCCGAGCTCCTTCGCCATCGCGCCGCGGCGCTCGTCGCTGACGCTGCCGGCGTCGTCGCGGATCGCCTTCTTGGCGTGCTCGGCGACCTCGCCGGCCTCTCCCGCGAGCCCGAGGGCGGGGTAGGCGAGCCACGCCTCGCGCGGGTACTCGGCGGTGCGCCGCGACAGACGCTGATACTCGGAGAGCTCCATCGCCGGATCCTCAGGCGGCCACGGCAGCGGCCGTCAGGCTAGAAGGTGGAGTTTGCGAGCCCCGCGAGCTCGGCGCGCGTCGTCTGCGGCGATCAGGTCGGCCCGAGCAGGCCGCTGCGCTTTACCGAGCGCACGATCGGGACGGTCTCGACCCGCTCGATCCCGGTCAGGCCAGCGATGCGGGTCGTCAGGTAGGTGTAGAGCGCGCTGGTGTCGGCGCAGACGACCGACGCATAGAGGTTGCTCGCCCCGGTCGTCGCGGCGACGTAGGCGGTCTCGGGGTGCTCGGCGAGCGCCATGCCGACCGCCGCGAGCTGGCTGGGCGCAACCGATAGCCACACCATCGCGCGCACGTGCAGGTCGAGCAGCGCCTGGTCGAAGTCGACGTCGAAGTAGAGCGTGCCGTTGGCGCGCAGCTCGGCGATCCGACGACGCACGGTGGTCTGCGAGGCGTCGGCCGCGGCCGCGAGCTCGGCGAACGTCGCGCGGCCGTCGTTCTCGAGCAGCGCGAGCAGCTTGCGATCGACCGCTGAGAGCGAGACGGGCTCGCCGTCCGCTGCGATGGGTGGGCGGCGTAGTCGCGCGATCTGCGCCTTGCTCAGCGAACCCAGCTTGTTGATCAGGCCGGTGGGGTCTCCGAAGAACGTGTGCAGCACGCAGTGGGCGGTCATCGCGACGACGAAGCGGTTGCGGGGCAGCGTCTGTAGAAGCAGGCGGTTGTCTTGTTCGCCGCTCGCGGTTCGCACCACGCAGACGATCTCGGTGCCGCCGGAGGTCAGGCTGATCCACGACGTGTCGGGCCTGCGGGCAAGGGCGTCGGCGGCGGCTGCGGCCGCGTTGGGCGTGCACTGCACGCGAACGATCCAGCGGGTGTCGCGCAGCCGCTGGGCGTCGCTCAGGCCGCGGACGCGCAGCCGCCGCGCGTCGTGCAGCCGGCTGTAGCGCCTGGCGATCGTCTGGTCGGACACGCCGAGGACCTCCGCGATCGTGCTGAACGGCGCCCTGCCGTCGAGCTGAAGCGCGTGCAGCAGCTGCGTGTCGAGCAGATCAGACATCGGATATCACCGGAAAGCTACACCGAACAGTCGAAGTACGCCTTTTTTGACGAGATGGCCGGAATAACACAGCGGTATTGGCGAAGATGGTGGGGAGTTTGGCTGTGGAGGCCGTAATCGAGCCCCCGACGCCCCCAGACACAGGAGATCCCATGGACGCCCTTCCAACACATAACCGCGGCCGCTGGTGGCCGCTCGTGGCCATCTGCCTCGGCACCTTCATGCTGCTCGTCGACGTCACGATCGTGAGCGTCGCGCTGCCGTCGATGGCCGGCGACCTGCACGCTGGCCTCTCCTCGTTGCAGTGGGTCGTCGACGCTTATGCGCTCTCGTTGGCCGCGCTTCTGCTCCTGAGCGGCTCGCTCGCCGACCGCTTTGGTCGCCGGCGCGTGTTCCAGGCGGGCCTGATCGTGTTCGCGAGCGCCTCCTTCTGCTGTGCGCTGGCCCCGACCGCCGGCCTGCTGATCGCTGCCCGAGCCGCACAGGGGGTGGGGGCGGCGGCGATGTTCGCGACGAACGCGGCGCTGCTGAACGCCACCTACAAGGGCCAGGACCGCGGCGTTGCGTTCGGTGTCTGGGGTGCGGTGACGGGTGCGGCCGCCGCGCTTGCGCCGATCCTCGGCGGCCTCTTGATCGAGGCTTTCGACTGGCGAGCGATCTTTCTCGTGAACCTGCCGATCGCGGCCGTCGCGATCGTCATGACCCAGCGCGTGCTCTCCGAGTCACGCGGCCACAGCGGCGAGCTCGACTGGTTGGGTGCCTTCTGGTTCACGCTCTCCGCAGGCGGTGTGACGTTCGCGCTGATCCACGGCGGCGAGGCCGGCTGGGGCGCCACGACGACGCTCGTGGCGTTCGCCGTCGCCGTCGTGTCCCTGCTCGTGTTCCTCGCCGTGGAGCCGCGGCGGCGCAGTCCGCTGATGGACCTGTCGCTGCTTCGCGACCGCTCCTTCGTGGCATTGATGATCGCTGCCGTGGCGCTCGCGGCGGGGGCGTTCGCCGCGCTGATCTACACGCAGCTGTGGCTGCAGTCGGTGCTGAACATGTCCGCGATCGACGCCGGCCTGGTGGTGGCCCCGCTCGCGGCGGTGGCGTTCGCCGCGTCGGCGGGCATCGGGCGCTTCATGCACCGCATCCCGCCGCAGTTCCCGCTCGGCCTGGGGTTGCTGCTTATCGGCATCGGCTCGCTGATGCGCACGGACTTCACGGCGTCCTCGAGCTGGGGCGTGATGATCCCGGGGCTCGTGATCACAGGCCTCGGTGTCGGCCTGGCCTCGCCGGTGCTGATCTCGGCCACGCTCGGGGCGGTGGACCCGGCGCGCACGGGCATGGCCAGCGGCATCGTCAACACCTTCCGCCAGCTCGGCTTTGCGCTCGGTATCGCCGCGCTGGGAACGCTGTTCACCAGTCGCATAGAGACCTCGTTCGCGCGCAGCGGCGTGTTCGCCGACCCGCACGCGGCGGCGGCACAGGCGAGCCAGGGTGCGGCCCAGGAGCTGATCGCTTCGAGCCCGCCGCATTCGCAGGCGCTCGTCGGGCACGCGGTGCGCGCGGCGTACGCAACCAGCCAGAACAGCATCTACCTCTTCGCCGGTGTGACGGCGCTGGTGGGCGGCGCGGCGGTGCTGGCGTTCGTGCGGGCGTCTTTCCAACCCCAGCCCGAGGCGCGGCGCGAGGTCAGCGAGACCGAGGGGCCGCAGACGGGGCAGACGCAGCTCGAGCCGCTACACGCCGGCGGCTCGGCGCGCGCTTAGGTGCGTCTCGCGCTCGATCTCGTCGGCGAGCGGCGCGAGCTCCTGCGGATCGAGCCCGAGCGCGCGGGCGATAAGCCAGTCGGCGAACCACACGTTCTTCGGCAGCAGCGGCCCGTGCAGATAGGTGCCGATCGTGTTGACGCTGCGCGCTCCCTCCATGCCGCTTCGCCCGTCGTTGCCGTGGCCCTTCAGCACGCGTCCGAGCGGCTGCTGGCCCTCGCCCAGGGACGTGCGCCCGCCGTGGTTCTCGAAGCCCGCCAGCACGCCCGCCTCACCGCCTCCGAGCGAGGCCTCGATCGCGACGTTGCCGATCAGGCGTGGCCCGGGCTCGCGCAGGGTGCGCACGTCGAGCAGCCCGACGCCCGCGATCTCCTCCTCGCCGAGCGTGTAGGAGTGACCGAGCAACTGGTAGCCGCCGCACACGCCGAGCACGACCGCGCCGCGAGCGGCGGCCGCGTGCAGCCCATCGCGCTTGGTCTCGAGCAGGTCCTCCGCGCACAGTCGCTGGTCGCGGTCCTGGCCTCCGCCGATGTAGAACAGGTCGTGATCGTCGGCGCTCAGCGCATCGCCGAGGCCGCTGCGAGAGAGCTGGAAGCCGATTCCCCGCCACGCGCAGCGGCGCTCGAGCACGATCAGGTTGCCGCGATCGGCGTAGATGTTCATGAGGTCGGGATACAGTCCGCATACCCGCAGCTCGCGGCGCGCGGGAGCGGAGCGGGGGGGTGCGTCAGGCATGTAGGAGCACCACCTCGCTTGCGACGTGCTCTTCGGTGGCGGGGATCTCGAGGGTCCCTGCCGGCGTCAGGCCCGCCGCGGCGCCCTCTCGCAGCAGCTGCGTCGCGGTGAGGCGCGCGAGCTGCACGACGTCGTGCTCGCGCAGCAGCGGCGTGTCGCTGTGCGCGGGATGGAACGCTGTACGCTCGCGCTCGATGCGCACCGTCTGCGCGCTCACGAGGACTCGTGTCGGTCGGCTCAGATAGCGGATGCCGTCCACGAGCGCGCTGTCGGGCTCCGGCGCGACGTCTCCGCAGGCGCAGTCGAAGGACTCGACATCGGTGACGATCGCGCACGCGAGCAGCCCCCCGCGGCGCAGGTGCGCGCGGGCACCGCGCAGGAACGCGAGCCTGTCGTCGGCGGGGCCGAAGAGCTGGATCGTCTGCATCGGCACGAGGCAGACGCTGAAGTCACGCCGGGGTAGATCGAGGGCGCGGGCATCTGCGCAGACCGTCTCGATCGCGGCAGCGCCGGGGCGCTCACGCAGCGCACGCAACAGCTCGGCGTCGCGGTCGAGCGCTGTCACGCGATGTCCGCGCGCGGCGAGGTCGAGTGAGACGCGCCCGGATCCCGCGCCGACATCGAGCACGGGCTGGGCGCCCGTGCCAGTGCCGGCTCGTGCAGCCAGCTCGCGCCACAGCGCCAGATCGGCGGTGTAGGAGCCGCACTCGAGCTCGTGCCAGACGACGGCGTCGGGTCGGCTCGTGCGCGCCGCGACAGCGTGTCGCTCGTCGCGGCGATCTCCGTGCGCAGCGCTCACGACCACGCGCTGCTCGCCTCGCCGCGTGCGACGAGGAGCTCCCGCAGCTCGAGCATCGCGGTATATGTCGGCAACGCATACAGCGGCGCGTTCTCGTCGGGGCGCCCAGCGGAGGCCTCGTGCAGAGCGGCGCTGAGGTCCTCGCGCAGGCGTATGCGGCTGGGGTCGATGCCGGCGTACTTCAGGCGCGCGGCGAGGTCGGCCGCACGCGTCCCGCTGCAGGTGACCAGGCGCACGCGTCCGGCGAGCAGCTCGAAGTCGGCATCCCAGATCCAGGAGACGTCGTGACCGTCGGCGATGTGATCGTTGAGCACGCCCAGCAGATCGTGCTCGCCCGGCTCGAGAGCGAGCGTGCGCAGCACCTCGTTCGCACCGGCTGGGTTCTTGACGAGCAGGATGCGCAGCTCGCGGGCCGCGCTTGCGCGAGCCCCTTCGCCGCTGACGGCGAGCGTCACGCTCTCGGCGCGTCCGAAGGCGGCGGTGGTGGCGGCGAGCCCGGCGGCGATGCTCTCCAGCGGGACCTCCAACGCGGTCGCGAGCGCGGCGGCGGCGAGCGCGTTGTAGACGTTGTAGAGCCCGGGCAGCGCGAGCTCGATCTCCGCCTCGCCGGCGGGCGTGCGTAGGGTGAAGTGGGCCCGGCGCACGCCTTCGAGGCGCACGTCGCTCGCCGTGACCGTGGGATTCGGCCTGGATTGGCCGCAGCTGGGGCAGCGGTAGTGCCCGAGGTGGCCGAGGTAGATCGCGTCGAAGACATACGGTGCGCCGCAGCGTCGACAGTGCTTCGCGTCGGCGGCGTGTGCCATCCCGGGCAGCGCGAGCGAGTCGTCCTGCACGCCGAAGTACAGCGTGCCCGGACGATCGCGCCCGAGGTCTGCGATCGCGGGGTCATCGGCGTCGAGCACGAGCTGGGCGTCGCTCGCGAGCACCGCCTGCTCCCAGCGCTCGGTGATCGCCTCGAGCTCGCCGTAGCGGTCGAGTTGATCGCGAAACAGGTTCGCGAGCACGATCACGCGAGGGCTCAGTTCGCTCGCGATCGAGGCCAGCCACAGCTCGTCGACCTCGAACAGGCCGAGCTCGCCGGCGAGCGCGCCGCCGGGGCGCGCCGCGCCGAGCAGCGTCGTGGCGATCCCACCGGCCATGTTGGCGCCGGCCTGATTGTGGACGAGTGCGATGCCGTCGCGCTCGAGAATCGCGGCGGCCATCGTCGCGGTGGTGGTCTTGCCGTTGGTCGCCGAGATCAGCACGCTGCCTCGCTCGAGGCGCGCTCCGAGCGTGCCGATCGCGTCGGGCGCCAGGCGCATCAGGACCTTGCCGGGCGCGCTGGTGGCGCCGCCGCCGCCGAGGCGCGAGAGTGACGCGACGGCGCGCGCGAGCGCGAGCTTGGGGGCGAGCGTGCTCGTCATAGCTCCTCTGCGGCTGGCGGCATCGGGGGATCCACGAGCGCGGGCGGTATCGGTGCCGGGTCGCGCCCGGGCGAAGCCGGCGGGGGAGGGGGCTGCGCGAACGCGGTGCTCGTCGAGTCCGTCGGCGTCAGCACGGTGACGGCGCCGCGCAGGGCGCGCACGCGCACCGGCAGATCCCCGATCGGGTCGCCGTCGGCGTACATCGTGAAGGCGCGCTGCGAGCTGACGGAGATCTCGCGCGCCCGGAACACGTGCACGCTGGGCTCGTGCACGTGCGTCCCCTTGAACACCTTCGGAAGGATGCGCGTCAGGAACCTCAGCTTGCTCACGCTTTCGCAGATCACCACCTCGAGCAGGCCGTCGTCGAGCAGCGCATCGGGAGCAGCATTCATGCCTCCCCCGTAGGACTTGGAGTTGCACGCTCCGATCGAGTAGCCGGTGAAGAGGTGATGCTCGCCAGGCGGGTCGAGCTCCACGTCGAAGCTTGCCGGGCGCCAGAACAGCAGCGCGCGCAGCGCGCCGTAGGCGTACACGAGCCCGCCGAGCCACGCGGGCGCCTCGTTGGCGATGAGGTTGGCGTCGCTGTCAAAGCCGACCGACGCGATCCCCACGAATGCCCGTGCGGCGCCGTCGCGGCCCGCGCCCTCAACGAGGCCGAGATCCATCGGCCGCGCGATCCCGTGCGCGATCGTCGCGCATGCTGCGATCGGGTCCGCGGGGATGCCGAGAACGCGCGCCAGGTCGTTGCCGCGCCCTCCGGGTAGCACGCCGATGAGCGCACCCGGCACCTCGCGCAGCACGTCGGCGAGGACGCCGACCAAGCCGTCGCCGCCGAGCGCGACGACCGTCTCACCTGCCAGGGCCGCCTCGCGGCCGAGCTCGCGAGCGTGCTCGAGGCTGCGCGTGTCGACGCTACGCACCGCCAGCCCCTCGTCGCGCAGCGCCTGCGCCGCCCAGGGCGCGACGCGGCCGGCCTTGCCGCCGCCGGCGGCTGGGTTCACGATCAGGCAAACGGGTGCGGGCACGCTGGCAAGCCTAGTGTCCGCAGCGCGGCGAGCCGGGCGCTCTCAGCGCCCGGCGGCGGCCTTGGCGCGTCGGCTGCGGCGCCGGCCGATCGCCGCGGTGATCGCAAGGACGGCGATCACGAGGAACAGTCCCAGCAGGATCCCCGGAGCGAGCCCGAGCCCGCCGAACGGAATCGCGATCAGCTCGACGATCCCCAAGCCGAGCGCGAGCAGCACGATCACGAGCAAGATGATCAAGAGGATCCCGCGGATGCGCGGAAGCAAACCGGCGGAGGCGGGCGGGATCAGCAGCCCCATCGCGCGCAAGGCGAACATCTGACGGCCGCTGGGCGGAGTCTGGCCGAGCCGCTCGACCGCCTCCTTGAGGTCGCCCGCGCGGCGTTCGGCGAGGGCGAGCGAGGCGTCGGCCATGCGCCTGATCTGCATCCGCTCCTGTGGCCGCGCGGCCGCGATCGCTCGCTGGAAGAAACCGCGAGCGGCGTCCGCGTCGAAGCGCTCCGAGGCGCGGGCACCGAGGATCGCCAGGGCGGCGGCCTTGTATTTGGTCTCGGCTTCGAGCTCCTCGTCCGAGCGCTGCTCGAGCGCCTGGATGGCCTCGATGCCGCCGCGCTGTTCGACTCGAACCTGGCGTTGTTTGGGGGCCATGGGCGGCCATTCTACGGTGTGCGGCGTCGCCTGTGCGCGCGCCGTGCGTGGTCTTCGTGCGCTGGGTGTGCGCGTGTGCAGCCGGTATGCTCGCCAGGTGCCGAGCCGAGTCCGCCCAATCCCGCTGCGCCTGCGCGCGGGCGCGTGCCTGTTGTGCCTGGCCGCGATGCTCGCGCTCGCGGGGACGGGCGCCGCACCCGCCCTCGCCACGAGCCTGAGCTCGGAAGGCGCGTTGGGTCAGCTCACCGAAGCCGCGCCCGAAGAAACCAACACGACGACGACGGCGACGAGCACCTCGAGCGCCGAACCGACAACCTCACACACGACGATCCTGCTCGTGCTCGCGGCAGCGGTCCTGGTGTTGTCCGGGATCGCGTTCGTGATCGTCCGCGATGCGCGCAGGGTGGCGCCCGCGACGGAGAGGGAGATGATCGAGGGCAGCGCCGCGAGCGACACCGCCGCGAGGATGCGCAAGCGCCGCGCGAAGGCGAAGGCCGCGCGCCAGCAGCGCAAGCGAAACCGTTAGGCGAAGCCGGCTAGACGCGAGCGGGTCGGATTCGTGCGGGTCGCCGACCACGAACGCGCGTGCGTACGCGCGGCGGGGACGGGGGAGCGGGGGAGCCGTGATGCGGGCCGCGCCGCGGGCCACGGGGATGCGGCATGCGCGGATGTGGATCGAGCGGGCCGCCGGGCAGCGCCTTGGAGCCGCCGTCCTCTTCGGAGGAGTCCGACGCGTCGGGCGCCATCATCGGATCTTCGTGCCGAAAGGGAATCCACAGCATCAGGCCCGCGAGCGGGATTTTTACCAACCCGGCGAACAGCAGGATCCAGAGCCACAGCGGCATCTCCCAGCGATGGTACTACTGCGGTGTGCAATCGCAAAGACCCAACGCGCTGAGCGCGCTCGCGGTGCGCATCGGTGACTGCCGGCGCTGTCCGCGACTGGTGGCCTGGCGCGAGAAGGTCGCACGCGAGCGTCGCGCCGCGTTTGCCGAGGAGGAGTACTGGGGGCGTCCCGTGGCGGGCTTCGGGGACCCCGCCGCGCGCGTCCTGCTGCTCGGGCTCGCGCCGGCCGCGCACGGAGCCAACCGCACCGGACGCGTGTTCACCGGCGATCGCTCGGGGGATTTTCTGTTTGCTGCCCTGTGGCGCACGGGCTTCGCCAACCAGGCGCTCTCGCGCTCGCGCGACGACGGCCTGAGGCTCAGCGATGCGTGGGTCACCGCGGCGGTGCGCTGCGCGCCACCGGCGAACCGTCCGACACCGGCGGAGCGAGAGCGCTGCCTGCCGTGGAGCGTGAGTGAGCTCGAGCTGCTCGACGAGCTGCGCGTGGTGGTCTGTCTCGGCGCGTTCGCATGGGATGCTGCGCTGCGCCTCAGCAGTGTGCTCGCGGCGCCCGGGGCCGTCGCGCGCCGTCCGCGGCCACGCTTTGGACACGGCGCGGAAGTGGCGGGCGAGCCGTATTCGCTGATCGGCTGTTATCACCCCAGCCAACAGAACACGTTCACGGGCAGGCTGACCGAGCCGATGATCGATGCCGTCCTCAAGCGTGCTCGGAGTCTTGCGGAGATCGAGCGCTAGTATCCATTGCAACGATGCGCAATGCGATAGCAGCAATCGTGGTGGTCGCGGGCGGACTGCTCGCGGCGAACGCGCTGGGCGTGGCCGATGCGGAAGCGCCCACGGGCACGACGACGACCACGACCACCTCGCCCACGAGCACAACGCCGGCGCCGACAGTGAGCGTCGACGGTGTCGCGATGCTCCCGGTCGCGCAGGGCGCGAGCGCGGCGGTCGCGACGGGGGTCTACCGGGAAGCGATGGCCGCGGCGCTGGCCGACGCTCACAGCAAGGCCGAATTCCTCGTCGGCAAGGCTGGCGTGACGCTCGGCAGCGTGCAGAGCATCGTCGAAGACGGCGGCTCGATCTCCTGTACGGGCGGCGAAGAATCCGACTATGTCGAATATCAGGGTCAAGAACCGGACTTTCCGACGGCGAGCGTGTCCACGCCCGTGCCTGTGGCTGCGGGCACGGTGGAGCGCGCGACCGTCAGGAAGAAGCCCCACAAGCCGGCGCCGAAGAAGAAGCCCGCCGCCAAAGAGGCGACGGCGACAAGTTGCCTGCTCTCGGCGAGCGTCTCGGCCTCCTACCTGGTCAGCTGACGCCGGCGCGGCGGCGCGACGCGTGAGCAGGAACATCACGAACGCTGTCTAACCTTGCGTGCGTGCCCTACACGACCGCCGACGCGCGACAGCAGCTGCTCGACACGATCGCCGAGGCGGCTGATGCGCTCGGCGAGGCGCTCGCGTCGCTGAGCGAAGCCTACGAACAGCTCGACGAAAACAGCGGCGACACGGTCGAGGCGCAGTTGTTTCGGCCCGTGCAGATGGCATACGGGCGTGCCCGTCGGGCGCACGCGTCGTTCGCCGAGCGCCACGACTTGCCCGGACGCACGTTCGAGCCGGCCGTCGCGGGCGCGCCCTCGCACGGCGTCAAGGGGTTCCTCGACAGCGCGACGACGTCGATCGAGGACGCCGACCGGCTGTTGGCGACGCTGCAGGACTCGATGCTGCCGGTCGAGGTCGGAGACGTCGAGCTGCGCTCGGATCTCGAGCAGATCCGCTCGCTGCTGCAGGGACTGCACGCGCGCGCCGATCAGATCGTGCGCACATTCGGGCGCTAGCCTCGCGCTCGGGGTGTGGGCCGTCGGCGAGCGCCGCCGTAGCCGCCGCCGGGCGCTTACGCGACCGCCGCGCCGTTGGCCGTGAGCGTGACCTCGATGTTGCCACGCGTGGCATTCGAGTAGGGGCACACCTGGTGCGCCGCGCGAACTAGCTCGACCGCGGTCGCCTCGTCGCTGACGGCCGGCAGGGTCACGTTGAGCGCGACCGAGAGCAGGAAGCCGCCCTTGCCGTCGGGGGAGAGCGAGACCTCGGAGTCGATCGCCGCATCCCCGGCCTCGGCCTTTGCACGGCGCGCGACGACGCCGAGCGCGCCCTCGAAGCAGGCGGCGTAGCCGACAGCGAACAGCTCCTCCGGATTGGTGCCCCCGCCCGGGCCACCCATCTCGGGCGGCAGGCGCAGATCGACCTCGAGTGCGCCGTCGCTGCTGGCGCCGTGTCCCTCGGCGCGCCCGCCGGTGACGTGCGCCTTGGCGGTGTAGAGCGTATTGGCCATCGCTTGCCTCTCTTCGCGGGGTTCGTGGAGGGCTCAGATGCTAGACCACCATCGGTGAGACGATTCGGACCGGCGCTCGCAGAGCGCGACTTCGCGCTGCTGTGGTTCGCGCTGCTGGGCATGGGCGTGAGCGTGCAGATGGTCGAGGTGGCGATCGGCTGGGAGGTCTACACCAACCAGCGCAGCGCGCTAGCCCTCGGGCTGATCGGCCTCGCGGAGTTCATCCCGATGTTCGTGCTCGCGCTACCGGCCGGGCAGCTCGCGGACCGCCTCCCGCGCAGGCTGATATTGATGTTCTCGCTGCTGCTGAGCACCTTCGTAGCCGGTGGGCTCGCGGCCGTGAGCCTTGCCGGGGTGACGAGCCTGTGGCCGTTCTTGGCGCTCGCGACCGCTGCGGGAGCTGCCGCGGCGATCGGCACGCCGGCCGCGCGCGCGTTGCCGCCGACGCTCGTTCCGAGCGAGCTGCTCGAGAGCGCGATGGCGCTGCGCTCGATCGCCGTGCAGGCCGCGCAGGTGCTCGGCCCGGCGCTGGGCGGCCTGATCTACGCGCTCTCGGCTCAGCTCGTGTACGGCGTCGCGGGTGCGCTGTGCCTGACGGCGGCAGCATGCGTGCTGGCGATGCGCCACACGCCCGCGGCGGACACGGCGCCGGGCACCGGCTCAGCACCCGGCCTGGCGAGCGCCCTCGCGGGAGTTCGCTTCGTGCGTCACACGCAGATCCTGTTCGGGGCGATCCTGCTCGATCTGCTGGCGGTGCTGTTCGGCGGTGCGGTGGCGCTACTGCCGCTGTTCGCGCGCTCGATCCTGCACGTCGGCCCGGCCGGCCTGGGCGTGCTGCGCAGCGCCCCGGCGGTAGGCGCGCTGTGCGCGGCGGCGCTGCTCACGCGCAGGCCTCTCGGTGAGCGCGCGGGGCGCAAGCTTCTGCTGGCGGTCGGCACGTTCGGCGCGAGCATGGTCGTGTTCGGGCTGTCGCGCTCGTTCGCGCTATCGCTGATCGCGCTCGCGGTGAGCGGCTTCGCGGACATGTTCAGCATGTACATCCGCTCCACGACGGTCGCGCTGGCCACGCCCGATCGCCTGCGTGGACGTGTGCTGGCGGTGGAGATGGTGTTCATCAGCGCGTCGAATCAGCTCGGCGCGTTCGAGTCGGGCGTCGCGGCGTTCGTGCTCGGTGCGGTCCCGGCCGTGGTCGCCGGCGGTCTGCTGACAATCGCGATCTCGATCGGCTGGGGCCGGCTGTTCCCGGCGCTCGCGGGGGTGAATCGCCTGCGCGATCTACGCCCGTCGCGGGTGCAGGGAGAGCGAGCCCCCGTCTGATCGTGTATGTTATCGCGTACGATTGGGTGAGATAACGGAGGGAGGCCGCGATGGAGCTGCTCGAGTGGGACGCCAGCACATATGACTCGCTGGATCTGCCGCACAAGCGCTGGGGCGGGGGTGTGCTCGAGCGTCTGAGCCTGAAAGGCGATGAGACGGTGCTCGAGCTGGGCTGCGGCAGCGGGCGCGACACCGAGCGCCTGCTCGCTGCGCTGCCGCATGGCCGCGTGGTCGCGCTCGACGGCTCCTTGAAGATGCTCGAGCGCCTACGCGAGCGCCTCGGCGAGGCCGACGGACGCCTGGAGGTGCTCCACCGAGACCTGCGAGAGCCGTTTGAGCTGGAAGGGCCATTTGACGCAGTGATGAGCGTCGCGACGCTGCATTGGCTGCCCGACCATCAGCACGTGTTCGATGAGCTCGCGCTCGTGATGCGAGCGGGCGCGCAGCTCGCCATCGACGCGGGCGGGCACGGCAACACCACGGCATTCCTACACGCGCTCGGCGCCGTGCGCGAGGCCGACAACGCTCGCTTCTGGAACTTCGCGGACATCCCGGAGACGCTGGTGCGACTGCGTAAGGCTGGGTTCCAGGCAGCGGCGGTGAGGCTCGTCGCAGACGACGCGCGCCTGCAGGACCGCACGCAGCTGGAAGCGTTCGTCGCGACCGTGATGCTCGGAGCGCATCTACGGGAGATGCCAGATGAAGAGCACGCGCCGTTCGTGAAGTCGGTCTGCGATCGGCTGGACGAACCGGTAATCGACTACGTACGGCTGCAGATCGAGGCGATCCGCTCGCCGATACCGGTCACATCGGAGCGATAGTCGCCGAGAGCGTGCACGGTCGCTGTGAACGCGAGGGGAGATCGTCCATTGGCGACGCGAGCCGAGCCGGGATGCCCTCTTTCGCCAGTCTGGTTGACATAACATCGATTATCAGGCGTGAACATGAACGCCCTGCTAATCGCCGCTTTCTGCGAAATCTCGTTCATATGAGACCGGGAGCACGCGGGTGCTGGCCCCACGGGGGCCCTTCGATGCCACGACGAGCTGGGTAGCGTTGGGGTTGTGAGTTACGTCGAGTGTCTCGTCGCCTCGCCGCTGGTGGCCTGCACGTGGGAGCAGGCAACCGCGACTCGGCACGAGCAGCAGATCGTGCCGGACGCCTGCGTGGATCTGATCTGGGCGGGCGGTCGGCTGACCGTCGCAGGGCCTGATACCCGGCCTCGCGTCGTGACGCTGGAGTCGGGCTCGCGGATCGTCGGGACACGGTTGCGGCCGGGCACGGCCGGGGCGATACTGGGGCTGCCGGCGTCAGAGTTGCGCGACGTGTCACCCGATGCCGCTGAGGTTCTGGGACGCGATGTGGCCGAGGCGCTGCTGGAGGAGCTGGCCGGGGGCTCGGACCCGCACGCGCTGCTGTTGCGAGCCGTTCAGCTGCGCCGGACGGAGCTCGATCCGCTTGTGTGCGCCGCGGTCGTGGCACTCGGGCGCCCGCGCGCATGCGTGGGCCCAGTCGCCGCCGAGCTTGGCGTCAGCGCGCGCCAGCTGCACCGTCGCGTCAGCGATGCGGTCGGGTACGGACCGAAGATGCTTCAGCGCGTGCTGCGCTTCCGGCGGCTGCAGGCGCTCCCGCCCGCGCCGCTGGTCGAGCTGGCGCTCGATGCCGGCTACGCCGATCAGGCGCACATGACTGCCGAGGTGACGCACTTCGCTGGCGTCTCGCCTGTCCGATTTCTCAAAGACCGCACGCCCACTGCCGCGTAGCGTGTGGGGCATGCCGATCGATCACCGCGCCGCCGAGAACTTCATCTGGTCCGCCGCCCGCCTGGTGGACCGCCACCGCTACAGCATGCTGTTCGCCGACGGGCCGGCCGGGCCGGTGGTCGAGGCGCTGCGTGGCTATCGCAATTCGGACGGCGGCTTCGGCCACGCGCTGGAGCCCGACCTACGCTGCCCGACCAGCCAGCCCGCGCCGACGCTCTACGCCCTCGAGATCCTGAACGAGGCGGGCGTGACGGACAGCAAGCTGGGCCACGATGTGCGGGGCTGGATCGCCGACGTCGCCGAACCGGACGGCGGGATCCCGTCCGTGCTGCCCGGCTTCGAGGACTACCCGCACGCGGCTTGGTTTCAGCCCGGGCCTGGATCGATGCTGACCCTCGCGCTGGCTGCGACCCTCCACGCCGGCGGCGTGACGGAGGATGCGTGGCTTGACCACGCGACCAACTGGTGCTGGCGGTCAGTCGAGAAGGCAGAGCAGCCAAGCGGGTATTGGCTGAAGTACGCCTGTGCGTTCCTCGACGCGGTTCCCGACGAGCAGCGCGCCCGTGCGGCGATCGCGTCGCTGAGCGACCGCGTCGACGCTTCTGGGGTCGCGCCCACAGGCGGCGTCGAGGGAGAGGCGCTGCGCCCGTTCGACATCTCCCCTCGCCCAGGCAGCCGCTCACGCGGCCTTACCGGCGAGGACGAGATCGAGGCGCACCTCGACGCCATCGAGTCCGAACAGCAGCAAGACGGTGGCTGGATGTTCGACTGGCTGGCCTGGTCGCCCGCGCAGACGACCGACTGGCGCGGCAACGTCACCCTCCGCGCGTTGATCTGGCTGCGCGACAACGGACGCCTCTGACGCCCCGGAGCTGCGCCCGAGACTCCGCTCCCGAGTCGCGCCGTTGACTACCGGTCTCACATCGGTGAGACGCTGCATTGCTCGCGAACGAAGACCGGCTTGAATCCCGCGGTTGGCAACGCCTCGGCAGCCTGGTCGAACGGGAGCACCGCTGTATGCACAAGCCTGGGGCTGATCCGTCCGCTGGCCACGAGCGCCAGGACCTCGGGAATCAGCGGCCTGGCGTTCGACATGGCTGAGCGGAAGGTCAGGCACTTGAAGTGCATCGCCGCCACGGGGAGCGCTACGTCGGCGAAGTGGAAGCCGAGGTTCTCCACCTCGCCCCCGGGCCCAGTCGCCAGGAGCGCGGCGCGCAGTGCCTCGACGCTGCCGTGGGTCACGAGCGAGATCTCGTACTGGTGCTCGCTCGGGTCGAAGTCCTGAAGGGTCGAGACCTCGGCGCCGAGCGCTTCGGCGAGCTCGCAGCGCTGTGCGCTCGCATCGACATAGCGGACCAGACGTGCGCCGTAAGCGCGTGCGATATCGGCGGCGTAGAGTCCGATGGAACCGCCGCTCATGATCAGGACGGTGCTACCGGGCCGTGCCTGCAGCCGCGGCGCGATCACGCGGTAGGCGTCGGTGAGGTTGTCGCCGGCCGACACCGCATCCAGCGGCGTGACGCTCGGCGGGAGCTTCACGAGGTTGTGATCGGCGAACGGCACCCGTACGAACTCAGAGAACAGGCCGCCATAGTCCTCGCCGACCGGGATCCCATAGACGGCGAGCGCGTCTGCCGCGGTCTCGCGACAGAAGAGCGGCAGATCCTCACCGCAACGGTCGCAGGCCCCACACGAGAGGTGGTATGGGATCACGACCACGTCGCCGGGGCGCAGCCGCGTAACCGTCGCCCCGACCTCGAGGATCTCCCCCACCGCCTCGTGGCCGATCGCAAACGGTTGCTCGGCGCCAGGAACGGTGGTATGCACGATGGCCTGATCCAAGTCGCACGTCGAGGCCGCGATCGGGCGCACCAATGCGTCTGTCGGAGCGCCGATCTCTGGCTGCGGAGCTTCCCGCCATTCGAGGCCGCCAAGGCTGCCGCGGTAGTAGAGAGCTTTCACGCACCCAGGCTAAGCAGCGCAGCGATGCTGAATGCGACCCATGGGATACCGTTTGCGACATGACGATCGCCGACGCCGCGGCAGCGCTCGGCACGACACGCCGCACGCTCGAGCGCCACACCCGCACACGCAGCGGCCTGACACCGCACGGCATCATCCAGCGCGTGCGCGTCGAACGCGCACATCACCTTCGTCGCACCACCACTATGAGCTACGACCAGATCGCGCATGTCGTGGGTTACCGCAGCGGAGCCACGCTACGCGCACTCTTGCGACGGCCAGTCTCATATCAATGAGCCGCCAACTGTCTCACATGGCCGAGAATTGGCTGTCTCAGATCGGTGAGACGTCGCACCAAGCGGCATGCGGGCTCCCGGGAGCACCACTGCCGCCGATGTCTCGCTATGCCTCGCGCACGATCTCGTAGGTGAGGAAAACAAGGCCGTCACCGATTGTCCGTGCGTCTAGGAGGCGCATCGGGCTCATGTCGCTGGTCTCCCCGAACAGCCGCTCGCCGGCGCCGAGCACGACCGGGAAGACGACCAGTCGCAGCTCGTCGATGAGGCCGTGCTTGATCAGCGTGTGCCCGAGCTGATAGCTGGCAGGCACGACGATCTCTCCGTCCACCTGCTGCTTGAGCTTCGAGACCTCGCTCACCACGTCGCCCGTGAGGACTGTCGAGTTGTTCCACTCGGGATTTTCGAGGGTCGAGGACACGACGTACTTGGGCATGCTGTTGAGCCTGTCCGCGAGCTCGCCGTTCCGGGGTCGCCAGCGCGTCCCGAAAAACTCGTAGCTCTTGCGGCCCAGCAGCCATGCTTCGGCGCCCAGCGCCTCTTCGAGCGCGAGCTTGTTCCACTCTGCGAGGTCCTTGCCCCCGAACTGCACGAACCAGCCGCCAAGCCCGAAGCCCTCCTGACCGTCGGGGTCCTGGACCACGCCGTCGAGCGAGACGTTCTGCGGGCCACTCATCACGATCTTTCCCATCTCAGCTTCTCCGTTCGTCGGATTGGTTGGTTGCTGCGTTCGTTGAGGCGTCGGCCGCGACGAAAATTGCGCGGCGAATTTCGAGCGGCCCTGACGTCATTACTCGTATGCCTGTGAAGCGAAGAGTTGATGCGAGGATGCGAGCGTGACCGAGCAGACCCTCGCCCGTGCACGCGCTGGCGACGAGCACGCGTTCCGCGAGCTGACCGAGCCATACCGGCGCGAGCTCCAGGTGCACATCTACCGGATCGTCGGCTCAGCTCAGGACGCCGAGGACCTGCTCCAAGAGACCTTGCTCGCCGCGTGGCGGGGCCTTGGGCAGTTCGAGGAACGGGCCTCGGTGCGTGCCTGGCTTTACCGGATCGCCACCAACCGCTCGCTGGATGCTCTCCGTTCCAGCCGGCGCCGTCCGGAAGAGGAGCGGATGCCCCAGATGCCCGAGCCGACACGCTGGAACGAGCCGTCATGGCTCGAGCCCTACGCCGACGCTCTCCTCGACGGGGTCGCAGACGAAGCTCCGGGACCGGAGGCGCGCTATGAGACCAAGGAGGCGATCGCGCTGGCGTTCGTCGTCGGTCTCCAGCACCTGCCGCCCCAACAGCGCGCGGTGCTGGTGCTACGCGACGTGCTGGGCTACCGCGCCGGCGAGGTCGCCGAGATGCTCGAGGCCAGCGAGGCCTCGGTCAACAACCTCTTGCGCCGCGCGCGTGCTGCCTTCGAGACGCGGCTTCCGGCGAGCGGGCGCGAACGTGCGCCGCTGCCGAACTCCAAGCTCGAGCGCGACATCGTCGGCCGCTTCGCCGAAACGGTCGAGGATGGCGACATCGATGGCATGGTCGCGCTCCTGACCGAGGACGCGTGGGTCACGATGCCACCCCTCCCCCACGCCTACCAGGGACACGACGCGATCGGCGCGTTCCTACGCGGCTCTGCGGAGCGGCGCGGCGCGCCGATGCGGCTGGTGGCGACCCGCGCCAACACGCAGCCGGCATTCGGCTGCTACCTCCCGGTACCCGACACCGACATCGCGCGCGCGTACGCGCTGTTCGTGCTGACCCTCGAAGGCGAGCACATCTCGGCCATCACCTGGTTCGCCGACAGCGGCGTCTTTTCACAGTTCGGCCTACCGCGCATGCTGCCCGGCAGAGCACGATGACGCACGCGGATCAGTGCCACCGTTCGATCGCGCCTCGCGCAGGCACGATCTCTCACTCATAGCCGCGCGAGTACAAGTCCCGTCGCCACCAGCACCATCCCGATCGCGCACGCCTGCAGGGCGCGCTCCATCGGTGCCGCAAGGCGCGCCGCGTCCAGCGGTACCGTCGATCCGTCGGCGAGCCGCTGCTCTCCAGTGAGCGACACGGTGCGCCGGCGCAGCTCGCGCACGGGGGTACTGAGACTCCGCTGAGCGACGAGCAACATCGCGCACCCAGCCGCCGCCAGCAGTGCCGATGGGCGGATTTCCAAGGCGTTGACCCAGTATCCCGTCAGGACCGGGAAGACGCCCCATGCGACCGCGAGCCAGAAGGTGGTGTGAAAACGCCCGCCGAACCACTCGAGGTTGTAGGCGAGCACCATGAACACGCCCGCCACTACGAACGGGATCAGGGTGAGCGAGACGGTCACCGCGCCGACGATCCCGATCGCCGCCGCTCCGATCAGCGAGACGACCGCGAGGACGACGAGCGTGCGGCTCGACAGGTGCGTGTGCAAAGGCCGGCCGTGCAGCTCGTCGAGCATATGCGCGCATACCCCCACCGCCAGGAAGAACGCTGCGAGAGCCGCCACCAGCCGGCCCGCGTACAGGTGCGGCGCGAGCGCCGCCCCGATCGCCACGTTGGCCAGATTCCACGCCGTGTACGGCGGATGAAGCAGGGTCACCAGGTCCCGCCAGCCGCCCGGGCGTAGCGCGTAGAACGCCGGACGTTCAAGCGATGATGAGGCCCCTCGGCTGGCCAGCTTGCCTACCCTCTCCCGGCTCAGCCGACGGCGTCGGCCCAGTCGCGCAGGCGCCCCGCGAACTGCGGCGTGGCTGCGCTCACCTCAACGACCGCGTCGGCCGGCACGTTCGCCCTCTGTGCGGCAGCGAGCAGCGCGTCGGGTGACGGCGCTTCGTAGAGGCAATAGGTACGTCGCCGGTCTGCGCTCAAAAAGGAGAACAGCCAGCGAACTCCCTCGTCGTTGTTGACCTCCTCGATCAGCTCGACGTCGGCGTCGGTGAGATCGAGCTGATCGGCGAAGCTGCGCTCGATCACATACAGAGCCATCAGCTGATCGTAGCGAGGATCCTCACTCAGCCGGACGCGAGCCCGTTGCGGTGGGCATAGGACGCGGCCTCGGTGCGGTTCGCGCAATCGGTCTTGCGCAGGATGCTGCGGATGTGGTTGGCCGCGGTGTGTTCGCTGATGCTCAGCTCCTGGCCGATCTCGCGGTTGCTCAGCCCTCTGGCGACCAGCTTGAGGATCTGCGCCTCGCGTGGCGAGAGCCCAGCGGGGAGACCTGCCGATGTGGGAACGTCGAGTAGGCGGATCTTGGCGAGCAGTCCCTCCATGCCGATTCGCTCCGCCAGGCCGGCGGCCTCCCCGAAGAGGGCGTGCGCGTAGGGGCGGGACCCGCGCCCTTGGCCGAGCAGAAAGCGGCCGTACTCGTAGGCGGTGTGAGCCACCCAGGTCAGCGCCCCCATCCGCCTGTTCAGCTCCATCGCGTGCTCGAAGTGCTCCTCGGCTCGCCCCGGCTCTCCCAGCATCGCGGCGAGCATCCCCAGATAGCGGTCAGCCGCGCCGTAGCAGGCGACCAGGTGGCCGATCATCACGTTGGTCCCGGCCAGCGGCTCCAGCTCGGGGTACAAGATCGCCGCCATCCGCTCGTCGTTGACCGCAGCGCATGCGTCGGTCAGGTAGGTGAGCGTTGCCAGCCAGAGTGCTGCCTGGTAGGTGTCGATGCCCTCGGCGGCGAGCCTCGAGAGCTCGCGCTTTGCCTCGCGCTCCATGCCCAGCTCCGCGAGCGCGACGGCCAGCCCGGGACGCCATGGGCCCTCGCGCTCTGCGTCGCCCGCGAGGATCCTGATTACCGGGGCGAGCTCCGCCAGGCGCCCCTGCTCGCGGCGAACACCGAACATCTGGATGCCGTGGGTACCAGACGCGTCGCGACCGGTCAGCAGCCGGCCCCAGTCGTGCGAGCGCCGCGCCATCGCCTCAGCATCCGCGAGGTTCCCGTCGCAGAGAGCGAGCGCAGACCCGTAGTGCTCGGCCACGTGCTGCATGAACGGCTGTGCCGTTTGCTCTGCCATTTCGCGTAGGACAACGACTTCCGCCCGCGCTGAATCGAGCTCGCCGAGAGCCACGAAGGTCGGCACGCGCCACGCCATCGCGTCCGCCTGGATCTCGGCGTCCCCCAGTTCCTGCCCCAGGTCTCTCGCCTCGGTGAGCATCGGGAGGATCTCCTCCAGCGGGGTCGTGCCGCGCGCCCAGTAGGAGCCAACCAGCACCTTGGCGAGCCCCACGCGATCCTCGTATCGCCTTGCCAGCGCGATCGCGTTGTCGCGCACGAGCGCGCCACGTTCGCGCTCGCCCGCGAAGTCGAGCGCCCGCGAAAGTCCCGCCAACAGGCCAATCCGCAGCTCCTCGCTGCTGTCGTCAACTGCCGTCAACGCCTCCTCGAGCAGCTCAATCGCGTCTGCCCGTATGACCCCGGGGCGCCAACACGCATCCTCATAGCCGATCGCGGCACGGGCGAGCAGCTCGCCGTTGTCCAGCGCGCGAGCGATCTCCGCCGCGGACGCGAACGCATCAAGCGCATCGGTCGCCTTGCCCGCACGATGGCTCGCAGCTCCCAGCTCGAGCAGGGCGCAGGCCCGCTCATGCTCGCCATCGATCCCGATCTCGATCGCGGTCCGCAGCCGCATAGCGGCGTCGTCGAAGGCGAGCGCGGCGCTCGCCGCCCGCGCCGCGCGCAGGTTGTAGTCGATCGCCCGCTCGGCCCCACCGAACGGAGCCGCTGCGCCGAAGTGATGCGCGAGGTCCGCGAGTGCGCGATCGGAGTCGCCGGCGGCGCTCTCCAGCGCCTCGCCGACGCGGAGATGAAGTTCGGCTCGTCGAAGTCGCGAGAGTCGATCGTAGAGCGCGCGTCGAACGATCTCGTGGGTGAAGCGGCACGCCAGTCGCTTGCTGTGGAGCTCCTCGACCATCCCGCTGCTCACCGCCTCCTCGAGCGCGGCAAGGAGCTCGGGCTCGGCGATGCCGGCGGCGCGGCGGACCGGCTCGAGCTCGAACTCCGGCCCGGCGGCCGCGGCGAGCTCGAGCAACTCGATGGTTCTCGGGCCCAGGCGCGAGAGCCGTTGGTTGACCACCTCGCGCACGCTTTCGGGCGTGCTGAACTCGGTGAGCGGTCCGATCACCCTCACCCGTCCGGCGCTGACCTCGACGGTTCCTGTCTCTATCAGCGCACGCCAGAGCTCGCAGACGAGGAACGCGTTGCCGGCGGTGAGGTCGTGGATCGTCGTTGCAAGCTCGTGCAGCTCGGCGTCATCGGGGTCGGGTTCGCTTCCGGCGGCACGACTGACCAGATCAGAGACCTCGGCCCCCGAGAGGCCCTCCAGACGCAATCTCACGACGTCATCCGAGCGCCGTAGGTCGGCAAGCGTGTCCGAAAGCTCGGCCGGCACATCGGCTTCGCTGTCGCGGAAGGTCGCGAGGATCAGCAGCCGCGCGCTCCAGGCCGAGCGCGCGAGGTGTCGCAGCAGCAGTAGCGTCGTCGCGTCTGCCCAATGCCCATCCTCGAGCACTAGCAGTATCGGCCTTTCCCGGCTGAGGTTCGCGAGCAGCTCGGCGACCGCTGTGTGCAGACGATGGCGCTCGGTGTCGGCGTCGGCCTTCACCGGCTGGGCCAGCCCGCCGACCTTGATGGAGAGGTCTCCCAGCAGCCGGGTCAGCTCGCCGCCGTTGGCGCCGAGCGCCGCTCGCAGCTTTGCCTCCTCGGTCACCCGCACGAGGCGCTCGAGTGCCTCGACGAAAGGCCCGTACGGGGTCCGCACGACCGCGTCGCAGGCGCCGTAGAGGACGAGCACCCCTTCGCTCGCGACCTGGGCTGCGAACTCACGCGCCAGACGGCTCTTCCCGGCGCCCGGCTCGCCCGCGAGCAGCGCGACGCGGCGCCTCTCCCCTGCGGCTCGCGGCATCAGCGTGCGGAGCTTCTCGAGCTCGCTCGCGCGCCCGACGAACGGGGACATCGAGGCCGGGCGCAGTGGCTCCGGAACGTCCAGAATCTCTGCGTCCATGAAAAGACGATAGTCAGTCCTGACCATGCCCGCCTCGGGCGGAGCCGCCCCGAGCATTCCGAATTGGGTCAGCTCAGGTCATGACAGTCACGTGCGAGCGCCGTAGGCTCGGCCGTGACAAGTTAAGACGACCGATTAGGGGGAACGCATGAGCGCTACCACCGCCTTGACGAACACGGCCCGCAGCGAGATGCGCGGATTCCAGGGACGGCTTACGGCCCCCGAAGACGCGGGCTACGAGGAGGCCCGCAAGGTGTACAACGCGATGATCGACCGGCATCCCGCCCTGATCGCGACCTGCGCTGACGCTGGCGACGTCGCGAAGGTCGTCGCGTTTGCCGTTGACCACGACCTTCTGCTGGCGGTGCGTGGCGGCGCTCACAACGGCGGTGGGCTGGGGACATGCGAGGACGGCGTGGTTCTCGACCTCTCGGGGCTGAAGGGAGTGCAGGTCGATCCCGGCGCGCGGACGGCGAGGGTCGGCGGTGGTTGCACCTGGGGTGAAGTCGACGCGGCGACCCATGAGCACGGGCTGGCGACACCAAGTGGGATCATCTCGACAACCGGCGTCGGTGGTCTCACGCTGGGCGGCGGCCTTGGGCATCTGACGCGCAAGTGCGGGCTCACGATCGACAACCTGCTCGAGGCCAACGTCGTGCTCGCAAACGGCGACACCGTCCGCGCCGCCGCCGATGAGCACCCAGATCTGTATTGGGCAATCCGAGGTGGCGGCGGCAACTTCGGCGTCGTCACCTCCTTCCTCTTCCGGCTGCACGGGGTCTCGACGATCGTTGGTGGCCCGACCTTCTGGCCGGTCGAGGCGGGAGCCGAGGTACTCGCCGCCTACCGCGAGTTCCTGCCGAACGCCCCGCGCGAGCTCAACGGCTTCTTCGCTTTCGCGTCGGTCCCCCCCGCGCCACCCTTCCCCGAGGAGCTTCATCTGCGCAAGGTCTGCGGCGTCGTCTGGTGCTACGTGGGTGGCGCCGAGGACGCCGCCGCTGCGATGGCTCCGCTGCTGGAGGCCGTGCCGGAGCCGTTGTTGCACGCGGTGCAGCCGATGCCCTTCCCCGCTCTGCAGGGCGCCTTTGACCCCGTTTATCCCGCCGGGGACCAGTGGTACTGGCGAGCCGATTTCGTCAAGGAGATACCCGACGCCGCCGTCGCCGCGCACGCCAAGTTCGGCGCTGAGATGCCGACGTGGCAGTCGACCATGCACCTGTATCCGATCGACGGAGCCGCTCACGATGTCGGCTCCTCGGAGACCCCGTGGAGCTACCGCGACGCGATCTGGGGCTCCGTCTTCGCCGGCGTCGATCACGACCCCGCCAATGCCGAGCTGATCCGACGCTGGTGCGTCGACTACTTCGAGGCGCTTCACCCATACTCGGCCGGCGGCGCGTACGTGAACATGATGATGGACGAGGGCGAGGAGCGGGTGCGCGCGAGCTACGGCCAGAACTACGATCGCTTGGCACGGATCAAGGCGGCCTACGACCCCGAGAACCGCTTCCGGGTCAACCAGAACATCCGCCCGGCGAGCACTCGTTAATGGAGTAACTTGACGTGGAGCGGTCGCCGCTGCCTGCACGGACGCTGGACCAACAGAGGCGAGAGAGCAGCGCGGATGCACTGACGCTCAGCACAGCTGATCACCATGCCCCTCTACATGGACCGCCACGATCTCCCGGACGCGACAGCCGCCGACGTTGCAGCCGCCCACATGCGCGATCTCGAGGTTCAGGACGGATTCGGCGTGCGCTTCGTCACCTACTGGTTCGAAGAGGACGCCGGGAGTGGCTTTTGCCTGATCGAGGGCCCGAACGAGGAGGCCGTCGTGGCAGCCCATCGGGCCGCGCACGGGCTGCTTCCGTCGAACGTCATCGAGGTTGATCAGGCCGTAGTGCGGGGCTTCTTCGGTCGACTCAACACCCATCCTCCCGGCGAGCCATACATAGAGAGCGCGTTCCGCGCGATCCTCTTCACCGACATCGTCGACTCCACCCGGCTTACCCAACAATTGGGAGACCGTGCAGCGATGACGTTTGTACGGGCTCACGACTCAGTCGTTCGCGCCGTCTTGGCACGCTTCGGCGGCAGCGAGGTCAAGCACACCGGAGACGGGATCATGGCTGCGTTCACGTCGGCCTTCCAGGCGGTGTCCGCGGCAATGCAAATCCAGCGGACGCTGCAGGATCCCGGATCGGCGCCAGAGCACCTGCACGTGCGTGTCGGGGTGGCGGCCGGAGAGCCCGTCACCGAGCAAGACGATCTCTTCGGTGCGGCGGTACAGCAGGCCGCGCGACTTTGCGCGCTTGCGCGGCCCGATTGCATCGTCGTCTCCTCAGCGGTCCGTGATATCTGTCGCGGCAAGGAGATCCGCTTTTCCGACGGCGGCCCGATCGCCCTGAAGGGCTTCGATGAGCCGATCGGGCACTTCGAGGCCGAGTGGCGCGATTGAGCGCTCGGGTCAGCGATCGTTCCAGCCGGCACCGGTGGTCACGTACTCCGCGACCCGCGCCTGCATCAGCGCCTGCAGGAGCGCGGTCGGCAGCTCGCGCTCGTAAGGGAGCTTGATGAAGCCCTCACCGGCCTCGTATCCGCCGGCCACGACCGCGGCCTTCTGGGTGGCGAAGAACGGTGGCGGGAAGCGCAGCGAGCAGTGGTTCTTGAAGTTCTGGAGCATCCACAGGCTCGTTTTCTCGCCGCGGACGTACACCGGCAGATTCCACTTCAGCACCTCTCGCGCCTCCGGGTCGGCATCGCGGCTCAGCTCCCGCAGTGCCTCGAGGTGTGGCCGCTGCAAGTCGCTGAGCTGTGCAAAGAAGTCATCGACGCTGGCCCGTTTCGGCATCGGCATGAGATCAGCGTACCGGCCACCGTCAGCGTCCGGGCGTCCCTGCCGTCATCTACCTTTGGCTCATGCCGCGCCAAGCGGAAGCCCGCAGCTACGGACGCATTTTCGATGCGATCGCTGAGGACTACGACCGTCATCGCCCGACCTACCCCGACGAGCTCCTAGATCGGGCGTGCGAGGGCATCGATGCGGGTGCCGCGGTGCTCGAGATCGGCTGCGGCACCGGACAGCTCACGCGCAGCCTGCTGGCCCGCGGGCTGCGGGTGACGGCCGTGGAGCCCGGGCGGCAATTGATCACGTGCGCTCGCGATAGGTGCGACGGCCTCGGCGAGGTGCAGTTCGTCAACGCCTGCCTGGAGGACGCCTCACTGCCGCGTGGTCGGTACGCGGCCGTGTTCTCGGCATCGGCGATCCACTGGGTCGATCCGGATGTGAGCTGGCGCAGGGCGGCCGACGCGCTCGTGGACGGCGGCAGCCTTGCTCTGGTCTCCTACTTCGGGCTCGACGATCCCGACAGCGCCGAGGATCAGCGCGCGCTGCGTGGCGCCCTGATGAGGATCGCGCCAGGGCTTGCCGCCGAGTGGCCCACCTACCGCGACCTGGCGTCCACCCTTGCCGGCGTTGGCGCCCGCCGCGAGAACCTCTCCGAGGTGTGGGCCTGGTTGGGGAGCTATGAGATCGCGCGCCCGTGCGCGGCGGACCTGTTTGACGACGTCCAGCTCGTCGCAGTGCCGATGCAGCTCGAGCACACCGCCGAGGAGATCAACGCCATGCTCGCCACGATGTCGTTCTGGGCACGCCTGTCGCCAACACAGCGCTACGCCCTCATCGCCGAGAACCAAGACCTGCACGAGCGCCTCGGAAGGCCGATCCGCTCCAGCACCCTCGCCTGCCTGGTGGTCGCACGGCGCGAGCCTCGCGCGCACAGCTAACGAGCTCGGGCTCGTTAGACCGCTGCCGCCCTCCCCCGACCTCACGCAGGCGCCTTCCAGGCGGGCCGGCGCAGCTTGTGGAGCAGGAGCGGCGGCAGGATGCCCACGAGCATTGTCGCGGCGAGCAGCGCCAGGAGGTAGGGCAGCGTGGTGATGTGTCCGAGTTGGCTCGGCGGCAGCAGGCCGACGACGCAGGCGATCACGCAGGCCAGCGTGCCGAGTAGGCAGATCGCGAGCAGCGCGGGCGCGCGGTAGCCACGCGGGTGCTGCGGCTCTCGCCGCCGCAGGTTGATCGCCGCGACGAACATGAGGATGTACATGATCAGGTACACCTCCGTCGCGAGCGCGGCGAACACCCAGTAGGCGCTCGAGACGGCAGGCACGAGGGCGTAGAGCAGCCCGATCAGGGTGATGACGAGTCCCTGGCCGACCAGAATGTGAAGTTGGACCCCGTTCGCGTTGAGCTCCTGGAAGTAGCGCGGCAGGTAGCCGCGCTCGCGAGCGATGTCCAGCAGGCCGGTCGACGGACCGGTGAGCCAGTCGAGCAGGCCGCTGAGGGAGGCGACCACCAGCGCGATCGCGATGATCGGCGTCAACACTCCCAGCCCGAAGTGAGCGAGCAGGCTCTTGAACGCTTGCATGACGCCCGCGGTGAAGCTGATGTGCGCCGCCGGGACCGCCACCGAGATCGCGAGCGTCGGGAGGATGAAGACGAGCAGGATCAGCACCACGGCGAGGAGCGTCGATCTGGGGAATTCCCTGGGGGCATCGCGCAGCTCGTCGATGTGCACGGCATTGACCTCGACCCCGGCGTAGAGGAAGAAGCTGTTGACGATGAGCACGACGCTCGTCAGCCCGTGCCACGCCGGGAGCACGTGGTGGGCGTTCAGCGGCGCCGCCGAGGCGTTGCCCTGCAGCAGGTAGGTCGTGGCGAGGACGACGATCAGCAGGCCCGGGATCAGCGTTCCGATGAAGATCCCGTAGGACGCCAGCCGGCCGGTGGAGAGCACCCCTCTGGCGGAGACGAGCACGGCCGCCCAGAACAGGACGATGATCACGACCGTCGTGTAGAGGCCGCTGTGCGCGAGGCTGGGCGCGAACACGTACGCGAGCGTGCTCGCGACGTAGGCCAGCAACGCCGGGTAGTAGAAGGTCGTCTGCGCGAACTGACACCAGATCGCCACGAAGCCCATCCTCGGGGAGATCCCCTCCGACACCCAGTTGTAGACGCCGCCCGGCCAGCCCGAGGCGAGCTCGGCCGACACGAGCGAGGCCGGCAGCAGGAACACGATCGCGGGCAGGACATAGATCGCCACCGACGCGAGGCCGAGGACGGCCGTCGCCGGTGTCGCGCCGAGATCGCCCACCGACCCCAGTGTCAGCATCGCCATCGCCACCCACGTGAGCGTCGCCTTCGGCCCGCGCGGCGATCGAGCTCGACGCTTGGCAGGCTGCTGATCGGGCTGCGCGGGTGTAGATGTCATCTGTTCAGGGCGCGACCGGCTCATCGAGCCAGGTCGACCGGCAGCCCGAAGCTGGCGAAGGGCTCGGGATCCAGGAACGCCGTGATCTCCTGGATCGCGCCGCCGTCCAACGTGAGCACGGTGATGGCATACGCCCGCAGCCGCCCCCGCGCGGCATCCCATCGGTACTGGCCGAACGCCGGCTGGCCATTGGCGATCACCGGCAGCAGCCGCCGCGGTCGATCGCCGTTGAGGACGCGTCCGGCGAGGAACCGCCGGATCGCGTCGTGCCCGATGTACCAGGTGGGGATTGGCGGCATCGTGACACGGGCGTCCTGCGCCAACATCGCCACCAGCGTATCGACGTCGCCGCGCTCCCACGCGTCGACGTACCCGCCCACCAGCTCGCTCAGGCGCTCGTCGCCGAGCGCGCGCAGTGTCGCCTGCTGGCTGCGCGCGGGCAGCCGCTGCTCGACGGACCGGTGCGCGCGCTGAAGCGCGCTGTCCACGGACACCGGCGTAGTGTCCAGCGTGTCGGCGACCTCGCGCGCGGAGAACCCGAGCACGTCGCGCAGGATCAACACGGCCCGCTGGCGTGCGGGGAGGTGTTGCAGCGCGGCAATGAACGCCAGCTCGACGCTCTCACGGGCCTCATACCGGGCCGCCGGGGCAGCCAGCGCATCGACCGTGTCCGGATACGGCTCGATCCAGATCGGCTCCGCCAGCCTGTCCGCTGGTTCATCGTGGGGGTCCGCCGCCGGCCCGTAGTCGACGGGCAGCACGCGCTCGGGGCGGCGCTCGATTGCACGCAGGCACGCGTTCGTGGCGATCTTGTAGAGCCACGAGCGCAGCGAGCTGCGACCCTCAAAGCGCGCCACCGCGCGCCAGGCGCGCAGCAGCGCGTCCTGCAGCGCATCCTCGGCGTCGTGCACCGAGCCGAGCATGCGGTAGCAGTGGGCATGCAGCTCAGCCCGGTAGGGCTCCACGAGCCGCGCGAACGCATCCTCGTCTCCCCCGCGCGCGGACTCGAGCAGCGCCGGCGCGCTCACGGGCGCGGCGCCTTCGGCTGCCAGAAGGCGATCTCGCCCCCCGCCGGCGTGGACACGACCGCGCGCCAACCGGCGGGCCCCTCGCGGGGGCCAAGCAGCACGGACGCGCCCAGCTCCAGCGCCCGCGCGGTCGCCGCGCCGATCTCGCCAACCCGCACATACGGCAGCCACATCGCGCGCTTCAGCGGGCACTGGACGATCCCGCCGGCGACGCGCTCGCCCAGCGCGAGCGCCGTGTAGTCGCCGCTGGCGGTGTGCACCTCCTCGCTGCCCCACTCGCATAGCTGCGCGTACGTCGCGCGGGCGCCGGGCAGATCGCCGGTGTGGAGCTCGAGATGCACGACCGGGTTCATTGCCAGAAGCGGAACGAGCCGATCTCATGCAGCTCGACGGAAGCAGGCGGCTCGACGCAGCGCTCGCCGACGTTCTGCTGGAAGCGCTCGAAGGCTGCCACCTCGAGCAACGGGTTGGGGCCGCCCGTCTCGTTCGATGCGATGTGCACGAAGCTGACGCCGTCGCCGGCGCGGAACGTCGCATAGCGAAGCCCTGCCGGCATGCTCACCTGCAGCTCATCGTAAACGGCACGGATCAGTTGCTCGTTCTCCTGTGCGCGCTCGCGCTTGACCTCGTAGCGGACCATGACCTTGCTCATTGTGTTGCCTCCTGGGCTTGTAGTTGGTTTGCCTGTGCTGCTGCCTGGCCGCCACCGGCTGCTGTATGACTGGCCTGGATTGATGTGGTGCGCCTGGACGGGAGCGCAAGAGCGGCGAGCGCTCCGAGCAGCGCCAGGCCCGCTGATACGCCGATCGCCGGGCCGAAGCCGTCGGTGAATGCCTGGGCCGAGGCATAGCCGCCCGTGGCTGCGAACACCGCGACGGCCAGCGCGATACCAAACACGCCGCCGAGCTCGCGCATCATGCTGTTGACGCCCGCGGCCTTGCCAAGCGCCTCGCTGGCCACCGAGCCGACGACGGAGTTCTGGGCCGCTGGAATCGCCATCGACACACCCACCCCGGCGATGATGAACGGCGCGAGCATCTGCGAGTAGGCCATATCCGGTTTGGCGATCAATGCCAGCCACGCGAGCCCCGCCGCCTGTAACGTCAGGCCTCCGACGAGCAGCGGTCGCTCGCCGATGCGGTCGGCCATCGCGCCTGCGACCGGGGCGACGGTCATGAACGTTGCGGTGTACGGCAGCAACCGCAGCCCCGCCCCCAGCGGTCCGTAGCCCAGCGCCGTCTGCAGCAGCTGGGCGTAGAAGAACACCGTGCCGAACAGCGCCGCGAACGTGAAGAAGATCGCGGCGTTCCCTGCCGAGAAGGCGCGCGAGCGGAAGAAGCGCATCGGCAGCATCGGCTCGCGGGTGCGCATCTCCCAGAGGATGAACGAGACCGTCAACAGGACCCCCGCGATCAGCGTCGCCAGTACCTCGAGGCTGCCCCAGCCCGCCTGGTTACCGCGCACGAGGCCCCACACGATGCCGAGTGCTCCCACCGTCACCAGCCCCAGGCCGGTGATGTCCAGCGACGCTCGCGGCCCGCGACTCTCGCGCATGCGGGCCAGCACCAGCGGCGCTGCCACGAGCCCAATCGGCACGTTCACCCAGAAGATCCACTCCCAGCTGATGCCCTGCACGATCGCGCCACCCACGAGCGGGCCACTGGCGACGGCCAATCCGGTGATCGCGCTGAAGATCCCGATTGCCGTGCCACGGCGCTCGGGCGGGAACGCGTCGCTCAACAGCGCCAAGCCGAGCGGGACGATCAGCGCTGCGCCCGCGCCCTGAACCGTGCGCGCCGCGATCAGCCAGCCGACGCTCGGTGCCAGCGCGCACGCCGCCGAGGCGGCCGCGAACAGCGCCACGCCGCTCGCGTACAGCCTGCGCCGACCGAAGCGGTCTCCGAGTGCAGCAGCGGTGATCAGCAGCACCGCAAAGCTGAGGTTGTAGGCGTTGGCCGTCCACTCCAGCTGCTCCACCGAGGCATGCAGCTCGAGGCGGATCGTGCTCAACGCCGTCGAGACCACCAGCGTGTCCAAGGCCGCCATCAGCGACCCCACCCCCGTCAACGCCACGACCCATCGCCTCGCGCTCGTGCTCATGCCAGCTCGCCGGTCCTTTTCGCTCGTTTGGAATAGTGATCCGAGCGCAGCCCGAAATCCATCGCACCGCGGCCAGGGAGCGGCATTGGGTATAAATTAGGTCGCCCTAATTAGGACGCCCTAACAGCCTGGCTTGGGTGCTGCCACGACCGCCGCTTGCGCGGACACCGCCGCGATCCAGTCCGTCGAGCCCTTGAGGAAGCCGAGCCAAATGAGCAGCATTCAGCGATCAGCCAAGCGCCTGCGCACGCTCGTTTCTGATCTCGAGCCCAGAGCCCGATCGCCCCGGCGGGGCGCGATCGGCGCAGTGTCGCTGCTGCTGCTCCTGGCGCTCGCCGCCTGTGGCTCTTCCTCCCCGTCCCCGACAGCGTCGAGCGCGGCGGTCAAGCAGGCCTGCCAGCAGATCGAAGCGGTGCTCAGCGACGGCCCCGACCCCTCCGCGGACCCCGTCGGATACGCGCAGGCACAGATCCTGCCGTTGCGTCAGATCCGCACCTCCGACGGCAAGCTGCGCGAGGCGATCGAGGCGCTCGCCTCCTCATACCGGGCGTACGCGTCGAGCGGTGGCGCCAGCGCAGCGACCAAGGGCGCCGCGGAAACCGCGATCCGTGCGATCAACCGCGCCTGTCCACAGGCGGGGGCGACGCTATGAGCCGCAGCCGCGCGCTCCGCGCGTTGCTTGCCTTCGCGGCGATAACGGCCGCCGTTGTCCTGCTCGCGGCGTGCGGCGGGTCGTCCTCCTCCGAGGGGACGCTGATCCTCTACAACGGACAGCACGAGCAGACGACAGACTCACTCGTCGCCGGCTTCGAGAAGGCGACCGGGATCAACGTCGAGGTGCGCAACGACGACGAGGACACGCTCGCCGACGAGATCGTCACGGAGGGATCGAACTCGCCCGCGGACGTGATCTACACCGAGAACTCCCCCGCGCTGGAGTATCTGCAGGGTAAGGGCCTGCTCGCCCCGGTTGAGCCCTCGACTCTCGCCCACACGCCAAGCAAGTGGAACTCGCCGCAGGGCGACTGGGTCGGTGTCTCGGCACGCGTCAGCGTGCTGATCTACAACCCCAGCCTGATCAGCGCAGGCGAGCTGCCGACGAAGGTGAGCGAACTCGCCGACGCGAGGTACAGCGGCAAGCTCGCGTTCGCGGCCGGAGAGACCGACTTCCAGCCGATCGTCACCTCCTACGCGCGCACCTACGGACAGGCCGCGACGCTGAAGTGGTTGGAAGCGATCAAGGCGAACGCCGGCAGCCACGTCTATCCTGACAACGAGACGATCGCCGACGAGGTCAATCGCGGCGCGGTCGCCTTCGGCGTCGTCAACCAGTACTACTGGTATCGCATGCAGGCCGAGCTCGGCGCCTCCAACGTTCACTCGAAGATCGCCTACTTCGCCGCCCACGACCCCGGATACGTGCTCGACATCTCAGCCGCCGGGATCCTCAAGTCCTCGAAGAACAAGCCGGCGGCGCAGAAGTTCCTCGCATACCTCGTCGGCGAGCAGGGGCAGCAGATCATCGCTCACTCGATCAGCTACGAGTACCCGATCGACGACGGTGTCAGCACCACAGCACCCGAGACCCCCTTCGACCAGCTCCAACCGAACCCGATCACGATCCCTCAGCTCGGCGACGGGTCCACCGCGATCGCGCTGCTGCGCCAGGCCGGGCTGTTGTGAGACCTCTGCACTCGCCGCTGCGCTCGCGATGAGCGCACCGACGGCGGCCGGCGCCGAGGCGCGCCCAGCGATCGCACACGTCGCGGTCTGGCCGGCAAGGCGCCCGTCGCGGCCGTGGGGCCTGCTCGCGCTCAGCGTCGGCGTCGCGCTCGTGCTCGTGGCGCCGCTGGTGTTCTTGCTGATCGAGGCCCACGGCGCGGGAGCTTCGACGATTGTGGATCTCGTCTTTCGCCCGCTCACAGCGAGCCTCTTGTGGAACACGGTTCGTCTCACGGTCGTAGTCACCGTGCTGTGCGCGATCATCGGCACAGCGGCCGCGTGGTGCGTCGAGCGCACCGACCTGCCGGGCCGGCGCGTGTGGGCGGTGCTCGTGGTCGTGCCGCTCGCGATCCCGGACTTCGTCGTCAGCTTCGGCTGGGCCTCGCTCAGCACATGGGTGCAGGGCTTTCGCGGCGCGGTGCTCGTCATGACCCTCGCCGTCTACCCGCTCGTCTACCTGCCCGTCGCCGCGAGCCTGCGCAACGCCGACCCGGGCCAGGAGGAGGTCGCGCGCAGCCTTGGCGCCGGGCGCATGGCGACGTTCTGGCGAATCACGATCGGGCAGGCGCGTACGGCGATCCTCGGCGGCTGCCTGCTCGTCGCGCTCGTCATGCTCGCCGAGTACGGCGCGTTTGAGATCCTCGGCTACCAGACCTTCACGACCGAGATCTTCACCGAGTTCAACGTCTCCTTCAACGTGCCCACCGCGTCGGCGCTCTCGCTCGTGTTGGTCGGGCTCAGCTTCCTTGTCCTCGCGGGCGAGGGGCTCTTGCGGGGTCGAGGCCGCATCAGCCGCTCCGGCCCGCTCGCCCAACGCGTCGCAACCCCGCGGCGGCTGGGACGCTGGAGGCCGGCGGTGCTGATCGGCTTCATCGTGCTCGTCGGGCTCGCGCTCGGCGTTCCGGTCGGCGCCAGCATCTACTGGATGCTCGAGTCCGGACATGGCTACCTCACCGGCGTCTCGCTGCTGGACTCGGCCTGGCACACGGCGCTCTATAGCGGCACGGCCGCTGCGCTCTCCACGCTGATGGCGCTCCCCGTCGCCCTGCTCGCCGTCCGCTACCGTGGACGCGCCTATCAGCTGCTGGAACGCAGCACCTACCTCGTGCTCGCGATGCCGGGCCTCGTGATCGCGTTCGCGTTCTCCTATTTCACCGAGCGCTACGCCGGTGGCTTCCTCTACCAGGGCGCCCCGCTGCTCGTGCTCGCCTACGCGATCCTGTTCTTCCCGCTCGCGCTCGTAGGTGTGCGCGCCTCGGTCGCACAGGCACCACGCGGCTTGGAGGAGATCGGCCGCTCGCTCGGACAGCGGCGGCTCGCCGTGCTGTGGCGCGTGACGCTGCCGCTCGTCGCGCCCGGGCTGGCCGCCGCCTTCTGCCTGGTGTTCCTCTCCGCCGTCACCGAGCTCACCGCCACGCTGATCCTGATCCCGACCGGGGTGCAGACGCTCGCCACCCAGTTCTGGGCCTACCAGCAGAACCTCGCCTACGGGCAGGCAGCCCCGTTCGCGCTTGCGATCATCGCCATCGCCGCCGTCCCGAGCTGCCTGCTCGGGCGCTTCTTCGACAGGCTCCCCGCCCGCCGGACGCTCGGAACATGAGCGGCTTGACGATCACTGAGCTGCACAAGCGCTTCGGCGAGAGCCCCGTGCTCTCGGGATTGACCCTCGAGGTCCCGGCCGGATCGTTCACAGCGATCCTCGGACCGTCAGGGAGCGGCAAGACGACGCTGCTGCGCCTGCTCGCCGGCTTCGAGCGCCCGGATCACGGCTCGATCGCGATCGGCGAGCGAACCGTCGACACGCAGGGCGTGCACGTGCCTCCCGAGGGACGGCGTGTCGGCTATGTCCCGCAGGAGGGCAGCCTCTTCCCGCACCTCACCGTCGCCGCCAACATCGGCTTCGGCCTGCACCGCAAAGCACGGCGCGGACGCGTCGACGAGCTGCTCGAGCTCGTCGGACTGGGCGATCTCGCACGGCGCTACCCACACCAGCTCTCCGGCGGTGAGCAGCAGCGGGTCGCGCTCGCGCGGGCGCTCGCCGTCGAACCCGAGATCGTGCTCCTCGACGAGCCGTTCGCCTCGCTCGACGCCCACCTGCGCGCCCGCGTGCGCGAGGAGGTCCAGCAGATCCTCCGCGCCTCCCAGACGACGACGCTGCTCGTCACCCACGACCAGGACGAGGCGCTCTCGCTCGCCGACCAGGTCGCTGTGCTGCGCGACGGCGCGATCGCCCAGCACGCGCTGCCGCAGCAGCTCTATGCCACGCCGATCGACAGCGACCTCGCGCGCTTCATCGGCGAGGCCAACCTGATCGATGGCGTGTTCGACGGCACCCACGTCGAGACGCAGCTCGGGAGGCTCGCCGCTCACTGGCACGGCGACCCAGCGCCAACCCCCTGCCCGGTCACCGTCTTGATTCGCCCCGAGCAGATCAACGTGCACCCCGCCGCGGACGGCGGAGCGCCCGGCGGGCGAATCGTGCGAACCCGCTACCACGGACACGACATCGTCGTGGATATCCAGCTCCAGGCTGAGCGCGAGTCATCGCTGCTGCTAGCACGGACCGTCGGCGACACGCCGCTCGTCTCCGGGCAGCGCGTCATCCTCAGCGCGCGCGGCCCGGTGCTCGTCTGGCCCAGCGCACATTCGCCCGCCGGGCCAGAAGCCGCGCTCGATCAAGCAGCGGCGGAACGCTCCTCGTTGAAGTAGTGCCCCTCGTCGAGGTCCGCAATCAGCCCGGACCGGGTCGGCTGCCAGCCGAGCAGCTCGCGGGTGAACGCGCTCGAGGCGGGGCCGTCGATCGCGAGGAAGCCGGCCAGCCAGGTGAAGTGCTCGTTCGCGTCCTCGGGGGCGATCGAGACCACCGGCACCTGCAGATGGCGGCCGATCACCTCGGCGAGCTCGCGGATCGGCACGCCCTCGTCGGCCACCGCGTGCAGCGTCGAGCCGGCTGGAGCCTGTTCCAGGGCTAGGCGGAACATGCGCGCGGAGTCGAGGCGGTGCACGGCCGGCCAACGATTGGCGCCCTCGCCGATGTAGCCAGACACGCCCTTGCCGCGCGCGATCGCGACCAACGTCGCGATGAAGCCGTTGTCGCCGTCGCCGTGGTTGGTCGGGGGAAGCCGCACCACCGATGCGCGCACGTCGCGCGAGGCAAGCGAGAGGACGTGCTCGGCGGTGGCCCAGCGCGTGCGGGGCCCCTCCCCCCGACCGGCCGCAGCCACCGCAGGGTCGTGGCCGTCCTGCTCGGTGGCCAGGCGCCCCGGGGCGACGGCGAGCGTGCCGGAGGCGATCAGGAACGGCCGCTCGGAACCGGTCAGCGCCTCGCCGATCGTCTCGACGGCGCGTCGATCGGCGTCGGCGGCGCCCGCGAAGTCGCCGCCGAACGCGAGCTCGTGCTTGAACGCGAGGTGGATCACCCCGTCTGAAGCGGCGGCGGCCTCGCGCAGGACCTCGAGGTCGTCGAGGGTCCCGCGCTGCACCTCTGCTCCAGCGGCGCTGAGGGCCGCCGCCGAGGCGTCCGAGCGGGCGAGCCCGATGACCTGATGGCCCGCGCCGAGAAGCTCGGGAACGACGGCGGAGCCGATCCAGCCGGAAGCACCGGTGACGAATACGCGCATGAGAAAACCTCCAGAGAAACCGTTGATGACAGTGGCTGCCATCAACGTAGCACATGATGTCAGCCGCTGTCGTCGATATCATCTAGGCATGGGTCGATGGGAGCCAAACGCGCGCGGGCGGCTGATGCAGGCTGCCTTCGCGCTCTACGGCGAGCGCGGCTTCGAGCAGACCACGGTCGCCGAGATCGCCGAGCGTGCGGGGCTGACCGAGCGAACCTTCTTCCGACACTTCGCCGACAAGCGCGAGGTCCTGTTCGCGGGCGCGCAAGCGCTGCAGGAGCTGCTCGTCAGCACGGTCGCTGACGCGCCCGCGTCGCTCGCGCCCGTTGAGGCGGCAGCCGCCGGCCTCGAAGCCGTGGGCGCGTTCATCCAGGAGGGAGGCGAGCTCGCGCACGAGCGTCAGGCGATCATCGCTGCGAGCGCGGAGCTTCGAGAGCGCGAGCTGATCAAGCTCGCCTCGCTGGCTGCGGCGCTGGCAGAAGCGCTGCGCCGTCGCGGTGTCGCGGAGCCGGCCGCGAGCCTGACCGCCGAGGCAGGGATCGCCGTCTTCAAGGTCGCCTTCGAACGCTACGTAGAGGAGACCAACGAGCAGGACCTGCCGAGCCTCATCCGCGACTCGCTCGAGGAGCTGCAGGTGCTCACCGCAGCCCGATAGTCGCGCTGCGGCGAGTGAATCGGGCGCTGCGCCCGTCACAATGGCGGACGGCGAGCAGATCGGAGGCACGCACGGCTCGGTCCCGATGATCGCTTCAAGCCACCCGCGCGCAGTCGTGGCGTGGTCGCGGAGATGTTCAGCTGCGGCGCGATCATCACGGGCAGGCGCACCTTCGACATCGCCGGCGGCTGGGGCGGGCACCACCCGCTCGGCGCCCCCTTCTTCCTGCTCACGCACGAGGCGCCCGAGCACCACGTCGGGCCCGGCAGCGACGGGATCGTGGTCAGCGACGGTATCGAGAGTGCGCTCGAGAAGGCCCGCGCTGTCGCCGCCGGCAGGGACGTCGCCGTGTGTGCGGCTGACGTCGCACAGCAGTACCTCGCGGCTGGGCTGCTCGACGAGCTGCACATCGACCTCGTACCCGTGCTGCTCGGCTTCGGCGTCCCGCTGTTCGCCAACATCGGCGACCGTCGGCCAGAGCTCGAATGCACCCGCGTGGTCGAGTCCGACCGCGTCACGCACCTGCGCTACCGCGTGCTCAGATAGCGCGGCGGCAGGGCCCGCGGCGCAGTCCAGCGCCGATCCACCTCGCCACCGGGGCCCAGGGCCGTCGCACGCGGGCCATTATCGCGCGCATGCGAGACTCCAGCCGATGCCGCAGATCATGACGCCCGAGGAGATCACGCTCGAGTACGACACCTTCGGCACCCCCAGCGACCCGGCGCTGCTGCTCGTCTCGGGCTATGGGACGCAGATGATCGGCTGGGCGCCGGCGCTGTGCGAGCGTCTCGCGCTCGCCGGGCGCCTGGTCATCCGCTTCGACAATCGCGATTGCGGACTATCGGCCAAGCTCGACGGGCAGATCGCGGACGTCGGCGCGATCGCAGCAGCGGCGCGCGAGGGCGACGGCGCGAAGGCGAGGGCGCTCGCACCGTACACGCTGAGCGCGATGTCCGACGACGCGCTCGCGCTGCTGAGCGCCCTCGGCGTCGAGCGCGCGCACGTCGTCGGAGCTTCGATGGGCGGGATGATCGCCCAGACGATGGCGATCGAGCACCCGCAGCGGGTGCTCACGCTCACCTCGATGATGTCGAGCACCGGCGAGCCCGCTTACGGGCGGGCGACGCCAGAGGCCAACGCGGTGTTGCTCACGCCCGCGCCGACAGACCGCGAGGGCTACATCGACGCGGTCGAGGCCTCGCTGATCTGGCGCTCCAGGAGGTACCCCGAACTGTCCGCCACACGGGAGCTCAGGGCGCAAAGCTATGACCGCTGCTTCTACCCAGAGGGGCTCACGCGCCAGCTCGCTGCGATCATCGCGAGCGGCTCGCGCGCGGAGGGCTTGCGCAGCCTGAAGGTGCCGACCCTGGTGATCCATGGCCTCGACGACACGCTGATCGCGCCGAGCGGCGGCGAGCGAACCGCTGAGCTGGTCCCCGACGCGCGGCTGCTGCTGATCGCTGACATGGGCCATGATCGACCGATGGCGCTCTGGCCGCAGATCTGCGACGCCATCGTCGAGCACACCGCCGGCGGCTAGCGGCGGTCGGGGTGGCGCGCTTTGTCGAGCGCGTACCAGAGGATTCCCTCGATCGCCCAGATGCTCACGGCGAAGTACGCTTTTGCGATCGGCATGCGATGCAGCGCCAGCACGAGCACGATCGGCGCGTAGACGGCCAGCAGGCCGATGACGACCTTGATCGGCTCGACGAGGCGCCGCCGACGCGGGTCGGCCGCGTTCGCTGCTTCGCTTGGGCTCGCCGTCAGGATCGTCCTCGTCATTGGGATCTCCGATTTCGCTCGGTGCGTCCAGGTCGTCTTCCCAGCCAACGCTCGCACGCTTGCCTCATCGATCGCTAAAGCGGCCATGAAACCGGCCTAAAGGTCTTGCGCCACGCGCTCGATGATGTTGTGAAGCAGGTAACGCCTTGAATAATATTTTGGCATGCCATAATCTATGTCCATGACCACCAAGGATCTGCTTCGTACGCCCGCCATCGAGGACTATTCGAAGGCGATCTTCTCGCTCGAAGCGCGCCGTGATGAGCCGGTCTCGACGAACGCCCTCGCCGAGCGGCTGAACATCACCCCCGGCTCGGTGTCGGCCATGCTCAAGCGGCTCGACGAGCTCGGCCTGATCACGCACGTGCCCTACCGCGGCGTGCGCCTGACGAGTGATGGCCGGCGCATAGCGCTCGAGGTGATCCGTCATCACCGCCTGCTCGAGAGCTATCTCGCCGAGGCGCTGGGGATGTCCTGGGACCGCGTCCACGCGGAGGCTGAGGTGCTCGAGCACGTGCTCTCCGAGGATCTCGAGGAGCTGATCGCGGCGAAGCTCGGACATCCGACGGTCGATCCCCACGGCGACCCGATTCCCAGCGCCGAGCTCGAGCTCGAAGAGCGCCCGACCGATCGCATGGAGAGCCTGCAGCCAGGCGACGTCGGGCTGTTCGTGCGTGTTTCGGACTCCGACCCCGAGATGCTCCGCTACCTCGCCGATCGCGGCATCTCGCCGGGCGATCGCTTCGTGGTCCGCGACCGTCAGCCGTTCGGGGGTCCCCTGTTCGTGCGCTTCGGCGAGCGCGAGCACGCGCTCGGTGGTCAGCTGGCAGGTGCGATGCGCGTCGAGCTCGCGCGCACAGACGAGCAGCCTGGACCGGCTCGCGGGCGCGAAGCGGTGCATGGCCGCGCCTGAGCTCCTCGCCTCTCCCCTGCTCGGCGCGCCCGCGCTGACAGACGAGGACGTCGCGCGCTCGCACGATCGCTCGCGCGTGCACCACGCGCGCAGGCAGCGCAAGCGCTGGTATCTGCTGTGGCTGCTCGTCGGCCCCGGGATACTCGCGATGCTCGGCGAGAACGACGGGCCGAGCATGATCGCCTATGCCTCCGACGGCGCGCAGTACGGGCTCGGGTTCTTCGTGCCCTTCATCCCGATCCTGTTCGTCATGGCCTACGTCTGCCAGGAGATGTGTATGCGCGTCGGGGCGGTCACCCATCGCGGCTACGGCGAGCTCGTGCTGCAGCGCTATGGAAGGGTGTGGGGCTGGTTCGGCGCCGCCGATCTGACGTTCACCAACCTCGTGACGCTCGTCGCCGAGTTCGTCGCGATACGTGTCGGGCTCGCCTACTTCCACCTCGGCTCCGGCGTGGCTGTCGCGCTCGGGCTGGTGCTCGTCGTGTTCACGCTGAGCGGCGGGCGCTACTGGCGCTGGGAGCGGATCGTGCTCGGGCTGGCGCTCTTCAACGGCCTGTTCCTGGTGGCGGCGATCCTCGTCAAGCCGCACCTCGGCTCGCTCGCGAGCTCGTTCGACTTCACGCCGTTCCCCGACGGAGGCTTCAACACGCTGCTGCTGTTGCTCGCCTCGACGATCGGGGCCACCGTCACGCCG
The DNA here is from genome assembly GCA_963759265.1 of uncultured Solirubrobacteraceae bacterium. GTDB lineage: Bacteria > Actinomycetota > Thermoleophilia > Solirubrobacterales > Solirubrobacteraceae > Palsa-744. Next base: position 2,635,964 of record CAVWYR010000001.1, read on the forward strand.
TGGATGATCTTCTTCCAGCAGAGCGCATCAGCCGACAAGGGCATGACGCCCGGCGACGTCAAGCACGGCCGCTACGACACCGCCGCCGGCGCGGCCCTCGCCGCCGTGTTCGGGATCGGCGCGCTCGTCGCCGGCGCGGCGCTGCTGAGCCACGACGGCGCGGGCATCCAGGGCTTCGCCGGCGCCGGGTTCCCCGAGGCGCTCAAGCGCGTCGCCGGTTCAGCCGCCGGCACCGTGTTCGCGCTGGGGCTGATCGAGGCCGGCGGGGTCGCGATCCTCACAATCTCCGCGAGCACCGCCTACGCCGCCGGCGAATGCATCGGCGCCTCCCACAGCTTCAACAGCTCGCCGCGCAACGCGGCCGTGTTCTACGCCGCGAACGTCGCCGTCGCGCTGCTCGCCGCGGTCGTGATCCTGATCCCCGGCGCGCCGCTGCTGTCGATCGCGCTGAACGCGAACGTGCTCGCGACCGTGCTCCTGCCGGTCAGCCTCGTGCTGATGATCATGCTCGCCAACGACAAGCAGCTGATGGGCACGTGGGCGAACAAGCGCTCGACGAACGTCGTCGGGGTCGCCGTCGTCGTCTTCGTCGGCTGCTGCGGCGCCGCGTACGGCATCGACTCCTTCCTGCAAACGATCCATCTCATCGGCTCATGAGCGCCGACACGCGCGCGCGCAATGGCGCAAGCCCTCGCCATCGGCTCCCGGGCAGCGAGGAGGGCGCGCTCGCATGCCCCGAGGATGCGCTGATCATGGGCCTCGAGCGCGATCAGCTCGTCGCCGAAACCTCGAGGCCGGTGCCCAGAGCCGAGCTCAGCTCGCGCGCGCTGGCCGGCCTGTGGGCGTTGCGCGTGTTTGTCGTGATCGTCAGCGCGATGGTCATCTACACGTTCTTCGCCCAGCTGCAGTGACCGCCGCCACGGTGCCGCGAGGGTCGCTCAGTAGAGCAGCAGCCGCACGATCGCGAACAGCCCGACCGCCACGATGATCGCGCGCAGCGCATCGGGCGGAAGCCGGCGCCCATAGCGGGCCCCGAGCTGCGCACCCACGATCGAGGTGCAGGCGATGATCGCCGCCGGCCCCCAGTCGACATGCGCGGCGAAGGCGAAATACAGCCCCGCGACGCCGTTGGTGAGGCCCGCGAGCACGTTCTTCAGGGCGTTCGTGCGCTGCAGATCCTGCGCCAGCGCGACGCCGAGGATCGCCAGCAGCAGGATGCCCTGGGCGGCTCCGAAGTAGCCGCCGTAGACGCCCGTCAGGTAGATCGCGAGCGCCACCGCCACCGAGCCCCTGCGCTCGAGGTCGATTTCGCGCCTGCTCAGCCAGCGAGCAAGGCGCGGCTGCAGCACCGTCAGCACCAGCGCGATCGCGATGAACACGGGCACGATCGCCTTGAATGCCGAGGAGGGCAAGAGCAGCAGCAGCACGGCGCCGGTGGCGCCGCCGGCGAGCGACATCGAGCCCAAGCGCATTGCGCGGGCGCGCTGGCCGACGAGCTCGCGGCGGTAGCCGATCGCACCGGATACCGAGCCCGGCACCAGTCCGATCGTGTTGGAGACGTTCGCCGTCACCGGCGCGTAGCCGAACGCGAGCAGCACCGGGAAGGTGATCAGCGTGCCGCTGCCGACAAGCGTGTTGATCGCGCCCGCCGCCAGGCCGGCAGCGGCGATCGCCACAATTTCGCCGACGCTCATCACACGTCGGGCGGAGCGCTCCCCGGGGCGCTCAAGCGATGAAGTCGACTATCGATCTCGTGAACGCGGGGTCGGCGACAGCGCTCATGTGGTTCCCGCTGAGGATGCGCAGCTCGGCGTCTGCGATCGCCTCCGCGAGCACCTCCGGCCTGACGGCGAGCGGGTCGGCGTCGCCGGCCAAGATCAGGGTCGCCGCCGTGATCCGATCGAGCGCGATCTCACCTCGGAAGATCGACGAGGCCTGCGCGAGGAGCGCCTCACGGTCGGCGCCCAACGCGTCAGCGAGGCTGCGAAACGCCCGCGCCTCGGGAGTCGTGAGCGTCGCGGGATCGTGCGAGCTGAGCGCTTCGATGATCGACTCGTTGGAGACCGCGCGCCGGTCCACGCCGCCGCACTCGATCACACCCGAGCCAATGCCGCCGACCACCAGTCGTCGTACGCGCTCGCCACCGCTGGCGTAGATCAGCGCGACGATCGCGCCCATCGAGTAGCCGACGAGGTCGACCTCGTCGGCATCGATCACATCGAGCAGCACGGACAGGTCGCGAGCCATCCGCTGCTCGCCGTAGCGGGCAGGGTCGTGCGGCTTCTGCGAGCGTCCGTGGCCGCGTGCGTCCGGCGCGATCACCCGTCGTCCAGCGGCGAGCAGCGCGTCGACGACGCCCGGCGCGACCCAGTTGGACTCGGCGTCGGCGACGAAGCCGTGGTGGAGCACCACCGGCGGCGAGGCCGTGCGCTGCTGCCCCCACTGCTGGTAGGAGATCTCGAGCTGATCCCAGCTCTTGAACGTGGCGATGGCTCTACCGTTGTGCGTCATGGACGTCGAGAAGGCTATCCGCACCCGTCGCACGCACAAGGCCTTCGCCGCCGAGCCGCTCGAGCGCGCGCTGCTCGACGAGCTGTTCGAGCTTGCGCGCTGGGCGCCCAACCACCATCTCACCAACCCCTGGCGCTTTCGCGTCCTCGGGGCGCTCACGCGCGGGCAGCTGATGGCGCTGGCGGAGTCCGAGAAGCCTGGCTCCGCCGTCAAGCTGCAGCGCGCGCCGACGCTCGTCGCGGTCAGCGCGCATCTCAGCGGAGACGCGACCCAGGATCGCGAGGACGAGCTCGCCACCGCCGTCGCCGCCTACCTCGTGCTGCTGGGCGCGCACGCCCGCGGCCTGGCCGGCTACTGGCGCACCGTCTCGCTGCTCTCAGAGCCTCGGGGTCGCGAGATTCTCGGCCTGCCAACCGAGGAGACGCCCGTCGGGCTGCTCTATCTCGGCCGCCCGGTACAGGAGCAGCGCGTGCCCGAGCGCGCGCCGCTGGATGGCCTCGTCACCTACCTCGACTGAGCGTCGAGTGCCCCCGGCGATACGCTAGCTTCAGCTTGTGAGCTCGGCCACCGGCTCGACACGCTCAGCGGGCGCGAGCGTCCTGCGGGAAGCGAGCTCGACGCTGCGCCCGCCACCCGGCCACAGGCACGGGCCGCTGATGCCGATGATGCTCGCGCTGACGATCCTCACCGGAGTGGTCGACGCGGCCAGCTACCTGAGCTTTGGGCACGTGTTCGTCGCGAACATGACCGGCAACATCGTCTTCCTCGGATTCGCGCTCGCCGGAGCGCACGGCGTGTCTGGCGTGACCTCGCTCGTCGCGATCGGCGCGTTCCTCCTCGGCGCGCTCGCCGGTGGACGGCTCGGCAGCCGCCGCGCGCAGCATCGCGGTCACGTTCTGCGCGCCGCGAGCGTGCTCCAGGGCGGACTGATCGCGCTTGCGCTGGCGCTCGTGCTCACCGAACCGCTCAGCAGCGGCGCTCGCTACGCGTTGCTCGTGCCGATGGCGCTCGCGATGGGCGTGCAGAACGCCACCGCGCAGCGACTGGCCGTGCCCGAGCTGACCACGACCGTGTTGACGCGCACGCTCACAGGTCTGAGCTCTGAATCGCGCGCAGCGGGAGGCCCCGGATCCCAGCTCGGTCGCCGCGCGCTCGCGGTTACGGCGATGCTCCTCGGCGCCGTGATCGGCGGCCTGCTCGTCCTGAACGTGTCGATCGCCGCGGCGCTCGCGGTCGCCGGCGCGATCGTGCTCGCGGTCGGGCTCATCGTCCACCGCCTCTCGCGCGCCGACGCCGTCTGGGCGCACGCCTGAGCGGGTGTCGGCGAGCGCCGCAGAGCTCCCCAAAACGCCGAAGCAAATGCTGCAGGTTGACGCCCAATCATGCGTTAGCCTCTAGCAAATGGAGTGTGTGTCGATCGTATGAGAGCGGGCGGCAGGCTCTTCTCGCGGGGCCCGCGCGGCAGCGAGCCGAGCGGGCCGGGCGACGGGCGCAAGCCCCGGCGTTGGAAGGCGCCCGTGAGCGTGCTCGTGCTGGTGATCGCGCTCGTGGCGGTCGGCGCTGCGCTGCTCGTCGCGCCCGATCACGGCGTCGGCAACCTCGTCGGCGCGCACTCCGGTGGCGGCTCCGCTGACGCGGCGTCGCTTCCCGCCACGAAGCTCGCGGCGCTGCCCGCACGCACGATCACCAACGGCACCGAGCCCTTGAGCGTCGGCCTCTCGGCGCCGGTGTCGCCGAGCTCGCCGCCGCCGACGCTGCTGCCGAACGTCGCCGGCACGTGGAGCATCGTCGGCGACGCCGAGGTTTTCACACCGGCCTCGACGCTCGAGCCCTGCTCCAAATACGCGCTGACCGTGTGGGCGCGCACGACCTCCACCGGGCACACGCAGCTCGGGCGGCGCCAGACGATCGACCTGCGCGTCGCATGTCCGCCGGTCGCCGCCCTGCAGCAGGCGCTCGCGCGCCTTGGCTATCTCGGCGCGAGGCTGCGCCCGCTATACGACGTCCACTACGCGCCTGGGCGCGAGACGCGACGCGAAGCCGCCGAACACGCCTTCCACCCGCCGCGCGGTCGTCTTGCCCCCCATCCCGGCGACGCGCCTTCGACGCGCATGGGTCAGCTCGATCCGACGACGACCGGCGCGCTCGAGGTCTATCAGGCCGACCGTGGGCTGGAAGCCAACGGCGAAGTCAACGCCGCCACCTGGGACTCGCTGCTCTACGACGAGACGGTCAACCGGCGCGATCCCCAGCCCTACACGTGGGTCAACGTGACCGAGTCGCTGCCCGAGACGCTGTTTCTGCACCGCGGCAACCACGTCGTCTTCACGACGCCCGTCAACACCGGCGTCCCCGGTGCCGAAACTGCGCAGGGGGTGTTCCCGATCTACGCCCGCTACGTGTCGACGACGATGAGCGGCGAAGACGTCGACGGCACGAAATACGACGTCCCCGACGTGCCCTGGGTGAACTACTTCAACGGCGGCGACGCCGTCCACGGCTACCCGCGTGAAAGCTACGGGTTCCCCCAGTCCAACGGCTGCGTCGAGCTGCCGATCGAAGCCGCCCACACCGTCTTCGGGATGCTCGCCATCGGCGACATCGTCGTCGTCGAATAAGGCTCGGCGACCGGTCCGCGCAGCGTCGTCGAATCGCATCGACGAGCGGCGAGCGGCGCCTACTTGACGGTGAGCGTGCCTTCCATCCCAGCCATGCGGTGGCCGGGAACCGTGCAGAAGAACTTGTAGACGCCCGGCTTGAGGTCGAGCTTGAGGTCCTTCGTGGCACCCGAGAACGTCGGCGTCGCCCCGAGGATCTTGTGTGAGGAGGCGGATTCGATCGTCATGTTGTGGTCCAGCGGCGACATGTTCGTGAACGCGATCGAGACCTCGCCGGCGTTGGCCGTGAGCGCCGTCTTGTCGTATTTAAGCTGACCTTCCGGGTTCGCCGCGAGAGCGAGATCCTGTCCCGTGCTCGGGCCCGTCGAGGCGGGCGGCGTGGAGGACGTCGTCGACGTTGCCGCCGGGCTCGCCGGCGTCGAGGCCGTCGAGCCGGTGCCGCTCGAGGAGCCGCCGCAGCCGGCGAGCGCGAGCACGCCAACCGCCAGGGACAACGCCGATAGCCGCTTCATCGACGCCACTCTACAGCGTTTCAGGCCTGCTGCTCGACGGTCCCGGCGTCCGTTGGCGCAGCCTGCGAGTTGGTCTCCGGCGCGGGCTCGGAGAACGCATCGCTCGGCGCTTGCGCCGGGGCTGCAGGCGCCGCCGCTGCCGCGAGGTGAGCGCCGAGTGCGCCCACGCCGCCGGCGAGCAGAGCGGCGAGCGTCCAGGCGCTGCCGGAGCGTTCGCGCCCGCGGGCCGCGTCGAGCGAGAGCGGACCGGGCCCGACCTCGACGAGTGCAAGTGCCGCCGCGATCAGCACGACGTTGTACTCGTAGCCGCCATTGCTGAGCCAGGGGCCGTTCTTGCCGTGCACGGTCTTGATCGCGGTCAGCATCGTCGCGGTCAACGCGGAGGCCGCGAGCGGCGTGGCGAGGCCGGCCGCAAGCAGCGCGCCACCGGCCGCCTCGGCGGCGCCGGCGGCGAGCGCGTTGCGTCGGCCCGGGCGAAGCCCCATCTGCTCGAAACCCGCGGCCGTCGCCTCGAGGCCGTGGCCGCCAAACCAGCCGAACAGCTTCTGCGCGCCGTGCCCGAAGAAGAACCCACCCACCGAAAGACGCAGCAGCAATCGCCCGATCTTCATCTCACAGTCCTTTCTCGCGTTTCACCTCGTTATAACGCGTCTGCACGCGACGCCGACCCCGCCGCTACGGCGCCGCCGGCACGACCACAAGAGGGGTGTGCTCGGTGGGCAGCGCCGAGGTCTCGAACGCGCTCTCGCTGAGGCGCTCGACGTGCGGCGAGCGACCGAGAAACTCCTCTGCGGTCTCGAGGAAGCCGATGCGCGGCGTGCGGTAGTGCATCGGCACCACCCACCGCGGCGACAGGCGCTCGACGACCAAAGACGCCTGCTCCGCGCCGATCGTCGGCCCGCCGCCGACGGGGACGATCAAGAGGTCGACCGCGCCGATCGCCTCGACCTGCTCCTCGCGCATCCCTCGCTGCCCGAAATCGCCGAAATGGCACACCCTCAGACCGTCGAGCGTGAACACGAAGATCGTGTTCGGCCCACGTGCCGTGCCCGCCTGCTCGTCGTGCTCGGAGGCGATCGCCGTGACCTGGCCGAGCGGCGACTCGAGCGTCCCCGCCGTCGAGCGCAGGATCGCCGGTTCGCCGCCGATCGCATCGACGTGGTTGTGGTCGATGTGCTCGTGCGTGACCAGCAGCAGGTCCGCCTCGACTCCCTCGATCGGCGGGTAGTCGAACTGCATCCCGCGGCTCGCCGGGATCTCGGGGAACGGGTCGATTGCCACCGACTGCCCGCCGCCGCTCAGGTGAAACGCCGACTGGCCATACCACTCAACGCGCATGCTGCTCCTCCGCTGTCGTAGTTCGCGCGAGCTCTCCCGCGCCTGGATCGAGGCTCTCTCCATTCACCGCCGCGCCGTTGGCCAGCGCCCGCGTGGCACGCACGCCGTCGGGCGGCTCCGGGACCTCCTCGACATAGTGATACTTGCCGCCGCGCAGCAGCGAGGCGCCAGCCGCCACCAGGCACGCGAGGATCGCGAACGCGAACGCCTCGTGCAGCCCGTTGCGAAACGGCGCCGCGATCAGCTGTGGGAAGAACGAGCGCCCGACGAGCGTCGCGTGATTGGCGGCTGACAACGACGCGAGCGCGTGCGTGCCCACCAGGTGTTCGATCGGGTTGTAGCCGAGGAAGGCCGCAAACAGCACCGACACCGGTGGGGTGTGCGAGGCGCTGCTCGCCGCGCTTGCCGAGATGCCGTGCGCCTGCAGGCCGGAGGCGAGCGTGTGCGGCAGGTCTGAGGCGAGCCCGAGGATCATCAGCGTGAAGAACACCCCGATCGAGAGCACCTGTGCGGAGTTCTGGAAGGTCTGGTTCATGCCGCCACCCGCGCCGCGGTGCTGCGGGGGCAGGCTGTTCATCACCGCTGCGCGGTTCGGCGAGGCGAACATGCCCATCGATACGCCGATCAGCGCCAGCACGAGCGCGAACAGCGCAAAGGAGAAGTCGATCGGCAGCAGCGCGAGCAGGACGAAGCCGAGCGCCGTGCCAAGCATCCCGCCGGTCGCGAACCAGCGCGCCCCGAAGCGGTCCGACAGGTACCCCGAGGTCGGTCCCGCGACGAGCATCCCGAGCGTCAGCGGCAGCATGTAGATGCCGGCTTTCAGAGGCGTCTCGGTGAAGTTGACGCCGTGCAGCGGCAGCCAGATCCCCTGCAGCCAGATGATCAGCATGAACATCAGCCCGCCGCGCGCGACCGCCGAGAGGAAGGTCGAGAGCGTCCCGAACGTGAACGCGCGGATGCGAAACAGCGGCAGCCGGAACATCGGCTCCCGCACGCGCAGCTCGATCACCGCGAACGCCGCCAGCGACAGCGCGCCCGCGCCCAGCAGCCCGAGCACCCGGGGGCTGCTCCAGCCGGTTGCGTGGCCGCCATACGGGCGGATGCCGTAGGTGACCGAGACCATGATCAGGATCAGTCCGAGCGCGAAGGTGATGTTGCCCCACCAGTCGACGCGCGCGGGTTTGGGGGTGCTGCGCTCCTCGAGCTTCAGGTACGCCCAGACGCTCCCGAACAGCCCCACCGGCACGGAGATCAGGAACACGAGTCGCCAGTCGATCGGTGCCAGCAGCCCGCCGAGCACGAGCCCCACGAACACGCCGCTGACGCCAACGATGTTGTTGATGCCAAGTGCCATCCCGCGCTGGTTGGCAGGGAACGCGTCGGTGATGATCGCGGCGGAGTTCGCCAGCAGGAAGGCGGCGCCGACACCCTGCACGAGGCGAAAGCCGATCAGGTACGTCGCCCCCGCGCGCCCGTTCATCCAGTCCACCGTCAGCACCAGCGAGGCGAGCGTGTAGATGACGAAGCCGGCGTTGTACATCTTCACGCGCCCATACATGTCGCCGAGGCGACCGAGGCTCACGATCAGCACGCTCGTCACGACCAGGAAGCCGAGGATCATCCACAACAGGTAGAAGCTGTTCGCCGGGTCGAGCGGATCGAGGTGGATGCCGCGAAATATGTCCGGCATCGCGATCAGCGTGATCGAGCCGTCGAGCGTCGCCAACAGCACGCCCAGCGTCACGTTCGAGAGGGCGAGCCACTTGTAGCGATCCGCGCGGGCCGGGCGGCCCGGATCCTCTGTGAGCGTGTTTGCGCTCGTATTTCCGTTGCTTGCCAGCTCGCCGGCCATCCCAATCATTAATACAGGAAAACTGAGCAGTTTCCCTGCCGTTCTCAATATATAGTCTGCAGGCGTGGGTTCCGCGGTCGACACCACCCGGCTGGCGAGCGAGCTGCGCATGGTGCTCGGACACCTGCTTCGCCGGCTGCGCGCCGAGCACCGCTTCTCGCTCTCCCAGGGCGCCGTGCTCGGGCGCCTGGACCGCGAGGGCACGAAGTCGATCGGCGACCTCGCGCTCGCCGAGCGCGTACGCCCGCAGTCGATGACCCAGACGATCTCAGACCTCGAGGCCGAGGGCCTGATCGCTCGCCGCGTCGACCCCGACGACGGTCGGCGCATCCTCGTCGAGCTGACCAAGCAGGGGCGCCAGACGCTCGCGGAGGACCGTCGCAAGCGCGAGGGCTGGCTGGCGCGCGCGATCTCCGAGGATCTCTCAGCGCAGGAGCAGATCGTGCTCACGCAGGCCGTCGGCCTGCTGCAGCGACTGGGAGAGGATTGACTGACGCGATCGTGAGGACCCCGCCGCCAACCCTCGGAGGCGGTGAGGGTTGGCGGACGGGGTCCTGACGCTTGCGCCCGGGGTCAGTATTCCCAGCCGGGCGGTGAGGGGTTGGTGCTCGTGGGAGTGCTCGTCGTCGGCGTGGGGCTGGCCGGGGGAGTACTCGTCGGGGGCGTGGGGCTGGCCGGGGGATAGCTCGGCGCGGAGCTCGTGGGGGCGCTCGCGCCCGGCGGCATCGTCGAGCTCGGCGAGCCGGAGACGCTCAGCACATGCCAGGTGCCGCCGAAGCTCTTGAAGTCCTGGCCGTTGACTTCGCCGTTGGCGTGATCCTCGGCAAAGCGATACAGGGGCCTTCCGTTGAGCGTCACCTGCAGGATCCCGTTGCTGCGACGCAGGATCCCGAGGTGGCCGTGGACGCCGGCGCCCTCCTCGAGCCTGGTCGTGCTCGAGCGCACCGTCAGCGGCGGCCAGAACTTCAGGCATTCGCTGCTCTTGCACAGCAGGTGCCTGGTCGTCTCTGGGCTCAGCACGTACAGCGTGCGCCCTTGCGAGCTGACGAGCAGCTGCTCACCCAGCTGCGCGTTCGACGCCGAGCCGACGGTCACCGTCGCTCCCCCTGCGAACGCGATCGCCGCGAGCGACACGGCGAACGCCAGCGTTGCCGCCGCCGTCAACATCGCCAGAACCGATGGGCGGCGGTGACGCCGCCGTCGAGCGATCTGATCCTGCGCTGAGTCAATCACTGGTGTCCCTTTCGCTGGGTGGTGTCGAGTGCATAGACGCCGCTCGCCCGGCAACCTTCCGCCGATCCTGGTGAGAGCCACTCAGGGCTCGGTGTGGACGATCACCTCGGCGATGCCGTCGATGCGCTGGCGCAGCTCATCCTCGAGCTCGCCCGCGAGCTCGTGGGCGTCGGTCAGCGGCTCCTCGGGACCGACCAGCAGCGTCAGGAACAGGACCTGGCCGGCGTCGGTCGAGAGCAGCCTCACGCGCTCCGGATCCCTGCCGGTCCACTTGCGCACGAGCTGCTCGATCGCGCGCTTGGTGTGGGGTTCGACCGTCGCATCCTGCGGGCGCGCAAGCAGCGGGCGCTCGAGCGGCTCGAGGTGGGTCTGGACGTCGCCCACGCCCGGGCGCTCGCGGATCGCCTGCTCGACGCGCTCGGCTATCTCGTGCGCGGCCTGCAGGCTCAGATCCGCGGGGAACTTCAGGTGCAGCGAAACGCTCCTCGACCCCGCCTGCTCAAAGATCGTGATGTCGTGCGCCTCCTTCACCAGCGGCTCAGACAGCGCGATCGCGAGCACCCGATCGCGCAGGTCGAGGCCCCTGTCGCGTGGCTCGACGTGCACCACCACGTCGCTGCCCGGCAGCGCGCGCTCGAGCGCGCCCTCGACCAGATCCGCGGCGCGGTGGCCCTCGACCACCGCCTGTCCGGGCGGCACGCTGACGACCACGTCGGCGAAGTAACGCCCCGCCGACTCTCGCAGGCGCAGCCGCCCCAGCTCGATATCGCCTCCGAGCGCCGCGATCGCGTGCTCGGCGATCGTCCGCGCCTGCTCGGGGGCACGGTCCATCAGCGCGTTTGCGTTCTCCGCGATCAGCCTGATCGCCGCAGCGAAGATGATCGCCGCTACGAGCAGCGCCGCCAGCGAGTCGCCTTGGCTGAGGCCCGCGCGCACCGCGAGCAGCCCTGCCAGCACCACCAGCGAAGCGGCGATGTCGCTGGCGAAGTGCAACGCGTTCGAACGCAGCGCCGGGCTGTTGTAGCGACGCGCCGCGACCATCGCGACGCTCAGGCGGGCGACTTCGACGACCAGAGCGACCGCGATCACCGCAAACTGATACCAGTGAATCGTGGGTGCCTTGCCGCTCGCGGACAGGCGCGTGATCGCCTCGACGCTGACGAGGATGCCACCGCCCAGCAGGATCGCCGCCTCCCCAAGCGCCCCGAGGTTCTCGGCGCGCCGATGCCCGTACGGATGCTCGAAGTCGGCCGGTCTGCCGCCCAGGCGGACCGCGAAGAAGGTCAATGCCGCCGCGAGCACGTCATCGCTCGAGTCGATCCCGCTTGAGATCAAGCCGAGGCTTCCCGTCACCAGGCCGGTCCCTAGCTTGAGGATCACGAGCAGGCTCGCGGCGACGATCGAGACGACCGTCGTAGCTCGGCGCGTGAGCGTGTGCTCGCTCTCGCCGCTGTGCCCCATCGTTAGAGACTAAGGACCGGCGCGGCGCGAGCTGCGCCCGCCTACGGACAGCCGGCGAAAGGAATCGCCGCAACGCGGAGTCTCAATCAGAGGTCGGCCAGTGCGCCGGCGTTCTCATTTCCTCGCCCGTCGTGACAAAGGAGCCCCATGCGCCATACCCTGAAGATCCTCGTCCCCGTCGTCGCCGTGTCGCTGGCGCTGGCCGCGTGCGGGAGCAGCTCCAACAGCTCGAGCTCCCCCTCGACGGCGAACGCCGCGCCCGCGGCGAGCACCTCGAGCGCCGCGAGCACGCAAGCCGTCAGCACCGCGGCGAACTCGACGCTCGGCTCCACGGTGCTCGTCGACACGCAGGGGCGCACCCTCTATCACCTGAGCGGCGAGAGCGCCGGGCACTTCCTGTGCACCGGCGCCTGTGAATCGGCCTGGCCGCCCGTCGCCGCGAGCGCCACCAGCTCCTCGATCAGCGGCCTGGCCGCCGTCAAGCGCCCCGATGGCAGCGAACAGCTGGCCTACAAAGGCGAGCCGCTCTACACCTTCTCCGGCGACAAAGCGTCCGGCGAAGCCAACGGGCAGGGCATCAAAGACGACGGCGGTACCTGGAGCGCGGTCACGACGAGCGCGACGTCCACCAGCACGAGCAGCACAACCGGCTCGAGCAGCTCGAGCGGCTCGGGCTACGGCTACTGACCGCACGCAAACGGCGACCGACGCCAACAGCCGCGTGAGCGGCGCGTTATCCCCTGACGCGCCGCTCGCGCGCACAACCGTGGGGCGTGCGTCGTATCGTGAGCCGATGGCCCACGAGCATGGCGCGCACTCGCACGGCGTCGTTCACGGCGATCGCCGCCGGCTGAGAATCGCGCTCGCCCTGATCCTCGCGCTGATGGCCGTCGAGGTGAGCGCCGGCGTGGTCGCGCACTCGCTCGCGCTGCTCTCTGACGCGGGGCACATGCTCACCGACGCCGCCGCGATCGGCTTCTCCCTGGTCGCACTGCAGCTCGCCGCGCGACCGCCGAGCGGGGCGATGACGTTCGGCCTGCGGCGTGTGGAGATCCTCTCGGCGCTGGCGAACGGCGTGACGCTGCTCGTGCTCGCGGCGTTCATCGCCTACGAGGCCGTGCGCCGCCTGTTCGCGCCGCCCGAAGTGCGCGGCTGGCTCGTGCTCGCGGTCGCGCTCGCCGGCATCCTCGTCAACCTGCTCGCGGTGCGAATGCTCTCGAGCGCCGAGCACCGCAGCCTCAATGTCGAGGGCAGCTTCCAGCACCTGCTCACCGACCTGTTCGGCTTCATCGCCACTGCCCTGGCCGCGATCGTGATCCTCGTGTTCGGCTTCGAGCGGGCTGACCCGATCGCGTCGCTGCTGATCGCCGTGCTGATGACGCGCTCGGGCATCTCGCTGGTGCGCGATTCCGGTCGTGTCTTCCTCGAGGCAGCCCCAAAGGGCCTCGATCCGCAGGTGATCGGACAGGCACTCGCGGCCCAGGCGGGCGTCGTGGAGGTGCACGACCTGCACGTGTGGGAGGTCACCAGCGGCTTTCCCGCGCTCTCGGCGCACGTGCTCGTGCGCGCCGACAGCGACTGTCACGCGGCGCGCCGGCGGATCGAGGCGATGCTGCGCGAGCGCTTCGCGTTGGAGCACACCACGCTGCAGGTCGACCACGCAGTCGCCTCGCAGATCGTGCAGCTGGAGATCGCGCCGGGCGCGACCGCCGCGCCGCCCCGCTGAGCCCGCGGCGGGCTGCTGGCCGGCTCAGCCGAGCTGGGCGCTGGGACGCACGAGCACCTCGTTGATGCTCACGTGCGGCGGCTGGCCGATCGCGTAGAGCACCGCCTCGGCGATGTCCTCGGCGGTGAGGCGCTCGATGTCGCCGAAGCGCTTTGAGATCTGCTCGCGGACCTCGGGACGGTTGTGCCCGACGAGCTCGGTCGAGACGGCGCCGGGCTCGATCAGCGTTACGCGCACGCCGATCGCCACGCCCTCCTGGCGCAGCGACTCCGAGAAGGCGCCGACGCCGAACTTCGTCAGGTTGTAGACGCCCGAGCCCGCGCGTGCCACGCGTCCGGCAACGGAGCTAACGTTGACGATATGCCCCGAGCCCTGCTCGCGCATCAATGGCAGGGCCGCGTGCGTGCAGTACAGGACCCCGAACACGTTCGCGTGGATCATGCGCCGCCATTCCTCGGTCGGCGCGCGCTCGATCGGGCCGAGCAGCATCACACCGGCGTTGTTGACGAGCACGTCCAGACGGCCGAGCTCGGAGTGCGCCCGCGCCACGAACGAGCCCGCCTGGGACTCCTCGCCGACGTCCACCGGCACGGCAATCGCGCGGCCGCCTTCGCGTGTGATCTGCTCGGCGAGCGCGTCGATGCGCTCGACGCGACGAGCGCCCAGCGCCACTGCGGCGCCGGCGCGCGCGCACGCCAACGCGGTCGCTTCGCCGATGCCCGAGGACGCACCGGTGACGGCCACGACCTGGGATGAGAGGTCCACGTTCATCCGCCGAGCTTAGCCGTCTACGCTCAGCGATCGGTGGTCTGCGGCCGATAACCAGGCCGACCGACCTCGACGAGCGCTCTTCTTAGCGTGTTCATGGGTTTTACCAGGCACTATGGCGGGCAAGATGCAGTTGATCTCCCGGGAAGGTAACCGCGTATATGGCGTCGAACGAGCTAGTGGGAATGGTTTGATCGAAAATGGTTGACAACGCAACTATCGCGGCGTATAATTCCGACTCCAAGCATCGGATTAGAAGGACGCACATGACTGACACGCCAACAAACCCCACTCTCACACTAGAGCGCGAGCCCGAGGGGCTGGTCGCGGACGCCGAGCCGCTGACGACCCCTGCCGCGCGCCTCGACAGCCCGATCGAGCGACTCGACGTCGGTTCCGCCGACACGTTCATCCCTGAGTCGGTCGACCAGCTGCTCGCCCACTCACGCCGCTACCCCCTACTGACCCCAGCCCAGGAGATCGACCTCGCCAAGCGGATCGAGCGCGGTGATCTCCACGCCAAGGAACTGCTCGTCAACTCCAACCTGCGCCTGGTCGCCTCCAACGCCCGGCGCTACCAGAACCAGGGCCTGCCCCTCGGCGACCTCGTCCAGGAGGGCATGCTCGGCCTGATCCGCGCCAGCGAGAAGTTCGACTGGCGCAAGGGCTTTCGCTTCTCGACCTACGCCACCCTGTGGATTCGCCAGGCGATTCAGCGCGGCCTGGAGAACTCAGGACGCACGATTCGCCTGCCCGTCCACGTCGCGCAGCGCTCCCGCAAGGTAGGACGCGTCGAGCGCGAGCTGTCGGTCCGGCTCGGACGTGAGCCCACGCTCGAGGAGCTCGCCGAGGAGACCGGGCTGCCGATCGAGCAGGTCGAAGAGGTGCGCCACCAGCGCGCTGCGCTCGTCAGCCTCGACCAGCAGATCGGCGAGGACGGCGACACCGCGCTCGGCGACCTGCTTCCCTCCGACGCCGAGGTGCCGGAGGAGACCGCGTGGGAAAACGAGCGTGAGCGGATCGTGCACCGCGCGATCTCGCAGCTGCCCGAAACCGAGCGCAAGGTGCTTACCCTGCGGTTCGGCACCGGCCGCGAGGAGCCCCAGACGCTGACCGCGATCGGCAAGCGACTCGGGTTCTCCGCCGAGCGCGCGTCACAGCTCGAGCAGCGAGCGCTGAAGAAGCTCGCCGAGTCGCCAGAGCTCGCGGCCCTGCGCGAGGCTGCGTAGCCAGACCCTCAACATTAAGACAAGAGCCGGCCGGTGACCCCATCGGCCGGCTCTTTTTTTGCCCTCGGCACGTCAGGCGCCGGCAATCACCGCCCCGAGCCCGACACGCTCAGTCGTGAGCGCATTCGAGCCGGCGAGGAAAATGCTGCGGTCGCAGCGGGGTCCGCTAGCCTGCAGATCACGGCGAGCTGTCCTGTGCGGGCGAGCTGAAACACGGCGATCTGGAGGCGGATACGTGTCGAAGTCACTGTGGGAGCGCATGGTCGAGTGGTCGGTTGCCGTCGGCGAACGGATCCTCGTGCCGATCGAGCGCTTCATCGGCCGGCGCTCGCTCGTCGGCGATGCGACGTTCTTCGAGCTCGAGCGCTTTCCGTGGGTGGATCACATCGAGGAGAACTGGACGGTGATCCGCGAGGAGGTCGAGAAGCTGCTCGAGGATCACGCGGCGCTGCCAAACTTCCAGGACATCTCCAAGGACCAGATCGAGATCACAGACGACGATCGCTGGAAGACCTTCTTCCTCTACGGCTATGGGTTCGAAGCCGAGCTCGGCGTGCGGATGTGTCCGCGGACCGCGACCCTGATGCGCGAGATCCCGGGGATGACGACGGCGATGATCTCGATCCTCTCGCCGCGCAAGCACATCCTCGATCACCGCGGCCCGTACAAGGGCGTGCTGCGCTATCACCTCGGGCTGGTTGTGCCCCGGGACGCCGAGTCGTGCCGCATCCGTGTCGGCGATGACATCCGCCACTGGGAAGAGGGCAAGAGCATGATCTTCGACGACACCTTCAACCACGAGGTCTGGAACGACACCGACGAGACGCGCGTGGTGCTGTTCGTCGATGTGATGCGACCCCTCCCCTTCCCCGAGTCGCTGATCAACGGCCTGATCATCAAGGCGATCGGGCTCTCGCCGTTCGTGCTCGATGCCAAGCGCAACCAGCAGGCCTGGGAACGGCGCTTCCTGGCTCGCCGATCCGAGGCTCAAAACGTTCAGGCCGGTGCCCTCTAGCCGGACGTTGACGCGTCGCTCTCAGCGCACCAGCTCTTGAAGCGCCTCAATCGCCTCGGGCTCGACGGGCAGCGCAGCGAGGCCGCTCGCGACGTCGACCGCCTGATCGATCGTCGGCGTGGGAGTCTCGCTGAGCCACCTGCGCAGCCAGCGGATCGCCCACGTGTCGAACTCGCTCGGGCTCGCCTCGGCGATCAACGGCAGGAAGCGTGCCGCCGTCTTCAGGTCGATCGGCCTGTGGCGTTCGATCCGCACTTCGTCGGCGAGCGCCATCGCATAGCGCAGATCCCCCCGACTGAGCGCCGCATCTAGCTCAGCTGCCGCCCTCCACGGTCTCGGTCCCATGCGAACGCATGTTCGCATAGTCTCAGGCGGCGGCGCTCAGCGATCAGACGTTCGAGCCGATGCCGGGGATCGTGCGGTTGACGTAGCTGTTGAGGATCGTGAACTCGCCGGTCAGGATCAGCACACCCAGAGTGATCATCACGGCGCCGCCGACAGCGATGATCACAGGGAAGTGACGCTTGACGACGGTGAGCGCGTTCGTCATGCGCTCGAAGGCGAGCGCGATCAGCAGGAACGGGATCGCGAGACCGGCTGAGTAGACAGCGAGCAGCAGCGCGCCATGGGCGGCCGAGCTGGAGATCGCCGCCTGCGTGAGGATCGCGGCGAGGGTGATGCTCGTGCAGGGCGTCCACGCGATCGCGAACGCGGCGCCCGCGATCACCGGGCCGCCGCGACCGGCGAGGCGCATCAGCGTGTCTGAGTGCCACTCGCGGTTGAACATGCCGATGAACGGCGTCGCGAGAAACACGAGTCCCATCAGGATGATGACGACGCCTCCGACCTTCTCGAGCTCCTGTTTGTGGGCGACCAACGTCGAGCCGATGACCGTCGCGCTCATGCCGAGCAGGATGAAGATCGCCGAGAAGCTCGCGATGAACAGGAGGGCCGGCACCAGCACGCGGCGGGCGCTGACGCCGCCCTCGAGGTCGGCCGGGGTGACACCGATCACCGTCGAGAGATAGCCAGGCACGAGCGGGAGCACGCACGGCGAGAGGAAGGACACGAGGCCGGCTGCGAGCGCGAGCGGGATGCCGACGCCGCTGGCGGTGTTCGTCGACGCGGCGATCAGCGGCGCCAGGTGACCCATCAGGCGAGCTCCGAGCTCGGCTCGCGCAGTGCGGCGCGTTCGAGCGCATGCAGCCGCGCGCGCAGCTCGGTGAGCTCGTGTTCGAGGCGCGCCACGCGCTCGCCCAGATCCTCGCGCCCCTGTGCGTTCGCCGCGTCCCCAGCGGCGTGAGCGCTCGTCGCTGTGTAGGGCTCGTCGGCGTACGCGGGGCTGCGGGCCGAGGGCGCCTCCTCGGGCGCCTCCTCGCCGAGCATCTGCGTGTAGCGCTCCTCCTTCTGTCCCGGGCGGCGTGGCAGGCGCTCGACGAGCTCGCGCGCGATCAGGCGAGCCAACGCCTCCTGGACACCGTCGAGGTCTGCGAAGGCGTGCATGCGCTCCGCGCGCTGCTTGAGCTCGCCCGGCGTCTGCGGCCCGCGCAGCATCAGCACGCAGATGATCGCCTGCTCGCTACCGTCCATCGGCAGGGCTTCCGCCAGCAGATGCCGATACTTCGCGGCACGGCTGCCGGCGCCGCTGGCCAGGCGCGCGAAGCCGCGGCGCTCGAGGCGGTGAAGCGCGTCGCGGATGGTCGCGTCGTCGTAGTCGACGACGGGGTCCCTGTTCGTCGACTGGTTGCACGCGAGGCGCAGCGCGTTCAGCGAGAGCGGGTAGGTATCGGGGGTCGTGCGCTGCTTCTCGAGCAGGCAGCCGAGGACGCGGGTCTCCGCAGCGGACAGATTCACGGTCGTTAACCCTACGACGGCGACGATAAAGTCAGCGCGATGAGCGCTCAGCCCTTCAGCGCCGGGCACGGCGGCGGTGGAGGCGGCCGCCCAAGCCGCAGCGAGCTTCGCCCCGAGGACATCCCCGACAGGCACGTCTCGCTGCGGCGCATCGGGCGTCTGTTCATCCCCTACCGGCTGCGCCTGGGCCTGTTGCTCGCCTTGATCGTGCTCGGTTCGGTGCTGAGCGTCGCCTCGCCGTTCCTGCTGCGCGAAGCGGTCGAAGTGATCGTCCACAAGGGCAGCCTGACGCGGCTGTCTTGGCTCGTCGGCGGGATGATCGCGCTGGCGATCGTCAACGGCGTGATCAGCGTCGCGCAGACGTGGATCTCGAACCAGGTCGGCCAGCGCGTGATGCACGACCTGCGTGCGGCCGTGTTCGCGCACCTGCAGCGGATGTCGCTGGCGTTCTTCACACGCACGCGCTCGGGCGAGGTGCAGGCGCGCATCGCGTATGACATCGGCGGCATCGACGACGTCGTCACGAGCACCGCCACCTCGACCGTCTCGACCGTCGCGACGGTCACCGCGACGATCGTCGCGATGTTCGCCCTGAGCTGGCAGCTGACCGTCTTCTCGCTGATCCTGCTGCCGTTCTTCGTGTGGTTGACGCGTCGCGTCGGCAACGAGCGACGGCGCATCCAGTCGGTACGCCAGGGGCGTCTGGCTGACATGTCGACGCTCGTCGAGGAGTCGCTGTCGGTGTCGGGGATCCTGCTCGGCAAGACGATGGGCCGCTCGCACGAGCTGGTCGATCGCTTCTCCTCGGAGTCAAGCGAACTCGCCGACCTCGAGGTGCGCGCGCGCATGGCCGGGCGCTGGCGCATGGCCTCAGTGCAGATGAGCTTCGCGATCATGCCCGCGGCGGTCTACTGGTTCGCGGGCTACAGCATCGACCACGGCCAGGATGTGATCTCGATCGGCACCGTCGTCGCGTTCACGACCCTGCAGACGCGCCTGCTGTTCCCGATGCAGCAGCTGCTGTCGGTCGGCGTGGAAGTGCAGACCTCGCTCGCGCTGTTCGGTCGCATCTTCGAGTATCTCGACCTGCCCGTCGACATCGTCGAGCGCGCCGACGCGCGGACGCTGACCGACGTGCGCGGCGACGTCGAGCTGCGCGACGTGTGGTTTCGCTACGAACCCGACGCGCCGTGGACGCTGCAGGACATCAGCGCCGAGGTCCCAGCCGGAACCCGCACGGCCCTGGTCGGCGAGACAGGCTCCGGCAAGACGACGCTCGCCTATCTGGTGGCGCGCCTGTATGAGCCCCAGCGCGGCAGCGTGAGCATCGACGGCGTCGACGTGCGCGACATGACGCTCGACTCGCTCGCGGCTACCGTCGGCCTCGTCTCCCAGGAGACATACCTGTTCCACGCCTCGATCCGCGAGAACCTGCGCTTCGCCTGTCCTCAGGCGAGCGACACGGAGATCGAAGATGCGGCCAAGGCCGCGCAGATCCACGAGCTGATCGCCTCGCTGCCGCAGGGCTATGACACGCCGGTCGGCGAGCGTGGCTATCGCTTCTCCGGCGGTGAGAAGCAGCGCATCGCGATCGCGCGCACGATCCTGCGCAACCCGCCGGTGTTGATCCTCGACGAGGCGACGTCCTCGCTCGACACCGAGACCGAGCGCGCCGTCCAGCAGGCGCTCGACGAGCTCTCGCGCGGTCGCACGACGATCGCGATCGCGCACCGGCTCTCGACGATCCGTGACGCCGAGCAGATCCTCGTGCTCGACTCCGGGCGCATCCTCGAGCGCGGCACGCACGAGGAGCTGGTGCGGGCCGGCGGGCGCTACGTCGCCCTGCTGAGCGGACCCAGCGTCGAGGGCGAGCCCGTCTCCCCGCTGGCCTAACGGAGCTCGGCTTGCGCGGCGAGCTCGATCAGCAGCTTCGACAGCTGTCCGCCCTGCCAGGCGATCGGCGATCGCGCCGGCGGCCCGGCGTCCTCGACCACCAGCCTCGCGGCTGGGATCGTTCGTGCGTAGCGTTCGCCGACGGCCAGTGGGTGGCCCGGGTCGGCCTCGTCGCGGCTGGCGACGACGAGCGTCGGCAGCTCGATGCTCGCCAGCTCGCTCATGTCCGCGAACGGGCGCGAGCGCGGCACGACTTCGAGCGCGTCGGCGACGGCCTCGGGGTGCTCGTGCGCGGACATTCGCTGGCGCAGCACCGTCTCGACGGTTGCGCGCCAAGCCTCGGGCACGGCGCCGAGGCCGTAGGCGTCGACGAACCCCTCCACCCCACCCTCGCGCAACCCGCGGGCGAGCGCGTCCCAGCGCGCGAGCTCTTGCTCGACGCGCGGTGAATCGGGCTCGTATGCCGGCGTGATGATCGCCAGTGCGCCGACGCGCTCGGGATGCTCCAGGGCGAAGCGCACGGCGGTGTGCGCCCCCATCGACGCGCCCGCCAGCAGCGCCCGCTCGATCCCGGCCTCGTCGAGCACCGCCGCGAGGTCGGCGGCGAGGTGCTCGTAGCCGTATGCGCGTTCGGGGGCCGGCGTCGAGCGGCCGTGGCCGCGGGCGTCATATGCCAGCACGCGATGTCCGGAGCGCTCGAGCGCGCGCGAGCCCATCACCACGTAGCGACGCGTTGCGCTCAAGCCGTGCAGTAGCACCACCGCTGGGCCCTCTCCGCTTTGCTCGCCAGCCAGCGTGACGCCGCCGGCGCTGACGCTCAGGGGGTCAGTGTCGGCAGGCACGCGGCGTGCGTTCGGATCATCTCGGCCGCGAGCAGCGGGCGCTCCCAGAAGAACAGATGGCCGACGTCATCGAGGATCTCCAGACGCGAGCCGGGGATCAGCGAGGCGATCAAACGGCCGTTATCGACAGCGAGCATCTCATCGGCGCTGCCGTGCACGACAAGCGTCGGCATGCTCAGCTGCGCGAGCCGCGCGTGCGTGTCGTGGTCGCTGCAGGCCTGCATCTGCGCCATGATCACCGGCACCGCAACCGCGCGTCGCGCGGCGATTGCCAGGAAGCGCGCATAGGCGTCGGCGTCGGCGGCCATCGTCGGCGAGACGTTTGCCTGCCATGCCGCGCGCAGAGCCCGTTCGCGATCGCCGGAGAGCATTCCTTCGGTGAGGCGCAGCAGCACCTCCGGGGCGGTCAGCGCGCTCCCCTCGCCGCCGCAGTAGGTGCAGCCGAGCGCGAGCGTGCGGACGCGCTCGGGGTAGCCGAGCGCGAGCTCCTGGGCGACCATGCCGCCCATCGAGATGCCGAGCACGTGTGCCGAGTCGAGCTCGAGCGCGGCCAGCAGCGCGGCCGCGTCGTCTGCCATCTGAGCGATCGTCAACGAGCCCTGCATGCGGGTGCTGCGCCCGACGCCACGATGGTCATAGACGATCACTTCGAAGTGCTCGGCGAGCTCGTCGAGAAACGGCTCGCCCCAGTGCAGGGTGGTGCCGCTCATGCCCATGATCATCAGCAGCGGCGGCCCAGATCCCTTGCGCTCACAGTCGAGCTCGATCTCACCGGCAGCCAGCAGTGACATGCGACGATCCTAACTAAACGGGCAGCGCCAGCTGATCGCGCGGTGCGCGCGCCTGGGCCTGCGTGGCGGGGTCGCTCGCCTGCTCGCGAGCGTCGGCGGGCGAGCTCAGCCCAGCCACGCGCACGCCGAGCAGGCGCACCGGGCGCGCGGGCGCATACTCCTGGAGCAGGCTCAGGGCTTGCGCGCAGACGATCTCGGCGTCGCACGTCGGCTGCGCGAGCGTGCGCGCGCGAGTAACGGTGGTCCAGTCGTCGAGGCGGACCTTGATCGCGATCGTGCGCCCGCTTCGGCTGTGGGCTGCGAGGCTCGCGCACAGCTCCGCGGCCATCCGCGCGAGAGCCGCGCGCAGCTCATCCGGATCGCTGACGTCGACATCGAACGTTCGCTCGCGAGACTCCGAGACGACCTTGCGCGCCGCCCCGACCTGACCGTCGTGCTCGAACCGCGCGCGACGGCCCAGCTCGCGGCCGAGGTTCGGCCCGAAGCGCTCCCTCAGCAGCTGCTCGGGCGCGCCGGCGAGGGCCGCGAGCGTGTCCAAGCCGAGCTCGGCGAGTCGTGCGGCGGTCTTCGGTCCGATGCCGGGCACGAGTCCGGGCGCAGCGGAGGCGAAGCGCGCGCATGCCTGCTCGCGGCTGAGCACGACGAAGCCGGCCGGCTTCTCCGCGTCGGAGGCGACCTTTGCGACGAGCTTGTTCGGGCCGATGCCGATCGAGCACGTCAGCTGCAGTGTCCGGCTGATCTCGGCGAGCAGTCGGCGCATCGCGGCGCGCGGCGAGAACAGGCCCTCGACGTCGAGGTATGCCTCGTCGAGTCCCACCACCTCGACACGCTCGACATGCGAGCGCACGATCGCCATCATCTGCGCGGAGACCTCTCGATAGGTCGGGAAGTCCGGCGCCAGGAACACCGCGTCGGGGCAGAGTCGCCGCGCCCGGGAGGCCGGCATCGCGGAGCCCACGCCGAAGCGCCGCGCCTCGTAGCTGGCGGTCGTCACGACCGCGCGCGGGCTCGTGCCCGCGACGACGACGGGGTGCCCACGCAGCTCGGGGTGGCGGCGCAGCTCGATCGAGACATAGAACGCGTCGGCGTCGAGGTGGGCGACGCGTAAGGCGGGCTGTGCGACGGACACGGCAGCACGAATCTAGCGCCGCGTGCGGCTGACGCTCCCCGCGACACCAATCTCACCCTCTACTGGACGGTTAGCTAGCCCGATGCGAGCAGCTCCCGGCGCGAGCTCACGCCGAGCTTGCGATAAATGTGACGTGCGTGGCTGCGCACGGTCTCGATGCTGATGTGCAGGTCGGCGGCGATCTGCGAGTTCGAGCGCCGCTGCTGCAGCTCGGCCAGCACGTCGAGCTCCCGCGCCGTCAGCAGGCCTGAGCCGACGCCCCCGTCGGCGTCGCGCGGCGTCAGCTGCAACCCGCGCGAGGCGAGATGGATCGCGTTGAGCACGTCGCGCACCTCGGTGGCCTTTGCCAGGCACGCCGCGGCGCCGAACGCGACCAACTGCGTGCATTCGATCCGCGACGGGCGATCGGCCAGCAACAGCAGGTGGGTCGCCGGATGCGCGGCGCTCAGCGCACGCACTTCGACTGGGCTGCGCAGTGCGGCCGCATCGAGGATCGCGACTCGTGGTCGCTTTGCTCGCAACACCGCCGCGAGCTGCGCCCGCGTGACATCCGAGGCGAGCAGCTCAAGCCCGGGTTCATCCTCGATGACAGCGCGCAGCCCCCGCGCCAACAGGTCCTCGAAGCGGCCCACGGCCACGCTCGTGACGGTCGTCTCAGCCATCGAACTCGCATATCCTATCGACGCCCGAGCGCAAAAGGGTGAGTTCGTACTCACCCGTGGCCTCACCGCTGCCTCACCCGAAGATCACCTGTGCCGGTGGCGAGTTCATGCGGCAAAGGCGCACCCATGTCTGTAAGTCTTTAGGAGACTCTTTTCCGAGGACCGTGGAGGCCAGGGAAAAGAGGGTCACGGAGCGCGTCGCAGAGTCACGCAGCGCGTCGCAGACATACGGGATGCGAGCCCCACGGAACGGGAGAGACATGCCGATTGGCCACAACCGAAAGCGGACCAGGGGAGCCGGGCCAGGGGACGCGCCCGGGAGGGGTGCCGGTGGCCGGCGCCACACCTGGAGCACACGGGCAGGACTGGCGCTGCTGGCTGTGCTCGCGCTGGCGGCCTTCCTGGCGCCCAGCGGCCAGGCTCATACGGCACACAGACGCTCATCCGAAGCCAGCACGGAAGCCAGCACGGGCGCGAGCACCAACGCGGCCAAGCGCGCCGAACGCAAGGAACGCGCCGCCGCCAAACGCCAGCGACGGGCATCCAGGAGGGCTCACGTGGAAGCGGAAGCGGAAGCGAGCGCGCCCGCGGCGCAAGCCGAACCACAGGTCGGCGGCGGCTTGCAGACCCCGATGCAGGAAACCGGCAGGGGCAAGCAGAACAGCTCGAGGGAGCGCCTCCACGGCGACGTGCACTTCTCGTGCACGTCGGTTACTTGGAACTACAAGGCGTTCCCGGCGGGCAAGAACACGGTGCTCGAGATCCTGCGCATCGAGGCGGACAAGGAAGACCCTGAGGAAATCCACGGACGCGCGACCTTCGAAGGCGCCAACGGCGAAGACACGATGGCGATCAACGCTCCCGGAGGCGCGTATGCGATCGACGCGTTCGCAAAATGGAAGGGCAACGGGCTGAAAGGCTCATGGGACATCTTCGGGAAAATCAAATGCCCGGCGCGTCCGGAACTCCAGGTCGAAAAGCTCCAGAAGCTCGCCGGCAGCGAAGAAAAACTCACGACATCGACGATCGCGGGTCAGGTCGGCGACACCGTCGAATACTCGATCGTCGTATCGAACACGGGCAACGTGCCGCTCACCATCGGAACGCCGAGCGAACCTCTCGGCGGCCTCGTCGACTCGCACTGCGACCCCGGGACGCTCACCGGCGGAACCGGCGGCGCGCCGCTCGCGGCGGGCGCCACGACGAGGTACAGATGCACGCACCTGCTGGACAGCGCCGACGAAGCGGCGGGCTCGTTCACGAACACGGCGACCGTCACGGGCACCTCGCCCGAAGGCGCCGGGCCGCCGATCACGAAGCCGTCGAACCCGGTGGTCGTGGAAGTCCTGCCCACGCCGCCGATCGCGATGCCGGCGCTGACGATCGACAAGCTCCAGCGGATCGAAGGCAGCGGCGTCGAATTCACCCCGTCGCAGCTGACCGGTCAGGTCGGCCAGACGGTCGACTACGAGATCCGCGTCGAGAACGCTGGCGATGTGCCGCTCGACATCGAAGGCTTCTCCGATCCGCAGTGTGACCCGGGCACGATCGCCGGTGGGGTCGGCGGCGTGGCGCTGCCGGTCGGAGCCTCGACGACCTACACGTGCAAGCACGAGCTGGTGAGCGCCGACGAAGCCGCCGGCAAGTTCACAAACACCGCGACCGTGACGGCGGCCCCGCCGCCGGGCCAGGGCGCGCCGTTCGTACAGTCATCGAACACCGTCGTCGTGATCCTCACGACCGCGAAATCACCGGAGGACTCGGACACGAGCCACAGCTCCTCCGGCGTGCTGTCCTCGACGACCAGCCAGCAGCCGAGCTCGAAATCGGGAGTGCTCGGATCGGGCGCGGCGAGCGTACCGAAGCTGAAAGGCTCGCCGCAGGGCTGTGCCCGCGGGGGCTTTCGCGTGAGCATCAGCTCGGCGCAGGTGGCGAGCGTGACGTTCTACCTCGACGGCCACAAGCTGAAGACGCTGACGGCCAAGAACGCGCACAAGGGCCTGCTGAGCATCGGGGTCGATCCGGCCACGCTGAAGATCGGCGTACACAAGCTGGTGGCGAAGATCACGATGGATCACACCGGCTCCGCCAAGGCGACGACGGGGACCCGCACCACGAGGGTTCTGCGCTGCGCTCCGCCCAAGGTCACACCCAAGTTCACCGGCTGACGTGCCCGCTGGGCAGGGAGTGGGCATGCGCCGTCGACACATTCAGAGGACCATGCTCGCGACGCTCACCGCGCTCGCGCTAGCGCTTGTCTCGACGGCGTCCGTGTCTGGCGCGGCGTCGGGCGCGACGGCGAAGGCCCCCGTCCTGACGTCGCTGTCGAATCTGCACACGCTCTCGCGCTGGGCATACCCCAACTCTGAAGCTCCGGTTCACGCTTCGCCTTCAAGGCGCTCGGCCGTCCGCGGCAGGCTGCGCTTCCTGACAGAAGACGGGCAGGCCGAGCTGTACATGGCCCTCACCTCCGCGCGCCTCGCCTCGGGTCAGACGTGGATCCAGATCGAGCTTCCCGCTCGCCCCAACGGCCAGACGGGCTGGGTGCCGCGCAGCGCGCTGGAAACGTTCCACACGGTCAACGGCTACCTGCTCGTCGATCGCACGACGCTCGCGGCCACGCTCTTCCGCGAAGGCCACGCGATCTTCAGCGCGCCGATCGGGGTCGGCAAGGCGAGCACGATCACGCCGCCCGGCCGCTTTTACGTGATGGAGAAGCTGATCACGCTCGACGATCCCGAGTACGGCCCGTATGCACTCGGCACGAGTGCCTACGCGCCGACGCTGCGCGAATGGCCGGGCGGCGGCGTCGTCGGCATACACGGCACCGACGAACCTGAACTGATCCCCGGACGGCCCTCGCACGGCTGCGTGCGCATGCGCAACGCGGACATCACGGAGCTGTGGTCGCTGATCTCGGTCGGCACGCCGATCGAAATCACATGACGGCGCGACCTGGCGAGCGACCGCACTTGTAAAGTCCGGCTTACAGTAATCTGCCCGGCGAGGGAACATGGACCTGACGTTCAGCGACAAAGAGACTGCCTTCCGCGACGAACTGCGCGGCTGGCTGGCCGAGAACAAGCCCGAGGCGAAACCGGCCGCCGACGCCGGCGATGACGCGCAGTTCGTTTACCGGCGAAACTGGCAGCGGCGCCTCTACGACGCGGGCTGGGCGGCACCGGCGTGGCCGACGGAGTACGGCGGGCGCGGTGCCTCCCAAAGCGAGTCGGCGATCTACTTCGAAGAGCTCGGGCGCGCACGTGTGCCGTTCGCGGCGAACACGCTCGGCCTCCTGCTCGGCGGCCCGACGTTGATGGTGTGGGGCACGCCAGAGCAGAAGGAGCGCTACCTGCCACCGATCCTCTCCGGCGAGGAGATCTGGTGCCAGGGCTTCTCTGAGCCCGACGCCGGCTCCGATCTCGCGTCGCTGAAAACGCGCGCGGTGAAGGACGGCGACGAGTGGGTCGTGACCGGGCAGAAGGTCTGGACGAGCGGCGCGCAGTACTCGAAGTGGTGCATGCTCGTGGCGCGCACCGACGGCGAGGTCGCCAAGCACAAGGGCCTCACCTACTTCCTGATGGACATGGACCAGGACGCGGTGCAGGTGCGCCCGCTGCGCCAGATCACCGGCGAGGCGGAGTTCAACGAGCTGTTCATCGAGGAGGCGCGGATTCCCGACGCGAACGTCGTCGGCGGCGTCGGCAACGGCTGGAAGGTCGCGCTGACGACGTTGATGAACGAGCGCGCAGGTCTGGGCTTCGCGCTGCAGATCCGCCTGCGTCAGCTGCTCGATGACCTGATCGTCGCGGCCGCTGAGCGGGGCCTGTTGGAGAACCCCCTGTATGCCGACGCGATCGCCGAGCTGCACCTGCGCTGTGAGTCGATCCGGCTGCTCGCGTGGAAGGGACTGACCGACGCCGAGCGCTACGGCCAGCCTGGACCCGAGGGCTCGCTCGTGAAGTGGCTGTGGTCAGACACCAACCAGCGCGTCACGCAGCTCGCGGTTGACGTGATCGGCCCTGAAGCGCTGATCGCCGGTACGAGCTGGAGCTATGAGCTGCTGCGCGCACGCGGCAACACGATCGAGGGAGGCACGACCGAGGTGCTCAAGAACATCGTCGCCGAGCGCGTGCTAGGTCTCCCCCGCCTGAAGGTGACGGCCTAGAAATGGACTTCGGGCTGACAGACGACCAGCGCGACATTCAGCGCACCGCGCGCGACCTGCTCGGCGAGCGCGCGACGTTCGCGCGTGTGCGCGAGCACGCAGAGGCGGGGACCACCGACCAGGCGCTGTGGAAGGAGCTGTGCGAGCTCGGTTGGCCGGGGATCGCGATCTCCGAGGAGAACGGCGGCCAGGGGCTCGGCACGATCGAGCTCTCGATCCTGTGCGAGGAGCTCGGGCGCGTCCTCGCGCCGGTGCCGTTCCTCCCGAGCGTGATGGCGGCGTGCGTCATAGAGCAGGCGGGCTCCGCTGAGCAGCGTGAGCGCTGGCTGCCAGGTCTCGCCTCGGGCGAGACGATCGGTGCGCTCGCGGGTGCGGTCGACGGGACTGCCGAGCTCGTCGTCGGCGGTGCGGAGGCCGAGGTGATCGTGCTCGTCGAAGATGACGGCAGCGGACGGCTGCTCACGCCAGACGATGCTGAGGTGAGCAAGATCGCAACGATCGACCCCACCCGCTCGGCGGCGCGCGTCATCGCCGGCGACGGTGCCGGGGAGACGCTCGATGACGGCTGTCCGGGCCTCGGCCAGGCGCTCGTGGCGGTCAGCTCGGAGCTCGTCGGCGTGTCCGAGCGGGCGCTCGACATGACCGTCGAGTACGTGAAGGAGCGCAAGCAGTTCGGCGTGCCGGTCGGCGCCTACCAGGCGGTCTCCCACCGCTGCGCGCAGATGCTGCTCGACACCGAGAAGGCGCGCTCGACGACCGCGTTCGCGGCGTGGAGCGCAGACGCCGATCCGGAGCAGCTCGCGCAGGCGGCGGCGATGGCCAAGGCGGCGGCATCCGACGCTGGGCGCGAGGTGACCGCGAGCGCGATTCAGGCGCACGGCGGCATCGGCTTCACGTGGGAGGCGAACGTGCACTGGCTGTACAAGCGCGCGCAGATCGACGCGACGCTGCTGGGCGGCGCCAAGCGCCACCGCGCGCGGCTCGCGGCGATCCTCTCGGATCGCGTCGCCGCCTCGACGACAGCCTGAGGCTCCGCCGCGGCTAGCGCGCGAGCGTCTAGCTCTGCTCGTCGGCGAGGCTCTGGCGCCAGCTCGGCAGCCGCTCGCGGCTGGCCAGGTTCTGCAGCTCGAGGTTGACCTGCCAGTCCTCGTTCGGCGCACTCGCCGACACCGGCGCCTGCTCGGTGGCGCCGTTGTACCCCTCGGGGTGCAGCGCGTGGGCGGGCTCGGGCACCGTCGCGTGGGCTCGCTTCAGCAGCGATCCGCTCGACTTGACGCGGTAGGTGCCGGCGAGCAGCTCGGTGATCGCGTCGTCGACGTCCTGCGCGAGCATGTGCACGTCGGGGAGCGCTTGGCGGTCGGCATAGATGCCGAAGCACGCCTGGTCGTGGATCGTGATCATTCCGACCGACACCGCGTGATGGTCGGCAAGCGGGACCATCGGGTAGACGGCTTGCAGCGGGCAGCCGAGGATGTACATCGGCACGGTCGGTCCGGGGATGTTCGAGACGACGAGGTTGAAGGCGCGCGGGCTGGCTATCAGCCGCGAAAGCGCCTGCTGCACGGTCACGGGCGTCCGTGAGGCGGCCTTCAGCACGAGGTCCGAGCCCTCGGGCTCGCCGTCGCGCTTGCAGCGGCTCATGCTCGCGTGCACCTGGTAGAGACGACCGAGCGGGTCGGGGTCCTCGCAGGGCAGATCGGCGAAGGCGAAGGAGATGTGGTTGCCGAGCACGTCGTTCGGGCTGCGCACGTTGACCGGCACCATCACCTTCAGCGTGGCTGGCTCCTCGCCGCGGCGCATCAGGTAGGTGCGGATCCCCCCGGCGACGCCGGCGAGGATCACGTCGTTGATGGTCGTCCCGTACGCGCGCCGGATCGTGCGCAGGTCCTCGAGCGGACGCTGGGCCCACGCTAGGCGGCGCAGCGGCGAGAGCTCGCCGTTGAGCACGCTTGCCGGCGCCGGGCGCAACAGCTGGTCGACGGCGCGAATCGCGCGCAGCGCACCGGCGGCGGTCTGACGCGCGACCGGGCCGGGCGAGCTCGCGACGCGCAGCGGCCACTGCAGCAGGTCGACCTGCTGGCCGAGCAGATCGCGCATGCCGCGCACGAGCATGCGCTCCCCCCCGGGCTCGGGCTCGGCGCGCCAGCGAGCGGGTTCGTATGGCGCCGGCTCGGGGGTCGGGTCGAGCAGCAGCGAGGCGAGCTCGACCGCAGCGAGACCGTCGACCATGCAGTGATGGGACTTGCCGACGATCGCCAGGCGCCTGTTCGTCGAGTCCTCGCAGATCCACATCTCCCACAGCGGGCGGTCGCGCCGCAGCGGGATCGACATCACTTCGTCGATCAGGTCCTCGAGCGAGCCGGGTGCCCAGTAGACGTGACGGTCGACCGAGAAGGCGGGGTCGTCGATCCACTCGGGTGCGTACAGCCCGAGCGGCACCGACGCGAGCTTCTGGCGGTAGCGCGGCGCGCGGCCGACACGCAGCTCGATGTGATCGCGCAGCTCTCGGAAGCTGGGCAGCTTGCCATCGGCGGAGGGCGAGAACAGCGCGACCCAGCCGACGTGCATGTGCGCGGTCGGTGTCTCGACCGCGAGGAACGAGGCATCGAGCGCGGAAAGGCGCGGGCTGCTCATCTCGCCATCGCCAGCGGGGCGCCGCCGACCGCGGACACGCGCGTGCGCGGCGCCTGCGCGGCGACTCTGAAGGCCGGCGCCCTGCGTCCGGTGGCGAGCGCTCGCGATATCCGCGTCCTCCCCCATTCGGCCGCGAGCGCGAACTGCATCAGCCGCTCGAAGTAGTTCTCCAGCGGCGTCGGCGCGATGCCGCTGCTGCGCAGCGCGACGCGTGCGCGACGATTGTCGAACCCGACGCGCATCGCGAAATACGGGAAGAACACCTCGCTGCGTATCAGCGCGCGGCGGCTGCGCTCGCTGCCGGCGCTGCGAACGAGCAGCGGGTGCACGCGCTGGTAGAGCGCGGGCTCGATCAGTCGCGGCACGGGGCGCTTGAAGAACGTCGTCGCGAGCTCGATCACCTCACCGACGCTGCTGGCGTGCGCGCCAGCGGTCAGGTGGAAGGTCGCACCGTCGGCCTCGGGGCGCTGGCTGAGCGCGAAGATCGCGTCGGCGACGTAGTCGATCGGCACGACGTCGACGGGCGCCTCGCGACGAGCGGGCAGCGCAAAATAGGTGCCGCGCGCGAACGCACGCAAGGGCCAGTAGAGCACGTTGAACGAGCACGTCCAGCCGCTGGCGCGCTCGCCGACGATGATGCTCGGGCGAAAGACCGTCACCGGCAGCCGTTTGTAGGAGCGCGCGATCATGGACTCGGCCTCGAACTTGGACTGCTCGTAGCTGTTGCGGAAGCGCTGGCCGACGTCGAGCTCGTCCTCGCTGAAGCAGCCATCGTGTTCGCCGGCGACGAAGGCGGTGGAGATGTAGGAGACGCGGCGCAGCGCACCGCGGGCGTGGCAGCGCTCGGCGAACTCGAACACGCGGCGCGTGCCGTCGAGGTTGATCGCGCGCGCGGCCTGCAGCTCGAGCTCGAAGGACACCGACGCGGCACTGTGGACGATCTCGCCGATCTGCCCCGCGAGCCAGTCGAGTCCGCGCGGGACGCCGAGGCCCGGGAGCGTGACGTCGCCGCGCACCGTGACGACGCGCTCGCCATAGGGGTTGGCAGGACCAAACAGGTTGAGCAGGGTGCGCTGCATCCGCGCCTCGGCCTCGTAATCGTCGGCGCCGCGCACGAGCACGTAGACGCGACGATCGGTGCGCTCGAGGTAGCGGGCAAGCAGCTGCATGCCGACGAATCCGGTCGCCCCGGTGAGAAACACAGAATTAGATGAGTTGTCCACAGTCGTCCCCCGGCGCCTCGACACCGCGTACAGCGTGACGCACGAATCGGCGGAAGCATGTCGAGCGACCACGGCGAGTGCGTCGCGAAACCTCGGAATCTGCGCGGAAATTGGTGCGGCCGGGTTTGCGTTGAGGGTTGACTTTTGCAAGAGCTCCGAGCGCGGCGAGTCGGGGTAGGGTCTGTGCGTGTCCTCGTATGCGGCCTTTCTCCGCGGCATGAACGTCGGCGGTCATCGACTCACGAACGAGGAACTGCGCGGGCACTTCGCGGCGATGGGCTTCGCTGAGGTCGCGAGCTTCCGCGCGAGCGGCAACGTCATCTTCGCCGCCCCGGCCGGGGCGCCGGATGACGTCGCGGCGCGCATCGAGCAGGGGCTCGCGGAGGCGCTCGGCTACGAGGTGCCGACGTTCATACGCTCGTCGGCACAGATGCGCACGATCGCCGTTTCGCAGCCGTTCACCGCCGATCGGCTGGCCGCCTCGGCGGGCAAGCTGCAGGTTGCGCTGCTCGCTGCGCCGCCGTCGCGTGATGCGAGGGAGGCCGTGCTCGCGCTGGGCGGCGACAGCGACGCGCTCGCGTTCGGCGAGTGCGAGCTCTACTGGCTGCCGAGCGGCGGGCTGCTCGACTCACCGCTGGATCTGAAAGCCGTCGCGGCGCTGCTCGGCGTGATCACGATACGCACGAAGAACACGATCGAGCAGATCGCGGCGAAGCACTTCGCCGACTGATACGCGAGCGGCGCGCGCGCTCGCGGCGGCTGGGGGTAGGCTGCGGTGCTCAGCGAGGAAGGAGACATCTTGACGGTAGAGCCGTTTTCGCGGGGGCGTAGCCCGTTCGAGCAGACAGGAGTGAAGCGCGGCGCCGACGGCATCGCGCGCTATGTGGAGCGGCCGCCGTCGCTGGTGGCGCTGTTGCGCGCGAGCGTCGAGCGCGACGCGGCGGCGACGGCGCTGCTCGAGGTCGGCGGTCCGTCGCTCAGCTACGGCGAGCTCTGGCAGCGCGCGTCGCGCGTGGCCGGGGGCCTGCGCCGCGCGGGTGTCGGGCGCGGCGATCGCGTCGCGATCCGCCTCCCGAACGGGATTGACTGGGTGCTGGCGTTCTTCGGGGCGCAGCTACTCGGCGCGGTGGTGGTGCCGGTCAACACGCGCTTCACGGCGGAGGAGGTCGCCTACGTGGTCGAGGACTCCGGCGCCAGCTACGCGTTCGAGCCGGGAGCGCCGCTGCCGGACGGCGAGCCGGTGAGCGCCGAGGAGCTCGGGCCCGAGGATCTCGCGGCGATCTTCTACACGAGCGGCACGACCGGCTTCCCGAAGGGCGCGATGACCTCGCACGGCAACTTCGTGACCAACAGCGAGAACTCGTTTCGCTGCCTCTTCTGCGATCGCGCGGAGGGTCCGACGATGTCGACGCTGGTGTCGGTGCCGCTGTTTCACGTGACCGGCTGCAACAGCCAGCTGATCCCGGTGCTCGAGCTCGGTGGCAGGATCGAGATCCTCTCCGGCCCGCTCGACCTCGACGGCTTCTTCGAGGCGGTCGGCGCGCACGGCGTCAACCAGCTGGTGTCGGTGCCGGCGATCTACCACGCGGTCGTGCACGACCCGCGCTTCGCGCAGCTGGACGTGAGCCGCGTTCGCTGGGTCTCCTACGGCGGCGCACCGATCGCCGCGAGCCTCGTGCACCTGATCAAGGAGTCCTTCCCGAACGCGCGCGTCGGCAACGGCTTCGGGCTGACAGAGACCTCGTCGTTGACGTCGTTCCTACCCGACGAGGAGGCCGAGGAGCACGCCGACTCGGTCGGCTTTGCGATGCCGGTGGTCGACCTGGCGCTCGACGAGGGTGAGCGCGGAGAGGACTGGCAGGCCGGTACGGGCGAGCTGCTCGTGCGCGGCCCGAACGTCGTACAGGGCTACTGGAACAAGCCGGAGGCGAGCGCGGAGACGTTCGTCGACGGCTGGCTGCACACCGGCGACATCGCGCGGATCGATGCGGATGGCCTGCTCTACATCGTCGACCGCAAGAAGGACATGATCAACCGCGGAGGCGAGAACGTGTACTCGATCGAGGTCGAAAACGTGCTCGCCGGCGCCCCCGGCGTGGGCGAGGCGGCGGTCGTGGGGGTGCCGGACGACATGATGGGCGAGAAGGTCGGCGCGGTGATCGTGCCACTCGCCGGCGCGAAGCTCGACGTCGACGCGGTGCTCGCTCACGCTCGCGCTCATCTCGCGGGCTTCAAGGTTCCGCAGTACATCGCGATCGAGGATCACCCGCTGCCACGCAATCCCGGCGGCAAGGTGCTCAAGCGCGAGCTGCGCGACGAGACAGACTGGGGAGAGCCGCTTCGCTGATCAACCCGAGGGGAGAGCCGATGCCGACCGTAGAGACCGTGCAGGGAGTTGTCGATGCCGAGGAGCTGGGACTCGTGCTCGTTCACGAGCACGTTCGCTTTCGCGACGAGGCCGTCGCCGAGGAGTGGCCGAATCGCTACGACGAGCAGCTCGAGCTCGACGCGGCGCTCGTGGCGGTCAACGCCGCGAAGGCCCACGGCGTGCAGACGATCGTCGATCCGACGGCGATGTTCGGCGGACGCGATGTGCGCTTCATGAAGCGCGTGGCCGATCAGACGGGCGTTCGCATCGTGCCGTGCACCGGCATCTACAGCTATGACTATCTCCCCCACTACTTCGCCAACCGCGACATCGATGTGATGGCAGACCATTTCGTCGAGGACATCGAAAGCGGGATCCAGGGCACGGCGATCAGGGCGGCGTTCCTGAAGTGCGCGGCGGACGCGGCCGGCGTGACCGACAACGTCGAGAAGATCCATCGTGCGGTCGCGCGCGCGAGCGTGCAGACGGGCGCGTCGATCATGGCGCACTCGATGCCGGCGGTGGCGACCGGTCCGCGCCAGGTCGAGATCTTCAAGGAGGAGGGCGTGGACTTGGCGAAGGTGCAGATCGCCCACTGCGGCGACAGCGACGACATCGCCTACATCGAGGGGCTGATCGACAGCGGCGTGTACGTCGGGCTCGACCGCTATGGCCTGGAGATGTACCTGCCGATCGAGCGGCGAAACGCGGTCGCGGCCGAGCTGCTCGAGCACGGGCACGCGGAGCGGCTGATGATCTCCCAGGACTTCTGCGCGTCGATCGACTGGTTTCCGCCGGAGGCGGGCGAGGTCTTCGAAA
The DNA here is from genome assembly GCA_963759265.1 of uncultured Solirubrobacteraceae bacterium. Classification (GTDB taxonomy): domain Bacteria; phylum Actinomycetota; class Thermoleophilia; order Solirubrobacterales; family Solirubrobacteraceae; genus Palsa-744. Next base: position 2,670,610 of record CAVWYR010000001.1, read on the forward strand.
AGGCTGGCGCGATCCGCAACTGGTCGATGACGCTCGTATTCGAGGAGGTAGTGCCGGCGCTGCGCGAGCAGGGCGTGATGGACGATGCGGTCTTCCAGACGATCTTCGAGGAGAACCCGAGGCGCTGGCTGACCGCGTGAGCGCGCTCAGCGCGCGCGTCATCCCTCCCCTGCGCTCGGCGCGATCAGCAGCTCGGGTCCCTCGCCGTCGAGGTCGCCGGCCTTGTTGACGGCGGGGTTGGCGGCGCGCACGGACAGGCGCTCGGCTGGCAGCGCCCCGCAGAGCGCGAGCGCGTCGTCGGCGTCGAGCGCTGGATCGAGCCATGCCTGCTGGGCGTCGGCGTCGGCGAGGATCACGGGCATGCGATCGTGGATCGAGCTCGCGACGCGATTGGGCGCGGAGTCGCAGGTCAGGAGCGACACGCTGGCGATCCACTGGCCGTCGATCTTCGCGGGCGTCCACACCGACGCGAACGCGAACGGGACGCCGCCGTCGACCTGGAAGAAGAACGGCTGGCGGGGCGTGTTGCGCTGCTCGGGCTTGAGCCACTCGAGGTAGCCGTCGGCGATCTGCAGGGCGCGCCGCGAGGCCTTGGGGATGAGGTTGCGGTAGGCGGGCGTCGTGGCGACGGTCTCCATCCTTGCGTTGATCATCCTCGCGCCGCCCTTGAGGTCGCGCGCCCACGGTGGTATCAGCCCCCAGCGCAGCATGCGCGCCTGCGCCTGAGCCTCGCCGTTGGCGGCGACGATCGCGAGCACCTCCTCGGTCGGCGCGATGTTGAAGCGCCGCGTGCCGGCGTCGCTGGTGATCGGCACTTTGAAGCGGTCGTTGAGTTCTTCCGGACCGGCGGTGTTCGTGTAGCGCCCGCACATACCTCGAGCATATGGACGTCGGCGAGGTCAGGCTCGCCACGAGACGCGAGCGGCTCGCGAGCTTCGCTCCTCAGCGGCGCGCGTCGGCGTGGAGGCGATAGAGGACGTGAGCCGCGAGCGGGTGCGCGGCGGGGAGTTCGGGGTGGCTGAAGTCATCGGCGGGGTCGTGTCGCATCGCGAGGCGCTCCATCACGCGGCGCGAGCGTGTGTTGACGGCGGCCGTGTAGGCGACGAGCTGGGGCAGCTCGAGTGCCTGGAAGGCGAAGGCCGCGGCGGCGGAGGCGGCCTCGGTGGCTATGCCGCGCCCCCAGCAGGGTGCGCTCAGGCGCCATCCGAGCTCGACGGCGGGCGCGAATGCGAGCTCGCGCTCGACGGGCTGCAGGCCGGTGAAGCCCGCGAGCTCTCGCTCGGCGGCGATCTCGACCGCCCACAGCCCGTATCCGTGCTGCTCGAAGCAGCGCTCGATGCGTTCGAGCATCGCGTCGCTGTCGGCACGTGAGAGCGGCGCGGGGAAGAACTCCATGACGGCGGCGTCGGCGTTCATCTTCGCGAACGGCTCGCTGTCCTCGGGGCGCCAGCGGCGCAGCAGCAGCCGCTCGGTTCGCAGCTGCGGTCCTTCTTCGACGTCGGCGATCGTAGGCCCCTCCCCCGCTCTCACGCGCGGCGCTCAGCCGGCGGTGCGCACCCGGTAGCGGCGGATCGCGAGCGGGGCGATGACGAGCAGCACGGCGACGCACCAGAGGACGGAGCTGAGCACGGGGTGCTGCAGCGGCCACGGTGGGTGCGAGGGCAGCGCGGTGGGGTTGCCGAACAAGGTGCGCGTCGCGGCTGCGACGGCGCTGATCGGGTTGTACTCGGCGACCTGGCGCAGCGGTTCGGGCAGCGAGCCGACAGGCACGAACGTGTTGGCGACGAACGTCAGCGGAAATATGACGATGAAGGCGACGCCGGTGACGGCGTCGGGTGTCCTCGCGAGCAGCCCCATCCACATCCCGACCCAGAGCATCGTGAAGGCGAACAGGGCGAGCAGCGCGAAGCCGGCGAGCGCGTGGGCGAGGTCGGTGTTGATCCTCCAGCCGACGATGAGGCCGCTGATGATCATGATCACCATCGCGAGCGTCGATGAGGCGAAGTCGGACATCAGGTGCCCGAGCAGGAACGCGGAGCGCGACATCGGCAGCGAGCGGAAGCGGTCGACGATGCCCTCGGTCAGGTCGGTCGCGATCGAGGTGGCGGGTCCGACGATGCCGAAGGTGAGCGTCTGCACGAGGATCCCGCCGAGCAGGTATTCGCGGTAGCCGCCGCCGGTGACGTGGATCGCGCCGCCGAAGACGTAGGCGAACAGCAGCACGAACATCAGCGGCTGGACGGTCACGTCGAGCAGCTTCTCCGGCACCTGGCGGACGTGGGCGACGTTGCGGCGTGCGAGCTCGAGGCTGTCCGAGAGCTGCCAGCGCAGGCGCAGCGCGGCGCTGGGGCGGCTGGAGACCGAGGCCTGCGCCATCAGGCGATCGCCTCGGATGTCGCGGGCGCGTCCTCGGCTTGACCGCCGGTGAGCGTGAGGAACACGTCGTCGAGCGTCGCCTCGCGACGGTGCACGTCGATGGCGTCGACCCCGGCGGCGTCGATCGCGCGGACGACCTCCACCAGGCGCGTGCCGAGTCGCACGGGGATCGTCACCCGTGGCTGCTCGGAGTCGATCACCGATTGACCGTCGGCGAACGGCTGCAGCGCAGCCGCGGCGCCGGCGAGCCCGTCGCTGCCGGCGAGCGTCACCGCGATGCGATCGCCTCCCACCCGCGCCTTCAGCTCCGCGGGCGGGCCGTTGGCGACGATGCGCCCGCGATCGAGCACGACGATCGTGTCGGCGAGATAGTCGGCCTCCTCGAGGTACTGGGTCGTGAGCACGAGCGTCGTTCCGCCGTCTACGAGACTCCTGAGCAGCGTCCACAGCTCGTTGCGACCCTGCGGGTCGAGGCCGGTCGTCGGCTCGTCGAGGAACAGCACGGGCGGCTCGCCGACGAGGCTCGCGGCGAGGTCGAGGCGTCGGCGCATGCCTCCGGAGAACGTCCGCACGAGCCGATCGGCGGCATCGCTGAGGCCGAGCTGGTCGAGCAGCTCGGCGGCCCGCGCTCGTGCGCGGGCGCGCGGCAGGTGGTAGAGGCGCCCGACCATTTCGAGATTGCGCCGCGCCGTGAGCAGGCCGTCGACGGTCGCGTACTGTCCGGCGAGGCCGATGCGCTCACGCACGCGCGCGGCGTCGCTCACCACATCGAGGCCGGCGACGCTCGCACGGCCGGCACTCGGCAGGGCGAGCGTCGTGAGGATGCGGATCGCGGTGGTCTTGCCGGCGCCGTTGTGCCCGAGCAGCCCGAGGACGGTGCCGCTCGGGACGTCGAGGTCGACGTCGCGAAGAGCCCACAGCTCGCCGTAGCGCTTGCCCAAGCCTTCGGCGAGCACGCCGTCTGGCCGCGCGGGCCGTGCATGCGTCTCGGATGTCATGCGAGCAACTTAGCGGCCGTCTCGCCTGCAGCCCGGCGCCCGGATGGCGCGCCGCGGCGTCTCACGCCGTCTGACGGTCGCCCTCGTGGGGGCGTTCGCCGGTGCGCAGGGAGAGGGCCGTCCGGCCCGCGGCTAGGCCGCGGGCCGGACGGGGAACAGCTGGAGCAGGTTGATGAAAGGGAGCTCGACACGTGCAGGAGCACCGGCGAGCGGCGGACGTCTGCAGCACTCGATCAGCGCCTCGAGTGTGGGTCTGCCTAGAACTGCCATCCGGGAACCCTCCACGGTCACTGCCGATAGGACGACGGACATGTTACTGGCTGTCCGGCCAGCATGCGTTGCATCCCTCTACGTCCGCGCATTTTGCGGCCTCGACGCCCGCGGCGGCGCGAGACTAGGAGCTCGGCTCGAGCGGCGACTGTGGCAATGTCGAGCCGCGCTCGACGAGGAGCTCGCCGACGAGCAGGCGGCCGACCTTGAGCTCGCCGACGTCGAGCGATCCGATCGCGGCGCGGCGAATCGCGAGCCTGCCGATGGCCAGCTTGCCGATGGCCATCGCTCCGACCGCGACGGCACCTCCGGCAAAAGCACCGGCGGCAACGGCTCCGAGCGACGTTCCAGCGAGCGCTCTCGCGCCCCGCCGCGGGCGCTCAGCTCGCGCCATGCGGCTGCGCCTGGTGCAGCGCACGCCCGGCGAACACGAGCATGTTCGTGAGGTGCGCTTCGACGGTTTCGAGGCTGTGTTCGCCGGGATAGATCGCGCCGGTGGCATCCGCTCCGGCCCCGCGCAGCGCTGCGGCGAACGGCAGGTCCTCGTCGGGGTTGGCAATGTGGTCCTGTTCGCCGCCGTAGATGAAGGCGTGCAGGCCGAGTCGCGAGATGATCGGCTTGTCCGCGGGAAGGTCGGATTCGAGCCCGTTGAAGAAGCTCAGCCAGCTCTCGACGACGGCGAAGCGGTAGGGGTTGGCGAGGGCGACGTTCATCGCCCCGTAGCCGCCCATCGAGTCGCCCATGACGGCGCGCGCTTGGCGTGCGGGAATCGTCGGCAGCGTGCGGTCGACGAGTTCCTGCACTTCGAGGATGTAGCTTTCGTAGCGCTGGGAGCCCTGATTGCGCCAGAGGTTCGATCCGGGTCCGCCCTGGATCATGATCGCGATCACGGGCGGGATCGCGTGCCGCGCGATCAGACGGTCGAGGTCGCCTTGCAGCCCGATCTGCAGAAAAGCGTTGTCGGACTGGTCATCGCCGGTGAGCATGTACATGACCGGATAATGCGCGTTCGTGCTGGCGTACCCGGGCGGCAGGTAGGTGAGGAACGACCCTTCTTCCCCGAGCGCCGCGGAGGGGTAGCTGGCGGCATCGATCGAGCTGCCGGCAGCATCCTGGCTGACGGCTGTGAGCGTCGGGCGGAACTGCAGCGCTGGAGCTGAGCTGATCGCGGGAGCTTCCTGTTCGACGGCGCCGCTGGTACCGATCAGGCGCGTGAGCGTCAGCTGACCGCCTGCTGCGAGCACGAGGCCGAACGCGACGATCATGCTCAGCACCGCCGACAGGAGCAGCCTTTGCGCCCGCGTGAGCGGGGCGCGACGCCAGGCTCCGAGCGCAGGCCCGGCAACGGCCGGTTCCCGCCGAGGCGGGAACGCAGGCACCCACGGCGGCGGCATGAACTCGACCGCGGCTCCGCCCTGACCGGGCCAGCTCCAGTCGCCGAGACCCTCGAGCCATACCTGCGTACGCGACGTCCTCACCATGACGGCCATTCAGAGATTCAATGAAGCACGGGCCTGAATGCCAACCCCTGCATGGCCGCGCCCATGCTGCAGGCGAGCATGCAGAGCTCAGCTCGTGCTCAACCGCGTTCTCACGAACACGCGGGCACCGTTACCGGCCACGCTCCAGGGTCCCGCGGCTCGTATTCCAAAAAGACCCCAATTTGCTGTCGCGGTGTCGCTTCGGCAGCGGTTGGCGCGAACCGGCCACCGCCGGCCGCGAGCCATGTTGACTGAGTCCACTGATCGCCGCCGCTGAAGGGCGGGTCCACGATGTGCCAGCGCAAGCCAGACTCGTGTTCGGTCACGCACTGCACGAACGACCGTGTGTTGCTCGACGTAGCCTCGGCCAGGCGGTAGACGTTGAGCCGGCCGAGCGGGCGGCGCGAGGCGCGCGCAAGGGCGTTACCTGCGAAGCGTAGACGCACCCAGCGGCTGCGTGCCCTGCCCGGGATGTAGCTGATCCGAAAATGGCCGCGTTTGCCGGTGCGGGCGCTGGCGAGCGTTCGCCAGCCGTGAGCCGAGCGCGCTTGAAGCGTCACGAGCTCGCCGGAGACCGCTGGTTGGTGGTCTTCGAGGAGCGTGCCGGTGACGCTTGCTCGGTGGCCGGTCGCGACGTTCAGCTGATAGCCACGGACGTGCAGCGCCGTGTTGACCGGGGTGACGATCGTGGGATCGGTCGCAGCGATGCCGACCGGGACCAGAGGCGCCGCGGGCTGCGGCGTCGCAGGGACGTACATTGTGTTGGTGAACCTCCTTGTGAGCGCCTACGGGGTTAGCTGTCGGGCTCACGACCGGCAGCGCACACGTAACGGACGCGTGTCAACCGGGCGTTACGGCCACATCAGCGGCCGATTCGCCCCATCCGGCCGCTTTTGCGCGGTCCGGCAATGGGTCCCCCGTTCGCCTCCATCCACGGAAGCGACTCGGCTAATCGAACAATCGTTCGTAGGATAGCCGGTGATAGGGCGAGTTCTGTGACGAGCGTCACATATATACCATGACGCCAGGTACCCCCCTATACTCCGATGACCATGGCAAGGCGACGCCCACGACTAATGTCGTGGGCGAGCTACTCGATGTGATCGAGGAACTCCACGGCTTCCTTCGCTACGGCACGTTCGATGCTGAGGTGGGCGAAAGCGCGGCCTACCGGCGCGGCCGGGAGGTCCTGGCCCGCTACGGGAGACTGCCGATCACATCGTCTATGAGCTGAGGTAGGCCATCCTGTATTCGCTGCAGCGTTCCGAGCGCTGAAAGCGGCGGCTCCTGAAAGAGCCAATCGACGTAGCGCGTATGTACCACGCGTGCCGGAGTTCCGAGCGGCCCCCTGATGACGAGGCTCGTACCGCCAGGCGACGGTTCGATACGCAGGTTGCCCGCGTCGTCAGTTTCCACTGACGCGGACGCGTAGTCTGATCTTGTGGCGCGGCGTTCCATCCGTGTCTGCGGCGTCAAGCGTCGGTGCTTGTTCTCATTCGTGAGAAGCGCAAGATGGTGCAGCCACTCATAGCCGGGCTGGTAGGGCTGGCGGTCTTTGATCGCTTTCCGCGTTTTCGGGCAGTTCGTTGCGACGCCGGGGAGGTACCGCTCGAACAGGTTCGGAAAGTCCCCGGGCTTGATTGCGATCGGGTAGTAGGACTTGCGACGCTTGCCGTCGCCGTGTCGCTCGTAGATCGCGTGCGCCAGGTATTCGAGCGCCGATCGCTGGTCGTCAAGGGCATGCTTGATCCGCACCTTGAGCGCCTGCGGTGCCTTTTGCTCCGCCAATGACTCCCCGTATAGCTCGCGCACGCGATCAAGCTGCTCGGCAGCGTCATCGAGAACGGCGTCTATGTCGTCGCGATCGATCATCGGACCTGCGCGCTACCCTCGACTACATGCCAGAGCAGGAGCCGAAGCCTACGCCGATGACTCAGCAAACGAAACCGGCGAAGGGCGAGCCGATCGAGATCCCCGTGCCGAAGATCGGCACGATCCGCGCGGCGATCCGCAAGCTCGCTCAGCCGGACAAGTCGCCGCGGGATTAGGCTCCCATGCCTTGTGAGCACGGGCCATCCGCTCTAACGTAGGATTGCGTTTAGCGTCGCCTAATGCGGGCACGCTGCAATGTCGACGGATGGAAGCGATATGAGCGAACTGCCCGAGCCGCCCGACCTGGAGGGTACCCCGATCCTCTATACGAACCTGCTGCGCATGGTTCCTTCGCCGTTGGAGTTTGCGCTCGACCTCGGATACATCGCCCCGAGGGACGCACAGCCAGACGAACCACCGAAGGCCCAGCTTCGCGTTGTCATGAGCTGGGAGTACGCCAAGTTTTTGCGAGACGCGATGCAGCAGGTCATCGAGCAGCGCGAGGCCAACGCGGGCGAGATCAAGTCGCCACCCGGTGTAGTGATCGCAACGAGGGAGATGGAATAAATGCCTTCCTCGAGCATTGAGCAATTGCAGTTTGACGGCCGTGAAGCTGCGCGAGACGTTGTCTTGGCGCAGGTGCCCGGCGGCTACGCGTTCATCCAGATAGTCGCCTACGAACCAGGGCTTGGTACGTACGAAACAACGCTGATGTCAGACTCGTCCTCGATTAACATGGATGCCTACGCGCTAGTCCGGCTAGCGCCCGTTTTGCGTGCCCTTAGGGGGATGAGCAGATTGACGACCAACTGGGATTCTTATGGCGGACTGCCGATCGAATCCGCAAACCGATGGGATGCCTTCGAGTTCTTGTGCGACGTTGCAGAAGCGGATGCTCGGATACCCGTACCTGCCGTCTATCCAACCTCACCTGGTGGTGTCGGGCTGTCGTGGCAGTCTGGAGATACCGAGGTCGAGGTCGCGTTCGACCGCGCGGGAGACTCGGAGATCGTGGTCATCGATGAAGGCCAGACAACAAGTGGACCAATCGCACAGGCAACCGCAGTCCTTCTCGGCGTCGCAGACCGCCTCCGACCTTCCCTCGCCGGAGGCCGATCCGCAGGCGCAGGTGACGCCCAGCGTGCTTCTCTACCGACGGGTCTACCCGGGGTGGGTAAAGCGCAATGAGGCTACAGGCGCCCTGGTCTTGGGCGACGACGGGCTGCCGCTTCTCCAGAGTTGGGCGTTCAACGACCTAGGCGATGGCGTGTCGGTTGTCTTGAGCGATTTGCTTGAGCAGGATGGGCGTACGCCGGAGCAGTTGCTGGTTGGCTATGAGGATCATGGGCTTACGCGGTTGAAAATCGAGGATGTCCAGGCAATCGACGGGCTAACTGTCGAACCTAAACCTGAACCGCACGAGCCTGCGCATGGTGAAATCCTCGGGAAGAAGACCGGAGGACGTAAGAACCAACTCCGAGAACTCGCGTGCTGGGAGATCCCGGTCCCGCGCTAGCTCTATCCCGCTGGCGTAGCAGCTCTACTAACGAGCAGCTTGAACATCGCTCGCCCGTCGTTGCGGTGGTTGTAGCGCCATGTGAACTCGTTGAGGTAGCCCTGCAGCCACTTGTGCGAAACCTTCTTGTAGGTCCCACGGATGGACGGCTTGAGGTTCCCAAAGAAGCCCTCGACCGTGTTCGTGTGCGTTGAGCCTTCGACGTACATCCCTGTCGAGTGGTTGATCCGACTATGGGCGATGTAGTGGCGCTCCAGACCGTTATAGGCGGGCCAGTCGTCGGTTATGACGATCGACTCTGGCTCTACCCACTCGATCACTTGTCGCTTTAGCGTCGGTCCGCGCCTGGACTCAAGGACAGTTGCCTTGATGTTCCCGCCGCGTTCGACCGCAGCAAAGACCGTTGCTCTACTACGCTCGCGGAGTTTCGCGGCCTCAGAGCGGCGACCCGGCATCGCTCCGCCACGCGGGGACTGTCCCTGCATCTTGCGCGGCTTGCCGTCAACCGAAGCCTCATCGACCTCCACGTCCCCGGAGAGCTTGCCTGTCTCGTCTGCCATGAGCTGGTTGCGGATCTTGTTGAACATCCGCCACGCGGTCTTGTAGGTCACGCCAAGCTCGCGCTCAAGCTGCTTGGCGGACACTCCGCAGCGAGTGCTCGTCATGAGATACATCGCGTAGAACCAAAGCTGCAGCGACGTCGAGGACTTGTGGAAGATCGTCCCGGAGAGCGGGTAGATCGCGTGGCCGCACGTGTCGCATGAGTACGCGGGACGCGACTGGATGCGGTGGAACTTCCGCTGGCGCTCGCACTTCACGCACTCGGCGTGGTGGCCGTCCGGGGCGAACCGCTCACGCCAGAGGATGTCTAGGCAGGCGGCGTCGTCGGGGCATTCCCGCATGAACTCCATGAGCGAGTACGTGGATTCGGAGGCTTTCCCTCGTGTTGGATTATTTCTGTCGGACGGCATACGCCGAGTATAGCACAACTACCTGGCGCGAGGGTATATGTGTGACGAGCGTCACATATCGGTAGCGACTGTAGAAATACTAAAGTAGATACGACGAACCACTTGCCCGCCTGTCAAAACATTGACACCTTGCTTGGTACGATGAAGACGAAATGGAAGACGAAATGCCCAAGTTGACGACGTTCCCCAGAGACGACGGAACGCTTCTAAGGAATCCGTTCGCTACGTCCCGCCGCCTCTGGAGCGTCGCCTCCAGCGCGACTCATCCGTGAGTCGCGCATCCAGATAGTAGTCCGCCCCTCCAAGACCAACGCCGGTGCTAAGGGCTCTTGGAGGGGCGGTCGGGCATGCCCGCTCGGCGTGGCCGAGTGGCCTGCGGAGCATATCGCGTCGCCCAAAGAAAATCTGTAAAGGGTCTTGACACCGTCTGTCTTGTCAAGTATATTGACACTATGGCCGCTGGCAACCGACACGATCCGATCCGCACCGCATGCTCGGAGTCGTCGTTCTCGCTCATGGAGTTCATGCGCGACTACCCCGACGACGCCGCTTGCCTTGAGCACCTGTGGCGCTCGCGCTACTCGCCCGACGGCGAACACGCGGAGTGTCCAAAGTGCGAGCAGGAGCGCGTGTTCCGCAAGTACCAGACCGCGCAGGGTCGCCAGTCGTGGACGTGCACCGGCTGCGGGCACCACGTCCACCCCACGGCCGGGACGATCTTCCACAAGTCGTCTACTTCGCTGCACTTGTGGTTCTTCGCGATCTACATGATTACGAGCACTCGCTGCGGCGTGTCGGCCAAGATGCTTGAGCGCGAGATAGGCGTGTCCTACAAGACTGCGTGGCGGATGCTGAACAAGATCCGCAACGAGCTGATGGTCGACGACGGCGAACCGCTGAGAGGCGACGTAGAGGTCGACGAGGCGTCCGTGGACGGCAGGCCGCGCAAGCGCCAGGGCGACCACGCCTATCTCGCTACGCGCCCCAACCGACGCTCCGAGGCAGCGAAACTCCGGGAACGTAGTAGAGCAACGGTGTTCGCCGCGGTGGAGCGCGGTGGCCGGATCAAGGCGACCGTGCTGCCGTCACGTCACGGCCCGCAGCTAAAGCGGCAGGTGATCGAGTGGGTCGAGCCCGAGTCGATCATCGTGACCGACGAGTGGCCTGCATACAACGGTCTCGATCGGCATTTCATCGCCCATAGTCGGATCAATCACTCCGCTGGCTGGTACGTGCAGGGCGACACGCACACGAACACTGTCGAGGGCTTCTTTGGTCACCTCAAGCCCTCGATCCGTGGGACCTACCGCCGCGTCTCGCACCGCTGGCTACAGGGCTACCTCAACGAGTTCGTGTGGCGCCGGAACGCGCGCTACGCGGATGAGTCGATGTTCGAGACGCTGCTAGAGCGGACCGTCGCATGAGCGAGTCCGAGGCGATCAAGGCGATCCGCCGCGCCGCGAAACGGCGCGAGTATTCGGAGCGGCTGCGCCATCAGGCGACGACGGATCTACGCGAGAACATCCTGCGCGCGCAGCGCGAGGGCGTGTCTATCGCTCAGATCGCTCGGGAGGCTCGTCTGTCTCGGCAGGGCGTTTACGACCTGCTGGCGGCGGCGCGACCCGCTTGACCATCGCGTCGAAGTCCCCACGCTTCGGGACCGGGATCGTGTGCCCCGCTGGCGTGGTCTGTTTCGGCTCGTCTGGCTTCTCGTCGGGCACCTGCTCAGGCTAGCGCTCACGCACCTATAGTGGGCGCCATGAGCATCGAGCGCATCTTCTACTGCGACTGGCGTGAGTGCGAGAAGCACACGCGTACGGCTAGCAAGCGCCCCGGCATGTTGTTCTTGACGATCACGGAGGATGCCGGCCGCACGCTGCACTTCTGTAGCTGGGACTGTGTGCTCAAACACGCTGCCGAGACGGAGCCCGTAGAGACAATCCCGGCCAGTAGCGATTAGCTCTCGTCCACTTCGCGGATCTCCGCAGCACCGGCCTGCGCCTTGACGATCTCGCAGGCGTGCTTCGCGCTCTGCTTCGCCTTATAGCTCTGCGTGACAAAGACGGTCTCGTTGTTGCCACCCATGATGCGCGCGTGGTAGCGGATATTGCCTTTTTTCGTGATCCGTTTCACGACGTCAAAGTACATCGGCCTGTGCGTGGACTCCTGTGGACCCATTTCGGGCCTCCCATCTGTAGCTGTATCGGCCCTCTCCAGCCCGGCCCGCCAAGGTCAAGGTTGGAGAGGCTTACGAGGTAGGGGTACGGCTCATGCAGGAAAAGTCCTGCCCGGCGGGTAACGTGCAAATGCTGTTTCGGTCAGTGGGCACTCCCGGCCCGCCAACGTCTTTGGGAGTGTCCACACGGGGACGGCCGCGCCGCTCGTACAGGGCGCGGCCCGCTCCCGGCTAGCGCCCTTCGGCCTCGTTCGCGAGTTCTTCGGCGTGACGCTGCTTGAGCACCTTTTCGGCTTCGCCCGCTTCGGATTCGGTCTGTCAGCGTATGTTGAGCTGCTGCAACTGGGCTCGGTCGGATTCGTATTCGTCTTTCGCGAGATCGCTCGCCTCTGAGCCGTCGGGTTCCCGCTCAAAGATCGCCTTCTCGGCGGCCATTTTCGATTCGAGGCCTTCGCGTTCGGTCGCTTGGCTCGGCGTCCCTTCTTCGTTGACGGCGGCGGGCTGTTGCGTGACGGTCTGTGTCACCGTGTGCGTGTGGACGACCACATGCGTGACGGTCCGGGTGGGCAAAGCAGCAGCGCGCACCGTCGTGACGGCGCCCGCGACGGTGACCGTTGACGCGTGAGACTTCGCTGAGTGGCCGATGAGTGCGCCGACGAGAACGCCCAGCGCAAGCGCGAGAACGAAGACTGCGCCGAGAGTGAGCCGTCTCATTTCAGAGACCTTTCCCTTCGCTGACCGATGGCGCGTAGGTTGAGGTTCCTGCGAACGAGCCGGTGATAACCGCGAGCTGGCCGGTGGGCAAGCTGACATCGATGGGGCACGCTTCTTCGGGAGGCGCAGATTCGCCCGAGAAGGTTTGCGTGTCGCCGCTTACCGTGAGCCCGAGAGCGCAGGGCTGAAGGGGGTCCGAGGGCTCGGTGAAGGAGCCCAGGTGCTCTCCGGTGGCTTCGTTCGTGATTGTGTAGGTGATCGGCACGCCGAGGAGGCCATGGCCGCCGACGACCTGGACATCACCGTCGACCTTGAGGTGCCCGTGCCCTTCCCACGCTTCGGCGGTGACGAGGACAAACGTTGGCGTTCGGACCTGGACGCACATCGTTTCCCTGCGGCGGTTGACCTTCTCGACGTAGTGCGGCCGGCAGTGTTCGTGCTTGGGGTGCTTGAGCACATACTGCCCAGCACTGGCGGCCGAGGCGCAGAACCCCACGATTGCGACAGCTAGAACTATCGCGCTAGTCTTGGTCGGCATCGAAGCTCCTAACTTCGGTGTCAGCCCCCGGAGTGTTTCGGCGCTTGCCGGGGGCGCTGGTTTGGCGCGGGACGATACCAAGGATTGGGCGCTTTTGACCGTGGGGCGATAGACCTCAGCAAGCAACGCTGCGTGGATGGCCATCTCGCCATCCCAAGCCTTCGGACAAGCAGCCCGAGAAATCCGCAAGGAACAAGGACTCAGCCAAGAACAAGCCGCTCTCGACAGCGGCATCGACCGCGCTTACGTCGGCCACATCGAGCGAGCAACCAAGACACCGACCACGACAACGATCTTCAAGCTCGCCTCCGCGCTCGGCGTACAGCCTTCCGACATCTTCGCGCGCGCAGAGAGGCTGCTGGACGATCAATAGGAGGACACTTCATGCCGCCGAGCACTTTCGCCGATCGTTTCGCCGAACCCTCCTAGGAGGGCTTGGCGAAACGATTGGCGAAACCCCTTGCGCTCATCGCTGAGCGAGTCTAGCGTCGGCGGCTCCATACAGATTGGCCGGGGCGACGGCGCGAACCGCCCCCCGGCCGTGACACCGAAAGGCAGGACCTTCCGATGCCCGATGAGCCTACCCCGAACGAGCAGACCCGCAGGTGGGACGCGATGGAACGCGACGCTCTCTATCTCCTGACGGACCCGGACCGCTATCCCACCCTCTGGTCGGTGCCCGACATCGGCACCGAACTGAACTACTTCGACCCCGAAGGCGTTGTGCGCCCGCTCATCAGTGCGGGCTTGGTCTACAAGACGAGCGACGGGTTCGTGTTCGCCACGGCCGCCGCGTTCCGCCTCGTGCAGATGGTCGGCCACGTCGTCTGACGCGCAAGGGGAGCGGGCCGCGCCCTGTACGAGCGGCGCGGCCCTTCCCGTCTGGACGGCTCCCAAAGGTCTTTGCAGGGCCGGGAGCGCCCCATGCACGAAACCAACATCTGCACATTACCCGTGCAGGAGGACTTTTCCTGCGTGGGCCGTATCCCCCAACTGCACGCTCTCCGCCTTGACCTTGCAGGGCCGGGCAGGAGAGGACGAAGTCAACACAGTCAGGAGGCCCGAAATGGGTCCATCGGGAGCGAGCACGCTCTACATCATTGGCCGCCGCATGAAGAAGTCCCCAGGCGGCACGCATGAGCATGTTGGTTGGGTGCTGCTATCGGACGGGAAAACGAAACTGAGTCGCAAGCAAGTACTCGGACTGATGGGGTTGGGGATCATGTTCGAGACTCGCGCCAAGAACGGCGACGAGGCAGCGGTTTCCGCCGTCAAGTGCGCCACCTGCAAGAAAGAGTGTCTGCGGACCGACCCCGATACGTCGAAGGCCGACGACATCGACGATCTGGACGCGTTCTAATCCCAATCCTTGAAGCACACGACACGCTGAGGGTCTATGCGCTGGGGTATCGGGTGCAAGGGGAGCGGAGTATCTGCGGTCGGATGCGCCGGATGCCCGAGCGCGATGGCGATTGCGTGAGCGACGAACGGAACCACGGACTCTGCCCTTCTCGCCGTCAGCGCCATACCGAAGCGGCGATCGAGCAGCAGGGAGACTTTCTTGTCATCTGTGTGAGCGCGCAGGAACGGCACGCTGTAGCCCGACACGACGACCTCGTGCCATGAGACGGAGTTCATCTACGCCGCCAGCGCACTCGCTGCTTGACGGTTCAACGCTGATGCCAACTGCGTGAGGATTGTGAGGTCGGCATGTAGCCGCACTCGCTCGATCCTGCGCACCCGCAAGGGCGTCAGGCTCCATTCGTTCTTGAGCCGACCAAAGCTGCGCTCGACGGACGCCCGGCCGCGATACAGACTCTTCCAGCGGTCCGTCCCGCGCGGGATCAGCGTGTGGAGACGGTCGGCCTTGATCCAGACGGACGCGGGCTTGCACTCGCCTGTCGGGCAGCGCCACTTGCTCGCCTTGCGCTTGTGGTCGGCCCCGGCGAACGTCCACTCGCCGTGCTCGCACGTCGGCGGCTTGTGCTCGCCGCGCTTGACGGCCGATGTTTCCTTCAAGCAGATGATCGGCCGAATGTCCCGGTCCTCGCAAGCGTCGTAGACCGTGCTGTTGTCGTAGCCCTTGTCGAGCGCACAAGTCTCGGGGTTGAAGCCGAGTCCCTTGAGCTTGTCCAGCAGCGGCGCGACGGTCGGCGTTTCATTCATCTTCCCCGTCTCGACCTTCCACGCGAGCGGAAGGTCCGTCTTGGCGCACACGGCCATGTGTATACGGTAGCCGTAGAAGCCGCCGCCCTTGCGCGTGCTTACGGCCGAGCGGTGGCCCCACGATGCATCCGGGTCCGAGTACTTCTCGCGTTCGGGTCCGCCCTTGTACTTGTAGCGCTGCCCGTTCGCATACGCCGGCATGTCGCTCGCGTCGATCGCCACATCCCAGCCGAGTAGCGGGTTCCGCCGCTTCAACTCCTTGACCACGCTGGCGATGCAGCCCTCCAGCAGGTCCGTGTGTGCGCGCAGCTTCGCCGTGAAGCGGTAGCACGCCCACTGAGACGGCACGTCGCCATCGGGGGCGATCACGGCTGCGAGCGCTGTGTGCTCACGCACGAGCGCGACCACGCGCGTCCAACACGGCAAGGCGTACAGGGACTTGGCGAGCGCCATCCCGACCATTGCCCGGATCGGGTAGCCGGGACGGCCGGTTTCGCGGGTCGCTTCCAGCGCTTCGATGAGGTCCGCGATCTCCGGCGAATCGAGGATGGTCGACAGGTTCTCGGCGACGGATCGCCGTGCTACTTTGACCGAGGTCACGGAGGCTCAATCTCCTTGATCCAGGCCCCCGGCTGTTAGCGCAGCGCGGGGGTCTCTTTTGGCTTATCTAAGCCAAAAACTACAGGTCGGACCGGACGGAAAAACCGCTCGAAGCGGCTATGATCGGGCATCAATTCGAGCCCGATTCGGCGCGTTCTTGACCGGCTGGGGTAAGGATCAACCCATCATGGGGTACTGTGCCCGACGGGTGCCCTACGATCCCGCTCTATGGGCGGGATTCCGAGTTTCGCCGATCTCTCCTAGTGTAGCCGTCGTAAATCGGGACGCTCAGGTCCATGTTTTCGTTGACGTGCAGGCACATCCAGATCACACGATCCTTGGACCGAAGCTTTTCCGTCGAAAATAGAAGGGTGCCACCGGCGTCGTATAGGCACGCGTAATGGAGTAGGCCTTCGGACATGATCCTGAAGAACAATGCGTCCCTCATGGTGCTCCTATCTGTCGCTACTTCGGTCCTCTCCAGCCCGGCCCGGCAAGGTCAAGGCGGAGAGCGTGCAGATCAGGAGTACGGCCGTTGAAGGAGAAATCCTCCCTTCGGGGTAAGGTGCAAGTGCTGTTTCGGTTCGATGGGGACGCTCTCGGCCCGGCAAAGACCTTGAGGGCGTTCATGCGGGGAGGGCCGCGCCGCTCGTACAGGGCGCGGCCCGCCCCCTCGTGCGTCAGCTGGCGTGGCCGACGAGCGAGGCCATGTGGAACGCGGCGGGTGTCGCGACCACGAACCCGTCGCTGATCTGGTGCAGCAGTCCTACGCCGCAGAGCGGTCGCACGAGTGCTTCTGGGTCGAAATACTCGATCTCACGGCCAATGTCCGCCACGCTCCAGACGGTCGGCTCGCTCTCCGGGCTGGTCAGCAGATAGATGACATCGCGTTCCATGTTGCCCCAGTCGCGCTCGCCACGGGTCAGATTCTCTCCAGGGGTAGGGTTCTCGTGCATGGGAGTTCCGGCTCCTTTGCCACGTCCCCGGGGCAGTTCACGCTGTCGCCGGGGACACTCGGTTGTTAGGGAGCGAGCACCGTAGACGCGCTCAACGACGGAATCAGCCCGTAAAATTCGCTTATACAGTGGCTGCCCATATGTGACGAGCGTCACATATGTGTACGACAGGCAGAGCTCGTCCGGCCTGTCGTCAAAGCTGGCGAGCGCGACGCCAGCGGCGCAGACGAGTGATGTACGCCTCGTCCGGGGCCCACGCCGGTAGGCCCAACCGCCGCGCGACCTGATGAGCAACGAGCCCGATTACTGCCTCCGCGGCGTAGATCACGGCGAACGCGCCCACGGATCCCGTCACGATCAGAACCACGATCGGTGCGACGATCACGAGCCCGAGCAACACGGCATACAGGTAGCGCCAAAGGCGAGTGTTAGCTAGCCGCCGCACGCTGGACTAATTGCCCGAACACACCGCCACGCCGGTGAGGCGCGCGTTGTAGCGCCACGTGTACTCGTTCAGGTAGGTCTGTAGGTAGTGCGGCGAGGCCTTCTTGGAGGCGCCTCGCATCCCGGTCTTGAGGTTCCCAAAGAACCCCTCGATCGTGTTCGTGTGTGTCGACCCTTCGAGGTAGCGGCCCGCCGACACTCCGCAGCGAGTGCTCGTCATCACGTACATCGCAAAAAACCACAGATGCAGTGACGTGGCGGACTTGTGCAAGATCGTCCTGGCGGTCGGGTGGATGTGATACCCGGCAGCCCTGGAGACATCAACAGCATCGCCAATTGGGCGCGCTGGCGTCCCGATCGGAACAGCCGTCGGAGAACCAGATGAGCGAGTATTGAGACTTGGACGACTTCGAGCCGACGGGGTTTGTGCGGTCAACGCGGGGCGTCGTCGATCCCGTCTATCTCGATGGCGACCTGTAACAGGGCGCGCTGTAAGCCAACGACGACCTCAGTCAGCGAGGCGAGCTGCTCCTTCAACCGGTCGGATTCGTGGGCCTCGATTGTGTCGAGCACGCGTTCTGCTGACGGTTCAAGCTCGCCGACGCCGATCGTCTCGCGGATTTTGATCTCAAAAGGTCCCATGCCGGGAGTCTAACCGGCTCGCGGCGACCGAAAGTAAGCTGAGAGCCCTCGAAGTCACCACGGCGGCAAGCGCGGACAGGTCGGCAACGGCAGAAGACACCATCGCGAAACCCGCCTCGTGCGTACCCGAACTAAAGACGCAGATCGGTGGCTTGGAAATCCACGGCGCAACCTCGGTCTATGACGAGCACGCGAGCGTGCAGGCCATCCAGCTCACGCGGGCGGGTAACGGACTTCTTTTGGAGCGCGTGATGAGCCCCTGCGACGTCCCGAGGCGCCCGACCCTAGGCCCTACGAGGTTTCTGCCGCGCGTAGGAAGGCCCGGACCGTATCGGGCGAGAGTTCGCTGATGTCTGAGATCACCTGTGGAAGCATCCCCGCGCTTGCCGCTTCCCGTATCACCGTTTCGGTCGCGCTGTGGCTCTCGATGAACTCGCGGCCAGCCTCCCGCAGGCGGCCCTCAATCTCGATATCGCTCATCACGCTCAGGCGTCGTCGTCCGCTCGTTCTCCGCTGAACCATCGTGTCAGGCGGGGCGAACCGCGAGTCAGCTTTGGTTCGATCCACCGGCCGAAGCGGGGGAATGCCGCTGCCCAACGCGCTGCAATCCCAAACGCGAGAATGGGAAAGCCGATGATGGCGACGACGATCCAGACCGCTGTGGCGACCACAGCTGGAGTGTATGAAAACTATTCACGACCGTACACATGAAGCGTTCCGCCTATAGGACGTGGCCGAGGACTCCGGCATCAGCGCGACTAGCATCACCCCCGTGAGCCCCGGAGTTGCCTCGCTGATCCTCGCCAGCAACAGCGGCCACACCCCGTGGTGGATCGGGCTGCCGATTCTCGTCGTCGTCCTGATCTTCAGGCTGGGGCTCTGGAGAGCCAGGGGCCGAGGAGCTCGTCGCGGCAACGACGGTCCGACATGGGCGAGCGACGATGAGAACGATAAGCACGACCGAGATACAGGCGGGTGATGAGTCTGCCCGGCGCTTGACACCGGGATCTCGATCAGCTCGGCGTTGCTGACGGTGTCTACTGCGGGCGCCCCGCGTCTTCGGCCATCTTCGCGAGCTCCTCGTCGCTGATCCCACTCCCAGCCGCCAAGAGCTCGCGCGCGCGGTCGAGCTGCGTCGACTCGACGTATACGTATTGGCCACCAGATGTGCCCCATTCGGGGCCGCCGATGCTGCGTTGCGACGTCGCTTGAATGCCAGCCTCCGCGAGTCGCTGGCAAATCAAGTCCGCTTCCGCACCGCTGGAAGCGGTCGCCGCTATCTCAAGCGTGGCCTTCTGCGGATCGTCCTCGGGCACGAAACGCAGCGTAGCGCGCTGCGACCGCAAGTGGACTGCACGGTCAGGAGACCGCGCGAGCGACACCCCCGGTCCACGCTGCCCGCGAGCGCGGACTACACCTGGGCCTCTAGGACATTCTCAGCGACCTGCAACATGCCGAGGCCGACCCACGGTGGCGCGTTGCAGCGGACGCGCACGCTTGCCCCATCCGGTCGTCTGACTTCGACGATCGTCACGATCGCGCCGATCTCGAAGCCGTCGCCAAAGTCGGCTTCGATCGCGTCCATCTGCGCTGCCACTTCCTGCATCAGCGCCACCCTCGGGTCTGCCGGCCCGCCACTCTCGCCCGCCTGCTCGTCGCCTACGTCGCCCATCACACCCCTCCGCTCGCCCGTAGTCAAGAAACTCCACGACCCTGCTGATCGCTTTCGCAGGCTAGGCGAAGATGACGCGCAGCAGCCTCACGACCACGATCGCGAGCCAGCGTCGCGCGCTGAGATGGTGCCGTTCAATGCTCTTGCGGCTAGACCCTGCTCATCTCAGATCCGCGCGCATTCCTTGCAAAGGAGACGGCCCGCGGTCCCCGATGTCCTGTGTTCCGGCTTGATGCGCTTGCCATCCCGGCACGCGTCGTCGTTGTGGTACACGTAGCGCTCGCCGACGTAGTCGGTAACGGTCGTGTGATACGGAGCCACTTTCAACCCGACCCTCCTGTCTTTCTGAGGTACTCGTGAGCCATTGCGAGCATCTACTCTCGCGCATCTCACTGCGCTCGGCCAGTGGCGTTTTTAGGGCGGTAGCTTCCACCGTGCGAGCGTGGTGGGGAACGTCTGAGCGAACACATCGGACTTCGCTGCGACCTTTCCGCGGCGCCTACCCTCGAGGCTCAGCCTCCGACGCAGGCGAGGACCCTCCGGCCGCCAGCTCGTCGATGACCTCGATGATCTCGTTGCGCCAATACAAAGAGGTTCGGCGTCGGCTCTCCGTATATCTCTTGCAGCTCCTCCGCCACGCGCCCGAGTCCAGCCGCTACCGCCTCCAGACGCGTCCGCGGATTCTGCTTCGGCACCGATCAGCCCGCACCGACGGTCGGGGTGTGCGGGCTCGCCGGGCCAGCGTGCGCCGTCGGCGCGGCGACTTCATCGAGCCGCTCGAGAATCGTCTGCACACCGCCGCGCTTGGGCAGCTCGAGACCGTCGATATGCGCCTCAGCATGTGTTCGCCCACACTCGCTCATCGATTCTCCCTCGCCGCCCTCGACGGGCACTCGCGCGCTCGACGTCCCCGGACGCCAGCAGGCTAGCGCGCCACGGTCGCCAGCGACATCGCCGCTGGTGGATTGCAACGCCGGCGTCGTCGCCTACCTTTCACGTATGAGGAATCGGCGCTGATGTCCGGGGTGTCGCGGATGCGAGCCGCGATGATGAAACTCGGCGATCGCGATCGCGCGCAGCTGGCCGTGCTCGTCTACGAGGCCGGGCTCGTGCTCGCCGACAAGCTCTGACGTGAGCCCGATCGGACCAGTGGTATGAACGTCGGACCCCGTCGACTGCCTCGTGCTCGCGCGGCGCTCGCGATCGGTGTCCTCGCGCTCGCGCTCGGGCCCGCGATGCTCGATGCGCCCATCGCCCGCGCAGAACCGTTTGCGCGCAACGAGGTCGTCGTAAGCTACGCGCCCGCGAGCTCGCCGTCGATACGCGCCGGCACCGCCAGGGCGCTCGGCGCCAGCGACACCGGCTCGCCCGTGCTCGACACGCGCGTGCTGCATCTCAATCCCAGCGTCAGCGTCACGCACGCCCTCGAGCGGCTGCGCCGCGAGTCCGGCGTACGTTGGGCGGTCCCCGATTACATCGCCCACGCGGCCGACGTCGGCACGCCGGCGCCGTTTGTTCCCAACAACCCTGGCGACGCCGGCACAGCCGGTGGCTGGACGGCGCTGCAGTGGAACTTCGACGGGCCGTTCGGCGTAGGCGCACCGCAGGCGTGGGGCAACCTGATCAGCGAGCACGCCAACGGCGGCAACGGGGTGATCGTCGCCGTCCTCGACACGGGCATCGCCTACAGGAACGTCGGGCGCTTTCGCCGCTCGCCCGGGTTCGGTGCCCACCAGTTCGTCAAAGGCTATGACTTCGTCGATCCCGGGGCCTACCCTGTCGACCACAACGGCCACGGCACCTTCGTAGCCGGTGAGATCGCCGAGGCGACCAACAACGGCGTCGGCCTCACCGGCCTCGCCTACGGGGCGCGCCTGATGCCCGTGCGCGTGCTCAACAGCGAAGGCGAAGGAGAAGCCTCGACGATCGCGCGCGGCGTCTACTTCGCCGTCAAACACGGCGCTCAGGTGATCAACCTCAGCCTCGAGTTCGGCCCCGGTCTGAGCGCCCAGGACATACCCGAGCTGATCGGCGCCCTGAGCTACGCCCACCGCCGCGGCGTCGTCGTCGTCGCCGCCGCCGGCAACGAGGGCAACAGCCTCGTCGACTACCCCGCCCGCGCCCCCGGCGTGATCGCCGTCGGCGCAACGACCGAACACGGATGCCTGGCCAGCTACTCAAACTATGGCGCCGGCCTCGCGCTCGTCGCCCCTGGAGGGGGGCCCGACGCGGAGATCCCCGGTGACCCCGACTGCCAGCCGCAGGCGCCATCCGGACGTGACATCTACCAGGAGACGTTCATAGGCCTCTCCCCCCTGCGTTTCGGGCTGCCCTCCGGTTACGAAGGCACATCGATGGCCAGCCCCGAGGTCGCCGCCACAGCCGCGCTGATCATCGCCAGCGGCGTGCTCGGCAAGCACCCCACGCCGGCTGCTGTGCGCGCCCGCCTGATGGGCAGCGTCACGCCTCTCGGAACCCCCGCCCAGCGCGCGTACTTCGCCGCCGGCCTGCTCAACGCCGCAGCCGCGACCGCAGCGCCCGGCGCGCCGTCCGCGTGAGGACCCGCTCCGCTCGCATCACGCCCGCTGTAGTGGACGCGGATACCGCCGCTCGGCGACGCAAACGCTCGCTTGGCGGATGCCCCGGCTGGCGACGTGGCTCTGCAGTGCGGGTTTCGAGGTTTCGTTGACGTGGGGCGCGCTAACCGCGACAATCACCGTCGTGGCCAACCCAGACCGCCTGACGGCGCTCGACTCGACGTTTCTGCACCTCGAGGATCACTCCGACGCGCACATGCACGTCGCCTCGGTGATGGTGTTCAATGGCACCGCGCCCACGCTGCAGGAGCTCGTCGACCACATCCTCAGCCGGCTGCACCTGGTGCCGCGCTACCGCCAACGTCTCGCCTACGTCCCGCTTGACCAGGGCCGGCCGGTGTGGGCCGATGACCCGCACTTCAATCCCTACTACCACATCCGCCACACCGCGCTGCCGCGCCCGGCAGACGACGCCGCGCTGAAACGCCTAGCCGGGCGGCTCTTCTCCCAGCGCCTCGATCGCTCAAAGCCGCTGTGGGAGATGTGGCTCGTGCAGAGCATGTCCGGTGGGCGCTTCGCGCTGATCGCCAAGACCCACCACGCGCTCGTAGACGGGGTCTCCGGCGTCGACATCACGACCGTCCTGTTTGACACCGCTCCCGAGCCCGCCCCCACCGGGCCGACATCGGTGTGGAGCGCCAAGCCCCTGCCGGGACCCGCGAAGCTGCTCGGCGAGGCGCTGATCGAACGCTCGACCGTGCCCGCCGAGATGGCGCGCGGCACCCGCGCGCTGCTGCGCGCACCCAGGAGAGCGGCCGCGCAGGTCAAGGACGGCCTGGCGAGCATCGGCGCGACCACGATCGCAGGGATCAGCTCCGCCGCGCCGCCCAGCCCGTTCAACGTCGACATCGGGCCGCACCGGCGCTACACCTACCTCGACACCGAGCTCGCCGACTTCAAGGCGATCAAGGACTCGCTCGGGGGCACGCTCAACGACGTCGTGCTGACGGCCGTCTGCCTGTCGCTCGGTCGCTACCTGCGCGATCGCGGCCACGACACCGACGGCCTCGTGTTGAAGGCGATGGTGCCGGTGTCGGTCCGCGCCAAGAGCGAGCGCGGCACGCTCGGCAACAAGGTCGCCGCGATGTGGGCACCGCTGCCGGTCGGCGTCGAGAACCCCGCGGAGTGCCTGCGCACGATCGCCGCCGCGATGGACGAGCTGAAGAAATCCGGCCAGGCCGTCGGCGCGCAGGCGCTCACCAACCTCGCCGGGTTCGCGCCGCCGACGATCCTCAGCCAGGCCGCACGGCTGCAGGCCCGCCAGCCGTTCTTCAACCTCGTCGTCACCAACGTGCCAGGGCCACAGTTCCCGCTGTACCTGCTCGGGCGGCGTCTGAAAGTCCTCTATCCCGTCGTGCCGCTCGCGCAGCGCCAGGCGCTCGGCATCGCCGTGATGAGCTACGACGGGCACCTCGGGTTCGGGCTCCTCGGCGACTACGACGCGCTCCCCGACCTCGACGAGATCGCGCTCGATCTCAAACGCGCGATCGCCGAACTGTGCCGCGCCGCCGGCGTGCCCCAGCGTCCCACCCGATCCACCGGCTCTCGCTCCGCGCGCAAACCCAAAGCGCGTTCGCAGAACGGCAACACCGGCACGGCCACCAAAGCACGTTCGCAGAACGGCAGCGCCGGCACGGCCAAGCGCGCCACGCGCCAAGCCAGCTAGCAACGTTGCAAGTCCGCACCGCCACGGGCCTCGACAGCCGCGCGGATACGATCCGCACGTGAATCGATCGACAAGCGCCAGCGCAAGCATCCCCCTCGCGCGGGCGAGCGACGCGACACCCGCTCCAGCCTCACAGCGCGGGCGCAGCGCCGCGATCGGCGGCTAGCACCGTGCGCCTCGCGCTCTGCCAGATGAACGCCACCGTCGGCGACATTCAGGGCAACGCCGAGCGTATCCGCACAGGCATGCGCGCCGCCACCGACGCCGGCGCCGAGCTCGTCCTGTTCCCCGAGCTCGCGCTCACCGGCTACCCGCCCGAGGACCTGCTGCTCAAGGAGCACTTCCTCGCCGACGCAGCCACCGCGCTGCGCGAGCTCGCCGGGCAGGCGCGCGAGATCGTCGCCGTCGTCGGCTATCCCGAGCGTGCCGAGGACGTCTTCAACGCCGCCGCCGTGCTCGCCAACGAGTCCGTGCACGCGATCTACCGCAAGGTCTACCTGCCCAACTACGGCGTCTTCGACGAGCAGCGCTACTTCCAGGCCGGGCCCGCCGGCGCTGTGATCGAGATCGGTGCCGCGTCGTCATCGAAGGTGGAGCGCGTCGGGCTGACCGTCTGCGAGGACATGTGGGAGCCCGGCCCCCCCGCGAGCGACGAGGCCCACGCAGGCGCCTCGCTGATCCTCAACATCTCCGCCTCCCCCTACCACGCCGGCAAGGGCTCACAGCGCGAGCGCATGTTCGCCCAGCGCGCTCGCGAGAACGTCGCCTGCGTCGCCTTCTGCGCGCTCGTCGGCGGGCAGGACGAGCTCGTCTTCGACGGGCACTCGTGCGTGATCGACCATAACGGCGTGACGATCGCGCGCGCCGCCCAGTTCCGCGAGGAGCTGCTCGTCTGCGACGTCGACCTGCAGGCGGCGTCGGCGGCGCGCCTGCGCTCGCCGAGCGGCCCCGCTCGCTCGAGCCAGGGCACCGGCGCCATGCGCTCGCACAAAAGCGCCACGATCCTGCCTGCACTGACGGCGGCCGCGTCCAGCCCCGAGCGAACGCCAGCCCCCCTCGGCGGTCCGCTGGCCGAGCCGCTCGCGCCACAGGAGGCCGAGGTCTACGCCGCGCTCGCGCTCGGACTGCGCGACTACGTGCGCAAGAACGGCTTCCAGCGCGTCGTCCTCGGCCTCTCCGGCGGCATCGACTCCGCGCTCGTCGCCTGCCTCGCCGCCGACGCGCTCGGCGCCGCCAGCGTGAGCACCGCGATCATGCCCTCCCCCTACTCCTCCTCCGCCACCCAGGACGACGCGCGCGCGCTCGCCGCCGCGCTCGGCACGCGCATCCACGAGCTCCAGATCGCAGCCGAGATGAACGCCTACGCAGACTCGCTGCAGGCCGAGTTCGCCGGGCGCGAGCCCGACCTCACCGAGGAGAACCTGCAGGCACGTATCCGCGGCAACCTGCTGATGGCGCTCTCCAACAAGTTCGGATGGCTCGTGCTCGCGACCGGCAACAAGTCCGAGATGTCCGTCGGCTACACGACGCTCTACGGCGACCTCGCCGGCGGCTTCGCCGTCATCAAGGACGTGCCCAAGACGCTCGTCTACCGCCTCTGTACGTGGCGCAACAGCCCTGCCGGCGCCGCCACCGCAGACGCGATCGCCAGCCAAGCCGGCGCGGACGCGGCCGCCGCTGACGACACCACCGCCGTCGCCGCCCGCCAACCGATCCCTCTATCGATCATCGAGCGCGCCCCCTCCGCCGAGCTGCGCCACGACCAGCGCGACGAGGATTCGCTGCCGCCATATGAGCTGCTCGACCGGATCCTCGAGGGCTACGTCGAGCTCGACCAGAGCCGCGAGCAGCTGATCGCGCAGGGGCTGCCCGCCGCGGACGTCGATCGCACGATCCGGCTCGTCGACCTGGCCGAGTACAAGCGTCGCCAGGCGCCTCCCGGCATCAAGATCACCCCGCGCGCGTTCGGGCGCGACCGGCGCATGCCGATCACCAACCGCTATCGGGGCTAGGCGAGGTGCGTCGTGTCGCTGCCTGCTCGTTCGCTGTGCTCTGCGCGCTCGCGCTGTGCGCCTGTGGAAACACGCTGCAGAGCCGGCCGATCCCGCACAACCTGCTCGAGAGCCTGATCGTCGAGCCGTTTCCCGTGTATTGGGTCGGGCGCTCCTTCCAGGGAATGGCCGTCAGCGAAGTCAGCCACGATCCAAGCGGCGCCGTCAGCGTGCAGTACGGCGACTGCGTCTCCGGCGGCGAGGGCACGTGCATCCCCGCGCTGCGCGTCGTCAGCTCCCCAGACAACAGCTTCCTGCCGGGTGGCTCGACGCCGACCCGCCAGGCGCGCATTCGCGGCGTCGCCGCCGTTCTCGCCCAGGCCGGGCGGACGATCGTGATCCCGACCGCCGGCGTCGTCGTCGACATCTACGCCAATAGCGCGCGCACAGCGCAGGCCGCCGCCGCGACGATCGTGCCGATCAATGCCCCCGGCGCGCCGCAAGCGCCGCTGCCGAAGGCCCTGCCGAACACCGGCTTCGGCGAAACGCCGCTGCCCTCGCAGGTGCCCGCGCCGCTGCACCCGCTCGGCTAGCTGCTCGCGACTGGCGCCGGCGCGGGCCGCACCGCGATCGTCATGCGCGTGAGCGCACACGCGTGATCGGCGTCGTCGCTGAAGCGCACGTCCCACACCCACGTCGTGCGACCACGGTGCACACGCGTCGCGAGCGCGTGGATCGTGCCCTCGGTGACAGGGCGCAGGAAGCTCGTGCTGTTCGACAGGCCGACCGCAGTCTCGCCTCCCTCGCGCACCACCCGTGCGGTTCCGAACGACGCCATCGACTCCGCGATCGCCGCGTACACGCCGCCGTGCACGAGCCCTGCCGGCTGCTTGAGCTCGGCGCGGACCTGGACCTGCGCGCGAACCTCCGTCTCTGAGAACGACAGGAACTCCAGCCCGTACAGACGATCGAAGCCCACCATCGCCCCGTTGATCTGCTCCGCCGCCGCTGTGCGCATGCCGGCGCCACGATAGCCTACGCTCGTTCGTCACCGTCCGTGCGAGGGTTCTGCCCCTGCGGTGGCGTATGTTCAATACATCATGAGTCGATTGGACGAGCTTCCACCCGATCAGCGCGCCGCGCTCGCCCTGCTGCTGCGCCAGCGAAAGAGCTATGCCGACGTCGCCGCGATGCTCGGCATCAGCGAGCACGCAGTACACGACCGCGCCCACGCCGCGATCGCAGTGCTCGCCCCGCGCCTGGCGCGTGAGGTTACGCCCGCGCAGCGTGTCGAGATCGGCGACTACCTGCTCTCCCAGCAGTCGGTAGGCGAGCGCCTGCGCACGCGCACCTACCTCGCCGGCTCCGAGCCCGCAACAGCGTGGGCCAGGGAGATCGCCGCGCAGCTCGCCCCACTCTCGGGCACCCCCCTGCCCGAGATCCCCGCCGCCGCGCCGGCACCCCAGCGCCTGCAAGACCTCTCCTCGTCCTCCACCAGCCCGCCCGTCGCAAGCGCCCCGCCGTCGCGCTCGCTGCCGAGCTCACGGGTCGGAGGCGCCGTGCTGCTCGCCGTCATCGCCGCGATCGTCGTCGTCGCCGTCGTGCTCCTGACAGACGGCAGCTCGCACACGAACAACTCGAGCAAGACCTCCAGCACCGCCTCGACCAAAACCGGCCCCACCGTCGAGAACCAGATCACGCTGAAGCCGCCAACCACCAAAAGCGGCAGCGTCGGCGTCGTCGACGTGCTCGAGGAAGGCGGCAAGCGCGCCTTCTTCATCGAAGCGCAGCACCTGCCTCGATCCAAAGGCTTCTACTACGCGATCTGGCTGTACAACTCGCCTACCAGCGCGCTGCCGCTCAGCAAGAGCCCCGCCGTCGGCTCCACCCATCGCCTCGCCGGCGGCTCACTGCTACCCACCAGCGCCGGTGAATACAAAGAAATCCTCGTCACCAAGGAGACCAACCCGCACCCCACGCATCCGGGCAAGGTCGTCCTGCGCGGCAAGTTCAGCCTGAGCTGACAGCGAGAGGAACTCCGCGCCGACGCGGTTCGCAGCGACTAATCGAACGTGAAGCGGGTAGTGAGAGGGCGGCGGCTCGCGCCGTGCATCGCTCCCGCGTTCGTGCTCCCAACTTCGCGGGCGCGGGGGCGATGCAGGGGGCTGACTGCCCATTAGGGTCATACACTCGGGATCGTGCAACGAGTGCGAATAGCCGAGCTTGCCGGTGCCGACGGGGCGGTGCGCGACCGTACCTTTGAAGATTGCGAAATCGTCGGTCCTGTCGCATTGGTCGGCGTCGGAGTCGATAACCGCATCATCGATTGCGAGTACCCCGGGACCCCCGACTACTTAGGCCAGGTGCCAGTCGGCAGCGGTCCCGTCGTGTTCGTTATCGACTGTACGCTCCGTCGGTGTCGGTTCGCGCCCGATGTCGACACGACCGAGCTGCAGCCGGTGTCGCCGAGCTCCCAATGACTCTGCCCCGCGCGGTGGGTCACGAATGCGACCTTGTCCAGCGCCTTCGCCTCCAGCCATAACCTCGAAGGTCCTACCCATGCGCTGCGCCTATGGCTGCTTTCCGCAGGGCACCTCCCTACATGGCATCCGTGTAGCATCCGTTGCTCGTTCGTCGTCTACAAGGGGGGTAGCAGGGATGCGTCGAATCAACCCAGGGGTTGCAAGGGCACGCCGCTGTCGGATGACGTTGGCCGTCGCGCTGCTCACTCTGGCCGTGTCGGGGTTAGCGTCTGCGACGGCTTTCGGATGCGAGGTGAAAGACTTGAGGACCCAGGCGACGTTCGGGTCGCTGGAAGCTGCCGTTACGGCGGCGGCGCCAGGAGACACGTTGAAGGTGCACGCGACATGCGCGGGCGACACGGAAATCACCAAGAATTTGACGATCGAAGGAGGCGTTCTCGAAGAGGTTTCGCACAACCCGCCGCTTGACGCGGTGCGAGTCGCGGAACACGTGACGGCCGAATTCAAGGGCATGACCATCAGCGGCGGCGAGCTTCCCGAAAGTGCTCTCGTTGTCGAAGAACATTCTTCGGTGATCCTGAGCTATGTGACCGTGGAGGACACGAAGGGCGCGGAAGAAGGCGGTATCGGTCAAGCAGGCGAGAGTGCGCTGAGGCTGAACCACACAACCGTGACCTCAAACGTTTCTGGCCCACCAGACCCCCCATTCACCGAAGGCGGCGGTGGCGGCGTCCACAGCTTCGGAGACCTCAATGTCGAACACTCAAGCATTGAAGGCAACACCGCTGAAGCGGACGCCGGGGGAATCAGCTCTGTTGGGCCGCTCACGATCATAGGCTCGGTGATCGCTCACAACAAAGGGGGCGAAGTCGGCGGCGGGATAAGCAGTTTCTCCTCGCTGTTGATCGAGAGCTCGACAATCAAGCACAACTCCACCAACTCTGGCGGCGGCGGAGTGAGCCTCGTCTCGTTCGGCGCTTTCGGTCCCGAACAAAGCGCGGTTATCTCCAGCTCGGTCATCAGTGACAATTCAGCCTCCTATGGTGGAGGGATCCTGATCGCGGAACCGGGGGGGAAGGTTTTCCTGGAAGGCGACACGGCCGTAGTGAACAACACGGCGTCGACAACTGGCGGTGGGATAGACGTGTTGCAGGAGAGCGGCGGGTCGTCGCCGTTGCTGAAGATCAACGGCTCATCGCGGGTCACCGGCAACCAGGCCGGCGAAAATGGCGGCGGCATTTTCAACGAAGGGGAGACGACGCTCACAGGCTCAGCCGCAATTACCGGCAACAAGGCCGCCGTACACGGTGGCGGGATTTACGACACGGCGGGGGCGACGTTCAGCCAATCCGGCGGCAGCATTACCGGGAACAAACCGGACAATCTCTACACCGCGCCATAGCGACCGGCCAGCAGGTAGCCCCGGCGATCCAAGCAACACCGGATCGCTGGGGGCGCCCGCGCTACCTCATCGAGCCCCAGGCGCGGACGGCCTCGCCGGCTCTGGCGCTCAAGAAGCCGGCAGTAGCTTCCCCGGATTCATGATTCCCGTCGGATCGAGCTCACCCTTCAGTGCGGCCAGCGCCGCCACCCCGCCCGCGCCGATCTCTCTGGACATCCACTGCGCGTGATCGCGTCCGACCGCATGGTGGTGGGTGATCGTCCCGCCACCCGCGAGGATCGCGTCGCCCGCGGCCTGCTTGACCGCGCGCCACTGCTCGAGCTCCTCACCCTCGCGCTGACGCGCGATCAGCGTGAAGTACAGCGATGCGCCGGTCTCGTACACGTGTGAGATGTGGCACATCACGAGGCCTGGCGTTCCGCAGCCGTTGAGCGCGTGCGCGATCGCGTCTCGCACGCTGGCGTGCAATGCGCGCAGCTTCGACCACTGTGTCGCCGTCTCGAGCGTCTCGACCATCACCCCGTGCGTGAGCAGCTCATCACGCAGGTACGGCGCCGAGAAGCGGCTCTTCAGCCACGCCTCGCCCGGCGAGCGGCCGACCGCCAGCCCACCGTGCGCGCGGGCCAACTCGAGCGCTCGCTTACGCCTGGACGCGACGTCGGCGTGTGAGCCCTCGAAGCCGAGGATCGCAAGGCAGCCCTCGCCGTAGCCGCGCAGGCCCACGTATGCGCGCCCGGCGCGGCCCTTGAGGCCGCCCGTGCCCGCCAGCGCCAGCGACATGAGCGTCTCCTGCTCATCCGATAGGCGTGCCAGATCCGGCAGCGCGTGCTCGCGCGCCAGCGCTCGCAGTGCCTGCTCGCCGGCGGCGAAGTCCGCAAAGAACATTCCCTCATAGACGCGCTCACTGGCGGCCGGGCGCAGTCGCAGCGACAGCTCGCTGATGACCCCGAGCGTCCCCTCCGAGCCGACCAGCAGCTGACGCAGCCCCGGGCCGGCAGCGCTGGCCGGCAGCGCCGGCAGCGCGATGTCGGCGCTCGGCGCGGCCATGCGCAGGCCCAGCACCATCTTCTCGATCGCGCCGTAGCCGGTCGATGCCTGTCCCGCCGAACGGGTCGCCGCGCAGCCGCCCAGCGAGACGTACTCGAAGGACTGCGGGAAGTGCCCGAGGGTGAGGCCATGCGGGGCCAGATAGCGCTCGAGCGCCGGCGCTCGAATGCCGGCCTGCACGCCGACGGTCGCGGACTCACGATCCAGCTCGAGCACACCCGCCATCGCGCTCGTGTCGAGTGAAAGCACACCAGCGTGCTCGCCTCGCAACGGCGCCACGCCACCGACAACGCTCGTGCCGCCGCCGAACGGCACCACCGCGCAGGAGCTGCGCGAGCACAGCTCGAGCAGCGCTCGCAGCTGATCGTGGTCGCTCGGGTAGACGACGGCGTCAGGTGCGCCCTCGGGCTCGCCCGCACGCAGGCGCACGAGGTCGGGATAGCCCTTCCCGGCCGCGTGCAGGACGCGCTCAGCGTGCTCGTCGCGGACGTTCGCCGCGCCCACGATCTCACGCAAACTCGCGAGCAACGACTCCTGCAGCGCGCACGGCGCGAGCTGCACGCTCTCGAGCGCCACCGGCAGGCGCAGACGCTCGCTCAGTCCCACCTGCTTGCGCAGGAACTCGAGCGCATGCGCGGGCAGTCCGGACGCGCGCTCGGGGTCTCCCCAGCCCCACCAACGCATCCTCGGCGCAGCGCGCGAGTCAGCCACTGATCCGCTGCAGGCCGTCGAGTGCCTCATCGAGCGTCGCCTGCGCTGCGCGGCGCACCATCCGCCCACCCAGCCGCGGCGCGACCCCAGCGAGCATTCCGTAGCGCGCCGAGTAGCCGGCGAGCGACTGGCGCAGCTCGAGCGTGACCTCCGTTTCGCCGGCCTCGCTCGTGTCCTGGTCGGGGCTCGCGCCGGCCCGCCCAGCGGGCCGCAGGCGCACGTCGGTCTCCGCGGAGCTCAACACGCGCTCGAACGGCGTGCCCTCGACCCGCTGGGCCCATGTCAACACGAGCTCTGAGCGATCGACGCGAATCACGTTGAAGTCGGCGCGCACGAGCTTGCCCTTTTTGGTCTTCATGACCTCCGTGAAGGCGCCGTCCTCGACATCCTCGACGCGCGTCACGCGCGGCCACCAGCGCGGCAGGTGGTGCGGGTCGCACACGAGCTCCCACAGCTCCTGCGCGGGCGCGGCGATCGTACGGCTGCGGCGCGCGGTGGGCACGACCGCCTAGCTTAGGACTCGTAGCTGAGCAGGGCGTGGACATCGCGCCCGCCGAGCCGCTCGCGCCCGTTGAGAAACGCCAGCTCGATCAGGAAGCTGCAGCCGAGCACCTCCCCGCCGAGCGTCTCGACCAGATCGCACAGCGTCGCGGCGGTGCCGCCCGTCGCCAGCAGGTCGTCGTGCACCAGCACCCGCCGGCCTGAGGCGAGCGCATCGGTGTGGAGCTCCAGCTGCCCTGCACCGTACTCGAGTAGATACTCGCCGCTGACGGTCTCATACGGGAGCTTTCCCGGCTTGCGCGCGAGCACGAAGCCTGCGCCGAGCTCCAGCGCAAGCGCCGGTCCCAGCAGAAAGCCGCGCGCCTCGGCGGCCACCACGCAGTCGACCCCCAGTGGCCGCGCGTAGGCAGCCAGCTCGCGCACGGCCTGCGCCAGCGCCGCCGCATCGGCCATCAGTGGCGTTATGTCCTTGAAGACGATGCCCGGCTTGGGGAAGTCAGGGATATCGCGGATAAGCGAGCGCAGGCGCGTCGGCGAATTGGGGTCGGGTGGGCGGGAAACGGCTACCGAACGATCTTGCGCAGGTCGCGGATCAGCAGCAGGTGCTTGAGATGGGTGGCGACGGCGGCAAGGTTCTCGAGCGCGTCGACCGCCTCTTTGCGCCGCTCGGGGTTGCGCGAGCGCAGGGCCGGCGCGAGGATCTGCTGCAGCAGGTTCGCCTCACGGTCGGCAGAGGATCTAAACACGCGCAGGTTGCGCCCGCCGACGCCGTAGCGCGCGAGCTCTGCGACGGCGGCGATGATCTCCCGCTCGGTCTCGTCGAAGTAACGCACGCCGCCGCGCATCTCACCTTTGACGACACCGAACTCTTCGAGCTCACGCACCAGCTTGGCCTCCGCCTTGGTCTCCTCGAGCACGTCGTCGAGCGAGTACAGCGCGCCCGTGGCCTGGCGCACGCTCACGCTCGGACGCCATGCGCGCGCGCCGTCGCGCCCGACCCGACCGGGGACAGGCGGCGCCTCAGGCGAGCGTCCCGCCGCGAGCTCCTGGCGGATCACGCGCAGCGGCAGGAACTCGTCGCGCTGCATACGCAGGATCGTGCGCAGGCGCGCGACGTCCCCCTGCGTGTAGAGGCGGTAGCCGCCGGGGGTGCGACGCGGCGTCAACAGCTTCTGGTCCTCGAGGTAGCGGATCTTGGAGATCGAGATGTCGGGGAACTCCTGCGCGAGCGCCTTGCAGACGGCGCCGATCGTCAGCGACTTCTGGCGCTTGCCGAGCTCCACGCGATCGGCGCGGTCCTGCTCGGCGAGCTCGAGCTCGATCTGCTCGTCGTTCGCGGATGTCGCCGGTACGGTCATCAGCGGGCGTGGAACGTCAGCTTGTACTTGCCGATCTGCACCTCATCGCCCTCCTCGAGGCGATGTGAGTCGATGCGCGAGCGGTTCACGTACGTGCCGTTGAGCGATCCGCAGTCATCCAGGTACCACTGCTCGGCGCGGCGGATCAGCAGCGCATGGTCGCGCGACACGGTCACGTCGTCGAGGAACACCTCGCATTCGGGGCGTCGGCCGATGCTCATCCGCTCGCCATCGAGCGCGAAGCTCTCGCCGACGCGTCCGCCGCCGGCGCGGATCACGAGCGCGGGTCCGCGCGCGGTGACCTGCTCGAGCTCCACCGGCACGAGCTCGCCACTCTCGTCGATGCGATACGTCGCCGTGACCGCCTCCCCGCCTGCCCCCTCCTCGCGCGCGAGCAGCGACCCGCAGCGCTGGCAGTAGTTGGCTCCCTCGCCGTTGACGAAGCCGCACTCTGTGCAGTGCAGAGCCATTGCCGCCTACGGCTGACGGTTGGCCAGGATGTCGGTTAGGCGCTGGACATCCTCGCCGGTGATCGCCACCTCACCGTCTGCGTGCTTGTGGCGTAGGCGGTTGACCAACTCTGCGCGCAGGATGTCGATCTTCCCGTGCAGGATCCGCCGGTTGTAGGAGATCTCGGTCTCCTCCTCGGTCAGCTGGCGGATGACGTCTTTGAGCTCGACATCCGAAAGCGAGCCAAGATCGGGAAACGTCTCGTCCATCGTGGGCTCTTCTCCTCTCGCGGCCTGGCGCCGGCCGCGCCGGTCGCTGGCCGATCTTCGATCGGCACGCCGGCATTCACCGGTCAGAGCGGCCAGTATAGCCCAAAAGGTCAGGCTGAGCTTGAGGCTCTGTCAACACGCCCCAATTCGGCTCAGACGCTCGCTTCCGGGGAGGGTTGACATCATCTGAACACTCTGAAACGATCCTCCGCGCGAGGGGGACCGCAGCTTTGGTGTGGTTTCTGGAGGGAGGATTGTGGTGGGTGTGCTCATGTTTCGAAGGGATTCGACGGGGCCAGCAGCCGTGCCTGCGGGCTGCACTGCCCAACACCCGGGCCGGGGCCGGCCCAGACGTCGGCTCGTGCGGCTCGCGCTCGTTCTCGCGGGCACCTCGCCCTGCCTGGTCGCGCTCGCTGCCGCGCCGGCGAGCGTCGCCGACACGGGCCCCGTTCGCACGCTGGCGCCGACTTTCGCCCGGGCCGCGAGCGATGGCTCGAGCCTGAAGGCGGCGCCGGCGCGCCGGCCGCACAGGAAATCGCTTCCGCGCATCTCTGGCACGCTCGAGGACGGCCAGATCCTCACCGCCTCCGATGGCAGCTGGAAGGGCAGCACCCCGCTCTCCTTCTCATACCAGTGGGAGGAATGCCCCAAGAAGCACTGCGCTGCCATCGCTGGCGCG
The DNA here is from genome assembly GCA_963759265.1 of uncultured Solirubrobacteraceae bacterium. Lineage (GTDB taxonomy): Bacteria > Actinomycetota > Thermoleophilia > Solirubrobacterales > Solirubrobacteraceae > Palsa-744. The sequence continues at coordinate 2,705,156 of CAVWYR010000001.1, forward strand.
ACCGAAACGAGCTACCGGCTGACGACCGCGGAGATCGGGCGCAAGATGACCGTGCTCGTGACGGCCCGCAACTCGGCCGGGACAGCAACGGCCAAAGCCAAGGCGACCGGCGCGGTCGCCGCTGGGCCGCCCGTCAACACAGCTCCCCCAATCGTCGCCGGCACGCCTCTCCCCGGGCAGACGCTCAGCGCGAGCAGCGGTGCCTGGGTCGGGACCTCGCCGCTCGAATACAGCTACCAGTGGCGCGCCTGCAACGTCTTCGAGGTGTGTGCCGACATCCCCGAAGCGACCGGCTCCAGCTACACCGTCGAACCGCTTCAGGTAGCCGAAAGCCTCGAGGTCGTCGTGACCGCGACGAACTCCGTCGGCTCCTCGTCTGTGACCTCCGAAGCCACAAGCCTGGTCGGCGCGCTGCTGCCGAGCGATGTGACGCTCCCGAGCATCACCGGCGCGCTCGTTGAAGGCGGGCTGCTGAGCGCCTCGACCGGCAGCTGGTCGGGCACCGTTCCGATCAGCTATGGCTATCAGTGGGAACTCTGCAACGCGGCTGGGGAAGCGTGCAGAGAAATCTCGGGAGCGTCGGAACCGACGTTGAGCCTCGTCACGAGCGACATCGGCTCCACGCTCAGGGTGGTCGTGACGGCCACGAACACCGCTGGCTCCACCTCGGTGACGTCTCCCGCGACGAGCCTTGTCCAGGCGCTCGTGCCGAGCAACATCTCGTTGCCGAGCATCACAGGGTCGCTGGTCGATGGGCAGCTGCTGAGCGCCGTGTCCGGGACGTGGTCGGGCACCGCTCCGATCAGCTACGGGTATCAGTGGGAACTCTGCAACGCGGCCGGTCAGGCCTGCAAAGAAATCTCTGGGGCATTGGAACCGACGTTGAGCGTTCTCACGAGCGACATCGGCTCCACGCTGAGGGTGCTCGTGACAGCGACGAACGCCGCCGGCTCCACCTCGGTGACGTCTCCCGCGACGAGCGTCGTGAAAGCCCTACTGCCGAGCAACGGCTCGCTACCCAACATCACCGGCACGCTCGCAGAAGGAGGCCTATTGAGCGCCTCGAGCGGCAGCTGGTCAGGCACCGCGCCGATCAGCTACGGGTATCAGTGGGAGCTCTGCAACGCCACCGGAGAAGCGTGCAAAGAAATCTCCGGGGCGCTGGAATCCACGCTCAGCCTCGTCACGGGCGACATCGGCTCGACCGTGAGGGTGATCGTGACCGCGTCGAACACGGCTGGGGCGACGTCGGTGACCTCCCCGCCGACGAGCCTCGTCAAGGGGCTCGTGCCGAGCAACACCTCGCTTCCGACGATCGGCGGGCTCCTGCAGGTCGGCAAGTTGCTGACGGCAGCATCGGGCAGCTGGTCGGGTACTGCGCCGATCACCTACAGCTATCAGTGGCAGACCTGCAATCTGGCGGGAGAAGCCTGCAAAAACATCGCTGAAGCCACGAAAGATGTCCTCACGCTCGCAGTCGGTGATCTCGGCCTGAGGTTGCGTGTCGTGGTGACGGCGATGAACACCGCTGGCTCAGCATCGGCGACGTCTGCGGCGACGGGGCTGATCGAAGGCCTGCTGTAGGCCGGCGAGCAGCGCTCACGCCGCAGGCCGTGCGCGAAGTTGGCGGGCGCCGCTCACGACGTAGAGCACGGTGGCGCTGAGCGCGAGCGCGAGACCTACGTAGAGGAGCACTTCGGCGAGGCCGCCGAGGCCCGTCATCGCGAAGAAGAACGAGCCCATCACCGGGGCCACGGCCAGCCGCCCGGGCCAGTTGATGCGCAGCTCAACGCCACGAGAGAGCCCATAGCGAGCGATCGCGAGCATCGAGAGCTCGCGAGCGGCCAGCACGGCGAGCGCCCATCGCGGGAGCAGCTCAAAGCGCCACGTCACGATCACGCCCGAGATCACCAGCAGCCGGTCGGTGACGGGGTCCATCAGCGCACCGAGGCGGCTGTACTGGCCGGTCACGCGAGCGGCGATGCCGTCGGCGTAGTCCCCCCAGCCGATCACCGCGAACAGCGTCGCCTGGGCCGCGCCGACGCCAGTGTCGCTCGACAGCGCGACGATCAGGAAGACGGGGATCAGCGCCAGTCGCGCGAAGCCGATCGCGTTCGGCAGCGTCCATGGGCGCAGCGGCTGGCCCGCCTCGGTCTGCGGGGCCGGCGGGCCTGAGCGATCGAGGCCGAGCAGGCGCCTCATCGTCAGGCGCGGCGAGGGCGCGTCCTCTACGGGACGCTCTGCCACAGCTCGTCCACCGCGCGCAGGAGCTGATCGCGCTCGCCCGCAAGTGGCAGGCCGGCGGCCTCTTTACGTCCGCGGCGCACCTGCACCTCGGCTTCACCGGACTCCAATGAGCGGCGCCCGACGGTGAGGCGCAGCGGGCAGCCGAGCAGCTCGGCGTCGGCGAACTTCTCGCCCGGGCCGAGATCGCGATCGTCGTAGAGGACCTCCACCCCACCCTCGCTGAGCGTCGCATAGAGCGCATCTGCGGCCTCGCGCTCGGGCGTGCCGGGCTTGCCCAGCGAGACGAGGTGGACGGCGAACGGGGCGAGCGCCTTCGGCCAGGAGATGCCGTGCTCATCGGAGAACTGCTCGACCGCCGCAGCGACGATGCGCGCTGGCCCAATCCCGTAGGAGGCCATCCAGATCGGATGCTCGGCGCCGCTCTCGTCGAGGTAGCGAGCTCCGAGCGCCTCGGAGTAGCGCGTGCCGAGCTTGAAGATGTTGCCGATCTCAATCGCCGGCTCGCGCGTCAGCTGCTCGCCGCCGCGGAAGTAGTCATCGCCGACCTTCTCCACCTCCGGGCTGGCGGCCGCGACCTCGACGTTCGCCGCATAGTCGCTGCCCATCACGATCTCGTCCTCGCCGGCGGCGCATGGCGCCATGTACTCGTGGGCGCCGACGCCGCCCATCATGCCGACGTCGCCCTCGACTTTGTAGAAGCGCAGGCCCGTACGACCCATGATGCGGTCGTAGGCGCCGACGTGCAGCGCGTAGCTGTCCTCCAGCGCGGCCGCGTCGCGGTCGAAGCTGTACGCGTCCTTCATGATGAACTCGCGCGTGCGCAGCACCCCCGCGCGCGGGCGCGCCTCGTCGCGCTCCTTGACCTGGAAGTGGTAGACGATCAGCGGCAGGTCGCGGTAGGAGCGCACGATCTGCGCGATGTGGAAGGTGACGGCCTCCTCGTGGGTCATCGCCAGCACGAGCTCTGAGCCCTTGCGGTCGGTGAGCTTGAACAGCGCCTCGATGTCCAGGCGCCCGGTCTTGCGCCACACCTCTGCCGGCTGCAGTACCGGCATCAGCATCTCCTGCGCGCCGATCGCGTCCATCTCCTCACGGATGATCCCCACCACGCGCTGGTGCACGCGCCAGCCGGCGGGCAGCCATGTCCACATGCCGGCACCCATCTGACGGACCAGGCCGGCCCTGACCATCAGCTTGTGCGAGATCGCCTCCGCGTCAGCGGGTGGCTGCTTCTCGGTTGGCAGTAGGTATTCGCTGAGACGTGGCATCGCTTGGCTGGCTCCGGCTGCATCGCGTTCGCTGCGACCGAGGCACGAGCGTATACGCCGCCGCGATGGCGCGCGTGCAAAGCCCGCCGCGGGCGAGCGCCGCGGCAGCGCGGGCAGCCGGACCCGACCGCCGTGCTGGCCGGTCGGGTCCGGGAGCCGCGGTCCCGCTAGAGCAGGCCTTCCAGCTGGTAGACCCCTGCTTGCACAGCGGTCAGCCCGACGAGGTTGCCGAGCGCGACGTTGACGTCCTCGAGGTGTGTCCCCCAGAGCGGCCCGAGGACTTCCTCGATCTGTTCGCGTTTGTCCTGCGAGCCGCCGACGTCGGTCAGCTGCAGCCACGTGGCGCCGTTCGCCCGCTCACATTGGCCGCTGTACTGGCCCGGGAAGGCGACCCACGGGGTCGATGCTTTCGGTGCCTTGACGAATTCGCCGAGCAGCCCCGGGAAGGGCGTGGTCGACTCATAGCGCAGCAGCGGTCCCGCGTAGTTGCCCTGGACGAGCACCGACGGGTTCACGCATAGGACTTCGTCGTTCTTGATTTCTTCTTCGCTGGCGGTGCCTCCGAGCAGCGGACCGCCCACGCGCCCGAAGTTGGACGGGTTCGGCGGTTCTTTGAGGAAGCTCGAGTACGCCACCACGCAGTGCGTCTGCGCTGCGATCTGGCAGGCGGGGATGTTCTTGAACATCGCGCCGACCGTCTTGCCCTTGGGCACGGTCACGTTGCCGCCGAGCAGGATCGCGGACACGAGCTTCTTGCGCAGGGCCGCGTTCGGATCGATCTGTTCTTTGATCAGCTGCTCGAGCATCGCTGCGCCCTGCGAGTGCCCGATCAGCACGAAGCCGCGGCCGTTGTTGTACTTGGCGAGGTATTCCTCAAACGCCGTCAGCACGCCGACGTAGGCGATCTCCGAGCCTTCGGGGGTGATGCCCCCTGGCGTGTTGATCGCGGGAATCGTCAGCTGCGGATAGATCGGCGCGTAGACCTTGCACGTCTGCGAGAAGCGCGAGGCCTGGTCGATCGCGATCTGTTTCTCTTCGGGCCCGATTTCGAGGTTGGCGTTCTCGGTGAACTGGCTGCTGACCGTGGGATACACGTAGAAGCAGTCGATCGGCGGGTTGCTCGCCGGCTGGGCGTGTTCGACGAAGCTCGTGCCGTTTGCGAGCTCTACGGTCGCTTCCTCGCTGCTCGTGCATGGGTTGTTCGCCAGCCCCGGCTTGCACAGCCAAGTCGTTTCCGCCGACGCGGCGCTTGCCGTCAGCCCCGCCATCAGGAACGTGACGAGGCCGAGAGCGGCGAACAGGCCGGCACGCCTTCCAACGCCAGTGCGTGAGCTCCGCTTCTGTCCGTGATGCATAGCTGTCTCCTGACTCCCTCGTGCGGCGCGCCCCGGCGGCGCATTGCCGCGGTTGCCGGTGCATTTTAGTCATCTCGTGCATCCAGGCTCAAACTCGTGGCCGCCCCCGCTCCGACGCTACAGCGGAGCGGTGGCGGCCAGGTTTCAGCTTGCGCACGCGGCCCTCGGCGAGCGGCCGCGTGCGCCTACTGCCCTACTTTTCGAACGCGTACGCCTGCGACTGGATCGAGACCGTCTTCACGAGGTTGCCCATCGCGAGAGCGGCGTCGTACAGATGCAGACCCCAGTCCGGGCCGAGCGATTCCGTCACGTATTCGGCCGGATCGACAGCCGTGCCGACGGGATTGACCTGCAGCCAGCTGGCACCGTTTTCGTTGTGGCACTGTGCCGTGTACTCACCGGGTGAGGACACCCACGGAGTCGTCCCGGTGGGGGTCTGGGTAACGAACCCAAGCTCCCCCGGGAACGGCGTCGTCGAGGCGTACGGCAACAACGGCCCGGCCGCACCATTCTGGTTGAGCAGCGTCGGGTTCACGCACAGGACCTGCATTCCCGGCGGCGGGGTTGCGCCCAGCAGCGGGCTATCGGGACGTCCGAAGAACGACCCTTCCGGCGGTTCTTTGAGGAACGTCGAGTAGGCGATCACGCAGTGCGTTTCATCGGCTCCCTGGCAGGCTGGCACCGTCTGGAAGGTGCCACCGACGAGCTTGCCTTCCGGCACGAGCACGTTGCCGCCCAACAGCACCGCTGAGACCAGCTGGCTGCGCAGGGCAGGGTTGGTGTCGATCAGTTCCTCGATCAGCGCCTCGAGCATCAGCGAGCCCTGGGAGTGACCGATCAGCACGAAGCCGCGGCCCTTGTTGTACTTCGCGAGGTATTCGAGGAAGGCCGAGCGCACACCGAGGTACGCCTTCACCGACGCTTCTGGCGGGACGGGCCCGCTGTTGAGCGCAGCGAGCGTTATCTGTGGGTACATCGGGGCGTACACCCTGCAGTCCTGGGAGAAGCGCGATGCTTGATCGGTAGCGATCTGCGTCTCCTCGGGTTCGATTTCGAGGTTCGCGTTTACGGTTGGCTGTTCGCTGACGGTCGGGTAGACGTAGAAGCAGTCGATCGGCGCCTTGCGGGCCTTTTTCGCTTTTTCGACGCTCGTTTCCCCGCTGGTTTGCACGACCGTCGTGGTCAGTGGGGCGGTGCAGGGGTCGGTGCCATGCCCCGGCCTACACAGCCATACGGTCTTTGGCGGCTTCGGTGTCTTGGCCGCCGCCGCGCCGGCCATCAACCCGAGCGCCGCAAGCGCCGCCACGACAACGGCCGCGAGCAGCCCCATCTTGCGCCCGACCGCATGGGTCGAACGAGATCTCCATCCCTGTCGCATCCCTCTCTCCTCTTGCTAATGCGGCCCCGCCGAGCGGCTGCGCCGCGGTTCGCGAGAATTGTAGACATCCCAGACCAAATGTCGCAAGCGCGAACCTGCAGCGCGAACGTCGAGGCCGAGCGACCGAGAGCCGAGCAAGCCGGCTGCGGCCGACGAAGCGCTCTGGGTGAGGATCGCTCTACGGGCGGCTGATGCCGAGCAGGGCGGCCTCGGTTTCGAGCAGACGATCGGTGTCGCCGCGGATGCCGACGACCGCGTCGTTGTAGAGGAAGGCCTCGCCGAGCCGCTCGATCGCGTAGGCGAGCACGGCCGGAGACATCGTCGGCACGAAGTCACCCGCGGCGATCTCGGCGTCGATCAGGCGCTCGATCGCTGCGACTATGCGTGGCTGGACGATCGCGCCGCTGGAGGTGAGGATGCGAAGCGCGCGCTCGTGCTCCTGGACGAGCAGCACACGCAGCCCGCGCGAGCTCGCGAGCTCGCGGTTGAGACGGTCGAGGGTCTCGAGCAGCGCCGCGGCGCCCGTGCCCGGGGTCTCGCGCCGCAACGCCGCCACGCGCTCCTCGCCGAGCGTCGCAAGCACCTCTCCGAGCAACGCGTCGCGCGTTTGAAACCAGCGGTGCATGGTGGCGCGCGCGACGCCGATCTCGCGCGCGAGCGCCTGCACGTCGACACGTTCTCCGGCGAGGAAGCGTTTGCGCGCGAGTGCCAGCGCCGCCTCGCGCGTAGACGCTGCGGGGCGGCCGGGACGGCGCGTGGCGATATCCGCCATAGCCACAGCCTATCCGCAGCGACGGTCCGCGAGCGACGTGCGCGCGCCGCTGCCCCGAGCGTGGATCGGCGCCTTTGATAGAACAGCGCTGGCCGACCGAACTTGTGAGCGACACCCGACAAGGAGCCCCCGACATGGCCTATTCCGTCCCGCCGCTGCCTTACGCCTACGACGCGCTCGAGCCACACATCGACAAGGCGACAATGGAATTTCACCACGACAAGCACCATCAGGCGTACGTGGACAAAGTCAACGCGGCGCTCGAGGGCACGGCCCTGGCGGACACGCCGATCGAGGACGTGCTCAAAGACCTCAGCCAGGTGCCCGCGGACAAGCTCGGGGCCGTCAAAAACAACGGCGGTGGCCACTACAACCACACGCTGTTCTGGGAGAGCATGAGCCCCGACGGGGGTGGCGAGCCGAGTGGTGCGCTCGCAGACGCGATCGCTTCCACGTTCGGGTCCTTCGCGGACTTTCAGGCAAAGCTCAAGGCAACGGGCGTCAATCAGTTCGGCTCAGGATGGTCGTCGCTCGTGCACGACGGGTCGGGCCTGGCGATCATCGGAAGCGCCAACCAGGACACGCCGCTCTCAGATGGCAAGACGCCGCTCTTGGGCGTCGACGTGTGGGAGCACGCCTACTACCTGAAGTATCAGAACCGACGCCCGGACTACATCGACGCGTGGTGGAACGTCGTCGACTGGGGCAAGATCGCCGAGCGCTTCAGCTCCGCCGCCTGAGAAGCGCAGGCTCGAAGGCCTGGATGCGCTCCACGCGGGGGCGCCCTCCGCGTGGACGCGTGGGCGGGGCGCCTCCGGGCGGAGCTGATCGATGACCGTCACACTCGCGTAAGTGCTCACCGCCTTCGGTGTCGTCGTCCTGACGTTCATGATGCTGATGTACGCGCTGGAGCGCCGCGGGCCACGCTTCATCCTCGCGTTCGCCGTCGGCTGCGCGCTGTCGAGCACATACGGGTTCCTCTCGGGCGCATGGCCGTTCGGGATCGTGGAGGCGATCTGGACCGTGATCGCTGTGCGCCGCTACACGCAAACGGCGCCGTCGAACCGAGATCCGCGAGCTGCGCGCGCCACTAGGCGCGATTGAAGCGGCGCCCGGCGACGGGCGAGACGGCCTCGTCGAGCACGACCGGCTCAACGCCCGCGGCCTCGCCTGAGCCGGCAATCGCGCCCGCCGGCTGCACCTTCGATGACGACGCGAGCATCGACTCGAGCACAGCACCGGCGCTTGCGTCCTCCTGCGCGGCGGCGGCTTCCAATGCGGCGATGCGCTCGGGTGTCATCGCGGTGGCGTCCTCGTTCTCGGCCAGCCACTTGCGTGCGTCGGCAGCTGCGGCCTCGTCGCGCTGAACGGTCTTGCCGGCGGCGTAGTAGCGATCGATCTCCTGGAACAGCTCATCGACCAACTGCTCGGTCGGCACCTTCTTCAGCGGCTCGCCCTTGGAGTAGATCATGCCCATGTCTTTCGCGCCGGTGATGCCGAAGTCGGCGTGGCGCGCCTCGCCGATGCCGTTGACCGCGCACCCGAGCACGGACACCTCGATCGGGTCCTCGTAGGCTTCAAGGCGCCGCTCCACCTCAGCGACGACGCTGTCCATGTCGAACTGCAGGCGCCCGCAGGTCGGGCAGGCGATCAGGTCAGGCCCGCGCTCACGCAGCTTCAGCGCCTTCAGGATCTCCCACGCGACCTTGACCTCCTCCTCGGCGTGAAACGTCGAGAGCGAGATGCGGATCGTGTCGCCGATGCCGTCAGCGAGCAGCGTGCCCAGCCCGACGGCCGACTTCAGCGAACCCGACCACTTCGTGCCGGCCTCGGTGACGCCGAGGTGCAGCGGGTAGGGGATTTTCTGCGAGAGCATGCGGTTGGAGGCGATCGTGTTGGGCACCGACGTGGACTTCATCGAGACCTTGAAGTTCTCGAAGTCGAGGCTCTCCATCAGCTCGACCGTCTCGATCGCGGCCGTGACGAGCGCCTCGACCGGGTTGTCGTACTCGAGCTGACGTAGATGCTTGGGCAGCGAGCCGGAGTTCACCCCGACACGCAGCGGCGTGCCGCGCTGCTTGGCCAGCGCGATCACCTCCGCGACCTTCTCGGGACCGCCGATGTTGCCGGGGTTCAGCCGCACGCAGTGGGCGCCCGCTTCGATCGACTTGAGCGCGAGCGTGTGGTTGAAGTGGATGTCCGCGATGATCGGGATCGGAGACTGCGCGACGATCGTCTTGAGCGCCTCGGCGTCCTGCTCGCGGGGCACCGCGACGCGCACGATGTCAGCGCCGGCGTCTGCGACCGTGCGGATCTGATCCATCGTCGCCTGCAGGTTGGCGGTCTCGGTCTTGGTCATCGTCTGCACCGCCACCGGGGCGCCACCGCCGACCGCGACGCTGCCCACCTGGATCTGCCGTGTGGATGCCATGGTGTGATTCTACGATGCCCGGCGCAAGCTCAAGCACAGCCCGCCGCGGCGTTGCAGCGCGCGAGCCCGCGCCGAGTCGGCGCCGGCGCCCAGCTCAGCCGCCAAGGCGCCCGATGTCGTTGCCGATGCCGTTGATCACGAGGAACACGAGCAGCACGATCCCGACCGAGCTGTAGCGGTACATCGCCATCAGCGAGATCCTGCGTCCGCGGACCTTCTCCGCGACCGCCCACAGGATGTGGCCACCGTCGAGCGGAAGGAACGGGAAGAGGTTGATGACGGCGAGAATCAGCGACAGGAAGCCGAGGAAGACGAGCGCGAAGCCGGCGCCGGCGACAACCGTTTCGTGGGCATCCTGGGTGATCCCGACGATGCTCGAGATCTGCTTGCGCGCCTTCGAGCTGGTGAGGGCGTGGACAAAACCGGTGAGCGTGCCTGTCGTCGTGTGCCACATCTCGCCGAGGGCGGCGCTCGCGGCTGAGATGACGCCGAAGGATTTGGGTGCTGCGGCGAAGCTGAAGCCGATCAGCATGCGCTTGAGCTGCTCGTCATAGCGCGGGTACACGGTGAATGTCAGATCGCGCCCGGCGCGGCGGACGGTGAGGTGTACCGGCGTGCTGGCCTTGCAGCCTTCGACGGGCGTGCCCGCGCAGCGATGCGCATCGATCCTCGATTGCACCGTCAAGGTGTTCTGCGCCGGCTTGCCTTCGACCGTGAGGATGTGATCCCCTGCGCGCAGCACGCCGTCGGCGGGCCTACCCCGCTCGACCGCTTCGACGGAGGTCGTCGCGACGAGTGTCTGTACCGACGGATCGAGGTTGCCGAGCGCGATGTCGCCGTTGAGGCTGCCCGTGAACAGGACCGCCCAGAACAGCAGGAAGGCGATCAGGATGTTGACGCCGGGACCGGCGAGGATCACGACGATGCGCTTCCACGGCGCCTGCGCGTAATAGGCCCGTCTGGCGACCTCCGGCTCGAGCCCGTCGAGCTCTTCGGGGCTCATGCCGGTGATCTTCACGTAGCCGCCTGCGGGGATCGCTCCGATCGCGTACTCGGTCTCTCCGCGGCGCACGCGGAACAGCGTCGGTGGGAAGAACAGCGAGAAACGCTCGACGCGCATGCCGACGGCCTTGGCGGCGGTGAAATGCCCCAGCTCGTGGAGCACGATCAACACCACGATGCCGAGGATTGTCAGGGCCCAGCTCACGCGCTCAGTGTGGCAGGCGCTCCTGAGTTTCTCGGCGGTTGCAATTTATCTTTGGACGCGATAGCGGAGCCCGTCCTCGCCCCGCTCGCCGTCAATGTCTGCTCGCCGATCGAGCGCGCCGCCGTTTGGCCTAGGCGAGCTCCGCGACGGCCTCCCCCGCGCTCGCCCGAGCGTGCCGGTCGGCTTCGTAGAGCGACTCGAAGGAGAGGATCGGCTCGCTCCCCAACTGCGTGAGCGTGCGCTCGATCACTTCGGAGATCTCGAGGAAGCGCAGCCTGCCCTCGAGGAAGGCGTGAACGGCGATCTCGTTGGCGGCGTTCAGCACGCACGGCGCCGTGCCGCCCTCGCGCGCCGCCTCGCCTGCGAGGCGCAGACATGGGAAGGCATCGAGGTCGACCGCTTCGAACGTCAGCTCGCCAACCGCCGCCAGGTCTAGCGCCTGGATCGGCAGCTGCACGCTCTCGCCGCCGTGCAGCGCATAGGAGATCGCGATGCGCATGTCTGGAGGACCGAGATGGGCGAGCATCGCGCCGTCGGCGAGCTGCACGAGGCCGTGCACGAGCGACTGCGGGTGCACGACCACGTCGATGCGCTCATAAGGGGTGCCGAACAGATGGTGGGCCTCCATCAACTCGAGGCCCTTGTTCATCAGCGTCGCCGAGTCGATCGTGATCTTGCCGCCCATCGCCCACGTGGGGTGGGCGAGCGCCTGGGTCACCGTCACGTCGTGCAGCTCCTCACGTCGGCGACCGCGAAACGGTCCCCCACTGGCCGTGATCGTCAGACCCTGCACAGCCCCGGGCGGCTGCCCAGCGATCAGCTGGTGCAGCGCGGTGTGCTCGGAGTCGACCGGGACGATCCTCGCGCCGGTGGCCTCGGCGAGCGCCGTGACGAGCTCGCCGCCGACGACCAGCGACTCCTTGTTGGCCAGCGCCAGGTCGATCCCCTCGCCGAGCGTCGCGACCGTCGGTCCGAGTCCGGCGGAGCCGACGAGCGCGTTCAGAACGAGATCGGCGCCGGACTCGACAACGAGGCGCACGAGCCCTTCGCTGCCGACCAGCACCTCGCCGTCGGTCCACGCCTCAGAGGCCCGCGCCGCGGCGTGCTCGTCGCTGAGCGCGACACGCGTGACGCCATGCGCGCGTGCCTGCTCGATCAGCTCCTCCCACGAGCGCCCGGCGGAGAGACCGACGAGCTCGAGCTCGTCGCTGCGCGCGCACACGTCGAGCGCCTGCGTTCCGATCGAGCCGGTCGAGCCCAGGATCAGTAGGCGCTTGCGCGTCGGCATGCGCTCAATACCCCCGACGCGGCTTGCGCTCGAGCTCGCGGCGGATGACCTCCGCGACGATCTGCTGCATGCTCGTGTCCTCTTCGGCGGCCCACACGCGCAGCTTGCGCCACTCTTCGGTGCTCAAGCTCAAGCGCATCATCTTGACGTTCGGGTCGCCGCGCTTCGGCCTCGGCGCTCGTCCTTCCTGAGCAGGCATGCAGCCGAGCCTACCGTGTCTGCTGTGCTGCGAGGCCAGCGCGGAGCCCATCGACTCGAAGAGATGAAGCCGTCGGGGTCGAGACCGGTGGGTCATGCGCCGGGGCCTTACCAGGCTCACCCGACAGAGACGACGCGCGTCCCACCGGACGAGGCAGGGAGTAGGTCTCCGGCCGCTACGACGACCGGAGACCCATGCATCGCACTATTTCACGAGCTGATCTTCGATCCTCGATTCTTCTGCACCGATGTGCACCCACCAGGCATCGAAATCGACGCTGTAATAGCCCGGACCCGTGGGACACGACCCGTAAGCGCCGTTATTTTCGACTTTCTGGTGTTCGAATTTGACGGCGAGGTCTCCGCTGACACTGACCTTACCCTTCATCTTCGCGGGAAGCCAGTATCCATTCGTGCACTGTCCCACCCATTCGAGCCCCAGGCAGCCGGATTCGAAACGGTCGGTGGTCAAGTATTCGGCCTTCCTCGATGCGCCCAGCTTGAACGTCGCTTCCATCTTTTCAGGCGGCACGTCCTCCGCACATCGACCCTGCGACACGACGACTTTCCCTGCGAGCGACGTATCGTTTTCGCATTCCTCTTTGTAGAAGCCGTTCTGGTCTTTCGTCATGTGGATCGCGTCGGCCTTTGCCCCGTTCGTGACGTCCGCTCCCGTGAGGCCGTCAAAGCCGGTCGTTTCATGGCACACGACGGCTCCTTTCGACGTGTCGATCGACCACGTACTGGCGTCCGCTTCCACTTCGTTACCGGCCGCGACGTTACCGAAAGCCGGTGAAAAGAGGTTGAGGTCCTTTGCTGATGCGCCTACGGCATTCACCAGCGTGATTGCCGCCGCCACACCGAGCGCCGCGACGATCAGGTTGCACCTGCGCATAAAGCCCCCCTTGTTTGTCGTTGACTGCTGTGTCGCACGCGCGCTCTCACCTGCGGCGGGACGGCGCCGAGCGTAGGGGCCGCCAAACGGTCCGGCGATCGTTTGCGGCTGCGTGGATTCTAATACCGCGTGATTCGCGCGTGGGATCGCGCGGAGTCAAAAAACTCACACCGTACAGTCCAATTCTGGACGGAGCGCGGGTGGGCAGGGCTCTTTGGCTCTCGAGGACGCTAGTGCACGTACGCGAACCAGATGTAATAGCTAACAACCGCCGCGAACAGGATCGCGTCGAGGCGGTCGAGCGCGCCCCCGTGCGCGCCGAACAGCCCGCCTGAGTCCTTCGTGCCGGCCTCGCGCTTGACGAACGACTCGAACAGGTCGCCGATTGGGGCCACGAGCGCGACGCCGAGGCCGAGCACGAGCGCGTGCGTGCCCGGCAGCCATTCCTGGTAGCGACCGGCGATCCACACCCCGAGGACGGCGAAGAACATGCCGATGACGAGGCCCTCGACGGTCTTGTTCGGCGATATCGACGGCGCGAGCGGCCGCTGTCCGAACAGGCGGCCGCCAAGATACGCCCCGGTATCCCCGAGGAACGTGCCGACGGCGATGTCGATCACGATGCCGAGCCCGTGCGGCAGCCCGCGCAACATCACAGCGTGCGCGAGCGCGAAGCCGATCCAGTAGACCCCGAGCAGCGTCATCGCGAGCCCTCCGACGCTCGGCTGCGGCTGTAGCAGCGTCAGCGCGAACACGACCGGCAGGGCCACGACGGCGACGAGCAGGACCTGGAACTGGTCGCCGTACAGCGCCGCCGCGAGCAACCCGGCGAGCGCGAGGTAGCCGGCCAGGCGCGCCGGCCGTGCGCGCTCGTACATCCCATACAGCTCGTGCATGCACACCGCACCGAGCACGAACATGCCCAGCGCGAAGACCGCGCCGCCTTCGATCACGAGGAACAGCGCGACCGCGATCGCGGGGATCGCCACGAGCACCCGTGCGCCCAGCTCCGAGGGTTGCCCTCCCTGCGCTCGAGCGCGCCTGATGCCAGATCGGCGCGCGCGACCGCCACGCGCGGGCGGGTTCGAAGGCGGCGGCTCGCGCGTGCGCCGGGCACCGTAGGGCGTGTGCGGCCCGCTGGCCATCAGCAGCCCGTCATCGCCCGCCGAACCGACGCCTGCGCTCGGCGTACTCGGCCAGCGACTGTTCGAGCGCCTCGCGCGTGAAGTCCGGCCATAGCTCCTCGCGGAAGACCAGCTCGGAGTACGCCGACTGCCACAGCAGGTAGTTCGACAGGCGACGCTCGCCGCTGGTGCGAATGATCAGATCGGGGTCGTGCATCTCCGGTGCGTACAGGCACGCGCGGAACTCCTCTTCGCTGCTACCCGTGAAGCGCCGCGCGGCATCCACGATCTCGGCTCGACCGCCGTAGTTGAACGCGACGAACATCGTGATCCGGCTGTTGGCATCGGTGAGCGCTTCCGCCCAGCTCATCTGTTTGTTCAGCTGCTCGCCGACGCCCTCGCGGCGGCCGATGAAGCGCATGCGCACACCTTCCTCGTGGAGCTCAGGTGTCTCATCGACGATCCGCTGAGAGAACATCGCCATCAGGCCCCGCACCTCCTCGGGCGGGCGTGACCAGTTCTCGGTCGAGAACGAGTACACCGTGAACTCCTCGATCCCGAGCTCCGCCGCGTCGCGCAGGCGCGCCTTGACGGTATCCGCACCCGCGCTGTGGCCATCGTTGACCGACCTGTCGTGGGCGCGCGCCCAGCGGCCATTGCCGTCGGTGATGATCGCCACGTAGCGAGCGACCGAGCGGGACGATTGCGGATCGCTGTCCGGGCGGGGATCGGGCTCCCGACCTGTCGCCGACACGGGTTCCCCGGCGGCGGCCATCAGACGGCGAGGATCTCCTCTTCCTTGGCCTTCAGCACGCCGTCGAGGTCGCCGACACGAGCATCGGTCAGCTTCTGCAGCTCCACCTCTGCGCGGTGCTCATCGTCGGAGGACGCATCGCCCTCGGCCTTGAGCTCGCGCAGGTGCTGCATCGTGTCGCGGCGTACGTTGCGGATCGCCACGCGCCCCTCCTCGGCGAGGTTGCGCACGACCTTGACCAGCTCGCGGCGGCGCTCTTCGGTCAGCTCGGGCACGACCAGGCGCACGATGTTGCCGTCGTTGGACGGCGTCAGCCCCACGTCGGACTCGTTGATCGCCTTCTCGATCGCCTTCAGCGAGGATTTGTCGTACGGCTGAACCGTCAGCAGGCGCGCTTCCGGGGCGGAGATCGTCGACAGCTGGTTCAACGGAGTCATCGCCCCGTAGTAGTCGACGATGACGCGGTCGAGCAGCGCCGGGCTCGCCCGTCCTGTGCGCACGGTCGAGAACTCGTGGGTGGCCGACTCGACGGATTTGCTCATCCGCTCGCCGGCGTCCTGCAGCAGTTCGTCGATCAGGTTCTCAGTCGCCATCGCCCTCTCCCGTTGCCGTCGATACGAGCGTACCCACACGCTCGCCTGAGATTATCCGGGCGAGGCTGGCCTCGTCATCCATGTTGAACACGTTCAGCGGCATCCCGTTCTCCATGCACAGCGCCAGCGCGGTCGAGTCCATCACCCGCAGGCGACGCTCGAGCGCCTCCATGTGCGTGATTTCCGGGATGAACTCCGCCGCAGGGTCGAGCGCCGGGTCGGCCGTGTAGACACCCTCGACGCCGTTCTTCGCCATCAGGATGATCTCCGCGTGGATCTCCGCTGCGCGCAGCGCGGCGGCCGTGTCGGTCGTGAAGAACGGGTTGCCGGTGCCCGCCGCGAAGATCACCACGCGCCCCTTCTCGAGGTGGCGCATCGCGCGCCTGCGGATGTACGGCTCGGCCACCTCGGAGATGCTGAGCGCCGATTGCACGCGCGTGTTCGTGCCGATCTTCTCGAGCGCGTCCTGCAGCGGCAGCGCGTTCAGCACCGTCGCGAGCATGCCCATGTAGTCGGCCGTCGAGCGGTCCATGCCCGCCGCCGCCCCCTGCATGCCGCGGTAGATGTTGCCCGCACCGACCACGATCGCCACCTCCACGCCCTGGTCGCGCACAGCCGTGACCTGGCGTGCGACAGCCGCCACGCGCTCGGGGTCCGTGCCAAAGTCGAGGCTGCCCATCAGAGCCTCGCCCGAGAGCTTCAGGAGGATGCGTTTGAAGGCAGGGGCCATCGCCGGGCAGCCTATCCCCTCTGCGCACGCGAGCGATCGAGGACGCCGCCTCGCGCAGTGTCCACGGTGCCGAGGCCTATTGGCCTATGGAGAAGCGGGCGAAGCGGCGGATGACGACGTTCTCGCCGGTCGTCGCGGTCAGCTCGTCGCGCAGCTGCTGGACCGTCTTGCCGTCGAACTTCGGGTTGTGCATCTCCTGCTCGAGCAGCACGATGCCAGCCAGCCACGAGTCGAGCTTGCCGGTGACGATTTTCTCGCGAACGTTCTCCGGCTTGTCCGCGGCCTCCTGCTCGTAGATTCGCGCCTCAGCGTCACGCAGCTCGGCGGGGACGTCCTCGCGGCTGACGTATTTGACGTCGGGAGACGCCGCGACCTGCATCGCAACCTCGCGCGAGAAGCTCACGAAGTCCTCGTTCTTCGCGACGAAGTCGGTGTTGCAGTCGACCTCGATCAGCACGCCGACCTTCGAGCCGGCGTGCACGTAGGCCTGCACCGTGCCCTCGGTCGCGGCGCGCTCGCCAAGATCCTGGATCTTCTTGCCCTGCTTGACCCGCAGGATCTCGATCGCCTTGTCGATGTCGCCCTGCGCCTCGGTGAGCGCTTTCTTGCAGTCCATCATGCCCGCGCCCGTGCGCTCGCGCAGAGCCTTCACGTCCTTCGCGCCGATCTCAACTGTGCTCATGATGCGCTTGCCTCCGCGGTCGTCTCTTGGCTGTCCTCGCCGGCCGCTGCCTCGCCCGTCGCGCCGGCTACCGTCGCCGCCGGCTCGGCTGCCGGCTCCGCCTGCTCAACGTCCTGCGGCGCTGCGGCCGGCACCTCGGCATTCGGCTGGGCGTTGGCCTGTGCCAGCGCTTCCGCGTGCACGGCGTCCTCGCCCTGCTCGGAAGCCGCATCCTCAGGCGGCGCGTCGCCCGCCGAGGGGTGCTGCTCGGCGTCGGCCTGCGCCTCTGCCTCAGCATGGACCGCGTCCTCGCCCTGTGCCGGCGCGCCGGCACCCTCAGGGGGAGCACTGTCGCCGGCGGCGGCCTGAGCGGCGTCTGTCGCAGGCTCAGGTGCGGCCGGCGGCTCTGGCGTTGGCGTCGCAGGCGCGGGCGGTGGCGCCTGTTGCGCGGCCGGTTGCGCCGTCTGGGCAGCCGCTGGAGCCTGCTGGGGCGCCGACGCCGCCGGCTGCGCCGTCTGGGCAGCCTGAGCCGCTGCCGCGCGGCTGGCTGCCTCGCGCTCAGCCGCCTCTTTCTTGGCCAGCTCCTCGGCCTCGCGCTTGGCCTGTTCCTCGGCTTCGCGCTTGGCGCGTGCCTCCGCCTCCAGTCGGGCCTTCTCCTCGGCTTCCTTGCGGGCGCGCTCCTCCTCGGCGCGGAACACCGAGTGCCCCTCGGAGACAACCTGGCCGATCGCCTGCGTGATCAGCGCGCACGAGCGGATCGCGTCGTCGTTGCCGGGGATGACGAAGTCGATCCCGTCCGGGTCGCAGTTGGTGTCGACCAGGCCGATGATCGGGATGCGCAGGCGCCGGGCCTCTTTGACCGCGATCTCCTCAGTTTTCAGGTCGATCACGAACATCGCGTCGGGCACCCGCTGCATGTTCTTGACGCCGCCGAGGTTCGCCCGCAGCTTCGCCAGATCGGCCTGTGCGGCCATCCGCTCGCGCGTTGGCAGCAGCGCCAGCTGCCCGTCGGCCTCGTAGCGTTCGAGGTCGTGCAGGCGACGAATACGCTGGCTGATCGTCTGGAAGTTCGTCAGCAGACCGCCGAGCCAGCGGTGGTTGACGTAGGGCATGTCGGCGCTCTCAGCGACATCCTTGATCGTGTCGCGCGCCTGCTTCTTCGTGCCCACGAACAGGACCGTGCCGCCACGGTGGGCGAGCGTGCCCGCGAACTCCTGCGCCTGCGCCAACAGCGCCTGCGTCTTGAGCAGATCGATGATGTAGATGCCGCCGCGCTCGCCATGAATAAAGCGGCGCATCTTCGGGTTCCAGCGGCGCGTCTGATGGCCGAAATGGACGCCGGCCTCCAGCAGCTCCGCAATGCCTACTTCAGCCACGGGCTACTCCCTTGTTATGTGCGTTTTTGAGTTCCGTGCGGACGGCGCGGACCCGGAGCTGGTTGAGCTTCAGTCACTCCGGGCAGGGCCGCGATCCGCTACCACACGGGTCGAGGTTCCAGATTTGTAGATCAGGATACCCGTTCGGCGCGGGTCAGCGCGCTTTGCAGATCGGCCGGCAGCGGGGAGCTGACCTCGATCCGCTCGCCGCTCAGCGGGTGGTCGAACGCCAGGCGCGTCGCGTGCAGGAACTGGCGCTCGAGTCCCAGCAGCCCGGGCGTGCCGTACTCGGGGTCCCCGCATACCGGATGCCCGATCGCGCGCAGGTGCACGCGGATCTGGTGAGTTCGCCCCGTCTCCAGGCGCAGCCGCAGCAGCGACGTGCTCGCGAGCGCTCGCTCGAGCGTGAAGTGGGTGCGGGCCTCGCGCTGCCCCGCGCCGCCGACCGCCATGCGCGTGCGCACCCGCGGGTCGCGCCCGATCGGGGCCTCGATCGTGCCCGAGCGCGCCGGCGGGCGCCCCTCGACCAGCGCGAGATACTCGCGCTCGATCAGCCTGTCCGCGAGCGCCGCCTGCAGACGTCGCAGGACCTCGTCGCTGCGCGCCACCACGAGCAGCCCCGAGGTGTCGCGGTCCAGGCGGTGCACGATCCCGCGCCGCTCCTCCTGGGCGCCCTGCTCGCCGTCCACCAACGGCGCCAGCAGCTGGGCGAGCGTGTCCTCGCGGTGCCCCCGTGCAGGGTGCACGACCACACCAGGGCCCTTGTCGACGACGATCAGCGACTCGTCCTGAAAGGCGATCGTGAACGGCGGCGAAGGCGCCTCGCCGCTCACGACTTCGCGTGGCGGGCGTGATCGACGATCAGGACCAGGACCACGACGCCAAGCGTGATCGACGCATCCGCCAGGTTGAACGGGGGCCAGCCGAGCGGGAGCTTGACGAAGTCCGTCACCGAGCCGTGGCGGACACGGTCGAGGATGTTGCCGAGCGCCCCACCCGTGAGCATCCCCGTCGGCAGCCACATCAACGGTTGCGTCGCGTGCAGCGAGAAGTAGCTGAGCAGCGCCACCACCGCCAGGCCGATGAGGATCGTCACGAGCAGCTGATCGCCAGGGAGAAAGCCAAACGCGACGCCGTGGTTGTGCGTGTCGACGAGCTCGACGCCAGGCAGGAACGAGCGTTCTTCGCCGGGCACGATCGAGCGTTCGATCGCGTGCTTGCTCACCTGGTCGAGCACGACCACGAACACCATCACCAGCCCGGCGCGCAGCCACGCCGTTCGTGCGCGTCGTCGCTCCGATCGCGCCGCGCCTCGACCGGGCCCGTCGCTCGCCGCGAGCGGGGGCGGTGGAGTTGGCGGGGTGGATGGGGTCGGTTGGCTGGGCGGAGTTGGCGGGGGCCTCATAAGAGCCCAGGCCTCAGCTGATGATGCCCTGAACGACCACGATGTCGATGATGTACAGCGTGATGATGGCGAGCATCGGGCTCAGGTCGATCGCGCCGAGCTGCGGCAGGAAGCGACGAAACAGTCGCAGGAAGGGCTCGCAGACGTCGTGCAGGAAGCCCAGCACGACATCGCTCGCACGCGAGTACGGCGGGCGCACGCCAACCGAGAACAGCAGCTGGATCACGATATACAGGAAGATCGTGAGGATGTACACGTAGATCAGCGCCGACAGGAAGCCCGCGACGTCCGTGCGCGCGCTCGCGATGATCATCCTCGCCCGCCCCCTGATCGAGGCGGCTCGAGCACCGCGTCGAGCGCGTCGCTGAACGCGCGCCGCAGCCCTGCGCGCTCGAGCGCATCGACGCCGCGTGCGGTCAGGCCACCCGGTGAGGAGACCTCGCGGCGGACGGCCATCGTGTCGTAGCCACGCCGGCGCAGCAGCTCGGCGGTGCCCGCGAGCGTCTGCACCACCAGCTCCGCGCCCTGCGCCGCCGGGATGCCGCGACGCACGCCCGCGTCCACCTGCGCCTCCGCCACGAGCGCCACGTAAGCCGGCGCGCACGACATCAGGCCCGTCGCGACGTCAACCAGAGAGTCGTCGAGGACCACTAGCGTCCCGAGCTCCGCGAACAACTCGGCGACCGCTGCGTCGAGCTGCGCGCCCGAGCCTTGCGAGTCCTCATCGTCGAGCTGGCCCGGCCCGGCCGCCTGCACGAGCGCGCCCTGGCGCACTTCGACCGGGAGCGAGGGAATGAAGCGGTACACCGGTCTGCCCGGATAGGCCTCGCGCAGAGCCGCTAGCGGCGTCACCGCGAGGATCGACGCGATCGGCGTCGAGCCCGCGCCGACTTCGCCCGCGACCGCCGCGAGCTGCGCTGGCTTGTGGCAGAGGACCACGAGCTCCGAACGCGCCGCCACCTCCGCGTTGCTAGCCAACGCCTCCCCTCCGAGCTCGTCCGCCAGCGCGCGCGCCCGCTCCGCGACCGGATCCGCGCAAAGCACCGGGCGCCCCCATCCGCGAGCGAGCGCCCGAGCCATGTTCCCGCAACCAATCAGACCAATCTGCATGAGGACTCCAGACTAATGACGAGCGGAGAGCGGTACTGAGGTATCGCGCCTCAGTCAGGACTGGTTGAAGAAGCCCTTCTCTATCAGCCGCGCCCGCTCCTCGGCGGAGATCTCGACATTGCGCGGGGTCAGCATGAAGACCTTGTCGGCGATCCGCTGCATGCCTCCGTCGAGCGCATACGTCAGCCCCGACGCGAAGTCGATCAGGCGCTTGGAGAGGTCCGTGTCGGCGTTCTGGAGGTTGAGGATCACGGGAATCGAGTCCTTGAACTTGTCCGCGATCTGCTGGGCGTCGTTGAAGGACTTCGGGATCACCAGGTGCACGCGCACGTCACCGTTGCCGCGGGCGGCGACAGGCTTGAGCACCGTCGTCGCGCGGCCACGCCCTCCACGACCGCCGCTCTGGCCGGCGTCGGCACCGTCGTCGTCGGCGAAGATGTCGTCGAACTCGTCGCGGCGGCGGCGCAGCCTGCGGACGTTCGGGCGCTCGCGGTAGCGGTCCTCGATCTCCGCCTCCGGCGCCGGCTCCTCTTCGTAGTCGTCGTGGTATTCCTCGGCGAGGCCGAAATACACGAGGGCGCTGTGCCAGGAGTCGCGGAATGCCATAGCTGTAGGTGCGTGTTCGCGCGGCGGACGGGTTTCCCTGCTGATGCTAGTGATTCCGGGGTGCGCGCGGGCGCCAGCCGTCGACCGTCAATCGTATAGGGTCGTGCCGATTCGCACTATTGTCGCGCCCTCTTCGACGGCGACGACGTAGTCCTGCGAGGTGCCCATCGACAGCTGCTCGAGGCCGTGGGCGTGCGCCAGCTCGCGCAGCGCCGCGAACCACCGGCGGCTTGCCTCAGCGTCGGCGCTCAACGGCGGCATCGTCATCAGTCCCGCGACCGGGAACGGCGAGCGGGCGATGAACGTGTCGATCCCCTGCGGCGCGATGCCGGCCTTGCCGGCCTCCCCCGCGACGTTCACCTGCAGCAGGATCCGCAGCCCCGGGCGCGCGAGCGCACGCTGGCGCTCGAGCTCGCGCAGCGCCGACTCCGAGGCGACCGAGTGGATCAGACGCACGTGCGGGACGATCAGGCGCACGCGCCGGCTCTGCAGCTGGCCGATGAAGTCCCATTCGAACAGCCCGCCGTGCGCGGCCACCTTCTGTTGGAGCTCCTGCGCCCGATTCTCGCCGACGAGCCTGATGCCCGCCGCCGCGAGCTCCGGCAGATCCTCCAGCGCGACGTACTTGACGGCCGCGAGGATCTCCACCGTCGGTCCGTGCGGACCCGTGCGCGGCTGAGGCGCTCGCCGCAACGCGCCCGCGATCTCGCCGCGGATTCGCTCGAGGTTGCCGCGGACGCGCTCAGCGCGAAGGCCGGTGATCAGCTCAGCCACGCGACTCCCGCCTGGCGACCAGCGAGCGCGCCTTCGCGCCGGTGAGAGAAGAAGCGCGGGTCGCAGATCGTGCATGCCTGCACGTCGAGGACGCGGTCGACGCCCGCGCCGAGCAGCCGCTCGTGCGCGATCGCCCGTAGGTCGATGTGCGCAGCTGCGCCGGCGGCGACGCCGAACGCGCGGTGAACCTCCGGTCCGACCTCATAACAGCAGGCGCCCGCGCCAGGCCCGACGATCGCGACGATCTCCTGCTCGCCGGCGAGCTCGCGCAGGGCCCGCACGCCCTCCTCGAGCACCCCCGCCGCCAGGCCGCGCCAGCCGGCGTGGACCATCGCCACCGCACCCGCGCAGCCGAGCGCCACCGGCAGGCAGTCGGCCGCGAGCACCATCGTCCCGACCCCTTGCAGCGCCGTCGCGTGCCCGTCCGCACTCAGCGCGAGCGGGCGCCCGCCCGAGCCGGCGACATCGAGCACGCGCCGGACCTCCGTGCCGTGCACCTGCGGGCTCGCGCACAGCCTTCGCAGGCCGAGCGACGCGCACAGCTCGTCGCGGCGCTCGAGACCGCGCTCGTGCTCCTCGCCCGCGCGCAGCGACAGGTTGCCCGCCGAGCTCGTCGTGAACAGCGCCCGGCCGGCGCCCGCGAGCTCCAGCTCGAGGTCCGGCTCAGGAGAGCTCATACCTGCGCCTCGAGCGCAGCCGCGAGCTCGGCCTGCGCCCCACCCTGCAGCTCGCCGTCGAGCTTGCGCGCGAGCGCGATCTCCAGGCGCCTGCCGAGCTCCGGCCCGCCGCGCACGCCCGCGCGCAGCAGATCATCGCCGGTGATCGCCAGACGCACACCGCGCAAGTGCTCGAGCCAGTCAGCCACCTTCGCGCTCACGTCCTCGCCGCCGTCCGCGCTGGAGGCGGCCGCGAGCACGACCGCCTCCAGCGGCTGCGCGAACACGGCATCGTGCAGCTGCGACGGCCTCTGCGTGCGCGCGATCCTCTGTGCGAGCGAGCGCGCGATCGTCGCGCTGCGCGTGATCCGCTCGCGTTCGCCCGCGTTGAACTCCAGCCCATCGAGCAGCTCGAACGCGATCCGCTCACCGTCGCCGTCTCCGCTCCCGCCCACGGCGAGCAGCAGCGAGGCCATCAGCAGCAGGTCCGGCCTGCCCTCGCGCGGAAGCAGCGACAGCGCGCGCCGCGCGAGCGGCTCGTCGAGGACGAGCGCCGGGTCGATCGCGCTCAGCACGCCGAGATCGTTCAATGACCGCAGCGCCGCGAGCGCGTCCGCTTCTGTCAGCGCCAGCCGCAGCTCCCCACCAACACGCGAGCGAGAGATCGTGCGCAGCGCACCCGCAGCGAGCGCCTGCTCGGCCAGCTGCGCCGTCTGCGCCTCCGCCTCGAAGCCCAGGCGCGCGCCGTAGCGGGCCAGACGCAGCAGTCGCGTGGGATCGTCGATGAAGCTACGCGCGTGCAGGACGCGCAGGCGCCCCGCAGCCAGATCCTCGAGCGCGTGCTCCGCGCCCTGCACCTCGCCCCTGCGTGCGCCGCCGAGCACGACCGCGATCGCGTTGACCGTGAAGTCCCGGCGACGCAGGTCCTCCTCCGCGCTTCCGCGGCGCACCTCCGGCAACGCACCCGGCTGCGGGTAGGACTCCGCGCGGCGCTCCGCGAGGTCCACGCGTCCCGCCTCCCACTCGACCACAGCCGTCCCGAAGCGTCCGTGCAGCGTCGTCTGCGCGCCAAGCGCCGAGGCGAGCTCGTGCGCAAGCGCTGCCGCGTCCCCCGCCACGACCACGTCGAGCTCTCGCGGCGAGCGCCCCAGCAGCAGGTCGCGTACGGCCCCGCCGACGAGCGCAAGATCGTCCCGGTCGCGCGCGATCAGCTGCAGCTGCGCTCCCCCCGGTTGCGCTGCCAGTGCGCGCAGGACCGCACCGCCGCGCGCAACGTCGCCCACGCTCACGCGCTCGCCCCGCTCGAGCGTCGTGCAGCGCGCATGCCGCGTCAGACCATGCAGCGCACGGGGATGCCCGCCGCCGCGAGATGGGACTTCGCTTCGGCCACCGTATAGCGACCGTAGTGAAAGATCGACGCGCACAGAACCGCGTCCGCGCCCGCCTGCAACGCCTGTACGAGGTGATCGAGCTCGCCCGCGCCGCCGGACGCGATCACCGGGACGCCTACCGCGTCGCTGACCGCCTGCGTCAACGGCAGGTCATAGCCGTCGTTCGTGCCGTCGCGGTCCATGCTCGTCAGCAGTATCTCCCCCGCGCCGCGCTCGACCGCCTCCTGCGCCCACTCGACGACGTCGCGCCCCGTCGGGGTGCGCCCGCCGGCGAGGTACGCCTCCCAGCCGAGCTCCTCATCGTCCCCTCGCATCCGCGCCTTCGCGTCGATTGCCAGCACCACGCACTGGGCGCCGAACACGTCAGCGAGCTCGTTCAGCAGCTCCGGGCGCTGCAGCGCGGCGGAGTTCACCGACACCTTGTCCGCGCCCGCGTCGAGAACCGACTGCGCGTCCGCCACCGAGCGAATGCCGCCGCCGATCGTGAACGGGACGAAGACCTCGTCCGCGGTGCTGCGCGCGAGCTTTGCGATCGTGTCGCGCTTCTCGTGCGTCGCCGTGATGTCGAGGAACACGACCTCGTCCGCGCCCGCGCGGTCGTAGTGCGCCGCGAGCTCCACCGGGTCGCCCGCATCGCGAATGTCGACGAATTCGACGCCCTTCACGACGCGGCCCGCATCGACGTCCAGGCAGGGGATCACGCGCTTGAAATGCACGCGCTCAGCGTAGATGGTCGGCGAGTGCCCGCTTGCCCTCCGCGACGGTGAAACGGCCCTCGTAGAGGGCCGTGCCGACGATCACGCCGTCGAGCGCGTCGAGCACCAGCTCGCGCCGCAGCTCCGCGAGCGCCTCCAGGTCCTCGCGGCTGCCGATGCCGCCGGAGATGATCACGCTGCCGTCGCCGACCGCGCGCGCCACCCACGCGACCTCCTCGCGGTTGGCGCCATCGAGCATGCCGTCGTGGTCGACGTTCGTGAAGACGAAGTGGCGCGCGCCGTGACGCTGCAGCTC
The DNA here is from genome assembly GCA_963759265.1 of uncultured Solirubrobacteraceae bacterium. GTDB lineage: Bacteria > Actinomycetota > Thermoleophilia > Solirubrobacterales > Solirubrobacteraceae > Palsa-744. The sequence goes on from CAVWYR010000001.1 coordinate 2,730,386, forward strand.
GGCGAACGCGTCGCGCGCCTGGATGTCGGTGCTCTGCAGCCAGCCGTGCGTCGCGACGCGGCCGCCGCGGACGTCGACGCCGACGAGCACGCGCTCGGGTCCGTGTGTGGAAAGCACCTCCGTCAGCAGCTCGGGGTCGGCGAAGGCAGCGGTGCCGAGGATCACGCGCGCTGCGCCCGCGTCCAGCGCATCGGCGACTGCCTGCGTCGTGCGCAGCCCGCCGCCGTACTGCACCGGGACCCCCGCATCGACGGCGATGCGACGGAGCTGATCGAGGTTCACCGGCTGCCCCGCCTTCGCGCCGTCGAGGTCGACGACGTGCAGGTACTCGGCGCCCGCCTGCACCCACGCGCGGGCGGCCGACAGCGGCTCCTCGTCGTAGACCTTCTTCGCATCGAAGTCGCCGCGGACGAGGCGCACGGCGTTGCCGCCGAGGATGTCGATCGCCGGGTAGAGCCTCACCGTACGGCGGATGGCAGGCCGGCCGGCGCGCCCGCGCCGATGCAGACGCGCGCGAAGTTCGCGAGCAGGCGCAGGCCGGCGGCGGAGGACTTCTCCGGGTGGAACTGCACTCCGTAGAACGAGCCGTGCTGTACAGCGCTGACGAACGGCGATCCGTACTCGGCGACGCCGAGCACGTCCTGCTCATCCGCCGGCACCGGCGCGTACGAGTGCACGTGGTAGAAGGCGCAGCTGCTCGGCAGGTCCGCCACGAGCGGCGAATCGGGTTTTGTGAAGCTGACCTCGTTCCAGCCGATGTGCGGCAGCTTCAGTCCCTTCGCCGGCAGCGCGCGAATCTCGCCAGGAATGAGCCCGAGGCCTGCGGCACCGCCGAGCTCGCTCGAGGAGTCAAACGCGAGCTGCATGCCGAGGCACACCCCGAGCACCGGCGTGCCCGCAGCGACGCGCTCGCGCAACAGCGCGTCGAGCCCCAGCTCGCGGAGGTTCTCCATCGCGCGCGGGAATGCACCCACGCCGGGCACGACCAGCCCGGCGGCAGCCCGCAGCCGCTCGTGATCGCTCGTCACGCTCGCGCGCACGCCGACGTGCTCGAGCGCCTTCTCGACCGAGCGGCGGTTGCCCATGCCGTAATCGACGATCGCGATATCCACCGGTTCCCCAATCAGCGTGCTGCTGCTCGGATCGCTCACGCGGTCAGCGTCCCCTTCGTGCTCGGCACGCCCGTCTCGCTCGGGTCGAGCGCAACCGCCTGTCGCAGCGAGCGCGCGAACGCCTTGAACGCCGCCTCGATCATGTGGTGCGCGTTGCTGCCCGCTTCCACGCGGATGTGCAGCGTCAGCTTCGCCGCGTTCGCGAGCGCACGGAAGAACTCCTCGGTCAGCTCGTGCTCGAAGCCGCCTGTCGAGCTGGCCGGCAGCTCCGCCTCAAACAGCGTGAACGGGCGTCCGGAGATGTCGATCGCGCAGCTCGCACGAGCCTCGTCCATCGGCACGCTCGCCGACCCGTAGCGGGCGATGCCGACACGCTCGCCGAGCGCCTGATCGAGAGCCTGCCCGAGCACGATCGCGGTGTCCTCGACCGTGTGGTGAGCGCCGGTCTGCAGATCGCCGCTGACGCCCACGTCGAGGTCGAGGTGCCCATGGCGGGCAACCAGGTCGAGCATGTGATCGAGGAAGCCGACGCCTGTCTCGCGCGTGCCGGCGCCGCTGCCTTCGAGGGTCAGCGTCAGGCGCACGTCCGTCTCTGCGGTCCTGCGCTCGATCGTCGCGGTGCGGGTCATCGCTACAGATTCTCGCGCACGCGCGCCTCCATCGACTCCGCGTGCACGTCAAAGCCCTCCGCGCGCGCGATCGGCGCGCCGGCCGCCGCGAGCTTGGCGGCCGCCTCGCCGATGTGCACCTCGGACATCGTGCGACGGAAATGGCGTGGCGAGAGCGTCGAGGAGAAGCGCGCCGCGCCCGCCGTCGGCAGGACATGGTTGGAGCCCGCGACGTAGTCGCCAAACGCGGTCGCGCTGTCGACGCCGACGAACAGGCAGCCGGCCGAGCGCACGATCGGCGCAAGCGCCTCCATCTCAGGACCGATCAGCTGCAGGTGCTCCGGCGCGAACGCGTTCGCGAACGACAGCGCCTCGCGCGCGCTCGCGACCTCGATGAGCGCGAACTGCGCCTCGCCGACCGTCGGGCGCTCGAGGACCAGCCTTTCAAGGGTCGCGGCGAGCGCGTCGCACACCCCCGCAGACGACGAGACGGCGGCGACGAGGCTGCCCTCGCCGTGCTCTGCCTGGGCCAGCATGTCGAGCGCCGCGAGCGTCAGCTCGCGCTCGCCCGCGAGCTCGCCGAGCCCTATCAGCAGGTCACTGGGGCCGGCGAAGCCGTCGATGCCGACGATCGCCGAGAGCTGGTGCTTGGCCTCTTGCACGTACAGGTTGCCCGGCCCGACCACCACATCGACGCGGTCGACGGTCTCCGTTCCGTACGCCAGCGCCGCGACCGCCTGCGCGCCGCCCATGCGATACACGCGCTGCACGCCGCACAGCCGGCAGGTGCCGAGGATGATCGGGTCGATCTGCCCGTCGATGCCCGGCGGTGCGCACACGGCGACCTCGATCACGCCCGCCGAGCGCGCCGTGACGACGCCCATCACGACCGTGCTCGGATATGCGGCTCTCCCGCCGGGCACATACACCGCCGCCGAGCCGACCGGCACCTCACGCAGCACGATGCGCTGGCCCTGGGGGAGGCTGACGGTCACGTCCCTCGCGATTGCCGCCTCCGCGACGCGCGCGACGTTCGCGATCGCGACCTGCAGCCCCGCGATCAGCTCGAGCGGGAGCTGTGTGATCGCCTCGTCGAGCTCCTCCTCGCTGACGCGCAGGACCCGCGCCTTGTTGCCTGCTGTGTCGAACCTGCGCGTGTAGTCCAGGACGGCCGCGTCTCCCCCGGCGCGAACGCCCGCGACGATCTCGCGCACCTGCCCTGCGACCGAGTCGCCGTCGCGAACGAGCGAGCGAACCTGCTCGGCCGCGGCCAGCGGCCCGCCGAGTCGCTCGACATCGGCGGCGCTCAGGCGCTCTATCCGCACGTCAGCCACCCGCTCGAGATCTCAAAGACGCGCCGCACATCTCACGCCGGCTCTGGTGCGCCGCGTCCACGCGCCGCCGCCGGGAGCTCGCGCAGCCGGGCGAGCAGCTCGTCGATCGCCGCCGCCTTGAGCTTGTGCGCGACCGGGTTGGCGACCAGGCGCGCGGTGCACACGACGATCTCCTCGCGCACGACGAGATTGTTCTCGCGCAGCGTCGTCCCGGTGGCGGTCAGATCGACGATCGCCTCGACCATGCCCGTCAGCGGCGCGAGCTCGACCGAGCCTTTGACCTCGACGATCTCTGCCTGGCGGCCTGTCTCCTCGAGGTGGCGTGCGGCGATGCGCGGGTACTTCGTCGCCACGCGCATCACCCCCAGGCGCCGCAGCGCCTCGTACGCGGGGTCCGGCCCGGCCTTGCTCGCGAGCACCATCGTGCAGCGTCCGAAGCCGAGGTCGAGCAGCTCGTAGACGTCGCGGCCACCCTCGGCCGAGCGCTGCGCCGCCTGCTCGAGCAGGACGTCCTTGCCGGTCACGCCAAGGTCGGCGGCGCCGGCCTCGACGTACGTCGGCACGTCCGATGGGCGCATCGTGACGATGCCGATGTCCTCGAACAGCAGCTTGCGGTCGTTTGAGCGCAGCTCCTCGGTGTCGAGCCCGAGCGCTGCCAGCAGGTCGACGGTGCCGCCGAACAGCGCGCCGCGCGGGACCGCGATCGTGAGGCCGTTGATTGCCGTCACGGGCCGGCCCCGTCGCCGGCGCCCGCGAGCAGTGCGCCGGTGCCGCGCTCCTCGCCGGCGAGGGCGATGTGAAGCCGGTCGACGCCGAGCGCGAAGCCGACCGCCGGCAGGCTGCGCCCGAAGCGCCCGACGAGCTCGTCGTAGCGCCCACCGCCACCGATCGGGGCGCCGAGCGCCGGGTCATAGACGTCGAACACCGCGCCGGTGTAGTAGCCGATGTTGCGCACGAGGCCGAGATCGAAGATCACGCGCTCGGCGACAGCCGGCTCGAGCAGCTCGTGCACCCGTCGCAGGCCCGTCACCGCCTCCTCCGCCTGCGCCGGTGCGTCGGTGAGCACCTCCGGGCCGCCGCGGCGCTGGGGCACCTCGATCAGCAGCTCGGCCGAGCTGCTCGAGAGCCCCGAGTCGGCGAGCGCGCGTTCGAGCCCGACGAAGTCGCGCTGCACGAGCGCTTCGAGCAGGCCTGCCCGAGCCGTATCGGGGACGTCGAGGCTCGCCATCAGCGCGGGGAACAGCGACGCGTCGCCGAGGCCGATGCGGTAGTCCTTCAGGCCGGTCGCGTCGAGGGCATGACAGAGCACCGTCAGCGCCTCGCACGTGCCCTCCGGCGCAGGCGCACCGATCAGCTCGATGCCGGCCTGCAGGAGCTCGCGTGGCTGCCCTCGCTGGGGGCGCACACCGCGGTAGCAATGGGCGAAGTAGCAGAAGCGCAGGGGCGTTTCGCTGGCGCCGTAGCGGGTGGCGACGACGCGCGCGATCGGGACGGTCATGTCAGAGCGCAGGACGAGCACCGCGCCGGTCTCGTCGAACACGCGGTAGGCGGGCTTGGCTTCGGCCATGTCGGCGCGCTCGAGCACGGCCTCGTACTCGAGCGCCGGCGTGTACACCTCGCCGTAGCCGTGGCGCTCGAACACTCCGCGCAGCGTGTCGGTGATGGCGCGCACCTCGCGCGTCTCTTCGGGGAGCACGTCGCGCGTGCCGCTCGGGATCGGGTGGATCATCGGGATCCGGGAATTATGCGTGGACGGGCTCGGTGGCGACACGCTCGATGCGCGCACCGAGCTCACGCAGGCGCTCGTCAATGCGCTCGTAGCCACGGTCGATCTGGCGGATGTTGCCGATCTCGCTGCGTCCGTCCGCACACAGCGCGGCGAGCAGCATCGCCATGCCCGCGCGGATGTCCGGTGACTCGACGCGCTCGCCGCCGCTCCCGCGCAGCCTGCGCGGCCCTGTGACGATCACCCTGTGGGGATCGCAGACGACGATGTCCGCGCCCATCAGGATCAGTTTGTCGGTGAACACCAGGCGGTTCTCGAACATCCACTCGTGCACCAGCAGCGATCCCTGCGCCTGGGTCGCCAGCGCGACCGCGATCGAGGTCAAATCCGCCGGGAAGGCTGGCCACGGCCCATCCTGGATCTTCCCCTTGTAGTCGCCCACGTCCGCACGCGCTACGAGCTTCTGACCGCCGGGTACGAGCACGTCGTTGCCGAGCAGCTCGGTGCAGAGGCCGATGCGTTCGAACACCAGCCGGATCATGCGCAGGTCGCCAGGCACCGTGTCCTTGATCCGCAGTTCGCCGCCGGTGACGCCGGCGAGCGCCATGAAGCTGCCGATCTCGATGTGGTCTGGGGCGACGTCGTGCGCGCAGCCGTGCAGGTGCTTTGCGCCGTTGACGGTGATCACGTTCGAGCCGATGCCCTGGATGTCGGCGCCCATCTTCACAAGCATGCGCGCGAGATCCTGGACGTGGGGCTCGCACGCGGCGTTGCCGATGACGGTCGTGCCCGGCGTCAGCGCGGCCGCCATCAGCGCGTTCTCCGTCGCCATCACCGACGGCTCATCCATGAACACATCCGTCGGCCGCAGGCCGCGCGGGGCGCTGAGAACGATCTCGCCGTCGCATTCGGTCACGGCGCCCATCGCGCGGAAGGCATCCAGATGGGGGTCCAGGCGACGGCGTCCGATCACGTCGCCACCGGGAGGCGGCATCACCGCCCGACCGAAGCGCGCCAGCAGCGGGCCCGCGAGCAGGAACGACGCCCTGATCGTCTCCGCGAGCTCGCGCTCGATCGCGACCTCGTGCACGTTGGCGGCGCAGAGGACGACCTCGTTCGCGTCGCGCCAGCTCACGCTGACGCCGATCGCGGCGAGGATCTCGAGCATCGCCTCGACGTCGCGGATGCGCGGAACGTTGCCCACGACGACCTCGTCCTCGGTGAGGACGCTCGCGGCGAGGATAGGCAGCGCGCCGTTCTTGTTGCCCGCCGGCACCATCGTGCCCGACAGCGGGACGCCGCCTTCGATGACGAACTTCTCCATGAGCTTTCGGCGCCGCCCGCCGGGCAACGGAGAGCGGCCCGCTCCGCCGGTAGAACGCCTCGCAAGCGTAACACCCATCTCCCTCCCGGAGTTCGAGACTGGAGCCCGCTGCCCTGCAACGGCGGAAGCCGAATCTGCGAGATCGCCGAGCGTCCAACCGCCTCGTGCAACTTCCGTTGCAGCGACGTCATCCCTGGATCGCCCTTCCAGAGCCAAATGAGGGCAAATCGCCAAACACGTACACGTGTTCGCATCGGTGCCGTCCGAAGGCGCTCCTATCTTACGAACACATGTTCTCCCCCGCTTCGAAATCAAAGCTTGCGCAGCGCGCGCTCGGTGCCCTACGGATCGCCCACTCGTTCCTGTTGCTCGAGGACGACTACGACGTCGACTGGGAGGTCGGCCAGGACGGGTCCCGGCAAGCATCACATCCGCACCGAGCGCCGCTGCGCAGAGGGTCTCGTGAACGTCGCCCGGGCGCGGCTCCCGCTGTCGACCACCAGTGCCTCTCCCCCGTGGCGCAACGCGCACCGGGAGATCACGGCGCGCGCAGCCCGCGCCGTCAGCAGCGCAGGCAGGCCGCCCGGAAGTCTCCCTCGCAGCGCTGCTAGCCCGCTCGGGCGCGCAACTGCGCGACTACTACCCGCGCCGGGTTCTCCACGACTCCGCCCGCCGTTCTGTGTTGGCCACCAGCAGCTCATAAGCGGCGTCCAGGCGCTCCCGTTCGCCGGTCACGAGCAGTTCTATCGCGAAGCCGCGAAGCGTCGCGAGCGCGAGCGTTGCGACCGCGCGGGCCTCGTCCTCAGGGCAGCCGAGCTTGATCACATTCCTCGTGATCACGTCGAGCCGGCGCGCCATCGAGCGCTCAACCGTCGGGGCGTACTCCGCGCCCGAGAACTGGCTCTGGCCCAGCACCTCGACAAACAGGCGAATGTCCCGCTGCCCCGGTGGCGAGGCCAACTGCTCCCACGAGCGCCTGAGGCGTGTGCCGAGGTCAAGCGCATGGTCAGGCTCGCCGTCTGGATAGACGGTGGACGGCATCAGCGTCCGTTCGAGTAGGTGCTCGACGATCTCGCCGACGAGCTCCTCCCTGGTGCCGAAGTGGTACTGGAGGGTGACGTGGCTGATGCCGACGCTCTGCGCCACGCGTCGTAGCGACAGGCTTGCGACGCCGTTCTCGAGGACGTACTCAGAGACCGCCTCGAGCAACTCATCGCGTCGATGCAGGTAACGCAGCGAACGCCCGTCGACCCTAGTCTCCATCGACCCCAAGGATAGACGGAGCGCAGCGATCGCCGCCGGCGAACGCAGACGCCGCTGAACGCGAGTCGCCAAAACGCCAGTGGGCCGCCCGAAGGCGGCCCACCCAACTTCACGAAAAAACCGGCGGCGTCCTACTCTCCCAGGCCCTTGCGGGCCAAGTACCATCGGCGCTGAGGGGCTTAACTGCTCTGTTCGGAATGGGAAGAGGTGTTTCCCCCTCGCTAAAGCCACCGGAAAAAGGTGAAAGACCACGCCTTCCGCGGTCCCTCAAAACTGCACAGCGCCACAGCGGGTATCACAAAAAAATCCGTCAAGCCCTCGACCCATTAGTACCGGTCTCCTTCGCACGTTACCGTACTTCCAGATCCGGCCTATCAACCTGGTGGTCTACCAGGGGTCTTACTCCCTCTAGGGGATGGGAGAGTTCATCTTGAGGCCGGCTTCCCGCTTAGATGCTTTCAGCGGTTATCCGATCCACACGTAGCTAGCCTGCTATGCCCTTGGCAGGACAACAGATACACCAGAGGTGCGTTCATCCCGGTCCTCTCGTACTAGGGACAAATCCTCTCAACTCTCCAACGCCCACGGCAGATAGGGACCGAACTGTCTCACGACGTTCTGAACCCAGCTCGCGTACCGCTTTAATGGGCGAACAGCCCAACCCTTGGGAGCAACTCCACCCCCAGGATGCGACGAGCCGACATCGAGGTGCCAAACCGGGCCGTCGATGTGGACTCTTGGGCCCGATAAGCCTGTTATCCCCGGAGTACCTTTTATCCGTTGAGCGACGGCACTTCCACTTGCTACCGCCGGATCACTAAGACCTGCTTTCGCACCTGCTCGACTTGTCAGTCTCGCAGTCAAGCTCCCTTGCTACCTTTACGCTCTACACACGATTTCCAACCGTGATGAGGGAACCTTTGTGCGCCTCCGTTACATTTTGGGAGGCGACCGCCCCAGTCAAACTACCCGCCTGGAACTGTCCAGCACCCGGATTCACGGAATGCTGTTAGAAATCCAATACACCAAGGGTGGTATCTCAAGGTTGGCTCCACGCTAGCCGCAACCAGCGCTTCAAAGCCTCCCACCTATCCTGAGCGAAATGCACCGAACTCCAATACCAGGTTGTAGTAAAGGTTCACGGGGTCTTTCCGTCTAGCCGCGGGTACTCGGCATCTTCACCGAGACTGCAATTTCACCGAGCTCCTCGTTGAGACAGCGCTGAAGTCGTTACGCCATTCGTGCAGGTCGGAACTTACCCGACAAGGAATTTCGCTTAATGCCTTACTCGAAAGCTTCCGAGCGGACGACGTGTCCTCTTGTGCACCACGTCATCCCTGCATGTCGCCATGCAGATGGGACCATCTCATGATCCAGTGTCCTGGACCTCTGGCGTATGGTCTCTGAGGATTCTGATCAGCTCAGTCCTGGGCTTCTGGCGATTCATCGCCTCGACTATTTCCGCTAGATCGGCGAGACCCTCACGGGTCAGGTGCGATCCTGCGTCAATAAGTCGAACACAGCGTGCGAACTTCTCGAAATCACGCCGCTTTGATGTCCGTAGCGGATGCGACTCGAAGAACGGAATGATCGTCTCGATCAACTCCGCTCGCCGTCGCACCGCGTAGCGGAACAGGTGCTCTCGGTGATTGTCGTACCGCTTGTTGGCGAGTACGCCTCCCACTCCGAAGAATTGTACGAGCTCGTGCAAGCAGGAAACGCTCTTCGCGCCCTGCGTCACGGCGAACTCGTGCGACACCTGATAGCCGGTTTTGTAGCCTCGGCGCGACACCCGGTGGGGTTGCCGAACAAAGCCGATGGAGAAGCAACCCTCTCCATCCACAAAACCAATAACCCAGCCTCGCTGAATCAGTCTTTCCTGCTGATTTCCTGCACCCGACACATTGTCACGGTACCGCCCACTTGGGACGATACTCGTAGTGCGGGATTCTCAGGCGTTCCAGCATATGGCCAGATGCGCACCGCACGGTTACCCGTGCGGGGGGCAGCGTTCTACCTTAGGACCGTTCCTAACTGTTACGACTCGAGCACTTTGCTCGAGCGGCCCGCACATTTCTGGCGGACTCTCATGGTCGCCCATGAGAGCGGACTATCTCATCCGCATCCCGGTCGAGGGAAGCGGCTCGGCGTATAGTCTCTGAGGATTCCTCGAGCGGTCAACGTCGACCCAGAGCACCGCACTTCGCGGCCAACCGCTCTGCTCCGACTGCACTCGAGGTCTTTCCTGCTGATTGTCCGCACCCGACACATTTTCACGGTACCGCCCACTTGGGACGGAACTCGTAGTGCGGGATACTCGGATGTTCCAGCATATAGCCGAGTTTTACAACTACCTCGGTCAACTGATAGTTACGGCCGCCGTTTACCGGGGCTTAGCTTCGCTGCTTCGGGTCAAGCCCTAACAACTCCACGTAACCTTCCGGCACCGGGCAGGCGTCAGCCCCTATACGTCGTCTTTCGACTTAGCAGAGACCTGTGTTTTTGGTAAACAGTCGCTTCAGCCAATTCACTGCGGCCCTCTCGGGCTCCACTCGCGAAGAGCTTCACCCTACTGGGGCGCCCCTTATCCCGAAGTTACGGGGCGATTTTGCCGAGTTCCTTAACGAGGGTTATCTCGATCACCTTAGTATTCTCTACTTGCCCACCTGTGTCGGTTTTGGTACGGGCACGCGCTTCCTCCCTAGAGGATTTTCTTGGAGGTATGGCGTCAGGGAGTCGCCGGCTTAACGCCAGCTCACATCGCACCTCAGGTTATGCGGCCCCGCATTTAACATGGGCCACCCCTACATGCTTGTCCCAGGATGACCATCACCTGGGTTCCCCTAGCCTTCCTCGTCCCCCCATCGGTCAAACGGAAGCGACGTGGTACAGGAATATCAACCTGTTGGCCATCGACTACGCCTTTCGGCCTCGCCTTAGGTCCCGACTAACCCTGAGCAGACGAACTTTACTCAGGAATCCTTGGGCAATCGGTGGAGAGGATTCTCACCCCTCTTTCGTTACTAATGCCGGCATTCTCACTTCCCAGGCCTCCACGGCTGGCTTACGCCGCCGCTTTACTGGCCTGGGAACGCTCTCCTACCGCGCGATCGACCCGAAGGTCTCACGCACCCGCAGCTTCGGTGACTAGCTTGAGCCCCGTTACATTGTCCGCGCTCGAACACTTGACCAGTGAGCTGTTACGCACTCTTTCAAGGGTGGCTGCCTCTAAGCCAACCTCCTGGTTGTCTATGCACTCGAACATCGTTTCCCACTTAGCTAGTACTTAGGGACCTTAGCTGGCGGTCTGGGCTGTTTCCCTTTTGACGCTGAAGTTTATCCCCCAGCAACTGACTCCCGGAGTAAACGTGATTGGTCTTCGGAGTTTGCCTGAAGTCGGTAACCTGGTAGGGCCCCTAATCCAAACAGTGCTCTACGGCCAACACGCAATTTATCCGAGGCTATACCTAAATATATTTCGGAGAGAACCAGATATCACTGAGCTTGATTAGCCTTTCACTCCGACCCACAGGTCATCCGCCCAGTTTTCAACCTAGGTCGGTTCGGCCCTCCACGAGGTCTTACCCCCGCTTCAGCCTGCCCATGGGTAGCTCGCCCAGTTTCGGGTCTACCGCCTACGACTATGTCGCCCTATTAGGACTCGCTTTCGCTACGGCTCCGCTCATCGCTTAACCTTGCCGCAGACGAGTAACTCGCCGGCTCGTTATGCAAAAAGCACGCGGTCATCCCACGAAGGGACTCCCACCGCTTGTAGGCGCGCGGTTTCAGGTACTATTTCACTCCCCTTCCGGGGTACTTTTCACCTTTCCCTCACGGTACTTGTCCGCTATCGGTCACCAAGGAGTACTTAGCCTTGGAGGGTGGTCCCCCCAGGTTCAGTCCGCGTTTCACGGGAGCGGACTTACTCAGGAACGTCTGACAGGAGATCATGCAGTTTCGTCTACGGGACGGTTGCCCTCTATGGTGCGCGGTTCCACACGCTTCGACTACCACACAATTTTGTAACTCCTGCCGAGCCGGACACGACTCGGAACAAACGCCCTACAACCCCTGACAGACAACGCATGTCCGCTTACATCTGCCAGGTTTGGGCTGATCCCCTTTCGCTCGCCACTACTCAGGGAGTCTCTGTTGATTTACTTTCCTCGGGGTACTGAGATGTTTCACTTCCCCCGCTTGTCTTCCGCCGGCCTATGTGTTCAGCCGGGGATAACGCCGCATTACCAGCGCTGGGTTTCCCCATTCGGGAATCCACGGGTCAAAGGCTATTCAGCGCCTAACCGTGGCTTATCGCAGCCGTTCACGCCCTTCATCGACTCTTGGTGCCAAGGCATCCACCATGCGCCCTTACTATCTTGACGGTGATCTGGCCCAACGCAACCCGATACGCGCGGTCGTGCGGGGCCCGGTGATACCCGTTTTTCAGCCGCCGCTTATCGATGGCGGCTGATGTGGCATTGTGCAGTTTTCAAGGACCGTGGAGAGGCGTATAACGTCGGCCGGTCTCGCGCCAAATCGGTCACGCCGCTTACGGACGTGTCCACGCGAACACCGGCGGACGCCGGTCTCTCAAAACTCAACAGCATGCTGGGGTAGTTTTAGTGGTCGTGGCTCGAGGAGCTCCCGAAGTAGTGCGGGAGACATCGAGCGCACGTCCGTCCAGCCAGGTTCGGTCGACATGCTAGGCCCGATCCGCTTGGACATCGCCGTGCCTCTTGGGCTCGGCGACCGCGCGGGCCTGTCTTACAACAGACCCTGGATCGGGGCACCGCTAGGTGCTCCCTAGAAAGGAGGTGATCCAGCCGCAGCTTCCGCTACGGCTACCTTGTTACGACTTCACCCCAGTCACGAGCCCCACCTTCGACGGCTCCCTCCCTTGCGGGTTAGGCCACCGGCTTCGGGTGTTGCTCACTCCCGTGGTGTGACGGGCGGTGTGTACAAGGCCCGGGAACGTATTCACCGCGGCAATGCTGATCCGCGATTACTAGCAACTCCGCCTTCATGCAGGCGAATTTCAGCCTGCAATCCGAACCGAGACGCACTTTAAGGGATTCGCTCCACCTCGCGGTATCGCAGCCCTCTGTATGCGCCAATGTAGCACGTGTGTAGCCCTGAACATAAGGGGCATGAGGACTTGACGTCATCCCCACCTTCCTCCGGTTTGTCACCGGCAGTCTCGCATGAGTCCCCAACTAAATGCTGGCAACATGCGACGGGGGTTGCGCTCGTTGCGGGACTTAACCCAACATCTCACGACACGAGCTGACGACAGCCATGCACCACCTGTGAAAGTGCCCCGAAGGGAGGGTGTGTTTCCACACCGGTCACTCACATGTCAAGCCCAGGTAAGGTTCTTCGCGTCGCGTCGAATTAAACCACATGCTCCGCTGCTTGTGCGGGCCCCCGTCAATTCCTTTGAGTTTTAGCCTTGCGGCCGTACTCCCCAGGCGGGCAACTTAATGCGTTAGCTTCGACACGGGGGGAGTCGACACCCCCCACATCTAGTTGCCATCGTTTACAGCGTGGACTACCAGGGTATCTAATCCTGTTTGCTCCCCACGCTTTCGCGTCTCAGCGTCAGTCACGTCCCAGCGAGCTGCCTTCGCCATTGGTGTTCCTCCTGATATCTGCGCATTTCACCGCTACACCAGGAATTCCACTCGCCCCTTCCGGACTCTAGCCCGACAGTATCCACCGGCATTCCAGGGTTGAGCCCTGGACTTTCACAGCGGACTAATCGGGCCGCCTACACGCTCTTTACGCCCAATAATTCCGGACAACGCTTGCACCCTACGTATTACCGCGGCTGCTGGCACGTAGTTAGCCGGTGCTTCTTGTGAAGGTACCGTCACTCCGTCCGGCTATTCACCGGAGAAGCTTCGTCCCAACTGAAAGGGGTTTACAACCCGAAAGCCTTCTTCCCCCACGCGGCGTTGCTGCGTCACGCTTTCGCGCATTGCGCAAGATTCCCCACTGCTGCCTCCCGTAGGAGTCTGGGCCGTGTCTCAGTCCCAGTGTGGCTGATCGTCCTCTCAGACCAGCTACCCATCGAAGCCTTGGTGAGCCGTTACCTCACCAACAAGCTAATGGGCCGCGGGCCCATCTCGATGCGGAGGCCGAAGCTTCCTTTCCCCTTGCGGGCACATCCGGTATTAGCCCGAGTTTCCTCGGGTTGTCCCGGTCATCGAGGCAGGTAACCCACGTGTTACTCACCCGTTCGCGGCTCTGCCCCAGGGCAAGCCCTGGTTCGTCGCTCCACTTGCATGTGTTAAGCACGCCGCCAGCGTTCGTCCTGAGCCAGGATCAAACTCTCCGTGAAGAACTTCACGAAAAGCTGTCATGGAACTGCACGAGACCTATACACCGTGGTCTCGAACCATGACGGGGTACTTCTCTACTTGACTCTTTGACCGCCACCCGGAGGCGCATAACGCTCCCGCTGGCGGGTCGAACCTGGACGCACACCACGATCACGAAACTGATCGTAGATGCGCATGCTGTTGAGTTTTCAAAGACCGCCTAGCCTCACCGAAAGGGCTTCCTTCTGGAGGAGACCGATCCGACCCAGCGCCCAGAGGCACCCGCGGGCCGACCGGGGAGTATAGCGCGATGGGGCGTCGTCGGGCTATTCGGCGCTGAGGCGGCGAAAGCGCCGCTTGCCGACCTTCAGCACCTGGCCGTCGGCCCGCTCGCACAGAACGTCGTGCTCGCCCGGCGCTAGCTGGGTCTCGCCGAGCGTGACGCCGCCCTGATCGATCAGACGCCGGGCATCCGAGCGCGACATCCCGAACTCCTGCGCGATCACGCCCGGGACGTGGACGCTGCCATCGACGCACGTAAAGCCGGCCTGCTCGACCTCCTCCGGCGCCTCGTGCTCGACGAACACCCGCTCGAAGTGGCTCTCGGCCGCCTGCGCCGCCTGCTCGGAGTGCAGCCACGCGACCAGCGAGCGCGCGAGCGCGCGCTTGGCGTCGCGCGGGGAGAGCTGCGCGGGATCGGCGCCCTCGGGCTCGCGCCCGAGCAGGCGCTCGTACTCCGCCAGCGCGCCGTCGGGGATGCTCATCGTCTTGCCGTAGATCTCCTGCGGCGAGTCGCTGATCCCGATCTGGTTCCCGAGCGACTTCGACATCTTCTGGCGCCCGTCGACCCCGACGAGGATCGGCATCGTCAGGATCGCCTGCTCGGGCTGCGCATACGCGCGCTGGATGTCGCGCCCGAGGAGCAGGTTGAACTTCTGGTCGGTCCCGCCGAGCTCGACGTCGGCGCCGATCGCGACCGAGTCATAGCCCTGCAGCAGCGGATACAGCAGCTCGAGCATCGAGATCGGCTCGTTGGCGTCCATGCGTTTGGCGAAGTCGTCGCGCTCGAGCAGCTGCGCGACGGTGCTCGTGCCGACGAGCCTGAGCAGCTCGGCCATCGGCATGTCCAGCCATTCGCTGTTGCGCCTCACCTCCAGGCGTGCGGGGTCGCCATCGAGGATCTTCAGAGCCTGCTCCTGGAAGGTCGCGGCGTTCGCGTCGATCTCCTGAGAGGAGAGCATCGGGCGCAGCGTCGAGCGTCCCGACGGATCCCCCACCCGCGCGGTGAAGTCACCGATGATCAGGACCACGCGATGCCCCGCGTCCTGGAACTCGCGCAGCTTGCCCAGAACGACCGCATGCCCGAGGTGGATGTCGGGCGCCGTCGGATCGATGCCAAGCTTCACGCGCAGCGGGCGGCCCTCGACGGCCGCCATGCGCAGCTTCTCCGCCAGCGCTCCGTCCGGCAGGCTGTCGACCGCGTTGCGCGACAGCTCGAGGGCCTGTGAGCTTGCGAGCCGGGCGGCGTCGGAGCGCCCGGCATCGCCGGGCGACCCGAGCGCGTTGGTGGCGTTCGGCATGGGGGCCCAATGCTAGACTCTCGCCCGCTGGAGGGGCCAACCGTGCCGCGAGATCGCGGCTCGCGCCGTCGCGACCGGATCCTCCTCGCACTCCGGAGGGTCTCCCCTCCGCGCCCGCCGATGAGCGATGACGATCGCCCCGACATAACGCTCACCCACCCGGCGCCTGCCGAGCGGACCGCGAGCGAACAGCCCGCGGAAGACCTACGCTCTCCCAACAAGCCCCGCCTGAAGCGGCTGCGCTTCGCGGCGATCCTCTGCGCCGCGCTCGTGCTCGGCCTGGTCTCGTTCGTGTTCGGCATGTTCGTCTCGGTCGCCTCCGATCTGCCGTCGCTGACGAGGGACTTCTCGCAGTACAAGGACGAGCAGAGCTCGGTCCTCACCGACGACCTCGGCCAGCCGATCGGCGTGCTCAGCCAGCAGGACCGCGTGATCGTCACCGCGCCGCAGATCCCCCAGATCGTCAAGGACGCCGTGATCTCGATCGAGGACAAGCGCTTCCGGACCAACAGCGGCGTCGACCTGCGCGGCATCGCACGGGCGTTCCTCGACGACGTCGAGCGCAAAGGCGCCGCGCAGGGCGCCTCGACGATCGAGGAGCAGTTCATCAAGAACGCCCTGCAGGCTCAGTCCCACCGCACGATCTTCGAGAAGCTGCGCGAGGCGGCGCTCGCCTATCAGCTCTCGCACAAGTGGAGCAAGGAAAAGATCATCACCGCCTACCTCAACACGATCTACTTCGGCAACGGGGCCTACGGGATCGAGGCGGCGGCGCAGACCTACTTCGGCCAGGAAGTCAACCACCTCGGCTGCGGCACGCCCGGGCAGAAGCTCTGCGTCGAAGAGCTCAAACCGTGGGAGGCGGCGCTGCTCGCGGGGATCATCCAATCGCCGACCGAATACGACCCCGCGACGCATCCGCTCGCCGCCCGCGAGCGCCGCGACGTCGTGCTCGAACAGATGCTCGAACAGGGCTACATCAGCAGGGCCATCTACGAGGAAGGCGTCAAACAGGCGCTGCCCGCCCCCACCGAGGTGCAGGCACCGCAGGAGCAGGCGATCGAAGGCGTCGACGTCGGCTACTTCACGAGCTGGGTGCAGCAGCAGGTGATCGAACGCTACGGCGCCCAGCACGCCTACGACGGCGGCCTGAAGATAAAGACGACGTTGGACCTCGGACTCCAGCGCGCGGCCGAACAGGCGGTCAACAACTATCTCTCCGACCCCGAAGGGCCGTCCGCCGCGCTCGTCGCGATCGAAAACTCGACCGGCGAGGTGCGCGCGATGGTCGGCGGGCGCAACTACGACGAAAGCCCCTTCAACCTCGCGACCCAGGGTGAGCGCCAGCCGGGCTCATCGTTCAAGGCGTTCGACCTCGCCGCCGCGCTCGAAGCGGGCATCTCGCCGGAATCGGTGTGGCCGTCAAAGGAAAAGACCTTCTACGTGCACGGCCCCGGCGGCCTCGAAAAGTTCGTCGTGCACAACGACGAAGGCGCGTACACGGGCGAGAACACGCTGACCGGCGCAATCGCCTACTCGGACAACTCGATCTTCGCCGAAGTCGGGCTGAAAGTCGGCACCAAGCACATCGCGCTGCTCGCGCACAGGATGGGCATCACCACACCGCTGTCGACGAACCCCTCGATGACCATCGGCGGGCTCACGATCGGCGTCACCCCGCTGGACATGGCCCACGCCTACGAGACGATCGCCCATGGCGGCCAACGCGTCACCGGCACTATGGCCGAAGCCGACGCCCCCGTCGGGATCCAGGAAGTGAAGGCCGGCAGCCAGCCACTGCCCGACGGATCGCGCGTGGACAAGAACCGCGTTCTGGCGAAACCGGTGCTGTCGCCGTCCGTCGCGAGCACCGAGACCTCGATGCTTGAAACCGTGATCCAGTACGGCACCGGCAAAGCGGCGGCGATCGGACAGTTCGCGGCCGGGAAGACCGGCACCACCTCCAACTACGGAGACGCGTGGTTCGTCGGCTGGGACTCGAAGTTCACGGTCGCGGTCTGGGTCGGCTTCCCCAACAAGCTGATCCCGATGACGAACGACTTCGACGATGGGCCGGTGCTCGGAGGCACCTTCCCCGCGCTGATCTGGCACGACTTCATGACCTCCGCGCTGCAGATCGAACAGGAACGTGCCGAACGCTCCTCCGCGAAGAAGGCCAAGGCCGGTGGGTCCCCCGAAGTCACGAGCACACCCGGCGCCAACACGCCGTCCTCGTCTGCCGGGCCATCGAGCAAGAGCGCGCCGACGGCGCCCGCCAACACGAAAGGCCCCTCCAGCGCGCCAAACGCCGCCGCGCACGAAACGGGCGGCGAAAGCCATCCCGCCGAACACTCGAGCGAACATGCCGCCGCGCCGGCCGCTCCCCCCGCTGCCGAACCGACGCCCGCGACGCCCGCGCCCGCGACCCCGACGCCGCCGACATCCTCGAGTCCCTCGGCGACAGGCGGGGTCGCCGCCGGGGGATAGCGCCCGCGCGCCGCGGCCGTCAGCCGCGCGCGCGGGCGCCGCGCGCCCCAGCCGGAGCCGGAGCCGCAGCCGGGGTCGGGCGCGGGCGCGAGACATGAACGGAGTCCGCCGCGCAGAAGCGCCAGCGCAGCTCGACCGCGCGGCTGATGCCGATGCGCGTGCCATCGACCACGTGCGGCTCCTCACGGCCTGGCGCGCGCGGGCCGATGCGGATCGGGCCGCTCGACAGGCTCGTCGCGTTCTCCTCCAGCGAGATCGCCAACGCCTGCGTGAGCTTGCCAGGTCCTGAGCAGAGCTCGGCGACAGTCGCCGCCAGCGGACGCCGTGAGCGCATCTGCTCGAGGCCCGCGGTTGGCTGCAGCGCACGGATCAGCACGCCCGCGCCGACGCCCTGCGGCTCGCACACGGCGTTCAGCATCACGTGAATCCCGTACGAGCGGTAGATGTAGGCACGGCCCGGCGGGCCGAACAGCGTGCGCGTACGCGGCGTGAGACCGACGAACGCGTGGCATGCGGGCTCGCTCTCGTGATAGGCCTCGGTCTCGACGATCACGCCCTCGGTGCTGCCGTGCGCGACCGTGCATCCGATCAGAGCGCGCGCGACCTCGACCACCGGACGCGCGTAGAAGTCAGGCGCCAGCGCCTTCATCGAGGACCTTCTCGGCGAGGGCGATCTGCTCGTTGACGCGCGCCAGCGAGGTGCCGCCCTCGGAGATCTTCGACTCCAGCCACGAGCTCTGCGCAAGCACCGCGTGGAGCTCGCCCGCGTGCTCGGCGAGCACCTCGCTGTGCGCCGCCAGCTCCTCCGTACTCAGCTGTGACAGCGGCTTGCCCGCGTCGAGCGCCGTCCGCACGAGCCCCGCGACGACGCCGTGCGCCTCGCGAAACGGCACGCCCAGGCGCACCAGCAGGTCGGCGATGTCGGTCGCCGCGATCAGCTCGTCCGCGGCCGCCGCGCGCATGCGCTCACGATCGAAGCGCACGCCGGCGATCATGCCGGCGGCCGCCGCGAGCGTCAGCTCGAGCGTGTCGACGGCGTCGAACAGGTGCTCCTTGTCCTCCTGCAGGTCCTTGTTGTACGTCAGCGGCAGCGCGTGCATGACGCCATGAAACGCAGCCAGGTGCCCGACCACGCGGGGGGCCTTCGCGCGCAGCAGCTCGGCGGCATCGGGGTTCTTCTTCTGGGGCATGATCGAGGATCCCGAGCTCCACGAGTCGGGCAGCTCGCAGAAGCCGAACTCGGCGCTCGACCACAGCACCAGCTCCGCGCCCAGGCGCGACAGGTGCGTCGAGCAGGTGGCCGCGGCGCCGAGATAGTCGAGGATGAAATCGCGCCCGGAGACGGCGTCGATCGAGTTCGCCACTACCTCCTCGAACCCGAGCTCGCGCGCCAGCAGACGCCGATCGGTGTCGAAGTTCACGCCCGCGAGCGCGCCCGCGCCGAGCGGCAGCCGCCCCGCCTCGCGCTCGGCGAACGCGAAGCGCGAGCGGTCGCGCGCGAGCATCCAGAAGTAGGCGAGCAGGTGATGTCCCAGGTAGACCGGCTGAGCCCGCTGCAGATGGGTGTAGCCCGGCAGCGGCCAGTCGACATGCTCCTGCGCCCGCGCGAGCAGGGCGCCCATCACGCCGCCGATCGCCGCGCGTGCCTGCGCCGCACGCTCACGCGTGTACATCGCAAGGTCGGTCACGACCTGGTCGTTGCGTGAGCGCGCCGTGTGCAGCCGCCCGCCGACCGGACCCGCGACCTCGGTCAAACGGCGCTCGATCGCCATGTGGATGTCCTCATCCGCGGGATCGAACGGGAAGCGCCCCTCACGCAGCTCCACGGCGACCGCGTCCAGCCCGGCGAGCAGCGCGTCGCGGTCGGCTGGCGTGATGATCCCCTGCGCCGCGAGCATCCCCGCATGCGCGCGTGACTGGGCGATGTCCTGCGGCCACAGCCGCCGGTCGAAGTCGATCGACGCGTTCAGGCGCTGGAAGTCGGGGTGCTGGGGCTCGTGAAAGCGCGACACGCGCGCTCAGTCTGACAGCACGCCGCGCAGCTCAAGCACGCCGCGCAGCTCCTGCGCGACACGCGCAACCTGCCCCTCGCTCATCTCGGGGAAGAACGGGAGCGCGAGCGAGCGCGCGGCGACGTCCTCGCATACCGGGAACTCCCCCTCGCGGTGCCCGAAGCGCTCGCGGTAGAAGCTCATCAGGTGAATCGCCGGCAGATACGGCTTGCTCTGAATGCCCGCGGCCGCAAGCGCAGCGATCGTCGCGTCGCGCTCGACCCCCCGCGGAAGCTGGACGACGAACACGAACCAGCCACGCACGTTGCCGTCGAGGTCCGCGCACGGCAGCTGCAGACCCTCGATCTGCGCGAGCGCCTCGCGATAGGCGCCCGCGACGTGCGCGCGCTGCGCGAGCATCCGATCGAGGCGCTCGAGCTGGGCGATCCCGAGCGCGCACGCAATGTCGGAGAGGCGGTAGTTGAAGCCGAGGCGGTCGTGATCGAGCCAGCCCATGTCCGGCGCGCGCCCCTGGTTGCGCTCGGAGTCGATCCGCTCCTTCATCGCCCGATCGCCGAGCGTCACGATCCCGCCCTCGCCCGTCGTCATCTGCTTGTTCGCGTAGAACGCGAACACCGCGGGATGCCCGCGCGCTCCCACCGCGAGGCCGTCGGCGTGCATCGCTCCGAGCGCCTCGCACGCGTCCTCGACGATGGGAAGGCCGTGTCGCTGCGCGAGACGCTCGAACGCCGGCATGTCGGCCGGGTAGCCGAAGATGTGCACCGGCAAAAGCGCGCGCGTGCGCTCGCCGATCGCAGCGGCCGCCGCCTGCGGGTCGAGGTCCAGTGTCACGGGATCGATGTCCGCGAACACCGGGCGCGCGCGCTCGTAAACCGCCGCGTTCGCCGAGGCGACGAACGAGAACGGGCTCGTCACGACCTCATCGCCCTCCCCCACGCCGATCGCCCGCAGCGCCAGGTGCAGGCCGGCGGTCCCGCTGCTCACCGCACTCGCGCTCGCAACCCCGATGCGCGCGGCGAACGCGCGCTCGAACTCCGCCAGGCGCGGCCCGAGCGAGAGTTGCCCCGAGCGCAGCACCTCGAGTACCGCCTGCTCCTCGGCCTCGCCCAGCACCGGGCGAGCCAGGGGAATCGTCTCAGCCATCCTCGCCACCCCAGCGGGTGTCGCGCTGCGCCACTAAACCCTGCCGGTCGAGCCGAGCGTCGACTCCGAGGAGAGCCGTCGTCCGCTCTGCATCCCGTACTCCAGCGAGTCGACGAGCGCGTCCCACGACGCGGCGATCAGGTTCTCCGCGACGCCGATCGAGCCCCACACGTCGTGCCCGTCGGAGGCATCGATCAAAACCCGCGTGACCGCTCCCGTTCCCTTCGTCTCATCGAGTATCCGCACCTTGAAGTTGACCAGCTCGATGTCGCGCAGGTGCGGGTGGATCTCGCCGATCGCGTCGCGCAGCGCGCGGTCGAGGGCGTGCACCGGGCCGTTGCCCTCCGCCGTGCGCACGTAGCGCTCGCCGCCGACCCAGATCTTGATCGTCGCCTCCGTCGTCGCGCGACCGTCGGCGTGCTTCTCGACGATCACCCGCCAGGACTCCAGGCGAAACAGCGGCTCGTACTCGCCGGCCTGCTTGCGCATCAACAGCTCGAACGAGCCGTCGGCGGCCTCGAACTGGAAGCCGTCGTGCTCGAGCTCCTTGACCCGCTCGACGACGCGCTGGGCGAACGCGTCATCGCCCGGCAGGCCCAGCTCGCGGGCCTTCTCGACGAGCGTGCCGCGACCGGAGAGCTCCGAGATGAGGACATCACGACGGTTGCCGACGACCGCCGGGTCGACGTGCTCGAAGGTCTGCGAGTCGGCGCGCACGCCGGCCGCGTGCAGGCCCGCCTTGTGCGCGAACGCGTGCTTGCCGACGTACGGCTGTGCCGGGTCGGGCGCACGGTTGAGCAGCTCGTCGATGAAGTGCGCCGTCTCGGTCAGGCGCGCGAGACGCTCCGGCGCGAGCAGCTCGACGCCCATCTTCAGCTGCAGATCGGCGATGATCGTGATCAGGTTGGCGTTGCCGGTGCGCTCGCCGATGCCGTTGACCGTCCCCTGCACCTGCGTCGCGCCGCATTCGACGGCGGTGAGCGTGTTGGCCACGGCGCAGCCCGAGTCGTCGTGTGTGTGGATGCCCAGCGGAACTCCCGGCAGCGCTTCGGATACCACCGCGAACGCGGTCCTTATCTGTGCCGGCAGTGAACCCCCGTTGGTGTCGCACAGCACCAGGCGCTCGGCGCCCGCCTCGGCGGCCACGCGCAGGCAGCTGAGGGCGTAGGCGGAGTCCAGCGCGAAGCCGTCGAAGAAGTGCTCTGCGTCGAGCAGCACGCGCTTGCCGGCGCCGACGAGGAACGCGATCGACTCGGCGATCATCGCGAGGTTCTCCTCGTGCGAGACGCGCACGACCTTCTCGACATGCAGCACCGAGGCCTTGCCGACGAGCGTGCAGACGGGCGCGAAGCCCTCCGCCAGCACCCGCAGCCCGTCGTCGTCGGCCGCCGCGATCTCACGCCGGCGCGTCATCCCGAAGGCGACGATCTCCGAGCGCTCGAGGCGCTCGCGCGCGAGCAGCTCGAACAGCTCCTGCTCCTTCGGGTTCGACGCCGGAAAGCCGGCCTCGATCATGTCGACGCCGAGCTCATCCAGGGCATGGACGACTCGCAGCTTCTCCGCCGCGGTCAGGCTGAGACCGCCGCCGCCCATGCCGTCGCGCAGCGTCGCGTCGTATAGCTGTATGTCGGGCATCCGACGCCTAGCCGGCGGAGGTCGTCTGCGCGGTCGGCGCCGGCGCCTCGCCCGCTGGCGTCTCGAGATCGGTCGCGTGCACGACGTCGAGCCACTCGCGGTAGCGCTCCGAGCGCCCGTGGATCGCGTCGTCGAAGGCCGCCTGCAGCACGCGCGTGATCTCCCCGGGCTCGCCCGTTCCGATCTTGTGGTTGTCGACCTCGCGCACCGGCACGATCTCGGCCGCTGTGCCCGACAGGAAGAGCTCGTCGGCGAGGTACATCTCCGCGCGCGCGACGTTGCGCTCGATCACCTTGTAGCCGAGGTCCTGCGCGATCTGCATGACAGAGCGGCGCGTGATGCCGTCGAGGATCGAGTTGTGCTGCCCGGGCGTCGCGATCTCGCCGTCGCGCACGATGTAGATGTTCTCGCCCGTGCCCTCGCACACGTGGCCGTGGTCGTCGAGCAGGATCGCCTCTTCGTAGCCGGCCTTCACCGACTCGACCTTCGCGAGCACGCTGTTGAGGTACTGCCCGCTCGCCTTCGCGTGCGGGATCAGCGAGTCGGGGCTGATGCGCCGCCACGAGGAGGTCATCGCGCGCACGCCGTTGCGCATGCCCTCCTCACCCAGATACGTCGCCCACTCCCAGCACGCGATCGTCACATCGACCGGGGCCTCGAGCGGGTTCAGGCCCATCGTGCCGTAGCCGCGGTAGACGATCGGGCGGATATAGCACGAGCGCATGCCGTTGCGCGCGACCAGCTCGAGCGTCGCCGCGCGCAGTTCCTGGTCGGAGTACGGCACCTCCATGTAGTAGAGGTCGGCCGAGCGGCGCAGGCGCTCGACGTGGTCGGCGTTGCGGAACACCGCCGGAGGGTGGGTCGAGTTCAAATCCGTCTCGTAGCAGCGCACGCCCTCGAACACGCCGGTGCCGTAGTGCAGGCCGTGTGTCAGGACGTGGACCTTGGCGTCCTCCCAGGCGACGAAATCTCCGTTCATCCAGATGAGGTCGGTCGGCTCCACGTTCACCATCGCTCCTATTCGACGTTCTCGAGCACTGCCCTGGTGGCTTGCACGGTGCCCGCCGCTCCACCCAGATCGGGCGTGCGCAGGCCCCCAGCGAGTGCACCTTCGACCCCAGATTCTACAGCCGTCGCCTCGCTTGCCAAGCCGAGGCCGTGGCGCAGCATCATCGCCGCCGATAGGAACATCGCCAGTGGATTGGCGACGCCCTGCCCGGCGATGTCCGGCGCCGAGCCGTGCACCGGCTCGAACAGGCCCGGGCCTTCGGCTCCGAGCGAGGCGCTCGGAAGCATGCCGATCGAGCCGGTCAGCATCGCGGCCTCGTCGGAGAGGATGTCTCCGAACATGTTCTCGGTGACGATCACGTCGAAGTGCGTCGGCGCCGACACGAGCTGCATCGCCGCGTTGTCGACGAGCACGTGCTCGAGCTCGATGTGCGCGAACTCCGCGTCGTGCAGCTCGCTGACGACCTGGCGCCACAGCCGCGAGGTCTCGAGCACGTTCGCCTTGTCGACGCTCGTCACCTTCGGCTTGGCCGATCGCCGCTCGGCGGCGGCGAAGGCGGTGCGCGCGATGCGGTCGATCTCCTCGCTGCTGTACGCGCACAGGTCCGACGCCGAGGTCTCGGTGCGCGTCTTCTCGCCGAAGTAGATGCCGCCGGTCAGCTCGCGCACGACCAGCAGGTCGGTGCCTTCGATGCGCTCGCGCCGCAGCGGCGAGGCGTCATACAGCGCCGGCAGCGGCTTGACCGGACGCAGGTTCGCGTACAGCCCGAGCCCCTTGCGCAGCCCCAACAGGCCCTGCTCGGGTCGCGGCTTGCTGGGGTCGGTCGTGTCCCACTTCGGTCCCCCGACCGCCGCGAGCAGGACCGCGTCCGCGCGCCCGCACGCCTCGAGCACCTCGTCGGTGAGCGCCACGCCGTGCGCGTCGATCGAGGCGCCGCCGAACAGGTGCTCCTCGAACTCGAAGTCGCCGAGCGTCGTCAGCAGCGCCAGCGTCGGCGCCATGATCTCCGGTCCGATCCCGTCGCCGGGGAGGGTGACGATGTGGTGTGCCATCGGCGCGCGACGCTAGCAGGCGCGGCTCACAGGGCCGTCGTGACCGGCACCGCCGGCGTGCGCTCCTCGCGCTCGCGCTCGTAGCTGGCGATCAAGTCCTCCTGCTGCAGCGTCAGCGCGATGTCGTCGAGGCCGCCGAGCAGGCGGTGGCGGATCTCGTGGTCGATCGCGAACGGCACCTGACGATCGGCGAAGCGCACCTCCTGCGCGCGCAGGTCGACCTGGCCGTGGCCGGCGTGCGCGAGCGCTTTGCAGTCCTCGTCGGAGAGCACGATCGGCAGCAGCCCGATCTTCGTGCAGTTGGAGTAGAAGATGTCCGCGAAGGACGGCGCGACGATCGCCTGGAAGCCGTAGTCCTGCAGCCCCCACGGGGCGTGCTCGCGCGATGAGCCGCAGCCGAAGTTCTCACCGGCGACGAGGATCGGGTTCGGCGGCAGGTCCCAATCGGGCTCCTTGGCCCAGTCGAAGAACAGGAACTCGCCGAAGCCGCTGCGCTCGACACGCTTGAGGAACTGCTTCGGCATGATCTGGTCGGTGTCCACGTCAGCGCGGTCGAGGAGGCTGACCGGCCCGCTGATCGTCTCGATGGGTTCCACTATTTCTCCTGTATGCGATGTGTACAGTTTGCAGAGGACACTGGCTGCGCGCACTTGCCCTTCACGGGTCCTGCATCCCGCCGTAGATGGCGGCCTCGGCCCACTTGAAGTGGACTTCGACGTCCTGGAAGCCTGCGTCGCGCAGCCAGCGCAGCTGGTCCTCGACGGTGTCGGGCCGGTCGTCGTCGTCCTCGAGATCGACCTCGTGCTCGTGGCGCGTGCCGCCGCTCTCGCGCTCGGCGCGCACGGCGTTCGCGAGCATCTCCTCGTCGAACAGGCCGCGCAGCGGGCCGGCGACGGCGACGTAGTCCATGTTCACGAACATGCCTCCCGGCTCGAGCAGCTCGAGGATCTCCGCGAACAGGGCGGGCTTGCGCTGCGGCGGGAGATGGTGGATCGCGAGCCCGGAGACGACCGCGTCATAGGGCCCGCCCGGCAGCGCGTCGCGCCACGAGGGCTCGTTGAGGTCGCCGCTGAGCGCCTGCCAGCGACCGGCGTAGCCGGCGAGGTTGACGGCCGCACGGCTGAGCATCGGCTGGGAGAAGTCGACGAGCACGCCGTGGGCCTCCGCGCCCGCCCCACCCGCGCCGAGCATCAGCTCGCTGATCGCGCCGGCGCCCGCGCCGATGTCGAGGAAGCGCTTGACAGGGTGCTCGCTGCGAGCGAACAGGCGCCGGAGCACGTCCTCCTGCAGCTCGAGCAGCGGGATCAGGATCCGCCGGCGCTCGGCGTAGCCCGCGGCGAGCTGCTCGTGCTGCCAATGGGCACCCGGTGCCGTCGCAGCCCCGGCGGCGTTCTCAGCCGCCATCGCTGCCCCGGCCCCGTTCGCGGCCGCGCTCATGACCACGCCCGGATGTCGACGAAGCGCCCCTCGATCGCGGCGGCGGCGGCCATCTGCGGGGAGACGAGGTGCGTACGCCCGCCGCGGCCCTGGCGGCCCTCGAAGTTGCGGTTGGAGGTAGACGCGCAGCGCTCGCCCGGCTCGAGGATGTCGGGGTTCATGCCGAGGCACATCGAGCAGCCGGCGACGCGCCAGTCAAAGCCGGCGTCGCGGAACACGCGGTCGAGCCCCTCGGCCTCGGCCTGCGCCTTGACCTGCTGTGAGCCGGGGACGACCATCGCGCTGACCGACGACGCGACCTTGCGACCGGCGACGACCTCGGCGGCGGCGCGCAGGTCGCCGATGCGCGAGTTCGTGCATGAGCCGATGAACACGCGGTCGACGGCGATCTGCTCGATCGGCGTGCCCGGCTCGAGGTCCATGTAGTGCAGCGCGCGTTCGGTCGCCTCGCGCTCGGCGGGGCTGTCGAACTCCTCCGGTGCCGGCACCTGGCCGGTGACCGGGCGGACCATGCCGGGGTTCGTGCCCCACGTGACCTGCGGCGAGATCGCGGCCGCCACGACGTTGACCTCGGTGTCGAACTGGGCGCCCTCGTCGCTGCGCAGATCGCTCCAGCGCTCGACCGCCGCGTCGAGATCGGCGCCGCGCGGGGCTCCCGGTCGCACGCCGGCGCCGGAGTCGTCCCGGAACCACGCGAGCGTCGTCTCGTCGGGGGCGATCATGCCGGCGCGCCCGCCGCCCTCGATCGTCATGTTGCAGACGGTCATGCGCCCCTCCATCGAGAGCGCCTCGATCGCCGGGCCGGCGTACTCGACGGCGTGGCCGGTCATGCCGCCGACGCCGAGCTGCCCGAGCGTGCCGAGGATCAGGTCCTTCGCCGTGACGCCGAAGCCGAGCTCGCCCTCGTAGAGCACGCGCATCGATCGCGGTTTGCTCTGCACCATGCACTGCGTCGCGAGCACGTGCTCGACCTCGGAGGTGCCGATGCCGAACGCGAGCGCGCCGAAGGCGCCGTGCGTGGAGGTGTGCGAGTCGCCGCAGACGATCGTCATGCCTGGCTGGGTGACGCCCAGCTCGGGGCCGATCACGTGCACGATGCCCTGGCGCTCGGAGCCGAGCGAGTAGACGGGCACGCCGAACTCGGCGCAGTTGCGCTCGAGCGTTTCCACCTGCACGCGCGAGAGCTCGTCCTTGATGCGCGCGGCGACCGGCGTGCCGTCGGTCGGCGTGTTGTGATCGGCGGTCGCGAGCGTGCGGTCGGGGCGGCGCACGGTGCGCGCGGCCAGGCGCAGCCCGTCGAAGGCCTGCGGGCTGGTGACCTCGTGCACGAGGTGCAGGTCGATGTAGATCAGGCCGTCGGCCACCTCGTGGGCCTCCCAGATCTTCTCGAACAGCGTCTTGGGCATCTAGCTCCTCCTCAATCCGGCGGAGACGACCGCCAGAAAGGCCGCCTCCTGCTTGGTGGGGTTCTCGAAGTGGTGAGGCAGGTCGGAGTCGAACGTGACGCAGTCGCCCTCGCGGAGCTCGTGGCTCTGCCCGTCGCAGACGAGCAGGACCGACCCGCGCTCGACGAGCGCCGACTCGCGCGCGCCGGGCTCGTGCATCGGCGGGTCGTCGCTCGCGCCCGTGGCCCCGCCCGGGGCGAGCGTGTGCCTGGAGATCTCGGCGCGCTGTCCGGGCTGGGAGGATGTCAGCACCTCGAAGCTGTGTCCGCGCTTCCTGTTCGCGCCGCGCTGGCGCTCGCCGGCGCGCACGATCGTGACGGTGCCGCTCTCGTCCAGGCGGAGCAGCTGGGATAGCCGCAGCTCGAGGCCGGCGGCGATGCGCGCGGCGACGGTCAGCGTCGGGCTGGTCTCGCCGCGCTCGACCTGGGAGAGCATCGGTGCGCTGACGCCGCTGCGCAGCGCGAGCTCGCGCAGCGACAGCGAGGAGGACTCGCGCAGGGCCTTCACGCGCGCACCGATGACGGCCGGGTCGAGGGGGTCGCTTGCGCCGGACGGCGCCGGGGGGGGCGGGGACGGCTTACTCGCCAGCGTCATACGCGTGTACGTTATCACGGACGCGCGTGGCCGCAGTGCTCAGGGAGATCCGCCGGCTTCTTCAAGCTGGTGCTTGAGTTCCTGGTTTTCGCTTTCGCTCGCGCGCAGCTTCGTTTCGGCTTCGGTCCTGCGTTCTTCGTTCGATTCGCTCGCGGGTGACGGGGCTTGCGTGACGGTGTTCGTCTGCACGACGACCTTGGGCACGGTCGTCGTGTCCGTGACCGTTCGGGTGATCGGTGCTTGGTTCGCGCTGGGTGGGGAGCTCGCTTCGCTTTTGTGTCCGATCGCGTAGCCGACCACCCCGCCGATGACCAGCGCGAGCAGCCCGGTGAGGATCGCCGGCCACGGGTTCTCCCACCAGCCGCTCTCCGGCGGTAGCGCCGGCGGCGGGCGTTCGTCGACGTATGCCGGTGGCTGGACCGGCGCCCGCGGCTGTCTAGGCTGGGCGGGCGCCTGCAGACGTTCCGTCGGCTGGGTGGGCGGCAACGGCGGCCGCGGACGCTCTGGCTCGTTCATGGGAAGGGTGCGACACCCGTCGCGCTGCGCACCAGAGCGCTTCCGGCACAATCAACACCTACCCGCTGCCCGCGGCCCAGAAACGTCTCTAGCCCGCTGCCGTCTCGGGCGGGGGATGATAGCCGTGGCGGCTGGTATAGGAAAGTCGGTGTGCGCAGATGCGACAGCCGAACTGCGACCGCGCGCGTTGGCGTGGGCGAGCGACATCGACGTGCTGCCGCGCGATCGTGTCGTGCGGCGCATCGGCGATCACCTCGTCGTGCGCTCACCGGGCAACCCCGACCACTACTGGGGCAACCTGCTGATCTTCGACGAGCCGCCGCGCGCGGGCGATAGCGCGCGCTGGAGCGCGGCCTTCGCGGCGGCGTTCGCCGATGACCCGCACGTTCGCCACCGAACATTCGCCTGGGATCGCACCGACGGCGCGCTCGGCAGCGCGCGCGAGGAGTTCCTCGGCGCGGGCTACGGGCTCGAGGAGACGGTCGCGCTGGTGGTGGCTGCGGAGGATCTGCGCTCTCACCCGCGCGAGAATCGCGCGGTGCGCATCCTCGCGCTGAACCCCGCTTCAGGCGCCGACGCGGCGCTGTGGGAGCAGGTGATCGAGCTGCAGGTCGCCGCCCGCGACGAGCGGTTCGCCGAGGACGCGCACCGCGCTTTCCTGCGTGCTCGCTCGCAGGAGCTGCGGGCGTTACTCCTGGCTGGTCGCGGCGCCTGGTACGTCGCGCTGGAGGGCACCGGCGAGGAGGTCGTGGGCAGTTGCGGCGTGGTCGTCACCGGCACCCGCGGGCGCTTTCAGATGGTCGACACCGCGCACGCGCACAGGCGCCGCGGGATTCTGCTCGCGGCTGGTAGTCGAGGCCGCGCGGATGAGCGGCGCGCAGCGCCTGGTCATCTGCGCCGACCCCGAATACCACGCGCTCGGCCTGTACGAGTCGCTCGGCTTCAGGCGCGCGGAGCGGGTGGCAGGCGTGTGCCTGCAACCGCCCCGCGAGCGTTGAAGGAGGATCAGCCGGGCGCCGCCTCGGGCAGCCCGATCGCCTGATCGGCGTTCGCGCGGGCGACGGCGACCGACAGCGCGCGCACGTACGCGCGCGCAGCGGCGTCGATGATGTCCGTTGAGACACCCTGGCCGGCGCCGGTGAAGCCGCCGATCTCGAGCACGACAGAGACCTCGCCGAGTGCGTCCTGGCCCTCGGTGACCGCGCCGATGGTGAAGTCGCTGAGGATCGGCGCGATCCCGCTGGCGACGTTGATCGCCTGGAAAACCGCGTCGATCGGGCCGTCTCCGGTAAAGGAGCCGGTCGCAGAGGAGCCGTCTGGCAGCGTCACGGACACGCGTGCGTGGGGCGGGCGCAGCGAGGAGGCGTCGACCTCGAAGGACTCCAGCGCATAGCCGGAGATCTCCTCTCGCAGCTCGTCGGTGACGAGCGCCTCCAGGTCCATCGCCGTGACCTGCTTCTTGCGGTCGGCGATCTCCTTGAAGCGCTTGAACGCCATGTTCAGCGCCTGGCCGTCCACCTCGAAGCCCATCTCCTGCAGAGCTTTGCTGAGCGCGTGGCGACCGGAGTGCTTGCCGAGCACGATCGAGTTGCTGCGCAGCCCGACGGTGGTCGCGTCCATGATCTCGTAGGTGGTGCGCTCCTTGAGCACGCCGTCCTGGTGAATGCCGGCCTCGTGGGCGAACGCGTTGCGCCCGACGATGGCCTTGTTGGGCTGGACCTGATAGCCGGTCAGTCGCGAGACCAGTCGGCTCGTGCGGGCGATCTCGGTGGTGTCGGCGCCGGTCCACAGACCCAGGCTGGGCTCACGCGTGTGCAGCAGCATCACGATCTCCTCCAGCGAGGCGTTGCCGGCGCGCTCGCCGATGCCGTTGATCGCGCACTCGACCTGGCGGCAGCCGGCTTCCAGTCCGGACAGCGAGTTGGCCACAGCCAGACCCAGATCGTCGTGGCAGTGGACGGAGACGACGACGTCGCGCAAGGCGGGCACCAGCCGGTAGAGCTCTTGGAACATCGCGTGGTACTCCCGCGGCATCGTGTAGCCGACCGTGTCCGGCACGTTGATCGTCGTCGCGCCCTCCTCCAGCGCGATCTGGATCACCTCGGCCATGTACTCGATGTCCGAGCGCGAGCCGTCCTCGGGCGAGAACTCGACGTCCTCGGTGTACTCGCGCGCCTGGGCGACCGCGGCGCGGACCTGGCCCTTGACGTCCTGGCGCGTGGTCTGCAGCTTGCGCTCGATGTGGAGGTCGCTCGTGGCGATGACGATGTGGATGCGCGGCCGCTCGGAGTCTTGCACGGCCTTCCAGACGGCCTCGATGTCCTGCGCGCTGGTTCGCGCCAGCCCGCAGATCACGGGGCCTTGCACCTCACGCGCGATCGCCTGTACCGACTCGAAGTCGCCGGGCGAGGTGATCGGGAAGCCGGCCTCGATCACATCGACACCCAGGCGCGAGAGCTGGTGGGCGATCTCCAGCTTTTCCTGCTTGTTCAGGGAGATCCCCGGCGACTGCTCGCCATCACGCAGCGTCGTGTCGAAGATCAGGACGCGATCCGCGTCGTTACGTACCTCGTTCTTGCTCATGTCGTTCGTGCTCCTTCTCTATCTCGCTGGCTGTTCCTCTCTGCTGGGTATGCGGCTACGCGGCCGCCACGCGCTATTCCCCCCGAGGGGGGAGCAGGAGAAGCTGCAGAAGCGAGAACTGAAACGACATCTTCGGCCAGGGTAGCACCCCGATCCAGGCCGTGGGATAGTGAGGTCATGGGGATCGCTGGCGCGGCTCGCACGCTGACGGCGCTGGTGGCCTGCGCTGGGCTGGCCGGCGTGTCCGCGTTGCCCGCCGGCGCCGAGACACCGCTGTACGGGTTGACGGTCGACCGTATCCCCCATCCCGTGAGCAAGCTCACGCACGCGCTGGCGGCGCTCCCGCGACGGCCGACGACGCGCGTCTACTTCGAAGTCGACGCCCCCGCCTCCGCCTACCTGTCGGCGCTCGAGCAGATCCACCCGGTGAGCGCCGTGATGGGCGAGCTGCTCGACTCCTCCGACGAGCGCTCGATATCGACCGAAGCCTTCCAGGCGCGGACGCAGTCCTACCTGCAGACGCTGTCGGGCGACGTGGACATCTGGGAAGTCGGAAATGAGGTCAACGGGAACTGGACCGGCCCCTACGAAACCGTCGCCGCCAAGCTCACGGAGGCCTACGAAGACGTCGCTGCCGCGCATGGGGTGAGCGCGCTCACGCTTTACGCCAACCAGTTCGGCCCCGACCACTGCGGCGACGGAGAAGCGGAGCTGACACCTCTCGAGTTCAGCGAACGCTACGTCCCGCCGGCGGTCGCCGACGGGCTCGACTACGTGCTGCTGTCCTACTACCCGAGCGAGTGCGGCGGGCGTAAGCCGAGCGCGGCCGAAGTCGCGGTGGCGATGGAAGCCCTGCACGCGCTCTACCCCGACGCCGCACTGGGGTTCGGGGAGGTCGGGCTGCCGCACCCGGCCAGCGCACGCACCAAGCGCGAGGCGGAAGCGATCATGAGCTGGGCCTACTCGCTGGAACCCGGCGAGGCCGGCGGGCTGGGCGCGCTTCCGTACTACATCGGCGGCTACTTCTGGTGGTACGGCTGGGAGGACGCGCTGAAGCCGCACGCCCACCTGGCCGCGGCGCTGCCGGCCGCGTTCGAAGACGAGGCGGCGGCGCTGGAAGGCTAGCTACGGCGTCAACACGACCTTGCCGACGTTGCGTCGCTCGGTGATCATGTTCTGCGCCGCCCCCGCATCCTCGAAGCTGAAGCTGCCTGCGATCACCGGCGCGACCGTGCCGTCATCGATCAGGGCGCGCATCGGCGCGATCCACGGCTCGAGCGTGCCGTGGTCCTTCCACAGGCTGAGCATGTTCAGCCCGATCACGGCCTTCGATTCGGATATCTGTTTGACCATGCTGAAGCGTGGCATGCGTACGATCGTGCGCAGCGCGGCGACGGGGTTGCGTCGCTCGCCGGCGACGACCGCGGAGACGCCGAACGCGACCAGCCGCCCACCGGGACGCAACATCTCGTAGCTGCGCCGGAAGCTCTTGCCGCCGATCGCGTCCATGATCAGGTCGAACTTCGGCAGGCCCCGCTCCCAGCCGGGCTGGGTGTAGTCGATCGCGTGGTCGGCGCCGAGCTCGAGGCAGCGCTCGTGCTTGCCGGGAGAGGCCGTGCCGTACACCTCTGCGCCGCTGCGCTTGGCGATCTGCGTAGCGGCGATGCCGACGCCGCCGCCGACGGAGTGGATCAGCACGCGCTCGCCGGGCTGCACGTTGCCGTAGCCGATCAGCCCGGCCCAGGCCGTGCCGTAGTTGACGGGGATCGCTGCGCCCTGCTCGAAGCTGAGGGCATCGGCGAGCTCGACGACATCGCCTGCCGGGGCCACCACCTGCGAGGCGTAGCCGCCGAACATCGTGCTCGCGAACACGCGCTGGCCGACGCTGAGCGGGCGCTCTGGAGTCGAGGCCCCCTCCCCCAGCTCGAGCACGGTGCCTGCGACCTCGTAGCCGACGACGCACGGCGTCTTCGGCGCGTCGGGGTAGAAGCCCAGGCGCGCCATCACGTCGGCGAAGTTGATTCCCGCGGCGGCCACCTCGATGCGAACCTCACCGGGCCCCGCTGTGGGGTCGGGGCGCTCCTGCACCTGCAGCACCCCGGGTCCGCCGTGCTTGGTGATGACGACTGCCTTCATTGCGCCCCCCGTTTGCTTAGCTGGCCGGCCAGGCGCAGGCTAGTCGATCGGCGGCGCTCGCAGCTCAGCCGAGCTCGACCGCCCAGCCCTGCTGGAAGCCCTCGGAGGCGACGATCTCCTGCACGACCTCCTCGGAGACGGGGCCGTCGGTGGTGACGACCATCGCGGCGAGGCGCTGCCCGTCGCCGTCGGCGCGACCGTCGGGTGTGTGCCCGACGGCGGCCGAGGAGATGTTGATGCCGTGCGCGCCGAAGATCGTGCCGACACGCCCGACCATGCCGGGCAGGTCCTCGTAGCGGAACACGGTCACGTAGGGCGCGAGCTCGATCGTGAGCCGCCGACCCTGCACCTCGACGAGGTGCGCGACCTGGTTGGGGCCCATGCCGGTGCCGGCGACGGCGACGCGCTCGCCGCCGGCGATGACGGTGACGCGGATCAGCTCGTTGAAGTCCTGCGCCTCGGAGACCGCGCGCTCCTCGAACACGATCCCGCGCTGCTGCGCCATCGTCGGTGCGTTGACGAGGTTGACCTGCTCCTCTGTGCGCCCCTGCAGCGCGCCGACGATCACCGCCAAGCCGAGCAGGCGCGTGTCGAAGTCGGCGATGCGCCCGAGGAAGGCGGCCTCGATTCGCTCCACCGAGCTGCCCTCGGCGAGCGCCATCGCCAGGCGCCCGAGCTGCGTCGCCATCGGCAGGAACGGCCCCAGCACCTGCATGTCCTCATCGCCGATCGCGGGGATGTTGACGGCCGTCGAGACGACGCCGCCGGCGAGCGCCGCGACAACCTGCTCGGCGCTCTGGTAGCCGGCACGGTCGGTCGCCTCGGCGGTAGAGGCGCCGAGGTGAGGCGTCGCGAGCACGTTGGCGTAGGCGAACAGCGGGTTCTCGGTCATCGGCTCGCTCGGGAACACGTCGAGTGCCGCACCCGCGACCTGGCCGGAGTCGAGCGCGTCCTTGAGTGCCGCTTCGTCGATCAGCCCGCCGCGCGCCACGTTTAGCACGCGTACGCCGTGGCGCATCTTGGCGAAGGCGCCCGCATCGAGGAAGCCTTCGGTCTCAGGCGTCTTGGGCAGGTGGATGGTGATGAAGTCGGCCGCCGCATAGATGTCCTCGGGGCTGTCCGCCTTCTCGACGCCGAGGTCGCGGTAGCGCTCGGCGCTGACGAACGGGTCGAACGCGAGCACGCGCATGCCGAAGCCGCGTGCGCGCTGCGCGACGAGCTGGCCGATGCGCCCGAAGCCGAGGATCCCGAGCGTCTTCTCGTAGAGCTCGACGCCCGAGTATTTGGAGCGATCCCATCTGCCTTCGATCAGCGACTGGTGCGCGGGCGAGATGTTGCGCGCGAGCGCGAGCAGCAACGCCATCGTGTGCTCGGCGGCGGTCACGACGTTGGACTCGGGCGCGTTGGCGACGACGATCCCGCGCTGGGTCGCCGCGGGCACGTCGACGTTGTCGACGCCGACGCCGGCACGCCCGATCGCCTTCAGGCGGTCGGCGCGCGCGATCAGATCGGCGGTCATCTTCGTCGCCGAGCGGATCACGATCCCGTCGTAGGCGCCGATGCGCTCGGCGAGCTCCTCGTCGTTCCAGTCGATCCCGAGGTCGACGTCGAAGTGCTCGCGCAGCAGCGCCACCCCCGAGTCGCCGATCTTCTCCTTGACGAGCACCTTCGCACGCTCGCCCGTGCCCGCATCGGTGCTCATGCCGCGAGCCTCTCGACGACCCAGTCGATGCAGGCGGTCAGAGCCTGCACGTCGGCGGTCTCGACGGCGGGGAACATCCCGATCCGCAGCTGGTTGCGCCCGAGCTTGCGATACGGCTCGACGTCGACGACGCCGTTCGCGCGCAGCGTCGCCGCGACCGCCGCGGCATCGACCGCCTCGTCGAAGTCGATCGTGCCGACGACCAGCGAGCGCTTGGCGGGGTCGGCGACGAACGGGGTCGTGTAGGCGGTGCTCTCGGCCCATCGGTAGAGGTGCTGGGAGTTGGCGCGCGTGCGCGCCACGCACCACTCGAGGCCGCCACCGTCGAGCATCCAGCGAATCTGGTCGGCGAGCAGGAACAGCGTCGCCACGGCGGGCGTGTTGTAGGTCTGGTCCTTGACGGAGTTCTCCAGGGCCGTATGCAGAGAGAGGAACTCGGGGATCCAGCGCTCCTCGGCGCCGTGCAGCGCGGCGATCCGCTCCTGCGCGGCGGGGCTGAGCATTGCGACCCACAGCCCGCCGTCGGCGGCGAAGCTCTTCTGCGGCGCGAAGTAGTAGGCGTCGAGGAGCGACAGATCGACCGGCAGCCCGCCGGCGCCGGAGGTCGCATCGATCGCGACGATCGCGTCATCGCCGGCGACCGGTCTCGCAAGCTGCGCCATCACGCCGGTCGAGGTCTCGTTGTGCGCCCATGCGAGCAGGTCCGCGCCACCGCTAGCGGCCTGTGCGAGCGCAGCCGGGTCGGGGGCGTCGCCTGGATCGGCGGAGACCACGATCGGGTCCTCGAGGAACGGCGCGCCCTTGGTGACGGTCGCGAACTTCTGGGAGAACTCGCCGAAGCTCAGATGCGCCGAGCGTCGCCGCACGAGCCCGAACGCGGCGGCGTCCCAGAAGGCGGTCGCGCCGCCGTTGCCGAGCGCCACCTCATAGCCCTCGGGCGCGTCGAAGAGGTCGCGCAGGCCGGCGCGGATCTCGCCGACGAGCGCCTTCACGGGCTTCTGGCGGTGCGAGGTGCCCATCACCGCGCCACCCTCGCGTGCCAGGCGCGCGAGCGCCTCTGGGCGCACCTTCGAGGGGCCGCAGCCGAAGCGCCCGTCGAGGGGGCGCAGCTCGTCGGGGATGACCAGCGCCGCCTGCTTTGTAGCTGAACTTGTAGTCATGCGCGCTCCTCGCTCGGTCTGACCTCGGGGAATGGTCGATGATCTGAGGTTGCCCAGGCGCGCGGCGAGTACTCCGTCGTCACTTCCCGGTGGTTAGCTCCACCCGAACGCCAGTCACGACGACGAAGGCGAGTGTAGCGAACGCGGCCGGTGCCCATGCAGCTCACCGCACCCCCCTTCTAGGCGCCGCGTCGATGGGGCTCAGACCAGTCATAGCCGGGGCCGACGGGGATGATGCGCTTGGGGTTGAGCTCGTCGTGCGTCGTGTAGTAGTGGCGCTTGATCTGATCCATCGCGACCGTCTCGGCGACGAGCGGCCATT
Source organism: uncultured Solirubrobacteraceae bacterium (assembly GCA_963759265.1). Classification (GTDB taxonomy): domain Bacteria; phylum Actinomycetota; class Thermoleophilia; order Solirubrobacterales; family Solirubrobacteraceae; genus Palsa-744. Next base: position 2,766,886 of record CAVWYR010000001.1, read on the forward strand.
GGTAGAGCTCGCGCGCGTAGCCCCACAGGTTGGGGTAGTCGACGAGCCGGCGGCGGTTGCAGCGGAAGTGCAGGTTGTAGACCTCGTCGAAGCGCGCGAGCGTCGGGAACAGGCGCCAGTCGGCCTCGGTGATGTGCTCGCCGAGCAGATAGCGACGCTCGCCGAGCAACCCCTCGAGCCAGTCGAAGCTGTCAAACAGCTCGGCGAACGCGCGCTCGTACGCGCGCTGGCTGCGGGCGAAGCCGGCGCGGTAGACGCCATTGTTGACGGTGTCGTACACGCGCTCGTTGATCGCGGCGATCTCTGCGCGCAGGCCCTGCGGGGAGAGATCGAGCTCGGCGCCGTGCCCGAGGCCGCCGAGCGAGTCCGCGAAGGACATCATCCGCACTATCTCGCTCGACTCGTTGTTGACGATCCGCCCGCGCACCGTGTCCCACAGCACGGGGACGGTGATCCGCCCGTCAAAGCTCGCGTCACTGATGTCATAGGCCTCGCTCATGAAGCGCCAGCCGTGCAGCCGGTCCACGTACTCGCCTCCCGGCCCGTCCTCGAAGCGCTCACCGCTGAACGCCCAGCCGCGCTCGTCGCGAAACGGCGCGACGTAGGAGATCGGCACGGCCTCCTGCAGGCCGGCCAGCTGGCGCAGGATCGCCGTGCGATGGCACCACGGGCAGGCGAGCGAGACATACAGGTGGTAGCGGCCGGGCTCGACGGCGAGCCCGCTGTCGCGGCCCGAGCGCGGGTCGCTTCCGACCCAGTCGCGAAAGCGGCTGTCCTGACGCTCGAAGCTGCCGCTGCTCAGCTCGCGGTCGAGCAGCACATCACCCATGCCAGAGGAGCTCCCGCGTGATCACGGTCGCGCTCCAGCCTTCGGGCAGCCGCGTCGGCGCGACACCGGCCGGCTCGTCGAACACCGACTCCTCCTGCGCGAGCAGGCAGAACTCGGGTGCCGGCCCGAGCACGAGCTGGCGGCGCCAGAGGCTCGCGTGCGCGGGGTCCATGCCGTCGCCGAGCAGCTCGCCGAGCTGGCGCTGCGGCGCGCCCGCCGGTCGCGCCACCCAGATCGCGACGTTGGCCTGCGCCAGCGGGGTTGCGAGCCCGCCGCTGTCAGAGCGCCCACCCTCGAGCAGCGCGTACAGCCCTCCGGCGCCGCCGCCGAAGCGCCGCGCCGCCTCTTCGTGGGTGCTGCGGTGCCCGCGGCCGACGGCCGCCTCGTTCAGCACCCCGAGCGCGGCGAAGTCCTCGAGCAGGTACCAGTCCTCATAGCCTGGGCGCCCGGAGTCGAGCGCTTCGCTGTCCGCACGATGCACCGCCCACGGGACCTCGTCCAGCTTGAACGCGGCCGAGCAGCGCATCCCGACCGGGCGCGCGCGGGCGAGCGAGCGGTGGAAGGCCAGCTGCGCCTGCTCGTAGGCGTCGATCGGCGCGTCTTTGCGAGGCCGGTGCCAGAAGACGTATGCGAGCACTGGCCTGGCCGCTGGGCCTCTAGAAAGAGGGCTTGATCCAGTCCATGTGCGAGCGCAGCTCCGCGCCGACGTGCTCGACCTGGGTGTCGGCCTGTTCGGCGCGCATGCGCTTGAAGTTCTCCTGCCCGGCGCGGTTCTCGGCGATCCACTCGCGCGCGAAGTCACCCGATTGGATCTCGGCGAGGATCTGCTTCATGCTCTCGCGCGTCTGCTCGGTGATCACGCGCTTGCCGCGCGTGTAGTCGCCGTACTCGGCCGTGTTGGAGATCGAGAAGCGCATCCCCGCGAGCCCCTTCTCGTACATCAGGTCGGCGATCAGCTTCAGCTCGTGTAGGCACTCGAAGTAGGCCATCTCGGGGTCATAGCCGGCGTTGACGAGCGTCTCGAAGCCTGCCTGGACGAGCTCGGAGGCGCCGCCGCAGAGGACCGCCTGCTCGCCGAACAGGTCCGTCTCGGTCTCGTCCTTGAAGCTCGTCTCGATCACGCCGCCGCGCGTGGCGCCGATGCCCTTGGCGTAGGCGAGCGCGAGCGCCCGCGCGTTGCCGGTCGCGTCCTGCTCGACGGCGACCAGCGCGGGTACGCCGCTGCCTTCGGTGAACTGGCGGCGCACGAGGTGACCGGGTCCCTTGGGAGCGACCATTCCGACGTCGACGCCCGCGGGCGGCTCGATCTCGTCGTAATGGATCGAGAAGCCGTGGCCGAAGAGGATCATGTTGCCCTCGGCGATGCCGTCACGGATCTCCTGCTCCCAGATGTCGTGGTGGCGCTCGTCCGGGAGCAGGATCATCACGAGGTCTCCGCGGCTGGCGGCCTCGACCACCGAGAGCACCTCCAGGCCCTCCGCGCGGGCCTTTGCGACCGAGTCTGAGTCCTCGCGCAGGCCGACGACCACGTCGACGCCCGAGTCCTTCAGGTTCAGCGCGTGCGCGTGGCCCTGCGAGCCGTAGCCGATGATGGCGACGGTCTTGCCGTCGAGGAGCGTGAGGTCTGCGTCGTCGTCGTAGATCATCGACCGCAGGCTATCCAACCAGCGGCCGGCAGGCCGGCTTGCGGCGGCCTGGCGCGTCAGGCGCTGGCGGAGACCACCAGCGTGCGCCCAGGGATCTCGAGCGTCCCATCGGGCGCCGTGAACGGCGCGAAGCGCTGCTGCAGCGAGCTCTTGATCGCCTCCATCTCCTCGCCTGGCTGCGACAGCACAGCGTTGTGGAACTCCTGCGAGAGGTCGAGCGTCGTCTCCCACAGGTCCTCGAAGTCGCTGTGGCGACGCGGCAGCTCGAGCGCCTCGATCTCGATCTCGGCGAAGCCCGCCTGGGCGACCAGCTCGCGCAGCTTCTCGGCGTCGCCGAGCGCAAACGGCCCCGGACGCGGCTCGGAGCTCTCGCGCGGGGCCGGCGCCGGCGCGAGGCCGCGCTCGATCAGCTCCTGGCGCGGCAGCAGCGCCCACGGGTTGCACCGCAGGGAGTCCCACACGGCGAACGCGAGCCGCCCTTCGGAGGCGAGCACGCGCCGCGTCTCGCCGAGCGCGGCCGCGGGATCGGCCATCAGCATGTAGCCCCAGCGGCAGAGAACGGCGTCGACGCTCGCGAGCGGCAGGTCGATCCATTCGGCGTTGAGGACGCGCGTCTCGACGTTGGTGAGACCCAGCTCGAGCGCCCGCGCGCGGGCGCCCTCGAGCATCGCCTCGGCCTGATCGGAGACGATCACGCTGCCACCCGGAGCGACAAGCTCGGCAGCGAGCATTCCCGTCTCACCGACGCCACCCGCCAGCTCGAGCACGCGCTCGCCCGGCTGCAGCTGCAGCGCATCGAGCATCCTGTGCGAAACGGGAGCGGCGTAGTGGCGCATCAGCTCCTGGCGGCGCACCCATCCCGGCGCGGCCGCTTCCCAGCCTTCGAGGCTGGCGTGGCGGTATGCCTCGGCGTCGAAGCTCACCGCAGCTCCCTGCGCAGCAGCTTGCCCCATGCGGTCCGCGGCAGCGGCTCAGCGGTGAACGTGAAGTCCTTTGGGACCTTGAACGGCGCGAGTTGCGCGGCGCAGTGCGCGCGCAGGGCCTCGGGCTCGGGCTCAGCACCGGCGTGCGCCACCACGATCGCGACGACCGCCTCGCCCCAGCGCGCGTCCGTGCGCGCCAACACCGCCGCCTCGAGCACCTGTGGGTGCGCTTCGAGCACGGCCTCGACCTCGGCGGGCGCGACGTTCTCGCCGCCGCTGACGATCGTGTCGAGCTTGCGTCCCGTCACGAGCAGGCGGCCGCGATCGTCGAGCGCGCCGAGGTCGCCGGTGTGCATCCAGCCATCATGCTCGATCGTGGCAGGCGCGACCGTGGGGCCGCGGACGAGGATCTCGCCATCCGGCGCGATTCCCACGCGCGTGCAGAACAGTGGCCTGCCAGCGTTCTGCTCGCCGGCAGGAACCCGCCCGTTGAGGCCTTTAATCGGCCCCCGCGCGATTTCGCCGAGCGGCGTTGTCGTGACCTGCGAGGCGGCCTGGCTCAGCCCATACGTGAGCCCGACCGGAACCCCGCTGTCTCGGGCTCGCTGCACGAGCGCAGCCGGCACCGGGCCTCCGCCGGTGAGCGCGAAGCGAAGCTGCGGCGGGCTCTGCAGGCCGGCGTCGAGCAGACGCGCGAGCGTCGTGGCGACGAGGCTGACACCGCTGACGCGCCGCATCGTCAGGTCGTGCAGCACCCGATCGACCTCGAAGCGCTCGTGCACGATCGCCGTCGTCGCGCCGATCGCGCAGCGCACGAGCACGGAGAGGCCACCGACGTGTGCGAGCGTCAGCGCGCACAGCCACCGCTCGTCCTCGCGGGTCCCCAGTGCGACGGCCGAGCCGAGCGCGCTCCACAGCAGGTTGCCGTAGGTGAGCTCGACCGGCCGCGGCGCGGCGGTCGTGCCGGAGGTGTGGATCACGACCGCGGTCGCGTCGAGCTCGTGGCGAGGAGCGCCCGTCAGCCCCGGCGGATCGGGCCCCTCCCCCAGTGGCTCGCTGACGAGGACGCTCGCGCCGGCGATGAGCGGCTCCTGCTCGCTCGCCGACAGCCGTAGGTCGACGGGCACAGCGATCGCTCCGAGCAGCAGACAGGCGTGTAGCGCCTGCGCGAAGTCCAGGCCGGCGGGCAGCGCGATCGCCACACGCCGCCCCGGCCCGGCGCCGCGTGCGAGCAGCGCGCCCGCGCCGAAGCGGGCGGCGGCATACAGGCGCGCAAACGACCACTCTCCCTGCGCCGTCTCGAGCGCCGCGTGATCGGGCCGGCGAGACGCAGCGCGGGTGAGCCAGGCCTCGACCTCCATCGGCCACAGGCTAGCCTTCGCGCGATGAGCACAACATGGATCCCCGCCACCGCCCCATCGCAGGAGCCGTTCACCGACATCCACTACGCGAAGTCGAGCGGAGAGGGCGGGTCCCCATCGGGCATCGCGAAGATCACGATCGCGCGCCCGGAGGTGAGAAACGCGTTTCGCCCGCGCACGATCATCGAGATCTCCCACGCGCTCGAGGACGCGCGCGAGGACACGGAGATCGGCGTGATCGTGCTGACCGGCGAGGGCAGCGACGCGTTCTGCTCCGGCGGCGACCAGCGCGTGCGCGGCGACTCCGGCTACCTCGACGACGCGGCGATGAGCGCCCCCTCCGCGCGGGCCGGTGTGGGGCGCTTCCACGTCACCGACCTGCACATCCAGATCCGCCGCCTGCCGAAGCCGGTTGTCGCGATGGTCGCCGGCTATGCGATCGGCGGCGGGCACGTGTTGCACCTCGTCTGCGACCTGACGATCGCGGCCGATAACGCTCGCTTCGGCCAGGTCGGCCCGAAGGTCGGCTCCTTCGACGGCGGCTTCGGCGCGGGCCTGCTCGCGAACCTCGTGGGGCCGAAGAAGGCCAAGGAGATCTGGTTCCTGTGCCGGCAGTACAGCGCCGAGGAGGCACGGGAGATGGGAATGGTCAACACGGTCGTGCCGCTTGAGCGCCTCGAGGAGGAGACGGTGCAGTGGTGCCGCGAGATGCTCGCGCTCTCACCGTTCGCGCTGCGGCTGCTGAAGGCGAGCTTCAACGCGGCTGAGGACGGCCTGTCGGGGATCCAGCAGCTCGCGCACGACGCGAACCTGCTGTTCTACGGCAGCGAGGAGGCACAGGAGGGACGCGACGCCTACAGGGAGAAGCGCACGCCGGACTTCGCGCGTTTCCCCAAGCGGGCCTAGCGAGAGCGTGGCTCGGTGAGCGCGGTTCGCATCTGGGTGATGGCGGCACGCGTGCGCACGCTGCCGGCCGCCGTCGCACCGGTGCTCGTCGGCACCTCACTCGCGCTCGGTGCGGGGCATTTCCACCCGCTTGCGTTCGTGGCGGCGCTGCTCGGGGCGATCTTCATCCAGGTCGGTACGAACCTGTCAAACGACTACTCGGACGCGCGGCGCGGCGCTGACACCGAGGACCGCCTCGGTCCCGTCCGGGTCACCGCCGGCGGCCTCGTGCCGCCCAGCCAAGTGCTGCTGGCGACGTACGTGTCGTTCGGCTGCGCGGTCGCCTGCGGCGCCTACCTCGTGGCGGTCGCCGGACCGGAGCTGCTGGCGGTCGGCGCCGCGTCGATCCTCGCCGGCGTGCTCTACACCGGCGGGCCGCGTCCGTATGGCTACGAGGGGCTCGGCGAGCTGTTCGTGTTCCTGTTCTTCGGGATCGTCGCGGTCGTCGGCTCGTACTTCGTGCAGGTGCAGCAGCTGCCGTGGCAGGCGTTCGTGTGCGCCGTCCCCGTGGGGCTGCTCGCAAGCGCGATCCTCGTCGTCAACAACGTCCGCGACCTCGAGACCGACCGCCGCGCCGGCAAGCGCACGCTGGCGGTGCGCCTGGGACGCGCGCGTACGCGCGCGCTGTACGCGGCGATGCTCGTGGGCGCGTTCGTGACGGCGCCCCTGCCGTGGGCGTTCGGCTCGATGACCGCGTGGCTGCTGTTGGTGTGGGCGACGATCCCACTGGCGGTGCGCCTCGTCGGCGTCGTGCGCGCGCGCACCGACGGGCCGGCGCTGAACGGCGCGCTGGCGGGTACGGGCGCGCTGCAGCTGCTCTTCTGTCTGCTCTACGCGGCCGGGATCCTCGCCAGCGGCGGTATCGCCGGGTGAAGCTCGAGATCGAGCGCCGCACGCTCAAGCTCGCGACGCCGCTGGCGAGCTCCTACGGCACGGTCGAGGAGCGCGAGGTGCTGATCGTCGCGCTCAGCGGAGGCGACGGGCTCGAGGGATATGGCGAAGCGGCGCCGCTCGAGACATATGACTCGATGAGTGTCGAGCGCGTTCAGCGGGTATTGGAGAGCTACCGCCCGGCACTGGAGCGCTCGACGGATATGAATGGCGCGGAGGTGATCGAAGCCTGCAGGAGGGTCGCGGACCTGCCGGCTGCGCTCGCTGCGATCGACCTCGCGCTGTGGGATCGCGCCGGGCGCCGGGCGGAGAAGCCGGTCGCGGAGCTGCTGAGCGACGATCCGGCGCCGGAGGTGTCGGTCAACGCGACGCTCACGGCGCTCGACCGCGCGGGCGCGGCCGAGCAGGCCGCCCGTGCCGTGAAGGACGGCTTCGGCTGCCTCAAGCTCAAGGTCGGCGTCGGTGACGACGGCGGCCGCGTGGCCGCGACGCGGGCTGCCGCCGGCCCCGCCGTGGCGCTGCGCCTGGATGCCAACGGCGCGTGGAGCGTCGAGCAGGCGGTAGCCGCGATCGAGGCCCTCTCACCGGCGGGCCTCGAGCTCGTCGAGGAGCCCACGCACGGCCTGCACGCGATGCGCGAGGTGCGCGAGCGGGTGGCGGTGAGGGTCGCGATCGATGAGACCGCCGCCGAGCTGGGCGCGCTGACCGCGGGCGTCGCCGACGCCGTGTGCCTGAAGATCTCCAGGTGCGGCGGCATCGCCGGCCTGCTCGCGGCCGCGGCGCTCGTGCGCGCGACCGGTGCTGAGATCTACCTCGCGAGCACGCTCGACGGGCCGCTCGGCATCGCCGCCGCTCTACACGCCGCCGCCGCGCTCGCCTCGCGCGGGCCGATGCCCCACTGCGGCCTTGCGACGCTCGACATGTTCGCCGAGCTAACCAACCCGCTCCCGGCGAGCGGCGGGATGATCGCGCTGCCGGGCGCCCCCGGGCTCGGCGTCGAGCCGTTCTGAGCGCGCGTTGCTAGCCCTCGCGCTCGATCGCGCCGGCGACGGCCTGCGGGTTCTCGAGTGGCAGCCCGTGTCCCCCGGCGGCCACCACCAGCTCGGCGTGCTCGATCGCGTCGACCGTGCGCCGGCCGATCGCCGTGAACTTCGCGTCGCAATCGCCGACGAGCACGGTCACGGGCATGTGCAGCTCGCCGAGCCTGTCCCATTGCGGCTGCATCGCCCCCGTGCCGAGGCCACGCAGCACCGCGGCCAGCGCGTCTGGGCGGTTGCGGCGCTGGTCGGCGCGGGCGAGCGCGCCGACCTCGGGCGGGTCCGCGGCGAACAGCGGCTGCGTACGCCAGCGCTCGATGAAGTCCTCGAACGGGAGGCCTTCGAGATCGTCTGCCAGCGCGTCGTCGGACGCGCGCCGCGCGGCGCGCTGCTGCGCGTCCTCGATCCCGGGGTTGCACGCCACGAGCACGAGGCGCTCGACACGCTCGGGCGCGGCGAGGGCGACGTGGATCGCCACGCGTCCGCCGAGCGAGTAGCCCACGAGCACGAAGCGCGCGGGTGCCGCCTCGAGCACGGCCGCGACGCACGAGGCGAACGTGATCGGACGCCCGCCGTCAGCCGCCGCTCCGTGACCCGGGAGGTCGAGCGCCAGCGGGCGGTAGCGTTGGGGGTCGAGCAGCGCGACCACCCGATCCCAGGTGCGGTGCGTGCCGCTGAACCCGTGAAGCAGGACGACGCTCTCCGCCACCGGCTCATCCTATGACCCCCACGACCGACATGTACGCGCTGCTGCGGGCGTTCGTCGAGGAGCTCGCGCGCTGCGGCATGCGTGCGGCGTGCACCTCGCCCGGGTCGCGCAGCGCGCCGCTGGTGCTCTCACTCGCGCGCGAGCCGCGCGTGCGCTGCTACTCGCACGTTGACGAGCGCTGCTCCGGGTTCTTCGCGCTCGGGCTCGCAAAGGCATCGGCGCTTCCGGTCGCCGTCACGTGCACCTCGGGCACGGCCGCCGCGCAGTTGCTCGCGGCGGCGGTCGAGGCCCGCGAGGCGCGCGTGCCGCTGCTGCTGCTGACCGCCGACCGCCCGGCCGAGCTGCGCGAGAACGGCGCCGGCCAGGCGATCGACCAGCTGAAGCTGTTCGGCGACGCCGCCAAGTGGTTCTTCGAGGTGAGCGTGCACGAGGCTGGCGTCGAGCAGCTGCGCTGGATGCGCACGCTCGCCTGCCGTGCCTACTGGACCGCGCTCGAGGGCGCTCCGGGCGCGGTGCATCTGAACTTCCCACTGCGCGAGCCGTTGGTCAGCGAAGACGAGCTGCAGCTCCCGCAGGACGCCAGCGCCCGCGCCGACGGCGCGCCGTATCTGCGCCGCGCACCGGTCCCGTCGCCGGCATCGGGCACGGAGGCGACGAACGCGCGGCTGCGCGAGCTGGTCGCGGGCGTCGCGCGTGGTGTCGTGATCGCCGGGCGCCACGAGCGTCCGACGCCGCTCGCGCGCGCGGCGAGCGGCTTCGCCGAGGCCGCCGGCTGGCCGCTGCTGGCCGATCCGCTCTCGGGTGCGCGCCGAGGCGCGTCGGCGATCGCCCACTACGACGCGCTCCTGCGCGACGACACGTTCGCGTCGGCGATGGTGCCCGAGCTGGTCCTGCGCGTCGGCGACCTCCCGGTGTCCAAGCCGCTGCGAACATGGCTCGCCGGGCTCGACGGCGTGCCCCAGGTGGCGCTCGACCCGGAGGGCGCGTGGCAGGATCCCGCCTGCGTCGTGTCGGACTCGCTGGCGCTCGAGCCGGCCGCGGCGCTGATCGAGCTGGAGGGCGCGCGCACGCAGCTGTTTGCCACGCCAGGGGCGGGCGCAGAGGATTGGCTGGGAGGCTGGCGCAGCGCCGACGAGCGCGCCGCTGAGACGATCGCCGGGCTGCTCGGCGGAGGCGAGCTGTCCGAGCCGGCTGTCGCGGCCGAGCTCGGTGTGCTGCTGCCGGCGAACGCGACGCTGTTCGTAGCCTCCTCGATGCCCGTGCGCGACATCGAGACCTTCTGGCCGGTGCGGGCGGACCCGCCGCGGGTGCTCTGCAACCGTGGCGCGAACGGCATCGACGGCACGGTCTCGAGCGCCTTCGGCGCGGCCGCCGACGGTCGTGGACCGGCCGTGCTGCTGATCGGCGATGTCGCGCTCGCGCACGACATCGGCGGACTGCTCGCCGCGTCGCGGCTCGCGCTGAAGCTGACGATCGTCTTGATCGACAACGGGGGCGGCGGCATCTTTGATTTCCTGCCTGTCTCGCGCGCGAGCATGGCGCTCGCGCCGGCGGCCGGCGACAGCCTCCTCACGACCGGCGCCGGCGACTCCGCAGCGCCCGGTCAGAGCGAGCACATCTACACCAGCCACATCGCGACGCCGACGGGGTTGGACTTCGCGCGCGCCGCAGAGCTATATGGGCTGGCCCACGAGCGCGTCGCCACCGCCCACGAGCTGCGAAGCGCGCTCGAGCGGGCGCTCTTGCCCGAGACGCGCTCTACGATCGTGCAGGTGCAGAGCGAGCGCGCACACAATGTCGAGCTGCATCGCCGCGTGTGGAGCGCCGTCGCCCACGCCGGCTCACGGTGACAGCGCGAGGAGGCTGTTCGCGGGGATCACGAGCTTGATGCGCCCGTGCGTTGCGCTCAGCTGCGCTTCGCGCAGACCGGCTCGCGCGGCGCTAAAGGACTGGACGTGCACGCTCTGCGCGTTCGCGAGCACGACCGGTCGGGCTGTTGCGCTCTCGTTCTCGAGAATCACGAACGCTGTCGTGCCGCTGCTTGCGACGATGCTGTTCGCGACGAGCCCACGCACGCCGGCGATCGTGTGCAGCGTCGCGCCGGGCGCCAGCCACTGGTTGAGCGCGACGAGAGCGCTCTCGAGCGGTCGGGTCTGCACTTCGCCGCCGCGCACGATGAACGGGTCGTAGGAGTTGCCGCTGAAGTGAAAGCGCACCTCGCGAAAGCCGGTGTCGAGGGCGCTGAGGACGAAGCGCACGGCCCACACCGCCGCCGCGGGGCTGTCCGAGACCCCCGCAACGCCGCCGCAGGAGGCCGAGTTCGCCTCGGAGATGATCGCCGGCACGCCCGCTGCGTTGGCGTCCGCGACGACCCACGCGAGCCGGTGTGGCGCGTTCGCGGCCGACCGTGAGAGCAGCCCGTTGATCGTGACCGCCCTCGGGCTGCCACACGCGGTGAGCGGGTACATGTGCACGCCGACGGTCTGCTCGTGCAGCGTTTCGATGACGTGCGCCAGCTCACCCTGCCACTGCCCCGGCAGCGCCAGTTCCGGCCCGATCAGCGGCGCGCCGCCGAGGGCCGGCTGCAGAGAGCTCGCTAGCTGCAGATACAGGCTCACCGCGAGCGCGTCTTCATCGGGCTGGGGCTTGTCGAGCGAGGCGTAGTTGGGCAGGTAGTAGAGGTCTGGCTCGTTCCCGAGCGAGAAGTCGAGGCCGTTGGTCGCGGCGCTCTGTGCGCTCGCGACCATCTGCTGGGCCCACGCGAGCCCGCCGCTCCTCAGGTTCAGGCCAACCGTGAGCGGATCCGCGGCCTGGCTCAGCAGGCAGTGCAGCTGCGTCCAGAAGCTCGCCGGCAGCGAGTAGAGCGTGGCCGCTTCCCATGATTGCGGCGGCTGCGCGAGCGCTCCGCTGGGCGCGGTCGCGTCCTGGCTCACCCCGGCGAGCGAGATCGGCGGGGAGCCGAGCAGGCGAAGCTGGGCAACGAGGGCGGCGGGCGGGCACGCTTCCGGGCCGAGGGCCGCGGCCATCACCGGGTACTCGACCGACAGGCCCACCGGGGCCATCGTGATCGGAACGCCGGGGGCGCCGCCGACGCCGGGCGCGAGCGAGATCTCCTGGCGGTGGTGGCGTCTTCGGGCGTCGCGGCTTGGTGCTCGTGTGCCGCGGCGCCGCGGCCGCGGCGGCGCTCGCGGGCAACGTGCCCGCGGCTGAGAGCGAGAGTCCGAGGGCCAGTGCGCTCGCCAGCGCTGTCAGCCTGTACGACGGGCGCGACATCAATGCAAGATACCTGCCGCGCGCGCCCGACATCGCAGCCTCGCGCGGCAGCGTGCCAGGACGGGGCGCTGTCTGCTCAGCGCCGTGAGGCGAGGCACAGGCGCGTGCGAAAGTCGAGCACGAACGATCCGCCGGCGCGGTCGATGACGTTCGCGATCGCGCCCAGCAGGAGCCGGCGTTCGCCTGGCTCGAGCAGGATGTGGTCCTGGTGGGTTTGCAACAGCTCCAGATACTCGCCCGTCGAGTACTCGAGCAGCCACGGGTAGATCGCCATGCGCGGGTCACAGAACTCCTCGCTGGCGTCGATCTCGCCGCGCCAGTCTCCGGCGAGCGCGTTCGGATCGCTCGCCGGGTGCATCGGGAAGTCGGGCGCGAGGCCCGGGGCGCCGTCGCGGTAGGCGGCGCACAGCGGGTCGCGCAGCGCTGTCGTCCGCCACGAGGGAAACGTCCAGATGCACGCGAGCGTTCCGCCCGAGGAGAGGGCGCCGCCCGCGTGCGGGTAGCGCGCCGCGGGCTCGATCCAGTGCCATGCCTGCGCCGAGACGAGCGCGCGCACGCGCTCGGGCCCACACCACTGCTCGAACGCGACCTCATGGACCTCGAGCGCCTGAAAAGTCGCGAGGCTCGCGCGCGCGACCTTTGCCATCGCCGCGTCGGGCTCGAGCGCCGTTACCGCGAGTCCCCGCTCGACGAGCATGCGCGTGAGCTTGCCGGTGCCGGCCCCCACCTCGAGCACGCGATCTCCCGCGTGCAGGGCGCCGGCGGCGATCAGCGCGTCGATCGCCGCCGGCGGGTAGGCCGGTCGCGCCCGCTCGTAGAGCTCTGCGACGCGCCCGAACGCGAGCCGCTGCTGGTCTATGTACGGAGCCGCCATCAGCCGGTGAGCAGCGGCAGCAGCGCCTGCAGCTTGATCTCGGTCTCGGCGAGCTCGAGAGCCGGATCGGACCCCTGCACGATGCCGCCCCCGGCGTAGCAGCGGGCGAGCGGGCCCTCGAGCAGCGCGCAGCGCAGCGCGACGCAGAATTCGCCGTCACCGGCCGCATCCGTCCAGCCGACGGGCCCGGCGTACCAGCCCCTGTCGAAACCCTCGAGGGCCGGGATCAGCGGTGCGGCGAGCGCGAGCGGCTCGCCGCTGACGGCTGGCGTCGGGTGCATCAGCCCGGCCAGCTCGAGCGCGTCCATCGGCGCGGCCAGCTGGGCACGAATCGGGGTCGCGAGATGTTGGATGTTGGCGATCCGCACGAGCTCCGGCTCAGGCGCGCCGGTCACCCACACGGCGTGCGGACGCAGCATCAGCTCGATGCGCTGCGCGACGATCGCGTGCTCCTCGCGAAAGCTGGCGTCGCGCAGCATCTGCTCGCCGAGGTGGTCGTCGACGGCGGGGTCGGCGCTGCGCCGCGTCGACGCCGCCAGCGCGAGCGTGCTCACGCGCTGCCCCTCGCGCCGCAACAGCAGCTCGGGGCTCGCGGCGACCAGCGTGGAATCCCCGCGTCCGACGCAGAAGACGAAGCACGACGGAAACTCCTCCCGCAGCACTCCGAAGATCGCCGCGGCGTCGTAGGGCGCCGGCGCGTGCACCTGCACTTCGCGCGCGAGCACGACCTTGCGCAGGCTACCGGAGGCGATCGTCTCGACCGCCGTCGCGACCGCACGTTCGTGGTGCTCCGGCGCGAGCGTGCTGATCACCTGGAAGCGACCCGTCGGCGCGGGGTCGAGCATCGGAAGCGCTCGCTCGCGCAGGCTCGCGAGCCGCCGCTCGAGGCGCTCGAGCAGCTCCTCGGGCAGGTCATCGGCGCTCGCGAGCGCCGACAGCGTGAGCCCGACGTGGGGCTCTCCAGCCCGCTGCCTGCGCACGAGCGCGATCGCCGGCACGATCAGCGATGCGGGCTCGTAGCCGCGCCAGTGCGGCGATGCGCCGCCGTCGGGCGCGAACGCGAAGCCGCCGACGGCGACCGGGCCGGCCCCCGCGGGCTCGTCGCTCGGGTCTGCCACGGCCGCCGCCGCGAGCGAGCGCCAGCGGTCGGCCACCGTGGCGAAGCGCTCGGCGCCCGCCGCCACCAGGCTTGCAGCCTGCCCCAGCGCCGCCAGCGCGGCGCCGCCGCGGTCGGGCTGCTCGAACACGAACCAGTCCTCGCCCGGGCGACGCGAGGCGCACACGACCGCCGAAGGATCGACGTCGGCGTCGAGCGCAAGCGAGATGCTCGCCAACACCTCGCCGCCGCCGCGTCGCGCACGTCTGACCGCGAGCGCGAGCCGCGCGAGCAGCCGCTCGCGCTGCTCCTCGCTCAACGCAAAACTGTGGTGGCCGGTGTCGGCTGCGCTGTTGGTGGCACCGGCGAGCGTGCCTCCCGAGAACGCGTCGTTCCCGTGCGCGCCTGCTCGAGGGCCGCGCGCCATCAGGTCTCGGTGCGTCCCCGTGAGATCGCGATCTCGCCGGTGCGCATCATCTCGATCAGCCCGAACGGACGCACCATCGTCTCGAACGCCTCGATCTTCTCCGTCGTGCCGGTGATCTCGACGATCACCGCGCGCTTGGTCACGTCGACGACCTTGCCGCGGAAGATCTCCGCGATCTGCATCAGCTCGCCGCGCTGCGCCCCGTCGGCGGTGACCTTGAACAGCGCGAGCTCGCGCGCGACGGTGTCGGCGGGCTCCAGGTCGCGGATCTTGAGGACGTTGATGAGCTTGTGCAACTGCTTGGTGACCTGGTCGATCGGATGCAGCGCGCCGTCGACGGTGAGGGTCACGCGCGAGACCTGCTCGTCCTCGGTCGGGCCGACCGTGAGCGTGTCGATGTTGAATCCGCGCCTGGCGAACAGGCCGGCGATCCGCGTCAGCACACCCGACTTGTTTTCGACGAGGATCGAGAGCACGTGCTTGCGCCCCGTGCGCATGTTCGTCGCCGCGTGCAGCTCCTCGAGGCTGAGCGGCTCCTTCGTCCCGGGCTCTCCCATGATCGCGCTCACCCCACCATCTCGCGTGCCGCCTGTCCGGCGGGGATCATCGGATAGGTGTTCTCCTCGCGCGTCACGCGTACGTCGACGAGCACCGGGCCCTCCGTCGCGATCGCGCGCTTCATGTCCTCGACGAGCGTGTGCTTGTCGGAGAAGCGCATGCCGGTCACGCCGTAGGCCTCCGCGAGCTTGACGAAGTCGGGGAACTCGCCCATGTCGACGTGGCTGTATTTGCCGTCCCAGAACAGCTCCTGCCACTGGCGGACCATGCCGAGATAGCCGTTGTTCATGATGAACACCTTGATCGGGATGTTGTTCTGCGCGCACGTCGCGAGCTCCTGCGCGTTCATCTGCACGGAGCCGTCGCCGGCGACGCAACACACCAGCCGCTCGGGGCAGCCGACCGCCGCGCCCATCGCGGCGGGCAGTCCGAAGCCCATCGTGCCGAGGCCGCCCGAGTTGATCCAGCGTCGCGGGGCCGGGAAGTCGTAGTGCTGTGCCGTCCACATCTGATGCTGGCCGACGTCGCTCGTGACGATCGCTTCCCCGCCCGTGGCCTCCTGCAGCGCCTGGATCATGAACTGCGGCTTGATCTCCGCGTCCGCGCTGTCCTCATAGGAGAGCGGGTACTTGGCTTTCCAGCCGTCGATCCGGCTCCACCACGCGTCCAGCCGCGCCGGGTCGGCGCCGAGCGCGCGATACTCGATCACGAGCTTTGCCAGCACCCGCTTGGCGTCGCCAACGATCGGGATGTGCGCCGGCACGTTCTTTGAGATCTCCGCCGGGTCGACGTCGATGTGGATGAACTTCGCGCGCGGCGCGAACTCCGAGAGCTTGCCGGTGATGCGGTCGTCGAAGCGCGCCCCGACCGCGCAGATCAGGTCGGCCTCGTCCATCGCGTAGTTGGCGGCCCTCGTCCCGTGCATGCCGAGCATCCCCAGCCACTGGGGGTTTGGCTGCCCGAGCCCGCCGTCCCCGCCCACGCGCGCCGGGAACGCGCCGAGACCCATCAGCGTGCACGTGACCGGGAAGCGATCGGAGGTGGCGAAGTCGATCAGCTCCTCAGACGCGTTCGCGTTGACGACGCCGCCGCCCGCGTAGATCACCGGCCGCTGCGCCGCCGCGAGCGCCTTCGCAGCCTGGCGTATCTGCTTCTGGTTGCCCTCCACCTTCGGCTGGTAGCCGGGAAGACGTACGTCGGTGACCGGCTCGTAGTCGATGTCCGCTCGCGACAGGTCCATCGGGATGTCGACGAGCACGGGGCCGGGGCGTCCGCTGCGGGCGATGTAGAAGGCCTCGTGGATCGCCCGCGGCAGCTCCTGGGGGTGCTGGATCATGAACGAGTGCTTGACGACCGGCATCGTGATCCCGATCGTGTCCGCCTCCTGGAAGCCGTCGGTGCCGAGCAGCTCCGTGCGCACCTGGCCGGTGATGAACACCACCGGCACGGAGTCCATCATCGCGTCGGTGATCGGCGTAAGCAGGTTGGTCGCACCGGGCCCGCTCGTCGCGAACGCGACACCGACTTTGCCGGTCGCCTTCGCGTAGCCCTCGGCGGCGTGCCCGCCGCCGGCCTCGTGACGGACGAGGATGTGCCGGATACCGCCCGTCACGAACGCGTCGTAGGTGGGGAGGTTGGCGCCGCCGGGCAGGCCGAAGACGACGTCCACGCCCTCCGCCTTCAAGCCTTCCATCAACGCATCAACTGCGCGCATGCCGCCGCCTCCCTTCCTTTATCTCGGGGAAAAATCCAGTGTACCAGCGGGTTTATACGCGACCGAGGACGCCGCCTGGCGCAGCGCCAGCGGCCGTCAGGCGGAGCCGATGCCTACGCCAATGGCTAGAACAATGATGCCGCCGACGGTGACGACGAGCAGCGAGGAGCGCAGCGACACGTCGAGGAAGCGGTTTCGCACCCACGCGATCGCGAACAGCTCGAAGGCGACGACACAGCCGGCGACGAGCAGGGCTTTGTGGACGTTCGATATGAGGAAGGGGAGCGTGTGGAAGATGCCGCCGAGCGTCGTCATGGCGCCGGTGATGGAGCCGCGCACGACCGCCGATCCGCGGCCGGTCTGCTCGCCGGTGTCCGACAGCGCCTCCGACCAGCCCATGCTGACGCCGGCGCCGAGCGCGACGGCGAAGCCGACACGCAGCGCTGTCGCGGAGCTCGCATAGATTGCCGCTGCGAATATCGGCGCGAGCGAGGAGACGGTGCCGTCGATCATGCCGACGAGTGCCGGCTGTACGACGCGCAACACGAAATCGCGGTCGTCGCTGAAGCCGGCACGGTGTATCCAGCGCGTCTGCAGCGGCTCGTGGGGCGGCGTGGCTGTCTCGACTTCACTGCTCATCGCAGCGACAGCGTAGGCCAAGAACCGGCTTAGGGTGGACTAAATCGGCTTAGGGTTGCCGAAGCTTCCGGCGTGCGCGGCGACGCCCGCGCTCGCCGCTCACGACGGTGGAGCGGTCGATACGTGCTCCCATGATTCGGGCGCGATCGCGGCGTCGGAGAACTCGAGCTCGGTGCCGCAACGGGTGCAGATCGCGTCGTACATCTTCGTCACCTTGCCGCAGCCGGGACACTGACGGCGCAGCTCGTCGCGCTCGAAGCGGTAGACGATCGCGGTCATCAGGCCGAGAAATGGAACGATCGCGGAGATCAGGAACCACAGCACGAACGAGCTGCCCTTGATCTTGCCGACGATCCCGCCCGCCAAGCCGAAGCAGATGGCGATGACGATGTAGGCCATCGCCTCAGCCGCGCGCTAGAGGATGACGCGCAGAGCCCAGATGACAGCAACGACCGCTACGACGAACAGCAACGCGCTGAAGAGGAAGGACAGGACGCCAATTATGACGTGCAGCAGCAGCCATGCCGCGATGAGGAACACCAGCGCCGCAAGTGCTGTGCGGCCGAACGATTTACCGGTGGACCCGGCTGCTGATGGCTCGCTCATCTGAATCACCTGGATGGTAGCGCGGCCGGACAGGAAATCCTACCCCTGCCCGGCCGCACCCCAGTTGCACCGGCCGAGGGAAGCCGGCACGGTCGATGTGGGAGGAATCGCTATGTAGGACCCAACCGACCAAGCTCGCGGGCGCTCCTTGCCAACGCGAGTTCGATGCCGCGGACGCCGGTGGGCTGACGTCCCGCACCCTGCCCGACACTCGTGAGGCGGTAACGGCGGATACGCGGTCCATGATGCCTACCCTCCGCCGACTCCTCGGGCAACAGGATGAACCGCCGAGGAGGTGAAACGCTCGATTTGGTTGCTGACCGGTTCATGTCGATCATATTGGCGCCGATGGCCTCGTTTGCCTTTGGCCTGCCGTCCAAAATGTGGCACGCGGCGCTCTGCTAAGTGCCTAGCCGACGCCCAGCTGCTCGTGCACGAGCCTCGCCACCTCGGTCCCGTCGGCGCGGCCCTTGGTCTCGCGCATGACCTGCCCGACTATCGGCCCGATCGCCTTCGCGTTGCCTTCGCGCACGCGTTGCGCGGCGTCGACGTTGGCCGCGAGCGCGGCCGCGACGATCTCGGCGAGCTCATCGCCTCCGTCGATTGCGGCCAAGCCCTCGGCGGCGATGATCGTGGTGGGGTCGCCGCCGTCGGCGACCAGCCGGTCGAGCACCTGGCGCCCGGCGCCGACGCTGACCTGCTTGGCGGCGACGAGCCCGACGAGCACGGCGAGCGCGCGCGGGCTGACGAGCGACGCGAACGGGTCCTCGCCCGTGCCCGTGCCGTCGGCTAGGCGGGCTGTGAGCTCGCCGGCGGTCCAGTTGGCGAGCATCTGCGGTGGCGGCGCGGGCTCGACGCCGGCGGCGAGGGCCGCCTCGAAGAAGTCGCCGAGCTCGGCTCTGAACGCGAGCAGCTGCGCGTTCTCGGCACTCAGCTCGAGCTCGCGCTGCAGGCGCTCGACGCGGCCTGCCGGCAGCTCGGACATCGCTGCGCGGGCGTCGCTGAGCATCTGCTCGTCGATCGCGACGGGCAGCAGGTCGGGCTCGGGGAAGTAGCGGTAGTCGTGCGCCTCCTCCTTCGAGCGAAGCGAGGTGATGGGCGGGTGGGCATCGGGTCTTGGGTCGAAGTGCAGCGTCTCCTGCACGACCTCTCCCCCGCTCGCGAGGATCTTCTGCTGGCGCGCGATCTCGGCCCTGATGCCGCGCTCGATGAAGCGGAAGGAGTTCATGTTCTTCAGCTCGGTCTTGACCCCGAGCGCGTCGCTGCCGACGGGGCGCAGCGAGATGTTCGCGTCGCAGCGCAGCGAGCCCTCCTCCATGTTCACGTCGCTGACGCCCAGCTGGCGCAGCGTCGCGCGCAGCAGCTTCAGCCACTCGCTGGCCTGCTCGGGGGAGCGAACGTCGGGCTCGGTGACGATCTCCGCGAGCGGCGTGCCACCGCGGTTGAAGTCGACGATGCTGGCGTCCGAGCCATGGATGCGCCCGCTGGCGCCGACGTGGATCAGCTTGGCGGCGTCCTCCTCGAGGTGCACGCGGTGGATTCGCACCTCGCCGAGACCTCCGCCTTTGCACAGAGGCTCGTCGTACTGGGAGATCTGGTAGCCCTTCGGCAGGTCGGGATAGAAGTAGTTCTTGCGGTGGAAGATCGATCGCGGCGCGAGCTCGGAGCCGAGCGCGAGGCCGATCATCAGCCCGAAGTGCACGGCGCGTGCGTTGATCACCGGCAGGCTCCCGGGCAGGCCGAGGCAGACGGCGCAGGTGCGTGTGTTCGGGGGCTCGCCGAAGGACAGCTCACAGCCGCAGAACATCTTCGTGGCGGTCGCGAGCTGGACGTGGATCTCGAGGCCGATGACGGGCTCGTAGGAGACGTCTTTTTCCGAGCCGCCTCGCGGCGGCTGGGGCGGCGTGCTCTGTGGCTCAGACATGGGCCTTGGCTCCATCGAAGCCGATGCTCCGCTCGAGCGCGTGGGCGGCGTCGAGCATGCGGCTCTCGCTGAAGGCGGGGCCGGCGATCTGCAGGCCGACCGGCAGGCCCTCGCTGAGCCCGCAGGGGATCGAGATCGCGGGGATCCCGGCGAGCGACATCGGCACGGTGCAGAAGTCGTTGAGGTACATCGCGAGCGGGTCGTCGGTCTTCTCGCCGAGCTTGAACGCGACCGTCGGGGCGGTCGGCGTGAGGATCAGGTCGACATGCTCGAAGGCGGCGCGGAAGTCCTCGGCGATCTTCGTGCGTACGCGCTGCGCGCGCCCGTAGTAGGCGTCGTAGTAGCCGGAGGACAGCGCGTAGGTGCCGAGCATGATGCGGCGCTTGACCTCGGCGCCGAAGCCGTCGTGGCGCGTGCGCGTGTACATGTCGAGCAGGTCCGTCGCGTTCGCGGCGCGCAGGCCGTAGCGCACGCCGTCGAAGCGCGCGAGGTTCGACGAGGCCTCTGCGGGCGCGATCACGTAGTACGCGGAGAGGGCGTGCGGCGCGTGCGGCAGACGCACCTCGCGGATCTCCGCGCCGAGCTCTTCGGCGCTTCGCGAGCGCGGCGCGGAAGGCATCGAGCACGCCCGCTTCGATGCCCTCGCCAGTGAGCTCCGCGGGGACGCCGAGGCGGACGCCGTCGAGACGCTCGGCGCTCGGCAGCGCGATCTCCTCGGGGAACTGCAGCGAGGTGGCGTCGCACGGGTCGCGTCCGACCATGTGGCGGAGCAGCAGCGCCGCGTCGCGCACGTCACGCGTCAGCGGGCCGGCCTGGTCGAGCGAGGAGGCGAACGCGATCATGCCGTAGCGCGAGACGGCGCCGTAGGTCGGTTTCAGGCCGACGATCCCGCACAGCGCCGCGGGCTGGCGGATCGAGCCGCCGGTGTCGGTGCCGAGCGCCCACGGCGCGAGCCCGGCGGCGACGGCGGCGGCGCTTCCGCCGGAGGAGCCGCCCGGGACGCGCTCGCGGTCCCACGGGTTGCGCACGACGCCGAACGCCGAGTTCTCGTTTGAGGAGCCCATCGCGAACTCGTCCTGGTTGGTCTTCGCGAGCAGGCTCGCCCCGGCGCGCTGCAGCTGACGTACGACGCTCGCCGTGTACGGCGGCAGATAGCCCTCGAGGATCCGCGAGCCGGACTGGCTGGGCACGCCCTCGGTGCAGAACAGGTCCTTGACCGCTAGCGGCACGCCGTCGAGCGCCGCTGGCTCCTCGGCCCCTCGCGGCGCGCCCGCGGGCTCCTCGGCGGCCACCCACGTGAAGCAGTTCAGGCCGTTCTCGCCGGCGGCGCGATCGGCGCTCGCGCGCGAGCGGTATGCCTCGAACAGCTCGCCGGCGGACAGCGAGCCCGCGGCGATCGCCGCGGCAGCCTGCGAAAGCCGAGAGCTCGATGATGCCCGTCGCGCTCACGCCTGCGGGCTGGGGACGAGGAAACCGTCCCCGCTGACGGCCGGCGCCTGCGCGAGCGCCAGCTCGCGCGGCAGGCATGGACGCGGCTCATCCGGGCGCAGAGCTCCGGTGACCTCTACAACGTGCGAGGTCGGCGCGACGTCTGCGAGGTCGAGCTCGGCGATCCGCGCGATGTGGTCGAGGACGGCGGAGAGCTCGCGCGCCATCGGCTCGATCTCCTCCTCGCTCAGCGCCAGGCGCGCAAGCCTGGCTACGTGCAGAACCTCGTCGCGTCCGATCACAGTGGCGCGCATTCTAGGGCCAGCGGCTCGCGACGCTAGGGCCTCGGGCGGGGCTCGGGCCGCGCGGGCGTGTACATCGAGGGCCTTTCGTCGCGCAGCACCTGCCACGCGCCGAGCAGGATCGCGATCGCACCGACGAGCGACAGCCACACGCCGATGCAGACCGAGCTCGCGTGATCGGGTCGCTCGAGCACCCTCACGAGGGCGGCGATCGACGCCGAGCAGCCCCAGCGGCACGCACCACACCGCCGTCGAGACGGGCAGCGCGGTGCTGCGCTCGGTCACGGCGCTGAGCACCATCGCCAGCGCGGCGCAGACGGCGGCAAGCAGCAGCACGACCGCCGGGGCCGAACGTGCTCCAAGCGTCGAGATCGCCGAGCGGGCGTTTCGTAGGAGCGCACGAACAGCGACACGATCACGCAGATCGCTCCGGCGAGCGCGAGCAGCTCGCCGGAGCGAAGGCGTCGCAGGCGGCTCACGCGCTCTCCAAGTCGATCTCCGTGAGGAACGCTTCGAGCTCCGCCTGGTAGCGGGCCGCCTGCAGCGTGTTGCGCAGCAACAGCCCGATCGTCATCGGGCCGACGCCGCCCGGCACGGGGGTGATCGCGGAGGCGACCTCGGCGACGGCGGCGAAGTCCACGTCACCGACGAGACCGCTCTTGTTGCCGGCCTCCTCGCGGCGTCAGCCGGTTCATGCCGACGTCGATCACGACCGCCCCGGGCTTGACGAAGTCCCGCTTGACCAGGCGCGCGCGGCCGACCGCGACGACCAGCACGTCCGCTCGCGAGCACACCTCGCGCCAGCTCGCGCGTGCGCGAGTGGCAGACGGTCACGGTCGCGTTGTGCGCGAGCAGCAGCTGCGCCATCGGCTTGCCGAACAGGTTCGAGCGCCCGACGACGACCGCGTCGGCGCCCTCGAGCTCGACGCCTGTGTCGGCGAGCAGCTCCATCACCCCGAGCGGCGTCGCCGGGCGCAGCCCCGGACGCCCGAGCGAGAGCAGCCCGGCGTTGACGGGGGTCAGTCCGTCGACGTCCTTGTCCGGGCTGATCATCGCCGTGAGCGCGGCGCCGTCGAGATGGTCGGGCACCGGCAGCTGCAGCAGCACGCCGCTGACGCTGCGGTCGGCGTTGAGCCGTTCGAGCTCCTCGGCGACCTCCTCGAACGACGCCTCGGCGGACAGGCGCCGGTCGAAGGGCACCATCCCCACCTCTTTGCAGGCACGCTGCTTGCCTCGACGTAGACCGCCGAGGCGGGGTCCTCGCCGACCAGCACGGTCGCCAGCCCGGGCGTGCGCCCGCGCTTGCGCTGGAACTCCTCGACTTCGCTGAGCCACCTCGGCGCGCACGCGCGCAGCGATCGCCTTGCCGTCGATGATCGTTGCGCTCATGCAGCGGATGCTATGCGTTTGCGGCCGCTGAGAACGCGCGCAGTCAGCGCCTGCTGACGGGAGCGTACTCGGCCATGAGCTTGCGCTCCGAGCCATCGCCGGCGAAGCGCACGACGATCACTCCGCCGGGCTCGACGCCGGTGACGACCCCATCGCCGAAGGCCGCATGGACGACGTCCTCGCCGAGCCGGAACTGCGTCGCGAGCGCCGCGAGCCTCCGTCGCCGCCGTGCGCCCCGCGGCGGCTCGCGCTCGGCCGCCAGCCGCCGGTCGCTGAGCCGCGTCGCAGCGGTGACGGTGGTGCCCGCCTGCGCCGACCAGCTCGTGCCCGGGCGCAGCGCGGTCGTCGGGCGGCTCCTCGAGCAGATCGGCCGGGATCTCGTCGAGGAAGCGGCTGCGCATGCCGTAGGTCTGCGCGCCGAACACCGCCCGCCGGCGCGCATAGGTGAGATAGAGCTGGCGCATCGCACGCGTGATCCCTACGTAGAACAGGCGACGCTCCTCCTCCAGGCCGCCCTCGTCGAGCGCGCGCGAGTGGGGGAACACGCCCTCCTCGCAGCCGGCGATGAACACGATCGGATACTCCAGGCCCTTGGCGTTGTGCAGCGTCATCAGCGTCACCAGGCCCTCATCGTCGCTGCGCGTGTCGGCGTCGGCGACGAGCGCGATCTGCTGCAGGAAGACGTCGAGCGTGTCCTCGCTCTCCGCCGCGCCGGCGTCGAACTCGCGTCCCACCTCGACGAGCTGCTCGAGGTTCTCGATACGCCCCTGCGCCTCGATCGTGCGTTCGGCCTCCAGCGCCTCCACGTAGCCGGTCTGGGAGAGCATCGCCTCGAGCAGATCTCCGACGGGGACACCCCGCTGTGCGCTCGCCGGCTCGGCCTGGCGCCGGACTGCGATCGTCCTCGGGCAGGCCGGTCATCGCGCGCAGCTCTTCCATCGTGTCCATGAACCGCCCCAGCGCCTTCACCGCCGCGGCTCCCAGCCCGGGGATCTGCTCGGGCGCGCCCGCCGCCTGCCACACCGAGATGCCGACGGAGTTGGCGTGAGCGATGACCCGCGCGAGCGAGGTCTGCCCGATACCGCGCCGCGGCGAGTTGACGACGCGGCTGAAGCTGACCACGTCGAAGGGGTTGGCGAGCAGCTGCAGGTAGGCGACCGCGTCCTTGATCTCCGCGCGCTCGTAGAACTTCGTCCCGCCGATCACCTGGTAGGCGATCTCGCGACGCACGAGCGTGTCCTCGATCACGCGCGACATCGCGTTCGTGCGATACAGGACCGCGATCTCCGCGCGCGAAGCGCCCTCATCGACCAGGCGCTCGATCTCGCCGACGACGAAGCGCGCCTCCGCGTGCTCGTCCTCGAGCGCTCGCAGCTGGATCTGATCGCCCTGGCCGAGCTCGCTCCACAGCCGCTTGGCGATGCCGCCGCGGTTGTTGGCGATCACCGCGTTGGCCGCCGAGAGGATCGTCTCGGTCGAGCGGTAGTTCTGCTCGAGCTTGACGACGCGAGCGTCGGGGAAGTCCTCCTGGAAATCGAGGATGTTGCGGATGTCAGCCTGCCTGAAGCTGTAGATCGATTGCGCGTCATCGCCGACGACCGCGAGGTTGCGATGCCCCACCGGGCCTGCATAGGTCGGTCGCTCACTCGATCGCTGCCCGCCCGCGCCACCGCCGCCTCCTGTCGGCGGCCGTCCACCCCCGACGAGCAGCTGCAGCAGGCGGTACTGGGCGTGGTTGGTGTCCTGATACTCATCGACGAGGACGTGGCGGAACGTGCTCGTGTAGCGCTCGCGGACCTCCTCGAACAGCTCGAGCAGGTTGACGGTCCTGAACAGCAGGTCGTCGAAGTCCATCGCGTTCATGCGGTGCAGGTCGCGCTCGTAGATGTCGTACACGTCGGCGATCATCTCCTCGAACTGCGAGCCGACCGCCTGGCGATATGACTCCGCGTCGATCAGGCGATTCTTGGCGGCCGAGATCTGGTTGTGGATCGCGGACGGGGTGAAGCGCTTCGGGTCGACCCCGACCGCATCGGCCGAGCGCTTGGTCAGCCGGCGCGCGTCCGCTTGGTCATAGATCGTGAACTGGCGCGTGTAGCCCAGTCGCGCGGCCTCCGCACGCAGGATGCGCGCGCACGCCGCGTGGAAGGTCAACAGCCACATGCCGCGGGTGCCGTGGCCGAGCAGGCGCTCGACGCGCTCGCGCATCTCCTTCGCGGCCTTGTTCGTGAACGTGATCGCCAGGATCTCCCCCGCCTGTGCCTGGTCTGTGTAGATCAGGAATGCGATCCGGTGCGCGAGCACCCGCGTCTTTCCGCTGCCGGCGCCCGCCAGGATCAGCAGCGGCCCCTCGCCGTGCGTGACCGCCTCGCGCTGGGGCTCGTTGAGGTCTTCGAGCAGCTCCTGGAGGTGCGCAGCATGGGGGTTCTCGGGCAGCGGATCCATCGGATCCCCAGCATAGATGTGCGCTCGGGCGCAACCGCCCCCGTGGCGCGGCGGCGAGGCGTCGCCGTCGGAGTCAGCCGCCGGCCGGGTTGGGGCCCCTCACGGTGCGCAGGGGGCGAACTTCGGCGGGAGGCTGCGGCGGGCGCTCGGCGTCGGAGGCTTCGCTCAGCTGGCGTTCGAGCGTGGCGATGCGACTGGCGAGCGCCTGGATCGCCTCGGCGATCGGGTCCGGCAGGTGGATCCAATCGGCATCGGGGCCCTCGACCCGCCGGCCGTCGACACGCACCGGGTGCCCGGGATTGCCGACGACGGTCGAGTGCGGCGGCACGTCGGTGATGACGACGCTGTTGGCACCGATCTTCGCGCCGTGGCCGATCGTGATCGGCCCGAGGAGCTTCGCGCCGGAGCCGATCGTGACGTTGTCCTGCACCGTCGGATGGCGCTTGCCGGTGGCAAAGCCCGTGCCGCCGAGCGTAACGCCCTGATAGAGCGTCACGTCGTCACCGATGACGGCCGTCTCACCGATCACGACGCCGACGCCGTGGTCGATGAAGAGTCCCTGCCCGATCCGCGCGGCGGGATGGATCTCGATTCCCGTCAGCGCGCGCGTGAGCATCGAGATCAGGCGCGGCACGAACGGCACGCCGGAGAGACGCAGCGCGTGCGCGACGCGGTAGGCGAGGAGCGCGTGGATGCCGGGCCACGTCGCGAGGATCTCAGCCGGCGCGACGCCGCGCGCGGCAGGGTCGCGGTCGCGCGCCGCGAGCACATCCCGCCGGACCTCTTTGCCAACCCGTGCGACCGTGCCGAATCCGGGCATGGCAACAGCGTAGCGACGACTCCCGCCGCACCACGACGCCTCTGACGCCGCACGGTGGCTGTGCGCGTGCTGGTGCAAGTGGACCACGGCGCGTGCCGTCAGGGGGCGAAGAACGCCTGCGAGACGTAGCGCTCGCCGGAGTCGGGCATCATCACGACAATCCGCTGTCCCTTCGATTCCGGTCTGGCGGCAACCTCGAGCGCGGCCCAGAGAGCCGCACCGCCGGAGATGCCGGCGAGCAGCCCCACGCGTTTGGCGCAGCTCCACGCCGTCTGGATGGCGTCGTCGTCGCTGACCGGGATCACCTCGTCGAGCAGCTCCCGGTTGAGCACTGGCGGCACGAATCCCGCGCCGATGCCTTGGATGCGGTGCGGCCCGGCTGCAGCGCCGGAAAGGACCGCCGATCCACGCGGCTCGACCGCCACCACGCGCAGCTTCGGGTTGGCGTGCTCGCGCAGGTACTCCCCCACGCCAGTGATCGTGCCTCCCGTCCCCACCCCCGCGACGAAAACATCCACGCGCCCGTCGAGCGCACGCTCGATCTCAGGCCCGGTGGTGCGCCTGTGGACCTCCGGGTTGGCGGGGTTGGAAAACTGATCGGGCAGGAACACGTCGGCGTCGCGCGCCATCGCCCGGGCCGCGGCGACCGCCTCGCCCATGCCGCCGAGCGACTCCGTGATCTCCACGCGCGCCCCGTACAGCCGCAGCAGGCTCTCGCGCTCGCGGCTCATGCCCTGCGGCAACGTCAGCACCAGCTCGTAGCGCTTGGCCGCGCACACGAACGCCAGCGCGATGCCGGTGTTGCCGCTCGTCGCCTCCACGATCGTCGTGCGGCCCGGCTCGATCCTGCCTTCGGCCTCGGCCGCCTCGATCATCGCGACACCGATGCGGTCCTTGACGCTCCCGCCCGGATTGAACGCCTCGAGCTTCGCGAACAGCTCGACGCCGTTCTCCTCCGCGGCTCCCGCCAGCATTCGCGGGAGGCCCACCAGCGGCGTTCCGCCAACCAACTCTGCAATGTTGATCGGGATTTGCGACATCGGCCACGACAATAGTGGGCGCCCGCGGCCGGCAGCGGTCTGAACGATTCAGCTAGCGGATGCCGACAACGTCAACGGAGACAGAGTTGAGCTCGAAGTGCGTGGCCGCAGCGCCGCCTTCCAAGCCACAGGTGTCGTAGGCGTACATCGTCATCGTGTGGCGCTTATGAACAGCGCTGCGATCGCAATCACGGCCGCCGGCGACGGCTTCCCTCTCGACACGCCCGCTCCCTTCCTCCGTACTCGTAAGCCTACCCATCGTCGAGGCCGCCAGGCGACGCCGCTTAGAAGTGGCACGCGGGTCGGCTGCCCGGCCCCTGGGTCGAAAACGCTGCCATAAACAGTCCCTATGGCAACTCGTCAAGACCCTATGCCTTCTTTCACACTGCGGTTACAACTGACGGTGTTTCGCCTGTGAGGGTCACAACTATCCGGCCTGCCTCGACTCCAGTGGCGGCTTACAGTCACGACCTAGCGACCGCTTCAGGGGGGCCGTCACGATCATCCTGGCCTACGCCGGGGCCAGGGTGATCGTTCAGTTTCGAACGATGGGCCGCTCAAGGCGCGAGAGTGGGCGTCTCCTCGCCGGCCCCCTCGCGTGAGGCCCCGACCAGTTGATCAATGTTGCTCGCGATTTGGGAGATCCGCCGACAATGGTGGGCGCGTCGGGGGGCTAGCGGCCAAGTGGGCGAAGTTGGGCCACAGGCTGACATCGATCTCCGGAAAGGCGGCGACGAGGCTCAGCACATCTGGCTCATAGGCCGTCACGAAAGCAGCCCGCGCAGCGACGTCGAGCTCGGGCTTCTCCGTTTGTTGATTTGGGCGGCGCTCGAGTTCGGGCGGGTCGGCGAGGTCGGCGAGCCCAAGGAACTCAAAGGTGCGACGCAGCTCCGCCGTGGGTTCGCGCGAGCAGCGCTCGTACTGTTGAATCAGCACCTGCTCGCGCTTGAAGTAGCGCAGCAGGTGGACGAGCTGGGCGTGGTAGAGGCCGCGCCCGTACGACGCGAGCGTCGCGAAGCGGCTGATCGGATGGTCGTGCCGGGCGGCAAGGCGAATGCTCTGCTCGATCCCCGACAGGTAGCGCTCCACCGGATCGCGCAGGAGCACGAGCAGGCGCGCGTCGGGTGCCGCGGCGGCGAGCAGCGGCGGCACCCACGGCGCGCTGAGGTAGATCGGCGTCCACTCGCCGGCCTTCTGGGACTCTCCGCGCGGGAAGAACTCGTAGTAGCGCGCCACGTCCTGCGGCTCGAACCCTCCGGCGTAGAAGCGATCGAAGAAGTGCAGCTCCTTGCGAACCTTGGTTCGCGCCACCTGCGGATGCTCCCTGATCAGCTCGAACCAGCGCGTCGTGCCGGCGCGCTGCACGCCGATACCGACGAAGTCCGGTGGGCCCGTGCGCCAGGCGCTGGGGCACGGCGGGGGCGCAGGCGGCTGTCCGACTCCGTCCCAATCGCGCTGCTCGGCGAGCGGCGTGCGAGCGTTACCCCGGCGCCGCAGGCGCTTCAGCGCCGTCATATCGCGAGACCAGGCCTCGGCACGCGGGTGGCGGGCGAGTGAACCTGCTCCCGGAGCGCGCGCACCGCAGACATCGCGCGGAGATGTTAGTCGACCCGTTGTTCGACGTCAGATGTGGTACATGCTCGCGCCGGCCTCGCGCTGCTCACGCTCGAGCACATCGGCGATCGTCGTTTGCTCCAGCGTCCGGCGCGCGGCGTCGGCGGCGTCGGCGAACACGCCCTGCGCGTCGCGACCGAGCGGGCCATCGAGCAGCTCCACGACCTCGAGCACGGTGATCGTCGACGGCTCCCGCGCGAAGCGGTAGCCGCCCTTGACGCCGCGCTGGGAGCTGACGATGCCGCCGCGGCGAAGGGCGGCGAACAGCTGCTCGAGAAACTGAACGGGCACATCGCGCTTGCGCGCGAGCTCGCCGATCGGGACGGGCTGCGAGCCGGCGTTGCGCGCGAGCTCGGCGAGGGCGAGCACGGCATACGGGGACTTGCTTGTAATCGAGAGCATGGCTTGGGCGTCTACGGGGCGGTCGCGCTCACCGCTCGCAACGAGCTGATCCTAGTGCTCCGACGCCCCGAGCCGGCTCGCTCGGCGGGTGCGTGGCGCCGCCGCGGATCCGCCTATAGCCAGCCGCGCTCGGTGGCGATCAGGACCGCCTGGGCTCGATCGACCGCGCCGAGCTTGCCGTAGATGTTGTGCAGGTGCGTGCGCACGGTGCTCGTCGAGAGCGTCAGCTCGTGGGCGATCTGCTTGTAGACCTTGCCCTCGGCGAGCCGTTGCAGCACGCCGAGCTCGCGCCCGGAGAGCGGGCAGGGGTCGACGTGACGCTGGCGCTGGCTGGTGGAGCTCGGCAGTTCGTACATGACCCGGCGCAGCTCGGTCGGGCCGAGCCCGACACTGCGCGCGGTCTGCAGCATCTCCGCCGGCGAGACACGCGCGCCCTGCTCGTAGTGGGCGAGCATGTCGGCCAGGCGGATGAAGGCGGCCTCGCCCTCGACGTCAGGGTTGTGGTGTCGCTCGATCGGGGTTGCGAGCGAGGCGGGCAGTCCCCAGCGGCGGATCAGCACTCCGCCGACGAGTGCGTGGTCGACACCCAGCTCGCGGCGCTCCTGGTGGATGCGTTCCTCGGGCGTCCTCGCGCCGCGATGCACCTGCGACGGGTAGCCGGGATAGGCGTGCAGCAGCACGAGCTTGCCGACGTCGTGCAGCAGGCTCGTCACCGTCAGGCGGTCGCGGTTCTCATAGCCGACCTCCGAGGCGATGCGGTCGGCGGCGTGCTGCGTGGCGAGCGCGTGCAAGCGGAAGCGCTCGGGCGCGGCATCCCAGACGCTGGCGCGCTCGAAGAAATCGAACGTGCGCACGCGATTGGCGACGGCCTGCACCGTGTGCGTGCTGAGCAGCTCGACCGCTGAAACCGCGGTGTCCACGCGAGCGCGGGGATCCTGTGCGCGGTTGGCGAGCCGCAGCACGGCGATGATCAGCGCGACGTCGGACTCGACGGCGGAGACGACGTCGGCCGTGGCAACGTGGTCCTTGGAGACGACCGACAGCAGACGATCGCGTGACTCGGCGAGGGCGGGGAACGCCTCGAGCGCTTCGAAGGCCATCGTCAGGCGACGGCCGTGACCCTCGTTCTGATGACGCTCGCCCGGGGCTGCAGACGAGGCCTGCGGGCGCCGTGTTTCCGGCTGGCGGCGCGCGTTCGCGCCTGTCAGCTTCTTTGCTGCAGTGGGCTTCTTTGCTGTGACCGGCTTCTTAACTGCGACGCTTGCCTGCATGCCGTCTTCGACCCCTTCCTTGGGTTTTCCCCGGCCATCCGAGCCGGTGGACTCCAGCGTTAGGGTCCTATCGGCATCCGCGCTCAAACTTTGAGGGGTGATTTCTAGATTGCTGCCGGGCCCGCCGGCGCATCAGCCGCGGCGAGCGCCCGATCGATGCGTCGCAGCGTCTCTTCGCGGCCGAGCAGAGCGACGCTCTCGAAGATCCCTGGCGAGACCGTGGTGCCGGAGATGGCGACACGCAGCGGTTGGTAGATGTCGCGTGGCTTGGCGTCGTGCTCTTCGATCACGCCCATCAGCGCCCCCGCCACCGATGGCTCGTCGAAGGTGGCGGTCGCGGCGAGCGCCGAACGGGCCTCGGCGAGCGCCACGCGACCGTCGTCGTTCAGCCAGCGCTCGCGCGCCTTTGGATCGTCGATCGGGCCGTCGAGGAGGGGCCCGGCGAGCGGCACGAATTCGGCGAGGGTGGAGATCTTCTCCTGGCTGATCCGCGCGGCGTCCTCGAGCCCGTCGCGTCCGGTGAACGCCTCCAGGCGCCGCGCGAGCTCGGCGGGGGGCAGTTTGCGTATATACAGGCCGTTGAGCCAGCGCAGCTTGACCTCGTCGAAGCGTGCCGGATTGTGGCTCACGCGCTCGAGCGTGAAGCGCTCGATCAGCTCCTCGCTCGAGAGCACCGTCTCGTCGTCTCCGGCACCCCAGCCGAGCAGGGCGAGATAGTTGCGGACGGCCTCCGGCAGGTAGCCGGCGTCGCGCAGCTCCTGCACGGACGCGGCACCGTGGCGCTTTGAGAGCTTCTTTCCGTCGGGGCCATGCAGCAGTGGCAGGTGCGCGTACTGCGGCAGCGGCACCTCGCCGCGCAGGCTCTCCAGGCCGGCTTCACGGGCGGCCTCGAGCACGAGCAGCTGCTTGGGCGTGTTCGAGAGATGATCCTCGCCGCGAACGACGTGTGTGATGCCGGCATCGAGGTCGTCGATCGCGACCGCGAAGTTATAGAGAACCGAGCCGTCGGCGCGAGCGATCACCGGATCGTCGAGGTGCACATGCTCGAAGCGCGTGTCGCCGCGGATGACGTCGTGGACGACGGTCGCGCCCTCGGCGGGCACGCGCAGGCGCACGGCGGCGCCTTCCTGACCGCCCGCGAGAGCCTCGCCGCGGAAGCCCTGCTCGGCGCCGTGCGCGAGCTTGTATGCCTTGACGTCCTCCGCGGTGGCGTTCGAGCGGTAGGCGTGGCCGGATACGAGCAGCGCCTGCAGCGCCTCCTGATGGCGCTCGGAGCGGGCGCTCTGCAGGATCGGCCCTTCGTCCCAGTCGAGCTCCAGCCACGTCAGCGCCTCGATGATCTGCTCGATGTTCTCCGGTGTCGAGCGCTCGCGGTCGGTGTCCTCGATCCGCAGCACGAGCTGCCCGCCGGCGTGGCGGGCGAGCAGCCAGTTGAACAGCGCGGTGCGGGCGCCGCCGATGTGCAGCGCTCCCGTTGGCGATGGCGCGAAGCGAACTCTCATGATCGGCCCAGCGTAATACGGCTGGCTGCGCGGCGCCGCGATATGCATTATCGTGGCCTCACGGGGGCTGTGCGGTGGTGCTACGCGCGTGCGCAGACGGCTGGAGGCACGTGACCTGCCCAGGGTTTGATCGCGACTTGACCGAAAGGGAGACGAAGATGAGACGGATGGCACTTGCTCTGTTTTCTGGTCTGTTTCTGTCGCTCGTGCTTGCCTGCACCTCCTCTGCCCAGGTCGATCACTGGGGGTTGGGGACCGCCACCCCGACTCCGGTCGAAAACGTCAACAACCCGATCCTGGTCGACGCCGGCAACGCGGACGGTTTCGCGATCGAAGCCAACGGCACGGTCAAGGCGTGGGGCCCGAACAGGTACGGAGATCTTGGGGACGGCTCGATGAAGAACCCGCCAGGTAACGGCGCGGTGACCGTCGATTTGCCCGAAGGCGTCAAAGCGGTCTCGCTGGGAGAGTCCGAACGCTCGGGCTACGCGGTGACCTCGACCGGCGAAGTCTATGACTGGGGCGATAACCAGAACGGCGACCTGTGCCAGGGCGAACAGGAAGCGAACCTCGCCACCCCTGAGAAGATCGCCGGGCTCACCGAAGTCGTCGCCGCGCAGGGCGCCGAGCATCATGTGCTGTTTCTGCTGGCCGACGGCCAGGTGAAGGTCTGTGGCTGGAACAACGAAGGCCAGGACGGCCTCGGCCCCGCCGTCAGCGAAGCGCGCACGCCGATGCTCTTGACTGGGGTTTCACATATCGTCGAAATGTCGGCCAGCCCGAAGGGATCGACGCTCCTCAACGCGAGCGGCGAAGTGTTTGTCTTCGGCAGCAACCGCGGCGGGCAGGACGGCCTCGGAAAAACGGTCAAGCAGGCCACTGAACCGACTCACCTGCAGCTGCCGGGGCGGGCGAGCGAGGTCTCAAACGGTGGGGGCACTCCCGAGTCGCACACGTTGGTGCTCGTCGAAGGCGTGCCCTATGGCTGGGGCTTGGACGAACTCGGCCAGATCGGTGACGACTCGACCACGAACAAATTCACACCCGTCGTCGCTTCTGAGCTCGTCTCCTACGGCTTCACGACGCTCAAGGCCGCGAGTCGCTCCTCGTGCGGCATCACCGCCGGGACGGCGGTCTACTGCTGGGGAGAAAACGGCACTGGCGAGTTGGGGACACCACAGGCCGGCGACGAGTCCCTGACCCCGCAGCTCGCCGACACGGCTGCGCTCGAACTCTCGGCGACGGCGCAGAACGTGGTCGATCGCCACTGAGGCAGTGACGACGTGCTGATCGGGGCCCACGTCTCCCCGGCCGGCGGACTGGCGAAGGCGATCGAGCGCGGCGTCGAGCGCGGCTGCACCGCGATCCAGATCTTCAACCAATCGCCGCGCATGTGGAAGGCGACGGTCTACCGCGACGAGGACGTGGCGGCGTTCCGCGAGGCGATGGACTCGAGCCCCGTCGATGCGGTCCTGATCCACGCGGTCTACCTCCTGAACTGCGCGAGCGACGATCCCGACATCCGCGCTAAATCGCTCGAGTCGCTGACGCACTCACTGCGCGCCGGCGAGGCGATCGGCGCGTCGGGGGTCGTGCTGCACCCCGGCTCTGCGAAGACGGGTCATGTCGGGGAGGCGATCGCGCGAGCGGGAGAGACGATCCGCGAGGCGTTGCACGAGAGCGAGGGCTGTCAGCTGCATCTGGAGAACACCGCGGGCGCCGGTGGAACGCTGGGGCGCTCGCTGGAGGAGCTGGGCGAGCTGCTGGAGAGCGCCGGCGGCGGCGAGCGCCTGGGTGTGTGCCTGGACTCCTGTCACCTGTTCGCCTCCGGCTATGACATCCGCACCGCCGCAGGCGTGACGGGAATGCTGCGGGAGGCGACGCGCAAGCTCGGGCGTGGGCGCATCCGCTCGCTGCACCTGAACGACTCGCAGACGCCGCTCGGCTCCTGCCGCGACCGCCATGCGAACATCGGCGAGGGCGAGATCGGCCGCGAGGGCTGTGCGGCGTTCCTCTCGGCACCTTCGTTCGCGAAGCTCGCGTGCGTGCTGGAGACGCCCGGCGAGAACCGCAGCGGTCCTTCGGCGCAGGAAGTCGCACTCGCTGTCGCGTTGCGCCAACAGGGCATCGCCGCGCGCGCTCGCGGCGCTTGACCCGCGCGGCCGCGCTCAGCCCGTCGCGGCTGCGAGCACGGGCCCGAGCGCGTGCTCGAGCTCGGCACGCAGCGTCGGCGTGTTCTGCACCCGGTACTCCTCCCCCAGACGCAGGTGGCGCGGGCGCGTGCTCGTCACGAGTTCGACGCGCACCTCGGCCGGCCCGGGAAAGTCCTCGATCGCCTGCTTGAGCTCGTCGAGCGCGCTCGCCGACAGGCTCGCGGCGGCGACGCGCAGATGCACGGGCTGGGCGAGCGCGGTCGCGGCGCGGGCCGCCGCGCCCGCCTCGGCGCTGGCTCGCTCGATCTCCTCAGCCGACGGCGCGAAGGTCTCGACCGTCTGTACGACGAGGCACGTCTTGCCGGCTTCCTTGTGGTCCACGCGGCCCTTCACGATCACGATCTCGTCGACCGCGAGCGCGGCCTCGTGCTCGGCCAGCGCCTTGCCGAAGACGAGCACCTCGACGGCGCCCGCGAGGTCGTCGAGCGTCGCGAACATCATGTGATCGCCGTTGCGCGTGCGGATGCGCTTGGCCTCGGTGATGATCCCGCCGACCGTCACCCAGTCCTTGTCGCGGCGATCCTCGAGCGCTGAGATCGGACAGTCGACACGGGCGCGCAGCACCTCGCGCAGCGGCTTGAGCGGGTGCGCCGAGACGAACAGCCCGATCGCCTCCTTCTCGGCGGCCAGCAGCTCGGGCTGGTCGAACTCCTCGGAGGGGATCGGCGGGTGAACCGAAACGAGCCCCGCAGCTGCGGAGAAGCCGCTCGCCGATGGGGCGGGCGCGGCCGACGCCGCCTCCAGGCCCGACGACGCGTCCTGGAGGTCGAAGATCGAGCCCTGCCCGATCAACGCGTCCTGCTGGATTTTCTGGCCTTTCGCCTGTGCCTGCTCGAGCACCGAGAGCATGCCCTTGCGGCTGGCGCCGGTCGAGCCGAACGCGCCGCACTTGACGAGCGCCTCGATCGCCTTCTTGTTGACGGTGCGGTTGTCGACGCGCTCGCAGAAGTCCCACAGCGACGAGAACGGGCCGCCGTCCTCGCGCGCGCGCTTGATCGCCTCGACAGCCTGATAGCCGACACCCTTGACGGCGTCGAGGCCGAAGCGAATGTTGCGCTCGACGACCGTGAACTCGTGGTCGGAGAGGTTCACGTCGGGGGGTAGGGTCTCGATCCCCATCTCCTCGCAGCGGGCGACGAAGTACGGCACCTTGTCCTTCGTCGACATCACCGAGGAGATCAGCGCGGCCATGTACTCAGCCGGATGGTTGGCCTTCAGCCAGGCGGTGCGGTAGCCGATCAGCCCGTAGCAGGCGGCGTGGCTCTTGTTGAACGAGTAGTCGGCTGACTTTTCGTTCGTGTTCCACAGGAACTCGATCACATCGGGCTTCGTGCCCGACGCGCGGCAGCCCTCGACGAACTCCGGCTTCAGCGCCGCCATCGCCTGGCGGTTCTTCTTGCCGATCGCCTTGCGCAGGTCGTCGGCCTTCGCTCCGGAGAAGCCGGCGAGCTCCTTGGAGATCTGCATCGCCTGCTCCTGGTAGAGGATCACGCCGTTGGAGGACTCGAGGATCGGGCGCAGGCGCGCGTCGGCGTAGGAGATCTGCTCGGGGTGGTGCTTGCCCTTGGCGTAGACGGGGATCTGATCCATCGCCCCGGGGCGATACAGGGCGTTCAGCGCGACGAGGTCTTCGAACTCGTCCGGGCGCACCTTCTTGAGCGCCTCGCGCATGCCCTCGGACTCGAACTGAAACACCCCCGTCGAGTCGCCTCGGGCCATCATCTCGTAGGTCTTCTGGTCGTCGAGCGGGAGCGTGGTCATGTCCGGCCGGGCCCCGGTCGAGCGCTCGATGATGTCCAGCGCGTCCTCGATCACGTCGAGGTTGCGCAGCCCGAGGAAGTCCATCTTGAGGATGCCGATTTCCTCGATCGGCTTCATCGAGAACTGGGTGACCGTGCGGAACACCCGCTCGCCGTTCTCGTCGGTGCCCGCGTCGGCGAGCTGCAGCGGCACGATGTCCGTCAGCGGGCGATCGGCGATCACGACGGCGGCGGCGTGGATCGAGGAGTTGCGCACGATCCCCTCCAGGCCCTGGGCGACGTCGACGATCTGCTTTGCGGTCGGGTCCTCGTCGCACGCCTTGCGCAGCGGCTGGCCGGACTTCAGGCAGTCCTCGAACGACGGCGCGCGGCCCATGATCGGGTCGGGGATCAGCTTCGCCAGGCGATCGCCCGCGCCATAGTCGAAGCCGAGCACGCGCGCTGCGTCGCGAGTCGCCGCGCGGGGGAACATCTTGCCAAATGTGACGATCTGCGCGACCGACTCGCGCCCGTACTTCTCGGTCACGTAGCGCATCACTCGCTCGCGCCCGCGCACCGAGAAG
Source organism: uncultured Solirubrobacteraceae bacterium (assembly GCA_963759265.1). GTDB lineage: Bacteria > Actinomycetota > Thermoleophilia > Solirubrobacterales > Solirubrobacteraceae > Palsa-744. Next base: position 2,803,087 of record CAVWYR010000001.1, read on the forward strand.
TCGATGTCGATGTCCGGCATCGACACCCGCTCCGGGTTCAGGAAACGCTCGAACAGCAGGTCGTAGCGCAAGGGGTCGATGTCGGTGATCGCGAGGCAGTAGGAGACGATCGACCCGGCGGCCGAGCCGCGGCCGGGCCCGACGGCGATGCCGTTCTCCTTCGCGAACTTGACGAAGTCCCACACGATCAGGAAATACGCGTTGAAGCCCATCCGGTCGATCACGTCCAACTCCATCTCCATGCGCGCCGTCGCCTCCGCCGGCGGCGGGTCGCCGTAGCGCACGCGAAGGCCCTCCGCCACCCGCTCGTGCAGGTACTCGCGCTCGGAGCTCCCGTCAGGCGTTCGGTAGCTCGGGATCAGCTGCTTGCCGAGCTCGATCTCGACCGAGCAGCGCTCGGCGATCTCGAGCGTGCTCGCGATCGCCTCCGGCCACTGCGCGAACGCCCCGCACATCTCCTCGCTGTCGCGTAGGTAGAACTCGTTCGTTTCGAACGTCATCTTCGGCGCGGCGATCGTGCTCTTGGTCTGCACGCACAGGAGCGCCGTGTGGTGGTCGTAGTCCTCGCGGCGCAGGTAGTGCACGTCGCCGGTGCCGACGAGGCTGCCGCCGAGCTCCCGCGCGATCCGGACGATGCCCTCGTTGCACTTCTCCTGCGGCGCCAGGCCGTTCTTCTGGACCTCGAAGTACACGTTCTCGGCGCCGAACACGCGCAGCAGGTCATCGGCGTGGGCACGAGCCTCCTGCTCGCGATCCTCGAGCAGCCGTTGGCAGAAGCGCGAGGCGAGGCAGCCGGTCAGGGCGATGATCCCCTGGGAGTGACGCTCCACCTGCGCGAGGTCGACAGTCGGCTTGCCGCGCTGCAGGCCCTCGAGGAAGCCGGCGGAGGAGAGCTTGACGAGGTTGCGGTAGCCCTCGTCGTCGGCGGCGAGCAGGGTCAGGTGGTTGCGCTCGACCTTGCTGCCTGAGGCCGTGTGGTCGTCGACGAGGTAGATCTCACAGCCGACGATCGGCTTGACGCCGTGCTTCTTGCACGCCTTGTACAGCTCCACCGCGCCGTTCATGACGCCGTGGTCGGTGAGGCCGAGCGCCGGTTGGGAGAACGCCGCCGCGCGCTCCGCGAGCGATTCGATCTTGCAGGCGCCGTCGAGCAGCGAGTACTCGGAATGGACGTGTAGATGGGCGCACGAGGGACCGCTCACTGCCAGTGCATGCTAGGTGTCGGAGCGGCGGAGCGGCTCACTCGCCGCGTCGCGCACGCCGCTGTTTGCGCTTGATCCGTCGGCGCGCGAACCACGACAGGCTGTGCTTGTGCCGCGGCAGCGCGACCGCGTCGTCCGCGGGCCGGGCAGGCGCCGCGGGCGCGGCCTGGACGGCAACGCCGTCGGGGGGCGCCGGAGCGCTCTCGGCACGCGCGCGCAGGCGCTCGACCGCAGCTGCGAGAGCGTCGGCCATGTCCGCGCCGCGCGCCCCGGGCGCGAGCGCCTCGGTCACCGCCGGCGCATGCTCGCCGCCCTCGTCCAGCGCCGCGGTCACGCGTGCGAGGATCGTCTTCGTCTCGCCGAGCAGCGACTCCATGCGGCGATGGCCCTCGCGCATGCTCTCGAGCGCCCGCTCCGAGCACTCTCGCGCGGCGCGCTCGGCGTCGAGGCCACGCTGGATCTCCAGCGCTCGGCGCTCGAGATCGCTCAGCCGCTCCTGCATCTGCTGATCGCTCGTCGAGCGAAGCTCACCGGAACGACGGTCAGCCAGCGCGGCGACACGTTCGTCGGCCGCCGCCCGCGCGGCCTCCACGAGCTCGCGCTGGAGGCCGTCGAGCCTCTGCGCCAGCTCGCGCGCGTCGTGCTCGCTGACGGCGAGCCTCGTGCTCAGCCGCTCGATCTCGGCGTCGCTCTCGCGCTCGAGCGCAAGCAGCCGCTCCTCGGCCTCCACACGCAACTGCTGCTCGGCGTACTCGCGCTGCTTGACGCTGCGCAGCTCGTGCTCGCGCTCGAGCGCACTTGCGCGCTCGTCATCGAGCAGCTCATCGAGGCGCACGCGGTCCTCCTCGGCCTCGCGCACGCGCTGCTGCAGGCTGGCGACGTGGCGTTCGAGCGTGTGCACCGTCGCCTCTGCGGCCTCGGCTCGGCGCATCAGCACGACCTCGCCGCTCTCACTCGCGCGCCGCGCGCGGCGTTCGGCGAACAGGTCGCCCTCGCTCCTGATCCCTCCGCCGGCAGGCGGCAGACGACCCTCGGGCCCGATGCCCTCCTGCCCGTCAGGCGTCTCGCTTCCCTCCGGCATCACGTTGACAGCAAGCTAGAGCGCGACCCGGACGGCCATCGACGCGCGCACCCAACGCGCCCTGCCGGCCGCGTGGCTCAGGCGCCGCCGGGCGATCGCGGGTACATCGCGTTCATACCGGCGATCAGTGCCGCGGAGCTCAGCTGCCCGGGCAGGATCGGCACGGCCCGATACGTGAAGACCTTGCCGAACTTGAGGCGGAACACGACGGTGCCGGTGGAGTTGAGCTCCTCCACGTACGGCGTCGCCCCCCAGGCGACGACCCAGTCGCCGCCCGGCAGCAGTCGCGCGCTTCCGCAGCAGGCCGACACCTCCACTTCCGGGACGCTGAGCGACTGGATCAGCGTGGCCGTGTGTTCGGCGGCATCGATGCTGAAGCGCATCAACCGTGGCTGCTGGACTTCGCGGGTGCCGTTGTCGAAGAACGAGATCGTGCCGTCCGGCCAGACTCGCACGTCGTGCTGGGAGCTGAAGGATGTCGACACGCCCGGTTCGCCGAGAACCGTGAGGCTCTGCGGCGTCGGCGTACCGCCGAGCTTCCAGATGATGTCACCGGTGCTCTTCTGGATGTAGTAGATCGCGTCGTTGTTACGCAGGGACACGAGGTAGCCTTCTTCGTATGGCATCACGGCGTTGATGTGCTGGTAGTCCCAGACTTCGCCTTCGACCCCCGGGTAGCTGTCTTGGAAGTACCAGTAGTGAATCCCCGCCGACGGGCTGATGCGCCCGGCCGAGCTCCACGCGTAGGCGACCGCGCCGTTGGGCTTGACTTCCTGGAATGACGCGTTGAGCACATTCACGTCGAATGGGTTGCCGAGCAGTTTCACTGGAACTTCGGTCTGCAGGGCGTAGCTGTCGATCAGGAAGTTGCCGTTGGCCAGCGGCCATGCCTCGTGAAAGTCGGTCGGCGTACCTGAGGTGTTCAGCGTGTTCACGTGTTCGCCATCGAGGTTGCGGACTTCCACGTGGACCTGCCCAGGGGGCCCGAAGGCGTGCTCGCCGCCTTCCTCGACCGCCCACGAGAGGTCCCCGCTCGGGTCCAGATCGGCGTCGACCGCGATCGTTCCGCTGAGGTGGTACCACCACACCGGAACGCCGTTGCTGTCGAACAGTGCGATGTATGTGTTCGCGGGGTCTGTATTGAGAAGAGAGAAATCGGGGGTGGTCAGGTAGTAGGCCGCCTGCTGGGGACCGAGCACCTGTGCGGAGTAGTCGGGGAAGTCCTGTGGCAGACAGCGCACGTTGTAGGTCGCGGCGCTTGACCCGGAGCCCGTCTGGATCGTGAAGGCCTGCCCTTCCTCGAGACTCACGGGCACTTCGAATTTGCCCGTCTGCGCAGGGCCCGCATCAACCGAGACCGCGTTGCCTCTGGCATCGACGCTCACATCCACGCCTGCACCTGCTTCGCAGCGCGTCACATAGTCGGGGACGGCGGCGTTGAAAGCCGGCTGGAGCGCCGGCTTGGCGCTGATCAGCGGTTCGGCCGCGGACGCGCGCGCCGGTGCTGTCGCGAACATCGCAAGCAACGCCAGCAACAACAACGGCGTTGCCAGGTGCCTGCTCGTGGTCGGCCCCCCCGACACTGTCATGTTCGCAGGGTAGCTCAGATCGCGCGCTCGAGCGCCGCCCTTGCCACTCTTGCGAACAGTACGTTTACATGAGCCGCTCGCAGGCGGGCGTCGAGGACGCCCCCCGCAGGTGCCGCGTGCTACTCGTTACGCAGACGCCAGGCCATGCGCGACTGCAGCGACCACAGCTCGATGAAGCCGGGGGCGGCGGTCTGCGAGAACAGGCCACCGGACTGTGAAAACGACGCCAGGCTCGCGTCGTAGACGGCGTTCGGTGAGGAGCGCGTGACGACGCGCGCATGGCCCTTGTACAGCTTCACGCCGATCGTCCCCGTGACCCGCTCGTTGACCTCCGCCATGTAGGCGTCGAGGTCACTGCGCAGCGGCTCCCACCACAAACCCGCGTACACCAGGTACGCCCACTGCTGGTCGAGCTGCGGCTTGAACTGGTTCTGGTGGATCGTGCACACGAGGCGCTCGAGCTCGTGGTGGGCGAGCAGCAGGATTGCCGCGGCCGGCACCTCGTAGATGTCACGCACCTTCAGCCCGACGATGCGGTCCTCGATGTGATCGACGATGCCGACGCCGTGGCGCGCCCCGATCGCCGCGCAGCGTTCGATCAGCTCGACGGCGGTCATGCGCTCGCCGTCGAGCGCCACTGGAACTCCTCTCTCAAAATCCAAAGTGACGGTCTGCGCCTGCTCCGGCGCGAGCTCCGGGCGCGTGACGAGCTGAAACACGTCGTCGTCGGGGGCGTGCTCGAGATCCTCGATCCAGCGGCCCTCCGAGGAGCGCCCCCAGAGGTTGTCGTCGATCGAGTACGGGGCGCCGGACTCGGTGCCCTGGCTGGACTTGACGGGGATGCCGTGCTCGCGCGCGTAGGCGATCTCCTCCTCGCGTCCCATCTGCCAGGAGCGAACCGGAGCGATCACCTTCAGCTCGGGCGCAAGCGTCGCGATCGTCGCCTCGATGCGCACCTGGTCGTTGCCCTTGCCGGTGCAGCCGTGGGCGATCGTGTCGCAGCCGCTCTCGCGCGCCTGCTCGACGGCGAGCTTCGCGATCAGCGGGCGCCCGAGCGCCGTGAACAGCGGGTAGCCGCCCCCGTACTGCGCGTTCGCCTTGATCGCCGGCAGCACGTACTCGCGCGCGAACTCCTCGCGCGCGTCGATGATGTGACACTCGAGCGCGCCCAGCTGCATCGCCTTGGCGCGGATCACCTCGTAGTCCTCGCCCGGCTGACCGAGGTTGACCGTCAGGCACACGACCTCCGCTCCGTAGGAGTCCTGGATCCACTTGAGCATCACGCTCGTGTCGAGGCCGCCCGAGTACAGCAGCAGCACGCGGTGGACGTGCTCGGGGTCGGCCTCATAGGACGCGCTGCGCAGCGCTGGGATCTCCTGGCTGTTGCTCACGGGCGCGAATCGTAGCTGCGGCCGCGTTCCATCAGCGGGTAGGTGGAGCGGCCTTCGGCGAAGCCGAGGCGCGCGTACAGCCTCTGGGCGTCCGCTGTGTGCAGCAGCCAGCGCACCTCCGTCGAGAAACCGCTGTCGCGTCCCTCGACGATCTCGCGTACCAGCTCGAGTCCCAGCCCGCGGCCGCGGAAGTCCGCGAGCACGTACACATCGGCGAGGTACGCGACCGTCTCGCCGTCGGAGACCGCCCGCGCGAAGCCGACCTGCTCGGTTCCGCGGTAGAGCCCGACCACGCGCGTCGAGCCGCGGATCGTGCGCTCGACGCGCGCGCGCGGGCGGCCGCGACCCCAGTAGGACTCCTGGCTGATGAACGCGTGGACGGCGTCGACGTCGATGCGCTCGCGATCGTCGTCGAGCTCGAAGCCACCTGGAAGCTCTCGCCGCACGCCGTTCAACCCTCCAGCGCGCGCCCCAGGCGCACCAGCGCGTCCTCGAGCTCGCCATCGCCGATCGTCAGCGGCGGCAGCAGCCTGAGGGTGCTCGGCCCGGTCGCGTTGACGATCAGGCGCTCGTCGAGCAGCGCGCGGCGTACGAGCGCGGGGGCATCGATGTCGAGCTCGCACGAGAGCATCAGCCCCCGCCCCCCGACCGAGAGGACGTGTGGCAGGAGCGTGAGCCCCTCTGCGAGACGCGCTCCCTGCTCGCGCACGCCCGCCAGCAGCGCCGGGTCGTCGGTCAGCTCGAGTGCCGCCAGCGCGGCGCGGGCGATCACCGGCCCTCCCGCGAACGTCGAGCCGTGATCGCCCGGCTGCAGCACGTCTCCCAGGCGCCGTCCGGTGATCAGCGCGCCGATCGGCAGACCGCCGCCGAGCGCCTTCGCGACGGTCATCGCGTCCGGCTCGACGCCGAACTGCTCGTAGGCCCACAGCGTCCCAGTGCGGCCCATGCCGCACTGGACTTCGTCGAACACGAGCGCCGCGCCGTGCTCGTCACAGGCCGCCCGCGCAGCCTGCAACAGCTCCGTCGAGAGCACGCGCACGCCGCTCTCGCCCTGGATCGGCTCGACCAGCACCGCAGCGGTGCTCGCATCGACGGCCGCGCGAACGGCGTCCGGCTCGGCCGCCACCGCGCGAAAGCCAGGCACCAGCGGCGCGAACGGCGCCTGCTTGGCCTCCTGAGGCGTCGCCGACAGCGCGCCATACGTGCGCCCGTGGAAGGCCCCGTCGACGACCACCACGTCGCCTCCCGAGCGGGCCTTGCGCACGAGCTTGATCGCCGCCTCGTTCGCCTCCGCGCCGGAGTTGCAGAAGAACACCTTGCCGCCGAGGCTCGAACGCGAAAGCCGCTCCGCAAGGCGCATCGCCGGCTCGGTGTAGAAGAGGTTGCTCGTGTGCATCAGCAGCCCCGCCTGCTCGCGCACCGCCGCCACCACGCGCGGATGACAGTGCCCAAGGCTCGTAACGCCGATCCCACACAGGAAGTCGAGGTACTCGTTGCCCTCCGCGTCCCACAGGCGCGCCCCCTCGCCGCGTACGAACTCCACCGGTAGCCGCGCATACGAGTGGATCACGCGCGTGCGCTCGAGCTCCTGAAGCTCAGCAAGGCTCATCTGTGGAGTTTCCATGAGGACGCAGGGCAAGCCGGGCAAGGACGCAGGGAGCGTGGCGTGCTGTGCACGCGAGCGACCGAGGACGCCGATCCGGCGCAGCCATGCGTCCTCATGGCTCGATCTTCGTGCCGACGCCGGCGTCGGTGAACAGCTCCAGCAGCAACGAGTGCGCGACCCTCCCGTCGAGGATGTGCGCGGCGCCCACGCCCGCGTCGATCGCCTCGACACACGCCTCGAGCTTCGGCCGCATGCCGCCGTCGAGCCCGGACAGGGCCTCGCGCACGCGCTCCGAGCTCGCTTCGCCGATCAGGCTCTGCGGGTCGGCTGGGTCACCGAGCCAGCCGGGGACGTCGGTCAGGAAGATGACCTTGTAGGCGCCGAGCGCGCCCGCGACCGCGCCGGCGGCCTCGTCGGCGTTGACGTTGTAGGAATGTCCCTCGCGGTCGGCGCCGACGGACGCGATCACGGGGATGTAGTCGCTTGCGACGTGCTCGATCACGCCGACGTTGACGCGCTCGATGCGCCCAACGAAGCCGATGTCCTCACCTCCCGGCCCGCCGCGACGGGCGACCCGAAACAGCGAGCCGTCGTCGCCGCAGAGGCCGACGGCTGGCTGCCCATGGCGGTTCAGGCGCAGCACGATCTCCTTGTTGACCTTGCCCACGAGCACCATCTTCGCGACCTCGACGGTGCTCTCGTCGGACACTCGCAGCCCACCGACGAACTCCACCGGCAGGCCGAGTCGCTCCATGTAGCCGGTGATCTCAGGGCCGCCGCCATGGACGACGATCGGGTTCAGGCCGACGTACTTGAGCAGCACCACGTCGCGCGCGAACTCCTCGCGCAGCTGCGCGTCCTCCATCGCCGCGCCGCCGTACTTGATCACGACGGTGCGGCCGTGGAACTGCCGGATGTACGGCAGCGCCTCGAGCAGCGTCCCTACATCACGCACGATGACCTCCTCGGGGGCCGCGGAGCCGGCATGCGAACGATGAATCCCGAAGCGTTCACGTGTGGTAGTCGGCGTTGAGGGTGACGTACTCGTGCGAGAGGTCCGAGAAGAACACCTCTGTCTCGGCGCCATCTCCGGGCAGGACGAGCTCGTACTCGACCTCGTCGGCCTGCAGCGCGGCGGCGAGCGTGTCCTCGTCGTAGGCGGTGGCTGCGCCGGCGGAGCAGACCTGGATGCCCTCGATCGTCAGGTCTACGGCGAGTGGTGCCTCGAAGCCGCGCCGAGCGCCGAGCTCGCCTCCGACGGCCTGGATGATGCGCCCCCAGTTGGGGTCGCCGCTGTGCAGCGCGGTCTTGACGAGCGGCGAGTTGGCCACGGCGCGCGCCGCCGCCTCGGCGCCGTCGAGGTCACCGCCGCGGACGACCACGCGCGCGATCCGGGCGGCACCCTCGCCGTCGGCGACCATCATGATCGCGAGCTGGCGCAGCAGCGCGTCGAGCGCCTCGCCGAAGCGCAGCTCGTCCTCGCTCTCGGGGGCAACGCTCACGCCGCTGGCACCCGAGCACATCAGGATCGCCGTGTCGTTCGTCGAGAGCTGCCCATCGACGGAGGCGCGGTCGAACGAGCGCTTGACGCATACGCCGAGCAGCAGGTCGGCGCTCTGCGGCTCGAGCGCGGCGTCGGTCTGCACGAAGCAGAACATCGTCGCAAAGCGCGGCGAGATCATGCCGGCGCCCTTGCACTGCGCGCTCAGGCGCACCACGCCGGAGGGGAGCTCGAGCTCCAGGCACGCGCGCTTCTCGAACGCGTCGGTCGTCTGGATCGCCTGCTGCAGCTCGCCATCGCCGTCGCGGCGCAGCTGCTTGCGCGCGGCGAGGATCCCTTTGATGATCGGGTCGAGCGGCAGGTGCTCGCTGATCCCGCCGGTGGAGGCGACCGCGATCGCAGACGGGTCTAGGCCGAGCGCGCCGGCGGCGGCGCCCTGGGTCTTGGCCGCGTCTTCCAGGCCGCGTCTGCCGGTGGCGGCGTTCGCGCACCCGGAGTTGGCGAGGATCGCCTGCAGCGCGTCGAGCCTGCAGCGCTCCCGGCAGAGCAGGACGGGCGCGGCCGGCGTGGCACTGGCGGTGAAGCGCGCGGCGCTGACGGGACGCTCGGAGTCGCACACGAGCAGCGCGAGGTCCGGGTTGCCGCTGGGCTTGATCCCGCACGTGACGCCCGCGGCGCGAAAGCCGGCGGGCAGGCCGGCGTCGAGGCCGAGTTCGCGCACGTGCGGCGGCACCGGCACCCAGCGCGAGCGGAAGAACGGCTGCGGCGTGCTCATGCCAGGCCCGTCGTCTCGGCGTACCCGAACATCAGGTTGAGGTTCTGCACGGCCTGCGAGGAGGTGCCCTTCCAAAGGTTGTCGATCGCGGCGAACGCGATCACCTTGCCGGTGTGCTCGTCGGCGGCGGCGAACACGCGGCAGTAGTTGGTCTCGCGCACCTCGAGCACCCCCGGCGGCGCATCCGCGAGCAGCTCGACGAACGGCTCCTCCTCGTAGGCCTCGCGATACATCTCGCGCAGCTCATCGGCGCCTACCTCACGCGTCGTCGTGACGTAACAGCTCGCGAGCTCGCCCTGGTCGAGCGGCACCAGATGCGCCTGGAACTGGACCTTGAGCTCACGGTGGGCGGGGTCCAGCCGCGCCAGCTGCTCCTCGATCTCGGGCGTGTGCCGGTGCGCGGCGACCTTGTAGGGGACGATGTTCTCGCCGGCCATCGATAGGTGCGTGGTCTCGTCGAATACGCGCCCGGCGCCGGAGATGCCCTGCTTGGCGTCGATCACCACGTCGGCGATCAGCCCCGCACGAGCGAGCGGCGCGAGCGCGAGCAGCGAGGCGGTGGGATAGCAGCCGGGGTTGGCGACGATCCCGGCGCCGGCGATCTGGGCGCGGTGCAGCTCGGTGAGCCCGTACACGGCCTGCTCGAGCAGCTGCGGGCGCGGATGCTCCCCGTACCAGCGCTCGTAGGCGGCGAGCGAGCTCAGACGGAAGTCGGCGCTGAGGTCGACCACGCGGATGCCCCGTTCGCGCAGCGCGGCGACCGTCGGCGCGGCGGCGGCATGCGGGTATGCGACGATCGCCGCATCGATTCCCTGCAGGCGCTCGGGCTCGAGCGCCTGGAAGCTCAGCGGCACGCGGTAGCGCGGATAGACCTCGTGCAGCGGACGGCCGATCTCGGAGCGTCCGGTGACGGCGACTAGCTCGAAATCGGGATGGCGCCAGAGCAGCTGCGCGGCGAGCGCGCCGGTGAAGCCGGTCGCGCCGGCGACGATCATCCGCGGCGCGTTCGCCGTCGAGGCCTGCCCGCCGACGCTAGCCACGCAGCTCGCCTCCAAGCTCCTGCAGCGCGTCGACGATCTTCGCGCGCAGCGGCTCGACGTCCTCGTCGGTGAGCGTGCGCTCGAGCGCGCGGAAGGACAGGGCGAGCGCGAGCGAACGTCGCCCCTCCCCCACCTGCTCGCCGCTGTAGACGTCGAACACGCGCGCCTCCTCGAGCGTGACACCGGCGGCCGCGCGCACCCGCGCAAGCGCCGCCTGGGCCGTCACGGTGTCGGGGAGCGTGACCGCGAGGTCCTGGCGCAGCGCCGGGAACGGCCCGAAGGCGCTGAACTCGACGAGCGGCGATGCGAGCGCGGCGAGCTTGCCAAGGTCGATCGCGAAGGCGCTCGCGCCCTGCAGATCCCAGGCGCCCGCGACGAGCGGGTGCAGCTCGCCGAGGAAGCCCAGCCGCACGGGCTCTGAGCTGCCGTCGAGCCCCGCCAGCTCAGAGCCGTGCCCGGGCGAGGCGAGCACCGCGGCGCTGCGCCCGGGGTGCAGGAAGGGAAGGGCGTCGGGCGCGACCGACCAGTCGAGGCCGAAGCGTGCGAGCAGGCCTTCGAGCAGTCCCTTGGCGGCGAAGAAGTCTGCCTGCTCGCGCTCGCCGCGCCACGAGCGCGGTGCGAGCGCGCCGCTCAGCAGCACGCCGAGGCCGTGGTGTTCATCGGCGAGACGCTCGCCCTCAGCGGCGCGGTAGACGGTGCCCGACTCGAAGATCGCGACGTCGGGCCCGTTGCGCGAGACGTTGTGCCTGGCGGCGTCGAGCAGCGAGCCGAGCAGCGTCGGGCGCATGATCGACTGCCCCTCCGAAAGTGGGTTCTCGAGTCTGATCACCCGCCGCAGCGCGTGGCCTGCGGGCAGCAGCAGACGGTCGAGCAGCTCGGGATCGGTGAAGCTCCAGCCGACGACCTCGCTCAGCCCGCGCCCGACCATCGCGTCCTCGGCCGCGCGGCGCACGCGTTGGGCGTGCGTGAGCTTGCCCGCGGCGCCGCGGCGCGCGGGGAGCGTCGCGGGCAGGCGCTCGAGGCCGTCGATGCGCGCGACCTCCTCGATCAGGTCGATCTCGCGTGTGACGTCGTCGCGGCGCAGCGCCGGCACCGTCACCTCGAGGCCGCCCTCGCGTGCTTCGCTTGCGAAGTCGAGCGCGGCGAGGATCTGCGCCTGGCGCTCGACCGGCACGGGCACGCCGAGGATCGCCTGCACGCGCGCCTCGCGCAGCCCGATCTGCGCTCGCGAGGCGACCGCGTCGGCGGACTTCAGGCCCACGTCGATCGTGCCGGGAGCGGCGCTCGCGCCGCACAGATCGACCATCAGCTGCGTCGCGATCGCCTGCGCGTGCATGCACTGCTCCGGCTGCAGCCCCTTCTCGAAGCGCCCCGATGCCTCGCTGCGCAGCCCGAGCGCCCACGAGCTGCGGTGGATGTTCGGACCGTTCCAGTTGGCGACCTCCATCAGCACGCGCGTGGTGCCGTCGTGCACCTCCGAGCGCGCCCCGCCCATCAGCCCCGCGATCGAGGTGGGGCCCTCGCCGTCCTCGATCAGGAGCATCTGCGCGTCGAGCGTGCGCGTCTGGCCGTCGAGCGTCTGCACCTGCTCGCCTTCGTGGGCGTTGCGCACCGTCAGGCGACCGCCGGCGATGCGGTCGAGGTCGAACGCGTGCAGCGGCTGTCCGCTTAGCAGCATCGCGTAGTTGGTGATGTCGACGACGTTGTTGATCGTGCGCTGTCCGGCGGCGGTCAGCCGCGCTTTCAGCCACGGCGGCGAGGGCGCGATCGTGACGTTCTCGAACACGCGCGCGGTGAAGCGCGGGCACAGCTCGGGGCACTCGACGAGCACCTCGGCGCCGGCGACCGGGCCATCCGAGCCGGGGTCTTCGCTCCAGGGCGGATCCGCGAGCGGGGCGCCGGTCGCCGCATGCAGCTCGCGAGCGACGCCGTAGACGCCGAGGCAGTCGGGGCGGTTGGGGGTGATCTCGAGCTCGAGCACGTCCATCGCAATCGCGAGCATTTCCGCGAGCGGCGTTCCCGGGGCGAGCTCGGCGTCGAGCATCTGTCCGTCGAGCACGAGGATGCCCTCGGAGCCAGAGCCGAGCTGGAGCTCTGACTCGGACAGGATCATCCCTTCAGAGACGACGCCGCGCAGCTTGGCCTGCTTGAGCTTGGTCCCGTCGGGCATCACCGCGCCCGGGCGCGCGACGGCGACGGTCTGCCCGGCGGCGACGTTGGGCGCGCCGCAGACGATCGTCGCCGGGCGCTCCTGTTCGTCGCCGAGATCGACCGTGCACACCTTCAGTCGGTCGGCGTCGGGGTGGCGCTCGGCGCTGAGCACGTGACCGACGACGAAGCCGTCTGTCGCTGGCACGCCGTGGTGATGGATCGCCTCGACCTTCGTGCCGGTCATCGTCAGGCGCTCCTCGATCGCGTGCACGTCGAGCTCGGGGTCGCAGTATTCGCGCAGCCACGGCAGCGGCACCCTCATCCTGCACCCCCATGGCGGCGCCGGACCGGCGTCCTCGGTCGCTCGCGTGCAAAGCACGCCACGCTCCCTGCGTCCTTGACCGACTTGCCCTGGGTGCACAGGATCATGTGAACTGCTCCAGGAAGCGCAGGTCGTTCTCGTAGTAGAGGCGCAGGTCGGGGATGCCGTGCTTGAGCATCGCGATCCGCTCGACGCCCATGCCCCAGGCGAAGCCCTGGACGCGCTCGGGGTCATAGCCGGGGGCGTTCGCCGCGGTCGTCGGCACGTAGGAGTAGACGTTGGGATCGACCTCGCCGGCGCCGAGCACCTCGAGCCAGCCCTCGCCCTTGCACAGGGGGCAGCGAGCACCGTCGCGGAGAAAGCCGCTCCCGGCACAGTTGAAGCAGGACACGTCGACCTCGACGCTGGGCTCGGTGAAGGGGAAGAAGTGCGGGCGCAGCCTGACGTCGCGATCGCCGCCGAAGACCGCGCGCGCGAACTCCAGCAGCGTCCCCTTGAGGTCGGCGAGGGTGATGTCCTCGTCGACGGCGAGACCCTCGATCTGGTGGAACTGCGGCGTGTGCGTGGCGTCGGAGTCGGGGCGGTAGACGCGGCCGGGGATCACGACGTAGAGCGGCGGCGGGTGCGCCTCCATCGCGCGCACCTGCATCGGCGAGGTGTGGGTGCGCAGCACCAGCTCCTCGGACTCCGCGCCGGCCCCCGCGGTCCCGGTCGCGTTCGCGTCCTGGGCGACGTAGAAGGTGTCGGTGCGCGCCCGCGCGGGGTGCGTCGGGCTGTGATTGAGCGCGTCGAAGTTGTAGTGAACGGTCTCGATCTCGGGACCCTCCATGACGGTGAAGCCGAGGCCGAGGAAGATGTCTTCGAGCTCACGGCGGGTGGCGCTGAGCACGTGCAGGCGCCCGATCGGCTGCGCCGGCGCGCCGGGCAGCGTGACATCGACGCGGTCTGCGAGCAGCCGCTGCTCGAGCTCGCCCACCGCGAGCTCGTCGGTGCGCGCCTGGAGCACGCGCTCGAGCGTCTGGCGCGCCTCGTTGGCGGCCTTGCCGACGATGCCCCGCTGCTCGGGCTCGAGCGAGGCGACGCCGCGCAGCATCTGCGGTAGCTCGGCCTTGCGCCCGAGGTAGCGCACGCGCAGCTGCTCGATCTCGGCGCTCGAGAGCGCAGCCGCGATCGCGCTCTCGGCCTCGCCCTGCAGCTCGTGGATGCGCTCGATCATGACGCGGGGACCGTATCGTTGAGGCGGGCGGGACCACGATGCGGTCCACGGGTCATCTCATACAGCGCGACCGTAGCGGCCATCGCTGCGTTGAGCGAATCGGAGGCGATCGGGATGCGCGCGGTGCGCTCGCAGGCGGCGAGGACGTCCTGCGAGAGGCCGTCGCGCTCGGAGCCGATCAGCAGCGTGAGCTCCTCCGCGCTCGGCCCGCGCAGCAGCTCTGTGGCGTCGGCGGCGAGCGCCACACGCGTCCCCGGCAGCTCGGCGATGTCGTTGACGCGCGCGAGCGCGACGGTGAAGATCGCGCCCATGCTCGCGCGCACGGCCTTGGGCCCATGCGGGTCCGCGCAGCCGGGCCCGAGCGCGACGCAGGAGGCACCGAAGGCCTCGGCTGAGCGCAGCACGGTGCCGACGTTGCCCGGATCCCCGACGCGGTGCAGGTACACGCACAGCGGCCCCGCGGCGGGGGCCCAGCGCTGCTCGTAGACCGCGAGCACCCGCGTTCCTGAGCCGAGCGCGGAGACGCTTGCGAGCGCGGCGCGCTCGACGTCGTGGAAGCCATCGTCGCCGAGGCCCGAGCCGGCGAGCCGATAGCCCTCGAGCGCCGGGCGTCCGGCGCGCCGGGCGGCGGCGATCAGGTCCTCGCCTTCGGCCAGGAACGCGCCGGCGCGCGCGCGCCCGCGCTTGTTGTGCAGGTGGCGCACGGCCTTCAGGCGGGGGTTCTGTGGGGATGCGATCTGGCTCATTTCGCTTCTCGGGTTCTGCTCGCTGCTCGGTGTTCCTTGCTGATCGTGCAAACAAAAAGGGCGCCGTCCTTTGCAGGAGCGACGCCCGGGAGGCTGTCTGTCGTTTGCCGGGTCCCCGGCTCGAGCGGGGTCAGGCAGCCGACGCCTCGCGGGCGACCTCGGCGAAACGTCGGAAGGTGTCTGCGTCGCGCACCGCGATGTCGGCGAGCACCTTGCGGTCGAGCTCGACGCCGGCCAGCTTGAGGCCGTGCATCAGCTGCGAGTAGCTCATGCCGTTTACGCGGGCGGCGGCGTTGATGCGCGTTATCCACAGCCTGCGGAAGTCGCGCTTGCGGTTGCGCCTGTCGCGGTAGGCGTAGGCGTCGGCCTTCAGCAGCGCCTCCTTGGCGCGCTTGTAGTTCGAGTGCGCCTCGCCGCGGAAGCCCTTGGTCTGCTCGAGCACGGCGCGGCGCTTCTTGCGCGCGTTGACGGAGCGCTTGACCCTCGTCACTTGCCGACCCCCAGCATGCGCCTGACGCGCGGCGCGTCGTGCTCGGAGAGGATCGCGGGCTCACCGAGCTGGCGCTTGTGTTTCGGCGACTTCTTCTCGAGGATGTGGCTCGTGAAGGCATGCCGTCCGCGCACCTTGCCGGTGCCGGTGACTTTGAAGCGCTTCTTCGCGCCGGAGTGTGTCTTCATCTTGGGCATAGGATCAGAGAGCGAGGTGCCCGCCTGACGACCTACGGTCGCCGTGCGCCACCCGCGAGCCGCTGATTATGACACGGTGCTGCTCGCGGCGGGGGTGCCACCGTCGGCCACCGGCGTCGCGCGTGGTGCTGGCGGTGCCTCGTTCGCGGGCGCCGGCGGGCTGGGCGCAGGCTCAGGCGGAGGCTCTGACACCGGCTCGGAAGCGGCGGAGCCGCCCTCGAGCGCCGACTCGAGCGCCTCCTCTGCGACGTCGCCGTGGGCGCCTGCGGGGAAGACCTCGTCGGCGGCCTCGTGCGTGTCGGCCTTGCCAGCGAGCACCGCTTTGGAGGGGGCCATCATCATCGTCATGTTGCGCCCTTCCTGCATCGGGCGCTGCTCGACGACGCCGAGCTCGGAGAGCTCCTCGGCGAGCCGGTCGAGGATCGCGGTGCCGCGCTCGGGGTGGGTCACCTCGCGTCCGCGGAACATGATCGTGACCTTGACCTTGTCCTTGTGCTTGAGGAAGCGCTCGACGTGGTGCTTCTTGGTGTCGTAGTCGTGCTCGGCGATCTTCGGGCGGAACTTGATCTCGCGGACGGTGATCTGCTGTTGGTGCTTGCGCGCCTGCTTGACCTTCTGCGCCTGCTCGTACTTGTACTTGGAGTAGTCGAGCACGCGGCAGACGGGCGGGCGCGCCTCGGGGGCGACCTCGACCAGATCGAGGTCGCGTTCCTGGGCGAAGGCGAGCGCGTCGGGTGTCTTGAGCACGCCGATCTGCGTCCCCTCGTCGTCGATCAGGCGCACCTCGGGCACGCGAATACGCTCGTTGATCCTCGTCGTGTCCCGCTCGGGCGGGCGCCGGTCAAAGCGGCGGGGAACCGGCACTAGCTGTAGTGGCCGCGCTTCAAGCTAGCGTTACGCTTGGCGTTCTGAGGATTTGCCGGGCTGCAATGACGCGATTATAGCCGTCCGCGAGCCAGCCGTGCGAAGTCTGCGCCCGACATGCTGCCGAGGTCGCCGGCGCGGTGCTCGCGCACCGCGACAGCCCCCTCGCCCTGCTCGCGCTCGCCGACGACGAGCATGTAGGGGATCTTGCGCAGCTCGGCCTCGCGAATCTTGCGCCCGATCGACTCGCTGCGGGCGTCGAGCTCGACCCGCAGCTCCTCGCCGCGGAGGCTGTCGCGGACGGAGGCGCCGTAGTCGTTGAAGCGGTCGGAGACGGGCAGCACGATCGCCTGCACGGGCGCCAGCCACAGCGGCAGCTCGCCGGCGTAGTGCTCGATCATGATGCCGATGAAGCGCTCGTAGGAGCCGAACAGCGCGCGGTGGATCATCACCGGCGTGTGCTCGGCGTTGTCGGCGCCGGTGTAGGTGACGCCGAAGCGCTCGGGCATCGAGTAGTCGATCTGCACCGTGCCGAGCTGCCAGGAGCGCCCGAGCGAGTCGGTGATGTGGATGTCGACCTTCGGGCCGTAGAACGCGCCGTCGCCGGGGTTGATCTGGTACTCGAGGCCCTTCGCGTCGAGCGCGCGCGCGAGCTGGTCCTCGGCGTGGTCCCACATCTCCTCGCTGCCGCTGCGCAGCTCCGGGCGCGTCGAGAGCTCGAGGCGCACCTCGAAGTCGAACTTCGCGTAGGTATCGAACAGCATCTCCAGGCAGCCCTTGAGCTCATCCTGGACCTGCTCCTCGGTGCAGAAGATGTGCGCGTCGTCCTGGGCGAAATGACGCACGCGCAGCAGCCCGTGCAGCACCCCGGAGGACTCGTTGCGGTGCAGCAGGCCGGGCTCGGAGTAGCGCACCGGCAGGTCGCGGTAGGAGTGGCGCTGGGTGCCGAACAGGTGCAGGTGCCCGGGGCAGTTCATCGGCTTCAGGCCCATCTCGCGGCCCTCCACCTCGAGCGTGAACATGTGCTCGCGGAACTTGTCCCAGTGCCCGGAGGTCTTCCACAGCTCGGAGTCGAAGATCTGCGGCGTCTTGACCTCGCTGTAGCCGCGTTCGCGTCCCATCTGGCGCGAGACCGCGACGAGCTCGTTCCACACGGTCGTGCCGGCGGGTAGCCAGAAGGCGGCGCCGGGCGACAGCTCTGAGAAGGTGAAGAGGCCGAGCTCGCGCCCGAGCTTGCGGTGGTCGCGCGCCCTCGCCTGCTCGATGCGCTCGAGGTGCTCCTCGAGCTCGCCCTTGCTGAAGAAGGCAGTGCCGTAGATGCGCGTGAGCATCGTCCTGGTGGAGTCCCCGCGCCAGTAGGCGCCTGCGAGCGAGGTCAGCCTGACCGCTCCGATCGTCTTGGTGCTCGGCGCGTGCGGGCCGCGGCAGAGGTCGGTAAAGGGACCGTTGGTGTACAGCGAGACCGTCTCCAGGGGCTCGCGATGCAGGCTCTCGCGCGCGGCGAGGACGAGGTCGTCGATCAGCTCGACCTTGTAGTCCTGGCGTTCGGCGAGGAAGCGCTCGCGCGCCTGCGCGACGGGCACCTCGACGCGCTCGAAGCTCTCTGCGGCCTTGATGTGCGAGCGCATCCGCTCTTCGATCTTGGGGAAGTCGGCCTCCGACAGCGACACGCCGTCGGGGAACTCGAAGTCGTAGTAGAAGCCGTTCTCGATCGGCGGCCCGATCGAGATCTTGACGCCCTCATACAGCTCCATCACCGCGGCTGCGAGCACGTGCGCGGCGTCGTGGCGGATCAGCTCGAGGGCCTTCGGCCCGTCATTTTTAGTGAGGATGGCGAGGTGGGCGCCGTCGGGCAGTGGGCGCGAGAGGTCGCGCACCGCTGTCCCGTCGCCGTAGTCGGAGCCGGTGAGCTCCACTGCGAGCGCCGCGCGGGCGAGGCCGGGGCCGATTGCCGCGGCGGCGTCGGCGCCGGTGGCGCGGTCGGGCAGCTCGAGGGTGTTGCCATCGGGGAGCGTGACGGTCAGCGACATCGAAGGCTGGAGGCTACCCGGCGGCGGCTTAGACTCGTCGCCGCGGCGGCGGCGCGCCGCTCAGGCGATCTGCCAGAGCGCGTCGTCGGCGAGCGCGTCGCGCCTGACGGTGCCGGCGCCGAGGAGCTCGATCAACGCTCGCTCGGCGCTGTCGCGGTCGGGCAGCTGGTTGTTCTCTGTGAGGATCGCGGCGACCTCGGCGGTCACGAGCCCGTCGGGGAAGCGCCGCAGCGCGTCGATCGCCTGCTCGGGTGGCGCCTCGCGCTCGAGCGTCGGGTCGAGGTTGGCGATCAGCACGTCGTAGGCGTCGATCGTCTGAAAGCCGCCGGCCTCCAGCCGCTGCCCGCCGGCGCCGTGGAAGACGAGCGACGGTGCGGAGTAACGCACGGGCCCGTCGGTCTGGCGGGCCTTGCCCTGGAAGTCGGTTGGCCCCCCCTCTGCGCTGCGCGTCTGCTGCTTGTCGTCCTCATACGCGGCGAGCGTCTGCGGCGCGTCGATCGCGGCGACGACGGCGTCGACGTCGAGCCCGTCGACACGCGCGAGCGCCTCGGCGATGCCTGCGTCCTCGTCGAGCAGCAGCGTGGTCGTGAACCAAGCGAGCTGGAGCGCACGCAGGACCTCGTCCTCGCGGCCTGGAAACAGCAGACGCGTGGCGACGATCGCACGGCAAGCGCGCGAGGTGGCCGTGACACGCGCGCGCGGCTGCATAAGCAGCGGCATGCCGAAGCGCTTGAAGTAGCTCTGCTGGCCGATCGTCGAGCGTGTGGGCGTGTAGCCGGCGTCGACGTAGCGCTGCGGATCCTCGGCGAGGCCGATCGTCACGAGGTGCCAATCGAGCTGATCGCCGTAGCGCCAGCGCAGCACGGCCAGCGCGGGGCTCGCGGAATACGCGAACGGGCAGCCGGGATCGGTGAAGTGGGTGACGGTGATCTTGGCCATGGCGTAATGATTGCACGTGCAAGCATCGAAGCCCGGATGAGGAGCATCGGAGCGGGGATCAGAGCATCGAGGCGCGGAGCCGCGACGCGACACCCCGGATGAGAAACATCGGAGCGGGGATCAGAGCATCGAGGCGCGGAGCCGCGACGCGACACCCCGGATGAGAAACAGGGGGTGCAGACAATCGTCTGCATATGCAACCATCCGAACATGTCCAACAACGAGCGAGCTTCGATCTCGATCACGCTGTCGCCGATGCAGGTCGATGAGGTCCTCCGCGCGGCCTCGCGAAGCCGCTCACCGAGCGTCTCCGCGCTGCTCGGCGGCTACCTCCCGGCGGACACCGTGGACCCGCGCATGTCGCAGTCGCTGCTGCGCGGGCTCTCGCTGCTGACGGGCTTCGGCCCCGACGGCCAGCCGCGGGGGATCGTCGAGCTCGCGACGGACCTGGGCATGAGCCCGAGCACCGCCCACCGCTACGCCTCGACGCTCGTCGAGCTGGGGCTGCTCGAGCGCTGTCCCAAGACGCGCAAGTACCGCCTGCCCGGCACGTGAGCGCACGGCCGCGCGAACGACCTTGGCGGCCGGCACTCGCGTGCTGAGCACGCGAGCCCGGCCGAGTCAGCGCCGTCTGTGGGGATGACGTGACGGCAGCACAGTACCAGCAGTTGGCTGTCTGGCTATTGCTATTGACGAGATGCGATGTTTCTGATTGTGTCGGCTCCGGTACAGGCAGATCCCGCGCTCGCGGCGACGCTGCGGCGGATGCGCATGGAGCGCGGCGACACGCAGGAGGATCTGGCTCACAGAGCGGGATTGACGGTCGCGGCGTTCGCGCGGATAGAGCGCGGCACCGCGAACCCGACGTGGACGACGGTCAGGCGCATCGCGGCGGCGCTCGAGATCAGCCTGTCGGCCCTTGGCGAGGCGGTCGAGCGCTACCGGCCGCGCCGCTGAGCACGGCGCGCCGACGCGCAGGCGCGGATGAGCGAGAGCTCAGACCGGCTCCGGCTGCTCGAGCGCGCGCAGGTGCTCGTCGATGCGTCGCACCCATTCCTCGGACACCTCATCGGCCTGAACGGAGAGCTTTGGCGCCTCGACCACGGGGCTCTGCGGCGCCGGGATGCCGAGGTGCTCGAGCACGCGGCGCACTGTGGCGTCGGTGCTCTCGGCGAGCTCCTCGTAGGTGAGCTTCAGCGGCTCGTATCCAAGCCCGAGGAAGTACGCGTCCCAGGAGGCGTCGTGCGCGGTAAGCAGGCGTACGAGGTAGTTGATCGCGCGAAAGGAGAAGACGAGCTCGGTCGGGCTGCCGCCCTGCTCGCCTGCCTCGCGCTTCCACGCCTGCGTCTGCACCGCCTTCCACAGCGAGACCGCTTGGCGGATCTTGTTCTCGCGCGTGATCTGGACATAGCGCAGGCCCGGGAACGCGCGCCCGAGCAGCTCTGGCAGCGGACGGCTGCCCATCCCGTCGATCCCTCGCAGGAGCTCCGCGAAGTCGCCGAGGTAGCCCCACATCAGCTTCGCCCCGAAGACGCCGTTGGGGGTGGTCCCCTCGCTCAGCGCCCAGGACAGGTATTGGTCGTAGGTGTCGGGGTGCCACAGGGGGTTCGGCTTGGCCTGCCCGTCGGGCATCTCTCGGAAGGCGAGGCGTTCGACGATGTTCGCGTGGCGGTCGGCATCGAAGTACTCATGTGGGCGGCGTGGCAGCCCGGAGCGGTGCAACGCCTCGAAGTACTCCTCGGGGTGCCCGGCGACCCCCGTCTGGTCGAGCGCGTGGCAAAGTAGAGTGCTGCCGCTTCGCGGCGTCGCGCAGACGAGGTAGGAGAGCATCGGCGTCATCGTCGAGAGGATCCAGTCAACCACACTTCTTTGGTGAACAATACTTTGACAGGCCGACCGAACATCCTCTATATGCACTCGCACGACACCGGCCGCTTCGTGCAGCCCTACGGAGAGCCGGTGCCGATGCCGAACGTGCAGGCGCTCGCCGACCAAGGCGTGCTGTTCCGCCAGGCTTACTGCGCGGCGCCGACGTGCTCGGCGAGCCGCGCGTGCCTGCTGACCGGCCAGTACGGGCAGACCAACGGGATGCTCGGTCTCGCCCACCGCGGCTGGTCGCTGCGCGACTACCGCCACCACATCGTCAACGTGCTGCGCGGCGTCGGCTACACCTCGACGCTGATCGGCGAGCAGCACATCTCCAAGGAGCCGGAGGTGATCGGCTACGACGAGGTGATGAAGATCCCGACGACGCGCGTCGAGAGCGTCGCGCCGCTGGCGATGGAGGTGCTGCGCCGCCCGCGCGATCGCCCGCTGTTCCTATCGGTGGGCTTCTTCGAGACCCACCGCGAATTCCTCGGCCCGGGCTCGCTCAGGGATGTGCACTACTCGAAGCCGCCGAACAACCTGCCCGACTCCCCGGAGGTGCGCGCCGACGTCGCGGCCTTCAAGGCGAGCGCGCGTTCGCTCGACCACGGCGTCGGCATGGTGCTCAACCAGCTCGACGCCTCGGGCCTCGTCGATGACACGGTGATCATCTTCACCACCGACCACGGCATGCCCTTTCCGGGCGCGAAGGCGACGCTCTATGACCGCGGCCTCGGCGTGAACCTGATCCTGCGCGGGCCGGAGCCGTTTCACGGTGGGCGCGTCAACGACGCGCTCGTCTCGCACATCGATGTCTACCCGACGATCTGCGAGTACCTCGGAATCGAGCGCCCGGCCTTCCTCGAAGGGGTCTCGCTGCTGCCGATCCTGCGCGGCGAGGCGGCGAGCGTGCGCGAGGAGATCTTCGCCGGCTCCACGTGGCACGCGGCGTACGAGCCGCAACGCGCGATCCGCACGCTCACGCACAAGTACATCCGCCGCTGGGGCGATCGGCGCACGCCGGTGCTGGCGAACACCGACGACGGCCCGAGCAAGGACCTCCTGATACGCGCGGGCTGGGCGCAGCGCGAGATCCCCAAAGAACAGCTCTATGACCTCGTGTTCGACCCCAACGAGGCGAACAACCTCGTCTGCGAGCCGGCGCACGCCGAGGTGCTCGCGGATCTCCGCTCGCGACTGGACCGGTGGATGCGCGAGACCGACGACCCATTGCTTGCGGGGCACGTCGATCCGCCGCCGGGCGTTGAAATCAACCTTCCCGACCAGCTATCGGCGAGCGAACCGACGGTCCGCATCGAGTGATCAGCCGAGACGTCTGCTGAGGAAGTCGACGAGCACCCGGTCGGCGCGCTCGGGCTCGTCGTCCCACACGAAGTGCCCGGCGCCGTCGATCAACGCGAGCTCTGAGCCAGACAGCTCGTCGTTGAAGCGCTGCGCCATCGCCACCCCCGCGAAGCGGTCGTTCTCCCCCCACACGATCAGCGCCGGCACGCCCAGCGCGGCGAGGCGACCGTCATACGGCACGAGCTTCTCGAAGTCGCCCGAGCGATAGAGCTCGAGATGCGCGAGACGACGCGCTTCGTCGGCGAACCCCTTCCAGTACTCGTCGATCGCCTCGTTGCTCATTCCGCTCGATACGGCGCGCATCGCCCCGGCGAAGCCCTCGCGCGTGTATCCACGAATGAGCTTCTCGCCCTCCTGCGGCGTACGCATCACGTTCGCCAGGTCGTGCCAGCGACGATCGGCGAAGAAGCCGCCGTCGGAGATCACCAGCGCGCTGGCGGCACCGGGGTTATCGCATGCCCAGCGCAGCCCGATCATCACGCCCCAGTCGTGTGTGACGAGCACCAGCGGGCCGAGCTCGAGCTCCGCCACGAAGCGCCCGAGCGCCTGCGTGTGGCTCTCCCAGCTTCCAGAGGTCCCCGGCGCCGAGTCGCCGTATCCGGGGAGGTCCGGCGCGAGCGCGCGCCAGCCGGCATCGGCCAGGCTGTGCAGCGCATGGCGCCACATGTAGGAGGACTCGGGGTAGCCGTGTACGAGCAGCACGGCGCGCTCGTTCGCCTCGCCGGCCTCGCGGTAGGCCAACCCCGCTGCATGCGCGACCCCGGTCACCGACCGCAGTGTAGGCCGATCACGAGAAGGCCGGTTTCGCGCTAGCGTGCCCCGGATGGCTTCAAGCGCGGCGCACGAGGCAACAGGCAACGGCTCGCGGCTCGCAGCGCACGCGTGGCTCGAGCACGAGCTGCACACGGTCGTCGAGGAGCTCGCCGGCTTCACGCGCCCGTCCGCGTCGGCAGGCGAGCGCCGCGCCGCCGAGTGGATCGCCGCGCGCATGCGCGAGCACGGTCATCGCGTGGCGGTCGAGGTCGAGCGCGCCCACGGCGGCTACTGGTGGCCGCTGGGCCTGCTCAACGGCGGCGTCGCCCTGGCGGGGGCGCTCGCGCGACGCTCGCCCTCTCGCGGCACGCGCCTTCTGTGCAGCGCGGCAGGGGTCGGGGCAGCGCTGGCGATCTGGGACGAACTCGGCGGCGGAGGGCTCTGGTTCAGACGCGCGGCGCTGCCCCGCCGCGACACGTTCAACGTGGTCGCGCAGGCCGGCGACGCCGATGGCGAGCAGACCGTCGTGGTCGTCGCGCACCACGACGCGGCACACAGCGGCCTGATCTTTCACCCGGCGCTGCCGCGGCTGTTCGCCGAGCGCTTCCCGGTGACGCACGAGCGCTCCTCGCAGACGCTGCCGATCATGTACGCGACCTGGCTGGGCCCGGTGCTGGTCGCGCTCGGCGGCCTGTTCGCTCGCGCCGGCCTGCTGCGCGCAGGCTCGTTGCTGGCCGGCGCGACGGTCGCGACGATGATCGAGATCGGCAGCAGCGAGGTCGTGCCCGGCGCCAACGACAACCTCAGCGCCGTCGCCGTGCTGGTGGCACTCGCGCGCTCGCTGGCCGAGCAACCGCAGCCGGGCGTGCGCGTGCTGCTCGTCTCGACCGGCTCGGAGGAGTCGTTCATGGAGGGCATGCAGGGCTTCCTGCGCCGCCACCGCGCGGATCTCGACCCGGCCCGCACGACGGTGCTGTGCCTGGAGTGCGTGGGCGGGCCCAAACTAACGCTGATCGAGGCGGAGGGCATGCTGCGGATGCGTCCGTACAGCGAGGCCACGCGCGCGAGGTTGGCGGCGGCCGCCGCAGCGGTCGGTGTGGAGCTCGAGCGCGGCCTGCGCACGGTGCTCGCGACGGACGCGCTCGTCGCGCTTCGTCGAGGCTATGCGAGCGCGACGTTGGCATCGGTCGATGAGACCAAGTTCCCCGCCAACTACCACTGGCCGAACGACACCCCCGAGAACCTCGACTGGGGCACGATCGCGCGGGCGTTCGCGGTGACCGAGCGGTTCCTGCGCGACGCCGGCGGGGCGCCCGCGAGCGCCGCGCCGGCGTGATCGCCGGCGGGCGCGTCAGTCAGTCCACCACACGTCCTCGTCTTCGCCTGCAGCCTGCTCGATCTGCTCGAGCGTGACGTCGGTTCGCCGATCCTCGACCATCGTCTGCAGAGCCTCGCCGATCGTCGGCGCCCACACGCGCCGGGCCACGGCGATGCGGCCCGACTCCTCCTCGAACTGCTTCCATTCCAGCTCGATCAGCGGCACGCGCGAAGGCGGCGCGTCGGCGGGAACGGGAGCGCCCCAGCCGTACATCGTGATCTCCGCCTGCCAACCGTGCGGGCATAGCTCGCCCATCACCGCCAGCGCCCGCCACTGGTCATCGACGGGCTCTAGCCGGCGATGGCGACGGCGCAGATACAGCGCGAGCAGGACGGCTGCCGTGGCCATCGCGAGAATCAGCAGCACGATCACGAGCGTTTCCTCG
Organism: uncultured Solirubrobacteraceae bacterium; assembly: GCA_963759265.1. Lineage (GTDB taxonomy): Bacteria > Actinomycetota > Thermoleophilia > Solirubrobacterales > Solirubrobacteraceae > Palsa-744. Next base: position 2,827,974 of record CAVWYR010000001.1, read on the forward strand.
CTGGGCGCGCGCTCGTGGCCACCCTGCACGCCGCTGGCGATCACGATTCCGGCAGCCGCGACGCTCATGGCACCCCTAGCAATCGGCCCGAGCGGCCCCGAGGCAGCAGATGCGACCCGCGTGCTCTCATCGCTCTCCCACAGTAGCCGCAAAGCTTGCCAAGCGCCAGCCGGAGCTGTAGCGTGTGAGCGGGATTCTGGGATGTGGTACGGCGCTTCACGCGCCGCTTTGGGAGTGGTTTGGGGAGGAGCGCGGACGTGCGGTTTCCTGGGGCGGAAACGGGTTTGGCGATGGGCGAGCGGCGCACGGTGCGACCGCGCCGCACGGCCGGGCCCGACGCGCTGCTTGCAGCGTGGCTGCTGACGCTCGCGCTGAGCATCGCCGTTGCCGCGGCGCTGCTCGCCAGGCACGCACCGCCGCTCACGGCAGCTGCCCCCCGCGCGCTCCCGCGCGCACGCGACTCACAGCCGCCGCTCGCACTGCGGGAGGCAGCCTCGGCCGCGCTCGGCGCGAGCTCGGGCAGCTACCGGGTGCGGGCGGCCGGCGAGGACCTCGAGGCGCTCAACGCGGCCCAGCGACTGCGCACGCGCTTCTCGGCGCTCGGCGCCGAGATCACGACGGGCAGCACGCACGTCGAGATGCGCCTCGCGGCGCTCGGCTACGGCACCGCTCTGCTGGCGATCGCCGGCTCGCGCCCGCATGCTCGCGCGGACCGGGTCAGCTACGCGAACGCCGGCATGAGCGAGTGGTACGCGAACGGCCCGCTCGGCCTCGAGCAGGGTTTCGCGATCGCGCATACGCCGGCGCGCGGCGCGCGCGGCCCGCTGACACTCTCGATCGAGCTCACGGGCGACGCCCACGCGTCGCTGGCGCGAGACGGGCTGAGCGCCATGCTGCGCCACGCGGGCGGTCCTTCGCTGCGCTACACGGGCCTGCTCGCGACCGATGCGCGCGGGCGCGCGCTGCGCAGCTGGCTGGCGCTGCGACCCGGGCGGCTGCTGCTGCGCGTCGACACTCGCGGCGCAAGGTTCCCACTGCGCATCGACCCGCTGCTGCAGCAGGGCGAAAAGCTCACCGGCGGCGGCGAGCTCGGCGAAGGCATGTTCGGCACGAGCGTGGCGCTGTCGAGTGACGGGAACACGGCGCTGATCGGCGCCCCGCGTGACGAGAGCGACGTCGGCGCGGCGTGGGTGTTCACACGCGCGGGCGCGACCTGGACACAGCAGGGGCCAAAGCTGACCGGCGGCGGCGAGAGCGGGAGAGGCTCGTTCGGCACGAGCGTTGCGCTGTCGGGCGACGCGGACACGGCCGTGATCGGCGGCCCGGCGGACAGCGTCGGCAGGGGAGCGGTGTGGGTGTTCACCCGCGCGGGCAGCGCCTGGACGCAGCAGGGCGAAAAGCTGACAGCCGGCGGCGAGAGCGGCGCCGGCGGCTTCGGCGCGAGCGTGGCACTGTCCTCAGACGGGACGACCGCGCTCGCCGGCGCGCCGTTTGACAGCGGCGGGCTCGGTGCGGCGTGGACCTTCACCAACGCCGGCTCGACGTGGACACAGCAGGAACAGGAGCTCACCGGAGCCGGCGAGAGCGGCGCCGGCGAGTTCGGCTCGAGCGTGGCGCTGTCGGCCAATGCCACGACCGCGTTGATCGGCGGCGAAGCCGACGACGACGGCATCGGCGCAGCATGGGTCCTCATACGCTCCGCGAGCAGCTGGAGCCAGCAGGGCGAAAAGCTCACCGGCGGCGGTGAGCTCGGAGACGGCAAGTTCGGCTATGCCGTCGCGCTCTCCTCCGCCGGTGAAACGGCGCTCGTCGGCGGCGAAGCCGACGACGACGGCATCGGCGCAGCGTGGGTGTTCACGCGCTCGGAGAGCAGCTGGAGCCAGCAGGGCCCAAAGCTGACGGGAGCCACCGGGGTCGACGGAGGCTTCTTCGGCTTCAGCGTCGCGCTCTCCAGCGACGGCAGCACGGCGCTGATCGGCGGCCAGGACACGAACGACATCGGCGCCGCCTGGGTGTTCAGGCGCTCGCGCTCGAGGTGGAGCAAGGGAGAACAGCTCACGCGCAGCGGCGAGGTCGGACTCGGGGCCTTCGGCTGGAGCGTCGCACTGTCATCCAGCGGCGAAACGGCGCTCGTCGGCGGCAGCGCGGACAACGGCTTCGTCGGCGCCGCGTGGGCGTTCGCAAACCCGCAGACGCCGTCGATCGTGCACCTGCACCGGCGCGCCGGCCCTGCAACCGGGGGCAGCTCGGTGCGGATCAACGGCAGACACCTCTTGGGTGCGACAGCTGTCGAGTTCGGCACGACCGCCGCCACCAGCTTCATCGTGCGCTCGGCCGGCTCGATCGTCGCGGTGACTCCGGCGGAGCCGGCGGGCCGCGTGCAGGTGACGGTGATCACGCCGAACGGCACGAGCGCGAGCTCCGCGGGAGACGAGTACACGTTCACAGCGGCGGTGACCTAGCGTGGGTCCCGCCTACGGCTGACGCTCCCAGGGAGGGCGCCTCGGGTGGGCGCGAGCTATACCGAGCAGGGACGCGAACAGCGATCGATTCCGACTTCGGTGATCCCCGCCGAGGTGATCTTGATGCGCGTCGGAACGTTGCCGCGCTCGAGCAGCTTGATCAGGACCGAGCGCCCCTTGGACTCGATCCCCGATCGCAGCGGCTCGTCGAACGCCTCCGGTCGCAGCGAGCTCGCGATCTGGACGTAGACGTGCTGCTCGGCGCGACCGTTGAGGACCTTCCAGCGGTAGAGGTCGCCCTCGCGCGGAACCGGAATCGGAGTGGGACCACCGATTATCTCCGGATCATCAGCCATCGTCGGAGCGTGACGGCAACTCAACCACAGGGAAAGGGCCCAATGGCCAGCATCGGCGCGGGTTGGGTTGGACACGTGCCCAGCGCGCGCACGGGCTTCAGCCCGAGCCGTAGATCGCGCTGCGCCACACGTGCGTGAGCGTGTCGATCACGTGCGTTTCGCTGACGGCGGGCGTCTCTTCGATGAAGATCGCATGCAGCACCCGCTCGTTCATCTGCACGAGCGCGGTGGCGAGGTCGCGCGCAGCGATGCCGGCTGACTGCGCGCCACGCTCGCGCTCGAGCTCGATCAGCTCGCCCACCTGCGCGACCCAGCCGTCCATCACCTCAGACCAGAGGGCGCGCGCCTCGGAGTTGGTCGCGCTGAGATCGGTCACCGCGCGAATCACGGGGCGGTGCGCGCCAAAGACCTCGTAGAAGCTCTCGATGCCATCGCGCCAGGGCACACTCGGGTCGCTCGCGTGGCGTTCCAGCGCGCGATCGCGGGCCGCGCTGGCCTGCTCGGCCATGCGGTCGACGAGCGTCAGCACGACGGCGTCCTTGGAGGGGAAGTAGAAGTAGAACGCCGATCGCGAGAGCCCCGCGCCCTGGGCGAGGTCATCGACCGAGATCTCAGCCAGAGGACGCTGCTGCAGGAGTCGCTCAGCGGTCGCCAGGATCGCGCGTTCGCGTTCGTCGCCGTTCGTGCTGGCGCTGCGACGGCCGCGGCTCGGCGCCGTGCGCTCGGTCTGCCCGGGGGCGCTCATCAGCCGATCATACATGTCAGGAGACGTTTATCAACACGCTGTCCAGCGTTCTCGACGCGGTGTTGATAGGCTTGCCGAGATGAGCGAGCCGAACGAGCCTCTCGCCGCCGAGCACGTCGATGTGCTGATCCTCGGCGCCGGCCTGTCGGGCATCGGCGCCGCCTGCCATCTGCAGGAGCGCTGTCCACAGAAGACGTTCGCGATCCTCGAGGCGCGCGAGGCGATAGGCGGGACGTGGGACCTGTTCCGCTACCCGGGGATCCGCTCGGACTCCGACATGTTCACGCTCGGCTACTCGTTCCGACCATGGCTGGCGGAGAAGTCGATCGCGGACGGCGGCTCGATCCTGGACTACATCCGCGAGACGGCCCGCGATCACGGGATCGAGTCACACATCCGCTTCGGCCGGCGCGCGGTGAGCGCCGAATGGTCGAGCGAGCAGGCGCGATGGACGGTCCAGGTCCAGCGCGCGGGCGCCGCTGAGGCGACGCGGCTTACGTGCGACTTCCTCTACGCCTGCACCGGCTACTACCGCTACGACGAGGGCTACACGCCCGACTATCAAGGGCTGGAGCGCTTCGGCGGGCGCTTCGTGCACCCCCAGCACTGGCCCGAGGAGCTCGATTGCGAGGGCAAGCGCGTGGTCGTGATCGGCAGCGGAGCGACGGCGATGACGCTCGTTCCCGCGCTCGCAAACGAGGGTGCGCAGGTGACGATGCTGCAGCGCTCTCCGAGCTACGTCATCTCCCTGCCCGCGCGCGACCCGATCGCAGACCAGCTGCGCCGGCATCTGCCGCCGCGCATCGCCTACGCGATTGTGCGCTGGAAGAACGTGCTGCTGACGATGCTCAGCTTCAACCTGTGCCGACGCGCGCCACGGCTGATGCGCCGGGTGCTTCAGCGTTTCGTGCAGCGACAGCTCCCTCGCGACTTCGACGTCGACACGCACTTCAAGCCGCGTTACAGCCCCTGGGATCAGCGTCTGTGCCTGGTGCCCGACGGCGACCTCTTTCAAGCGATCAACGACGCCGGGGCCTCGGTCGTGACCGGCAAGATCGAGACGTTCACCGAGCGCGGCGTGCAGCTCGAAGGCGGCGATGAGCTGAACGCGGACGTGATCGTGACGGCGACGGGGCTGAACCTGCAGATGCTGGGCGGCATGCAGCTCAGCATCGACGGGGAGCCGATCGAGCTGGCCGATACGGTCGCGTACAAGGGCATGATGCTCTGCGGCGTGCCCAACATGGCGCTGACACTCGGCTACACGAACGCGTCGTGGACGCTCAAGGCGGACCTCGTCGCGCGCTATGTGTGCCGCACGCTCAACCACATGGACGCCGAGGGCGCCGCGATCTGCATCCCACAGGCACCTGACGCATCCCTGCCGACCGACCCGATCCTCGACCTGAAGTCCGGCTACGTGACGCGCTCGCTCGACGCGCTGCCGCGCCAAGGCTCGAGCGCGCCGTGGCGCCTGCACCAGAACTACGTAAGGGACGTGCGCCTGCTCGGGCGCGGCCCGCTCGGTGACGCGATGAGCTTCACCGGCCACGGGCTGCGGGCGCGTCGCGGGCGCGCCCTCACCGCGAGTCTCGCTGACGGCGAGGCCGAGCAGATCGTCCTCGTGCCTCCAGGAGACACCGAAATCGAGCCGGCTGCGCGACACGCGGCAGCGGGCGTAGAAGGAGAGTGACAGCGTGAGCAACCCGATTGATGGCCTCCCCCCCGGCCCCAGCTCGCCGATGGCTGTGCAGACACTGGCGATGAGAACGCGCCAGCGTCCCTATCTCGAGCACGCACGGCGACGATTCGGATCGATGTTCACCGTGCGCCTGTTCGGGCTCGGCGACACGGTGATCGTGTCTGACCCGGAGCTGATCAAACAGGTCTTCCGCGCGGACCCGACGGTCCTTCACGCCGGCACGGGAAGCCCGTTGCGCCCGCTGCTCGGCGAGAACTCGCTGCTCGGCATCGACGAGGCCCAGCACATGGAGCAGCGCAAGCTGCTGCTCCCCCCCTTCAAGGGTCAGCGCATGAAGGCCTACGAGAGCATGATCGCCGAGATCGCCGCCGAGGAAATCGACAGCTGGCCACAGGACACCGAGATGAGCACGGCGCGCCCGATGCAGCGCATCACGCTGCGCGCGATCCTGCGCGCCGTTTTCGGCGCCGAGGGCGAGCAGCTGCACGCACTCGAAGAGCTGATACCGCGCTGGACCGCACAGGGGACGCGCATGTCGCTCGCACCCGAGCTGCAGCGCAGCTTCGGCCCGTGGAGCCCGTGGGCGAAGTTCCTCAAGCTGCGCGCGCAGATAGACGTCGTCCTCGACGAGCTGATCGCGACCGCCAAGGCCGACCCGCAGCTCGAGGAGCGCGCCGACGTGCTGGCACTGATGGTGCAGGCGCGCCACGAGGACGGAAGCCCGATGAGCAACCCCGAGATCCGCGATGAGCTGGTCACGATGCTCGTCGCCGGACACGAGACGACCTCGCACACGCTCGCGTGGGCGATCGAGCGGATCACCCGCCACCCCGAGCTGCTGGGGCGTCTGGTCGCTGAGGTCGATGAAGGCGGCAAGGCGCTGCGCGAGGCGACGATCCGCGAGGTGCAGCGTTCGCGCCCGGTGATCGCTTTCGCGGCGCGCGTCGTGCGCAAGCCGTTCGAGCTCGGTGGATTTCGCCTGCCGATCGGCTCGCGGCTGCTGCTCGCGGCATGCCTCACCCACTACGACCCGAACCTGTTCGCGCATCCCGAGCGCTTCCAGCCGGAGCGCTTCCTCGACAAGCTGCCGGATACGTACACGTGGATCCCCTTCGGCGGCGGGGTGCGACGCTGCATCGGTGCCACCTTCGCGCACATGGAGATGGACATCGTGCTGCGCGTGCTGCTCGAACGCGTCGAGCTGGTGCCAACGAGCGCGGCGGACGAGCGCTGGGCCTTTCGCGGCGTCGTGTGGGCGCCCGCCGAAGGCGGCAAGGCGGTCGTGCGCCAACGCGTGCGGGCACCAGCGCACGACGCGCTCGTCGCCGCCTGACGCCCGCCTCGCGGACGAGCCTGCGTCTTGCTCAGCTGGGCTTGGCGCGCCTGGCCCGCCCGGCGCCGAGGCGCTCGAGGGCCTCGAGCATGCGCACGGTGTGGGTCGGGGTGATCCGCGCGAGCGCGTCGACGAAGTGCGCGTCGCGACCGACGAGGATCCGCGTCTTGCCGCTGTCGATGCCGCGGTGAATCTCCTCGGCCGCCTGCGCCGGCGTGGTGCGCGCGCGTGCGTCGAACTCGGCGGCGCGTTCGTCCGGCGTGCGCCCATCGTCCAGGCGCGTTTGTGAATTGCGGGTGATGTTCGTTTTGATCCCGCCGGGATGGACGAGGATCGCTCGCACGCCGCTCGCGCCCAGTTCCTGTCGCAGCGCGTCGGTGAAGCCGCGCACCGCGAACTTCGAGGCGCAGTACGCCGCCTGATGGCGCACACCGACGAGGCCAAAGATGCTCGAGGTGTTCACGATCGCACCGTCGCGCTGCTCCAGCAGGATCGGCAGGAAGGCGTGCACGCCGTTGACGACCCCGCCGAAGTTGATCGCCATCACGCGCTCGTCGTCCTTGCGCGAGCCGCCGAGGACCGGCGAGCCGAGCGTGACGCCGGCGTTGTTGAAGACCGCGCCAAGCGGCGCCGGCGACCACTCGCGGACCTCTTCGGCGAGGGTCAGCAGGCCGTCGCGGTCGCGCACGTCGAGCGTTCGCACGAGCGTCGGGCCATCGAGCAGACCGGCGGTCTCGGCGACGGTCTCGCTGTTCGCATCGACGAGCGCTAGCGGACAGCCATGGGCGCAGAGCCGTTGTGCGAGGCTGCGCCCGATGCCGGATCCGGCACCGGTGATGACCGCCGTGCGACCGGCGAGCGGGGTCGGGCTTGGTTTGCTCATAGATGCACCTGTGATCGGGGCTGGCGCGCTAGCGTACTGGCTCGCGATTCCGCGGACTCGGCGCGGGGTAGCCCGGGCCCGACACGATGAGAGAACGCTCGCGCCAACTTCGTCTGCTCGCCGGGGTCGCGCTGGTGATCACTCTGGCCGGCTGCGCGAACGGCTCGGCGCTTCATCGTGACGCCGAGACAAGCGGCGCAAGCGCCACCTTCGTCGCGCGCAACTGCGCCCCGGTCGCGGCCTCGAGCAACGGCACGATGGTCTGGTATGCGCGAGACAGCGCGGGCGTATGGGATGCATACCTCGGCAATCGCGACTGTCGTGGCGCGGCGCTGCTCCCGCCCTATGACGGCAACCGCGGACCAGCCGACATAACCGCCAATGGCCGCTACGTGCTGCTGACGAGCGCCGTCGGCTGGGAAAAGACGCTGCGGACGTCCTCTCCCGGCCAGGGCTCACAGAACGCGATTCAGTTGTATGACCGCCGCACCGGCAAGCTCTCGACGCTGCTCGCGGGCGCGAGGAGCTCGCAGCGCGGGGTGATCTGGCCGACGTTCAACGCCACCGACACGAAGATCGTGTGGTCGCAACTGGTGAAGACCGCCGCCGAAGCGCCTCCGTCCGGTGAGTGGGCGCTCCACGTCGCGGACGTGAACCTCGCGTCGGGCACGCTCAGCGACAACGTCGAATGGCAGGACCCCGACCACAGGTCCGCCTTCTATGAGGCATACGGTTGGATCCCACACACCAGGCTCCTGATCTTCGCGTCGACCACGCGCGCGGCGAGTGCCGGCTTTCGCGCTCAGCAGCTGTTCACGCTCCCGGAAAGCCTCAATCCCGAAACGGCCCCAACGCGGATAAGCCCGAGGTTCGCGCCGTCGTTTGCGTGGCAGTCTGCGCGCAACGTCTTTCACGAGTTCGCGCATTTCGCGCCGGGCCAACCAGGCACGCTGTTCACGTCGATCGGAGCTGACACCTTGGGAGACGACCTCTTCTCCTACAGCATGAGCAGCCGGCGCGCGCACGGCCTGCTGGGACAGCCGCGGCGGATCAGCTTCTTCGGCGGCGACCTAAACGTGGCGCTGGGCACGCGCACGATCCCCGGATGGCCGAAACCGAGATATTCGGTCGTCACGACGATGGCCTGGGTTGACGGGGCGTGGGTGGCTACGATCTGCCCGGACCTGCTGTGCTCAGAAGTGAACGCGTGGCGCATCAAGCTGTAGCGGCGAGCTCGGGTAGCTGCGCTCGTGCGCGGCGGCCTATTCTTCGGGCGCCGTGAATTCGATCACTTGCTGGAAGGTCGAGCGATTGGTCCAGCGCATGGTGAAGGGCAGGATCCCGGGTGGGAAGGTGATCCTCACTTCCGGGGCCCGCCAGGCGCTGAGGTTCGGCCCCTGTTCACTCTGCAGTTCTTCGACGCCACCCTGGATCACCTGCCACAGCGAGCTGCTGCAGACGTCGAGATCGCCGTTGCCGCAATAGCCGCGGCTGTAGGGCTGCAGCACCTTTTCACCGAGCAGCGCGCGCAGGTCCTTATCGACGTAGCCGTACCAGCCGGATTCGAAGGCCGAGCCCTGGGAGTTGGGCCCTTCGTCGGCGCCGTTGAGCGACTCGAATTCGCCGAGCAGGTTGCCGAGGACGGGTCTGAGGACAGCTTCGGCGAGCGGCGTGAAGAGCTTCTCGAGGACCGCTGCCGCCGGCGCGAACGGGCGGTTGATCCCGAGCAGGCTGGCCCCGTCCCTGCTCCATGTGCTGACCTCCTGCACGGCTTCTTCGGCCTGCTTGCTCGGCGCGGGCTCGGCTGCGAGCACACGCGCGATCAGCGGCCAGTCGCTCAGCGCGCGGAAGTCCTCGGTGGCGGCCCGGTTCATGATCGAGACGTCTTGCGCCTCGTCCATGTTGCGTTTGAAGCCTTTGTACATCTGCACCCTGTAGAGCGGCCCGTAGGAGAAGTTTTCCGAGGCTGCCCCCCATTCCGGCGCCGGTTTGTTGTTCCAGTTGAGCAGCTTGTTGCTGAGCGGGTCGACTTCATGCGGGTGCTGTTCGAGCGAGAGAAAGCCTTTCCAGTCATACGCACCGGTCCCGAAGGTCGGCAGGCTGGGGTCGGTACCGGGCGCGAGCACCGGCAGCCGGCCGGCTGAGAAGAAGGCGATGTTGCGGCTGTCCACGTAGGCCATGTTGAAGGTGGTTTCGAGATGGTTCGCGGCCTGGAAGAACTCGAGCGGGTTGTGCACTTCATCGGAGTCGAGCATGCTGAAGGCGACCTCGCCGCCCGGCTCACGCCCGCGGTTGGCGCGATCGTTGGCGATCGCGTACGGCTGCCCGTGGACGAGGACGGTGCCGCTGATCGGCCCGTGGACGCTTTCTTTGAAGTACACCTCGTGGGCCGGTTCGCCTTCTCCCGCGCCGATGTAGCCGGCTTCGAAGCTGTGAAACTGCAGGCACTGACCGTCGTGTTCGTAGTAGTCGGATTCGCGGGTGACCGCGCCGCCTTCGGGGTTGCAGAGCTTCTCGAGGAACTGCTGGGTGTTCTCGCTGGTGGCGCTCGTGAGACTCCACGCGAAGCCCTTGCCGCGCCCGATGAACACGTACGGCGAGATCGGGGCGACGGCGCCCTCGGCGTCGATGCCGGGCCCGTGCAGGTCGGCCTGGAAGACGAGCTCCGGGTAGAAGTAGCCGAGCTGGGGACCCATCACCGCGATCGGATGGCCGCTGCGCGAGTCGGCAGCGCCGACGAGCAGGAAGTTGGACTCCTTGCGCCGCGAGGCCTTCAACGCGAGCATCGCGTCGTGCGCGGTGGTGCTGAGCGTTCCCGCTTCGACGAGCGCGGCTCCGGGTGTGGGTCCGCTCGGCACAGTGTCGTAGGGGAACGCCCTGGCGGCCGTGGTCGGGGCTTCGGGGTCGTCGGCCTCCTTCAGGTCGCGGAAGATCGCAAGGCCTTCGCTTGCCCCATACTTCTGCTCCAGGCGAGCGAGGAATTCCGAGTTGGCGACTTCCGTGCCGCCGCCATCGCCGAAGATCGAGCCGATCAGCGAAAATCCGGCGATCGCGTCGGCGACGGTGACCGTCGGCAGGCGCGCGAAGGCCGGTCGCGTGGCCTCGTAGCCGTTCACGCCTTCGACCCAGTTTTCGAGGTCTTCGATCACCTGCATGCCCTTGGGCCCCTGTTCTTCGAGCACCTTGCGCTGTTCTGCGACGAAGCTGACCGCTTCGGCGCTCGGCGTGAACGAGCGTGCTTCGAGCAGCATGTTCATCGGGTTCAGCCCGGGAACGCTGAGGGCGGCCACGTAGGCCGGCCCGAGGCCGAGTGCCAGGAGGAGCCCGCGATCGCTGGCCGCGACCCAGCCCGAGCCGTACATCACGTCACCGCGGGTTGCCCCGTAGATGTGGGGGATGTCGTGGCTGTCACGGATGATCTGCAGCCCGGCGCGGGGCGTCTGTTCTGTACGCAGCACGGGACCCTCGACGCCGAACTTCTCCGAGACGTAATACTTTTCGAGGTCGCTCGTGGTGACGTCACCCCGCAGTGGCGTGAGCCCGTTGTAGAGGACGCCCTGGTCGGTGGAGAATTCGTTGGCCAGCAGCGAGCCACCCTCACCGGGAGCGAGAATCTGAAAGGCGGGGCCGGACAGATCCCCAAACTGCGCTTCGGCGCGCGCTGGAGCGCTGATGAGCAGCGCCAATAAGAGCGAAGCAACGCCGGCGAGCGCGACCCGCGAGAGCACCCGCCCGCTCGCCAGCCCTGTCTTGCCGGCAAAGCGCAGGACCATCCGTGCCTCCTCACCAGCCCGCCGGCAGCGGCGGGCAATCGCTCTCCTCCGGCGCGATTCTAACGGAGCGCGACGCAGGCGCGCAGGCTCACAGCCACGAAGACGACGGGCTGCTCATGTGCACGAGCATGCGCGCAAGCTGGTCGGATCCGGCCGCCGAGCTGTAGCTCGCGGAGGCCCCGCCGCTTGAGATCGTGAGCGTCGCGCTCAACTTGCCGTGCTCGGCCGCGAGCAGCTTCTTGCCCGCGCCGCTGACCGGCACCCTCACGGTCACGCTCGTTCCGGGAAGGATCGTGAAGGCGGCTGTCCCGAGCGTCTGGGCGCGCACGCGACTGCTGTGGCCGTGGCGGTGCCCCGACGTGTAGCCGGCGCTCAGCGTCAGCGTGCCGGCGCATGGACCCTGTTCTGAGCAGCGGAGCTCAACGACCGCGTGGCCATGGAAGACCGTGAGCTTCGGTCCGACGAGCGCGACCTTGCCGGCGGGATCTCGTGGAGCACCGCTCGAGGGAGTCGATGTCGCGGACGGGCTTGCCGGCGTTGTGGCCGTGGACCCGGAGGAAGCGGGAGGCGTCGTCTGCGCGCCTTCCCCACCGTATTCGCCGCCTTCTTCCTGTTCCTGTTCTGCTGTGCTCCTCTTCACTTCCTCAGCCTGGCCGAGCTGTTCGATCCGCCAGGCATTCACTTCTGAGCAGAGCAGGTCGGGACACGTCGTGAGAACCCAACTGCCGTTGACCCACGCCATCGTCGTGACAACGGTATAAGAGGGCGCGGGCCAGCCGGGCATCGCGCGTGTCCCCCAATTGGTGTTCAGATCGCCACCGAAGTAGCTGATCCGCGCGGGCTGTCCGAGTTGCCCGTTAGAGCCGTGGCTCTGAAGGTTGTAGGAAAACAGGTCATTTCCACCGACGGTGTCAGCGCCGATCGACGTGTACAGAGTGTTCGGTTCGTTGGGCGCGAAATGCGCGAACTCGTGAAAGACATTGACAGGGCTCTGCCACGGCCACGCCGGCGCGAGTTCAGGACTTATGCGCGTCGGAGCAGTGCTGGGATTGAGTTCTTCGGGGAGCGTGAACAGCTGCTCGGCGCGAAAGCCGGTCTGTGTCGAGCGCGTGGTCGACATGAAGACCAGGAGGTTGGTGTTGGGTATCCAGCCGTAGGCCTCGTAGAAGGCCGGTTTCCCGTCCGGATCCTGCCATTCGACGTTGTTGCTGAGCGTGCCCGTTTCCAGGTTCACGTTGGCGACATGCAGTGCCCACTGGCCCGCGGGCGGGACTTCGGCGGCGGTCCTGACGAGCTGTGACCACACGATCTTCGTGTCGTTGGAGTTGAACGTCGGCCAGATCACCCCGCGCTGGGAGCTAGTCGCCCCCGCGAGCAGCGTCGAGAGCTTGCCTGTCTGGCGGTCATACAGCTGGATCGAGTTCTGTGAGCCCTGGCCGGGAGAGGACATCGACATCGCCTTTTCCCAGCCGACGGCGGTCGTCAGCAGCACGTAGCGGCCGTTGGGGGTGATCGCAGCGGGACCGCGATTGCCGGAATAGGGTGGCAACAGTGGTTCGCCCTGGCATTCTCCGTTGCCTATGAACGTTTCCCAAAGGCCGGAGCTGTTTTTCGAGTACCAGACCATCGTGCCGTTGCTCGAGGCGGCGACCGGCGCGCAGTTGCTGGCGATCAACTTGCCGGTGGCGGCGAAGCTCGGCGCGCAGGCGCTCACCGAGATCGAGACCGCAAAGATGAGTGTGAGGATGAGCCCACGGAAGTCCTTCCGCATGCTCTTGACTACGACACTCGCAGCCCCTTGAACATGTCGGAAGCGATGTTCTGGACACACGTGTGAGACCCATGGGCCGACACCCTGGACGGACGTATGAGACGGGCGTGCGCCCTTCCCCGTTTGGCTCGCGGGCGCGCGGCGGAGGCTGCGGCGACTTAGGCGGCCCGGCGCTGATCGCCTGGTGCGAGACGACGCCCCTGGGCCAGCCCCGCAGCGATCACGTCGTCACGGCGCGCGTGGTCCATCAGGTTCGCCCCCATCGCCGAGGCACTGGCGGCATCAGGGTTGATCGTCGTAACACTCACGCCACGATTGCGCAGGACCAGAGCCTCTGCGCCGGCGACCGTGCGGGAGACCGGCCCGAACACGCCCGTGATCGTCCCGAACGCCGGCCGCAGCGAGCCGGTCGGATTGAGACATAGAAGGCGACTGCCCCTGGTCGCAGCGGCCACGTCCATGTTGGTTGGGCTCCACACGCCGCCGTCGACATATGCGTGCCCGTTCGCGTGCAACGGGCGAAAGACGCCGGGGATCGCGCAGGACGCCTGCACCGCGCCCGCGACGGACAGCTCGGGGGCGTCGGGCGCTCCGAACACGACGCGCCGTCCGGTGTCCTGCTCGACGGCCACGATTCGAAGACGACCATCCCAGCGGACGCCTGCGAGCTCGACCTGGCGACCGAGATCAGCGAGGGAGCGCTCTCCGATGGGAACGCGCCGAAGCAGCGCACGCCGCAGCATCGCGCCGCCGGCTGAACTCGAGGCGGACGCGAAGGCGGCTACCGGCGCGGCGAGGGCACCGGCGAGATCGACGGCGGCCGCGAACGCCTGCGCGAGCGCGGCCGCCGGCTCCTCGACGTCGTCCTCGCGCGCAGCGCTCGACGGCGACAGCGCACCGAGCCGAGCACCCGGCGCAAGGCCGGCGACGAGCGAGGCGGCGACGATCGAGCCCGCTGAGGTACCGACGTAGCAGGCACACTCGCGGGCGTCGAAGTCATCCAACTCCTCGATGCCGGCGAGCACGGCGTTCATCCAGGCCTCGCCGAGGATCCCTCCTCCGCCGAGGACGAGTGCGTCTGGAGTCTGCATCACCCCAGCATAACCAGGCGCTCACTCCAGATTCTCGAGGATCTCGTTCGCGCGCGACCACTGGCCGGGCGCGACGACGAGATACACATCGCCGCGCCCGAATCGATCCAACGGGTGATCGGCCGTGCACGCGGCGTCAACGCCGAGAGCACGTAGCTGGTCGCGCCACGCCAGCGCGGTCTGCTGATCCTCGAACGTGCTCACGGTCTCCCACGAATCCAGGCGAGGATCGCCGATCGCAACCTCGGGCTCCTTGCTCACACGGCTCCGGGGGCGCGGAAAGCGCATGGCTCAGGGTAGCTGGCCGGGGACTCTGGCTGTCACAGAATCCCGCCTGAGGAGAATCCCTGGTGATGAGGCGTTCGGATTACACCCAGGCCGACGATGCCGAGCTGCTCGCGCTCACATCGAGCGACCCGGAGGCGTTCGGCGTCTTCTACGAGCGCTTCGAGGCGCAGATCCTCGGCTTCTTCTGGCGTGCGAGCGGCCGGGCGGACATCGCCGCAGACCTCACCGCAGAGGTCTTCGCCGCCGCGCTCGAATCGGCTGGTTCGTTTCGGGAGGAGTCCGGGAGCGCGCGCGGGTGGTTGTTCGGGATCGCCCGTCACGAGCTCGCCGACACGTGGCAGCGCGGGCGCGTGGAAGATCGCGCGCGTCGGCGCCTGCAGGTCGCACCGCAGATCCTCACGGACGAGGCGCTAGAGCGGGTCGAGGAGGTCGCGAGCCGCGCCTCACAGGACGCACTGCAGCTACTTGGGTCGCTCCCGCACGAGCAACGGCTCGCCGTCAATGGACGCGTGCTGCAGGAGCTCGACTACGCCGAGCTCGCCGCGAGCCTTGCGTGCTCACAGAGCCTCGTCCGTCAACGCGTCAGCCGTGGACTGAGGACGCTCAGGGCACGGCTAGAGGAGACCACATGAGCGATCTGGGCATGCCCGAGCTACGCCGCGCACTCGTCGACGCCGCGCGCCGCCAACAGGAGGCGATCGGCCACCTGGAGCAGCCGCGCGATGGACAAGCGGTCTCGCCCCGGCGCCGACCATGGCTGTATCCCTCGCGCTTGCGGGCGGTACCGGTGATGCTTGCGCTGCTCGTGTTCGTCGGCGCCGCGGTTGCCCTTGCGAGCGGGCTCATCTCCTTCGGGGCGCCCGCCGCGTCGGTCCCGATATTCGCGAACCCACGCGCTGGGCTCGGCAGGCTCGCGCCGGGCAGCGTGCACCTGCTGCCGATCTCGGTCGCCGACCCGCGCGGCCGCCTGCCCTGGGGAATGCGGACGCTGAGCACGACCCGCGGCGTGGGCTGCCTGCAGGTCGGCCGCCTGCTCGACGGCCGGCTCGTCGCGCTCGGCCAGGACGGGGCATTCGGCGACGACGGTCGCGCGCACGAACTGCCGTTGAGCACGAACATCGAACGGCTCAACTGCTCGCTCGTCGACGGCCGCGGCCGCATCTTCGACAGCGTCACGATCAAGAGCCAGGCCGCGAGCGCCGCACCAGGAGTGCACTGCGAACCGCCAGGCACCTACGCACGCTCCCATCGAGCGGTGTTCCCCACGTGTCCGCTCTCGGACGAGCGCGACCTCTACTACGGGATGCTTGGCCCCGAAGCCACCAGCGTCACCTATTCGGCAGGCGGCGAGAGTCATACGGTCGCGACCGTTGGAGCCGACGGCGCCTACCTGATCGTCACACCGGGAACGACCCATCGCTACTCCGGCGCAGCGGGAAGCCGCGAACGCACAGGGCTCTACGCATCCGACGATGTCCCCGTCTACAGCCCGATCACCGCGATCCACTACCGGGGCGGGGTCACCTGCCAACTGGTGACCGCAGAACGATGGATCTACGGTCCACGGGCCTGCGCTCCTGCCCTGCCCGAGCCGTTCGGCTGGGTCAAGGTCGCCGCGCCCACCCACGCGCAGCTGGCTACGCCTATTCACGCGACGCTCATCCGTTCCGCTGAAGGCCGGCGGGCGATCCGTGTGCGGTTCACCTCGCGGCTGGCGATCTCGAGCTTGCGCGGTCGATATCAGCTGCAATGGCGTGAACCGGGAAAGGCTGGAGCGATGGCCTCGAGCCAGACGATCGACGAAGGCGCGAGCCCTAGCTACGACGGCCTGATACCCCAGGGCCGGAACATCGCCGCCTGGCAGACGCTCACCGTGACGATCGATCAAAACCCCCTCGGGCCCCGGCTCGCTCGCGGGACGACCAGCGGCAGCGTGACCCTCGTCTACGCCACCGGGCCTCTGCTAGAGGCCGAAGAAGACGTCGCCAGGGTCCCGGTGGGGAGCTTCACGATCAGAGTGCCGTAGGCGCTCCATGGCGCAGGCCTTTGGCGCGTGGCATCCTTGCGCGATGGAGTTTCGCGAGGTGCTGCGGCGTCGCCGGATGGTTAGGAGCTACGACGAGCAGCGCCCGGTAGCACAGGAGGTCGTGGATCGAATCCTTCGCCACGCGGTGCGCGCGCCGTCGGCGGGATTCGCGCAGGGTTGGGGCTTCATGGGGCTCGATACGCCTGCTGACGTCGCCCGGTTTCGCGAGGCCGCGACACCGGAGATCGAGCCCGAGCGATGGTTCGCAGCGCGGGTCAGAGCGCCGCTCATCATCGTGGCGCACGCGAACAAGGACGCCTACCTCGACCGTTACGCCGAGCCCGACAAGGGCCACAGCGATCGCTCCGCGGATTGGTGGTCGGCTCCGTATTGGGACATCGACGCCGGCTTTGCATCGCTCCTGATGCTGCTGACGGCCGTCGACGAGGGCCTTGGAGCATGCTTCTTTGGCATTCCCAAGGAGCGAATCGGCGGATACCAAGAGGCCTTTGGTGTGCCCGAGCAGTTCCGTCCGATTGGGGCGATCTCGATCGGGTACTCCGATGAGCCGCCAGCGGACCTGAGCGCTGCGCGCAAGCCTCTCGCCGAGGTTGTCCACCGGGGCCGCTGGCGGACCTCCTGAATGCTGGAGCATCGACGCGGGCGGCCAGGGCGGGACCCAGCCCAGCGCCCGCGCGTGCACGCGCAAAAAAGAGATGCCGGGCGTGTCGATTTCGGCCGAGCTCGTTCGACGTGCGGGTATCAACCATCCCATCCACAAAGGAGACACAAATGCGTTTCATGGTTCTGGTCCCCGGGAGCCCCGAGTCCGAGGCGGGAGAGATGCCCAGCACCGAGATCCTGGGGGCGATGACGAAGTACAACGAAGAGCTGGTCAAGTCAGGCGTGATGCTGGCCGGCGAGGGCCTGCGCCCGACCTCCAGGGGTGCAAAGGTCCGCTTCAACGGCAGCGAGCGCACCGTCATCGACGGTCCCTTCACGGAGGCCAAGGAGCTCGTCGCGGGCTACTGGATCTGGGAGTGCGCTTCGCGCGATGAGGCAGTCGAGTGGCTCAAGCGAGCACCGTTCGACGGCGGTGTCGAGATCGAGCTGCGCGAGATCTTCGAGACCGACGACTTCGGCGAGCAGCTGACGCCGGAGCTGCGCGAGGCCAACCAGAGGCTGCGCGCGCAGGCTGCCCAGGGCTAGGCGCGTGAAGCCGTCGGCGACCCATCGCGCAATCGACGCCGTCTGGCGCATCGAGTCGGCCCGGCTGATAGCCGGGCTGACTCGCATCGTGCGCGACGTGGCGGTCGCCGAGGACCTCGCCCAGGACGCGTTCGTCGCCGCGCTCGAGCAGTGGCCTGAGGCGGGCATCCCGGATAGGCCGGGTGCATGGCTGATGGCCACCGCCAAGCGTCGCGGCATCGATGCATTGCGCCGGCGCGTCACACTCGAGCGCAAGCGCGAGCTGATCGGGCGCGAGCTGGAACTCCGGCAGCAGCTCGACCGCCCCGACCTCGCCGCGCGGGTCGACGACGTTGAGGACGACATCCTGCGGCTGATCTTCATGACGTGCCATCCGGTCCTGTCCCGGGAGGCCCGTGTCGCGCTGACGCTACGTCTGCTCGGTGGCCTGTCGACGCCAGAGATCGCGCGTGCGTTTCTCGTCTCCGAGGGTACGGTCGCGCAGCGCATCGTTCGCGCCAAGCGCACACTCACAGCGGCCCGCGTGCCATTTGAGGTCCCCTCGCGCGACGAGCTCGTGGAGCGTCTTTCGGCCGTGCTCGAGGTGATCTACCTGGTGTTCAACGAGGGCTACGCGGCGAGCGCCGGCGAGCACTGGATCCGTCCCGGCCTGTGCGAGGACGCCCTGCGCCTCGGAAGGATCCTCTCAGCGCTGATGCCCAGCGAGGCCGAGGCCCACGGACTACTGGCCCTGATGGAGCTGCAGGCCTCGCGGTTGCGGGCGCGTCTCGGGCCGGACGGGGAGCCGGTCCTGCTCGGCGATCAGGACCGGGCGCGCTGGGATCATCTGCTCGTGCAACGCGGCCTTGCCGGGCTCCGGCGCGCCGAGGAGCTCAGCGGAGCGCTCGGTCCCTACACGCTGCAGGCCGCGATCGCCGCCTGCCACGCGCGGGCCCGGAGCGTCACGGAGACCGACTGGCCGAGAATCGTCGCGCTGTACGATGCGCTGGCCGCGCTCACCGGCTCCCCGGTCGTGGAGCTCAACCGCGCGGTGGCGGTGACGATGGCCTTCGGTCCCGAGGCCGGGCTCGAGCTCGTCGATTCGCTCGCCGATGAGCCGGCGTTGCGTGGCTACCATCTGCTGCCCAGCGTGCGCGGGGACATCCTCGTGCGCATGGGGCGACTGCCTGAGGCGCGCAGCCAGTTCGAGCGGGCAGCGGATCTGTGCGAGAACGATCGCGTGCGCGAACTACTGCTCTCGCGCGCGATCGCCTGTGATGTATGAGGGCCCGCGTGTCCACTCGAGGTCAGGCCTTGATCGCGCGCCCGAGATCGTTCCTCCAAGGAGCGGCGATCGATGTGCTGGGTCGCTGGGGTTAGGACTGGTCAGGTCATCGTCGCGCGGCGAAGCAGGTCGTCGATCAACGCGCCGCAGCGCTCAGGGTCGTCGAGGAAAGGGGCGTGGCGCCCCGGAATGATCTCTAGGCGCGCGTCCGGTAGGAGCGCGCACGCGCGTCGGCCGATCTCTGGGCCGCCGTACGGGTCCTCGTCGCCCCAGATCATCAGCACCGGCACCGTGAGCCGCCGCAGTTCGGCCTCTGAGAGGAAGTTCTCGGGCCGGGGCCGGCCGAGCCGCATGGCGAGCCACATGTGGCTGAGCATCGCCGTCCGAAAGCCGGGCTGGCGCATCCCCTCGTGGACGACCTCGAAGAACCCGTCTGGCGCTCGCGCTGCCGCGCGAGGGCCGATTGCCCCGCGGGCCCCCGACCGGCGTGTCGTCGCGACGTTCGGCGAGCGGACCCGCGCGGCGAGATGGCGTAGCCCGGGTGTGGAGAGCGCGGCGAAGAACATGTCGCCGCGCATGCCGGGCAGCGCGACCGCGGGGACCCCGAGCGACGCCACGGCGGCAACGCGGTCCGGCGCGTCGAGGGCCAGGCAGAGCCCCCACATCCCGCCCAGCGAGGTGCCAACGATCGGCACCCGCTCGAGGCCGAGCGCGTCCAGCAGCGAGGTGAGCTGGGCAACCGCCTGCGCTCGCAGCGGTCGGCCGCTGTAGTCGAAGGCGTCGCTGAGCCCGAACCCGGGGAGGTCGAACGCGATCAGACGGCGCGTTCCCAGATACGGCATCAGCGGGGCCCACGTCGAAGCGCTCATGCCACTACCGTGCACGAGGACGAGCGGCGGCCCGTCGCCCGTCTCCAGGACACGTACCGCGACCGGCGGATCAGCCAGACGCACGCGGCGGCTTGTCACCTGCACGCCACACGCAGCAAACAGCCGGCGCTCGGCCTGCTCGAACGCCACCGTTGCTTGATTGCTTGCACCCTGAGGCACGGCTCGGTCCCTCCGTCGTTGTTGATGCCGAGATGATCCCGCGTCATGGGAGTCTTGCGGTTCTTCGACGCGCTGGGCGCGCCCAGCCCCCCGGACGCGCGAGCGACCGGCAGGATGCTGTGTGCATGGGATGGCGCACGTCGCTGGCGCGGTCGGATTCACCTTTGCCTGCGACTGTTCACACGCGAACAATCGTGGAACACTGGGAGGATGAGCGACCCAGGCGTGCAACCGGGTGTCATCAGATTCAGCAACCCGATCGATCGGGATGCACCGCCGATCGACGCGGAGGTCGATCTCGTCCTGTCGACGACTGCCGACGGCGGGTTGAGACAGCCGCTACAGCTTCCGACGCCTAGCCTCGTCTTTCGTATCCAGGAGAAAGCGGAGATCGTCGGGTTCACGGGCATCATCGAGCACGCGACCACCGCTGCTCTAACCCCAGGCGCCGAGCTGAGAGTCCGCGTCCGGTTCGTCGGCGTGCCGGGCAGCGAGGTTTGGGTCGGCCGTACCTTCGCGGTCTGGCACGGTCGCGACGTCGGGATCGCAAGCGTCCGGACTCTCATGCCGCGCGACGGAACGGCCTCGACATAGCGAGAAACAGCGGACGCGCGTGCGGGGGTTTCGCGGCTTAGAGGACGCAGCGGTGGCCCGTGCTGTGTTGCACAGGCCATCATCCCGCGACGTCCTTTAGGTGATCATCTCGTTGCTCTTCTTCAGCGGGCCGCCGCTGGATTCGACTTCGGTGGCTCCTTTCATCAGTTTCGATGAGAAGAAAAAGTAGCCTTCCTTTTCATAGATCGAGAAGCTCAGCGTGTAGCCCCCTTCACCGTTCTTCCGCGCGCGGCCTTCGCCGTGGAAGTCGCGTTCGCCCGGTGCGCCCGTGCAGCTGGCCTTTTCGAGCTGACTTGTCATCCATCCGCGGCGGCGTCAAAGACTTGACGCTCGGAGTACACTCGTGGGCTAGCGGGGGCTACAGCAACACCGCCGAAGGGAACGAATCTTCCGTCAGTGGGGGCGCAGGCAACAATGCGAGCGGCACCTCGTCATCGATTAGCGGAGGTGGGCTAAACAAAGCCATCGGAACGCAGTCGTGGATCGGGGGAGGCGAACAAAACAAAGCCGAATGGGCGACCGTGAGCGGTGGCTTCGGCGAGCTTGTGACTTCGGCCGGTAAGTGGGGCTCCGTGTTCGGAGAAAAAGGAAAGACAGCCAAAAACAACTACGAAGCGATCCTGTAGCTGGGAGACGGGGTGGTGGCATGTGCTTCACAGCATGGGCCACCACAACATCTGTAGTGCAGACGAGCGACGCCGGTGTCGTTCCACGCCCGTGGCAAATGTCAGTAACGCCGCGATGGCAAATCCGACGATCGCGCGGCTGGTGAATGTACCGTCCCGCAGCTTGCGATCGGACACCAAGCCCACAACTATGCTGGCTAGCACGAGCAGGAGATAGGCCCGCACGACTATCTGAGGACGCCACGCCCACCGGAGTGCTCGCACGCTCCTATCCTAACCCTCGCTGCTGGGGGCACGTCCAGGCGCTCTCCGGCGCCGCCAATGCCCCTAGGAGTGCTGGCGACGCTCCTTGCGCCAACGGTCGAGCGTGAGCGTGTATGCCTCGTCGGGCCGAAACTTGGGAAGGCCGAACGCTCGACCCCAGGTTGCGACGAGGGCTCCCAGCGATCCCGTGTTGCTCGGATCGCTGGGGGCTTAGCAACGTTTAGCTATCTTTGACTTCGAGCTCGTCGCCGTTCGGGCCGTAGGCGTTGAGAGAAATGACATGCACCTCGGCTGTCCCCGATTCCTTCGGTTCGAGCGCAGTCCCGACACAGCCATGAGGAAGCGCCATTGACTTGCCCGACGCAGTCACTTGCAGCAAGCCAGTTCTGCTGTTGTGCCCTTTTAGCCGCGTCACCTCGTACAAGCACCTTCCGAACCTGTTATCCGGAGCCTCCCCCCATCGCCCGAGGGTCACGGTCGCCTTTCCATTCGCCCCAAAGCTGAATGCCACATACGGCGCCGGGTCAAAGTTCCATCCAGGTGATCCAGTCCCGGTGCAGGTGCTGCCGGTTTCTTCTCCAGCTTTCAGCGTGGCGTTCTTCGCATCGTTGGCTCCGACTGTGTCGCTCGCCACAACGGTGCATTCATCGGTGCCTAGCATCGTCTTGAACGAGACCATATATTCCGCTTCGACGGCTTCGCCATGCTCTAGTTCCCCGGCGATCGGTTCCACGAGAGTGATCTTCGTCGCCTTTGCCGACGCGCTACCCGCCCAGACGCCGCTCATCGCCAGCACTGCGACCAGCGTCAACCCCGTGATCTTGATGCGCTGCATCCTGCTCCCCCTATGTCTCCGAATGCGAAAGGTCCGAAAATCGTAGAGGCTGGACCCAAAGTGCGCATGGACGGCCGTGCGCGCTTGACTCCCGCTCGCCACTACGCGAAGATACGTTCGTATGGGGCTCGCACCGTACCGCCCGCGCAAGGAACTCGAACAGGAGCTGGATCGCGGGAACTTGCGGATGGCTGCAGCGGCCCCCAAGGACTATCAGCGCCACATCGGCCGCCCGCTGTCGCTCGACCTCTCCCTGCGCCCTTGTGGCGCTCGCTGCGGCCGACTCCGACGCCTTTGATGCGTGGGCCTGTCGGTAGCTGGCGCGCTGGCTCGGCGAGACGGCCGGCGCGAGAATAGACACGGCTGCCGAACTCGCCGCCGGCCTGGCAGAGCTACCGATCGAGCCTCACGCGATCGAGAGGCTGCTCGGCATGCTGGGGAGCTGAGAAAAGTTCCCCGATTGTTCCCCTCGTTTTGCAGACGCCCCCCAAAGCGCCTCCCCCAGAAAGCAGGAAACCCCTGATTTCTAGTGGTTTCCTTGAGTGGGCGATACTGGGCTCGAACTCGCCTCTGGCGCTCTGGTAGGGCCAGATAGCCCGGTTTTATTGGGATTCAGTGCCCTCAGATCAGCTCGGGTTCGCTCAAATTGCTACCAAAATTGCTACCAAGCCCGCGCGATTTGCGGCGCTGATCGCACGCCTCCTGTTCGTCCAAAGGGGCCGTCTCCGCGCGCCGTGGCAGACGCTTGCTTTTTGCGCAAAGCGCTGGCTCGAGGCGTGCTACTCGGGGACTTCGACGGCGGGCGCGGGCTACCCCGCCAGTTCGGGCACCGGGACGGTTACGCGCCGTGGCACTTCTTGAACTTCCTGCCGCTCCCGCACGGGCAGGGGTCGTTCCGGCCGGCCTCAGCGAGTAGCTCGTCGCTGAGGGAGATGAAGGCGGCGCGGGCTTTGATGAACTCATCGTCAACACGGTCTGCGCCGTCGAGTTCGAAGTAGGCCGCGGCCAATCTGAGCATGTGCGCCCAGGGCCACAGTGCGCCGAGCAGCGCACGATCAACCTGAAAGATGCTCGGCCCGGCTTCGGTCCGAAGCCCATCGAGGTTGTCCTGCACGATGCTGCTGGTGAGTGACGTGGCCGTGGTGTGCATCGTCTCCGTGTTGTCCGCGTGTGCGACAGCGAACATGAAGCGCAGTTCGCTGCGGCGTTCGCCCTCCTCCCACTCGCTCTCGATCGCGTCGATGAGCTTGTGTATTGGCATCCCGCACCAGAGCTTGTCGCCCCACGGCCCGAACAGCTTGTCGTATTCCTTCACCTCGGCCTCGGTGAGCGTCAGCTCGACTCCCTCCTGGCCGTGTGCGCCGAGCCGCTTGTTCCACATCGCCGTGTTGTGCTTGAGGTGCTTCCGGAAGCGGTCCTCTGCCAGCTCGGGGTTGAGCTTGACCCAGTGCGCCACGGCCATCCCCTCGAACAGGGATTCGTCAACCATCGCGCCTTGTGGCCCATAACCGCCTAGCGCCGTATCAATCACGCCTCGGTAGCTCTTGAAGCCCCGCGACATCTCGCTCGCGATCAGCCGCTCGCTCAAGTCCTCGTTGATCGGTCTGCCGGTCCACGGCTCCGTCCCGATGACCTCCCACGAGAACTCCGCGAAGCGCTCGCACGCCGCGACCTGCGGTCCGAGGTCAGCACGCACCCGCGCCTCCGCTTCTGCTCTTGTGGTGATCGGTGTGAGCACCGGCCGTCAGGTGACGGCGGAGCGGAAGGTGTGCACGAGCGTGACCGCCATGTGGACGGCCAGCTCAGCCTGCGTCTGGGTGATCGGCACGATTGGCGCATGCCTGTCCGTCTGGTTGCTCCACAGTGAATCAGCGAGCGCGATCACGACTTCGAGCGGCGACAGGGTCGTGCCCTTGGCCGGAGATGCGTCGCGCGAGAACACGACCGTGTACTTCTGCGGGTTCGCCCGCAGCTGGCCGATCACTTTGCCGAGCGTCGCGCCCGGATCGTTAGGCAGCACGACGGGGATGGCCGCCGCCTCCACCGCCTTGACCGACTCGCTGTACGCCGTGCTCGGGTCGGGTTCGCGGCCGAACGCGGCGCTCCACGCCTTGTCCAGGTGATCGGATGCGTCCCCAGGCATCGCCGTCTGCGCACGCACGGCGGCCGCTGCCGCCGGGACGGTTCGGCGCTCCAGCCGGTATCGGACGTATCCCGGGTCGGGCTGGACCACAACGTAGTTGGCTCCTGCCTGCTGCAGGGCTCGATGCAGCTCCTCGACCGCAGGCTCGATCCCCTGCGCGTCGTAGCCGAGCATCACCTCGCCGAGGGCGTAGTCGATCACCCTGGCGGCAAGGGCTCGATCCCGGTACATCGCTTCCCACACGCTGTCCGCCGCGCTGCTACGTCCGTGCTGCCAGGAAACGGGGATCTGGCAGGTGCGCTCGATCTCCATCATGAAGTTGCGCGGCGCCTCTGTGTGCCCCCAGCCGGGACCGAAGCCCTCAGACGCTGGGCCGTGACCAGCGAAGAAAGGCTGCATGAACCTCATGACCGACGACATCACCCAGTCGGGAAGCTCCTCCTCGGGCGTAGGCCCCGAGGGCTCCGGCCGGGGCGCCACTCGCACCGCGCCGGGCGCGAGGATCGGGGGCGGGCGGTTCGGGTCACGTCGGAAGATCGGCACAGCATCCAAGGGTAGGACGGCGCGCGGAGGTCTACGCAGCCCACGGCAGCCACAGCATGAACCGACCTCGAAGCGTCGCGCGTGGATGTCGTCCGATGCGGGGGCGAGGCGGGTTACCTCCAGTGCTCCTGCTTCCCGCGCAAGGTATGGAAGCCGCCGCGTTCAGTGTGGAGTGGGCTGAGTTCGTCAGCCTTTATCGTGGATCGTGATTGCGTAGCCGTCGGGGTCTTGAAGCGTGAACGTCCGGCCGAAGGGGCCATCGACGGGCTCCGTGAGGATCGTCACGTCGTGCTGGGCGAGTTGGTCATGAAGGGCTTGGGAGTCGTCGGCCCGTAGCCATAGCGCCACGCCGAGGCCGGGCTGTCCACTGTCGAGGTCGGTTCCGGGCAGTGGGTCTCTGAGGGCAAACGCGATTGGCTGGGTGGCGAACACGACGGCGTGCGGGGGTCCGGGTGCGCGCGTGAGCCCTAGCTCACGTTCGTAGAACTCGGCGGCACGCTCGATGTCGCGGACCTGGAGGGCAATGAAATCGGGGCCTGCAACGGTAGACACAGGGAAATCCTTCCTTTAGTTGTCAAGGTCTTGACGTTAGCAGACTATGTCAAGATGTTGACGTGGGCCAAGTCGATCTCGATCAATCCGTGGGCTACGCGCTCAAGCGCGCCCAACACGCTCTGCACGGGGCGATGGACGGGGAGCTGCGCGACTACGGACTCAGCGTCTCGCAGTACGCCTGTCTGCAGATCCTCGCCTCGCGTCCGCGCATCTCAAACGCAGACCTGGCGCGCGACGCGTTCGTCAGCCGACAAGCGATGCACCAGCTCCTCACCGGCCTAAGAGCGGCCGGACTCGTGACCGCCGCGGGCCAGGGCCGCAGCCAACGCTACGCCCTCACGGCCGAGGGACGCACCGGCCTACGCACGGCTTCCTCGACCGTCGCTGCAATCGAGCAACGCATGATCGCGACACTGAGTCGCCCCGAACGCGAGCAGCTACACCGCCAACTAAGCATCTGCGCGACCGCGCTCGGCCCGCCCGAACAAACGTACTGGGTGAGCACGATCAGCCGAGACCACGTGCTACTGAGCGTAGAAGGCGGATTCACCCAGGCAGGCCATGGCAAGTCTTCCGCACTCAAGCGGCTAAAGACTGATGACTGGTTGGTCTACTACTCGCCCAAGACGGGGCTGCGAGACGGCGAGCCGGTGCAGGCCTTCACGGGAATAGGTCGGGTCGCCGACGAAGAGCTCTACCAGGTGGAGCAGGCGCCGGGGTTCACACCCTGGCGCCGCAACATCGAGTTCGTCAAGAGCATTGAGGCACCGATCAGACCACTGATCGACCAGCTCAGCTTCATCAAGGACAAGCGCCGCTGGGGGAGCATGTTCCGGTTCGGCCTATTCGAGATCCCACAAGAAGACTTCGCGGTGATCTCACGGGCGATGAAAGTCAAGAACCCGAGCAGCCGCCGTACCGCAACACGGTCATGATCCTGCCAGCGGGCAACCCGGCGGCCGAGGAGCAGGACTTACCTCCGGATGGACCTCAGAGCCGCCAAGAGCGGGTCCCAACCGTTGCCCCCTCGGACCCGACGATCCGTGTCCCCGCCGCCGGGTCAGGCCTTGACAAGCCCCATCTTGATCAAGCTCTCAGCAGTTTCGGTGATGGTCTCCTCGGCCCTTCGAGGCTGCCAGCCCAGCACACGGCGAGCCTTTTGGTCACTGATGTTCTTCGTGATGCCCAGATCGGGCGCGATCCAGCGTGCTGAGTTGTCGAAAATGGCAGCGATGCGGATCACGAAATTGGGGATCGACCGGCTCGGCACACGCTTGGCTCGTTCGCCCAGGCTCCCCTTCAAGATGACGCCGATCTCCTTCAATTTGAAGCCCGATCCGCTCGCGGCGATGAAGCGCTGACCGGCAGCCTCGGGTGTCGTCATGGCCAGCAGGTGCGCGCTCGCCACGTCTCGCACGTCCACAACCGGGAGCCACAGATCGGGATAACCGGGCATCGCCCCATCGAGGAACCGCCGGATGAACTCGTTCGAGCCGGAGACAGCCTTGCCCATCACCGGGCCGAACACCGCGACGGGATTGATCGCGGCGAGCTCCATCGAGCCACCCTCGGCGGCCATGAAATCCCAGGCCGCACGCTCAGCGACGGTCTTGCTCTTGTAGTACGCATTGACGGCGGGACCGTCGAGGACGGTCCAATCGTCCTCGGTGAATAGGCGATCGGTACGTCCGTAGCCCATGCCAATCGCCCCGAATGCGGACGTGAGCACGACCCGCTTGACACCGGCATCGCGCGCCGCGCGCAGCACTCGCAACGTCCCGTCGCGAGCTGGAATGATGAGCTCGTCCTCGTTGTCGGGAATATCAATGGGCAGCGGCGAGGCGACGTGCAACACGAAGTCGCATTCCGCGACTGCGTCGGCCCACCCGGTGTCGCTCGTCAGATCCGCTGCCACGAAGTCCAAGGCGTCGCCGGGCTGTTGACCGGCGCCACTGAGCGCCGACCGTACATCCGGCTCGCGCTCACGGGACCGCACGGTCGTGCGCACGAGGTAACTCTGCTCGAGCAGTTGGAGAATGCAGTGTTCGGCAATAAACCCTGAGCCGCCCGTGACGAGAACCCGCTGTTGAGTCATTGCTCCTCCAGCAGGCCGAGTTCGCGCAGGCTCTCAGCGGTCTCGACGATCGTGGTCTCGGCCGGGCGTGGGCGCCAGCCGAGCTCCTGCTTGGCGCGGTCGTTGTGGATCGTCAGCGGCGACGGGTCCTCCCCGGGCGCCTCGTCGGTTGCGACGTGCTCGCCTGCAGGCCCGAGGTGGTCGCGGAGGATCTGTGCCAGCCCCAGCCAGGTGATCGTCGGGCCGTCCGCCAACAGCAGGTAGCGCTTCCCGGCGGCAGCAGGAGTGGCCATCGCCGTGATATGCGCGTCGGCGACATCGCGCACGTCGACAACGCCGAAGCGCTGGCGTGGCAGCGCCGGCATCGTGCCCTCGATGATCGCCTTGAAGTAGGTCAGCGTAGAGCGCAGCGCCAACACCAGCGACGGGCCGGCGATGAACGTCGGGTTCATCACCACCAGCTGGGTGTCGCCCCCTTCGGACTCAATGAAATCCCAGGCGGCTCGCTCGGCGATCGCCTTGGAGCGCGGGTAGGCGGGCAATCCCGGCGTGTCGGGGTCGGTCCAGTCCTCCTCGCTGTAGTCGCGGACTGCCTTGGGCGAGTAACCCACCGCCGCGAACGAGGAGGTCAACACCACCCTGCGCGCACCGGCGTCCCGCGCTGCCTTCAGCACACGCAGTGTGCCCTCGCGGGCGGGGACGATCAGCTCGTCCGGGTCCTTGGGCTGGGCGGACGGGATCGGCGAGGCGACGTGGTGGACCTCCTCCACGCCCTCAAGCGCGGCCGACCAACCGTCGTCGGAGCTGAGATCTGCTGCCACCAGCTCGACGCCGGTGTCGTCCACACCACCGCGGCGCACGGCCGCGCGCACAGCCTCCTCAGCATCCAGGGAGCGCACCGTCGCGCGCACATCACGCCCATCACGCAGCAACGCTGCGATCAGCTGCGTGCCCAGATATCCGGACCCGCCTGTTACCAACACTTTGGAGCTCATCCGAGCATCGCCTCCTCTAGTTGTGGGAGCACTTTCTGTACCTGCGAGTTCGCCTCAGCTTCCGCGTCCGCGTCCTCACGGCTGCGGGCGTCCCAGAGCGCCGCCTTCGCCCGTAGGTAGTCGAGGTGCATGCGCAGCGTCTTGATTTCGGCCTCGACCCGCTTGGCGTGCTGCAGCAGCAGATCGCGCTGCTCACCCGCCTTGGCGTGCCCAAGCTCGCGGTTAGCCTGGTAGGTGCGCATCTCCTCGATTCCGACACCCATCGCGCGCAGGCACGCCAGAACCTGCAACGTGTCGAGATCCTGCTCGCGGTAGCGGCGGTGGCTGCTGCTCGGGTCGCGGGCGATCGGACCGATCAGCCCGATCTCCTCGTAGTAGCGCAGTGTCGGCCCGCTCAGCCCGCTGCGCCGGGAAACATCTTGGATGGTGAGAGTCGTCATGCGGCTACCTTGACATACCTCAAGCGCTTGAAGTCAAGGGCCCTGATGAAGTTTTTTCCAGAGACAGCCAGTGGGCAGCGTGACGCTCGGCACAGACACCCGCGCCGCCAACACCGACCCGACCTGCTCGTCGCCAATTGCAGGGCCGCGGCGCTTGCTTTCCCTTGGCGAGCGGTAGCCAGCGTCGGCGCTGATGGCGTTGCTGCTTAGAACGAAAAGCAGGTGCGCGAGCGATCATTACCAGCGCCGCTGATCGACAGCCCCCTCGGGAACGCTGCACTAGCTCAGGTGCTTGCCGGCAAGTCAGGCGTGCGCGAGGGCGCGCATCTGGCGCACCGGGTGGCGCCCAAGACGACTCAACGTCGCGTAGGACGAGGCGTGCCCATGCGTCCGGGGCGCGACGCTGACAGGCACACGACCCGTGAGCCGGTCGATCACGCCGCGGCGCAACGGCACGAGCAGCAGCTCGGTGTCCTCACCGACAAGGACAGTCGCCTGCCCTTCGATCAGGTTGCGCCAGAGAACGTCGTCGGTCCACTCCTCATCGCTGGGAACGAACGCGACATCGGCCGGGTAGCCGAGATCGTCGTCGCTCCGCGACGCCGCCATGAACAGCTCGTCGGTCTTGTCGGTGATCTCGCTCATTGCAGGTGCTCCCAGTCGTGAACGATATCGCGCCACTTGCCTAGCAGCTTGAGTTCGGCGGCGTGCATCGCATCGTTCACCGGGCCATGCGTGACGATGGGAGACTGCTTCTCCATGCCGACGTAAGCGTGCTCGTGGTGCTCGCTCGGACCGTGGGCGTTGTCGAACGTGCGCACCGTGCGCCAGCGACCGTCCCGCAAGGCGAGGAGCATGATCGCGTACTCGATGGGGTGCTCGCTCGAGCGCTCCACCAGGAGCTGCACATCGGCGGCCAAGAAGCGGCGTCGAGTCCGATCCTTAGGAGGCACGTTCGAGCGCCGTCACGTCGCCCGCGAGGCGAGCGGCCTGCCACTGTCACCCGATCCAAAGGCCGCCTCCACGAATGCAGACTCATGCGCGCTCGGCGAGTAGTCCGCGTAGCGCTGGGTCGTCTCGATGTCACGATGCCCCAGCCACTCCTGCAAGGTCCGCATGGGAACGCCAGTGCCAGCCATCGCCGTACCGAACGTGTGGCGCAAATCGTGGAAGCGATGCGACTGCTCAAGCTGCGCGGCCTTGAGCGCCCGACGGAAACGCCGCAGAATCGCCGCCTTGTCGAGCGGCCCCGCCGTGTGAGGATCAGCGAACACGAGAGCATCGCCACTGCTCTCCCCCACCCCACGACTGAGGCGGTCAAGCTCTCCCGCGACCTCATCGGCCATCGGAACACTGCGCGTCGAGCGACGGGACTTCGGCGTGCCGAACTCGCCCAGCACGTAGTTCTGGCGAACCCTAATCCGACCCGCGGTCCAGTCCACGTCGCGCCAGCGAAGCGCCACCAGCTCACCCTGCCGCAGGCCGGTCATCGCGGCTGTGAGATACATCGCACGGTCGATCTCGCGGTACCGCCCATCGACAGCTGCGTCAGCCAGCGCACGCACCTCACCCGGCTCAAGGAACCTGATCTCTGTGCTCTCGGGCTTACCGGGCAGCTCGACATGCCGGGCGACGTTCACGGGCAGCCATCCCTTGCGCTCGGCGAACCCCAGTAGTGCCGACAGGTAGCCGATGTAGTTGCGGACCGACTTCGCGCCGACAGGACGCCCATAGCGACGGTCCCCCTTGGCCTTCGGTCCGGGCCTCTCGCCTTTCTCCATCATCGTCATCAAGTCCTGGACGTCTTGGGCCGTGATTCGGCGCAGATCGCGCTCCGCGAAGAACGGCTCAAGCCAGACGCGCAGGATCGACTCGACAGCCGTCGTCGTCGCCTTCTTGCGGCTCTGACGCTCCAGGTTCGCGAGGTAACGCCGCCCCAGCTCGGCCATAGTCAGTGCGTCACCGGCGGTCATCCGGGCGGGCTTCGTCTCCGCGATCAGCCGACGCAGCTCCGCCTCGGCCTGGCTGCGCGTCAGGCCATCCCGCGAGGCCTCGACGCGCATCGGGCCGACACGGCGCTTGACCTGTTGGCCGCCGTCTGCACGCCAATGCGCGTACCAGACACCCCCGCGCGCATAGAGCGAGCCAGCCCCGTAGGGGCGTCGGGTGGTCTTCCTCGCTGTGGCCATCACTCATCGTCTCCCTGATCACGCGCCACCATCGGCCGCCCAAGGTAGCGGGCGCTGCGGCTGCTCCAACACAAGAGCCGTCCCGTTAGCCAGGACGCCTCCCGGGCTCTGCCCGACGATCGACGAGCAACGAGCGCGCTGTGCGTGACGCTGTACCTCGCGCACGCCACGGCCCCCGCATACGCGCTCGCCACCACTCCTCCAGCTCCTCCGCGCTGAACCGCACATAGCGTCCGAGCCGCACATGCGGAATCCGGTTCGCTCGTGCCTCAGCGAGCACCCACGACGCGGGCACCGACAACAGCCGCCCAGCCTCCGTCGCATCAAGAAGCGGCGAGAGATACGCGGCTGCTGGCGCGGGCGCGTCCTGTGGTGGCTTCGTGGCGGCCATCATTGTTAAAGACCCCGAGCCACAAAAAGCGGCCAACGGATTGCCACGCTTCACTCACCGTCTCGCCAGAGATTCGTGTTGCGCCGGCCGCTGCGACGCCGGCGACAGCGAGCACGCTCCTCGTCGCCCAGCAATACGTCACCGGGCATCGTGTGGTCGTCGATGTCCGGTCGATCGTCGGTGGGCTCACTCCACTGCCAGAGGCAGCAGGTGGCTGAGCCGAGACGCCATGCTGCCGTTCGCAGCCGGATCGCCATCTCGAACCAGCCATCAGATGAACTGCTTCCGTCGAGTAGCGCCGTCGCCTCCGCGAGCACATCGGCCATCGCCGAGCGGAACCGCTCGATCTCCTGCTCGGCGAGCGTTCGCGCTGCGCACACGTGGTGCTGCGGAGACTCGGGCAGCCCGACGTCGCCGGCACGCCGCAGTTGGCGACGCCCCGCAGCAGTCAGACTCCAAAGCTGAACGCCGTGGGTGCGAGACGTAGCTAGAGCGCCCGCGTCGGTTAGCCCGCCTATCTGCGGCCTGACTCGGCGCGCGCGTCGTCGCAGGCCCAGGTGTTCGAGGATCGTCCAGATCGGGACGCCGGGGCGTCCGCGATGCAGTGCGGTGCGCTCGATAGCCGCGAGGATCATCGCGTCGGGAATGGGAGTCGTGCTCATCGGTTTCTCCTGTCGTCGGAGGCTCCGGGAGGACTGCTCGGGGCGTGGAGGAACCGCGCTGTCTCGCTAGGGTCCCTGTGCGCCGGGAGTTCAGGCTCTCGGTGCCACGCCCCCGGCCGTTAGCGCGGCGCGGGGGCACTTTGATATCTGCGTGAGCATAGTGGATCAAGCGGATAGGCTCAAGCGCATAGACGTAAGCACCGGATCCTGACAGGCTCCCGCCTCGATGCCGCCCCGACTACCGACCGACCCTGCCCTCGGACAAGCAATCCGCCAGATGCGAGAGCAACGCGGGCAAACACAGGAGGAACTCGCCAGCGCCGCCGGCATCACGTTCGGGACCGTGAACCGCCTTGAGTCGGCCAAGAGCGCACCCGCCTGGGCAACGGTGAGGGCACTCCTGGACGCCCTGGACCACTCGCTCGCCGACCTCGCGAAAGCGATCGACGTCGCGGCGCGCCGACGCTAGCTACAGGCACACGCCTCTCGGCTCGACGCACCCTCTCGAAGCACAACGATCCAGCCGGTCACCGCCTGGCTCTGTCCGCCATCGGCCGACTGCCCCACTCGCTGACATCCGTCGCTCGTAAGTCCGTACAGACTAGATGCACGGGAGTGCGACGACACGGCGATTGCTGTGTCTCACACGATCGAGCTCTGACGGCTGCGGCCCTCTGGTGCAGCCGGGGACGCTGTTTGCGCCGCGAAGTGTGCGCCCGGTCGACGACTCGGTCAACGCCTTCGCGGCTTCCGGCGCTGACGGGCCAAATGGCTAGCCGCCGAGCCAGGCGCTAAGCGGCTGCGACATGAGCTCGCGGTTGGCCTCGAACCGGAACGGAAGTGTGTGCGCGCCTGGCAATTCCGCCGTGACGCGTGCCGCTACGTCGGATGCGTCGGTTGGCTCCTTTGGGTTGTCGTATACGGTCACGGCGAGGAACTCGGGGGCCGCGATGTTGTCGCGAAGCGTCTGCACGAGCGCCTGGTCGTGCAGAGAGTGGCCGAGGACAAGGACCCGCTTCGCCCGCGAAAGGGCGTTCGCCAGTTCGCGCCACAGGGTTTCAATCGTGGGATCGCCGTCGTAGGTCTTCTCAAGGTCGGGCAGCATGGCGACCGGTGTGCCGATATTGGCGTCGTACCTCTGCACCGGAATGGATCGGAGCCCGACGCCGGACCTCCGGAACCAACCCACGCGCCCGTGCAGGTGCAGCACCGGGACATATCTGGGCATACCGTCGAGGATCCCTTCGACTTTGATCGGAAGCTCAGTCACGCCCGGCGACTGCTGGACCTCCCCCGAGTCAGGGAGGCCGCCATTCGACGCGATCGCGGCCTCTCCGATGGTGTCGTAGTTGGTGGTCGCGTAGACCCAGAGCGAGCCCGGGCCGATCCCGAGAGTGCTCAGGAGCGCGCCATACGCGTGCTGAGCGAGTCCGGGGTCGAAGCTAGGCGCTCCGAACATTTCGTAGAGCGTCTCGTAGATCACCTTCACGATCTCGTCGAGCTGAAAAGACAGCGCGGAGTGCCAATCACGCCACTCCGCCTCGTTGCCCTGGGGCCGCCGGCTCGGCTCGATGGAGGTCAGCGGACCAAGTAGCTCGCCGACGCTCTTGAAAGCGTCCACCGAGCGGAGGAAGTCCCCGAGCCGCCGCTCGAACTCTTCGCCGGGCATGCCCTGCCCGAGTTTTGTGGCGGCAACGTACCCCATTGGCTTCTCGCGCAGCTTCTTGACGAGATGGTCTGACCACTCGCCCATCAGCGGGAGACGCGTGTCGTTCACGCCGAAAGTCCGGCTCGCGCCGGCCCCGGTGATGAGAACCAAGTCGATGTCACGCGCATCTGCCATCGAAGCTCTTGAGCCTATGGCAGTCCGCGAGGATGCGTGGGCGGTTACCGATCGGTTCCTGCTCGGTCCTCGTGCATCTAGTCCGTTTGATCTCTAGGTGGCCAGCCGAAGCGCCAGCCCAGCACGGCAGAGCGTCCGGGAACAGTGCCGCTTATGGACCCTGGGTCATTGTCTCCCGGGCACCGGTGCCGGTATTGTTCAAATAGTGGGGACAGTTGCGCTGACGGGGAGGTTCCAGCGAAAGGACGGCCGCTTACGAGATGTCCGGGCTCGATGAGACCCGCCAACGACACCTGCAGGAGCACTTCTCTGATGGGCTGGTCACGATCCTCGGAGCAGGCCACTCCGCCGAACTCGGGATCCCCGGGATGCCAGCCCTCGCCGATGCGTTGCGGGCCGAGATGCCTGGACGTGCTGGCAGTGCAGAGGAGGAATGGGGACGCGTCGCGCAGGCGCTCGAGCGTGGCGAGGGGCTTGAGCGCGGCCTGGACCAACTCCGCGACGACAGCCCGCTCATCGGCGACATCGTCACCGTCACGGCCGAGGTGCTCGGACCCCCGGAGGAGCAAGTGCTTGGAGAGCTACTTGAGGGCGGACGACGCTTCGCTCTGGCAGAACTGATGCCCAAGCTTGCCTTCGCCGCCTCACCCGAGATGATCACGACGAACTACGACCGCATCGCCGAGGCCGCAATCGAGCTCGCCGGGCTTGCGCTGGATTGTTCCTTCCCGGGAGCGCACGCCTGCCCCTTCGACGCGGACGCGAGCCGCGCGAACCTTCGCAGCGAGGTGGTCAAACGGGCGCGTGGGCTTCGCCTCAGGTCACGCCGGCACGTGCGCCTATTCAAGCCGCATGGGAGCCTTGACTGGTACATACGGGACGGGGCGCCGTTCCGCACGCCATACCGCGTTGCACTGCCACGGCTCATGATAACTCCGGGCGCCTCCAAGTACCTGCGAGGCTACGAGCCGCCATTCGACCACCACAGGGAGCAGGCAAATCACGCCATCGACCGTGCTGCCCGCCTGTTCACGATCGGTTACGGCTTCAACGATCCTCACCTACAGACGCACATGCGACCGCGGATTCTGGCTGGCGTTCCGACACTAATCCTCGCTCGCACCCTTAGCACGACAGCACGCGAGTTGGCTGCGGCTAGCGCGGCTGTCACCGCGATCGAGCGGCGTCCACAGGGCGGCACACTCCTACACCTGCGTGGCGAGACTCTGGAAGTTCACGACGCGGAGCTCTGGACGCTCTCGGGCTTCATCGACCAGGTGCTCACATGACAGACCCGATCGACCTCACCACCGGCGGCGTGCTCGGACGGGTCACGCGGGTAGACACCGCGCGCGTAATCGTCGCGGTCGACGACCACGCACTACTCACCCGCG
Source organism: uncultured Solirubrobacteraceae bacterium (assembly GCA_963759265.1). Lineage (GTDB taxonomy): Bacteria > Actinomycetota > Thermoleophilia > Solirubrobacterales > Solirubrobacteraceae > Palsa-744. The sequence goes on from CAVWYR010000001.1 coordinate 2,863,495, forward strand.
TTTCTGTCGGCAACCTCGTGGCCGTTCGCGGTGCGAGCGCTCTCGAGTTCCTTGTCGGCATCGTCGATCGCATCACGCGCGACACGCAAGAGGAGGCGCTCGTCGGCGAGGAGCACGAGGGTGACGAAGCCGTTGTCTCGACTGAGGAGGTGTTGCGGGATGCCGTCCGGCTCGTCATCGTTGGAACGTTCCGCGCAGCAGCCGGCGGCGCCCGTGGGACGTTCAAGCGAGGTGCCGACTCTTTTCCGCAAATCGAGCGCGAGTGCCACCTGATCGAGGGTGGAAACCTGCAGGCACTAATGTCCACCTTTGCGGCCGGGATGGACCCCAATGAACGCTTGCAGCTCGGTCACTTCGTCGCGGATCCCAGCGCCGTCGCGATCGCCGATGGCAACCGGCTCTTCCAGCGACACGCCGCTCTCCTAGGGAGTACCGGCACGGGAAAGAGCTGGGCCGTGGCACTCATTCTCGAGCGTGCAGCCGCGCTTGGCTATCCGAACCTCGTCGTCTTCGACATGCACGGGGAGTATGCGCCGCTCGCGGAGGGAGAGCGAGCGATCGCCGCGCGGCGGCGAATCGCCGGTCCCGGCGACCTCGACGAACCAGGTGCCGAGGCTCTCTTCCTACCGTATTGGCTGCTCAATCAGGAAGAGATGCTCGCGCTGTTGCTCGATCGCAGTGACCAGAACGCCCCGAACCAAGCAGCCCGCTTCCTCACGCACGTGCGTGAACTCAAGCTCGCCAGGCTTAACGAAGGCGGCCACGACGAGGTCGCCGCCACATTCACGGTCGACTCCCCAGTCCCTTATGACATCGGCGACCTGATCGAGTTGCTTGAAGCCGACGATGGCGAAATGGTGCCCGGCGCCAACAACCGACAGGTCAAAGGTCCGTTCAACGGCACACTCACACGTTTCATAGCGCGCCTGCGAACCCGCACGGAGGATCGCCGCTACGGATTCCTATTTCGCCCGCCCGCAGCATCCGTCGAGTGGGACTGGCTAGCCGCGGAGGCCCAGCAGCTCATGGGGTCCGGCGGCGAGACGCCGGGGATCAAGATCGTGGACTTCTCCGAGGTTCCATCCGACGTGTTGCCCGTGGTCGCCGGGGTGCTCGCGCGCACGCTTTACGACGTGCAGTTCTGGATGGACGCGGAGCGGCGCACCCCGATCTGCTTCGTATGCGACGAGGCCCACCTCTACCTGCCTGCAGGAGAGAGCTCAGGCGCGATCGAAGGCCGAGCGCTCGCCGCCTTCGAGCGGATCGCCAAGGAGGGACGCAAGTACGGCGTCTCGCTACTGGTCGTAAGCCAGCGGCCCTCCGATGTCAACCGTACGATCCTCTCTCAATGCAACAACTTCATCGCGATGCGACTCACCAACGACCAAGACCAAGCCGTCGTTCGGCGGTTTACATCAGAGTCGTTGGCCGGCCTCGCGGAGGTACTACCCCTCCTCGATGTTGGCGAGGCACTACTGCTCGGCGACGCGATGCTCCTACCGACGCGGATCAAGCTCGACGAACCTGCCATCCAGCCCGCTTCGGCTACACGCGAGTTCTGGAGCGACTGGGGCAGCCTCCAACCCGACCGCAACGCGATCAAAGGCGCGGTGGACGCCTTCCGCCGACAGGTGCGAGAGTAGCTTCCTCGGGGTCACCATCGCCTACGGGATCGTGACGGACTCATCGAGATAGGTTCCTCCGACCAACTCCGCGGTCGCGAGGATGTGCGCGTGTGGCGCGGCCTGCGAGACAACAGCGTCGAGCATCGCCTGGACCGCTTTCTCGTTGGCCAAAAGCGGCCGGCCCGGCATCTCTTGGAGGGCGTGTTGCCAGCCGGCTGCTTCTTTTCGCCAGTGCTCCGGACTGCCGAGCAACTTGAGCCAACGCCTGATCTCGGCGTCTGACGGGTCGAGCTCGTCGATGAGGTGGCCGTCGCGAAGCATGAAGGACCGTTCGATCCGAGACGCTTCGACGCGTTCTCCGGGCTGCGGGAGCTTGGCGGTGCCGTGCGCCTCCATCATCGCCCTCATGCGTGATGCGTGGATCGTGGCCTCAAGCAACCGCACATGAAGATCGTCCGCAACAGTGCGCACGGTTCTCCGCGCGGCGAAGAGGCTGTCACGGCGTCCAGCGAGCAGTTCGAGGAGGGCTGGCGCGGGCTTCGCATAACGCTTACCGGCGGCTGCTCCGCCCCTCCGGTTCCAAGCTGGCCGCTTGCCGTAAACGAGGCGATATGTCTCGATCAGTTGGCCCTCGCCGACGGCCATCGTTCTGGCCGCGGTCGCGCCCATCGTGGGATCGAGCTTCTGGATCTGCTCCATGAGCCCGATCGCCTTGCTCTGGATGAGGATCGTGAAACCAAGACGCTCGTTGCGCGAGAAGTAGTCATTCATCTCCGTCCTCTTGTTCCCACCGCCGTGACTAACGAGGCCGTTGTGCTGCGCGAAGCGCTCCGGAAGTTCGCCCGCCAGCCCGAGATAGAGGATCTCATGGGTAGTTCGATCCCAGTAGCAGTACACGCCCCTCGGCGACCAGTCGGGCTGACCTGGCGAGAGCATTCTGGTTAGCGCGTCCCTCACCTCTGCCCGCTCGTCCTGCGTGTAGGCGTCGTGGATCACCGTACAGAGCATGATCCGAGCCTAGTGCCAGGCCGCTACTTGCCATCTCGATTCGAGCCGCAGACGCTGCTCTCACCGCTAGCGGCCAATGCGGTTCGGCGGCTTTCAACTTCCGTGCCTCCACAGGCCGACCGCCCACGCCGTCCGGCGTGGGCGGTTTCGTGGGCGCTCCCGCCCGACATCGGCGAGCGGCGCCAAACAGCTGCTGGCGGCTCGCACGCCCTGGATCTGTGATCCCAAGGCCAATCGCGCGGCCTCAGGCCCTCCCCAGCCCACACCAGCATCCAACGAGATTCGTATCGGGGAGACAGAGCCTGCACCTACGATTCGCCCGGCTTCCAGCCGTCCGCTCGCGTGACTCCCGCTGCGAACGCCTCAACGCCGCCGACCGCGTCCCCGGACGCCCCGACGATTGCTACCAAATTGCTACCAAGGCGAGGACTCCAAGGCGTGATTTCCCTGCCCTAGAGCCAAATCCAACAATGGGCGATACTGGGCTCGAACCAGTGACCTCCGCCTTGTCGAGGCGGCGCTCTCCCAGCTGAGCTAATCGCCCTGGGATCCGCAGGAAGGGTATCAACGTGTCCCGTCCCCGTAGAGGGCCTGCGCGGGTTTGCCGCTGCGCAGGCCTGTAAAGAACGGAGGCCCAGGCGCCGGGGGTACTCCTCCCAGTGGCGCCCGGGCCTGACGCGCCCGTTAGGGCACGATCACGACACGACCGGCACCACCGGCGCCGGCGGATTCATAGCCGTACGGAGCGGCGTCGCTTTCGTCTTCGGTGCTGCTCGCGCCGTCGCCAGCTTCTTCCGCACCGGCTTCGCTGCCCTCGCCCGAGACTTCGGCTTCGCCGGACGGCGATTCCTCGCCGGCTCCACCCTCGGTTGGGAGCGCGCTCTGCGTAACGGAGGCGTGTGTGACGCCATGGCCGGACTCCATCGTCTTGACTGCTTCGGCGACCGTGTTCGAGGAGATTGCAAAGCCGACGCCTGTACTGCCGGGCTGCGAGCCTTCTGTCCTCGCGGCGTCGCTGGCGATCTGGGAGTTCACGCCGATGACGTCTCCCTCTTGATCGATCAACGGCCCCCCAGAGTTGCCGGGGTTGAGTGCGGCGTCTGTCTGGATGGCGCCAGTGATCTTCGAGCCATCAGGCGCGGCGATTTCGCGGTTGAGGGCCGACACGATGCCTCGGGTGAAGGTCTCTTCGAGACCGTACGGGGTCCCGAGCGCGGAGACCGCGTCGCCGACCTGGACGGAGCTCGAGCTCGTCAGCGTAAGCGGCTGCAGGCCGAGGCCAGACGGATTGACTTCGATCAGCGCCGAATCCTCGTTGGCTTCTTCGCCGACAATCTTCGCGGTACGGGTGATTTTCGATGATCCGCTGGCGTCGACCGTGAGGCTGGTCGCACCCGCGATCACATGGTCGTTCGTGAGTATCAGGCCTTTTTCGTTGAGCACGATCCCGGTGCCCTCGTCCTCGCCGTCAGCGGTGATCGCCTTGATCGACACGACTCCCTTGGAGTCACGCTGATAGATCTGGGTTGGCGAGAGTTCGGTCGAGGAGGCCTCGCGCCGAGTGCCCGTCGAAGTCGAGGCGACAGCAGCGGTGGGCGTGACGTGGGACGTCGAGCCCCGGCCGCCCCCGCCGAGCACAGCAAAAGCTCCGCCAGCCACGATTGCGCCGACCAGGGCCGCGAGCAGCATCGGTACAAACAAACGTTTCACAAGATCACCTCTGAGTTCGTCGGGGAGGTCCATCTTGCAACCGACGGCTCTGCAAACGCTAACGATGCTTGAAAGCGACGATAAGTTCCTTGGAAGGACTTCATAACGGCGACAGCGACCACGATCGAGTGCCGCGCCGGCCGCCCACCCACTTGTCTCGATCGCCGGCCGAGCCGGGCTGATCGTGAGCGACCACCGGCCGATCTCGGGCTTGCAGCCCCGCTCGGTAGGCTATGAGACCTTCCTGGCGACGTGGCGGAGTGGCTACGCAGCGGCCTGCAAAGCCGTTTACACCGGTTCGATTCCGGTCGTCGCCTTCGGCCGCGTGTGTACGGGGGTCACGACCGCAGCGATTTGCGGATCAGTCGTCGTCGCTCCCCCAGCACCTCTGGCGGGCCGGGAAGCGACGGACACCCGTGCGCGGGATTGGCTTCACGAGTTACATCAGGAGTGCGTCGGCTGAGCTTCCTTTCGAATATCAGCCGCTCGTGTTCCGTCCAGAGGACAGGACCGGGCAGCGGGAAGTTGCGAATCCTCCGGCCCTTCGTGACGCTCACCCCGCGACGACCAATCATCGAGGCGAAGGCGCTGCGATCCCTCCGGCTCAAGGGCCGTGAGGTTTACCGGGCGCCCCGATGCGGGTAGTTGGTCGAACCACAAAGCATTCGACGAAAGGAGAGTCCCCGTGGGACTCATAGAGTTGCTTTTGGTCGTCCTAGTAGTCGCAGCGGTGGCAGGCGGGGTCGGTGTGAGCCCGTTGCTTTGGCTCCTACTGATAGTGGCCCTCGTGCTCTTCCTCACTGGCGGCGGATTCGGCTATCGCAGAGGTAGGGTCTGACCCATGCCTTTGGGCACTTCGATTTTCCTCATCGCCCTCGGAGCGATCGTCCGCTACGGCGTCACATTTCACGTGGCCGGTGTGTCGCGCCCCGTGATCGGTTTGATTCTCATTATTGCTGGCGTCGTCGGCTTAGTGCTGTCGTTGATTTACCTGGCCACCTCTCGAAGCCGAGTGGTTGGCGGGCCTTACGAAGAACGGCGCCTCTAGCGCTACCGCTAGAGGCGCACAGTCGCCGTCTAGAGCACGGGCGCATGGTTGTGGCGTGAGCTCGGGGTGTTGCCGGCGTGCAAGACTGGCGTGGTGCGCACGTTCCTATCGCGGCTGTTCCGAGAGCGCTCCGGCGAAACGATCACGCGATCAGGAGACGGCAAGAAGCGCATCGCAGAAGAACGCGCGAACAGGATGCTTGGCACTCCCGACACGGGCGTCCATCGCCCCAGCGGCGAACCGGCTGCAGTCGAGGCCGATGAGGATGCTTGGCGGCGAGAGCGCGAACGGCGCGAACGCGGCGGGTAGTGCCGCACCATGAAGATCGCGATTTCCATCGTGGTCATAGTGGCGGCCTCGCCTTGCCGGCCCCTGGACGCAGCCTCTAGCTCGTGCTGCTCAGCTTCAGCACCAGCTACATGGATCAGGACGCGCTCGCCCGCAACGAAGGCACCACGGTCATGGCCGACGCGCTGGAGCGCCTGCCTGTAGGCAACCTGGACCGGAGGCCACAACCGGACGGATCACCGCCAGCAGGCTGAGAGAGTCGCTCAGACGGCGAGTCGCGGGCCGGCGGCGCTCAGACGCCCGGGTGAACCACCACGAACAGAGCTCGCGTGTTGTTGAGGTAATTCGATTCCTTCAGCACGAGCCGCGGGTTGACGTCGGCGACGCTACGGAAGATGCCGCCGCTCGGATACGTGAACGAGAAGGTGACTTCACGTGATTCGCCGGGTTCCAGGGAGGCCGTTTCCTCAGCCAAGGTCTGCAACCCCGATTCGGCGCTCGAGCTGGGCGTCCAAGCCGCGATGAACGGCCCAGACGCCGTGTTGCCGAGGTTCTCGACGGTCTCGGTGATCGTCGCAGGGGATCCCGCCGTCGGCTGCGTGGGATCGATGCTCACGGCCGAGACCTTCAGATCGACCGTCGCGGCGGGGACTTCGAGCACTGTTGTGGCCTGCTTTTCGGTGGTCGACAGTTCTTCGAGCTGATGACCGCTGTCCGCGATCACGTGACCGGTGTATGTCCCGGCGGTCGTGAACACGTTTACGAAAGTCAGCGTCGTCGAAGCGCCTTCTGCTAGGCCTTCCACCTGCTGGGCCTCGAGCGGCTGGCCTGCCCCGGGCAGCCACTCGACGGTGAAGGGCCCGGCGGCGGCGTTGCCGTTGTTTTCGACCGTCACTTCAATCGTCGACGGGTCCCCCGCGATGCCGGCCTGGGTCGCGACACCGCTGATCCTGATGTTGGGCAGCGCTGGCTCGACGGCCGCTTCGAGCTTCGCGCTCGCGACCGGCGCGAGATGGCCGGCTTCGAGCACGGCTGCCGTGCTCGATACGGTTTCCGCGAGCGTGTAGACGAATTCGAGCTGCACGGTGGCGGTTTCGCCGGGGGCGAGACCGGCGGGCACAGTCGTCGATAGCGGCACGGCCATCGCGAGTGGCGTCCACTGCACGGTGAGGGCGCTCGCCGCGACGTTGCCGGTGTTCCGCACGGTGATCGTCGCGATCGCCGTGCGTCCCTGGACGATCGCGTTCGTCGGGTCCGGCGGCGATGGCGTGATCGTGAATTTCTGGACAGCCATCGTGACGCTCGCTGGAACCACCGTCACGACCCTCGTCGCGGTGTCGTTTTCATAGTTCGTCTCGGACACTTCGTGCGCCGCGTTGACCTCTAGCTCGGTCGTGAATTCGCCCGCGGTGGGGAAGTCGTAGGCCATTTCCACGGTCTTCGCTTCGCCCCTGCCGAGGCCGCTGACCGATTCCGAGGCTGCTGTCCCCGAGAGCGCCGAGACTTTGAACGCCGCCACGAACGTGCCGGCGGCGCACGTGCCTGCGTTCCTGATCCTCGCTTTGATCTCCGCTGGCTGCCCGGCGATCAGCTGCGACTGGGACGTTTCCGTGGGCTTGACGACGATGCTCGTGATTCGCAGGTCTGCGCACGGCCGCGCAGCGGCGCTGGCGCTGCTCGCGAGCGCTGCGCACACCAGCGCCGCGCACGTACACGCCAGCGCGAAGCGGGCGCGACTCATTTGCAGATCGCTTTGAGCTTGCATTTTTCGACTTCGACTTCGGCCGTCGCTTCAACGATTCCACCGGGCACCTTCAGCACCTGGTCTTTCGGGTCGAGCACCGCGGTCAGCGTGTATTTGCCGCTGGCGGGATACACGATGTTCTTGAAGTGCAGCGTTTTCGACTGGCCTTCGTTGAGGCCAGGCACGATCTGCGTCTGCGGGGTTGCGCCTTCGCGTGGGAAGAGCTCGACCGCAAACGCGCCGGTCGCCAGGTGCGAGCGGTCTGTGACCGTGACCTGCGCTTCGGCTTTCGTCGTGAGCGCGACGATCGAGGACGGGCTGACGGTGATCGTGGGGCTCTTGAATTCGAGTTCCACCGGCTGCGCGAGCACGCTCACGGCGAGAATCGCGGTGTTGTTGTTGTAGTTGCTTTCTTTGACGGAGCGTTTCGGGTTGACTTCGGCAACGGTCAGGAAGTTGCCCGCGACCGGGTAGGTGAAGGGGAACGTGATCGAGCGCGATTCTCCCGGTGCCAGCGGCGCGGTTTCTTCGTGCACGATCGTTTTGAGGCTGGGGATGCTGACTTCGTTGGCATCGGGATTCCACGCGGTGACGACGTCCGGCGACGGGCGGTTGCCGACGTTTTCGACGGTGATCGTCACGGACGCCGGCTTCTGCTGCGTCGGTTCGGCGGGGTTCACGCTCACGCCCGTGACCGCCACATCGACTGCCGGCGCCGGTACTTCGAGCGTCGTCTTGGCCGTCTTTTCGGTCGTGAACAGCTCCGTCACTTCATGCTTGCTGTCGGCGGTGACGAGGCCTTCGTACGTGCCCGCTTTCGCGTAGACCTTCGAGAAGGTGAGCGTCCGCGATTCGAATTCGCCGAGGCTTGCCACCTGCTGCACCTGCGCGGCCTGCAGCCGTCCGGGCTGCCATTCCACGACGAAGTGCCCGGCACCTGCGTTGCCGTCGTTTTCGAGCGTCACTTCGACCGTAGAGGCGCTGCCGGCGACGTTGGGGTGCGCGACCACGCCGCTGATCCTGATGTTCGCAAGCGCCGCCTCGACTGTGGCTTCGAGCGTCGAGGTGGCAAACGGCGTGAAGTTGCCGGGTGCGGTGACCACGGCCTTTGAGGTGACCGGCCCCGTGCTCGTGTAGGTGTATTCGAGTTCGATGGTTTCGCTCTCCCCGGGTTCCAGACCGGGCGATAGCGGGGCCGACTGAGCTCGCGCGGACGCGAGCGGGGTCCATTGCACTTCGGCGGGGCCGGCTGGGACGTTGCCGGTGTTTTCCACCGTGATCTTGGCGAGCGCCGGACGGCCCTGGACGAGCGCGCCGGTGGGATCGGCAGGGTTTGGCGTGATCGAGAAGCCCGTGATCGCAAAGCTGACCTTCGCCGGCGCGACCGTGATCGAGTCTGCCGCGATGTCGTTGAGGTAGTTCGTCTCAGCGACTTCGTGTGCGGGGTTGACGTCGGCGACGACGTCGAAGTTGCCTGCCGTCGGGAAGTTGTAGTCCAGCGTCACGAACGCAAAGCCGCCCGCTTCGAGACCCGTGAGCGCCTGCGCCGCGACGGTTGGGCCCGTTGGCGAGAGTTTGAGCTGCGTCACGAACCCGTCGGCTGCACACGTACCGACGTTTTCCACGAGAATCAAGGCTTCCGCGGGCTGTCCGGCGATCAGCTGCGCCTGCAGTGGGTTGGACGGCGCGACATCGACGAACGGGACCGTCAGAATCCGCGCACGGCGGTGCGGCGGCTGACGCTTGCCCGGCAAACGCCGCGACGGCGAGCAGCGCCGCCGTACAAGCGACGAGGGCAGCGGCGATGAGTCGCGCGGGACGCAGCGCGCTCATTGCGTTCCCCCGCCGCTCGCGGCCCTCTGTTCACGGTTTTTCTGCGCGACTTCGGTGTTCAGTTCCTGGATCGCCGCGATCGCTGCTTGTTCGGCGGCGATCGCCTTCGTGCGTTCGCTCGCCTCGGCGGCCTTCGTTTCGGTTTCCGCGGTTGCGCGTTCTTCGGCTTCGTGCGCCGCGAGTTCGCGTTCGGCCGCAGCCTGTTTTTCGGCGACAGTCCCTCCGGGTTCTTCGCCCTGCGACCTGGCCGCGGCCGCCTTGCGCGACACGCGGGCGGACGCGTGCTTCGTCACGGTCGCGCTGCGCGCGAGCGCGTGCATCGGCGTGAAGGCCGGCCCTGCCTCGTTCTCGAGGAACAGCGAGAAGAAGCTCGCGAAGCATTCCTCGGGATTTTCGTTGCCGTTGGACTGCTTGCACCCTAGGCCGCCGACCTCTTCGTTGTTGTAGGGGTGGGAGGGCAGTTCGACGTACTGTTCGCGGGTCTTTTCCACCGTTGCCGAGCCCGCCGGCGAGCCGAACAGCACGTATTCGAATTCTTCTGGATAGGTTTCGACGTGGACGCTCGCACGCAGCGGTTGGTCTTCTTTCAGGTGCACTTCGTTCGCCAGCGACGGGAACGGCCCGATCCGGCCTGTGCCGCCCACGTTTTCGAAGGCGCGCGGACATTCGCTGGTTCCCGGCAGGGGCGCCTCGTTGTGGATCAGCTTGAAGATGTTTTCGCCTTTGACCGAGTCTCGTTCCGCGAGGCAGCTCGCGCCGGGTTCGTACACGAACAGGTTGATGAACCAGAAGGGATCGGGTGAGGCTTTGACTTCAAGCGTCGGCGCTTCCACGAATACCGTCGCTTCCTTTTCATCAACCGTGACGCCGCGACTCGTTTCGATCGGGCCGAAGCCGCTCGCCTGCGTGTCGACCGCTTTGAACGGATCGAGGATCGCAGTCATGAGATAGGACCCCGGCTTGGAGTACCTGAGTTTGAACGTCACGGTCTTCTGTTCGCCGGCGTTCAGTTTTTCTACGAACACCGTCTGCTTGAAGCCGCCCTGTTCGCTTTCGAACTGCACGGCGAAGGCGCCCGTCGGGACCGGCGACTTGTCCTGGATCGCGACTTCCGCCGTTGGTTCTTCGCCCGGGAAGAGCACGCCTTTCGTGTTGAATTCGCGCGACCCCGAGATTTCTATGCCAGAGACGAAGTTGAGGTTGATCGCTTCGACGGTGACAGTGCTCGTCTCTTCGATCGGCTTGAAGCCGTTGACCACCTTGTCGACCTGTTCACTCGGGTCGAGAATCGCCGTCAACGCGTAGGTGCCCGGTTTCGAGTAGGTAACCTTGAAGGACTCGAGCTGGGATTCACCGGGGTTCAGGCCCGCGATCGTCCTCGTCTGCTTGACGCCACCAGCCTCGGTCTGGAACTGGACCTCGAACGGACCCGTCGCGATCGGCCCGCTGTTCTTGACGGTGAAGCTCTCGGTGGCTTCTTCGCCGGGGTAGAGCCTGCCGGCGTCGGCGCTGATGTTGGCGGAGCTGACTTCGATCCCGGTGCTGAAGTCGAGTGCGATCGGCAGCGGTTCCACCCCGACTTCAACGAACTGCGTGTTGTTCGCGTAGTTCGATTCCTTCACGACGCGCTTCGGGTTGACTTCAGCTACGCCGCGGTAGTTGCCCGGTTTCGGATAGGTGAACACGAACGTGATCGTGCGTTCCGTTTCGGGCGCGAGCGGGCCGGTTTCTTCGGTCACGGACTGCGTGCCGGAGCCGCTGATGCCGAGGGAGTCGGGGTTCCACTGGGTCACGAACGAGGGCGATTCGACGTTGCCTTGGTTCCTGACTTTGACGGTCACGAGGGTCGGTGTCTCTTGGATGACCGGACCCGGCGCGATCGCTTCGACATGGACGCTCGTGACGGTCAGGTCGACGGTGCCTTCGGCGATCACGAGCAGGGTCTTGGCGGTCTTTTCGGTCGTGAACAGCTCTTTGACGAGTTTCGTGGGGTCGAGCGTGATCAGGCCTTCGTAGGTCCCTGGTTTGGGATACACGTAGCTGAAGGTGAGGATCGTCTTGGCTCCTTCGGCGAGACCGTTGACCTGCTGCTGCTGCAGGGTCTGGCCGGTGCCTGGCGACCACTGCACGATGAAGTGCCCGGCCGCCGCGTTGCCGTCGTTTTCGATTTCGACCTGCTGGGTCGAGGACCGGGTGGCGAAGCCCTCGCTCGGCGCGAGCACCCTGACGATCCGGAGGTTCGCCAACTGCGGCTCGACCACGGTTTCCAGCGTGCTGCTCGCCAGCGCGATCGTCCCGCCGGAGGCGACCACGGCTGCCGTAGCCGTCTCGGTGCCGCTGGAGGTGTAGGTGTAGGAGAGCTGGACGGTTTCGCTCTTGCCCGGAGCGAGGCCGGCTGAGACGCTTTGGGTCAGCGACGTCGCGAACGTCAACGGCGTCCACTTGACTTTGAAGGCTCCCGCTGCGACGTTGCCGACGTTCTCGACGGTGACCGTCGCGACGGCGGGGCGACCCGCGACGACGGCGTTCGTCGGATCGACCGACGCGATGCTGAAGTGCGTGATCACGAACTTCGCGCTCGCCGCTACGACGGTGATCGCCTTCAGGGCGATGTCGTTGGCGTAGTTGGTCTCCGGGACTTCGCGTTTCGGGTTGAGCTGCACCTCGGTATCGAAGTTGCCGGCTTTCGGGAAGCTGTATGCGAGCGTGAGGGTTGTCGATTTGCCGACGCCGAGGCTCGCGATCGAGCCGGATACGACCGTGAACGAGTTCTTTGTGGTCATGAAGCGCACGACGAAGCCGCCCGCGGCGCAGCTGCCGGCGTTCTTGACGCCAACTTCGATCTTCGCCGGCTGCCCGGAGATCAGCGTCGTCTGCGACGGCGCGGTCGGCGCGATCGTGACGCCGGTGATCTGCAGATCGGCGCAAGGCGTCGGCGCAGCCGAAGCCTCAGCCGCCAGCAGCGACGTCATCAGCAGACAAAGGCACGTAAGCAGAAAGCCAACGAGCGCACGGCGATGAAGACGCATTTCCCCCCAGGGTTGAACATCCTTGCTCCGCCTTGGCAGACGGCGTTTGCGTAACGTCTATCACGGCTGCGCAGGCAAGTCAAGACTTGTCCAGGGATGGACACGAATGGACGGCATTCCGGCTTGCCGCTGCCGCGCATGCCTATCGCACCCGCCCGAGCAGGCGCGCGGTGACGCCTTCGATCGTCTGCTCGCCGTAGGCCATCGACGGGTTGTGAATGCTCAGCACCGCGAGCGCGAACACGATCCCGGGGCGTTCCAGCCGCGCAGCCTGGTTGACGAGGCCTTCGAGTTCGGGCAGCCAGCCGCCCTTGAAGAAGACCTGGAACTCGGGACGGGCGAGCGCCGGTATCCCCCAGCTCTCGCTCGCTTCGATCGTCGAGAGCAGCCACCGTGCGTAGCCGACGAACCGGTGCGGAATCATCGCGTCCTGGTGGAAGAAGAAGCGGGCGATGTCGGCGGCGGAGATCTCCGTGAAGCCCCAGAAGGCGCCGCCTGACTCGTAGTCGCGCATGTGCGCGTCGGTCGCGACACGATTCAGCGCGCTCTCGCCGACGATCGCGAGCACAGCCGACGCTGCTTCGTTGCTGGAGGAGTGGATCATCGGATACAGCAGTGCGCGAGCGGCGCGATCGAGCGGTCGGTGGCGCGCGGCGAGCATCCTCAGATAGGCGACGAGCAGCATCGACTTGACGACGCTCGCGGAGTGAAAGCGCCGGTGCACGTCGACCCCTGCGAGCTGTTCACGATCGTTGAGGACCGCGTACGCATCTATGCCCGCGCGTGCCTGCAAGAAGTGGGTGGCGCTCGCCTCACGCTGAGCGGACGGGTACGCGTATGCCTGCGCGGACGCGTCGAGCGGCGGGCCGCTTGGTGCGCCGGCGCCGTCCGCGAGCGCCAGCTGCGCTGAGACGCTCAGAGCCGTCACACACAGCGAAACCGCAGCGATGCACGCGCGTGAGGCCGCGATCCTCAGGAGCCCCCGCCCGCCGACCTGCATTCAGCCCTCGACCGCGGGGTCTCGTTGCGCCGGCGGCGCTTGGCAGGTCAACTGTGTTCGGCTCCCTCGAGGGCCCGCTGCAGCGAGCGTTCGGTCTGTGGGCCGCGCAGCGTTGCGCGGATGCGATCGTGCTCGTCGATCACGAACGTCGTCGGCAGGCCGGTCAAGCGATATTCGTTGCCGATCAGGCCTTCCGCATCGCGCACGTTCGGGAACGTCCATGAGTAACGGCGAACGAACGCTCGCGCTCCCGAGAGCGCATCGCTCCAGTCGACGCCGACGATCCGCCCGCGCCCGATCCGGCTCTGCGAAAAGCGCTGCAGCGCAGGCGCCTCGGTGGCACACGGGCCACACCAGCTCGCCCAGAAGACGACGAGCGCCGGCCTGCCCTTCGCCGCCGCGCGCAGGCTCGCGAGCGTGACCGCGCCTCCGACGAGCGCTTCGCGGGGCAGCGCCGGTGCCCGCCGGCCGCTCGCGGCGTGCGAGGCCAGCCCGAACAGGGCCAGCACACCGATCGCCGCGGTAAGCGCCAGGGCCCCAGCCAGCAATCGCAGCCGCCTTCTCATCTCCGCTCGCCTCAGAGCGCGGCCAGCAGCGGCACGTCGTGGACGATTTCCGAGGGCACGAAGCTCGACGAGTACACGGTCAGCTGTTTGCCCGAGGCGGTGATCCCGTAGACCAGCCCGGTGTGGTTGACGAACTGCGGTTGTTCCGCGTCCTTTGTGGAACCAACGTGCCACACCGTCCATACCCGCCCGAGTTCCTTGGCCGAGCCGATCAGGTACTGCATCCGGCCGGTCATCTCGTGACGCGCGAGGAACGCGGCGACCGACTTCGGCGTGTCGGCGCGCGGGTCGACCGATACCGCGATCACCTGGACTTTGGAGGCCATCTTGGGTCCCATCTCGTTCAACGCGACGCGCAGGTCGGAGGCGATCAGCGGACAGATGTCGGGGCAGGTTGTGTATAGGAACGTGACGAGCACCACCTTGCCGCGGAAGGAGTCGATGTTGACCGGCTGGCCGAGGTAGTTGCGCAGCGCCAGCGGCGGCGCGGACACGGGCGGTTCAAAGACGGCCGCCGCGTCGAAATGATGGGCGAGAGCCTGCTCGCGTTTTGCGTGTTCGGCGGATTGGCCGCCGATCGCGACTACCGCCACGGCACCCGCGACCAGCACGAGCGCGAGCAGCGCCAGGAACACCCGGAAATCAAGGCCGTTATTGCGCATCGGACAGCGAACTTATCAACGCGCGGACCGGCGCGCGTGCGCTTGCGTCGGCAAAAACGCCTGCACTCCTGCCTCTGGAATGCATCTTGCAACGAGATCTGTTAGCTTGCCGCCCGTTCGTGCCGAGTCCTCGACCCCAAGGGGTCCAGGAGCGGGGGACCCACTGCAGCCGCAAGGCTGCTGGGGCGAATCGCCACACAGTGTGGCGTAGCGTAGACGTTTACGCGAGCCCGTCAGCTAACCCCGTAGGCGCCATGCAAAGGAATCAGAAAGGACGCCTCGGATGCCGGGATCCCCGCGTGATCTTGCTGTTGTCGACCACTGGAGCGCATCGCTCGAGCGCTCGCGTGCACGTCGTAGTCGAGTCGATCGTGGTCGATCGCGACGCGATGCCCACGCCAGCTCCTCGCTTTCGGCGCTGCTGGACCCGCGCAGCCCGCTGCAGCACGTTCGTGACCTCGCCGACGAGGAGCCGTGGCAGCTCTCGCTCGGGCGCTCGCGGGCCCGTAGGCGCGCGGTCGAGCTGCGTTTTGTGCCGACCGGCTCACGCGCCAAGCGCATCTCGCTCGGAACCCTGGTCGCGCTGACGGTCGGCCCGACGGCCAGCCTCGCGAGCGGACAGGCGACGCTCACCTCGCCCGTGCACCCCGAACCGGCGACGACGACAGAACACTCGATCGTCATCAGCTTCGGCAGCGAAGGCAGGCAGGTGCAGCTGCTCCAGCAGGCGCTCGGCGGCATCAAAGTCGACGGTGTCTTCGGCCCGGAAACCGAAGCGGCCGTGCGCAGCTTCCAAGCCAGCAAGGGCCTCGCGGTCGACGGCGTCGTCGGCCCGCTGACGAGCGCCGCGCTGCGTAGCGAGAGCGCCGGCAACGCGTTCATCGCCGAGGTCAGCAGCACGATCCCGGGCGCGGCCTCCCTGCCGGCCGCGGGCGCCGCGGGCTCGACGCAGAGCCCCGCCGCCTACGCCTCGCTCGGTATCGCCAAGGAAGCGGCAACATCGACCAACGCGCCTGCATCGGCGGCGAGCACGGCCACGGATGCCAGCGCTACAGAGAGCACCACTGCCGGTGGCACCGGCGGGGCGGCCGACGAAAGCGCTGAAAAGAGCGCCGTCTACGCGGTCAAGCAGCTGCAGATCGCGCTGCACCTCACTGCCGACGGCGACTTTGGCCCGGAAACGGAGACCGCGGTGCGCAGGCTGCAAGCGCGCAACCACGTGGCGGTCGACGGCATCGTCGGCCCCGAGACGTGGGCGGTAATCGGCGTGCACGGCCAGGAAACGCTCACCCCCCCACCCTCCGCGCTTCCGGCTGCGCCCGCGCATGGGTCGGTCGAGGCGACGGCTGCCGACACGACGAGCACCTCTGAAGCGGGCGGGACGGCGAGCGCGCAGGGACCGACCATCGGCGGCGCGACCGCCGTCGATTGGCTCCAGCGCGCGCTGCACCTACCGGTGGACGGCGAATTCGGCCCCGAAACCGAGGCCGCCGTGCGCACCCTGCAGGCCCGCCACGGCGTAGCCGTCGACGGCGTCGTCGGCCCGGCGACATGGGCGCTGATCGGCGCCCACAACGCCGCCACGCTCACCCCGCCAGCCTCCGCGCTGAGCGCCCCCGCCGCGCAGCAGCCGAACGTGGACGCTGTCGCCGCTGACACGGGGCTCACCCCGGGATCGGGCGGCACCGCTGGCGGCGCAGCGGGACCGATCATCGGCGGCGCGACCGCCGTCGATTGGCTCCAGCGCGCGCTGCACCTACCGGTGGACGGCGAATTCGGCCCCGAAACCGAGGCCGCCGTGCGCACCCTGCAGGCCCGCCACGGCGTAGCCGTCGATGGCGTCGTCGGCCCGGCGACATGGGCTCTGATCGGCGTCCACAACGCGACCACGCTCACCCCGCCGGCCACCGCGCTCGTGCCAGCGGCCGGCGCGGGGTCGACGCCAGGCGCCGTGGACGCCTCCGACGTCGCCGGCGCGGCGGAAGGCGAATCGGGGAGCGTCGTCGCGCGGGTGATCGCGGCCGCCGATGAAATCGCGACCCGACCGTATGTCTACGGCGGCGGGCACGGCTCGTTCGAGTCCGAGGGCTATGACTGCTCGGGGTCGGTTTCGTATGCGCTTCACGGCGGAGGGCTGCTGAGCTCCCCCGAGGACTCCGGCGAACTCGAGTCCTACGGCGAACCGGGCCCCGGGCGCTACATAACGATCTACGCGAACGCCGAACACGCGTACATGGTGATCGACGGCAGGCGATTCGACACGGTCGCGCTCGCCGAAACGGGCTCCCGTTGGTCGGACTCGGCTGGCGAGGATGGCGGCGACTTCGTCGCGCGCCACCCAGACGGCCTGTAAGAACCCGCGCCGTATCGCCGAAGCGTTGCGTCTCAAGCGCTGCCTAGCGTGAGCCTCTGCGTCCAGGACCAGCGTCGAGAGGAGACGCGAGCATGCTCGCGCGGGCACACACGTTCACGATCGAGGGGATACACACCCGCCACGTAACCGTCGAGGTCGACGTGCGCGCGGGGCTGCCCGGCTTCGCGATCGTCGGCCTCGCAGACGCGGCCGTGCGCGAGGCGCGCGAGCGCATCCAGGCGGCGATCCTCAACTCCGGATACGAGTTCCCGGCCAGGCGCATAACGGCGAACCTCGCGCCGGGGGATGTCCGCAAGGCCGGCCCCGGCTTCGATCTCGCGCTCGCGTGCGCTGTGCTCGCAGCGAGCGGGCAGCTGCCGCAGGACAGGCTCGAGCGCGTTGTGCTGTTCGGGGAGCTGGCGCTGGACGGCGCCGTGCGCCCCTCGCGCGGCACGCTGGCGGTCGCGCAAGCGACGCAGCGCGCGAGCATGGAGCTGGCGCTGGCGGGCGCGCGCGCATGCGAAGCTGCGCTGATCGACGACCTGCAGGTGAGCGTCGTCGAGCATCTGCGCAGCGCCGCACGCGTGCTCAGCGGAGGCACGGGTGACCCGCTGTGCAAGCACACGGACCTCGCCAGGCGAGAGCGCTCGCGGAGCGTCTCGCCGGGCACGGGGACGCCGAACCTGGACGAGGTCAGCGGCCAGCATCACGCGGTGAGGGCGCTCGTGATCGCCGCCGCCGGCGCTCACAACCTCCTGCTCAGTGGCCCGCCGGGCACCGGCAAGACGATGCTGGCCCAACGAGCCCCCTCGATCCTGCCGCCGCTGAGCAAGGCCGAGGCGATCGAGGTGACGCGCATCCACAGCCTTCTGGGCCCCGCGGTCGACGCGCTCGCCGCGCAGCGACCGTTCCGCGCGCCCCACCATTCGATCACCGCGGCGGGACTGCTGGGCGGCGCGAGCAGCGCACGGGTAGGCGAGGTCGTGCTCGCGCACAACGGCGTGCTCTTCCTGGACGAGCTCTCGGAGTTCACGCGACCGACGCTCGAGGCGCTGCGCCAACCGTTGGAGGACGGGCGCGTGGCGATCGCGAGGGCACGCCATTCGGCGGTCTACCCCGCGCGGTTCATGCTGTTGGCCGCCACCAACCCGTGCCCGTGCGGCTATGCGGGCGATGAGGAGCGCTGCTCGTGCAGCGAAGCCGACATCGCCCGCCACCGCCGCCGCCTCAGCGGACCGCTGCTCGATCGCATCGACCTGCTCCCCGAGCTGCAGCTGGAACGCACGCGCGATCTGCGCCCGGTACCGCTGCTCAGCTCCGAACAGGCCCGAGAGCAGGTCTCGCTGGCCCGTGCGCGCCAGGCGAGGAGGCTCGCCAACGAGGGGGTCGCGGTCAACGCACACATGGACGCGCGCATGCTGGGCGAGTACGTCCGGCTCGACGAGCGGGGAGCGCAGATGCTGCGCGCCTCGAGCCGCGCCGGGCTGCTGAGCGCGCGCGGCGAGCATCGCGTGCTGTCGGTGGCGCGCACGATCGCCGACCTGAACGCTCGTGCACGCGTGTGTGCGAGCGACGTCGGCGAGGCGCTCGCGCTGCGCCCCAACGTGAGCGCGGCGCGCAGGCGGGCGGCATGAGCCCCGATGCGCATGCGACCGCGGCGAGGCGGGCGTGCAAGCACTGCCTGCGTCGCAGCTGGCTGCTGGCGGAGTTGAGCGGGCCGCTCGAGTACTACGCGCGCAACCGTGGGCGACTGCTCGAGCTGCTCGCGCTGGAGGACGGCGAGCTGCTGGCCGCGGCGGCGGGACGGCGCAAGTCCGAGCTGCAGACCGGCTACCGGCGCTTCGCCGGCCGCGACTCGGGTGAGCGCGAGGATGAGCAGACGATCTGTCGTCACGACCAGGACTACCCGTCTGCGTTGGGCGGCCCCGCGGCGCCGCACCTGCTCCACCTGAGCGGCGCGGCGAGGACCCTCGCGACCCTGGCGAAGCGACCGCTGGTCACGATCGTGGGTTCCAGGAGAGCAAGCGACTACGGCTGGGAGATGGCGCGCAGCCTCGCACGGGGATTGGCGGCGAGCGGCGTCACAGTGGTGGCGGCGCTCAGCGATGGCATCGCGATCGCGGCTCATTCCGGTGCGCTCGAAGCGGGCGGCGGGAGCCTCGCTGTCATGACAGGCGGGCTCGACGTATCGTGCCCGGCGCGCAGGCGCGCGCTCTACGAGCGGGTCAAGCGCCACGGCTGCGCGGTCTCTGAGCTGCCGCGCGACGTTCACGGACGGCGCTGGGGACAGCTTGCGAGCGAGCGCATCCTCGCCGAGCTCGCGGCGCTTACGGTGGTCGTCGAGGCTGAGGACACGGCCAGCCAACTGGCCCCCGCGCGGATCGCCCAGGCACTGGGACGTCCCGTCGCGGCGATTCCCGGGCGTATCACCTCACCTCTCTCGCGCGGCACGCACGCTCTGCTGATCGAGGGCTCGAGCCTCGTCCGTGGCCCACAGGACGTCCTCGACCTGCTCTACCGGATCGGCGCCTTGCGGCCGGACGTCCCGGCAGGGCCGATGCTCGGCGGCGAGACACGACCAGCTGTTGGATTGCCGCCCCGCCTGAAGGCGACGCTCGAGCGCGTCGGCGCCGGATGCGACACGCCCAACAGGCTCACGCGCGCGGGCGAGGAAGCCTCGCAGGTGCTGTTGGCGCTCAGCGAGCTCGAGCTGATGGGACTGCTCGTTCGCGGCGACGGCGGGCGCTATCTGCCGCGCGACGCGCTTGGGGATGTGCGCGACCGGGCACGCTGACGGCGCCCCCGGCGCGGGGCCCTGCGAACGACCAGCCGCGAACGCAGGTGTGGACAGAGCGCGGCTAACTCGTTTACTGAAGCCAAACTCGCTCTCAAGATTGCGGCGATTTCCGTCGACGCCTTGCGCTGAGATGATGGATCAGCTCACAGCCCGGGAGAGATGATGCAGGCACCTGCAAAACGGAGTCGCTCGGCAGGGCAGGCTGATCGGGAAGTCCGCCGCCTCGGCGAGGCGTTGGGCGAGCGTGTCGAGGATGTGCTCGGCCATGAGATTGCGCTTGCGCCCGAGACAGCTGACGATCACGGTCAAGGTCTCGAGCCGGTCGTAACAGACAGCTTCGAGCGCATCGGCAGGCGCTCGACGCTCGCGGTCGCGGAGTGGATGGCCGGTGGTAACCCAGAGGCAGGGCGCGAGACCGGCCGCGAAGCGTGGCACACCTACGGCCAGCTCGCCGCCCAGAGCGCGGCACCGTTGCACGAGGTGGTCAAGCGCTGCCTGCGCTGGCGCGACGCCGTCGACGAGGTGCTGCGCGAGAGCGCCACTGAGCTCGAGATCTCCTCGACTGCACTCGCGCAGTCGCTGGCAATGGCGCAGCGAACGCTCGACGTGACATTGGTGCGCGTGTGCGAGGCCTTCGAGCAGGAGCGGGCCCGCATCGGCGGAGAGCTCGCCCGCCGCCAGGAGGAGCTCGCGTTCATGGCCACCCACGACCAGTTGACGGGGCTGCCCAACCGCACGCTGATCCTCGACCGCGGCGAGCAGATGCTCGGCCGCGCGCGTCGCCTGGGCACACCGGTGGCGGCACTGCTGATCGACCTCGACAACTTCACGGCAATCAACGACACGCTCGGGCACGCTGTGGGTGACGAGCTCTTGAAGGCGATCGCGGCGCGGCTCGACGGCGTCGTGCGCGACATCGACGCACTCGGGCGCATCGGCGGCGACGAGTTCGTGGTTCTCGCCGAAGAGGTCTCGACGGGAGCTGAGGCCGAAATCGTCGCCGAGCGGATCAGGGAAGCCCTCTCGGCGCCATTCGCGATCGTCGAGAGCGAGCGCGCGGGACTGACCGTGACGGCGAGCATCGGGGCCGTTACCGGAGAGCGCGCGAACGTCGAGGACCTGCTCCGCGACGCCGACATCGCGATGCACCGGGCGAAGTGGGACGGCAAGGACCGTCACGTGGTGTTCGAGTCGGGCATGCAGGACCTCGTCCAGACCCGCATGGAACTCGAGATGGACCTGCGCACGGCGCTGGCGCAGGATGAGTTCTTCCTCGTCTATCAGCCGACCTTCAACCTGCGCGGGATGGTCCCGACCGGATTCGAGGCGCTCGTGCGCTGGACGCGCCCCTCTCGCGGAGTCGTGCAGCCGATCGACTTCATCCCGCTGCTCGAGGAGACCGGCCTGATCGTCGATGTCGGCAGGTGGGTGCTCGATCAGGCATGCCGCCAGGGGGCGAAATGGCGCGAGGTCGGCCACCAGGTGGGAATGGCCGTGAACGTCTCGGCGCGCCAGCTCGAGACCGACCAGTTCATCACCGACGTAGCCGACGCGCTTGCGCACAGCGGCCTGGAGGCAAATGCGCTGACGCTCGAGATCACCGAGACGGCGCTCATGCGAGACCCCGAGGAGACGGCCCGGCGACTGCGCGCGATCAAGGAGCTCGGCGTGCGCATCGCGATCGATGACTTCGGCACGGGATACTCGTCGTTCGCGCACCTGCAGCGGTTCCCGGTCGACGCGCTCAAGATCGATCGTTCGTTCATCTTCCAGCTCGCCGAGAACCCTGAAGGTGAGATGCTCCTGCGTACCCTCGTCAAGCTCGGCAAGGCGCTGGCGATGGAGACGGTCGCCGAGGGCATCGAAGGCCAACACCAGCTGTCGCTGTTGCGCGACGAGGAGTGCGACAGCGGGCAGGGCTATCTGTTCGCGCGGCCACTCACGGTCTGCGCGGCCGAGGCGTTCCTGGAGAACTGGGACAACAGCGTTGCCAGCGAGCCAGCCGCGGACCCATCTCCCGCGCCGATGGGGCCTGTACTCGGCGCCGTGCCGACAGGTGCGGGCGCACGCTCCTGAGCGTAGGCGGCGCCTCAGGTCGTGAAGACGATGCGCCGTCCGGGCGCGAGGGCGAGGTTCCACGCGGACTCGACCTCGCTGAGGGGAGTCTGGGCGGGATCGACGCGGAAGCTGCCTGCCGTGATCTGCTCGGCGAGCGCGGGCAGCTCCGCGACGATCTCTGCCGTCGGGAGCGAGCCCTGGCCGCTGCCGAGGAGTCGTAGGTTGGCCGCGCGCAGGGCCGCCGATGGCAAGGTGATCGTCGTCCCGGCCATCGATCCGATCTCGATCCAGTGCAGCGGCTTGCTGCGCTCTGTGCGGCCCGTGACGAGCGCCGGAATCGCCAGATCGGTCACCGTGCCCCACAGGTAGTCGATTACAACGTCCACATCGGCTCCCGCGGCTGCGAGTGCCTGCGCGGCTTCATCAGGCGCGCCGCGCAGCGAGACGATCTCGTCCGCCCCCAGGCTCGTGAGCGCAGCCAGACGATCGGGGTCGCGGCCGGCCGCCACGACATAGCCGGCCCCAAGGAACTTCGCGATCTGCACGGCCATCTGCCCCGCGGTCCCGGTCGCACCGAGCACGAGCACCGCCTGCCCCGGCTTGAAGGAGATCCGCTTGCGCAGGGCAACCCATGAAGACATCCCCGGATTCATCCCGGCGGCGATCGCCGGCACGTCCGCGTCATCGGGCAGCAACGCCGCGCGCCGCCGATCGACGACCGTCCGCTCGGCCATTGAGCCGAAGGCGCCATCGAAGGCCACGAAGTAGAGAACCTGACCATCGGCCGAGCGGCCCACCCCGTCGATGCCGGGGATCAGCGGCAGCGCGTCGGTACTCGTGTAGTGGCTGCCCGAGGCGCCCGAGCGGACCCGGGGATGAAGGCCGGCGGCGAGCACATCAACGACGATCTCGTGCTCACCGCTCGGCGCTGGCGTGTCAAACGACTCGTAGCGTGGCGGCGCGTCAAAGGACCGGACTACTGCTGCATGCATGAGCTCTCCAAAAGCGGTAGTTGGTGACACCAACCATCTTAGTTGGTACCACGTACTAGGTCAAGCTAGGATGACAGGATGGCGACGCGCGAGGAGACCCCGAGCCTGACGGACGCGCTCGTCGAGCTTTCGTTCGTGATCCAGGCGACGCTCGCGCGCCTGGCAAACGAGCACGAGCTATCGCTCTCGCAGGTCCGCCTGCTCGGCATCCTCCGCGATCGCGAGCCCGGGATCGTCGAACTCGCCGACGTGCTGAACCTCGAGAAGTCGAGCGTCAGCGGCCTCGTCGACCGCGCACAGCGACGCGGCCTCGTAGAACGTGCCTCCGCGAAGGGAACTGACGGTCGCGCGATCCGCGTGGTCCTGACGAAGCCGGGGCGCACGATGGTCAACGAGTTCGCAGATCGCGTCTCACACGAGCTCGCGGCGCTTGTCGAGGACTTCTCCCCCGCCCAGCGCCAGCTGCTCGCTGAGCAGGCGGCCCACATCGTCACGTCATCTGGGATGGCGCGCGGCCTGGAACCGCCACGCGACATGAGCTCGCGCACCAACGGATGACGGAATTTCGACCTTCGCTCGATGCGAACACGCGGAAGCCGCCGCGGACAGCCTACGACTCGGCTACGAACTCCCAGCCGTGGCGCACGGCTGAGGCGAGCGCAGCTCTAAGGTCGACTTCGCTCTCAGCTGTCGGGACACCGGCATCTAGAAAGAACCGCTCCATCCCCGCGGGACTGAACAGCACGACGCGACGACCACGCTGTGCACCGATGTTCGCACTCGAATGGATCGCTCTCCTCGGCACATGGACGGTCTCTCCAGGGGACAGACGCGACCGCTCGCCATCGATCTCGATGGCGAACTCCCCCTCGACGATGTGGATCGTCTCCGCCTCGTTGCTGTGCCGATGAGGCGGCAACGACCAACCCGCTGGCGGCTCGTCGACGAGCAAACAGAACGCTCCACGGGTGTCCTCGGAGGTCAGATGGATCTCGGTGCGAACCCCGCCGGGCATCCACAGCACGGGAGTCTTAAGCGGCACGAATAGACCGTCCAGCGCGGGGGCAGGATTTCCCTGAAAGCGGATGAAGGGATTCGAACCCTCGACCTTCGCCATGGCAACCCGTGAAATATGCCCCGAGGCACGCAAACTAGCGCGATTTACGGCGCTCAATATGGCTTAGACAAACGGCCTTAGGCTCGTTTGGTACCCAAAGCGGTACCCACCGCCGCGCTTGGTACCCACGTGGTACCCACCTGATACGCTGCGCCGGAGTCCGAGAGCAGCAGCCTGTATGGCAATGGCCGCTAGGCGCACGAACACCCCGATGCCAGCAACGACACCCAACGCCAACCTCATCATCCGCGAGCACGGCGGCCAGCCGTTCTACGAGGCGAAGTTCCGGCACGCCGAGCGCCAGGTCAAGCGACGCATCGGCCCGGCGTGGCTCGACCGTGATCCTAGGACCGGCGCTTGGGTGCGGCGCCGGGGCCGGGTACCCGACGGCATCTACGACGAGCGCCGCGCGATCGTGGCTGCCGCCGAGCTGGTGGCCGCGCATGTTGCCGAGGCGGCGAACGCAGAGCGCATCGAGCATGAGCTGCGCACGCGTGGCGTGACGTTCCGCGAGGTCGCGCACTCCCACATGCGCTGGCTGGCAGATGTGGCGGGCGCCAAGCCCTCCACACTGCGCGACCGGGAAACGGTGTTGGGCGAGCCGGGAGTGCCGCGTAAGCGCGGAGAAGGCAAGACGCTCGGACACGTCATGGCAGCGCTGGGCGACCGTCCGGCCGCGAAGATCACGACGCGGGAGATAGACGAACTGCTCGCAACGATCAGTGCAACGGGCGCGTCGGCGAGCACCGTCAACAAGTACCGCTCGGCCGTCTCGGCCGTCTTCAACCACGGATGCAAGCCCTCCACGTTCGCGCTGCCGACGAATCCCGTGAACGGAGCCGACAAGCGCCGCGAGCCGCCTCAAGCTCCGCTCGTCTTCTATACGCCAGACGAGATCGAGGCCATCGCCCGTGCGCTCGCCGAAGGACGCCACCGCGATCCGGCATTTCCGGCCGTCAACGACAGCGAGCGGATGGCTCGGCAGGCCGAGGACCGGCAGGACGCCGAGATGGTTCGGGTCGCTGCCTACGCCGGGTTGCGACAGGGCGAGCTGCTGGCGTTGCGCTGGCGCGATGTCGACTTCGCCGGGTCCGCGTTGACGATCGCTCGCGCGATGAGCGCTGGAGTCGAGTCGTCCACCAAGTCCGGGCGTGTTCGTCGTGTGCCGCTCGCCGACCAGGCCGCCAGCGCGTTGGATCGGATGAGCCGTCGCGATCACTTTACGTCGCCCGATGACCTCGTGTTCTGCAACGTGTTCGGGCGCCCGCTCGATGGCTCAGCACTGCGGCGGCGATACAAGCGCGCACAGGTAGCTGCCGACGTTCGCCCGCTTCGCTTCCATGATCTGCGGCACACATTCGGGTCGCTCTTGGCGGCGCGCGGGGTGGATGTCGTGACGATCCAAAAGGCTATGGGCCACAGCGCACTCAGCACGACGAGCCGATACCTCCATGCGCGTCCGGCTTCCGAGCAAGCGCAGGTGTTCACCGCGGCGTTCGTGCCCAGCGTGCATCAGGACGCGGGGACAGTCCTCACCTAACGCCACTGCCTTGACGTGCCACCACCCAGCACCCAAGTCGCATCACGCCACCCAAAGGTCGGCGAGGCTGCTGGCCCGACTTACGCCGTGCTC
Organism: uncultured Solirubrobacteraceae bacterium; assembly: GCA_963759265.1. Classification (GTDB taxonomy): domain Bacteria; phylum Actinomycetota; class Thermoleophilia; order Solirubrobacterales; family Solirubrobacteraceae; genus Palsa-744. Next base: position 2,888,958 of record CAVWYR010000001.1, read on the forward strand.
TTCACGAGCGCGCTCGCGCGCGCGCCCCAAGGTTGCTCACCTTTCACACGGCTCACCAACGCATTTCGACGTCCCTTCTCCAGTCTCCCCAGGCAGCACAGCAGCTGAGCACGCTTGAATGGATCAACCGTACTCCTGACCAGACTAGCGATTTGGTCCAAGTCAGAATGATCACCGACCCTGCCAAGAACCGAGCGCGCCGCACCCTGCACGTAGTCTGGATGCTCAGGTCGAAACGCATGCTTTCGGACGATCGTAAGACCGGGCTTACTTAGCGTCCGACAGTTCCGTCTTAGCCATCCAAGCATAAGAAACCTCGTGTACGGATACATCTCAACATCACGGCTCGCCAGAGCCTTGACCACCGGCAAAGCGAGGCTGCGGGCGTCGTCTAGATCTTCGAAATACCGAAGGATCTCCGGTGCCTCGTTGGGGTCCGATCGCAGATAGTCCGCGCAAAACTCAACCGCGAAGTGATCGGCAGCTGCCGCAAGACGATGCAACAGGTAGTGGAACATAGAGCGGTTCGGCTTGTCCGTGTTAATAACAAATGTCACGAAGGCTCGGTGGATCACCTCTGGATCCATCTTGCTGGGTTCAGCATTGATCAAATCGTCAATAACGGAGACCGGAACAGACTCGTCGGCCGCAAGAAGAACACCAGCGTCAATAGCCTCGTCAATGTATTCTCGATTGAGGGCCTTTATCGTCGGAACTGCGCCCTCAATCTCTTTCCGCAACAAGTCGTCGGCAACTCGGATAGTCGTCTTGGCGGTCTGTACTGTTAGGCCACGCCCCCTGAGCAGCTCAGTGGCGAAAACTAGTGCTTGTCGTGCTTCGGAGCGTGTCCGACAGAAGATTCGGACATCATCGACGTAGCGCACATGGGTATAACCCTCATCCTTCAGGCGCTTGTCAAAGCTCTCAAGATAAAGCTTTGCCAAAATATCAGAGGCCATTACGCCCTGAGGAATGCCCCTGTCCTGAACCTGCGCCCAATGACGTAGGCAGCGTACGATTACGCTGACGGGCTCAGTCGCGCTCCCAATGCGAAGCAGCTCTGATTGTAGAAGCGTGATATTGATGTTCTCGAAATACCCGGCGATGTCTATCGTCACGACGTACTTCGTCGTGCTCAGGTCTAGCCGTGTGAGGCTCCTCTCAGTCCATCCCTTCCAGCCCGCAAAGGGGCTCCGCAGCCATCGCTGCTGATGCGCTTTTTTTGGATCGAAGAGTGGCGCGAAGTCGATTCGCCCTTGAGACCAGCGAGTTGCCGCGACGATCTCTTTGATACACGAGCCGACTGCAGCCGTATATACCACACGATCACTTAGAGAAAGCCGGGCACCGGGACGAATGAGACCCCCACCCTTAGGAGCTCCGCATAGTTCGATTGCCTCGGGTGAATATGTATCGGCTGCAAGCATAAGCCCAAGCTCGGCTAGCCACCCTGCAAGGTCGACCTCCACTAGTTCCTGCTCGAAGGTATTGGCAACGAATGCGCGCCCGCTCTTTGGCTGCTCGATCAACTCGTCGCGAACCCGCTTATAAGCGAGCGGCAGTTTGAGGCTGGTCGAGGCCATAACCGTTCCATCTTACGACCTGCACCCCATATGCTGCGCTACGGAACGCGCGAATGTCGCCGCTAGCATCTGGCAGAGCATCAAAACAACGAGCACCTAGCCACGACCCACGGCGTGGCCGCGAACGGTGCTCCTCCCACGTCATCCAGGACCCCGCCCTGCGGTATTGTTCCGAAGAAGCTTTCCTATGATCTGTATCCTGCACGATGATGACTGATCCGAGCAAGCAGGTAGTGGCATATGGCTGACACACTCCCCTACGTCATGGCGTATGGCAATATCACGAAGGCGCTGGACAGGATCAAGACAGCGTCGACTCCGCCACGGTTCACCCAGGACTTCCTCGCGACGACCCTCAACATGAAGGGCGGGAGCGCGAGGCCGGTGATCCCCTTCCTGAAGAGGACCGGCTTTCTCGGTGGAGACGGCGTACCGACGGCGCTCTACAATCGGTTCCGCAATGGCGAGCAGAGTGGGGCCGCTGCTGCAGAAGCTCTACGGACCGGCTACCAGCCTCTTTACGAAGCAAACGAATATGTTCACGGAGCCAAAGACTCCGAGATCCGCGGGCTCGTCGTGCAGATCACTGGCCTCGCCGGGGACTCAAGCACCGCGAAAGCTGTCGTGGGCTCATTTAAGGCGTTGCGCGCTTTCGCCGATTTCTCTGCGACAGCAGACGAGCAGCCAGCATCGCCATCCGATGCGGACGAGCAGCTTGTCCCGTCTCCTGTGCCCGTGGGTGATTATGCGCACCACATTAAGCTCGGCTACACGATCAATCTAAACCTGCCAGCCACATCTGACATCGCGGTTTTCAATGCGATTTTCAAGAGCCTTCGTGAGCATCTGCTGCGCGAGTAAGCGTACATGTCGCGAGATCACGACGCAATCAAGCTTTTCGCGATAACTAGCCAGCTCATCGAGCAGGATCTAGACCATGTTGAACGCGAGCACGCCGTCGATCTGCGGCGTGACCATCGAGCGACAGCCGATGTCGATGCTGATTACTACCCACAGATCGAAAGCTCTATCCGAGCCGAGGCCGCACGGATGGCCCCTCACTATGAGGTTCTCTACTCCCTAGAGAAGACGATACGTCGCGGGGTGTGCGACCAGCTACAGGCGGCCGACTCTGGTTGGTGGTCGACGTGCGTCCCAGAACAGCTTCGCAAGGAGGCTGAGAAACGGCAGAAGAAGGAGGTCGATACGGGCGTCACGCCGCGCTCAGATGATTTGATCGATTACCTCACGCTCGGCGAGTTGAGTGATGTGATTTCTGCGAATTGGGATGTGTTCGGGGCAGTGTTTTCCAGTAGGAAGGCGGTGGAGCGGGTGATGTCTAGCCTCAATACGGTTCGGGCACCGGTCGCACATTGCAGTCCGCTTGCCGAGGACGAGGTCGTACGGCTGCGCCTGACGGTCCGCGACTGGTTTCGCCTGGAAGAGTAGGCGCGCTCGGCGACTGACTAGTCCTGCTTTTTCCGCCGCGTTTCCTTTCCGGTCGTATCAGGGGGTTTCGGTCTTGTCGGCTTGGATCTTTTGGCTCGCCATTGGTCGAGTTCCTTCTGGCGAAAGCTTTCTCGGGTCGTCTCCTTGTCCGGTGCTCTGGCCGGGCGCTGAACTCGACGCTGCCTGTTGGTCGACATCAGCTTGAAGTCCTTTTTTTGGCTCCCGTCTTTTCTCTGGTTTCCTTTTGCGACGTGTCAGGGGGCTTTGGTTTATTGCCGCCGGTCTTTTGTTCTTTGTCGGACATATCATCCTCTGACTATCTATTGAGGTCGATCAACCACAAGACGATGCTCACGCCGAGCGCAAATGCCGCCCAGCGAAATGCACAGAATTGCCGCTTGAGTTTGTTGTTGTTGTTCTTCCTGCATTCGTCCGCCTTGAGCGCGAGGTTCGTGTACGTGTTGTCGAGCGACAGTTCAGGCTGGATGTAACCAGCGAGCAACTTCTCCGCGTCATGAGTGAATTCCCAGCCCCCGGTGGGCCAGAGAACGCAACAGCACAGGAAGATGACGAGACCGAAGGCGACTACGGCACCTACGCCAACGGGCGAAAGTTTGCTGTGCTTCGTAAGATCAGCAGAACCTAGGAGTGCCGCCGATACGGACGCGGCCGCGAGCAACACCCCCGTTCTGCTCCGCAGCTCGTCGAGGACCGAACTCTGGAGCGACCAGCCCCGTACAGCTTCGTCGTAGATGATCTTCAACCTCGGGTCTTCCGACGAGCCATTCGAGCTGTTAGAGCGGTTCCGTCTTCGTAACATGATTAGGGCTACATTACGCTCGTGACCCGATAGAAAGAGACTTCTTTGGATCTCGGGCATCGAGCATCCCATGGGCCCGGTGTCATGTACTAGGTTGACTTCCGCTTCATCGTCCACCAGGCTTGGTCGGCCGAACCGGTTAGCTTCGTCCGTCTGCACGCTGGTGGTCATGCGGGCTGCTTCTGCCCGCATGATCGACCAGTGCGGCTTCAATACTCTGGCGGATGTAGAGCCGCCGCCGTCCAATCTTGACGCTGGGCAAGATCCCTCGTCGTGCCCAGTCTTCGACGGTGGAGACCGGCGCGTGCAGCAGCTGAGCGACATCGCGAGCCGTCATTACATCGTCCGCTGTAAGCCGCTTAGATTCCGCCGGCGCCGGCCGCCATACTTTCCTCACTGCGTGACTCGACTGAGGTACGGTCATCGTGTCCGCTCGGGTGTTGGTGGTTGGGTGGCGCGGTCGAGGGTGCGGATGATGCCAGGGAGGCGTGGGGCGTAGCGCTTGGGGCCGCGGCTTGCGATTGTGTGCTCGAAGCCTGGCCAGTGTTCGTAGCCGGGTGGCTCGGGATACGCGAGTGATGGTGTTTGTGTGCGGCTTCGGCCCATGTCGCGTGCGAGGCGTTTGATGCGGTCGGTGTCGTGTCCGTGTTCGCCGAGGTCTTGGCGGTTGACGTACCAGTCGGTGCCTTCGCGGGCGCGGGACGCCTCGACGTAGGCGGGCTCCTTGCTGGTCTGCCAACCACCGGTCACGACCAGCGTGCGGGTCACGGTCTGACCTTGCGCGCGGTGGATGTGGCTGGCGTAGCCGAGTCGTAGGCGTGCGAGCTCGTCGCCGGCGAGTGTCCGCCATTGGCGGGTGGCGTCGAACTGGATCAGCACCTCGCCCGTCTCGCTCACGTCGATGACTTCGCCGCGGACACCGTTCTCGATCCGCTCTGTGCCGGGTTGGCGGTGCTGGTCGATCATCGCTACCCGGTCGCCGAGGGTGTCCGAGCTTTTGTGTGTGGCCGGGAGGGTTGTTAATCGGGTAGTCGGTCTCCGAAGTGGATCTTGAGGCCTCGTAGTGCTGCTGTCCAGTTGAATGCTTGTTGCCACTTTCCCTCGGCTCGTTGGATCGCGAGGTAGATGAGCTTGGTGGCGGATTGCTCGTCGGGGAAGTGTCCTCGTGTCTTGATTGCCTTTCTGATTTGCCGGTTGAGGTTCTCGATGCTGTTCGTGGTGTAGACGGCTTTTCTGAGGTCGGCTGGGAACGCGAGGAACGGGGTGATGTGTTGCCAGCGTGACTGCCAGGACTGCGCGATCATCGGGTACTTCTCGCCCCATTTCGTGTCGAATTCCTTGAGGGCGTCTTCGGCGGCCTCGACGTTGACGGCCCGGTAGATGGGCTTCAGATCTTGGGCGACGCGTTTGCGCTCGCCGTAGGAGACGAAGCGCATCGAGCTGCGGATTCTGGTGCACGATGCAGGTCTGCACCCAGGCCTGGGGGTAGACCGCCTCGATTGCCTCTGGGAACCCGGTGAGCCCGTCGACGCAGCAGACCAGGATGTCCTCGACGCCGCGGTGGTGCAGATCGTTCAGGACGGCGAGCCAGAACTTGGCGCCCTCGGTCTCCTGCCACCAGATCCCGAGGACCTCGCGTTCGCCTTCGACGCTGACGCCGATCGCCAGGTAGCAAGCGCGGTTTCGGACGGAGCGGTCCTCGCGGACCTTGACCATCAGACAGTCGAAATACGCGATCGGGTAGACCCGCTCCAGCGGCCGGGTTCGCCATGCCTGGACGTCCTCGAGGATCGCGTCGGTGACGCGGCTGATCGTGTCCCGGCCGATCTGCACGCCATAGAGATCCTGCAAATGGCTTTCGATGTCACGAACGCTCATCCCGCCGGCATAGAGGCCAATGATCTTCTCGTCCAGGCCCGCCAGCCGCCTCTGGTGCTTGCCGACAAGCTGGGGCTCGAACGTGCCGGCCCGGTCTCGCGGGTTGTTGATCTTGACCTCGCCGAGCTCGGTCTTGACCGTCTTCGGGGTTGAGCCGTTGCGGTGGTTGCCAGCACCCCCCGGCGGCGCCTGTCCGGGCGGATAACCCAGATGGTCTGTCAGCTCGCTCTCCAAAGCCGTCTCGATCACCCGGCCCGCGAGCTGCGTCAACAAGCCGCCGGGGCCCGTTATCTGCTCAGGGTCAAGGCCCTTCAGCGCGTCCGCGAGCTCGTCCGCGGGCAACAGGCCCGCAAGCCGGTCCACGGCGTCCTGCGATGGCTGCTCGCTCACGAGAGCCGATTCTGGAGGGTTCTTCGTCTCGATGCTCATGGGGGTCCTCTCCCGGCCGCCCCGGTTGGGAATCCCCGCTCGCCCTACGGGCTTCGCGGCGATCCCCAACCGGCCACAACGGCCGATCGGTTACCCCGACCACACACAAAAGACCGGACAGACCCCGGTCGCCGGCTCGGATGCCGTAGTGCACGCCGGGGACCTTGGCTTCGATGTCGCCGAGTTCGCCGCGCTCGGCGCGGTAGTGCTGGGCGCGAGCGTTGAGACGGTCGATCTCCAGGTTCGATGCGTCGGAGATCAGCGCAACCTCACGGATCGGGATCGTCTCCGTCAGCTCGGCCCAGCCTTGGACGGCGTGCTCGACGGCCTGGTCGCGGGTGTCCGCCATGTGCAGCCGTCCTTGGCGTTGGTAGTGGGCCATCGCCCTGTCCGAACGGCCCGCACGCAGGTCCGCCCACGCCCGCTGCTCGCCCGGGTCGAGGGTGCGCCGCACGTTCGATAGCTGCGCGTTCGGAGCGATCTCTACAAGCCGGTCGAACATCCCGCCTGCGCCGATCGAGGGGAGCTGCGCACTGTCGCCGATCGCCACGAGCTTCGCGCCCGAGCGCTCGACCACCCCGGTCAGCCGGTCGAGTCGGCTTGTGTCTGCCATCCCTGCCTCATCGAAGAAGATCGTCGTCCGCTCGTCAACGGCGAGCCGGCCGTGTTCGACGCGGGCCACCAGCGCGTCGAGCGTGAGTGTCCGCCCCGCGAGCGCGGGACTGTCCTGGCCCAAGCGCTGCGCGGTCGAGCCAGACACCGCGATTCCGAAGGTGCGGCTGCCGGCGAGATGCTCCACGCGAGCGGCTGCGTCGATCACCACGCCCTTGCCCGTGCCGGCCGGTCCGATGAGGATGGCGGCGCGCTCGGGGCCGGTGATCGTCTTGAGCGCGCGGGCTTGCTCGTCACTGAGGCGTGCGCCGATCCGCTCGGCGAGCTGGTCGGCGGCGACTATGCGTGCCTGCTCGCCTACGTCACGGCCGGCGGGCATGGCGAGCTGTGCGACCCGGCGCTTGATCGCCTGCTCTTTCGCGCGCACGGCGAGCGTCGTCATGCGCCCACCCTCCAGCGGGAGGACACGGCGCTCAGCGATCATCCTCCGCGCCCGATCAAGTGCGTCGGCTGGGGCGAGTTCGCCGGCGGACTGCTCGAGCAGCACCGCGCGCAACTCGCCCGGCTCGAACGTCGCGGCGCGCTCGATCAAACGTTCTTCGACGCGATCCTCGATCACACCCTCCCGGCCCAAGCGCCTGTCCTGTCGCTCGCGGGTGTGGCTGTGGCGTGCGGCCTTCTCATCCCACACCCGCTGCAGGTCCACACGGGTCACTGGATGCTTGGCCTTGCGGTTCTCAAGCTTCAACCGCCGCAGCTCCCCGCGCTCGGGTGCCCTCCCCCACCTTGCTCGAAACCGCTCAGCCGCCGCCGCAACCTCACGACTACGCGCCGAGAACGCCTCGATCAAACCCTGCGGCACCCCGGCGATCTCGAAATACCGACCATCCTTGCCCGTCCCTCCGTCGATCTCGTAGCCGTGCTGGGACAGCTCGTGCGCGAGCGCTGACCGGTAGAACGCTCCGACCTCGCGTGCTGAGCGGAAGATCGGCCGCGAGGCGACCGCGACGATCCGCCCGTCATCCCGGACCGCGCTCGTCACCACCACGTGACTGTGTAGCTGTGGGTCCGGCGCATCGCCATCCATCACCCCGCGCGCGGTCGTGTGCAGATACTCCGCGGCGATCAGCTCCTGCGCGGGCTCCTCCACCACCCCAGCTCCATACCTGCGCCTGACCGTCGGGACCGTCTCGGTCATGTGCGCGAGCGCCTGGTCGACCGCGGCCCGGTGCGCCTGCTCGATCACGCCACGCTCGTGCTCGTCGCCGAGCGCCCACGTCACCGACACCGACTTCGGGGCGCTGAACGTCACATCTATCCCCCCACCCCGGCTGCCATCCGCGCCGGCTTGGCGCAGCCAGCGTTCGCTCCTTGGGTGCCTGCCCTCCATCAGCGCGATGAAGTCCGGGCCGTCAACGACGCTGCTCTCGATGCCGAGCTGCGCGAGCGTGCCCGCCGAAGCAAGCCAGCGGCCGGGGGCCTGTGCCGGCTCGCCACCGGGCGTCAGGTAGTAGTCGCCGCGCTCAGGCTGCACGGTCTTGCCCTCCAGATACCGGGCATACCCGCCGCCTTTCGCGGCACCAATGCTGGAAGCGGTCACCACTACCGTTAACGACCGCGACGCCGGCGAAGCGGCCACCGAGTTGTGGGTCTGCGCCTCTGCACACCGGGTAATGACCCTTTCCGGCCCGAACCGGCCAACAAATTTCAGGCCCCCCGCGGACACCGGACAACAAGGGGTCAAGCCACACAGCACCCGCACAGCACCCGCAGGGCCGTGCATGTGGTCTGTTTTGCACTTGCGCTGTGCAGCGGCGGACGGTGACCGTCGAGCAGCTTCGATGGTGTTGCTGTCAGCTTGCTGATAGCCGTGCTTCGGGGTGGCGTCTGGAGGGCCGGTTTACGTCCGGACCGGCGGTGGGTCTGACTGCCGCGTCCGCGATAGCGCTCGCGCCAGGGTAAGCGCCGCAGCTGTCGCCAAGATGGATGGATGCCACGACTGGGCCAGAACAGGCTAGGCCGGCTTGCAGCCTGCGTGAGCGGAGACGTGGAGCACGACGCGTTCCCCTATCGGCGGCACGTAGACCTTGACGACTTCTTCGCTCGCGTCGACGGTGTGCCCGCGTGGGACAACGAGGGGAGCCGACACACGAAGACCGTCCACTTCCTCGGCGCGTGCAACAGGACGCCGCCCGGTGAGAGTCGACTGCCGCAGGGCATCGAGGCGGTCGTGAAGGCGATGCTGAACGTGGGCGAGTTCGAGGACGCGCCAGAGCGGGATGCCGCACTCTCGCTCGTACACGAGATCATGGAGGGCTACCACGTCCTCATCGAGACAGACTTCGACGGCGAGGTGCAAATTGTCAGCACCACCTCGAACAAGCGGCAGCAGCTCATCGACGCTGAGATACACACGGCGTTCGGCAGCGTGCTCCACGAATCGGACCTGAACACGGCACGAGTGCACTACGCGAACGCCCAACGAATGATCCGGGGCGGAGACTTCCCCAACGCTGCGAAGGAGGCCGTCTGCTCGGTCGAGGCATACCTGTCCACAATCACCGGCGAGGACGACCTCAAGAAGGCTCTGCGGAAAGCAACGCAGGCCGGCCTACCTCAGCCGCTGGACGGGGTGATCGAAAAGCTCTACGCCTGGCGGGGCAACGAGCCGGGCGTCGCACACGGGGGCAAAGAGCTGCCCGCCGTGACGAGAGCGGACGCACAGTTCGCGCTGAACATGGCCGCAGCGGTGAACCTCTACCTCCGCGAGCGCCTTCTCGGAGACGACGACGGCTAGTTTCGGGCTTGGCAAGCGTGCTGCCCGAGAAATGCAAAGCCCCGGCCGCATAACCCACGAGGGGTCCTAGGCGGTACCGGGGCGTCTCATGTAGCTTAGCCGCATTGTGGACGAGCTACAAGCGACCGAGTGGCTTTCCGATCAGAGGTTTCAGCCCTTCCTTGACGAGGCTGAAGGCGACCATTCGCGAGCGGTAGCGATCTACGAATGGCATCTGCGCCTGTCGGCAGCGTGCTTTGCGACGATCAACGGCTTTGAGGTCCTGCTACGCAATGCAATAGATCGACAGCTTGGGGTCGAACAGCCTCAGACCCCAATCCGCGACACGTGGCTGATGGACTTCAACACGCTTCAGCCGAATGGCGTCAAGCAGGTCATCGTCGCCGTGGAGCGCCTCGAACAAGGGAAGGAAATCACCCGAAGTCGTGTCGTCGCGGGCGTTTCATTCGGCTTCTGGGCCGGCCTGTTTGGCAAGGCCTACGAGGAGCTGTGGCGTCATCGACTTCGGCTTGCCTTCCCCAATGCCGCGATCACGCGAAAGGACCTCACCCAGCCGATGCGCTCAATCCAAGCGTTCCGCAACCGCGTTGCGCACCACGACTGCCTCCTGAACCAGCCGGTTCGCGACCGCTACGACGAAATGATCCGTATCTCAGGCTGGATCGACGCCGATGCCGCATCGTGGCTTGAACGCCAGTCCGACGTCGTCTCGCTGCTCGCCCGCAAACCTTAAACCTCTCAGTCCCTGGGGGCCAGGGCGGGCAGTTGAACACCCATCCCCTCGGCCAAGTCGATCATCTCGTCGAGCGTGGGATTGAACCGCCCCGCTTCGAGGGCGCTGATCTGCGATGCGTCGATGCCGGTTCTGGCGGCAAGCTCAGCGACGGTGACTCTCTCCTGTTCGCGGACCTGCCGAACCCTCTTGCCGAAGCGCGCCAGCTCAGCCTGCTCGTCCATAGTCTCCTCTCCTTGGTGGTGATGTGCTGGGCGCGAGGCAGTAGCCGACGCCCCAAGTCGAGCGCATCCAGCCGACGGCACCGGCCTTTGCGAGCTTGCATCGCAGCCGCGAGGCGTGCGTCTCGACCGTCCGCGTCGCGTCCTGCGACGGGTATCCCCACACTCGCCGCAGCAACTCTGTCTTGGCGAACACGCGGGTCGGCTCACGCGCAAGGTAGAGCAGCAGCGCGTACTCGCGTCTGCGCAGCTTCACCGGCGTCGACCCGTAGATCACGGTCCGTGTAGCCGTGTGGATCGTCAGGGCACCGCACTGGATCACCGGCGGCGTCTGGTCCGTGGGCCGTCGCATCAGCGCCCGCACTCGCGCGAGCAGCTCCGCGTACACGAACGGCGCGCGGATCACATCATCAGCCCCAGCCTCAAACGCGCGCAGCGTGTCGATGGCATCGCTGCTCGTACTCATCCACAGGACACGTGCTCCGGAGCCCGCAAGCTCGCCCCGGCGCAGGGCACGCAGAGCGCCAAGCCCCGCGCCTCTCTGCGACGCGCGACCGAACACGATCAGGTCGACCTCGCCGAGCATCGCGGGATCGCTGACCAGTTGCACGTCGTAGCCGTCAAGCGCCAGCTCATCGGCCAGCACTTCGTTTTCGCTCTCCTGGCCGTAGATGACCACGACCGGGGGCGCAGCTCGCGGGATATCCTCCGGCTGCATGGGAAGGTCTGTCCTTTCCGTGCCACGCCCCCGGCCGTTGACGCGGCGCGGGGGCACTTTTGTTTGGTTGCTCGCCGCTTAGCTTACCGCTTTGGTCATGGCCTGTTTGGTTCTGTGCGTCGAAGATGCGGACATGAACCCAACGATCCAGCAGTTCGGCGAGAACGTCCGCCGCGCACGACACGAGCGCGGATGGACCCAAGAAGATCTATCCGCCAAGACCGGGCTCGCCGTCGTTCAAATATCGAGGATCGAGCGCGGCAAGCGTGAGATCAGGCTCACCACGCTTCTCCGCCTGCTCGACGCCTTCGACTTGCCGCCCCAAACGCTGCTAGACGGCCTACTGACTCACGACTAGAACCGTCAGGCCTCTACCTCCCGAAACACCTTCACGACCCGCGGAGCATCCGTGTCGTCGTTGACGCGTACGTAGTAGGCATGGCCAGCGCTCAGATGTATGTCAGCCGGCGAGTAGATCATGTCAACGCGCCCGAAATACTCGCTGGCGCGCGAGAGCACTTCGTACCTGTAGCGGTTCATGCGCTGCACCGGCTCGAAGCGGTCCTCGACGATTCGGATCGTTATGCGCTGGGCCTTCATCCGCACGCTGCCCTTCTCAAGCGATGCGTCTGTGCGCTTACGGCGGACCTTGACGAGCGATAGGTGCCGACCGGTCCGCACCGAGGCGGACTGCTTGGCGAGCTTGTCCACTGCCTTGTTGTGCTCGCTCTTCTTGTGCCCCTTGATCCATTTCATTTCGAGCGGCTTTCCAGAACGGTGAGCGAGCCGTAGGAACTCTTTCCATTGGGCAGCGTTGGCCACGGGATTCCCATCTCGCGTCTTCCAGCCATTGCTCTGCCATGAGAAGCGAGCGCTGTCGTAGCCTTCCGTTAGGTATTTCGAGTCGGTCCAGATGACGATTCGCCGGTACCGCTTCAGGTCGATGATGCGTCGCAAGACCACGGCTTTGAGCGCATCGATCACGGCCGCAAGCTCCGCCTGGTTGTTCGAAGCGTTGTCGTAGCCGGGGAGCGGGTAGTCCTCGAACTGTTCGTTGCCCTCCGCATCGGTCGTCACAAACCGGATGCCAACGCCCCCGCGGCGCGGCCCAGGGTAGGACGAGCCATCTGTGTAGACGTGAAGATCCCGGTCGTCTCGGTACTCCATCACTCCAAGCAAGCTAGACCCAACTGCGGATGCGAGATTAGAAGAGCCGCCAACACATACGGCCCCCGAGATCGAGGCGATCGTCCTCAAAAGGACCGGCGGCACGCTGACATCCTGATGGCATCTTTGGTACCCACGGCTGGTACCCACGGGCAGGAGCCTCCATTCCATTCCGCCCCGGAAACAACAAAACCCCCGGAAATCCGGGGGTTTTGCGTGAAGCGGATGAAGGGATTCGAACCCTCGACCTTCGCCATGGCAAGGCGACGCTCTAGCCAGCTGAGCTACATCCGCAGGTAGTCCACAGCTTACAGCCCCTATCCGGCGTTGTCACGGGCCGTAGGCGCGGCGCGAGGCTCGTCGACGTCGCCGCGATGTTCAGCATGATCGCATTTCGCCGCCGCGCCGATCGCGATGCTCTTGTCCTACGCATGGTGGCCCGCTTCATAACCCGCTCACATGTTTGCGCCTGCGGCCATGAACGCCACGAGCACAAGCACTACCGCCCAGGCGAAGACTGCGCCATCTGCAAGTGCGAGCGGTTCCGTTGGCGCTGGGGCCTGCGAGCACTCCTGAAGCGTCAGCGGGCGCGATGACGCTCGCTCACAGCGGGCGGCGCGCTTTCACCTGATAGACGGCGGTCAGACCGGTCGTGAAGCCGTGTCCGGCGGCGCGCAGATACAGCCGCCACACGCGCGTGCGCTCCACGCCGGCCAGCGCCTCGGCCTCCGGCAGGCGCTCATCGAGCCTGCGCGCCCAGTGTCGCAGCGTCTCCGCGTAGTCCTCGCGAAAGCCCTCTATGTGCTCGCTGTGAAAGCCGGAGCGCTCGAGTGCAAGCTGCACGCGCGAGAGCGGCAGCGGCTCGCCGTCGGGAAACACGTAGCGCGTCGAGAACAGGTCCTCGAGCGGATCGGCGCTCGGATCCAACGCGGCGATCGCGTGGTTCAGGAGCACGCCGCCTGGCTTCAGCAGCTCGAACAGCGTTTTTGCGTACACGTCGATCTGGCGATCGCCGACGTGCTCGGACATGCCGATGCTCGCAATTGCGTCAAACGACGAGCGCTGCAGCTGGCGATAGTCAGCCACCCGGATCTCGACTTTGTCGGCGACGCCTGCCTGCGCGACCTTCTCCCGCGCGAGCTCGGCTTGGCGCTCAGACAGCGTGATGCCGAGCACCTCCGCCCCGTGCTCCCGGGCGGCGTGGATCGCGAAGCTGCCCCAGCCGCAACCAACGTCCAGCACGCGCATGCCGGGCTCGAGCGCGAGCTTGCCCGCGACGAGCTCCAGTTTCGTCTGCTGCGCCTCGGCGAGCGTGCTCGCGCCGCGGGAGAAGATTGCACAGCTGTAGGTCATCGACTCGTCCAGGAACAACGCGAAGAAGTCGTTGCCGACGTCGTAGTGGTAGCGAACCGCGGCCGCGTCGCGCTCGGCGCTGTGCAGCTGACCGCGCAGGATCAACTCGAGGCCGGGTCGTTGTGGCAGCCCGCCCGGGGCAGCGGCCGCAACCAGGGCTAGCCCCAGTCGAACGCGATCGGACATCGCCAGCGGCGGCGGCTCCCATTCGTCGACGACGAGGAAGGCCCCGTCGAGATCGTCGACCGCCAACGAGCCGTCGACGTAGGCGCGCCCGAGGCCGAGGGTCCCTGGAGCAGACAGGAAGTGCGCGAGCGCCGTCGGGCGACGCACGAAGAACGTCGGCGCTCTCCCCTCGGTCGCGACGACCGCGTTTCCGTCCCAGAAACGCACGTGGAACGGCCGCGAGGGAAACACGCGCTTGAGCTGATTTCCGAGTGGGCGGCTCGCTGTGATCAATGCCACGCCCGTACGATTGCATATGCGCGCCAACGCTTGCTGGCCACGCGCCGCTAGCCCTTGAAGGTCGAGCGCCCCAGATCGCCGAACGGCTCGTCGCGCTCGCGCACCGCCTCGCGGAAGCCCGCCTCGGCTGCCCGCTGTTGGAAGGCGAAGCCCTCGGCCGTGTGGCGCGCGATCCCGTCGAAGACAGTCCCCATAACCTGGCTGGCGTGCAAGCCCTGGGCGTAAAGGGCGTTGTTGACGAGCAGCTTCATCATCATCAGCTGGTTGACGGGAACGCGGGCGATCCGCTCGAGCAGCACGTCGGTCCGAGCGACGAGGTGCTCCGGCGCCGGCGCCTCGATCGCCAGCCCCCACTCGAGCGCCTCCCTGCCCGACAGCGAGTCGCCCGTGAACAGCAGGCGCTTCGCGCGCTGGGCGCCAACGCGTTGCGCCCACAGGGCGGTCGTAGGCGAGCCCCATACACGCGCCGGCGGGTAGCCGATCTTGGCGTCCTCCGCGATCACGAGCAGATCCGAGCACAGCGCCATGTCCGTGCCCCCGGCGACGCAGAAGCCGTGCACCCTGCACACGACCGGCTTGCCGCAGTTGAACAGGGACATGAAGCCGCGAACGTTGCGCCCCATCATCGCGTAGTCCACCATCGGATCCCACGTCGCGCGCGGATCGTGGTTGCCGGCGATCACCGACGGATCGAGCGGCGAGCCGACCGTTGCATCCGATCCGGGAGCACTAGCGTCGCCCGCGCCCTCTGCGCTCTCCACCAGGTCATAGCCTCCGCAGAAGCCGGGCCCCGCACCAGACAGCAGCAGCACGTGCACCGCCGGATCCAGATCGGCGCGCTCGACACACGCGGCGAGCTCGCTAACCAGACGCGGAGTGATCCCGTTTCCGCGCTCTGGTCGATTCGAGCGTGATCCTCGCGACACGCTCGGCGACCTCGTAGCGAACGACCGGTTGATCGCTCACGGCTTCTCCCCAGATCCCCCGACACAACCGGCCAAGCCGGCGGCAGGCGTCGCGCTCATGCCCGCGCACTCTACAGCCGCGGCCGGCATCCACACGCGCATCGGCTAGCCTGGATGCATGCGCATCTTCGGCAGTGACAAGAGCACCATGGTTGAGCCTGCCGCCGCACTCCCGGGGCGCGCGCAGGAGGTCTCGGTTCCCGACCGCCACTACGTCCTTGGGACGCCCTTGAAGGGGCCGTTTCCAGACGGTGTGCAGAGCGCCGTCTTCGGCATGGGCTGTTTCTGGGGCGCCGAGCGGATCTTCTGGGAAGCCGATGGCGTTTACACGACTGCCGTCGGCTACGCCGGCGGCGTCACGCCGAACCCCACCTACGAGGAGGTCTGCAGCGGGCGAACCGGCCACGCCGAGGTCGTGCTCGTCGCCTTCGAGGTAGCCAAGACGAGCTACCAGGAGATGCTGCGGCTGTTCTGGGAGGGCCACGATCCGACGCAGGGCATGCGACAGGGCAACGACGTCGGCACCCAGTACCGCTCGCTGATCCTCTGCACCGACGACGTGCAGCGAGCCGCCGCGGAGGCTTCGATGAGCGCCTATCAGGAGATGCTCTCAGCGGCCGGCCACGGGACGATCAGCACCGAGCTCGGCCAGCTCGACGCGCAGCACCCGTTCTACTACGCCGAGGCCTACCACCAGCAGTACCTCGCGAAGAACCCGGGCGGCTACTGCGGACTCGGCGGCACGGGTGTCGCCTGCCCGATTGGTCTAACGGCTCAGCAGCCAGCGCATCCGTAGTCGCTGATCGTCCACCCTGCGCAGCGCGAGCTCCGAGAATCAGCGGCACCAGCGCACGCATTCGCCGCCTCAGGCAGGCTCACCGGCCGTGAGCGTCATGTCGCCTACTCTCTGATCTCGATTTCGAATAGAAACTCGCTCTTCGTTTGGCCGGAGAAGTACGCGCGGCCGTAGCCTTCGTGCCATCCGAGGTTGTCGTCGTTGTAGCCGGAAGTGAGTCCCGAGCCAAAGGCAGCATCCTCGAAGTCGTTGTATTCGACGAGGCCCATCTGATCTACCAGATCGCCGGCATTGGCATCGGTCGTAGATCCGGCGAACCTCAGTTTTTGGAGTTCTCCTGGAGCGGCAGGGTTGTGGCACACCATTTCGAACATGTAGCCATCTTCGCCAGTGAGCTTCGTCACGAGATCTCCGCTGGGCTCCTCGACTTCCAAGCTGCCGTTGAGCGGACCCGATATGAGGTCGCCGGGCTCTTCGTCCATGCCTGGACCTTGGCATGAATAGGAGGCTTTACCGGCTTCAGAGCCGCTACAGCCGTATAGCTGAATGAAATTGTCATGGATCGTTTTGCCGCTGGTGAGTTCACCCAGCATGTGGCTACCTTCGGAGCAGGTGATCACGATGTCGAAGGGTTCCAGCGCTTCTAGAACAACCGGCGCGGGATCGTAGCTGGTCCAGTTGTCGTAGGAGGCTGGCGACACTTCGAAGTGGCCCTTTTTCTTCTTTTTCGATTTGGCGGTGCACGACGAGTTGGTGTATTCGCCATGCTTCATTGCGTAGCATTCGCCGGGCCCGTGAATCCATTCGAAATCGCCCTTCTTCGGTTTCGATTTCGTCGTGCAGTTCGAGTTCGTGTAGTTGCCTTTCGCGTGGGATACGCATTCGCCGTATTCTGCCGTGGCAGCAGACGCTGACGACGCAGCGACCGCGCTCAACGTGAACGTGCCCGCAAGGCATAGTCCGAGCGCCGCGAACCGCATCACGCCACTTCCGGCCGCGCAAATAATGCAAAGCACCCCCGGCCGCTTCGTTGCAGGCTGCATGACATCCCCCCCCGTTCGCGTAGTTGCTGGCAGCATACTCCTCTCCTACCGGGTTCGCCACGGATCCCGAGGACCGCGAGCGTCCCGGCGCGAGTCGCTCGGGGACGTCAGGCGCGTGCCTCTGGCTGGGCGTCTCAGACACGCGGGCGGCCCCGCCGAGGCGGGGCCGCCGACCGTCCTCAACCCCGAGGCGGGCGCGTCCGTGGGGAGGACGCACCCGCGACGGAGAGAGCTTCTCGCTACGCCCCCGCTCCGGCGGGCGATGCGCCACTCGGCTGCCACGCCGGTGCATGTGGACCACCCAGCGTCGGCACATCCGAGGGGTAGACCTCGTTGCCGTGGATCGCGTGATCGCCGATCTCCAGCTCCTCGTCGCTGAGCCGCAGTGGCACGAAGATCCCGAGCACCTTCAGGATGATGAACGTCACCAGTGCGGTGTAGGCGATCACCCACGCTCCCGACTCAGCCTGCCAGCGCAGCAGCGTCCAGCCTCCGCCCAGCAGCAGTCCCTCCTTTCCTGGGAGGTTCGCCGCGCCGCCCACACCGATGTACTCGACCACCGCTGGATCGGCAAGCAACCCGACCATCAGGCCTCCGCATAGACCGGCGATACCGTGGGTATAGATCACCCCCAAGGTATCGTCGACGTTCCTGAACGGCCGCACCCGGCTGAGATAGCGGATAGCCATCCACACGATCGTTGCGTCGACGACCCCGATGATTATCGCCCCCCAGCCGTTGACGAACCCCGCCGCCGGGGTTATACCCACCAGGCCCGTGATCATGCCGTTGATGGCCCCGATCATCGATGGCTTGTCGCGGAAGATGTAGTCCCACGCGATCCACACCATCATCGCCACCGCCGTGCACAGGTTGGTGTTGATCACCGCGGCTGAAGCATCTGCACCGGCGTAGTAGGAGTCACCACCGTTGAACCCGTTCCAACCAAGCCACAGCAGACCGGCACCCACTGCCAACATCAACAGGTTGTTCGGAGCATCGACCTCGCGATCTCGCTGCAATCGTGGACCGATCACGGCCGCGAACACGAACCCTGAGATCCCTGCGGAGAGGTGGATCACGTACCCACCGGAGTAGTCCAACGCGCCGTGTGCGGCGAAGTACCCGCCGCCCCAGAGCAGGAACGCGTTGACCGCGTATACGAACGTGATCCAGAGCGCTACGTACGGGATCCACGCCTTGAAGTTGACGCGGCCGAGCACCGAGCCCAGCGCGAGGATCGGTGTGATCGCGGCGAACACGAACTGGAAGTAGACGAGCGACGCCTCCGGGAAATGGAACGGCGGGCCTTCGGTGACCGACGGGATGATCGCCTGGGCCTCCTCACCTGTATGACTGAGCACGCTTCCCGGCTTGCCCAGGAACGTTCCGAAGAACGAATGCGCTCCGAAAAAGCCACCGCCCGAATGAGCGATGGATTCGCCGAAGCCCATCTTGAACGCCCACAGGCACCAGACGATGAGCGTCACGCAGAACGCCACGAACGTGAGCATCATCGCGTTGACCGACCAGCGCTTCTGCATAACACCGCCGTACAGGACCGCGAGGCCCGGCAGGCTCATCAGCCCGACGAACGTTGCTGCGGTCATCTGCCATGCGTTGTCCCCCGCGTTCAGCCAACTTGGGTATGACAGCCAGGTCATGTGCCTCCGTTCCTGCAGTTGTTTGGCTTTGTAGGGACGTGCCCACGCACAGCGCGAGCCCCCCACCGATCACAGTCCCGGTATGAAAACCGGGACGCGGGAACCGGGGTAGGGCCATCCTGGCCAAGTCTTGGTCCATGCGTTTCGACATTTGTCTAGACGGCGCTCGCGGGCCCGCGCGACGTGCGCGAAACCGCCGGTCTGGGCGCGGAGCCCGCGCGGAGAGGTCAGTCGACCGGGAAGCCCGCGCGGCGGCACGACGCGCGCAGTTCAGCGGCCTCGTGTGCGAACGCGCCGGGTGTGGCACACACCTTGCGCGCAGTGGCGCCGCAGGCACGGTCTGTGGCGCCACCCAGCGTCGAGGCGAAGTTGACTTCGATGCAGTCCTTGCGCGCCGTGCCGCCGCTGCTCAGCGCGTACGTGCCCAGCCCGATGAGCGCGAGCACCACGCAGCCGAGCAGCACCGCGATTGCCGTCTTCTCGCGCCTGCCCCAGCGCAGCGGCTCGGACAGCCGGCGCGACTGGTCTTGCATGATCATGCCCGGGAAGGCTACTGGTCAGGCGTGTCTGCGGGTGCGTCTTTCGGCGCGAACGACAGCGCTGCCGAGTTGATGCAGTAGCGCTGACCGTCAGGCCCCGGCCCGTCGTCGAAGACGTGCCCGAGATGCCCGCCGCAGGTGCGGCAGACGACCTCTGTGCGGCGCATGAACAGGCTGTTGTCCGGGCGCAGCTCGACGGCCTCTGCGACCGCCGGCTCGGTGAAGCTCGGCCAGCCGGTTCCCGAGTCGAACTTCGTGTCGCCGCTGAACAGCACCGCTCCGCAGCCCGCGCAGGTGTAGTCGCCGGAGTCCTTGTTGTAGACGTACTCGCCCGTGAACGGCGGCTCGGTCCCGGCCTTGCGCAGCACGTCGTACTGCGCCGGCGTCAACTCTTCACGCCACTGCTCCTCGGACTTGATCACCTTCGGCTCGCTCGATGCCATGACTACGTTTTAGCACTCCAGGCCGCGACGTGCACATGCTATCGTGATCCTTACGTTCACGTCAGATTCGACACCCGATACGCGACGGCCGGCGAGCACCGATTTGGCAGCTCCGGCCAATGGCGCAGCCATCCCAACCGCGTCGCGCTTCGGTGTCGCCGCCGGTCACGCCAACTACAAGTGGTGGGCACTGTCCTGCACAAGCCTCGGCATGCTGCTCGCGGCCACCAACTCGGGGACGCTGATCATCGCGCTGCCCGACCTCGAGCGCTCGCTGCACACGAGCCTGCTCGCGCTGGTGTGGGTGATCCTCGCCTACCTGATCGCCGCGACCGTGCTGGTGCTGATGGCCGGGCGCCTCTCAGACCTGTTCGGACGCAAGCGCGCCTACGTCGGCGGCTTCGTCGTGTTCGCGCTCGCGTCACTGGGCGCCGGCTTCTCCAGCGACGCCACGGTGCTGATCCTGTGGCGGATCCTGCAGGGCATCGGCTCTGCGTTCCTGTTCGCCAACGCCGCCGCGCTCGTCACCGACGCGTTCCCCAAGGAGGAACTCGGGCTGGCGATGGGCGCCAACACGATGGTCGCCGCGATCGGGCTGGTGCTCGGTCCGGTGCTCGGCGGCGCGCTCGTCGCGATCTCCTGGCACTGGGTGTTCTGGTTCAACGTCCCGCTGGCCCTCGCGGGCGCAGCCTGGGGCGCGCTGATCCTGCGCGAGCTCGGCAAACCCGACTCGGTGCGCGGCTACGACGTGCCCGGCACGCTCACCTTCGTCGTCGGCCTCACCGGCCTCGTCTACGGCGTCTCGCGCGGCGGCATCAGCGGCTGGGACGACGGTCTCGTGATCGGCGCGTTCGTGGTCGCCGCGGTGCTGCTGCCGCTGTGGGTTCTGATCGAGCTTCGCTCGCCCGCGCCGATGCTCGACCTCGGACTGTTCCGCAACCGTCTGTTCGCCGCCGCCAGCGCCGCGTCCTTCATCAACGGCCTCGCGCGCTTCGCGCTGCTGTTCCTGTTCGTCTTCTACTACCAGGGCGCCCAGGGCGCCACGCCGATCGAAGCAGGCATCAAACTGATCCCGCTGGCGCTCGGCATGCTGATCGCCTCGCCGATCGCAGGTATCTACGCCGACCGCCACGGCTCGCGTGCGCTGGCCGCGCTGGGCATGCTCGTCACCGCTATCGGCCTCGCCGCGATGACGACGCTGCAGGTGCACAGTGCCTACTGGCAGAGCGGGCTGTGGCTATTCGTCGTCGGCGCCGGCTCGGGGATGTTCAACAGCCCCAACACCGCCGCGATGATGGGCACCGTGCCGGCCTACCGTCGCGGCATCGCCGCCGGCGCGCGCACGCTGCTGCAGAACACCGGCGCCGTGCTGTCGATCGCGTTCGTGCTCGCGATCGTCACCGCCGCGATTCCGAAAGCGACGCTGTTCGCGATCTTCTCGGGCCTCTCCAAGGGCCTCTCCGACAAGCGGCTCGCGCCGTTCATCGCCAACATGCACACCGCGCTGTGGGTGCTGGCGGCGACCTCGCTGGTGGGCGTGTTCGTGTGCCTGCTGCGCCCGCGCCACTCCGAGCAACTGGACGAGGCGCCGGAGCTCCCGTCGGAGATCGCCGAGGCGCAGGCGAGCGGGCGGGTCACGGTATGAGCCCGCTGCGGATCGGCGACGTCGCCCGCCTGGTCGGCACCACGCCCCGCACGATCCGCTACTACGAGGAGATCGGCCTGCTGCCCGAGGCGCCCGCGCGACCCGCCGGCCAGCACCGTCTGTACAGCGACGAGGAGGTCGAGCGCCTGCGCGAGGTGATCCGCCTGAAGGAGCTGCTCGGCGTCTCGCTCGATGAGCTCAAGACGCTGCTCAGCGCCGAGGAGGCGCGCGCCGAGGTGCGCGCGCAGCTGCGTCGCGACGATGTCGACGCCGAGCGCCGCCGCGAGCTGCTCGGCGAGGCGCTCGGGCACATCGACCGTCAGCTCGAGCTCGTTCGCCACCGCGCCGGCGAGCTGGCCAAGCTCGAGCACGAGCTGCTCGAGACGCGCAAGCGCGCGAAGCGCAAGATCCGCGAGCTGGAGCCAGATTCACGCCTCGTGGCATCCTAGCCCGACGCGATCAGCCAGCGAAAGGAGGCAGCCGCGCATGACCGCCGTGCCCGTCAAGCCAAGCCCCGAGGGCGTCCCCGGCGCCGTCACCGATCCGACCCGAATCCTCGCCGAGGACCTCACTTTTCCCTCGACAGACGGCACCCAGATCAACGGCTACCTCGCGCGACCCGCCGCGGCCACCGGACCCTCCCCAGCGATGATCGTGATCCACGAGGCCGGCGGCCTCGGCGAGCACATCCGCGACGTCACCGACCGCTTCGCCAACATCGGCTACGTCGCGCTCGGCGTCGACCTGTACACGCGCGAAGGAGGCCCGCCGCCGGCGGGCGACCTGCAGGCGCTGATGGCGCGGCTGTTCTCGATGTCCGACGCCACCGTGCTCGGCGACCTCGAGGGCGCCGCCGACTTCCTGCGCGCACGCGCGGACACCACCGCCAAGCTCGGCTGCGTCGGCTTCTGCATGGGCGGGCGCTACACGCTGCTGTTCGCCGTCTCAAGCGACCGCCTGGACGCCGCCGTCGACTGCTGGGGCGGCTTCGCCGACAAAGCCTCCCCCGATGATGAGTCCACGCCCGAGCGCCCGACGCCGCCGCTCGCGCTCGCCGGACAGCTGCACTGCCCGCTGCTCGCCGCCGTCGGCGCCGAGGACACCAACCCCTCGCCCGAGCTCGCGGAGCAGCTGCGCGAGCGCGCGGCCGCGAGCGGCCAGGAGGTCAAAGTCGACGTCTACGAGGGCGCCGGCCACGCCTTCTTCGCCGACTACCGCCCGTCCTACAGGCCAGAGCCCGCGGCCAAGGTGTGGCGCGAGATCGTGCCGTTTCTCGAGCGTCACCTCGGCAGCGCCTGAGCGCACGCCGCACAGGCGCAGGCCGGCAGGCCGGAGCCCCATTCATATAGTGCCTTCAGAGCACGCCCGAGAGGAAAGCGAGGAGCCGCGTGGAGCGTAAATGGTGGACCCTGATCGCGGTGTCGGTGGCGATCTTCATGCTGCTGCTCGACATCACCGTCGTCAATGTCGCGCTGCCCGACATCCAGCGCTCGCTGCACTCGAGCTTCGAGGACCTGCAGTGGGTCGTCAACGCGTACTCGCTGACGCTCGCCGCCTTCCTGCTGACCGCCGGCGCCACAGCCGACCTGATCGGGCGCAGGCGCGTGTTCGTGATGGGCCTGATCGTGTTCACGGCGTCCTCCGCCGTGTGCGGGCTGTCGACCACGCCGCTGATGCTGAACCTCGCCCGCGCGGTGCAGGGCACAGGCGGCGCGATGATGTTCGCGACCTCGCTCGCGTTGATCGCGCAGGCCTTCCACGGCAAGGAGCGCGGGATCGCCTTCGGCGTGTTCGGCGGCGTGATCGGCGCGGCGGTCGCGATCGGGCCGGTCGTCGGCGGCGTGATCACCTCGGGCATCGGCTGGGAATGGATCTTCTTCGTCAACGTGCCGATCGGCATCGCCGCCGTGTTCCTGACGCTCAACCAGGTCAGCGAGTCGCGCGACCCGAACGCCAAAGGCGTCGACTGGATCGGGCTGATCACGTTCTCAGGGGCACTGTTCCTGTTCGTGTTCGCGCTGATCCAGGGCAACGAAAAGGGCTGGGGCTCGACGCGGATCGTCGGCTTCCTGATCGGCGCGGCGGTGCTGTTGGTGGTGTTCCTGATCGCCGAGCACCGCCAGGCACGCCCGATGCTCGACCTGACGCTGTTCCGGCGCCCGGCCTTCGCCGGCGCGAGCATCGTCGCCTTCGCCGTGTCGGCGTCGATGTTCTCGATGTTCCTGTACCTGACGCTCTACATCCAGGACGTGCTCGGCTATGACCCGCTCCAGGCCGGGCTACGCTTCCTACCGATCACGCTGATGACATTCGTCGTCGCTCCGTTCTCGGGCAAACTCAGCGTCCGCGTGCCCGTGCGGCTGCTGCTGGGCGTCGGCATGCTTTGCGTAAGCGGCGGGCTGCTCGCGATGACCGCCGTCGACCCGAGCTCCGGCTGGACGACGCTGATCCCCGGCTTCCTGCTCGCGGGCTTCGGCGTCGGCACGATCAACCCACCGCTCGCCTCGACCGCGATCGGCGTCGTGCACTACTCCCGCAGCGGCATGGCCTCGGGCATCAACAACACCTTCCGCCAGGTCGGCATCGCCACCGGCATCGCCGGCCTCGGCGCCGTCTTCCAGCACCAGGTCACCACCAAGACCACCGGCGCGCTGGTCACCACCGCGCCCGGTCGCGAGGTGGTGGCGAGCGCACACGACCGGCTCGGCGGCGCGCTCGTCTCCGGCGAAGTCTCACAGCTCGCCCGCCACCTCCCCCCCGCGGCGCGCGACGCGCTCGGGCACGCCTACCGCGTCGGGTTCACGGACGCGTTCACGACGATCCTGATCATCGCCGCGTCGATCGCGCTGGCGGGCGCCATCTGTGGGTTCGTGCTGGTGCGCGGCCGCGACTTCGTCGTCTCAGGCGAGGGCGAAGGCGCACCCGCGAGCGTGCCCGCCGAGGCCGCCGCGGTTTGAGCTCCGTGCCGGCGCTCACGACGAGGAGCGGCGCTCATAACCGTCGCACGCGAGTACCGGCAGGCGTGGATAACGGGGATAGGCGCTGTCGCTGCGCGAGCGAAGACACAGCGAGAACACCGAGCCACGGGTGTTGCGCACCTGCTGCTGGTGCGCACATGAGTCGCACAGCCCCGCCCGCGGCCCACCCTGCGGCGCCGGATTCGGCGATCGGCTCGGCGGCTGCGGCACCATCGGCGCAGCTTAGGCGAGCCTCGTCGGCGGCCGCGCAGCGCCTTCCCGAGCACGCCTGCGATAATCGTTGACTATACAACTATGACCATCTTCTATCGACTACTTGGGTTCCTCAGCCCGTACAAGCGCGGCCTCAGCATCTCCTGGGGGCTCGCGAGCCTCGCGATGGTGATGAGCGTCGCGTTGCCGGCGCTGACCGGACGCGCTGTCGAAGCGATTCAAAAAGGCGCCGCGGCCCACGGGCACGCGCTCGCACGCGCGCACGATCGCCACACGCTGCTCGTGCTCTCGTTCGTGATCCTCGCCGTCGTGCTCGCGCGCTGGGTGTTCATGTACTGGCGTCGCATCGTCGCCGGACGCGTGTCGCTGGCGGTCGAATACGACCAGCGCGAGCGGATATACCGCCAGCTGCAGCGGCTCGAGCTCGGGTTCTTCGACCACCAGCAGACCGGGCAGCTGATGTCGCGCGCCACGGTCGATCTCGCAGCGGTGCGCTTCTTCCTCGGCTACGGGCTCGTGTTCATCCTGCAGTCGATCCTCACGATCGCGCTCGCCGGCGCGGTGATGCTCGTGATCAACCCCCGGCTCGGGGTGCTGGCGCTCGTTCCCGTTCCGTTCGTCGTCGCGATCTCCTACCGCTACGGCCGCCGCGCACGCCCGGCGATCCAGGAAACCCAGCAGCGGATCGCCGAGCTGACCGCGGACGCAGAGGAGAACATCTCGGGCGTCCGCGTCGTGAAGGCGTTCGCCCGTGAGGACCGGCAGCTGACGCGTTTTCGCAAAACCGTCGGTCGCGTCTTCAGCCAGGCGATGGTCGCCACGCGCCTGGAAGCAAGGTACAACCCGATGATCGCCTTCCTGCCCCAGCTGGGGCTCGCTGCGGTGCTGCTGCTGGGCGGCGAGAAAGTGATCCACGCCCACCTCACGCTCGGTCAGTTCACGGCCTTCTACCTGTACGTCAACATGCTGATCACGCCGATGCGCGCGCTCGGCGTGACCCTCAACCTCGCCCAGCGCGCCACCGCCTCCGGCGCGCGCATCTTCCAGCTGCTCGACCGTGAGCCGCACCTCACCGATGTGCCGAACGCGCCGGCGCTGCCGCCCGGCAACGGTCACGTACAGCTACGAGACGTGACGCTTCGCTACGAGGACCCGCGCGACGAGCTCGGCGCGAGCGCCCTCGCCGATCCGGTGCAGGCGACGCCAAAGAGCGGACGCGCGGTGCTGCGCGACATCGACCTCGACGTCCCCGCCGGGCGCACCGTCGCCCTCGTCGGGCCGACCGGCTCGGGCAAGACGAGCCTCGTCGCGCTGATCTCGCGGCTGTATGACCCCGTGGCCGGCGAGGTGCTGCTCGACGGCGCCGACGTGCGCGAGGTGACCGTGCGCTCGGTGCGCGCCGCGGTCGCGGTCGTCAGCGACGACCCGTTCCTGTTCTCGGCGAGCGTCGCCGAAAACATCGCCTACGCGCGTGCGGACGCACCGCTCGCCGAGGTCGAACAGGCCGCCCGCGACGCGCAGGCACACGAGTTCATCACGCGGCTGCCGCAGGGGTATGAAACCCAGGTCGGCGAGCGCGGCGTCACGCTCTCCGGCGGGCAGCGCCAGCGTCTGGCGATCGCGCGGGCGCTCGTCGCCAACCCGCGCGTGCTCGTGCTCGACGATGCGACCTCGTCGGTCGATGCCTCCACCGAGCAGAGCATCAAGGTCGCGCTCGCCGAGGCGATGGCCGGACGCACCACCTTCGTTATCGCCCACCGCCTCTCGACGATCGAACTCGCCGATCAGATAGTCGTGCTCGATCACGGCCGTATCGTCGCCCAGGGAGGCCACGACGAGCTGCTCGAGACCTCCGAGCTCTACCGCGAGATCGTGGCCGGCACATCTTCGGCTGCCGACGGCGATATCGACGCCCTCGAGCACGTGCTGACGGCCAACACGGTCAGCCAACCCAACGCGGGGGGCCGACTGTGAGCCCTACGTTCGGCATGGGTGGTGGCGGCGGGCGCGGCGGCGGGGCCGCGCGCGCCGGCCTCGGCCCGGGCGGTCCGCGCGGCGGCACGGGCTGGGCCGGTGAGCGACCGAGCCGCGGCAGCCGCGGTCGCAACCTGCGCGGGCTGTTCGAGCTGCTGCGCCCCTACCGGACGCGTACCGCGGCGGCGCTCATCGCGCTCGTGCTCGGCACCGCCGCCGCGCTCGCGCCGCCGCTGCTGGCCAAGCTCGCGATCGACAAGGGCATCGAAAAGCACGACGTCCAAACGCTCGAGATCGTCGTCGTCGCCTTCCTCGTCTCCGCGGCGCTCGTCTGGATTGCGACCTATGCGCAGACCTACCTTGTCGGCTGGGTCGGTCAGCGCGCGCTCGCCGACCTGCGCATCCGCATCTTCACGCACCTGCAGAGGCAGCCGATCGGCTTCTACGAGAGCCGCCCCGCGGGCGTGCTGATCTCGCGCATGACAAACGACGTCGAGGCGCTCGAAAGCCTCGTCACCGACTCCGTCGTCACGCTGTTCCAGTCGGGCCTGACGCTGATCGGCGCCGTCGGCGTGCTGCTCTATCTCGACGTCAAGCTCGCGCTGCTGACGTTCTGCGTCGTTCCGTTCGTCGCCGCCCTGAGCATCTGGTTCCGACTCGTCTCCGCCGGCGCCTTCCGGCGCACGCGCGAGACGATCGGAGCAATCACCGGCTACCTGCAGGAGACGCTGTCGGGCATCCGCGTCGTGCGAAGCTTCGGCCAGGAGCCCGCCCACGAAGCGCGCTTCGCCGCGCTCGACGAGGACAACCGCGCCGCGAACATGGTCACGGTGCACCTCAACGCGACGTACTTCCCGGCGGTGGAAACGCTGTCCGGGGTCGCGCTCGCGCTGATCGTGCTGTACGGCGGCTACCAGGCGATCGACGGGCACATCACCGTCGGCACGATCGTCGCGTTCGTCGCGACGCTGTCGTTCCTGTTCGAACCGATCCAGCAGCTCTCGCAGCTGTACACGACCTACCAGTCGGGCATGGCGGCCCTGGAGAAGATCTTCCAGCTGCTCGACGTCAAGCCGACGCTCGAAGACCTCCCGAACGCGCCCGCGATCGGTCCGATTCGTGGCGAGGTCCGCTTCGAAGACGTGTCCTTCGCCTACACACCCCGCTCCAAGCGCCGACGCGATGACGCCGCGCAGCAAGCGCAGAACGGCGATCGCGCAACGCCGGCGAGCGCCCGCGCTAACGAGCCCGAGCCCGATGAGGTGCTCGCGCTCGAGCACATCGACCTGGATGTGCCAGCCGGCCAGACGATCGCGCTCGTCGGCGCCACCGGCGCCGGCAAGTCGACGATGGCCAAGCTCACCGCCCGTTTCTATGACCCGACGCGCGGGCGCGTGCTCGTCGACGATCACGACCTGCGCGAGATTCTCGAGCCACTCGCTGCGCTCGCAGATGGGGATCGTGCCCCAGGAGGCGTTCCTGTTCTCGGGCACGGTGCGCGAGAACATCGCCTTCGGGCGCCCCGACGCCGACGACGCACAGGTGCGCGCAGCCGCAGAGGCCGTCGGCGCCGACGAGTTCATCTCCGAGCTGCCCAGCGGCTACGAGACCGAAGTCGGCGAGCGCGGCGCGCAGCTGTCGGCCGGACAGCGTCAGCTGATCGCGTTCGCGCGCGCGCTGATCGCCGACCCGCGCATCCTGATCCTCGACGAGGCCACCTCAAACGTCGACCTGCACACCGAGGGACGGATCGAACGCGCGATGCGCCGGCTGCTCGCCGGGCGCACCTCGATCGTGATCGCCCACCGCCTCTCCACCATCCGCCAGGCTGGCCGCATCGTCGTGCTCGAGCACGGCCGCATCGCTGAGCAGGGCACACACGAGGAGCTGATCGCCGCCGGCGGTCGCTACTTCGAGCTGTACCGCGACTGGGCCAGGCAGGCCGCGTGATGACCGCCCGGCGCGAACGTATCGCCCTCGTGCTCGCCGGCGGCGGCGTGCGCGGCGCCTACGAGGCCGGTGCGCTCGCTGCACTCGCGCCGGCTCTCGCCAAGCGCGGCCAGGCCCCCGACATCATCGTCGGAACGAGCATCGGCGCACTCAACGGTGCGTTCTTCGCGGCTCGTGCGGAGCAGCCACTGGCCGATACAGCAGGCGCCGCGGTCGAGATGTGGCGGCAGTTGCGCTGGGACGACGCGCTGCGCCCACTCGTCTCCCGGGGCGAGATCGGTCGCCTGCTCGGCGCCGGCGCGATGCTCGCCGGGCTGCCCGGGGGTGGGCTCGCGGGGCTGCTCGACCCCACTCCGCTGCGCGGCACGCTCGAGCGGCTCGTCTCCTTCGAGGCGATCGCGCGCAACGTCCAGGACGGCTCGCTCACCGCCGCCGCGGTGGTCGCAACCGCGTACGCCAACACCCGCAGCGTCGTCTTTCACCACGGCGGCCCCGATCTCGGGCTCAACCCGTTGCGCGCGATCGACTACTTCGCGACGCCGCTGGCGCCTGAGCACGTGCTCGCGTCGGCGGCGATTCCGGGGGCGTTTCCCGCGATCGAGATCCGTCAGCCAAAAGAAGCGAAAGGCTGGTACGGCGACGGCGGCGTGCGCCTGAACGCACCGCTCACGCCGGCGCTCGGACTCGGTGCCGATCGCGTCGTCGTGATCGGGCTGAACTCCTCGGTGACGCGTGCCAGGGCATCGAGCGAGCCGGACGCGCTGGACGGCGTCGCGCAGCTGTTGCAGGTCGTGCTCGCGGACCAGCTCGGTGAAGATGTGGCGACGCTCGCCGCCGTGAACGAGGCGCTCGCGCCGAACGCGGCGAAGGGAGCCGCCGCCAATCACGCGCATCACCGCAGGATCCCCTTCATCTTCATCGCGCCGAGCGATCGCCTCGAGATCGGGCGCCTCGCCCGCGAGATCTACAAGCGGCGCTACGCGAGCATCGCGAGCCTCGTGCGCAACACCGACATCGCCGTGCTCGGGCGGATCGTCAACGCCGAGCGCAGCGCGATCCACGGCGAGCTGCTCAGCTACCTGTTCCTCGCGCACGAGTTCATCGACGCGCTGATCGCGCTCGGCCGGCGCGACGCGCAGCGCTGGATCGACACCAGACACGACGCCGGCCTGTGGCAGCTCGGTCAGCTGGCGCCGGCGGCCGACGGCGGGACGCCGTCAGCGCGCACCCGAGCACGCAAACGCAAACCGCGCGCCGTCCACGCTTGAGCCCCTCGCGCTATTCCACGCGTGTAGCCTTCCCGTCATGAAGGCCCCAGCCGGCGTCATGACACGCCCGCTTCTCTTGAGAACCAGATACTTCGCCGAGCCGCAAGCCGAGGCCCGGGCCGAGCCCAACGCCGCGGAGGATCCCGACCTGCGCGGCGAGAACAACGCCGTGCCGATGCACACGCCGGCGGACCTTCGCGCCGTCAGCAGCGCCATCGGGCAGATCGACGCGTACCTGCGCCTGGCGCTCCTGCTCAGCGACCAGAGCTGGTCCGGCGAGCACACGTGGCCGCTACCCGATCCCTACCGTCACGCCCGTCGCTGGGAGCTTCTACGCGATCGCCACGTAGAGATCGTCTCGATCGAGATGAGCTCCTCGCTGCTGATCCTGCTCGGGCTGTCAACGACCATCCTTCCGCGTCTCGGAGTCGGCCTGGTGCTGCTTGCCGAACGGATCTCCACCTCCGCTCCGCGCGTCAGCCAGGCGCGCAAAGATGAGCTCCTCAGCGCCGCCGAGTACGACAAGGAGATGGAGGGGATCCTGCACGGCCGCGCCGACGCCTTCGCGCTGCAGCTGATGGGCGACGGCTACACCGAGCCACGAGGACCGTCGCTGATCGACTTCCTCGACCCCGACTCGCCCAACGACAGCGACCTCCACGACCTCTACGAATAAGCGGGCAAGGGCCGTGCAGCGGGCAAGGGCCGTGCATGCCTCCCGGCAACGCCTCGGGCCGTGTGCAGCCCGCGGCGGATCGTCCTTCGCGCAGCCAGACTAGCCATGCCCAGGCGGGCGCGCCGGGTTCCGGGAGCACTCGCTCCCAGAACCGGCACGCCCCTTGCCTCATGGAGCAAGGTCAGTGCTTCACAGGGTCAACGTCAGAATTCCGTCTGTTCCGGCGGTTTGATCGTGAACCCTGGTTCTTCTGTCAGGAACGGCGAGGCTTCCTCGTCGGCGTCGAAGAACGACTTGCCCGGTTTGCACGAGGCGCCGCCGAGCGCGATCGCAAAGGCGTTGCCGTCGTTGTCGGTCTTCAATGCTTCGCCATTGCCCGGTTCCGTCGCCGTGCCACCCGCGAGTTCTTTCCCGACGGCGAACACCCTGAATGGGATGCCGAAGAAGGACGCGAAGTTCGGTCGCATCCAGATCACTTTCGCGGCGGGGAGGCCAAACGGGGCCACTTCACAGCGCGAGAAGAGCTCGGGCGCCGCGAGACGCACTTTCTCCTCGGTCTGCGGGAACTCGACCTGGACCAACGTCGCGACGGAGCTCGACATTTCGTCCTCGACCTGTTCCTTCGGCATCGCCGTCGCGCCCACGGGGCTTGTTTTCGCGGCTTCGACCGCGAACGGGGTCGAGAACGATTCAACCGTCGTGTTGCCGTTGCCGACTTCCGTATGCGCGGAGATCGAGGTGTCCCCAACGGCACAGTTCGGGCCGGCCACGAACGCGACGTTGACGTTGCCCTCGCCGTCGAGTTCGGTTTTGATGCTCGAGCCGATCGCGATGCCCGGGAGCCCGGCTTTGAAGCGGTTGGGGTTCGCCCAGATGATCCCGTGGAACCCGGTGCCCAGCCCGGAGCAACGGCTCTCCAACTGGCTGTCGTTGATTTCGACCGGCGTCCCGCCGGGGAATACCTTCGAGTTGCACTCGATGGTCACGATGTCGCCGACGCTGCCGACGTTCCCGAACTCGCCCTGGCGCATCAGGCCGGGCAGACTGAAGATCTTGCAGTTTTCGGCTTCCGCTTTTTGCGGCTTTACCGGGGCACCGCTTGCAGAGGCCGAAAAGGCCATCAGCAGCAGGCCGCAGACCAGCACAAGCGCACCGGCCGCCCGTAGATTACGTCGCTCCATGACTTTCCTCCAAGTTGAGTGTTCCTCGTGCGGCGAACCCGACGAGCCGGGCCAGCCTTCCCCCGTCAAGGAACCCTCGCACTATCAACCGGAGGCCCCCCGCGGTTCTCCTACGCGACGAACGAATATCACGCCGCGCGGCGGAACGACATCTAAAAACCCGCGATTTGCGGGTTTTTGATCGCCCCGAGACCCGCAAAACACACCGCAACCGCCCCGTCGCGTGGGCTGAGCGCCGTCTGCGCGAGCAAACTCCGGGACAGGGACTCGAACCCCAATCTCCCGGACCAGAACCGGGCGTCACTGCCAATTGGACTATCCCGGACAGTGTCTGGCTAGAGAATAGCCAACCGGCGGGCGGATCCGTCGGACTCGAACGCCCGCCTGCGAGCCTCAGAAAGCAGCAGGCTGCCCGTCGGGCGCGAAGTAGGCGGTGATCGCGTCCTCGAGCCCGGGGTCGAGCACCAGCAGCACCTCGTCGCCGGCTTCGATGACGGTGTCCGGCTTGGGCACGAAGCCGGAGCGCCCGCGCAGCACGGAGATGATCAGACAGCCTTCGGGCAGCGCGATGTCGACGACCTTCTCGCCGACCGTCGGCGCGTTGGGACTGACCTCGAGCTCGATGATCTCCAGACGCTCCTCTTCGAGCGCGAGCAGGTGCACGAGGCCGTAGCGCGGCACCTCGTGCTCGATCAGGCGGAGGATCAGGTCGGTGGCCGAGACGGCTGGCTGGATCCCCAGCAGCCGGAAGTGGTCGTGGTTGCGGGGGTTGTTGACGCGGGCGATGATCCGATCGCAGAGATACTTCTCCTTGGCTACCTGACAGACGAGGATGTTGTCCTCGTCGTCGCCGGTCACCGCGATCACCAGGTCCGCGCGCTGAATGCCGGCACGCTCGAGCACCCACAGCTCGGTCGCATCGCCGTACTGCACGGCGTGCTCGAACTCTTCCTCGCTGGCGAGGTAGCAGTCGCGCGAGGACTCGATCAGCGTGACTTCGTGATCCTTGTTGATCAGCTCCCGGGCGAGGTTGCGCCCGACCTTTCCCGCGCCGGCGATGATCGCGTACACGGCGATTACGCAGCCTCGGGCTGCAGCGTGCGCTCGAACATCTCGATCGCATGCTTGGTCGGGGATATCGTCTCGAGCCCCTGCTCGCGGTACCAGTCAGCGCGTGCGGGGTCCATCACGCGCACGATCGCCTTCTCGACGCCGAAGCGCTTCTGGGCGATCTGGGCGATCACCAGGTTGGTGTTGTCGCCGGCGGTGGACGCGATGAACACGTCTGCGCGCTCGATGCCCGCCTGGATCAGCGCTTCGGTCTCGAGCGCCGTGCCGACCGTGAACTCGCCGCCGGAGTCCTCCCAGCTTTTGCTCTGCCCGGCGTCGAGGCGCTCGTGCGACAGTGGATCCTCATCGAGCACGGAGACTTCGTGGCCGGAAGCGAGCGCGGACTTGGCGACGGCCGAGCCAACGCGGCCGGCACCGACGATCAGAACGAACATGAATCTTGGCCAAAGGACATATCGGGCAGGTTAGACGATGGGGGCGCTCGTCTGTTGCGGGTGGTCGGTCTCCTCGCCCGCCGCCGGGCGAGCGGCCGGAGCGGTGACGATCACTCGGCAGTCAGCCTTGCGCACGACGTACTTTGTGACGTCTCCTACATATCCCTCCAGCGGCCCGCCGCGCCCGCCCAGGCGCGCGCCGCCGCGGATCAGCGACGGTTCCTCGGCCCCGAGCACGATCGCCTCCACGCCACGCCGACGCGCCTCATCGACAATCGCATAGCCCGCGCGGCGCGTGCGCACGGTCGCGGTCGCCACGTGCACGCCGTTGTACTCCTCCCCCACCGCCTTCGCGCGCGCGAGCACCTGGCGTGCGTGCTTGATCTGCGCTTCTGGCAGGCTCGCGTCGAGTGGCAGCGACATCGGGATCACGAACATCCACACCGCCTCGATCGTGGCGGCGTCGATCGCGGCCTCGTCGGTCTGCTCGCTGGAAACCAGCAACGCGGCGGTCTGCACGATGTCGTCGTCGAGGTCGGTCCCGAACAGCGGCACGAGGATCGAGCCGTAGTCGCGCTCGCCCGGCTGGTCGGCGCGCAGCACCCGCGGCGAGACGGTCACGCGCCGCAGCAGCGAGGTCTCATCGGCGCGGCGATAGATCACATAGAGCGCGATTCCGACGAGCATCCAGCCGAGCCCGACGAACCGCGCGGTCGGGTGCAGGATCAGCACCGCCACGAGGCCGCCGGCGGAGACCAGCGCCCCGAACACGGCCGGCAGCGGCAGCTCGCCGCCGCGCACCCGCACCGACAGCGGCACGCGATAGGGACGATCGCGGTCGGGCTCGGTGTAGCGCAGGCGACAGATCGACAGGTGCGCGATCGTGAACGCGAGCGTCGCGCCGACGGCGTAGATGCCGACGAGGAAGTCGAGGTCCTCGGTCGCGGCGAGCCCCGCCGCGATCAGGCCGGCGAAGATGATCAGCACGTACGGGGTCGAGCGTTGTGGATGCAGGCGCCCGAGGCCGCTGGGAATCTGGCGATTGGTCGAGAGCGAGTAGGCCAGGCGCGAGAGGCCGAGCATCGCCGAGTTGGCTGCCGCCACGAGCGTGACCGCCGCCATCGCCGCGACGACGTACATCAGTCCCTTCTCGAGCCAGTGCGGGTGCACGCGGCTGACGACGCCGATCATCGGCGCATCGAGGTAGCGCCCGGCCAGCGCGGTGTGACCGTCGTGCACCGGCAGCGCGGTGACGGCCACGAGCGCGATGCCGACGTACAGGAAGGCGACGGTCGCGGTCGTGCTCGCGACGAGGCGCTTGAGCCCGGTGCGGCTTATGCGCACGTCCCCGGCCAGCCCCGAGGCCGACTCGAGACTGGTAAAGGAGATCACGGCGACGGTCATTGCGAACACCAGGTGCGGCCATGTCGGCGCGGTGCCGAGGTGAATCGGGTCGAGCAGCGTGCTCGGGTTGAAGAACAGCACGAGGCCGAGCACGACGATGAAGCCCTGCAGCAGGAGATCGCCGGCGAGCAGGATGCCCACCCGCCGCGCGCGGCGCCCGCCGAAGCCGCGGATGTTGCTCACGACGACAAGCGCGATGAACGCGAGCGCCAACGCGAGCGCCGCACCCCGGTTGCCGAGCGGGCTCCAGAACACCCTCAGGTACTGGGTCGCGGAGTACGCGGTGACCGCGATCAGGATCACGTAGTCGAGCAGGATCGCCCAGCCGGCGATGAAGCTGACGAGCTCGTTGAAGGCATAGCGGGCGAACACGGTCGAGCCGCCGCGGTCCTGGTGCAGCGAGGCGCCCTCGACGTAGGTCATCGCGGTGACCGTGTAGACGACCGCGGCGACGAGGAACACCAGCGGCGTGAGCCCGAGGGCGTGGCCGGCGATCACGCCGAGCGAGAAGTAGATCGCGCTCGCGAGCGACGAGTAGACGATCGTGAAGAGGATCGGCGAGCCGATGCTGCGGCGCGCGATCCCGCGCGAGCGCGCCGCCAAATCCGCGCTCGAGCTGCCCTGTGTGCTCATTGCCCGCCCTGCCTGCGCACCTCGACATACCAGCGCCCGCCGCCGGCCGCGATGAACAGCACGCCGAGCAGCAGCCGCGGCGAGATCAAGCTGCCGTGCCCGGTGATCGCCTGGATGATCAGGGCCACGCCGATTACCGCCATCGCCAGCGACAGCACGAGCGTGCCCATGCGGTGCGCCTGTCGGCCGTTCATCTCATGCTGAGCTTAGGTCCTCGCGCCCCGTGGGCGGCTGACGGACCTCGCCCGGTCGGCAAAGCAGGCGCGCGGCCGTCCCCCGTCCAAGCGTCAGGTTATGAGCGGGATGATCAGGATGGCGACGATGTTGGCGACCTTGATCATCGGGTTGATGGCTGGCCCGGCGGTGTCCTTGAACGGGTCCCCGACGGTGTCTCCGGTCACCGACGCGGCATGCGCGTCCGAGCCCTTGCCGCCAAACGAGCCGTCCTCGATCAGCTTCTTGGCGTTGTCCCAGGCGCCGCCGCCGGCGGTCATCAGCACGGCGAAGAAGTAACCGACGACGATCACCCCGATCAACAGTCCGCCGAGCGCCTGCTCGTCGATCAGGCCAACGACGAGCGTCAGCAGGATCGGCAGCAGCGACGGCAGGATCATCTCGCGCTGTGCCGTCTTTGTGACGATGTCGACACACGCCGCGTAGTCGGGCTCTTCGCTGTAGTCCATGATCCCGGGGTGCTCGCGGAACTGGCGGCGCACCTCCTCGACGACCGCGCCACCGGCGCGACCGACGGCCTCGATCGACAGCGATGCGAACAGGCACACCATCATGCCCCCGAGCAGCAGCCCGATCAGCACCGGCGGTTCGTTGATCCCGAACGAGATCAGGTGGCCGGCCTTGAACTCGAGTTCTTTCTCGAAGCCCGCGAACAGCACGATCGCGGCGAGCACCGCCGAGCCGATCGCGTAGCCCTTCGTCACCGCCTTGGTAGTGTTGCCGACCGCGTCGAGGCGATCGGTGACCTTGCGCACGTCCTCCGGCAGGTCGGCCATCTCGGCGATCCCGCCGGCGTTGTCGGTGATCGGGCCGAACGCGTCGAGCGCGACGATCAGGCCGGTCAATGACAGCAGGCCGACCGCTGCGACGCCGATGCCGTAGATCCCGGTCACGCCGCCGCCCGCGAGCTTCCACGAGCCGAGGATCCCGAGGACGATCACGATCGCCGGCAGCGCCGTCGCCTGCAGGCCCGAAGCGAATCCCTGGATGATGTTCGTCGCGTGGCCGGTGATCGACGCCTTCGCCGTCTTCTTCACCGGCGAGAAGCGGGTCGACGTGTAGTATTCCGTCAGTCCGAACAGCAGCGCCGTGACCGCGATTCCGATCAGCGAGCAGAGGTACAGGCGCCCCCAGCTCGGCGTGTTGACGGAGCTGCCGACCACCCTGTAGGTGATGTTGCGCATCAGCCAGTAGGTGATCGGAGCGAAGGCCGCCGCCGCGAGCACGCCTGAGACGAGCAGGCCCTGCAGCAGCGCGCGCTCGACGTTGTCGGTTTTCGTGCGAACCGCGAACGTGCCGATGATCGAGGCGATGATCGCCACCGCGCCGATCACGAGCGGGTACAGCACGACGCGGGTGGACTCGTGGAAGGTGAGCACGCCGAGCAGCATCACGGCGATCGCCGTCACCGCGTAGGTCTCGAACAGGTCCGCCGCCATGCCGGCGCAGTCGCCGACGTTGTCGCCGACGTTGTCGGCGATCGTCGCGGGGTTGCGCGGGTCATCCTCGGGGATGCCGGCCTCGACCTTGCCGACGAGGTCCGCGCCGACGTCGGCAGCCTTCGTGAAGATGCCGCCGCCGAGCCTTGCGAACACCGAGATCAGCGAGCCGCCGAAGCCGAGGCCGATCAGCGCGTCGACCGCCGTCTTCTGGCTGTCACCGAACCACGACGTCAGCGCGCCGTAGTAGCCCGAGACGCCGATCAGCGCGAGCCCGACGACGAGCAGGCCGGTGATCGCGCCGCCGCGGAAAGCGACCTTCAGCGCGGGCGAGACTCCGCCGCGCGCGGCCTCGGCGACGCGCGCGTTCGAGCGCACGGACACGTTCATGCCGATGTACCCGGTCGATCCCGAGAGCAGGCCGCCGATCGCAAAGCCGCACGCGACGGCGATGTTCTGGATGAAGATCAAAGCGATGAACAGCACGACGCCGACGACTGCGATCGTCGTGTACTGGCGGTTCAGGTAGGCGCGCGCGCCCTGCTGGACGGCCAAGGAGATGTTCTGCATCTTCTCGTTGCCCGGCGAAAGCGCCAGCAGGGATCGCGCCGTCACGAGGCCGTACACGACGGCACACGCTGCGCAAACAAGGGCGACGACGACCCCATGGTTCGTCAGAAAGCTGCTCAACAGAAATCCTCCGCGGTCTGATTTGCGTGCCGCGCGAGGATGTGTCGCGCGCACATTTGACGGCCGGATCGCTCAGCACGAGCGCTATCCGGTGCAAACGCGGGCGCAGTCTATCGTGCCGGCCGTCCGGGTGCGGGCAGCGCCGGCGCGCCGCCTGCGCGTCAGCGTCCCGGCACCCACAGGCGGCCGCTGGACTCGGCCGGCCCCGGCCCTGGCGGGCGCTCCCCGTGCTGGTCCGGCGACTCGCCGGGGGCTGGCTGCGCCGAGCCGTCTCCGCCGTCTCCGCCGCCGCTGCTCGCGTCGGCGCTGCTCGCCGGCGCGCCCGGCTGGAATCTCACGCGCATAGGCCATCTGCAGCCGCGAAAGCGCGTCGCGCAGCGGCCCGAGCTCCTGCGGGATGCTGCGCTCGAGGATGTCGAGCAGCGCTTTCACGGCGTCGATCGCGTCGCGTGCCTGCTCGAGGTCGCGCCCGGCGACCTGCTCGGGGTCGCCATCGCCGCTCGGCGGCCCGAGCCGGCGAGCACCGATGTTCAGCAGCGACACGGCCGCCTGGGCGATCATGTCGGTCGCGCTGATGCGGCTCAGTTCGGCCTCATACGCAGCGCGGATCTCCTCCTCGCTCGGCTCCCCCTGGCCCTCGCCCGCCGCCCTGGTTGCGTCCTCTGCGCTCAAACCGTCACCTCCTGCGAATAGCTCTCAGTGGTCTCGTTCACGCTGGCCGCGAAGACCTCCTCGCGGCTGGCGCCGGCGTCGATCATCCGCCGTTGGCGCTGCGCGCCGTTCAGCTCGGGGAAGCTCGGGTCGATCGCGAGCTCCGCCCGCACCGGCGCCGTCCACGCGAGCAGGCGCTCGATCGCGCCGCGCGCGGGATACTCCTCGCCGCGCTCGAGGTCGATCATGCGCCCGTCCAGGCCGAAGCGGATCGCGCGCCACATGTTCTCCTCGACGAGCCGGCGTGGGGGATCGGCGAAGGGCACGCCTTCGTCGCCGTCGCGCAGCGCCTGCGCGATGCACGCGACCATCAGGCTCGCGAGCGCCTCGGACTCGTGCGCGCTCGCCTGTGCGTCGCAGATGCGCACCTCGACCGTGCCGAAGCTGAAGTGCGGCCTGACCGACCACCACACCTGCGTGAACTCGACGATCGAGTTGGTCTTCTGCAGGAACTCGATGTACTCGCGGTAGGCCGCCCAGCCGCCGAACGCGTCGGGGATGCCGCAACGGGGAAAGCTCTTTGTGAAGCTCTGCGTGCGCGCGGAGTGCAAGCCGCTGTCGCGGCCGTCCAGGAACGGCGAGTTGGCCGAGACCGCGAGCAGCAGCGGCAGCACCGGGCGCAAGCGATCACATGCGCGCACGGCGCGGTCGATGTCGCGTACGCCGACGTGGACGTGCAGGCTGAAGGTGTTGTTGCGCCACGCGACGTACTGCAGGCCCTCCTCGACGCGGCGGTAGTGCTCGGTGTCGATGATCGGCTGCTCGCGGTAGTCGGCCCACGGGTGCGTCCCGGTCGCGCCGAGCACGACTCCCTCGTTGGCGGCGAGCGCGAACAGGCGAGCGCGACGTTCGCGCTGGCGAGCGAGCGCGTCGTGGAGATCCGATCCGGCGCCCGAGATGATCTCGATCTCCGATGAGATCAGCTCGCCGGCGACGCTCTCGCGCAGCAGCCGGTCGCTCTGCGCGCTGGTGCGCAGCTGCTCGAAGCGAGGGGTCAGTTCGAGCGTGCGTGGGTCGAGGATCGAGAACTCCTCCTCGACGCCGACGGTGAGGTCGGTGGAGAGCGCGAACGTGTCTGCGGCGCGGTCTAGATCGAGGCTGTTCATCGCTTCGCGTCTGCGGTGGTTTGTTGGTCAAGCGCGCGAGCGTCCAGTGTGACGCACCTGGAGTCGCCTTCGTTCAGGTCAGATAGAAGTACAGCGCGTAGAGCAGATCGACCGCCGGGCTGGATGTGTGGACGGTGACCTCCGGTGGCACGTCCAACAGCGATTCTGAGTAGTTGAAGATGATCTTGACGCCGGCCTCGACGAGCTGGTCGGCGAGTCCCTGGGCGGCGTGGGTCGGCACCGCGAGCACGCCGACGACGATGTCCTCGTCCTCCACAACCTGGCGCAGCTCGGCGATGTCACGCACGGGTTGGCTGCCGACCTTTGCGCCGACCTTGGCCTCGTCGCTGTCGAAGATCGCGACGACGCGAAAGCCGTGGTCGGCGAAGATGTCCGAGGAGGCGATCGCCTTGCCGAGGTGGCCCGCGCCGATCAGCCCGATGTTGTGCTGTCCCGCGGTGCGCAGGATCTTGCGGATCTGCGAGACGAGCGCCTCGACGTTGTAGCCGACGCCGCGCTTGCCGAACTTGCCGAAGCCCGACAGGTCGCGGCGGATCTGCGTCGAGTTCACGTGCGTGTAGTCGGAGAGCTCTTGCGAGGAGATCGTCTCCTTGCCCATCTTCTTGGCCTGCGTCAGCACCTGCAGGTAGCGCGAAAGGCGGGCGGCGACGCCGAGCGAGAGCCGCTCACCGCCGGCAGCTGCGCCATCGCGCGCGGCGGTGACCGTGGTCGTGGGTTCTCCGTAACTCACCGTCGGGACTCTAGACGCTCGCGCAGGAGCTCCTCCGAGACCCTGTACTCGCAGAGCTCCTCACCGTCGAGCGCGACCACGGGGATGCGCTCGAAATAGGCGCGGTGCAGCGCCTCGTCGGCGCTGATGTCCTGCTCGTGCAGAGCGAATCCAAGCTCGTCCTGCAGGCGGCGCAGCACGAGCATCGCCTCGGTGCACAGGTGGCAGTCGGGCTTTGAGTAGACGGTGACGTCGGCCAGCGCCCCGGCGCCGCCACTGGCGGCAACGCAGGCGATCGTGCGCCCCACCGCGCTCAAGCTCCGCGCGCGGCGCGCAGCATCACGCCCGGATGGCGCACCATTTTCGGGCCGAGCGCGAGCGCGAGGAACGTCAGCCCGAGCCAGGGACGCAGGTACGGCCGGATGCGCCGGATGCGCCCCTCGTGGTCGAGCTCGCAGACCATCGCGTCGGCGAGCTGGAATGGGCCGATCCTGCCATCGCCGAGCACCACGCGCAGCGGGCCGTCGCCGACTTCATCGCGCCAGCGCAGCTCGCTCATCGAGCCGTAGACGGCTCCCAGCAGCACCCTCAGATCGTCGTGGCCGCGAAACACGAGGCGCCCGGACAACGGCGAGACGAGCTCGACGTCGGGGGCGAGGCTTGCCAGCAGCCCATCGATGTCGTTGCTTTCTGAGGCGGAGCGATAGCGGGCCACGGCGTCGTCCACGACCTGCATCTTCCCACACCCAGCGCGCTCAGCAGGCGCGTTCCCCGCTCGCGTAGGCGTCCAGGCCGAGGTACTCGGGATAGGGCAGGCGCTCGGCGAAGCGCGCGGCGCTGGCGATCATCGCTGCGTTGTCGGTGCAAAGCGCGCGCGAGGGGACGTGCACGGTCGCTGCGATGCCGTGCAGGCGTCGGCGCAGCTCGCCGTTGGCGGCGACGCCGCCGCCAACCGCCAGGCGGCTCATCGCGGTCCGCTCGAGCGCCTGCTCGGTGCGCGTGATCAGACGCTCTACGATCGCCGCCTGATAGGAGGCGGCGAGATCCGCTGCGCGCTCGCGGGTGCGCTGCTCGCCGAGCTCGCGCAGCGTGTACAGCAGCGCGGTCTTGACGCCGGCAAACGAGAAGTCGAGGCTGTCCGCGAAGCCCTTGCGGTTGGCCCTTCCCGCCCTGCTGGCGCGCTCTCCGGGTGACCCGGGGAAGCGGAATGCCTCGGGATCGCCGTCGGCGGCGAGGCGCTCGAGTGCGGGACCGCCGGGATAGCCCAGGCCGAGCATGCGCGCGCCCTTGTCGAATGCCTCGCCGGCGGCGTCGTCGAGCGTGCGCCCGAGGACCTCGAAGCCGTGATGCTCACCGACGCGCGCGAGCAGCGTGTGCCCGCCGCTGGCGATAAGGCACAGGAACGGCGGCTCGAACGAGCGCTCCTCGCCCGCGCCCGAGCCGACCAGGAAGTTCGCGGCGACGTGCCCTTGCAGGTGATCGACGGGCGCGAACGGCAGCTCCCTGGCCGCGGCGAGCGCCTTCGCGGTGGAGAGCCCGACGAGCAGCGCACCGACGAGCCCAGGGCCCTGCGTGGCGGCGATGAGCTCGACGTCATCGAGCGTCGTCTCGGCACGCTCGAGGGCCTGCTCGACGATCACGTTCACGAGCTCCAGGTGGTGGCGCGAGGCGATCTCGGGGACGACGCCGCCGAAACGCCCGTGCGCCTCCTGGGAGGAGATGACGTTGGAGAGCATCAGCCCGCCGGCATCGATCACCGCCGCGCACGTGTCGTCGCAGCTGGTCTCGACGGCGAGGATCGTCAAATCGGCCCCACGGGCCCGGGGTTGGGCACATCGCTGAGCGAGCCGGCGAGCGTGGCCGGAGTACGCCACATCACGAGCGCGTCCTCGCCGTTGTCCTGGTAGTAGCGGCGACGCATGCCCGCCGCGCGGAAGCCCTCTCGTTCATATAGATGGATGGCGACGCTGTTGGACCGGCGTACCTCGAGCGTGAAGCGGGCCTGGCTGTCACCGACGCGCTCGTACAGGTCGGCCAGCAGCGCCGAGGCGATCCCCTTGCGCTGCTGATCGTTGTCGACGGCTACGTTCATCACGTGCCAGACGGTGTCGTAGCGCGAGCAGATCAGGTACGCGAGCAGGCGGCGCTCGCCGCTGTCGGTCGGGCCGCTCGCGGCGAGGCAAATGCCCGACTGCTTGGAGAGCTCGAGCACGAACATCGCGAGCGACCACGGCGTCGGGAAGACGCGACGCTCGATCGCGATCACCTGTGGCAGGTCGGGATAGCTGAGCCGTCGTATCTCCACGGAGGAAGCCTGATCGACTGGTGGCTGGGCGGTGCGCTCGGTCATATTGAGGGGGCCCTCGCGGTCCCCGCAGCCTCCAAGGCTAGCTCCGCATCGGGGCGGCGGCGATAGTCGGGGAGTATCTCCTCGATTCCGCGCACCGAGGCGGCGATCGCGAGCTCGCAGATCGCGCCGGCGCTGAGGAGATGCAGCGGCGAGGCGTCGGGCGGCGTGCGGATGCCATCGGACTCGAGCTCGTCACGAAAGCGCATGGCCCCATCGCCGACGGCCAGCCAGCGCCACGTCACGCCACCGCCGGCCGCCTCGGCCTCGCCGATCACGCGCGCGAGCTCGGCGGGTGCGAGCGCACGCGGCTCGGCCAGCTCGAGCGGCGCCTCAGCGCCCGGCGCATACGCGCCGACGAACACCTCACCCCGGCGCGCGTCGATGACCGCGAGGACCGCGTCGCGCTCAGCATCGCCGCCGGCGACGTGCGCTCGCGAGCCGGTCGCGTCATCGGCCAATGCGGCGGCGAGCGCCGGGAGCGCGAGCGCCCGCGGGCTGGAGACGGCGACCAGCTCGACAGACAGCGACTGCGCTAGCCCCCGCGCGGTTGCGACGCCGACGCGCAGGCCGGTGAAGGTGCCCGGACCGATGCCGACGGCGATGCGGTCGACCTCGCGCCAGGCGACGCCCGTGCTCGCGAGCAGCTGATCGGCCATCTCGAGCAGCCTCGTCGCGTGTCCCGGGTGCGCCCCCGGCGGCGGGTCATCGCGTGCCTCGGGTGTCTGTCCGTCCGCCAAGCGCACGGCGACAGCGGTCGCCTGCGTTGAGGTGTCGAAGCCGAGCACGATCATCGTGGTCCTCCGGATGCGCCGGGTGGTGGCAGCTCGTCGACCTCGATCGAGCGGCGATCGCCGCCGCGGTGGCTGAGCGTGACGCGAACGCGCGCGCCGGCCAACTCCTCGCTCGCCTCCTGTGGCCACTCCACGAACGCGATGCGGCCGGGACCGACGTAGTCGGCAAGCAACGCCGGATCCTCCTGCTCGAGCCGGTCGAGGCGATAGAGATCGAGATGCGAGACGGTCACGGCGTCGGCCGCGTAGCGGTGGCCGATGCTGAACGTCGGGCTGGTGACAGGGTCGCTCACACCGAGGGCGCGCGCGGCACCGCGTACGAGCGTCGTCTTGCCAGAGCCGAGCTCCCCCAGCACGAGCACGACGTCGCCGTCGTCGAGTGCGCCAGCGAGCTCGGCGCCCAACGTTTCAGTCTCGGCGGGACCGGTCGTCTCGACGCTGCGCACAGCCACGCCGTGACTCTAGAGCGTGGGCGCCGCCGGGCGGGCACGGCCAAAAAAAAGACCGACCCGCGGGAGAATGGGGTCGCGGGCCGGTCGGTACTCCTGGAGGGATGGAGACAGGACCTTCATCGGCAGCCCTGCCGGTGAGCTTTAGGGCCTGCGCTGAAAAATTCGACGCGCGCTAAATAACCCCTCTTTTGCAGGGAAAGCTTCATCATCCGTGCGTCCAGCGCGCTAGAACAGGCCGAGCTGGTCCGGCTCCGAGCGCGTCTCCGCCTCGCCGGCTGCCGGCGCGTGCGC
Organism: uncultured Solirubrobacteraceae bacterium; assembly: GCA_963759265.1. Taxonomy (GTDB): domain Bacteria; phylum Actinomycetota; class Thermoleophilia; order Solirubrobacterales; family Solirubrobacteraceae; genus Palsa-744. The sequence goes on from CAVWYR010000001.1 coordinate 2,932,854, forward strand.
CGGAGCATTCGCCGGCGCAGGCAGGGGCTCGCTGAGCTCAGGCAGCGGCTCGAGCTGCGGCTGCTCAGGCGCGCCCTCGGCGAGCAGTTGCGGCAGTCGCATGAAGTCCTCGCGCAGCGTCTCGAGCATCCGTGGCGTGTACAACGCGGCCGCTGGGTGGTAGATCGGGTAGAGGCGTACGGCGCGCGTACCGAGCACGAGCACCTCGGGCTGCCCGTGCAGGCGTGTGATCCCGGTCGGATCGCCACGCAGGAGCTTGGTGGAGAAGTTCCCGAGCGTGCAGATGACGGTCGGCTCGATCAGCTCGACCTTGCGCAGCAGGTAGTCCTGGCAGTTCTCGATCTCGACCGGCAGCGGGTCACGGTTGCCGGGAGGCCTGCACATCAGCGTGTTGGCGATGAACACCTCCGAGCGCGACAGCCCGATCTCCTCGAGCAGCTTCTCGAGCAGTTTGCCGGCGCGCCCGACGAACGGCACTCCCTGCTCGTCCTCGCTCGCGCCCGGCGCCTCGCCGATGAACATCAGCTCGGCGTCCGCGTTGCCGGCGCCGAACACAACCGTCCTGCGGGTCGCGGCGAGCTCGGGGCAGCGCACGCACCCGCGCGCCTCGGCGAGCACCTGCTTGAGGGCATCGCGCCGCTCGGAGGCGGATCGCTCACGCTCGTCGAGGGACACCGCCCGGATGGTAATTGTTGGTGGCGCGTGGGCGCGCGGCCCGCGACGCCGCGCGGGCGCGAGCAGACCGTCGAGGAGCCGGTGAGCGATGATCTGCAGATGGCCGCAATCGTCGAGCACTCCGTTACGGCCCCGTTCGCGGGCGTCGTCGTTGCGATCACGCACGAGCGCCAGGAGCGCGTCAGCGCCGGAACCGCGCTCGTTGTGCTGGAGGCGATGAAGATGGAGCACGAGGTTCTCGCGGGCGTCGACGGCGTCGTCGTGAGCCTGGAGGTGCAGGTCGGCGACGCGGTCGAGGAGGGCCAGCTGTTGGTGACGCTCGAGCCGGGCGCCGGTGCGGCGGCGTTGCGGGAGGGAGCCGTCGAGCAGCGCGAGGACGGCGAGCGCGCGGATCTGCGCGCGGTGCGAGAGCGCCACGAGATCGGCTTGGACGCGGCTCGAGCGGACGCCGTCGCGAGCCGACGCGAGCGCGGCCGGCGCACCGCCCGCGAGAATCTCGCGGACCTGCTCGACCCGGGCACGCTGGTCGAGTATGGGCCGCTGATCTTCGCCGCGCAGGAGCGCCGGCGCCCGCGCGAGGAGCTGATCGCGCGCACGCCCGCCGACGGCCTCGTCGGCGGGATCGGCCAGGTCGAGGGGCGCACATGCGTGGCGATGTCCTACGACTACACCGTGCTGGCGGGGACACAGGGGTGGCGCAACCACGCCAAGAAGGACCGCCTGTTCGAGCTCGCCGAGCGGCGCAGGCTGCCGGTGGTCCTGTTCGCGGAGGGCGGCGGCGGGCGCCCCGGCGACGTCGACATGCCTGTCGTCGCCGGGCTGGACTGCCGCGCGTTTCAGCTGTTCGCCCGCCTCAGCGGGCTCGTGCCGCTCGTTGGCATCGCCTCCGGCTACTGCTTCGCCGGCAACGCCGCGCTGCTCGGATGCTGCGACGTCGTGATCGCGACGGAGGACTCGAGCATCGGCATGGGCGGGCCCGCGATGATCGAGGGCGGCGGGCTCGGCGTGTACGAGCCGGGTGAGGTCGGCCCGATCGACGTCCAGCACGCAAACGGCGTGGTCGACCTGCGCGCAGCAGACGACGCCGAGGCGGTAGCCCTTGCCAAGCGCTATCTGTCCTATTTCCACGGGCCGCTACGGGCCGGCGGATCGCCAACCGTGCCCGACCAGGAGCTGCTGCGCGGGCTCATCCCCGAGCAGCGCAAGCGCGTCTATGAGGTGCGACGCGTCGTCGAGACGCTGTTCGACGAGGGTTCTGTGCTCGAGCTGCGCGACGGCTTCGGCCCGGGGATGCTGACGGCGCTCGCCCGCTTCGACGGCCGCTCGCTCGGTGTCGTCGCGAACGACCCGAGGCATCTGGGTGGCGCGATCGACGCAGACGGGGCGGACAAGGCGGCGCGCTTCGTGACGATGTGCGACGCGTTCGATCTGCCGGTGCTGTTTCTGTGCGATACCCCTGGCTTCATGGTCGGCCCAGCGGCCGAGCGCACCGCGACCGTCCGCCACTTCGCGCGCATGTTCCTCGGCGGCGCCAACGTCAGCGTGCCGACGGGCACGATCGTGCTGCGCAAGGGCTACGGCCTCGGCGCGCAGGCGATGGCGGGCGGCGGCTTCAAGGCGCCACTGTTCACCGTCGCGTGGCCGACGTCGGAGTTCGGCGGGATGGGTCTCGAGGGCGCCGTGCGCCTGGGCATGCGTCGCGAGCTCGACGCGGTGGCCGATCCACAGGAGCGTGAGCGCCTGTTCGACGAGCTCGTCGCCGGCGCGTATGAGCGCGGCCGCGGGCTGAACATGGCCGCGTACGGCGAGATCGACGACGTGATCGACCCCGCCGACTCGCGCCGCTGGATCGCAACGCTGTTCGAGGAGCCCGAGCGCCACTGGTGGCGCCGTGAAGGCAAGAAGCGCGCGTACGTCGATGCGTGGTGAGCAGCACGGTCCGCCATGATCGGCCCCGTCACAGAGCACCCCGCCCAGCCGTTTGGGAGCCGAGCGGGGTGCGTCCGTGTTCCTAGAGGCCGGGAGCAGTGCGAAAATTGCGCCCGGTGGCGCGAGCGTAGCCGAGCGTACGCTGCCAGGTGTTGACTGCTAGTAGGCCGTCCCGTTCACTACTTGCCTGCCGCTTGAGCTTTGACAGGCCCGCAAGCGGGGGTATCATCCACAGCAGGCCGCCATCGACAGCCGTCGAGGTGGACTGAGGAAGCGTCCGTTGCACATCTGAAGTCGCGCCGGTATCCGAAGGGAACTGGACCGAAGCCGATGAGCCCCCACCACTGCATCCGCCCGCGCGCATGAGAACCGTGCGCACGGTTACCGGGTTGCGCTCGGTACTCGCGCCGGCGCGCCGCGAGGGCCTCTCGGTCGGCCTGGTCCCGACGATGGGCGCGCTCCATGACGGGCACCTGTCGCTGATCCGCCGCGCGCGCGAGGAGTGCGACGTGGTCGTCGTCTCGCTGTTCGTCAACCCCGCCCAGTTCAACGAGCGCGCGGACCTCGAGCGCTACCCTCGCGACGAGCGCCGCGACGCCGAGCTCGCCGCGGCGGCAGGCGCTGATGTGCTGTTCGCGCCGTCCGTCGAGGAGGTCTACCCGCCGGGGTTCGCGACGACGGTCGAGGTCCTCGGCGTGAGCGAGCGCCTCGAGGGAGCCGCGAGGGGTCCGGAGCACTTCCGCGGCGTGGCGACGGTCGTGACGAAGCTGCTCTGCATGGCAATGCCAGATGTCGCGTACTTCGGGCAGAAGGATGCCCAGCAGGTCCTCGTGATCCGCCGCGCGGCAAGCGACCTGGACCTGCCGGTGCGTATCGTGGCGCTGCCGACCGTGCGCGAGGCCGACGGCCTGGCGCTGTCGAGCCGCAACGCGCTGCTCACGCCGGCGCAGCGCGATCGCGCGCTCGCGCTGCCGGGCGCCCTGGAGGCGGCGCGCGCGCTCGCGGCCACGGGCGAGCGCTCGGCGCGCGCTCTGCTCGACGCCGCGCGCGAGGCGATGAGGCCGTTCGGCGTCGAGCCCGAGTACCTCGCGCTGGTAGAGCCCGACACGCTCGAGCCCGTTGACACGCTCGCGGGCGAGACGCTGCTGGCGATCGCCGCGCGCGTCGGCGAGGTGCGCCTGATCGACAACGCGATCCTCACGGCCGACCCCCGCGAGACTGGCGGCGCCCCTGATCATCCGCTCCTGGAAAGGACCCCCGAGACGTGCAACGCGTGATGCTCAAGTCCAAGATTCACCGCGCGACGGTCAGCGACTGCGATCTGCACTACGTCGGCTCGATCACGATCGACCCTGATCTGCTCGAGGCGGCCGACATCTTCGAGCACGAGCAGGTGCACGTCGTCGACATCGACAACGGCGCACGCTTTGAGACCTACACGATCGCCGGCGAGCGTGGCTCGGGCGAGATGCGCGTGAACGGCGCAGCCGCCCGTCTCGTGCACCGCGGCGACACGATCATCGTAATCTCCTACGGCTCCTACGACGAGGCCGATCTACAGCGCTATGAGCCCCGCGTGGTCCACGTCGAGGCCGAGACGAACCGCATCATCACGATCGACGAGCAGGTGGCGACACTGTTGGGCTGAAGCTGGCCCAGCGTGCGTCAACCGGCCGTCAGAGAGGAAGCACCCCATGTCCAGCCACCCGATAGGCACACAACGCGGAGCGCTCGGTCAGGCTCCAGCCGACCCCGGCCGTCTGCCGATGACCCTGCCGCTGTTGATGGAGAAGAAGCGGCTGGGCGAACCGATCGTGATGGTCACCGCGTATGACTATCCGAGCGCCCGGGCGGCGGAGTCCGCGGGCGTCGACCTGGTTCTCGTCGGCGACTCGGCGGCGACGACCGTGCTCGGCCACAGCGCGACGACACCTGTCGAGCTCGAGGACATGCTCGTGCTCGCCCGCGCGGCGCGGCGCGGACTGTCAACGCCGCTGCTGATCGGCGATCTGCCGTTCGGCTCCTATGAGGTCTCTGACGAGCAGGCGATCACGACCGCGATGCGGATGGTCAAGGAGGCCGGCTGCGACGCGGTCAAGCTCGAGGGTGGAGGCGAGGCACCGGCGAGTCGCGCGCGCGCGATCGTCGGCGCGGGCATCCCCGTGATGGGCCACGTCGGCCTCACGCCGCAGACGGCGACCGCGCTCGGCGGTTGGAAGGCACAGGGACGCACCGCGGCGGCGGCCGTGCGAATCGCCGAAGAGGCGCTCGCGCTACAGGCGGTCGGGTGCTTCTCGCTCGTGTTCGAGGCGATACCGGCGGCGGTCACCGAAGAGCTGATGGCGCTGCTGGAGATCCCCGTGATCGGCATCGGTGCCGGCCCGGCGACCGACGGTCAGGTGCTCGTCTTCCACGATCTGCTCGGCATACGCGACGGCTTGGGCGCGCGCTTCGTCAAGCGCTACGCCAACCTCCAGCAGGAGATGAACGACGGCGTGATCGCCTACGCGATGGACGTCCGTTCGCGTCGCTACCCCGCCCCCGAGCACACCTACTCGATCGATCCCGCCGAGCTCGCCGAGCTGCAGGGCCGACTCGCCGGCGAGCACCGCGACTGAGCGGCTGGCGGCTGCTAACGGCCGTCGAGGGACGCGTCCGGCGAGCGCGCGGCGATAGCCGCGTCGATCTGCGCCGCCACGCTCGGTATCTCCTCGGATATCTGGCGTAGGTCGCGGGCGGTCATCACGATCGCCGTCAGCGCGGTGGCGGCCGTCACGGTCGCGTTGCGCCGCACGTCTCGTACGGCGCCGATCTCCCCGGCGAAGTCGCCCGGGCCGAGCGTCGCGATCGGCGCGCCGGCTCGGCTGACCTCGGCGCTGCCGGTGAGGATCAGCAGGAACTCGTGGGCGAAGTCGCCCTCGTGGATCAGCCTGGTGCCCGCGGGGACGACGATCTCGTCGGTCACGCCGGCGACGCGCTCGAGCTCGCGCGGCGAGAGGCTCGCGAACAACCCTGCGGCCTTGAGCTTCGACTCCTCCACGCAAGCCTCCTTTGCGACAGCCTAGGCGATCTCGAGCTTCAAAGGCCGATCAGCGCGGGGCGCGGGACTCACCGAGCTGGTCGGTCGAGTGCCGCTCTGAGCTCGCGCGCCGTCGGTGCGATCTCCTCGGAGAGGCGATCCAGCAGCGTCAGCCAAGCCGGGCGGGAGGCGGCCGCGCGGCGCACCAACTCGACACCCGCGGCGAGGTCCTCGGCGGCTATTCCCAAACCCGCCCAGAAGGTGAGCTCCTCGGCCTCGGGTGCGAGCTCGGCGGCGGCCAGGTACAGCTTCGCCGCCTCGGCGTGCTCGCCGGCGGCTGCGAGCTCATCCGCGCGCCCGGCGAGCTCGTAGGCGCGCGCGAGCGCCACCAGCCGGCGCAGCTCGAGCAAAGGCTGGCGGTGATCCTCGACGCGAATGTCAAAGCGCGCCTGCCACGTCTCGCCGCTGGCGGGCACGACGAGCAGTGCCGCCGACTGCTGGCCGCGCACGTCGCCGCCGGCCCCCTGCGCCGCATCGAGCGCGGCGAGCAGCCGCTCGGCAAGATCACCGTGGCGCGCGCGGTAGGCCTCGGCCATCGCCTCCGGGACGCCCTCGCCCGCCATCATGTTCGCCTGGCAGGCGAAGCCCTCGCCGACGACCTCGCTCGCGTACGCGATGCAGTCCTCACCGGTATGGGCACTCGCCCGTCCCGCCGCGTCGACGGCGCCGAGCTGGCGAAACGGGGCAAGCCCGTCGTCGCGCAGCACGGCCGCGATCGCCTGCTCCGCCGCCAGGCCGGCGGCGATCTGCTCTAGAGCGTGGGGCCCGTGCGCGATCTCGACGACCGACTGCGTCGCAACAGCGCCGACCCCTGGCCGCGCCCATGCGACGACGGCGCCGACGTTGAACCAGTGCGACTGCACGGCGACGCCCAACTCGCCGGTCGGCTCGTCACGGGCAACGATCGAGTACGTGCCGTGACGCATGCGGCCATCCTCTCACGGCCGGCGAGGACTCGGGTCGCTGACGCGCTGAGCGCGATCACGCGTCGTACTCGACTCGCCCGATCACCTTCGCCGGGGCCCCGACTGCGATCGAGAACGGCTCAACATCGTGGGTGACAACGCTGTTGGCGCCGATCACGCAGCGCTCTCCGATCGTGACACCGCTGGTCACCACCACGTTCACGCCGAGCCAGCAGTTATCGCCGATGCGCGTCGGCCCCTTGGTCTGGAAGCCCTGCCAGGTGATCGGCTGCTCGGGATCGTCGAAACGGTGGGTTGCGTCCGATATGAAGCAGCCGTTTGCGAGCATGCAGTTCTCGCCGATCTCCACGAGCTCCTGCGCGGCGACCATCACCCCCATATTCAGGAAGGTCCCTGCGCCAATGCGCACGCGCGCGGCGCCCGGAGCGGTGATCCACACGTCCGGCTCGCACAGCACCTGCGCGCCGAGCTCCAGGCGCCCCTCGCGCAGCGCCTCGAGCACGTTGCCGTGCACGGGCCAACGTGCGAACGCCTCGCGGCGCATCAGCTCCCAGTGGATGCGCACGCGGTTCCACGGCAGCGAGTTGCGCTCATACCAGCGCCACTTCTGCGCCCACAGGCGCGCCTCAGCGGCGAGCCCGCTCTGCTTCCCCGCCGGCTTCACCCGATCCCGTCTGCGATCAAGCGGCGACCTTTGTGCGCGGCTTGCGTTTGCCGGCCCCGCCGCGGGCGCCCGCGTTCGGCCTGCCGTTGGGCGAGGCGGCCGGCGTCAGCAGCTCGGCGAGGAACTGCCCCGTGTGCGACGCCGGCTCCGCGGCGACCTCCTCCGGGGTACCGACCGCGATCGCCATGCCGCCCTCCTCCCCGCCCTCGGGTCCCATGTCGATCAGACGATCGGCGCTCTTGATGATGTCGAGGTTGTGCTCGATCACGACCACGCTGTTGCCCGCGTCCACCAACCGCTGCAGCACCGCCAGCAGTCGCTGCACGTCGGCAAAATGAAGCCCCGTGGTCGGCTCATCGAGGATGTACAGCGTCCTCCCGGTCGCGATCTTCGAGAGCTCTGTCGCGAGCTTCACGCGCTGGGCCTCACCTCCGGAGAGCGTCGTCGCCGGCTGACCCAGGCGCACGTAACCGAGGCCGACCGCGTTCAGCGTCTCCAGCCTGCGCCGGATCTTGGGGATGTGCTCGAAGAACGTCAGCGCCTCCTCGACCGGCATCGCGAGCACGTCCGCGATGCTCTTGCCCTTGAAGCGCACCTCCAGCGTCTCGCGGTTGTAGCGCTTGCCGTGACATTGCTCGCACGGCACGTACACGTCGGGCAGGAAGTGCATCTCGATCTTGATCTGCCCGTCGCCGCGGCATACCTCGCAGCGCCCACCCTTGACGTTGAAGCTGAAGCGACCCGGCTTGTAGCCGCGCGCACGCGCCTCCTGGGTCTTCGCGAACAGGTCGCGGATCACGTCGAACAGGCCCGTGTACGTCGCCGGGTTCGAGCGCGGCGTGCGCCCGATCGGCGACTGGTCGACGGCGATGATCTTGTCCAGCTGGTCGAGCCCATGGATCGCGCGGTGCGCACCCGGACGCTTGCGCGCGCGGTGCAGGCGGTTGGCGACCGCCTTGTACAGCACGTCGTTGACGAGCGTCGACTTGCCCGAGCCCGAGACCCCCGTCACGCACGTCAGCACGCCCAGCGGCACGTGCACGTCGATGTCGCGCAGGTTGTGCTCGCTCGCGCCGAGGATCTCGATGTACCCGCCCGGTGTGCGCCTGCGCTTGGGCGCCTCGATCGTGCGGGTGCCCGCGAGGAACTGGCCGGTCAGCGACTCCTTCACTCCTTCCACCTCCGCCGCTGTGCCCTGCGCGACGATCCGCCCGCCGTGCTCGCCCGCCCCCGGCCCGAGGTCGACGAGGTGATCGGCCGCGCGCATCGTCTGCTCGTCGTGCTCGACGACGATCACCGTGTTGCCTAGGTCACGCAGTTTCTCGAGCGTCGCGATCAGCTTCGAGTTGTCGCGCTGGTGCAGGCCGATCGACGGCTCGTCGAGGATGTACAGCACGCCCACCAGCGACGAGCCGATCTGCGTCGCCAGGCGAATGCGCTGCGCCTCCCCGCCCGACAGCGTCGCCGACGCGCGGTCCATCGACAGGTAGCCGATGCCGACGTTCTCGAGGAACTGCAGTCGCTCGGATATCTCGCGCAGGATCAGCCGCGCCACGTGCCTGTCCGTGTCCGAGAGCTCGATCTGCTCGACCCACTCCAGCGCCCGGCGCGCCGAGAGCGCACAGAAGTCCTCGATCCGCGTCCCCGCCACGAGCACCGCGCGCGACTCCGCGCGCAGCCTCGCACCGCCGCACACCGGACAGGGCCGCAGCGACATGTACTCCTCGATTTTCTCGCGCGTCCACTCCGAGTCGGTCTCGCGGTAGCGGCGCTGCAGGTTCTTGACGATCCCCTCGAAGCGCGCCGCATACGAACGGCGGCGGCCGTAGCGATTCCTGTACGTGACCTGCACCGGCTCGCCGTTCGTCCCGTTCAGGAACACGTCTCGTTGCTCGTCGGTGAGGTCTTCCCACGGCGCTTCCAGGTCGACGTCGTACAGCTCAGCGATCGCCTCGGTCATCTGCTCGTAGTAGTTCGAGCTGCTGTTCGCCCACGGCGCGATCGCGCCTTCGCTGATCGACAGCGAGGGGTCCGGCACGACCAGCTCCGGGTCGATCTCCATCTGCGAGCCGAGGCCCGTGCAACGCTCGCAGGCGCCGTGGGGAGAGTTGAACGAGAAGATCCTCGGCTCGAGCTCGACCAGCGAGGGGCCGTGCTCGGGGCAGGCGAAGCGCTCGGAGAACGTGAACAACGTGCCCGGCTCGGGCTTCACCCCCGGCTCGATCTGCGCCGCCGCCGCGCGCGGGCCCTTTGCGCCCTTCGCGCCTTTGGCCGCGCTCACGCGGCTCGGCGGCACATCCTCCTCCCCATCGCCCTGCCCGCCGGCGGCCCGCGAAGGAGCCGCTGCGCGTCCAACCTCGCCGGGGCCAGCAGCGGCCGACCCGACAATCTCAACCTCGACCAGGCCATCGGCGAGCGCCACCGCCGTCTCGATCGAGTCCGCCAGGCGCTTGCGCACGTCGTGGCGCATCACCAGGCGGTCGACGACAACCGAGATGTCGTGCTTGTAGCGCTTGTCGAGCACGATCGACTCCTCGAGCATGCGCACGCGATCGTCGATCTTCACGCGCGCGAAGCCATCCGCTCGCAGCTCCTCGAGCAGCTTGCCGTACTCGCCCTTGCGTCCGCGCACGACCGGCGCGAGCACCATGAAGCGAGTGCCGTCCGCCAGCTCCATCACCTGGTCGATGATCTGCTCCGCCGACTGACCCACGATCGGGCGCCCGCAGATCGGGCAGTGCGGCTTGCCCACACGCGACCACAGCAGCCGCAGGTAGTCGTAGATCTCCGTCACCGTGCCGACCGTCGAGCGCGGGTTGCGCGAGGTCGTCTTCTGGTCGATCGAGATCGCCGGCGAGAGGCCCTCGATCGAGTCCACGTCCGGCTTGTCCATCTGGCCGAGGAACTGCCGCGCGTACGCCGACAGCGACTCGACGTAGCGGCGCTGGCCCTCCGCGTAGATCGTGTCGAACGCGAGGCTCGACTTGCCTGAGCCCGACAGCCCCGTTATGACAACCAAGGCATCCCGCGGCAGCGCCAGCGAAATGTCCTTCAGGTTGTGCTCACGGGCCCCCGAGACGACGATCTGGTTGCTCTGCGGCATCTGCATCCATGATACGCACGCGAACAGATGTTCGCGTCTTTCCTACCCAACCCGCAGGTTCTTCTCGCTCGGTAGGAATTATACGGCAGGAAGTAGTGCTACTTTTGTAGGAATGAAGGCGACCGTCTCCGAGAAGGGCCAGGTGACTGTGCCCAAGCCGTTGCGCGACCGCCTCGACATCCGGCCCGGCGATCAGCTCGAGTTCACCGAGGACGCCGGGCGCCTGATCGCGAGCAAGGCATTACGCGGCGATCCCGTAGCGAGCGTCTATGGCGCCCTCAAAACGCCGCGCAGCACAGACGAGCTGATACGCGAGCTCCGCGGCGATCCCGACGCCGTTTGATCACCGCCGTCGACACCAGCGTTCTGCTCGACGTGCTCGATCCCGACCCCGAGTTCGGGCCGGCGTCGGCTGCGGCGCTGCGCACGTGTGAGACGCAAGGCGCTCTGATCTCGTGCGAGGTCGTGTGGGCGGAGACCGCTGCCGCATTCACCTCCCCCGACGCCGCAAGCGAGGCGTTCGAGCGCATGCGGCTCTCCTTCTCCCCGATCGATCTGCCCGCATGCTTGCGTGCCGCCAGCCACTGGCGTGCATACCGTGAGGCCGGCGGAACACGCACGCGCATGGTCGCCGACTTCCTGATCGGCGCGCACGCGCTCGTTCACGCGGACCGCCTACTGACGCGCGACCGCGGCTTCTACCGAAGCTACTTCGACGGGCTGACAATCCTCGATCCGACGGCGGCCTGAGCGAGTGCTCTGCCGCCCGCGCGATTTGCCACTACGCCCTTAGGGCGTCACTGGGCAAGCGAGGCGCGGACGCAGGGAGCGAAGTGTGCTTTGCACACGAGCGACCGAGGACAAAGCCTCACGCCGCCCAGTGGCGTCCTAACCCTCGATGGCTGAGTAGACCTCGTCTATCAGCTTCAAACGATCGGGCAGCTGGAAGTTCTCGGCGAGGTAGCGCTCGGTGTCGGCGCGCGATTCGCCGTTCAGGGCCATGTTCAGCGCGATCAGACGGGCGCCATCGAGGTCCCCGCCAGCCGCTTCCTCTTCTTCCTCGGATGCCGCGGAGATGCGCGACGGAGGGGACTGCAGGGCGTCATCGAGCTCGCTCTCGAAGGCCCGCGGCTCGGGCTCGAACTGCCTCGGCTCGGGCTCTGGCGCTCGTGCGGGTGCGGCTGGTTCGACGCCCTCGCCGCGTCCGGAAGCCGCGTCGTAGAGCTCGGCCATGCCCTTCTCGACGGCTGAGAGATCGGCCGCCAAGCGTCCGGCGCCGGCGCGCAGGCTCTCCACCAGTGCGCCCACCTCGCCATCCATCGATCCCACGTGTTCGAGCAGTTTCGCCGCTACCTGCGCGACCCCGGCGACGTGTTGGCGCGCACGCTCGACCGCTTCCTCGCGCGTGCGGTCCGCGTCGCGGTCGGCGTCCTCGCGCACCTGGCGCGCATTCTCGAGGGCGTGGCGCTCGATTTCCCCTGCAGCCGTCTCCGCAGCCTGCAGGATGCTCTGCACCTGCGTTCCCGCCGTTGAGGCGACCGAGACATCGGCGCCGCCTGAGATCGCCGCGCGCTGGAGTTCCTCGAACTCCTCCGCGAGCGCCCGCAGGTGCATGTCGACCGCCGCCGGGTCATAGCCGCGGCGGCCGATCGGGAAGTCCCGGCGTTCGATTGCCTGCCGATCGAAGTCCACTGCGGGAATCCTAAGCGATGTCGCCCGTGGGAGTCTCGCTGACGGAGATCTTGCCGTCCGGAGCTTCCGCGGAACGGATCTCCTGGAGGTCGCGACGCAGCTCGCGCAGCTCGTCGCGAAGCTGTGCCGCGTACTCGAAGCGCAGGTCATCGGCGGCCGCGATCATCTCCTCCTCGAGCTCCACGACCATCCGCTCGAGCTCGTGCTGCGGCATCTCCTCGCTCGCGCCGCGCTTGGCTGTGCGGCGTTTGCGCCCGCGCGGGACCTTCGACTCGGCCTGCAGGAACTCGGCGATGTCGGAGATGCCCTTGACGATCGTCGCGGCCGTGATCCCATGCTCCTCGTTGTAGGCGAGCTGGATCTCGCGGCGGCGATCGGTCTCCGAGATCGCCGCTTTCATCGCGCGCGTCTCCTTGTCCGCATACATCAGCACGGTCCCCTCGATGTTGCGCGCCGCGCGCCCGATCGTCTGGATCAGCGAGGTCTCCCCCCGCAGGAACCCCTCCTTGTCGGCGTCGAGGATCGCCACGAGCGAGACCTCCGGTAGATCGAGGCCCTCGCGCAGCAGGTTCACGCCCACGAGCACGTCGTACTCGCCCAGACGCAGGTCGCGGATGATCTGGATGCGTTCGAGCGTGTCGATCTCCGAATGCAGGTAGCGCGTCTTGAAGCCCATCTCGAGCAGGTACTGCGAGAGGTCCTCGCTCATCTTCTTCGTCAGCGTCGTCACCAGCACGCGCTCGTTGCGCTCGACACGCTTGCGGACTTCGTTCATCAGATCGTCGATCTGGTTCTTTGTCTCGCGGACCTCCACGATCGGGTCGACGATCCCCGTCGGGCGCACGATCTGCTCGACCACCTGCGTGGAGCGCGTGCGCTCGTACTCGCCCGGCGTCGCCGAGACGAACAGCAGCTGCGGCGTGATCGAGAGGAACTCCTGGAAGGTCTGCGGGCGGTTGTCGAGCGCGCTCGGCAGCCTGAAGCCGTAGTCGACGAGCGTCTGCTTGCGCGAGCGGTCGCCCTCGTGCATGCCGCCGATCTGCGGCACCGTCTGGTGGGACTCATCGATCAGGCAGATGAAGTCCTTGGGGAAGTAGTCGATCAGGCAGTAGGGCCTGGACCCGGGCGCGCGGGCGTCGAGGATGCGCGAGTAGTTCTCGATGCCCGAGCAGAAGCCGACCTCCCTCAGCATCTCCATGTCGTACTGCGTGCGTTGGCGTAGACGGTGGGCCTCCAGCTGCTTGCCTTCGGACTCCAGCTGCTCGCAGCGCTCGTTCAGCTCACGCCCGATCTCGGCCACGCCTGCCTCGATCGTCCCCTCCTTGACGTTGTAGTGCGTCGCCGGCCAGATCGCAACGTGCTCGAGGTCATCCTCCAGCAGCTCGCCAGTGAGCGGGTCGAACTGCTGCAGGCGCTCGACCTCGTCGCCGAACATCGTCGCGCGGAAGGCGGTCTCCGCGTAGGCCGGGAACACCTCGAGCGTCTCGCCGCGGACGCGGAAGCTGCCGCGCGAGAGCACGCTGTCGTTGCGCGTGTACTGGATCGAGACGAGTTTGCGCAGCAGCCCGTCGCGGTCGATCATCTCGCCGCGCTTGAGGATCTGCATGTTCATCTCATACGTTTCCGGCGAGCCCAGGCCGTAGATGCACGACACCGACGCGACCACGATCACGTCCCTGCGCGCGAACACCGCCGCGGTAGCCGCGTGGCGCAGGCGGTCGACCTCCTGGTTGATGGCAGAGTCCTTCTCGATGTAGAGGTCCCTGCTCGGGACGTACGCCTCCGGCTGGTAGTAGTCGTAGTAGGAGACGAAGTACTCGACCGCGTTCTCCGGGAAGAACGTGCGGAACTCGTTGCACAGCTGCGCGGCGAGCGTCTTGTTGTGTGCGATCACCAGCGTCGGGCGCTGGACCTCCTGGATCACGCCGGCCATCGTCATCGTCTTGCCCGTGCCGGTGGCGCCGAGCAGGGTCTGGAAGCGCTCGCCGCGCTCGATGCCCTCGGCCAGCGCGGTTATCGCCTGCGGCTGGTCGGCGGTCGGCGTGAAGACGGAGTCGAGCTTGAAATCGGGCATACGCGGGTTTACCTAGGGTAGCCTCTCGCCGGCTACTGGATGCCGAGCTGGCGCGGGTAGGTGGAGCGGTAGGCGGACTGGGCGCTGAGCACGCGCTGTACGTATTCGCGCGTCTGCGGGAACGGGATTTCCTGCACGCTCAGTCGCCTTCCGGCAGCGCTGGCCTTGGCAACCCAGCGGTCGACGTTCGTGAGCCCGCCGTTGTAGGCGGCCACCGCCAGCATCTCATCGCCACCGTAGTGATCGAGCAGGTAGCGCAGGTAGTAGCTGCCGTAAGCCACGTTGACGCTCGGGCTGGCGAGGTCACCTGCGTTGAAGCTGACGCCGCCGGAGAGGTGCGCCAGGTAGTAGGCGGTGGTCGGCAGGATCTGCATCAGGCCCTGCGCTCCCGCCGCAGACGGGCGCGGTTCGAATTTCGTCTCCGCGTAGATAACCGCGGCGATCAGCGCCGGGTCGAGGCGCTTCTCGGCTGCCTGTTGACGGATGATGCTCGCGTCGCTCAGCGGCAGCGCGAGGTTGCGTGCGGCCTGCTCCAGCACCGTGACGACGACCGTGACGAACAACACGGTCACGGCGATTGCGGCGATCGCGCCGAGAAGCCTTCGGCTCATCCTCCAAGCTTGCCAACAATCGCCGACAGCTCACGCTCGAGGTCCTCGACCGTGCCGTCGTTGCGCACGACGAACGTCGCGCGCCGCGCCTTCTCCTCCTGGGAGAGCTGGCGCGCGACGCGCTCATCGACGAGCGCGTGGCCGCGTTCACCTGCCCGTTGCCGGCGCAGCGACTCCTCGGACACGACCGCGATCGTGCAGTCATAGAGCCCGTCCAGGCCGGCCTCGAACAGCAGCGGCACCTCGACGACGGCCGCGCGCGGCGCTGGCTGCATCGCGCGCACCTGCTCGAGCCAGCTCGCGACGCGTGCGCCGACCAGCGGCCACACCTGACCCTCGAGCCACGCTCGATCCTCCTCGCTTGCAAATGCTCGCCTGGCCACGGCCGCGCGATCCACCTCCCCGCGGGGTGCGACCTCGGCGCCGAAGCGGGCGACTACCGCCTCGCGCAGCTCAGGCGATTCGTAGAGCTCGCGCACGACCGCGTCGCTCGAGATGACCTCGGCGCCCAGTCGCCGCAGCGCCTCCAGGGCGGTCGACTTGCCTGAGCCCATTCCCCCCGTCAGCCCGACGAACGGAACCGCCCGCTCGAGCTCACCGGGAGCGCTCAGCTCGCGTCAGTCCTGCTGCGCGGACTCGGCCGTCAGCGCGCCGTCAGCCGCCGGCTCAGCGACCTCGGAAGCCTCCGCGGCGGCCGGCGCCTGGACGTCCTGCGCCGGCTCGCCGGCCGCGACCGCCGCAGGCGCCTCGACCACGTCGGCGGTCTCGCTGGCCTCGGGAGCCACTGCTGTGTCCGGCGCCTCGGCAGCCTCGACCGGCTCAGCGGCCTGCGACGCACCATCCGTCTCGGCGATCTCGACGGCCTGCGCCGGAGCTGCCGCCTCGGGAGCATCCCCCTCGCCCGCCGCAGCGCTAGCTTCGTCGTCTGTCTCGGCTCCAGGCTCACCCGCCGGCTCGCCGGGTCGCGAGACAGGCAGGATCTGGTCCTCGACGCGCTTGGCCGACAGCGACAGGCGCCGACGCTCGGAGTCGATCTCGAGGATCTTCACGCGAATCTCATCGCCCGGGTGGACGATCTCGCGCGGGCTCTCGACGTGGTGGGGCGCGAGCTCGGAGATGTGCACGAGGCCCTCGACGCCGTCGAGGATCTCGACGAACGCGCCGAACGTGACGACCTTGGTGACCTTGCCGGCGAGCTCGTCGCCGACGTTGTAGGTGTCGACGATCCGCTGCCACGGATCCTCCTGGGTCTGCTTGAGACCCAGCGAGATGCGCTGGCGGTCGCGGTCTATGTCGAGCACCTTGACCTTGACGGTGTCGCCGATCGTGAGGATCTCGCTGGGGTGGTTGACGTGCGACCACGACAGCTCGGAGATGTGGATCAGGCCATCGATGCCGTCGAGGTCGACGAACGCCCCGAAGTCGACGATGTTGGAGATCTGGCCTTCGACGACGAGGCCTGGCTGCAGGCGATCGAGGATCTGCTGGCGCACCTCCTTGCGCTCCTCCTCGAGCACCGCGCGGCGCGAGAGCACGACGTTGTTGCGCGAGCGGTTGAGCTCGATCACCTTCGTCTCGATCTTCGTGCCCATGTACTCGTCCAGGTTGGGCACGCGCCGGATGTCGACGAGCGAGGCCGGCAGGAAGCCGCGCACGCCCAGGTCGATGATCAGCCCACCCTTGACGACCTCGATGACGGTGCCCTCGACCGGCTCGCCGGACTCGGCGGCCGTTTCGATGCGCCGCCACGCCTTCTCGAAGCGCGCACGCTTCTTCGACATGATCAGGCGGCCGTCCTGATCCTCCTTCGTGAGGACGATCGCGTCGACCTCCTCGCCGAGGTGGACCTCGTCATTCGGATCGACGGCCTTGCGGATCGAAAGCTCGTTGGCGGGAATGACGCCCTCGGACTTGTAGCCGATGTCAACGAGGACCTCGTCCTTGTCGATTCGCACGACGTGGCCGGTGACCACCTCGCCCTCCTCGATCGAGCGAAATGTGGCGTCGTAGTTGGGCACGATCTGCCCGTCCACTTCGAGCAGGAGCCCGTTCGATCCGTCGACCACGCGGGCCTGAGGATTCTCCATCACTGTTTGCACCGGCCGAAGCGTAGCGCAGCCGTATCTTCGCGGTAGTAGCGCGGCCGTATGATTGCGGGAGAGATGCCGGTCAGAGCGACTAAGCGGGGGGCCGATCGCACGCCGTTGCAGCGGGACTGCGACGTGCTGGTGTGCGGCGCGAGCTTCGCCGGGCTGGCCGTCGCGCGCGAGCTGGCCGGCTCTGGTGCCCGCGTGATGGTGATCGACCGCTACGAGCTGGGAGAGCGCCAGACATCGGCGTGCGCGATGCCGACCGCGTGGATGCGCGCGCTCGACGTGATGGACTCCTGGCGCCAGAGCTTCGACGAGCTGACCGTGCACACCCCGTTCCGGACCGCGCGCTGGTCGCTGCCGTGGTCGTTCTCGACGTTTGACTACCGCGAGCTGTGCGCGCTGCTGTGGAGCCAGGCCGCCTGCCCGGAGATGGAGCTCGAGACCGCCACGGTAACCGGTCGCGATCACCAGACGATCCACACCGACAGGGGCGAGTTGCGCGCGCCGCTGATCGTCGACGCCCTCGGCTGGCGTCGCGTCCTGTCCAACGCCCCGGCGATCCAGCCGCCCAACGCGCGTCTGTCTCGCGGCCTGGAGGTGCACCCGCAGGGCGAGGGCCGGGAGATGGAGCTGTGGATCGACGCCGGCTACGTGCGGGCGGGCTACGGCTGGAGCTTCCCCGCCGGCGAGGAGCTGCGCGTGGGCGTCGGCTCGTTCTGGCCCTCCCACCACGTCAAGGAGCCGACCGTGAGGCTCGCCCATGATCTGGGCCTGCCCCCCGACGGATATCAGGGCAATTGGATCCCCCACGAGCTGCGCTCGGCGGTCGAGGACGGCGTCTTCTTCGCCGGCGACTCGGCCGGGCACTGTCTTCCGCTGACGGCCGAGGGCATACGCACGGCGCTGTACTTCGGGCTCGCCTGCGGGCGCGAGTTGCGAGCGGTGCTCGAACGGCGGCGCACGCCCGAGCAGGCGCTCGCGCGCTACGGCGCCTTCTCGGACTCGCACGAGCGCAAATACCGCTGGCTGCTGAACGTCCAGCGGGGTGTCGGGCAGATCACGCCCAGCCGCGCGGTGACGGCGATCGTGCGCGGCTTTGAGAGCCGGCGCCTGACGTCGTGGGCCTTCCGCCACTACCTGGCGATAGCGCCGCCCTCGTTCGTCGGCTCAGCGCCTTTGGCGAGGCGCCCCGCGAGCAGCCGCCTGGCGACCAGCACCGCCTCCTGACGCAGCGGGCCGCGCGAGGGCTGCGGGCGCGCCTAGAGTCAGGCGACCTTACGCAGGCGCGGCCTCATCGTTTGTGTCGCCTGCAGCGCGAGCCTGCTGGCCTCCAGCGCGCTCGCCCACGAGACCTCCGCCAGCAGGCCATCCGCCGCGACCATGTCGCCCGCGAGGAAGACGCCGTCTCCGCGATCGACAGCGGGCCGGTCGCGCCACGTCGTTCCGGGCATGTCGAGCGCGCCACTGCGCGCGTCCATCACCTGACGCCTGCGCCAGGTCTCGCGCCCTCGCCAGTCGGCGAGCCCGACATCGAGCAGCTTCTCCAGGCGCAGCCCTGCCTGCTCGGCGCTCTCCTGCGGTCGGATCGGCATCTGCGCCTGGATCAGCTCCTCGCCGTCGGGGGCGATCGATGGGTTCGTGGTCGAGTAGCGCCCGATCCAGCCTGCCTCGTCCATGTCCGAGACGACCGCAGGGTCGCCGTGAGCGTGGCGCAGCCCGAGGTCGACGCACACCGTCCTGCCGCTCTTCCACGCGAGGTCCGCCTCGCCCAGCAGCGCGCGTGCCTGCTCGAGCTCGGTGGCCACGATCACGGGTGTCCTCGGCAGCTCCTCAACGCGGGCTTCTGTTTGCACGTCGACGCCGAGCTCGTGCACGCGTCGTTCGAGCGAGCCGACCAGCGTGGTCCAACCGCCGACCGGGTAGCGAACGCCCGAAGGCGCCGTCAGCAGCAGGCGCACCCCCCGCGGCCACGTGAACGCCGCCGAGAGCTCGCCGGGGTCGTGGTGGAAGGTGAACACACCGCACGCTGCCGAGAGCAGCGCGGCGGTGCGCTCGTCGGTGTGGCTGCTCGCCCACGAGCGGAAGTCCATGTCCACCGGCGCCTGGCGCCCGCGTAGGCGCAGCACGCCGGGCAGCGCGGCGAGCGGCGGCGTGCGCCGCAGCGTGCCGTCGATGCGCAGCCGCGCCCCGCTCAGCCGCGGACGGACGTTCGCGGGCAGGATCTCGCGGTCGCGCATCCACTGCCAGAAGGGCCCGACATACATCGCGTGCGGACCCAGGTTCGCCCGGTACGGGCCGTCGGTGCTGCGCGCGCGCCCACCGAGCTGCGCGTGAGCCTCGAGCAGCGTCACCGCCGCGCCCTCTTCGGCGCAGGCGATCGCGGCCGTGAGACCCGCGATTCCGCCACCTACGACGGTGACCCGCTTTGACGAGTTGACGCTGCCGTTCGTGTCGCTCATGTCGAAGCCTCCGTTCGGGGCCGGCTGCTGGCGCCGGCGAAAGGTGGGTGACGGTGCTGATTGCAAGTTAGACCGATACTGGTCTGCTTTACAGTTCCAGTCATGGGCACGTATGCAGGACCAGTTGATCCACGCGGAGGTCCCGGTCTGCTCGTCGAGATCGACCGCGCGGGCGAGCTGCCGCTGCACGAGCAGATCGAGCGCGCGCTGCGCGAGCGCATCCGCTCGGGTGCCCTGAGCAGCGACACGCGGCTGCCGTCGACGCGCACGCTCGCGCAGGAGCTCGGGGTCTCGCGCGGAGTCGTCACCGAGGCCTACGGGCAGCTCGCAGCGGAGGGCTATCTCGCGATCAGCCAGGGCGCGCCCGTACGCGTGGCCCGAGCGGTGCGCACGGCGAGCCCGCGGGCACCCGCGCGCTCGCTGCTCGAGAGCTTTCCCTACCACTTCCATCCAGGCCTGCCCGACCTCGCCGGCTTCCCGCGCGAGACCTGGCTGCGATCGCTGCGATCGGCACTGCGCGACTCGCCATTGGCCGCGACCGGCTACGGCGACCCGCGCGGCGTGCCCGAGCTGCGCGAAGCGCTCGCCGACTACCTCGGGCGCGTACGCGGAGTGGACGCCGACCCCGAGCACACGCTGATATGCACGGGCTTCATGCAGGCGTTCACGCTCGTCTGCCGCGCGCTGCGGGGCCGCGGCGTGGAGCGCATCGCGCTCGAGGACCCCGGCTGGCACGTTCATCGCCTGATCGTCGAGAACGCCGGCATGGAGGTAGTGCCGGTGTCGCTCGACGAGCAGGGACTGCGTGTCGAGGAGCTGGCCCGCACCGACGCCGCGGCCGTGCTCGTGACCTCGGCCCACCAGTTCCCGACCGGCGTCGTGCTCGCCCCCGAGCGCCGCGCGGCACTGATCGACTGGGCGGAGGACGAGCGCTTGATCATCGAGGATGACTACGACGCCGAGTACCGCTATGACCGCGTCGCGGTGGGCGCGCTGCAGGGGCTCGCACCCGAGCACGTCGCCTATATCGGCTCGGCCAGCAAGCGCATGGCTCCCGGCATGAGGCTCGGCTGGCTGCTGACACCGTCGTGGCTGGCCTGGGAGCTGACGGCGGCGAAGGCGCTCGAGGATGGCGGCTCGGAGGCGATCGGGCAACTGGCTCTGTGTGACTTCATCGCTCGGGGAGAGCTCGACAGGCACGTTCGACGCATGCGCCTGCGCTACCAGCGCAGGCGCGAGACCCTGCTGGAAGCGCTCGCGACGTGGCTGCCACAGGGGCGCGTGACGAGCCCCGGAGCCGCCGGGCTGTTCGAGCTCGTGGAGCTGCCCGAGGAGGTCTCAGAGCCGCGCCTGCTGCGCGACGCCGCGGCGCGCGGCGTCGGCATCGAGGGCCTTGCCTGGCACCGCTTCAGGCCAGGCGGGCCGCCGGGCATCCTGCTCGGCTACGGAAACCTCTCCGAGCCGGCGATCGAACAGGGCGTGCGCCTGTTGGCCGAGGCGCTGGCCGAGCAGCTCGGCTAGCTATCTGCGCACGACGAGCACAACCCCGACCGCCAGCAGCACGAGCCCGAGCATGCGCGAGAGGTCGATGTGCTGCTTGGCCAGGCCGAACAGCCCGAAGCGGTCGATCGCCACCGACATCGCCAGCTGACCGGTGATGACGACCGCCGTCAGGCCGCTCGCGCCGAGCGTGCGCACCGCGATCAGCGCCACCGTCACGTAGACCGCCCCGAGAAGCCCGCCGACGAGCGCCCACCACGGAGCCCGCCCAACGTTCGCGAGCGCCCCCAGCCCACCCTGCACGAAGGCCGCGATCAGCAGCAGCGCGGCGGTGCCGACGAGGAACGAGAAGGTCGCCGCCTGCACGCTGCCGACGGTCTTGCCCAGGCGCGCGTTGATCGGCGCCTGCATGCCGACCAGAGCGCCCGCGCCGACGCCGACGAGCACCGCGAGCCCACGACTCACGCGACGCTCACTTCGCCTCCAGCCAGGTGCGGCCCTCGCCGATGTCGACGGCCAGCGGCGGCTCCCGCCGCTCCCACACGCCTACCATCTCGCGCTCGATCAGCTCGCGTGCGCGCGCGCTCTCCGCCGGCGGCCCTTCGAACAGCAGCTCGTCGTGGATCGTCAGCAGCAGGCGCGTACGCAGCTCGCTCTCGGCGAGCGCGCGATGGCAGCGAACCATCGCCAGCTTGATCATGTCGGCGGCCGTGCCCTGGATCACGGTGTTGACGGCGAGGCGCTCGCCGAGCGTGCGCACCTGGTAGTTACGGGCGCGCAGCTCGGGGATCTGGCGCCGACGCCCCCACAGCGTCGTCACGTAACCATCCTGCTTGGCCTGCTCGATCGTCGCGGCCATGAACTCGGCGACGCGCGGGAAGCGCTCGAGGTAGGTGTCGATGAACTCCTTGGCCTCGGCCCGCGGGATGTTGAGACGGTCGGCGAGCCCGAAGTCAGACAGGCCGTAGACGATGCCGTAGTTGATCATCTTCGCCTTCGAGCGCATCCCCGGGTCGATCTCGTGTGGCTGCACGGCGAACACCCGCGAGGCGGTCGCCGTGTGCACGTCCTCGCCGCGCTCGAAGATCTCCATCAGCGCCTGCTCGCCGGCTGCGTGGGCGAGCACGCGCAGCTCGATCTGCGAGTAGTCGGCGGAGATCAGCACGCTGCCCTCGTCGGCCTCGAAACAGCCCCTGATCTCGCGCCCCAGCGGCGTGCGGATGGGGACGTTCTGCATGTTCGGGTTGGTGCTCGACAGGCGGCCCGTCTGTGCGACCGCCTGCAGGAAGGTGGTGTGGATGCGCGAGCGCTCGTCGACGAGCTCGGGGAGCACATCGAGATAGGTCTTGATCAACGTCGAGAGCTCGCGCCAGCGCTCGATCCTGGGGATGATCTCGTGCTCGGAGCGGATCGCCTGCAGCACGCGGGCGTCGGTCGAGAAGCCGGTCTTGCCGCGGCGCTTGCGCGAGAGCCCCAGCTTCTCGAACAGGATCTCGCCGAGCTGCTGGGGCGAGGCGATCAGGAACTCCTCGCCGGCGAGCTCGAAGATCTCGCGTTCCAGGCCGTCGATCTCCGCGTGCACGCGCGCTGTGATCGCGGCGAGGCGCTCGAGGTTCAGGCGCACCCCGAGCAGCTCCATGTCACGCAGCACCGCTACCAGCGGCAGCTCGATCTCGAGCATCAGCGACTCCAGGCCGCGCTCGAGGATCTGCTCGCGCTGCCAGTCCGCGAGCGCGCCAAGCAGGACCGCGTCGGCGGCCGCAGGATCCTCGAGGTCGCTCGCGAAACCCCGCTCCTCGCACAGCTCCGCGAACGGGTAGCCGCGCCGCGCCGGCTCCAGCAGGTATGCGCCGAGCAGCGTGTCGTGCGCCAGCTCAGGCGCCACCAGACCGAGCGCCTTGGCGTCGTGCGCGACGACCGGGCGCTGCGCGCACGCCAGGACGAGCTCCTCCGGGCTCGAGCACTCGCCGGCGACTACCTCGCCCTCGGCGGCGACGGCGAAGGACCACGGCGCGCCGTCGGCGAACAGCGCTCCTTCGGGCGCCTCGCGCTGGCGTGCGACCACGCGCAGCTCGCTCGCGACGGAACCGAGGCGGGCGATGTCGCCGAGGCCACCGGCGCGCACGCGCGCGCTGAGCGTGACCTGCGCGGCAGGCGCAGGGGCGGCGACATCCGGGTCTCCGAGGGCCTCCTCCAGCCGCCGCAGCGGGTCGCGCAGCTCGTACTGGCGGAAGACCTCACGCACGCGCGAGCGGTCGGGCTCGCGCGTGGCCTCGGCGGCGATGTCGAAGTCGACCGCGACGTCGCGCTGGACGGTGGCGAGCCGCTTGGAGACGCGCGCGTCCTCGGCGTGCTCGATCAGGTTCTGTTTGCGCTTGGCGCCTTTGATGTCATCGATGTGCGCGAGCACGTCCTCGAGCGCGCCGAAGCTCTGGATCAGCTCGCTGGCGGTCTTGTCGCCGATCCCGGGCACGCCGGGGATGTTGTCGGAGGTGTCCCCCTTCAGGCCGTAGAAGTCGGGGATCAGCTCGGGTGGGATGCCGTAGCGGTCGAGCACCGCCTGGCGGTCGTAGATCTTCGTGTCGGTGATCCCACGGGCGGTCGCCATCACCTTCACGAGACCGCGCTCGTCGATCAGCTGGAAGACGTCGCGGTCGCCCGTGACGATCATGACCGCGACCGGCGGGTCGGCCTGCAGTGCGCGATCGGTCAGCGAGGCGATCACATCGTCGGCCTCGTAGCCCTCGACGCGCACGTTGCTGTAGCCGAACGCCTCGACCAGCGGTTCCATCGCCGGCCACTGTTGCTTGAGCAGATCGGGGCGCGAGCGCCGCTGCGCCTTGTAGTCGGCGAAGATCTCGCTGCGTCCCGAGGTGCCGGCGTCCCACGCGACCACCGTCGGGCACACGCCGTACTCGGTGACGATCTTCACGAGCATCGAAGCGAAGCCGAAGATCGCGTTGGTGGGCTCTCCGGTCGAGGTCGCGATCGACTCGGGCAGCGCGAAGAAGGCGCGGTAGACGAGGCTCGGGCCATCGATCAGGAACAGGCGCTCGGCGCTGGCGGGCTCAGAGCGCTTCGCGCGCCTCGGCGCCTGGCTCTTGCCCTGCGAGCTCGCGCTGGGAGCTGGTGTGGTGTCGGTGGCCACGCCCTCAGCACTCTACGAGCACGGCCGCATAGGAGCATGTGCCCCCCGTCGGATACCTCCTAACATGCCGTGCCGCCGCAGCAGCGAGGGACAAAACGACCGAGGGAGCCTTACCAGTGAGCGCGACACCGAGCGCCCAGTACCGCCTGACGATCCGTGTGAAGCTCGAGGACTCGCAGGGCATCCTCGGGCACCTCACGAGCGCGATCGGCGAGGCCGGGGGCCTCGTCGGCGCCGTCGACCTAGTCGAGGTCGACGGCGCGCACAGCCTGCGCGACATCGTCGTCGACGCCTCCGGCAAGGATCACTGGACGCGGATCCTCGAGGCGATCGAGGCGATCGACGGCGTTGAGGTGATCGACACCAGCGACCGCACCTTCCTGCTGCACGTCGGTGGCAAGATCGAACAGGCCAACAAGCATCCGTTGAAGACCCGCGACGACCTCTCGATGGTCTACACCCCGGGCGTGGCACGCGTGTGCCTGTCGATCGCCGACGATGAGGCGCGCGCGTTCCAGTACACGATCAAGCGCAACACCGTCGCGGTCGTCTCCGATGGCACGGCGGTGCTCGGCCTCGGCGACATCGGCCCGCGCGCGGCCATGCCGGTGATGGAGGGCAAGTGCTGTCTGTTCAAGGAGTTCGCCGGCGTCGACGCGTTCCCGATCTGCCTCGACACGACCGACGCCGATGAGATCGTGCGCACCGTCAAGCTGATCGCGCCGGCGTTC
Source organism: uncultured Solirubrobacteraceae bacterium (assembly GCA_963759265.1). Classification (GTDB taxonomy): domain Bacteria; phylum Actinomycetota; class Thermoleophilia; order Solirubrobacterales; family Solirubrobacteraceae; genus Palsa-744. The sequence continues at coordinate 2,957,538 of CAVWYR010000001.1, forward strand.
GGGGGGATCAACCTCGAGGACATCTCCGCGCCGCGCTGCTTCGAGGTAGAGGAGCAGCTCAAGCAGCAACTGGACATCCCCGTCTTCCACGACGACCAGCACGGCACCGCGGTCGTGGTGATGGCGGCGCTGCTGAACGCGGTGAAGCTGACCGGCCGGCGCCTGGAGGATCTGCGCGTGCTGATCATCGGGCTGGGCGCAGCCGGGATCGCGGTCACGAAGATCCTGCTCGAGGCCGGCGTGCGGCAAATCATCGGAGCCGACTCCCGCGGGGTGCTCCACGCTCGCCGCGAGGACTATCTCGACGGGTCGATGAACACCGTCAAGCGCTGGTTCGCCGACGCGACCAACCCCGACTGCCGCGCCGGCACACCGGCCGACGTGATCGATGGCGCGGACCTGCTGATCGGGCTCTCGGGCGCTCGCGCGCTGCCGGCCGAGGCGCTGGCGCGGATGAACGAGGACGCAATGGTGTTCGCGATGGCCAACCCCAACCCGGAGGTCAACCCGGAGGAGGCTGCGCCGTACGTGCGCATCATGGCGACCGGGCGCTCGGACTACCCCAACCAGATCAACAACGTGCTGTGCTTCCCTGGCATCTTCCGCGGCGCCCTCGACGTGCGCGCCCCGGTCATCACCGAGGAGATGAAGATGGCGGCGGCCTACGCGATCGCTGCGATCGTCGATGAGAGCGAGCTGCGCGAGGACTACATAATCCCGTCCGTGTTCAACCGCGACGTGGCGCCTGCGGTGGCTGCGGCCGTCGCCGAGCAGGCGCGCCGCGCCGGCACCGCGCTGGCCGGGCAGGAGATGGGCTTCGCGCCGGGCGATGCCGTCACGTCGAGCTCGCCGGGCGCGCAGATCGTCGACGGTCGCCTGTGAGAGGCTAGGAGCGTGAGCGCACTGCGCGTTACGGTCACCGGGGCGAGCGGCCTGATCGGCCCTTCGCTCGTGGAGGCGCTGGGCAAGCGTGGCGCACAGGTGACCGTCCTCACGCGCGATCCACAGCGGGCGCGCAGCAAGCTCGGCGAGGTCGACGCTGTGCGCTGGGATCCGATGAGCGAGCCAGCGCCCGCCCAGGCGCTCGTCGACCGCGATGCCGTCGTGCACATGGCGGGCGCGCCGGTTGCACAGCGCTGGAGCGCGAAGGCCAAGCGGGCGATCCGCGAGAGCCGCACGATCGGAACCGGCAACCTGATCGCGGGCATGGCGCTCGCGGGCCAATCGCAGATCGGCCACTGTCCGCGCACGCTCGTGAGCTCCTCGGCGATCGGCTACTACGGGCAACACGGCGAAGAGCCGCTCGACGAGGACGCGCCATCCGGCCATGACTTCCTGGCGCGCGTGTGCGTCGAATGGGAGCAGGCGGCGGCTGGAGCCCGGGAGCTGGGGGTGCGGGTGGTGCAGGTGCGGACCGGCGTCGTGCTCGACCGCAATGGTGGTGCGCTCGCGAAGATGCTGCCCCCATTCCGGCTCGGCGTCGGCGGGCCCGTGGCCGGGGGCTACCAGTACGTGTCGTGGATCCACGCGCAGGACGTCGTGGGGATGATGCTCGCCGCGCTCGAGGACGAGCGCTGGAGCGGCCCGATCAACGCGACGGCGCCGGACCCCGTTCCCAACCACGATTTCTCGAAGGTGCTCGGCAAGGTGCTGAGACGTCCGGCGCTGCTGCCCGTGCCGGGCTTCGCGCTGCGGGCACTCTACGGGGAGATGGCGGAGATCGTGACCACCGGTGCGCGCGTGCTGCCGGCGAAGGCGCTGGTGCTCGGCTACGAGTTCGCCTATCCGCGGCTGGAGGAGGCTCTGCGCTCGGCGATCGCGCAGGCGTGAGCCGCGAGCGTCCTCAGGCGCCAGCGGCGACACGTTCGGCGCGCGCCGCTCGGCGGTTGTCTGTCTCGATGATGACCCTGCACGGTCGCTTGTTGAGCAGATAGATCGCCGTCGGCCCGATGCGTTGCTCACCCGCGGGCGCGTGGATCGCCGACCAGTAGATGACATCCGAGCCGACGCGTTCGGCTTCCTCGACGAGCGCCGCCCCGGGGTTGCGCGTGCGGATCAGGCCGGTGTGGATCTTGATGCCGGCGCGCCTGGCCTGGATGCGCGCGCTCTCGAGCACCGATCGACCGTGCGCCTCCTCCTCCTCGAGGCCCGCCTCGAGCGAGAGCTGGCTCGGCACGGGCAACACGTAGATCGCATACACGACGCCGTCCTCGCCGATCAGCTTGGCGGCGCTCGAGAGCGCCGATGCGCTCACGTCGTCGCCGAAGATCGGCACGAGCGCGGTCTTGTACTCGAGCTCCTCGAAGTCCGCGGGGCGCGCGGCGCGCTCGATCTTGTAGCTCTTGCGTGGGTCAAGGCCCTGGCTGCGGCGGTAGTAGAAGTAGCCGCCCATGCCGATCACCATCCACGGGATCCCGACGAGCCTCGCCTCGGTGTGAAGGACCGTCACGGCGATCCAGGCGGCGAACGTGCCGAGCCCGCCGATGACGGCGGCCATCGGGATCACCGAGCCTTTGATGCGGATCCCCCACGGGCTGCTGTAGGGGCGCTCGCGGTCCGGATCGGTGATGCGCAGGCGCACGATCGCGGCGTGCGCGGTCGTGAACGAGAGCATCGCGCCGAACGAGTACAGGTTGCCGAGGACTTCGGTGTTGCCGTAGATGATCAGCGTGCTCGCGAGCAGCGAGAAGAAGATCAGCGTGAACCACGGCGTGCGGTAGCGCGGATGCAGCTGGGAGAAGATCCGCGGCAGCTGGCGGTGCTCTGACAGCGACCACGACAGCCTCGAGATCCCGATCATGCCGGCGTTGGTGGCGATGAACAGGATCGTCGCGGCGAGGATCCCGAGGTAGTAGCGGGCGAGTTTCAGCACGGTGCCGTGCAGGCCGAGGTGTTCGACGACGCCGAGCATCGGATCGTTTTCGAAGAAGCCCCCGAGCGCGGTCGCGTAGCCGGGATGGGAGAAGGACTGTTTGAGCTCGGGGCTGTAGCCGACGCCGTGGTGCAGGACCGGCAGCGCCGACAGCGCGACGACCGAGATGCCCGCGTACACGCCGAGCACGGCGAGCACGACGAGGTTGACCGCCTTCGGCACCTGCCTGCCGGGGTCCTTGGACTCCTCGGCCATGTTCGCGACCGTCTCGATCCCCGTGTAGGCGAGCATCGCCAGCGACAGCGCGAAGATCAGTTCCTTCCATGTCGGCACCGAGCCGAGATGCACCTGGTTGATCAGCAGGTGCGGGTTCAGCACCAGCACAAAACCGAGCGCCGCGAGCATGATCTGCGTGGACAGATCGAGCAGCGCAAGGACGATGTTCAGCTTGGCCGACTCGCCCAGGCCGCGAATGTTCAGCCACGCGAGCAGGGCGACGACGATCAGCCCGCCGAAGATGTCGTCGGGGTTGTGCTTGAGCGGGCCGAGGCCCGGGAAGGCGCTGAGGTAGTGCGGCACGAAGAACGCGGAGATCGCGATCGTGAGGATGTAGTCGAGGCTGAGCGCCCAGCCGGCGAAGAACGAGACGACGTCGTCGAAGGCGTGGCGGGCAAACGACGAGGAGCCACCGGCTTCGGGGAACATCGAGGCGCCCTCGGCGTACGTTTTGGCCGTCAGCGCGAACAGCCCGCCGGCGAATATGAACACCACCGGGGTGAGCCCGAGCGCGTGCGCTGCGACCAGCCCGAGCGCGTAGTAGATCGACGAGCCGACGTTGCCGTAGGCGGTCGCGAACATCCCGGAGACGCCGACCGACTTGCGCAGTCCGTGCTCTGACAGTCGTGCCATCTAGCGACCGTCCCTGGCGTCGCACGCTATCGCGGCGGCGAGAGCACTCACGCAACCAAGGTAGACCGGTGACCGTCAAGCCCGTATCAAGAATGGGGCGCGAGGTATGTAGATTTTCCAAAGATCGTGCTGGCCGGCACAATCCCGTTCAGCCGGTAAGCCGGTATCCAATGCCTGAATCGGTGCGGATCAGTCGACGGTCCTGCCCCGCCTCCTGCAGCTTGTTGCGCAGGTTCGCGATATGGGTGCGCAGCACCGGGGTGGCGTCGGCGTACTCCGGTCCCCACACCTCGCTGATCAGCTGCCGATGGGTCATCAGCAGACCGCGGTTTATCGCCAGCACGCGCAGCAAAGAGAACTCTGTGGGCGTGAGATGGACATCGCCGCCGCCGACCGAAACGGCGTGCGCCGCCAGATCGACGACCAACCCGCCGATCTCGATGCGCGGCTCACTCGCGTCGCGTCCCGCGCGACGCAACGCGGCCTTGACGCGTGCGACCAGCTCTCCCGGACCGAACGGCTTTGTGACGTAGTCATCCGCGCCGTGATGCAGGGCTTCGATCTTCGTTTGCTCATCGCTGATCGCCGAAAGCACGAGGATCGGGATCGCGGTCCACTCGCGCAGGCGTCTGCACAGCTCGATGCCGTGGTGGTCGGGAAGCAGCAGGTCGACGATCGCCAGATGCGGTCCTCCAGCGGCGGCGCTGTCGAGCGCCTCCTCCGCGGTCGAGGCGATCAACACCTCGTAGCCGGCCTCACGGAGGATCAGGCTCAGCGCGCGACGGATCTGCGGGTCATCGTCACAGACGAGGATGCGCTCCGCCGACATCAGCCACTTCTGCTTGCAGCGACAGCCGCGCCAGCGAGCGCGTCATCGTGCTCGAGCAAGGGAAACTCGACGACGAAGCTCGTGCCCCGTCCCAGCACCGACTCGACGCTGATGCGTCCGCCGTTGAGCTCGAGGAAGCCGCGCGTGATCGCGAGCCCCAGACCTGAGCCAGAATGGTGTTGCGTGTCTTCAGCTGCTCTGTAGAACGGAAGGAAGATGCGCTCCTGCTCGTTACGCGGGATGCCCGGACCCTGGTCGACGACCAACACACGGATCTTGTCCCGTACCGCGCGAGCGCGCACCGAGACCGGCTTCTCGTCGGCGTAGCGTGCGGCGTTCTCGAGCAGGTTCGCGAACGCCCGCTCGAGCTGACCGGGGTCGCCTCGCAAAAGCGGCATGTCGGAGTCGACTGAGAGTTTGAACACAGCCGTCTCGCCCACCTGCTCGACGGCCTCCTGCAAGACCTCATCGATCGAGTACCACGCCAGCCGGGGCTCCGCTCGCCCCGCCTGCAACACGGACAGGTCGAGCAGCTTCTCGATCAGACGCCACAACCGCGTAGCCGCGTCGATCACCTGCTCGCGCACGTCACCGACGTTCTCGGGCGTCGGCCGCGTCGGGTCCAGTGCAGTCGCCGCCATCAGGATCGCTGTCAGCGGCGTGCGAAGGTCGTGTGACACCGAGCGCAGCACAGCCGTCTTCATCTCATCGCTGCGCCGCAGCGCCGCGGTCTCCACTACCTCGGCCTGAAGCTCAACTCGATGCAGCGCGGCCGCGAGGATCGACTCCAGAGCGGGCACGACGCGAGTGGCGATACGCGTGCGCTCGCTGCTCGAGAGCGTGCCGGGCAACAGCAGCGTCCCGATGCGCTCGTGCGGGCCGTGCAACGCGAACGCGAGCCACGACGCGTCCGCGTCGAGCTCGCGCAGGGAAATGACGGCCGAGACCACGCCGACAGCGACGGCGAGCCGCTGCCCCGCAAGCTCGAGCGCGTCATCCAAATGCGTGCTGCCCAGCAGCAGCTGAGCCATCTCCGCCGCCAGGTCGGCCTCGTGACGACGCTGCTCGGCGTCGCGGCCGCGTGCGCGGGCGAGATCCGCGAGCAGCCCGGTGGCCGCCGCGACCACGACGAATGCCACCAGCGCCACCCAATCGCGATCGTCGGCCAGGGCGAAGCGGCCATCGGGGGGAAGGTAAAAGAAGTTGAACGCCGCTGCGCTGAGGACGCTCGTGCCAATCCCGAAGAGGATGCCCCAGAACATCGACACGACCACGACCGCCAGGACGTAGAGGACCACCAGCGAGAGCACCGGCGTGACCTGCTTCAGCGGGTAGATCGTCGCCGTTGCGAGGGCAACGCTCGCAATCGCCGCGACGACCCCAAGGATTCGCGAGGGCCGGTCGGGCCTCAGCAGCGCGGGAGACAGCATCACGGATGTCATCTGCCCGCATGATCGTGCATCTGCGGCCTACGCGCGAGACGCCCTACGCCTCGCCAGAGCCCTGCTCAGGCTGGCGTCGGCACACGCTCGGGCGAGGACGCACGGTGGTTCTCTGTCTCGATGATCACTCGACAGGGTCGCTTGCTGAGCAGGTAGATCGCGGTCGGTCCAATGCGCCGCTCGCCGGCAGGCGCATGGATCGCCGACCAGTAGATGACATCCGAGCCGACACGTTGGGCTTCCTCGACGAGTGATGCCCCAGGGTTTCGGGTCCTGATCAAGCCGGTGTGGATCTTGATCCCCGCGCGCCTGGCTTGAATGCGAGCGCTCTCGAGCACCGATCGCCCATGTGCCTCCTCCTCCTCCATGCCCGACTCCAGCGACAGCTGGCTGGGCACCGGCAGGACGTAGATCGCGTACACGACCCCCTCCTCCCCGATCAGCTTCCCCGCGCTGCTCAACGCCGAGGCGCTCACGTCATCGCCGAAGATCGGCACGAGTGCGGTCTTGTACTCCAACTCCTCGAAATCGGGCGGACGCTCGTGGCGAGGCGCGAGCGTCGTCGTGCGCAGGTCCAGCCCGTGCCGGCGACGGTAGACGATGTAGAGCAGCATCCCGAGTGATAGCCAGAACACGCCTGCAACGGCGACGACCAGATGCAGGACGGTCACGGTCACGAACGCGAGGCCGGTGCCGATCCCACCGAGCACAGCGAACAGCGGCAGTTCGCGCCCGGCGACGCGCAGCGTTCCCGGTCCGCGGTACGGGCGCGCGCGCCCGGGCTGCTTGATCCGCAGACGGATCACGGACGCGTGCGCAATCGTGAACGACAGCATCGCTCCGAACGCATACATGTTGCCGAGGAACGTGGCCTGGCCGGGGATGATCGTCAGGCAGGCGATGCCGCCGAACATCAGGATCCCGATCCACGGCGTGCTGAAGCGTGGATGCAGGCGGCTGAGACGATCGGGCACCTGCCGGTGAAGGCCCATCGAGTAGACCAGCCGCGAGGCGCCGATGATCCCGGCATTCGCGGCAATGAACAGGATCGTCGCGGCCAGCAAGCCGACGTAGATCTCCCCCGCCGATTGCAGCGGGCCAAGGTGTAGGTGCTTGACGATCCCGAGCACAGGGTCGCCGGCGAACCCGCCTTCGGCCTCGCTGGTGCCGAGCAACGTCGCGTACGTGCCGTCGGCGAGTCGGCGAACCGGGAGCGCCGAGAGCGCGACCATCGGCAGCGCCGCGTAGATCGCAAACACCGCGAGCACCACGAATTTGATCGCACGCGGGACCGTCACGGTCTCATCGCGCGCCTCCTCGGCCATGTTCGAGATCGTCTCGATGCCCGTATAGGCGATCATCCCGACGGGGATCGCGACGAGGAAGTTTTTCCACGTCGGCGCGACGCCGAAGTGGACGTTGTGGATCAGCGTGTGCGGTGAGAGCACGAGCAGGATGCCGACGATCACGAGCAGCAGCTGCGTCGCGAGGTCGGTGATCGCGAGGAAGATGTTCAGCCCCGCGGCCTCCTTCACGCCGATCACGTTGATCACCGACAGCAGCACCACGACGCCGATGCCGAAGATGATGTCGCCGGGACCGTGCTGGAGGGCCGGCCAGAACAGGCCGCCGAGGTAGTGCGGAACGAAGAACGCGGAGATCGCGATCGTGATCGTGTAGTTGAGCATCTGCGCCCAGGCGGCGAAGAACGACCAAAGCTCGTTGAACGCGTGGCGGGCGAAGCTCGAGGAGCCGCCGGCCTCCGGATACATCGCGGTCGCCTCCGCGTAGGTCGCCGCGGTCAGGTAGAAGATCACGCCCGTGATCAGGAAGACAACCGGCGTCAGACCCAGTGCGTAGGAGGCGACGAGACCGAGCGCGTAGTAGATCGAGGAACCGACGTTCCCATAAGCGGTCGAGAACAGCGCGCTGGTGCCCAGTACCCGTCGTAGCCCGTGTTGTGAGAGCCTCGCCACCGGCGCAGCGTATAGGGGCCGCTGCTACGGGCACGTGTCGCCGGGCGTCAGGCCCGAGGCGGCGACGGGGTGCAAAATCCCGTGCACGACAGGCGCAAATGCAGGAACGGAACGTATGATCCCGACGAGACGGGTCCCAACGAACGACGGCAGACCCAAAACTGACGATGGAAACCGCTCGACGCGAAAATTACGACTCCGGTGAGGACTTCGTCCTCGAATACGGCGAGCTGCGCTTCACCTTCAACGAGCTCGACTTCTCCGAGCGCTGCGAGCAGGCGGCGCTGAAGCTGGGGTTCGTCGGCGGCCGGCTGGGTGAGGAGGAGCTCGAAGACCTCGTGAACCTCGCTGTCAACGGCGAGATCCTCGACCCGGCCTCAGGGCTCGGCGAACACGTCAACGACTGCTGGCCGGACCTCGTCGGCCCAGCCGAGCGCTCGCTCGTGCACTGGCTTCGCCGCCTCGTCTTCCGCGGAGCATGGCTGGACCAGCGCGTCAAGGAGGGCGAGCTCGGCGTGAGCTTCGACGAGCAGACGGCGAGCTTCTGCTACGTGCAGCCCGCCGAACCGGGATCGCGCAGCGGCGGCGAGCCGATCGAGCTCGCGCCAGAGCCCTCCTGGAACCGCGTCGCCTACAGGCGATAGCTGGCCGGCGCGCTGCGGCGTCCTCGGTCGCTCGCGTGCTCAGCACGCCACGCTCCCTGCGTCCTTGCATCGCTTGACCAGCTGCCGCCTGACGCTTTAGTTCAAGTTCACCGCCTCGACGGCGGCGAGGCGCGCCTTTGTTATCGCCTCGGCGCCGTCGTCGCCGACGAGCAGCTCCGGCTTGAGCGTCCCGCTTTTGATCAGATCGAGGATCGGCTGGCGCCCGGTCGACGTGAGCGTTGAGTCGAGCGCAATCACGGTGGTCTCGCCTCCGAGCGGCTGGGAGGCGGTTGCGATCACGGTGAGCGAGCCGCCGTCGCGAAGGTTGCGAGCCGCGGCGAGCGCCTTGCGTGCCGCCGGCGGATGCAGGCCGTCGAGGCTGTCGATCGCCACCAGCGCGTCACCGCCGCGGGCGGCAAGCCGCTTCGCGGCGTCGATCGCGCGCTCGACCGCCTGGTCCTGCGCATCGCCGGACGCGGCGAACGTCAACGTCGCGGCTGGGTCGTGTGGGCCCTCCCGCCACTGCGCGACCTCCTCGGGCCGAGCGCCGACGAGCACGACGCTGACCTCGAGATCATCGCGCCCCTGGAGCCCGTCGAGCAAGCGGCGCAGCGTCTCGGTCTTGCCCGCGTGCCTCGCTCCGAAGATGACCGCCCGCGATCCGCGTCCGAGTGGGGTGAGCCACTCGATCGCCTCGAGTGTGGCGTCGCGGGAGCCGAACGCGAGCCGCTCTCGCGGCCAGTCGACGGCCAGCTCGTCGTAGCGAGCCCCGTCGGAGACGGTGTCGGCGGACTCGCCGTTGATCGTGTCGATGCGTACCAGCGAGGGGTATCGCTCGGAGCGACGGGGCGTGCGCACCGGCCCGGTCACGCGATCACCGGAGACGAGCTCGCAGCGGCGTACCTGCGCGGCTGATATGTAGACGTCCTGGTCTGAGGGCTCCGGTGGGTCCACTCGCAGGAAGGCAGAGCCGTTGCCGAGCACCTCGACCACGCCCGCGGCGATTCGCGCCGCATCCTGCGAGAGCTCCTCTCCCCCGTCTGCGCGCGCGTCTGCCTGCGCTGGCGTTCCTTGCGGGCTCGCGCCTGCTCGTGCGCCACGGCGCCGGCCGCGGCGAGCCTTGATGGCGCTATCCGCGCCGATGTCGGCATCGGCCCCCGCGGAGAAGTCGGCGTCGTCGCCGTCGCGCGGGAGACGAGCAGGGACGTCGTCGGCGTCGGCGTCCGCCGCGGCGCCTTCGCGCGAGCGGCGCGAGCGCACCGGCCGGGTGCGACGAGGACGTTGGCCCGACGACGCGGCCGGCGGCTCTCCGGCTTCGCTTTCGGTGTCGCTCTCGGCGCCACCTGCGGGGACCGTCTCGCCGAGGATCGCGTCGACGAGGTCTGCCTTGCGCAGGCGCCTGAAGCCGTCGAGGCCGACCTGGTCGGCAATTGCGTGCAGATCAGCCAGCGGGCTGGCCTCCAGCTCGGAGCGTTCGAGTACTGCCATGTGATGTTCCTCTTCTTTCGTGGGGAAGGGCGGTTGGCGGTCCCGCCGCGTTGGACAGCGGTGGGCACCCGTGGAAGGCTCAGCGTAGCGGCTCGTGCGGTCTGCCCGGCCGTGCGCAGGGCTTTGAGGTGCGTTATTCCCGCACAAGGCGGTCGTAGCGGATTTCATCGCCCAACGCGGAGATCCCTGCTCGGCTCGAGCTCCCCGACGAGCGCGGCGCGCACGGCGAGGTAGTCCGTGGCGGCGGCGATGTCGTGCAGCCGGAACACGTGCGCGCCCTGCTCGACGCCATGGGCGAGCGCGGCGAGCGTGCCGGGCAGGCGCTCGCGCGGCGAGCGCCTGGTCAGGGCGCCGATGAAGTCCTTGCGTGAGATCGCCATCAGCAGCGGTCGACCGAGCTCATGCAGGCGCCCGATGCTCGCCAGCAGCTCGATCGTCTGAGCGGGCGTCTTGGCGAAATCGGGCCCCGGATCGAGCAGCAGCTGCTCGGGCGCAACGCCGCGGGAGATCGCCAGCGCAACGCGCTCGCGCAGGAATGCCAGCACCTCGCCGGTGACGTCCGCGTAGAGGTCGGGGTCCTGGCGGCGTTCGCGCGGCGCAGCACGCGTGTGCATGATCACCAGGGCGGCGCCGGTCTGGGCACAGATGTCGGCGAGGGCGGGGTCGCGCAGCCCGCTGACGTCGTTGACGATCGCGGCGCCGGCGGCGATCGCCGCGCGCGCTACGGCGGGCTTGTAGGTGTCGACGGACACGAGCGCGCCGAGCTCCTCGACGATGCGCCTGACGAGCGGCACGACCAGCTCGATCTCCTCGGCCGCTGCGAGCGGTGCGCGCCCGGTGGAAGCCGACTCGCCACCTATGTCGAGGATCTCGGCTCCGTCGCCGAGCAGCTCGCGAGCGAGCTCGACGCGCGCGTCGAGGCTGGCGTACAGACCACCGTCGCTGAACGAATCCGGCGAGGCGTTGACGATGCCCATCAAGCACGGGCGTTCGCCCAACTGGAGGGTCCGGTCGCGGGCACGCAGGCGCTGCACGGGGGCGCTCACTGCTGCGGCGATGACGGCACCACGACAGCTGCCTCGATGCTCGGCGCCGGCTGTGCGTCCGCGACGATCCCCTCCGCGCTTGCCTCCTCGGCGAATCGCGCCAGCTCGAGGCGCACGCGCTCGGGCGACCACCCGAGCTCGCGAGCCATCACCTCTGCGACACGCTGCACCGGCGCCGCGTGGTCGTCCTCGTGCTCTGCGCGCGCCGCGCGCGGGGGATGCTCTGCGGTCAGCTCGCGCGCCGCCAACAGGCCGAGGCGGGTGCGTCGAAGCAGCACGTCACCGATGCTGCGCGCCTGCTCGCGGCGGGCGGCGAGCGCGACCTCGGCGAGCATGTCGGGCAGGCCCTCGACGATCGGTTGGGCGAGCTCGCTGCGCTCCGCCGCAAGCGCGAGCACGTCGCGGGCGGCGTGCCCGTAGCGCGAGGCGAGGGCCTCGTATGGATCCGGCCCAAGCCGCCCCACGCCCTCCACGCGCGGCAGCTCCTGCGGGTCGATCGCCTGCCCGAGCGGGATTTCCTGGGTGCGGCAGGGCGCGTCGCGGGCGTCGCGCTGAACCAGGCGGTCGACCGTCAGCTTGGCCATGCGCCGCCATGTCGTGAGCTTGCCGCCGGTGATCGTGAGCATTCCCGAGGAGGTCTCATACAGCTCGGCCTTGCGCGAGATGTCCACGGACTTCTTGGGGTCTCCGGTGGAGATCAGCGGCCGTACACCGGCGAACGCACCGGTGCAATCGGCGGGTGTCAGCTGCATGTCGAAGAAGGCGTTGACGGCCGCGAGCAGGTAGTCGACGTCCTCGGAGGAGGGCCTGATGTGCTCGAGCGCCCCCTCGTAGTCGTTATCGGTGGTACCCACGAGCGTGTGCCCGAGCCACGGAAGCGCGAAGATCGTGCGCGAGCCCCCGGCGGGGACGATCGCGCCGCCTACGAGCGGAAGGTCCTCGTGGCGGATCGTGATGTGCGTACCGCGGCTCGGACGGATGCGCGGCAGCTCGGCCTCCTCGTGTAGCTCGCGCGGGCGCAGCTGGTCGGCCCACACGCCGGTGGCGTTGACGACGTTCGCCGCGCGCACGTCGAAGCGCTCGCCGCTCTCACCGTCGAGCACCTGCACGCCATGCGCGCGACCATCGCGCTCGAGCAGCCCCGTCACGTCGAGGCGGTTGGCACAGACCGCGCCGAAGCGCTCGGCCTCGCCGAGCACCGTGAGCACGAGCCGCACGTCGTCGGTCTGACAGTCATAGAACAGGTAGCCGCTCGTCGGCTCGCGCGCCGACAGCGCGGGCAGCAGCTCGAGCACCTCCTCACCGGAGATCACGCGGTGGCGCTCCGGGCTCCAGGACTCGCCCTTGCTCTTGCGACGGCGGTCGCGCTCGCGCGACATGACGTCGTAGAGGTTCAGGCCCACGCCCACCAGGCGGTCAGGGTGCGCGCCTTCGAAGGCCGGCACGACGAGCGGCAGTGGGCGGACGAGATGCGGCGCGAGGGCGACCATCAGCTGGCGCTCGAGCAGCGCCTCGCGCACCAGCCCCAGATCGAAGTTCTGCAGGTAGCGCAAGCCACCGTGGACGAGCTTGCTCGAGCGGCTGGAGGTCCCGGAGGCGTAGTCGGCGCGCTCGAGCAGGGCCACGCTGTAGCCGCGCGTGGCAGCGTCGAGGGCGACACCTGCACCGGTGATGCCGCCGCCGACGACGACGACGTCGAACTCGTCGTGCGCGAGGGCCGCGAGGGCCTGACTGCGCTCGATCACGAGCGCAGTCTCGCAGAGGAAGAGGAGGGCTGGGCCGAATCTAGATGTTGGCGAGCTCGGCGGTGATCTCGCTGACCGCCGACTTGGCATCGCCGAACAGCATCGTCGTCTCGGGCTCGTAGTAGAGCTCGTTTTCGATGCCGGCGAAGCCGGGGTTCATCGAGCGCTTGATCACGATCACCGAGTGGCTGTTGGAGACTTCGAGGATCGGCATGCCGTAGATCGGAGAGGACGGGGTGTTCAGGGCGGCGGGGTTGGTGACGTCGTTGGCGCCGATCACGAGCGAGACGTCGGTGCGGCCGAACTCCTGGTTGGCCTCCTCCATCTCCTCCAGCTGGTCATACGGGACGTCGGCCTCTGCCAGCAGGACGTTCATGTGCCCGGGCATGCGTCCCGCGACGGGGTGGATCGCGAAGCCGACCTCCACCCCGCGTTTTTCGAGCTCCTTGGTCAGCTCGCGGACCGCGTGCTGGGCCTGCGCGACGGCCATCCCGTAGCCGGGAACGATCATCACGCGGTTCGCGTAAGCGAGCTGGATCGCGGCGTCGGCGGCGCTTGTGGAGCGCACCGTGCCGGCGTGCTCGCCGGCGCCGCTGGCGCCCTCGACGGCCCCTCCCCCACCGAAGCCACCGGCGACGATCGCCGGGATCGAGCGGTTCATCGCGACGGCCATCAGGTTCGTGAGGATCGAGCCGGAGGCACCGACGATCATGCCCGCGACGATCAGCGCGGGGTTGTTCAGCGCGATCCCCGTAGCTGCCGCTGACAGGCCGGTGAAGGCGTTGAGCATCGAGATCACGACCGGCATGTCGGCGCCGCCGATCGGAAACACAACCGCGTTGCCGAGCAGCGCGGCGCACACGAGCATGCCGATGAACAGCAGTTCTGAATGGGCGCCCGCTACGAGGTCGACGCCCGCGGCGAGCGCGAGCACGAGCAGCACGCCGTTGACGACCTGCTGCGCGGCGCCGAGCGTGATCGGCCGCCCGGGCAGGATTTCCTGAAGCTTTCCGAACGCGACGAGCGAGCCCCAGAACGAGATCGAGCCGATGATCGCAGCGAACACCGAGAAGATCGCCACATACGTGGGCACGCCGCCTGCCGACACGGTGAAGATGGAGATCGGGCCGTTGGGTATGCCGTGCACGATGACCGCGTGCGTGTGTGACGCATACGTGGACCCGTGACGGCGGAACTCCGCCCAGGAGATCAGGAACACGGCGCCACCGCCGACGCCGTTGAACAGCGCCACCATCTGCGGCATCGCCGTCATCTTCACCTGGCGCGCCGCGGGTATGCCGACGGCCCCTCCCAAGGCGATGCCGAGCGCGATCAACCCCCACTCGCCCTCGCTGGGCTCGAGGAACGTGGCGATGATCGCGATGACCATGCCCACCGCGGCGATGCGGTTGCCGCGCACGGCGGTCGTCGGCCCCGACAGGCCCCGCAAGCCCTGGATGAACAGCGAGAAGGCGATGATGTAAAGGACGTCCAGGAAGCTCTGGTTCTGCAGGAAGGACGTCGCGAGCGGGACCTGGATCATCGGCCGCCGCCCTTCGCGGGGGTGTCGCTGTCGTCGTCGCGCTTGCCACGGTTCGGCTTGGTCTTGAACATCTCGAGCATGCGGTCGGTCACGAGGAAGCCGCCGACGATGTTGATCGTGCCGAAGACGATCGCGATCACGAGGATGATCTTGTTGAAGGTGTCGTTGCCCGACAGCCCGATCACGAGCAGGCCGCCGAGCAGCACGATCCCGTGGATCGCGTTGGTGCCCGACATCAACGGCGTGTGCAGCGTGTTCGGCACCTTCGAGATGACGACGAAGCCGATGAAGCCGGCGAGCACGAGGATCGCGAGGTTGGTCGTGAGAACGCTGGCGATGATCACTGGGAGGCTCCTGGGTCCGATGCGTCGACGGCTGCCTTGGCGGCGGGATTGACGACCTCGCCGTCGCGCACGATGCACGCGCCGCTGACGATCTCATCGTCGAAGTCCAGATGCAGCGAGCCGTCCTCGCCGATGAACAGCTCGAGCAGCGACTGTACGTTGCGAGCGAACAGCTGTGAGGAGTGCTCCGCCATCGTCGCCGGCAGGTTCAGCGGCGAGACGATCTTGACGTCGTGGCGGACCACCGTCTTGCCTGGCTCGGTCAGCTCGCAGTTTCCGCCTGCCTCGCCCGCGAGATCGACGATCACCGACCCCGGCTTCATGCCTTCGACTGCCTCCGCGGTCACGAGCTTCGGTGCGGGGCGGCCGGGGACGAGCGCGGTCGTGATGACGACGTCAAAGCCCTTGATCGCGTCGGTCAGCGCCTGCTGCTGGCGGGCGCGCTCCTCGTCGGTCAGTTCACGCGCGTAGCCGCCCTCGCCGCTGGCCTCGACGCCGAGGTCGAGCCACTGCGCTCCGAGCGATTCGACCTGCTCGGCGACCTCCGGGCGCACGTCGTAGCCGGTCGTACGAGCGCCGAGGCGCTTGGCCGTCGCGAGCGCCTGCAGGCCCGCCACGCCGACGCCGAGCACGAGCACCTTCGCCGGCGGGATCGTGCCTGCGGCCGTCATCAGCATTGGATAGAAGCGGCCCATCTCCTCCGCGCCGAGCAACGCGGCGCGGTAGCCGGCGACGTTGCTCTGCGAGGACAGCGCGTCCATCGCCTGTGCGCGCGAGATGCGGGGGATCGCCTCCATCGCGAACGCGGTCGCCTTCGCGTCCGCGAGCGCGCGCGTCGTCTGCGGGCTGGTGAGCGGCGCGAGGAAGCCGATCAGGATCGAGCCGGCGCCGAGACCGCGTATCGCCTGCGGGTCAGGTGGCGCGATCGTGACCACGATGTCGCTCTTCCAGACCTCCGCCACGTCCTGCGCGATCTGCGCGCCCGCCGCCACGAACGCGGCATCGGTCAGCATCGCGTCGGCGCCCGCCTCGCTCTGTACGAGCACCTCGATGCCCTTCGCGTGGAGCTTGCTCACGACCTCGGGCACGAGCGCCACCCGGTGCTCACCCGCCGCGGTCTCCTTCGGAACGCCGATCCGCATATGAGGTGCAGGAACGTATCCGATCCCATGCCGCTGGCGCGGCGCGGTGTGCGAGACTCGCTCACGAAGCCGATAAATCGAGGCCCGTCGGGCCCGCCACGACGCCTATCATCGGAGCGACCGGCTGGCGGCCGGCTTTCTCTATGACCGTGAACCTGACCCGCATCTACACGAAGCTCGGCGACGGCGGCGAGACACACCTCGGGGACATGAGCCGCGTCTCGAAGCTGCATCCGCGCGTCGAGGCCTACGGGACGGTCGACGAGTTGAACGCCGCGATCGGCGTGGCGCTGCTGCAGCCCGGCATGTCCGCGCAGTTCGCGGGCTGGCTGCGCCGCGTGCAGAACGACCTGCTCGACGTCGGTGCCGACCTGTCCGTGCCGAGCGCGGCGGGCGAGGCCTCGACGTCGACCGAGACGCAGGACGGTGGCGAGGCTCGTGAGTCGACGCGCCCGCGTTTGCGCGTTGACGAGGAGTACACGAGTTGGCTAGAGCAGGCCCTGGACGAGGTCAACGCGACGCTCGAGCCGCTGCGCTCGTTCGTGATCCCGGGCGGGACGCCCGCGGCGGCGCACCTGCACGTGTGCCGCACGGTCTGCCGCCGCGCCGAGCGCCGCACGATCGCGGTGGGCGCGGAGGTGAATCCCGAGGCGGTCCGTTACCTGAACCGGCTGTCGGACCTGCTGTTCGTCCTCAGCCGCGCCGCCAACGCCCAGCAGGCCGACGGCGAGAGCGCCGCGGAGCCGCTGTGGGACCCCGGCGCGCACGGGTCCGCCGGCCGCTCGCGGCCGTCTTAGGTGGTTCCTGAGGAGGTTGCCGCGTCAGCTGGTGGGCACGGAGAGCGCCGGCGGCCAGCGCCGATCGACGGCGCGTAGCGCGGCGAGCACGAGCGCGGCCCACAGCGCCGCTACGAGGTAGCCGCCGATCACGTCGCTGGGCATGTGCCAGGCGAGGATCAGAAGCGCACAGCCGACGGCGAGAACGAACAGCGCGCCGATGCTCGATACGAGCTTGCGCAGCCGCGCAGGGGCGACGAGCACGGCGGCCAGGACGAGCGCGGCCGCGGCCGTCGCGTGGCCGCTCGGCCACGAGGCCGCACCGACGACGACGCCGTCGATCTGAACATGCGGGTGAGCCAGCAGCGGCTTGAGCTGCTCGCTCGTGAGTGGGGCGAGCGCCATGATCGCGGCGACGGCGAGCGCGACCCGCGGGCGTTCGCGAGCGAGGGCGAGCGCCATCAGCGCCACGGCCCAGAGGACGAACAGCCCCGGCGAGAGCAGGTGCAGCAGGAACAACGCGGGCCCGTCGATGCGAGGTCGGCTGAGCAGCGTGAAGTGGTAGAGCACCACCGAGTCCTTGAGCCGCGCGGCCGGGACGAGCGCCGCGAGCATCCAGACGACGGCGAGCGCGAGCGCACACAGCCCGGCAACCGCGAGCGCCGCCGCCACACCGGAGCGCTCGACGCGTGCGACCAGCGGCTGCGAGCGCATGGCCTTGGCGGTATAGGCGTGTCCGCTCATGTCACTCAAGGGTAGGAGGTCCGCTAAAGCGGCGATGAAAGCTCAGCGGCCGAGGTCCGGGAGCGCGACCGCCGCGCCGCCGGGCGCGAGCGCGACGGCGAAGTGATCCTCGAGCGTAGCCCGATCGAACGCGCGCGCGGCCTCGTCGAGGCCGGCGCCGTTGGTCCCGGTGACCACCCACACGGGCGCTTCTTCGCCCTGGCGCGTGGCGGCGATCAACCCCGCACCGGTGAGCGTCTGCACGGCGTTGCCGTTCGCGTCGAGCAGCGTGAGCGCGCTCCCGCTCGGCGAGAAGCGCGCGTAGACGCCGTTCGAGCGCGGGCCGCGCTGCAGGCTCTGCGCGAGCGATGCTTCCAGCTGATCCCACGGCCCGACCATCAGACGCAGCGTTTCCGGGGCGCCGCCGCTGCCGATCGCTGCGATCGCCGCGGGCACGCCGAGGGCCCGCAGGCGCGTGGTCACCGTCGCGCACGCCGACGTCGCCGCGGGCGCGCATTCGATGCGTATCGGCAGCCGCGTGCCTTCGTAGCCGTTGAGGAACGGCTCCGGGAACGACCCGACGACGGCGGGGATCTTTTCGGCCTGGCTCCAGTTGTGCAGATCCCACCAGATGTGATCGCCGGGATGCACGTCGGTCGCGCTCGCCCCTTTCGGCGCCTCGACGCCGTTGACGTAGTAGAACCAGTTGAGCGGCTGCCCGTCTTCCTGGCCGCCGGAGACGCCGTCGATGCCCTCGACGATGTGACCGTCGGAAACGGCCGCGACGGCGTCGTTGCGGCTCAGCAGGCTCATCACGCTCTCCCCCCCGCTCGCCTTCAGGACGCCGCTGCGGCGCAACACCTGGCTACCGAAATCGCGCGTGACGAGCACCTGGACGGCTGTCGGTGCGGAGGGACCAACGAAGCCACAGCCGGCGAGTGCGAGCGCGAGCGCGAGCGCGGCGAGCAGCGCCGGGGCGGCGAGCGCCGCAGGCCTGCGCCTCACCGGGACTCGCCGCGCTCGACGGCGTCCTTGAGGCGGCCCAGCCGCTCATCCCAGGCGATCTCCGCGTGGCGCAGCCATGCCGAGGCGGGAGCGAGCGCACCGGCGCGCAGGCGATAGCGGACCTCCCGTCCGCTCGTGGGAGCACGCTCTACCAGCCCGGCTTGGTCGAGCGTCGAGAGATGCTTGGCGACGGCCTGGCGCGTGATCGGCAGCTCGGCGGCGAGCGTGGGCACGCTCGTGGTCCCGTCGCGCAACAGCTCCTCCACCATCAGGCGCCGGGTGGGGTCGGCCAGGGCCGCGAATACGTTGCCGAGCGTGTCGCTCAAGCGGGCACCAGCGCGAAGCGCGCAGCCAGCGAGGCGAGCGGGAACGCGGGCGCGCTCTCGGTCACCACCACGCGCGTGGGCTGCTCCGGGGCGCCGCCGGCCACTACGAGGAACTCCACGCGCGTGGCCGGCTCGTCCGCGCCGGCCCACCACCAGACCAGCCGGTGTGGGGCGTCGAGCACCTGCACGTGGATGTCGCGCCCGGGCTCATCGAGCCAGCGCTCGCGACCCTCCTCGGTGACGAGCGCCTCCCAGACCTCCTCGGGTGTCGCCTCAACCTCGATCTCGCGCCGTACCGCCATGGTGACCTCCATTGACAACCCAACGGTTGCTATTGTGAACTGACAACCAACCAGTTGTCGAAAGGATAGCCGAATGCCACTGATCCCGATGGTCGTCGAGCAGAGCGCGCGCGGCGAGCGCTCGTTCGACATCTACTCACGCCTGCTCAACGAGCGCATCGTATTCCTTGGCAGCCCGGTCGATGACCAGATCGCCAACCTCGTCGTCGCCCAGTTGCTGCACCTCGAGAGCGAGGACCCCGACAAGGACGTCTCGCTGTACATCAACTCGCCCGGCGGTGTCGTGTATTCGGGTCTCGCGATCTACGACACGATGCAGTTCATCAAGCCCGACGTGCAGACGATCTGCTTTGGCGTGGCGATGAGCATGGGCTCGCTGCTGCTCGCCGGCGGCGCCCCGGGCAAGCGCATGGCGCCGCCCAACAGCCGCATCCTCATCCACCAGCCATCGGGCGGATTCGAGGGTCAGGCGGCAGACATCGAGATCCACGCGCGCGAGACGCTCGAGCTGCGCAGGCATGTCGATGAGATCTACTCGCGACACACCGGCCAGCCGCTGGAGCGAGTCCACGACGACATGGATCGCGACCGCTACTTCACGGCCGAGCAGGCGCGCGAGTACGGCCTGATCGATCGCGTGATCTCCTCGCACGAGCTCACGCGGATGGCGACTGGCTTCGCGGCCGCGCGAGACGAGGCTGCCTAGCTCGGTGGCCTAGATCCAGCCGAGCAGCGGGCCGAACACGAGCCCGGCGAGCAGATCGAGGGCCGCGAGGGCACCGACGATCTGGATCTGGCGCACGCGCGGCGCGTAGTAGACGGTGAACGAGACGACGTAGAACGTCAGGTAGCCGAACACGACGATCACCGGGAAGCTCGCGACGTTCCACCACCAGTAGTACCAATGAAAGACGCCGTCGGCGTGCAGCAGCAGCTCGACGCCGATCGACACGAACGACAGCGCGACGGCCATCGCCCAACGGCTTGGCACCCCGAGCATGCGCGCCGAGCGGTCCGCGGGCAACAGCTTGGCGAAGACGATGCCGTTGATCGCGAAGAACAGCGTGATCTCGATGTTGAGCCCGATCAGGATCACGAAGCTGCTGTGACCCGTGACGGTCCACAGCGCGGCGTGCGTGTTGAAATGCAGGACGAGCGCGTTGATGATCTCGTTCGCCCAGTCCATCAGCCAGAACGCGAGACCGGCGAGCACGACGCTCCAGTTGGCGCGCTCCACCTCGACCGCGTACACGTACACGGCGAGCGCCAGCAGCGTGATCGTCGACCACTCGAACATGCCAGGCGCACGCAGCAGGTGCTCGGCTTCGCGCGTGAACTGTGGGACGCCGCTGGCGAGCAGTGAGAGGCCCGTCAAGGTGAGGTGGCCCGTGGGCCTAGACGCCGATGGTGGACAGATCGGAGTCGAGGTCGGCGAGCGCGTCACGCTGGCGCGAGTCGAGCGCGCTGCCGGCGACGATCAGGCGCCGTGCCGCGTCGAGGTCGTCGGAGCGACCCCATGTCATCGCGCCCTTGACGGCGCCGCCCTCGAGATACCAGTTGGTGAACGAGCCGGCGTCGAACGAGCCGCGCATGATCTCCTCGTCCCAGGCGTACGCCGGCCCCACGGACTCGAGTTCGCCCCAGTCGGCGAACACCGAATAGAAATACGGGACGACGTCGTGCGGGATGTCCCTGCCGAGCATGTTCAGCGCGGCGGTCTTGCCCTGATTGAAGGCCACATCCCAGTGCTCGATCCGCAGTCGCGCGCCGTCGTGGATGACCGACTCGTATTCGCAGATGTCGCCTGCGGCATAGACGCCGGGGACTGAGCTCTCCAGGCGTGAGGAGCAGCGAACGCCGCCACGCTCGCCGATCTCGAGCCCGGCCTTCTGCGCAAGCTGAACATCCGCTGTAACGCCCGCGCCGATCACTACCGCGTCGGCAGCCAGCTCGAGCCCACCCCTGGTGATCACCTTGGCGACGCGCCCATCGCCCTCGAAGCGCTCGAGCTCGTCACCGCCGTGGAAGCCGACTCCGTGAGATTCGAGCAGCTCGCGGAAGAAGCGCCCAACGCGCGGGCCGAAGTTGCGTTCGAGCGTCTCGTGCTCCTGCATCACGATCGCAGCGCGCTTGCCCAGCAGCGCCAGCGACGCCGCGACCTCACATGCGATGAATGAGCCGCCGATCAGCACGACCTCCTCGGCATCGGCAACGCCGTCGCGGATCGCGTCGGCGTTGCCGAGCGTGCGCAGGTAGTGGATCTGCTCGAGCTCGCAGCCGCCGACGTTCAGGCGGCGCACGTTGGCGCCCGTGGCGATCAGCGCCTGCCCGAACTCGATCTCCTGCTTGCTCGAGAGCGTGGCCGTGCGCGACTGCACGTCCAGGCCCGTGACGCTCGTGCGCGTCAGCAGCTCGATGCCCTGCTCAGACCACCACCCGTTGGGACGGAACAATGGCTCCTCGCGCGTCTCCTCCCCGCGCAGGTAGCCCTTGGAGCAGTCCGGGCGGTTATACGGGGGGTCTGGCTCGCGGCCGACGAGCAGCACCTCGCCCTCTGCGCCTTCCTCGCGCAGCCAACGCGCGCAGTTGGCGCTCGCGAGCCCGCCACCGATCAGCAGGTAGTCGACCTTGCGGCCAGGCATGCCGCCACCTTACAACCCAGGAGGGTGTCGCACCGACCAGTCCGCCCAGGTCGGGATGTGGTCAAGGATCCGCCAGCGAGGGCCGTTTTCGTAGCGGTTCGGGCCGACGTCGGTCCCGTCGTGGCTGGTGTCGAGCCTGAGCCCGGCGATCACGATGAAAACGTGCGCGACCGGACCCGCGCTCGCGTAGATCGTCACCCACCTGCCGGGGCCGGGTTCGCCCCAGCTGACGTAGTCCTGCGCGAGCGGGTTGTCCTTGACGATTTCATCCAGGGGGCGTACACCGGATCGATAGAGCACGTAGCTGACGGTGCTCGAGCAATCCTCTTCGGCGGCGCCCAACGGGTCAGGATGCCCGCCGGGGCCATAGGGCAGGTCCTGCAGCTCATTGCCGGCAACGACCATCGCCTGCACGCTCGCCGGCACCCCGGCCGGGACCAGCGCGAGGTGCCCGTCACCAGGTGCGAGCTGCGCGCGTTCGCCCGCGATGAAGCGCACAGGTGTATCGCTCTCGCCCTCGAGGCTGACGTCCGCGCCTTCGAGGGCTTCCGCGCGTTCCCCGGATTCGCTGACGAGGAGCGGCGCCTGCGGGGCTTCGACGTTGGCCGGGGTGGCATATCTGGCCGCCCAAGCCTCGACCTCGGCCACGTACCAGCCTGCGTGGTTGTATGCGTAGAGCGCCTCTCGGTAGTCCGCAGGGGCGCCTGATGCCCGCAAGTAGTTCGCAGCTGTGAAGATCGCGTCAGCTGGGTTCCAGCGATCTGCCCGCCCGTCGCCGCTGACGTCCACGCCGTATCGCGCCCACGTCGAGGCCAGGAACTGCATCGGTCCGCCCGCGCCGGCCGAGTTGACCACGCCCTCCTCGCTGCAAGACGGTGCGGGATCGCGTCCGTCATCGCACTCGACCTTGCCGATGCCCGCGAGGATCGCCCAGCTCAGGCCGTAGTGCTTAGCCGCCTGCTCGTACAGCGACAGGTACAGCGGCGGGATTTCCCGCCTGGCGAGTGCTGAGACGTCACCGCCGGGGGCCCCTGGCGGATAGCTGGCGCCGGCGCCCAGCGGCGAGCGGCCGAGCAGAAGCGCACCGCCGAGCGCCACCAGCGCGGCGAGCAACAGCAGCGCGATCGCGAGCAGACCGCTCGCCGAGACCACGACCAGGCCAACCCTCGGGTGTCTGCGATGGCCCGCCGCGCTCGCGGAGGAGCTCACGGTCGGTCCTTGCCGAGCTGTCGTTTGCGCCGCGCCGCAACCTCGCGCGCGTCGCGCATGACGCTCGAATGCTCGGGGCCAGGCGCGCGCCCCGAGCGCCCTGCCGCCCGCCAGTCCTCGACAGCGGAGCGCCTGCCATGCGAGGCGGGCATCCTGTGCTTGCCCTCCTGCATCCGCCGATGCAGGACGCCGTCGAATCGTCTGCCGGCCGCTGCGCGTTCGCGTCGTCCCAGGTGGGGCGTCTGCCCCTCTGAGGCAAGCGTCCTGGCGGTCTCAGCGAGCTCGCTGCGCAGCGCCAGCTCGCGGTCGATCTCCAGGCGTGCTGCCCGCTGGTTGCGGGGATCCAAGCGCTCGTACTCCTCGCGCCCGTAGCCCGCGAGGCGCGAAAGGGCAGCGTAGTCGCGGCGCGCGTCTCCCCGCCGCGCGCGGGCGCTGGAAGGCAGCGCGGCCTGCTCGTCCAAGAACAGCCGCTGCTGCTCGCGACGCTCGCGCGTGTAGAGCTCGCCCGTACGCCGGTGTGCCTGCTCTCCGCCGCGGGCGGTGCGCTGTGCGGCATCGAGCGCTTGCTGCTCGCGCTCGATCTCACCGCGCACCCGCTCCCCGCGGTGCCCAAGGCGTGCGGCCCTGCGCGTGTCTCCGGCTGCCAGCGCGTGGCCACGCTCGCGCCTGAGCAGCTCGAGCCGAGCGCGCTTGGCCGATAGGCGGTTGGTGATCTGCGCGGCGTCGGCGCTTCGGGCATTGGCGTCGCGGTGCTCTGCCTCCAAGGTTCGGCGCACCTGCTCATCGCCACCGGCGCGTGCGAGCGCGCGCCCGGCGTGCGCCAAGCCCCGGCGCTGCTCGACGGTCGGGGCCGGCCTCGAGCGCCGGCTCTTCGCCCAGCGCGCGACCGCCATGCCTTTGCGGCTCTCCAGCACGCCGCCCACCCGCCTTAGCGCCGAGCGGCGTTCTGCGCGTTCGTCGCGTGCGAGGGCGAATGCTTGATGGCGTCGCGTGTAGACGCTCCACCAAAAGGCAGACATCAGCAGCCACTGCGTCCACCAGCCGAGCGCTCGCAGCTCGGAGAGGATCGAGATGATCGCGAGCAGCACGCCGAGCAGGAACGAGAACGCGAGCTTGGAGACGACCGCCCCCAGCAGGCGCGCGGCCCACTTGCGAAACAACGCCCGCCCGCCATCGCCGAAGGCGGGGGCGAGCACCATCGCCGGGGCCAGCAGCAGATACAGCAGGCTGAAGAGGGCCGCCGTCAACAGCCGCACGGCGATGAACCCCAACAGCACCAGCATGCCGAGCAGGCCTCCTGCGATGAGAAGCGCTCCTCCCAGCCGCGACAGGGTTGCCCCGCTGGTGCGGAATTCAGCCTCCGCGGCGGTGGGCCCGCGACAACTCGTGGCGTCGCTGCTGTCGCACAGCGTCCGTAGCAGCGAGCCCTGATCGTTGATCGAGTTGCGAGCCGCGTCGTTCGCAGGCAGCGCGAGGAACAACGCGCCGTTGCTCTGAGCGGAGACGAGCAGCTCGGCGCTGTGCTCCAACGCATCACCGTGGGCGCCGCCGGCGCACGACGCCGGCTCAGTCGCCCCCGCCGAACAGCCGGCCGCAGCGCGCTCTTCCGCGGCGATCCTCAGCCCGGCCGCGTGCAAGCGCGGGCTCAGCTCGGACGGCTGACGGCACCAATTGACATTGCCGAACTCGAGGTAGCACCAGGGTGCTTCGATCGCGGCGACAAAGACCGTCTCGAGGCCGCTTGCGAGCGTGCGACCCGGGCTCACCGGCGAGCCTCCGGCGGCGACCGCAAGCGTCCCCACGCTTGCCTGATCGGCCCATTCGCCGAGCGCTCCGACCGTGCCGGTGGGGTCGAGGATCACCCACAACCCGGCGACCATCATCGCCACCATCAGCAGGGTCTCGCCGAGCGTCTCAGCCACGCGGCGACGGATGAGACCGTGATACAGCGCGAGGATCGAGGCGGCCGCGAGCGCGATTGGCAGCCATGACTCGGTGAAGGTGCTCTGCATCCTGCGTAGACCGCTGCCGACGCCGACCGCGGTCGCGCTGCCGAGCAAGTTGACCGTGAAGGCCCACTCGAGCATCACGACGAGCGCGTGCACCGCCCACACCAGCGCCATCCACAGCGGCGCGATCAACAGGTCCTGCGTGACGATCCACCCCCAGGAGCCGATGTTCAGCGCACCGCTGTTGATGTGTACGTCGAGCCCGTAGTCGCCGGTCGGCGCGGGCGCCGCGGCGAACCCGGACGTTTCGCAATCGCGCCTGGCGCTCGCAGACAGCCCGCCCGCCGCGACGCCCTCGCAGCCAGGGCTGCCGAGGCCATTGCTGACGAGCGGATCCGCTTCGACCTGTGGCAGCATTGCCGGCGCTTCTTCAGCGCCGCCGGCGCCTACCCCGATCTCGCTCGCGGTCAGCGGAGGACTGCTCGGCGCCCGCTTCACCGAGGCGCCGGCTGCGGCGGTCGAGCTGGGCGCCGCGCCAGCGCACACTGCGAGCGCGACGAGCGTTCCCAGCGCGAGTCGAGCTCTCGCCACTCAGCTCGCCGGCGTTGTCGAGAACGCCCGCAGCAGCGACGGCACAACGACATCCACCTGGATCGCCTCGACGCGCCCGCTGTGATCGCGGAAAAGACAGCGTCCAGCTTCGAGCTCGAGCAGGGTCTGGCACATGCGTCTGTCCTGTGGGTCGAGCCCCAGCAATGCGAGCGCCCGCGCAGCCTCCGTCTGCGAGCGCATACCGAAGACAAACGTCGCACCGATCAGGTTCTCGAGCGATTCGCGCTCGCCGATCAGCGCGTCGGTGACCAGCTGCGTGCTGATGATCGGCACGGCGAGCTCCGATCGGCCCATGCGCTGCAGCGAGGCAAGCAGTGCTCTGCCGACCGGATCGCCGAGCAGGCGCCATCCCTCGTCGAAGCAGAAGAGCTTCAGACGGTCGCGCTCGGCGCCCATCAGCTGCATCGCGAACATCGCGATCAGGCGCACGATCTGCTCGCCGACACGCTCGGTCTGGGAGTACTCCGAGCGTGGCATCCCGGCAGGAGGCGCAGGTAGATCCCGGATCGGGAGATAGGTGACCTGACGGTGCCCCACAGGTGGGAGCTCGACGTCGGGGTCGGCAAACCCGAGTTGCGTGAGCCCCGAGCGGGCGTAGACCTCGAGCGCCCCTCCAACCTTCGCCTCGGTCACGTCACCCTGCTCGAGCAGCCTGACGACCTCGCGACAGGTGGGATCGGGCGAGCTCGTCAGCACACGGTCGACCGCGCCAACGACGGCTGTCTCCCACGCGGGCTCCGCTCTCACCGGGAGCAGATCTCGCAGGAAGGACACGGCGGCGTCCTGGCGCAGGTGCTTGGGCGCGACGCGCAGGGGATCGAGCATGCCGCGCAGCGTCGGGTCCGGCCGCAGGGTCACGCACTCCACGTGCGGCGTGACGTCCGGGAGCAGATGGAAGCGATGGTCGCCCTTCGGGTCGCAGTCGATCACCCTGGCGCCCTGAAGGAAGCCCTCGTACTCGAGCTTCTGCGCGAGGGTCGTCTTGCCGGATCCGAGCGCGCCGACGCTCAGAATCGTCGCGTTGCGATCCCGGTCGGAGCCCTCGCGCAGGTTGAAGGTGACTGGCTGCCTGGAACCCGACAGGGTGTGCCCGAGATAGAAGCCCTTGGTTGACCCCGCCTCGTGCGAGGCGGTCGGCATCATCGCCGCGACCTGCTCTGCCGTCAGCGTGTCGTCGTAGCCGGCCAGGCGGGTCCGCTGCCCTGGGAGATGCTGCAGGAACAGCTCGAGCTGATCGCCCAGCGGTCTGTGCAGCCGGATCTCCCCGTAGGAGCGTCTGCACATCTCGACGCGCTCCTCGAGCTCCTGCTCGCTTTGCGCGGCGACGGCTATCGCGAGCGTTGAGCGCAGCAGCGGCGGCCTGCTCGATGCCTGCAGGTAGGCCAGCAGATCTCTTGCTTCCTGCGTGCGCTCATACCCGAGGTCGGAGACGCCCTGCTCGCCGCCGGCCTCGGCGCGCACGATCTGGTCGGCGTCCTGGATGCGCCTGCGCGCGATTCGCAACGCGAGCTCGTTTGGCAGGAAGCGGGCGTTGAGAGACAGATCGATAGCGAACGGCAGGCTTTCGACGGGCGCGAACATCAGCTCTGCGCGAGCACCCGGGAACTCGCTGCGCTCGGGAAGCGCACCCATCACGAGCTGCGCCTGCCAGCTCGTGCCAAGCTCGGACTCGATCTTGAGCAGGCGGCCGCGATGCTCGACATGGCTGTCGCTCCAGCGCATCACGTCGCCCTCCAGCGGAGCCAGCACGGCCTCTCCGTTGCGCTCGAACATCAGCGCGCGCGGCTCGTGCAGACCGTCGATGACAGGCTCGCCCAGGCCCCTGCAGAACGCCCGTCGCACCAGCCACTGCAGCTCTACGCCGCGCGCCTGGCGTACGTCCAAGAAGTCCGCTAGCCGCGCATGGACCTGGTCGGCGCGAACCCTCGCTCGCTCGAGCTCGGTGACGTTCAGAAGGCGCCGGTCGCGCATCGTCAACGCCCGTCTGAAGCCCTCCCACCAGTCCCGTGGATGGCGAGCGGCAACCCGTGAGAGATAGGTGGCGACGTCGCGCTCGGGATCGCGCAGGCTCACGAGTAGAAACACGTCAGGCACCGCGACGCCGACGTCGTCGAGACGTCGAACGTGCTCCTCGATGTAGCGCTCGCGCGCGCCAGAATGCATCCGGGCGAAGGCACGCGCGGACGCATTCTCTTCGCGAACTGCGCTCGCGTAGCGTTCGGGCTGCCAGCGACGGCTGACCCTCAGCAGCTGGATGTCAGCCTCGATTGCCTCGAGTGCGCCGATCAACGCGAGGAAGCGACCCCGCTTGCCTTCCTCGCTCAGCCACGCGTAGGAAGCGGTCCGCAGCGCGAACGCTGCCCAGCAGTCATCCAGTCCGCGTGCGAACACGCAGTTGCCGTAGACGAACGTGATTGGCGCCGCCATCCGCTCAGCTGTCCCTGTCGACGCTCGAGGACGCCAACAGTCGCGCCCCGCGGCCGAGCGAGATCACTCGGCCTTCCTCCAGCCGGCGGGCGGGCACCGTCTGGCTCACTCTCAGAACGGGGCGCCGTCCGCGCCGCGCGAGCCCGCTCGATCCGAGCTCTCTGGCGCGGCCTCCGCGCTCGTGCTGCACCGACACGAGCACCGCTCCCGGCCCCGTGTAGCGCAGGCGCCGCATGTGATGGTCTGAGCCGTCCGGAAGAAGCACGATCTCCGGCGGGCGCCAACGCTCTCCCACGGCCCGGGCGCCGCGCAACCCAGTCAGCCGCCGAGGCCCCATCCCGTGGCGAACAAGAGCCCGGGCAGCGAGATGGAAGGTGCGACCCTCGATACGGATCGCGCTCAAGGCGGTCGCAGTCGCACCTGGCAGCGCGACATCGCGCAGGTACCAGGGCAGCCTCACGACGAGAGACCCAAGCAGGGGCGTGCCCGCCGCGATCAGGCTCGTGCAGAGCAGCACGAGGAAGTAGAGGACGCCACGCACGGGCACCCCGCCCGGATTCAGACGCAGACGGTCGACGCTGTAGATGCGTCGCTCCAGGTCAAAGACCCTGCGGTAGGAGCGCAGCTCGATCACTGGCTTCCGAACAGCGAGGTAACCGTGTCGCGCAGCAGGCTGACACCAGCCGGAGTGGCCAGCAGCACCGACACGATGCCGACGGCAAACACGCCGGCGGCCTCCTTGAAGTCCCGCCGGAAGGTCAGCACCGTGGCCGCAACCGCGAACCCGAGACCGATCAGGCTCATCGCGACGGCCCGTCCGGTACTGCCGGCCTTGGCCGCGGCCGATTCCAGCGAGCTGGCTCCGCCTTCGGAGGCCGTCGCCGGCGGCGCAGCCGTCGAGCTCGTGTTCGTGACCTGTGCGCGTGCGCTGGCCGGCGCGGCCGCGAGGCACACACAGGCGAGCAGTACGGCAAACCGCCAAAGTGAACTGCGCTTGCTCATGGCATCTCCTTCGCTCGGTGTCTATTCATCGGGATCGGTCTGCACCGCTGAGAATCTCCCAGCGGCCCTGCTCATGCTCGACATCCAGTTCGTACGCGAGCGTGTATTGAGCGCCGCGTGCTTCCTGCGCCTCCACCGTCGCGAGCACCGCGCTGCCCTCAGCCGCCCAATCGAGTCGCTGCACCGACTCCAGGCTGAGCGGCAGGTCTGGCAACGAGATGTGGGCGCCGCTGGAGAGATCTGCTTCAAGCTCACTCGCGGACGCGGCGAGGTAGTTGCGGAGCACTCGCCGGATGACCGTCGCGAGCGACGGATCGAGCACTTCGCGCAGATGCCCAGGCGCTCGCGCCGGACCGGCGGCCGGTGCACCGACGAACGCCGGATAGCCGGCGAGCGCGAGGCCACCATCGGGGACACGGGTGACCGCCACCGATAGGTACAAGAGGCCAGCGCTATCGGTCTGCGCGGCAACTGTGTAGACGTGCTCTGCCGGCGCCGGTTCGCGCGCCTGAACGACTTCCGCCCATTCGACCTTCTGCTCCCCGCTCGCTGGGAGCACGACACCGGCGTCCGGTTCGATCGCCGGCCCGAGAAACGATTCGAGCGCGCGCGCGCTGACCTGCGGTTCGGCCGCGTTCCACGTCAGATAGCGACGCGCGAACAGCGTCGCGTACGCTTCGGCCGCAGGGTCGAGCGGCGCCGGCTCGCGGACGGACGCAGCCGGCAGCTCGGGCCGCGGAGGTGCGATCGCGAAGCGTGCGCTCGCCGCCACTCCCGCCACGGCCACCGCGCACAGCAGGTATCGCGGCAGTCCACGCACCAGGCGGATTCGCCACAACGGGTGGGTCGAGATCGTCACCGACGCTCGTGCTTGCGAGCCGGCCACGACGTCAGCGCTCGAAACCAAACTCTGAGCGCCCGAGCTGCCTCGGCACCGCGGGGCCTGCAACGGCCGTGCGCGCTGCGCTCGTGGGCAGCGCCGCGCGGATAGGCGCGCTCTCGATTTTGGCAGCTCGCGCAGGCCCGAGGACGTGCTCGCCTCCGCCTCGCTCGTCTCCACCTCGCTCGCCGGCGCTCGCTCCGCGGTGCACGCGCGCGCTCAGATCGCCTTCGCCGCCACGATCGGCCCGCGCTCGCGACACCGGCCGCCCGCGTGTGACATGAACGCGCGCGCCGGCGACGAGGTGAATGCGGGCGCCGGCGACGAGCGAGCCGGCGGCCGCGACGAGGCTCGACCGGATCCCGCGCCGCGCGCTCGGCGCCGAGGGCGTGCCCGCGCTCGCGACGACACCGCCGACGGCACCCGCGGCCGCGAGCAGCAGCGTCGTGCCGATGACTCGGCGCAGCCACCGTTCGCTGACACCGTCTGCCTCGGGCTCGGGATGCGCTGCGGGACCCGCATCCGCGAAGAACTCCGCTTCTCCGTATACGCGGTACACCTCGCGCGGCGCCCGCCTCAGCAACCTCATCGCGGCGCCAGCTCCCGATGCACGCGAGCGGCCGGAGGCCGGAGCGGGGAGTTCTCCGTGCCCCGGCCGCTTGCGCGCGGATCGAGATCGCCGTGCCGTCGTGAGCTGAACCGACGGCCGGCGTCCCAGGGAGCGTTCCTATGAGTGGGGGGATGAATGTTCATAGGTCGTCCCTGTCTCTCCTTCCGACGCGGCCGCGCATGGTGGGACAGCGCACGCGGCGAGCACGGCGAGCGTCCCCGGCGGCGAGGGTCGATCCGCAGCGGACGGACCCGCCGGTGGCGGGCGAGGTGCCCGCGCAGCCCCTGGGCAGGGCCGCGCGGCAGTTGCCAGTGTCAGCCGCTGCGGGTGTTGCCGCGCGCGTCGGCTGGGCTGCACGCAAGGCCCTTGCCGACCAGATCACGGATGTCGCAGCTGACGAGCACGGCGCCGCTCTGGCCGGCCGCCGCTACGTAGGCGGCGTCGTAGACCGATATCGCGTGCTCTTCGGCGAGCTCCGCGGCCCGCGCCAACAGCGGCGAGCTCGAGAGCAGCACGCCACCATCGCCGGCGATGCGCTCGATCGCTTCGAGCAGCGCCGCGACAAGCCCGGGAGCACGCCATGCACGTGCGGCCACGTTCGTCGCCTCATAGCGGGCGAGATCCAACGTCGCGATCGTGAGCGCGTCGTCGCTGAGCAGCGCGCGGGCCGGCTCGTGTGACTCCTCGTCGCTGTCGAAGGCCGCGAGGATCACGCTCGCGTCGAGCAACATCGCGCTCACGCCGAGGGACGCCCGGCCTTCACGTGCTCCGCCGCCCGACCGCCGTGGCGCCCGGGGTCCTCCAGGAGCGTACGCATCGCCGCCGCACGTGCGGCTCGGCGCTCGTGCAGGGCCAGATCCGCGAACCGCCGCAGCACGGCGCTACGCGTCGTTCCGAGACGAGTCGCCTCGGCATCGACCTCCCTGAGGAGGTCATCCGGCATCGACACCATCACCTTTGCCACGGCCGTAGTATACCGCGGTATACCGCGCGGGCGCCGCAGCTGAACCCCAAGGACGAGCGCCGTCGATCACCCGTCGAGCTCCTCAACCATGAGCTGGCGCAGGCGCGAGCGAGCGCGTTGCGCCACCTTGCGGTACTTCTCCGTCGACCAGCCCACCCGCCTGCAGAACTCGCTGCGCTCCAGCTGCACGAGCCCCACCTGGCTCGCGAGGACCATCCTCTGATCAGGGGTCAGCTCTCGAGCGAGAGCCCCCACGCGTTGGAGCTCGTGGCGGAACCACGCCTGACGCTCGGTGTCGGCACGCACGTCAACGACCTCGATCCGAGCCTCCTCCAGCGCCCCGATCGACATCGCCGTCTCGAGCGCCGCCTGCATCGGGCTTCGCCCGGACAGCGCACGCCGACGATCACGGATACGTGACACGAACCGTTGCTCGATCACGTGCGCCAGATGCACCCTGCTCGAGAACCTCGCTCCGTTGCGGGCGTATCGCACGAGCTCGAGCGTCGCCTGGCCGTAGCAGTCCTCGAGGTCCTCCCGGCGCAACCTGTGGCGGTGTGCGCGCAACAGCGGCTCCCGCCTCGCGTGCGCCACCATCGCCACCTCCTCCGCCGGGTCGCGCGCGTGCATCGAGCGCGCGCCCGCTGGCGAGGGTACGCCCAGGACTCGTGTTTGCGGCTCGGATCGGGTAGACACATAGTTATGTCGCGCCAAGCCGCCCGCAGGCCCCCCTCCCAATTCGCTGTCCTCCGCGCAGGCTCGCGCGCAGCCGGCGCCGGTCAGGCGCGCCGATGAGCGTCACCGACCGACTCCATGCCCTCGACCGCCGCCAGCAGCGGACGCGCGGACTCCGCTTCGTCGCGGCGCTGCTGAAGAAGTACGGCGACGACCAGGGTGGACAGCTCGCGGCGCTGATCGCCTACTACGCGTTCGTCTCGCTCTTCCCGCTGCTGCTCGTGCTGGTGACGGTGCTCGGCTTCGTCCTTCAGGGCGATCCCAGCGAGCGCCAGAAAGTCCTGGAAGGCACGCTCGGGCAGTTTCCGATCATCAGCGACTACCTGAAACTGCACTCGCTCAACGGCAGCGGCGCGGCGCTGGCGATCGGCATCACCGGGTCGCTGCTCGCGGGCATGGGCTTCACGAACGCAACGCAAACCGCCTTCAACCGGATCTGGCACGTGCCGTTCAAGCACCGCCCCAACTGGATCTTCTCGCGCCTGCGCGGCGTCGCGATGCTGGGGCTGCTCGGGACGATGGCGATCGTCTCGACCGTCGCCGCCGGCTACGTCGGCTCGGCCAGCCACGGTGCGACGGCGGTCGTCGCGGGCATCGTGCTCGCGTTCGTCATCAACCTCGCGCTGTTCATCACGGCGTTCAAATGGCTCACGGCGACCGACCTGCGCTGGCGAGACGTGCTACCCGGCGCGATCGTCGCGGCCGTCCTGTGGCAGCTGCTGCAGCACCTCGGCGGCTACTACGTCGACCACGCGCTCAAGAAAACCGGCCCGCTCTACGGCATCTTCGCGGTCGTGCTCGGGCTGCTCGCGTGGCTGTACCTCGGCGCCCAGCTGACGATCATCTCCGCCGAGATCAACGTCGTCAAGAAGCGCCGGCTGTGCCCGCGGAGCTTCTTCTCGGACCCGCTGCTCGAGGCCGACCGCCGCGCGCTGACCTCCTCCGCCGAGACCGAGCAGCGCGTCGACGACGAGAACGTCGAGGTCACTTTCGACGACCCAGCGCAGCCCGACCGTGCTCCCACGGAGGCCGAGCCCGAGCCGCTGGATCGCTGAGATTTGGCTCCACGGCGCCGTTTCAGAGGTGACCTCAAAGTACTTGCGCACGCAATCATCGCGCGCTATACTAACTAAACTTTCGTAAGCTCATATGGAGCCATAACTTATGCCCTCATCATCGCAACAGCCGACAATCCAATCTCCTGAGTCCAAGCCCCGCCTGCGGTTGATCCCGCTCGACGACACCGTCGTGTTCCCGAACATGGGCATCACACTCACGATCGACGTCGGCGACGACGACCGCGTCGTGCTCGTCCCGCGCCACGAGGGCGAGTTCCTCGAGGTCGGCACGATCGCTGAGGTCTCCGAGCAGATCCGCCTGCCCGGCG
This sequence comes from uncultured Solirubrobacteraceae bacterium, assembly GCA_963759265.1. Taxonomy (GTDB): domain Bacteria; phylum Actinomycetota; class Thermoleophilia; order Solirubrobacterales; family Solirubrobacteraceae; genus Palsa-744. Next base: position 2,991,067 of record CAVWYR010000001.1, read on the forward strand.
GCGGCCGCGCCGTCGCCATCTCCGGCGAGCACCGCGCCCTGATCGGCGCCGCCCAGACCGGTCCCAGCGGCGAGCTGCGGGTCGAGGTCGACGAGCGGCCCGACGAGGTGCCGACCGACAAACGCACGCGTGAGCTCGAGCGCGAGTATCGCGCGACGGTCGAGGAGATCCTCGAGCTGCGTGGCGACGATGGGCGTATCTCCGCGTTCCTGCGCGCGATCGCCGAGCCCGGCGCACTAGCGGACTCCGCCGGCTACTCCCCCACCCTCTCCTACGAGCAGAAGGTCGAGCTGCTGCGCACGCTCGACGTGACCGCGCGACTGGAGCTGGCCGTAAAGCTCCAACGCGAGAGCCTCGCCGAGCTGCAGGTGCGCAGGCGCATCCGCGAGGACGTGCAGGAGGGCGCTGAGAAGCAGCAGCGTGAGTACTTCCTGCGCAAGCAGATGGACTCGATCCGCAAGGAGCTCGGCGAGGACGACGCGTCGGTAGCCGACGAGTACCGCACGAAGATCGAGGACGCGGGGATGCCTGAGAGCGTCAAGGAGCAGGCGCTCAAGGAGCTGGCGCGCCTCGAGCGCATGGGCGAGCAGACGGGCGAGTCGAGCATGATTCGCACCTACCTCGACTGGCTGATCGCCGTGCCCTGGGGCAAGCGCTCCGAGGAGCACCTCGACCCGGTCGCAGCGCGGGCGGTGCTGGACGCCGACCACGCCGGCCTGGAGGACGTCAAGGACCGCGTCACCGAGTACCTCGCCGTGCGCAAGCTGCGCCAGGACCGCGGCATCGAGGCCGACCCCAAGTCCGGGGCGATCCTGACTCTGATCGGACCCCCCGGCACCGGCAAGACCTCGATCGGCGAGTCGATCGCGCGTGCCACCGGACGCGAGTTCGTGCGCATGTCGCTCGGCGGCGTGCGTGACGAGGCGGAGATCCGCGGGCACCGGCGCACCTACATCGGAGCACTCCCAGGCCGCCTGGTCAGGGCGCTGCGCGATGCGGGCACGATGAACCCGGTGATCCTGCTCGACGAGGTCGACAAGGTCGGCGCGGACTGGCGCGGAGACCCCTCCGCGGCGCTGCTCGAGGTCCTGGACCCCGCGCAGAACCACTCCTTCCGTGACCACTACCTCGACGTCGAGCTCGATCTCAGCCAGGTGATGTTCCTGGCGACGGCGAACGTGGCCGACACGATCCCCGGGCCGTTGCTCGACCGCATGGAGGTGATCAGCTTCGACGGTTACACCTCCGAGGAGAAGCTCGCGATCGCAAAGGGCTACCTGTGGCCGCGCCAGCGCGACCGCAACGGCCTGCGCGAGGACGAGGTCGAGATCTCAGACGAGGTCCTACGCACGATCATCTCCGAGTACACGCGCGAGGCCGGCGTACGCAGCCTCGAGCGCAACCTCGGGACGGTGCTGCGCAAGACCGCGACGAGGATCGCCTCCCGCAAGACGAAGCTGAAAGCGCCGGTGCAGATCGACGTCGAGGCTGTGCGCGACGCGCTCGGACGCCAGAAGTTCTTCCAGGAGTCGGCCGCCAGAACCGCCACGCCCGGTGTCGCGACAGGGCTCGCGGTGACCGGCGCCGGTGGCGACGTGCTGTTCGTCGAGGCGACCGCGATGAAGGGCGGCGGCTCCGGCGGCAACAGCCTTGTGCTCACCGGTCAGCTGGGTGACGTGATGAAGGAGTCCGCGAAGATCGCGCTCTCCTACGTCCGCGGCCACGCCGAGGAGCTCGGCATCGATGAGCACGCGTTCGAGGACAAAGAGTTCCACGTGCACGTTCCGGCGGGTGCGATCCCCAAGGACGGCCCGAGCGCAGGCGTGACGATGGTCACGGCGCTCGCCTCGCTGCTGTCGGGTCGCCCGGTCAAGCACACCGTCGGCATGACCGGTGAGGTCACGCTGCAAGGTCGCGTGCTGCCGATCGGCGGGTTCAAGCAGAAGGCGCTTGCCGCCCACGCCGCCGGCCTGACCGACGTGATCCTGCCGGAGCGCAACCGAGGCGACCTCGACGACATCCCCGAGGAGGTCCGCGAGCAGATGACCTTCCACCCGGTGATGACCGTCCAAGAGGTCCTCGACCGCGCGCTGGAGCCCGCTCGCCATGTCGCGCACGCGTAGATGTGAGCCCGTCCCGATGGAGGTCCGCGAGACCGCGGACCTCCTCGAGCGGCGCTGGCAGCTATCGATCATCTACGCCGCCCTCAGCGGCGCGCTGCGCTTCAACGAGTTCGCCGACGCCGTCGCCGGTATCTCGCCGCGGATGCTCTCCGAGCGCCTGCGTGACCTCGAGACCGCCGGGCTCGTCAAGCGCACCGTCATCCCCTCGAGCCCGCCAACGGTCGAGTATCGACTGACCGAGCGCGGACGCCGGCTCGCCCCGATCATCGAAGCCATGCGCGAGTACTCGCGCGAGCCTGTCTAGACCCAGCTCCAGTCCTACCTCTGGGCGACACGCTCTGGGCCGATCCCGGGCTGATGGCTCGTCTGCGGCTCGGGATTGATCCCGACGAGCTGTCCGCTCGCGCAGTCGGCCGCGTGCACGTCTGCCTCGCCGGCCGGCCGGCGGTTGCGGATCCCGGCGACGCCGACGAGGCCGCCCAGCGCGACGAGCAGGGCGGCGATCATCATGCCGAGATGGAAGCTGTGCAACGAGGCCTGTTCGGCGGCGTGGCTGACAGCTTGCGCCTGCCTGGGAGGCAGGCCCGCTACGTCGGGGCGCCCGAGCGGAAGTCGCGTGGCGGCGCGCACGCTGGCGTCTGCCGCGGGCCCGAGCCGCACGCTGGAGAGCTGTCGATCGAGGCTCGAGACGAACGATCCCGCGACGGCCGCTCCGACGGCCGCCGTGCCCAACAGGCCGGCGACCCGTGCGACCGCGTTGTTGACCCCAGAGGCGATACCGGCCTGGTGCTCAGAGCCGGCGAGCACGGCGGCGGTGAGCGGCGCGACCGTCATCGACAGCCCGAGCGAGAAGACGAGGACAGCGGGAAGCACTTCGGAGACGTAGTCGACGCTCGTGCCGAGGCGCTGGAACAGCAGCAGCCCACCCGCCGCGACGAGCGGCCCGAGGCCCATGAACAGACGCGGGCCGTAGCGATCGGCGAGCGCCCCGAAGCGCCTGGAGAGAAAGAACATCATCAGCGTCGCCGGCAGCGTCGCGAGGCCACTCTGCAGTGGCGTGTAGCCACCGATTTGCTGCAGGAACAGCACGAGGAAGAAGAACACGATCGAGAGGCCGGCATACATCGCGAAGGTCTCGACGTTGCCGGCGGCGAAGTTTCGCCGGCGGAACAGCCCGAGCGGGAGCATCGGATCCGCGGGCGCGGGACTCGTACAGCGTGAACAGCGCGAGCAGTGCGACCCCGCCGATCAGCGGCACGATCACCGCCGGGCTCGACCATCCCAGGCGCGGCTGCTCGATCAGCGCGAACACGGGGCCGCCGAGCCCGAGAGCGCACAGCACGGCGCCGGGAAAATCGATCCGGCGCGCGCTGGGCGGGCGCGGCGGCGGGGCTGGGATCACGACCAGGATCAAAGCGATGCACGCGATCGCCAGCGGGATGTTGATCAGGAAGATCAAGCGCCAGGAGCCGATCGCCAGGAGCTCGCCGCCCGCCAGTGGGCCGAGCACGCCGGCGATCGCACCCCAAGCCGTCCAGCTCCCGATCGCCTTGCCGCGCTCGGACTCGGAGAACGTGTTGACGATCACGGCGAGCGAGCTCGGCACGAGCAGCGCGCCGGCGACGCCCTGCAGCGCGCGCGCGATCACCAGTGCGACGATCGTGGGTGCGAGCGCGCACGCCAGCGAGGCGACGCCGAAGCCACCGACGCCGATCGCGAACACGCGTCGCTCGCCGAACAGGTCCCCGAGCGAGCCTCCGACGAGGATCAGTGAGCCGAGCGTCAGCAGGTAGCCGTTGACGACCCACTGCTGGGCGGCGAGCCCGCCGCCGAGCGCGCGCTGGATCGTCGGTAGCGCTACGTTGACGACGCTGCCGTCGAGCAGCACGATCGTCGAGCCGAGGATGCACGCGACGAGCGTCAGGCGCTTGGTGCGGGCAAGGGCTTCGGCTGAGGCCGCCACGCCGCGCGCCTACACGCGTGTGAGCGATGAGCGCTCGAGCTGCGCGATCTCGGTGTGCCCGCTGAGCGCGAGCGTGAGGTCGAGCTCGCCTAGCAGGCAGCGCAGCACGTGCTCGACGCCGGCCTGACCGTCGAGCGCGAGCCCCCACATGTATGGGCGCCCGAGGCATATCGCGTCGGCACCGAGTGCGAGCGCCTTGAACACGTCTGCACCGGTGCGGATGCCGCTGTCGAACAGCAGCGGGAAGGAATCGCCGACCGCCTCACGCACGCCCGGCAGCGCGTCGAGCGCGGCGATCGCTCCGTCGACCTGGCGCCCGCCGTGGTTGGAGACGATCAGCCCGTCGACGCCGGCATCGAGCGCGAGGCGCGCGTCGTCTGCGTGGAGGATGCCCTTGAGCACGATCGGCAACGCGGTCTGCTCGCGCAGCCACGCGAGATCTGCCCAGGTGACGCTCGGGTTTGAGAACTGGTAGGCCCAGTGTCCGATAGCCGCGCCGGGATCCTCCTCGGGCGGCTTCTCGAGCGCGCCGCGAAAGACGGGGTCACTGAAGTAGTTGGCGACGCCCTCGCCTTTCAGGAACGGCAGGTAGGCATTCTGCAGGTCGCGCGGACGCCAGCCGAGCATCCACGTGTCGAGCGTCACGACGATCGCCTCATAGCCAGCGTCGCCGGCGCGCGTGACGAAGCTCGCGGCGAGCTCTCGCTCCCTGGGCCAGTAGAGCTGATACCAGCGGCTGGCCTGCCCGACGGCGTCGGCGACGTCCTCGATCGAGTGCGACGAGGCAGTGCTGAGAATGAACGGCAGGGCGCTCGAAGCCGCCGCTCGACCGACGGCGAGCTCGGCCTGGGGATGGACGATCGACTGCACGCCCACGGGCGCGAGCAGCACCGGCGCCGGCATCGGCGTACCGAGAATCGTCGTGCTGAGGTCGCGCTCGGCGACGTCGCGCAACATCCGCGGCACGATCTGCCAGCGCTCGAACGCCTGCAGGTTCGCGCGTGCCGTCAGCTCAGCGCCGGCGCTGCCGGCGACGTAGCCGAAGGCCTGCGGGCTGAGAACCTCACGCGCGCGTTCCTGCAGCTCCTCGGAGCGCAGCGGCAGCTTCGGTGTCTCGCCAGCCAGACCGCCGGCATAGATCTCATACTGGAAGTTCCCGAACGGCTGTGTCTGCAGGGCAGGGTCGACATCGCTCATGGCTAGACCCTAGCCGCGATTCGCCAAAAGCGATTCGCCGTCGTCTGGCTCCGCGCGCATGCGGTTCGGCTCTCGTGAATTTCTTACCTCGCTTGAGTGTCGCGTGAGGCGAGCTTCACGCATCCTTATGTTGCGCGTGCTTTTCTGAGTGTCGAGATGCAGACAGCGACGCCGAGGCTCACGCGCAGGCAGCTGCTCCGCTCCGCGGGAGCGGGCGTCGCGGGGCTGAGCGTGATGGGCGCCGTCGGTGAGCTGGTGGCCGGCGCGCTCGCCGCGCCACGAAACACGAGCCCACCCGCGCTGCCGAGATGGCGCAGCCGTCCGGATCTGCGCATCCCTGCGCTGACGGTCACCGATCGCTCCGAGGGCGTCTCCGCCGACCTGATCTTCATCGCGCCCTATAACGCCCCCAACGGCCAGGCGGGGGCGGTGATCGTCGACAACGACGGCGATCCGGTCTGGGAGAACCCGCTGGCGGGCAAGGTGACGACGAACTTCCGCGTACAGAGCTATCGCGGCAGCCCGGTACTGACGTGGTGGGAGGGAGTGATCGAACTTGGCCACGGCGTCGGCGAATACGTGATCGCGGACTCGAGCTACCGCACGATCCGCCGCGTGCAGGCCGCGAACGGGCTACGGGGCGACCTGCACGAGTTCGTCATCACACCGCGCGACACGGCGCTGCTGACCAGCTATGTCGTGAAGAAGGCCGACCTGTCCGCGGTCGGCGGCCCGCGCAACGGAACGATCCAGGACGCGATCTTCCAGGAGATCGACCTTGCCGATGGCAAGGTGCTGCTCGAGTGGCACAGCCTCAACCACGTCCCGCTGGAGCAGTCCTATGCGCCGGTCGGCGCGGATTGGGACTTCTTTCACATCAACTCGGTCGACCTCGACGGCGACGGCAACCTGCTGGTTTCCTCGCGCAGCATGCACACGATCTACAAGCTCGATAGCGCGGGAACGATCCTGTGGCGGCTGGGCGGCAAGGCGAGCGACTTCAGCATGGGCCCCGGCAGCAGCTTCGCGTGGCAGCACGACGCCCGCCGCCAGCCGGACGGAACGCTCTCGGTATTCGACAACGGCGCGACCCCGGCGGTCGAGAGGCTCTCGCGCGGGCTCATCCTCGAGGTCGACGAGCAGGCGATGACCGCGACGCTGCTGCGCCAGTACACACACCGGCGGATCCTCGCCGGCAGCCAGGGCAGCGTGCAGTTGCTGCCCAACGGCAACGTGTTCCTCGGCTGGGGAGAAGTGCCACGCGTGTCTGAGTTTCATCACTCGGGGCAGCTCGTCTTTGACGCGCTGCTTGGCAAGGACTACCAGTCCTACAGGGCCTTTCGCCTGCCCTGGAGCGGCGCTCCCGCCGAAGCCCCAGCGATCGCTGTGAGCGGTGATACGCGTGATCTGACGGTCTACGCGAGCTGGAACGGCGCGACCGACGTGCACACGTGGCAGCTGCTGGCGGTCGGCGCGAGCGGTTTGACGCCGGTATCGAGCACGCGCTCGCGCGGCTTTGAGAGCACTCTGCGGGCACGTTCTGCTGGCCCGCAGGTAGCCGTGCGCGCGATCGATTCCTATGGCCGGGCGATCGGCCAGTCGAGCGTTGCGGCGGTTGCCAGCTGACGAGGCTCAGCCGAGCACGAGCTCGGCGGCGTCGCGCAACGTCGCGGCGTCGCCGGAGATGAGCAGCGTGGTCACGGCCGACTCGCGCCACTTCGCGAGGTCATCGCGAATCTTCTCGCGCGGCCCGATCAGCGACAGCTCTTCGATCAGCTTGCGCGGGATCCTCGCCCCGGCCTCGTCCTTCTTGCCACTCAGGTACAGCTCCTGGATTTCGTCGACCTCGCGCTCGTAGCCCATGCGGATCGGCACGTTGGCGTGGAAGTTCGCGCCTTTGGCGCCCATGCCGCCGAAGTACAGCGCGTAGAACGGCCGCAGCGCGTCGGCGGCCGCGTCGAGGTCGTCGGTGACGATCAGCGGAACGGTCGCGCACACCTCGAAGCTCTCGGCGCTGCTGCGCGCGCCCGCACGCCCCCAGCCCTCCTCGAGCGAGGGGCGGTATAGCTCGTCATAGACGCTCGGCGAGAACAGCATCGCCAGCCAGCCGTCGCAAAGCTCGGCGCACAGCGCGATGTTCTTGGGGCCCTCGGCACCGAGGTAGATCGGAATGTCCTCGCGCAGCGGGTGGATCGAGGACTTCAGCGGCTTGCCCAGGCCCGTGCCGTCGGGCAGCGGCAACGGGTAGTGCGGCCCGGGCGCCTCCAGGCGCCCCTGGCGTGCCCAAACGTTGCGCAGGATCGCGATGTACTCGCGGGTGCGCGCGAGCGGCTTGGCGAACGGCATCCCGTACCAACCCTCCACCACCTGGGGACCCGATACTCCGAGCCCGAGGATGAAGCGTCCGCCCGACAGGTGGTCCATCGTCATCGCCGCCATCGCGGTGGCGGCGGGCTGGCGCGCCGACATCTGCACGATCGCTGTGCCGAGCTTGATGCGCTCGGTGGATGCGCCCCACCACGCCAGCGGCGTGAGGCAGTCAGAGCCGTACGCCTCGGCGGTCCAGATCGAGTCGAAGCCGAGCCGCTCGGCCTCGGCGACTGACTCGGCGGCGCCGGGCGGCGGTCCGCCGGCCCAGTAGCCCGTGTTCAACCCCAGCTTCAGCTCGCCGCCCACGGCCCCGAGACTATCGCTCGACGAGGATCAGCGTGAAGCCGTCGTAGCCCTTCGCGCCGACGGTCTGGATCGTCGTTGCGGTGAATCGATGCCCACCGACGCCGGCGGCGAGGAGCTCATGGAAGCGGCGCATGCCTTGCACGCGCGGATCCTCGCTGGCGGCGTCGACGATCTCTCCGTCGCGCACGACGTTGTCGGTGACGATCACGCCGCCGGGACGCGAGAGCTCGAGCGCGTGCTGGAAGTACTCGGGGGTGCTCTGCTTGTCGGCGTCGATGAAGACCAGGTCGAAGGGCCCAGCGTCCTGCGCGACGAGCTCCTTCAGGCTCTCGATCGCGGGTCCGACGATGATCTGCACGAGGCCCGCCAGGCCGGCCCGCTCGACGTTCGCACGCGCGACCTCGGCGTAGCTCGGCTCCAGCTCGAGCGTGATCAGCCGGCCGTCGGGGGGCAGTGCGCGCGCGAGCCAGATCGTGCTGTAGCCGCCGAGCGTGCCGATCTCGAGCACGCTGCGCGCTTTGTGCACGCGCGCGAGCAGGTGCAGCAGCTTGGCCTGCGCGGGTGTCAGCGCGATCGATGGCAGTCCGGCCTCTGCGCTTGCCGCCAGCGCCGCCTCGAGCACCGGGTCCTTGCCGATCAGCATCTCGACGATGTAGTGATCGACGGCGCTCCAGCGCTCCTGGCTCATGCCGCCCGCGCTCCGCGCTCGTCGAGGCTCATCAGCGCGAGCGGCACGGCGAGGCCGGCGGAGCGGCGCACGGTGGCGATGCGCCTGCCGGCTTGCACCGCCGCGCGCGCCTCGCCGACATGCGCGCCGAGTGCCGCGACGGTGCTGTCGAGGTCCTCGACCACGAAGGCCATCCCCCAGAAGCGGGCCGGGTGCTCGCTACCGCCGGCTCGCTCGATCACCTGCTCGGGCTCCTGGATCAGCTCGAGGATCTCGCTGCCGAGCCGGAAGAACGCCTGACGCGGCGCCCCGCCCGGGGTCGGCTCCTCGCGCACCCGACGCAGGTCCAGGCCGGCGGCTTGCAGCGCCGCCGCACTGCGGTCGAGATCGGGTGAGGCGGCGACGATGTGGTCGATGCGCAGCACGCCGTTCGGGTGCGCGGGCGCGGGCGCGGGCGTGGGTCGAATCGAGCTCGTCGTCGGCAGGCCGTCGAGATCGACGCTGAGAGCGTCACGCAGCGACCAGCCGATGATGCCGTGCTCGGATGTCACCGCGGGGTCGCTGAAGCTCAGCACCACCTCACCGATCTGGCAGGAGTCATCGGCGACGTCCAGGCCGAGGGCGCGCCAGCGCGCGGGCTCGTCGGCGAGCATGAGCTGGTCGATGGTCGGGGCGGGCATGACGTGCGGTAAGGGGAGCCGGCGACGCCTGTCGGGGACAATTCGCGGGACGGGCGCGCGCTGAGCGCTAAAACGATCGGGCGTGAACGGTACACCTCAAGCCAACGGGCGCGAGCCCGGCGCCGGCGTCGAGCCGGTCGAGCTGAGCGAGCGCCGGCGGATGACGATCCTGGCGATCTGCTGCATGAGCCTGCTGATCGTCGCGATGGACAGCACGATCGTGAACGTCGCGCTGCCGTCGATCCACCGCGACCTGCATGCGTCGCTGTCGGGATTGCAGTGGACGATCGACGCGTACGTGATCGTGCTGGCGAGCTTCCTGCTGCTGTCCGGTTCGACGGCCGACCGGCTGGGGCGACGGCGCATCTTCCAGGTGGGGCTGCTCGTGTTCGTCGGCGCCTCGCTTCTGTGCAGCCTCGCGCCGACGCTGGGCTGGCTGATCGCGGCGCGTGCGCTTCAGGGCGTGGGCGGCTCGATGCTGAACCCGGTGGCGATGTCGATCATCACGAACGTCTTCACCGAGCCGCGCGAACGCGCTCGCGCGATTGGCGCGTGGGGAGCGGTGGTCGGTATCAGCCTCGGCCTTGGGCCGGTCGTCGGAGGGGCGCTGGTCGCGATCGACTGGCGCGCGATCTTCTGGATCAACGTGCCGATCGGGCTGGCGGCGGTCGTCCTGACGGCGCTGTTCGTGCCCGAGTCGCGCGCGCCGCGCGCCCGGCGTCTCGATCCCGTCGGCCAGGTTCTCGTGATCGTGGCGCTCGCGTCGCTGACCTACGCGATTATCGAGGGACCCAGCGCCGGCTGGTCATCCGCGCAGACGATCGGCACGTTCGCGCTGTCGCTGCTGGCGCTGACCGGCATCGTGCTGTACGAGCCGAGACGTACCGACCCGCTGATCGATCTGCGCTTCTTCCGCAGCGCGCCGTTCTCCGGCGCGACGCTGATCGCGATCAGCGCGTTCGCAGGGTTCAGCGGCTTTCTGCTCATCAACACGCTCTACCTGCAGGACGTCCGCGGCTATTCCGCGCTTCAGGCCGGGCTCTGCACGCTGCCGATGGCCGTCGCGGCGCTCGTCTGCAGCCCGCTGTCAGGGCGCGTGCTGAGCCGCCGTGGCCCACGTCTGCCGCTCTGCATAGCCGGCAGCTTCATGGTTGCGAGTGCGCTGGTGTTGACAACGCTGACGCCGAGGACGCCGCTCGCGCTGCTGCTCGCGATGTATGCGGTGTTTGGCATCGGCTTCGGCTGGGTCAACCCGCCGATCACCTACACGGCCGTGTCGGGCATGCCAAACAACCAGGCGGGCGTCGCCGCAGCGATCGCATCGACCAGCCGCCAGGTCGGCACGGCACTTGGCTACGCGGTGATCGGATCGATTCTCGCGGTGGCGGTCGGGGGCGGCCTCGGAAGGCAGCTCGCGTCCGCGAGCCACCCGGCGTGGTGGCTGATCGCCGGCTGCGGAGCGAGCGTGCTCGTGCTCGGCGTCGCGACCACAGGCAGCTGGGCGCGGGGCACGGCACGCCGCTGCGCGCAGGCGCTACAGGAGGAGGACGCACCCGAGCCGCTGATAGCCGCTTGAGCGATCGGCCTGGAGAGCGCGCGGGCGGGCTCTAGGCTGTGGTGGAGATGGCCCCCGACGATTCCTCGCCTACGCACAGCCGCCGATGGGTGCTCACGGGCGTGCGCTACGTGCTGCCGACGGTGGTCGTGATCGCCGGCGCGGTGGTGATGGCGATCGGCAGCGAAAACGACCTCGAGGGCGGCGCGGGCATCATCAGCGCCGGCCTGGCGATCTATTTCCTGAACTGGCTGTACCGCATCGGCGTCTCGGGCGACCGCGAGCGCGAGCGCGAGGAAGCCGCCCGCGAGTACTTCTCCAGACACGGTCGCTGGCCGCATTGAGCGCCTGTGAACGGCCCGGCAGCGTGCGCTGGTGGCTGTGACGGGTGAGCAGCCACCCGACCGGCGCTTTCTCCATCCGTCGAATGCGATCGCGCGCTCACGGCGCGAGACTTCCCGGGTGAGCCCCGCGGTACAGACACCGGCGATCGACGGATACCGCCCGCAGGCGCCGTTCTTGGACGAGCTGTTCGAGCCCGACGGGACGCCGCGACCGACTGCCCGCGCGCTCGTTGAGGAGCTCAGGCGCCTCGGCCCGGAGGGTCTGGCCGAGGCGGGGAGGCGCAGGGATGCGATCTTCATGCAACAGGGGATCACGTTCGAGACAGGCGGCGGGAGCGACGCCGACGGGGCGAGCAAGGAACGGCCGTTTCCATTGGACCTCGTGCCACGCGTCCTCAGCGGGGAGGAATGGCGGGATATCAAGCGCGGGCTGGCGCAGCGCATTCGTGCGCTCAACCACTTCGTCGATGACGTCTATCACGCCCGCGAAATCGTGCGCGAGGGCATCGTGCCGTGGCGTCTGGTCGCCTCCTGCTCGCACTTCGCGCGCGCGGTCCACGGCATCCGCCCCCCGGGTGGCGTCTACACGCACGTCGCCGGCTGTGACCTCGTGCGCCACAGCGACGGCACGTGGAAGGTGATCGAGGACAACGTGCGCATCCCGTCGGGCATCTCCTACGTGCTGGAGAACCGCGCGGCGATGGCGCGCCTGGTGCCTGAGCTGTTCACCTCCTACAGGGTGCGTCCAGTCGACCACTACCCGCAACTGCTGCTGCACGCGCTGCGCTCGGTCGCGCCGTCGGCGGAGAGCGAGGCGACGGTGGTGGTGTGGACGCCCGGACCGGCCAACCCCGCGTACTTCGAGCACGCGTTCCTCGCGCGCCAGATGGGCGTCGAGCTGGTCGAGGCCTCGGACCTTGTCGTGCGCGACGACGTCCTCTACATGCGCACCACGCGTGGCCTCGAGCGCGCACACGCGGTCTACCGGCGGCTGGATGACGACTTCGTCGACCCGTTGGAGTTCCGCAGCGACTCGCTGCTCGGGGTGCCGGGACTCGTACGTGCCTACCGCGCAGGCAGCGTCGCGATCGCCAACGCGTTCGGCACAGGCGTCGCCGACGACAAGGCGATCTACTGCTTCGTGCCGGAGATGATTCGCTTCTACCTCGGCGAGGAGCCGATCCTCGAAAACGTCAAGACCTACCTGCTGTCGGATCCGGAGGTGCTCGAGCACGTGATCGATCACCTGGACCAGTTGGTCGTCAAGCCGACCGGCGAGTCAGGCGGGCGCGGCGTGATGATCGGGCCGCACGCGGACGAGGCCGAACTCCAGCGCATGCGCCGCGTGATCGCGACCCATCCGGAACGCTGGATCGCGCAGGACGTCGTGCGTCTGTCGACCGTGCCGACGGTGGGCGCCGATGCCGTGCTGGAACCGCGTCACGTCGACCTGCGCCCGTTCGCGGTGTTCGGCGAGCGCATCGACATCGTCCCCGGGGGGCTGACGCGCGTGGCGCTCGAGGACGGCTCGCTGATCGTGAACTCCTCGCGCGGAGGTGGCTCGAAGGACACCTGGGTGCTCGAGGACGGCGACGACGCCGACCGCGCCGGGCCGCCGATCGCCGACACGCAGCCGCCGGCGCTACCGGACCTCCGCTACGGCGCGTGGAGCGGGCAACAGCAACAACAGCAGCAGCAGCAGCAAGAGCGACGGCACGGATCGCGACGCCAACAACGCCGGCGACGGCGCTGCCCACCGGGCTGATGCTCGCTCGCATCGCGCACGAGCTGTATTGGCTGGGGCGCAACCTGGCGCGTGCGGAGTTCACGGCACGCGCCGTGGAGGCGGTGTTCCAGGCCGAGCTGCAGGGGACCTCTGAGAGCGCGCCGGGTGTCAGCTTCGGCTCGGGCGGCCTGTTGGCGATGTTCGGCGACGTCCACGACAGGCCGCGCAGCAGCCAGGCGCTCGGCCAGTTGACGCTCGATGCCGAGCGCCCGGGCTCGATGCTCGCCAGCATCGAGCGTGCTCGTGAGGGGGCGCGCACGGTGCGCGACGTGATCAGCGCGGAGATGTGGGAGGCGATCAACACGACCGCGCTCGGGCTGCGCGGCGGCGGACAGAGGTGGGCGGGATTCAACTCCGCGGCGCCGGCCAGCCCGTACATGGCCTCCCAGTACGTGAAGGAGCGCACGGCGCTGATCTGGGGCGTGGCCAACCGCTCGATGCTGCGCGACGAGGCCAAGTGCTTCTTGGATGCGGGCGGGTTGATCGAGATCTCAGACATGGTGCTGCGCATGCTGCGCGTCGCGATGCCGACCTCCGCCTCCGGCGATGGTGCCCACGACGCCGCGCCGGCGGACGGCACCGCGTTGATCCTGCTGCAGGCGGTAGGCGGGTTTCACGCCTACCTGCGCGCGGTCACCGCTCCGCCGAACGCCCACCCGGTTGCGCGCTTCCTGCTGTTCGAGCGCGCCTACCCGGACAGCGTCGCAGCGTGCGTGGACTCGCTGCACGAGGTGTTCACGATGGCCGACGCGGGGCCACGCAACTCCAAGCCGGTGCTGCGCGTCAGCCGACTGGCGGCCGACCTAGACTTCCAGCGCCGCGCGCTACCCGACGGCGCGGAGTTGACTGGCATCTGCGAACAGACCCAACAAGAGCTGAGCCGTATCGACCAGGACGTCGCCGACCGCTACTTCGCGGGCGCCGCGGCGGGGACCATGAGGAGGTGAGCGCCAAATGCACTTCGCGATCCGGTTCCTGACCGAGTACCGCTACGACGTGGCGGTCACGGACAACCTGAACGCCCTGCGCGTGCGTCCCGCGACGACGTCGACCCAGCGCTGCGACGAGTTCCACACGCGCATCGAGCCCGAGGCGCGGGTCAGCCGGCACCTGGACTACTTCGGCACCGAGGTGCTCGAGTTCGGGATCCCGACCAGCCACGAGCAGCTGACGATCGACGTGCGCGCGCGCGTCGTCACCTCCCCTCCCCCAGACCCACCGGGTGGCAGCTGGGACAGCCTGCTCAGCCCGGCCTACATCGACGCCGCCGGCGAGTTCGCGCTGCCATGGGAGGATCAGCCGGCGCTGACGGGCCTCGAGAGCCTTGACGACGGGCTCGTGGCCGACAGCCCACTGGAGACGCTCGAACTGCTGTGCGAGCTGATTCCCGATCGCTTCGAGTACCGCCCGGGCGCGACGTACGTTGGATCGAGCGTGCGCGACCTGCTCGACCTCGGTGCCGGCGTGTGCCAGGACTTCGTGCACCTCTCGCTCGTGCTGCTGCGCCGACGTGGCATCGCCGCGCGCTACGTCTCGGGCTACCTGTGGGCGGCACCGGACGCAGACGGGACGGACTCGGTCGAGGTCGACACGCATGCGTGGCTGGAGGCGTTGCTGCCGAGCAGCGACGGACACGGCGAGCCGGTGTGGGTCAGCGCCGACCCCACCAACCGCCGCCTGGCAGGCGAGACGCACGTGAAGATCGGTCATGGGCGCTTCTACTCAGACGTGCCGCCGGTCAAGGGGCTCTACATGGGCGGGGCGCTCTCGGAGCTGACGGCCGCGGTGACGATGTCGCGCCTTGACCCGCAGACGAGCGCGCGGGCCTAGCGGACGCTCGGCGCCTGGTCCTCCGAGATCGCCCGAACGACGTGGGTGCCATGGTGGCCGGTGCGGCGCGGCTCGGGCCACCATGGCGCTCTATCCCATATCAGCCGGCTGCTAGTAGCTCTGGCCGTACGGAGTGTTCTCGGTGATGCCCTCACCGCCGAGAATCGACGACTGGAGGCCTCTGGCCGCGTTTCCGTAACCTCCGAGCACAGACGACATGCGGCCGTAGGTCTTGTTGAACTGGCCGAACAGCGCGCTGAACAGACCCTGCGATTCATTTTCAAAGCCGCCGACGATTGACGGCGCACCGGCCACGTTGAATTCTCCGACGACGATCGAGTTGGGTGCACTGTCGAGATTGTTTTCTCCACCCACGAACGAGCCATAGCTGTGGTAATGGTCTGAGTTGCCCATGATCAGGTTGTGGGATCCGGTTTGTTCGCCGGGCGCGACCGGTACCACTTCGCTGTCGTCATTTTCGGTGTCGTCATAGCCGAGAATCAGGTTGCCAGCGCCATTGGCGCTGGTCGTGCTTCCGGCGCCGTTGACGATCTGAACGTTCGCTTCAGAGACCAGGATCGTCGGTTTCCCGCCGACGCCCGACGGCTCGTATTTGACGTGTTTGAGGATTTCTTTCAGTTCTTTCTGTTCTGCACTCGTGAGCAACTCTGGCGTCTTCTTCGCGAACGCGACACCGGGCATCGCGAACATCAGCAAGCTCGTCGCGAGAGCGACTCCCACGACCATGCCCCGCAGACTCTTCAGCGTCCTCATCACCAAGACCCCCTGTTTGTGTGCGAGCGACTCTTGGTGTTGCCCGCGAGTGTCTCAAGATGCTAAGCGAGCGCAACTCGGCCCGCTGTCTCGCCGCGGTGCGTCAGTACTTCGCGACCACATCGGTAAACGCGTACGGCGCCTGCGCGATCCCGCTGCAGTCTTCGCCGGCGTTCTCGGCGCCGGTGCACTGACGGTCGCGGTTGACCGCCCAGAAGGTGAGGCGCGCGAGGTGCTGCTGCTGGGCGAAAGCGAGCATCGTTTCGAAGTTCGCGACGCTTACGGTCTCTGACTTTTCGTCGGTTTCGCCGTTCATCGAGGAGATGCCGGCGTGTTCGTAGGCGCCGGCGAGCGAGATTCCATACGCGGCGACGAGGTCGCGTGCGAGACCTTCGACGGCGTCGATCGACGCGTGCCCCATGTCGGTGCGTGCGGGGCCGAAGTCAAACGGCATGACCGTCCACGCGCTCGGCATGAACCCGATCTTGGCGGCGTCGGCGATCAGGCTCCGGCCGTCGGGTTCGGGGCCGTCTTCTTCGGTCCCGAAGGTCACCGATATCTCCAGCGCGGGGTCCTCTCGTTGCACCGCCGCGAGCGCTTCGATCACCCTTTTGCGGACCTTCTTGTTGGTGAACTCTGTGTTCTCGATGTCGATGTCGATCGCGTTCAGCGAGTACGCGTGGATGACCTTCTCGTAGGCGGCTGCAAGCGCGCTTGCGCTCTTGCACGAGTTGCCGAGCTTGCTGCCGCTCCAGCCGCCGAAGGAGACGACGACTTCGCCCCCCGCCGCGCGGATGCTTTCGATCGCTGCCTGGTCTGAGCCGCCGAGGAGGGGGCGTTCGCCATCCCACTGAGGGTTGCACCTGCCGTGGGAGAGGATGAACGCGAGCGTGAGGTCGTGGATGCCGGTCGCGGCGATGACGCTTGTCGGCGGCTGCGGTTCGCCCCAGCCGAGATACTCGTACGGGGCCGCCATCTCGATCGGCTGGGAGGCTGCGCCCGCGAAGGGCGCGCCGAGCACCTCAGTCGCGGCAGCTGGCGGCGCGAGGGCCGCGGCCGCAGCGACGGACGCGGCCGGCGCGGCGCACGCGAGCGGCGCGGCGAGACAAGCGAGCACGCAACAGCTCACCGCGCTCACGAGCAGCCGTGCGCGTAGTCGCTTGCGACGCCTCATGCCCCCACCATTGCGCCCAGGATACATCGGCCGCGATCGGCCGCCGGTGCACGATACTTCGCGAGTGGCTAGCGCAGAAGGCCGTCGCAGGTCGGGGCCCGCCCGCGTCGTGGTGCTGGGCGGTGGCTTCGGGGGGGTGTATACGGCGCTCGCGCTCGAGCGGCTTGCGGCGAACGGCGCAGCGGTCGAGGTCGCGCTCGTCAACCGCGAGAACTACCTCGTGTTCCAGCCGATGCTCGCCGAGGTGATCGCCGGCGACGTCGGCATCCTCGACACGGTCAGCCCGCTGCGCGAGCTGCTGGCGCGCACGGAGGTGTTCGTGCGCGAGATCGATGGCGTCGATCTCGAGCGGCGCGTCGTCACGCTCGGCGCGGGGCTCACGCCGCAGACGCACGAGCTCGAGTACGACGACCTCGTGCTGGCGCTGGGGAACGTGACGGACTTCCGCGGCGTGCCCGGCCTGCCGGAGCACGCGCTGGCGTTCAAGACGCTCGCGGACGCCGTGCGCATCCGCAACCACGTGATCAACGTGCTCGAGCAGGCCTCGATCGTGCGCGAGGACGAGGCGCGGCGCACGATGCTGACGTTCGTGATCGCCGGAGGCGGCTTCTCTGGAACGGAGGCAGCGGCGGCGCTGAACGACTTCGTGCGCGGGGCCGTGGTGCAATACCGCGCGATCTCAGCGCGGGACGTGCGCGTGGTCCTCGTGCACAGCGGCGCGCAGCTGCTCGAGCGCGAGCTGACACCGCGCCTGGCGAAGTACGCGACGGCGCAACTCGCGGCGCAGGGCATCGAGCTGGTGCTCGGCGAGCGCCTCGTGGCCGCGAGCCCGCAGACCGCGGTGCTCTCGAACGGCGTCCGACTCGCGACGCATACGCTCATCTCGACCGTGCCCTCCTCGCCGAACCCGCTCGTCGAGCGGCTCGGGCTGGCGCTGTCCGGGGGACGCATTGAGTGCGACGCAACGACAGCAGTCAAAGGATGGGATGGCGTGTGGGCCGCCGGGGATTGTGGGCGCGTACCGATGCCGGACGGTCAGCCGAGCCCGCCAACGGCCCAGCACGCGATCCGTCAGGCGCAGCTGCTGGCAGCGAACATCGTGGCGTCGCACACGGGCGCCCCGCTGCGCCCGTTCGCGTTCACCGGGCTCGGCAAGCTCGGAGCTCTCGGCCACCGCCGCGCGGTCGCGGAACTGCCGGGCGGAGTCACGGTCGAGGGCGCGACCGCGTGGCTGATGTGGCGCGCGATCTACTGGTCGAAGCTCCCCGGAGCGGCGCGCAAAACCCGCGTGGCCTTCTCGTGGCTGAGCGATCTCGTGCTCTCCCCCCACACGGTGCAGCTGAATCTCGGTGGCGCAGCAGGCGCCAGACACGCCCACTACGAGCCAGGTGAGACGGTGTTCGGCGAGGGCGACATCGGCGACAGCCTGTTCATGATCATCGCTGGGCGCGTCGAGGTGATCAAGCGCTTCGGTCAGGCTCCCGAGGTCGTGCGGACGCTCGGGCCGGGAGAGTACTTCGGCGAGATGGCGCTGCTCGGACGTAATCCCCGCAGCGCGAGCACGAGGGCCCTGAGCGCCGTTGACCTGCTCGTGCTGCCGGCGTCGGACTTCTCGGAGCTCGCGGACACGCTGACTGAGTTCCGCAGCGAGTTCGAGGAGATCGCACGCTCGCGGGCGCAGGCGGATGCGGCGCGAGACCCCACCTAAAGCCGCGCGAGCGAAGACCCGATAACGCCAGTGTGCGTCTAATAGTCGGATTCCGCTGCAAATCCCGCGGTTACACGGTGCCGCGAGGTAAGGGTGGAGCTCGTGGCTGAAGCGCCCGCGAGCACCCCGCAGGACGGCAGCGACGTTCCGCTGGCCGAGCCCGAATCGCCGACCGGGACGGGCAGGCGCCGCTGGATCGTGGCTGTGTGCGCGATCCTCGTGCTCGGAGTGGCCGCCTCCGCGGCGGCGGCGCTCGTGTGGCGCTCGAGCGTGCGTGCGCGAGAAAGGCAGACCTTCGAGACCTCCGCGGCGGACGTGAGCGGCACACTGGAGACACTGCTGCGGCGCGACACGGACTTCGTCAAGTCGGTGCGTGCGGTGCTCGCCGAGCAGCCTAACCTCAGCGCGACCGACTACAACCAGTGGCTCACCCTGCTCGAAGACCATCAGGGAGGCCAGCCGGCGGGTTACGGCGCGCTGGTCGTCAAGTCCGTGCCCGCGGCGCAGCTCGAAAGCTTTCAGGCCAGGCGCGCCGCCGACCCCGCGTTTCGCGCGCTCGTGGGCGGCCAGGTCGAATCGGTCCTTCCGGATGGGAGCAGCAGCTACTGCCTGCTGTCGGGCGGCAGCGCGGACCTGAACTACGACCCTGAAGTCGCGCGGCTGCTCGAGGGCGACTGGTGTGACCCGACGTCGCTGATCGGCGGCTATGAACACAACGGCACTACCAGGGCGAAGTTCACCGAAGCGATCACCGACAGCGGCGAGTACGGCGTCTACTCGCTGACGCTCGGGAACATCAGCAGCCTGCTGATCGAAGCCGCCGCCTACCGGCCGGGCGTGCCTGTGCGCACGCCCGCGCAGCGCCACGCGGCGGTGCTGGGCTGGGTGCTGGGCTCATTCGACATCCCCACGCTGATGCGCACGGCGCTCGGCGGGGCTCACGGCCTGGCCGTGAGCCTCTACCACGCCAACCCCGGGCTCGGGCCGGAATTCATCGGCAGCACGCACGCCGGCGCGGGCGCGCATACGTACACGCACAAGGCGATGCTGCAGATGGACGGCACCTGGATCGTGAAGGTCAGCGGAGGCGCGGCGTTGAGCGGACCGTCCGCGAACGTGCAGGCGCTGGTGGTGCTCCTCGGCGGCATCCTCGCGACCGTCCTGCTCGCCGCGCTGGTGATGGTGCTGGCGCGCTCGCGCGAGCACGCGATCGGGATGGTCAGGGAGAAGACCGGCCAGCTGCGCCACCAGGCGATGCACGACTCGCTCACGGGCCTGCCCAACCGCGTCCTCGCCGTCGATCGCGTCGAGCAGATGCTCGCGCGTGCGCGCCGCCAGGACCTTCCGGTGGCGGCGCTGTACGTCGACATCGACGGCTTCAAGAACGTCAACGACACCTACGGGCACGCCGCGGGCGACGAGCTGCTGCGAATCGTCGGCAAACGGCTCGGCAGCGTCGTGCGCGACGGCGACACGGCCGCGCGCCTCGGCGGCGACGAGTTCATCGTGCTGGTCGAGGGCTCGACGCTCGACGCCGGCGCAGAGCTCGTCGCCGAGCGCCTGCTCGAGGTGCTCCACCAGCCATATGACATGAAGGGCGAGGCCGGCCGCGAGCTGTCGGTGACCGCCAGCGTCGGCATCGCGTTCGGGCTGCGCGGAAGCGCCGATGAGCTGCTGCGCGACGCGGACATCGCCCTGTATGAAGCGAAGGCCGCCGGCCGCAACCGCTACGTGCTGTTCCAGTCAGAGATGCAGACGGCGGTGCAGGACCGCCTCGCGATCCAGATGGACCTCGCTGAGGCGCTCGAGCACGAGGAGCTGTTCCTGCTCTACCAGCCGACGTTCGATCTGCAGTCAGAACGCGTCATCGGTGTCGAGGCGCTGATCCGCTGGCGCCACCCCAGGCGCGGCGTCCTCGGACCGGCGGAGTTCGTGCCGATCGCGGAGAGCAACGGCCTGATCGTGCCGATCGGGCGCTGGGTGCTGCAGGAGGCGTGCCGGCAGGCGGCCGCGTGGCGCATGCAGGGACAGGAGCTCGGCATGTCGGTGAACGTGTCCGCGCGCCAACTGGACACCGACGAGCTGATCGCCGACGTTCGCGATGCGCTGCAACTGCACTCACTGGACCCCGCAACGCTCACGCTCGAGGTCACAGAGACGGCGCTGATGCACGACCCCGAGGCGACCGCGACGCGCCTTGGCTTGCTCAAGCAGATCGGCGTGCGCATCGCGATTGACGACTTCGGCACGGGCTACAGCTCGCTTGCCTACCTGCGTCAGTTCCCGGCGGACGCTCTGAAGATCGACCGCTCGTTCATAAGCGGCATCGCCTCATCGAAACAGTCGACTGCTTTGATCCACACGCTCGTGCAGCTAGGCAAGGCGCTGGAAATCGAGACGCTCGCGGAGGGAATCGAGGACCAGGTCCAGCTCAAGACGCTGCAGCGTGAACAGTGCGACCACGGACAGGGCTTCCTGTTCTCGCGCCCGCTCGACGTCGAGGCGGTCGAAGCCTTCCTCGAGGAGTCGCGCCGGCCGCGCGAGGCCCAGCCGGCAGGCCAGTAGCCGGCCGGCTCAGCGCTCGGCGAAGGGACTGACGTAGCGCAGGAACGGCCCGATCTCGAGCGCATGCCCGGTCGCGTGCTCGAGCAGCGGGATCGTGTCGAGCCGTCGCCCGTGACGGTGCACGCGCTCGCCCAGCCAGCGCTGGATCGGTGCGACCTCGCCGTTTCGAAGATCCTCCTCGCGCGGCCCAAGATCGTCCTGCATCGCCTCCCACAGCTGGGCGGCGATCAGGCAGCCGAGCGCGTAACTGGGGAAGTAGCCGAAGTCGCCGGCGCCCCAGTGCACATCCTGGAGGCAGCCAAGCGCGTCGGAGGAGACCTCCACGCCGAGCAGGCGGCGCATGCCCTCGTTCCAGGCGGCGGGCAGGTCGGCGACGGCGAGCTCGCCGTCGATGAGCGCGAGCTCGAGCTCGAAGCGCAGGATGATGTGCAAGGGGTAGGTGAGCGGGTCGGCGGACACGCGGATAGCGGACGGTTCGACCGCGACGAGGGCCTCGTGCAGCTCCGCGGGGGCGACGGCGAAGCCGCCGCCGGCCAGCTCTGCGGTGAGCACCTCCGCGAATGCTCGGTTGCGCGCGACGTGGTTCTCCCACAGCTTGCTCTGGGACTCGTGGATCGACATCGAGGTTCCGCGCCCGAGGTTGGTGCGCTCGAGCGCGGGGTCGACCTGACGCTCGTACAAGGCGTGCCCGTACTCGTGCAGCGAGCTGAGCAGCGCCTCGATGTCGCCGTCGCTGTAGCGCGTCGTCAGACGCGTGTCGCGGCGGCCGATCCACGCCGTGAAGGGATGCGCCGAGACGTCCACACGCCAGCTCGCGGCGTCGACGCCAAGGCGGCGCAAGGTGCCGGCGACCGCCGCCTGCTGGGCCTCGGCGGGCACTTCCAGCGCGCGACGCGGCGAGCGCGGCTGCGCCTCGCGCACGAGCGCCGGCAGCGCGCCGGCGAGCTCGCCGAACACGCGCCGCAGCTCGTCCGTGTGCAGCCCGAAGTCATAGTCGCCGAGGAGCGCGTCGTAGACGCTCTCCCCCTCCCCCGCGACGCATTCGCCATACGCTCGCGCGAGCTCGACGTTGCGCTGCAGGGCGGGAGCAAACGCCTTGAAGTCGTCGTTCACGCGGGCGATGCGCCAGCTCTCCTGACCATCGGTGCTCGCACGCGCGAGCTCCATGGCGAGCTCGTCGGGGACGCGCCGAGCTCGCTCCCAGTCACGACGCGCGAGGCGCACGATGTCGCTGTCGAGCTCCTCGAGCGGCACACCATCGAGCTCATCCAGCCACTCGCCGATCTCGGGGGCGGTCGCGCGCTCATGGCTGAGCCGCGCGAGCGCACCGAGCTGGTGTGCCCTGCCGGCGGCGCCCTGCGAGGGCATCATCACCAGCTGATCCCAGCCGACGAGCATCTCGATGAAGACGAGATCGCAGAGCTCGGCGATGCGCTCGCGCAGCTTCTCCAGGGCGTTCACGCGCTAGAGGTTATGCGCAGACGGCGGCCGGGCATCGGTGTAGCGCTTCGCCAGCAGCTTCGGTGCTCGCGACAGCCATGCCTCGACGATCAGCTCGTCGAGCTCGTCGATCGCGATCCGCTCCAGCCGTACGAGGATCGCCGCATAGCCGTCGAAGTGCGCGGTGGTGAAGAAAACGGCCGGATCGTCGGCGAGCAGCGCGTCCTTGGCGCCGAGGTGCTCGACCCGTGCCCCGAGGATCGGGCCGTCGGGCGCGTCCTCGCCGAGCGCGCTGACTTCCGCGGGGCGCAGCGGACGCTCCCACACGAACTGCTTCTCGCGCACGCTCCACGAGGCGAGGCCGCGAGAGCTCCGCTCGCTGGACTCGGGCAGCGCGAGCGCGAGCCGACGCACGTCATCCCAGCTGGCCACACGGCGAAACCTAGCTAATCGAATCGCGCACGAGCGTCGCCGGCGACTCGAGTAGCTGTGACAACGACGGCCGTGTAGGACATCACGAAGCTGCCTCCGACAGCGTCGATCGCCGCGCCGATGCCGTCCAGCAGCTCTCCAAGCTTGGCCGGCGCGAACAGACTGTGACCGCCGGCCGTGGGCACGAGGTCAAGCCACTGCTCGCGCGTGTAGGGCTGCTGCCACTCGAAGCGCCACTGCTCGGGCCCTGCGAACCCGCCCGCCTGCTCGATCCCGGCGGCTGCGTTGGCGAGGAGCGCCGCGTAGGCCTCGAGGCCGGGGCGATACAGCGGTAGGTCTGGCAGCACCTGCTGGTAGACCGCGGAGAAGGCCCCCGCCAAGTCGATCGGTGGCTGCTGCACGTTCCAGAACACGGCCAGGCGGCCACCAGGCCGCAGCGCCGCGGCTGCCCTGGCGGCGCCCGCGACCGGGTCCACCCAGTGCCAGGCCTGCCCGGCGACGAGCGCATCGAACCTCCGCCCGCGTGGATCCCACGCCTCGAACTTCGCGACCTCGACCTCGAGCCCGGTCTCTCGCGCGAGGGCGGCCATCTGCGCATCGACGTCGACCCCGAGCACGCTGCAGCCGGCCGCCTGGAACTGCCGCGCGGCGATGCCTGTGCCGCAACCGACATCGAGCACGTCGGTCCCGGGGCTCGCGGCGAGGATCCGACTCACCATCGCCTCCGGGTAGCCAGGCCGGGCGCGGTCGTAGCGAGTGGGATCGGAGCCGAAGGACTCCGCCAACCTTCGCGCTCGATGAGGATCGCGATCTGCGCTCCGGCTCAACGAACGTCTCCTACGCTTCGCCGCACGGCGCCCAAATGGGACCGCAGCCGGGGATTCGGTTATGGTCAGCGCGCATATCAAGCAGGTGCGTTGCGCCGCCCCAAGGACGGGAGTGGACTCGCTCCCCTACCCAAAGGACGCTCATGATTATCGCAACCAGCTATCCCTTCCTCGAAGTCTTCTGGACGATGCTGATCTTCTTCGGCTTCGTCGTCTGGATCTGGATTCTGTTCACGGTGTTCGCCGACCTTTTCCGCCGCCATGACACTTCCGGGTTCGCGAAGGTCCTGTGGATCATCTTCATCATCGTGCTGCCGTATCTCGGCGTGTTCGTGTACCTGATCGCCGAGCACAACGGGATGGCCGAACGGGCAATCAAGCAGAACGAAGCGGCGCAGAGCCAGCTCGACCAGTACGTGCAGTCGGTCGCCGCGAAGACGAATCCGGCGGAGCAGATCGCCAAGGCCAAGCAGCTGCTCGACGCGGGCACGATCACGCAGGCCGAGTTCGACACGATCAAGCAGAAGGCGCTGGCTGCCGCCTAGCCTCGAGCGAGCCCGCGGAGCACGCAGAGGCCGCTTTGGCTTCCTATTCGTGGGTCTGGGTCGCCCCGTTCAGCGGGGCGACCGCGAGCGGTTCTGCGAGAGCCGGCTCCCCGGCAGCGGCTGCGCGCTGCCGACCTGCCAGGAGAACGCGAGCATCGAGGACGCGGTGAGATCGATCGCCGGCTCGGTGTTCGTGAACGCCTGCACGTTGTCTTCGTACTTCGCCCTGGCGCGGTTGAAGAGCTTGAACGCGTCCCCGCCGGCGGCCGGGCAGGTACGCATGCCCGCGAGCTTGCCGGAGCTCTTTTCATCCGATGGGCCCTCGACGACCGCGCCGGCGAGCACCGGTGGTGCGCCGTCGAGCGAGCCGACGATGTTCGCCACCTGGTGCTGGAGGCAGTCGGGGAAGCTCGAGCCGTCCCCGACGATGAACGACGAGCCCCACGCATTCGCGCCGAGCACGTTGCCAAGCCAGCGTGCCGCGAACGGAGCGTACGCCGGTTCTTCCGTGAGATAGTCGTACTCGGAGGCCATCACGGAGAGGCCGTCGCCGTGCGAGGCGGTGTCCGCTTCAGCCCACGGGAAGCCGAAGCCGAATGGTTCGTTGTGGGACTGTTCGAGCGCCGCCTCGAGTTTCTGCGCGAGACCCCCGATCAGCTGTGCTTCGCTCAGCGCGAGGCCGGATGGCTCGCCGGCGGCGCGCATCGCGCGCGCGAGCTCGAAGTCGGCGAGGCCGCTCACGTCGTACAGGTTCAGGCCTTCGCCGCCTTCGCCGTTGTGCGCGATGTATTCGCTGGCCCAGTGCGCTGCGTCTTCGAGGTAGTAGAGCGGCTGCGTGTGCGGCAGGCCGCCCGGCAGCTCGGATCCTGAGGACAGCGCATCCGCGAGCTCTGTGGCGCCGAGCTCGAGATCGTCGCGCCATTCGCTCTCGGGATAGAAGTCGAACGGGATCGTCGTGAGCAGGTTGCCCTGTGGGTCGGTGTTCGCCAGTTCAAAGATGTGCTCCGCCGAGAGCAGGCAGCGCGAGGCGAGTTCCGGGCGCGACTGCTCGAACACCTGGAAGCACTCGGCGAATGCCGCGGCGTCGCGTCCGGCTAGGTTCGGGCTGACCGGCGAGCCCGCGGGCCCTGCGCGGAACACGGGGCGATGACGAATGAAGCGATACAGCGGGTTTGCGCCGCCGTAGCTGTCGTCTTCCTGGGGCAGGCGCCAGATGTCGTGATCGCCGATCGTGTTCGCGTTGCCCTCGCCGATTCCCACCTGGTAGTAGAGCGTGCGCGTACTGTCGTTCCACATCCGCAGCAGCCATTCCACGCCGAAGCGCGCCTCTTCGGTGAAGTTAGAGTGCGCCGCCGAGGCGCCCATCTGTGCGGGGAAGTCGCGCACGCCGATGAGCTGCAGATCGACCGCGTAGCTGGTCGTCTGCACGAACTTCAGGTAATCCCCCGCATCCCACCAGCCACCCGAGGCGTTGATCGTTTCGCCGAGGCTTTCCAGTTCACCCTTGAATTCGCCTTCGTCGTTGACCTGCGGCGTCAGATAGGTCGTCGCGTCCTGATCGTTGAGGTGCGCCGGCGCAGTTCGCAGCGGCGAGGGGATGTATTCAGGGCCATCGCGCTCGTTCTCGTAGAACGACAGCGAGTTGGCAAGCGGCGCTTCGTAGAGCTGCTGCGCCGGCGCGATCGTGAAGGACGGCGAGGTGGCGGGTGCCCGCCCGGCGATCGAGATCGTGTACACGCCCGGCGCCTGCACGCTGTCGAAGTCGAGGGCGTAGACATGTGAGAAGTGAGCGTTCCACGAGCCCGACGACGCGCCGACGCTCCCTTTGAACACGGTCGCGCCTTCGCTCGAGCGCACGCTGAAGTCCAGCCCGGTCTCGCTCCGGTGAGACATCAGGTAGGCGCGCTTGGGAGCGCTCGTCGGGTAGCCGACCTGATCGACGCGGATGAACGACGACGGCGCGGCGTGCGCCGTCGAGGCAAGCGTTCCCGTGGCGCCGAGCATCAGCGCCATCATCGCCATGACCGTCACCAGCCGAGACGGCCGCGCTCGCGGATTGCCCCGGGCCCTCGCCTCAGCGCTCGCCGCCATGCAGCGCACGCTAGCAACGCCTCGCGCGCCAGAGCGGCTCGCTAGAGCGGGAACGGCTCCGCGGAAATGGGCAAACGCCGAAACCTGCGTGCAGAGCCCGTGCCCGCGAGTACGATCAGCGCAATGCAGCGTGCGAGAACCACGATGATCGCGCTATCGGTGCTCGCGACGCTCGTCGTTCTGTTGAGTGCGCCCCCATTCGCGTCGGCGGAGCTCGATCCGCTGCCCGGCACCGACCTCAGCCCGGTGCTCGGCTACAGCACGTGGAGCTACCTGCGGCTCAACGTCAGCACAGAGAAGGACGAGGTCGAGGCCGAGGCGCTGCATGAAAGCGGCCTGGAGAGCCTCGGCTACGACTACTTCAACCAGGACGACGGCTGGTATGTGTGTCCTGGACCGGAGGGGCCGAGCGTGGACGGGTATGGGCGATGGGAGACCGACGAACAGCGGTTCCCGCCGGGCCCGCATGGCGAAAACGGGATCGCCGCGCTTGCTCACTACGTCCACGGGCTCGGCTTGAGGTTCGGGATCTACTTCACCCCCGGGATCTCCAAGCAGGCCGTCGCTGAGAACACGCCGATCCTCGGCACCGACGACACGGCTGACGAGATAACCACCGGCAAGCCCGAGAACAACTACAACTGCGGCGGCATGGTCGGCATCGATTACGCGCGCCCGGGTGCCCAGGCGTTTGTGAACTCGATCGTCGACGAGCTGGCCGCGTGGGGGGTCGACTACGTCAAGCTCGACGGCATCACCGACGCGAACGCAGCTGACATCGCGGCGTGGTCTGAAGCGATCAGGCAGTCGGGCCGACCGATGCAGCTCGACGTGACCGAGGGAAGCTTCAACGTCGCCCTCGCGGCGACGCTCGAGGAATATGCCACGCAGTGGGAGAACAGCCCCGATATCGAGTGCTACGAATGCGAGGCTGGAGGGAGCTCCTTCCCGCTGACCGACTACAAGAACGTCAAGCGGCGATTCTCGACACTTGCCGAATGGCACACCTACAGCGGCAGTCGATTCGCGGCCTACGATGACTTCGATTCGGTGGAGGTCGGCAACTGCGAAGGCGACGGGCTGACCGTCGCGGCGCGCGAGACCGTGCTGAGCCTTTGGTCTCTCGCCTCCTCGCCCCTGATCATCGGCTCGAGCCTCGAGGACCTGTGCCCTGCCGATCTCGAGATGCTCGAGAACACCGCGGTGCTCGGCGTCGATCAGGACGGAATAGTCGCATCACCGATCTCGCACGGCCCGCGTCAGCAGATCGTCGCAAAGACGATCAACCCCGGTGACGTGGTCGTGGGCCTGTTCGACACCGGTGAGAAGGCACGCTCGCTCGCCACGACGACATCTGCGCTCGGCATCGAACGCTGTCAGCCGGGCTATACCGTCAAGAACCTGTGGAGCGGCGAACAGGGCACGCTCAGCGATGAGACCGTGAGCGCGCGAGTGCCCGCGCGCGGGGTGGCCCTACTCGAAATAACCTCGCTCTGCGGGTCCTAGCCTGCCTTCGTCGCGGGCCGGCTTCGCGCGCGCCGGGACGCGGGCGCGGCGTCGCTGGCGTGAGTGGGACGTCGCCTTGGCTGCACGGCGGGTGTGGGTTTGGTCGGTAGGGCTGGCCAGTTTGGGCCACCGCGCTGCTCGAGCAGTGTCGTGAATGCCTCTGGCTCCATGGGCCTTGCGAAGTAGTAGCCCTGGGCGATGTCGCAGTCGAGCTCCTGCAGTCGGATGGCCTGCTCGATCGTCTCGACGCCCTCGGCGATCACCTGTTGGCCGAGCGCGTGCCCCATGTGGATGATCGCGGCGGCGAGCGCGGCGGCCTTTTGCGAGGTGACGATCTTCTCGATCAGCAGCCGGTCGATCTTGACGTCGTCGAAGTTGAGGTTGGCGAGGTAGCTCAGCGAGCTGTAGCCCGTGCCGAAGTCATCGAGTGAGAGGCGTACGCCGAGGTCGTTGAGGGCCTCCAGGGCGCTGCGTGCGGCGTCGAGGCGCTCGATCAGCATGCTCTCGGTGATCTCGACCGTGAGAAAGCCCGGCGGGATGCCCTCTGCGGCGGTCACTTCACGGATCAGGGTGGAGACCTCGTCGGGCGCGAGTAGCTGACGGGTGGAGACGTTGACCGCGATGTGAGCGAAGCCCGGGACGTGCTGCCAGGCGGCGCTCTCGCGTGCTGCCCGGCGCATCACCTGAGCGCCGAGCTGGCGGATCAGGCCACTGTCCTCGGCAACCGCGACGAACTCGGCGGGAGACATCGAACCCCAGTCGACGTGGCGCCAGCGCGCGAGCGCCTCGGCGCCTACGATCTCGCCGCCGCGCAGCGACACGAGCGGCTGGTAGTGCAAATGGATCTCCTCGTTCGCGAGCGCCGCGCGCAGAGCCGACTCGGTGCGCACGCGGTCGAGGACGCGGATGTGCATCTCGCGGTCGAACAGCTCGAATCGCCCGCGTCCGGCTATCTTCGCCTGGTACATCGCCGCGTCGGCGTCGCGTAGGAGCTCAGCGGCGCCAGCGCCGGGGGTCCCGACGGCGATGCCGATGCTCGCGCTGACGGTGTGCTCGTCGCCGCCGAGCATGATCGGCTCCTGCAGCGCGCTGTTCAGGTGCCCGGCGATCGCGGTGACGGCCGCCTCGGAGGGAAGCTGCTCGCACAGCACCGCGAACTCGTCGCCTCCTAGCCGCGCGAGCGTGTCCTGGCGGCGGATCGCATTTGCGAGCCGTGGTGTCACCAGGCGCAGCAGCTCGTCGCCCGTTTCGTGACCGAGGCTGTCGTTGACCAGTTTGAAGTGATCGAGGTCCACCACCAGCACAGCTGGCGGCTTGAAGTCCCGCTCGCTCGGGACGAGCGCGTGGGCGACGCGATCGAGGAACAGGGTGCGGTTCGGCAGCCCCGTCAGCTCGTCGTGGAGCGCCCGGTGACGGATCGCCTCCTGCACGTCGCGCGTGCGCATCGACTCCGCGAGGACATTCGCCAGCCCATCGAGGAATGGCGGACAGTCAGATGGGACCGCGCCAGCGTGCTGGTAGTGCACCGCGAGCACCCCCAGCGGCGCCTCGGGCTCACCGATCAGCACGGCGACGCTGCTGCGCACCCCACGATCCACGAGCCTCTGCGACGGCGGAAAGCGCCGCTCGAGCTTCCAGTCCTCGACCAACGCCAATCCGCCCGCGCCAGCGACCTTCTGCAACGACGAGGGCTCGCTGGCTGCCACACGGTCACCTTTGCGGTCCTGGGGCCACCCCACCGACGCCGCCACGACCAGATCCTGCGTGCCCGGGACACGCTCGAACAGCTGGGCGCAGTCACTGGAGAGAACGCGCGCCGCGGCCGCGACCGCCTGCTCGAAGACCTCGTCCAGACAGCCTCCGCTAAGGGCGAGCCGACCGAGATTGACGACCTCTCGCTGCGCCTCAACGTGGCGCACGAGCGCCGCTTCGGCCTCGCGGCGCGCGCTGATGTCAACGGCGACGGCAACGTACATTTTCGGGCCGATGCCATCGCCCGGAGGCACCGGGCGCATGCGTGCATAGACCGGGAAGACCCGTCCGTGCTTGTCGCACGCAGCGAGCTCGTCCTCGATCGCAACGCCGGCGAGCACGGTGGCGCGAAGCCTCATCGCCACCTCATTGCTCTCCTCAGGTACCACGAGGTCCATCAGCGCCTGGCCAATCGCCTCCTCGGCGCTGTAGCCGTAGAGCCGCCGAGCGCCCTCACTCCAGTAGCGCACGATCGCGTGCTCGCCAGAGAAGTCGAGGAGCACCACCGCAGCGTCGACCTCATCGAGCAGCTGCGCGTGAAGAGCAAACTGCTCGCCTGCCGGAGCCACGGGCATCACCGCACCCGCACCGAAAGGTCCCCCTTTGAGCGCGCGGCTGCGTGCGGCACGCTCTCGGCGAGCCGTGAACGGGAATCCCAGTCGCATCCGCGCATACAGCCTGATCGGCCTCAGCGGCGTGGTGCTTGAGCCGCGCCACGCGGCCCTCCCGGCTTCGACGTTCTGAGCCTCATGCCCTTGGTGCAAGCCCCCCTCCACAGGTTGGCTCGACATCGGCCTACCATCAACGTTCCTCACAGGACATGAACGCGCTCAAGACCGCCATCGCCGTCACCTGGATCGTCTTCTGGGTCTACTGGTTCGCCTCCGCCGTCGGCGTCAAGAAGGGCAGAACCGACAGGCGCCGGATCCCGCTGAACGGCCTCAGCGCGCTGGCGGTGCTCCTGCTGCTGCGAGTCTTCCGCGGCGGAAGTCTCGCCGTCCACAGCACGGAGCTCGAAGCGATCGGCGCGGTCGTGCTCGTATCCGGGATCGCACTCGCGATCTGGGCTCGCATCCACCTCGGACGGAACTGGGGGATGCCGATGACCCAGAAGGCAGAGCCCGAGCTCGTCACCTCCGGCCCCTACCGCTTCATCCGCCACCCGATCTACACGGGACTGCTCGTCGGGGTGCTCGGGACGGCGCTCGCGGAGAACCTGATAGGTCTCCTGATCGTCGCGATCCTCGGCGCCTACTTCTACTACTCCGCATCCGTCGAGGAGAAGAACCTGATCGCGACATTCCCCACGGCATATCCTGCGTATCGAGCGCGCACGAAGATGCTGATTCCCTTCGTCCTTTAGCTTGCAGCGAATCGCCTGCGCTGCAGGGAGCTAGGCCAGCTCGACCAGCGGGAAGGAGCGGTGCCGGCGCGGCGGCACGAGGAAGTTCTGGCGGCGTGTGGCGGTGAGAAAGCGCTCGAGCCCGAGGTTGCTGGACGGCACCGAGTACTTCTGGGCGAGGTCGAGCGAGGCCTGGCTGCGGCGCATGGTGGCGAAGAAGTCGGCTGTCGGCACGAAGATGCTGAAGTGGAGCTTCGGCTGGGAGGATCCGTCGGGGACGTCCAGCGAGTCATAGCCAGGGCCGTCGGCGCGGATGTGCAGGGGCGTGTGGTCTTGCGCGCGGCTCGTGCGCTGCAGCGCGCTGTTGTGCGCGATGTGGGGCTGGCCATCGAAGTTGTCGGCGCCTTCGGCTTCGCGTTCGGCCTGCTGGGTGCCGGCGAACAGGTTTTGTATGAACGCCGGACCGCCGCCGTTGGTGTAGGGGTTCTGGTTGGCGGCACGGGGCAGCGGGTCGGCACTGAACATCTCCGCCTCGCGTCGCTCGTAGGTTTCCCCCGGGCGTTCGTAGAACTGCTCGAGGTCCTGGATCACGTGCGAGAGGTGTTGGACGGAGCCGAGGTCGAAGTAGTCTCCGCGGCGAGCGGTGGTGAGCTTCGCCGAGGTGTCACCGAGAAACGTCACCACCGGCGGCGGCCCGCTGGTGCCCAGCTGCTGGGAGACGAACCCCATCCACATCGGCGACGCCGGGTTCACCATTTCTGCGTAGGGAAGCGCTTCCGTCTGCGCGATCGCGCGCGGGAGTCCCCGTTCCACGAACATAAGGCGACGCGAAGTCACCTGCAGCAGCTCGCCCAACCCCGAGCCGCCGGCTTCCTCGCCGGCCAGGGTGGTGTCGGCTTCAGTGAGCCAGCTGAGCACGTCGTCGAGGATCTCGCTCGAGTCGCTGCGCAGCGTGAGCAGCATGTCGTTGCTCTCGATCTGCACGGGGACGTTGAAGCGCTGCTTGGTGATTTCTGGGTTCTGCGGGCTGACGTCGGTGGGCCCGGGCACGGCCTCTTCGAGCGCTGGGCGTCCCGGTTCGGCGGCGAGGCGCGGCATGTTCGCGGCGACGAGCGACCCGGAGAAGCCGCCGGGGAGGCCTTCGAAGTAGGGGATGCCGTACGCGACCGTCATGAACACCCCGCTCGGCTTGAACGGGTAGGCCTTTTCGACCCGCGCGAGCGCCTGCGCCAGCGTCGCCTGATCGGCGACGCTCGACGTGCGCGCGAGCGCGATCGTGACGAACAGCGTGTAGACGGGACCGAAGCGAACCCGCACGCCTTCGACCTTGATCGGCTTGGGCAGGCGCTTTTCGATCTGAAACTGGATTTCTGGGAGCTTCGAGCCGGCCGCCAGCGCTTCCTCGGGCGCCGGCGCAAGCAGCTCGAGCGCGCCGAGCGTGGAGGCGGCCAGGCCGAGCCCGGCGGCGCGCTGCAGCAGGCTGCGCCTGGTCAGCCCCGTCGTTGGCGGGTGATCGCTATTAGCGTGCTCGCGATCCATGGTTCAGACGCCGCGCGGGCGGCGGGGACGTCCCCGCCGTCCCGAAGGGCGGCGGGGACGCGACATCCCGCTTGCCTTATTCGCAGAGTGGGTTCCTGGGAACCCCTTCGCACGGGTTGGGCATCGTCTCCTGCGATCCCGGCGCCGGCTGGGCTTCGCCCGGCTGCTCCGCGGATTCGCCGGAGAGCTGTTCTACCCATCCCAGCGCCGCTTCCCCACCGTTGGGGCTGGGCGTGGTGGTGTTGTCACAGCTCCATTCGCCTTCCAGGTCCGCCGGCTGGGTGCCGTCGGGAGTGGTGTTCCCGATCGCGCAGTCGTTGGGCGAGGGGGTGAAGAAGCCGCCCTGGAACATGATGTCCCGCGCGTACGGACCACCGGTGCCGCCGTTTTCTTCGAATGTGTTGTCAGCCAGCTTGACGCCGGAGAACCCGAAGAAGATCGTGTGCTTGAATTCTGGCGGTTCGTAGGGATTGGGGTACTCGAACCCGAGGAACCCGTCGTTGACGTTGCCCTTGATCGTGTTCCCTTCGACCGCGTCCCCGTACACCCCCGGGAACTCCACGCCCACGCCCCACGGCGCGATCGCCGTGGATGAGTTCGTCGGCGCGGTGAGGTTGTTGTTGTCTTCCACGAGGTTGTCGCGGTAGATCGTGCAGTGCTGAATGTCAGTGCTTTCGAACGTCGGCAGCTTCTTGTGGTGACCCTCATATGGCTTCACCGGGTTGCAGGCACCGTTCGACGGCGGCGGCGGGTCGCCGGGGTTTTCCGAGTTCGGCACGATGCCGGCGCGGTTGTCGCGGAAGACCGAGTCTTCGATGATCAGGTTGCCGCCCGAGTTCGAGCCCGAGTAGCCCACCGCGTCGTCTTCCATCGTCGCTTTGGTGATGCGGGCCTTGCATTCGCTACAGGCACCGAGGTATATGCCCGAGTCGTCCATGCCCGAGGAGTAGATGTCTTCCCACGAGCCTCCGGTCTCGTCGTTGGTGAAGATCCC
Organism: uncultured Solirubrobacteraceae bacterium; assembly: GCA_963759265.1. Lineage (GTDB taxonomy): Bacteria > Actinomycetota > Thermoleophilia > Solirubrobacterales > Solirubrobacteraceae > Palsa-744. The sequence goes on from CAVWYR010000001.1 coordinate 3,024,577, forward strand.
GTAGCCGCCGTTCATGCCGGTGTCGTAGGCGGTGAGGTAGCGCCCGTACCAGCCGTGGGCGCCGATCTTGCCCGACCCAGAGCCGCCGTTCCACCAGATCTCGTTGCCGCACTCTTCATCCCCGCAGCTTTCGGTGAGTTCGAAGTTGCGAACGGTGAGGTTTTCTACCCAGACATCGTTGTCCTTGTAGATTTCGATGCCGTTGCCGCCTTTGTGCTGGCCATCGAGGATCACGGTGTTGCGGTTCATGCCGCGGATCCAGATGCGCGAGTGAGGTTTCTGCACCTTCACCGCTTCGTCGTAGACGCCCGGTTCGATCAGGACGTAGTCACCAGGGCGGGTGGCATCCACCGCCGCCTGGATCTTGTGGAAATACAGAACCTTATTGGAATGCGCCGAGGGAAATTCGCCCTGGGTGACGATCATCACCTTCTTCGCCATGGCGGCGCTCGCGAACAGCGCCAGCGCCGCGAATGCGGCCAGCAGGGCGATCCCGAGCGTCCGCGCCGGGATGTGCCGCTTCGATTGCATCGCTCCTCCTCAAGATTGAAATGCGATTCGCGTCAACCTATCCGCGGCATCTCGAGAAGTCAATATGCTGCGCGCTGGCTTCTGCGAGGATGGAGCCGCTCGATGGCAGCATCAACCCGTCACCGCAGAGAGCCCGTGCAGGCCCGCAGCCGTGAGACTGTCGAGCGGATTCTCGCCGCCGCCGGCGAGCTGATCGTGGAGCAGGGCGTCGACGCCGCCACCACCACCGCCATTGCCGCCCGCGCCGGCGTCGGGCCGTCCTCGCTGTATCGCTTCTTCTCCGACCGCGACGAGCTGTTCGCACTGCTGCTCGAGGCCGAGATAAAGGAGATCGAACGCGTGGCGCAGGCCTCGGAAGACGGCTGGGAGCTTCGCTCCGCACGCGAATACGTGCAGCGCATGCTCGAGATGTTCCTGGACTACCACGAGCGCAGGCCGCTGTTCGTGCGCCTGTGGTTCGGAGGGCGGGTCTCGCCGGCGGTGACGGCGATCGCACAGGCCGGCAACCTGGCGCTGGCCGAACGCGCGCGCGAGCGCCTCGTAGCCGCCGGGCTGGTAGCGGAAGACTCGCCGCGGGAGGTTGCGCTGATCGCCGTCGAGGTGGGAGACCGCATCCTGGAGCTCGCGTTCCGCGGGCGCCGCCGCGCCGACCGCCGAGTCATCGCCGAGGGCGCCGAGATGCTGATCGCGTATCTCGAAGGCAGCGCCGAGCCCGCACACGCGCGGCGGACGGCTTCCCCGGCCCGCTTCTCACGTGCGCCTGCGCCCGGCGCGTCCGGCCCCCGAACGGCCCCGGGCCGGTCGCGGCCGCCGCGGGCGCGAGGCGACTCAGACGAGACTTAGATTCAGGCCGCAGTGCCATCGCAAGAGCACCGTTAAGCTCGCCACTTGCCCGCTCCGCTGCGCTTCGTGCACGACTTCCAGCCGGGGCTGCGCCGTGAGCAGACGGCTACGGGCTTCGTCTATCGCGACGAGCACGGGCAGCTCGTCGAGGACTCGGTCGTGCTCGATCGCATCCGCGCTCTGGCGATACCGCCTGCGTGGAGCACAGTTTGGATCGCGCCCTGGGCCGACGCTCATCTCCAGGCGACGGGCATCGACAGCCGTGGCCGCAAGCAGTATCGATATCACCCGGCGTGGCGACATGAGCGCGACGAGCTGAAGTTTCATGACATGGAGGCGTTTGGCCAGGCCCAACCGCCGCTGCGCGAGCGGATCGAGGACGCCCTCAGCGACAAGCACGAACCGCTCGGTCATCGCCGAGTATTGGCGCTCTCCCTCCGTCTGCTCGACATCGGCCTGCTCAGGGTGGGCTCCGACCGCTACGCGCGCGACAACAAGCACTATGGCTTGACGACGCTGCTGCGCGAGCAGGTCACCGTCCATCCAGGCGAGGCGGTGTTCGACTACGTCGGCAAGTCCGGCAAGCGACAGCGACTCGCGGTCGCCGACGCGCCCACGCTGGAGGTCTTGGCGGCTCTCAAGCGCCGCCGGCAGGACCCGCCCGAGCTCCTCGTGTTCCGCGCAGCCCATGCCTGGACGCGGGTCCATCGCGAGGACGTCAACAACTTCCTGCGCGCCGAATCGGGTGGCCCGTTCTCGGCAAAGGAGTACCGGACATGGAACGCGACGGTGATCGCCGCCACAACCATTGCTGCGCTGGACCCCGGCCCCTCGCGCGCGGCGACGGTGGCCTCGCGAGCCGTCGCGGCGGCACTTGGCAACACGCCGACGGTTGCGCGGCAGTCCTACATCGACCCCAGAGTCTTCGAGCGCTACAACGACGGACACGCGGTGGCGCTCGACGGGCTGCCACCCGACCCGTGGCAGGCGCGGGCGCGCATCGAACTGCGCGTGCTGGAAATGCTCGCGGGCTGAATCGCAGCTACATCGCCTGCATCGGATCGGTCGCATGTGGCGCGCTCGAAGACCCCGCAGACGAACGTCGTCATCTCGCTGTCGAACCGCCCCATCGCACGCGCAAGCCGGCGTTGGCAGACGAGCGCTGGGTGGAAGGAAATCGGACTTCCAGAGTCCTTGAGAGCTAGCCCCTCCCTGACGACGCCTCCTGCGCTGGGCAGCACTGCTGCTTTACGAGGATCACTGGCTCGCGCTTGCAGCGCGGGACGTCCTCCGCTCTCGTCTGAACCACGGGTTTTCACACAACGCAACCGAGAGGGCGGAACCCCCTTTCTCCTCGCTCGCGCGCAACAGTACAGCGCTCTCCGCGAACCACTCCCCTCCAGCAAATCTTTCTGACAACTTTAGGAAACATTCGCGAAGCGCGGCGTCCTCTGGGGGTTAGTGGGTCGCGTACTCGGCCTTCACCCATACCACCACCCTCACTCAAGGAAGGTAGAACATGAACCGCGAAACGCCGACAGGCGCCGACGCAAATGTCCTGGTAGCAGCCAACGAGTCGACCGGTGGCGTCAGTCGCCGGTCCTTCTTGGCAACGGGAGCCGCCGCCGGAGTGGGAGCGACCGTCCTCGGGCCGCTCGGTAAAGCCGCGACCGCGCTCGCCCAGGGTAGCGGCGGGCTGCCACGAGGGGACGCCGCCATCCTCCGCTTTCTGGCCGCGGCCGAGCTCATAGAGGCCGACCTCTGGCAGCAGTACGACGAGCTCGGCGGCGTGAACGGCGGCAACCCGGCCTATCAGGCGGCTCTAGAAAACATCGATTCCGACATGCCGACGTACATCCATCTAAACAACGAGGACGAGCAGAGTCACGCGGCGTTCCTCAACGCCTATCTGGAATCCAGGGGCGCCGAGCCGGTGAACCTCGACGCTTTCCGCAACCTGCCGAGCAGCAAAGCAACCGGCGCGAAGAAAACCGGCCGGCTGACGTCGCTCATCTCACTGGACGTCGACACGAGTTGGTACACGCGCTACCGCAGCTCGACCAACCCCGACTTCGGGGCGACGTTCCCGCAGGCGTTCACCATCCGCAACCAGCCGGCGATCCCGATCAGCGACGCCGACGTTCCGCCAAACACGCCCGCTCCCCTCCCCCCGACGACTCCAGCGGAGCGCAGGATACAGGCGATCGCGTGTACCGCAGCGTTCCACTTCGGGTTCATCGAGTCTGGCGGAACGAGCCTGTACCCGACACTGCTGAAGAAAGTCTCAGACCCCGAAGTGCATTTCGTCGTGTCGAGCATCGGCCCGACCGAGGCCATGCACTTCTCGACCTGGCAGGACGACGCCGGCAACGCCGCGAACGCCCCTGTCGCCCCCGTGACCGATCCGGTTACCGGCTTGACGATCCCCGACCTGGATGAAAATCCCGACGCGGAACTGTTTCAGGCCAACCTGATCTTCCCCCACCCGTGCGAGTTCGTCAGCAGCAAGCTCCCCCACTGTGCGGTGGTGCGCCCCACGCTGGACGGCGACGGGGGTGCGGTCGCCACGATCAAGGCATTCACGGCGGACAACTTGTTCCAAGGCCAGTCACCGGCCTTCTTCAGGACCGTCACAAGGCTGGCCGAAGAAGCCGACGCGGCGCTAGACATCTAGCAGCTCCGCGCCGCGGTTGCCGCCACGCTCGACGCGGTCGGACGATCGCGTCGAGCGCAGGCAAATCTTGACTGAGTCGCGTTTCCAAGCAAAGCCAAATCGATTGGAGCCAATTATGGGACTCGATAATCCGATTCACCTTCTATTCCTGCTGCTCCTCCTCCTGCTCGTCTTCGGAGCCAAGCGTCTGCCCGAGATGGGTCGCTCGCTCGGCAGCGGCATGCGGGGCTTCAAGGACGCAATCAACGGCGTGGCTACGAACGCCGACGAGCTTCCCCGGTCGGCGCCCGCTGTGCAGGCTGCGGCGAGCGAGACCGAGGCGCCGCCGGTCGTCGCCAACGGGCGCGGACAGCGCCCATAAAGGATGAGGCAGAGCGTCATGGCAATCGCCGTTGGGAGGATTGAGCACGAAGATCGCGTCAGCGTCGTCGATCACCTCGAGGAGCTCCGCGCACGGCTTATCATCTCGCTGGCGGCACTCGCCGTGGCGTTCGGCTTCAGCCTGTGGCAGAACCACGCGCTGCTCAGCATCATCAACAAGCCGCTCGCCCGTCAGACCCAGAAACAGGTCCGTGCGGGCAACGGTCCGCTCGGTGCAACCTATACCGTTCAGCAGAGCGCTCGCACGGTCGCGACGCAGCTGCAAGTCGTCGTGAGCGCCCTCGAGCGCCCGGGCAGCGGCGCGTCGGCTCACACGCGCGCGTCGCTGCAACGCGTAAGCCCGCAACTGCACAAGGCGATTGCCAACCTGTCAAAAGCGCCGGAAGGCAACAAGCCGGTGACGCTCGGGATCGGCGAGCCCTTCACGACCACGATCGGCGTTTCGCTCCTTTTCGCCTTCATCCTGGCGCTCCCGGTGATCCTGTACGAGCTCTACGGTTTCGTGCTGCCGGCCTTCAATCCTGAGCAGCAGCGCATTGCGAACTCGCTGATCGTTGCGATCCCGGTGCTGTTCACGGTCGGGGTGACGTTCGGCTATTTCGTCGTCCTGCCTTCGGCCCTGCGCTTCTTCCAGAACTTCAACAGCGACGAGTTCAACGTGCTGGTGCAGGCCAACCAGTACTACCACTTCGCCGCCGTTGTGTTGCTCGCTATGGGCCTGGTCTTCCAAGTGCCAGTCGGCATCCTGGCGGCCACTCGCTCGGGCATTGTGAGCGCCCATCAGCTGCGCCACAACCGCCGCTACGCAATGCTCGCCTGCGGTGCGGTCGCGGCTTTCCTGCCCGGCGACGCGATCACCTTGCTGCTCGAGACGGTCCCGCTGTACCTATTGTTCGAGGCCAGCCTGCTGCTCGCAACGCTCGCTGAGCGGCGCGAGGCGAGGCGCGCTAGATCGGCTTAGCCCCCTCTTCAGCCCGGTGCAGTTGCGATGACGATCCACGTGGATGCGGGCGCGCGCACCTCGCCCTCGGCTCCGAACTCCGCAAGGCCCTCGCGCAGGGCGGCTTGGACGGGCTCGTGCAGGTGGGCGGCGCGATCGCCGGCGAGTCGCAGGATCTCGCCGGCGGGGCCGATCGCCATAACCATTTCGCGGGCTTCCTCCAGGTCCTTGCCTATCACGATCGGTATGTCGCAGCGATGCAGGGCGATGTCCGTGAATCCCGCATTGGTCAGGATTTCGCTGGTCGTGTCGGCGTCGGCCATCGAGAAGGGCCCGGGGCCGCAGGTCGGCTCCTCATACTCTTCGGGTCGGGAGACAATTCCCTCGACGATCGTCTGCGCGCGGTAGAGCCAGTCGTTGTCGATCCGCCGCCGCCACACGACCATCACGAGGCGCCCGCCTGGAACGAGCGCCTGGCGGACGTTGCGCATGGCAGCGACCGGGTTGGCAAAGAACATCGTCCCAAAGCGCGAGAACGCCATGTCAAAGCCCTCCTCCCCACCGATGCTCTCCTGTACGTCGGCGACGAGAAAGCGCGCGTTTGCAACGCTCGCTTCGCGGCTCTCGCGGACGGCGTCCTCGATGAAGCGCGGAGCGGCATCGATACCGACCGCCTCGCCGTCGGGACCGACGAGTGCCGCGATCCGCTGGGTCGTATCGCCGAAGCCGCAGCCAATGTCGATGATCCGGGCACCGGGCGTGGGCGGGTTCAGGCTCAGAGCCCGCTCGCCGTGCGCCCCGAGCCCTGTGGTCATGATGTCGCGAAAGCGCACGAAGCGCTCGTACAGCGGCCCGTCCCATGCACGAATCGCCTCGTCGTTGGCGCTCTGCTGCCCTGACTCTGTCGTGCTCACGGCCCTCCCCTGACGTTCGCGGCCATCGACAGCCGGCCTCGCGGCCACCGCCGCAGAACCTCGCGGACGAGGCGCGGAGAACATTACTCCACGGCCGCGCGCAGCTGCACGGCCATGAGCGCAACCTGGCACGTCGCTCGAGCGCGCCGACACGCGCGAGGACATCGGCTCGGGCTTGACGGGCCGTGAACAGATCGACGATGATCAGCCTGTGCCTCAGACAGCGACACTCGGCGAGCAGTTCGCGCGTGCCCTGGCCGACAAGGACGCGGACAGGATGCGCGACGTGCTGCACCCAGACGTCGACTTTCGCGGACTTACTCCCAGCCGCGACTGGGAGGTCGCCGGACGGGATGCTGTGGTCTCGTTGTTCCTCGGGAAATGGTTTGAGGAGACAGACGAGATCGACCAGCTCGTGTATCTCGACAGCGACAGCTTCGCCGACCGCCAGCGGGTTGGTTACCGCTTCCACGTCAATTGTCCTGATGGCCCATTCATCGTCGAGCAGCAGGCATACCTCGCCGAGCGCGACGGGCAGATCGGATGGATGCGCGTCGTCTGCTCGGGATACCGCCCGTCCGAGTCCACTTACTAACGTTCCGATACGAAACGGGCTCGCGTCGAGGGATGGCAACGGTCTTCTCGCACGTCAGTGTTTTGTTTCCGTTCGCTCGGGTAAAGCGCCCCACGTTAGGTTTGTCGAGGCGCGGCCTGGAAGGGGGCGCCGGGGAGGAGCGAGATGAGGAGCACGCGCACGTCCGCACGCGGCAGGGGGATGTCGACACGGCGTCGGCGTCCGGTCGGGCTCCTCGCTCCGATCACGTCCACGGGAAGACTGCTGCCGCGCGCCCTCCCACTCGCCGTACTCGTGCTCGCGTTCGCCGCCTCCCAAGCCCAGGCCATGGTGAGCATGTGCAACGTGCCGATCACGATGAGCGACGGGGTCGTGCTGCGCGCGAACATCTTCCTGCCCTCGGAAACCGGTCGCTACCCGACGCTCCTCACGGCGACCGGCTACAACAAGGACGTCACCAACCCGACCGGTAAAGAATGCGGGGGCGACCAGGCGATCGCCGGCGATGAACCGGATCTCACCGAAAAGGGCTACGCGGTGATGGTCTTCGACGACCGCGGAACCGGCGCGAGCGGCGGCAAATGGGAATCCTGGGGCCAGCGCACGCAGGAAGACTACAAGGAAGTCCTGACCTGGATCCAGGCTCAGCCTTGGTCAAACTCGAGCGTCGCGACGACCGGCGCCTCCTATATGGGCATCACCTCGCTGTTGATCGCTGAGGCCGACGCGAGCCGTGTAGCAGAAGGCCTGCCGCGCGCGGTGAAGGCCGTGTACGCGGAAATCCCCATGGCCGACGCCTACCGCGATGTGACCTTCCAGGGCGGGACGCTGGACTCGGGCTTCATCCCGCTGTGGCTCGGCCTTGTCACCGCGCTGTCGGCCCTGCCGCCGTCGACGACGCTCGAAAATCCACAAGAAGCCGCGTCGATCTTCGCCGAACACCAAGTGGGCAACCTGGAATTCGACGGCGAAAAGATCGTCGGCGCCGCGCTCGGCTCAGAAGCCTCCTACGACGGGCCCTTCTACCAGCTGCGCTCACCGGTCGTGCGTGCGAGCGAAATCGACGTACCCGTGGTGATCGAGGGCGGCTGGTGGGACCTGTTCCAGCGCGGCGAGCCGCTTCTGTGGGAATCGTTGCGCAACTCGCCCGACCGCGTGCTGTTCATGTCCCCCCACTACCACGTCACCTCTGGCCCAGCGATGGAAAGACCCGAATTCAAGGACGAATGGTTCGCTCACTGGCTCAAAGGGACCAAGAACGGCATCCAGCACGCGCCCAAGGTCAACCTGTATCCGATCAACGGCACGCGCTGGCAGACGTTCAAGCGCTTCCCGCTGCCACACACCAAATATCAACGCCTTTACCTCAACGGGGAATCGTCGGGCTCCAACGCGGTCTCGCTGCACGACGGATCGCTCGCCAGCAGTCCCGCCCCCACCGAAAGCGGCGACCTCGCGCCGCTGCTGCCCGCCTCCAGCCCGTGCTCACGGATGACCGCGCAATGGACCGCGGGGGCGGCATCGTACGTACCTGTGTGCGATGAAAACAACAACACGTTCGAGGCGACTGGGCTTACCTACACGACCCAGCCGATGCAGAGCAGCACGGAGATCACCGGCCTGATCACGGCCGACCTGTGGGCCGAATTGAGCACGACCGACGCAACGCTCGTGGCCGTGCTCTCAGAAGTCGAACCCAACGGCGTCTCGACCCAGCTCACCGCCGGCTACCTGCAAGCGAGCCAGCGCGCGGTGGACCCCGAACTCTCCACCTACGGATCGCGCAAGCTCATGATCCGCCCATGGCACCCCTACACGAAAGAAAGCCAGCAGGCGGTGACGCCAAACCAGCCGACCGAATACAAGATCGAGGTCTACCCCACCTCGGCGATCATCAAGGCTGGCAACAGGCTGCGGCTGACGATCGGCACCGCCGACACGTTCACCTCAACGCCCTCGGTACCGGTGCTCGGAGAAGAGGCCGGCGGCACAATCACCGTACTGCACGGCCCTCATCACGCCTCGAACGTCCTGCTGCCGTTTGCTCCGTAGAGCCGGGCGACTGCCTTTCGCCGCCGCGCGGTTCAGCGTTGGATCGTCCAGAACTCCTTAAACGGCGTGGTCAGATACCACGTTGTCTGTGCCCCGGCCGGCAGCGAAGCCATGTCCCCAACTCGCAACTCGAGAGTGGGGCCGCCCGCGATCTCGATTCTCGCCTCGCCTTCGAGCACCAGCAGCGTCTCACGCTCGGGAATCGTCCACTCGGTGGGCTCTGGCGCATCCGTGAATCGCGAGAGGCCAGCTTCGATGCCGGGCTCGTGGCAGAGGACATGCATCTCGCCTCCCGCCTCGGGGTCGTGCTCCCACTCCTCCGTGGTGACGTGCGACACGAACACACCCGGGTGGACCTCCATCACTCGCCTCCCGTCAGACCGAGCTGCCTGAGCATTCCCATCCCTCCGACGTCCTATCTCGACGTAGCGATGCTACCTGCTGGCAGCGCAGACGTGGGGGGCCGACTCGAGCGCACATAGGACCCGCTGCCCGAATCCCCGGCCGACGATGTTGCTCGTCACAAAAGAGGTGGCTCATCGGACTCTGGTGCGTGGCCGAGTTGCCTAGTCAGGATGTCCCGTGACGTTGAGCGCTGAGGAAATCGCGGATCTCTATGACCGTCACGCGGAGGCGATCCTGGCGTTCCTGGTCCGCCGGACCTGGGATCCGGAGGCGGCGGTGGACATCCTGGCCGAGACGTTCGCCGTGGCGCTCGAGGGCGGTCACAGCTTCCGCGGCCACGACGACGAAGCTGCCCTGGCCTGGCTGTATGGCATCGCCCGACATCATTTGGCCGACCACTTCCAGCGGGCCGGCGCGCAGCGACGTGCCCTCGCTCGCCTCGGGATAGAGCGCCGCCCGCTCACGGACGTCGAGTACGAGCGCATCGAGGACCTCGCAGGGTCGCGGGACTTGCGCGACCGTGTTGCCGAGAGGCTCGAGGCACTCCCCCTCGACCAACGCGAAGCGGTGCGCCTGCGCGTCGTCGAGGAACAGGACTACCGGGCGCTGTCGAAAGCGCTCGACATCAGCCAGGACACCGCGCGCGCACGCGTCAGTCGCGGACTACAGGCGCTTCGTGTCGCCATCTATGCCGTGACAGCCGAGAACTCACTCCAGAGGAGCACCGACCATGCCTGACGCCAGGGAGCGCTTCCAGCACCTACCCATCTTGCAGGAGTTGCGCAACGAGCTCGTCGTCGTCGCGCACAAGCGAGCGGCCGACAGGGACTCTGCCGCCGGCGGGCGCTCATGGCTGTCGCGCCGGATCAACGCGGCGGCGATCGTGGTGGCGTTTGTGCTGGCGGGCGGAGCGATCGCGGTGGCCGCCACCGGCGTGCTGAGAGGCAGCCCAGTGAAGCGACAGGGGCCGGCAACCCCGAACGCGGGCATCGGCATCCCCGCCGCAGGAGGGTCGCGTCTGCTGGCGCTGCGCGCAGCCGACCCACAGGGCGGCCTGCCGTGGGGCATGCGTCTTGTGCACACGACCCGTGGAGAGATCTGCGTGCAGGTCGGCCGCCTCGACGACGGCCAGCTCGGCCAGCTCGGGATAGATGGCGCATTCCACGATGACGGGCGCTTTCATCCGCTCGCGCCGGACATCCTCCCCGAAGACAGCGACAGTGGCGATGTCAGCTGCAACCTTGCGAGGGCACCGATCAGGATCGGTAGCTGGGCATCCGGGGATCGCAGCGCGGCCCCCTCGCCGGAACGCACCAGCTTCAAGCCGACGGCCGCCGATCTGAGGTCGATCTCATGGGGTCTGCTCGGACGACACGCCGTGAGCATCACCTATCACACCCCCGCTGGTGTGATGACGCGTCCGGTGGCTCCCGGGACAGGTGCCTACCTGATCGTCCGCGAGGTCAGCCGCGTACCCCGCTCGATCGGCGCGGGCGCGGAATTCGTGGGATGGACCTCTGGACATACGGTCAACGCCGAGTCGCCTACCGGGATCGACGGCTCGGTGATCGCGACGACCTTCCGATTCGGCTCGTTCACGTGCTCGATCGGTCACGGCGCACCGGTGGACACACGTTGCCCGACGCCTCCGCCGACGACCGAAGAGCGTGTCGCGCCAAGCCGCAACCTGAACGAGCCCGTGCAGGTCACGCTCAGAGCGCAACCGCACGACAGCTGCAGCGCGGCGTACCTAGCCGATCCCTGCTACCGCGCCGAAATCGAGTTCAAGGCGCCCTACGCGGTAGCGAGCGCCGGCAGCGAATACTTCGTGCAGGCCAAATCGAGCTGCAGTCATGCCCGCGCCAGCAGCTGGTCGTTCAGCCAAGACATCCGACGGGGTCAAACGGTCCGCACCCAATCATCAGGCCTGTTCAACTGCACCTCCGGCGAGTTCAAGGTCCAATACCTCAAATACCTCGACTACAGCCACGCAACGGCGATCGTAGGGACCGCGAGGCTGCGCGCGCCATAGCGTCCGGTACAAACGTGGCCGCCTGCGCATAGATGTAGTGATGCCCGAGCCCGTGCCGGATCGAGACCTCCTCGCCAGCGACGGCGGCGCGGCGGGCTTTCGGATCTTTTTCGAGCGCCACGTTCACGCCGCCGTGGCATACGTTGCGCGACGTACGAACAAAGCGGATCTGGTGCTCGACGTCGTCGCCGAGACGTTTGCGCGGGCCGTCGAGCATCGCGCGCAATACGACGCCTCACGCGGACCGGCGATCGCATGGCTGTTCGGGATCGCGCGCAACGAGATCGCCACTGCCGTACGCCGCGGACGGGTCGCCGACGAGGCCCGCAAGCGTGAGGCTCGAAAACCACCTGCTTGCGGGGCTCTCCGTCCCCCAGAGGCCGTCCCCGTTCGTCGTCCCGGCCGCGCTTGCGGTTACGGACGGGTCCCTGCAGGGCGCTGGGCGCTGACACCCCGCGCTACGCGGAACTCCGCGGCGACCTCGCGTGTCGCCGCCTCGGCTCCGAGCGGAAATACGTGAAGCGCATCTACGCGCGAGATGCTGGCAAGGTCGGCCGCCAGTTCGCGCGCTAGATCGATGCCGCCGCCGCGACTGATCTGCGCGAGGGCGCGCTCAGGAATCGCGACCCCCGGTAGCGCGCAGGCGCGCTCTGCCATGTGCGCGCCGCGCAGCAGCGCGACGCTTGCGTAGAACCGCACGTCCGCAAGGGTGTCTTCGACCGCCGAGAGGAACGCTTCGAGGCGCCCGAGGTCGAAGATCATCTGCGACTGCACGAACGTCGCTCCAGCGGCGATCTTGCGCCGCAGGAGCAGCAACTCCCGGTCGACGTCCTCGGCGAATGGATTGACGACCGCCCCGACCGCGAGCGGGTGCGGGGCGCTCCATGCCGACGCGCTCGCAATCAGCTGCGTGGCGGTCATGTCGGCCACACGTTCGATGCCAGGCACCGGATCGCCCTGCATGCAGAGGACCGCCTCAGCGCCGAGCGCCGCCGCACCCACGACCTGGGACTGCAGGGCGAGACGGTTGCGATCGCGGCAGGAAACGTGGACGATCGTCCCCACGCCCTGCTCACGCGCGAGCGCCACCGCAGCCAGCGGCGACATCCGCGGCTGGCCAGCGTGATTGTCGGTCAAGCCGACGACGTCGACGGTGTCGGCCAGAACGGCGATCCGGTCGCTCACGCGCGCGCCATCGGCAGCGGTCGGCAGCGAGATCTCAGCGGACGTAAGGGCGGTCAGCGACATGACCGCTGAGCCTAGCCGGTCGGTCCGTCAGGCTGGCCCATGCAGCGTGAGAGGATCGGCCGTCAGGGCGGGCCTCGAGCGTCCGCAGGCTAGTTCTTATGCACGGCCTTCTGCTGCCTAAGGTGCACGCTCTGAGTCTCGGTCTTGCTCGGGCTGGGGAGCGACTTGGCGATCTTGATAGCAGCACCGAGATTTCCGCGAGCGGTTCGCAGGAGCGCCAGGCCGGTCCCGTCGAGCTTGACCTTGATGAGCTTCGTCTCGCCGGCGGGGACCGAGAAGCTGGCTATGCCAATGCTCTCGGTCTTGGCCTTCTTGCCGTTCGCGGGCTTGCTCCTGGCGGTCAGCGTCACCTTGCCCACGCAGGTCGCGCTGCCGCTGCAGATCAGCTTCACCATCGCAACGCCGCTCCGAACGCCGACGTTGGATCCGTCGAGCGTGACTGTAGCCGTGGCCGGTGGCGGGCTCGAGCCCAACGCGGGCGGCGTGCTCGAGGCCAAGGACGGTGGTGTGCTCGAGCCCGCGGCAACCGGAGCGCCGGCTGAGATCGGCGTCGCACCACTGGTGCAGTTGGGCGCCAGGCCGGAGCCCGTCGCCGTGATCTTCCCGATCCGGCCTTCGTAGTACTCGGCGAACCACATGCTTTCGTCGGGGCCCGCCGTGAGCCCTTCGATGTCCCCGGCTATCCCCGTCGTGCAGGTCGTGACCACCCCTTCCGGCGTGATTCGGCCGATGTCGCCGTTGTCCATCGCGAACCAGATGTTGCCGTCAGGCCCTGCCGCTATCGCCCTCGGCTCACCGTCAAAAGAGGGCAAGGGGAACTCGGTGATCGTTCCCGTCGGGGTGATCCGTCCAATCTTCGTGCTGTCCTGCTCGGCGAACCACAGGTTGCCGTCGGGGCCCGTCACGATCGCCACCGGCTGGCTTTCCGCCGTCGGGATCGGGAACTCGGTGATCGTGCCGCTCGGCGTGATCCGCCCGATCCTGTTGCCCGTATCCTCGGTGAACCAGACGTTGCCGTCGGGGCCGGGCGTGATCCCAAACTCGCCCTGCTGACCTTTGTCAGGGAGTGGGAGTTCGAACTCTTCGACTTTGTCGGTTTTCGGGCTGATCTCTCCGATCCGGTTGGTCCTGTCCGAACCGGCCACGGCGAACTCGGTGAACCAGAGGTTGCCGTTGGATCCCGCCGTGATTTCCCACGGCTGACTCCCTTCGGCGATCCCAGAGAATTCTTCGACTGCATGCGTCGTCGGGTCGATCCGCCCGACCTTGCTATGGCATCCGCTGACATTACATTCAGGGTTGTTGACCTCGGCGAACCAGAGGTTGCCTTCCGGACCCAGCGCGATCCCCTGCGGCATGCTGTCCGCCAGCACTGGGAACTCCGTCACTTCGCCCGTCGGGGTCATCCGCGCGACTTTGCTGCCCTTGAGGTTGTTGTTGCGCTCCGTGAACCAGAGATCGCCTTCGCGGCCCACCGTGATCTTGCTCGGAAGGCTTTCCACCGTGATCCCGGTCGAGAATTCCGTAACTTCGCCAACGAGCGACGCCGACGCACCCGCCGAGGACACCAATGTCGCCGACACGCAAAGGCCGGTCGCCGCCAGCAGCATTAACGTCGTGCGTAGTCTCGTCACGAGTATCTCCCTAGAACTGGCCGGATGCCGACGGCGGACAGGATGCTTCTGCCTATTGCCAGCGTTGCAGTATCGCCTCGACCGCCATGCCAAGGCCGGGGCGCCGAACACCTGATGCGGAGTGGACTATACCGGCGCCTCCTAGCCCGGAACTCTCCGAGCAGCCGGGTGCCGTCGTGGAGGATCCCGACATCCCCGGGGTCTACGCGCACCGCCGGCACGGTGCTCCTCAACTCGGTCGGCATCGACGTTGAGGAAATCGAGCTGGCCGACGCTTCGCGCGCGAGACGACCTGCTCACCCACCGCCTAGCCAGGCTTGTGCGCGGTCCCAACACTCACCGGCCGCTTCACCTGCCTGATCCCGCGCCCGACGTCGCGAATGGCCTACGTCAGAGCCGGGATCACTTCGCCCGCGAGCCGCTCCAGCTGGCGCCGGTCGTCCACAAGCGGATTGAGCAGGATCAGCTCGCCGCCGGCGTCCGCAACCCCACGGATACCCGCGACGCACTCCTCCGCGGTCCCGGCAAGCATGTGCTCACCCCAGTCGCCGCCACCGTAGTGCTGTCTGAGCGCTTCGTCGAGCCGCTTTCTGGCGACCGTCGGGTCATCCTCGACATGGACGTACACGCGCTTGCCGAACCGGAACGTCTCGGGATCGCGGTTCTGCACGGCCAGCTCATCCTTCACCATCGCGACCTGGTCGGCGTAGCTCCTGGTCGTCTGGGACCCCGCGCCCATGAACCCGTCGCCGTGACGCGCGGCGCGGCGCATACCGGCGGGTGCATTTCCGCCGAACCACACCGGCGGGTAGGGCTTCTGCACGGGCTTCGGCTCCATCGTCGCTCCCTGGAGCGTCCAAAAGCGCCCCTCAAAGTCGATCTGCGAATCGCTCCAGCAGCTCTTCATCAACGCGAGCGCCTCGTTGAAGCGCGCAACGGGTTTCTCACGGTCGACGCCGAAGGCGGCGAACGGTCGCCCCTGGCCGCCAGTGGCGACGCCCACCTCGACGCGCCCGTGGCTAAGGCAGTCCAGCGAGCTGATCGCCTTGGCCAGGTGCAGGGGGTTGTGCAGCGGCAGGACGAAGACCGCGCAACCCAGCCGCAAATTCTCGGTGCACGCCGCGGCGTAGGTGAGCGTCTGGAGTGCCGCCAGGACGCCAGCGGCGCCGAGCACCTGCTCCTGCACCCAGCCGCTCTCGAACACCCCGAAATCCTCCACCTGACGAAGGTGGGAGCGAAAGGCCTGCTCATCGAAGCGACCTCCGCGAGCATACTGCGGGATCGAGATCGCGAATCGCACAGATCGAGAGCTTATTCAGCCGCTAGGAAGGCGGGCCCCGTCTGAATGGAATCAGCGACCTGCCGATCGTGAACGGCGAGCTGGGCGTGGGCCGCTGTTGATCTCAAGTGCGGGCGATGCGTGCGCGCTCGCGCGCAGGGCGGCATCACCCCGAACGTGCGCCGCTCGTGGCGGGGTGACCACGCGATCCCGCTTGTAGAGCCAAATCCCGCCCCTCAGGATGCCCCAAGCCCTTTCCAGCATCTATTGAGCTACCTACGACAGCCCGACTCCCACCGCCGGGGTTGACAGCGGCGGCTCCCTCATATAGAAAGACCGTGCTGGCGGTTCTTCGGAGATCTGTGCTGGGGTTCTTGCAGGGCAAGCGTAGGGGGTGGCGATGCCTCGACGGCTATCAGGAGCGGGAGACGGGCCGCGGCGGCGACGGCGCGCGCGAAGCATCGTGGCGCACGCGTTCGCAGCCGCCCTCGTCTGCGCGCTGGCGGTGCTCGCCCTGGGGGCGTCTGCCCCTGTGGCCGCCGCGGAACCGCTCACGACCGCGCAGGAAGAACTGGTCGAACGGGAAACGTGCACGGTCGCCTACGTGACGGAATCCGAAGCCTACGAGGCCGAACAGGAACACAGCAACGCCACCGTCCGCATGCTCGAGACGAGCATGCTGGATTCGGTCGAGCAGCAGAAACAAGTCACAGAAACGACCGCGCCGACGCTCCGGGGCGACATCGAAGCGATCAATCAGGAACTGAAAGCGCCCACCGCGGGCCAGTCCACCGATGAACTGCTCGGCCCCGCGATCTCCTACATGAACGAAATCGCCGTGGCGATCGAGCACCTTCCGACGGCCACGCCGCAGGAAAGCGAAACGCGCGCGGAACTGCGAGCCGCCGCGAAACGCGTCGCCTCCGAACTGCTCGCCCGTCCCGCCCAGCTCGCTCCGAACGGAAGCTTCGAGCCCTACCTCTACAACCTGCCCTACTGGGCCGCCCCGGAAGGCCAGGCGCCGACACCGTTCGTGTCGGCCCGCACCGCCTGCGCCACCGCATTCGAAAAGCCCGCCTTCAGGAATGCGCTGGACCCGATCCTCCCCGAAGACCTGCGCGGGGCCCTCGCGTCCCGCTCCCAGCAGGAACCGAACAAGACGCTCGGGTACCTCATCAAGCATTACAGCGAAAGAGACGGCACGTCGATCGCGGAACTCTTCCGTCCGAACACGGCCCAGCTGAGCAGCCAGTTCCAGAAAAGCGCGGAAGCCCTCGAGGGGTACAACAGGGCCGCGATCGCGGTCGCCGGATCGAGCTCCGCGGTGCGCGCGGACCTGAACGACGCAAACCACGACGCTTTCTCGGCCGACCTCTCGGCTGCCTTCGAGAGCACCTTCAGCAAGGGTTTCAGCGAACTCGCGAAGGCGGTGACGGAGCTCGATGCCTGCAAAGCGCTCAGCGCACTCGGAACCCTCGCAAGCTCACTCGTGAACCCGGCGTCGCTGATCTCGCTCGCAACCGTCGGAGTCAGCGTCGTGACGATGATGCTCGGGATCCCCAGCTTCGAAGAACTCGTGCTCAAGGAGCTCCAGGAAATCAAGGAACTGATCCACAAGCTCAGCCTGCAGGTGTCAGCCGACTTCACCCGCACCGACGCGATCCTCGATCAGGTCAAAGGCGAAATCGAAGAAGTGACCGCCCTGCTGGAACACGTGAATGCGCACGTTGACGCCTTGAGCAACGGCATCGCCCGGCTCGAAGAAAGGCTCAACGGACTCCAGGCGAACCTCTTCGAAATAGCTAAAACGCAACGCGAAGAAGCGCTCCAGGCCGACCTCGCGACGGATATTGGCTACAGCCAGCGCTCACCCGGCCACCAGCCGATGAGCGTGGAACAGTTCGAGGGCGCGGCAGGGGTGTTCCTCACGTGGGGGGACTTCGACCCGAGCGACGCGATCTCCGAGCGGCAGGGCTCTGCGCTCCCCACGAGCGGAGCCGAAATCGGCGAAGACCTGCGGGGAGCCGGGTCCACCGACGACCTCGACTTCAACCTGGACTTCCTGACCGAGTTCGCCGACTCGGCCAGCCCGCCTTGGAGCACCGAAGAACTCGACCACGCGCTGCCGAATCCGGCAGTGTGGGTCGACGGCTCGCTCGCGTTCTCCCAGCTGCTGGTCGAAAACCCCCAGTACGCCACCAAGCCGCTGATCGACGATCTCGGCACGATGGCCGAGCGAGGCGAAGAGCTGCTGCCGACGTTCGCGGCGATCGACAAGCCGCCGGCCACGCCGAATACGAACATCGTCGATGGTGTGCAGGTGGAAACCGGCAGCAACGTCCTGAATCACGCGCTGGGGAACTACCTGGAAAACGGCGAAGCGCTGCTCTCGCGTATCGAAGGTCAGGAAAACATGTTCCTGTCGGAAAAGGACCCCGGGCGCCGAGCCGATGATAATTGTCAGCCCTGTACCCTCGGGCGCGCCGCGGCGGCGATAAGCCCGGGCGACAAGGGCTCGGCGTACATCAATCTGTATGGCGGCAGCGAACAGCAGAACGGCAGCGGCCTCAGGCGCTTCGGCACCGAGTCATCCGGCGTGCATCAGGAAGAAAACGGCGTCAGGACCTTCGGCACCCTCAACAGCTGCGAGACCGGCAAGGGAGAAGGCACCCTCCTCGGAGCCCCGGGGGACAAGGAAGACGAAGGCGGGCAGATCTCGATCGAGGGCTCGAACGTGGCCAACCATGCACCGCTGGAAGAATCCGAAGAACTGCTGGATCCGCTCCCTGCCAACTATCGCAGGCTCTTCGGGAACGCCTGGCACCTCGGCCTCGGCTACATGACCGCCTGCTACCAGGGGTGGAAAGAAGACAACGAACTCACCGACACCGTGTACTGGTACTGGCACAGCGATGCGAGTGGGCAGCAAACGGAGATCTTCAAGGAGCAGTTGCGGGAATCCACTCAGGTGGAGTTCGAATATGACGGCCACAAACATTCCGGGAGCGTGAGCGTCAGATGTGACAGCGGAGACCTGGACGCACGCATCGCGGAACTGTGGCACAAGGAAAGCGTGTACGTGGAAGGCTCGTGCCAGGCCGAAGAAGGGGCGGGCGGACTGGTCGAAACGGGCGGTCTCTTCCACGGCGTACCTGAACCGTCCCATGTCTCGACGATCTTCGACGATCTGGCGGCTGGGATCGAGCTCGCTGACTTCAGCGAGGAACAAAGCGGGTATGGAGGGCAGGAACTGTACTTCCCGGGATTGTCCCGCTACCACTGGGGGCTCAACGGGAGCCTCGAAGAAGAAGACTACGAAGTGCCGCTCAGCTTGTACGTCGTCCCCTATCCGCACGGAGCACTCACCATTGCCCCAGAGGTCGCCGAAGAAGTCGAAGCCGCCCTGCAGACGCTCCGGCGCGAAGCGTACATCGAAATTGCACCGCGGGAAGACCCGGCGCTGAGCGCAGGCGGTGAAGACGTGCGAGCCGCCGGGGAGGCGCTCGACGGGTCCGAGAGCGTGCTGGCCGATCTGGTCCAAGTCGGGCTTCCAAGCGCCGTGGTCGCCGAACCGGCGTTCGAGGTCGAAAAGAGCGTGGGCCAGCTCCTCTTCGGGCCGGGAGAGCTGCTCGCGAACAGCCCAGGCGGCTACGCCGTCTACGACCTCTTCAATGGCGAAGTCCAGCGCGAAGAAGAAGGCGACAACGGCAAGGCACCGCTACAGTCACCCGTCGTCAAACTGAACGAACGCCTGAAGGAAGGAGCTCGGGAACTTCAGGACGACCTCTCGAGCGTCGAGGCGAGCGGTCAGGGGAAGCCGAGCGCGGTGGCCGCCGGCGATGCGTCGATCGCCCAGACCAAAGCCCGCCTGGAACTCACCGAGTTCGCGCTGCAACCCGAAGGCGAACCTGTGGTCACCACGGAGCCGGCCTCGCAGCACGTGGTGGAACCAGCCGGTGCGACCTTCACAGCCGAAGCGAGCGGGGGCCCTGAAATCCAGTGGGAAGTCTCGGCGAACGGCTATCGCTGGGAAGAAGATACGACGGACGCCGGGAACAGCACGCCGAAGCTGGAAGTGAAGCCCACCTCGGCGCGGGAGAACGGCTATCAGTATCGCGCGCGCTTCAGCAACGCCGACGGCACCGTCTACTGCGTGCCCGCGACGCTCACAGTCGAAGCGCAGGTGGCGCCCAAGCCGAACCCGCAGCTGCCAGAATCAGAGACCGTCCTGGAAGGCGAAGCTGCGACGTTCGACGCGGAAGCCTCCGGGGTGCCGGCGCCGTCGGTCCAGTGGGAAGTGCGTACCCCCGGTGGGACGTGGGAACTCGACCACGAAGCGGGGAGCACGACGACGACGCTCGTGATCCTTCATCCGACGGCTTCGCAGAATGGGAGCGAATACCGCGCGGTGTTCACGAACGCGGCCGGCAGGGTCGAAAGCAGGATCGCGCGGTTGGGCGTCGTCAGCGCCCACATCACCAAGCAGCCTGCGAGTGTCACGGTGCGCGAACCGCGCCCGGCGAGCTTCACCGCCGAAGCCGCCGGTGTGCCCAACCTGACGGTCCAGTGGGAACGCTACAACCGCTCCGCCGGAGCGTGGGAAGCGGATACTGAAGACCCCGGGAACACGACCGACACGCTCACGATCGAACACACGCAGGCCCACGAGAGCGGAAGCCTCTATCGTGCCCGCTTCGGCGACACCGAGGGGGGGGTCACGAGCGAACCCGCCGGGCTCACCGTGCGGGAACTCGCCCACCCCGGGCTGTTGCTGCTGGACGAACAGCGGATCAAGGGTCTGGGAGCCTCCTTCACGACCGCCGAACTGACTGCCACGAAGGGGCAGGAGATCGAATATCGGATCCTTGCCCAGAACACCGGCAACGTAGCGCTCGCGCTCAAGAACGTGCACGACGCGGGTTGCGGGAACCTCGCCGGAGGTGCGTCAGAACTCGGAGTCGGCGGCCAGGCCACCTTCACATGCGAAGTGAAGGTCAACGACAAGGGCAACTACCCGAACCGGGCGACGGCGGAAGGAGTCGCCGCGCCCGAAGAAGAAGTCGCCGCGGTCTCCGCCACGTCGGACGAAGTGCTCGTGATCGGACCTGAACCGGAGCCGGTTGTGCATACCGGCGGCGAAGGCGGGTTCGCGCCCGGACAGAACACGGCGGTCGTCGAAGGGTCGGTCAACCCGAAGGGACGCACCGTGACGAGCTGCAGGTTCGAATACGGGGTCGAAGTGCTCAACCAATCACAGCCCTGCGTCATCAGCAGCAAAGGCAAGACGACGGTGATCCTGAGCGTCGAACTGAGAGGCCTGAAACCGTCCACTGTGTATCAGTACCGCCTGTCGGCGGGCAACGAAAACGGCACAGTGCACGGGGCGACCAAGACCTTCAAGACGCGCGCCGAGGCTGCTCCGAGCGCGGAAACGCTTCCGGCGACGGGGGTTCTTCAGCGCAGTGCCGTTCTGAACGCGTCCGTCGCCCCGAATTTCGGCGAAGTCAGCACCTGCCGCTTCGAATACACCAATCACACTTTGTTCCGGTACGCGTCGTGTTCGGAAGTCCCCGAGCCGGGCGGGCTGCCCGTCGCGGTGGCGGCGTCGCTCACGGGACTCGCGCCGGACACCACCTACTCGTTCCGGATCTCGTTCGCGAACCTCAGCGGCGGCTCGGTCCAGGGGGAACTCGAGACGTTCCAGACGGTCGCGGCCCTCGCGCCCACAACCGAAATCACGGAAGCGGCCCCGGTCGGCGAACGCGAAGCACAGCTGAACGGCCTGGTCGACCCGAACGGCGCTCCGATCACCCGCTGCGAATTCAAGTACGGGAGCTCTGCCACGGCGCTCGACTCGAGCGCCGCGTGCAAGACCCTCCCGGGAAGCGGGACGGCGAAAGTGGCGGTCCTCGCGGACGTGCGCTTGCTGCGGCCCGACCACAGCTACTACGCCAGGCTCACGGCCGTGAGCGCGAGCGGGACCACAGCGAGCGCGGTGGCGCCGTTCCAGACCCGCTGAGCCGCTCCACCTGCGCCCGGGGTCGGAAACGGGGCCATCCCCCGCATCAACCTTCTACGCCCTGCGCTTCGCTGCGTTTTGCGAGATAGTCGGGGAGACAGAGGCTGGAGGGCGCAAACACGGGGCGTAGCGCCGCTCGTGGGCTGTTTCGTGGGCGGGCTAGGCGAGAGACGTCGCTCGATTGACCTCGTACATCGCCAACAGAGTCTGGAATACGAGACGGCGCGAGTCTTCCTCGCTCGGAGACTCACGCTCCCGCAAGCCTGCGTGCTCCTGCCGCTGAGCTAGATCACTCACCGACCGCCAGTAGCCCAATAGAGAGTGAGGAATCGTCGCTCAGTCGAGCTTGTGGTACACGTCGCGAACACGGCCCGAAGCTTGTCCACGGTTCCTCCGTCGTGCTCCAAGACAGCCTGGTGGCTGCGGACAAGCTCATTAGCTAGCGCGGCCAATGCCTCCCGACGGTTGTGCCCGATCTGCGTCGCATACCGCTTCGGGTCCGCCGCGAAAAAGACTCTGGCATCAGCCCACTTCTCGTAAGCCCTAGGATGTCTCGAACGAAACCCGTCCGCATCCACATATCTCTCAAGCTGATGCTCAACCGAAGGCTGGGCATCAATCATGTGCGCACGGCCGGAAGCACGGAGCCCTTCGATCGTGGCGCGCCGTTCAAGATCCGCTGAACGACCTAGCTCGGATAGCTTGCCGCGTAGGTAGGACGGGCTTACCGGCTGCCCGAGACTGTCCGCGGTTGCCGTGCAGAAAAGGGGCGCGAACGGCCGTATACCCAGAGCCTTTCGCGCCACCATCCAGCGATCGAGCATGTCGACCGTCATGGAGTCGAGCGAGATGACGAATTGCGCACACCTTGCTGTGGGCGGCACCTCGAGCTCGCGGCGGTTGGGATCGTAGCCGCTGGTGTCGATAGCGATCAGCTGGACACACTTGAGTCCGTGGCGATAGGCGAGCCACAGGAGCGCCTTGTCGCGTACGTCTACGGCACGGGTGGCGCGAAACGCATCAAACAGAGCGCTGATTTCCTCCCGCGTGAGAATCGGGGTAGGCAGGCTTCGGCCCTTGTTCGGAGGAACGCGGCCCGCGTGGTAGCCAGGCTGCGTGACCGGCCCACGACCTGAGCGCCGACGGGTCGGCTTACTCTTTCCGGGTATGCGCTTTGGGGTACTCATGCGGCGAAAGCGACACCCTATGGCACCGACTGGACGCCAATGGATCGCACCAACTGATGCCGTTGATACCGAAAGTGATCGGCGCTCCAAGCACACGAGTCTCCGTCCGGCCTCTTAAGACAGCCATGCCGACTATTGTCTTCAGAATGCCGCCACTCTGCCCGCTCTCGTTGCTTGTCGAACGCCTCGCCCGAGTAATCCACCCCACCTACCTACCCGTCTGGCTCAGCGAGTCAAATCCCGCGCTCGACGGCGACAAGCCGATCGATCGCATCGCTCAGGGCGATCACCGCTCGGTTGCCCGCCTGATCTCAGGTCTCGAGGACCCAGGCGCAAGCTGACACGGGTCAGCGAGCCGCGACAAGAATCGACCCACCGGCGTACACATGAGCTTGCGCGTCCTTGAAGGACTTGCGGACAAGGGTAGGCTCGCGGCCAACTGGGACAACATCAAACGCAAACTCGATGCCGGTCGTCGCTGCGATTTTCACCAGCGTCTCGATCTGCGGGTTCTTCTCACCGGACTCAAGCTCCACAACGCGCGGCTGACTCACGCCGAGACGCTTAGCCAGTTCGCGCTGCGAGAGCCCGTTCTCGGAGCGGTAGGCGATCAGCCGTGCAGCAACCATGCGTGCGAGCGCCAGGCGCTCCCACTCGGCGGCGAACTCCGGGTCGGCGTCAAGCGCGGCGGCAAGCACCTCGTCGGCGGTCTTGATGCCCTTCGGCCAGTGGCTTGGAATCTCGGTCATGACTGCATGATAGGTCATGGCTTATCGGAACTCAATGGCCGATCGTAACGCTCAGTGCGAGCCTGGGCGCGTTCAATCAGGCTCGCGAAGCTCTTGTGCCGGTCGATGGCGAGGATCGCGTAGAAGTCGCCAGCTCGGCGATAGATCGCTCGCCAATCGCTTTGCCCCTGCCTCGGACGCAGCTCGCGTAGCGTGGCGGCGCGATCCCCCTTCAGCGGCTTCATGTGCGGCGGGCCGAGCTGCTCGCCGAGTTCGCCCAGCTTCCGCACGGCGTTGAGCAGCGCGCGGTGCTCCTCCTTGGACTTCATCGCCAGCAGCTCCACGACTGCGTCGGGGTCGTAGATGACGCTGTGTCGCATGGCGCTCGATCGCGTCATCGCGGAACCGTACCCGCGTCTTGCGACGTTATTCCAACGTCGCCGCCGAGCTGCATCTGCGTGAAGCTCGCCGTCCGCTCGTAGGCAGCGGCAACTCGATCGAGCGCCCGGTCGTGGTGGCGGTGCCCGTAGAGCCGACGGACCAGCTCGCCGCCGTCGGTGTGTCCGAGCGCAATCGCCACGTCCTCGGAGGGCAGCTCGAGCACATTGACCATGTACGAGCCGGCGAAGTGCCGGGTCGCCAAATACAGGCTCCCCTCCCATCCGGCGGCAGCCCTGACCGCTTTCCAGTGGTAGGCGCGTGCCGAGGCGGTCCAATGCTCTCCACGGATCGGTGCGAAGCAAAACTCGCCTTCGACCGGCAGCGAGAGAAGCGCCTCGCGCGCGGGGTCGGTCAATGGCGCCTCGCGCACCTTGGCGCCTCGCGCACCTGCCCGTTCTTCGGCAACGTGAACGTGCGCGTAGCGGCGCTGAACTGCTCCGCAACCCGGATGCGCCAGCGCGCCAGATCGACGTTCGCACGTCGCAGCGCGTCCAACTCACCAGGCCGCAGCCCGGAGAAGGCCGCGACCTGGAGCCACGCGGCGAACGATGGTGTCGCCAGCTCACGCGCGCAGCGGATCAGCTTCCAGACCTACTCCTCACTCGGTGGCTGCTCGTCCCGGCGTCCGGGGCCACGCGAGATGCCAAGCCGCGCAAACGGGTTGCGGCTCACCAGACGACCGCCCTTGGCCGAGGCCGCGTCGTTGAACATCGCCCTCAGCGCGGGGACGGTGCCATTGCGAACACCGCCCGCAAGCCGCTCCGCCACCACCGCGTCCTCGATCGCGTCCATAGGCCGGGACCCGTAGCGCTCGACGAACGCCTTCGTGCGCTCCCGGTTGTGGATGTTCGTGGACCCCTTCGGCCGCGCGAACAGCGGATCAGTGGTCCAGCGTGCCCAAAAGGCGGCGAGCGTGACATTCGCCGCCGAGATATCGCCGAGGCGTTCGCGCGCTTGCTCGCGTGCCCGCTTGGCCTCGGCCTTCGTCGCAAAGGTCCCCGAGCCGCCGAGCACACGCGAGACGCTCACGTTGTGCCCGCGCGTAGGGTCGTAGACCTGCGCCCTCCATCGACCCGAAGGCAATCGCGACAGGCTCACGCTGCCCTCCCCCGCTCCGCCGCCCACGCGATTGCGATCGACGGCCGGAAGCGGCGCGTACGCCGCCCCCACGTCACCGACGGCATCCCCTCAGCCACCATGCGATCGACCGTCGCGACGCTCACGCCCATCAGCCGCGCAAGCTCGCACCGCGACACGTAAGGCTCGGGCCCGGACCGAGCGACCTTCCGTACGCTAGCGCGGTCAGCGGGGGCGCTTCTGGCGCGAAGCGGGTGAGGGCAGCGTGAGCGCCGCGGCAGGAGCGAGACCAGCGGTGGTGCGGCAGATCGAGGGCGGATAGGCCGCGCATAGGTCGGCCGAGGGCCGCGGGCCGCAGGAACGGTCCGGCGTCTGCGAGAGCACGCATATTGATGTGATCGTGACGAGCCCAGAACGTTCAATAGTCGGACGAGGGTCGACATGGCGACGCTGGGAGCCGCACATCCACACGCCCGGAACGATCCTCAACGACCAGTTCGGCGGCCCGCAGGCATGGGATCAGTACCTCAGCCTCATCGAGCAGGCCACGCCGGCGGTGCAGGCGCTCGGCGTGACCGACTACTGGACGCTCGACCGCTACACAGACGTGCTCGCCCACAAGGTTGCCGGCAGGCTCGCGGGCGTCGCACTGATCTTTGCCAACGTCGAGCTGCGCCTCGCGATAAGGACCGCGAGCGGCGCCCCGCTGAACGCGCATACCGCCAGCAGCCGTACCGATCGGGCTTCACGTTCTGCTTGGGTTCCACAAAGCGAACAAGGGCGCGCCGCGATTCGAGTACGTTCCGACGATGCCGCTCAAAAGGATGCCGCTGTCGTTGACGAATGGACCCGACGGTGGAAAGCGCAAATGCGTCGAGCTAGACCCTATGACCGCTCAGATGACACGCGAGTTTAATGCCAGAACCATTACAAGGGATACCGAGGTCGGGGAAGACGATTTCGTTGAGTATGTAGACCACGAAGCACTGGAGCGATTTAGGGTACGTTATCCAAAAGTCGGCCGATGCTATCGCCTAGACTGGACAGACCGACGGATTTAGGGTTTCCCCTACCTGCGATTCAGGTTAAAATACTTATCCAGTCACAACCGTTCGGCTGGTCGATCCGCCGTCCGATTCCACGGACGGTGGTTCCCGCCAGTCGAAAGGAGTGATTGTCATGGGCGACGCGCCAAACTCGCCACCGCAGAGTGCGGACTGGTTCGAGCCGGGAAGGTACTCAGTGTGGGCCTACCTGCGCGACGACGAGCGAGATGAGCCGATCCTATTCGCCGCTTACGAGTGGGAGGACGCTGGTTTGCGGGCAATTCGCGTGGACTGTGTCTGGCTCCACGAGGAAGAGCAAGAGTCGAATTGGGAAGACCATCCGGAGTTCAGCAACATCTCCCGCGGCATCGAGGCAGCCGTGTTCGCCCGGATGGTGACGAGCGGCAAGGTAATCCGCATCGGCGCAATGCCAGCAATTAGGCGCTATGCCGAGCCACCCTCATTTCTTGCCACCTAAGCTACTTGCGCGGCTGTACCGTCCCTTGGTGAGTCTTTACCGACTCACCAAGGGACGACTCTGCACTCATTTCTCTGAGTACCTCACGTGCAAGGGCCGTACCTGACACCTTGACCGGGCTGCGTTGCCGAACCATAGGTTGACCAAGCACCCGCGACAGGTCTAGCGTCGGCGGCCCGTAAACCCAAGCGGCCCCGGCACGGTTGCACGTGCCGGGACTCGGACACGAAGGAGCTAGCACTCCCCATGCCCACGAGCAAGCCTACGCCTGAGCTACCGGCGAACGATCTGATCCTGGCCGCGATCGAGCGGACTATCTGCCACAGCGGCCATGACCATGCCACCGAGTTGCTCAGCGCCATCAAGGAACACCTGGGGCTTCCACACCACGGAGGCACCACTCTGCAGCTGCGCCCCAAACTCGCCGAACTCGAGGCCGCTGGGCTGATCGAGCAATCCAGACGTAACGGCGGCACCGCCTGGGGGCTCACGCCTCAAGGCCACAAGCAACTCAATGTCGTGCGAGACCAGATCACACTGCCCGAGGCCCCACAGCACCAACGGTGGCGTGAGGCACGCACTGAGCCGCCCCGGGTTTGACGGAGTCGGGGGTCTGGAATCAGGCGGCGAGTTGTCGTTGTTGGTGTTGGTTCTCGTATTCGCTGGGTGTGAGCATGTTCAGGGCGCTGTGGCGTCTCTTGGTGTTGTGCCAGATCTCGATGTAGTCGTGGATTGCACTGGCGAGCTCGACGCGTGTCTTCCATCTTCTGCGGTTGAGCAGCTCGACCTGCATGCGGGCCCAGAACGCCTCGACCATCGCGTTGTCGAACGGAGCGCCGACAGCACCGACTGACGGCGCGAGACCGGCTTCTGTGACCTTCTGGCTGAAGACCCAGGACGCGAACTGCACCCCCTGGTCGGAGTGAATGATTCCGCCCTCTCCCGGTGCTCTGCGGTTCAAGGCCATGCCGAGCGCGTTGGCGACCAGCAGCCCGGTCTGTCGGCTGTCGATCGACCAGCCGACGACCATGCGTGAGAACGCGTCGATTACCGCGCAGCAGTAGATCTTGCCCTCCCTGGTTGGGTGCTCGGTGATGTCGGTCATCCACAGCCGGTCAGGTCCCTCGGCAGTGAAGCGTCGGCGCACCGAATCCAGCGAGCTGGTCTTGCCGATCTTCGCGCCCCTGGGGAGCCGGCGTTTCGGTAGCCCGTAGATCCCCAAGCGTTTCATCAGCAGCTGTACCTGTTCCTTGCCGACGTGGATGCCACGGCCGTATCTGAGCTCGGCGGTCACGCGCAGCGTCCCGTAGGTGCCGCCCGAGTCCTTGTGGACTTGCGCGATCTCACCGGCAAGCCACGCATGCCTCAGCGTTCTCGCCGACGGCGCGCGCCCCTTCCAGTCGTAGTAGCCAGAGACGGACACGCCGAGCATCAGGCAGGCCCGCTGCACGTCAAACCCCTGCCCGGTCAGGGAAGCGATCACCGGGAAGAGGCTTTTGGGGGCAGATTCTGCTCAAGGAACACCTCGTTGACCTTCCTGGAGACCGCCAGTTCGGTCTCGAGCTGGCGAATCCGTCTCTTCGCGGCCGCGAGCTCCATCTGTCCCTCGGTGCTCAACCCTGGCGCCTCACCGCGGTCGATGCGCTCCTGCTTCAGCCAGCCATAGATCACGGCCTCGCTCATCCCGAACGTCTCGGCGAGCTGCGCCACACGCGTGCCGGAACGAGCGAGCTCTACGACCTGCTTGCGCACCTCGACTGGATACCTACTGGGCATTGCTTCCTCCTCGCTGACCGCCGGAGGATTCCAGAAACGCAACTCCGCTAAACCCGGGTCAGATCAAAGCCTCCGTCAAACCCAGGATGGCTCATAGTGACCGTGATCGCGGTCATTGTCTCCCTAGCAAGCTAGGGCTACTTGAGCGCCGAGTAGATCACGAATCCGGTATTCACGACCGTCAATGCGACGATCGCGTAGGTGAGTCGGCGGAGTACGCGCGACTCCCGCTGCGACTGAAGTACGACCCGCGCGGCAGTTTCGCCTAGCTGCTTGGCTGCCGCGCTCGTCTCGCGTCTGTTGCGGCGCAGCCCGTACCACAGCACGGCCAGGTAGATCGGGAAGGCGGGACCGCGCCAGAACGCAACCCAGATTTTCGGGACGGGAACGTCTGCAAGTGGGATCGAGTTCTTATCCATCGGCTCCGGAACGCCGCCGTTAGCCGCCGGAGCGCAGTTGTTTCCAAAACGCGCGGTCTTCGTCGGTATCTTCTTCGCGCACGTAGAGCCGAATCAAATCTCCGGGTTGGAGTCCATCGCTCTTTAGCCCCAAATCCTCCCGGATCGCGCGCAGGAGCTTTTCTTGGACGCGCAGAGGACCCGGCATCGGTTCGCCAAGGCTCCGAAGCCATGCGACCCAGGCGCGGATGACCGAAGACGGAGCATGGAGCAGCAGAGTCGTCCCTAGCTCCCTGAAGAAAGCGGCTTGCTCCGTCTCGGGCTTGGCTGCGAACTCGTCAATGGCTTTGACCGTCTCGGCAAGTTCCTTGTAGGTCGGCTGCATCTGCTCACGATGCAGTCGCTCTAGCTCTTGGCTCTTTTCCCAACGGCGCTGATAGACGGCTACCCCGATCGCTACGGCAGCAGCGGTCAAAGGGCCGACAACAGCAGGGTCTTCGATGACGCCATAGATCAGCCCCGCGAACGTAATCAGGATGACTGCGAGCGCTGCGACGATCGCTAGTGCCGAGCCGATGCGTTTCATGGACTCAGCCGAGACATAGACCCAGGACGATAAGCGCGGCCTCGGACAGTACGATCCGCCGATGACCAACGATGAGCGACGTATCGAGGTTGACTTGTCATGGACTGACGAGACGGAGCATCGGCAGGCCCGCGAACTGATTGCCAGCGATCTCGCGAGGGCTGGTTGGGTATTAGCTCAGGGCGACCCCGACCGCCCGATCTTCTCCCGTTCGGATGTCTCAGACGCCGACTTTGAGCGCGAGCTAGCGCAGGCGCAGTACATCGTCGGCAAATGGCTCGTGACCGAGCAGAAGCCGTCCTAGCTCTCCTCAACCGAGCTTGCCAGGAGCTAGCTAGCTATGACCGCAGCGGTGATCTTCTGCGCGATTGTCTCAAGGGAGTCCCTCGCTGTCTCGAATCCGGCGAGATCGGGCAGGATGCCGCTGTACTCGGCCACCTGGCTGAAAGTCACGTCATGGAGGACGGGAATCAGTGTGTCCTTGTGGAGCAGAGCGCCAAGCTCGCGCTCGGTCCAGAAGCGACCGACCAGATACGCGGGCGTGAGCAACACGACGCCTGCCCGCGCCTTTTGTAGGCCCTTGTCCATCTGGAGTGCCTGGCTTTTTCCAGCCTTGATCGTGATCTCGTCAAACCAGACCCGCACCCCGAGATCGTCCAGATGCTGCCGAAGGGCATCCCCCACGGTTTCGCCGTCGATTCGGGCATAGCTGAGGAAGACATCCCACTCACGATCGTCACGGGCGGGGACTGCCTCTATTACACGATCCGCAAGAGCCTGCTCGTTGATCGTGTAACGCGGCCCAGAGCTAGCCGCCCGTAGCTGCCGGTTTAGATCGGCGACGGTGGCGGCGTTGTGGGCGTTCACCTGCTGGACGTGCTGGTTATAGGCGTCGATCTGACGCTTCTGCTGGCGTTCTACCTGCTGGTTGTGTTGCCGGACTTGCTGGTTGTGTTGCTGTCTGCGTCTGTTCTCCGCGTCGATTTCGCGTTGGACCTGCTGGTTGTGCTGGGTGGCTTTGCGGTTGTACTCATCGACTCGGCGCTGGTTCTCGCGGTTGACCGCTTCAACCTGACGCCGATATTCAGCTTCCGCACGCCGGACAGCCTGTTCGTAGGCGGCTTGATTAGACATAGGCCCACGTATAGCGAATGATTCAGACGAACTGGTGTTCGCCTCGTAACAAGTCCGCAGTTTGCGAACCTGTCATCGTCCGAATTGGGCTCATTTCGGGATCAAGTTGCTCCCGAACTGCTCCCGATAGCTCCGAGACAGCGCGATTCGAGAGGGTTCTAACTACGGCGCATCCAACTCTCGAATTACGCTAATTAGCAGGCGATTTGCATCTCGCTGCACTTCGCTGCAACTTTCCTCGATCAATCGGGGAGACAGGATTTGAACCTGCGACCGCCCGGCCCCCAGCCGGGTGCGCTACCAGACTGCGCCACTCCCCGTGGCTTGCAAAGCGGGCGACGGGAATCGAACCCGCCCTAGAAGCTTGGAAGGCTTCTGTGCAACCACAACACTTCGCCCGCAGCCCTCGCCTCATCTTACCGGCGCGCTTCGCCCGCCACACACCGGCCGCCGGGTGCGACGCGAACTGTCGGCGAGCGCCGCGGCAGCGGCCGCGACTTCGCCTAGCGGCGCTCCTCGCTGGGAACCTCTCCCGAGTCGTTAGCCAGCCCCGGCGGCGGCCACGGACCGCACCAGTTATCGCGCGCGCCGTCGAGCGTGATCGTCGAGCCGTTGAACGCGCGCCCGAGCGGGGAGGCGAGTAGCGCCACCAGCCACGCGTGCTCGGACGCGGCGCCGAGGCGCTGTAGGGGCACCGTGCGCGATGCGCCCGCGCGCACGCTCTCCGGATACTTCGCGAGCACCTCCGTGTCGAAGTGTCCGGCCGCGACCGCCGTTACCGTCACGCTGGCTCGCTCCCAGCGCTCTGCGAGTTCGCGCGTGAGCGCCTCGACCGCCGCCCGCGCGGCGCCCGAATGGACCATGCCGGGCATGCCGTTGTGCGGCGAGAGCGTCACGTTCACGACCACCCCCCCACCCGACGCCCGCAACGCCAGCTCATACGCCGCCTCGGCCATGTTCAGCACGCCTTCGACGTTCAAGCGCCACACCGCTCGCCAGCCCTTCGCCTCGATCAGCTCCGCGGGGCTGAAGAACTGACCGCCGGCGTTGTTCACGAGCACGTCCAGCCTCCCGCGGCGCTCGAGCACGCTTGCCACCAGCCTCTGCGCCTCGCAGCGCTCGCGCACGTCGCCCGCCACCCAGTCGACCTCGCCGGCACGCTCGGCGTCACCGAGCAGCGCGCCGATCTCCGCGGCGGCGCCTTCGAGCGTCTCCGCGCGCCTGCCGACGATCGTCACGTTCGCGCCGCAGCGCGCCAGCTCCAGCGCTGTCGCGCGGCCGAGGCCCGTTCCGCCGCCCGTCACGAGCGCCGCCTGGCTACTCAGCAGCCCTGGCGCGAACACCTCGGACTGCGCTTGCGCGACGCTCATCGCGAGCGATCATAAGCGCCGGTGCCGACGCCCGCGGACGCCGACCGGCCGTCCGTCCCCGAACACGTCTAGGGTTTGTGCGTGTCTCGCAGACCGCTGGTCTTCGTTTCCGGCCTCACCTTCGGCGACTACCTGCTGTGGACTTGGTCGTTGAATGGCAACCGTGACGTGCTCGCGCTCGTGTCTGGGCTGACGCTGCCGCCGCTCGTCCTGCTCTGCCTGTGGCTGCTGGCGCTCACCGTCGCGCGCCTGGTGGCCCGCGTCGCCAGGCGCCCGGCGACGCGCCTTGCCCACAGCCGCACACGCAAGCAGAGCGAACGCCGGTCGAGCACAAGCGTCGCTGCCTCGGGGGGAAACCGAAGCTCGGCCGAACCGGCCGGCTCGGCCGAGACCCCCACGCGCAAGCTCGCCGCTTGAGCACGTTCGACGTCAGCCAGTGAGCGACCGGAGCAGGCGTCTGATTCCTCGATCGACGCGCGTGCGCGTGCTGCTCGCGGCGCTCGTCCTCCTGTTCGCCGCCGCCGTGCTTGCGGCCCATCTGTACGAGCGCAGCCGCACCGCCAGCATCTACCACCCCCACGCCCGCTTCGTGCCCCAACCGACGCCAACGCTGCCCGCCAGCGGTGCCGGGCACTTCGCGTGGCCGCTGTACGGCTACGACGAGAACCACACGCGCTTCTTCCCCGCCCCCTCCTACGTGCACGCGCCGTTCAAGCGCCTGTGGGTCCATGTCGGCCACGCGCTGCTCGAGTTCCCGCCGGTGATCTACGGCGAAGTCATCTACCAGCTCGCCGACAGCGGCGTTCTCAACGCGATCGACAAGCGCAACGGGCGTCTCGTGTGGTCGCGGCGCCTCGGGCAGCTGTCCGCGGCCGCGCCGGCCGTCACCTCCAACACCGTCTACGCAACCGTCCTCTACAGCGGGCATCCCCATAGCCCCGGCCGCGTGGTCGCGCTCAACAGCGCCAATGGCGCGATCCGCTGGTGGCGGGCGCTACCGAGCGGCAGCGAGTCCTCGCCGCTGCTCAACGACGGACGCGTCTTCTTCGGCTCCCAGAACGGGACCGTCTACGCGCTCGACGACCGCAACGGGAGCCTGATCTGGACCTACCACGCCCACGACGCCGTCAAGGCGAGCCCCACGCTCTCGGGCGGGACCCTCTACTTCGGCGACTACTCAGGGCGGTTGCAGGCGATCTCCGAGCGCAGCGGCCGGCGGATCTGGATCAGCAAGTCCGAAGGCGCGTTGCTCGGCAGCGGTACGTTCTACTCGACCGCCGCCGTCGTCTACGGGCGCGTCTTCCTTGGCAGCACCGACGGGCGCGTCTATGCCTATGACGCCTCGAGCGGAAGGCTCGATTGGGCGGTGCAGACGGGCGCGTATGTGTACGCGTCGCCGGCCGTCACCAACGCGCCCGGGCTCGGCCCGACCATCTACCTCGGCTCCTACAACGGCTTCTTCTATGCGATCAACGCCCGCAGCGGCCACATCGACTGGCGTTTCAACGCCCACGGGCGCATCTCCGGCTCGGCGACGATCGTCGGGCGGACGGTCTACTTCGCAGACCTCGGCACGCACCGCACGTACGGCCTCGGCATCTCGACCGGCCGCGTGCTGTTCGAAGACAACACCGGCTCGTTCGACCCGGTCATCAGCGATGGCAAGAACATCTATCTCACCGGCTACAGCGCCATGTTCGGGCTCGCGCCCAGCGAACAGCCGCCGCCCGCGCCGACGGTCGCGAAGGCAAACCCGCACCCTAACCGGGGCTCGCACGCGAAGCGGAGCCCGCACCCGAGGCGGAGCTCCCGACACACGAACCGCCGGGGCTGAGCGCCCGCCCCAGCGAGAAGCTGGCGCTCACGACCGTCGTGCCGGCGCTGCGCACGGTCACCTCCGTCCACCCGCCGGGCGCCGGCGCCACACACCCGAATCCTCCCGTCAGCGTCCAGTAGCGGGTGAAGTGCACGCGCACGAGGAACCTCCCCGGCGTGCTCGCGCTCAACGCGAACGAGTCGTGGCCGAGCGCCGTCAGCCGCCCCGGGCCGGATGCGAGCGGCGTCGCACCGAGCACGCGAAAGACCCGCCAATGCGCGCTCGTGAACACTTCGCGCAGGTACGGCAGCCCGGCGCGGATCAGACGCCCCTCCTGCGCGCTCGAGGGGTCGAGCGCCACGTCCGGGAGCGCCACATACGCGACCGCCTGTTCGTGCAGCCAGCGCTGATAGCTCGCGCCCGACAGCCTCGAGCCCAGCAGCACGCCGTTGTAGCGCGTTTCCAGCTGCTTCTGCCAGCCACGCGCCAGCGACACCGTCGGCGCCAGCTGCGCAGCCTCCCAGTGCGAGCGCGTCAACGGCACCTCGATGCGCACCGGCCCATCCGCGTGGTGCGCGAGGAATCGCTTCAGCGGAGCGTAGTACGCGGCGCTCGTCGCTTCGCCGCCGGCGACCGCGAGCGTCTCGCGTACCGGCCCCCACGCCACCCACACCGCCGCCGCACACAGCGCCAGCGCCGCCACCGGCCCGACGCGTCCCCGCGACGGCGACGGCCCATCTTGCGCCGACAGGCATGCGCACAGCAGCAGCGGCGCGGCGAGCAGCACCGCGTAGCGCTCGACGTTGCTGCCCATCGGCGTGTGCACCAAAAGACACGCCAGGCACGCGAGCACGTACACCAGCCCACCGATCCTCAGCAGCCGCGCCGACCGCGGCAGCGCGCACAGAAAGGCGACCGCGACGAGCATCGTCGCCGCGAACGACAGGATTGGATACGGCTCGTAGCCGCCTTCGGGAAACAACAGCGCGAGCGGCACGATCACCGCCGCGACCGGGAGCGCGAGCGTCAGCAGGACGCGCGGCGAGCGCTGCTCGATCGTCACCGTCAGTCCGGCCAAGCACAGCAGCACGCCGGCCACCGGGCTCGCGGCCGCGCACAACGCCGCGAGCACGCCGCCCGACAGCCAGCGCCCGCGCACGAGCGCCAAGCCGGCGGCGAGCGCGAGCGAGACTCCGAACGCGAACGTCAGGCGTCCGATCCAGACGTCGCCGAGCGCGACCACCGCGAAGCACGCCGCGCCCCAGAGCGCCGCCTCGCCATACAGCGAGCGCGCAAGGCGCTCGAACAGCACGCTCGAGGCGAGCACCGACAGCACAGCCAGCAGCCGCATTCCCAGCAGCGTGGCCAGTGGCGGGAACAGCAGGCTGTAGCCCGGTAGGTCATGACCCGCGTACCAGTTGTCGTCCCACACCGTGAAGCCGAGCTGGCGGAAGAGCTCCACCCGATAGACCTGCGCGGCCAGGTCCGGCGTGCGGGGGTCGACGATCAGCCACACGGCGAGCAGCGCCGCCGTGAACACCATCAGCCCGAGTGGCAGGCCGAGCGGGCGCACCGCCGCCGCAGCCCAGCGACCACGCCCGCGCCCGGCGGGCAAATCGACCGGGGTCCGGTGTGGTATCCCACCGGACCCCGGTACACCCACCTCAGCAACCGGTGTGTACGTGCTTGAACCGTCGTGAGGCCCCGAAGTAGCTGTGCTTCTGCTGGGCACGCCAAGATAATGACGGCCATGGCCACCGCCGCAACCCCTTCCCCGCTCAGAGCGCAGCTCGACAGGCTGCGACCGGGCGGATCGACACGCGCGCATCGCGCCCGGCGCGGCGCCCTCGCGCTGCTCGGTGTGTGCGTCGCGCTCGCCGTCGGCGGTTGCGCGAGCGGCGGCCCGGCACCGATCACCGCGAGCGAGCTCGCCGAAGCCCAGACCTTCCCCTACTACCGCGTCTACTGGGTCGGCCCGAGCTTCGATGGGCACCCGCTCGCGGCCGCCGACGGCCTCAAAAACTACATCGACACCGTCGGCGACAGCCTCTATTACGGGGACTGCGTGAACAGCAAGGGCATCCTCGGTGGCGGTAACTGCCTGCTGCCGCTCCAGGTCACGACCGTGATCTACGCGCTGCATTCCAACACCGCCCTCGGCGCGCAGCACAACCTGCTCGTTCGTGGCGTGCCCGCGACCGTCTATGACGAAGGCCGCGCGATCGAGATCTACACCGGCCGCGTCGCGATCGATGTCTTCTCCGACACGCTCGCGCACGCCCTGCAAGCCAGCCGCGCGCTGCTGCCGGTGAACGCTCCCGGCGCCGCCGGCGCCGACCTGCCCCCGCCCGTCTACTGCCCGGGCCTGTCGGGAGCGGTCGAAGGCCGGCTCGCGCGCGTGATGGCAGACCTACCGGGCGATGTCTGCCGTCATGCGGCGGCGAGCAGCGCATACGCGAAGGCCCTTTACGGATAGATCTGGGTTGGCATCGGTCGACTACGACGGGTTGGGGTTCGCCCGGGGTGTGTCCGGCAGCGCCGGCGCCGTCTGCGTGCCGATCTCGCGGCGCAGGCTCAAGAACGCGAGCGAGCCGATCACCGCCGGCACCCACAGCGAGATCGCCCGGTAGACGATCACCGCCGCGATCGCGACCGACGCCGGACGCACGCCGAACAGCACGAGCATCGCGACGAGCCCGCCTTCGACGGCGAGAAAGCCACCCGGGACCGGGATCGAGTTCGCGAGCATCCCGACGAGATACGCCATCGCGACCACCCAGAACGAGGGCCTCTCACCGAAGGCCGCAAGGCACGCATACAGGACGAGATTGTCGAACAGCCAATACGCGACCGCGCCCAGCAGCTTCCAATCGTGCGCGCGGATCAAGCCGATCGCATCGCCCACGCCGCCGCTTATCGCGATCAGCGCGACGGTCACGCGTCCGCTGCGCAGGCGCCGCGCCGCGGCCGCGCGCCTCGCCCAGGCCGCGAGCGCGAGCGTTCCCACGACCGTCAGCACCGCTGCCGCCGCCGGCAGCAGCGTCAGCAACGGATTGCGTGAGCCGGGGATCAACCCCAGCCACATCGGCACGCCGATGAAGAACACGGCGAACACGTTGACCGCGCTCGTGAGCACGAAGATCAGCACCGAGCGCTTTGCGATCCGCTCGACCGAGAAGCCTTTGCTGCGCAGCACCCACGCCCCCAGCGCGATGCCCGCGAGACCGCTGACCGACACGACCGAGTTGACCGCGAGCTCCGCCAGCGACAGCCGCGAGCTGAGGCGGCGCCCGAGCCGGCCGAAGACGAGCACGAACAACACGACGTAGCCGAGGCACGAGAGCAGCTCGAGAACGACGCCCGCGAGGACCCATGGCACGTTCGCATGGGGCAGGCGGTCCGCGGCCGCGTCGAGGCCCGGGACGCTGACGAGCAGGCCGGCGATCAGCGCGAAGAAGATCGCGAGGCTGATGATGCTGTTGCGCAGCGTTCGCGACTGGGCCGCCATCGCGGCGGCGCCGTCGTCGGGCGCGTCCGCCGGGTCGATCTCCGATCGCTCAGCGATGGTCGCTCCCCTCCCGATTCTTAGGAATCTCTTCGCGTTTGCTTACGCGACTGCCCACACCATCCATCACGCTAGCCTCATAGCAGCGGGCCGCCAGGAAAGCGCCAGCACAGGCGGTGCGCAGGAGGCACGGACGCACGTTTCGATAATGGCTGAGCAAGCGCGCATATTGGTCGTCGACGACGAGCCCGCCGTACAGAGCGCGCTGTTTCGGGCGCTGACGCTCGAACACTACGACGTCGCGAACGCGAGCGACGGCTATGAGGCGCTCGAGCGCATCGGCGCGACGCCGTACGAGGCGATCATCCTCGACATCGCGATGCCGCGCATGGACGGTCTCGAGGTGTGCAAGCGCCTGCGCGCGGGCGGCGACAGGACGCCGGTGCTGATGCTCACCGCGCGCGGCGAGGTCGACGACCGCGTCGCCGGCTTGGACGTCGGCGCCGACGACTACCTCGTCAAGCCGTTTGCCCTGCGCGAGCTGCTCGCGCGCGTGCGCGCGCTGCTCCGTCGCGCGGTCGAGGAGGACGGCAAAGAGGAGACGCTGTCGTTTGAGGATCTGCGGCTGGACCTGCGCGCGCACGAGGCCTGGCGCGGCGAGCGACTGCTGGCGCTGACACGTACCGAGTTCCTGCTGCTGGAGATGTTCCTGCGCCACCCGCGACAGGTGCTCACGCGCTCGGCGATCTTCGAGAACGTGTGGGGCTATGACTTCGGGTCGAGCTCCAACTCGCTCGGCGTCTACATGGGCTACCTGCGCCGCAAGACAGAGGTCGGCGATGAGCCGCGCCTGCTGCACACGGTGCGCGGCGTCGGCTACGTGCTGCGCACGGCGCCATGAGCTTTCGCCGGCGCATCACGATCGTCTCCGCCGCAGCGGTCGCGGTCGCGGTCGTGCTCGCATCGGTGCTGATATACGCGCTCACCTCCCAGCAGCTGCACAACCAGGTCGACTCGCAGCTGCGCAACCGCGGCCGCGAGGCGACGAGCCTGTTGAAGTACCTCGACCGGCACGGGGTACGCTCGCGTACGGTCGCCAGCCGCGCAGCGCTCGGGCTGGCGCTCGGCCCCGAGCCCGCGCGCCCAGCCAGGCGGGCGAGAGAAAGAGCGGCTCGCGCCGGGCACACGACGGCGAGCGGCAACCCCTTCGGCAACCTTCCGCCGGGACCGGGTCAGGTGCGCGGCTACCAGCAGGTCGTCGCCGCGAACGGGGCGATCCTGATCCGTTCCGACTCCGCGCGTGGCATCTTGCTGCCGGTCGATGCGCGCACGCGCGCGCTCGCCGCGCATGGTGGCAAGTCGTTCTTCACCGACGCCGACGTCGAAGGCACGCACCTGCGCATCCTCAGCGAGCCGCTCGGCGCCGGGCGCGCCGTTCAGTTCGCGCAACCGCTCACCGAAGTGGACAGCCTGCTCGCCCGGCTGCGCTTGATCCTGGTGCTGCTCGACATCGGTGGCATCGCGCTCGCGGCGCTGCTCGGGCGCCTCGTGTCGGGTGCCGCGGTGCAACCGCTGAAGCGCCTCACCGAGACGACCGAGCATGTCGCCGTCACGCGCGATCTCAGCCGGCGGATCGAGCCGACCGGGGAGGATGAGCTGGGTCGGCTGGCAGGCAGCTTCAACGCGATGCTCGACGCGCTCGAGCGCTCGATGAGCGCGCTCGACGCGTCCGTGCACGCCCAGCGCCAGCTGGTCGCCGACGCCTCGCACGAGCTGCGCACGCCGGTCACGAGCCTGCGCACGAACATCGAGATCCTCCAGCAGCAGGGCCAGGACATGGATCCCGACGACACGCGCCGGCTGCTCAGCGACGTCGTCGAGCAGATCGAGGAGCTGACGCTGCTGATGAACGACCTGATCGAACTCGCACGCGGCGAGGAGCCGCGCGCCGATGCTGAGGATCTGCGCCTGGACCTGCTCGTCAGCGAGGTCGTCGAACGCGCCCGCCGGCACGCGCCGGCGACGCCGCTGCACGTGCAGCTCGAGCCGACGATCCTCACCGGCGTGCCCGCGAGGCTGGAGCGCGCGGTCGCGAACCTGATCGACAACGCCGTCAAGTACAGCCCGCCCGCCGAGCCCGTCGAGGTCCGCCTGCAGAACGGAGAGCTGGCCGTGCGCGATCACGGTCCCGGGATCTCCGCCGAGGACCTCCCGTACATCTTCGACCGCTTCTATCGCGGCGCCGAGGCGCGCGGGCGCCCCGGCTCGGGGCTGGGTCTCGCGATCGTGCGCCAGGTCGCAGCTCAGCACGGCGGCAGCGTCACCGCTGAGGCGGCGGCGGGCGGCGGCACGCTGATGTGCCTGCACCTGCCCGGCGCCGAGGTGCTCGGGCCGGACTCGCTCGAGCGCGACGCCGAGGACCCGCGCGCCGCATACGAGCGCTCCTCAGCCTGAGCAGCCGCCACGCGAAAGCTCGCCGGCGAGAGGCCGTAACGACGGCGAAACGCACGCGCGAAGTGCGGCGCGTGGCGGTAGCCGACGAGACGGGCGATGTCTGCGACGGCGATCGACGGCTGCTGTGCGAGCAGTTCTGATGCAACCGCCATGCGCCGCGCCAACAGGTCCTCGCGGAAGCTCATGTCACCGAATTGCGCATACGCGCGCTGCAGCTGTCGGGGCGAGCTCGCGAGCGTGCGCGCGACGAGCGCCAGCGTGAGCTCCTGGCGGTAGTGGCGCGCGACCACCACGCGCGCAAGCAGATACAGGCGCCGGCGGGCCGCGACGGTCTGGGAGCGCATCCGCCCCACTCCGACATACCCCCAGGAACGTGACACGCGGGCACGCGCGGGGTCGGCGATGGCGGTCGCTCAGCCTGCGTAGTACGAGGCGATCCGTTCCGTGCTCGCAGCGTAGGAGCCACCGAACAGCAGCGCGTGTACGAGCAGCGGCAGCAGCTGGTAGAGCTCGACCCGCTCACGCCAGCCCTGCGCGAGCGGCGTCAGCTCCTCGTACGCCGCGAACACGCGCTCAGACGGCGCGCCGAACAGCCGCAGCATCGCCAGGTCGACCTCGCGGTGCCCGCCGTAAGCCGACGGGTCGATCAGCCACGGACGCGCGCGTGCGTCGGCCATCACGTTGCCCGACCACAGGTCACCGTGCAGCCGCGCCGGCGGCTCGGCTGGCCCGCACAGCTCGCCGAGGCGCTCGCACACGCGTTGGAGCGCCCGTGCGCCCGACGCGGTCAACGCCCCGCGCTCGCGCGCGAGCTGCGTCAGCGGGCGCAGCCTGCGCTCCGCATAGAACGCCGGCCAGTCGCCGGTTCGCTCGTTCGACAGCCTCAGCGTGCCGAACCCCGCCGGCCCGCCCGAGCCACCAAAGCACGGCGCGCCCGCCGCGTGTGTGCGGGCCAGGCCGCGCCCGAGCTCCTCGGCGCCGGCAGCATCGAGGCCGCCCGAGCGCGGCGGTGCGATCCACTCCAGCGCGAGGTAGCGCTCGGCGACATCGAGGACCCGCGGCGTGCGCACGGCGCCCGGCTCGGACAGCCATTCGAGCCCTGCCGCCTCCGCCGCATACTCGCCTGGCGCCGGATGCGCGCGTGTCTTCACGAACGCATCGCTGCCATCTGCGAGCAGCACGTGAAAGGCCTCGTTGATGTCCCCGCCCGGCACGCGCCTGACCTCGCGCGAGCCGTCGGGGAGCGTCACCGCACCGCTCCCGCGCGAATCTGCTCCAGCAGGCCGTCGCACGCCGCCGAGACGAGGTCGAACACATCGTCGAAGCCGCTCGCGCCACCGTAGTAAGGATCTGGCACGTCGCGCTCGTGATCTGGCACGTCGCGCTCGTGCGAGCGCGCGCTCGCCGGATCGAACTCCCGCAGCAGCCGCACCTTCGCGCGCCCCTCCGCGCCGGGCGCGAGCCGCAGCAGCTCGCGCTCGTTCGCGGCGTCCATCGCGAGCAGAAGATCAAACGCCTCGAAGTCCTCGCGTGTTACCTGGCGGGCGCGCCCGTCGAGGATGACGCCGTGCGCTCGTGCGCTCGCCGCCGCACGCTCGTCGGCCGGCTCGCCGACATGCCACGCCCCCGTCCCCGCCGAGTCGACCTCGATCGTGTCCTCGAGTCCCGCGCGCTGGACCATCTCACCCATCACGCCCTCGGCCGTCGGCGATCTGCAGATGTTGCCGAGGCAAACGAACAGCAGCCGCAGCCGGCGCGCGGGCGCCTCGGCCACCGCGCTACTCCTCGCCCAGCTCGAGCACCGCCAGGAACGCCTCCTGGGGGACCTCCACGCGCCCGACCTGCTTCATCCGTTTCTTGCCCTCGCGCTGTTTCTCGAGGAGCTTTTTCTTGCGCGTGATGTCGCCGCCGTAGCAGCCCGCGATCACGTCCTTGCGGAAGGCCTTGACCGTCTCGCGCGCGATCACGTGCGCGCCGATCGCCGCCTGGATCGGCACGTCGTACTGCTGACGGGGGATGCGCTTGCGCAGCTTCTCCGTCAGCGTGCGCCCCATCTCATAGGCCTTCTCGCGGTGAACGACCATCGACAGCGCGTCGACCGTGTCGCCCGCGAGCAGCACGTCGAGCTTGACCAGATCCGACGGCTTCATCGCGCTCACGTCGTAGTCCAGGGAGGCGTAGCCGCGCGTGCGTGACTTCAGCTGGTCGAAGAAATCGAGCACGATTTCCGCGAGCGGCAGCTCGTAGGTCATCTGCACGCGCTCCGGCGACAGATAGTGCATGCCGGTGTGCTCGCCGCGGCGCTCCTGGCAGAGCCCCATGACCGCGCCGACGAACTCTTTCGGCGCGATCACCGACGCCGTGATGAACGGCTCGCGGATCTCCTCGATCGTGCCCGGGTCGGGCATGTCCGAGGGGTTGTGCACCTCGAGCTCCTCGCCGTTCGTCAGCGTCAGATCGAACTCGACAGAGGGCATCGTCGCGAGCAGTTCCAGGTCGTACTCGCGTTCGAGGCG
Organism: uncultured Solirubrobacteraceae bacterium; assembly: GCA_963759265.1. GTDB lineage: Bacteria > Actinomycetota > Thermoleophilia > Solirubrobacterales > Solirubrobacteraceae > Palsa-744. Next base: position 3,066,615 of record CAVWYR010000001.1, read on the forward strand.
CTCTTTGACGATGTCCATGTGCAGCAGCCCGAGAAAGCCGCAGCGAAAGCCGAAGCCGAGCGCGTCCGATGTCTCCGGCTCCCACGACAGCGCCGCGTCGTTGAGCACCAGCTTCTCGAGCGCGTCGCGCAGGTCCGGGTAGTCGTCGGAGTCGATCGGGAACAGGCCGCAGAAGACCATCGGTTTGACCTCGCGGTAGCCCGGCAGCGCTTGCGTTGCCTCGCCGGGGTGGTTGCGCGCTGCCGTGCCGCCGGCCTTCGCGCGCGTCGTCAGCGTGTCGCCGACGCGCAGCAGCGTCACGTCCTTCAGGCCCGTGATCAGATAGCCGACCTCGCCCGCCGCGAGCTGGTCGGTTGGCATCATCTGCGGGCTGAAGAAGCCGATGTCATCGATGTCCGCCTCGGTGCCCGTCGCCATCGCGCGGATCGGCTCGCCCTTGCGGAACACGCCGTCAACCACCCTGATGTAGGCGATCACCCCGCGATACTGGTCGAACTCGGAGTCGAAGATCAGCGCACGCGGCGGGCCCTCGGGGTCGCCGGCCGGCGGCGGGACCCTGGAGATCAGCTCCTCCAACACCTCGCCAACCCCCTCACCAGTCTTGCCGCTGATCTTCAAGATCGCATCTGACGGCTCTCCGATCAGGTCGCTCACTTCGCCGGCGACCCGCTCGGGCTCGGCACCGGGCAGGTCGATCTTGTTCAGGCACGGGATCAACTCGAGGCCCGCGTCGACCGCCAGGTAGGTGTTCGCGACCGTCTGCGCCTCGACGCCCTGGGCCGCGTCGACGACCAGCAGCGCGCCCTCGCACGCGGCGAGCGAACGGGAGACCTCGTAGGTGAAGTCGACGTGCCCCGGCGTGTCGATCAGGTGCAGCTGGTAGGTCTCGCCGTCGCGCGCGGCGTAGAACACGCGCACCGCCTGCGCCTTGATCGTGATCCCCCGCTCGCGCTCGAGGTCCATCGAGTCCAGCAGCTGCGCGCGCATCTCGCGCGCCTGCACAGTGTGGGTCAGCTCGAGTATGCGATCCGCGAGCGTCGACTTGCCGTGGTCGATATGCGCGATGATCGAGAAGTTGCGGATGTGCGACTGGTCCATGGGCTCCGCTACAGCCTAGATGGCGCGCGAGCCGGCGCCAGACCCGCTAGCGTTGATGCTCCGGCGGATCGCCAACCCGACGAGGATTCATTCAGCCGCGGCTACGCGCCACGCGCAAGCGTGGCGGCCTGTCCAGGTGTCGGGAGTGTTAAGCCGCCCAGGCGAAACACACAGTCCTGGGACGTAAGTAGTAAGCGGCGATCTATGTTCGGGCGCTGGCCGATTGGGGGACCCTTCGGGGTCTCCCCAATCGGTCGGGTGGGCCTCGTGCTCACCCGGCCTCTGCTCGGTCGTCCGGGCACCGCCGCACGGCGGACATCCGAGAGCCCCATGCGCCCGCCTGCGCGGAGCTGGGGGCATCCCTGCCCCCGCTCACGCTGGCACGACCCGGATGGAGCCCGAGTCGCGCGACCCGGATGGAGGCCCGGGTCGGGGTTGCCCCTACCAACCCCAACCCGCTAACCCGCCCGCCGTGCGGGTGTTGCTCGGCCGCGGCGCCTATACCGCAGCCGCGGTATGCCGGCCTCGCTATCGCCGTCCGCGCGCCTCGCTGCGTCAGGCGCGCCCGAGCCGCGCGCGGATCAAGGCGCTCACCTGGTGGGCCTCTGGGATGCGCATGACCAGCACCGCGCGCACGTACACGGCAAGGCCTGCGGCTGCTGCTCCGCCAACGCTGACGATCTCCGCCGGCAGCGATGTGCCAAGCAGCTCATCGAGCAGCTTCCAGACAACCCACGAGACGCCCGCGAGCAACACCGACGCGATCAGGATTCGCACCGTGATCATCGTCGTCTGCGCACCTTCCAGGCGGCCGTTCAGACCCGCGCGCAGGCGGTAGAACTGGAGCACCGTCATGATCACGTTCGCGGTCAGCGTGCCGATGATCAGGCCAGCGATGCCGAGCGGCTTGTACAGCGCGATGCTGACGATGATGTCGACGACGATGTTCATCGCCGCGAGGCTCGTCGGGATCCACGGTCTCTGCACCGCGAAGAAGGTGCGCGTCAGCAGCAGGTTCAGGCCGCCGAACGGCAGGCTCAGCGCAAACCAGAACAGCGCGATCGAGACGAGGTGCGTCGACTGCGCGTTGAACGCACCGCGTTCGAACACGAGCCGTACGATCGGCGTCGGCAGCACGAGCATGAACGCAGCCGCAGGGATCATCAACAGGTTGATCTGGCGCATGCCGCTGCCAACCGTGCGTCGGATCGCACCCGGGTCGCGGCGCGAGGCCATGCGACTGAGCGTCGGGAACAGGACCGTCGCGACCGCGACGCTGAACACGCCCTGGGGGAGCATGTAGATACGGAACGCGTTGTTGATCGCGCTCGGCGCTTCGGTTGAGACGAGGCTGCCGAAGGTCGCGTTGATGAGCTGGTCGAGGTTGACGATGCCGAGACCGAGCATCACCGGGAGCATCAACACGAACACCTGCCTGACGCGCGGGTCGCGCCAGTCGATGTGCACGCGCAGGCGAAAGTCGATGCGCCCGAGCGCAGCGAACGCCATCGAAAGCTGCACCCCCGTCGCCACGAGGATGCCGATCGCGAACGCATAGATCTCGTCTTCGCCGTGAAAGTGCGGCGCGAGCACGACGAGCAGGACGATGATCACGATGTTCCATACCGCCGGCGAGAGCGCGGGGATCGTGAAGTGGTCATATGACTGCAGGACGCCGACGAGCAGCCCGTTCAGGCCAAGCAGCAGGACGACCGGGAACAACACCCGCGAGAGGCCAACCGTGAGGCCGACCAGATCCTGTCCGAACTTCGGGCCGATGAACAGCGGCATCACGACCCCGGCCCCGAGAATGAACAACGCGGTAATCGCGCCGAGGCCGATCAGCATCATCCAGAACAGCGTCGACGCGAGGCGTATCGCCGCGTTGCGGTGGCCCTTCTGCAGCAGTTCGGTGAAAACCGGCACGAACGCCGCCGACAGCGCCGATTGGGCGAACAGCTGGGCGATGTAGTTCGGGACCTGGTAGGCGATCGCAAATGCGGATGCGTACTGGGTCGTCCCGAAATAGCTCGCGAATATGACTTCGCGCAGCAGCCCGATGACGCGCGAAAGGCCGGTGAGAACCGAGAAGATCGCCGTGTTTCGTGCGATGCCCCTGCCTGTATCGCCGCCCCCCGGCGGCGCGGGGACGACCGGCTCCTCGCCGAAGGGTTCTGCGCTGGCGGACAAGGCCGCTATAGTACGGCGACCGGTCACCGATCGGGAGGTTCGCGTGTCTGGGCGCATGTCTTTTGCGCCTCGCGAGATCAGCAATGGCAAACATCCACTCACAGAAGAAGCGGATCCTGCGCTCAGAGCGAGAGCGCATCGAGAACCGCCTCTACACCTCGACGATCAAGACGCACTTCCGTCACCTCGAGTCGCTCGTCGAGAGCGGTGAGCAGGCCAGCGCAGACGCGATCCACCGCGAGCTCGTGAGCACGATCGACAAGGCCGTCAAGCGCGGCGCGATGCACAAGAACACCGGCGCCCGCAAGAAGTCCCGCGCGGCCCGCACGCTCGTCGCCAAGCAGTCCTAGCCCGCCCTGAAGGCAAGAGCACTGGCCTCAGCAGGCTCTCTTAGCTCGATCGCCTCGAGTAGGACTCGATCATCTCAACGACGGTCTCTTCGGCCTCGGGACGGCTGAGCTGCATGTCGAGTCGCAGGAGCTTCCACACGAGCACGTCCGTCGCGATGACGAGGGCCGCGAGCCGGCGCTCTCTGGGTGCGCGCCGCAGGCCGGCCAGCAGCGGCTGGAAGACCCTGCTCGCCCAATCGCGGTGGTATTCCCGGCCCCTGTCGGTGAGGTGGCGCACCGCGGGGATGCGCTCCTCCTGGGAGAGCATGCGCAGAATTGCCGTTCCGTTCGTCTCGTAGTGATCGAAGACGTTGGCGACGGCCTCCGGGAAACGGCCCACGGGAGCCGCGTCGCGGCGCGGTTTCTCGCTCGTCGCCCACCATCTGTACGCCTCGGTGAGCAACTCGTCCTTGGAGTGAAAGCGCGCGAGCAGCGTCTGTTCGGTGACGAGCGCCTCGGCAGCGATCTCGCGCAGGCGGACCTCCTCATACGGTCGAGTGCCGAAGTGCTTCCACGCCGCGGCGAGCAGCCGCTCGCCGGTCGCCGCGGCCGCATCGGCGCGGGCGCTCATCCGATAGGCGCGTTCCTTGCGCGAGGCGCTTGACTTATTCATCTTGGTCATACTAAGATGAATTATATGCGAGTCTTCCAGACGCTCCTGGCGTTCAGCGGCAACGCACCACCGCAGCTCGCGCTTACACGTGAGCTCGTCGACCGCGGTCACGAGGTGCGGGTGCTCGCCCACCGCGCCGCACGCGAGCGGATCGAGAGCACTGGGGCGGAGCTCGTCGAGTACCGGCGGGCGATGCCCGACCTCGACCTGACGCGCCCGGAGACCGACCCTGTACGTGACTGGGAGGCGCGCACGCAGCTTGGCGCCGCGAAGCGACTCCGCGACGGCGCGACCGCGCCGATGCCCGATGGGGCACGCGATGCGATCGAGGCACTCGATGGCTGGAGCGCCGACGTGGTCGTGTTCGACTGGCTGATACCGGCTGGCGGGATCGCGGCTGAGCTCGCGGGCGTGCCAGCCGCGGCGCTCGTTCACTGCCCCTATCCACTACCGGCTCGCGGCGCGCCCCCGCTGTTCAGTGGCCTGTCGCCGATGGCCGGTCCGTTGGGTGCCGTGCGCGATCGCCTGTTCGATCGCATGACCCGCCGCTTCTGGGCGCCCGCTCTGCCCGTGCTGAACGGTGTCCGTGCCGAACATGGGCTTGCGCCGCTGAAGGACTACGGCGACCAGGTTCTCGGTGCGCAGGCCATCTACGTGATGACCGCGCCGGAGCTCGACTTCTCGAGCAAAGCGCAGCTCCCCGCAAACGTCCATTACGTTGGCCCCGCGTTCGAGCCGTTCGAGAAGGACTGGGTGTCGCCGTGGCCCGAGGAGAACACCGATCCGCTCGTGCTGCTCAGCTTCAGCACCAGCTACATGGATCAGGACGCGCTCGCCCAGCGAGCGCTCGACGCCGTCGCCGGGCTGCCGGTTCGGGCGCTGCTGACGGCGGGCCCTGCGCTCGACGCCAGTCGCCTGCGCATCCCCGCGAACGCGCGCACCGTGGCGTTCGTGCCACATCGAGCGGTGCTCCCGCAAGCATCGCTCATGGTCACCCACGCGGGATGGCAGACGGTCAACGCGGCGCTCGCCGATGGTGTTCCGCTCGTCTGCATCCCCGATGCGCGCGACCAGCCCGATAACGCCGCGCGCGTTGTGTTCGTGAACGCCGGCGTGAGGGTCAGCAAGAAGAGCTCCCCCGAGAAGCTGCGCAGCGTGATCGCCGGCGCCCTGGCGGATCGGTCGATCAAAGACGGTGCCCGCGCGATGGCCGACGCCCTCGCCCGCAGCGACGGCACCACCGTCATGGCCGACGCTCTCGAGCGCCTTCCCGTACGCAACGGCGTGAAGGCAACCACACCCCGCGGATCGCCCCCAGCGAGCTGAGCGGCGACGCCGGACGAAGATCGCGCCGTCCAGCGGCCGCCTAGCGGGTGATCGTGTCGATCGCGCGCAGAGCGAGGGTGTCCTCGTCGGAGCCCGCGAGCGCGGTGCGACTGGTCGCGAGCGGCGCGCCGCCGCGCGAGTCGAGCTCCAGGTCTGCGAGCACCGCGAGCGCCGCGCGCAGCCGATCGGTATTGCTGCGGGCCACGTCAGCGACGAAGCGCTCCGCTGCACGCGCGGGCATGCGCAGTCCGCGCTTGACCTCGCCGATCGACTCGCCCGCCTGCAGGCGCACCGCGACAGCGAGCGCGTCGCGCAGCCGCTGGGCCATCAGGTAGGTGAGCCCCGACAGGCGCTCGCCCTGCTGGCGCAGGCGCAGGTAGGAGCGCGCGGCGTCGCGGCCATCGCCGCCCACGAGCGCGTCCGCGAGGCCGTACGCGCGCCACTCGGTCGAGTGCGCGGCGCGCAGCTCGATCTCGTCCACGCCGACTGCCCTCAGGGCCGCCGCGGCGCCGGGTGTGTCGGCGGCGCCGGCCGCGCCCGTTGCGTCGGCTGGCGCGGTGCCGGCCTGCTCGCCTTCGAGCGCCAGCTTCTCGAGCTCGCGCAGCAGCCGCTGCTGGCGCTCTCCGACCTGCGCGACGAGCGCCTTCGCCGCGGCGCCGTCGAGCGACAGACCGAGACGCGCCGCCTGCTCGCGCGCCCACTTCGCGAGCTCCCACGGCTTGACGGTCATCTGCGCGACGACCTGACCGCCTGCGCGCTTGACGAGCGCGTGCACGGTCGCAGGGGCCTTCGCGCGAGCCTCCTCGCGCGCGAACAGCGCGAGCGTCGTGTCGGGCGGCATCTGCTCGATCGCGCCGCGCAGGTACTTCTCCACGTCGGCCTCGCGCCAGCGCTCGACCCCTTCGACGATGATCACGCGCCGGCCGATCGCGAGCGTCATCGCCGCGAGCGCTTCAGCGACGCCCGCCGGTGTCGCTCCCTCGCCCTCCAGCAGCTCGACGCTCGTGCCCGCACCCTGCTCAGCTTCAGCCAGCGCGCGCAGCCCCGCGCGGCGCTCGGCGAGCGCGCCGTGATCGTCACCGTGGATCAGGTACGCGGGCTTCAGCTCGGGCATCCGCGCGAGTCTAGGCCCCCGCGGAGACACACGACCTAGTCGTTCGAGAGCCAAGCGATACAAGGACGCACCCCTCCGGGGCACAGGCAGTTCGCGTGGCGTGCTGGCCGAAACGGGGATGCGAGCCGAAGGCGAAGTGTCTCCCGGCTTCGGTACGCGAGCGACCGAGGACGCAGTAGCGCGCCGGCTATCGGACGACTAGGTTGACGAGCTTGCCGGGCACGACTATCTCCTTGACGACCTCCCTGCCATCAACGTGCGCGCGCACGTTGGGCGCGGCCCGACAGAGGTCCTTCAGCGCCTCCGGTCCCGCGTCGGCACTCGCCTGCACGCGGTCGCGGACCTTGCCGTTGACCTGACATACGAGCTCATAGACATCGCTCTCCAGCAGCGCCTCGTCGGCCTGCGGCCACGGCTGTTCCCACACGCGCTCGCCGGTCAAGCGCTCGTAGATGTCCGCGCAGACATGTGGGGCGAACGGAAACAACAGCGACGCGGCCGTGCCGAGCGCGAAGCGCAGCGTCTCCGGCTGGACCGACTCGCGCAGCCGCGAGCACTCGTTCAACAGCTCCATCACCGCCGCGATCGCGGTGTTGAACGCGAACCTGCGCAGGTCGCCACTGATCTTGTCGATCGCCCAGTGCGTCTTGCGCAGGAGCACGCGATCGTCCCCCTCGCTCGCGTGCTCGGCCAGCAGCTGCGCGCGGGGCGGCGCGGTCCGTTCGGCCGTCTCGGCGGCGAGCCGCCACAACCGTCCGAGGAAGCGGTGCACCCCCTCGACGCCGTCGTCCGACCAGTCGGCGTCCTGATCGGGGGGACCGACGAAAAGGATGTAACAGCGCGCGGTGTCCGCGCCGACGCGTTCGATGATCGACGCCGGCGAGACCACGTTTCCGCGCGACTTGCTCATCTTCGCGCCGTCCTTCGTGACCATGCCCTGCGTGAACAGGGCCTGAAACGGCTCCTGGAAGTCGAGGTGCCCGAGGTCAGCGAGCGCCTTGGTGAAGAAGCGGGCGTACATCAGGTGCAGGATCGCGTGCTCGACGCCGCCGATGTACTGGTCGACCGGCATCCACTCGCGCAGCGCGGCCGGGTCCCAGGCCGCGCGTTCGTTGCGCGCGTCGCAGTAGCGCAGGTAGTACCACGAGGAGTCCACGAACGTATCCATCGTGTCCGTCTCCCTGAGCGCCCGGCCGCCGCAGGCGGGGCACTCGATGCTCACCCAGTCCTCGGCGGCCGCCAACGGCGAGCGGCCCTTTGGCGTGTAATCCTCGATGTCGGGAAGCTCGACCGGCAGCTGGTCGAGCGGTACTGGCACCATCCCACACGTCGGACAGTGCACGATCGGGATCGGAGTGCCCCAGTAGCGCTGCCTCGAGACGAGCCAGTCGCGCAGGCGATAGTTGACCGAGGCATGGCCCTTGCCCTCGCGGTCCAGCCACGCGACGATCGCGCCAAGCGCCTCGCGGTTGCCCATGCCGTCGAAGTCGGGGTGCGAGTTGACGAGCGTGCCGTCGCCCACGTACGGCAGGCCGTCCTCGCCCGGAGCGGCCTCGACGGCATCCTCGGCGTTCGGGGGGAAGATGACGCGCCGGATCGGGAGCTCGAATGCGGTCGCGAACGCGTAGTCGCGCTCGTCGTGCGCCGGCACCGCCATGATCGCGCCGGTGCCGTACTCCATCAGCACGTAGTCGGCGACGTACATCGGGATCTGCTCGCCGTTGACGGGGTTGGTGACGGTGCGCCCGAGCGGGACGCCGGTCTTGGGCCTCTCGGCGTTGCCGCGCTCCTCGTTGGTCTCGTTGAGCGCGTGGTTGACGTAGCCGTGGACCGCCTGCTCGTACTCGGTGCCGCGTGCGAGGCGCATCACGTCGGGGTGCTCGGGCGCGACTACGAAAAAGGTCGCGCCGAAAAGCGTGTCCGGGCGCGTCGTGAACACGGGGTAGTCGACGCCGAGATCCTCACAGCGGAAGGTCACCTCCGCGCCCTCGCTGCGCCCGATCCAGTTGCGCTGCATGGTCTTTACATGCTCGGGCCACTCGATCTCCTCGAGATCGTTGAGCAGCCGCTCGGCGTAGTCGGTGATGCGCAGGAACCACTGTTCGAGCTGCTTGACTTCGACCAGCGCCCCGCAGCGCTCGCAGCAGCCGTCGGCGTCGACCTGCTCGTTGGCGAGCACCGTCTGGTCTTTCGGACACCACTTGACAGCGGCCTCCTTGCGGTAGGCAAGCCCCGAGCGGAACAGCTCGAGGAAGATCCATTGCGTCCAGTGGTAGTAGGAGGGTTCGCACGTCGCCAGCTCGCGCGACCAGTCAATCGAGATGCCCCACGAGCGAAACTGGCGCTGGAAGGAGGCGATCGACTCGGCCGTGGAGACGCGCGGATGGACTCCTGTCTTGATCGCGTGGTTCTCCGCCGGCAGCCCGAACGCGTCGTAGCCCATCGGGTGCAGCACACGAGCACCGAGGCGCCGTCGGAAGTGGGCGATCGCGTCGCCAACCGAGTAGCACTTCAGATGGCCGATGTGCGGCTCGCCGCTTGGATACGGGAGCATCTCGAGCACATACGAGGTCGGCGGCTGCGCGCCCGCGCCGCCGTGCCCGGAGCCGCGCGCCTCGCGCGCGTCGGCGCCAGCCTCGTTCGTGACCTCCCAGGTGCGCTCGCCGGCCCATAGCGCCTGCCAGCGAGGCTCGATCTCATGCGGGTCGTAGCGGTGCTCTGCCATCGGCAGTCGCAGGTTAGCGGGCGGCCTGGGACGGAACGCCCCGGCCACCCGCCCGCGCGATCACCGGCTCGCCGGAAGCGCCTCCTGACCCTGCGCCTGATGGCGCGTCCTGCTACGCAGCAGCTCGACGACCTCGGCCGGCGCCTTGTGCGGCGAGCCGGCGTCGAACGGCGGCTGCGGGTCGTACTCGATCCCCAGCTGAATCGCCTGGGCGACGGCGTCGCCGGCCACCCGAGCAGCGAGTGTGAGCGCCATGTCGATGCCGGCAGAGACACCGGCGGCGGTGACGAGCTTGCCGTCGAACACGACGCGCTCCTCGACAGGCTCGGCGCCGAGGCGGCGCAACTCGTCGAGTGCCAGCCAGTGGCTGGTCGCGCGCTTGCCGTCCAACAGCCCGGCGGCGGCAAGGATCAACGACCCAGTGCACACCGACGTGGTCCACGTGCTCGTGCGATCGGCCTGCCTGAGCCACTCGAGCACCGGCCCGCCGACGCGCTGCACGACCTCGCCGGGCCCGCCCGGGACGAGCACGATGTCGGGGCTCGCGACGTCCTGCAGCGAGTGCTCGACGAGGAGCGTGAGCATGCCGTTGTCGGTCCTCACCGGCCCAGGCTCCGCCGCCACGAACGTCACGCTCGCCTCCGGCAGGCGGCTGAGCACCTCGTACGGCCCGATCGCGTCGAGCGCGGTCAGCCGGTCGTATACGACGATCGCGATCTTCATGCGGCCATCTCCTTGCTGGTTGGTGTGTGAAAGCGTCGCCGATACTCGGCTGGGCTTACCTCGAGCGCGCGAATGAACGCGCGGCGCATCGTCTCGGCCGTGCCGAAGCCGCATGCAAGCGCGACCGTCGCGATCGGCTCGGCGGTGTCCTCCAGGCATCGGCGCGCGGCCTCCAGACGCACCCGCTCGACGTAGCGCGCGGGGGTCACGCCTGTCTCCGCGCGAAACGCGCGCGCGAAGTGGCGCACGCTCATGTGCGCCCGCGCGGCCATCGCCTCGACGCAGTGATCGCCGCCGACGTCCTCTAGCACGGAGCGCTGGATCTCGCGCAGCGGCTCGCGCCCGGCGCGTTGCGCTGCGAGCGTCGCGCTGAACTGGGACTGATTACCGGGGCGGCGAAGGAACAGCACGAGATGCCTGGCGATCAGAAGAGCGGCGTCGCGGCCGAGATCCTCCTCGACGAGCGCCAGCGCGAGGTCCATGCCGGCGGTGACGCCTGCAGAGGTCCAGATCGCACCATCGCGCACGAAGATCGGCTCGGCGTCGACACGCACCTGTGGGTACTGGCTTTGCAGATCCTGCGCAGACGCCCAGTGCGTACAGGCGCGCCGGCCGTCGAGCAGCCCCGCGCGGGCGAGCAGGAACGCGCCGGTGCACACCGAGGCGGTGCGCCTGGCCTTGCGCGAGGCGCGTGCGATCCACTCGATCAGCGCCTCCTCCCCGGCCGCCTGCACGTGCCCGGATCCGCCGGCGACGATCAGCGTGTCGATCTCAGCACGCATCTCGCTCACGCTCGCGTCCGGGGTCAGCGTCAGACCACTCGAGGTGCGCAGCGGCTGGCCGTCGTGACTCACCGTGCGCACCTCATAGCCGCGATCGCTGGACGCGCCGGCCGCGACCAGGCTGCGCGCACCAGTGAAGACCTCGAGCGGCCCGGTCACGTCGAGGCTCTGCACACCGGGGTAGGCGAGGATCGTGATCAGCCGTGGATTGGGAGTGCGCTGCATGCACCGATCATGGCTGACGCGGGCTCCGTCCGCAAGGACAGATTTCCAACGATTTCTGCCATCACGAGGGGCCTCGCAGGGGGCGCTTGCCCGCCGTCGCGCTGTGGCGAACGAGCGCGTCCAGACGCGATTGCGCGCCGCGGTTTACGATGGCGGCGTGGACGACCTCGAAGAGCCCGAGCCCTACGTGCCGCCGGACGCGGATCCGAACGCGCTGAGCTCTGCGCCGGGACGCGTCGCGAACATCGTCGGAGCCGCCGAACGTGCGGCTGCGGAACTGCGCGAGCAGGCCGAGGCACGTGCGCGCGAGCGAATCGCGGAGGCCGATCGCGCAGCCGACAATCGCGTGCTCGCGGCCGAGGAGGAGGCTGAGGAGCTCCTCGGCGCGGCCCGCTCACAGGCGGAGGTCGAGCGGACCGAGGCTTTGTCCGCGGCGACGACGCTGCGCGGCGAGGCCGAGAGCGCGCACGAGGAGGCCACGCGATCGTTGGAGCAGGCGCGCGAGGAGGCGGAGGGTCTGCTCGCCAACGCGCGGACGGAGTCCGAACAACTGTGGGCCAAGGCCCACCAGGAGTCTGAGGGTGTCCGCGCCGCCGCCAAGGAGGAGTCCGAGAGCGTGCGCGCAGCCGCCAGGGACGAGTCCGAGAGTGTGCGCGCCGCAGCCAAGCAGGCGTCCGAGCAGATGCACATGGCCGCCCAGGAGGAGTCGACACGGCTCGTGGACACCGCGCGAACGGAGGCCGAGCGCATTGCCACGGAGACCCAAGAGCAGACCGAGGGTCTCCTGACGGCGCGCAAAGACGAGCTCGCGCGCCTGCAGACAGACGCCGAGGAGCAGGCACGGACGATCAAGGGCCAGGCGCGTGAGGAAGCCCGCGAGATCACGAGCGACGCGCACGTCGTCGCGCACGACATCCTCGCCGAGGGAACCGAGATCTCGCGAAACCTGCGCGAGCTGTCGGTGTCACTGCGCAACAACGCCGAGCGCCTGCTGCGCGACGTCGGCCTCACGCACGGCGCGATGACCGCGCGGCTCGATCAGATCACCTCCGGCAGCGACACAGAAGTCGAAGAGTCAGAGCCGGCGCGCGGACGCCAGAAACGCGGCCGGCGCAAACAGGGCCAGGACCGCTCGCGCGAGGATCTCGACGTGCCGGAGTTCTTGCCGCGAGGGTAGGAAATCGCCGGACCATCCGCGCGCCGCGACAGCCGGCACAGAATTGGCACACCCGCGGCACAGAGTTCTGACAGAGGACACCCGCAGGAAACAGACGGCGCGATAGCGTCCGATCGATGGTGAACCTGAGCAGCTCGCGCAAGGGCGCGGTCGCAGAGGCAGAGATAGCGGCCGCGCTCATGCATCTCGATCTCGTCGTTCTACGACCGCTCTGCGAGGGCGGGAGGTACGACATCGTCGTCGATACGGGTGCGCAGTTGCTGCGAGTCCAATGCAAGTGGGCGTCGCCGCGGGGAGGCGTGCTCACGACCCCCTGCGCCACCAGCCGACACACGCCGGGCGGCTACCTGCGCAGCACGTACTCGGGCGAGGAGATCGACGCGATCGCCGCCTATGCCCCTGTCACAGACAGCTGCTACCTCATCCCCATCGAGGAGGTCGAGGGTTGCAAAGCGATCAGTCTGCGCATTGCGCCGACACGCAACAACCAGGCACTAGGCGTGCATTGGGCGAGCGACTACGAGCTACGCGCTTCGTTGAGACGCAACTGGAACGTCAGTTAGCCGGGCGGTAGGATAGGGACGCTTGGGGCTATAGCTCAGCTGGGAGAGCGCCGCCATGGCATGGCGGAGGTCGAGGGTTCGAGCCCCTCTAGCTCCACTTCACGAAAGCCCCGCCGACGTCGGGCCTGAGCGCCTGGATCCCACGCCCGGCGTAGCTTGCCGGTCGCTAGGTTTTGATCTCTGTCGGCACCGTCGAGGTGTTGCTCGCCACAGCAACCTCAGTCGATGCAGCGGGAGCAGCCCACGTAGCTCCGCCGTCAGTCGATAGTTCGCTGTAGAGGGCTTGCTCGCCCTCGCTGAGCCCAAACGTTGTCGTGCTCGAGACACTCGGCACGTTGATGTTGCCGGCCTGGGCGCCGACCATCGCGCCCATCGTCCTAAAGATTCTGGCCGCCGCAGCTGAATTCCGAGGAGTAGGGATAGCGCGGGGAGCTTTCCAGCTCCGTGAAGACCTCGCCCGACGATGGTTCGATGAGCCGGACGGTGAGGACCGACGTGTCGATCACTCCGGCGCTCCCGGATGGGACGCTGTTGGGCCCTTCGCTGGTGCAATCGCGCCCTGAGCTTTCACAACCTGTGAGCGTGATCGTCTCGTTTCCGGTTTTTCGACCGGTGATTTCCTGCACGCCCGAGCTGGCAGCACAAACGACTTCGACGCCTTCGGCCGCCTCGAGCGTCACTGGCCCGGTTCGCGAGACATAACGAGGAAAGGCGTCCTTTTCCCACCTACCGAGCCTCCCGTGCCGCCGCCTGGTAGCGCACGACGAGCTTTTATATTGGCCGCCTTTCCGACGGACGCAGATCGACGTCGGTGCCGGCACCCATTCATACCTGCCCCTTCGCGCCTTCGCGGACTTCGTGAGACAGTCGCCTTCGGTGTAGCGGCCCTTTGCCAACGCGACACACTGACCATATTCTGCGGCGCCTTCTTCCGCGGGAAGCACCGTGATCGACAAGCCTGCCGTCGCCGACGTCGGAGTCGGCGTGCTCGAGTCGGTCACCTCGACGGTGAAGGTGGACACCCCGGGTGCGTTCGGCGCGCCCACGATCGCGCCGGTTTGCGCGTCGAGGCTCAGCCCCGAAGGCAGGGTCCCGGCCGTAACGGACCATCTGACGAAGGGCGTGACACCGCCGTTGGCCGCCATGTTCTGGAAGTAACGGGTGCCAACTCTGCCTGACGCAAGGCTCGTGGTGCTGACGGCGAGCGCTTTCGTGTACGTCTGGCCGCTGCTGTATTCGCTCGGCGGGGAAAATGGCGCGGTGCCGCAGGTGAAGAAGAAGGGCAGCTGTTCGAGGTCGGCGGCCACCGTTTCGTAGCGTGGGCCGAGAACCTGCTGGCCGGTTTCGGGATCGCGCCAGCACCCGGCTGGGAAGTAGGCGGTTCGGCCGGTGGCCCCCTTTTCGACGATCGGTGCCACCAGCACGTCGGGGCCCAGCAGCCACTCCTGATCCTGCAGCGCTGCCTGTGGATCGTCGGGGTAGGCGAGATAGAGCGGCCGGGTGATCGGAATGCCGGTTTCATCGGCCTGCTTCCAGAGCGCGGAGATGTATGGCTCGGCGCTGATATGCAGCTCGGAGAGCTGCTTGTAGACCGCAACCGCGTTGATCTTTGGATCCCACGGCGTGTGCTCTTCGCCGAGCGCGCCGTGCAGTCGGAACACCGGGGAGAGCGCCGCCCACTCGGCCCAGCGGACGAACAGTTCCCTGGTCGTTGGTTCCGCGCCCTCGTAGCCGCCAATATCTGTTCCGTAGCCGTAGGCGCCGCCGATGGCACGGTTGAGCATGTCTCGCGTCAGCGAGGCAAGTCCGGAGGCCTGACTCCAGTTGGTCGTCTCATCGCCCGGGAAGTTGAAGTTCTCATAGGCGGCGGAGCCCGGTTCGCCGCTGTAGCCGCTCCGCGTAAAGAAGACGATCGAGCGACCGGGATGCTCCGCTTCATAGGCTTCAATTGCTTCGCGCGTCACCTTCTCAGCGAGCACCGGGTAGCGGTTATGCATCTGATCCCCGGTCGAGCCGTCACTGAAATGCATGCCTGGCTGGACCTGCTCGCCGAAATCCAGCATGAAGCCTTCCGCCCCAAGGTCGAGCGCGGCATCGAGACGTTTTCGCCACCAGCTGACGGCGTTCGGGTTCGTGAAGTCGATTACTGCCGCGTCGTTCAGGAAGTTGTCCTGAAAGACGTATGGCTGGCCGCCTTCCGTGCTCGCAACGTAGCCATTCTGAAGGGCCTCATCATATTCCGTCGAGTATTCCGTTCCGAGTTCTTCATCAGCGACAAACGAGCGAAAATAGACGAGCGGGCGAATCCCAAGCGCCTTCAGGCGGGCGATCACGCTTTCGAGAAACGGCTTGCTCAAAAACGCCCATCCCTCGATCCGGTAGGCTTCGACCGGCAGTTTGTCGGCCGTGATTTCGTGCAAATCGCTTTCGATCTGCTGTTCATATTGCGATGCGTGCTCGAACAGTTCGACCTCGCGGTCGAACATCGGTCCGAGACCCCATGTCGGCGGCGTTCGCTGACGCCCGGTGATCGAGGTGAGTGTGGCGATCGCCTGGGCCATGTCGCCAGGCGCGACGACGTAGTCTATTTCCGGCGCAGCCACCTCGCTCTGCCAGATGTCAGGCTCTTCGCCGGAATCCAGTCGCCAGCGCGAGAGCTCGTTTTGGTCCAGCAGGAACCCATAACCGTCGTTAGACACGAACGAGGACTGGACGTAGTACGCGGCTTGGGGGCCGTCGGGGCTCAGGTTGGTTTCACCTGGGTTTTCCTGTGGGCCCGTTCCGCTGTTCTCCTGGTCGACCCAGTTGTAGAAGTCCTGCCCGCGCTGGTCGAGTGAGTTGTGACGCCCGCCGAAGCCATGGAACGCCTCCTGGGGCGATGAGCTGAAGGAATCAGCCATCGCGGCGACGCCGGTGGCGTCGAGCGGTCTCGCTGAGACTCGAATTGCGCCGGCGCCGTCCGGCACGACCCTCACTGACAGCTGGCGTCCGGACGGGTCATCGGTAGAGACGGTGAGTTCCACGCCGTCTCCGTAGGGAGACGCCGCGAGGACTTCACGCGCTGAGTACTCGGTGCCCGTTTCTTCGTCGGAGAGCAGATTGCCCGCGTTGCTGAATGCCGTGTAGGTGGCGGGCTGGTCGCTGCCGACGAGAAACGAGAGCGGGGCGAAAAGGGCCGTGCTACCCGGTGCGCTCTGCACGCCGGGCAAGGTCGCCGGGAGAGTGAACCCGCTGCCTTGCGTCGGAGCCTCGGAAAGCACGGTGTTTCCGACAGCATCGGTGAACGAGATTCTGGAATGGCGCGCGCGTGATCACTGCGCCGGCATCGGGTCCCTGCACGATGATCTGTTCGGATCCCAGCGTCGTCGACGCAGCTGCCACGGCCGGACACGCTGCGAGCAGCAGCGCCGACGCCGCGATCAGGGTCGCCGCCCGACGCGAGAATCGCGCGCCCACGCCTGCCGCGCGCCGTCTCTCCGTGACGCCAGCCTCCCACCCCGTCGGCCTCCCAAGCACCGTACAAAGGTACCAGTACACATACGCGCGTAGCGGCGTTTGATGCGCTCTCGAATCGGCGAAGCAACTTCACGGAAAAGCCCGACAACGTCCTCGAGGTCCTACCTTCACGAATGTGTGATGAGCACCGAGGACTTCGAGTGCGACGCCACGGCGGCGGCGACGCTGCCGAGCAGATGTCCCGCCAGCCCCTTACGGCGGTGCGAGCCCAGCACGATTACGCTTGCTTGACGCTCGTCGGCGATTGCGACGATCCCCTTCCAGGTCGGCGATGCCTCGATCGCGATGCTCTGCGCTTGGAACCCCGCCTTCCCAGCGAGCGACGCTCCGTCGGCGGCCGTCTCCTCCGCGGCCTTCCGTACCTCTGTCGCCTCGGCAGCGTTGAGATGCCGCCCGCCGCTGGGCAGAAACCCGACATCGCCCGGCTGCCAGACGCAAACGACCAGCGCGTCGCGTCCCGGAGCAAGTTGATAGCCGGCCTGCTCGATCGCGAGCCTCGCAAGCTCAGAGCCGTCATAGGCGAAGAGCACGGGACCATTCGATCGGACAGGCGTCGCCGTGTGGGTGTCGTTCGACGCCACCTCAGTTGGCGCTTTCGGTCGCCGGCCGAGCGGCGCTCAAGCCCGGGCGAACTCTCGCAAGCAGCGGCGGCGAGTACCACGCAGGCGCTTCGCCCGCGACGAAGCGCTCGATGTCGGGCGTCTGCGGGCGCGCACCTCCGAGCACGTAGATCGCAACGCCTATCAGGGCGCCGCCGAGAGCGAGGGCGAGGCCGATCCACAACGCGATGCCGATGCCGTCGTAGAGGTTGCCACCGACGGTCGCGGCGAAGTGGGCGAAGATCGGCGCGATCATGAACGCCGCGACCGCGCGCATCAGCTCGACGATCGCGAACACGCGCTGGAGGCTGGCGGAGGGCAGCGAGAAGCCCGCAACGAACAGCGCGGGCGCAACGGTCGCGCCGAGACCGATCCCCGTCAGCCCCGAGCCGACCAAGGTGGCCGCCTGGCTCGGAGGCACGTCGATGCGGAAGACGAGAATCCCGGCTGCGAGGAACAGCATCCCGGCAACCGGGAGATAGTGGATCGCACGCTTGGTGATGAGCACGCCGAGCACAACCGCGGTTATCACCGCGCCGGCGACCTCCGGCAGATACAGCAGGCCGATATGTAGCGGCCCGTAGTGTCCCGCCAGGGCGCCGACGGTCAGCGCGGTCGCCGACACCGACGCCGCCGCCGCGAACAGCGCCACGACGATGCCCGCGACCGGCATCGTGCTGGTCAACATCGTGCGGATCGTCAACAGCGGGCGCTTCGCGCGGAACTGGTAGACGATCAGGACGACGATCGTCGCGAGACCGCCGACAAGCGGGATGATCGTCACCGGGGAGAGGAACGGGTGCGTCAGCAGCTCTGAGGCGCCGAAGAACGCCGCCGTGCAGCCGACGGCCGCCAGCGCGATCGCCAGTGGATCGCGCGGCGACTCGGGATCGGCAGGCGGGGCGTCATCGAACGTCAGCACGGCCAGGATCAGCGAGCTGGCCGCGATCGCGGCGATGACCCAGAACAGCGGCCTCCAGGCCTGCGACTGGGCCTGCAGCCCGCCTACGGCCGGGCCGAGCGCGACCGCCCCGAAGATACAGAGGTTCATGATCATCGCCGTCGTGCGCAGCTTGCTCGCCGGATAGCCGATCGCCAGCGGCGGCACCGCAGAGATCAGCAGCAGGCTCGTGCAAAGCCCCTGCAGCACGTGACCGGTGATGTACATCGCCGGGCCCTGAGCGGCCGCCGCGAGCACCGACCCGGTCACGAGCACCGCGGCGTAGACGATCAGCATCCTTCTCTGGGGCAGGTGCTGGGACAACTGGACCGCCAGCACCGTGCCGGCCGCGTAGGCGGCATTCGCGAGCCCCGAGCTGAGGCTCATCGTCTGCAGGCTCATGTGTAGCTGCTTGGAGATGATCGGCGTCAGCGGCTCGAGCGCAGCGGACAACGCCAAGTACGGAATCAGCGCGAACATCACCATCGCCGCGACCGCGGGATAGCGACCGGCAAGCGGGCCCTGGCGCATCAGCGATCACCACCGTGGGGCTGCGACGTGCTTGTCATGTCGTGGGGAATGGGACTCCCGTCGCGTTCGGAACACCCGGTTCGGGTCATCGGCGTTTTAGCAGGCGTGGCTCGCGACCAAGGGGGGCAGGCCCCCGTCGGGCGCAAGCTTCGCCCGGGGGGCAGGCCCCCGTCGGGCGCAAGCTTCGCCCGGCGAACCGCCGGTCCGGGCGAATGTAATTTTTCTGTCGAATCAGGTTTGACGCGGTGCCGATGCGGACATACGAACGCGATAGCCGCTGGGTGCCGGCTGGCGATCGATGCCTGGTCGCGGACATGCGGGCCCAGCGACAGACCTGCAGATAGGAGGGATCCGACGCCGACCGCGAGCGAGCAAACAAGCCGAGAGGGCGTGCTGTTGACAGGCGCGACGGGGTTCGTCGGCATGGAGCTGTTGGCGCGGTATCTCGAGCAGACGCAGCGGCCGATTTATGCGCTCGTGCGCGCAGAGAGCGATCGCGCCGCCGCGAGGCGCGTCGCACACACGTTGCAAGGTCTTTTCGGCCCAGAGCACTCCTACGCCAAGCGCGTCACCGCCGTGCGCGGCGACATCACCCAGCCGGGGCTCGGGCTCGGGCGCCGGCGCGAACAGCTGGCCGAGCGTGTCGGCGAGATCGTGCACGGGGCGGCGTCCGTCTCGTTCGAGCAGCCGATCGACGAGCTGCGGGCGATCAACGTCGAGGGAACACAGAGGATGCTGGAGTTCGGCGAGCGCTGCCAGCGACGCGGCGGGTTGCGGCGCCTGTCCTACGTCTCGACGGCGTACGTCGCCGGCGAACACGCGGGGCTGTTCAGCGAGGACGACCTCGACGTCGGACAGCGCTTTCGCAACGCGTATGAGCGCTCGAAGTTCGAGGCGGAGCGACTAGTGTCGAGGTGGCACGGGCGAATGCCGATCACGGTGCTGCGCCCCAGCATCGTCGTCGGCGAGCGCGCGAGCGGCTGGACGAACTCCTTCAACGTCCTCTACTGGCCCCTGCGCGCGTTCGCACGAGGGGCGTACCTCGCTGTCCCCGCGTGCCGCGATGCGCCGGTCGACGTCGTCCCCGTCGACTACGTCGCCGACGCGATCTTCGCGTTGAGCCAGGCGCCTGAGGCGGAGGGCGCCACCTATCACCTGACCGCCGGCGCGGACGCGAGCACGGTCGGCGAGCTGGTCGAGCTCGCGACCGCCTACTTCAAGCGCCCCGCACCGCGGTTGATCGCGCCCGGGCCCTACCGCCGCCTCCTTCATCCGCTGCTCGTGCGCGCCAGCCGCGACGAGCGCTACAGGCGGGCGCTCGTGCAAAGCGAGATCTTCTTCCCCTACTTCGCGATGGCGGTCAGATACGACGACCGGCGCGCGCGTGTGGCGCTGCGCCGCAGCGGCATTGCGCCGACGCCGCTGGCGAGCTACTTCGATCAGCTCGTCGGGTTCGCGCTCTCGGCGGAATGGGGTCGACGCGAGATCCCGCGCGCGAGCGTCACCGCACGCGACGTGCCGATTCGCCGCAGCGGCCGCGGGCGCGCCAGCCCCGCGAGGGCGAGCAGGGCCGCCGCGCCGGGGCGGCGAGGCAGCGCCGTCGCGCGATGACCGCCAGCGCGCGCCTGTCGGCACTCGATGCGTCGTTTCTCGCCGTCGAGACGCCCGCCGCCCACATGCACGTCGGCTGGGCGGCAAAGCTGGGGGCGCCCGCGGGAGGACGACTTCCGCACTTCGTGGAGCTGCGCGATCACATCGCGGCGCGCCTGTCGCGTGCGCCGCGCTATCGGCAGAAGCTCGCGCCCGTGCCCCTCAGCGTGCACGCCCCCGAGTGGGTCGATGACCCGGGCTTCTCCGTCGAGCGCCACGTCTACCGCGCGCCCGGACCGCTCGCGGAGCTCGTCGATGAGGTGCTCTCCACACCGTTGCGGCGCGAGCGGCCGCTGTGGGAGATTCGGATCTGCGAGGAACCCGAGACGCGGGAGATCGGCCTCGTCGGCAAGGTCCATCACTGCATGGTCGATGGCATCGCCGCTGTCGAGCTCGCCTCGCTGCTGCTCGATCCGTCTCCCGAGCCGCCGGCGAGCGTCGACGCAGAGTGGCACGCGACGCCACCGCCGAGCGCCGAGCGCTTGCTGGTGAGGGGCCTCGTTGACCTCCTGGGCGCCCAGCTCGGCGTCCTGTGCGGCCCGCTGCGCTCAGCCACCTCGCCGGCGCGCGCCACCCGTGAGGCCGCAGCCGGCACGACGAGAGTCCTTCGAGCGCTGAGTCACTCGCTGGGGATCGCGCCCGCGAGCGCCCTCAACGGGGAGCTCTCGCCGCTGCGTCACCTCGTCTCGGCGCAGCGTCCGCTCTGCGACATCCAGGCAGTCAAGCGTCGCCACGGGACGACCGTCAACGACGTCATGCTCGCCGCCGTCGCGGGCGCGATGCGCGCGTACCTGATGCGCCGGGGCGAGCGCCCGGTCGCGCTCAAGGCGATGGTCCCCGTCAGCGTGCGCAGCCCCGACGACGCGCTCGGCAACCACATCTCGTTCGTGTTCGCCGAGCTGCCGTGTGACGAGCCCGACCCGCTCACGCGACTGCGCAGCGTGCACGAGACGATGAGCCAGCGCAAGAGCGACGGCGAGCCCGAGGGCGCTGATCTCGCGCTCCGCGCCGCTGCCCTGACGCTTCCTGCCGTTCAGCATGCGCTGTCGCGACTGATCGCGAGCCCGCGCACGTTCAACCTCGTCGTCTCGAACATCCCCGGCCCGACCGAGCCGCTCTACATGCTCGGCTGCCCGCTGCAGGCGACGTATCCTGTCGTGCCGCTGGCCGAACGCCATGCTCTCTCGATCGGGATGACGAGCGTCCGTGATCTCGCCTGCTTCGGCATCTGCGTCGACCGCGAAGCGCTCCCCGACGCCGATCAGCTGGCGCACGACATCGACACGGCGATCACTGAGCTGCTCGAGTGAGCTCCCCGATCAGGACGGCCTCCGCCTCGAGGTAGCGTTCGTTCATGGCGCTGGTCTCGAGGAAGGTCATGAACAGCCGCGACACGGGCACCTGCCGGCGCATGAGCGATGCATGCTCGGCCCGGCTCTCGAAGTGCGACATCGCCACCTCCCGAGAGAAGGTCGCGGAGACGAGCGGCGCCGACCGGGCTGGCTTCGGCGGGCGATCGACCGCCGTTCCTCGATACAGCTGCACCGTTGCACAACCGATCATCGCCATCAGCTCCTGCAGGAACGCCAAGCGCAGAACGACGTGGGCGCGTCTGTGCTCCCTGCTCGCCTCTCCCGCGAACACCGCGCCGTCACGAACGATCTTGCCGGCGTAGGGACAGAGCCCCATCTCGGCGATCACGATCGCGTGAGCCTTGACGAGCTCACCCGAATGGGGGTTGGAGACGTAGGTCCGCGTGAGCGATCGCTCGAGCGTCGCAAGGCCGGCTTCCTCCAGGAGGCTCTCGATCGCATGCGCTGCGTGCGTCGAGCCTCGCCGAGTGCGAATGCAGGCGGCAACGTCGACGCTCTCGAGACCCGGATCACCGCGCAGCGTGCCCCGAATACGGGCTCTCTCGGCTTCGACGTCGTGGAGCGTGCGATCGTGGGCCTGCCTGCTCACAGGCACCTCGAAGTGCCGGTCGAGCCTGGCGACGATGCTCTCGAGCTCACGGACGTCCGTCTCCGCCAGCGCGCTCGCTCCCAACTCGAACTGGAAGTGCGATACGTCCTCGAGCGGAAGCTGCCAGCGCGCTCCAGCATCCTCGAACGCCTCGACAGCGACCTCGAAGAAGCCGTGCTCCTCGTCGATGCTGATGATCCTCACGGGGGTACGTCGCGGGTCGAGCATGCGCCCGCGGTTGCCCGGCACCAGATGAGCGAGCCGCCCCACCTCGAACGCATCGTCGCTCGCGGCCAGCGGATCGTGCTGATAGATGTCGCGACCGTCGCTCATGACGCCAGTATGCGTCTAGCGCGGCACGAGCGGCGGTAAGCTCTTCTGTCTCAGGGCGCGAAAGCGTCCGGCGAGCCCCATGAACCGTAGTCAACGCACACCGCCGCTTTGAGCTCTTGGCGCGAGGCGTTGCGAGTGCCGCCGCTGTGGGTACGCTGGGTGCTCGCGAGCGCAGTGGGGCTGGTGGTGATCGCGACGATCGTGATCGCGGTCGATCGAGCGGGTCCTGAAGGCGTCGCCTCCGAATCTGCGACCGAAGCCGAAGTCAACCGCATCGCGGACGTGGCGATCGCGGAAGACCAGGCGCCCCACCTGGCTGGCCTCGCTGCCGACAGCTCGCCGATGTCGGCGCTCGAGCGAGCGATTGCGCACGACGTCCGTCAGCGCGTCGCTGACGAGCAGATGGTCGGGCCCCTGCAGAGCGTCACGTGCAAGCCCAACGGTGCCGCCAGCGCCGGGCGGATCCCCTACCGGTGCACGATTCGCAGCGCCGGCATCACCTATCAATTCGTGGCTGTCGTGGACGAGCGCCGACACCGGCTCGCCTGGTGCAAGGTCGATCCGCTGCCAACGAGCGAGGCGGGTATGGAAGTGCCGGTCAGCCCCGTCTGCCGGGCGTAGGCCTGTTCGGGGCGACCGACCCCGCCCGAGGCCGACATCGCCGCAGTGAGATGAGCGCGAGCGCGCCGCCGCGGCGCACTCGTCAGGCTTATCGCTTAGCCTTAGCCGATGCTGCTGCTGCTCGTGATCACAACCGCGTCGGTCGCGGTCGCCGTGCTCGGTTTCGGCATGTGTCGCGTCGCGGCGTTCAGCGAGAGCCGCTACGCGGTCGAGGTGGCTGACTGGGTTGCCACCAGCACTGTCGTCGGGCAGGGTGTGGGGCCCGCCGAGGCGCCCGGCGAGCATCTCGCACTTGATGCCCGAGGCGAGGCCTTCGGCGCGACCGGCTGAGCATGCGGCTCGGTCCCCCATTCGAACCTACGCCAGGCGCAAGCGAACAAGCGCGGCACCCCCGATGAGCCGCACTCCCGCCGGAGCACTCGTCTCCCGCGGAGGACTCTGCGCGAGGAGCGCGATCATCGTCGTGCTCGGGACGCTCATCCTCGCGGCCAGCGCTCGAGCCGCTGAACCGGTTCCAGGAGCGACGCGCGAAGCGAAGTCCGCCGCGCCGCCCGTACAGGTAGGTCCTGAAAAAGCAACGTCCGTGGAAACGCCAGGCGAAGCGGGCTCGGAATCAGCGTCCCCCGGCGAAGCGACGAGCGAAACAGGCTCGGAATCAGCGTCCCCCGGCGAAGCGACGAGCGAAACAGGCTCGGAATCAGCGTCCCCCGGCGAAGCGACGAGCGAAACAGGCTCGGAATCAGCGTCCGCCGGCGAAGCGGGCGCGGAAGACGCGCCACCCACGCAAGCGGACGAACCCGAAGCGCCATCGCCACCACCGGTCGAAGCCGTCACAGAACCCCCGCCACCGACGCCGCCCGTGGAAGCGCAGTCAGAACCAGCCCCGGGGCCAGCTCTCCCCGTAGAAGCGGTGAAAGAAGCGATTGTCGAGCCTCTCCATCTGACACCGGAAACCGCCGCGCCGGGCGCGTCAGGCGCAGAACAGGGAAAGGAAGGCGCGCCGACACAGACCGCGTCGGGCGTGGCCGGCGAAGGCGCGCCGCCACTCACAGGCGGCCAGGGGGCGGCGATGCCGGGTGTTCCCACTGTTGCAGTCAGCGCGAGCGAATCGGGTTCGATCGGCGCCGCTCTTACGACCGGCACGAGCATCGTCGAACCTGCCGTGCGTGGCGCGGCAGCGCCGGCGTCCGCAAGGGCCAGCGGCGCGCAGCTGAGCGCGGCACAACGGGCGGCGGACCTCAACTGCGAGCTCTCGGGCCTGTCGAGCCCTGACACCGAGAACTGCACCGCCGGCTGGCTGGCCGGTCAGAGCTTGTCTTCGACGTCGCCCGCGTACCTGACGACGGCGGCGGTGGCCGCAACGGCTGGGGCACCCACCGGTGGCGCGGGCGGTGGAACACAGGGGGGCAGTCGCTCCGTCACGCCGCCGCCCGGTCCGGCGCCGAGCGGGTCCTTCGGCAGCGCCGCGGCGGGCGCCTGCGCGACGGCTCCCACCGGCTTCTTCACGGTCGGAGGCCACCTGCGACTGGTGACTCCGCGTGCGATGCGTCGCCTGCGGCTCTCCTGCCAGCCGTGGCGTACGGCGTTCTTCGTTCTGATTCCAGAGCGCCCGGGCTAGCTCCTCCCGGTCGTTTCGCTGCGGCGCCCGATCTCGTGATGCGGGCGCTGGGAATCAATCCGAACCTCTGTAGGAAGGAGCTGTACTGATGGAACGTCATTTGGCGACGTCGGCGGTGGATATAGGCATACGAAGGAAAGGCGCAACGCGAGCGGCGAGCGTCTGGACGCACACGCTGATCCTGACGGGCGAGCTGACTCATCGCTCGAGTCACACGCTCGAGCTGGAAATCGAGCGCCTGTGCGCAGAAGGGGTCGGCTGCATCACGCTGGACCTCCGTCAACTCACCTCGATCGACGCGATCGGGGCAGCGGTGGTCGCGTTCCGGTGCGGGCTCTGCCAGCGACAGGGATACGGCTTCTCGCTGATCCCCGGCTCGCGCACGGTCCAGCGCGCGTTCGAGCAGGCAGGTCTCAAGGACGTGCTTCCGTTTCAAGTCGATGAGATCACGGCACGCCGCTTGAAGAGGCACACCCGCAACCGCTCGCACGCCACCCCGGTGGGCCTAGCGCAGGAGGTGAGGCAGCCATGAACGAGATCGGCGATGGGCCGTTCAACAAGGGCGAGGCGGTCTGGGTGATGGAGGCCGACGGCTCGCAGAGACCCGCCGAGTACATCGGCGTGCGCGAGGCGAGCGCCTGGTTCGGGGGGCCTCCATCGGTGTTCGTGCTCTATACCGACACGCACAGCGGTGGCGCAGTCGAGGTCGACCGCGTGCTCGCGCGCGAGACGAACGGGTGACCGGCATGCCGGCGAGCGAGCGCGGACCCGCGCGAGGCGAGCGACGAGCCCCTGCGCGATGATCCTGACGTGGCTCTGCTCGCCGTCAAGCTGCTGCTCGCTCCCGGCTTCGTGGTCGGCGCGTCGCTCGTCGCGCGCCGCTACGGGCCGTGGGTCGGCGGCCTGATTGGGGGCCTGCCGGTCGTCGCAGGCCCGATTCTGCTCGCGTACGCGCTCGAGCACGGCGACGCGTTCGCCGCGGACGCCGCCGCGGGGACATTGCTGGGGCTCGTCTCGCTGATCGCGTTCGTGATCGTCTACGGCCGTCTCGCGCGGCGCTTCTCCTGGAGCGCGTGCATGCTCGTCGGCTGGCTCGCGTTCGGCGTGGCGACGGTCGTGTTCAGCTCCGTGTCGGTGCCCGTCGGTGGCGCGCTCGCGCTCGCCGGCTTGGCGGTGCTGACCGCGCTCGCGTGCCTGCCACGCCCGCGCAATGCTCAGCGCTCCGATGCAGCGCCGCCGGCGTGGGACCTGCCGCTGCGAGCGGCGTGCGCGCTGATGATGGTGCTGACGCTGACTGCCGTCGCGGGCTGGCTCGGCCCGCAGCTCAGTGGGCTGCTCGCGCCGTTCCCGATCATCACGACCGTGCTCGCGACCTTCACCCACGCCCAACGCGGCACCGACGAACTGCTGCGACTGCTGCGCGGGCTGGTCGTCGGCTTCGGCGCGTTTGCGCTGTTCTGCTTCACGCTGGCGGTGTCGCTGAACCAGCTCGGCACGGCGCCGGCGTTCGTGCTGGCGACGGCCGTCGCACTGCTCACGCAGGCGGCGGTGCTCGCGCTGCGCAGGGACAGCGCGTCGCCGCTGCTCGCTGAGTCCTAGCGCGCGCCGCGCACGCTATGAGGCCTCCCCGCCGGCCATGCGCGCCTCGCCCGGAGCATGCGTCGGTACCTCGCCCCAGAGCTGCTCCAGCCGGTAGAACTCTCGCGTCTCGGGGGTGAAGATGTGCACGACGACGTCGAGGTAGTCCATCAGGATCCAGCCCGCCTGCGAAGAGCCCTCGACCCTGCGTGGCAGCGTGTCGTGCTCGCGCTTGAGCCCCTCGAGGATGCCATCGTGGATCGCCTTTGTCTGGCGGCCGCTGTTTCCGGAGCAGACGAGGAAGTAGTCGGTGTAGCCGAGCACACCCCGCAGGTCGAGCTCGATCACATCGATCGCCTTCTTGTCCTCCGCATAGCCGACGATCGCGCCGAGCAGCGCCTCGCCGAGCAACGGCTGGCGGATGGCGCTCATACGCTCGCCACGGTGGCGGCGCGATAGAGACGGTGCTCGGCGATGTAGTCGGCGACCGCCGGTCCGACGAGATCCTCGACGGCTTCTCCGTCGGCGATGCGCCGGCGTGCGAGCGAGGAGGAGACCTCGATCGCGGGCATCTCGAGGAAGCGGATTTCGCTTGTGGCGATCTCGCTGAGCGCTTCGCGCACGTGCGCTCGTGCAGCGCCGGCGCGCGCTGCGACCGCGAGCTGCGCAAGCTCGAGCAGCTGCTCGGGTTCGCGCCAGGAGCCGATTGTGGCGGCGGTGTCGGCTCCTACGATGAACGTCAGCCCAGCATCGGGGTGAATGGCATGGATGGCTCTCAAGGTATCGACGGTATAGGACAGCCCGCCGCGCTCGACCTCGAGGGCGCACACCGACAGGCCCTCGATGCCGACGACGGCGAGCTCGCACATGCGCAGCCGGTGCTTGGGCCCCGGGTCCCCCCCACCCGAGCCGCCCTCGCCGCCGGACTTGTAGGGAGCGGTGTGTGCGGGCACGAGCACGACCCGCTCGAGCGCGAGCTCCGAGCGCGCGTGACGGGCGACCGCGAGATGCCCGAGATGCGGCGGGTTGAAGGTCCCCCCGAAGATGCCGAGCGAGCGTGTGCCGGGCGACGATGCCGCCAGCGGCTGCTCAGACGCGGACGTGCCCGTCGCCTTCGACGAGGTACTTGAACGTGCACAGCTCGCGCAGGCCGATCGGGCCGCGCGCGTGCAGCTTCTGGGTGGAGTTGCCGATCTCCGCGCCCATCCCGAACTCTCCCCCGTCGGTGAAGCGCGTGGAGGCGTTGACGTACACGCAGGCGGCATCGACGCCGAGCTGGAAGGCGCGCGCGGCGGCGGTGTCGCGCGTGACGATCGCCTCGGAGTGCCCGCTTCCGTAGCGTCCGACGTGCTCGATCGCCTGCTCGACGTCGTCGACTATCCCGACCGCCAGCAGCGGCGCGAGGTACTCGCTGCCCCAGTCCTCCTCGGTGGCTTCCTCGATGATGAGATCGGGGATGGCGTCGTGGCCGCCAAGCGCCTCGTGGGCGCGTACGTCGGCGCGGATGCGGACACCGGCGGCGGCGAGCGCGGTGAGCGCCCGTGGCAGGAAGTCGGCTGCGATGCGCTCGTGCACGAGCAGCGTCTCGGCGGCGTTGCAGACGCCGGGACGCTGCGTCTTGGCGTTGAGCACGATCGCGAGCGCCTGCTCGAGGTCGGCGGCGGCGTCGACGTAGACGTGGCAGTTTCCCGAGGCGGCGTAGATCACGGGCACGCTTGCGACGGCCTGCAGAGCGTCCTTCAGCCCCTCGCCGCCGCGGGGGATGATCAGATCGACGCTGTCCTTCTGCGTCGCCAGCTCGGCGAGCTCGTCGCGTCCGCCGCCGGCGATGAGGCTGACGCAGCCCTCGGGCAGACCAGCGGCGACGGCCGCCTCAGAGGCGACCTGCGCAAGCGCGGCGTTGGAGTGCATCGCCGAGGAGGAGCCGCGCAGCACGATCGCGTTGCCCGACTTCAGGCACAGCGCGGCGGCATCGATGGTGACGTTGGGACGGGCCTCGTAGACGACGGCAATCACCCCCAGCGGGACGCGCACCTTGCGCACGTCGAGGCCGTTGGGCAGGCGGTGACCGTCGATCACCTCGCCGACGGGATCCGGGAGCGCCGCGATCTGACGTACGGCGCGCGCGATCGCTGCGACGCGCGCCTCGTCGAGGCACAGCCTGTCGAGCAGCGCGTCGCCAATGTCGGCTTCGCGCGCAAGCTGCATGTCGAGCGCGTTGGCCGCGAGGATCTCGTCCAGGCGCTCCTCGAGCGCCAGCGCGATCGCCTCGAGCGCGCCGTCCTTGACGGCGGTGTCGGTGCGCGCGAGCGCTCTCGCGGCGCGCTTCGCAGCGCGACACGTCTCAGCTACCGATGTGACGGCGATTGCCATGCCCTACAGGGTACGACAGGAATGTGGGCCGCGGGCTCGCTCTGCGGCTCGCTCAGTCGAGCACGAGATAGTCGCGGTGCACGGCCTCGTCGGTGGCCCGCGGGAGGATTCTGGCGCACCGCGTCGGACTTCAGTCCGAGCACGCGCCGCAGCTCCTCTGCGGAGTAGTTGCAGATGCCCTTCGCGAGCGTGCGACCGTGCGCGCTGTCGCGCTCGCCCTGCTCGGAGATGTCGACGGCGTCGCCGGCGTCGAAGTCTCCGATCACGCCGACGACCCCCACCGGCAGCAGGCTGGCGCTGCCCTCGCGCACGGCGCGCGCGGCGCCCGCGTCGATCACGAGCGTTCCGCGCGAGGGCTTGGCGTACTTCAACCACAGCTTGAAGCTCGAATAGCGCGCCTCGCGGGCGTGAAAATAGGTCCCCTCTCGCCCGCGCTCGCGCTCGCCCGCGAGCACGGTCGCGAGCGCATCTGAGCGCGTGCCGTTGCAGATCACGGTGGGGATGCCGGCAGCGGTCGCCATCTCGGCGGCGACGACCTTCGAGCGCATCCCGCCCGAGCCCAGCGGCGACGTGGTGTGCCCGATCTCGAGATCCGCGAGCGCGTCGAAATCGCTGACCTCGGCGATGATGTGCGCCTCGGGGTGCAAGCGCGGGTCAGCGGTGAACAGGCCGTCGATGTCGGTGAGCAGGATCAGCTCGTCGGCGGCGATCAGCACTGCGACCTGCGCGGCGAGGAAGTCGTTGTCCCCGAAGGAGATCTCATCCGTGGCGGTCGTGTCGTTCTCGTTGATCACCGGCAGCACGCGCCACTCCAACAGCGTGCTGAGCGTCTGGCGCGCGTTCAGGTAGTGCGTGCGAGCGCTCATGTCGAAGAACGTCAGCAGCACCTGTGCGCTCGTCACCTCGCGCTCGCGCAGCAGCTCGTCGTAGATGCGGTAGAGCTTGCCCTGGCCGACGGCGCTGGCGGCCTGCAGCGCGCCGATCGTGGTGGGGCGCTGGGGCAGCCCCATCACGCGCATTCCGCGCGCGATCGCGCCGCTGGTGACGACGATCACCTCCGCGCCCTCGCGGTGCAGGGCGGCGAGCTGGTCGCACGCGCCCGCGAGCACGTCCATGCGCGGCGTCCCCTCGCTGTTGGCGACGACGCTCGAGCCGAGCTTGATTACCACGCGTCTCATCGGCGTCACGCAGCGTAGACGGTCATTGCGGGGGTTTCGGACGCGGTCCAGCGAGCTCCCGGGCGACTTCGAGGGATTCGATGTCGAGGAGGTCCTGCGGACGTCCCGCCGCGCGCTTCATCGCGAGCATGTCCTCGATGGAGGCAATCCGGACGTTCCGACCGCTCAACTGCATCACGCTAGCCCGATCGCGCAAGGTCTCGTAGGCAGGCGCTCCGTCCGGGTTTACCAGCAGATCGAGGTCGCCTACAGGGGTCGTCAAGCACAACATCTGCGTATGACGCAGAGCCCGCCCATCGGGCACGAACGGCACCGTCTCCGGAATCCCACGCAGCCGGGCCGTGAGTCCCAACAGCACGTGGCCCAGCGCGTCAAGATTGTCCTCGGCGGTCGCGTAACAGATGTCGAGATCCTTGGTGAAGCGTGGCATCGCCTGCAGGACAACGGCTACGCCACCGACTATCACGAAGTCGACGCCGCCGTCCATCAGGGCCTGCACGAGTGCCCCTGGGCGATAGTCAGGCTGGCTCGCCACGCGCGACAGCTCCGGCGAGAGTCAGCTCGCGACCCCATTCGTACATTTGTTCCAGCTGTAAGAGCCTCTGCTGCGGAGTCAGCCTGAGCTGCTCGAACACAAGGGTCTCGTCAACGCCTCTTTTCAGCGGCTCCGTGCTGAGCACGAGTTGTCGTCCTGTCCCCCGCAGCGCACCTTCAAGCGTTGCGATCGTCGGGTTCGCTTGTGGCCTCTCGAGCTTCGCCACCGCCGCCTGGCTGATGCCAAGTCGGCGCGCCAACTCAGCCTGCGTGAGCCGAGCGGTCGTGCGTGCATCTCTGAGCAACCTAGAAGGCGCGGGCATGTGCGAATTATAACCTATAAGTTGTCTGAGGCTAGCGCAGTCGGCGGAGAACGCCTCACCTACAGCTACTCCTGCGGATCCAGCTCGAAGGTGGTACCGGCGATCTCGATCTCATCGCCGGGCTGAAAGCCCTTTGCCTCGAGTGCGCTGAGCACGCCGATCCGCCTGAGCCGCCCCTCGAGGTATGCCATCGCGTCGTCGTTGTCGACGTCGAAGCGCGCCACCAGCCGCTCGATGCCTGTGCCCCTGACCGCGAAGGCGCCGTCTCTGAGCTGCTCGACCTGAAAGCCCGAGCCGCCGGCGGGCCGGAACACCATGTGCTCGACGAGCTCCTGCTCGCCCCCGCGCACGCCCGCAAGCGCCGCGTCGTCGGCGCTCGACGCGGCGTCTGGGACCAAGCGCAGGAGCAGCTCCCCGAGGCCGCGCACCCCCGCTCCGGTGGCGCTGGAGGTGAGCAGGACGGGAACCTCCGGACCGAGCCGCTCCTCCCATTCGGCGACGCTCGCGCGAGCGCGCTGCTCGGGAACGAGGTCGACCTTGGACAGCACGAGCACGCGCGGCAGGCGCGCGAGGCGCTCGTCGTGCGCGGCCAGCTCGTGCTCGATCGTGGTGTGGTTGGCGAGCGCGTCGGCGGGGTGGCTCGGATCCGAATATCCGGAGATCTCGGGGGCGATGTCGAGTACGTGCACGAGCAGACGCGTGCGCTCGACGTGCGCGAGGAAGTCGTGCCCGAGACCAGCGCCTTCGCTCGCGCCCTCGATCAGCCCGGGGATGTCCGCCACGACCAGCTGGCGCTCGTCGCTCTCGAGCACGCCGAGCACTGGCGAAAGGGTGGTGAAGGGGTAGTCGGCGATCTTCGGAGCGGCCCGCGTCAGGCGCGCGAGCAGCGAGGACTTGCCAGCGTTCGGCAGGCCGACGAGGCCGACGTCCGCGAGCAGCTTCAGCTGCAGATCGAGCCAGCCCTGCTCCCCCGGGAGCCCTCGCTCGGCGAAGCGCGGCGCCTGGCGTGTGGGCGTGGCGAAGCGCTTGTTGCCCTTGCCGCCGCTGCCGCCACGGGCCACGGTCGCGCTCTGGCCGGACGCCAAGAGCTCCCAACGTCGGCCCGCGAGCTCGTCGCTGCCGTCGTCCTCACCGCCGCTTATCTGCGTCCCCGGGGGCACCCTGATCGTGAGCTTCTGCCCGTCGGCGCCGTGGCGCAGCGCGCCCTCGCCATGCCCGCCACGCCCCGCCCGGTAATGCGCCTTGCGCCGGAAGCTCTGGAGGTCGCGCAGCGACTCGTCACAGACGACGACGACCTCCCCGCCGCGCCCGCCGTCGCCGCCGTCGGGGCCACCGCGCGGGACGTGCGCTTCGCGGCGGAAGCTCAGGCAGCCGTCGCCGCCGGCGCCCGCCTGGACGTGGATTCTCGCTCGATCGTGCAGCATCGCGAGCTCAGTCGTGGGCGAGGCGATGCGACCAATAGAAGCCCGCAGCGGCGCCGGCGCCGGCGAGCGCGACCGTTCCGAGCACGCCTTTGCGCGGCAGCGCGTCGCGCGCGAGGATCGTCGCAAGCGCGTCGACGGTGTCGACCGCTGCGCACGCCGCCTGCACCATCGGCCCCACGACGGGGTCCTCGAGCGTCCTCAGCGTCGCCAGCCCGAGTGCCAGGTCGCGCACGCCGAGTGGGCGCGCGAGCGCGCCCACCACCGCCAGCCTCGCGTTCTCCTCGCCCAGCCACCGCGCGGTCACCTGCTCGGGCGCCACGAGCACCGCGACACCCAAGGCGGAGCGCCCCGCGGCAAGCAGCCATACGCCCCGCCGCGGGGAGATGCCGCGCACCCTCAGCCTTGCTGATCGCCGTCCGGGAGGACGCTGACGACGCGTCCGCGCCAGCCGCTGGCGAACTGCACCGTGCCGGCTGCGCGCGCGTACAGCGTGTCGTCTTTGCCGATGCCGACACCGGCGCCCGGTTTGAAGCGCGTGCCGCGCTGGCGCACGATGATCTCGCCACCGGTCACGCTCTCGCCGGCGAACGTCTTGACGCCCAGGCGCTGGGCGTTTGAGTCACGACCGTTGCGGCTCGAACCGAGCCCCTTCTTATGTGCCATCTGCGGCCTTCTCTTTCGCTTTGCTCGCTTTCGCCGCCGGCTTCGCACCTTTGGCGGTGATCTCGGTTACCTCGATCTGCGTCAGGTCCTGGCGATGCCCTGTGCGTCGCTTGTAGCCGCGCTTGGGCTTGAACTTGAACACGCGCAGCTTCTCGCCACGTACGTGCGCGATCACCTTGGCCGTGACCTGCACGTCCGCGAGCCCGGCCTTGTCGAAGACGGCCTCCTCGGAGCGGTACATCAGCGGCTCGAGTTTCACGTCCGCGCCCTCGGCGGCGGGCAGGCGCTCGACGAGCAGCTTCTGGCCTCGCTCGACGCGGTACTGCTTGCCGCCGGTCTTCACGATCGCGTACATGTTCTGGGGTCTCGATTCTCTGGGCTTGTCGGGGCCGGCCGGCTGGCGCCGGCCGAGCGGTCTGCTGCTCGGGCTACTCGGGTGTCGCCTTGGCCTTGGCAGCCGAACGGCGCCGCCCGCCCCTGCGGCCACGACGCCGAGGTTTGGATTGTAGGCCATCCTCGCCGACCTCGCCCTGCCCGGCGCCGTCACCTTTCGCGTCCTCGGCCCCGGCGAGCGCCACGACCGCAGACTCCTCCTCGGGCTCAGAGTCGATCGCGGTCGGCGAGTCGCTGAGGCCGGCTTCGCGTCGCGCCTCCGCGTCCTCGCTGTCGGCTGGCGCCCGCCTGCGCCTGCCGCGCGCGGCAGGCGGCGCGGAAGCTGCTGTCGACTCGCCGCCACGCTCAGGCGAGCGGCGGCGGCTGCGACCGTTGGCGCGGGCACCGGCGTCGCGCGCGGGCGCGGCGACCACCTCGCCGGACTCGTCGAGCAGCAGCGCGCTGGCCGCCGTGCGTCCCACCTGGTCGATGCGCACCATCCGCTTCTCGCCGACATATGGAGAGGCGCCCGCGATCGAGATGATGTAGCCGTCGATTTTCGCGACCGCGTCGTCGACGTCGTACATGTGCGGCTCGACGATCTCCACGAGCACCTCATCGCCCTGGCGGAAGGGCAACGCGCGCTCCTCGACCTCCTCGCGCGTGCCGATGAAGGTGATCGCGAAGTGATCGAGCGTGAGTCCTTCAGAGCCCTCGAACAGGAAGGACTTGGCCGTCTGCGCCTCGAGCGCGTGCAGTACGCGCGAGCCGTGACCGGTGAACTGGGTGCTCACGCGCGGGTTGATCTGCACGAGGAACGCCTCCGCGTCGGGGTGCTCCGCGGCGACGTCGCGCAGCTTGCGCTCGAATTCGATCGCGATCGTCTCCTCGGATCGGATCACGCCCTCGCCCTCGCAGGTGGGGCACGCGCTGGTCATGATCTCGCGCACGCCCTCGGTGACGTTCTGACGCGTCATCTCGACCAGGCCGAGCTTTGAGATCTCCGCGGTGAACGTCTTCGTGCGGTCCTCGTCGAGCGTCTTCCGCAAGGTCTTCATGACCGCGTCGCGGTTGCGCGCGCGGGCCATGTCGATGAAGTCGATGACGATGATGCCGCCGATGTCGCGCAAGCGCAGCTGGTTGACGACCTCCTCCGCAGCCTCGAGGTTGGTCTTCGTGATCGTGTCCTCGAGCGCCGCGCCCTTGCCGCGGCCGATGAAGCTGCCGGAGTTGACGTCGATCACGGTCAGCGCCTCGGCGTAATCGATGATCAGGTAGCCGCCACTCGGCAGCTCGACGCGCCGCGAGAGCACGCCTTCGATCGCCTTGTCGACGCCGTAGGCCTCGAACAGCGGCTCCTCCCCCTGCTGCCACAGCTCAACCCGCTCGACCAGCTCGGGCGCGGTCCGCGTGAAGAACGAGACCAGGCGGTGATACTGCTGCTCGTCGTCGACGATCGCGCGCTCGAAGTGGGCAGAGAAGATGTCGCGTACGACGCGTACAGAGAGGTCGGCCTCCTGGAAGACGAGGTCTGGCGCGGTCGTCTCCTGGACGCGTTTCACGAGCACCTCGTGGAGCTTGTGCAGGTACTTCAGCTCGCGTTCGAAGTCCTCCCGCTTGGCGCCGTGCGCGGCCGTGCGCACGATCACGCCGCCGCCGTCGAGCGCTAGGTTCGCGGTCTGCCGACGTAGGCGTTCACGCTCGCGGTCCTCGAGCCTGCGCGAGACGCCGACGCCCTCGCCGCTGGGTGCGTACACCATGTAGCGGCCGGCGATCGTCAGCTCCATCGACAGGCGCGCGCCCTTCGTCTTCAGCGGGTCCTTGACGACCTGCACGACGATCTCCTGGCCGGGTTTGAGCAGGTCGGCGATCTTGCGCCCGCTGCCGCCACGCCCGCGCCTGGGCGTCTCGACGCCCGGCAGCACGATCTCATCGACGTGCAGGAAGCCGTTCTTCTCGAGGCCGATGTCGACGAACGCGGCCTCCAAGCCGGGCAGGACGTTGTCGACCTTGCCCTTGTAGATGTTGCCAACGATCGAGCGCCCGCCGCGGCGCTCTATGTAGAGCTCAGCGACGCGGTAGCCAGCCTCCGGGCCCCTGCTGCCGCGTTTGCGGCCACGGCTGGAGGAGGAACGCGAGGCGGCGGGGGTTCCGCTCGCCTCCAGAAGCGCCACGCGCGTCTCCGCGCGGTCGACGCTGACAAGCACTTGCTTTTTCAATTTGATCCAGTCTTTCGGTATGGAAACGAGCCAAGCGCCGCGCGGATTGGCGCGCGGCGGGCGCGCCCGCATGCACCCTGAGCGCCCGGTCGGGCGCGCGCTGCGCGGCCGGGCGTAGAACCCAGCGGGGCTGACGGTGTGGTGCGAGACGCTCGGCGGACATGTCTAGT
Source organism: uncultured Solirubrobacteraceae bacterium (assembly GCA_963759265.1). GTDB lineage: Bacteria > Actinomycetota > Thermoleophilia > Solirubrobacterales > Solirubrobacteraceae > Palsa-744. The sequence goes on from CAVWYR010000001.1 coordinate 3,102,144, forward strand.
AACGCAGTACGCGGTCCTTCAGCGCTGCTGAGGCGCGCGCCTGGACGTAGATCGATTGGAGCAGGCCCACGGCCAACAGCGTCGCGATGACCGACGATCCGCCGTAGCTCATGAGCGGAAGCGTGACGCCGGTAATGGGCATGATGCCAATTGTCATCCCTACGTTGACGAAGACCTGAAACATGAGCATAGCCGCTACGCCGGCTGCGATCAGCGAGCCGAACAGGTCCTTCGACATCACGAGCACGCGCAGCGTGCGCGATATCAGCAGCGCATACAACAGCAGCACCAGACCCGCGCCGACGAAGCCATACTTTTCGCCGACGGCGGCGAACACGAAGTCGGTGTCGCTCTCGGGAACGAAGCCGTTGGCCACCTGGCGGCTTTCGCCCGAGCCGGTCTTGCCGCCTGAGCCGATCGCGATCTTCGACTCCTGCTGCTGGTAGGAGGGGTCTTCTCCGCCTTCGTTGGATTCGCCTTCCTTGGCTTCCGCTTCCTTGGATTCGCCTTCCTTCTGCGTGTTCGAGTTGGGGTGGATGAACGCCGTCAGGCGCGCGACCTGGTAGGGCTTCAGAAGGTGCACGCCGACGGCCGGTGCAGCGACGAGCACGAACGCGATCGACACGCACACGAGCGCCGCCAGCGCGGCCAGCTGGCGCCAGGAGGTGCCAGCGACGAACAGCATCATGCAGGCGATCGCCATGTACACGAGGCCCGAGCCGAGGTCGGGCTGGGCGATCACGAAGATCGTTGGCACGAGCGCGGCGAGCAGCACGCGCACGGTCGTATCGCGCTCTCGCAGGCGCCGAGAGCGCTCGACGATGAGCGCCGAGAGCGCGAGGATCAGCAGCACCTTGCCGACCTCGGAGGCCTGGAAGGAGAACAGCGGGAAGTTGATCGAGCGGACCGCGCCGTTAGCCGAGTTGCCGAGCGCGAGCACAGCGAGGATGCTGAACAGCAGCGCCGCGTAGAGCGCGTTTTTGTAGCGGCGCAGGCGCGAGTAGTCAAAACGCGAGATCGCGAGCATCAGGATCACGCCGATCGCCAGATACACGGCCTGGCGGTCGACGTAGTAGTGCGGATCGCCGGGGACGAGATTGCGCGTGGCGACTTTCAGCGTGACGATCGAGCAGACACCGAGCCCGAGCACTGCGAGTGTCAGCAGCGGATCCAGCGGCAGGCGCAGCCGGCGCGTCGGCTGCGGGGGGGCCTCGTCGGGAGGCTTGATCGGGCTCAGGGGACTCAAAACGTCTTGGAGTTCCCGGCGACGAACTTCTTCGGCTTGCCATACCACTGCGAGGCGATCAGACGCGCGATCGGCGCGGCGGTTTCGGCGCCGAAGCCGCCTTCCTCGACTGTCACAGCGATCACGATCGGGTGCTGCGCGTTGCCGAGATAGCACATGTACCAGGACTGTTCGACGTGCCCCGCACGTTCGGCCGTGCCGGTCTTCCCGAACACCGGGTCTTCCTGCTCGTCCCAGCCGCTCCACACTTCCGTGGAGGTGCCGCCCGGTGCGGTCGCCGCCTCGTGGATGCCTTCCATCACGAGGCTGAGGTCTTCGTAGTTGAGGTGAACATGGCGAGAGGGGAAGCGCAGCGTCTGCAGCAGGCTGCCCGTGCTTTCGTCGATCTGCTTGCCCAGATGCGGGGTGACGACGGTGCCTTCGCCACCGTCGCGGTAGGCGTTGGCGAGCGTCGAGTACGCGACCGCCATCTGCAGCGGGTCGGTCAGCAGCTCGCCCTGCCCGACCGCGAGATCCATGTTGTAGCCGACCGTCCACGGCGCACCCGGTTCGCCGACGATGTAGCAGGGGTGGCCGTGGTGCGCGCGCATGCACGTCGCTTCCAACGCGTTCTGTTCGGCAAGCCACTGCGGGTTCGGAACGACGCCCGGGAACTCATTCGGCAGGTCGATCCCCGTCGGCTCCCCCACCCCCAGCTCGTGAGCCTTCTTCTGGATGACTTCGCCGCCGTGTTCGTTGGCGAGCTTGCCGACCGTGAAGAAGTATGTGTCCGATGACTCCTTGAGCGCTTCCACGAGCGTAGCCGCCCCGTAGTCGGCCTTACCGGCATTGCAGAAGGGCTCGGTGGAGACGTAGATGCACTGCCCGGCGCCGAGGCCCTCGCTGGGGGTGATCACCCCAGCTTCGAGCGCGGCCATCGCGGTGATCGGCTTGAACGTCGAGCCGGTCGGGTATTCGCCTTCGTCGGCCAGGTCGGTGAGACGACCGGGTTCTTCGCCGTTGCGCCCGGTGAGTTCGTCATATTCGGCGTACGTGAGCGGTTTCGCGAAGCGGTTCGGATCGAAGCTCGGGGCGGAGCCCATTGCCAACACTTCGCCGTTGAGCGGGTTGAGCGCGACGAACGCGCCGGCGATCGCCGGTTTGCCCCCGGCGCGCGCGTGTTCCATGCCTTCCAGCAGCGCCTTTTCACTGGCTCTCTGCAGGTGCAGGTTGAGCGTGGTCTGCAGCGCATGCCCCGCTTTCGGTGGCGTCGGCGTGAGCTTGCTCTGCACCGGCTGGCCTTCAGCGTTGACCGCGACGCGCTTGACGCCGGGCCGACCTTGCAGGTACTGGTTGTAGTGGTACTCCAGGCCGGCCTGGCCGACGATCGTGCCCTGCTTGACGCCGCGGAACGCCGGCATCGTCAACTCGGGTTCGGTGATCTCCCCGACGTAGCCGAGGATCTGAGCGGCCATTTCGCCGTCGGGGTATTCGCGAATCGCGACCGGTTCCTGCTCGACCCCGGGGAATTCGTTTGCGCGCTCGCCCAGCACCGTCAGCGCCTGGCGACCCGCGGCGGTCTTGATCGTCACCTGTGCGTAAGGCGTCGCGGTCGTCCCCTCCACTACGCGTTCGTCGATCGTGCGTGGACTCACCCGGATCACAGCGCCAAGGCGGTCGAACAGGTGTTTCAGCTCGCCCGCGGAGTTCGGCAGAGCCGGCACCGGGACATGGGGTGGACCGGTCGCGCGCTGCAAGCGCTCGAGCTCGAGTCGCTGGGCATGTTTCAGGCGCCGGACGCCGCCGAGCGCCGCCTCGAAACCCGACAGACGCGCGATTGCTTTGCGCCGCAGCGCTTCCGCCGCGTCGAGGCTGGCTTGGTACTCGCTCACCTGCGGCGAGATACCCGCCGGTAGCTCATCCGGCACGATCTGCACGGCGTTCGTCACGGTGCTGCCGACGATCGCCTGGCCTTCGCTGTCGAGGATTGCGCCGCGCGGAGCGGCGATCGGCAGTTCGCGTGCACGGTTGGCGTCCGCCTGCTGCACGTACTGTTCGCTGGAGAGGACCTGCAGGAACCAGAGCCGGAAGAAGATCACTCCGAACATCACCATCGCGACCCCGCCGATGATCGTCACGCGCAGCGCCAGCTGTGGCGAGACCGGGACGCGCGGATCGCGCGGGCGGACGGGCTCGATCGAGCTCATGCCGATGCACCACCCGACGCGTCCTCACACGCCCGCAGGCCAAGCTGGTCAAGGACGCAGGGAGCGTGGCGTGCTGCGCACGCGAGCGACCGAGGACGCTGATCCAGCGCCGGCATGCGGGCGTGTGAGCTCATGCTTTGGAGAGGGGGCTCAACCCGCCGGTCGTGTAGGTGCGCCGGCGCCTGCGCCTACGTGGATCCTCGGGCAGCGCGCCTTCGAGGACACGGCGCGTGAGCGCCCACAGCGGGAGCGCAAGGATCGAGTTGACGATGACGATCAGCACGATCTGGCGCAGCAGCTCGAAGCTGACGGGGGCGTCAACGCCGAGCATGAACTCCATCAGCGAGTAACCGATGAGCGCGAACGCGGAGGCACCTGCGCCGACGAACAGCGGCGTGAGCGTCGCCTGCGGGTCGCGCAGCTCGCGCAGCCGCCCGCAGCCGTACCCGACGAGCGTGAAGATCAGCGACGTCAGCCCAAGCGTTTGGAGCAGCGCGAGGTCGACCAGCAGCCCGACGGCGAAGCCGCACGCAGCGCCGACAGTCGAGCCGCATAGGAGCCCGACGAACGCGACCAGCAGCGAGGTCAGATCGGCGTTGACCCCGAACACGGGGACCTCGGAGACCGCCCCGATCTGGACGAACACGACGATGAACGCGAGCGCGGCCAGTCGCAGCGCCAACGAGCCGGACGCAGCTCCGTTCATTCGCCCACCTGCGTCGACGCGAGCTGTTCGCCGGAGTTGCTCGCCTGGCCCGCCGGGAGGCTGGCCGCGAGGCGGCCGAGATTCGACGCGCGCGAGCCCGCCGCGGCGGTGAGCACCTGCACGATGTCGACGTCGTGGAGGTTCGCGACGGGGTGCACGTTGACAGACTTGTACGCGCTTTCTTCGTTGACGGAGGTGACCTGTCCGATCAACAGGCCAGGCGGATAAAGCGATTCCCCGGGCGCGACGCTGCCGGCGGTGACGACGTATTCGCCGGCGTTCGCCTGTGTGTTCGCGGGAAGGTACTGGAGCAGCAGATCGTTAGGTTCGCCGACCTTCGGTTGCACCAGGCCGGTCGCATTGCTGGTGCCGATGCGCGCGGCGACCCCCATCGAGCTGTCGGTGATGAGGTCCACGAGCGCTCCGTCGGACGCCACCTGGGCGACCTTGCCGACGAGACCTTCAGCGTTGATGACCGGGTCGTTCAGGCGTACTCCGGCCGATTCGCCCTTGTCGATGCCAACCGTCGAATACCAGATGTTCGGGCTTTTGAGCACCACCGTGGCCGTGACCGGACGGTAGTCGCCGACGCTCAGTTCATCGAGGTGGAACAGCGAGATCAGCTGATGGTAAGAGCGTTTTTCGGCCTGGTCGGCGACCAGCTCGCCGCGTAGTTTGTCGGTCTGCTTGAGGGCCTGGCCGAGCTCGCTTTTGGCGTGCAGGGTGTTCCCGAACCAGCCGAAGAGGTCGCGGACCGGCTTCAGCGCCTTGTTGGCGCCGTCCTGTACCGGCGAGACGACCGTCAGGAAGTCACGCTGGATGCCGTGCAGACGCCCATCCGGCGCCTCGCCGAAGTAGGCAGTGAGAAGTAGCAATGAGAGCACGACGAGCAGCACAAGCACCACTCGTCTACGCCGCACCGTCTTGTCATACACCGATGATTAGCCTTCCGAAGCGTTCACGGACAGAGTACCCGTGGGCGGGGCGGTGTGAGTCGGCCCGCCCGGGTACTCGAATGTTTAGCGGCGACGCCGGTTGCGCGAGGTGCGGTTGGAGCGGTGGATCGCCTCGAACTCCTCGAGTGAGCGGCCCGAGCCGACGGCCACGCACGTCAGCGGCGACTCGGCCAGATGCGCGGGCATCTGCGTCTCCTCGCGCAATCTCTCGTCCAGACCCTGCAGCAACGAGCCGCCGCCGGCGAGCATGATGCCGCGATCCATGATGTCTGAGGCCAGCTCCGGCGGGGTGCGGTCGAGCGTCTCCTTGACGGCGTCGATGATCTGATTGAGCGGCTCCGCGAGCGCCGTGCGGATCTCCTCGCTGGTCAGCACGACCGTCTTGGGCAGGCCCGCGACCATGTCGCGCCCGCGAATCTCTGCCTGCAGCTCCTCGGCCATCGGGCAGGCGGAGCCGATCTCGAGCTTGAGCTCCTCGGCGGTCTGCTGGCCGATGAGCAGCTTGTACTCTTTCTTGGCGTAGTTGATGATCGCCTCGTCCATCTCGTCGCCGCCTACGCGGATCGACTGTGAGACGACGATCCCGCCGAGCGAGATCACGGCGACCTCAGATGTGCCGCCACCGATGTCGACGACCATCGACCCGGTCGGCTCGCCGACCGGCAGGCCCGCGCCGATCGCCGCCGCCATCGGCTCCTCGATCAGATATGCAGTGCGCGCGCCGGCTGACAGGCATGCCTCCTCGACCGCGCGCTTCTCAACGCCGGTCACCCCCGATGGCACGCACACAACCACGCGCGGATGCGCCCAGCGGTTCTGATGGACCTTCTGGATGAAGTGCCGGAGCATCTGCTCGGTCACGTCGAAGTCGGCTATGACCCCGTCCTTGAGCGGACGGATCGCCTGGATCGTCCCGGGCGTGCGACCAAGCATGCGCTTCGCCTCGATGCCCACCGCGTGCACTTCGCCGCTGCGCGAGTCGATCGCAACGACGCTCGGCTCCGACAGCACGATGCCACGGCCGCGGACGTACACGAGCGTGTTGGCCGTTCCCAGGTCGACCGCCATGTCGCGGCCGCCGAACCCTGTCAGATAGCTGAAGATGCCCATATAGAAGGAGAGGGGGCACGTTCAGAATCCCGTCCGGCGTCGCCGCTTCACGGCGCGCTCGGCAACCAGGCGTTCGTCGGGGGCGTACCCGCGGCGCAGTCTAGCGGACTCCCCCTCATCGCCTTGCGCACGTGCGATTCGATTTGCAGATCGCAGAGGTGGGTGCCCCGCACAGCGAGGATGCACCACCCTGCCAATCGAACGTATAATAAAGGTAGTTACACCTGCTCCAGCTCGGGGTAGATGCGCCGGAGCGTTTCGAGCGGCAGGCCGACCACGTTCTCCTCCTCGCCGTCGAGCGCGAGCGCGAGCTTCGCACCGGCTCCCTGGATCGCGTAGCCGCCGGATCGCCCTCGCCACTCCTCGGTGGCGAGGTACCAGTCGAGCAGCTCGCCGTCGATCGGCCGGAAGGTGACGCTCGTGCGCGCCAGCGCGGTTCGCTCGACGACGGGCGAGCGGCCATCGGCGAGCAGCAACGCGAGACCGCTGAGCACTTCGTGCGTGCGCCCGCCGAGCGCCGCGAGCGTCGCTCGCGCGGCGAGCGCATCGGGCGGCTTACCGTAGATCACCCCGTCGAGCACCACGATCGTGTCGCAGCCGAGCACCGCCTCGCCAGCGCCGGGACGGATCACCGCCCGCGCCTTGCGCAGCGCGTTCTCGACTGCCACCTGCGCCGGATCGGCGCCGTGCGCTAGCTCCTCGGCGTCGGAGACCCTCACGCTGAACGGCACACCGAGGCGCTCGAGCAGCACCCGCCGCTGCGGCGAGCCGGAAGCGAGGACCAGCGGCAGCGGCGCGAGGACAGCTACCCCAGGTCCTCGAAGAACAGCGCCGCCTCGCGCGCGGCCGACTCCGGCGAGTCTGATCCGTGCACCATGTTGGCGCCCATCTCAATCGCGAAATCGCCGCGGATGGAGCCGGGCGCGGCCTCGAGCGGATCGGTCGCTCCGATCAGCTGGCGGGCGGCCTTGACCGCGTCTATCCCCTCGAGCACGATCGCCACGATCGGCCCGGAGGTGATGAACTCGACGAGCTCGCCGAAGAAGGGGCGCTCGGCGTGCTCGGCGTAGTGGCGTTCTGCGAGCTCGCGCGTGACGGTCATGTGCCGCAGCGCGACGATGCGCAGGCCCTTGCGCTCGAAGCGGGCGATGATCTCGCCGCTCAGGCCGCGAGCGAACGCGTCAGGCTTTACGAGGATCAGTGTTCGGTCCATGGCTTCCTTTGCGGTTCGGAGGGTGCGGCTCAGGAACTCGGGCGCGGGCGGGAGTCGCGACGGCCCGGGCGGGGAGGGCTCGGCGATCTACGCTCGCCCGGCCCGGCGTACGGCTCCGAGGCGAGCGCGGGCGCCGTGCGCTCACCCTCGGACTCGTCGGTCGCGAGCGGCACCTCGATGTCCACGAGGTCGGTGTCGAGCGCCGTGCCACCACGTCGCCGACGCGAGCGCGCCGGCGCCAAGCTCGGGACATCCGCCTCGCAGTATGGGCAGATCGTCCACGTCTGCTCGAGCGGACGGGAGCAGCTCACGCAGCGCTCCTTGAGCTTGCGCAGGCAGCTCGGACAGCGGATGAAGTCGCGCTCGACGCGGTAATCGCAATACGGGCACAGCGCCTGGTTGAGTTGGCGCAGGCGCACCTCGGCGGCCTGCGTCTCCAGCTCGCGCTCGCGCACGTCCTCCAGATACTCCGGTGGACGCAGGACCGTGTAGATGATCACGCCCACGAACGGGAACAGCAAGGCCGCGACGGTGGCGCAGCCGATCAGCATCGGGTCGTAGACGCGACGGCGTGCGTCGGCGTAGGTCCAGTACACCAGCGCGAGGTACAGGACGACGACGAAAAGGATCAGCAAGTCGATGGCCAGATTCAAGCCGCTGCTTTCGATTCCGAAATAAGCGAGAGGGACCATCGGCCGGCTGAGTTTAGAGAAACAGGCGGCCGAAGCCGTAACCAGCGGCGAAGAACACGAGGATGACCAGCGCGACGATCAGCGCAACTGCGCCGATCATCGTGAGCACGGATGGACCTTCGTTGTTCATCTGGCGGAGCTCGCGGGCGCTTAGCGAGACACCGGAAGGGTATCGGAGCGGCCCAGCCGGCCGAGCAGATCTCCGACGAGGTAGACCGAGCCGGTCACAAGCACGGCACCGCCGTGCGAGCCAGCCCAGCTCTGCGCCTGCGCGAGCGCGCGCGAGGGCTTCGGCTCGCATTCGCTTGCGTCGAAGCCGAGCTGGCGCGCGAGCGACTGCAGTGCAGCGGGCGATAGCGCGCGGGCGCTCGGCGGAGCGGTGAACCACGCGCGCGTGCTCACCGGCAAGAGCGTCGCGAGCATGCCCGCGGCGTCCTTGTCATCGAGCACACCGAGCACGAGTGCGAGCGGCATCGCAGGAAGCACGTCCGGGAGCGCGTGAACGAGCGCTGCGACGGCATCGGGGTTGTGCGCGCCGTCGAGCAGCGTTGGCGGCTCTTCGCCGATCAGCTGCAGGCGCCCGGCAACGGCCGTCGTGGCGGCCGCGTCGGCGACAGCGTCCTCGCGCAGCGGGACGCCGGCGATGCGCAGGTACGCCTCCGCGGCGCTCCGCGCGAGCGCGAAGTTGCGCCGTTGAAAAGCGCCGCGGGCCAGCAGCCGCTCGGCCTCGGGGAGGCCGCGCGCTTGCACGATCTGAGCCTCGCGCTCGCCTGCCACCCGCTCGGCGACGGCGAGCGCGGGCGCGACCGAGATCTTCCCCGAGCACGAGCACCGCGTGCGGCTGCACGACCGCGAGCTTCTCCTCGGCGATGTCCTTGAGCGTCGGCCCGAGCCAGCGGGTGTGCTCCAGCCCGACGTTCGTGAGCACCGTGACGCGCGCCCCGATCACGCTGGTCGCGTCATAGCGGCCACCAAGCCCTGCCTCGACGACCGCGACGTCGACCTCCCGGCGGGCCATCTCCCACAGGGCAGCGGCTGTCAGAAGTTCGAACTGGGTCACGTGATCATCCTCGGCGAGCGTTCGGTTCACGCGCTCGGCCGCCCACGTCGCGCGCGCGATCGCCGCAGCGAATGCGTCGGCATCGATCTCGCGTGCGTCGATGAGCACGCGTTCGCGATAGGAGACCAGGTGGGGCGAGAGATAGGCGCCCGTGCGCAAACCGTGGCGTTCGAGGATCGCCGCGGTCATCCGCGTCGTCGAGGACTTGCCGTTGGTCCCGAGCACCTGGATCGTGTCGAATCGCTGCTCGGGCGAGCCGAGCACGGTCATCATCCGCCGCATCCTGTCCAGCCCGAAGCGCATCCCGAACAGCTCCAGCGAGCGCAGCTGACGCTCGGCTCGAGCCTCTGTCCAGCTGCCGCCGTGCTCGGACGCGGGGATGTTCTCGAAATCCAAGTCCAAGTCCCTTGCAGGCGTCGGCCCGGGGCCGCTAGGCGTTCGTTTGCCCACGCAGGTCGTCAACGAACGCGGGCCGCATCGCCACCAGCTCGCGTCAACGCCTGCGCCGTCTGCGCCGAACCCGCCTCAGCGCGAACAGGTCGCGGCCCATTCTCGCGAGCTCGAGCCTGCCGAGGAGCTTGCGCACCTCGGCGCGCTCCTTCCTGCTGAGGTTGCCCCAGCGCCCGCGCGAGTCACGCGCCAGGCGCATGAGGCGAGCGCGGTCCTTTTGCGACAGCGCGCGCCAACGGCGGCCGACCACGACGATGACCTGGAGCAGCGCCGCCCAGGGCACGGACTCAATGCGCTCGCGCGTGGACTTCGTGGCGCTTCTCGACCGAGGCACAGCGCGATGGTAGCGCTCGCGCGCAGCCCGAGCCCGACGCTTGCGGCTACGCGGACTCCTCGCGCAGCGACGCCTCATCGGCCTCCTCCGGCGCGGCTTCGGTGACAAGCGTCGGCGTGAGTCCCTTCTCGACCGTCTCCTTCGTAACGACGCACTTCTTCACGTCGCGACGCGAGGGCAGCTCGAACTGCACCTCGAGCAGGATCTCCTCGATGATCGAGCGCAGCCCGCGCGCTCCGGTTTCGCGTTCGAGGCCCTTCTCGGCGACGGCGACGAGCGAGTCATCGGAGAACACCAGCTCGATCCCGTCGAAGGCAAAGAAGCGCTGGAACTGCTTGACGAGCGCGTTACGCGGCTCGACGAGGATCGAGACGAGATCCTCGCGCGTGAGCTGGTGCACGGCGGACATCACGGGCAGGCGTCCGATGAACTCGGGGATCAGGCCGTACTCGATCAGGTCCTCGGGCAGGCAGTGCTCGAACACTTCGCCGGTATCGCGCTCGGCCTTGGCCTCGATCGCCGCGGCGAAGCCGACGCCTTTGTGGCCGATGCGACGCTCGATCACCTTGTCGAGGTTCGCGAACGCGCCACCGCAGACGAACAGCACGTTGGTCGTGTCGATCGTCAGGAACTCCTGGTGCGGGTGCTTGCGCCCGCCCTGCGGCGGTACCGAGGCCTGGGTGCCCTCGAGGATCTTCAGAAGCGCCTGTTGCACGCCCTCGCCGGAGACGTCGCGCGTGATCGACGGGTTGTCGGCCTTGCGCGCGATCTTGTCGACCTCGTCGATGTAGATGATCCCGGTTTCGGCCTTCTTGACGTCGTAGTCGGCGGCCTGGATCAGCTTCAACAGGATGTTCTCGACGTCCTCGCCGACGTAGCCCGCCTCGGTCAGCGCGGTCGCATCGGCGATCGCGAAGGGCACGTTGAGGATGCGTGCGAGCGTCTGCGCGAGCAGCGTCTTGCCGCAGCCGGTGGGACCGAGGAGCAGGATGTTGGACTTCTGCAGCTCGATGTCGGAATCGCCGGACATCATCATCTGCACACGCTTGTAGTGGTTGTAGACCGCCACCGAGAGCGTGCGCTTGGAGGGGTCCTGCCCGACTACGTACTCGTCGAGGACCTCATAGATTTCGCGCGGCTTCGGCAGGTTCTCGATGTCGAACGCCGGCGGCGCCGAGAGCTCCTCGTCGATGATCTCGTTGCAGAGATCGATGCACTCGTCGCAGATGTACACGCCGGGCCCGGCGATCAGCTTCTTGACCTGTCGCTGGGACTTGCCACAGAAGCTGCACAGCAGCTGCTCGTTGGAGTCTGTCGGTCTGGCCATATCCCTTGGGTTCCCCGAGTCAGGCGCCCTACACGCGACTTCGGCTAATGCTCCGAAATCACTCGATCGATGATGCCATACTCCTTCGCCTCCTCCGAGCTCATGAAGTAATCGCGCTCGGTGTCTGCGCGCACCTGATCGAGGTCTTTGTGGGTGTGCCGCGCGATGATCTCGTCAAGGCGCCTGCGCACGTCGATGATCTCTTTGGCGTGTATCTCGATGTCCGTGGCCTGTCCCTGAAAGCTCGAGGAGACCTGGTGGATCAGGATCTTGGCGTTCGGCAAGGCCATGCGCTTGCCCTCGGCGCCGCCCGCGAGCAGCAGGGCGCCCATCGACATCGCGATGCCGACGCAGATCGTCTGCACGTCGGGCTTGATGAACTGCATCGTGTCGTAGATCGCGAGGCCGGCGTAGACCGAGCCACCGGGTGAGTTGATGTACAGCGAGACGTCCTTGTCCGGATCCTCGGACTCGAGGTGCAGCAGCTGGGCCACGATCAGGTTCGCGATCTGGTCGTCGACGGGGGTTCCAAGAAAGATGATCCGCTCGTTGAGCAGACGGCTGTAGATGTCGAACGCCCGCTCTCCGCGCGAGGTCTGCTCGACGACCATTGGGACAAGTGGGCTCATTTTGCTCGCTTCCTGCGCATAGTCCTCGCCTTTGTTTCGCCTCGCCGACCGGAATCCTCTAGAAGGCTAGCTGGCCGACCGCTTAATCCGTGGGCGTCCACAACCGGCCTGGAGCCGACGCCTCGCCGGCGCCGACGGTGCTCGCGGCCTCCTCGGCCTTCCCCGGCGTCCACAGCTTCTCGCGCGCTTGCGCCTGGGCGAGCGGGATCGGCTTGGCGGCAGCGGCGACCATGTCGATCGCTTGACGCGCCGCGAGATCCTCGCGCGCCTCCTCCAGGCGACCTGCGCTGCGTAGCTGCTCGAGCAGCTTCCGCGGCTCGACGCCTTCGCGCTCGGCGGTCGACGCGAGCGCCGCCAGCAGCTCCTGCTCGGAGGGATCTCATGCCCTCGGCGGCGACGATCGCCGTGAGCACGGCCTCGCGACGCAGCGCCAGCTCGGCTTCGGGCTCCATCTCGGTCAGGATGTCCGCCTCCTCGCGGCCGATCAGCTGCAGGTAGGCCTCGCGTGAGATGCCGCGATGGGAGAGCGAGTGCAGCATCCGCTCCCACATCTCTCTCGCGCGTGCGCTGATCAACTCGGGTGTGAGCTCGACGCGCGCGCCGGCGACGGCCGCGTCGAGGGCCGCCTGGCGGAACTCGCCCTCGATCCGCTCGAGCTCGACCTCGAGCAGGCGCTTGCGGATGTCCTCGCGCAGCTCCTGGAGGTCGTCGAAGCCGGCGTCGGTGGCGAAGTCCTCGTCGACCGCGGGAAGCTCCTTGAGCTTGACCTCCTTGACGGTGATCTCGAAGGAGCTCTCGCGTCCGGCAAGCTCCTGGTTGCCGTACTCGGCGGGGAACGTGAGCGCGACGGTCCGTGTCTCGCCCGCGGCGGCGCCGAGCAGGCCCTCCTCGAAGCCGGGAATGAGGTTGCCGGAGCCGAGCTCGACGAGCTGATCGCGCCCTTCACCGCCCTCGAACGGCTCCCATGCCTGCTCGCCGTCGGGCGACTCGACCGCGAGCGAGCCAACGTAGTCGACGACGACGAAGTCCCCGGCGCCGGCGGGGCGCTCGGCGGTCTGCAGGCGCGCGAGGCGCTCGCGCATGCCATCGATCTCGTGTTCGATCTGCTCGTCTGCGATCTCGGGCTCGCGACGCCCCACCTCGAGGCCCTTGTACTCGCCGAGCTCGGCCTTCGGCAGCACGCCGATCTCGATCGAGAACTCGAGCTCCTGCCCCTTTGGCGGAAGCTCGCCGAGATCGAGCCGCGGGTCGCCGACGGGTACGATGCGGGCGCTCTCGATTGCGTCCGAGTACCAGCTGGAGAGGCTGTCGCGTACGGCTTCCTCGAGCACAATCTCGCGACCGAGCCGCTGGATCACGAGCGGCGCGGGCACCTTTCCGCGGCGGAAGCCGGGGAGCTTCAGCTCACGCCCGAGCTGGAGCGCCTTGCGCTCGAGCCGACCCTCGACCTCGCCGGGCGCCACGAGCACGCGCAGACGCACGCGCGAGTCCCCGAGGTCGGTGACGGTCGTCTCGAGGGCTGGCCGGTTCGGGGATTCGAGCGTCTCGCGGTTCGGCGGCATCTCAGCCACGATACCGTGCCGAGGTATGGCCCCTCGCTCCCACACGCGCCTGCTCCGTGGTGCGGAGACGTGGCTGTGGATCGGTCCCGTCGGCCACCTCGTCGGCGGCTCGCTGGACTTCCTCGAGGCGCTCTCCCGCTACCTACTTGCACGGGCGCGTGAGGGCCGCTAGTCAAGCGGTGGCCCTCACGCCCGTGCGGCGGCTGCGGCTGAGCGGCTTACGCGGCTGTAGGTGCGTGGGTGGCGGCACCGAACGCGAGCGTGACGCCACGCGGGACGACGAGCACCGGGCAGGTTGCCGTCTCGATCAGATGCGACGCTGAGGAGCTGAGCGAGACCTTGCCCTGCTCGGCGTCGGCTCGTGAGTCGATGACCAGCAGGTCGGCCTGCTCGTTGGCGACCGGCTCGACGCTCGCGCCGAGCGCCCTGGCGAGGCCCTCCGCCGTCTGACGGGCACCACCGTCGGCGTCGCTGACGGCGACGATCCGCTGGATGCCCGAGCCCTCTACCTGCTCGGCGAGGTCGACCGGAGCGATCGCGATCGCTGTGCGCCCACCCTCGAGCAGACGCTCGGCGGAGTTGCCGACGGCGACGTGGCCCTTGGCGGTGTGGGAGTCCGAGCAGAACACGATCACGTCTGCGCCCTCGCGCTCGGCCAGCGAGGCGAGCCCCTGCGGCGTGGAGCGGTCGGTGACGACGTGGCGCGCCGCGCCGGGGTTGCCGAGCAGCTCGACGCCCTGGTCGAGCACGCTGTTTGCCTCGGCCTGCGCGATCTCCTCGCGGACGCTGTCGGTCTCGGGGTTGTGGCGAACGTAGGCGAGCGATATCTCGGCACCCGCGCCGCCGAGCAGGCGGCCGAGCGTGATCGCGTCCTGCTCGTTCGCGGTTCCGTCGTAGGAAACGATGATCTTGGTGGGCATTTGGCTATCTCCTTGGTGCGGGTCGGCCCGCTGGCCGGCAGTTGGTGTCTGGGTTCTTTCGACTCGATTTCGTCTTATCTTGACACTTGCCTGCCATCAGTACCAATAATTTTGTTGATTTACGATATAAGTATAGCTAATGCTAAACGTGGTTCGCTTGAACGTCTTGAAGGAGGTCGCCTACCGCGGCTCGTTCTCGGCTGCCGCGGCCGCGCTGTCCTACACCCAGTCGGCGGTCTCCCAGCAGATCGCCGTGCTCGAGGCGGAAACCGGCACCGCGCTGCTTGAGCGCCATCCCCGCGGAGTCAGCCTGACCGCGGCTGGACAGACGCTCGTGGGGCACGCCGAGGGCATCCTTGCGCGCCTGGACGCCGCCGAGGCATCGCTCGCAGCGATCGCGGGGCTACGCGGCGGGCGACTGCGTGTGGCCTCGTTCCCGACCGCAGGCGCGACGCTGATGCCGCTCGCGATCGCGACGTTCCGCTCGTCATACCCCGACGTCGAGCTGACGCTGATCGAGGGCGAGCCGGAGCCGATCGTCGCGCGGCTGCGCGCCGGCGAGCTCGACCTCGCGCTGCTGTTCGAGTTCGCCGGCGAGAGCCTCCTGACGGCGGACGTCGAGCGCGCCGAGCTGCTTGAGGACCCGATGTACCTGGCGCTGCCGCGCGCGCACACGCTCGCGTCCAGGGAGCGGGTGCGCCTGCAGGACCTCGCCGGCGAAGCGTGGGTGCAGACCTCCAGCTCGAGCCCGTGCGCGCGCCATGTCGTGCGCAGCTGCCATGCGGCCGGCTTCGAGCCGAACGTCGCGTTTGAGAGCGACGACTACCAGACCGTCCAGGGCCTCGTAGCGGCGGGCGTCGGCGTCGCGCTGATCCCGGAGCTCGCGCTGTCGGTGGTGCGGGAGGACATCGTCGTCCGCGCCCTCTCCCCCGCTCCCCCCGTCCGCCAGGTGATCGCCGCGACTCCCGCCGGCGCGCGGCTCGTACCGGCCGCGCCGGCGATGCTCGGCATCCTCGAAGCGGCCGCCCGTCAGGCAACGCAAACGGGGCGCCCGGCCGATTAGGCCGCGCGCCCCGTGCTTGCTTCATCCCCTCCTAGGAGAGGGCCCGCCCTCCGTTAGGAGCCGCAGGTCGACTTCATCTGCTTGGCCATTTCTTTGTAGCCAGCAGCCGTTGCGTGAATGTCCGGTCCATCGGCGTCGAGTGAGAGTTCGCCGTGAGGCCCGACTTTGACTGTTTCACCGTATTTGAGGAATTTGCCCGGTTCGTATTCGAATTCAGTGAAGTTGGCCATGTTCGTCCACTCGTCCAGGTTGACTTCTTCCTGTCCGATCAGGGCCAGTTCTTCTGCGTCATACGATTCCTTGTCGGGAATCCCCAGCGCCGGGTTGAACACCAGCTCGGCGTCGGAGTAGCAAGCGTGCACCTTGCTGCCCGCAGTGATCGTGCTCGTCTCGACAGCAGCCAGATCGGCGGCCGCTGCGTTGAACCCAGGCTCGAGTTCGTCGTGTGCTTTGTTGATGCCGCCAACCCTGCCGTAGGGGTCATACGCGGCCTCAAAGATGATCTTGCCCTTGTAGTTCGTCGTCCCCAGGTGCAGTTTCTTCGCCTCCCTGAGCGCAGTACCGATACCGATGATGTTGGTGTCGATCTGCTCGAACTCCGCAGGTAGAGCTTCTTTGATGATCTGCAGGCCGAGAGCCTCGCCTTCTTCGTGGAGTTTCGCGGCGTTTTCAGCGGCGTATGCCTCGCCGATTTCCTCGCCGAGTCGCTCGCCTTCTTCGTGGAGTTCCGTGCCGTGTTCCTCGAGGTAGTGGCCAGCGTCGCGGATTTCCAGCGATTTGATCACTTCAGGGTTGTTTGTGACGTATTCGGCTGCGTCTTTACCGATGTCTTCTCTGAACGCCGGTTCTTCGCCTTCGTTGCTTTCCACGAAGGCCTGTCCCTCGACCTGTTCGATCACGTAGCCTTCGATCTCTGCGGCCACGATTTTTGTGACTTTCGCTTTGATCTCGGCTTCGGCCTCGGCCGTCGCGAGCGCTACGACTTTGGCTTCGATTCCGGCTTCCGCTTCTTTGGTCGCACGCGCGACCTCGTGAAGCTCGTCGTTGGCACCGATGTCAAGCGAGATGACCCTGACCTTCTTGCCACCGGACTTGTCTTTGTCGATCGTCGAGATCGCAGCTTCCAGCTGCGACTGGCCAGCGCCGTATTCGGTGTGCAGCGGGAAGCCGTCCGCGTAGTGGTACGCGCAGGCTGCTTCACCGGTGACCGGCTCGGCGACTTTGCCGCTCACGCCTTTGTTGATGGCTGCGAGCGTTTTCGCGTTGTCACCGATGAGCGACTCTGTCGTCTCGCCGGGGCAGCCGTAGTTGACGAGCTGGGTGAGCCTGCTCGTATTTTCGTTGATCAGCCCCAGGTACTCGTTCGGGAAGCCGCCTTCGAAATTGGCCGGGTTCTCGGTGGGCAGGCTTTCGTTGAACTCGTGCTCGGAAAAGCCGAACGCCAGCGAGTCACCGAGCGACACATACGTGCCCACGACCTTCGGCGGCTTCGTCATCGCTGACGCGGCCGACGGTATGGCCATCACAGCCAGCGCCAGCAACGCGACAGCGCAGCCGAGCAGGCGACTTATGCGCGGGACACTGATCCCGCGAGAGCCATTCATGGCTTGCATTACTCATCCTCCTAGTTAGCCGGGGGGACCGGCAACAGAGAGAACCCCAATGCCCCGGGTGCCATCTTCTCCCAGCCCCATCTCCGAATATTTTTCCCTCAGTGTGAAGCGCCCCAAAATGGATCCCCTCCAGGGACGCTTCGCAGGAGCGTTTCGCCTACCGTAGCCGCGCAAAGCACAAATGTCAAGCCGCCACCGAGGCGTGATTGGCGTCCGTGGCTGCTGTCATCGTGCTTGAGAATATGAGCGCATCACTGCCGATTGTCGCATTGCTCGGCCTCCTGGTGGGGGCCGTCTGCGCCGCCGTGCTCACGCGCCGCAGCCGCGAGCGCATGCGCGACGAGCTGAAGGCGATCTCGGTCGACGTGCTCGCCCAGACGGGCGAGTCGCTGGCTCAGCGGATCGCCGAAACACGTCGCAGCGAGGAGGAGCGCGCGGCGGGCGAGATGTCGAGGCGGGCGGAGGAGATCAAGGGCATCGTCGCGCCGGTGCGCGAGCAGCTCGGCACGATGCACGGGGAGATCGCGCGCCTCGAGCGCGAGCGCAGGCAGGCCCAGGGCGAGCTCGCCCAGATGATCCGCCATCTGGGCGAGGGCGTGGGCACATTGCGCCAGGAGACCGGGAACCTCGTCTCGGCGCTGAAGCGTCCCAGCACCCGTGGCTCGTGGGGTGAGATCCAGCTGCGCAACGTGGTCGAGATGGCGGGGATGGTCTCGCACTGCGACTTCGTCGAGCAGAGCACGATCCAGACCGGCGAGGGAGCCCTGAGGCCCGACATGCTCGTGCGCCTCCCCGGCGGGAAGCTGGTGGTCGTCGACTCCAAGGTCCCGCTCGACGCCTACCTGTCTGCGCTGGAGAGCAGCGAGGAGGGCGAGCGCGAGCTGCACACCGCACGCCACGCACGCCAGACGCGCGAGCACATCGCGAAGCTGGCCGCCAAGGGCTACCAGCGTCAGTTCGACTCGACCCCTGAGTTCGTCGTCATGTTCGTGCCATCCGACGGGATCTACCAGGCCGCGCTTGCGCAGGACCCAGCGCTGATCGAGTACGGCGTCCAGCAGCAGGTGCTGATGGCAACGCCAACCACCCTGATCGGCCTGCTGTGGGCCGTGCATTATGGCTGGCGCCAGGAGCTGATCGCAGAGTCCGCGCGCGAGATCGCCGAGTCGGCACGGGAGCTGCATGGCCGCCTCGGGCGCTTCGTCGAACCGCTGGCGAAGGTCGGCCGTCAGCTCGACTCAGCCGTAACCGCCTACAACGAGGCGATCGGCTCCTTCGATCACCGAGTGATCCCGCAGGTGCGTCGCATCGAGCAAGCCGGCGCGGCCTCCGAGCGAGAGGTGACGGCACCGCCCGCGGTGGAGATCACCGCGCGCGCGATTACGGCGCGGCCGCCGCTGGAGCCTGCGCGGCCTCTGGCGTTTGCTGCGGATGATCCTCACGAGCGACCGGCTCGCGAGCGAATCTCGCCCGCCGGCTGAGAATCGTGATGATCAGCGCGAGCGCGACCGGCACCGTCGCCGGGAGCTCGTCGACGAGGAAGAACATCAGATCGAAGCCCAGCGCCAGGAGCGCGGTCAGCGCCGCGACGCGCAGCTGTAGGCGTCGAGCGACCGTCACCGCGAGCAGGCCGCCGAGCGCGCCCGCGACGAACAGATCGCCGTAGCCCATCACAGCCGATCCGAACGCCGCGCTCTGCAGCTGCGGCAGCCCGGCGGCTGGGCGTGCGGCGTTGAGCGCGTTGTTGGGTTGCTGCAGCAGATCTGAGACCACCAGCGCCGTGTCCGCGACAGCCATTGCGAGGATCCCGGCTGCGAGCCAGCGCGGCGGCGTGACCGCGGCGATCAGCACGCCCAGCGTCACGCAGCTGAGCGCAGACAGGATCAGCGCGGCGGCCTGTCCCGCCAGGCCACCGCGGTCGATCCACGCGAGCGCGAACAACGGCACGACCAGCAGCGCCCACAGCGGCCGGCGCGAACCCGCTGCCCAGACGAGCCAGCCGAGGGCAAGCGCAGCGAGCACCGGCACCGCGCCGAGGGCGAGATACGTAAGGCCCTGGGCACTCGCGTGTTCGGCGGCGCGCGTGATGAACACGAAGCCGATCACCGACAGCGGCGGGATCGCCGCCCAGCGGCGGCCGCGCAGCCGGGTCATCCAAGCTGCCGCGAGCGGACGCCCGAGCGCCACCACGACACCCTGGGAGAGCGACAGCGCCGCGATCGAGATCCAGAACGGAAGCATCACCGACCAACATAGATTCCCGTGAGCGCGAGCGTGCCAGATGGGCGCGCGAACCGGCGCCTTGGAGTGTCCGTGCACGCCACCTGCGTACGATGAGCGCTGTGAGCGTCGCCGCCACCGAGCAGCCGCCGATACTGCACCTGTCCTCGGTCGTCGGCAGCCCGCTGCGGGACTCCACCGGGGAGCGTCTCGGCAAGGTCGAGGATCTGATCGTCCGCCTCGGCGGCGCCGGCTATCCGCCGATCACCGGGTTCCTCGTGAGCGTCGCCAGGCGTACGTCCTTCCTTGGTGCCGATCGCGTCTCTGACATCGGCGTCAACGGCGTGGTCATGCGCAAGGCGAAGCTCGACCTGCGCCCGTTCGAGCGCCGCGCCGAGGAGGTGCTGCTCAAGCGCGACCTGCTCGATCGACAGCTGATCAACGTCGAGGGTGCGCGCCTGGTGCGCGCCAACGAGATCGAGCTCGCGCTCGTCGCCGGCTCCTGGCGTGTCGTCGGCGTCGACACCGGGCCGCGCGGCGGCCTGCGCCGCCTGCTCCCGAAGGGGCTCGGCGCGCACATCGCGACCGGTGAATTCCTCGACTGGGCGGGCGTCGAGCCGTTCGTCGGACACGTGCCGACGGTGCGCCTGCGCGTGCCGCACCCGAAGCTCGCGAAGCTGCACCCCGCGCAGATCGCAGATCTGGTCGAGGCGGCCTCGCGCCGCGAGGGCGAGGAGATCATCCAGGCCGTCGGCGATGACGACCGCGAGCTCGAGGCGGACGTGTTCGAGGAGCTCGACGACCAGCACCAGCGTGAGTTCCTCGAGGATCGTCCGGACGCCCAGATCGCGGCGATCCTCGGGCGCATGGCACCCGACGACGCCGCTGACATCGTCGGTGAGCTCGACGAGGATCGGCGCGAGCCGGTGCTCGCGCAACTGCCCGTCAGCCATCGCATCAAGGTGCGCGCGCTGCTTGGCTATGACCCTGCCGAGGCCGGCGGGCTGATGAGCCCTGACTTCATCCTGCTGCGCGGCTCGACCTCAGCCGGCGACGCTCTCAACGCCGTGCGCGCGAGCAAGATCGCCGCGGAGCTGCTCACGGCCGTGTTCGTGAGCTCCGCCGATGGCCCGCTCGAAGGCAGCGTGCCCGTCACCGCGCTGCTGCGTGTCGAGCCCGGGCAACGACTCGAGGCGATCGTCAAGCACGAGGTCCCGTGCCTGTCCCCCGACGCATCCTTCGAGGAGGTCGCGCGGCTGATGGCCGACTACAACCTCACCTCGATCCCGGTCGTCGACGAGAACGGCCGGATGCTCGGGGTGGTGACGGTCGACGATGTCCTCGAGGCGATGCTCCCGCGCGGCTGGCGCAGGCGTTTCGGTCTCCTTGGCGAGGACTGAATAGACTGCCCGCAGTGAAGGCTTCCAGCGGAAAGTTCGATGGCGGTCCGAGTACCGCCCTTCATGCGTCGTATCCGGTCGGCCACTCGTGGCCGACCGCGTCTGCCTGCTCGGCTTAGCCCGCGCCGCGCCCGCCTGTTCGCGTTTCTCGGCCTGCTCGGTCCCGGCCTGATCGCCGCCAACGCGGGCAACGATGCCGGCGGGGTCGCGACCTACTCCTCCGTGGGCGCCAAGTACGGCTACGAGCTGCTGTGGACGATCGTATTGATCACGATCTCGCTCGCCCTCGTGCAGATGCTGGCCGCGCGTATGGGCGTCGTCACGGGCAAGGGTCTCGCGGAGCTCATACGCGAGGAGTACGGCATCCGCTGGTCGGTGCTCGCGACGACCGCGGTGTTGATCGCGAACCTCGGCATCTGCATCTCCGAGTTCGTCGGCATCGGCGCCGCGTTGGGGCTAGCCGGTGTGCCGGCACAGGTGTC
The DNA here is from genome assembly GCA_963759265.1 of uncultured Solirubrobacteraceae bacterium. GTDB lineage: Bacteria > Actinomycetota > Thermoleophilia > Solirubrobacterales > Solirubrobacteraceae > Palsa-744. The sequence goes on from CAVWYR010000001.1 coordinate 3,123,313, forward strand.
GGTGCCACTGGCCGCGCTCGGCATCTGGCTGATCATCGTGCGCGGCTCCTACCGCTCGGCCGAGCGCATCTTCATCTGGTTCACGATCCCCTTCTTCGCCTACCCGATCGCCGCCGTGCTCGCGCACCCCGACTGGGGCAGCGTCGCCAAATCACTCGTCGTCCCCACGATCCATGCCAACTCCGCCTTCCTCGTGCTGCTGATCGCGACGGCCGGTACGACGATCACGCCCTACATGCAGCTGTACCTGCAGTCGGCCGTCGTCGAGCGCGGCGTGCGCGAGGACGAGCTGCGCCACGAGGAACGCGAAGCGGTCGCGGGCGCGGTCTTCGCGAACATCATCGCGGCGTTCATCATCATCGCGACCGCCGCGACGCTGTTCACCCACGGTATCCACGAAATCTCCTCGGCCGCCGCCGCGGCGCGCGCGCTGAGCCCGTTCGCGGGTAGCTACGCGGAGCTCCTGTTCGGGATCGGGCTGCTCGGCGCGAGCCTGCTCGCGGCCGCGATCGTCCCGATCGCGACCTCCTACGTGGTCTCCGAGTCGCTCGGCTACGAGAAGGGCATCGGCCGCCGCCACGCGGAGGCACCCGTGTTCGTGAACATCATCACCGCGATGATCATGTTCAGCGCATTCGTCGCGATCATCCCCAACGTGCCGGTTATCTCGCTGCTCGTCGGCGTCCAGGTGGTCAACGGGCTGCTGCTGCCGATCACGTTGTTCTTCATCTGGCGCCTCGCGCGCTCCTCGCGCATCATGGGGGCGCGGCGCATCCGCGGCCTTCTCGACGGCGCGGCCGGGGTCACCGTCGCCGTCACCTCGACGCTGTCAATCGTGCTCGTGGTCATCACCATCTCGCGCCTTTAGCGGCTTCGCCTGCGCCTCCCTACGAAGCCGCGCCGTCGCCGGCGACCAGCAGCGATGCGCCGATCGCACCCCCCAGGTCACCGAGCGCCGCCACGTGCACCCGCGGCGGTCGCGAGTCCGCGAACAGGTGCGGCTGCATCGCCTCGGCGATCCGCTCGGCATAGGGATCGCCGAGCCTTACCCCCAGCCCGCCGCCGATGATCACGCTTTCCACGTCGAGCACGTTGACGACCGAGGCGATCCCCGCGCCGAGCGCCCGCACCGCGCGTTCGAGCATGTGGATCGCCAGCTTGTCGCCACGCGCGAGCGCCCGCTCCCAGATGCCGCTCGTCAAGCGCGTGCGATCGTGCTCCTTCATCAGCTTGAAGAGGTCGGTCTTGCGGCCCTTCTGCTCGTGCAGCTCGCGCGCGTGGATCTCCATCGCCGCCCTGCCGGCGTAGGCCTCCATGCAGCCAATGCGCCCGCACGTACAGCGCGCGCCATCGATCTCGACCACGACGTGCCCGATCTCGCCGGCGCCGCCGAGCCCGATCCATGGCTCGCCGTCGAGGATCAATCCGCCGCCCACGCCCGTGCCCCAGAACACGCCGAGCAGCGAGGTGTACGGGCGACCCGCCCCGAGCTTGAACTCCGCGTCGGTCGCGACCTGCACGTCGTTGCCGACCGCGACCTTGCAGCCGAGCGCGTCTGCCAGCGTGCTCGCGAGCGGGAACGTGCCTTCCCAGCCGGGCAGGTTGCGAGCGCTCGTCACATCGCCCCCCTCGATCGTGCCGGGGGAACCCACGCCTATCCCGTCCAGCTGGGCCGGCTCGACCTGCGCCGCCCCGGCGGCGTCGCGCAGCGCACTCTCCATCGCCGCCGCCACGTCCGCGGGGCCACCGCTCGTAGGCGTCGCACGACGGGCCGAGCCGAGCACGCTGCGACCCTCATCGACGATCGCCGCCTGGATCTTGGTGCCGCCGAGATCGATCCCCCCGTACTTGGACATCGACGGATACTCGCAGACGCCGCGGGCGTTCTCGCGTCGCCCTCGCAGCAGCATGGCAGTGCCGACGAGCTGAATTTAGCCCAGCTTGCGGGGTTTCTTCGCCCGCTCTTACAGCTCCCGCCGAACATCTAGGTGAACGATATGAGCGCGCACACCGGAGCATCCTGGCTCGTGTACATCCTTGGGGCCCTCTGTGCCGCGGCGATCGTCGCCGCCGTGCTCGTCGTCGGGCCGGCGTCCAGCAGCCAGGCGAGCGTCACGCGCACGGCCGTGGCCGCGCAGGGTGTCGTGCAGTCGACGGTTTCCGGCAGCGGCAACCTGCAGGCGGCCAGCCAGCTGAACCTCGGCTTCAAGACGAGCGGCACGGTCACCCGCATCTACGTGACCCAGGGCGAGCACGTCACCCAGGGGCAGCTGCTGGCATCGCTCGACCCCCAGAGCGCAGAAGTGACGCTCGAACAGGCGAAGGCGTCCCTGAAATCCGCCGAAGCGAACCTCGCCGAGGAGCAGGAAAGCAACGGCGAAGGCTCGAGCAGCTCCAGCAACGGCGCCGGAGCGTCCGCCGCCGAGGTCGAGAACACGACGGAGACCGCGAGCGTCGCTGCGGCAGCAGCGAACACCTATCCGAAGGAAACGCCCGACACGACCACGCCGGCCGCGAGCGCGCCTGCGAGCGCGCCGGTGACGACCGCGCCCACGAGCACCGCCCCCGCCACTACGACGCCTGCTGCGACAACGACGCCGACCGCTGTCACGACGCCCGCGACGACGCCGAGCGCGACCACGCCCACGACGAGCACCCCGCCCGGGACAACGCCGACAGCGCGGAGCAAACGCACCGCGAGCACGCACAGCGCGGACACAACAGAAACGAGCTCCGGCTCCTCGCCGTCGAAATCCACGCTCAGCACCGCCACACGCGAAGCGAACCTCGCCTCCGCGCAGGCAGCCGTAAAGAGCGGCAAGCTGACCGTGCAAAGCGATGAACAGGCTGTGCAGGACACGAATCTCTATGCGCCCGAGAGCGGCACGATCGTCTCGCTCAGCGGCCAGGTGGGGGAAGTGGTGTCGGGTAGCGGAACCACGAAGGCGTCGAGCTCGAGCGCGACCGCCGGCACCGGCTCGAGCGGCTCCGCCGCGACGGGCGCCGGGGCGACGGGCAGCGCCGCGAAAGGCAGCGGCGCTGACTCCGCGGCGTCGAGCGACTCCTCCGGCTCTGCGGGCTCGGCCTTCGCCGTGCTGAGCGACCTCAGCTCGATGCAGCTGGTCGTCGCGCTGAGCGAATCGGAAATCGGCGAGGTCAAGGACGGACAGATCGCGACGGTAACCGTAGAAGCGCTCGACGCGAGCAAGCTGGCCGCCCACGTCAGCGAAGTGGCCCTGCTATCGAGCGCCAGCAGCGGAGCGGTGAGCTACGACGTCACCTTCCAACTGGACCAGCTGACGCCGGGGCTGCGGGTCGGAATGAGCGCGACCGCCGAAGTCGTCGTCAAGCAGGAAGAAGGCGTCAACGTCCCGACCAGCGCCATCTCAGCGGGCGCCGTGACGGTGCGCCGCGGCGGCAAGCAGGTGCGCCAGCGCGTCGTCACGGGCCTGGCCGGCGACACCGCGACGATCGTCCTCAGCGGGCTGCAGGCGGGAGAAACGGTCATCCTTCCGGCGGCGGCCACGACGAGCTCGAGCACCAGCAGCCTGATCTCGAAACTCGCACGCCGTACCGGAGGAGCCGGGGCCGCAGGAGGCCTGCCCGGCGCGGCCGGTGGCGGCTTCCCCGCGGGCGGCGGCGCCTTCTTCAGGGGCGGCGGCTGATGCGCCGTAGCCTGCGCGCGCTGCGGCCGCAGGGCGCACGCGTTCCTCGCAGCGAGCCGCTGGTCAGGCGCGTCGTGGCGCAGGAAGTCGCGGCGGCTCACGAGGGGGGCGGCCGACGCCATCCGGTCATCGACGTACACGGGGTGAGCAAGATCTTCGACCTCGGCCAGATTCGCGTGCGTGCGCTGCGGAGTGTCTCGCTGCGCATCGAGACCGGCGATCTCGTGGCGATCATGGGCAGCTCGGGCAGCGGCAAGAGCACCCTGATGAACATCCTCGGCTGCCTCGACACACCCACCAGCGGCCGCTACCTGATCGACGGCGTCGACGTCAGCCAGATGGACGAGGACGATCTCGCGGACCTGCGCAACCGCAAGATCGGCTTCGTCTTTCAGAGCTTCAACCTCGTCCCGAGGACCAGCGCGCTCGTCAACGTGGAGCTCCCGCTCGCCTATGCCGGGCTGCGCGGCGCCGAGCGCAGGAAGCGAGCGGAACGAGCACTGCGCTCTGTCGGCATGGCCCACCGTCTCCAGCACCAGCCGTCCGAGCTCTCCGGCGGCCAGCAACAGCGCGTGGCGGTCGCACGCGCGATCGTCACGAACCCCGCGCTGGTGCTTGCCGACGAGCCGACGGGCAACCTCGACTCGCGCTCGACCGAAGAGGTCCTGCGGATCTTCGCGCGGCTGAACGAAGAGGGCCGCACCGTCGTGTTGATCACACACGAGCCCGACGTGGCCCAGCAGAGCAAGCGGGTGATCCGTCTGAGCGACGGCGCGATCGTCGAGGACGGGCGCACGCTCGGCGTCAACGACGCCCCGCCGCGGCCCCGTGGCCAGAAGTCGGCGCACCCGACGCGCGAGGCCGGCGTCGTGGAGGCGAAGCCGTGATCAGCACCGAGATGCTGCGCATCGCATGGAGCGGCCTCAGCGCGAACAAGCTGCGCTCAGGGCTGACGATCCTCGGCATGACGATCGGAGTCGCTTCGGTGATCGTCCTGATCGCCGTCGGCAACGGCTCATCCAAGGCGGTCCAGTCCACGATCCAGAGCCTCGGCACCAACGTGCTCGTCGTGCAGTCGAGCGGCGGCTTTCGCGGCGGCGCGGGCGCGAGCACCGCCGCAAGCGTCTCGCTGACGAAGGCCGACGCGCAGGCCCTGCAGAATCGCAGCCTTGCCCCGGACGTCAAGAGCGCGTCGCCGGTAGTCGACGCGAACGACGTCTCGCTCGTCTACGACGGCACGAGCTTCGAACCGTCGTCCTTCGTCGGCACCACACCCTCCTATCTGAGCGCCCACAGCTACAAGCTCGCCGAAGGCGCCTCCTTCACCGCCGAAGACGTGACCGCGCACCGCCGCGTGGCGGTGATCGGCCAGGAAGTCGTACAGGAACTGTTCGCCGGTGCCAGCGCCGTCGGACAGAACATGAAGGTGAACGGCAGCAACTACGAAGTCGTCGGCGTGCTCGCCAAAAAGGGCACGAACGGCACGACCAACGAGGACGACGTCGTGATGGCGCCGATCACGACCGTGCAGGACTCGCTCACGGGTGCCGGCGCAATCGACTCGATCACCGTGCAGGCCACATCCGAAGACACGCTCAATGCGGCCGAAGCGCAGGTCACGACCGTCCTCGAGGAACGTCACAAGATCAAAGACACCGCCGAACCCGGCTTCACCGTGCTCAACCAGGGCTCGCTGCTGGAAGCGTCCAGCTCCACCAGCAGCGTGTTCACGACGCTGCTGGGCGAGGTCGCGGCAATCTCGCTGCTCGTGGGCGGTATCGGCGTGATGAACATCATGCTCGTCAGCGTCACCGAGCGCACTCGCGAGATCGGCATTCGCAAGGCTGTCGGCGCCAGGCGCGGCGACATCCTCGTCCAGTTCCTGACCGAGGCCGTGCTCGTGTCCCTCGTCGGCGGCCTCACGGGCGTGCTCGTCGGCGTCATCGGCAGCCAGTTCGAGATCGCCGGTGTGCATCCGCAGATCGCGACGTACTCGATCTTCCTCGCCTTCGGGGCCGCTGCGCTCTCGGGGCTGTTCTTCGGCACCTATCCAGCCGCCCGCGCGGCGGCGCTACGACCGATCGAAGCGCTGCGCTTTGAGTGAGCAAGCTTCCACCCACGAGGAGGACGAGTGGCTCGAGCAGCCCCCCGAGCTCCCTGCGCGCCCGCGCCGGCGGCTGCTGGGCGCCGGCGCCAATCGCACCGCCGTTTGCCTGCTCGCCGTGCTGCTGCTCGTCTGCGGGTTCATCGGCGGCGTGCTCATCGAGAAGCGCGAAACGACCGGGAGCTCATCCGCGGGCGCGACGACGGGGAGCCTCGCCTCGCGCTTCGCCGCACTGCGCGCGGGCACCTCGGGCACGGGCTCGCGCTCGGCGGGCGCCGCCGGCGGTCGTGGCGGCATCGTCGGCCTCGGCGGCAGCCGACCCACCACCGGAACGGTCGCCTACCTGGCCGGCAGCACGCTGTATGTAACCAGCCCAGAAGGCAACACCGTCAAGGTCAAGACCTCGGCGGCGACGAGCGTGACCAAGACCGCCGCGACTAGCGTCGACGCGATCCACCCGGGTGAAACGGTCACCATCACGGGTGCCAGCGGCGCGGGCGGCGCGATCGCCGCCGAATCGATCAGCGTCGGCTCCCCGACGGGCGCCCTCGCGTCCCTTTTCTCAGGCTCACCCTCAAGCTCAGGCTCAGGCTCAGGCGGCAGCTCGAGCTCGAGCGGCGCCCCATCGCTCTTCGGCAGCGGCTGAGGAGGCTTAGCCGAGACTTAGCCACACCGCCGACCATCATCGCTTAGCCCTCTAAGCGTTGTCGCGCGCAGATCACCGACAAGGAGCTCAATGCCTCAAATCACGAGCAGGAAAAGCAGCAGACGCACCCACGGTCGCACGACTGTGGCCATCGTTCTCGTAGCACTCGCCAGCCTCATGCTGGCAGCTTGCGGGGGTTCCTCGAAGGGATCCCCATCGACCGGCCCGACCACGAGCGCCTCGAGCTCCACAGCCCCCAAGGCGGCGGGCGCAAGCCGCTTCGCGGCCGTCCGCGAATGCCTACAGAAGAACGGCATCTCGCTGCCCAAGTTCGCGCCCGGAAAGCGGCCCCCGCACCCGGGCGGCGGCTTCGCTGGGGCGGGCCGCACCCCCACGCTGCCCAAGGGCATGAGCAGGGCCCAGTATGAAGCTGTCATCAAGAAGTGCGGCGGCGTCCCACGCGCCTTCGCCGGCGGTGTCCGTTTCAACAGCCCGGCGATCAAGCAGGCGCTCGCGAAGTTCGCGACGTGCATGCGCGAAAACGGCGAGAACGTCCCCAATCCGAACACCTCGGGCAAAGGCCCGGTGTTCTCCACCAAAGGCCTGGACGCCAGCAGCGCCAAGTTCAAGAACGCCGAGACCAAGTGCCGAGGCGATCTCCACGGCGCGTTTCGGGCCCACCCGGGAGGCGCCGGTGGAGGCGCTCCCACGCCGCCACCGAGTGCCGGCTAACGGCTTCTCAATCGCGCGGGCGCGACCGATCCGGGGCCGCGCGCCGCGCGGCCCCTAGCGCTTGGGGTCGGGGACGGCGGCGGCGGACGGCTTGCGCGGGATGCTCGGCATCGGCAGCGCACCGACGCGGCCCATCAGCTGGCTCCACTGGGCGGCGCTCAGCGGGCTCGTGGAGACGGAGGGCGCCGGCGCGGTGCGCCCGGAGTGGGCGGAGTGCGCCACCGTCGCCGCCGCGGCCGGGCTGAGCGCAGCGGCCGCGGGGGCGGCGCGGAACTCGAGATGGATGCGGTTCCAGTCGGCCGAGGAGGCCTGCGTGCTCGGCAAGCCGGGGAAGCGCATGAGGCTAACGATCGAGTGCGGCACGAACTCGCTCGGCAGCGTCAGCAGCGTACGTATCGTGAGCTCGGTGATCGATTCGGGGCCCTGGTGCCCGGCGATCGGCGTGCCGTTGATCGCCGAGATGTCCAGTTCATCGCCGCTGTAGGAGGCCGATGAAGCACCAGCGACCGCGAACTCGCGCGAAGCGCAGCGCAGCCCGCCGACGGTTGGCTCGAGGCCACTGCGCGATAGAAACGCGAGCAGCGCCAGTACACGCTTGTCAACCACCCCGGCAGCCACTTCGTGGCGGGCGCACGCGTCCAGCGTGATCCCTGGTTCAGCGAGCACGGCACGCTCGAGCTGGGGCTTGGACAGCAGGAATACGTCGCTCGCCGTCGCGCCGAGCAAGGCGTCGCTTGCCTTTGCGCCCTGAGGGTGCAACGCACTCTGCAGCTGTGCCCAGTTGGCGAGGACCGGCCCCGGGTTGATCGTTTCGGTATCGCCGGACGGACGAATCGCGAAGCGCAGGTGACCGTCGCGCGCTCCCGATGGCACGCTCACACGACCGAGCACGGTGCCCGACGCGACCACCGCACCGGCGCGCAACGGCAGGTTCTGCCCGGCGCTGTTGCGCCGTGCCCGCCGCGCGGCGCTGGCAGCAACGGCCGCGCGTGCGTCCGCGTTGTGCGGGTGAGCGAAGAGGCGGACTTTGTCCATCCCCGGAGGTGTCGGTTCGGCGGCGTTTGCCTGGACCGAGACGCTGTCGCTGCCGCTCGGGTTGGGCGTCGAGGGCGTCTTCACGGTGAGCGTGACCGGAGCCTGCACGCCGGCCGTCGCCGGCTGTGAAGGTGCCGGGTCGCGCGTGCTGGCAGCTTCCACGACCTGCGACTTGACGCTCGTCTTGTGCGCCTTCGCCAGGACGTAGGTGGGCGCGATGCTGCCCAGCCCCGCGTAGGTGAAGACGTCTCCGTAGACATCGCGCAGGACGACGTACTTCCCGAGCTTGCGCGAGTCTCCGATCTGGACGACTCGACCGTCCTGCACGGCCACCACGGACGCGTTCGGGGAGCTCAGGAGTTCGACGAGCTGGAGTGGGTGCGGCGCCTTGCCCGCAGCGGCCGGAGCGCTCGCCGCAGCCGCTGCCGCCGTCGGCGAGACCGCCGCGGATGAGCCCGGAGCGCCGGCGCTCGCGCTCGCGCCGGCCTCAGCGCCGGTCGCGGTGGCTGTACCCGTCCCACTCGGGGCCGGCGAGCTCGGGAGCGCCGTGGCGCCGGCGGTAGCGCTCGACGATGACGACGGCGTGGGCGTGGGCGCTTTCGGCAGCGGAGTCCAGGCGATCTGCTTGCCCGTGACGGGCAAGCGCCCGTCGATCAGCCCTGTGAGCGTGGCGATCACGGCCTTTGGGTATGTGGAGATCAGCTTCGCCCGCAGGAGCACCGATTCGACATATTCGTCGGAGTGGTTATAGGCGAGGATCGCGGCGCGCAGATTGGTCGCGGCGCCCGCCGCCCGCAGGTAGCGCGCGGCCGCGAAGATCGCATCGACTGGGTTGTACGGGTCCGCATAGCCTGCGTTCAAAGCGTCGACGCCGTACTGCAGCCACGTGCTCGGCATGAACTGCATCCAGCCGACGGCGCCGGCGGTGGAAACCGACAGGTCGCTGCCGTAGTCGGTCTCGATTTCGTTGATGGCCGCGAGGATCTGCCACGGCACGCCGTATTGGACGGCGGCCGCCTTGTAGATCGGCAGCAGGAACAGCGGAATCCTGTAGAACGAGAGCGCCTGGTCGGAGGCTTCCGCATTGGCGAGCATCGCCAGCAGCGCCCCCGTCTGGACCGCCACCGACTGCGGCGAGGGCGCGACGTGGTTGGGTCCCGAGGCCTTCTTCGCCTTCTTTGCGGGCTTGCGCGACTTGGGCTTCGTCGATGCGCCGCTCGTGCTCGTCTGTTCGGTCGTCGTCTGGCTCTGGCTCGAGGGGACGCTGGGGGTCGCCTTCTGCTTGCGCTTGAGTACCACGGCGGGGGCAGGCGGGGTCACAGGCGCGGGCGGCGTCGCGACCGGCGGGTTGGTCGTGCTGGGTGCGCTCGGCGCCGGTGTCGTGCTCGCCGCGCTCGGGGATTCCGGTGTCGTCGCGGTCGAAGTCGTCGTCGAGGTCTGCGTTTCGGTTTCCGGAGTACCGGCTTCAGTGGTGGGCGCGGATGCGCCTTCGCTGGGCACCGGTGTCGTCGTGGTAGCGCCGAGTGCGCCGCTCGCCAGCGGCCCGGCCAGCCCAGCCGCGGTCAACCCTCCTCCAGCGAGGGCTGACAGGATCGCGCGCGCAGCTCGACGGCGTGCGCGATTCACAGGCTGCATAGGCGGTTGTGAGTCATCTCGGGGCGTCCCATGGTCGTGGTTGGAGGCTGAACCCACAAACGCGGGGGCACGCCCACCGCGGATTTCTATCGGCAGACAACCACGAATGCGTAAAGGATTCGTAATCGGCTTGGCAAATCTTCGAGAGCTCGCGTTTCATCGTGGGCAGAAGGGGCCAGAGCTGCGCAAGGCGCCACGGTAACGGAAGCAAAGGCGGAAACGTCGCAATTGCCGTCTCGACCCGGTATTCTGCAGCGCGTGGAAACCGTCTTCTCGGTGTTGCAGGTAGTGATCGCTGTGGTCCTGATCTTCCTGGTGCTGATGCACTCGGGCAAGGATTCCGGCCTGTCCGGCGCGTTCGGGGTCGGCAGCGGGGCTGGGCCACTGGGCGGCGGATCGCTCGTCGAGCGCAACCTGAACCGCTGGACGATCTTCTTCGCGGTCGTGTTCTTCCTGAACGCATTCCTGCTGCTCAAGCGCCCTTGGGCCTGAGCCGCTCGAGACTGTTCAACAGCTCGAGCGCCTCCGCGCGCAGGTCGGAGTCGATCGCCTCGTAGTCCTCGCGCGAGAGCTTGCCCGTTCGATAGTCGAGCTCGGCGTCGCGAATCTCCCCGTACTTGGCCTCGCGCGCCGTCTCGAGCTCGTGTTCGGCGGCTTGGGCGGACTGCGGCGGCGCGTCGGCGTGGCCACTCCTCTGAGCGCCAGCCCTGTGCCCGTCGCCGGCAGCGCCGAGCGGTGGGGCATGGCGCAGCGGCGCGCTGATCACGAGCACCACCAGCCCGACCAGCACCAGCGCGAGGATCACGATCAGGAAAGTCACGCCGTCACGAGCGCTCGACGCCTCGGCGTCAGGCGCGTGCCAGGCCTCGCACCGCGCGGGCGCGCGAGCGCGCTGCGACGCGGCGACGGACGGTGCTAGGCGCCGGCCACAGGGCGATCAGGCCGCCCGTGAAAACGATCATCCCACCGATCCAAATCCACAGCACCAGCGGCGAGACGAGGAAGTTGAACTGCGCCGGCGGGGGGTGCTTGAGATATGCACGGGCTAGATACGCGACTGCCACGAGCGCGTCTTCCGGCGGCAGCGTGCTGTTGCCGTCGGCGACGATCCGCTTTAGCGTCGGAGCTTCGATGTCCGGCTCGATCGCGGTCCAGACGTTGCGAGTCAGGCTCATGTTCATCGACACATGGCTGACCGGCTGACCGCCGATCAGGCTGCTGACCGTGCCCAGGCCCGCTTCGTCGGAGGCGTAGAAGCCCTCGCTCGGGTTGAGCGTGGCGACGTGGCGCCCGTGCTTGGTGACGTCCAGGATCGCCCCCAGGCTGAGCGTCGAGCCGGTGTGTGCCTGGTCGTAGCGGGGCGTGATCGTCGCCGTCGGGCGCACGTAGCGGATCTGATAGGCGCCGACGCGGGTCGATTGCCCCGGTGAGAGCCCCAGCTGGGACGCGTGCTGGAAGGATGAGGAGGCGGCGACGCCGACGAACAGCACCGCGATGCCGACGTGGATGATGTAGCCGCCGTAGCGGCGGCGATTCCGCTTGACCAGCGCGAGCAGCGCCAGCGGCACGGGCTCACCGGCCATCGCCCGTCGCGCGCGCGCGCCACGGAAGAACTCCTGCCCGATGCTGCCGAGTACGAACGCAGCGCAGCAGAACATCGCGCTCGCCAGCGGCCTCTGGGTGATCCCCGCTAGCTCCAGCGCGAGCAGCGTCAAGAGCGCGCAGGCGCTCGGAATCAGGAAATTGCGCCGCGCGTTGGCGAGCGTCGCGCGCCGCCAAGCGATCACAGGCCCAATCCCGCTGAGCAGCACGAGGATCAGCGCAAGGGGCACGGTGTAGCGGTCGAACCACGGCGGCCCGACGGACGCTTCCTGCCCCGTCAGCGCCTCGGAGATCAGCGGGAAGTAGGTTCCCCAGAAGATCACGAAGCAAAGACCGACGAGCACGAGGTTGTTGGCGATGAAGACGGACTCGCGGGAGAACAGCGAATCGAGCCGGTGCTCGGAGCGCAGCATCCCACGACGCGAGACGACGAGATATATGGAGCCGCCGATCATCGCCGCGATCAGGCACACGAACGGCACACCGAGGGTGTGCCCGCCAAACGCATGGATCGAGTCGAGGATGCCGCTGCGCACCAGGAAGGTGCCCATGATCGCCAGCGTTCCCGTGGCGAGCACCAGCGACACGTTCCAGACCTTCAGCATCCCCCGCTTCTCCTGGATCATCAGCGAATGCAGGAAGGCGGTGCCCGTCAGCCACGGCATCAGCGAGGCGTTCTCAACGGCGTCCCAGCCCCAGTAGCCACCCCAGCCGAGCTCCGAGTAGGACCACAGGGCACCGAGCAGGATGCCGACGCCCAAGAACAGCCAGGCCGCGAACGCGAAGCGTCGGATCGCTTTGATCCAATCCGCATCAACTCTGCGCGCCAGCAGCGCCCCCATCCCGAACGCGAACGGGATCGTGCACAGCGTGTAGCCCGAGTACAGCATCGGCGGATGGATCACCATCGTCGGGAAGCGCAGCAGCGGGTCGAGCCCAACCCCTTCGGGCGGCGCCGGGTGGGTGGTCGAGAACGGGTTGGCGTAGAAAACCATCAACGCCACGAAGAACCCGCCGAAGCCGAGCATGATCGCGGTTGCGTACGCGGCCACGTCGCGCAGCCGCTTGCGCGTGAGGAACAGCGCCAGGCTCGACCACAACGACATCAACCACGCCCACAACAGCAGCGAGCCTTCCTGAGAGGCCCACACCGCTGCGGCGCGGTAGAAGGCCGGCGTCGTGCGGCTGGAGGTGTCGGCGACGGTGTTGAACGCGAAGTCGTTGCCGAGGAACGCGATCTCGAGCACGAGGAACGCGACCGTCAGGATCCCCGCGAGCGCATACACCGAGCGCCGTCCCGACTCAGAGAACTCCACGCGCCCGCTGCGCACCCCGTAGAGCGACGCGCAGATCCCATACGCGCACACGACCAGCGCCAGCACGAGGCAGGCGAAGCCGAGACCCGCCATCAGCGCCTACCCTCTGCGTCCATGGTCTCGAGCATCCGCGCGAGCGATCAGGAGTTCTGGTTCTCGCTCGGTGGAGCGGTCTTGTACTTGGACGGACACTTCGTGATCAGCGAGTTGCGTTCGCCGACGAACGCTGTGCCCTGCTTCTCGACGGTGACGATCACCTCGCGGCCTTCGTGGAATGGATCGGGCACGATCCCGGTATAGGACAGCGGGATCGCGGTCCCGCCGACTCGATCCTCGACGCTGAAGTCGAGAACCGCGCCTTCGCGGTGCACCGAGCCCTTCGCGACCGTACCGGTCAGCTGATAGGTCCGCCCCGGCTGAGCCTCGCGAACGAGCTGGCTCGGGGTCAACGCAGGGCTGGCGGCACTGAAGCTCGTGTAGATCAGCGCCGTTGCCAGCACGACGGCCGCACTCAGCGCCACGACCAGGCGCACCGTTCGCTTGCGCGCGGGACTCATCGCCAGCAAGTATCGCAAACGCCCTTTTTGACCGCGTCGGTGGGAGCCCGCAGCGCAGGCCACGAGCCGCAATCCACGGCGCATCGAGCGCCTCAACGAGGAAAAGGGGCGCACGGAGCGAAACCTTCCGGCGTGAACGACGTTATAGGGGGTAGCCGATCATGAGACCAAGCCTCCTGCACCCCCGCGGCGCCTCGCGCCATTCGCGCCGCCAGCGCCGCGCACATCGATCCTCTGCGCTGGAGACGGTTCGTGAGCTGGCCGGCGGGGGCGCGGTAAGCGTCGCCGCGACGGGCAAAGCCAGCAGCGAGACCGCCCGCGGCGGCTGCGACCCCGCTGTCCAGCGAGTGCGTGAGGCCGGTGGCCCGATCGACCGCGCCTCCTACGTCTGCGAATGCGGCTACCTGTTCAGCGCGGCGGTCTCCACGAGCGTGGCGTGTCCGCACTGCGGCGCCGATCAGAGCTGGTAGCAGCCCCGCGCCAGCGGGGCTGAACGCCGCATAACGCCGAAAGGCCCCGCCGATAGCGGGGCCCTTCGCGAGTACGACGTCAGCTGGCCGGCGGCTACCTGGCGGTCACCGTGAACATCGGCTGGCCACCTTCCCAGAATGCCGGGCAGTTGGCGGGACCAAACACACCTTCGGTGCCGCCGTCGCAGAACATTTCGGGGTACGTCGAGTTGACGAACACTTCTTCGGAGGGGTCCGCTCCGACCGAGAGCGTTTTTTCCGCCGGTTCGCTGAGCGCGATGTTCAGCGAGTCATACGGGCAGCCCTCGCTGGTTTTGTAGCACGCCGCTTCGCCGATCGGATGCGGGCCGTGCGTGGTCGTGTTGTAGGAAACGGCGATGATCGCCTTCGGTGGCAGGTTGCGCACCTTCATGCCCGTCAGCGAGATCACGAACGCCTTGCCATGGAAGCAGGTGGCGCTTGCTTCGTCGTACCACTCACCGCCCGCGCATTTCGGGCTGGATGACGGCCGATACTGCATCTTGAAGGATTTTTTGCGTTCCCAGCGCTTCGCGCCGACGGTGTTGCCCGGTCCGACTTCATACAGGCTGAACGTGAGCGGCACCGTGAAGTATCGCTTCATTTTCGGCAGGCCCGATTCGCAGTTGCCTTCAACCCAGTTGCCGCGCTGGCACGCCCAGCTGCTCATCACGAGTTTCAGGTTCAGGTTGTTGCGCCCGCTGCCCGCGAATTCGACCTCGCCGCCAAACTGGGAGGTCGAGTAGGCCTGGAACCCCAGCGATGCGAAGTTCCCGGGCAGTGGACTTGGGATGTTGTTGTAAATGACTTCGCCGGCGCTCGCGGTTGTGGCGCCGATCGTCAATGCGAAGGCAGCCACGCATGCCAGCGCAGTGAGCTTTGCAATCGTCGTTCTACTCCTCATGGTCGTCTCCTCTGATCTGAGGCCCGCGCTCGCACGCCCGTCAGCCTCCAATCGCCGTAGCAGATGATCGGCTCGCGCATGAGCCTCGAGGGCCCCGTCTACACGGGGCCCTCGAGATGCTCAGTGCTTGAACCGACAACAGTCCTCAGCCCGCGCTGAGTGCGATCACCGGCTGGTAGCCTTCCCAGCAGGTTCCCTGGCTACCTCCGAAAGTACCCACGTCCGTGGCTCCTTCGCAGTACATCGCGCTGTAGGTTGAGGCGAGGAACAGTTCCTGTGTTGGATTCCCGCCGAGTGACAGCGTATGTTCACTCGGTTCGCTGATAGCGACATTCAGCGACTGCGACGGCACGCTGGTCGTCGGGTAGGAGACGGTGACGATCGCGTTCTTGGGAACCCTCTGCAGCTTCAGTTTGAAGGAGATCGGGAACGCCTTGCCGTTGAAGCATTCGTTCGTTGCTTCGTCGTACCAGGTGCCGAGGAGTTCCCCGGAGCAGTGCGACGGGTCAGCGGACGGCCGGTAGGGCATCTTGAAGCTCTTCGTCTTGGTCACGATCGGATGCGCGAGTTCTCCGACTTCGTAGATCCTGATGGTGACCGGCTCCTTGAAGGTCTTGTGCGTCGGCGAGGAGCAGTCGTCTGCGGACCAGCTACCACTCTGACAGGCCCAAGTGCTCATCACGACCTTCACGATCGGGTTCTTGCGGGCAGTGCCGGCGACTTCAATCTCCCCGCCGAACTGGGTCGTGGACGTCGCGGCGAAGCCGATCGACGCGAAGTTCCCGGGCAACGGGCTCGGGACGTTGTTGTAGATCACTTCAGCGCCCGCCGTCCCGGCGCACACAGCAAGCAGGGCACCTGCAAGGAAGATCGCCGCAGCCAGCTTCGCGGCTCTCTGAGGAATCCATTCAGTCATTTCCATCTCCATTTGTCGTGGCGCCCGGGCCGTCTGGCCGCGAGCATCTGACCCCCTCCAGGGAGCACACTCGACGAGTCACCTAAAAGCCGTGTAACTCGGGCCGCCCACGACCCGCGCGTACCGCACTCCGTAGGCACGCAACACCCCTCCACAGCACCCGTCTGGGGCTCGACGCTACTCGAAAGCCGGCGAACTGTCAAGCCTGCGGGCCGCCGGCCCGCACGCCAATGTCACTTAATGTGGATGCCCGAGATCGCGCGGGCGATCACCAACTGCTGGATCTCCGCGGTTCCCTCGAAGATGTCGTAGATCTTGGCGTCGCGGTGCCAGCGCTCGACCGGGTACTCGCGGGTGTAGCCGTTGCCGCCGAGGATCTGGATCGCGCGCTCGGTCACCCACACTGCGACCTCGCCCGCCTTGAGCTTGCTCATCGAGCCCTCCGCGTTCTCGAATGGCACGCCGGTCCGCCCCATCCACGATGCCCGCCAGACGAGCAGCCGCGCGGCGTCGATCTCGAGCTTCATCCGCGCGAGCGTGAACGCGACCGCCTGGTTCTCGATGATCTTGCGTCCGAACTGCTCGCGCTCCTTGGAGTACTCGAGCGCATACTCATAGGCTGCGCGCGCGATCCCCAGCGCCTGCGCGCCCACCGTCGGGCGCGAGGACTCAAACGTCTGCATCGCCGCCTGTGACTTGCCGCGCTTACCCTCCCGGGCGCGCGCCAAGCGCTCGTCGAGCTTCTCCTTGCCGCCGAGCACGTACCCAGCGGGGACGCGACAGTCATCGAGAAACACATCTGCTGTGTGCGACGCGCGCAACCCGTGCTTGGAGACCTTCGTCCCTTGAGAGATGCCCTTTGCCTCGCTCATCGGCACGATGAACGCGGCCTGTCCGCGAGCCCCGAGCTCTGGGTCGACGGTCGCGATCACGACGTGCACGTCGGCGATCCCGCCGTTCGTCGCCCACGCCTTCTGACCGTTGATCACCCACTCCCCCGCCGCCTCGTCGAAGCGCGCACGCGTGCGCAGACTCGAGACATCCGAGCCGGCGTTGGGCTCAGACGCGCAGAAGGCGGCGACCTTGATCTCCTCGACGCTGCCGAAGCATCGGGGGATCCACTCCCCGATCTGCTCGCCCGAGCCCTGGCCGAAGATCGCAGCGACGGCGAGCGCGGTGCCCATGATCGACATCCCGATCCCCGCGTCGCCCCAGAACAACTCCTCGTTGACAATCGGCAAGGTCAACCCGGTTGGGTCGGCGAAGAACTGCGCGAGGCCTTCGAAGCCATAGAGGCCGATCTTCGCTGCCTCCTGGATGATCGGCCACGGCGTCTGCTCCTTCTCGTCCCACTCGTGCGCCGCAGGACGCACCACGTCGGCGGCAAAGCCATGCACCCACTCACGAATGTCCTTCTGGTCCTGCGTCAGCGCCAGCGAGAACGTGACGTCCTGGCCGGCAGCACCCGCGATCGCCTCGACGGCGGCCTCAGCCGCCTGCGCGGACGACGGACTCGAACCCGGCGAAACGGCTGTGGGCGAAGCTGGCATCGGGCCTGATCTCCTTTGCGTGAGGGGGAGGACGCTCGCACGAACGGGCGCGCACACGGCCGGCCGTGCGCTGACACGACCTTCCCGGCGACCCTTGACAGGGTAGCTGAGCAAGGCCGGCACCGAATGCCTCAGGGACGCTGCTCGCGCGCTGCACTGGAGGCTCGTTACCCGCTTGTTGCGCTCGGCAATCTCGCGAGCGCCTCTAGCGCGTCTGCCAGGCTTCCTCCTCGCGGGTGAGCGCGAGAACCTCCTTTGGCAACCGGCCCTCGGCGACGTCGGCAACGGTCACGTTCTCGAGCACTTTGCGCAGGTTCGATCGCAGCGCGATCCAGACCTGCTTCAGGCTCTCGGACGAGCCGGCATACTCGACCTCCTCCGGTCGCTGCCCGCGCACCCCGACGAGCGGGCCCTCGACCGCGCGGATGATGTCTGCGAGGTTGACCTCCTCGGCCGGGCGTGCAAGCCAGTAGCCACCCTCTGGGCCCCGCTGACTACGGACGATCCCGGATGAGCGCAGCTGCGTGAGGATGTTCTCGAGGAAGGAAACGGGAATGCTCTGCGCGCGCGCGACTTCGTCCACCTTGCGTGGGGCGTCCTGGGCGCTGTCGGCGAGCTCGACGACCGCGCGCACGGCGTAGTCGGCCTTGGCTGTCACGTGCATACAGTGATTCTCACGCATTCGGCGGCGAACCGGCGAGACGGTCACGTGTCGCACAGGAGTTGGGCGATCTCGAGCGAGCGCCCGTGGGGGTTGCACGCACGCCACCGAACTAGAATCGGCCTTCGATGAGCGACGGCGAGCAACGCACCTACAGGGTCGCGGGAATGTCGTGCGAGCACTGCGTCGCGGCCGTCACGGCTGAGCTCGGCGAGCTGGCGGGCGTCAGCGCGGTGAACGTCGATCTCGCGAGCGGCGCGGTCCTCGTCAGCGGCGTCGAGGTTGACGAGGACGCCGTTCGCGGCGCCGTGGAGGCTGCCGGGTACAGCCTCGCCGAGATCGCCTAGCCCAGATTCGCGAGCAGCTCGGACGAGCTCCGCACCTCTGCCGGCGGCGCCTGCTCGAGTGGCGCGTCCCCTCCTGCGCGGGCTGGTTGAGCCACGGGGAACAACGCGACTGCTAGGAGCACGAACAGCGGCCCGGCGTTGACATCGGTCGCATTGCCGATCCAGAACGGCCCGCCGAGACTCTGCCCGAAGACCCAGTAGCCGAGCGAGACGACGATCCCGGCGCCGAGAGCGGCCCAGCGCAGACGCGTCCAGACGCCGCCGGCGACAGCAAGCGAGACGATCGCCAGCACGACGGCGATCGCCGTGCCGTGACCCTGTGTATGGCCGGCGAGCGAGCTCTGGAAGCTCGCGAGCCAGCGTGGCGATGCCGCCGCCGCGGCCTGGATCATTTCGTGGGTCGCTGCGGCGGCGCGGTTGACGTTGACCAGCCACAGGCCGGCCGCGAGCAGCCACAGCCCCGACCATGCGCAGAGCCCGCCGCGATCCCCGAGCGGCCCGGTGTCCGCCGGCGAGCACCCGGCCTGCTTGTGCGTCGGCCACACGAGCAGGCCGATGATCGCGTAGACGATCACCGCTCCAGGCGCGCCCATCAGCGGCGAGGGCAGGGTCGTCGAGGTGAGCCCACCGAAGCCCTCGCCGAACCACCACACGAGCGGCGCCCAGCCGAAGGACAGCAGCAACGCTGGCTTGACGGTCTTGCGCCCGACGATCAGCCCGAGCCCGATCGCGCATTGGATCTCGGCGGCGAGCGTGTTCCACAGCGTCAGGTCGTGCCCGTAGAAGGCGTCGACCGCCTTCATTGGCGTGGCGACGATCGACCACTGCTTTGCGGCTGCGGGCG
The DNA here is from genome assembly GCA_963759265.1 of uncultured Solirubrobacteraceae bacterium. Taxonomy (GTDB): domain Bacteria; phylum Actinomycetota; class Thermoleophilia; order Solirubrobacterales; family Solirubrobacteraceae; genus Palsa-744. The sequence continues at coordinate 3,142,315 of CAVWYR010000001.1, forward strand.
CGAACACTTCGGTGACGACGCCATGCGTGTACATGAAGCTCTGAAACTGGAGCAGCCCGGCGAGCAGCCAGATCAGGCCGAGCGCGATCTGAACTCCGCGTGTGGTCACAATCGGCGAGCGACGTGGCCTCGGGATATGCGGCGGAGGTGTCTCGAGCGCTGCGCTCATGACCTCTCGCTGCCAAAGCTCCGACCGGGCAGGAGGCAGGGGCCGCTCATCGCCGGGCAGATACTAGACCGGTCGCGGCAGGCGCAGCCCCACCAAAGCCAGCGATCCCTGGGCCGGTTTGCCTCTGGTAGATTCGCGGCGCATGGGCTCGATGAGCGCGAGCATGAGCGGCGGCGGAGCTCACTCGGCGGCGGTGGGCGGCATGTCGGTGGGCGGCGGCCCGCACGGCGCCCTGGACATCCTCCCCGGGTGGCTCGCGGTGCTGTGGACGCTCGCCTTCATCGCGATCATCGTCGTTCACGCACGGCACGTCCTGGACAGCGAGGGGCAGCGGCGGATCTGGCACTCCGGGCACGTCCTGATGGCGCTCGGCATGGCGTTCATGTTCGCACCGGCGTCGATCGATCACCTCGCAATCCCCGCCGGGTTCTGGCAGCTGGCGTTCGCCAACGGCGCGTTGGCGGTCCTCGCGTGGACGCTCACCCAGGCGCTCAGCGGACGGGCGATCAACGCGCTGTGGCTGGTGATGGCGATCGACCTCGGGGCGATGGCCTACATGTGGTCCCCGAGCGGCTTTCAGGCGCCGCTGACGTGGCTGTTGGTCGCCTACTTCGCGACGCAGTCGCTGCTCTGGCTCAGCGATCGGATGCGCGAGGTCGACCATCGGACGCTGTTCGGCGGCGGCGTCTCGGTCGCGCCCGATGGGACGGTCGCGATCAGCGCCGCCGAGCCGCTGGTCTGCTTTCGCGACCTGCGCGTCTCGATGTTCGCGATGACGCTCGGCATGGCCTACATGTTCGCGGCGATGCAGCTGGTGATGTAGCGATCAGTTGATCGGCAGCGCGAACGAGCCACGCAGGTGCCGTCCGGCACCGTCGAGGCCCGCGACGTGGAACTCCCAGACGCCACGCGAGAGATGCGCTTCGGCGATGTCGTGGCCGGTGCCGGCGTCGTAGAAGTTGACCTTCGCGTGCGCTCCGCTCTGGGAGACCGCGTGCATCGAGAGCGAGCGATAGGGGATCCGGGCGCTCGTCGTGCCCTGCAGATACAGGTGCAGGTTGACGTTTCCGGGTCGCAGCGGTTCGGCGTAGACCTCGAGTGTCTCGCCGGCCGGCTCGGTGAGCGTGATCGAGGCGGTCCGCGGCACGGCGAAGGAGTCCGGTGCCGCGAGCACCAGAGCACCGAGCAGCAGTGCGGGAAGCGCGGCGGCGGCGGCGATGCTCGCAAACCGCTGGCGGCTGCTGCGCACGGGCGTGCGATGCCCCGCAGCGCCGAAGCGCCGCAGTCTCAGGCTGTTGGTGACGACGGTGATGCTGGAGACGCCCATCGCCACGGCTGCGAGCACGGGGCTCAGCAGGCCCGTCATCGCCAGCGGCAACGCGATCAGGTTGTAGCCGAACGCCCAGCCGAGGTTCTGCAGCACGATCGTGTAGGTCTCGCGCGCGAGTCGCAGCGCACGAGCCACGCCGCGCAGGTCGCCGGAGAGCACGCTGATGTCGGCCGCCTCGATCGCGGCGCCGACGCCCGTCCCCATCGCGATGCCGAGGTCCGACCGGGCGAGCGCCGCGGCGTCGTTGACACCGTCGCCGACCATGCCCACGCGATGGCCTTCACCCTGCAGGCGCGCGATCTCCTCGAGCTTGCCCGCAGGGCTTACGCCGGCGCGCACGTGCTCGATCCCGACAGCCGCCGCGACCGCGCTCGCGGCGCGGGCGTTATCGCCGGTGAGCAGCTCGACATCCATGCCCATGCTGCGCAGGCCGGCGATCGCCGAGCGTGCCTCGGGCTTGACCGTGTCGGCCAGCGCCACCGCACCGACGATCCGCTCGTCGCACTCGATCACGACCGCCGTGCGCCCGCCCAGCTCCCATTGCTCGAGCACCGAGGCGAGCTGGGGCGCGCCCTCCAGCGTGCTCGGGCGTCCCACCCACACCGCCGAGCCGTCCACGAGCGCGCGCACGCCGCGGCCTGGCACCGAGCGGAACTCGCTCGCGTGCGCGAGCGCGAGCCCCTGTGCACGTGCGCCCGACACGATCGCGAGCGCCACAGGGTGCTCTGACCCGGCCTCGGCGGAGGCGGCGAGCGCGAGCAACTGCCCCGGATCCTCGCCCGGGGCGCTCCAGATGTCTGTGAACGACAGCTCGCCGGTGGTGATCGTGCCGGTCTTGTCGAGCACGATCGTGTCGAGATGCTGGCTGCGCTCGAGGACTTCCGCGCTGCGGATCAGCAGCCCGAGGCGCGCGCCGCGACCGGTGCCGACGAGTATCGCGACGGGTGTCGCGAGCCCGAGCGCACAGGGACACGCGACGATCAGAACCGCCACCGTCGCGTCGAGTCCGCGCTGTAGGTGCATCGAGGCGAACATGCCCTGTAGGCCGTCGCCGGTGAGGACCCACACGAGCGCGGTGAGCGCCGCCAGCACGAGCACGACCGGGACGAACACACCAGCGATGCGGTCGGCGAGCCGCTGGATCTTCGGCTTGCTGGCCTGCGCCCGCTCGACGAGGGCGACGAGCTGCGACAGAGCGGTGTCGGCGCCGACCGCCGTCGCACGCGCCGTCAGCACGCCGTCGACGTTCAGCGTCGCGCCGGTCAACAGCGCGCCAACGTCCTTCTCGACAGGCAGCGACTCGCCGGTGAGCATCGACTCGTCGACCGCCGAGGCACCGGCGATCACGATCCCGTCGACCGGGATGCTGTCGCCGGGTCGCACCCTAAAGACATCACCGCGATGCACCTGCTCGACCGCCACCTGACGCTCCGGCGCACTCGGATCGTCAGTGTCGAGGAGGCGCGCCTGCGTCGCACCGAGCTCGGCGAGCTCGCGAACAGCGCGCCCGGAGCTGCTACGCGCCTTCGCCTCGCACCAACGGGCGATGAGCAGCGCGGCGATGATGATCGCGCCCATGTCGTAGCAGAGCGGCATCTCGAACTTGCCTACCGGGACGCCGTGCTCATACACGGGGCTGGCTGTGAGCAGCAGCACGGTCGAGTAGCTGAAGGCCGCCAGCGTCGAGAGGGCGATCAGCGTGTCCATGTTGGTGGCGCGCGCGCGAGCGCGGGCCCACGCCGAGCGCAGGAACGGCAGCCCGCACCAGAACTGCACGGGCACCGCGAGCCCCGCGACGATCCAGCGCGCCGTCGTGTCGTGCGGCTGGGCATAGGTGAGGACGGTGATTGCCGCAGCGAGCGGCACGGCGAGCGCGATCCGACGTACCAGGTCCGCCTGTTCGCGCTGCTCGCGGCGCTCGAGCTGCTCGAACGTCCGCGCCTGCTCGCTGGCGCTCGGCAGCACCGGCGAGGCGTCGTAGCCGGCGCCCCGCACCGCGGCGACGAGCTCCTCCGCCTCTACCCCGCCGGGCTCGAGCTCGACGCTCGCACGGCCGGTCGCGTAGTTGACAAGCGCCTCCGTGACGCCAGGCTGGCGAGCGAGCGTGCGCTGCACACGCGCCGCGCAGGAGCCGCAGGTCATGCCAGCGACGTCGAACTCCATGACCTCGTGGCCGCCGTCGCTGGGCTCGGCGGCGAGGCTCGGCTCTGCTATCTGGCTCGTGCTCATCCTCGCGGCTCCAGTTCAGAATAGCGGCCACCCGTGCGAGTTCGCGAGACTGTTGCCATGACAGCGCGCAACGGGATGCTGCTCGGAGCGCTCCTGCTGGCGCTCTCAGGATGTGGCGGGAACGCCACCATGGGCGGCGGCGCGAGCAGCAGCGGCTCGCATGCCTCGACGGTCCCTGCCTACATAACCGAACCGTTCTCGCACCAGCAGCAGCTGATCGAGCAGGGTGCCCGCCTGGTCATCGCCGACGGGTGCGCGGCGTGCCACCTGTCCGCCAAGGGCAAGGCGATCGCGCCTAGCTTCGCGAGCTTCGCCGGCCATCACGTCACGCTCACGGACGGCCGCACGGTGCTCGTCGACGAACGCTTCCTGCGCGAAGGCCTGCTCTACCCCAGCCGCGATGCGATCAAGGGCTATGACGCCGCGTCGATGCTGGCCGCGGTGAAGCGAGCGCACCTGAGCAGCGAGCCCCGTCAGATAGCGGCGCTGGCGGCGTTCATCGAGGAGGTCGGGCCTGAATCGGAATAGCGCCCGCGAGCGCCTACGCCAGTGCCCGTCGCCGGGTGGGCGATCTCTAGCATCTGCCCGATGGAGATCGATGCCCTGCGCGCCCGTCGCGAGGAGCGCCGGCGGGCGATCCGGCGCCGTCGTCGCGCGGCGCTCGTAGCGCTCGCCGCGGGCTTGGCGATCGTCGTCGCGATCGTGATCCTGAGCGGTCGATCGGGGACGAGCTCGCGCGCGGGCGCGCGTGCGGCGGACGCCGGGCTGGTGCGCGTCCAGGGGACGCGCCGGCAAATCCACAGCAGCTCTCGACCGCGGACTACGGCAAGCACTCGCAGCGGCCCTCCCGGCGGCGAGCCGGTGCCGATCCTGATGTACCACGTGATCGCTGCGCCGCCCGCGGGCGCTCCCTTCCCGGGGCTGTATGTGCCTGCGCAGGAGTTCAGCGAACAGATGCAGGCGCTCAAGCGCGCCGGGTGGCACGCGGTGACCCTGGATCAGGTGCAGGCCTACTGGCGCGACGGCGTAACGCTGGGGGCCGGAAAACCGATCGTCGTCAGCTTCGACAACGGCTACCAGTCCCAGTACACGCGGGCCCTCCCGGTCCTGCGCCGGCTGGGATGGGTCGGCGATGAGAACATCCAGTTGACCGGGCTGCCGCCGTCGCAGGGCGGACTGGGAGCGCAGGAGGTCCGCGGGCTGCTGGCGGCGGGCTGGGAGCTGGACACGCAGGGGATCAGCCACGCCAGCCTGATCACGCTTGGCGCGCGGGAACTGCACGACCAGGTGGCCCTCTCGCGAGCAACGCTCCAACGTCGCTACCACGTCGCCGTCAATTGGTTTTGCTACCCATCGGGCCTGTATGACCCGACGGTGGAGGCGGCGGTCAGGGCAGCCGGCTACACCGGCGCGACGACCGTCGTGCCCGGGTGGGCTCACCCAGACGAAGACCGATACCGGCTGCATCGACTGCGCGTCCTGGGCGGGACCAGCGCGCAGCAGCTGCTGGCGCTCGTGCAGGGCGCGCGTGAAGAACCACCCGCGCCGGGCTCGTTCACAACGCCTTAGCGGGGCTATCGGCATACCCTGGGCTCGTGTTCAGCGATGAGCCCACGCCGCCCGAGCCGTTCACGCTGCTGCACGAGTGGCTGGCTGAAGCCCGCGCGGCGGATGTGCCGGGGCCCGATTCGGTGGCGTTTGTGACGGTGGGAGAGGGCGGGCGGCCGTCCGCGCGCACGGTGGCGCTCAAGCGCCTGGAGGACGAGGCGCTGCTGTTCACCTCGGCGCTTTGGACCCGCAAGGCGCGCGAGCTCGAGTCCAACCCCCACGTGGCGCTGCTGTTCCATTGGCCGACGATCGGGCGCCAGGTCCACATCACCGGGACGGCTGCGCTCGCCGAGCGCGAGCTCGCGAGAGAGCTGTTCAGCGAGCGCGACCTCTCCCACCGTGTGCAGACCCTCGTCTCGCGCCAGGGTCTTCCGATCGATGACCTCGAGCCGCTGCGTGCCCGTCACGCGCACCTGATGGAGGTGATGGAGGGGCCACCCGAGTGCCCACCGGACTGGGGTGCGATCCGTGTGAGCCCCGACACCGTCGAGTTCTGGACCGAGGCGCACGATCGTCTGCACGATCGCCTGCTCTACGAGCGACTCGACCAGAGCTGGCGCAGCTCGCGACTGTCTCCGTGAGTGGTGCCGCCTAGCCCCGCACGGCTGTTCGTCCGGCCCTCACACCATGCGCGGATCGACGAACACGTCGTCGATGCGCGAGGGGCCCGCCACCGCAGTGAAGCGCAGCGCGACCTCGGCGGTGCCGTTGCTGAGCGCCGCGCCGACGAGCGAGCCGGTCAGCATCGGCAGCGTCGGCTCCCATTCCCAACTCGCGGCGACGGCACCGAGCGGCAACGCGACCAACCCGAGCGGCGTCTGGTAGACGACCTGGACGAGCACCGTCGAGAGCAGTCGTTCGTTGCGCGCGAAGAAGCGGAACGTCGGGTAGGAGGCGTTGACGCACACGAACGGCGATTGCGCCGAAGCGCCCGCCGGGAGGGCGAGCGAGTCCGAGCCGACCGAGCCGGTGGCGCCGTAGGGCTCGCTTCCGGGAACGCGGGCGGCTCCGCCGCTCAGGCTCCATCCTTCGGGCGAGCCCTCGAAGCTGGCGCCGGGGACGAGCTCGTAGGAGCTGGAGTCGCCCCACCGCTGGAAGGGCTGTGAGAGCGCGGCTCCGTTGCACGCGCCGGTGCTGATCAGGGCCGCCTGGGCCGAGCCGGCGAAGCAGGCGCCGAGCACCAGGCCGGTGAGAGCGGTCGCGAGGGCGAGCCGGGATCCGCTACGCCATGAGCGACGAAGGCGGGCGGCTGTGGGGAGTGGCGCGGAAGAGAACACAAAAGCCTCCATGCGTGTGCTGGCGGCTGAGCCGTCTCGTGCGAGAGACCTCTGGCTTTGCGTCCTCACCTCGCGGTGAGTTTGCCCTTATCAGTTCTGTTTATCCGATCGGAGAGCAGCATTCCGCTCGAGCCGTCACTTGGCAAGGGAAACGGACGCTTGTTCGAGTTGAACGGTGCCCGAGCCTACGGCGCCCCTGCGAAAGTCCCAACTGCACCCGACGAATGACGAATATTTGCGCAAACCGCTTGGTTTAAGAGGGCTGATGACGATAGGCGGGGGCGCTAGCCATGTCTGTCCACGCCTATACCGAATCGGAGCGACTACGCACGTCGTTCGCCGGCCGCGAGCGGCGCATGGTCGACGCCGAGCGCCGCAGCGCGCTCGTGGTGGGTGGCGGCTTCATCGCCGCATCGCTGGCGCTCGCACTCTACGGCGGCACCAACCGGGGGGTCTCGCTCCCCCTGGTCGCGCTGTATGTGCTCGGGATGGCGACCGTCGGCTTGGTTCGATTCGACATCGGCGCTGGATTCACCGTCCCGACGCAGGCGCTGTTCGTGCCGATGCTGTTCGCGGTGCCGGTCTCACTCGTGCCGCTGCTGGTCGCGCTTGCGCTCGGGCTCGGAATGATCCCCGCGATCGTGACCAAGGGCGTGCCGGCGAGCCGCCTGCTGACCGCGCCAGGTAACGCCTGGTTCGCTGTCGGCCCAGCGCTCGTGCTCGCGCTCTCCCATGACGATCGCCCCGACGCGCACTGGGGCGTTCTGATCCTCGCGCTGGCGGCGCAGTTCACGTTTGACTTCTCTGCAAACGCCGTCAGGGAACACCTGCGCAAAGCCGAGTCGATCCGGGAGCTGGCGATCGAGATGCGACAGGTGTATCTGATCGACTTCGCCTTGGCTCCGCTGGGACTGGCGGTGGCGATCGCCGCGATCGAACACGAGTGGGCGGTGCTGCTGATGGTCCCGCTGTTCGGCGTACTGAGATGGTTCTCCAAAGAGCGACGCGCCCGATTGGAGCAGCTGATCGAGCTGAACGATGCTTACCGCGGTACGGCGCTGCTGCTCGGCGACGTGGTGGAGGCAGACGACACGTACACGGGGGAGCATTGCAAGGACGTGGTGCGCCTCGCACTCGACGTCGCGTGCGAGATGGGCCTCGACGTCGATGAGCAGCGCACGATCGAGTTCGGAGCACTGCTGCACGACGTCGGCAAGATCGCCGTGCCGAAGGCGATCGTCAACAAGCCCGGCAAGCTCGACGAGCGTGAGTGGGAGATCATCAAGACACACACGGTCGAGGGTCAGAGGATGCTCGCGCGCGTCGGCGGGTTCATGGGGAGCGTCGGCTGGATCGTGCGCTCCCACCACGAGCGCTGGGACGGTGGCGGCTACCCCGACGGCCTGCGCGGCGATGACATTCCCCTGGCGGCGAGGATCATCTCCTGCTGTGACGCCTACAACGCGATGACCACGACCCGGCCCTACCGCAAGGCGATGCCGAGCTCGCTCGCCCTCGAGGAGCTCCTGCGCCACGCCGGCACGCAGTTCGATCCGCGCGTCGTCGACGCGTTGAGCGCGGTCATCTCGCGAGCACCCGCTCCGAGCAGGCTGAGGGCCGGCGCCGGACTCACGAGCGCGTTGTCAGCCGAGAGCTGACGCTTGCGCGGCGCTCCGCGAGAGCTGCAGAGACAGCCCTCGCGGAGCACGCCGCGCTCGTGTGCCCGCCGTGTTCGGCCCTATCCTCTGCAACCGTGCCAGCGCGACGGCTCGTGAAGATCCTCTCGATTGACGGGGGCGGAATCCGCGGGATCATTCCGGCGCTCGTGCTGGCGGAGATCGAGCGCATCAGCGAACGTCCCGCGTGTGAGCTGTTCGACCTGATCGCGGGAACCTCGACGGGCGCGATCATCGCACTCGGCGTGACCGTGCCCGGCGACGCGCTGTCGGATGCCAGGAGCCGGCCGCGCTGGCGCGCACAGGAGCTGGCCGATATGTATGCCGAGGAGGGGCCGCACATATTTCACCGTTCGCTCGTGCGCACGGTCGAGACCGCCGACGGCGTGCTCGTCGAGAAGTACGCCGCCGGCGGCTTGGAAGCGTTGTTGGAGCGTTGCCTTGGTGATGCGCCGCTGTCCTCTGCGCTGAGCGATGTGCTGATTACCTCCTATGACGTGTACAAGCACGAACCGTTCTTCTTCAAGAGCTTTGCCCCTCGTCCCCGTCATGGGAGCGATCGCGCAGACGCGGCCCCACCTGCAGCCAGCTCGGAATACCTGATGCGCGTAGTAGGGCGCGCGACGTCGGCTGCGCCTACCTATTTCGAGCCCGAGCCGGTGCCGGCAAGCCCGCCGGCGTCGCCGGAATACGTGCTCGTCGACGGTGGCACGTTCGCGAACAACCCCGCGATGTGCGCGTACGCGGAGGCACGGCGCAACCATCCGGATGCGCAGGTGATGATCGTCTCACTCGGCACGGGCCGCCTGACCGAGTCGATCTCCTTCGAGCAGGCCAAGCACTGGGGGCTCGTGCAGTGGGCGCATCCTCTGCTGGGGGTGATGATGGACGGGGCGAGCACCGCGATCGACTATCAGCTGGACGAACTGCTGGGCGTCGACGAGGGCCATTTTCGCTTTCAGAGTGTGCTCGACGGCGCCAGTGACAGTCTCGACGACGTCAGCGCCGAGAACATCGCGGGGCTGCGAAAAGTAGCCGAAACGTTCATTGCAGAGAATGCTCCCAGGCTGAAAACGGTGTGCAATCGCCTTACGTCGGTTTAGGTTGGCTGTAACAGACGCTCACGGATAAGTAGACAAGCGATTTAGTGGTTGGCGCTCGCTGCCGATCCGCTTCGAAATGTCGAGCTCACAGTCCACCTCAGCGAAGCATGACCTCCGCCGCTTGGGCCAAGCAATCAATGCGCGCACGGACGATGTTGTCGAGGCAGTGATCCTGCGTACGAGAGAATCCAACTGCCAGCTCGATGCCGTGGTGGAGGAGCGCTTCGCACGCGTCGGCGCAGTCTCCACGGTCGCGGTCGCGCGGTGGATGTCAGGCGAGGGCGTGGACGCCGCCCGCGAAGTCGGACAGGAGGCGTCGCAGATCTTCGGCCAGCTCGCCTCCCAGCGCGCGGCGCCACTGAACGAGGTCACGAAGCGCTGCCTGCGCTGGTGCGACGCGGCGCGCGAGGTCCTGACCGCGTGTGCGCAGGAGCTGGATGTCGAACCTGAGGTGCTGGCTGAGGGTCTGGCGATGCTCCAGCGCAGCCTCAACGTCACGCTCGTGCGGATGTGCGAGTCGTTCGAGTCGGCACGCCAGAGCGCCGAGGAGGAGCTCGCCCGGCGCCAGCGCGAGCTGGCGTTTCTCGCGACCCACGATGAGCTGACCGGACTGCCGAACCGGACGTTGATCTTGGATCGCGTCTCGCAGCTGCTGATGCGGGCTCGCCGCGAGCAGACCCCTGTCGCCGCGCTGTTCGTCGATCTCGACAACTTCAAGTCGATCAATGACTCCTTGGGACACGCCGCTGGCGACGAGCTCCTGCGAGCGGTTTCGTCGAGGCTCACCGCGGTTATACGCGAGAGCGATGCCGTCGGGCGCCTCGGTGGCGATGAGTTCGTGGTAATCGCGAGTGAGCTTTCGTTCGCGTCTGGTCCCGAGCTCATCGCCGAGCGCCTGCTGGAAGCGCTCGATCAACCGTTCACGCTGGTGGAGAACGGCCACTCCTGCCTGAAGGTGACGGCGAGCATCGGGATCGCTTGCGGAGAGCGTGACTGCGCCGAGGATCTGCTGCGCGACGCGGACATCGCGATGTACCAGGCCAAGTGGGACGGACGCCACCGCTACGTGCTGTTCGAGTCGGGGATGCAGACCGCCGTGCAAACGCGGATGGAGCTCGAGATGGATCTGCGGATGGCGCTGGAGAACCGCGAGTTCTTCCTCGTCTATCAACCCACATTCAGCCTGCGAGACATGCGTCCCACGGGTATGGAGGCGCTGCTGCGTTGGAGGAGCCCCACGCGCGGCGTCGTTCAACCGAACGACTTCATTCCGCTCCTGGAGGAGACGGGGTTGATCGTCGACATCGGAACGTGGATTCTCGAGCAGGCGTGCCTGCAGGGCGTTCGTTGGCGTGAAGAGGGACATCCAATCGGTGTGGCGGTGAACGTCTCTGCGCGCCAGCTGGACAGCGACGAGTTCGTGACCGACGTGCGGCGCATCCTGGGTGAGACCGGACTCGATCCGGACTCACTGACGATCGAGATCACCGAGACGGCGCTGATGCGCGATGTCGCCCAGACGGCGATGCGCCTGGCGTCGGTCAAGGAGCTCGGGGTGCGCATCGCGATCGACGATTTCGGAACCGGCTACTCCTCGATGGCTCACCTGCAGCGTTTCTCGGTCGACGCGCTGAAGATCGACCGCTCGTTCATCACGCAGATGACCCACAATCGCGAGGGCGAGACGATCATCCGCACGCTCGTGCAGCTGGGTCGGGCGCTGTCGATCGAGACGCTCGCGGAGGGCATCGAGCAGCCGCACGAGCTCACGCTGCTGCAGGGCGAGCGCTGCGACAGCGGGCAGGGCTTCCTGTTCGCGCGGCCGCTCGACGCGACCGAGACGGCAGCGTTCCTCAAGGGCTGGTCAGCGGAGAAGGTACTCGCCTGTGCTCGCGCCATATGAGTAGCCTCCGCGACGATGGCCGACACCAGCACGATCGCCTCATTGGCGACCGCGGGCGGGACGCTGATACTTGCCGTGGCCACGTTCTCCTCGACCCGCTCGGCCAACCGCGCTGCACGCGTGTCCGAGCAGGCGCTGAAGGTGGGTCTGCGCCCCGTGCTGTTCAACGCGCGTCCGCAGGATCCGCCGCAGAAGGTCGGATACATCGACGATCATTGGCTGTGGCTGCGCGACGGCCTCGCGGCGGTGCAGATCGCCGCGGACAACCTGTATCTGGCGATTCCGCTGCGTAACGTCGCATCGGGTCTCGCGGTCCTGCACGGCTGGCACATCTGGCCACAGCGCGCGGATACGACCAACCCGCCGGTCGCGAGCGATGACTTCCGCCGCCTGCAGCGCGACCTGTACGTGCCGGCGGGCGACGTCAGCTTCTGGCAGGCGGCGCTGCGCAATCCCAACGACTCGCTGTACGCGCCGCTGCGCGGGGCGATCGCCACGGGTACCGGCATCAGCGTCGACATCCTCTACGGCGACCACGAGGGCGGACAGCGGACGATCACGCGCTTCTTTCTGGCGCCGCGCCCAGACGCGGGCGAGGACGAGCGATGGCTGTGGATGTGCTCGACCTCACGCCACTGGAACCTCGATCGTGAAGACCCGCGTTAGCCTCGCGGCGAACGCCCAGCGGTCACAGATCTTCGCCTGGCGCGCCTTTAAGGGCTAGCGACGTCGTCTGACTCGGATGCCCTTGGATGCTGATGCCATCTCTCGCCTGTATGAGGCCCACGCCGGGACGATGCTCGGGTTCTTCATGAAGCGCACCTACGATCCGGAGGCAGCGACGGATCTGGTCGCGGAGACGTTCGCGGCGGCGTTTGAGGGTCGCCTGCGGTTCCGCGGAGAAGGCGAGCAGGAGGCGCTCGCGTGGCTGTACGCGATCGCCAGGCACCGAGCGGCGGACTTTCATCGCAGTGGCCATGTCGAGCGACGCGCGCTCGGCCGCCTCGGATTCCAGCGGCGCGCACTGAGCGATGACGAGTATGAGCGCATCGAGGCGCTCGCCGGCCTGCAGGAGCTGCGCGAGGAGCTGACCAGCGGCCTTGAGGGCCTTGTGCGCGAGCAGCGCGACGCGCTGCGGCTGAGGGTTCTGGAGGAACGGCCGTATGTCGATGTGGCGCGCGCGCTCGGCGTCAGCGAGGCGACAGCGCGGGCGCGTGTCAGCCGCGCCCTGCGCGCGCTGCGCGATCTGCCGGCCCTGCTCGCCGCGGCGGAGCACGATGACTGAGCTCGGCGCCCCCGATCGCCCGCCGCTCGACCTGCCGATCCTCGAGGAGGTCGGCGCTGAGCTGCAGCGACTGTTTCGCCGCGAGGAGCTCGCCCGCGATCCGGGACGGGTGCGTGCCCGCGGCCGACGATCGAGCGTACGCATCGTGACGACGATCGCCATCGTGCTGCTGATCACGACCGCCGTCGCAGTCGCCGCGGGCGGGCTGCTCGTCGGCTCGCCGGTGAAGAGCGAAGAACGCCTGGCGCCGACGATTGGCTGGGGCGTGCCGATCCCCTCGACGGTGAAGCTGCTCGCGCTCTCGGCTCCCGATCCGGAGGGCGGATTGCCATGGGGCCTGCGCCTGATCCAGACGACCCGGCGACTGGGGTGCCTGCAGTTCGGCAGGCTGATCGCAGGGCGTCTTTGGGTGATCGGCCGCGACGGGGCGTTCCAAGACGATGGGCGTCTGCATCAGCTGCCAACCGACATCTTCGAACCTCAGGGCTGCGCGAGCCTGGACGCACATGGACGCACGTATCTGGCGGTCGGGCGGGTCGCTGTCCCGGCGAGCGGCTACGCGCCTGGATGCAATGCCCCGGAAGCGCCCGCCGGAGCCACCTCCACACGCCGCCAATGCCCGGCTCACGACGAGCGGGCTCTGTTCTACGGCGCGCTCGGGCCCGACGCGAAGAGCATCACCTACGCCCTCGACGGGCGGACTGTGAGAGCCGCAACGAGCGGCCCCGACGGCGCCTACCTGATCGTCGCGAACGCGCGGCCCGGCGCGGATCCGAACATCGGGGGCCCGGACGCTCCCAACGGGTCGAGCATCCTCCCCCGGGGCGGTCTCGCCCAGCCGATCAGGAGCATCGAATACCGGGGCGGATATGTCTGTCACATCGGTGCACGCGGCGACCGCGACGGCACGGGCCGAGCGTGCGTCGTGCCCGGCTATCAGCCAGCCCCGCTGGCCGCCACGGCGGCGGAGGTGCGCACCCCGATCAGCGCCCGCCTGCGCATTCGCCACCGGCCGGGCGGCGCGCCCGAAGATGTCGCGCAGATCAGCTTCACCGCTCGCGTCGCGATCGACCGCTCGGGCGAGTACTACGATGCGACCCTCGTGGACACGTGCAGCGGCGGAAGCGCCGGCGCCGAGCCGCCAAATGACATCGCCGCAGGGCAGCGCGTCGTGATGCGCCTCGACCTGAGCCCTGCGGGAGGTGCGACACGGCCTTGCGCGGGCATCTATCGCGGGCGTGTTCGCTTCGTCGCTCAACCGTTCTACTTCGACGAGGAACCTCCGAGCCCACAGCACCGTGTCGCCGGCGTCACCGTCGGCGAATTCTCGATTCGGGTGCCGTGAGCGCATGATCGCGTCGGAAAGGAGGGCGAGAGCACGGCGCACGTCGACCCCGTTGCGACTGATGATCGCCTGCCTGCTGAGCGCGCTGGTTGTGCCGGCCGCGGCCGTGCCCAGCCCGGCCATGGCAGCGAGGCGATCGATCAACGCGGTGTTCGCGGGGACCGCGCTGTGGGTCAGGGAAATCGCGCCGGGTCAGAACGGTCAGGATTCTGGTGGGCGAGGCCGCCCGCGGCGGCGTGCACACGCTGTATGTCAAGGCCGGCGACGGGATCGTCGCGGAACCGCAGTTCTCCTCGGCTCTCGTCAGCGAAATGCGAGCGGCGGGCGCGAGCGTGTGCGCGTGGACGTTCATGTATGGCTCGAACCCGACGGCCGAAGCCGCTGTTGCAGCGGCATCCGTGCTCGCCGGCGCCCAGTGCCTGATCGTTGACGCCGAGGGCGCATCGGCGCCCGTCAACCTGTACGGCGCCGCGCAGCTGTTCGTGCGCGCCCTGCGATCCCAGCTCGGCCCGAGCTTCCCGATCGCCCTGGCAAGCCAGGCAGAGGTCGGCGAGCATCCGACATTCCCCTATTCCGTGTTCCTCGCACCTGGGGCCTTCGACGTCGTCATGCCACTGATCTACTGGCTCGACTTCGGCCAGAGCGTGGACAGCGCATACGCGGCGACGATGGGGGCAAACGCGATCTACGGGCGCCCGGTCCTCCCCGTGGGACAGCTCTACGGTGGGCCGGCACTCGGGGAACTCGCGAGCTTTCGTGCTTTGGCTGGGGCATACGGAGCACCGGGGCTCAGCTTCTTCGATCTCGATTCCGCCCAGCCGGAAGAGCTCATCGCGCTCGCCGCGCCGCCGCTGAAGCTCGCGCGAGAGCCGCTCCTCGCGCCGACGATGCACCCTGGCGCCGACGGCGATCAGATCGTGTGGGCGCAGGAGCTCCTGAACGCCGCGGGCGCGCGCCTGCCGGTCGGCGGCTACTACGGCGCCGAGACCGATCGCGCCGTCGCCTCCTTCCAGGCCCGGCACGATCTGAGGCCGACCGGGATCATCACCCCCTCAACGTGGCAGGCGCTTTCGCGCTTTCGACCCCACGAGCCGTCCTGGATAAAGGGCCCGCCCGACAGCGCGCGGTGAGCGCCCTGAGACCGCTGGCCCCCGCACTCGCGACAGCTCTGGGGTACGCTCTGAGCGAGTGATGAGCCCTACATCCAACGCTTCCGGCGACCAGGATTGGCGACTCAAGGCTGAACTCGATCACGTCGACAAGCCGCGATCGCTCGAGCGCCTGCTCGGCCACGCTCGCACCCCCGCGATCGTGCAGGAGGTCGAGGCAGGAGCACCGCCGAACGTAGTGATCACCCACGATGGGAGCCTGCTGTTCGCCTACGCCGCGGACGAAGCGACGCTGAAGGCTGCGCGGAGCGCGATCGAAGCAGCGCTGCGCCACGAGGGGCTGACGGCGAGCTTGTACATCAGCCACTGGGACGATCAGCTCGATGACTGGCATCAAGTCGATCCGCCGCTGAGCGCCCAAGAGAAGCAGGCGCAGGTCGCCGCCGAGCGTGACGCCGAGACGATCGAGACGCGGACGCTCGTCGCCAGCGTCGGCAAGATGATTCGCGCCGAATTCGAGCAGTCGTTGCTCGGGTGGGCCGAGAAGCTCGGTGTCGAATGCAAGATCCTCGAGCACCCCCATCTTCTGACGACACAGGTCGGCTTCACGCTCACCGGCCCGAGAGGCAAGCTCGATGAGTTCGCTCGCGCGCTCGACGCCGAGGAGCACGCGACGATCCGCGCCGAGACGAACGCTCTGCTGAGCCCGCTGTAGGGGGAGGCCGCGGATCGGCGACCTGCCCGGTCTCCGGCGTCGGTCAGCTGGTAGCAGGACTGAGCGCACCGAGCACGCGAGCGCCTGCGGCGTCTTCGGCCGTGGCCGGGACGATCCCGATGTGATCGGCGCCGGCGGCGTGGTACTCGGCGAGTCGAGCGCGGATGTCCCGCGCGCTGCCGAGCGCGCAGACCCGTTCGAGTAGCTCGCGCGGCACCGCGGCGGCGAGCTCGCTGCGGCGGGCGCCCTCGCGAGCGCGCGCGACGAGCTCCCCGTAGCCGAGAGCTATGAACATCTCGCCGTAGCCTGGCGGGCGCAGATAGACCGCAATCTGGCTGGCGAGAGCTTTCAAGGTCTCCGGGCCGGGGTCAAGGGCGACCGTCAACCACACGGCGAGCCTCGGTGCGGGGCGTCCGTGTTCTGCGGCGACTGCGCCGACCGTCTCGTGCGTGCGCGCGACGTGCTGTGCGCTCACGAGGTTCAAGACGATCTCGTCGGCCTTCGCTGCTGCCACCCGCGTCATGGCCGGACCGAACGCGGCGACCGAGATCGTCGTTTGCGGCTGTGGATTGCGCAGGCGAAAGCCCCTCGTGCGGACGAGGCGACCGTCGAAGTCCGCGCGCTCGCCGGCGAGGATCGGCCGGATCGCTTCGAGCGTCTCGCTCATGCGCGTGGCGGAGTGCGACCAGCTGCGATCGTGCCATCCAACGACGATCTCCGGACTCGACGCGCCGAGCGCCAGGCGCGGCGTACGCCCGGTGAGGGTCGCCAGGGAGGAGATGCCGAGCGCCAGCGCGACCGGGCTGCGGACCGCGACCGCGAGCGGGCCGACCGTGAGTCGCAGGCCAGGCGCGCGCAGCCCGACCGCTGTGGCGAGGGCGAACGCGTCGAACGACGCCATCTCGCCGAGCCACATGCCCTCGTAGCCAAGCGCCTCGGCCTGTGAGGCGATCTCGATCACCTCCTCGTCAGGCCGCTCGAGCCAGAACGGAGCGACCGCGTGCAGCTCCGGGGAGCTCTCCTTCTGGGTCATTGCCGGCACTGTCTCAGAGGTATTACACGACGGGCGATCCTGCAAGCGGCGGACGGGGGTCGAACCCGCGACCTCAAGCTTGGGAAGCAAGCCGGCATATCATCGATATGGCCTGCAAAACCGACATATCTGCACCCGAGCCGAGGAACGATACAGCGCTGGCACAGCAAACTCTTGTCGTTTGGTGTGGGGACGCTTCGGCGTCCGCGCGTGCCTGAGCGGTCCATGCGGTCTTCGAGTGCGTCCTTGAGGTGCTGAGCTGGAATGCACTAGACGACCACGGCAAGACCGAGCGCGCGACCGGCCGGACTGTGCGCGTCCCAACGGTTCTCGCCGCAGACCTCGCCGCGTGGCGCACTGTGTTACGCCAGCATGGCCACTCCGCTCGTGACGTGGATTTCGTCATCCCAGGCGACTTGACCGGGCCACACAGCGGCATCCGCGAGCCGAACAGTGGAGCCTGTCACATGAGCTTCAATCAGGCGCAGCAGTGGCGCGCAAGATGCATGACGCCAGCAGTCGAAGCGGTTGCGAACAGCGACACAGCGTTCGCGAACATCGCCGGCGCGACGCCTTACAGCCTCCGCCGCGGCGGCATCTCTGCACGCCTACGCGCCGAAAACGCGCAATCCGTTGCCGATCAATGCGGGACAAGCCTCGAAATGCTCTCCCAGCACTACAGCTACGAGATCGACGACCTCGAACACGTAGGGCCGCAACCCTTGGATCAGCAGTGGCGGAAGGCTCGTGCAGTCGTGCTCGCCCAACGCTCAAATGCTGATCGACGGACCCATGCTGCATGGACGTGAATCATCCTCGCAGTGATGGGAACCTCCGCCTTGTCGAGGCGGAACAGGAGAGGAACAGGTGGGCCGCGACGGCACGAAGCGGCAGGAAATGCGGGCAGAATAGCCATGTCCGCAGTTCGATGCCTAACCCGATATTTCCCGTCGACATGTGCGCCAGGCGTGCGCCAAAGGGCATCGGCGAGCGAAGCGAAGAACGCGGCCAATCTGGTTTGAGCGGCTCGTCCGCCCGCGCGTGCGCGCGTCGAGGATTGGTCAGCGTTGCCCTTCGATGGCGTCGGCGAGGTCGTGGAGCGTGGCGCCGTACACGTCGAGCACGATCAGGAGCGTGTGCCAGCGCATCCCGCGGCGGCCGGTCTCGACTTCGGAGACGAACTGCGAGCGGACCCCGATCCGCTCGCCGGCTTGGACTTGCGTCAAGCCGGCGGCGTGGCGCAGTTGCGCGAGCGCCTGACCAAGGGCGACGTAGTCGTTTGCGTGCGGGAGTCTCGGGTTGGTCATGCGCTCGGCTGCGCTACCACTAACTGCCATAGTCTGCTAGGTTCCACTTAGCGGACGACGCCGGAAACATTGATCCGACACCGCCCCTACACGAACGAAAGAGACTCGTTCATGGCGCCCGATCCTACCGACCGACCCCTCGACCCCAAAGGCGAGTCGGCCGTCGTCGCGCGGCTGCTGGACCCACCGGACGCACGCACGGTCGCCGAGCTTCACGCGCTCCTGAACTTCCCCGCGGAGCGCATCGACGCCGCGATCACGAACCTCGTGGTTGCCGGTGTAGTCCGGGCCACGCACGGCGGCGGAGTGCATCTGACCGAGCCGTCTAGGCACTTGGACGCGCTCGGGATGATCGGGCTTTGACGCCGCGCTTCGCCCACGTCGTCCAGGTGCGCGTCACGCGGAGCGAGCGCGAAACGCTCGGACGCTCCGCCGAGCACCGGCGTCTCAGCGTGGAGGAGTTGATCACGACATGATCGGCTTCGGCGCGAAGCCAACGCTAGAGCAGCCGCTCGAGCGCCGGCCAGGGCACCGCCTGCGTCTCATGCACGACTCCCGCCGACCGGCGAGACGCGCGTGAACTTCCACAGCCGAGTCGAGGTGCCCGCCGCGTCGGATGTTGCCCACCTTCTGCCGACGCGGCGGGCACCTGGACCCGGACAGGACGACGGCCGGTGAGCGGAAGCGCGAAGCATCCGCATCTGCGTCGCCCGTTGCGATCGACCACCGTCCGCGGCAAGCACGCTCGTCGCGAACAGCCCGCCATTCACCTGCGACGCCTGCCAGCGCGGCGACTTGACGTGCTTCCGCGCGCTCCGCGGCGTCTCTGCGAGACGGACCGCTAAGCGTGGTCCGCGAGCTTATGTTCCCCACTCGACGTCGGCTGGTGAGTGGTTGTCGGGTGGCTCTTTTGGGTCGTCCGCGGTGACGGGCGATGAGATTGCGTGCATTCTCTACGCGGCGAAGAGTACGGAGGATCGGCGGGGCTCGATCGCTGGGCAGATTCGCGAGTGCGCCGAGGAGATCGGGCGAGCCCTCGCGTAAAGAGCTAACCGAGCTACGGCACGCGTTGGGCAACCTGTTTACGAACATGACGATCGTCCAGGACGCCTCAACGATCACAATCGCCGCGTACCATCGCTGTGACTCGGACCCGCCAACCCAAAGCGAGGCGCAGTTCAACCGGCGGGAATGGCGGCGCGTCTCCCCAGTCACTCTACGCGCCCGCCACGCCCACATGCTCTGGGATGAGGCAGAGATCATTGGTGCACTCCAGCGCTAGGCGGACGCGCACGGGAGCGCTCCCCGCTCGTCAGACTGGTCGAGCGCCTCGGTCGAACACCCATCCTCAAATACCGTACGCAGATGCTTCACCAGCTGGGAACGAGCACTGCGCCATGCACGACTCAGACCATCTAACCCACGAGCCGCCAAGCGCTGGGAAGACGACGAGCTCTCGAGTGCCCTCCGAGCATGGAGCGCTCGCAACGGCCGGCCACCTCGACGAGAGGAGTGGGTCCGAGGCACCCCCCTGGCGGCCATGCAGCACAACTGTATGCGCTCACTTCGGTAGCTGGCCGGCAGCCTTAGCCGCCACAGACCTGTCGTACACGGCGGGCGCGGCGCGGGCCGACATTGATCAGTAGCAGCCAGGCCGCACAAGCCCACGCGCCTCTGTCGTACCACTTACGCGTGCTGGCCACGACGTCGCTCCCAGCAGCATTACTAGAGACTCCAGAGATCTTGCGACTTCAGGCGGGCATGCCCGTTTATAGTGGCTATCCCAAGAACCGGAACTTAGACAGCCACTGCGAATACGGAAAACCAGGAAACCCGAGGCGCTTATGCCCACAGCCAGTTCGGCTACCGCCGAAACCCCCAGAGACGAGCGGGAGCCTGCCTGGTCGCTCCCGGACTTGCGCGAACCGCGCTACTCACAGTCTCTCGAGCGCGGTCTCGCGATCCTGGGTTGCTTCACACCCAAGCGCCCCGTGCTCGGGATCGCGGACGTCTCCGATGAGCTTGGCATGACCCGCTCGACCACGCACCGCTACATGATCACGCTGCTCGCGCTCGGCTACCTTGAGCGGGGCGCGTCGCGCAAGTACCGCCTCGGGCTGCGCGTCACCGACCTCGGCATGTCCGCACTGAGCTCGACAGGGCTGCGCGAGCATGCCCACCTCTACCTCGATGAGCTTCGGCAACGGAGCTCCTACACCACTAGTCTCGGTGTACTCGACGGCACCGACGTGGTGTTCGTCGACCGCGTGCGAGGCCGCCGGCGCAGACGGGGCGAAATCGCTCTTGACCTCCATCCCGGCTCACGGGTGCCGCCGTACTGCACCTCGATTGGCAAGCTACTGCTCGCCAACCTACCCGAGCCAGAGCAACGCGAGCTGATCGCCCAGATGAAGCTCACCAAGCATGGACCCAACACAATCACCAGCAAGAAAGCTCTACGCGAGGAGCTCGAGGAGATCAAAGAGGCGGGCTTCGCTGTCGATGACCAAGAGCTCGCCGCCGAGATCTACGCAATCGCCGCCCCAGTCCGTAACGAGTCGCGAGACACGGTCGCCGCAGTCGGGCTTGCAGCACCCAGCAAAACGATCTCCATCGAGGACCTCGTTGACGCGCTCGGCCCACACCTCATCAGCACCGCCGACCGCATCTCAGCCCGCCTCGGCTACAGACGAAACCACGAGACCACTTCAGCATAAGAGACTGGGCGGCGCTTCGGGCGCCACCTATCACCCGATCCAGCTCAACAGCCACTGCAATACGCTCGTATCTCTAGTGGTTCTTCGGTTGTGTTGGTGTATGTCAGCTGCAATCCGACTCGCTCGAACGGGCCCGACCTCGCACATCCATTATACGGAGGCGTCGCGCCGGCACGTGGAGATGGCTCCGTCAAGGAGTGCATCGTAGCTGGCGTACGCAGCGCGCGTCACCTGTTCGCTATGTTGGCGATTCTCGCGCGCCGTAGCTGCTATCTCTTCAAACCCCTGATCAATGTCGGCGAACGTATGAATCATCTTGCTTGGCCGTTCCTTCAGTCTCGCGAGTTCGCTAATGATCGTCTTTAGCGCGGCTGCGCTTTCCTGCGAGCCCAATGCGAGCGATCGCCGAGCGTAAATCACCGGCTGAAATGTGGTGTCACGCGCAATTGCACGTAGTTGCGAAAGGGCGCTATCGCAGATGTCGCGCTTGCTTTCTGTCTTTGCCTCTGCTACACGATGCTGAGCGGCTGTTCCGCAACCGCTCAGCATCACTACAGTAATTATAATCACCACGCGTTGTATAGTTCGAAGCCTGCTTCCTGCCACCGCTGGTTCGATGCTTTGTGGTCTTCTCGTTCTTCGAACTCTTTGCATATTTTAGCTGTTCCTCATCGAATGCCTTGTGCTTCTGCACGCCTTCGTGAGTGCCGCGCGATCGTCAGCCGCACAGAACTCAACTTCGTTAGGTGAGCCAATCGCCTTGAGCAGCTATCCGGGGTTGCGCTCGTGCCTCCGATCGAACCGCCCGCAGCTCCCTTCGCGCCTCGAATGTACGCGCGTCGGCTAGCCGCTCTCGCCACGCCGACTAAGCAAGTATCTACGGCGAAGAGAGAGACGATCACAAGGACGAAGCCTACGACTCCTACGATGCCCCAGAAGGTCGAATGGTGCGAATGTTTTTCGCTCAGCACAATCGCAAGGATGCCTAGACCCAATGTGACGACAAACACTGCTCGTGCACGGCGGCCACCAACGATAGCTGAGGCCCGTGCCCGCATTCGCTCGGGACTCACTCCGCTCACCTTACGTGCTCCCCTACGTATTTGCCAACCTCATACGCACCGCACACCAAGCCAACGGGAGGGACCCAGAACCCAAATACGCAGACCGTCTCGATCGTTTCGGAACCGCTGCCCTCGTGTCCGCCGCCGCGCTGCCCCGGACAGTCTTGGCCTGTCTGGTTGCACGTCGATTGCACGTTCGGGGTGTGATCATCCGGATAGGTGATGAAGCCACTTCCGCCTTCCGCTCCGCATCCTGCGCTTTCTTGCCCTGTTTCTGCCGCGTATTCGCAGGCCCAGCCGGGGCTGCCGCCTAGCGAGCCTCCGGCTTGATTCTGTGGGTTGTTTGATGCTTGTTCGGCGGCCTCTTTGGCTTGGAGTGCTGCCTCGGCTGCTGCTATTCGTGCTTCGCGGGCGGCTATTTCGCGGGCGGCTGCTTCGCGGGCGGCTTCTTGTCCTATCGCTT
Organism: uncultured Solirubrobacteraceae bacterium; assembly: GCA_963759265.1. GTDB lineage: Bacteria > Actinomycetota > Thermoleophilia > Solirubrobacterales > Solirubrobacteraceae > Palsa-744. The sequence goes on from CAVWYR010000001.1 coordinate 3,164,648, forward strand.
CGTTGTCCTCTTCGGCGAAGATGCGGGCGCTGTAGTTGTTTTCGGCGTACTCGCCGGTCAGGTCGGTTTCGTTGATGGCGTTGCCGTTGGTGTATGCATAGGGGTTTGCCGAGCCTCCGGGGATCGGGTCGTTTTGCAGGAACCGGCCGATTTGGGGCACGTAGCTGCGGGCGCCCATCGCGACGGTACCGGAGGGCAGTTCTGTCGGGCGTAGGTCGCCGCCGCGCCAGCTGTACTTCGCGGGTTTGGTGGTCGTGGGCACGCCGTACTCGGTGGGTCGTTCGGTGGAGAGCAGCTTTGTCCCAGTTTCGCTGGCTGATACTTTCCCGATGACGTTACCATTTAGGTCGGTCAGCTGCAGTTCGGGTTCTGTTGTGCTTGTCTCGATCGCGGCGAGCCCGCCGATGCCGGACACGTAGCGTGTCCAGTGCCCTGAGACGGGTTCGACGGTCCAGGAGGGCGTGTCGCCGAGACCGGGGTAGTGGCTGAGGTATGTCGAGTTGACCGTGCCGGTGTCGACGGTTTCTAGGGCGCGGCCGGCTGGATCGAGGTTGTAGCCGATCGTCTGTTCGCCCTGTTTCTGTTCGTCGACTTGCCCGTCGACATAAAAGGCGCTCTGCAGTTCGGCGCCGCCCGCGTCCGCTGCGGGGAGCTTGGTGATGTCGCCGAGTTCAGCGTATTTGATGCCGGTGTCCGTAAGGCGCTCGGCTGTGTCGTAGGTGTGTTGTTCTTCGCTGCCGCCACTTTCGGCCGTGCATTCTTTTTTGAGATTGGGTTCGTCGGTCGTGAGGCTCGTGCGGTTTGTGGAGTGGACCCGCTTTCGCGGACGGTCTGATCTGACCTGGGTTTAGCGGAGTCGTGTTTCTGGAATCCTGCGGGGTGCAGCGAGGGGGAATCGATGCCCAGCAGGTAGCCATCAGAGGTGCGGCGCCGTCGGATCCGTCAACTCGAGATCGAACTCGCGGTTCCAGGAAGGTCAACCGGGTCTTCCTTGTTCAGGGCCTGGCCCCAAAAGCCTGTACCCGGTGATCTCATCCGTGACCGGGCGGGATTCGATGTGCAGAGAGCCTATTTGATGCTCGGCCTGCCCCAGTCGGGCTACTACGCATCGAAGGAGAGGCCGCCGTCGGAACGCACGCTCAGGCACTTGTGGCCGAGCGGCGAGGTCACAGACATCCATGACGCCTCGGCGGGCACCTACGGCGCTCAGTGCGTTACCGCTGAGCTTCGCTGTGGGCGGCATCGCGATCCGCTATCTATTTTCTCATTGATAGCGGGTGCCGTGTAGAAGCACAAGCAGGGCGACGCGTTGACGAATACTTACCGTGGCTTTGGTGAACGGGCCGCTTGCGACGACCAGCCAGGCGCCCGGTATCCGCTTCGCAACAATCTCTCCGCCTTCTCCCAGCGCCTCGAAGAAGCTAGGATGGCCGCGTACTGGCGTCATATCGGGAAGCGGTCCTGGTTCCCCTGCAGGATGCGCTGCATTCACAAGCATCCCTGTAAGCAGCGAGGCTTCGCCGTCGCTCGAGACATATTCTGTGTCAGAGCAGCTCAGGAACGCTCGGCCTACCAGTCCGCGATAAGACGCTTCTTCGCTCACCACACCTCCGCGCACCGGATGGAACTCCGTCTGTGCAATAGTCGTGATTTCGCAACTCTTGTGCGGCGGCGTTGCGGGGGCGTGCCACCCTTCCCCCCGCACTTCATATCCGAGGCGTTCATTGCTTCGAGCCGGGCGCCTTCCATCCTTCGTAGGTTTGAAGCCACCTTCAATCAGGGCTTTCGCTGATAGCTTGCCCCCCTCCTTGACTTCAACGACGACGGCGCGCAAACCATCTGGAAGGGCGCGCTCGCTCCGCGTCGGAATCACCGAGCCGTTCGCAAGGGCCACAGCCAGCACGCTACTCTCGGTCACAGCTAGTCCGCGCACGCTACGCCCTGCGCCACGTAGCCATCTTTCCGCAAGAATCGACCCGTGGGCGCGTACATCCGCGCATGGTTCCGTCGAGGGCCCTGAACTCCTCACGGTCATGCACCAGCCCACCCATCCCGCTTCCACTGCGGGGGACAATACGACTTGCCCATCGTCGACCCGCACGGTGCCGGCTCCCGCATTCCCGTCACCTCCACTTGCGGTCCCAGCGCATGAGCTTGCCGCTAGCCACACCGCCGCAGCGAGCGGCCACGCCAACCACGGCCTTGCGAAGAAGCGAACGCGTGCGAGGCGCCAATCTGATCCTCTCCTCCAACCCCTCGTCCGGTCTGTCACGTCAGTCACCATACACTACGGCGATGCGGGACCGCCGCTCACATCTTGGTTGGAGCCTGGACACTTTTCATCGTGACCGTCTAGTGCCGACGCATCCCACATCGTGTACCCGCTCTGATACCAGTACCGCCCTCAAGCCCACCCCTGATACGTCGCGCCTTCCGTGCACGCCCAGCCGCCTACAGAGTACGGGTACCGCACCCCCACTCAGTGACTTCCGACGCTGGAAATACCTTCTTACTGAAGTATTCCATGTGATATTTTTCGGGACCCACGACGAGCAACAACGCGATTTGCATTTCAAAGTTCACATCGTAATTGCAGACGAAGTGCGCATTCACGCCGAGCTCGTTATTGAAAGAGTGTTTCCAACTAACCCAAGCGCCACAAGCTGCTTCGTCGTTCCCCGATTCCGGGTCTGGCCCGCAGCCTTCGATTTCTTCGTTGCACCCAGACGTTGGAACTGCGCCTGGCGGATTTGCAGCTAGTTCCTCTGCGCGTTTCGCTTCAAGGTATTGTGTCTCTTGTATGGAGGCTGCTGCCGCCGCCTCTTCCGCGGCTCCCGGTGGTGCCGCGTCTGTGAACGCCGGGATTGATTTTGAGGGGGCGGGCAGGTCGAAGGGCTGCGTTTGCAGCTGGCGGCCCGTTTGGGGTACGTAGGTAGCACCGTCTTGGGTGATGGTGCCCGATGGGAGTTGGCTTGAGAGGCCGGTGGCGCCTAGCCATGCGTAGGTGGGCGTAGCGGTTTTGCCGCTGGGGACGCCGAATTCTGTGCTGTTGTAGGTGCTCAATAGTTTTGTTTCTGTTGCGCTGAGGCTGGCGGTGGCTACGATGTTGCCTTGTAGGTCGCGGAGTTGAGGGCCTTGTGGGGGGTTTTCCCCGTGGTAATTCGAGTCCACTCGGGCGCGCTCGAAAAGCCCTGCAGATCGGGGCCTGTCGGCGTTAAGGCGGTCTCGCTGGGGTCGCGGGGCGATTGTTCGGATTTGTGCCAATGGCACGTCCGAACAATTTTCCGAACGGTTTGTGTGCCGGATGTTCGGACTCACGGTCATAGACCTACGCAGTCGAGAGGCCCTTCCGACCACTTGGAGCCGAACGAGATGTGCCAGATATGCCGCGGGCAGCGCGCCCGCCGGCGCCGCTTTTCAAGCGAGCGGGCCGGAGGCGCGAGATGAGCTACTGAGCCATCCTGGGTTTGACGGGGACGGTGTTTGTAGGTTCCCTATCTTCAGGCTGCCTCTCTCGTGGGCCTGATTTTCACAGCGTAGAGTTCCTCGATCTCTCTGACACCACTGATCGTTCAGCACATCTACGAGTCCACTGGCCCCCGCCGGTTCTATCCGTCCGGGCAGCTCAAGGAGGCTGATCCAATCGACGTTTACGTCACGCTTGCTCGTGCGGCGGTGACTGAGCGAATCTCAGGCGAACAGATCAACATCACCTCGCAAGATAGCGAGAGCGCCCGAGGCGATGCGCTGCGCAGCTTTGGACTCGTCCGCTCCGTACGAGGACGATTCTCAGGATGGGCATACACCGATCTCGGGCGCTTCGCCGCATCAGGCAGCGTCGAGCCAGGAACAGTCCAACTCACCAGCCCAACCGACCCATCAATCGGCGGACGCACGAACACGCTCTTGCATGGCACGTTTCGCGGCAAGTTGGCTGACCACGACCGCGATGGACGCTACGACATCAATACCATTCCTTGTCATGCCACCCTCACAGGCGAGCTCGACCTCGATTGCGACGGCCAGCCCGACAGCGACCCCTACATCTCAGTCGGAGCAGCCGTCTAGTTTCGAGCGTGAGCCACTCCAATACGTCGGCTACACGATCCCGGACGCCGCGAATCAGCGATGACTCTCACTGCAGGCGCGCGCATCAGCACTTTGCCGCCGTAGTCCGAGCATAACTAATCCCGCGATTATTTGGAGATAACATCATGCCCGATCTTTACGAGGAAGCACGTCCAGAAATCGCTACCCGTTGCGCTTGATATCGCGGATGAGGATGCGCTTGAAGATATTCTTGGCGAAATTACCGAGAAAGCCGGCGCAGACCTCAATGCGATGTTGAACGAGCGGACGGCGCTGACTGAAGCTCAGGGCGATGAACTTCTTGCCAACGTCGAGGCGTGGGCTTCGTTGGCATCGGAGATAACCTACACTGCGTATGCTTATCCGCCACGCGAGGTTGGCGCCGCAAAGCTCACCTTGCCTGGATGGGCTCAGGGAGTAGGCAAAAAGCTCACTGACCTCTCGAAACTCTTGCGTTACTATCTGGAAATCGCGGTGAAGGCAGTCAAAGCTGCTTCATTCTCAATCACGTTGACCTTTCCGTGGGGAGTGTAGGTCGGCCTGGCTTGGGTATAGCGCAACCAACACATCACTTTGTCCGACGCACCCATTGCCATTCTCGTCCAACGCCGAGTGTGCGACGCGACCCGGCGGCTTATGCCTTTGAGTCTCACGCTGGACACGTCTCGCTGTGCCGGCTGAGGTGACCGGCACACTACGAGCGACTTCGATTATTCGGGCGCGTTGCCGAGCTTGATACTGGACAGGTTGTCTACATGATTATTGGTGGAGTGGCTACCGCTTCCATCGAGAGCGTAGCCAACGACACCGGGCGGGAGGTCCGGCACCGGATACATAGTCGGGCTCTCTGCCAAGTCTGTTGACAGTTCTAGAAATTCTTCGGGATCGGAGTCAGGATCCAACTCTCCCGAGTGTTCTATGACCCATTCGATGACCCACTTTGTAGCACCCTCGACCTCTTCCCAGAAGCTCTCCCCAACGACCTCAACGACCTTATTCAGCTGCCAGATATACCCGTCCGCGTTGCCGCGATAGATCCCTTCCGGCAGATCACCAGACACGAAGTCGGTCGCAATGGGAACCTCTATATCGTCAGAGGTAGTCTTGACGAGAACGACAGAGTTCTCGTCGACGCGGAAAAGCTGATCGTCATAGCACGTAACGACAGAACCGATAGGGCCTTCAATGAGAACAGAGCGCGTGTTCTCGCTTCCTTTGCCATTCATGGAGGGCTTTTCAGAGTGCGTCACAGTCAAAATCACGCTGCTTTTGGCATCGAGCAGTTTGACTGCGTCTGGTGCATGGGTCGAAACGGAGAAGCCCAGCAGGATTTTTGCTAGTACCCCTTCGAGTCGCACCCGTGTCGGCGGATGCTCATCTATAGCCCGGATAAGTGCCTCCGTTAGCACATCAAGCTGCTCGCTTGAACATCGCTCGGCCTTATCGGCGCCGATTACGCTTGCAATGATATCTACAGACACCGCCAGCTCCTTTTGTAGGCCAAATGTTGGGTGGATGCCATAGTTTGAGACTACGGTGCGCGCCTGGAGCGTGGGTCTTGAACACACGGATTTCCCGCAAAGAGCGAGACTAATCCGGATAAAGAAACAAAAGAGGGAATCTGACGGGATGGCAGCCACCACGTCTACCTCCGTGAGGCCCCCAGCTGGGACCGAGTGCCGGCTTGCGACAGCGCAGTTCATCGGCTGCTGATACATATCGATCTGCGGCGTGTAGTCCTGTCGTAGATTGCCGCTTGTGCGACCCTAAGCCGTCTAGCGTTTCAGGACGCTCATTCAGCGATGGCGGCTTTGATCAGCGCCTCGACACGACTCGTCAGCTCGTCAGGGTGAGCGATGAGAGTCTCGAGCGTGCTCCGGTCGATCGGGACGATGACGGCATCTGCTGCCTGCGTGCCCCGAAGGATCTCAGTTTGCGCATTGCTTGAGATCGTCGAGGCGGAGCACAGAAATCCGAGCTTGCAGCGGCCCTTTCTGTTCGCCATCTGCTCCTTGAGATACTTTACGGTTTGGGATCCAGTCGCATGGTCCTCGTTCTTGGCGGTCGCGACGACGATGGGACCGCCAACGAGGCTCGCCACATGGCCGATGGCGTGACACGCAATCAGAAGGTCGATCTCCTCCGACGCGTTGCGATACGCGTGCTCGTCGACCGTAAGCCATGCCACTTGGCTAAAAACAAGACACAGAACCTCCTCATACCACCGTCCTTTGCTACTCGAGGTCGGTGCGCTCAGTGCACTTCCAAGCCGCTCTCCGGCGAGGACCCTAATTGCGTCCGGTTCGAGGTAAAGATGCGCCTTCGAGACGAGATCCGCTACGGAGCGATAGCTGACAACCCGAGGCGGCGTTCGCGCGAGATCCACATGCGCCACGTGCGCATCGGCTCTCTGGACCTCGAGCAAGGTCGCGAGTGGCAGGTCCGTCGTGGCAGTTGCGAACGTGACGGAGTAACCGGCCGCGACTGCTGCGTGCATACGGCGCAGCCAAACCCGCGGTATCGACGGGGTAAGCGCCAGATGGAGGACCCTCTTCCCGGGCTGTACGAGATCGGGCTTCCAGCGGACACCGTTGAGATCTAGAACCCCGTCTGGAGGTTCCCATTTGGGTTGGTCGCCTTTCAGCGCGGATATCGCCGCCTCCCGCTCCGGCTCGGCTGGTCCGGGCCTGCTCGCCTCTTCGTCCGATTCGGAATCCATCAGTTAGGGACATCGTATGTCGTCAAAATTGCTGTCAGTGCGTCGCGCGTCGCACGCACCATCGCGAGAAGGAGCTCCTTCTCTTCGTCCGACTGAGCTCGCTCGAGCAATTTGCTGAGCTGCTCGGGAAGTTGCCGCGCGCGCTGACCGATTTTGTCACTCTCAACCGCGAACGCCACGGACTCGTCGTAGACCTCTTCGACCGTCGCGGTCGTGTCCGTAAACAGCCGCGTCAGAAACGGATCGAGTTGGGATTCTGCGGCCGGCGCTCCGGCGTCCACGGCAGCGCGGTTGATGATTGGTTTGACTTTCCGCAGATCGATCAAGTCCGTCAGCGCACCGCTGCTCCGCTTGGCTAGGAACGACTCCTGGAGGGCGCCTTCGTCAAACTGCTCGGCCAGCTTCGGCCTGTTCCGAGCCAGAGGTCTAATCACATTGCGATCGAGCTCGACAAAGAAGTTCATGGGTACGTCGCCGGCATCAATGAGTTGCTGGTAACGCTGAGGCAGCGCCAAAATCAGCTTGTAACGATTTATCTGCTCCTTCGACAAGCCGGTTATATGTGTGAGGGCATCCGCCTCTTCCTCGCCCGTTCGGTCCATAACCTCACGAAGCGCGCGCGCGGTCGGCATGTCCTCCCAGTCCTCACGTACCTTATGGATATTGAACATCTCCACGATGTTCTTCGTCGGATCGGGTGGCTCATCGCGGACGAGAGCCGGTACGACGTCGAGACCAAGGCGGAGGGCCATCAGCCACCGCCGCTCTCCGTCGATGAGGCGATAGCGAGCCGCGTCCTCGGGATCGCGATACACGTAAATCGGCACGAGAACGCCATCGGACTCCTCAATTGACTCTGCAAGCCGATTGAGTCCGGGCTCTCGAAAGTGCTGTCGCGGATTCTCCGGGTTGCGATCGATCTGGTCGGGTGCGATCTCTTCGAGTTTGGTGGCCATGATGTCCTCTGCGGCAAGCAACGTTGACAGGGGCGAGCGTCAGTCTCAAACATATCCGCAGCGGTAAACGCTTTGCAACTGGTCATCGCTGTTTGCGAAGATCCCCTCAACGCTACGAATCCGATATGTTGTCTCGGGTGGTACACAGCCGTCACGGTGCTGCTCAGGCGGCGAAAGGCCTCCCCAGCTCCGGTGACGGGCGGCGGTGCGACTGCCGCGCCCGGTGCCTGGGACGGCCAGCCCGGAATCCGACCGAAGCGCCGGGTAGATTTCGCTGCAGCCGGCCTCGCGAGCATCGGGCTTGCACGCTCCAGACCCCACAGGCTAGGCTGCATCCGCCGATGCCACCGTCGCCCACACCTTCTCCGACCGAAGCGCTTGCCGAGCGCGCTGCGCGGCCCCTCTCGGCGTCGCCGCGGCCATTCCTTCGCTGGGCCGGGTCAAAGCGCATGCTACTTCCGCAGATCCTCGACGTGCTGCCGTCCTCCTACGGGACATACCGCGAGCCTTTTCTCGGCGGCGGCTCGCTGTTTTTTCTTCTTGAGCCGCCTCGCGCAGTGCTCAGCGACTCGTGTCAGGATCTTGTCGCGACCTACCAAGCGGTGCGTGATAACGCGTCAGCGGTGCTCCGCTACCTAGCCCCGCTGTACCCCGATCGGGATTTGTTCTACGACATTCGCAGCAATCGATCGACGGGTCGCTATAAGCGCGCTGCCGAGTTTATTTACCTCAATAAGACGTGCTGGAATGGACTCTACCGTGTCAATGGTCGCGGTGAGTTCAATGTGCCGTACGGCGCACCAAAGACCGATGATCTCGTAGACCCAGCCAACCTCCGGTCTTGTGCCGCCGCTCTCGCTAACTCGGGTGTCACAATCACCTCGGAAGACTTTGAAGACGCGCTGTTGGATGCCACTGCGGGCGACCTCGTGTTCCTTGATCCGCCCTATGTCACGCGCCATAATAACAACGGCTTCATCTACTACAACGAGCTGCTCTTTTCATGGCACGACCAGGAACGGGTTGCTCGCGTCGCGGCACGTCTCGCATCAGCTGGTGTCAACGTCCTCGTCACGAACGCGCACCACAATGACGTGCTTGATCTATACGACGGGTTCCAGGTGACGCCACTTTATCGACCGTCCACGATTGCCGCGACAGCCTCGAAGCGCGGACGAGTGACCGAGGCATTGCTTTGGTGCACGGCCGACTAGGACACGAAATCCCGTCTCGCGATACAGGGCGGTCAGCGCGCTATGGCTGAGGCGATCCGCTTCGTCGAGCCGCGGCGATTGTCACCCAATCCCGACAATCCGCGCCTGATCTTTCACGCAGACGAGCTATTTCAACTTGAGGAGAGCATCAAGCTCCAAGGCATCCTCGTCCCACTGACCGCCTATGAGGACGGCTCCAAGCTGTACATCCTCGACGGCGAGCGCAGGTGGCGCTGCTCGGTGAAGCTCGCGCTTCCGCGCGTCCCCGTCAACGTTCAACCCAAGCCGACGCGACTCGAAAACATCATGATGATGTTTGCGATCCATAATCAGCGCAAGGACTGGGACCCACTACCGAGCGCCTACAAGCTCGAAGAACTTGAACTCGAGTTCGCCAAGCGGCATGGTCGCCCACCAACCGAGACGCAGCTCGCGGAGTTGGCGTCGATCAGCCGCGGAGAAGTCCGACGACTCAAGAGCCTACTGAACCTGCCGGAGGTCTACCGCGACGAACTGATGGCCGAGCTTGCGAAGCCGCGTTCGGAACAGGTTATTACCGTCGATCACGTGTTGGAGGCGACCCGAGGCGCAGCGGCCCTTGGTAAACGGGGCATTATTGATGACGACGATGAAGAGCTCCTTCGACGCGCGATCATCGCGAAGTATCGGTCGGGCGTGATCAAGAACACTGTGGCGCCGCGGCAGCTCGCGCGGATCGCCCGCGCTGTGGAACGCGATGAGCTTGGTGTCGCCGTCGCGCGTCGCGTTACGAGCAAGCTGATCGATGACCCTGGCTACTCGATCGATGACGCATTCAAAGGCTCGATCGAGCAAGTCGATTTCGAGCATTCGGTCGAGCAGCTCGCGGTGAGACTCGCTGATCGGCTGCAGGAACACGCAGACAGGGATTATGAGGTCGGCGAGGGGGTTGAGGACGCGCTCAGACACTTGGCGAAGGTGATCCGGCAGATCCTCAGGGGTTAGCCGTGACTAGGCCAGATTTTGTCACGCTGTCTGAGGATCTCGTCGTCCCAGCCGAAACGATCGAGCGCTACTTCGAGAGCCACGGTCACCGCGTCGTCCGCGAGCCTACCGCACTTCCATACCCGTATACCCCGACCATCCGATGCAAGCGTGATCGTACGACGATTGTTGTCGAGGTCGATCGGTCGATTCGACTTGAGCGGGTACGAGAGTGGATCCGCTACGGCTGCTCCCTAAACACGGATTTTCGCGTCGCAGTCGCGACGCCGGCAGATGAGCCTCGCGATGTCAGCGCTGAGGACGCTCTCAGAACCGAGAAGGGGGGCATTTACGTTGTGGGCACCACAGTGACAGAGATATGTGTACCACACGACTTGTCTTTGAACATGACGCTCCCGGACCTGGCTCAGCTGCACCCCAAGGTGCGAAAGGCGCTCGGCCCGATGTACGAGCAATATGATCATTCACACTGGCGTGAGGCATTTGAGACCGGATGTCAGGCGTTCGAAATGGAGTGTCGGAGGTATCTGAAGGATGGTGTCGCGAGCGGTCGCATCGTCGTCTCCGACGAGAAAAAACGCGCACGTCGGCTGACTGAGAAAACGATAGACAAGATGTCACTCGGGAACTTGGCCATCGCGTTCGCGCACATTCAGGCGCCGAACCACGCGGACACAGCACTTGCGAGTACCCTCGCGCAGATCAACCCAAACCGCATCGGGGTGGCACACCACAAGACCACGCCTGCGACGGAGGCCAAACTACGCAAGTACGTCGGGAATGACGTATGGCTTTTCGTCGGTGGCCTCCGTCGCATCTATGAATAATTGGAACAACTCTGCCCCTCGACGCCCTGGCCGTCCTAGGTTGTAATCTCACCTGTTAAGTGAGGAAGCGACCGTGTGGAGCGACGACGACGTCACGGGCATGTTGATCAACCCGATCTACGCCGTCTCGACCGACCCTGACCTAATGGGGAAGCACGAGGCTATCGTCCCCAAGCAGCGCTGGATCGAGGCGAACAAGCGGCTCATCGATGAGCTCGGCACCGACGAATGGCTCCGCCGCCTCCTGGCGGTCCTCGAAGGCGACTTCCCGAGCAGCCCGGACGGTCAAGCCGCCTACGGCTACACCCACGAGGACTAGCGCGACTTGGAGCGAGGTGGACCGCGCCGCTAGGCTTTGGCCCGCCGGATCGCCGCGAGCGCCCGCTTCCGCGCTTGCCGAGCAACAGGCTCCATGAGATCCTCGAGGAGCGAAGACTGGTTCCGACCTTGTACCCGTGTCCGCATCCGGGAAGCCCTGCAAATCAGTGCTTTTCGGTAACCGTTCAGTTGGTAGGGGGACATAACTCTGCTTCGTCGAATCCCGAGGTGTGGAGCGCGCGGAGGCGGAGGCGGTCTATGACGCGGGGCGCGAGGCTGTAGTCGAGGTGCTGCTGGCGATGGACCGCCGCATTCAGCAGCTCGAAGCGCGGGTGGAGAAGCTGGAGCGAGAACTCGCGAAGAACTCCCGTAACTCTTCGCGGCCCCCGAGCTCGGATCCGCCGAGCGCGTCACAGCCACAACGAGGAAAGGATCGCTCGGGGCGTTCGCGGGGTGCCCAGCCGGGGCACGATGGCCGTGGCCGCGAGTTGCTGCCTCTGTGCGCAGTGGACGAGGTCATCGAGCATTGGCCTGAGCGCTGCGAGTGCGGCCACGTCTTCGCTGCCCCGGAGATGCTCGGCATCGGTGAGCCGGTGCGCCATCAGATCGAAGAGCTGCCGGTCATCGCTGCGCGGGTGATCGAGCATCGCTGTCCGCGGGTGCGCTGCCCCGGCTGCGGCGAGCGGACACGGGCACTGCTGCCCGCCGATGTCGCAAACAGCGCGTTCGGCCCGCGTTTTGAAGCGGCCGTGGCGGTGCTCTCGGTGCGCAACCGCGTCAGCCGCCGTGATGTCGTGGAGCTCGGCGAAGAGCTGTTCGGTGTGCGCCTATGCGCCGGCACCGTCGAGGCGATCTTGCAGCGCGCCGGCCAGGCGCTGGCGGACCCCTACCAGCAGCTCAGAGAGCGCGTGCGCGCCAGCGAGAGCCTCAACATGGACGAGACGGGCTGGCGCACCGCCGGCGAGCGCCGCGCGCTGTGGGGCATGTTCACCAGCCACCACGCTTTCTTTCACCTCGCCCCAGACCGGCACGAGCAACACGCCAAACGGCTGCTCGCGGGGCACACGGGCATCGTGACGTCCGACCGCTGGTGGGCCTACGCACATCTACCGCTCGCACGCCGACAGCTCTGCTGGTCACACCTGCGGCGTGACTTCACCGCGCACGCCGAAGGCTTGGCGGCCGAGAAGGAGTTCGGCGAGCACGGCCTACAGCTATGCGAGCGGGTGTTCTGGGCGTGGGAGGTCTACCAACACACCCACGACCGGCCCGAACTGAAGCGCACGATCCGCCAGCTGCAACACACCTACAAGCCGATCATCCGCGGCTACGCCTCCAAGAGAGCACGCAACAGGCACTGTCGCGGCATCGCACGCAACCTCCTGAAGGCCTGGCCCGCGCTATGGACCTTCGCCGCCCACGACGGCGTGCAGCCGACCAACAACCACGCCGAGCGCGCTCTCCGCGGCGCCGTCATCTACCGAAAGCTCTCCCTGGGAAGCCAATCCGAGGCTGGCGAGCGACGCATCGAGCGGCTGCTCTCAGCCTCGATCACCTGCCGCCTACAACACCGCTCACTATTCGCCTACCTCACCGACTTGCTCGCCACCCACGCCCGCGGCGACCCAACACCATCCCTCGCCTAACAGCCAACGGACTGAACGCTTACGCTTTTCGGCGGTAAGAAGTTCTCGAGGAGGGCGCGGCGCGATTGTTCGGTTGTGTGCCAATGGCACAACCGAACAATTTGCCGAACATTTCGTGTGCCGGTTGTTCGGCTTCAGGGTCAATGGAGCTATGCAGCGGAGGGCCGTCCGAACCACGCGGAGCCGAACAAGATGTGCCACGAGCAGCGCGCTGACCGGCACTGTGCCCGTCCCTCAAGCGAGCAGCCCGGAGGCGTGAGATGAGCTACAGCCTCGTGAGAGGCAAGTGGGAGGTGCGGTGGCGCGACGGCGATGGCCGGCAGCGTTCGCGTCGCTTCGATGACGAGCCGGCCGCACAGGCATTCGATGAAGCGATCCACGACCAGAAGGGCAAGGAACGCAAGCAGACGAGCTGGGGCGAGAGCGGCGGCGTCTACCCCTATGAGACCGCGCGTGGCACGCGGTGGCGGTGCAAGGTCAAGCGCTCGGATGGTAGATGGACGCACAAGCGCGGGTTCACGAGCCCGAGCGCGGCTGCGAACTGGCGGAGGCGTCAGCTCGAGCGGGTCGAGCGGCGCGAGGTCGTCCACACGAAGGAGACCTTCGGGGAGTTCTTCCCGCGCTGGCTAACCCGGCGCAAGCCCTATCTCGAGGAGGGCAGCTGGAGCGCGTATGAGCGCGACGGTCGCATCCGGCTTTTGCCGGCGCTCGAGTCGATCGCGCTCGGGGTGATGGAAGTCGAGCACGTGCGTGACCTGATGGACGTGATGACCGAGGGGATGGAGGCCGGGGAGATCGCGCCGAAGACGGTCAACAACACGCTAACCACGCTCGTCGTCTGCCTGAACGAAGCGGTCAAAGACAAGCTGATGGTCACGAACCCGGCGCTGGAGATCCCAAAGCTGCCGCTGGGTCATGTGGAGCGCGACTACCTGCGGCTGCACGAGATACGGCTGTATCTCGACTCGTGCTCGCTGGTTTACCGTCCGCTGGCGGAGCTGCTGGTCGGTAGCGGCCTGCGGATTTCCGAGGCAATAGCTTTGCAGCTCGGCGACCTGGAACTCGAAGACTCTGGCGGCGTGATCGTGGTCTATCGCTCGCGCAAGAAGGGGAAGGTTGGCTCCACGAAGTCGGATCGCTTCCGCGCGGTGGAGGTCGGGCCTGGCCTCTCGGCTGTGGTGCGTGAGCAGGTCGAGAAGCGCGCGGCGATGCCGGGCGGCGACAGCTGGATGCGCTGCTTTACACGATGCCCGTTCGGGTCCTCAAGACCGACCAGGGGCGTTGGGAGGGCGACGGCGATGGCAAGCCGTTTGATCGCACGACCGTCTCGCGCGATTGGCACAAGGCGGCGCTGCAGGACGCGGACCTGCGCGATATGCCGCTGCACGCGCTGCGGCACACCGCGGCGGCGGCATGGCTGGCGGGCGGCAACTCCCTGAAGTACGTGCAGGACCAGCTCGGGCACGGCGACATCCGTACGACCGAGCGCTACTACGGGCACCTGGAGCGCCACGTGAAGGCGGAGGGCGCCAAGGCGACCGAGGCGGCGATCGCCCGCGCGGTGCGCGAGCACAATGGTCGCCGACGCAGCGACTACGCCGCCCGCCGAGCGCGCGCAGTTGCTCGCTGAGCGGATCGGACGGTGGTGGCGGCGGTTGGTTGCGCTGAGCGGCCGGGCCTCCATGCTGCCCTGGCGTCGTTGACCCAGCGTTCGATGTCATCGGGGTGGAAGCGCAGCGGCCCCTCCTCCCCACCGATCCTAATCGACGGGATGCGGCCTTGCTTAGCGGCGTCGTAGAGCCAGGTCCGAGAGACGCGCAAGCGAGTAGCTACCTCTGCCGGCTTGAGCAGATCGACACCAGACGGTCCGTCGCTATTCATATCGGCACTGACCCTCAAGGCACTGATGCGGCCAACGAGTTGCTTACGAGCGGGCCCATGTCGACTTCCAAGCGCTGACAACGATTTCGGACACGTGACCTCCCGCCTTGTCGAGGCGGCGCTCTCCCAGCTGAGCTAATCGCCCTGGGATCGGCTGCAAGGGTATCAACGCCCCCTCACCGAGCCCGACGCCCGGCCTTACCGCCGCCCGGGCCCGCGCAGAACGGAGGCCCGGGCGCCGGGGGTGCTCCTCCCAGTGGCGCCCGGGCCTGACGCGCCCGTTAGGGCACGATCACGACACGACCGGCGCCTCCGGCCCCGGCGGATTCATAGCCGTACGGAGCGGCGCCGCTTTCGCCTTCGGTGCTGCTGGCGCCGGCGCCAGCTTCTTCCGCGCCGTCTTCGCTGCCCTCGCCCGAGACTTCGGCTTCGCCGGACGGCGATTCCTCGCCAGTTCCGGCCTGGGTCGGGAGCGCGCTTTTCGTAACGGAGGCGTGTGTGACGCCATGGCCGGACTCCATCGTCTTGACTGCTTCGGCGACCGTGTTCGAGGAGATTGCAAAGCCGACGCCTGTACTGCCGGGCTGCGAGCCTTCTGTCCTCGCGGCGTCGCTGGCGATCTGGGAGTTCACGCCGATGACGTCTCCCTCTTGATCGATCAACGGCCCCCCAGAGTTGCCGGGGTTGAGTGCGGCGTCTGTCTGGATGGCGCCAGTGATCTTCGAGCCATCAGGCGCGGCGATTTCGCGGTTGAGGGCCGACACGATGCCTCGGGTGAAGGTCTCTTCGAGACCGTACGGGGTCCCGAGCGCGGAGACCGCGTCGCCGACCTGGACGGAGCTCGAGCTCGTCAGCGTAAGCGGCTGGAGGCCGAGGCCGGATGGATTGACTTCGATAAGCGCAAGGTCCTGATTGGCGACGGACACACTGTCGCGCGCGCGGTGGCAAGAGTCTGTGCTGTCGGGTCCGAGGGACCCGAGCGGATCGCGCTCGACGAGCTCAAAGAGCGCGTGTAGAGCAGCCCGCAGGCGAGCTCGGACGTCGTCCACGGCATCGCCGACGGCCGCCTGGTAAGCGAGCGCCCCCACTCACGCATCCATCCGGCAAGCACGATATCGCAGGCCGCGAGAAGGCAATCCTGCCTGTTCTCGTAGTGCTCGTAGAACGTGCGCCTGGACACACCCGCGCGGGAGATCACGTCCTCGACCGTCGTGGCCACATACCCCCGCTCGGCCGCGGCCTGCACCATGGCGGCGTGTATGCGCGCGAGCTGGTCCGCCCGGACGAGCTCCGGGGCAAGGCCATGCTGTCCACCCGGGATGCGCGGATACGGGACTCCCTTTCCGGCCGAGATATTGGGCATATGAAGTTCGCGCGACGCGCCAACTGTTGACTGATCGTCGGGGCGACCGACCACGCGCGTCAGGAGATTCTCCCCTGCGAGCGTAGCCCCTGCCTCATCTCGCGGGCAGCTTTCGAAAGCCCGGGCGTGCACGGACAGCGCGCCAAACACACCTTCTTGACATCAGAAACATTGCGTGTCTAGACTTCTACGAGCGGACCGGACGACATAGGGCTACCTACCGGAAGAGGGTGGAGTCACGCTTAGAGCCGGCTTGGGCCGCAACTTGGACGTGGGAGGATCACCGACGCACCGCACGACGAATGCGTACGCCCCTCACCCACCGAGCCTGCGATTCGGCGTCGGCGTGCGCGTGTTCAGCGATCGCGCATTGCTCAAGCAGATCCGGACGGACCTCGCACGCAACGCCATGCAGCCCGAGGCGATCGCCCGCTTTGAAAACGTCTCGCTTGAGGCGCTGGTCGCTGTGCTGCAGAACGGCCTCGGACCCGCTCAGGACCCTTCGGCGCCGCTGCGCGAATTCGTCTCCTCACGGGACGGCTATGGCCTGCTCGCGTGGCGCACCAGCCGCCACCACGTCTCCAAGCTCCATATCATCACCGACGCTGGCGTAGCGCTGTGCGGCACGCCGCGCCGCGCCAAGGCGGCTCCCGTGCACTCGGGGCTATGCCAGACGTGCATGACGCTCGCGGGACTGGACGTGGGCGCCTACGCCACATGAACCGGCACCGGGCGGCGATCCCGCCGGAAACGCCACGATACGCCCAGCTCAGCTAACCGGCCAGCCGTGGGTTTCCTCCAGCAAGCGAAATGGGCTGAAATCCGCCACCGCATACCCAAACTCTGGCGCCTTCCTTCCGATGGTAACGATGGCCGATCGGTGGAGCATGCCCCAATACGCCCCGAGACATTTTGACGCGCCGCATCCCATCTCAGCTCCCTACCGGCGGATCGAGGTTAATCTCGTCGGGTGCTAACAGCTAGACAGCCGCGCCGGAGATTCCGAATTGACAGACCCGCTTCTGGCCCGTTGTCGCCCGCCGGCGTAAGCGCTGGCTGAGGCCACTCGCATACGCATCCTACGAATACTTGAGCGTCGCGAAGCGCCCGCGCAGGCGCTCATGGACGAGGTCACCCCTGCTACCGAGCCACTCGCATAGCGCCCTGGCGAGCACACTCCGCGGACGCTTCCGACGCACCCAAAACCGCTGGCGCGCCGCCCGACGAGCCACACGGCGCGCACCATCCCGCTAGAGCGGTCTCGATGAGAGTTCCTTAGGCGGTAACCGAACGGGGGTCAATTGAGGGACGCGATGAAGAGGCCTCCGCGCCCAATCCGCGAACATGGCGAAAAGTGCAGCGGAGCGACTCGTGCGAGAGCGCGTTCTTCTCCAGCAAGGCGCCTCACAAGCGATGTCAGCGGCATTCGGCCCCGAGCGCAGCCGTTCCCGTCGCGCCGGCGAACTGCGTCAGAGCGGACGCGCTCCCTTGCACCATAGTGATCTCGATCGCAACGAGGGCATCGTCGCTGAGTTCTTCAAGCACGATGCCGCGCGATGCAGGCACTGCGATCCGGCGACATCTCAGACCCAAACTGGCGACTTCGCGTTCGACGGCCGCTTCGCTCTCACCGAGTCCGTCTCTATGGTCTGCTCGCGTGCCGAGGGTCAACGGGGCACCAATGACGGTCCCCGGCACTTCCAACGTCAGTCGCGTCCGGTACACATTTGCACCTGGCTAGCGCCGCTCTCACCCAACGGCCTCCTGCTTGCGTGCTCGGTCGCTAGGCCTAGCGTCTTTTCTATAGCGCTAGTGGCTTCATCCAGAATTCTTCCTTCTGCCGCGGCAAGAGTCCGTTCGTGCCTTTCGACTTGCTCACTGACGGCGCCACCGTTATCTCGCTTCAGCAGTCGCAGGATCGCGCGTGCCGGATCCGTCGTTTGGCAGCCAACATCTACAAGCGCAGCCGACAGTCTCCGACCGGCCATTTCGACACTTGACTCGCCAGGTTCAAGACCTCTCGGCACCCGCCTGAAGCCACTCCTCGCCCATTCCCTAACGGCCGGGCACAAATCCCGGCCGCTTTCCTGCTGCTTCACGAGTTCGAAAGTCGCAAAATCATGTACGACCGCAGCAATTCTGCGGTCACCCCACGGAAGCCCCTCTATGCTATCCGCGAAGCGGCTCGTCGCTGATCCACGTGACGCCTCAACTGCCGCTTCCACATTCCTCATTATGTCTCCCAGCAGCAGGGTCCGCGTACTCAACCTCACCCTACCGCCTCCAGCGTACCCTTCCTCAACGACGCGCCCTTCTCTGGGCGCCCCTCGCAACGCGTCGCCGCATTCAGCCCGGACTGCTTCCCGAACACGGTCAACAGCCGCCCGCGCCTCTGGGAGCCCGGCCGCCACCTTCAACTCAAAAGCGTCCCGCGCACCCAAGTAGGTCTTCGCGGCGCCGCTCTCCTCATCCGCACCCGGCGTTCCGCCGGCAGTCACTACTATCACCGCAGCAGCGATCACAGCCAGGCTCGCACCGGCCGCAATCGTCCTCCGCGCTCGCGTCATCGTTCCCTCACGTACACACAATAGTCCCGCTCAAGATCTCTTCTCGCGACACCCAAGTAGTGCTTGCTTAGATCTTTAGACATTTCTCTCCCTTGCAGTCGTACCGCGCAAGTGGGTGCTCTGCACCTCCCCTTCGGCGCTACCGACTTCTACCCAAACCCCTGGGAGCCATGCCGAGGGCAGTCCCACGCCAGGGTAATCCCCTCGGATTTCGGAGGCGACCAGCACGCTTCAGTTTCAAACTTCTTTATGATCGTGTGACCCCAGTCTTCAAAGTGAGTGTAGTGTACATAGCACACGCCGGTCTGATAATAGCCGTCGTGCCACCGGCCGTCATGCACTGCTCCATAACATCCTTCGAGCAGTTCCGAGGCCTGGCCCAATATTTCTGCGTCCGTTTCCAGAGTCAGTTCGCACTCCGCGTTGTAAATACACCCCCCACCCACAAGTTGGGAGTCGATTAGAATTGCTTCTGCCTCGAACTCTCCCTTTAGTTTCAGCGCGCCCTGCGCGCTTAGTATCTCTGGGTCAACTTCTTCGGCTGGTTCCGGCACTTCCCCAGCCGGGTGGTTTGCTGCTTCCTCAGCGTGTTTTGCTTCTAGGTATTGTGTCTCTTGTATCGAGGCTGCTGCTGCTGCGTCTTCCGCGGCTCCTGATGGTGCTGCGTCTGTGAACGCCGGTATTGAGTTTGAGGGGGCGGGTAGGTCGCACGGCTGGGTTTGGAGTTGGCGGCCCGTTTGGGGTACGTACGTAGCGCCGTCTTGGGTGATGGTGCCGGATGGGAGCTGGCTTGAGAGGCCGGCCGCGCCTAGCCATGCGTAGGTGGGTGGAGCGGTTTTGCCGCTGGGGACGCCGAATTCTGTGCTGTTGTAGGTGCTCAGCAGTTTTGTTTCTGTTCCGCTGAGGCTGGCGGTAGCCACGATGTCGCCTTGTAGGTCGTGGAGTTGTAGGACTGCTGCGTGTGTGTTGGTCTCGATGGCCGCGAGTTCGCCGCTGATGCCGGGGATGTTACGTGTCCATTTCCCGGTGGCGGGTTCGCTGGTCCACGCCACGGTGCTCCCGGGGCCGTCGTAGTGCTGGATGACGGTCGCAGCGGTGTTGCCGCTCGAGATTGTTTCGCGGGTGCGGTCTTCTGGGTCGAGCCTGTATTCAATGGACTCACCTGCCTGGCTTTGCTGGTCGACTTGCCCGTCTACATAGTAGCTGCTCGTCAGTTCGGATCCGCCAGCGTCGCCGGCTGGCAGTTTGGTCGTGTCGCCGAACACTTCGTAGGCTATACCGGCATCGGTGAGTCGGTTGTCGGTGTCGTAGGTGTGCAGTTCCGTGGTGCCCGTTTCGCTTGCGCATTCGCGTGTCGTCTCGCTGGTACGGTTGGCTTCTTCGTCGTAAGCGTAGATGCGTGCCCTGCAGCTTTCACCGGCTGGGGTTTCCTGGGCTTCGGTGAGTCTGCCCGCGTTGTCGTAGGTGTAGCTCTCTCCCGAGAGGGTGCTCGTCTGCTCGAGTGTTTCGCCGTGGATCGAGAGTATGAGCGTGTCGCTGAACCAGACACAGTTTTTGGTGCAGTTCGTCAGCTTCTTGTATTCGATGCCAGTGGCCGCGCCGACCGAGTTGTGGGTGATGTAGGCGGTCATGCCGTTCGGGTAGCTCTCGCTAGTCATTTCCCCACCGACGTTATAGGTCGCGCCGAACGCTCCGGCGCTAGAGTCGGTCAGGCCTGTGCGCTCCCCGGTCGCTTCGTTGTAGCTGTAGGTCTGTTTGCCTTTGCCTTCTTCTGAGCCGTCGCTGACTTCAGTGACCTGCCGATCTTCGTTGTACTTGAAGTGCGTTGTATTGCCGTCGGCGTCGGTGTAGGTTTCGAGCTCTCCGACCGTGTTCTCGTGGCTGGTGATCGTCTGGGTTTTTTCCCCCACGGTCGTGCTTTGTGTTTCCAACGCGCCGTTTGTTTCGTTGTATTTGTCGGTCACCTGGGGGACTGCCGTGTCGACGTTCCCGGACCCGGCGCCTTTGACTTCGGTTTTCAGCGGGCGCCCGGCCGCGTCGAAGGTCGTCTTCTTCGTCCTCGTGGTCGGTCCGAATGCTTCTTCGACGGTTTCTGCCTGATTCCACATGTTGTAGGTGGTCGTCGTCACCGGCAGCGTCGGCAGTCCGCTCACGCCTGGCTCTGCCGCGGGCTTGGTCATGCATGGCAGGCCGACCCATTCGGGGTGGCTCCTGCAGGCTTTTTCTTCGGCTTCGGTACCGGCGGTGTAGTAGACGGTCCGTGTGTCGTGGGCGCCGGGTTCGCCGCTGATCGCAGGTATCCACCGCTCGATGTGATCGCCTTTGACGTCGGCTACATACATCGTTCCCGCAGCGGCTATTTCGATGCCGCCTGGTTCTTCGAACTGTCCGCCGGCGGAGCCTTTCGTGCCGATGCTCGCGATGTAGGTGCCGGTGGCGGTGAACTCTTGGAGTCGGTCTGTCGCGGCGTCGGAAACCCATATCTCACCGTGGGGGCTGATCGTGATGCCTGTTGGTTCCTCGAACTGACCGGGTTTGGTGCCGTAGGCTCCTGTCTTGGCGAGAAATTCGCCGGTGCCGGTGAACTCCTGGATGCGGCTGTTGGCGTCGTCTGCGACCCAGATATCCCCGTTTTCGGCGAGAACGATGCCGCGTGGGGCGTGGAGCTGGCCGTTCCCGGACCCGGAGACCCCGGCTTTGCAGCTCGTTGTGCAGATCTCTAGTTTGGCTTCGCCGTTGCTGACGCCGTAGCCGAAGGCTCTGACGAACCCTCCTTTTGGTTCGAACTGATCGACCCGGTTGTTGCCGGTGTCCGAGACGAACACGTCGCCTTTCGGGCCGACGGCTATCCCGCGTGGTTCCTTGACGTCGCCGGCTTCGCTGCCTTCGTGGCCGAACTGCCTCACGTATTCGTGTGCGGCGTTGAACTCCTCGACACGGTTGTTGCCTGTGTCTGCGACGAACAGTTCCCCTTTCAGGCCGACTGCCATCGCGGTCGGGTGCTCTAGCTCGCCGTTACCCGTGCCCACCGAGCCGAAGGTCGCGACATAAGCCCCTTCTGCGGTGAATTCCTCGATCCGCGAGTTGCCCGTATCGAGCACATACACGATGCCGCCGCTGCCGATCGCTACTGCCTTTGGTTCGCTCATCTCACCCGTGCCGCTGCCGGCGCTCCCGAACTGCGCGGAATACACCGGCGGCACCGACGCGTCTTTTCCGGCAGCTGCTGGTGGTTGGGTTTCTTCGACCTCGCCGGTGGCTTCTTGGTAGATCGTGGTCGTTGTCAGGTTCAGCCCGCCGGGTTCGGTGGTTTCTGATGTCGGCTTGCGCAGTTTCCAGCCCAGGTCGTTCTGGCCGCTGTATGACGTGATCGCGGTGCGCTTGTCGAATTCTTCTTTGCTGGCCGTTTCGGCATCGTCGATCGTCTTAGTCGCCAGCTCGTAGGATTCGTGGGTTTTTTCTTCGACTTCTTTAGCCCCTTCGTCATAGAAATACTCGACGTGGCTTCGCGCTAGAACTTCTTCGCTGCCCCCACTCTTGCCAACGACCAGTTTGACTTTGTGCTGCGGGCCCCACGTCTGTTCGACCTCCGCCGCGCTATAGCTGCTCTTCGTGGACAGCAGTTCCGCCGCTTCGACGGGGTTCGGTTCGCTTAGCGCCGTCGCACGGTTCTCCGCGCTGAGCGCGCGGATGACGTCGTTGTCTTCGTTGTATTCGCTCGTGGAGATTCCGCCCGTGGGCGCGGCGACATTGACGGTGCGCGCGTGGCTGTCCATGTAGTAGGTCGTAGCCCCTGTGTATTCTGTGGCCGGCCAGCCCATCGGCTTGCTCGGCGGAAAGATCGACGCTGCGGCCCCTTCCACCGGGTCGTCTTTCTGGCCCCATTTCGCGACTTCTGTGGCGGTCATTGCGCCCAGGCCCGTCCCGCCGGACAGCGGCACCTGGTACTCGATCGCCGAACCGGGCTGCGGAGCGTGGTATTCGCCCTGTTCCCAGTGTTCTGAGGAAGCAATCACCGGTTCGGTGCGGTACGAGGTCGCCGACACGGCCCCACCACCATTCAAAGCGCTCACGCGCACACGCAGCGAGTTGCCGACATCGCCCGGTTGCGGCGTGTAGTTAGCGTTCGTCGCGCCGAGAATCGCCGTGCAGTTTTCGCCGCTGGGGGAGCACCGTTCCCACTGGTAGCTATAGGCCACTGGTTCGTTGCTCCAGGAACCGTTGGAGACCGCCATCCTGATCCCGACCACGGGCGAGCCAGACACCGCGGGCAATGTTTTCTCGGCGGGGAGTGCGCCTTTCCACAGGGGCGTGGAAGCGGGTGCGCGCGCAGCCTTCAGCAGCCGTCCCGTGCTGGGGTCCCCCGCGATCGTGCCGTATGTAAACAGCCAGGGCTCCTGCCCGGGCGGACTGAGCGCCGTGACGTGCCCTTCGCCGTCATACCCGTAGGTCGTCTTCAGTGCCGGCGATATCGCTGGGTTCCACTCGGCACGCAAACGGCCCTGCCCGTCGTATTCGTACTTCGCGACGGGGGTTTTCGCCATCGCTTTCGTCGCCGGGTTATATGCGACGGCGATGACTTCGGCGAGCCGGTGCTTGTAGGCGCCCCATTCGCTCGCGCCTTCACCTTTCGCTGTCGTTTCTCCTTCGTAGTACACGAATTCTGAGGGCGCGGCATCCGCGTTCCAGTTTTTCTCGCGAGCACGTCGCGTCCAGATGAGGTGCCAGCTCCAGCGTCGGCTCGGTGATGTACTTGCCTTCGCCGACTTCTACCGTCTTGTATTCATCGGTCATCGTGTTTGTAGCGACCGGTGTCTTGCTGACGGTCGGCAGCCACAGCTTCGCGCCTTTCGGCAGCGTGAAGACCGTCGTCGCTCCCTGCTTTTCGTTCTTTAGCAGATACGCGGGCTTGCCCGGTTCGTATTCGCCTTCGTATTTCAGCGTCAGATCGCTGTCTCCAGCCGGCGCTTCAAAGCTTGCTCCCTGCTTCGCGAATAGTGTCGCGCCTTCCGAGCCTACGACCACGACACTTTCGTTGGGGAGCACTTCGAGCTCTGCCGGGCTTCCCAGGCCGATCGTCCACTGCGGCCCGAGCGGCCCTTCCGCGCCCTCCGTTGGATTGCGCGAATCGTAGTGGCGCGTGAGCGACAGCGATCCCAGGCTACCGCTGAGGTTCACGTCGGTCGCTTCCAGCGCGAAATCGCCTGACTCAGGGTTCACCGACCCGGGACCCATCGTGACTGGGCTGGCGTGATACACGGTCAGCGTATATTCTTCCTTCGCTTCGTTCTCTGCGTTATCTAGGACTTTGACGGTCAAGGTGTGCGTGCCAGCTCCCAGTTCGGCTCCGTTGAGCGTCCATTCGTCGCTCGCTGTGCACGGGCCTGGTGTGCAGTGTCCACCAGAGCTTCCGAACTCTTTCCCATCGATGCCGATTTCGATTTCTTTGATGCCCGAGCTCGGTGTCGACCCTTCGCCGTCAGTCGCTTCCACCTTCAAGTGCGCCTCAGTTTCACCCAGTTCAAAGCTTTTGCCGCTACCAACTAGCCCGCTCACCTTGATACTGTGCGGCGGCGTGCTGTCGACTTTCACGGTGGCTTCGCCTTCGCCATATTCCGAGGAGCTCGAGTACGGTATTGCGCTGCGCGCGGCGACACGAATCCTGTCTTCGCCCGACGGAAGATGCTGGCCGCTACCTCCTACCACGCTGGCATAGTCAGTAGGTTCTTTCCAGCTCTGGCTGCACTGAACCCCTACGCAGTCAGGAGTCGCCAAAAGGTCCGTGCCGCCGAAGCTTTCCCACCCCGAGGCGCCATAATATTCGATTTTCGTTTCCCCGACACCGACACCACCGTCATCCGCCCAGAATTCAAACCCACCGCTAGCGGGCCCCATCCACTGATGGTCCGTGTTCCCGGGAAAAAACACATTCCATGTGCTCGACGAACCCTGGGTCTTTTCGTCAGCCGTTTCATATCTGACCGTCGAGTGTTTTCCTTTTAGCTCGCCGATCGCGGTAGACACCTCGCTCACAGATCCCCCGAACGGCGTGCTTCCGCTTTCCGTCGTGCTGATCTCAAAGGCCTCACGATTCTCGTTCTCTACATTTTCCGGCTGACACCCGGACCGAGGGCAGACCCAGGCTTCCTCGTAATACGGCACGCCGCTGAGTTTCGCTTCCGCTCTGTATCCATCACCGAAGATTTCGATCCAGCCGCGCTGAAATGGGAAAGTGCTTTCTTTGTAGCCCGTTTCGCTACCAGAATAGGTCGGATACATATCGTCCTTGACCCACATCTCATAGATTTCGGTGTAACCTTGCGTCCAGCTCGACCACTGCGCGTAGTCTTCAGGAGAATACGAGCCCGTGTGTTTCATCCAGAGTTCACCGCTACTCTTTCCATACGTATAGCCAACCCATTCGTGAAATTCCCAGTTCCCCGGCGTGAGGGGCGACCAAACCGTCTCGAATTCCGGGTCGACCAGGATCGGGTACTGATAGCTACCCGCATGGCTTGCCACACTTACGACGACCGTGCTGCCCGAGACGGACACGCTCACCGGCACTGCCCGCCCGGCGGCGTCTACGGCACGCGGCGCAGACAAAGTCGCGAGCACCGCTCCTTCCTTGACCACACGCACCACACCCGAGCCATCCGCCGCCGCCGACAAGCTTGCACCCGCCGGCAATCCGACCCGGTAATAGAGCACCTGCGGACTTTCCACCGAACGCAACACCGTGCTCGCCTCAAACCCGAAACTCGTGGGCTTCAGCACCGTATCCGAGTCAGTCTGGGTATTCCCGAAAAACACGGTCGCACTATCAAGCACACCTTCCGCGCCTTCCAACGGCATCCCCTGAGAATCAACAGGCGTCAACGACAGGCCAGCGTCCGGCAGCTGCGCCCCCGCAGCGAGGCGCTTTGGGAGTCGCACCGCCACCAGCGGATTCGCCGGTTCAAACACCTGACCGGCGGCATGCAACGCTAGATCGACAGGCATCCACCCACCCCCGCCGGACTCCGTCGCCATCGGCACGGTCGATTCAACGACACCCGCCTCCCCACCACCTACTTCAATTTGCGCGATGTCTGCGCTCTCGAAACCCATGATGCTCTGACCAGTGGGCAACGGCGGCGGCCCCCCATCCTCTTCGCTCGTCACAGACGCGAACGCTTCCCCGAACGTCTTCGCAGCCTCCAGTGCGCTCTCGCTCTCGAACTTCGTCTGCGATTCTTCCCGCGCGACTACCGCACCCGGACTATCAATCGCCGCTTCTCCGGCCGCCTGCACCTGCTGACCACCGTCCAACGGCTGAACCCCCGGCACCACCAGAGCTTTCCCGAGAGGACCCGCAGCCGCGTTCGTAGAGCTCATCGAATGTGATGTAGAGGAATAACCGCTGGACGGCTGCCTGCCGGGCGAGCTGCGCAACGCCGCGACGGCAAACGCGGGCAAAGCGAGAAGCGCCACACAGAAGACCGCCGTCACCACGAGGGTGTAACGGGGAAGAGACCGCCTCGCCCACAACGCCTCGTGGCGACAAAGGCGCGTCCGTCCACTCGGATTAGCCACCGGCCGTCTCCTTCCTGCGGGGCCACGCGCCGACACGCGTCGTAAACGAATCCCGAAACCTTGCTCGCCACATCGCTTTCCCTCCCGACCTGACATCTCGTCTCCTTCGCTATCGCGCGTCGACCTGCACCCAAAGCCGACAGCCACCGTGGGCGATGCTCAGGTCCAAACCAAGACAGAGTCACGCTATGACCTACGACACCGCCCGTCAAGAGACAAATATGCTGCTGACCGGAGTAGACATTAAGTGAGACAGTTCACCCATTGAACCCTGAAGCGGAAAGCGGAACCTCAGTGATCACTGAAGTCACCCCCTGGCAGGACGTCTTGCTGTAGTCCGTTTAGGAACTCGGCCGGCATGACTCCGAGCGCTGCGGAAAGCGCGAGCAAAGTAGATACCCGAGGCTCATGCTCGCCTCGCTCGATCCGTGAGATCACCGATCTCGACATTTCGGACGCCGTCGCGAGGTCTTCCTGCGAGTATCCGCGGTCTTGCCGTAGCGCACGGATGTTGGCAGCTAGTAACGACCGCACCTGACGCGCTCTCCCAGCGACCGGGATCTCCTCGTCCCGCGTCACCCTCCCCGTTGCCATGACTCAAGACGACACAACGAAGGGTGGGCGACAGCAGGCCACAGAGTCCCTGCCAGAGCCTCGCTCCGGACTACTTGGCTGATCGACATTCCGACTACCGCAGGTCCGCTGTCCCTGGCGCGAGCGTTCACCCGCCGCGTTGGCGAGCGATCTCGCCGTAGGCCTCCAGGTAGTGGACGATGCGGAGAATGTACGTGCCGGGTAGCTCGAGCGCCGTCGCGATCTCGCTCGTCGTTAGTCCGGGCTGGCGAGCGAGCCGGGCGAGTACCGCTCCGCTGCTGACGCTCATGCTAGGTGGCGCAAGCTCGTCGGTTAGTGTCCCGACCGATACTCCGAGTGCGCGTGCGAGCCACAGCAGAACCGGGAAGTTTGGGGCTGCGCTGCCGCCCTCGATGTGCGACATCACCCCGTGGAGCAGAAGGCAGCGCGCCCCGAGCTGATCCTGAGAAAGCCCCGCAGCCTCGCGCAGCGACCTGACGCGCTGCCCAAACACGCCCAATACGTCATCCAGTTCTGCCCTGTCGGGGCCGCGTAGCACCTGCTGTAGAAAGGGCGCCGGCACCTATGCGATTCCCTGGATCGTCATCCAAGCGATCACCTGCGCGGCACTACGCGCTGCGCTGCTGACCGGGAAGAACGCCTTCTGTATACGCCCACCTCCAACCACGAGCGTCAGCCTGTGATACCAAAAGCCCCCGTCGAGCGTGAACGTCGGCAGCCCAAGCGCTCGCGCCAGCTGCAACTCTGGGTCTCCCAGCAGCGCATGGGCGACGCCGTTGGCAAGCGCGGCTTCCCGCTGAGCGGTCTGGGATTGGCTGCTGACTCCGATCAGCTGGTAACCCCTGGCTTCTAGATCGCGCTGGTGGCGCCGGAACGCACGATGCTGCACAGCGTCTGCTAGCGGCGTATCCTCGCCGTCCTGCGCAGACCAGCCTCCTCCCGGGTACAGATAAATCACCAGAGGGAAGGCCTGTGCGAGCTCGCGCAGATCCACGGCGGACCCTGGATAGCCGCTGAGAACCAAGGATGGGATCTGCAGGCCAAGCAGTCGGTCGGCCAAGCGACGCGCCTCTCGAGATCGCGTGTCGGTCGGAATCATCGCCGCGCCCCGCACCGCTCACCCGGCCGATACTCTGCGGTATCGCCGCGAGTCAGTCTGCTCCAGCAGCCCGACGGCAACCCAGGTGTGCACATAGCGGTGGGTCGTACTCGCCGATATGCCGAGCTGCTTGGCCACGCCGGTTAGCTTCCGCTCGGCGCCATCTGCAGGGAAGATGCTGAGCACCAGCAGCGCCCGTACGGTCGAATGCGAAAGGGAATCGTCGTCCAAGAGCGACAACAACAGACCGTCGAGCCATTCGCCGCTGCTCACCCCTGCCAGCGCCGCCACGAGGCGCTCACCACCAGACGCATCGCGAAGCACAGACGCGATCTGCGCGCTGTTGAGCGTGATCGTCATGGGCGGAGCCTTCCTCACGTGCGGCCACCTGTCGCCGCGAGGCTCCCGTTGACGCCGAGTACTCGCGTGAGCCTTACACTGCCCGTCCCGCGCACGGAATCTCCAGCTAGCTGCGACGGGCATAGCCGCCGCGCATCCGAGGGGCTTGATTCAGGGAGTGCCGCTCTCGGCACACACTCACGCGGTGAGAGCAGCGACGGGATCTCGGCGACTCCGTGCGCAGTCGCGAGCACGAGCTGGTGGCCTTGTACTGTGGCGAGGACATCCATGATCGGCCGTGATGACCGATCTGGGCCAGCAGCCGTCGAAAGTGGGAAAGACCGGCTGCTGGCCCAGATGAGACATCGCGGCGAGATTGTCACCGCGTCAAGCCGGTCCGGGGGGACTAGGCGTCCGTGCGGGGTGCTCATGGCCCTGTCGGCACGTTCTGTCACGACGTCGGGGATCATGCCCGCTAGAGCCGTGGGCTACTAGGGTTGGCCTTACTATTTAGTTCTAACTATCGGGATCCCGGCGTCTTGGCCGGGCCGCTGCTGGGTTGCCAGAAGAGTGCGGTGTCCTCAGGCGGAGCGTTGGGCGTAGGTGATACGCCATGCTCGGAGGATCGGGAGTAGCAGTCGTGTAAGCGAGCCACCGGCGTGTATGAAGCTGTTTGTGCCGGCGCGGAGCTGTGGCGTGCGGGCGGTGTCCTTGGAGAGGTACATGGCGATCATCGCGGCGGCAATTACGGCGTGCTTGTGGCCGTTGCGCAGAGCGAGCGTTTCTGTGACTGATCGCAAGACGAGCGCGTGGATGCTGGAGAGCGCGCTTTCGGTGTCGGGGTAGTGCGCGATGTAGCTGTGGTCGCCGTTGTCGGCGTCTTCGTGTTGGTCGACGTAGCTGTCTAGCATCGTCGTGGTCGCCGAGAGCCAGGGAAAGTATGCGGCGTAGGTTCGGGTGATTTCGTCCGGTGAGCAGGTGTGTTCGGTGGCTAGGGCGAGGAGGGCAAGGATCGTGAGCGGTGCGCTTGCGGCGCCGGAGAGCTCCCACCAAGTGGCGTGCTGCTCGTCCGGGTACTCGTCGGCGACCCATCGTTTGAGGGCAACGTCACGACGCGCTGGTTGGGGGTCGTGGTTGAACGCGAGCACCTGGGCGCGGTGCGCCTCGCGGACGAGGGTATCCCGCACGAGTGGGTAGGAGGGAAGTGTGAGGCAGCTTCGCCGGCACGTCTCTACGAGGCAGCGTAGATAGCCGCCGTCGTTGTGCCAGGGGTGCTGTTGGTAGTGGTCGGAGATCGGTGTTGAGGGGTTGATTGACTCGGCGATCGCGAGATGCAGCTGGTGCCCGTTGGTTTGGCCGTGCGCTGCGGCGCTCTCGCTGAGGTTGTCAAGCAAATCCCAAATGAGCTCGTGTGCGACGAGCAGGCGCAGTAAATCCCTGCTGCGCTTGGCGGGGAGTGTCGAGAACAGGGCCGCTCCGTAGGCGTGAGTGCGCTTGTGCTCGAGGGCGTAGAGCGCGTCTGCTCGGATTGGTGTATCCGGGATCCTCAGCGCGTGGGATCGCCATGTCTGGAGTTCCTGAGAGACGGCGCGTAGACCCCAGAGCAGCTCGCGTGTCGCTGCCCTGCCTAGGCCCCAGAGTTGGCACGGACTCAGTGGCGCCGGGTTGCTCGCGGGAGGGCACGGAATGGTTCTGATTTTTAAGCGGCGGCTAGTGCGAGAGACCGACAGCTGGTGCTACGCGCGCTACGAAATATCCGGGTATTGCGGCTATCGCGACAGCCACCGTAGTCACCAGCACGAGGCTGGCGAGCGCGAGCAGCAGGCCGAATGAAAAGACGACGGGAAAGCCCGTGACACTCAGAATCGCTCGACTCCCAAGAATCTGGCCGTACACGCCGAACACGGCGCCGATCGAACAGCCTGAGCCGACGAGCAGCACGCTCTCTAGCATCAGGGTGCGCCAAACGACGAAGTCGCTGAATCCGTCGAGCTTCAGCCGCGCGAGTCGTGCGCGACGCTGGGAGATCATGTTTCCCATTGCCGCCGCCATCGCCAACACTGCAGCGATCAGCACCAGCGTCGAGATCTCGCTCAGGCGAGAGAGGCCTTGGCGGCTCGCCGCGCGCTGTTGGCGTTCGCGCTGGAATGTCGTCTGGACCTGCAGGCCCGAGCTCGGGCCGAGTGCTCGCTGGACCTCATCACGTACGGTCGCTGCGGGGATACCGGGCGCATCCTCGATCTCGTAGGCGCTCGCCTCGTCGCTTTCCCATGCTCTCGCGTAGCTGTCGGCGTTGATGATGATCGCGCCGGGAGGCCATCCGACATTCGTGCTCAACGCGGCAACGCGAAACTCCGTCGGCCGAGGAGAGGGCAGCGTGAACGCGGAGCCGATGTGTAGATGATGCTGGGCGGCGATTGCCTTGGAGATGACGGCCCAGCCGCCTTCGCGAACGCGTGCGTCCGCGAAGGCGAGGTTGCCCTGCACGAGCTGGTGCGGAAAGACCATCTGGGGCTGGCCGGTCGGCTCGGCGCTCACCCACACGCGGCGACCGCCGTAGTCGAGAAATCCACCCCTGTAGATCCACACCGCTTGAACGCCTGGGAGGTGGGCGAGCCTGCCAGCGGCAGCGGCGTGGAATGGCGTGGTCGCGAGCAGGTTGCTCAGTCCGGGCGGGAATGCCCATACGTCGGCCGCGCTGCTGACGTCGTGCGCTGATTGATCGAGCCCGCGTTGCAGATCAGCGCGGGCGCCCTGGATCGCGACGCTGCCAAACACCGCGATGGCGCCCGTAGCCGCAATCCCGACTGTCCGCGCCCACGTCGAGCGCAGCTCGCCCAGCGCGACAAACGGTGCTCTGGCGTTCAGGTTCTCGGTGAGCCGCTCGACGAGGAACAGCACGCCACGGAGTAGCCCCGGAAGCAAGAGCAAAAGCGCTGCCGTGAGGCTGATGACACCTACGACAGCGGCGTGTAGGTCAAACGCGAGAATCGCGCTCGTCAAAACCAAGCATCCGATCCCTGCCAATAGCGCCATACACTCGGTGCTCGGACTCGATCGTTTCCCTGCCCCCGCGACGTGCCCTCGCTTTGCGAAGACGTCGCGTATCGGGGCAAGCACTCCAAAGCATGCCGCGAACATGCCCCCCGCGACCGCGATCGCGATGCTCTGCCAGGTCACGATCCGCTGCAAGCCGACAGGAAAGGCAAAAGACAGGTAGCCGGGGCTCGCGTGGAACAGACGCAACGACAGCTCATCCCCCAGCGCCAGCCCAAGCAGCGAGCCGATGACACCGAGCACGAGCGCATCGAACAGCAGCACCTCGACGACCGTCCAAGGGCTGTACCCGTCCAAGCGCAAATCGGCAATCAACGCCCGTCGAGCAGGAACAGTCAGCAGCATCGCGTTGAACGCGAACAGAAACCCGACAAGCGCACTGATAGCCGCAAACAACGACGTCGACTGATTGGTCGGGCCGGCAGCGCTGTCGAACAGCACCGCGTCGTAGTCTGCGGGCTCCACGTTCAGGCGTCCGGCCGCGAGCCGTGCGAGCTCGAACTGCACCATACGTTCGTGCCCTGCCTGTGGCTGCACGAAGATGCGAGAGATGCGCCCGGTCATGCCCGTGAGCTGCTGGGCGTAGGCGAGCGGCGCGAGCGCGACCGGGCTATGAGCGAGCGCACCGATCTCGCTTTCCTGCAGCGTGATACCGAGCAGCGCAGATTGCGTGCTCGCGCCCAGCTGGAGCTTGATCACCTGCAATGAGCTAGCCCCGATCTGTTCCGCGACCGGCAGCGGCAACGCGAGCGCGTGCTGGCGTGCGAGCGCCGCGGCGCTGAAGTGGCGAAGCAGCGAGCCACCAAACCGCACGAAACGTGGATCCGCCCCGATGAGCTCCACCGGCTGCGCTCCGCGCGGGCCGAGCACGTTCGCCTGCGCCTCGAGCACCGGTGCAGCCGAGCGAACGCCCGGCAGACGCTGGACCTCGCCGAGGAGGGCTTCCGCAAAGCCCCCCGCCCCGCGTGCCTCGAGCTGCAAACGCGACTGGCCGACCAACCCACTGGTGAGCTGCTTGACCGACCCGTCGAGGCTCGTGTTCGCTACCTGCGAAGCGAACAGCAGCGCAACGCCAACCGCGATCCCGAGCACAGCTAGCGCTTCCTGAGCGAATCGAGAGCGCAGGCGCACACGGTACAAGTGGAGGATCCCCAGGGGCCGCATGCTGGCGCCGCCCCGACCCGTCACCGCAATCTCGCCGACGCGAGGCTCGGGCCGCCTTGCCCTTCGGTGAGCCGTCCATCGCGCAGCGAATGAACACGGTCGGCGTACGCCGCGGCCTGAGGGTCGTGCGTGACCAGCAACACCGCAATTCCACGCTCGCGGCACAGTCCGCTCAACAACCCGAGGACCTCGCCCCCGCGCTCGGAGTCGAGGCTCCCGGTGGGCTCATCGGCGAGAACGAGCTCCGGATCGCTCGAGAGAGCACGGGCGATCATTACGCGCTGGCGCTCACCCATCGAAAGCTCCTCGGCGCGATTGTGGAGTCTTTCCCCGAGTCCAAGTTCCCGGAGCAAAGGCTCCACGCGCCGCCGCGCCTCCCGCACACCCGTCGGCTTGCCCAACAACTTCAGCGCAGCGTTATCGAGCGCGCTACTGCCAGGGATCAGATCCAACGACTGGCGAATGAACCCGAGCGTCTCCATCCGGTAGCGCGCAGCCTCGCGCGCGGACAACGCGGAGACCTCTCGTCCCCCGACGAACACGGAGCCGCTGTCGGGTCGCACGACAGCTGCCGCAATCATCAACAGCGTGCTCTTACCGGAGCCGCTGGGCCCATACAGCGCCACTAGCTCACCGGAAGAGACCGAGAGCGACACGCCGTCCACCGCGCTGACGGGCTCGGCTTCGCCGACGGCGTAGCGCTTGACGAGTTCTCGTAGCTCAAGCACTTACGCTGACTGCTGCCTGCCGCGGATCTCGACCACGTTCCCGAGCCCTCCAGGCGACTCGCTGGAGAGCGTCAGCCTCCCCTCGCTCAGAGAGCCAACGCGATCGGCATACGCCATCTGCGGCATATCTGGCACCGTGATCAAGATCCCGAGACCCTCATCGTCGGCCGCACGACGCAACAGGCCTGTGACCTCCTCACGCTGGAGCACGTCAAGATTCGCGGTCGGGTCATCCGCGATCAACAAGGCCGGCTCGCGCACAAGCGCGTGCGCCAACGCAACCAGCGTGCGCTCCCCGTCGGTCAAGCTGTCCCGTCTCCCTCCACCGCAACCGCCTACACCGAGACGCTTCAGCACCGCGCCCGCGCGACGTCGCGCGCTTCGCGGAGAGTGCCTACCGAGCAACGGCAGCGCGACATAGTCGATGACCGTCGGAAAGTCGCTGCTCTGCGGGCCCATCCGCTGCACCCATCCGATCCGCTCGTGACGAAGCCGGGCACCTCCATGCGGAGCCTCAGCCAGATCACAACCATCGAAGCGTACGCAGCCGCGATCCGGCGTTTCTAGCCCCGCAGCGACCGTCGCGAGCGTGGTCTTGCCCGCTCCGCGTTGGCCCCAAACCGCGACCAGCTCGCCGCGATGAACGTCGAGCGACACATCGTCGAGCACGACGGTCTCCTGCGGGCCACGCCAGTAGCTCTTGCGCACGCCGATCAACGACAGCAACCGCTCCATTCAGCCACCTTCAGGGGATCGCTTGAGTATCTCCTTCATCACCCCTCGCGCATTCTGCAACCACTCGATTCTCATCTGCAGCAGCCTGATCTCGGCATCTCTCTGCAACACAACCACCGCCTCACCCCATGTCGGCGCGCCCCGCGACACGCCACGCGCCGGCACACCGCTCGTCAGAGCCCGCAGATCATCGATGCACTTCTGTTCCTGTGCCCACGTCTGGTCGATGAGCCGTGGCAGGAACTCAGGTCCGGAGAACAGGATCTTCAGATCGAGCTCCTGGCGGACAGGGCTCAACGCCGAAGACTCGAAGATCCAATCACGGAAGAAGTCCCGACCCTTCGGCGTCGCCTCGTAGATCGCACGCGGCGCGGCGCGACCCGTCGCGCCTGAGCCCCTATCCCTAGCACTACGCACGTTCTCTTCGCGCACGAGCTGATCGAGAGCGCTGTAGACCCCCGTGCGCTCCCACCCCCATGCACCGCAGCGCTCCTCAAGACGCCGCGCCAGGTCATAGCCATACCCGGGTCGCTCGATCACCAGCCCCAACACGGCGTGCCTCGCGCTCATCGTTCCCAAAAACCCCTCATCGTCGCCAGCCAGACCAGTCCTCACCAACACCCTACCCAATCCTGGCGTGTTCGGATTGATAGACTAGCTCGTGATATGGGAATGATTGATGTAGACACCCAGCAGCCTACTCGGCAAGCCTGGGAAGACAGAAAGCACAGCACGCTCCACCGTCCTCGCATCCTGGTCGGAAACAGACATGGATAGCGGCCCTGCGATCTCCTAGCCTCCATCCATGCCGTAGCGACCAGTCGATGCGCAACCAAAGCCCATTCACGAGGCCCCCGCGCAGCGACGCACGTCGTGCCCGGATGCTGGCGACTGCCCTTCTGGTAGCGCTTGCGACCAGCGCGATCCTCGTCAGCAACGCTGCCGGCGACGCGCACACACGAGCCCACACGGCCAGGACGCTGAACGTCACCGACACGGCGCACCTGCACTTCTTGAAAGAATCGAGCTCGCAGCTCATCGACGAAGGAGCCGCGACAGGCACACTCCCCGGGACAGTCCGCGTCAGCTTCGACCTCGGCGTCACGGTATCGGGAACATTCACGATCTACGCACACGACGGGACGATCATCGGGCACGGCTCCGGCGTGCTCCATAAAAGCAGCAGCCAGAGCGATGTCTACGTGAGCTTCGGCGGCACGATGACCGTCTCCCACGGCACCGGCCGCTACGCACACGCACACGGCACAGGCGGCTTCTACGGCGTGATCGACCGCCGCAACTACTCCGCAACGATCCAGACCACCGGCTCACTCGCCTACTAACGGCCTACAAGGAACGGAGATGAGAGCAGTGCGCAGCGCCGCCCGCCTCATCCCCCTCTCACTCGCCCTCTGGATATCGCTCGCAGCACCCGCCCCAGCCGCACAATCAGTCAAGCTCAACGTCTCGCTCACACCCGAGCGGCTAGGCGCCGACACGACAATCGCCTTCGCGTTCGAGATCTCCAGCCCCGAGGGCCAGGTGCCACCGCCGCTCACGAACGTGGATCTGCTCTATCCCGCCAACCTCGGCCTCATCACCAGCGGCCTCGGCCTCGCGACCTGCTCCCGCACAGAACTCGAAAAGGAGGCAGACTGCCCCCCAAACTCTCTCATGGGCTACGGCAGCGCCACAGCCCAGATCCCTATAGGCCCAGAAGTGATCCCCGAGACCGCCCAAATCACAACCTGGATGGCGCCCATCAACGAAGAAGGACACCTCGGGCTACTCTTCCTCGCAAGAGGCGAAAACCCCGTGGCGGCAGAACTCATCTTCACCAGCCTCATCCTCAGCGCGGCCGCCCCCTTCGGCGGCTCCATGACAACCGCAATCCCAATCGTCCCGAGTCTCCCCGACGCGCCCGACGTCTCCGTCACACAACTACGCTCAACGCTCGGCCCCATGCACATCACCTACTACCAGCGCTTCCACGGCAAAACGACCGCCTATCACCCCCAAGGCATCCGCCTACCCCACAAGTGCCCCCACGGCGGCTTCCCTTTCGCCGCAACCTTCACGTTCCTCAACGGCACGAACGCAGCCGCCCACACCACAGTCCCATGCCCACCGAACAACCCACGACCTCGTTGAACCAGACGCGCGAAACAAACGCGGCCTCACCTGTAGGACGCACGCCCTCTTCAATACACGACTCGCTCGCCCGGGGAGCTGACACAGCGCGCTGGTTGAGAGCTAATTCGGGACCCCACTCGGGCGGTGGCGCGCCGGGCTTCCATGCCTTGGTGACGCCGCCGCCCTACTGGCTGAGGGCTTGGGCGTAGTCGGTGAGCTGGTTCTGGAAGGCGAGCTCGTCGCGGGGGTCTTGGGCAGCGTCGTCGAGTTCTGCTCGCCATACGGCGAGCGCGCATAGCGTCTCGGTTTGCGAGTCGCTTTTCCACCACTTGTCCTTGAGCGCTTCGAGCTTGGTGGGGTAGCGGCCGTGCAGCGCGACGACGGCGCCCCACATCTGCTTGCGCCATCCGGGGTCCCCGCCGTAGGGCTCAAGCCACGGTGCACGCTCGCGGCCCCTACCACCGACGAAGACGGGCGCGGAGCGCAGCGGGCGCACCTTGCCGTCCTTGGCGGTAAGCGCGAGACCGTTGCCGACGAGCTGGGCGGCGAGCGTGGAGGGTGGTGTGTCGGCCCCGGCGGCGAGCTCGCGTAGCTGGAGTGCTAGGGGGTCTGGTAGGACGATCTGTAGGCGTTGGCTCATCGTGTTCGCTCTCGTGCTGGTGGGTTGATGATCCGGTTGATGGTGCGGAGGATCCCCGGTATCCGGCTGGTGCGGCTGGGCGCGAGCTGGCGGTGAAAGTGCGTGCCGTAGTCGCGGTCGGCCATCTCGGGGTGCGCTAGCGATGGTGTTTGGGCGTGGCTGCGGCGCATGTTTTGAGCGAGCCGCTGGATGCGGTCGGTGTCGTGCCCTTCGGTGCCGAGGTCCTCGCGCGAGACGAACCAGTCGGTGCCGTGGCGGGCACGGGATGCCTCGACGTAGGCGGGCTCCTTGCTGGTCTGCCAGCCCCCGGTGACGACCAAGGTGCGGGTGACGGTCGCGCCTTGGGCGCGGTGGATGTGCTGGGCGTAGCCGAGCCCACGCGAGCGAGGTCCTCGCCGGTGATCGCTCGCTGGTGGCCAGTCGCGTCGAACTCGATCAGTACCTCGCCGGCTGTCGGACCGAATCATCGAGTCTCGTCCCGAGCAGGCGTCCGCTTGGCGCTACGCGACGCGCTTCCCTCACGCGAAAGCGATAGTCATGGAGCCGTTCCTGGCGTCACTCCTCGCGTGGGGTTGCGATTCGCCGCGGTCGCGCGAGAGCTGGCGAATCGCATTTCGCGCTAGGGGGTAGCTGGTCTTGCGCTCGCGGGACGACGAGGCAATCGCGCGCGCTCCGGAGTGGTTCGCTCTGGTTTCGCGGACAGCGGAAGCGAGCAGCGCTCACGACTGCGTGAGGGGAGTCGGCGGAGTCCTGGTTGACCTCCGAGTCGCGCGATTCTGTCCCATGGGGTCGCGCCACACCACCAATCCGACCGACAGGCTCTCACTTAGCGCGAAGCACTGGTCCAGCGCCGCCGATGCCAATCGACAACTGCGGCGACTCGACGGCGGCAGCGAAGCGGGGGAAGTGACGAATCAAGGCTGGCCCGCGTCGTCGCGCCAGGCGAGGGGCGACGACGTGTCCCAGTCGTCCAGCGCTGCCCCGACATGGGCGCGCATCCCGAGAGAAAAACCGTTGCCCACGATCAGAGCTGTCCTCGGTACGCGTGCCACGCCGCCATCGTCGCACGCAGATCGACCGACCGCACAAAGCGTGAGTAATGGCAAACAGTGGCAAACGAGTGCGTTTTGACCTCCTGCGCCCAAAACGCAGCCGACGATCCAGCGAGAGAGGATGCCGCAAACGCTGATTCTAGAGCCATAAAGGACGCAAGCGGCGGACGGGGGTCGAACCCGCGACCTCAAGCTTGGGAAGCGCGCAGCCATATCTCAGATATGGCCTGCAAAGCACGCATATTTCGCCCCCCGACTGAATCCCTGTACTGCACGGGTACTGCAAAGCCCTGCCGTTCAGGGCGCTTGCGCCGTGGACGCGTCCACTCACGCCTGAGCGCCCTTTGCGTTCGACGTCCTACTGCGGAGCCAGCGGAAGAGGAGACGCTCGATTCGTTGGCCGGTCCGTGGCGCTGGGGGTCTGTAACCCCGAACGACCCCCACGACGCCGCCACTGTCAGCGATGCAGACCCCATTGCGCCCACCCGACCCTACTTCAGCACTCGGCGACCCGCAGCGCCGAGTCATCCCGATCTCGGCGAGTGCGTCCGCTCCCCCAGGCGACCTCTTGACCACGAGGCAGGCCGCGGCCGCGCTCGGTGTCCACGAGCGTACGCTGCGGCGATATCTGTCCTCGGGGCTGCTGGAGTACCGCAGACTTCCCGGCGGCCACTATCGGGTTCCAGCGAGCGCACTGACCGACTTCTGGCAGGCGAGCGAACCCAACCTCAGGGGTGGGTACGCAGGACGGCGCGCCGATCTGACTCAGACTTCTCAGGCGAGCGGGCGTCGGCGGCGCCAACGCCCGTCGTCCTCCAGCAAGCAGCCTCGCCTGGGCACACAGGCTACTGGCGACTACGACTTGTCGATAGGGAAGCTGCGGGCCCTGCGAAAGCGGCTCTCGTGATCGCTCCCATCCTCACTCGTCGGGTAGAGGGGGCTCGCGTAGGCAATGGCTAGACCGTGGAAGATGCAATGGCCCTATGTCGCGAAGAGCGGCCGGAAGTCGTACCGGGTTGGCTTCCGCGACCACAATGCGATCGTCAGGAGCAAGGCCTTTCCCTCGGCGAGATTCGCCAACGAATGGATGCAGGAGTACATCGCTGCCGAGCGGCGAGGTGCGCACAGCCTGCAGCGCTTCCTGCTTGACCTCGATGCCCGCGACGCTACCGGCGACACCGCCGGAAAGACGATCGGTGAGGTAATCCAGCTCTACTTCGCCTTCAACGCGCCCGAAACAGCGGACGGGCTGTCAGCGTCTACGTTTCGTACCTACCGCCATTCAGCTAGTCGGCACTTGCTTGGCATGCCTGGGGCAGACAAGGGCAAGCCGCGGCCGCCGGCTCCTTATGCCGTGCGTTTCGCCACGCAGCCTGCCACGGAGTTCAACGGGCCTGACGCCCCTCGTGCCCTTCGAGAGGCGATGAAGCACTCCAACGTGGGGCCGTCAGCCCGCGCCCATGCCTGGCGCGTCCTGTCGGCGGTGCTCTCGTGGGCCGCGAACTCCGATCTCGTGCCTGAGATCAAATCCAACGGGTGCCTGTTCGCCAACGAGAAGACTGGTATCCGGCGCAAGTCCATGCGGGGCACTCAAGGCCGCACGTCAGTGCGCCGCCACGGCGATGAGATCCGCAGTTGGGCACTCTCGGCTATGGCGGTCGAGCTGATCCGAGCCGAGATGCTCGAGGGCACACGCCACCCAGGTAGGCCGATTCTGATGCACCGGGATGCGATCCTCGTCTCGCTGCAGTTCGGCCTCGCGTTGCGTAACCAGGAGGTCTACGGAGTGCGCTGG
This sequence comes from uncultured Solirubrobacteraceae bacterium, assembly GCA_963759265.1. Classification (GTDB taxonomy): domain Bacteria; phylum Actinomycetota; class Thermoleophilia; order Solirubrobacterales; family Solirubrobacteraceae; genus Palsa-744. The sequence goes on from CAVWYR010000001.1 coordinate 3,204,123, forward strand.
CTCTCCCTCGCGGACAGCGAGCGCGCCCGTATCACGGAGGTGTTGAGCTGGAACGAACTGGACTATCAGGGCAAGACCGAGCGCGCAATGGGCCGAACCGTCCGGGTTCCAGCCGTACTCACCGCGGACCTCGCTATGTGGCGCGCGATCCTGCGCCAGCACGGCCACCCCGCTCGCGATGTCGATTTCGTCATCCCAGGCGACTTGACCGGGCCACATAACGGGGTTCGCGAGCTTGACACCGGAGCCTTCCACATGAGCTCCAATCAGGCCCAACAGTGGCGCGCAAGATGTATGAAGCCAGCCGTTGAAGCTGTGGCGAACAGCGACGCAGCCTTTGCGAACATGAATGGCGCAACGCCGTACAGCCTCCGCCGCGGCGGCATCTCTGCGCGCCTGCGCGCCGAAAACGCGCAGTCCGTCGCCAGTCAGTGCGGGACGAGCCTCGAAATGCTCTCGCAGCACTACAGCTACGAGATCGACGACCTCGAACATGTCGGCCCGCAACCCTTGGATCAGCAGTGGCGGGAGGCTCGGGCGGCCGTGCTCGCCAAACGCTCAGACGCTGAACGACGAAACAGGGCAGCCTAGGCACAAATGGTTACCGGTGCGCCGGGATGACATTCGTTCACCCGGCCCGATGTCCGTCGACTGGCTCGTCCAAGCAGCCGCTCGCGTGGGGACGATGACCCGCCTTGTCGAGGCGGGCCGGCGTGGGAACTAGCGGGCAACAATGGGCACGAAAAGGGCATGGATACTGGCAAAACGGGGTCGTGACGAGTGCGCTGCATATCCAGCCATACCCCCTCTTTCCCGTCGAGATGTTCGCCATATGTTCGCCAGGAGCGCGGAGCCTGCTCGCCGGCTGAGTTTGCTCTGCCGTCAGCTAAGGGGTCTGACGTGCATCGACGAAGCTGCTGGCGAGCCGATGCCGTGCCGGGCCGGTTTCGGGGGATCGGTAGAAACCCGCGTGCCGTACACGGGCGGGCGCGGATGGGCTGAGGAGGGACGGGGACGTAGGCTCGCCCAAGGATGAGTTCCAACCCTCATCAGGTCGTGATTGCAGGCGGTGGCGTCGCCGCCGTCGAGGCGTTGCTGGCCTTGCATGAACTTGCCGGCCACCGCGTCAAGCTGACGCTCGTCTCCCCCGAGCGGGAGTTCCTCTATCGCCCGGTGACGGTCGCCGAGGCGTTCGGCCGCGGCGAGGCACGGGCGTACTCCCTCATCGAGATCGTCGGCAACCGGGGCGACGGTCGGCTCGTGTCGGACGTGCTTGAGCGCGTCGAGCCCGACGATCGAGTCGCGCTGACCGGCCGTGGCGAGCGGATCAGCTACGACACGTTGATCGTCGCCGCTGGCGGGCGTCCGCGCGACCCGCTGCCCGGCGCTCTCACCTTTCGGGGCCGCCCGGACGTTGACGCGCTGCGCGATGTACTGGATGAGCTGGCCGACGGCCGCGCCCGGTCGGTCGCCTTCACGATGCCTTCCCAGCGTATGTGGGCGCTCCCGGTCTATGAGCTGGCGCTGATGACCGCCTCCCGCCTGCGCGACCGCGGCTCCGACGCGGAGGTGTGGCTCATCACGCCCGAGGAGGAGCCGCTTGAGCTGTTCGGACCTGCTGCCGCGGAGGCGATCGAGCCGACGCTCGCCGCCCGCGGGATCAGGCTCAGGACCTCCTCCCGTCCCGCGCTCGTGCGCGAGCATTCGCTGGTCCTAGCGGGCGGTGGAGAAGTTTCCGTCGACCGGGTGATAACGCTGCCGGAGCTGGAAGGGCCGGCGCTGGCCGGTCTACCGTGCGATGAGCACGGCTTCCTCCCGACAGATGCCCACGGTCGAGTACGAGGCGTCGATGACGTGTACGCGGCGGGTGACGCCACGGCCTTCCCGCTGAAGCAGGGAGGTCTCGCGGCTCAGCAAGCGGACGCTGTGGCCGAGTCGATCGCTGCCGAGCTGGGCGTCCCGATCACGCCCGTGCCGTTCGCCCCCGTGCTGCGCGGCCTGCTCTTGACCGGCGGTGCGCCGCTCTACCTCCGCGCTGAGCCCCAGCGGCTGCCGCGCCACGCGACGGTGGCGATCGAGGCCACCCGGCCGCGGAGTGCCACACGCGATGCGTCTGCCGCTGCGGGCCAGCCGTTGTGGTGGCCGCCGGCGAAGATCGCCGGTCGCTATCTCGGCCCGTTCCTTGCCACCGCGCGCCCGGAGCCGCTCGCCTCCGAGCTGCTGGCCGACCGGATCGCTGTTCCAGGCAGCCCAGCCTCCGAGGCCGAAGATCAGGACGCGCTTGAGCTGGCGCTGCTGCTGGCCGACTGCGATGCCCGCTGGGGTGACTACGCAGCCGCGCTGAACGCGCTCGACGCCGCACAGGCGCTCACAGGCACGCTGCCGCCTGAGTACGAGTGCAAGCGGCGCGAGTGGAGTGCCGCCGCCCGCGCGGCGTAGCGAGCCGAGGCGAGCGCGTTCCGTGTCATCGCGTCGTCGACAGGGTGCGCCCGTAACCGAACAGGGCTCTGTGGGCTCGGGGTCGGTGGGCCTCTACTTCAGCGACCCCGCCTGCCTCGAACACGATCCGCGGGTGCACATGCCTGAGCACCCGGACACGCCAGAGCGCCTGGAGGCGATCGAGCGGATGCTGGCCGAGCACGACTGGCTGGGCTGGGAGCGCCGGGCGGCGCCGCCCGCCGAGGGGGCGCATCTGGAGTTGATCCACAGCGCTCGCCATGTGCAGAGGATCAAGGAGCTGTCGCTGGCCGGTGGCGGCGCGATCGACCCGGACACGTTCGTCGGCGAGCCTTCTTATCGTGCGGCGCTGCACGCCGCCGGCGGCGCGTGCGAGATGACCAGAGCGCTGCTGGCGGGTGAGGCACGGCTCGGTTTCTGCGGCGTGCGTCCTTCTGGCCACCATGCCGAACCGGATCGCGCGATGGGCTTCTGCCTGTTCAACAACGTTGCGATCGCCGCGGAGCTGGCGATCCGAGAGCTGGGCGCTCGGCGGGTGCTGGTCCTGGATTGGGATGTGCACCACGGCAACGGGACCGCTGAGGCGTTCCGGCGCCGATCGGATGTTCTGTTCGTGAGCATCCATCAGGCGGGGATCTATCCGGGCACGGGCTCGATGAGCGACGTGGGCTCGGGTGCGGGCGAGGGCTACACGATCAACCTGCCTGTCCCGGCCGGCTCAGAGGAGGAGCTGTGGCTGTCGCTGATCGAGCACATCGTGCTTCCGGTCGCCGAGAGCTTTGCGCCGGAGCTCGTGCTGATCTCCGCCGGCTTTGACGCGCACCGTGAGGACCCGCTGGCTGGTTGTCGTCTGGAGGCCGGCTCATTCGCGGAGATGGCCCGCCATGTGCGGGGACTGGCCGTATCGCTCGGCGTGCCGCTCGGAGCCGTTCTGGAGGGCGGCTATCAGCCGGTTGCGCTGGCGGAGTGCGTTCGGGAGACGCTTGCCGCGCTCGCCTCCGCTGAGCCGGCGCAATCGGCGGCGCCGGAGCCGCTTTTGACATCGCGCGCCGCGGCGCACGTAGGCCACTACTGGCCTCTGTAGCAGCGTTGCCCCCCGCATGAGCACAGCGCACGCATCGAGGTCGGTCGGTCTCGCCGTCCACGTAGTTTCTCCCCGCCACCGCCAGGGGCAGCAACGGATGCACCGGGCGGCGCCGGGCGCGAGGCTGCGAACACCATGACCGTTCCTTCGCTGTCACAGGCACCCAGCGCCGTCGCAGATATCGACGAGCCCGAGCTTGTCCGGCTGCGCGATGGCTCGCTGGTCACGCTGCGTCCCACCACGGCCGCCGATGAGCCCGCGCTGCGCTCGTTCCTGGCGGGACTGTGCCTGGAGGCGCGGCGTCTGCGGTTCTTCAGCGGCGCCGTGGACATAGGCTGTGCTGCTCATTTGGCGGCGGACACCAGCACGGGTCGCTTCGGGCTGGTTGCCCATGACGAGATGGGAGCGATGGTCGCTCACGCCCTGTATATCCAGCTGGATGGCACGCGGGCGGAAGTCGCGGTCGAGGTCGCCGATCATCTCCACGGCCGCGGCCTCGGGACGATCCTCATCGAACAGCTGGCGATCGTCGCCGAGCAGCGTGGGATCACGCATTTCGTAGCCGAGGTTCTCTGTGAAAACCGGGCGATGCTGGATGTCTTTCGAGAGGGCTTCGATGGGCGTGTGGTACGCCACGATGGGTCGGAGCAGAGAGTCGAGTTCCTCACCGCGGGCTGGCGACTGGCTCACAAACGCTTCGCATCGGATGCTCGGGCGTAGTGCCGAGCCCGAGCAGCGCGGCGTGCTCGCGTAGCTGATCGCGGGCGTCGGGGTGCGCGGCGTGCTCGATGATGAGGCGGGCCTGGGCGCGCTGGCTGCGCCCGAAGATGTGCGCGGTGCCCTGCTCGGTGATGACCGCCGAGTGCTGGAAAGAGGTGACGGAGCCTTCCAGGTGGGGCACGATCGTTGAGGTGTCGCTGCGCTCGTGCCAGGAGCGCAGCGCGATCACGGCGTGCCCACCGGGCGAGTGCAGGGCGCCCTCTACGAAGTCGGGCTGGCCACCGAAGCCGGAGTACACGCGCCCGCCGATGTGGCTGGCGCCGGCCTGGTCGTGCAGATCCACCTGCAGCGCCGTGTTGACCGAGATCATCTGCGCTTGCGCTGCGATCCGTGAGGGATCGTTGGTGGTCTCGGTGCGCGTCATGCGAAGTCTGGGGTTGTGGTGAACCCACTCGTACAGCTCCCTGGAGCCGAACATGAAGGAGCACACGATCGGCCGTTCGCGGTCGAGTGCACCAGCGTGCTCAAGGCCCATGACGCCATCGGAGATCATCTCTGACCAGATCGTCAGGCTGCGTCGGCTGGCGAGCGCGCGCAGCGTCGCATCGGGGACCTGGCCGATCCCGAGCTGCAAGGTGGCGCCGTCTCCCACGAGATCGGCGACGCGCTCGGCGATCGTCTGCGCATGGTCGTGGTTGGCGCCGATGGCCGGGGTCGGGAGGTCTTGCTGGGCCTCGACGGCGAGGTCGATGAGGTCTTCGGCCAGCTCGCTGTCGCCGAGCGTGTATGGCATGTTGGGGTTCAGCTGGGCGATGACGAGCCCGCCGCGGGCGCGTACATGCTCGACGGCCGCCGGCAGGATGTTCACCTCGATCCCGAGCGAGACCTTCCCCTTGTGTGGCGTGGAGGTGTGCAGCAGCACCACGTCGGGCGGGCGCAGCGTGCTGAACAGCCTGGGTACGAGTGAGAGGCGCATCGGCAGGTAGTCCAGTCGCTCGCCGGTGTCGCGCATCCCCGGCCCCACGAACGGCGTCTCGAAAATGACGCCCTCGCGGGCGGGCAACGGGGCCTGCGCAGCGAGCATGAACAGGCGGTAGCGCTCCACCGCGCCCTCCAGGGCGTCGAGCAGGACCCGAGGGGTCCCGAGGTTCCCGCTGGCGACTACCCGCGGCTCGCCGGCGCCAAGCGCGGCGAGCGCCGTGTGCAAGTCGCGCTGGGAGATCACCTTCATCTGACGTTCAACACTACGCGCCGGCGGCGAGCACGGTCATGGGTGGGAACTACCGAGTTCGTTCAGGGAGGAGTGCGGTAGGCGCCCGCAGCGGCGGCGAGTTGACTTGTAAGCGGTCAGAGCGACCGCGATCGAGTAGCCACGACACAGGAGGAACTAACAATGAGCGTCTCGCCCCCAGCACCTGCCATGTCCGGCCTGGAGCTGGTCCGCTCGTTCGCGCAGCTCGGCCGTGAGGATGTGCAGTTCGCGGGCGGCAAGGGCGCGAACCTGGGCGAGCTGACCTGCGCGGGTCTGCCCGTGCCAGAGGGCTTCGTCATCGGTGCCCCAGCCTACGCGGCGTTCTGCGCTGAGAGCGGGCTGCGCGAGCGCCTCGCGGAGTTGCTTGACGACGTGGATGTCGAGGACACCGCGGCTTTGCAGGCGGCGAGCGTTGCCGCACGAGAGATGGTCGACGCTACCCCGATGCCGGAGGTTCTGCAGCGCGAGATACGCTCGCGCTACGAGCAGCTTGTGGGCGAGGACGCCGAGGGGCCTGTGGCCGTGCGCTCCTCAGCGACGGCGGAGGACACCGCCGAGACCTCGTTCGCGGGAATGAACGAGACCTTCCTGAACGTCCGCGGCTCAAACGCGGTGATCGACGCGGTGCGCGATTGCTGGCGGTCGTTGTTTGGGACGCGCACTATCTACTACCGCGGCATCAACGGCTTCGCACAGGCGGATATGGACATCGCGGTCGTCGTGCAGCGCCAGGTAGCCTCCACGCGCGCCGGCGTGATGTTCACCGTCAACCCCGCGACGGGCGAGCGCAACGAGCTCGTGATCGAGGGGTCCTTCGGTCTCGGCGAGGCCGTCGTCTCAGGCTCGGTCTCACCCGATCGCTACGTGGTGCGGAAGGACCCGGCGTCGGTGTGGCGCCGCGACGTTCACTGCAAGGAGCTGGCGATCGAATATGACGCTCAGGGTGGCACTCGCACGCGGCCCCTCTCGCACGAGGAGGGTCTGCGTCCCACGTTGGATGAGCGGGAGGTCATGGCTGTGGCCGCGCTTGGCCTGCGCATCGAGGAGCACTACGGCTCCCCACAGGACACCGAGTGGGCGTTTGATCCCGACGGGAAGCTGTGGATGCTGCAGAGCCGTCCGATCACCACGCTCCACGACGAGCAGCAGCCCACACCCAGCGCCGGCGTAGCGCAGTCTGAGCAGCCGCAGACGGTGCTCTTGCGTGGGCTGGGCGGAGCGCCGGGCAGCGCGAGCGGCGCCGCTCGCGTGCTCACCTCGCTCGCCGACGCCGCCGCGCTCGGCGACGGGGATGTGCTCGTCACCCACATGACCTCCCCTGATTGGCTGCCGCTGCTGCGCCGCGCGGCCGGCGTCGTCACCGACTCGGGCGGCATGACCTGCCACGCCGCGATCGTCTCACGCGAGCTTGGCATCCCCTGCGTCGTCGGCACCGGCGAAGCGACCAGCAAGCTGCGCGACGGCGAGATCGTGACCGTCGACGCGACTCGCGGGCTGGTATTGGAGGGCGCATGTGCACTCGAGCCCGCACGGGTGCCCTCCGGTGGCCAGCAGGCCGCGAGGGTCAGCCTGGGTGCATCCTCGGCGGCTGCCGTGACGGCGACGCAGATCCTCGTGAACCTATCTGAGCCCTCGCAGGTGCAGCGGGTCAAGGACCTGCCGGTCGACGGTGTTGGCTTGTTGCGGGCGGAGATGATGGTGCTGGAGGCGCTGGCGGGCGATCATCCCCGCACGCTGCTCGAGGAGGGCCGGGGCGAGGAGCTTGTCGCCCGCATGGCTGAGGGCTTGAGCGCGTTCGCGGTCGGCTTCGCGCCGCGGCCCGTGACCTACCGTACGATCGACTTTCGCACCAACGAGTTCTCCGGGCTGCGCGGCGGAGAGCGGTTTGAGCCCCAGGAGGCCAACCCGATGATCGGCTACCGCGGCGCGCTGCGCTACACCCGCGAGCCGGATGTCTTTGCGCTTGAGCTGGAGGCGGTGCGCAGGGTGTGGGACGCCGGCCAGCACAACCTGCACGTGATGCTCCCGTTCGTGCGCACCGCCCGAGAGCTGCGCCGCTGCCGTGACCTGATCGCCGAGTCGGGGCTGCTTGACCGGCCCGGTTTCGAGCTGTGGGTGATGGCGGAGGTCCCCTCGGTGCTGTTCAACCTCTCCGAGTACGCGGCGCTCGGCGTGAGCGGCATCTCGATCGGCTCCAACGACCTCACCCAGCTGCTGCTTGGCGCCGACCGTGACAACGAGGTGCTGGCTGAAACGTTCGACGAGCGCGACCCCGCCGTCACGACGTATTTGCGGGAGCTGATCCCGCGTGCCCGCGAGCTGGGGTTGCGGACCTCGATCTGTGGGCAGGCGCCGTCGGTGTATCCCGAGTACGCAGAGCTTTTGGTGCGCGCGGGCATCGACGCGATCTCAGTCAACGTCGATGTGATCGACCGCACCCGAGCGCTGGTGGCCGCGGCGGAGCAGCGCGTGATGCTCGACTTCGCACGCGCGCACGACATCGCTGCTGAGCGGGCCACCGTTCCCGGCGCGCATCTCGGGACCCGGTGATGTTGCAGGTCCGTATCCACGGCCGCGGCGGGCAGGGCGTCGTCACCGCCGCGGAGCTGCTGGCGCTCGCGGCGTTCGATGAGGGCCGCTACGCGCAGGCGTTCCCGAGCTTCGGCTCAGAGCGTATGGGTGCGCCCGTCGTGTCGTTCTGCCGGATCGACGAGCGTGAGATCCGTGTGCGGGAGCCTGTGATGGCGCCCGACGTGCTGATCGTCATCGACCCGACGCTGCTGCACCAGGTGGACGTGTTCGGCGGTCTTGCCCCGGAGGGGTTCATCCTCATCAACAGCACACGGAGCTTTGACGAGCTCGGCCTGGGCGAGTTCGTGGCAGGGTTCCGTCACGAGCGGCTCTTGACCGTGCCCGCCGGCGAGCTGGCACGCGAACACGCTGGGCGGCCAATCGCCAACGCAGCGCTGCTCGGCGGTTTCGCGGCGCTCAGCGGGCTGGTCTCGCTGGACGCTGTAGTGAAGGCGATCCGCGAGCGCTTCACCGGGAATATCGGCGAGGGCAATGTGGCGGCGGCGATGGCGGCCTACGCCTGGGTCGCTGACGAGCGTAGGGAGTTGAGCGGTGCTGCGTCAGGTTGAGGGATCGCGTGCGGTAGCGGAGGCGGTGGCGTTGTGCCGGCCGGAGGTCATCTGCGCCTACCCGATCTCGCCGCAGACGCACATCGTGGAGAACCTTTCCCAGCTGGTGAAGACGGGCGAGCTTTCGCCGTGCGAGTTCGTGAACGTGGAGTCGGAGTTCGCCGCGATGTCGGTGGCGATCGGCGCATCAGCGACCGGCGCGCGGGCGTACACGGCGACGGCGAGCCAGGGGCTCTTGTATATGACCGAGGCGCTCTATAACGCTTCGGGGCTCGGTCTGCCGATCGTGATGACTGTCGCCAACCGCGCGATCGGCGCCCCGATCAACATCTGGAACGACCACTCGGATTCGATGTCGCAGCGAGATTCGGGCTGGATACAGCTCTACGCCGAGACCAACCAGGAGGCGCTCGACCTGCACGTCCAGGCGTTCGCCCTGGCCGAGCAGCTTTCCACTCCGGTGATGGTCTGCATGGACGGATTCATCCTCACGCACGCCGTCGAGCGTCTGGAGATTCCCACGCAGGAGCAGGTCGACGGGTTCCTGCCGGCGTTTGAGCCGCGGCAGGTGCTCGACCCGGATGAGCCGGTGTCGATCGGCGCGATGGTCGGCCCCGAGGCGTTCATGGAGGTGAAGTACCTCGCGCACGCCAAGCAGATGCAGGCCCTGCAGCTGATCCCCGAGATCGCCGGCGAGTTTCAGCGCGCGTTTGGACGGGACTCCGGTGGCCTGATCCGCACCTACCGCAGCGAGGACGCGGAGACGATTGTGGTGGCGCTCGGGTCGGTGTTGGGGACGATCAAGGACACGATCGACGAGCTGCGCGAGCAGGGCGTGAAGATCGGGGCGGTCGGGATCTGCTCCTTCCGGCCCTTCCCGCTCGATGCGTTGCGAGCGGCGGTGGGTCATGCCGAGCGTGTGGTGGTGTTGGAGAAGGCGCTCGCGGTCGGCATCGGCGGGATCGTCTCCGCGAACGTGCGCATGGCGCTCGCCGGCATCCAACTGCACGGCTACACGGTGATCGCTGGCCTCGGCGGACGGCCGATCACCAAGTCCTCGCTGCACAGTCTGTTCACCGACGCGGCAGCCGACCGCTTGGAGGCGTTGACGTTCCTGGACATGGACTGGGATGTCGTGAACCGGGAGCTTGAGCGGATGGGCGCCTCGCGGGCCTCGGGTCCGCACGCCGAGAACATTCTGCGGGACCTCGGCACGGTCGCGGCGGGGCCGGTGTGAGGAGCAGACAGGCATGACCGCGCCCGCGATTCGTTTCTACCAGACCGGCAGCTTCGCCGTTGGCAACCGGCTGCTCGATCCTGAGCAGCGCTCGGTGCAGGCCGGTGATGAGCGCACCAACTCGATCACGTGCGGGCACCGTGCTTGCCAGGGCTGCGGGGAGGCGCTCGGCGCACGGTATGCGCTTGACGCGGCGATGCGAGCCACGGGCGGGCGGATGATCGCCGCGAATGCGACCGGCTGCCTGGAGGTGTTCTCGACGCCCTACCCGGAGAGCTCGTGGCGGATACCGTGGATTCACTCGCTGTTCGGGAACGCGCCCGCCGTCTCGACGGGCATCGCCGCCGCGCTGCGCGCCAAGGGCCGTGAGGACATCCGGGTCGTCGGTCAGGGCGGTGATGGCGGCACCGTCGATATCGGGATGGCGTGCCTGTCGGGGATGTTCGAGCGAAACGATGACGTGCTCTACATCTGTTACGACAACGAGGCGTATATGAACACGGGCGTGCAGCGCTCGGGCGCCACGCCGCCCGCCGCGCGCACAGCGACCACGCAGGCCGTCGGCCCGGAGCCGGGCAATGTGTTCGGGCAGGGCAAGAGCGCGCCGCTGATTGCGATGGCGCACGAGATCCCCTACGTGGCGACTGCGACCGTCGCCGAGCTGCGCGACCTGGAGGCGAAGGTGCAGACCGCGATGGGGCTGCGAGGCGCGCGCTACCTGCACGTGTTCGTCCCCTGTCCGTTGGGCTGGGGCAGCGCGTCGAAGGACACGATCAGGATTGCCCGGTTGGCGAAGGAGTCGGGCATCTTCCCGGTGTTCGAGGCGCGCGACGGAGAGCTGTGCGGTGTCTCTGAGATTCGTCGGCAGGTGCCCGTCGAGGAGTACCTGCGGCCACAGAAGCGCTTCGCGCACCTATTCGAGCCCGAGCTGCACAGCGAGGTGATCGCGCGCATCCAGGCCGGCGCGGATCGCAACATCCGCCGCTTCGGCCTGCTCGGCGGGCGCCCCGGCCTCGCTGAGCGCCGTGACGAGCAAGGGGCGGTGAGCAACGGTGGATAAGCCGTTTGCGATCACGCTGGACGTTGGATCGAGTCTTGCCAACAAGACTGGCGCCTGGCGGCAGGAGCGGCCCGTGTATGTGCACAGGCTGCCGCCGTGCAACCACGCCTGCCCAGCCGGCGAGAACATCCAACAGTGGCTCTACCACGCCGAGTCCGGCGACTACGAGACAGCGTGGCGGGAGCTGGTCAAGGACAACCCGCTGCCCGCTGTGATGGGCCGCGTCTGCTACCACCCATGCGAGACCGCCTGCAACCGCGCGCAGCTGGACGATCCCGTAGGCATCCACGGCGTCGAGCGATTCCTCGGCGACGAGGCGATCCGCCAGGGCTGGCGACTGACCGTAGACGCCGAGCCGACCGGCAAGCGTGTGCTCGTCGTCGGCGCCGGTCCCTCCGGCCTGTCGGCGGCTTACCAGCTCGCGCGGCGCGGGCACGAGGTTACGATCCGCGACGCGGGGCCGGTCGCCGGCGGCATGATGCGCTTCGGCATCCCCACATACCGTTTGCCGCGGGATGTTCTGGACGCCGAGATCGCGCGCATC